>BPKO01000004.1 GCA_026005175.1 Candidatus Tectimicrobiota bacterium
GGGCAAGCGCCCATTGCCCGATGCTCTGCCGAACGGTCATGGTGCTCCTCCCTACCGTGGATGTTTCAGGAAAAGCGCAGGGACAGGCGTCGGTTCGGGGTCCGGGCCGATGAGGGGGTCATCGGTCCCAAGTCAGGCGGTATGTGATGACTTCCATCGCCATCACATGGGCCAGGGAGACCTCCAGGCGGTATTGACTCTTTTGGGATGGGTTATGAAGCGCACTATGTTTATCGCCAACCCGTCACGCCTTGCTATCCTGGAAGCATGGCGAAACGGGCGCTCGCCGCATACTATAGCTCATCACCAGCTCAGTTGAAAAGGGCCTGCAAGGGGAGGTAGGACAAGACTCACGCCTTGAGGCGGCTTGAGGCGAGCCTTCGCGCAAATGGGGTCACAAATGGGGTCAGGTCTTGAATCGTGACTTACCCCGAGCGGGTCATCGCCCAGGTCATTCACCAACACCGCCTCGGCGCTGGCCGACGCCGCCTGGGTGGCCCAGCGGCGCGCCAGCGCCACGCAGCAGGCCGCGGCCTTCAACGCCGCCGTGTGCGCCTTCCTGCGGCAGCACCGGGGGTGAAGGCCCCTCCCCTTACGGCTCGCTGCGGTCCCAGCCCTCTAGCACCCAGTAGCCCACCCGCGGCACCGCCACCACCGGCGAGAGTCCCTGCGCCCGCTTGAGGCGCTGGATGTTGTAGAGGTGCGTGACTTCTTCAAAGTACATGTGCCGGAAAGTGGCCTCCAGGGTCATCACCAGCTCGCCCGGCGCCTCGGCCGGCGTCACGCCGTGGGGGTGCGCCTGGATCATCAGCTGCCAGTGCGGCGGGAAGTCGCGGCGGCAGGTGTGCTGGCGCAGGAAGGCGCCGTCGTGCGTGGCCAGCACCCGCTGCGCCAGCGCCGCTGAGCTTCTGGCGAATGCTCCACTGCGCCCCCGCCCAGCGCTCGGAAGGCTTCAAACCCTCATAGGTAGCCTCTCAACTGGCCAGCAGCTCAGCCACATGGCCTGGCCTATCTAGTTTCAAACCCTCATAGGTAGCCTCTCAACCTGGATTCGTTACTTGGCAAGCAGCATCGGCGGCTGTGGCGGGCTCCGGTTTCAAACCCTCATAGGTAGCCTCTCAACGGCCCTGCAGTGAGGGCCCGCACTCGCGCCCGTTTCAAACCCTCATAGGTAGCCTCTCAACCCGCACGCCATACGTGGCACTCGCGGCGCCTAGGTTTCAAACCCTCATAGGTAGCCTCTCAACGTGAACTGCGGCTGCACTGCCAATTGAGCCGCGTTTCAAACCCTCATAGGTAGCCTCTCAACCCTTTCAGGTAGCCGGCGCTTGACCATATTGGTTTCAAACCCTCATAGGTAGCCTCTCAACCGTATCTGCGGCCGAGTGCGTGGATCAGATCACGTTGTTTCAAACCCTCATAGGTAGCCTCTCAACGCCAGGCCGCAGAAGGCTCACCTGCGTAGACGACGGTTTCAAACCCTCATAGGTAGCCTCTCAACGGCAGCCAGGCGAGGCCCGCGACGGTCTCGAGGGCCGTTTCAAACCCTCATAGGTAGCCTCTCAACGTTTGGTGTTGCCATGACGACTAGTAAACGATGTTTCAAACCCTCATAGGTAGCCTCTCAACGCAGCTGATGACCACTGGACGAGCATCGGCGAATGTTTCAAACCCTCATAGGTAGCCTCTCAACGGCCTCGATAGTTACTGCCAGGGGATGTGCTACGTTTCAAACCCTCATAGGTAGCCTCTCAACGCCCGCGTCCCGTGCCGCGCTCCATTCGATCAGGTTTCAAACCCTCATAGGTAGCCTCTCAACCTGGTTTTGACCGAAGATTATCTCCTCGAAGAGTTTCAAACCCTCATAGGTAGCCTCTCAACGCGGCAGCCCGGGCCTTCAGGGATGCTGGCCCAGGTTTCAAACCCTCATAGGTAGCCTCTCAACGCGGCGCGCCAGCGGCCACGGTACAGCGTTTCAAACCCTCATAGGTAGCCTCTCAACAACATGCCGTTGCCGCCATGATCGTTTCAAACCCTCATAGGTAGCCTCTCAACGACTCGCAGGTTGTCTCAGTCCTAGCATGATCATGGGTTTCAAACCCTCATAGGTAGCCTCTCAACGCATGGAAGCGAGAGCACCTCCAGCTGGCTTCCAGTTTCAAACCCTCATAGGTAGCCTCTCAACCGCGGACCGCCGTTGCCATCAGCGAGTTTCAAACCCTCATAGGTAGCCTCTCAACTGGAGGAACTCCGACGAATCTGTTTCAAACCCTCATAGGTAGCCTCTCAACTGGATCATCGGTCATCTGGCATGTCTTATGCCTGTTTCAAACCCTCATAGGTAGCCTCTCAACCTCCACTGCCTATCTCACGCTGGACGGTCGCGGAGTTTCAAACCCTCATAGGTAGCCTCTCAACCCCACCGCTCGGCAGGTTTCATCATACTTGCGCTAGTTTCAAACCCTCATAGGTAGCCTCTCAACAGGGCCGCCGCGCGGCGGCGCTCCGGCGTTTCAAACCCTCATAGGTAGCCTCTCAACGTCGCTCTGTGGTAGCATTATCGCAGTTTCAAACCCTCATAGGTAGCCTCTCAACGATCGCCGTTTCAGAGTCTTGAAGCCGACCCGTTCGAGTTTCAAACCCTCATAGGTAGCCTCTCAACATCGGGTTGGGTTCGGATTGTCGGATTTCTCAGGTTTCAAACCCTCATAGGTAGCCTCTCAACGACGGCGCCCGTCGACGTAGCCCAGCTCCAGGATTCGTTTCAAACCCTCATAGGTAGCCTCTCAACCGATCCCGGCCGCTGCGTCCAGGACAGCATGTGGTTTCAAACCCTCATAGGTAGCCTCTCAACAGGTCACTTTCCCACCTTGAAACGGCTATGGACGCGTTTCAAACCCTCATAGGTAGCCTCTCAACGCTGCCCTGTAGACTCCGTTCAGCTCCGTGTAGATGTTTCAAACCCTCATAGGTAGCCTCTCAACCAACACGTACCACGAGCTGTACCTGTAATACGGTTTCAAACCCTCATAGGTAGCCTCTCAACGGGCCGGATGGAGGCTGCAATGCTGCTACCCGGTTTCAAACCCTCATAGGTAGCCTCTCAACTTACCTGTACGCTCATAGGGCTGTGTCCGAGCATGTTTCAAACCCTCATAGGTAGCCTCTCAACCAGGAGAGGCCGCTGACATGCGCAGAGGACGCCGTTTCAAACCCTCATAGGTAGCCTCTCAACTCGGAGACACGCCCGCTGCCCGTCAGCTGCGATGGGTTTCAAACCCTCATAGGTAGCCTCTCAACCGATTGCGGTGGTCGAGCAGCTCGACCGCCGTTTCAAACCCTCATAGGTAGCCTCTCAACGCAAGCGCCAGAGGCTGCTTTGCTGAGACAGGTTTCAAACCCTCATAGGTAGCCTCTCAACGTCCTAAACCGGTCGGTCCATCATCTACCCGGTTTCAAACCCTCATAGGTAGCCTCTCAACCTGGCAGGAGAGTCCTACGCGACTTCAGGCGTAGTTTCAAACCCTCATAGGTAGCCTCTCAACTTCGGCGAGAGCGCACTCGCATCGTGCCGACTGCCGGTTTCAAACCCTCATAGGTAGCCTCTCAACGACTTGTCTTGTATCATGACGTACTTCACAGTTTCAAACCCTCATAGGTAGCCTCTCAACCAGTTACATTTTTCGTTCGGTAGCCTCTCAACTGCATAGTGAGCAAGTCCGCCCGCTGGGGGTGGACGCGACGAGTAGTTTCAAACCCTCATAGGTAGCCTCTCAACACAGGATGTTTTTTAGGGGGCTGACTCCGGACCACGTTCGAAAGAGTTTCAAACCCTCATAGGTAGCCTCTCAACCGTCGCCACGCGGACCTGTTGCGCAGGTCATCGCTCCTCGCGGGTTTCAAACCCTCATAGGTAGCCTCTCAACTCGTGTGGATACTCACAATCCCCAAATTGGACTTGAGTTTCCAACCCTCATAGGTAGCCTCTCAACAGGTGCCGCGGGCCATGCTGCTTCAGCCCGGATCCGGGTTTCAAACCCTCATAGGTAGCCTCTCAACCTGCTGGCACTGGACGAAATCGCCTGGGTCCATGAAGTACCGGGTTTCAAACCCTCATAGGTAGCCTCTCAACAGCGACGACTTTGCAGTCCTGAGACGCAGCGTGATGGTCTGGGGTTTCAAACCCTCATAGGTAGCCTCTCAACGAGCGCCCCGAAGGCGATCCCGGCACTGGTTCGTGCCACACCCTGTTTCAAACCCTCATAGGTAGCCTCTCAACCAAAACCAATCCTATTGGGTTCTCGCCGGACGACTGACCACTCTCCTGTCAAAAATCGAGTAAGGTGGAAGAGAACTTGCCCGCATCGCCGCAATTTGTCAAGTCGAGAGGGCACTACGCCAGTGGCGTCGCCTCCCCCGCTATCGTGCACGATCGGAAGTCGACGACCTCAAAGGAGCCCGCACGACCGCCTCTGCGCCCAGCTCCCGAGGCATGGATCAATCGGTTAGACGAGCCATTCCGGCCCACCCTTACGCCTCCCCAGTTCCCGGCGTTCCAACCACCTCTCGGTCCGCAGCATGTAGATCAGCACGCTGTCCTCCTCCTCGTCCATTACGTGGCGAAGCTCCCCCAGAAGCTTTTCTAGCTGTGCCCAAGTCAGCTCTCCTTCCAACACGGAGTTCTGCACCCAGGTAAGGTATTTCCGCCCAACCTTCAACACCTTGGCCACCCGCTCCACCGCCACGTCATAGACCAAGATCACGTACATGCCAGCTCGCTTTCCCTGAAAAGGGCTCTCTTCGACGTCCCGTTCGGCATCCTGCGTTAGGAAACATTCCCGGAAAAAGCTACCAGCGGCTCCTGAACGGTTCGTAGAGTTTTTCACCCAGGAGATGCTTTTCCAACTTGTAGAGCTCCAAGCGGATGAGGCGCCGATACGAGACATTCCGCCGCAATCCCCGGTGGTGGATAGTGGTCTGCAGCCGCTCTTCCCAGGCCTGTAGAAATATTTTCCGTCCTGCTTCCGTCAAGTAAAGCCCCTCAAGCGCCTCCTCGAAGTGTTTCGGCTGAATCTGCCGCCTCTGTACCATGCTCAGTACTAAGCGATCTACCAGCAGGGGCTTAAAAATCTCGGCCACATCAAGGTTGAGCGTGAAGCGCCGAAAGTTCGTGGTGTGTAGAAAGCCGATTCGTGGATCGAGATGGGTCTTGTAGATCTCGGCGAGGGTCGCGGTGTAAAGCAGTGAGTTCCCAAAGGAGATCAGCGCGTTCAGTCGGTTGCGGGGCGGCCGCCGGGTACGGGCCTCAAAGGCAAATGCCTCATTTTGCAAGATGAGGTCAAAGGCGCGGTAGTAGGCCTCACGGGCTTGGCCCTCGGCCTGCATCAGCCGCTCCACGCCGTCGCATCCCTCCAAAGGCCCCCGCTGCCGCTCCACTGTCTGCACGATTGGCTCCAGCTCGGTGCTCAAGCCCCGGTTCCGATAGTAGCGCAGGACCCGGAGCATATTCTCCAACGCCCCCTCCACGAAGCGGCGTGCTAAGTCCAACCGCTTGACCTCGTCGAGGTAGTACTCTGCCTGCTTGAGGGTCAAATACCCGGAGTTGTAGTGCTCCCGGGGGTAGAAGCTGCCCACGTAATAGCCACGGCGGCTGTAGAAGTGTAGCGAGACCTCGTTCTTGCTTAGGAATTCGAGCAAGCGCTTGTTGAAGTCCAGCTCCCCGAAGGCATGAATCTCCCCAATTTGCTCAATGGGAAAGTATTTCTTCTTGCCGGCTTCTCCTTCACTTCCACTCGGGGAAGGGATCTCTAAAACGAGGGTATTTTGCCTACGGCGCAATCGCCCGCTGCTCATCAGATAGAGCGTCCGCTTCATTGTCTGCCTCCTTTAGGGCTCAGGGTCAGGCTCAAGAAGGTCGCCCCAGCAGAAGTCGCGGTAGGCGCAGCGGCGGCACCATGGGATGCGCTCTGGGGGCGGGGGCAGGTGCTCTTGTAGCAACTCCTGGAGCCCTTCAATGGCCGCTTGGAGGCGAGCGCGGCCCTCTTCGTCCAGCTCGACAGAGAAACGCCGGCGCTCCCTGGGAACGCGAAGCTCCCCACGGGCCCGGACCCCATACTCTTCCAGGCGCTTGAGGTAAAAGAGAAGCTGGAGGCGGGCGGCCTCGACGAAGCGGGAGGACTTCTTTACTTCGGCGGCGACCACCTCGCCCTCGTCCGTCTCGAGGAGGTCGAGCTTCATCCCCGGAAGCGAAAGCTCTCGACGCTTAGAGCGGGGGTAAGCCCTTTCGCTCAGGAAGCGCCCCAGCTCCAGATAAGGGTCGTCCTCGTCGGGGGTGATCTCGTGAGCCATAAGCCACGCCTCTCGACGACAGATAGCCCAGTACCATAGCAGCGTCCCTGTAAGCTTCATCGCCGTTCCTTCAGGCTTACTCGATCCAAGCGCCGGTTAGCTCCTCCGGCTCCCATACAAAGCCCGTTTCCAGGTCGTAGAAGCGCTTGAGCTGCCCATAGGGCACCCAGCGCAATCCCTCGGGGTCGTGCAGGGCGGGCGGGAGGTTCTGTTGGGCGCGGCGGAGCAAGGGGCGCACTGTGAAGTCGTGCAGCTTCTTTCGGTATCGCAAATAAGCCGAACGGCGGGCCTGGGGATCTCGGGACCTCAGTACTTCTGGTTGGAAGCGTTCCAGAAGCCAGCGCTCCCGCTTGGGGCTAAGAGCAACGAAGATGGGAACCTGTTCAGGGCTCTCGATGAGGTGGAACTCGCTGAGGACCGGGTCTTCGAGGCGGTCATAGGCCAAACGGCAGTAGGCTTGCCAAAACTCTTCTGCGCGTGCCTGTGAAAGGCGCTCTTGAGCCTCGCGGAAGTAGCGTTCGACCCACTCCGGGTAGGCTGTCTCGGGCAGCTCGCGGAGCCCCTCAAGTAGCCGGCGGGCGACGTGGATGTGGATTGCGCCGTAGACGCGGGCGGCTCCACCCTCCCGAAGGGGTAGGACGTAGGCCTGCCCCTCGGGTCGGGTTCCCTCGCGGTTGCAGCGGCCTGCCACCTGCACCAGCGCGTCTATGGGCCCCAGGTCCCGCACCGTGGCGGGGAAATCCAGATCGACTCCGGCCTCGACCACCTGGGTGGAGACGACCAGCGCCCGGCCGCCAGCCCGCAGGTGCCGCCTCAAGGCCCGCAGGCGGACCTTCCGCTGCCAAGGGACAATGTTGGTGGAAAGATGGACGAGCCACTTGTCCCCACGAGGAGGGCCGAGGCCGAAAGGCTCCACCCGGCCCCGAAGGCGCTCCCGCAGCGCCCTGTAGACCTCAAGCGAGGCGCGGACGGTATTGACCACGCAGAGGAGCGAGCCGTTCTCCTCATAGAGCTCCAGGATCCGCTCAGCCCAGGACTCCCGCTCAAGCTCGTCGGGATGGACCTGGAGCCGGGTGCGCGTCTGCCCCCGGAAGAGAGCGGATGGGTCGGGATGAAGCTCCCGCACCTCGGACTCGGGAAAGAGAAGCGGGCGGGTGGCGGTCATCTGAAGGACGACCAGCCCAAGCTCCCGCCGCAAGAGTTCAAACACCTTCCGCAGGAGGGGCCAGTACTCCATGGGGAGGGCTTGAGGCTCGTCCAGCACCACCACGGCCCCGACAAGGTTATGGAACTTTTTGAGGAAGCGATTCCGATACCCCACGAGCGTCTGGAAGAGCTGGACGAAAGTGGTCACGACCACCTCGCTCTCCCAGGCCTCGACCATCAGGAGCGCTTGATCTAGAGGGAGGATTTCGTTATCTGTGCGATAGGCAATCTCCGCGAGGTGATGGTGGCGCAGCAGTAGCGTCTCGGGCACGGACCCTCCGGGATACACTGTGCGGAAGGCGTCCCGGAAGGCGCGGTAGTTTTGCTCGATAACAGTGATGAAAGGGAGGGCGTAGACGACGCGGGGAACGCGTTCTTCACCCCAAAGCGACTTCAGTTTGGCCCGCAGGCGCAGGGCTACGTCCAGGGCCGCAAACGTCTTCCCCAAGCCAGTGGGGGCCGTCATCGAGAAGACCGAACCGGGGATCTCCTCTAAATCAAGGGCTTCCACTGCCCGGCGGATCACCTGCTGAAACTCCTGGCGTCGACGGTCCAGCTCGTGGCGCGGCTTGGGGTGCCGCCCTCTGAGAAAGCGCTCGACGAGGTCTTTAGGAACAGGAGAGCGCCCGCCCCCCTCCAAGCGGGCGGCGCTGCGCTTGTCGGCGTCGAGCAGGGCGGAGAAGAGGAGTTGGCCCCAAAGGCAGAGCCGTGCCCCCTCCTCGGCGAGACGGTTCAGCTCGTAGGCCAGCCGATCCAGCTTCCCAAAGAGCCCCTTGAGGTCGGGCTTCTCGACGAACGCTACGGCTTGGTCCAGCCCTAGCGACTTCCACTCCTTGGCCCAAGTGCGCTCCTGTCGGAGGGCTTGGAGCTGTTGCAATAGGGCCCGCAGCGCCCGCCGCAGCTCCCCTGTAGCTTTGTCGGGGTCCCCCAAGGGCGGGAGAATCGCCTCCGGGGCGACCAGATTTCCGTGATGCCGGTGCACGGCCAGATACCCCAAGAGAGGCAAGAACTCCCGGCCAGGGGCTTCTGGGAGTTCCTCCTTAGATAAGAGCCAAGCGGCGAGGACGGCCCCCAAGAAGGCGTGTCGCTCCAGCCCGCCCTCAAAGTGCTTTCTCTCCCTCAAGTGCGCCTGGAAGAAGGGGGTATACTTGCCCAGATCGTGGGCCAGTCCGACGAACTGAGCGGCCTCGCGCAGCAGTGTCCGGTGGCGCAGGGCCGGGTGATCCAGCCTTTCCCGGGCCCCTGCGCCCACCTCCCGAAGGTGCTCGCTTAGGGACTTTCCGGGGTGGGATTCGTAGCGCACCTCCATCTCGACTCATCTCCCTCGAGTCGAGATTTTAAAGTTCCAGGAAGCAGCCGTAGGTCTCCTCGTCGGGCGGGCGGAAGAGCTCGCCCCGAAGCCGCAGGGGCAGGGGGCGCCCTTCAGCCTCCCAGAGCACGTCGACGACGGCCTTAAGCCGTCGCCTCGCATCGAAGTCCAGCGGCATGCGGTCTTTGAGAAGGCGACGGTCAGCCAGGCGCTCCACCGGCGGCAGCTCGGCTAGCCGGGGAAGCGGAACCGCCGTCCCCACTTCCAGCGGCTCCTCGGGGTCCTGCACCCGGTTGACCTCCTCGGGCCGGTAGAGACGGGAATGCTCCGCCCATGCCAAACACTCCGAAAGCCCCAGGGAGAGCGGATAGCAGTACTCACCCCGCGCCAGTTGCTGGTACAGCCCATTTATGAGCCCCTCGTCGCGATGTTGCATATAGACGCGATAGCGCAAGAAGCGCTCCGGCGGCCGCGGGAGAATGAACTCCACGGGGATCTGGGTGCGACGCTTGACACCATGCCAATCTTGATCATCGGTGGCTAAGTAGTTGACCGTCTGCATCACGCTGCGAACGGGGGTTTTGAGCGCGACGCCCAGATGGGCTTGTTCCATCCCCAGCGCCTCGTAGTAGGAGTCGCGCTCCCGCCCCAGGAGGGCCGCGATCAGCCCCATAAGCGCCGTCCGAGGCGGCATCGGATACGAAAGCGACGAAGAATTCGTGTAGAACCTGCGGAAGTGGGCCATCGGCCCCACGACATCGAAGACAAGCAGCGGCCCCCTTCCCTGACCCTGGCCTTGGTCTTTTCCCGTTCCCACGCCGACGGCCATCGGGGCTCCCTCCCTTTGGATCAAGCCGCAGTTGCACCCGGAGGCTGCACGCCCGTTACGGAGAGGCCCGCTCCCTCCAGGGCAGCCTTAAGAGGCGATCCGGAGGCGAAGTCGGGATGGGCCCAGAAGACGATTTTTTCGATCTTGTCTTTAGCGTCCCGAAGCCGTTGGACGAGGCCGGTGAAGTCCAGCTCGACGTCCTTGAGGTCCTCGAGCCCTTGCTCCTTCTCGAGGCTCAATCCCGCCCGCAGGTCGCCCAGGAAGGTCCGATCGTCGGTGTACTGCACCCGCATATAGAGCCGGGGGGTTTGGCCCAGCTTGCTGCGGGTGGTGGCCAAAAGGGGCAGCGCCTCCAGGAGCGAGTGGTCCAGGAGTTTGACGTCTTGCTCGGTGAGCCCGGTGCGGCGGGCGCGCCAGGCGCTAATCGTCCCGTAGAAGGCCAAAAGCGAATACTTGACCCGCCAGTCTTTCCCGAAGGTGCCGTACTGGCCTTTCTCCTCCTGTTCGCGGCCGGCGAACTGGGAGCTGATCGTGGCCGAGGGCAGGATCTCTGCCCGGTTGAGCGAGTATCCCCAGGAGAACTGGGCCGGTCCCGTTAACGTCAAGGAGGCCCCCGCCGCGCTCCCCCTCGCCCTCCCCGATCGGGATGGTGGCCCCAAAGAGGCGCGCGTCGACCAGCCTCTGCAAGAGCCGTTGGGAAAACTCCGGCTTCTTGGCGGCCTCCTTGGCTGATTTCTCCCCGAACGCCTTGGCCAGCGCCTCCACCCGCTGCTTGGCCGAGACTCGCTGCAGCCCGCCGTTCTCGTCCTCCAGCTGCCGCACCCAGACGTCGGGCCGGGGGTCGTAGCCCAACGCCCGCCAGGCTTCGTCGCTTAAATGGAGCCAGTAATCCCGAAGGTAGCGCTTGAGGCGGACGTCGCTGGAGAGATTCCGCCCCGCTTCGTAGTCCATACGCGGCTTGTTCTCCTCGTCGGGGTCGCCGTTGGGGTTACACAGCCGCGCGTCGTAAAGATAGAGGAGCTCGCTGTTCTTCTGAACGACCTCGCTCATCGCTTAACCCTCCTCTCCGTTCTCTCCCTCGGCCTCCGCCGCCTGCTGCGACCTCTTGAGCCGTCCGGCCCGGATCGCCCGCTGGGTCTCGTAGGCATACCCCGCCAGCACCCAGTAGACGTTTTCCTGGGGGGAGCCCAGCTCCTCTTCGCTTACGCCCCGATCGAGATGGGCCTTCATCGCGGCGTAGAGCCCTTCGTTATAGTCCGCGATCTTGTACTGCCGGAGCTTCTCGTAGACCTCGTTGGCCAGGCGGACGACCTTGAGCGGGTCCATCCCCTGGAAGTGGACCTTGTTGAGGATAGGCTTTCCGCTCTCGCGCTGCTCCGAGGTGGAGCCAATCTTCCCGATTAGCACGCCCAACAGGAAGAGCCCTCGCCTTGCTCCTGTAAGGCCGAGGCCGTCCATCCAGCTCCGAAGGCCCTCGTCCAGCAGCGCCTGCTCGATCTCGGCGGCTTGCCCTGACATCATCTCCGTCATTGCCATCGCTCTCATCTCACCTCCCTCTCTCCCGTTTTCGTTCAAACCGTGCAGCTGCCCCAATTCCTTCAGATAGCGCAGGAAGAGCTGCGCCTGAAGCAGGTGCACGACCAAAGCCCGCTCCGAGTCGTCGGGGCGGTTGTGCGCATGGGCTTCGTAGCGCTCAAAGCGGTGGATCGCGGCCGTCTCTAAGAGCTGGGGGATCAGCGCTTGGGCGCTCAGGGGGCGGCCGGTAAGAAGCGCATCCAGCAGCTCCAGATAAGGCTTCGCCTCGACCTGGCGGTCCCGCTGTCTGAGGGGCAGCAGGTAGAAGAGCCTTCTCAGTCCGAGGTCCCACTCGTTCCGCTCGCCCAGCTGATCGGCCGCCCAGTCGTAGACGCACCGCCGCGCGTCGTCCAGCTGGTCGAGCCGGGAAGGGGGCACCTCGGCGATCAGCTTGTCGATTTTGACGGCCGCTTGCCCCTTGGTCGCGAACAGGAAGTTCAGCACGAAGAGGGCCTTCCGCTCCTCATAGGAGCGGTACTGCTCAAGCCTCTGTTGAAAGTTGTGCCACTCCTCCAGTGTGTCGGAGGCGGCCAAACGGCTCTTGAGGTAGTTGGCCCACTCCCCCAACCGCTCGGGCGCGGGTCGGGCCTCCGGGAGATGAAAGACGGGGACGAGGTAAACGTTGGAGCGCCCCAGGCGGGTGCGCAGCTCGTTCTCCACGAACCGCTCCCCCGCCAAAAGCGCCCGATAACACCCCCCGCAGAGGGTGTAGTTGCGCAAAAAGCCCCCCTTGTGCAGTCGTGAGGCAAACCCCGGCTTGTCCGTGATGTAGAACTTCAAAAGCTTGAAGCGGGTAGTGTTCGAGGTCACCCGCTCGGGAGAGCCGCAGACGTGGCAGACCCCCTTTTCGGCTTCTGGACCCGCGAAGGTCTCGTCCACCAGCTTACGCTCGATGTACTTGACGTAGTCGGGGTGTCGGACGAGCCATTCTCCGTCGAGAGCCAGCGTGTAGAGCTGGATCTGAGAGCTTTTGACGTCCAGCTCCCGGGCTACCCAGCCTTGTAAAACTTGACCGACGAGCTTGACGACCTCCGCCGCCCTCCCCTTTGCGCGGGCATAGGGCCCTGCAAGAACCTCTCGCTCAAGAACTCGACGCCCTCTTGGGTGCAAATTCTTTCTACCTCTTCCCGATCCCTCCGTCCGGAGAGAAGGTCTGGGACGGAGTTGAGCCCCAGCTTCCGAAGATCCCACACCTGGCGATAGCGCTCGTACTGCCCATCGCCGCCCCCATTGGGGAACAGCTCGCCCTTCTCCCCGAGATCGATGTAAGCAGCTTCACGCAGCGTCCGGAGCTTCACGACAAGCGAGCCGTCCTTGGGCAGCGTCTTCAGCAGGTTGGGCACCGTCTGAGAGGCCAGATACTCGGGATGGTCCGTGGTGAGGCGATCCTGAGGGCTGTTCGAGCCCGCAGCGTTCCCCACCCAGAAGGCATCAACAAGTGTTTCTTTGTCTAACTGCTGTAAGTCCACCCGTAGCCGGCGCTCGTTCGGGCAGACATCCAGAACGACGAGGTAGCCCTTCTCCCCCTCCCTAAGCCGCTCCAGGGGGCGCAAGTCGACCAGAGCTTCTATCAAGGGCGCCTGCTCAAGGGCGGCCTCCCCGAGCGCGCGAATCCCTTCCAGCATCGCGCTTCCCTCCCTTCTTCTTCCCCTCTTTCTCCTTCCCCGTCTCCTTGGGTCTCCACGGCCCGATGCACCCGAACCCCTGGGAGTTCTTGGCTCCCAGCCCGGCGTCGAAGGCCAGCTCCATCAGCTTCGGGGGCAGCTCCAGCTCGTAGACCCCCGTCCAGGCCTTGATGACCGTCCCCTTGTAGAAGAGGATATGCTCGTCCCGCAGGCTCACCTTCAGGGGCCGGATCCTCGCCTCCGCTCCCTCTCCCGGGGGGTAGGCCTCCTCCCCCACTCCCGTTCCCGCGGTGGCGGCCCGATCGCCCGCTTCGGGGAGGCCCAGAAGGGCCAGCCAGGCCCGCCACGCCCGCAGCTTCCGGCGTAAATTTTCGAGCAGCAACCGCTCAAACTCCTCCTCGAAGGGGGGGACGTAATAGGTCTTGCGCTTCCCCTCGGCGGTGTAGAGGGTGCGGTAGACAGTGATGGGGGAGAGAGCCTCGACCTGCACCGGGCTTGTGTAGGCAGGAAGGGGCTCTACCACCACGTCAAGGAGGCGGACCTCCTGAGTGCCGAGCCGCAGCCGCCTGACCGTGAGCAAATGCTCGAGTAGGGAGCGAAGGAAGGGCTCCAGGGGAGAGGCAACCACCATCCGGACAGGGCCTTGGAAGGCCATCCGCTCGCCCAGGAGACGGAAGCGCCCCTGAAGCCGGGAGAAAGTAAAGAGCTTTAAGCGGCGCTTGATATTTTGGGGGTCGGGGAGGCCTTCGTCGTGGAGGGTCCGGGCGAGCCAGCGGTCGAGATGGCGGTAGAGGAAGCCCTGGACGAGGGCGTTGTAGTGGCGGGGAAGGACCAGCTCGCGGCCGCTCTGGGCTTCCAGAGTCAGTCGCAGGCGCACAGTGCTCCGCTCCCATCCGCTAGACACGCTTTGCCAACCTCCTCTTCACCCAGTCCCGTCTCGAGCCGTCCACACTTCTCCCCCTCGGGTGAGATGGAGCGAATGTTACCCCAACTTCTTGCGTTCGGTCAACTTTTCTAGGAATCCGCTTGACAAAATGGAAGGATACTTCTAGAAGTCTTTCCGAGTTGACTGATGGTCAACAATAGCCATAGACTGCGGCTGAGACGGAAGGAGGATCGGAGCCGCGAAGCGGATACGCAATGGGCTCATGGCGTGCCGCCTCTACCTCCCAGAAACCCTGGGGCAAGTACAGGGCCGACGGCCACTAGACCCTGAAAGGCAGTAATGCTGGTGGTGGCGGGCTTTCCCATGAGGTCTGCTGCTGCTGGAGAGCACCCAGAGACGTGAAGTAAAGTTGGACCAAGGAGGCTCTGGTAACAGTGAAGGTGGCCGCTCGGGCGGAGTACCCCAGGGCAAGGCCAGAGGAGCTGGTAGCCAACAAGGGCGACGAGAGCGGCGCTCTGCACCAGAGGCTACAGGCCTGGGGCAGCCCCAGAAGTAGGACGCCCGATCCAGCCGGGCAGGAAGACCGACCTCTCGGGCTATCGTTTCGTCGCCGTCCTCCGAACCATTATTGATTCAGCCGTTCGCCGCCCCGGCGGGGCGTAGGAAGGGACACCAAGGGAGATTACGGTGATGGGCGAGAACTTGCGGGTGGAGCTGCGAACACGGACGCCCCTCTGGACCGGGGGTGCGGGGGGCACCATGGACCGCATCCACGAGACCGGGATTTTAGGGAGCCTGCGGTGGTGGTACGAGGCCATCGTGCGGGGGCTGGGGGGGACGGCGTGTGACCCGGCTTCGGGGTCCCAAAAGTGTCAGTACAATTCGCGAGACCGACAATCACCGGAAGAACAGCTCTGTTTTGCCTGCTACGTCTTCGGAGCCACGGGCTGGAGAAGGCGTTTTTCGCTGAAGGTAGTGGAAGATCGGACAAAACCGGCCCTGGACGTCCGCCTCCGCCCTGAACATCCGCCCTCCGAGCCGCCGCCGGGGCTGGTACCTCCCGCCGAGCCGGATGGGGAAGTTCACCCTAGAGATCCAGGGTGAGAAGTCAGTCTTGCAGCAACTAGCCGCTCTCCTGCTGTTTCTAGAGCAGTGGGGACATTTGGGAGCCAAGCCGCAGCTGGGATACGGGATCCTTCAGATCCTCAATCGCGAGGAGGTGCGCGGCTGGGCAAGAGGGATGTCTTGGAATGTAGGCTCAAACGCTCCAACTCCCAATGAAAATCTGCCGGATCTTCGGCGCTTTGGGTTCTTCCGCTATAGGTTTTCGCCGCAGGGCGATTGGTGGACCCACGTCCCCGGACTGAATGCAGACGGGACGAAGGAGCGAGTGCAACAGCTCCTCTCCCACTACAACACAGTTCCAGTTTCCCCCGCGCTCAAGAACGAATGGCGATTTCAGCGCTGGAAAGGAAAGCGTCAGGACGAGCAGTGGATGTTCGGCACCACCCGATGGCGCAGGAACCGCGAAACGGTCCGCGTGCGTAGTAAGATCGTTGTTAGCTGGGCTTACAAGCTGGATAGAGAATGGGAGATCCGAGGATGGGCATGGTTGCAAAAGCCTGCTATTGCTGCGGACGTATGGGAGTTGCTTAAAGACGAAGCGGGTTGGCAGAGCGTGCTAAGTTTGCAAGGGAAGTTGCAGGGGGAGCCGTCAGGGAACTGGACGGAACGGTCGGGCCCGAACAAGTCAGAGATCTGCTTCACAGGGTCACATCATAATGGAGTTGGAGTATATTCTCTGGCTGCGCCGTAAAATGGATTCGGCGCTTCAGCAGCTCGTACAAGCTGCTGAAAAGCTAAAAGAAGCCAAACGACAAGGGAAAGACAAAAAGCGCTACGAGCAGCAGATCAAAGAAGCCGCTCGTCAAGCCTGCGAGGTTGATCCAGCAGCTGCGCCTACCGTTGCCTTCTTGTGGCTAAGAGCTTGTTATCGTGGCCTTGAAGACCATATCCGTGATGTCTGGTCACCTTTCTTAAATGAAGAGAGCATTTGTAATCAGTTATTAGATCATGCTTCTCTGCATACTTCGAAGTATTGGAGGATTGCCTTGGATTTTACCCTCCGCAAGCCCTATCTAAGCAAGGACGACACGGACTTCTACATCCTGGACAACCCTGTGCGAAAGGAGTGGGTCTTCCAGGTGCCTTACATCGCCCCCAGCCAGTGGAAGGGCGCGCTGCGGGCGGCCATGCGTCGGCGGCGCGGCTACACCTCCTGGGAGCAGGAGGCTCAAGACGAGCAGATGATCCGACTTTTCGGCAACGTTAAGGGGGAGGAAAACGAGTTCAGCGCGGGCTGGCTCCACTTCTACCCTACGTACTTCGACCGCATCGGCCCTGGAGGTCATCAACCCCCATGACCGGCAGACCGGGGCGGGCAAGCAACCCATCTACTTCGAGTGTGTGCCTCCAGGGACGGAGGGTCGCTTTGTCCTGCTCTATGTCCCTCTGGGCGAGGTCACCCCGGACGAGGTGAAGGGTGACTTCCGGGCGGTGGCCGAGGGCCTTAAGGCCATGTTCACAGAATACGGTTTCGGGGCCAAGACGAGCAGCGGCTTCGGGCGGGCGGAGGGTCACTGGGAGAGGGCCGAAATCCGGCCGGAGAAGCAAGAGCTCCGAGAAGAATGGAAGCGCGTCTGGAGCGAAGGCGGTGGCGAGACTCATGAGTAAGCTAAAAGGTCTAAAACAAAACCAAAGCGAGCTTCAAAAAGCCGAGATTGCAGCTTGGCTGCATAATTGGCGAAAGTGCTCGGATGAGCATATCAAAGTTTCCGCGAGCACACCGCCAAGTGGCGCGCAGAATTTACCAAAAACTTGGCTCCAGGTAAAGCTTGGCACCACTATAACGATTACCTGCCTAAATGAATCGATCGTACTGCTGGATTTGGTTGAACGTGGCCGAAAAGGAGATCCTGAAGAAACAGGGATCCCTCGCTTGACTGCTTATCTGCGACGGTGCCACCGTGCTTCTCATATCGAAAAGGAGGAGACCGACGACTTAGGGAAGCAACCTGATACTGACACCCGAATGAGCAGCCCATTTGGGTATGAAGGGAAACCCCTCTCCGGATTGACGCAGCTTCTCGAAAACCTTCCTTGGGACGATGTTTTGGATCGTGGCCGGTTTCTCCCGCAGCTTCAGGAAGCCTTCAAGCAAGCCCTCGGAGAGACCCGTCGCCCTGAAAACGAGGTCACCCTGTGGGACTGGTCCCTCATCGTGGCCGCCCTCTACAAGGCCGCCCTGGCTGGGGCTTTGCTTGATTACAAGTCGAAGCCCAACGATCTGCGCTGGCGGCTCCTCTCCGTCCACTTCGACGGTCTGGGGTTCTTAAGCGAGGCCCCACCGCATCCCCGATCTCTTGGGTCGCAAGCAGGCTTTACAGAATGCCCTCGACGCCGTACAGAACTTGCTAGAAGTCGAGTATCCCCTGGGCACCGAGGTCTACCGCGATGAGAATGGGAGCATCTTCGTGGTGCCGGGCTGCGAGAAGGGGGACTGCACACTCAACCTCCTAAGGCTGCAAGACGACAACGGCAAATCCCTAGAAGCCCTCCTCGAGAAGAAGTTTCTGGACGCTCTGGCGGGCGAAATCGTCCCCCGGATCGAGCTGGACGAGGAGCCCTGGTGGGGCCAGGATCCGGGATGGAAAAGCAAACAAAGCCAGGGCATTTTGCAATTCAACGACGAGTACCCTCCGGTGGCCGAGCACCTGAAGCCCGTGGAAAGCGGGGCCGACCCGCAGCGACTCTGGCAGGATTGGCAGAACCAACGGGCGGAAGTCTGCACCGTCTGCGGGCTGCGGCCGCAAAGCCCTAAAATTCGGGACCGGCACATCTGCGAAGTCTGCAATGAGCGCCGCGCTCGCCGCGTGAGGGGGTGGCTTGAAGACTTAAGCACGACCGTCTGGATCAACGAGGTGGCGGACGACAACGCCCGGGTAGCCCTGATCGTGGGGCGCTTCGATCTCACCCATTGGCTTGACGGGACGCTGGTGCGCACCCTGCGGGTGACCGATCCGGCTTCCCCCACCCCACCCAAATACGTGACGGAGAAGATCCCCTCGTTCGTGCGGCTCCACCGCATCTTGAACACAACCCGCCGCTTCTGGCAGGAGCTCTGCCCGACGGACCCCGAGGTAAATATGAAGGAGTCCGTCGTGGGCAGAAGCGTACAGCCGAGAAGGCCGCGCCTTGAGATCCAGGGGGCATTCAGCCCCGCCCACCCCGCAACGAGCCTGGAACGCTATCAGGCCTACGAGCTCGTGCTGGAACGCGGGATCGCGCTGAGCGTCGTGTGGGATGAGGATGGTCGGCGCTTTATCACCTGCGATAACCTCGACTATTTGGAATCCGAACGCCAGCTGGGCTGGTCCATCAAGGAGATTCTCCAAGGCGCAACCGTTCGCATCGAGCAGCCTGTCGGGTACGGAGCGCAGAACCGGCTTATCGGGGACTTCGTCGTAAGTAAGGTGGATGAGCTCGCCCCTGAGTACCTTCCCGTCATTCCCCTCCTGGCCGAGCCGCAGACGTTCATGGCCCTGGTCCCCGCCGACCGCGCGATCGAGGTCGTCAAGGGGATCAAGGCCAAATACGAGCAGGAGATGGGCAAAGTTAGGAACCGGCTGCCGCTGCACCTGGGTGTCGTCTTTGCCCATCGGCGCACACCTCTTCGGGCCATCCTGGATGCCGGAAGGCGTATGCTCAAGCAACATGCTCCTGCCAAGGGATGGGAAATCGTCTGTGCTGCCCGAAAATCGATCGAAAAACAGGACCCGCTGCCGGAACGCTTTCAGAAAGAGGGCAAGGACCACTTCAAGGAGTGGCTTGAGGTCACGCTCAAGAAGGAAGATCGCCAGCTGGTCTGGAATGTGCCCCTTCTCATGGGCGACGGCCAAACCCGAGATAACTGGTATCCCTATATTTTTCTTGATCAGACCGTGGAGCCCACCGGGCGCCGGCGTGCCTTCCAAGCCCTGAATCCTTGGACAGACCAAAAGCAGTGGCTCGTCCACGTTGAGGACCTGAAGCCAGGAGACACGGTCTTCTTCACCCCGGCCACCTTTGACTGGGTCTGGCTCGACAGCAACGCCCGCCGGTTCGAGATCGCCTACGACGGGCAAGTCCAACGCCGCTCTTCCCACCAAAAGCAGAGACCCTACCTCCTCGACGAGCTGGAGACCCTTGAATCCATCTGGCAGACGCTGGAGTCCCACCTCCACCGAGCCCAAATCCACATGCTGCGCGAGACGATCGAGGCCAAGCGAGCGGCGTGGGGCTTCCCCTATGACGAGACGTTTCGACGGTTCTGTCGGGACCTTTTGGCGGAGGCCGAGTGGCGTCGCGGCACTTCGAGGGCTCCCAAGGCGCGTCGCAATAAGCTCCCCTGGGAGGTGGACAGCCGAGAGAAGGGCCAATGGCTGGAACGATGGGCGGACTATGCCGCCCGCGGTTGGCTAAGCGATGCGGTTGAGCTTTACGGGGAGATCCTGAAAGCCCGAGGGGGCGAGGGGGAAGAGGAGCGAGAGCCTGTAAGGGCGGAGGTTAAAGGGAGATGAGCTACGAGAACCATCGCTACGTGCTGATGACGGTGGACCCCGTCCATATTGGGACGGGCGGGATGCGGCTGGGGCGGGTGGACCTGAGCATCGTGCGCGAGCCGGGGACGAACCTCCCCAAGATTCCCGGGACCGCGCTGCATGGGGCCGTCCGCTCCTACGCCGCCCACCGCTACGGAAAGCCCCGCTGTGCGGGACTAGGCCAAACCCGGGATGGCAGAGGGGGCCACTGCGGCCGCCCCACCTGCCCTATTTGCTACACCTTCGGCTACGTCGGGGGCGAGGACACAGCTCAAGCCCACTCCGGCGTGGTCACCCTTACCGACGCCCGCATTCTCCTTTTCCCTGTCTACTCCATGGTCGGGCCGCTCTGGGTGACGAGCCCCTCGACCCTCGAGGACTTCGGCGCTGGGAGCCAGACGGTCGACGAGGGAAAGGCCAAGTGGCCGAAGGACCTCACGAGCCAGCAGCACCTCAACCTGGGCTGGCTCATGGTGGAGAAGGAAGCGAACCTCAACGTCTCGAATCTCAATCTCCCCCAGAAGCAGGCTGTTCGCGACCGCATCGTGCTGATCTCTGACAAGCTCTTCACCCACGTGGTGAACTCCAATCTGGAGGTGCGCACCTCGGTGAGCCTCAACCCCGAGACGGGCGCGGCGGAGGAGGGCGCCCTCTTCACCTACGAGGCCATCCCACGGGCCACGTTCCTGTGGCTGGACGTGATCGTAGATGACCACCGCGGGGAGTTCCCCAACGAAGAGCGTCTGAAGCAGTGGGAGCAAACGCTAGAGGACGACGATGCCGACGCGAAGAAGGCGCTTCTCAAGAGCTGGCGCTTGTTGAAGCCAAGCGACGAAAGCGACGAACAGAAGCTGGAAGAGGCCCTTCAAAGGGCGGAGCGCTGGCTTCGCGAGGAAAAAACGCAAGAACAGGAGCAGGAAAAGTGGCGCTGGAAGATGTCCACGATGAACGGCGTTGAGCAGACTTCGGGCGGGATCGTCGCCGCCGGGCTGGAGTGGGCAAAAGATCTGGGCATCGGAGGGATGGGCACGCGGGGCTTCGGGCGCGTGCGCAAGGTGGCGGAGGTCTAACGATGAGCACGCTCAATCTCGACAAGCTGGCCGCCGAGCGGGCCCAGGCCGTCGTTGCCGACGTTCAAGCGGGCATCCCCGGCGTGCGGAAGCCCGTGGAGACGCTGGAGCGCCTGGCCACCAAGACCCTGGGCGTGCTCCAGGCGCAGGGCATCTACGCCATGTTGCTCTTCCTCTTCTCCCGAAGCAGCGATGAGGAGAAGGTCGCGCCCCTCATTCGGGGCCAGCTCTTCGAGGCCCTCAAGGCGTTGCCCGGCTTCCAGGGCAACAACAAGATCCGGGCGCTGAGCGAGGCCACCGAGGCACAGCAGGCGCTCAAGGTCTACAGCGACCACGTGCTCGACAACCTCGACACCCTCCTCCTGGTGCGGGATCTGTACGAGCAGACGCTGATCTACACCCGCTTCGGGGCCAAGGCGGCCAAGGCGGCAGTGGAAACCCAGGAGGAATCAACGGGCGCGGAGGCTTAGATGGGCTGGACGCATTATACCCTGAGCTTCCGGCTCCTCAGCCCCTTGCACGTGGGCCATCGCCGGATGGGCAACCTCATGCAGACAAAGCCCTACGTGCCGGGCAAGCCCCTCTGGGCGGCGCTTACCACCCGTCTCACTCGCGATCGGAATCGCTCCAATGCCCCAGGCCGGGAGGACTATAGGCGTGTCGGCGAGGCCTTAATGAAATACTTCCGCTTCGGGTACTTGTGGCCCTCGCTCGACGGGAAGAGCCCCTGCTTCCCCTGGGCGCACGAGGCGTTCGAGTACACGTTTCTGGGGAGCTACATGAGCACGGCGCTCGACTACGGCCGCCAGGCCGCCGAGGAGGGCGCTCTCCACGAGGTGGAGTTCCTCTCGCCCTACACCCCCGAGGGACGGCCCGTTTTCCTGGTGGGCGACCTCTGGGTGCGCGAAGAGGCCCTGTCCGCCGAGAACGCCGACAACCAAGAGAAAGAAGAGCTAAAAGCCTGGCGGGAAGCGCTCGGGCGGATCCAGCTGGGCGGGGAGCGCAACTACGGCTGGGGACGGGTACGGCTCCTCTCGGACCTTAAGGAGGGTCGCCTGGAGCGGGGCCACACGGTGACGGGCTTCCGCTGGGAAGTCCACAATGAGGAGGTCGTCCTCCGACTCCCGGAAGGGAGCCGCCTGCCGGCGCACTCCCTGATCGCCGACGGAACGATAGAGGGCCCGGTGGAGGTGCTCAACGGCTGGGAACACAAGTTGGAGGCGTCCGAGAGGAGGTGGCAACTAGCCGAGGCAAAGCCGGCCTACGCACCGGGAACCCGGGTGGTCAAGCAGGGTGAGTTGCCCCTCGTCGTCCGGCCTTGGGGATGGCTCGCCTCCCCGTAAAGGGAAGGCGAGGATGAGGCACCTTTCCCCTCAACTGTGGTGCGGGCAGTTAGCGCGCAGACGCCAACGCCTCCATGAGCCGCCGGGCGCGCTCGGGCGCCGGCAGGCGCTGCAGCGGCGCGGTGGGCGGTTCGGGCGCCACGCGCAGGGTGACAAAGAGCGGGCCGGGCTCGCGCCGCAGGGCGGGCAGCGCCGCGGCAAAGGCCTCGAGCGCCGCAAAGTCGTACGCCTTGGCAATGCCGGCGGCACGCGCCAGGCCGGCAAAGTCCAGGGTCGCGGTGCCGGGGATGGGCTGGCCGCCGGTGACCTCGTAGACGTTGTTCTGGAAGACAAAGACCACCAAGTTGGGGGGCGCCTGCTGGGCGATGGTGACCAGCTGCCCCAGGTTCATCAGCATGCTGCCGTCGCCGTTGAGCACCCAGACGCGGCGCTCGGGATGCGCCAGGGCCAGCCCCAGGGCAATGCCGGTGGCATGCCCCATGCCGGTGCCCGAGGAATCAAAGTCGAGCGGGTGCTGCGAAAAGCGCGGCCACTCGCGGGCAGCCATCATGGCGGTGACCACGATCTCGTCGGTGCGGGCGGCAGCCAGCTGCTTGAGGACCTCGCTGCGCGACATCATGGGCGGCTTCCTCCTACGCCTCGTATTCCCGGCAGATGAGCACCGCCACCGGCGCCTGGCGCTGGCGGCTGTCGGCAAAGGCCTGCGGGATCTGGTCGACGTCGGCGTCGGTGTCGACCAGCACGTAGGGAATGCCCCAGGCCCGCAGGATGGGCTCGGTATAGACCGCCGCCGTGTCCACCGGCTGGCGGCCGGCACGCATGCCGTGGTAGCCGCGGTAGCCGATGAGCAGCAGCAGGGGCAGGCGCAGGGTGAGAAAGGTGCCGCGCAGCACGTCGCCCGACTCGAAAAAGCCGGTGTTCTGGATGAGCACCACCGGCGTCTTGCCGCCCAGGTGCAGGCCGGCGGCAATGCCAAAGGCCTCGCCCTCGCGGCACACCGGCACCAGGGTGAGCTGGGGCACGGCACGCAGCGCGTCGTACATGAAGCGCGACTCGCTGTCGGGCAGCCACACCACGTGCGTCACGCCACACTTCTGCAACGCTTCGACAATGAGGTGGGAGCGAGCCATGGCCTTTTCTCCCTCACGCCAGCACCACCACCGGCTTGATCTCGCGCCACTGCCGCATGGCTTCCAGGGCCTCGTTGATTTGTTCTAGCCGGTAGCGGTTGGACAGCAGCGCCTCGAAGCGAAAGCGCTCGCGGTTGTGCTTGAGGAACTGCAAGGCTTTGTAGTAGTGGTCGACGTCGCCCGACATCACCCCGAGCACGGTGAGCTGCTTTTCCACGATGAGCCGCGGCGCCAGCGCCACCTCGTGCCCGCCCACCTGGCCGATGACCAGGTAGCGGCCGCCGCGGCGCAGCATGGCCACCCCCTCGGGAAAGGCGGTGGCGCCGCCGGAGACCTCGATGACCACGTCGGCGCCGCGCCCCTCGGTGCAGGCGCGGATGTAGCGCAAGCGCTCGCGCGCATCGGGCATGGCGTCGAGGTCGAGGGTGTGGGTGACGCCCCACTGCCGGGCCACTTCCAGGCGCACGGCCGGCGCGCCGATGAGGATGACCTGGTGCACGCCGGCGCGCAAGGCCATGGCCGCAGCAAACAGGCCCAGAGGACCGGCTCCCTGGATGACCACCGTCTCGTAGTCCTCAAGGCGTCCCAGGCGGTCAAAGCCGTGCACCACGGTGCGCAGCGCGCAGCTGGCTGCCGAGGCCAGCTCGCTGGGCACCTCGTCGGGCACCTTGACGCGGCCAGAAGTGGGCCACACGTAGACGTACTCGGCAAAGCCGCCCACCAGGTAAGGCGGTTGCTGGCAGGAAGTGAACATGTACATGCGCCGACGCGGGCACAGCGTAGGCTGGTGCGTCACCGTGCAGGCGTAGCACTCGCCGCACGAAGCGTGCGTCCACACGATGCGGTCGCCCTCGGCCAGCGGCTGGCCCACCGAGTCGCGGCTCACCCCGGGCCCCAGGCGCACCACGCGCCCCACCATCTCGTGCCCCAGCACCACGGGCAGCGGCAGGCGGTCGCGCACCCCCACCTCGCCTTGCCACAGGTGCACGTCCGAGCCACAGATAGAGGCCACTTCCGTGCGTACCAGCACCGCCCCCGGCTCGAGGGTTTCGGGAATGGGAAGCTCTCGGATCTCGAGCGGCTGCCCGAAAGCCACCAGGCACGCCGCACGGCTGCTCTTGGGAACGCTGGACATGGCGCTTTTCTCCTTGCCGGGCGGGTCGCTACTTTCTGTGATACACGAGGCGGCGGTGCCCGGCACGCCCCAGCCGCCGGCTTGACCAGACCCACCACCCTATGGTAGGGAAAAGGGCGTCTACGCTCAAGGAGCCGCGTATGCGCTTTTACTGCTTTCACCTCATGCCCTGGCCCTACTTGCCCGCCGACTTTGCCCAGCGCTACGACAGCGCCTGGGTCACCTGCCCCAACACCCTCTACGACCCCGAGCCGGGTCACGTGCTTTACAACCGCTACCTCGACGAGCTGGAGCTGGCCGACGCCCTGGGCTTCGAAGGGGTGTGCGTCAACGAGCATCACCAGAACGCCTACGGCCTGATGCCCTCACCCAACATCATGGCTGCTTGCTTGGCCCGCCGCACCCGCCAGGCCAAGCTGGTGATCCTGGGCAACGTGCTGCCCCTCTACGACCACCCCCAGCGGGTGGCCGAAGAAATTGCCATGCTCGACGTCATCACCCGGGGCCGTGTCATCTCCGGCATGGTGGTGGGCACGGGCATGGAGTACTTTTCGTACAACATCAACCCCACTTACGCCCGCGAGCGCTTTCACGAAGCGCACGACCTCATCCTCAAAGCCTGGACCACCCCCGGGCCCTTTAGCTGGTTGGGCAAGCACTACCGCTTTCGTTACCTCAACCCGTGGCCCAAGCCTTACCAGAAGCCCCACCCGCCCATCTGGATTCCGGGCTCTGGCAGCCCCGAAACCATGGAATGGGTGGCGCAGAAGCGCTACACCTACATGGTGCTACCCACCCTGGCGCCTTTTGAGCTGCGGCGGCAAAGCGCCGCTTACTTCCGCGAGTGCTGCGAAAAAGCGGGCTACACGGCGCGGCACGAGCAGATCGGCTGGGGCATCGGCATCTACGTCGCCGAAACCGACGCCCAGGCGCGGCGCGAGTACGAGCCTCACTTCTGGTACTACGCCCGCAACCTGCTCAAAACGCCCCCCCAGCTCAGCCTGCCGCCCGGCCATACCTCGCTGCCTACCATGCTCAGCATGGCCGAGCGCCGCCTCAAGTCGCGCCCCGGTGGCCTGCGCACTTGGGAAGAGGTGGAAAAGGGCGGCTACGTGGTGGTAGGCAGTCCGGAAACGGTGCGCCAGCGCCTGGAGGCGTACGCCAAGGAGGTGGGTTTTGGCCTGCTCATCGCCAATTTCTCGGTGGGCAGCGTGCCCCACGAGCTGACGCGCAAGAGCATGACCCTGTTTGCCCAGGAGGTTATGCCCAAGCTGCGGCCCCTCAACACCGACCCGCCTGCCGCGGCCGATGCCGGAGGGACGCCGTGATGCACGAAACCACCCTCGACCTGCGCGGCCTTCAGGTGCGGCTGCTACGCGGCGGCCGCGGCCTGCCGCTGCTGTACCTGCACGACACCTTTACCCTCGCCTGGCTGCCGGTGCACAACCGCCTGGCCACGGCCTGCGAAGTCTTCTTTCCCGTGCATCCCGGCTGTGCCGGCGCCGCGGGCCTCGAGCACTTCGACGACCTGGAGGACCTGGTCTTTTATTACCTCGACCTGTGCGAGGCGCTGCACCTGGAGCGCCCCGTGCTCCTGGGCGCTTCGCTGGGCGGCTGGCTGGCCGCAGAAATGGCGGTGCGCTACAGCCACCTGCTGCGCGGCCTCGTGCTTGTCGGCGCCCTTGGCCTACACCTGCCTGCGGCGCCGGCCACCGACCTCTTCCGGCTCGACCCGGCGCAGGTGCGCGCCGCCCTCTTTGCCGACCCCACGGCGCCGCTGGCGCAGCGCCTGGTGCCTGACACCCCCGACCCGGCAGCGCTCCCGTCCCTGCTGCAGGCCCGCCAGATGCTGGCCCGCTTTGCCTGGCAGTTCCCCGACAACCCCAAGCTGGCCCGCTACCTCTACCGCGTGCGCCTGCCCACCCTCATCGTCTGGGGCGCCCAAGACGGCGTGGTGCCGCCTGCCCACGGACAGGCCTACCAGGAGGCCATTGCCGGCTCGCAGCTGGTGGTGCTGCCGCAGTGCGGCCATCTGCCCCACGCCGAACAGCCCGAGGCCTTTGCCCGCGTGGTCCTGGACTGGCTGGCCCGCCTTACGCCCTGACGCCGGGCAGCGCTGCCACCTCGACGCGGGCGTCGTTGAAGCAGGCGCCCTCGCTGAGATCGGCATAGTGTGCCGGCGCCAGCGCCGAAACCGTCTGGCCATTGGGGCTGGTGCGCAACCAGGCGCCTTTGGGCGAGCAGACAACCCCGGGCCGCACCGCCTCGGTGATCCGCAGGCGCAGGTGCACCTCGCCTAGGTCGTTCCACACCCGCACCCACGTGCCGTGGCGCAGCTGCCGCGCCGCGGCGTCCTCGGGATGCATCTCCAGCCAGCCCTCGTCGCGCGACGGCAGGCTGCCAAAGGTGGAGTTGGTGCGCCACGCCGCCCCGGGAGAGATGAGAATCAGCGGGTAAGGGGAGGCCAGCGGCCGGTATACGGGCAAGGGCAGGCCGCAGGTGCGCTCGAGATAGGTGGAGTAAAGCTCGATCTTGCCACTGGGCGTGCGCGGAAAGACCGTCTGGAAGAGAATCGCCTCGTCGCCGGCAAAGGTCATCGACAGCGCCTGCTGCACCGGCAGCTGGCTGGGGCGGCAGCCCCCCAGGCGCGGGTCATCGCCGTCGAGCATCAGGTCCATGAGCTCGGCGTCGCTGGCCTCAAAGACAGGGTCGCTGAAGCCAAAGCGCCGCGCCAGCCGCCGGAAGATCTCGGTGTTGGGGAGGGCTTCGCCTTGCGGCGGCAGCACCGCCTCGGCCCGCTGCAAGAAGTGGTGGCCGTAGGCGGGATAGAGGTCAGGGTGCTCGAAGTGCGAGCAGGCCGGCAGCACCACGTCGGCATAGCGGGCGGTATCGGTGAGCACCACGTCGCACACCACGGTAAAGAGGTCCTCGCGGGCCAGGCCGCGGCGCAGGGTATTCTGCTCCGGGTGGACGATGAGGGGGTTGTGGTTGTACACGAACAGCGCCTGGATGGGCGGCTGCAGGGTGGCATCGGTGAGGGCGCGCCCCACGCTCACGATGTTCAAGGTACGGGTGCCCGGCGGGCACAGCTCCGGCCCTTGCACGCGTTCGGGGGTTTTGGGAAAAGCGGCGCTGGCTCCCAGGAGAATGCCACCGCCGCGCACGCCGAACTTGCCTGCCAGCGCCGGCAGGGCAAAAATGGCCCGCAGGCCGCTGCCGCCGTTGCGGTTGCGCTCCGGGCCGTTGCCCGGGCAGATCACTGCCGGGGAAATGGCCTGGTAGAGGGCGGCAAGCTGGCGGATTTGGGCTTCTTCCACGCCGCAGAGGGCCGCTGCCTCGGCCACGGGAATGCGCCGTGCCTGCGCCAGAAAGGCCTCGGCCCCTAGCACGTGCTGCGCGATGAAGGCGTGGTCGAGGCCGCCGCGGCGCTCCAGCTCGGCGGCCAGGGCCCACGCCAGCACCACGTCGGTGCCGGGGCGAATGGCCAGGTGCAGGTCGGCACGGCGGGCAAGGGGAATGCGGCGCGGATCGACCACCACCAGCTTGGCGCCGCGCCGGCAGGCGGCGGCGATGAAAGGCAGCAGGTGCAACTGCGACACGGTGACGTTGTTGCCCCACACGACGATCAGGCGGGCGTCGGCCACGTGTTCCGGCCGCATCAGCGGCACTGGGCCAAAGGTGCCCAGCCACGCCTGCTCTTTGACGCCGCCGCACAGGGGCCGGCGCGCCAGCTGCGAGGCGCCCAGGCGGTGGAAGAAGCGCCGGTCGAGTGAGCCCCCGGCCAGCAGGCCGTGCGGCCCGGCGTAGTTGAGGGGCAGGATGGCCTGCGGCCCGTATGCCTGGCAAATGGCCGTAAAGCGGGCGTAGATGAGGTCGAGCGCTTCCTCCCAGCTGAGGCGGCCAAAGCGGCCCTCGCCTTTGGCGCCCAGCCGCCGCAGGGGGGTCAGCAGGCGGTGCGGCCCGTGTACCAGCTGCGGGTAGCGGGTCACCTTGGCGCAGATGGCACCGCGGGTAAGCGGGTTGGCGTACGAACCGCGCACGCTCACCAGCCTGCCGTTGTCTACCGTCACCGCCAGGCTACAGGTATCGGGGCAATCGAGCGGACACACGCTGGGCAGCCCTTGCGCCATCGCGCTTCTCCTTGTCAGGCTTACAGTCCCTGCCAGTAGCGGCGGTTGGCCAGGCGTACGATGCGGCCAAAGCCCGGAGGGGGAAAGTGGCCGGCGGCCACCAGGGTGCCCTCGCGCTCCAAGCGTTCGAGCAGCGCCCGCCGCGTCTCGCGCGCCAGGTCAGGATCGATGTCGGCGCGGGAGGCCCAGTCTGGCTCCTGCACCTGCGCCGGGCTGTGCATGACGTCGCCCAGGATGAGGGCCCGCTCGCCCTGCGAGGTCACCAGCAGGCTCATGTGGCCCGGGGTATGCCCGGGGGTGGGCACGGCGGTGAGCTCCTGCGTCAGGGTGTACTCCCCCTCCATGAACTCCACCAGGCCCAGCTCGGCCAGCGGCCAGACGCAGGTAGGGGCGTTGGGGAAGCGCTCGCGCAGCGCTTCCTGATGGCAGGCTTCCCAGTCTTTGGCGCTTAGCCAGTAGCGGGCGTTGGGAAAGGTCGGCACGACTTTGCCCTCTTGCTGGCTTAGATTCCAGCCCACGTGGTCGCGATGCAGGTGGGTCAGCACCACCATGTCCACATCTTCGGGGCGCACGGCGTGGGCAGCCAAGTCTTCGAGCAGCTTGCCCCAGGTGACGGCGGGCAGCCCGGCCGGCACTGGCCCCAGCCCGGTGTCAACGAGGATCGTTTTGCCCTGCGAGCGCAGCAAAAACGAGCCCAGGTTGAAGCGCACCCGGTGCTCTGCGGTGAGGTGGTCAGTGTAGGGGGCCCACTGCGCCGCCGGCACGGTGGGGAAAAAGGCGCAGGGATCGAACTCAAGCAGGCCGTCCGACAGCGCCAGGATCTCGACGTTGCCCACGCGGAGGCGTTCTTGCGGCATGCGGTGTCTCCTTAGCTCATGATCGTTCCGCCGTCGATGTTGAGCGTTTGCCCGGTGAGGTAATCGGCGCTGCTGGACGCCAGAAACACCGCCACCCGGGCGATGTCCTCGGGCTGGGCCGGGCGCCCCAGCGGGATGCGGCGAATGCGCCGCGCCCGCGGCTCACCCGGCGGCAAGCCGCGCAGCGCCGCGGTTTGGGCGTCGATGAGGGCCCACATGTCGGTGTCCACCATGCCCGGCGCCAGGGCGTTCACAGTAATGCCGTGCGGCGCCAGGCTCAGGGCCATGGAGCGCGTCAGCGACATCACCGCCGCCTTGCTGGCGGCGTAGACGGCGCTGTCGGGCACCCCCTGGCGGGCGGCGATGGAAGCGGTATTGATGATTTTGCCGCCGCCTTGCCGCACCATTTGCCGCGCCACTGCCTGGGCGCAGAGAAACACGCCCTTGGCGTTAACGGCCATGATGGTGTCCCAGTCTTCTTCGGTGATGTCGAGGAAGTCGTGGATCTTGATGATTCCGGCGTTGTTGAAAAAGACGTCGATGCGGCCAAACGCCGCCACCGTCTGGGCCACCATCTGCGCCACTTCCGCCTTGCGCGTCACGTCCACACCCAGGGCCAAGCTGCGGCGGCCGTGCTCCTGCACGCGGGCGGCGGTCTCCTCAAGCAAGTCGGTGCGCACGTCGGCCACCGCCACGTCGGCACCTTCCTGGGCCAGGGCCACGGCAATGGCGCGCCCGATGCCGCGGGCGGCCCCGGTGACCAGGGCTATTTTGCCGGCAAGCTGCATGCGGCTCTCCTTCTGAAGCGGCCTATCGCTGGTAGACCCGCACCCCGTCGACGTAGGTCTGCTCCACGGTGATGTCGCGCAGGAACTCAGGGTCCACCGCCGTGGGGTCGTGGCTGAGCACCACCATGTCGGCACGCTTGCCCACTTCCAGCGAGCCCACCTCGTGGTCGCGGCGCAACGCGTAGGCAGCGTTGAGCGTGTACAGGCGCAGCCCTTCCAGGGGCCCCACCGCCTCCTCAGGAGCAATGGGAGCGGCCTCGTCGCGGTGGCGGCGGGTCACCAGGGCGTAAAGCCCCAGCAGCGGCTCCACCGGGGCGCAGGGACTGTCGGAGGAAGCGGCCACGGTGAGCCCTGCGGCAAGCATGCTGCCAAAGGCCAGGGGGCGCACCTCGCCGCCCACTTCCTGCGCCGTGCGGCGGTACGCCTCGCCGCGCGTGTACACAAAGGGCGGCTGCACCACGGCAATCACCCCCAGGTCGCGGGCGCGCCGCATCTGCGCCGGCGTCGCCAGGGTGAAGTGCTCGATGCGAAAGCGCGGCTCGGCGCGCGGATGCTCGCGCAAGGCGCGCTCGCAGGCATTGAGCGCCATCTCTACCGCGCCGTTGCCCAAGCAGTGAAGGGCCACCTGCAGGCCGCGGCGGTGGGCGGCCAGCACCAGGGCATCGAGTTCGTCCTGCGTGTAGTAGCGCTCGCCGTAGTGCTCCACGCCGCCACAAGGATGAGGGCGCATGAGGGCATAGGTGGGAAACGCCGGATCGAGGAAGAGCTTCATGGTGTTGCCGCGCAAGCGGTCGCTGACGTCGCTAGTGTCGACGTCGCCGCGCGCCACTTCCTGCGGCGGGGCAAAGAAGTGGCGGCCGCCAAAGAGCTGGTGCACCACCAGCGGCAGCTTGTGCTGCGCTTCTGCCAGCCGGTACAGCCGCGCCGCTTCCGGGGTTACCAGGGCATCGCCGACGCCGGTAATGCCGCAGGCCAGCAGCCGCCGGCAGGCGGCGGCGAGCAAGTCGGCGACGCCGTCGCCGAAGCGGTCGAGGTAGGCCTGCAGCGACAGGGTATAGACGGCGTTCATGGCGCTTTCCCACAGGGTGCCGGTGAGCTCGCCGCGGGTGTCGCGCAGGTACTGGCCGTGGGGCGGATCAGGAGTGTAGCGGTCGATGCCGGCTAGCGCCAGGGCCGCGGAGTTGACGTAGCAGGCGTGGACCGAGCCGTCGAGAAGACACACCGGGTGGTGCGGCGCCACCTCGTCGAGCTCCCAGCGCGTGGGCGCCCGCTTTTCGCGCAGCAAGAAAGTGCGCAGGCCCCAGCCGCGGATCCACTGTCCGCGCGGCGCGCTGCGCGCTGCCGCAGCAATGGCGGCCAGGATGCTGCTCAAGCGCTCGTGCGGCGGCGTGCGGCAGTCTACCGCCACGGGTTCAAAGGCGGTGATGCTGAAGTGGTGGTGGGGGTCGAGAAAGCCGGGCAGCAGGGCCCGCCCGGCCAAGTCGACCACCGTGGTGGTGGGGCCGATCAGGTTGGCAATTTCGGCCGCCAGGCCAACAGCGGCAATGCGGCCGCCTTGCACGGCCACCGCTTCGGCCCGCGGATGGTGGCGGTCCATGGTGAGCACGGTACCGCCGGTGAGGACCAGGTCCATGGCGTTTCTCCCTGCGCGGTCAGGGCAAGCATAGCACGCTTTGGCGCAGAGGGCCACCGGCGCCTTATGGCATGTCGTAGCGGATGCCCAGGCCTTCGCCCTGGCGGACGAGGTAAACGGCGGTAGGCGGCGCGAAGTGGGTGCCCAGGATCAGCGTGCCGCTATCGGCGTAGCGGTGGAGAAAGGCGAGGCGCGTGGCAATCGAGAGCTCGCGGTCCCAGCAGGCACGCGACACCCACTGCGGCTGCGCCACCTGGGCAGGGTGGTGGATCAAGTCACCGGTGATCACCGCCTCGGCCCCCTGCGAGCTCAAGTGCACGCTGCAGTGGCCCGGGGTGTGGCCGGGGGTGGGCTCCAGCCAGACGCCCTCGTCGAGCACGTAGGCGTCGTCCACCAGGGTGACGCGGCCGGCGTCAAAGATGGGCTGCAGGCTGTCGCGCACCACCTGCGCCTGGTTGTCCTCTTCGGTGTGGCGCCAGAACTCCCACTCCTTGCGGTGAAAGAGGTAGGTGGCGTTGGGAAAAGTGGGCACCCAGCGGCCGTTTTCCAGGCGCGTGTTCCAGCCCACGTGATCGACGTGCATGTGGGTACAAAAGACGTAGTCAACGCGCGCCGGGTCGACGCCAGCAGCGGCCAGGTTGGCCAGGTAGGCGGTGCGCATGTTGGTCCACTGGGGGATGTCGCGCTGGCGGTCGTTGCCGATGCAGGTATCGACGACGATGGTGCAGCGAGGGGTGCGCACCACAAAGGAGTGGATGCTGAGGCGCATTTTCAGGTCGGGGGTGCTGAAGTGGGGCACCAGCCAGTCGCGGTAGGGCTCGAAGTCGGCGTACGTCACCTGGGGGAAAAGAAAGCGCGGGCTGATGGTCCAGATGAGCTCCTCGACGCGGTGCACGGTGATGCGGCCAAGGGTGACGGGGTGCATGCGGGCGCTCCTCGCGTCGGGCTGGCCCGCACCGACGAGCGCGGGCCAGCGAGCACGTTTAGGACATAAGGCCGTAGAAGCGGCCGGCGTTGGCGCACGTGATCTGGTAGGTCACCTCGGGCGGCAGGTGGCCGAACTGCTCGGCGATGTACTTCGAGGACTCCGGCCACACCCCGTCGCCGTGGGGGTAATCCGAGCCCCACATCAGGGTTTCCACGCCGATATACTCGATCATGCGCGCTCCAATAGGATCGAACTGGAACGTCGCTTTACACTGCCGGCGCCAGTAGTCGCTGGGCTTCATGGTCAGGCCGAGGTCGCGGAAGCGGTCCTCCCACTCGAAGTCCATGCGGTCGAGCACGTAGGGCAGCCAGCCGATGCCGCTTTCGCCAAAGGCAAGGCGCACGTTGGGATAACGCTCGAGCACGGCGCTGCCGATGACGGCGGCGATGATGTTGACCAGGTTCATCTGGAAGCCCGAGACCACGGTAAAGAAAGCGGCGCGGCGCGTGCGCCCCGTCTCCTTGTCGAGGCGCCCCGGCGGCAAGGAGGGGAAGGTGTGGAAGTGCAGCGGCAGGGCCACCTCGTTCACCGCCTGCCACAGGGGCTCCCACACCGGGTGCCACATGGGCTCCATGTCCCAGGAGCAAGAAAGCTCCATGCCGCGCAAGCCCAGTTTGGCCACCCGGTACACTTCCTTGACGGCGGCGTCGATGTCGCCGTAAGGCAGACAGGCCAGGCCAATCTGGCGGTCGGGGTAGTGGCTGCAGAAGTCGGCCAGCCAGTCGTTGTAGATGCGCATCATCTCGTTGGCCGCCTCGTGGTCGCCAAGACGCGACGCGACCCCTAGAATGCCGTAAATCACCTCGGCCTGCACCCCGTCGCGCTCCATGTCCTTGAGGCGCAGGTGGGGATCGGTAACGCGCCGGATGCCGCGCTTGCCATCTTCATAAAGGCCGGTAGCGGCCATGATGTCGACGCGGGCGTGCTGCCCCGGCACGTACTTGGCCCCGGCCGGCCCCACGCCGCCCACCAGCCCCAGCGACATGCCGTTCTTGCACGTCCAGTACGGGCCATCGGGTCCCTCGGTGACGTACGGCATGCGGTCCTTGAAAGCCGGCGCGGCGTTGGCGGTGAAGAGATCCGGCGGAAGCCAGCACAGGTCGATGTGGCAGTCGGCAGAAATGCGGGAGTATTCCATAGCTTGCTCCTAGCGTGGCAGGTAAACCGAGCTCAGGGCCCGATTATAGCACAGGGCCGGCCTTGGATCTGGCGAGCGCCTGGAGCCTACCTAGCGCAGTGCCGCCAGTGCCGCCTTGAGCATTTTGGCCGGCGAGCTCAAGCTGTCGACCACCGCCGTGGGCTCGTAGCCGCAGTGCACCATGCAGTTGGCGCAGCGCGGGTCGCGGCCGGTGCCATAGCGCTCCCACGGGGTGTCGCGCATCAGCTCCTCGAAGCTCTTGGCATAGCCGTCGGCCAGCAAGTAGCACGGCCGCTGCCAGCCCAGCACGCTGAAGTTGGGGTTGCCCCACGGCGTGCAGGGGTAGTGGCGCCTTCCTTGCAAGAACTCGAGGAAAAAGGGCGAGTGGTTGAACTTCCAGGCTTTCTTCGGGTTGGCCAGCGCCTGGCGAAACAGCGCCTGCGTCTGCTCCCGCGCCAGGAAGTGCTCCTGGTCCGGCGCCTTCTCGTAGCTGTAGCCCGGCGACACCATCATGCCGTCGACGCCCAGGGTGGCGACGAAGTCAAAGAAGCGGCGCAGCTCCTGCGGGCTGTCGCCGTCAAAGACGGTGGTGTTGGTGGTGACGCGAAAGCCGGCGGCTTTGGCCGCCTTGATGGCCCGCACCGCGATGTCGAAAACCCCCTGGCGGCACACCAGCTGGTCGTGCCGCTCGCGCAGGCCGTCGAGGTGGACGCTGAAGGTCAGGTACGGCGAGGGGGTGAACTTGGGCAGCGCCTTTTCCAGCAGCAAGGCATTGGTGCAGAGGTAGACAAACTTCTTGCGCGCCACCAGGCCGGCAACGATGGCGTCGATTTGCGGGTGTAGCAGCGGCTCGCCGCCGGCAATCGACACCACCGGCGCGCCGCATTCCTCGGCAGCGCGAAAGCACTCTTCGGGCGACAGCTGCTGGCGCAGGATGGCCGGCGGGTGCTGGATCTTGCCGCAGCCGGCGCAGGCGAGGTTGCAGCGAAACAGCGGCTCGAGCATGAGGACAAGCGGAAACCGCTTGCGCCCCCGCAGGCGCTGCCGCACGATGTAAGCGCCCACACGCACCGCCTGTCGCAAGGGAATGCTCATGGTGGGGGTCTCCTGCGCTCGGGCCAGCTCCTTGTGCCTTGCCACCGCGGCAAGGCAGCACAGGGAAAGAGTACCGCCCCTTGGGGTGGCGTGCAAGGCCAGCGCGGGGCTACTCGGCCAGCTTGTCGCGCATGCGGCGCACCAGCTCGGCGTAGGAGTGCTCGCGGATGATCTTGAGGCACTGGGTGCGCAGGTTGGTGGCCAGGCTAACGTCGTCAAGCAGGATGTCGTAAACCTGCCAGCTGCCGTTGCGCTGGTGCAGCTTGTAGTCGATGGTGATCAGGCCTTCTTTGGGGTGGCGCACCCGCGTGCTCACCACGGCCCGCTCGCCCCGCACGCGTTCGCCAGCAATCTCCACCTCGAGGTCGCGGAAGAACTCGGCCGACTTGGGATACGCCACCTTGGCAAAGAGCTGCTCGAGCAAGGCGACGAATTCCTGCTGCTCGGCCGGAGTGCGCTCTTGCCAGTATGGCCCCAGCGCCCACTGGCTCACCCCAGGCAAGTCAAGGAGGGCATTGGCTGCCCGGGCCGCTTCCGCGTTGGGCGCCGCCCCGTTGGGCGCAAAACTGCGAATGACGCTGACCAGGCGCTGCACCACCTGCTGCGGCGGCTCGACGGCCGCCGCCGCGGTGCCCAACCATGCCAGACCGAGAAGAACGAAGACCACACGCCGCACGGCTTGCTCCTCCTGCTGCTGCGACACCCCTCTAGGGAAGTAAAGCAAACGGCTTTCCCGCCTGTCAACGCCATTGCCAGTGTGGCCCGAATCTGCCACAATACAGGCGTGTACGGCCGTCCCACCGCCGCCTGGCAAGGAGCCGCGTGTGAACGCTGCAGCCGCCCTGGCCCACTGCCGCCGCGTCACCAAGGCACAGGCCAAGAACTTCTACTACGCCTTTCTCTTCCTTCCGCGCGCCCAGCGCCAGGCCATCTACGCCGTCTACGCCTTTTGCCGCTACTGCGACGACATCGCCGACGGCCAGCTCCCCGCCGTGCAGCAGCAAGCGCAGCTGCAGGCCTGGCGCCAGGAGCTGGACCGCTGCTACGCCGGCACCCCGGGCCACCTCGTCACCCAGGCCCTGCACCCTGTCGTCACCCGCTACCGCATTCCCAAAGCGTACTTTGAGGAACTCATCCGCGGCGTGGAGATGGACCTGGCCATCCGGCGCTACGCCACCTTTGCCGAGCTCGAGCAGTACTGCTACCGCGTAGCTTCGGTGGTGGGCCTCATCTGCATCGAGATCTTCGGCTACAGCCACCCTGGGGTGCAGGGCTACGCGCGTCACCTGGGCATTGCCCTGCAGCTCACCAACATCCTGCGCGACGTCAAGGAAGACGCCGAGCGCGGCCGCATCTACCTGCCGCTGGAGGACCTGGCGGCTTTTCGCTACTCCGAAGAAGCGCTGCTGCACCACCGCTACACGCCAGAATTCGTGGCCCTGATGCGCTTCCAGGCGCAGCGCGCCCTGGAGTACTACCGCAAAGCCGAAGCCTGCCTACTGGCCGGCGACCACGCCCGCCTGGTGGCGCCCGAGATCATGGCCGCCATTTACCGCGCCACGCTGCGCAAAATTGCCCGCCACCGCTACAACGTCTTTCAGGGCCGGCTGAGCGTGGCCACGCCCTACAAGGTGCTGATCGCCCTACGCGTCTTTGGCCGCATCTGGCTGCAAGCGCGCCTGCGGCCTGCCCGCACGCCGGCCACTCCCTGAGCGAGCCCGCCATGCGTGCCATTATCCTTCACGGCCCCCGCCGCATCACCCTGGAAGACGTGCCCGTGCCGGCCATTGCCGCCGACGAGGTGCTGGTCAAAATCGCCGTGGCCACCACCTGCGGCACCGACCTCAAGGTTTACGAGCAGGGCGGGCACCCGCGCATGCTGCGGCCGCCAACGCCGTTTGGCCACGAGTGGAGTGGGACCTTGGCCGCTGTGGGCTCGCGCGTGCGCGGCTTTCGCGAAGGCATGCGCGTGGTGGCCAACAACTCGGCCCCCTGCTTGCAGTGCTTCTACTGCCGCCGCCAGCTCTTCAACCTCTGCGAGGACCTGCTTTTCGTCAACGGCGCTTTTGCCGAGTACCTGGTCCTGCCCGCCCGCCTGGTGCAGACCAACCTCCTGGTGGTGCCCGAAGGGCTGCCTCTGGCCCTGGCCTGCCTGACCGAGCCTCTGGCCTGCGTGCTACACTGCCTCGACCAAGTGACCCTGCACCCTGGCGACACGGTGGTGATCAACGGCGACGGCCCTCACGGCCTGCTGCTGGCGGCGGTGGCCAAGCGGCGCGGCGCGCGGGTCATCCTCTGCGGCCGTGCCCCGCAGCGGCTGGCTTTGGCGCCGCGCTTTGGCGCCGACGCGGTGGTCAATTACGCTGCGGTGCCCGACCAGGCAGCGGCGGTGCGCGCCCTCACCGAGGGGCAGCGCGGCGCCGACGTGGCCATTGAGGCCGTGGGGCGCCCGCAGGTGTGGGAAGCCACGGCGGCAATGGTGCGCAAAGGCGGCCAAGTGGTCTTTTACGGCGGCTGCCCGCCCCACACCCGCGCCTGCTTCGACACCCAGGCCCTGCACTACGACCAGCTGACGCTGCGCGGCGTCTTTCACAACACGCCGGCCCACGTGCGCCAGGCGCTGGCGCTGCTTGGCGAAGCCGACTTCCCCGCCGCCGCCCTCCTCACCCACACCCTGCCCTTGAGCGAGCTGGCTACCGCCTTTGCCCTCATGGCCTCGCGCCAGGCGCTGAAAGTGGCGCTGCAGCCCTGAGGCCGGCGGCGGCAGCGCCACCGGCTCGGCAGCATGCATGCTGTGCGCCGCTTCCTCGCCAGGTGGCGCCATGCCCTGTCAGCAGCCCTCCCGCCCTACCCTCCTGGGCCAGTCGACGCCACTTTCCCCACCTCGCCATATGTGCTCAGCCACCCAGAGCCGCATCGCTGGCACCGCTGCGCCGCCAAAAACGCATTTTTTGCAACGGAGGTCTTGACGTCTGGCAAAGAGAATGTAGAATCTAGAGCAAAACCGGGAGTCTCACCGGCAAGGAGGAGGCAAAGGTCCGACTCTCACCTCTGAAAACAGGGAGGCGAGCCTATGACCAAAGCGGAATTTGTGGACCAGGTTGCCAAGTCCACGAAGACGGTGAACCTGAGCAAGAAAGCTGCCAGCGAGCTGATCGACAACGTGTTCGACGCCCTTGCTAAGGCCATCAAAAAAGATGGCCGCTTTTCGTATCCGGGCTTCGGCACCTTCACCGTCAAGCGCCGCGCCGCACGCAAGGGCCGCAACCCGCGTACCGGCGCCGAGATCCGCATCAAGGCCAGCAAGACGGTGGGCTTCAAGCCGGCGCCCAGCCTGAAGAAGACCCTGTAGCTCTCCTACCCCCCGGGGCTCCAGGCCCCGGGGGATTTTTTTTCTTCCGCCACGGCGTGCGCGGGAGGCCGGCAAGGCCTTTTCCCGCCGAGGGGACCCGAGCACGCCATCGATGCCCGCTGCCGGCCGCCCCGCCCAGGGCGGCAAAGGGGGCTCTTCCTACACCGGGCGCAGGATTGCCGCCAGAGAGGATACTAAGCACAAAGGCTTAGCTGCGGCAGACCGCACTGTCACTGGTTCTGTGGTAGCATAAGGAGTCGCTTGGGAGGAGCCGGTGCCGTGCTGCGGTCTGCGCGCGTTTTTTACGGCTGGGTGGTGGTGGCCTGTGCTTGCCTGGTGATGCTGCTGGCTTACGGCGCCCAGTACTCGTTTGGGGTCTTTTTCAGCGCCATGCTGGCCGAGCTGGGCTGGAGCCGCGCCGGCCCTGGCGGGAGCCTTTTCGCTTTACAGCCTGGTCTACATCGGTCTGAGCTCCTGGAGTGGTCGCCTTACCGACCGCCTGGGGCCGCGGTGGGTGGTGGCGCTCGGGGGGCTGTTTCTGGGCGGCGGCATGGTGCTGGTGAGCCGCGTGCACACCCCCTGGCAGTTTTACCTCGCCTACGGGCTGGTGGCCGGCATCGGCATGAGTGCGGCCTACGTGCCCTGCAACGCCACGGTGGTCAAGTGGTTCGTGCGCCGCCGCAGCCTGGCCCTGGGCCTCACCGGCAGCGGCGCCAGCCTCGGCATCGCTGCTTTCCCGCCGCTCAGCGAGGCCCTCATTGCCCGCTACGGCTGGCGCACCACGTATCTGCTCTTCGGCCTGATGGTGCTTGGCTGCCTCAACCTGCTGGCGTGCTTCCTGGTGCGCGACCCGGAAGCGCTGGGGCTGCACCCTGACGGCGAGCACGATGCCGACCCGCGGCCGGTGGCCGCGCAGGAAGCAGCCTGGACGCCACGCCAGGCCCTGCGCAGCCGGCCGTTCTGGCTGCTGAGCGGGGTCATGGTGCTGTCGCTGAGCACTATTCCTTCGGCGTACGTCCACCTGCCCCAGCACGCCGCCGACCTGGGCCTGGGCGTGCCGCGCTCGACGTTCATTATGCTGGTGGGGCTGAGCGCGCTGCTGGGCAACTTGCTGCTGGGGCGCCTGGCAGCCTGGCTGACGCGGCGCGGCGCCCTGCTTTTCTCCCTGAGCCTGGGGACGCTCGCCTTTGGCGGCTTCAGCGTGGCGCGCAGCGCGCTTCTGCTCTATGCCGCGGCCGCGGCGTTTGGCTTTTACTACGGCACGTATGCCAGCCTCTTTCCCGCCGTGGTGGGCGACTTCTTCGGCCGCCAGCACGCCGGCACCCTTACCGGCCTCAGCTTCGCCCTGGGCAGCGTTGCTTCGGCCATCGGGCCGGCGGCCATGGGGCTCGTTGCCGACCGCAGCGGCCACTACCTGCCCGCATTTCTTGGCGGCACGGCGATCAACGCCCTGGCCACCGGCCTGTTTGTCCTGGCGCGGCCGCCGCAGCGCCGCTAGTAGCCGATGGCGCAGCCGTCCTTGCGGGGGTCGCTGCCGCCGTGTAGCACGCCGCGCGCCCCGTCGATGAGGATGGCCTGCCCGCCGCCGTAAGGCGTGCCCGGCGGCAGCTCGCCGTAGGGCAAGAGCTCGTGCCCCATGGCCGCGAGTGCGCGGCGCACTTCCTGGGAGATAGCGCGCTCGAGGGCCACGCGGCGCCCGCCCAGCACGCGGTAGCGCGGCGCCTCCAGCGCCTCCTGCACGTTCATGTCGAAGTCGATGAGGTTGACCAGCACCTGCACGTGGCCCTGCGCCTGCATGTCGCCGCCCATGACGCCGTAGCACAGCCACGGCCGCCCGTCTTTGAGCACCATGGCGGGAATCAGGGTGTGCAGCGGCCGCTTGCCCGGCGCCAAGGCGTTGGGGTGCTCGGGGTCGGCAACGAAGCCGGCGCCGCGGTTGTGCAGGCAGATGCCGGTGTCTCCGGCCACCACCCCCGAGCCAAAGCCCATGAACAGGCTGTGGATGAGCGATACCACATTGCGCTCGCGGTCGACGCAGGCCACGTACACGGTGTTGCCAAAGGCGGCGGGGTCGCCGGGGCCAAAGTCGCCGGCACGCCGAGGCGAAATTTCCTGCCGCCGCTGCGCGGCGTACGCCTTGGCGAGCAGACCGGCCACGGGCACTGCCGCGCAAGCAGGATCGGCCACGTAGCGGTTGCGGTCAGCCAGGGCGAGCTTGGTGGCCTCGATGAGAAGGTGGTAGTAAGCCGGCGAGCCGTACGTCATGGCCGCCAGCTCGAAGCCCTCAAGAAGGTTGAGGGCCAAAAGGGCGGCCACGCCCTGGGTGTTGGGCGGCAGCTCGAGCACCGTATAGCCGCGGTAGGTGGTGCCGATAGGCTCGACCCACTCGCTGGTGTGGGTGGCAAAGTCCTCCAGGGTAAGAAAGCCGCCGTTTTCTTGCACGAACTGCACGATGCGGCGGGCCAGCTCGCCGCGATAGAAGACCTCACGCCCGCCGGCGGCCAGCAGGCGCAGGGTGCGCGCCAGCTCGGGCTGGCGGTGGACGTCGCCAGGGCGCGGCGCCTTGCCGTCAATCAGGTACGTGCGAGCGCTGGTGGGGTACTGCGACAGCAGCGGTACGGCCTGCTGCCACTGCGCAGCGATGATCTCGCTCACCGGAAAGCCTTCACTGGCGTAGTAAATCGCCGGCTCGAAGAGGGCGGCAAACGGCAGGCGGCCGTGGCGCTGGTGCGCTTCCCAGAAGGCATCGATGGCCCCGGGCACGGTGACCGAGGCCAGGCCGCGCTGGGGAATGCCGTGGATGCCCCGCTGCCGCAGCGCCTCCAGGGTAAGCTGGCGCGGGCAGCGGCCGCTGCCGTTGAGGCCGTAAATGCGATCGTCGGCGGCGCTGTAGTAAAGCAAAAAGGCGTCGCCGCCGATGCCCGTGGACATCGGCTCCACCACGCTCAAAGTCAGCGCCGTGGCAATGGCGGCGTCGAGGGCATTGCCGCCCTGCTTGAGAATGCTCACCCCGGCCTCGACGGCCAGCGGCTGGCTGGTAGCCACCATGCCCTGGCAGGCCATGACCACCGAGCGCTGCGCGGCAACCCCCGCCCGCTCGAGGCGACAGGTGTCAAACATGCCTCATCCTCCTTTTATCCTTGCTGGCGCAGGCGCTCCCAGAGGGCGTCGAGCTCCGCCAGGCTGGCCTCGTCAACGCGGCGCCCCTGGCGCGCCAGTTCGGCTTCGATGGCGCGAAAGCGGCGCTCGAACTTGGCAATGGCCTGACGTAGCGCTCCCTCGGCGTCAAGGCGCAGGAAGCGCGCCAGGTTCACCAGGCTGAAGAGGAGGTCGCCAAACTCCTCGGCCACCGCCGCCGCGTCCCCGGCGTCGCAGGCGGCGCGCAGCTCGGCCAGCTCTTCGCCCACCTTGGCCCACACCTCCTCCAGGCGCTCCCAGTCAAAGCCCACCGCCGCCGCTTTCTCCTGCACCCGCTGCGCCCGCGTCAGGGCCGGCAGCTGGCGCGGCACGCCGTCGAGCAGCGACGTCCGCCCCTTTTCGCGCTGCTTGGCCGTCTCCCAGCGCTGCCGTGCCTCGGCAGGCCCCGCCGCTGCGGCGTCGCCAAAGACGTGGGGGTGGCGGCGCACCAGCTTGTCGGCGACGCGCTGCAGGCAGTCGGCAATGGTAAACTGCCCCTGCTCCTGGGCCAGGCGCGCCTGGAAGACGACGTGCAGCAGCACGTCGCCCAGCTCTTCCTGAAGGGCCTGCGGCCGCTCCGCTTCGATGCTCTCGATGACTTCGTACACTTCTTCAAGAAAGTATGGCAGCAGGCTGCGCGGCGTCTGGGCACGGTCCCAGGGGCAGCCGCCGGGCGAGCGCAGGCGGTCGACGGTGTCGAGGAGCCGCACAAAGCGCTGCGCCACATCGGGCGGCCGCGCCAGCGGCGCGGCTTTGGGTTCGCTGTCCATTGGCTTCCTCCGCCTCGAGCTCCGCTTATCACAATATAGCACAGGGCGCGACTCAGGCTGCGCGGCGCAGGCGCGCCAGCACGGCTTTGGCCTGCGCCGGCACGGCGGTAAAGCGCAGGCGCACGCCACCCTGCTCCACAGGCGCCACGGCGCGGGCGTATACTTCCAGCTCCCCGGCCTCGGCCGCGGTAAAGCGCAGCAGCACGGTGCTGGGCACGGGCAGCGTGCCTTCCAGCGCCACCTCGGCGGCCGTGGCGCCAAGCCGCAGCAGCCGCCCCGCCACGCCAGTGGCCGCCACCGCTTTGTCTTCAACGGGGAAGCAAGTCACCGGCAGCGGCGGGTCGACCGCCACCAGCGGCGCGGCGGCGGCTTCGGGCACCTCGCCGGCATAGGCGCCGCCGATGCCGGCCACGTCGTACAGCGTCAGGGGCGCCTCCAGGCCCTTGAACTGCACCTGCAGCGTGCCGCGCACCTGCACCAGGTGGCGCACGCGCTCGTACGTGCTGGGGCTGATGAGAATCTGGCCGTCCACGGTGTAGGATTCGATGCGGTAGGCAACGTTAATGGCGCTGCCCACGGCACCATACTTGGCGCGCTTTTCCGAGCCGATGTTGCCCACCACCACCTCGCCGGTGTTGATGCCAATACCCATGGCCAGCTCGGGCAAGCCCAGGCGGCGGTGCTCGGCGTTGAGGGCCTGCAGGGCCTGCTGCATGGCCACGGCGCAGGCCACGGCACGCTCGGGATCGTCGGTCGCTGCCAGCGGCGCCCCGAAGAAAGCGAGGATGCCGTCGCCCTGGAACTCGTCGACGGTGCCGCGGTAGTGGGCCAGGGTGTCCACCATGCGCTCCAGGTAGCGGTTGAGCAGCGCGATGACTTCCTGCGGCGGCAAGGCCGCAGCCAGCGCCGTAAAGCCGCGCAGGTCGGCCACCAAAAAGGTCACCTCGCGCAGCTCCCCGCCCAGCTTCAGGGCCTCGGGGGAGCTGAGCAGCGCTTCGGCCACTTCCTGACTGAGGTAGCGGCCAAAGGTGTCGCGGATGAAGTCCCGCTGCCGCAGTCCCTCAAGCATGGTGGCAAAGGCCGCCGCCAGGCGCCCGACTTCGTCGCGGCGCCGCACCGCCGGCAGCGGCACGTGCAGGTCGCCGCGCGCCACGGCTCCCGCCGCGGCGGTGAGGGCCCGCAGGGGGCGCAGCAGGCGGGCCGAGAGGAGGCCGAAGAGGGCAAGGCCGACGGCGACGATGGCGGCGGTGAGGCCGACCACTTTCAGGGTCTTGGCGCGCACCGCCGCCGCCACCGGGTTGGCAAACTTGTTGAGCATGAGGATGGCCACCACCTTGCCCTCGTGCTTGAGCGGCGCGTTGATTTGCAAGAACTGGTCGAAGACGTATTCGCCCACGCGGCCGCCAAAGAGCTGGCTGTGCATCATCTCGCCGCGCTCCCAGGTGTCGTTGGTGGCCTTGTAGGTGGCGGGAAACCAGGCATGAATGTGCACCGGCTGGCCGATGGCAAAGCCGCCGTGGCCGGCTGCCACGTAAGTGTAGCTGCCGTCTTCCTGGCGGCGCATGACGATGGCGTTGTCAACGCCAAATTCCTGCTTGATGCGGTTGAGAGTGCGCACGAGCTGGCGGTAGGCCGGCGTTTGCTTGTCCTCGGGCCGCCTGAGGGTGGTAATGGCCGGCACGTCGAGCCAGGAAGCGCCGCGCTCGGCAAAGAACTCCAGCCGCGAGGCCAGGTTCTGGATTTCGTACGCGCGGCTGTCCTGGTAGTAGCGCCAGGCCAGCGGCACCACGGCGACAAGCAGAATGAGCAAGAAAAGCAGCAGGTTTTTGACCACGATGGAGCAGTGGGGCAAGCGCCACCGCAACGGCAACCGCCTCATCTCCTTTCTCTCCGCATACCTCGGCCCGAGGGATCGGGACTTTTGTGAAGCATAACACCTGGCGTTTGGCGTTTCTTCCTTTTTTTCTTGCCACCCCAGGGGCAGCGGAGTATCATCAGCATCACGTCGCAGGAAGCCACGAGAAGCTTAGCCCGTCCGGAGTCCTCAGAGGGGACCATGGCCAGCGAGCGTATCGCCACCGGCGTTGCCGGACTGGACGAGGTCTTGCACGGCGGCTTGCTTCCCCGCCGCGCTTACCTGGTGCGCGGGGCGCCGGGGACGGGAAAGACGACGCTGGGCCTGCACTTTCTCACCGCCGGCGCGGCGGCCGGCGAGGCCACCCTGCTCATCAGCCTCGACGAGCCCGAAGAGCAGCTGCGCGACAACGCCACCCGCCTTGGCTTCGACCTGTCCCGTATCAGCCTCCTCGACCTGAGCCCGACGCCCGAATTCTTCACCCAGGTGGAAACTTACGACCTCTTTGCTCCCGCAGAAGTGGAGCGCGAACCCCTGGCCAAGACCATCACCGCGCGGGTAGAAGCCCTGCAGCCACAGCGGATCTTTATCGACGCCATGACGCAGCTGCGCTACCTGGCCCCCGACCCTTACCAGTTCCGCAAGCAGGTGCGCTCCCTCCTGCGCTTCCTGGTGCGCCAGGGAGCCACGGTGCTGTTTTCTTCCGAGGCAAGCCCGGAGGCGCCCGACCACGACCTGCAGTTTCTCAGCGACGGCATCCTCACCCTGGAGATGCGCCCGGAGGGCCGCTTCCTCCACGTCGTCAAGTTCCGCGGCTCGGACTTCGCCCCCGGGCCGCACGCCCTGCGCCTGGACGCCCGCGGCCTGGAGGTGCTGCCGCGCCTGGTGCCGGAGGTCTTCGGCCGCCCCTTTGCCGCCGACTTGGTGCCCTCGGGGGTGCCGGAGCTGGACGAGCTCCTTGGTGGCGGCCTCGAGCGCGGTACGGTCGCCCTCATCAGCGGCCCTACCGGCGTGGGCAAGACCACCCTGGGCATGCAGTTTGCCAAAGAAGCCGCCGGCCGCGGCGAGCGCACCGCCGTCTACCTGTTCGAAGAGCGTCTCGAGGCCCTGCTGCACCGCTGCCAGGCCATCGGCATTCCGGTGCACGCCATGGTGGAGCGCGGCACTCTGGCCGTGGTGCCGGTGGAGCCGCTGCGCCTCTCCCCGGACGAGCTGGCGCTGCGGGTGCGCCAGGAAGTGGAAGCGCAGGAAGCGCGGCTGGTGCTGCTCGACAGCCTTGCCGGCTACCGCCTGGCGCTGCGCGGCGGAGACTTGGAGTCCCACCTGCATGCCCTGAGCCGCTACCTGAAGAACATGGGGGTCACGACGCTGCTGGTCAACGAGACGGAGGCCATTACTGGCGACTTCCAGGCCACGGAGGCCGGCCTCAGCCACCTGGCCGACACCCTTCTCTTCCTGCGCTACCTGGAAATCGACGGCGAGCTGCGCCGGGCTATCGGCGTGCTCAAAAAGCGCCTGGGCGACTTCGAAAAGACGCTGCGCGAGTTCACCATCACGCGCTACGGCCTCCGCGTGGGGCCGCCGCTGCGCCACCTGCGCGGCATTCTGAGCGGCCTGCCGCAGGGAACCTGAGCCGTGACCGCGCCTGGTGCCCGCCCTGGTCGGAGAAGGCGATCGTGGAGCGCCTCCTGCTGATGCTGGAGCCGGGGGAAAACCGCCGCCTGCTCGAGGCGCTGCTGGCGCCGCGTTACGAGGTGCTGCTGGGCACAGACGCCGCGGCTTTGCAGCAGGCTTTCGACTTGCTCCTTCTCGACGGCGTCTCCCTGAAGCGCCTGCGCGCCGAGGTCGAGGCGCGCAGGGCGGCAGAGGCGCCGCTGCTCCTCCCCGTTCTCCTTCTTACCACCCGCCAGGAGGTAGGGCTGGCCACCGCGCACCTGTGGCAGACGGTGGACGAGGTGGTGCTGTTGCCGGTGGAGAAAATAGAACTGCTGGCCGGTCTCGAGGTTTGCCTGCGGGCGCGGCGCCTGTCGCGCGAGCAGGAGCAGCTGCGGCTGGCTCTGGCCGACTCCGAAGCGCGCTACCGCCAGCTGGTGGAAAACCCGCTGGTGGGGGCCTGGGAAGCCGACCTCGAAGGGCGCTATGTCTTCGTCAGCCGGCGCTTGGCAGAGATGGCCGGCTACACGCCCGAGGAGGTGCTCGGCATGTCGATGCTCGACCGCATTGCCCCGGAGCAGCGGCCGTGGCTGGCCGCGCGCCTGCAGCAGCGCCGCGCCGGCCAGCTGCCGCCCGACGTGGTGGAGGCGGAGCTGGTGCGCAAGGACGGCTCGCGCTTCACGGCCCTGGTGGCTCCGGCCACCCTCTATGACTCCCAGGGTCGGGTCAAGGGCTTCATTGGCCTCAAGCTCGACATCAGCGAACGCAAGCAGCTGGAGCAGGAGCTGGCCCGGCGCGTGCAGGAGCTGGAAGCCCTCAACCGGCAGCTGGCGGCAGCCAACGCCGACCTCGAGACGTACGCGCGCAGTATCGCCCACGACCTGAGGGCGCCGCTGCGGGCCATTCAGGCCTTTGCCGCGGTGCTGCGCGACGAGTACGGGGCGGTGCTCGACGCCACGGGGCAGGACTACGCACAGCGCATTGTCGCGGCCGCCGAGCGCCTCGACACCCTCATTGCCGACTTGCTGGCCTGGAGCCGGCTGGGCACGGCAGCGCTGGTGCCCGAGCCGGTGGCGCTGGCCGAGGTGGTCGACGAGGCGCAGCGGCTGCTGGCCGCAGAGATTGCAGCACGGCAGGCCGAAATCGCGGTGGCATTGCCCTTGCCGCGCGTGCGCGCCCACCGCGCCACTTTGCTGCAGGTGGTGCTCAACCTGCTCTCCAACGCCATCAAGTTCGTGGCCCCCGGCGTGCGGCCGCAGGTGCGCCTGTGGGCCGAGGCACGCCAGGGGCGGGTGCGGCTGTGGGTGGCCGACAACGGCATCGGCATTGCCCCGGAAGCTCAGGAACGCATTTTTGGTGTTTTCGAACGCCTGCACGGCATCGAGGCTTACCCCGGCACCGGCATGGGTCTGGCCATCGTGCGCAGAGCCATGGAGCGGCTGGGCGGCGCCGTGGGCGTGGAATCGGCGCCTGGAGAGGGCAGCCGCTTCTGGATCGAGCTGCCCCAGGCTGAAGAACCCGAGGCGTAACGGCAGATGACCCCTGAGCCCGACGGAGAGCGGAGGATGGCTTCTCCTTTACACGTCCTGCTCGTCGACGACAACCCCGACGACCGGCTGCTGGTGGCGCGCGAGCTGCAGCGGGAGTTTGCCGAGCTGCAAGTGACGCAGGTCTTCCAGGCCGAGGACTTTGCCCAGGCCCTGGCGCGCGGCGGCATCGACTTGGTGATCACCGACTACCAGCTGCGCTGGAGCGACGGCCTGGCAGTGCTACGCGCCGTCAAAGCCCGCTGGCCTGACTGCCCGGTGATCATGTTTACCGCCACCGGCAGCGAAGAAGTGGCGGTGGCGGCGATGAAGGCCGGCCTCGACGACTACGTCCTCAAGTCGCCCAAGCACTACGTGCGCCTGCCGGCGGCAGTGCGGGCCGCCCTGGAGCGCGCCGCCACCCGCCGGCGCGCGCAGGCGCTGGAGTCGCGGCTTAACGACTTGCTCGAGCGGCTGCACATCGGCGTTTTTCGCGCCACCCCGGCGGGCCAGCTGCTGGAAGCCAACACGGCGCTGCGCCGCCTCCTGGGCCTGCCCGACGAGGCAGCCGTGACGCGCCATACCCTGCCCGAGCTGCTGGGGCAGCCGCTGCGGCCCGAGCCGGAGCAGGAGTTGCAAGTGCGGCGGGCCGACGGCCGCGTGGTCTGGCTCGCCCTGAGCACAGCCCTCACCGCCGCTGCTGAAGGGGAGCCTTTGCTCGAGGGGCTGGTCGAGGACATCACGGCGCGCAAGAACATGGAGCAGGCCCTGCGCCAGAGCGAGGCGCGCTACCGCACCCTGTTTGAGGATTCGCACGACGCCGTTTACATCGTCAGCCGCGACGGCCGCCTTCTTGCCGCCAACCGGGCCACGCAAGCGCTGCTGGGCTACTCCTGGGAGGAGCTGCAGCAGCTCAACGCCCGAGACCTCTACGCCGATCCGACGGCGCGGCAGCGCTTCCAGCAGGAAATCGAGCGCACCGGCGCGGTCAAGGACTACGCGGTGCAATTTCGCCGCAAGGACGGGGCGGTGCGCGACTGCCTGCTCACCGCCACGGTGTGGCGCGACGCCCAGGGCCAGGTGGGAGGCTACCAGGGGATCATCCGCGACATCACGGAGCAGAAGCGGCTCGAAGCCCAGGTGCGGCAGCTCCAGAAAATGGAGGCCCTGGGCACCCTGGCCGGGGGCATTGCCCACGACTTCAACAACATCCTGGCGGCCATCCTGGGTTACACCGAGCTGGCGCTGGCCGACGCGGGCCATTCCGAGGCGCTGCGGCGCCACCTGCAGGAGGTGCTGGCCGCCTGCCGGCGCGCCCGCGACCTGGTGAAGCAGATCCTGACTTTTAGCCGCCAGCAGGAGCAGGTGCGGCAGCTGGTGTCGCTGCCGGCGGTGGTCAAAGAAGCCCTGGCCTTTTTGCGCGCCACCCTGCCCACCACCATCGCCATCGAGCAGGCGCTTGACGAGACCCTGGGGCCGGTGCTGGCCGATGCCACCCAGCTCCAGCAGATGCTGCTCAACCTGGGGGCCAACGCTGCCCACGCCATGCGCGAGGGCGGCGGGGTTCTCACGGTACGCCTAGAGGGCTTTGACGTCGACGCCGCCTTCGCCGCCACCCATCCGCCGCTGCGCCCCGGACCCCACGCGCGCCTGGTGGTGCGCGACACCGGCCACGGCATCCCGCCCGCCATTCGCGAGCGCATCTTCGAGCCTTTTTTTACCACCAAAGGGCCCGGAGAAGGCACCGGCATGGGGCTGGCAGTGGTGCACGGCATCGTCACCCAGTATGGAGGCGCCATCGAGGTGGAGAGCACCCCCGGGCAGGGCACCATGTTTACGATTTACTTGCCGCTGGCCGAGCCGCTGCCGGTGGCGCCGCGGCCGGCGGCGGCTGCCCCCTTGCAGCGCGGCCACGAGCACATCCTGCTGGTGGAAGACGAGGCGGTTCTGGCGCAGCTGGGGCAGGAGCTGCTGACGCGGCTGGGCTACCGGGTAACGGTGCGCACCAGCAGCCTCGAAGCCCTAGAGGCCTTCCGCGCCAACCCGCAGCGCTTTGACTTGGTGCTTACCGATCAGACGATGCCCAACCTGACCGGCGACCGGCTGGCGCAGGAGCTGCGGCGGCTGCGTCCCGACATTCCCATCGTGCTGTGCACCGGCTTTAGCGCCATGCTCACCGAGGCACGGGCCCGCGAGCTGGGCATCGACGCCCTGCTGCTCAAGCCGCTGACCGCCGAGGAGCTGTCCCGCACCCTGCGCCGCGTGCTCGACGCCTCCCGCCGCGCACCTCAGGGCATGGCGTAGCCCGAGAGAAACTGCACGCCGTCGAAGAAGCCGCTGGCCCCGCCCCACAGCTCGGGGTTGACGAGCGTGCCGGTGGGCGTGCCGTCGTCGGTGTTGAGGGTGTCCGGGATGCGGCAGCTGCTGCTGCTGCCCCAGCCCCACGGCCCGCGGCTGTAGACAAAAAAGTGGCCGGCAGCCATGTTTCCTACCCGCGCGGTGATGTCCACCGGCGGCGCAGCGCGGTGGTCGGCAGGGCGGACGATATCCCGCAACAGGCCGCGGGCATTGCCGTTGCAGTCGGTGAGGAGGTTGCCCACCTTCACCCGCGTGGTGGTGGGATCCCCACCCACAGGGACCCAGTACACCTCGTAGAGGTTGAAAGGCTGGGCGCCGACGAGGCTGGCGCGGATGAAGCGGCCGGCAACGATGCCGATGTCGCCGCGGTCAAGCGGGTCGCCGCCGCACACCGCATCGGTGCCGTGATACATCATGCCGTAGTACTGGCCGTAAGCCCCGGCTTCGAAGTGCGTTTCGCTGCAGGGCACCAGCTGCTGCCGGGTGTCGGCCTGTGCCGGTGTCAGTCCCAAAAGCAGCAGCGCGCCGGCAAGTACGGTGCTTCCAAGCAGGGCCTTCGGGCATGAACGGGCCATTGCAATCTCCTCCTTGCGTGCCGGTGGTGGATTTTCCTTTTCTCATCGGCACGCGCCGGCGGAGGCTTGACCCGGCCCGCCGGGCTTTGGCAAGCGCGTGGCTTTGCCACACGGAGAAAGGCAAGCAGGCGGCAAGGCGCCGCTCCTGCCAGAGCGGTGCCTTCTGGCAGGAGCGGGGAAAAGCTAGCCAACCGTGGCGGCAGCGGCGAGGAGCCCGGTGTGGTGCAAGGCGGCGCGCAGGCGCGCCTCGACCGATGCCTCGGGCATGGCAAAGGGGCGCCGTGGCCGGCCGGCTGCCCGGCCCTGGAGTTGTAGCGCCAGCTTCACCGTGGCCGGCAGGCAAGGACCGGCGAGGGCCTGCCAGAGGATCAGAAGCTGTTCGTGCAACTGGCGCGCCCGCCGGTGGTCTCCTTGCTGCACCGCCTGCCACAGGGCCACGCAGAGCTGTGGCGCGGCGGTGACAATAGCGGCAATGGCGCCATCAGCCCCCAGGACGAAGCAGGGGTAAAGCAAGTCGTCCACCGCGGCAAACACCTTACCGTGGCCGGCCATGGCGGTGAGCAAGGTGGCCAGGGCGTGCATGTCACCGGCACTCTGCTTGACGCCGATCACCTCGTCGATCTCGCGCACCATTTTCACCAGCAGCTCCGGCGCCACATAAGCCCAAGGCACCACGTTGTAAACGAGGATGGGGAGGCCCGCGGCCCGGGCAAGGGCGGCGTAGTAAGCGTACATTTCCGCCTCGGTGGGCCGGAAGAGGTAGTGCACCGGCGTCACCTGCAGCGCTGCCACGCCCAGGTCACGCACCGCCTCGGCATAGCGGATGGCCTGGGCGGTGGAATCGGCGATGATGCCGGTGATCACCGGCAGGCGCCCCTGCACTTCCTCTACGGCGATGGCGGTGATGCGGCGCACTTCCTCGGCACTCAGGGTGTGGCCCTCGCCGGTACTGCCGCAGACGGCGACGCCGTGCACGCCGGCAGCGAGCATGTAGCGCAGCTCTTGCCGCAGGGCGGTTTCGTCCACGCGATCCTCGGCGTCAAAGGGGGTCACCAGCGGCGGGATAACCCCTAAGAGTTCCTGCGCCATGGCGTTCTCCTTAGGATGCCCCTTCACTTGATGGCATAGGGGTTGATGGGGGTGCCCACGGCGTGGGTCACCGGCAGGGGCGGCGCCACCAGCAGAAACGCGTAGCGGCCGTCGGCAGCGCAGTCGGCGGCCAGCTCCTCGAGGTAGAAGATCTCCCCCAGGGTCAGGCCCATGTTGGGGATGGCGCAGATGTGGAAGGGGCTGCGAAACGGCGGCAGCTCCGAGGGCCGCACTTCCACGGCGTAGGTGTCGCTGGCCACGGCGGCAATTTCCTTGGCGTGCATCCAGGGCGCCGTGTACACGGAGACCCCGGGGGCGGCGTCGAGGTCGAAGTACTTCCAGTCGCCCTTTTCCAAGTAGCGCGCCATGTGGCCGGTGCGGATGAGCAGCAAGTCGCCGCGCTGCACCTCCACCCCTTGCGCTGCCGCGGTGCCTTCCAAGTCCTCGACGGTGATGGCGTAGCCTGGCTCCAGGGCCGGCACGCCCTTGTAGCGCGCCACGTCGAGGAGGACGCCGCGGCCGACGATTTTGTCCTTGGTCTTGTCGATGCTGTTTTTGGCAGCGCCGCTGCTGGTCACCAGGGCGGCGTCGTAGCCGTTGTACATCTTGCCCTCGTAAAAGACGTGCGCCAGGCTGTCCCACTGCGTGGCGCACTGGAGGGGCATGACGATCCAGTCGTCGGCGCCGCCGTAGCCCTGCATTTCCACCACGGCGGCGGCGTCGCGGGGCTGGTCGCCGCCGTCGCGGAACATGGCGTGGATGGGGTTAAAGCGCTGCCGCGTGCCGCTCTGCGGCCCGTGGCGCTGCAAGGGAATACCCAGGGCAAAGACCTTGCCGTCGCGCACCAGCCGGCAGGCGGCGGCCACCTTGTCGGGGGTAATGAAGTTCAGGGTGCCCAGCTCGTCGTCGGGTCCCCAGCGGCCCCAGTTGCGCACTTGCAAGGCCAGCTGCCGCAGCTTTTCCTCGTTCTCGATCACCGCCCTATTCCTTCTCCCGCACCACCGGGTTGCGCAGCACGCCGATGCCGCTGATCTCGATCTCCACCGTGTCGCCGTCGTCCATGGGGCCCACCCCTTCGGGAGTGCCGGTGTAGATGCAGTCGCCGGGGTAGAGGGTCACCACCTGGCTGATGAAGCTGATGGTGGTGGGCACGTTGAAGAGCAGCTGGTCGGTGGTGGTGTGCTGCTTCACCTGGCCGTTGAGGCGCGTCTCCAGGGTAAGCCGCGAGGGGTCGGGAATTTCGGTCTCGATCCAGGGCCCCAGCGGCGCAAAGGTGTCGCTCGACTTGGCGCGCCACCACTGCAAGTCGCCGCGCTGCCAGGGGCGCACGCTGACGTCGTTGCCGCAGGTGTAGCCAAAGACGTAGTCCAGCGCCTCTTCCGGCGACACGCGCTTGGCGGTTTTGCCAATCACCACCACCAGCTCGCCTTCGTAGTGGGTCTCGCCGGCCCCGGCCGGAATCACAATGGGGTCACCGGGATGGCACAGCGACGAAGGCACTTTGAAGAAGGGCTCGGGCTGCTTGGGCATCGGCCGCTTGCTTTCCTGCACGTGCAGGGCGTAGTTGAGGCCCAGGGCCAGGATCTTGCTGGGCACGCAGGGGGTGAGGAGCTTGACGGCATCGAGGCGGTAGACGGTGCCCGTCGGCGTGTGGTCGCCAAACAGATCGCCGCGGATCTCCCGCAGCTGGTCGCCGTCGACGATGCCGTACTTGACGGTGCCGTTGACCGCAAAGCGGGCGAATTTCATCTGGCGTCTCCTTTGCAGGGGCCCCGCTGGGGGGCGGGTCGCTCTAGGCAAGGACCAAAGGTGTATGCTACGTTACTATAAGAGCGCGCCAGGGCGCAACTCCGATTCTTGCTCCGGAAAAGGGAGGCGGTGTATGCGCGAGATCGAAGCCCGGCTTGTCCTCACCCAGGATGACGTGGTCTACCTCTGGAACGGCGGCACGCTGGCGGTGAAGATCGAAGCGCCCGACGCCAGGGTGTCAGTGGACGTCTCCTGCTCCCGCAGCGGCAGCGGCAACGGCAAGCGGCAGAGCCTGCGCATCAAGCGCATCCAGGCCAAGCGCGAGCCGGCCTAATCTGGAGGTACCGTGTCCCACCGCCACGCCCCGGCCGGCTGGCAGGCGCCGCCGGCGCAGCCGGTGCTCCACCACGACGAGGTGCACGTGTGGCGCCTGTGGCTAGAGGTGCCGGCGCCGAGCGTGGCAGGCTTGCAGGCGCTGCTGGCGCCTGAGGAGCAGGCGCGGGCGGCCCGCTTTTACTTTGCGCGCCACCGCCGCCGCTTCATCGTGGCCCGCGGCGTGCTGCGCCTCCTGCTTGGCCACTACACCGGCCTTCCTGCTTCCCAGATCGCCCTGGGGTACGGGCCGCAGGGCAAGCCCGCCCTGGTGCCGGAGGCGCCTTTGCGCTTTAACCTCTCGCACGCCGGCGGCCTGGCCCTTTATGCCTTTGCGTTGGGGCGCGAGGTGGGCATCGACGTGGAGCGCCTGCGCCCCGAGCCGCTAAGAGAAGGCGTGGCCGAGCGCTTTTTCTCCCCCCGCGAAGTGGCCACCCTGCGCGCCTTGCCGCCGCCGCTGCAGGTGCCGGCGTTTTTTGCCTGCTGGACGCGCAAGGAGGCCTTCATCAAAGCCAAAGGCGGTGGCCTGAGCATTCCGCTCGCGCAGTTCGACGTCACCCTGGCGCCGCACGAGCCGGTGGCCTTGCTGCGCACCGCCTGGGACGCGCAGGAAGCGGCCCGCTGGTCGCTGCAGGCCCTGGAGGCCGCGCCAGGCTACGCGGCGGCGCTGGCGGTGGAAGGTCACGGCTGGCGGCTGCGCTGCTGGGACTACCCGCCGGCGCGCCTGCACCAGGAGGTCGTATGCAGCCCGCAACACCTGAAGAGCCCGTCCGCTACAAAGTAGTCGTCAACGACGAGGAACAGTATTCCATCTGGCCCGCCGCGCAAGCCAATCCCCCGGGATGGCGCGACGCCGGCAAGGAGGGCAGCGAGGAAGAGTGCCTGGCCTACATCGAGGCGGTGTGGACCGACATGCGGCCGCTGAGCCTGCGCCGCCAGATGGGAGAATCCCCTGCGCCCTGAGGCCGCGTGCCACTAGCCGCCGCGCGGCAGCGGGGCAGCCGGGTGCACCGTGGTGCGCAGCCGCATCCCCTGGGCCGAAAAGCCAAACAGCCCCTCGGGGCCAAAGACGCGGTGGAAGTCCTCGGGAGAAAAGAAAGGCTGGAACTTGCGCGCAAACTCTTCCAGGCGGCGCAAGTAGTAGTCGGTGTTCTCGTCGGGATGCGCCGGGTCCCACGCCTCGGCCAGGCGGGCGTTTTCAAAAGCGGTCACCGTGGCGCCGCTGCCGGCAATGTAGTACGCGATGCGGTCGCCCTTGCGCACCGGCTGCCCGGTCTCGCGGGCGCGGGCAATGGCCAGTTCGTAGGCCGCAGCGCGGCTGCGGCGCCCGGCGGCCACTGCCGCCTGGTAGTCCTCGGCGCTCTCCTTGAGCGTCTCGGTGCGCGCAAAGTCGGCCACCGTCCAGTCGTGGCGCAGGATGCGCTCGCGGGTAGCCAAGTAGAGGCGGTGCAGTCCCTCGATGTCCTCGCGCAAGAGCAAGGCAATGGCCTCGAGCACGAACTGGCGGCCGAAGCGCTCAATGGCGCGCGACACCAGCGACGAGCCCTTGTAGTGCAGGGTACCGTCGTAGCCCAGCAGGGCGTAGTTTTTCTTCTTGTACGACAGCATCTTGCAAAAGCGCCCCTCGAAGCCCAGGCGAATGCCGGCCGGCATTTCGGCGTTGAGGCACTCGAGAAAAACGCGCTCGGCGTCCTCGCCGCGCACCCCCGGCGGCGGCACGAAGAAGACGCCGTCGGTATCCACCTCTACCACCGTGCCGCCTTCGCGGCGGATGAGGGCGATGAGGTGGCGCAGGATCTGCTGCCCGGTGGCGGCCACGCGGTCGGCCTCCTCGAAGTCGTTGAACAGGGCCATGCTGAAGCCAAGCATGCCGTAAAAGCTGTTGATGAGAATTTTGTACGAGCTCTGCTGGGCGTCGAGGCGGCTGCGCTCTTCAGAGGTGGCGGCGGTGCGCATGCGGTGCTTGGTGGCCAGGCGCAGCTCGGTAAGCCGGCGCAGCAGGGTCTGGAAGAGGCCCAGGGTGTCGGTGCGCGGCCGCACCTGGTGCTGGAGCATGATCGAGGGGTAGAGGCTCTCCACGTCGGCGTAGACCACCGGCCCCACGATGCCGGTGACGAAGACGTCGGTGTAGCCGCCCAGCTTCTGCACCCCGAGCTGGTTGCGCGGCAAGGCGTGGCGCTGGCGCAGGTACTCGCGCACGAAGAGGGCTTCGATTTTGGCCGCCGGCCCGGTGCGCGCCACCTGGCCGTAAGGCATGGGCAGCATCTGCGTCAGGTAAAACGTCGATGCCGAGAGGTGGCGGGCCAGGCGCTCGGTCTCCAGCACGTCGTCGCGGGCGTAAGCAAGCAACCGCTCGGGCTGGGTGCGCCACACTCGGGCCACCTCGGCGCCCTCCACGTAAGTGCGCTCGGGGGCGGCTAGGCCGAAGTAGCGCGCCGCCGTCTTCAGGCTGTAGTCGGGCAAGTCGCGCTTGTAGACGTCAAAAGCCAGGACCTGGAAGTAGGTGTCGATGACGTGGCGGCCGGCGATCTCCAGGGCCGGGAAATCCACGGTACGCTCGGCAAAGCGCACGCTGGCCGCAAAAGTGCGCGGCAGCGAGCCGTCGCGGCCGATGGCAAAGGGCACCCCGTGGCGCTGGCAGCGAGCCATGAGGTAAGGGAAGTCGAAGGCGTAGATGTTGTGGCCCTCGATGACGTCAGGGTCGCGGTCGCGCACGAGCGCCACCAGCGCTTCGAGCATCTCGCGCTCGCTGAGGGTGCGGCCGTCGATGAGGTGCTGCCAGCCGCGGTTGTCGGCCAGCGCGATGACGACGATGCGGTCTTCGGGGCGCTCGGCCTGCGGGAAGCTGCCCGTGGTAAGCACCTCGATGTCGAGCTGCAGGCGGTGCAGGTCGTCAAAGGTCATGCCTTTGAACAGGGTGCGGCCGCTCTGCATGAGGTACTGCTGCGCCGGGCTGGCGATGAGGTAGAGCTGGCTGGGGCGCTGCGTGCCGCTGCCGGCTGCCTGCGCCACGTGGCGCACCGCCTCGCGGTAGGCCTGCCAGGAGGTGAAGACCACCAGGTAGCGGTAGTAATTGTCGCCGCGCAGCCGCTGGCAGCGAAAGCGCTGGCGGGGAAAGCCTTCCAGCAGGCGCAAGTCGGCGAGGAAAAAGAAGGGGTAAAACGGCACGTCCTCGGTGCGCAGCCCGCCGCCGGGCGCGTCGCGCCAGTAAAGGCGCATCGCCGCTTGCTCTGCCTCCTGGCGCAGCGGGTGCAGGGCCACGAGGCGCGGCGCCGGGTCGTGGCCGTAAAGGACAGGATCCTCACCTGTGGCCGCGGCGGTGGCCGGCACGGGCATGGCAGGCTCCTCTGCATGGAAACGCACGTCCTGATTGTAAAGCGCCCTGCCAGCAGGTGCAATTGCCCCCCGTAGCATGGCGGCAGGGTCTATGTTATGGTTGAAATATCCCGGACAGAAGGAGACGGCGGCGTGTCCCTTCCTCCCCCCCTTGACCTGTCGTCGAAAGTGGCCATCGTCACCGGCGCCAGCCAGGGCATCGGCCGCGCCATTGCCGTGTGCCTGGCGCGCTGGGGCGCCCGCGTCACCCTGGCGGCGCGCCACCGCGAGCGCTTGCTCGAAACCGCCGCGCTGGTGGCCGAAGCCGGCAGCGAGGCCCTGCGTGGTACCCACCGACGTGACGCGCGCCGACCAGGTGCAGGCGATGGTCGATGCCACCCTGGCGCGCTTTGGGCGCCTCGACGTGCTGGTCAACAACGCCGGCATCATGCTGCAGCGCCCCTTCCTGGAGCTCAGCGAAGAAGAGTGGCACCACGTGCTGGACACCAACCTGACCAGCATGTTCCTCTGCTGCCAGCGCGCCGGCCGCCACTTCGTGGCCCAGCAGTACGGCCGCATCGTCAACATCGCCTCGCACTGGGCCTTCATCGGGGTGAGCAACGTCGCCCCTTACTGCGCCAGCAAAGGCGGCGTGGTGCAGCTCACCCGCGCCCTGGCCGTGGAGTGGGCCCGCTACAACATCACGGTCAATGCCGTGGCCCCGGGCTACATCGCCACCGAGCTCAACGCCGAGGCGCGCAGCATCGAAGGCTTGCGCAACCACATGCTGCGCCAGATCCCCCTGCGCCGCTTCGGTGACGTCGCGGAAGTGGCGCCCCTGGTAGCTTTTTTGAGCAGCGACGCCGCCAGCTTCATCACCGGCCAGACCTTCGTCGTCGACGGAGGGCAAATCAGTGCCTGAGCCGCGCCTGGAGATCGAGTACTGCACCCAGTGCCGCTGGCTGCTGCGCGCCGCCTGGCTGGCGCAGGAGCTGCTGACCACCTTTGCCGCCGAGCTGGGAGAAGTGGCGCTGATTCCGGGCCGCGGCGGCGTCTTCGAGGTGCGCCTGGGCAGCGAGACCCTGTGGTCGCGCCAGGCGCAGGGCCGCTTTCCCGAACCCAAGGAAATCAAGCGGCTGCTGCGCGACCGCGTGGCGCCGGGGAAAGACTTGGGCCATGCCGACCGCCGGTGAGCGAGCGCGAGGGCGGGCAATGGCAGGCAAAACGCGCGCCGCAGGGCGCTTGGGCTATGCCCTGCTGCTGGCCTGCCTCCTGGCCGCCTGCACCAACAACCCTTACCGGCCAAGCGAGGCGGGGAAGAACATTTACTACGACACCTTTAGCGAGGAACCCAAGCACCTCGACCCGGCGCGGGCGTACTCTTCCGACGAGTATACCTTCATCAACCAGATCTACGAGCCGCCCCTGCAGTACCACTACCTCGAGCGCCCCTACACCCTGGCGCCGCTTACCGCCACCGCGGTGCCCGAGCCGCAGTACTTTGACGCCCAGGGCCGGCCCTTGCCGCCAGAAGCGCCGGCAGAGCAAGTGGCGCGGGTGGTCTACGAGATTCGCCTCAAGCCCGGCATTTACTACCAGGAGCACCCCGCCTTTGCCCGCACCGCCGACGGCCGCTACCGCTGGCACCTGCCGCCCGAGGCGTCGTTTCCCAAAGTCGAGCATCCCGACGAGCTGCCGGGCAAAGGCACGCGCACCCTGCGCGCCGAGGACTACGTCTACCAGATCAAGCGCCTGGCCCATCCCTTGCTCGAGTGCCCCATTTACCCCTTGCTGGCCACTTACATCGAGGGCTTTGCCGCCTTCCGGCAGCGCCTGGAAGCGGAAATTGCCCGCATCCGCGCCGAGCGGCGCCGGCGGGCAGGCATTTTTTACAACCAGGAAGCCGACGAGCGCCGCCATCCCATTTACCTCGACTTGCGCCAGTACGACTTGCCCGGGGCGCAGGTGGTGGACGAGCTGACCTTTCGCATCGTCCTCACCAAGAAGTACCCGCAGTTCCTTTACTGGCTGGCCATGCCCTTCTTTGCCCCCATGCCCTGGGAAGTGGACCGCTTCTACACCCAGGCTGCGGCGGTCGAGCAGAACCTCACCCTGGACCGCTTTCCCGTGGGCACCGGCCCCTTCACCCTGGCCATGAACCGCCCCAACTACCGCATGGTGCTGCGCCGCAACCCGCGGTTTCACGACGAGCGCTACCCCAGCGAGGGCACGCCCGAGGACGAGGCCCCTGGGGCTGCTTGCCGATCGCGGCAAGCGCCTGCCTTTTCTCGACGCCGCCGTCTACGTGCTGGAAAAAGAGAGCGTGCCGCGCTGGCACAAGTTCCTGCAGGGCTACTACGACACCTCGGGCATCACCTCGGACGTCTTCGACCAGGCGGTGCAGGTGACCGAAGCGGGCGTCGAGCTCACCGAAGCCTTGCGTGCCAAGCACATCCGCCTGCTCACCGCCGTGTCGCCCACCACTTACTACTACGCCTTCAACATGCTCGACGACGTGGTGGGGGGCTACGACGAGCGGCGGCGCAAGCTGCGCCAGGCGCTTTCTATCGCCCTCAACACCGAGGAGTACATCCAGATCTTTCTCAACGGCCGCGGCATTCCCGCCCAGAGCCCTATTCCTCCCGGCATTTTCGGCTACCAGGAAGGCCCGGAGGGGATCAACCCGGTGGTCTACGAGTGGGACGCGCGCTTGGGAAGGCCGCGGCGCAAGAGCCTGGAGGTGGCCCGCCGCCTGCTGGCCGAAGCCGGCTACCCCGGTGGCCGCGACGCCAGCGGCCGGCCGCTGGTGATTTTCTTCGACACCACCGCCGCCGGCCCCGGTTCCAAGCCCTTCCTCGACTGGCTGCGCAAGCAGTTTGCGGCCCTCGGCGTGCAGCTGCAAGTGCGCGCCACCGACTACAACCAGTTCCGCAACAAAGTGCTGCAGGGAAACTTCCAGCTCATCCAGTGGGGCTGGCACGCCGACTACCCCGACCCGGAGAACTTTCTCTTCCTGCTTTACGGCCCCAACGCCAAAGTGCGCTCGCAGGGCGAAAACGCCGCCAACTACGACAACCCGCGCTTTAACGCGCTCTTTCGGCGCATGGAAAACATGCCCAACTCCCCCGAGCGCCTAGCCCTCATCCGCGAGATGCTGGCCATTGCCCGCGAGGACGCCCCCTGGATCTGGGGCTTTCATCCGGTGAGCTTCGGGCTCTACCACGAGTGGTACCACAACGCCAAGCCCATGCTCTTTGGGGGTAACACCCTGAAGTACAAGCGCATCGACGCGGCGCTGCGCGAGAAGCGCCGCGCCGAGTGGAACCGGCCGGTGACCGCGCCGCTGTGGGTGGCGCTGGCCCTGTTTCTTCTTGGCACCATTCCCGCCACCCTGACCATTTACCGGCGCCAGCGCGGAGTGCCGCAGCCATGACCGCTTACATCGTCCGGCGCGTGCTCTACGCCATCCCCATCCTGCTCGGGGTCAACGTCATCGTCTTCGTGCTCTTTTTCTTCGTCAACTCCCCTGACGACATGGCGCGCGCCCACCTGGGCCACAAGCGCGTCACGCCGGAGCACATCGACCGCTGGAAGCGCGAACGTTCTTTGCACCTGCCCTACTTTTACAACCCCGGCTGGCGGCGTATCGGCTCGCTGCCGGCGAGCGAGCGCCTCAACACCGCCACCTTTCCCACTGCCGGCGCTGGCGAGTACGCCCTGGTGGTGGAAGCGCCGGCGGCGCGCGCCGCGGCGCAGCCGCGCCGCCTGCGCCTGCAGAGCACGCCCCCCGGGCGGCTGGTGCTGCCTGACGCCTTTGCCCCCGACGGCTGGCTGGCCTTGCCGGCCGACACCGAGCGGCGCCGCTTCGTGTTTCGCGTGACGCCGGCCGCGGCGCCGGAAGCCGAACCGCCCACCCTGCAGGTGACGTTCCAGGTGGAGACGCCGGCCCCGGCGCACCGCGTGCTGCTCGAGTACAAGGAGCCGCTGCCGCTTTTGGCCCGCTTCACCCAGACGATTTTCTTCCAGCGCTCGCTCAAGATGCTGGTCTTCCAGTACGGCACTTCTGACGACGGCAAGGACATCGGGGCAGAAATCGCCAAGCGCATCGGCCCCAGCCTGAGCATCACCGTGCCCGCTTTTGTGCTCGGGCTGCTGCTCGACGTCTTTTTCGCCATGATGGTGGCGTTCTACCGCGGCACGTACGTGGACTACTGGGCGGTGTTTGTCTGCGTCATCCTCATGTCCATCTCGGCACTGTTTTACATCCTGGGCGGCCAGGTGCTGCTGGGCAAGTACCTGCGCCTGGTACCCATCTCCGGCTTTGACTATGGCATTTACAGCCTCAAGTTTGTCGTCCTGCCGGTGCTGGTCGCCATTATTGCCGGGCTGGGGGGCCAGGTGCGCTTTTACCGCACCATTTTTCTTGAAGAGATCAACAAGGACTACGTGCGCACGGCGCGCGCCAAGGGGCTGCCCGAAAGCGTGGTGCTTTTCGTGCACACCCTCAAAAACGCCATGATCCCCATTCTCACCAGCGTGGTGGTCAGCCTGCCCTTTCTTTTTGCCGGCAGCCTGCTGCTGGAGTCGTTTTTTGCCATTCCCGGCATGGGCTCTTTTATGCTCGACGCCATCCAGCGGCAGGACTTTGCGGTGGTGCAGGCCATGGTGTCGCTGGGCTCGTTTCTCTACGTGGTGGGGCTGCTGCTGACCGACATCAGCTACACCCTGGTTGACCCGCGGGTGCGGCTGGAGTGAGGGCGATGTTGGGCGTGCAACCGGTGCTGCTGTGGAGCGACGCGCTCATTTTTGCGCTGCTGCTGGGCGGCGGGGTGTGGCTGGGGCTGGCGCTGCGGCGCGAGTACTGGCGCGTGGCGCTGCGGCAGGTGGCGAGCAACCGCGCGGCGGCGCTCTGCTTTGGCATCCTCTGCCTTTACGGCGCGGTGGGCTTTCTTGACACGCTTCACTTCCGCGTGGTGTCGCCGGCTGCACCGGCGGGGGGAAACATCCAGAGCCTGCTCGACCTTCTCTGCCGGCGCCTGGCACAGCAAAGCGAGAAGACCTACTCGGCGCCTTTTGCCACCCACCTCTACACCAAAGAGACGGTCTTTTTGCCCGACGGCCGCCAGGTGCGCACTTACCCGCGGCTGCGCTACGGCGGCCGCCACTTGCAGGTTCCGCAGCAGCGCTGGCCCGATATCCGCGCCCGCCTGGTGGAAGGGCTGGGCTGGGGCCTGGGCAGCGGCGTCGTGCTGCTGCTGGGGCTGCTGGGCTTGCTGGCCTGGGGGCGGCGGCGCGGCGTGGCGGCAGAGCGCCTGGCCGCCTGGCGGCGGCGCGGCCTGGGGGTGGTGGGCTTCCTTACCGCGGTGGCGGTGCTGGTGGCGGAAGTGGTGGTGCTCAGCGCCGGCTATCACATTCTGGGCACCGACAAGGCAGGGCAAGACGTCTTTTACACCGCCCTCAAGAGCGTGCGCACCGGGCTGGTCATCGGCACCCTCACCACGCTCATCGTCACCCCCTTTGCCATTCTCTTCGGGGTGCTGGCCGGCTACTTCGGTGGCCGCGTCGACGACGTCATCCAGTACATTTACACCACCCTCTCCTCTATCCCCGACATTTTGCTCATCGCCGCCGCCATGCTCATTTTCCAGGTGGGCCTTACCGCCAAAGAGACGGTCATTTCGGCCGACGAGCGCCTCGTGTACCTGTGCCTCATCATGGGCATTACTTCCTGGACCGGCCTGTGCCGCCTCATCCGCGCCGAGGTGCTCAAGCTGCGCGAGATCGAGTACGTGCAAGCGGCCGATGCCTTTGGCGTGTCGCGCGCCACCATCATCCTGCGCCACCTGGTGCCCAACGTGCTGCACATCGTGCTCATTTCCGTGATCCTGCGCTTCAGCGGCCTGGTGCTGGCCGAAGCGGTGCTGGCTTACGTGGGCATCGGCGTCGACCCTTCCATGCAGTCCTGGGGCAACATGATCAACCAGGCGCGGCTGGAGCTGGCGCGCGAGCCGGTGGTGTGGTGGAACCTCTTTGCCGCCTTTGTCTTCATGTTCGGCCTGGTGCTGCCGGCCAACATCTTTGGCGACGCGGTGCGCGACGCCCTCGACCCCCGGCTGCGCACGCAGTAACCGCCGCATCAGCTGGCCCTGGCTTGACCTCCCCGGCAGCGGGCGTTATGCTGGCTCGAGGGGGAAATCCGGTATGGACGACGTGGCGGCCCGCCTTGGCGATCTCCACAAGCGCCTTGACGACCTGCGCAGCGAGACCACCAAGCGGCTCGACGACCTGCGCAGCGAGATGAACAATCGCTTCGACGACCTGCGCAGCGAGATGAACAATCGCTTTAGCGATTTCAATCAGCGCTTTAGCGACCTCAATCAGCGCTTTAGCGACCTCAACCAGCGCCTCACCACCCTGATGTGGGTCATCACCGCCTGGTTCAGCCTGCTCACCGTCCTGGTGATCGTCTTTAAGTTTCTGCGCGTCTAGCTCAGACCAGCTTGACCAGCATCTTGCCCAGGTTTTCGCCGTGAAAGAGCCCGATAAAGGCCTGCGGCGCCTTCTCTAGCCCCTCGACGATCGTCTCTTCCCACTTCACTTTGCCTTCGCGGATCCAGGCGGCCATGTCGGCGTGGAACGGCGCCTGGCGCTCGAGGTGATCCGAGACGATGAAGCCTTGCAGCAGGAGCCGCTTGCGCACCGCGTGCACGAGGTTGCGCGGCCCCGGCGAGGGGGCGTTGTACTGCGAGATCATGCCGCACAGGACAATGCGGCCAAAGGGCTTCATGTGCTCCAGGGCCGCTTCGAGGTGGGCGCCGCCGACGTTTTCGAAGTAGATGTCGATGCCCTCCGGGGCGAGGCGGCCAAGCTCGTCAACGAGCGAGGGCACGGTCTTGTAGTTGAATGCCGCGTCGATGCCCGCCACTTCCAGCAGCCACTGCACCTTGCTCGGCGAGCCGGCACTGCCGATGACGCGGCAGCCCTTGAGCTTGGCGATCTGGCAGGCCACCTGGCCCACCGCCCCCGCGGCTGCCGACACGAAGACCGTCTGGCCCGGCTGCGGCTTGCCGATGTCGAGGAGCCCCACGTACGCCGTCATCCCCGGCATGCCCATCACCCCCAGGTAGGCCTGGGGCGGCACCAGGCGGGTGTCGATTTTGGTAAGCCCGCTGCCGTCAGAAAGAAAATACTCGCGCCAGCCCAGGCGACTGAGCACCATCTCCCCGGGCGAGAAGTCGGGGTGGCGGGAGGCCACCACCTCGCCGACGCTGCCCCCCTCAAGGGGTGCGCCGAGCGGAAACGGCGGCACGTAGCTGGGGCGGTCGTACATGCGGCCGCGCATGTAGGGATCGACCGACATGAAGTGGTTGCGCACCAGCACCTGGCCGGGCTGGGGGTCGGGCAGGGTGACGTCGACCAGGGCAAAGTTGTCCGGCGATGGCAGGCCCACCGGCCGGCTCTTGAGGTGGATCTCGCGGCTCTTTATCGGCATGGCAGCGCTCCTCAAATGGTCTTAGCACGCAAAAGGGTTACGACACCTTCCTGGCAACACCTGCGGCCCCGGCCCGCTTCTCGCCCAAGCCCGCACCCGCCACGTAGAGGCCCCTCCTCACAGCGGCGCCTTGGGGGGATGGGCGCGGATGGCCTCTTCGTTGAGCTCGGCGCCCCAGCCCGGACCGGGGGGCAGGCGCAGGGCGCCGTTTTCGATTTGCGGCACATAGGTCACCAGGTCGTCCTTCCAGGGCACGTCGTCGATGTCGATTTCCATGATGCGGAAGTTGGGAATGGCGGCGCAGAAGTGGGCGCTCATGAGCGTGGCGAGGTGGCCGTAAAAGTTGTGCGGCGCCACGTTGACTTCGTAGGCTTCGGCGAGGGCAGCGATTTTCAGGGCCTGCCAGATGCCGTTCCAGGGCACGTCGACGATGGCCACGTCCATGGCGGCACGCTCGAAATACGGCCGGTAGCCGCGCAGGCCAAAGAGCGACTCGCCCGAGGCCACCGGCGTGCGCAGCGCGTCGCGAATGCGGCGCAAGGCCAGTGGGTCGTAAAGGTCGATTTCCACCCAGGCCAGCCCCAAGTCGTCAAGGGCGCGGGCCACCTGCAGGTAGCCTTCTGGCTTGAAGTTGAAGTTGAGGTCGAGGTGAATGGCCACCTCGGGGCCGGCGCCCTGGCGCAGGGCCTGCAGCTGGGCACGCAGGGCGGGGATGACGGCGGCGTCGAGGTTGAGCTCGGGCCAGCCCGGGCTGCGCGTGAAGCCGGGCATGTACAGCCGCGGCTCGCGGTCAAAGAGAAAGATGTTGGTCTTGAGCGCGCGAAAGCCGCGCTCGCGCACCTCGCGCCCCAGCGCCACCAGGTCGTCGAGGCTGCGCAGGGGCGGCCGGCCCATGGCCGCCGCGCTGTGGGGAGCCAGGCGGTAAGTGCCGCAGTGCGACCAGTACAGCGGCAGGCGCTCGCGCACCGCGCCGCCCAGCAGCTCGTAAACGGGCACCCCCAGGGCGCGCGCCTTGAGGTCGACAAGGGCGTTTTCGAGGGCAGCGATGGCCTGCCGCACCATGCCCTCCGGGGCCCTGGCGGGTGAGGGCGTAAAGCTGCTGGCTGAGGCGCTCGTGCGCCAGGGGGTTGGCCCCCAGCAGCCGCTGCGCCAGGCGCTCGATCACCCCGGTGAGCCCCGGGCTGCCGTAGCACTCGTTGTACTCGGCAATGCCGCTGAGCCCGGTGTCGGTGGTCAGCTTGAGGAAGGAAAAGGTGCGCCAGCCGGCATCGCAGTGCAGGGTCTCGTACGCGGTGAGCTTCATGGCCTCTCTCTCCTCCCGTGGTGTGCCTAGCATAGGGCGCCAGCGCCGCGCTGGCAAGAGGGGATGGCGCCTTGACGCGCCGGCCCCGCGGCGCTATGGTGTGCGGCAGCAGCCCGCGTTGTTGTCACAGACCAGTGGTCTCTGGCACCCGCTAAAGGAAGCCAGTCGATGCGCTCTTCGGCAACCTATCGGCGTTTAAGTATTTACCTGGACGACCCGCGGCTGCGGGAGCACATCAAGACCGCTGCCCTCCGCCGCGGCATGACGCTTAGCGCCTATTGTCTCGAAGCCATCCGCCAACGTCTCGCCGCCGATGGCTTCTTACCCAGTAGCGAAACCCACACGCAACCACGAGCAGCGGCGGAGGCCCTGGACCGTTTACGCCACCAGATTGGGCCCATTGGGGTGAGGGTTCGCAAATTGATCGAGGAAGGGCGCCGCCGGTGAGCCCAGTCACCAGGCTCTTTGTCGTGGACGCGAGTGTCTGCCTCAAGTGGGCTTTAGACGATGAAGAGGCTGTCAGCCAAGCAGTGGCGCTGCGCGATGAGGCCTTACGCCAACACATCCAGATGGTGGCTCCATCCCTCTGGCTGTACGAAGTGATCAATGGAATGGTGAGTGCCGTTCGCCGCGGACGCGTGGCTGCCAACGTGGGAGCCCAGGCTCTCGCACACCTGCTTAGCCTAGGAATCCACTTGGCTGACCCTGAAGCGAAAAAGGTCTACGAATGTGCTCTGCGCTATGGGATTGCTGCCTATGACGCGGCCTATCTAACCCTGGCGGAAGCGCTAGAGACCGTCCTGTGGACCGGTGACCGACGGCTGTACACGAAAGTGAGGCATGCCACAGCGCGGGTGCACTGGATCGGAACGTATGCCCCCCAAGGCTAAAGCGTAGCGCGCCCCGAGGAGACCGCCATGGCCCCTTATCGCCGCATCAACGTCGCTTCCGGCCGCGAGCTGGAGCAGCTCGCTCACTACTCGCGCGCCCTGCGCGTCGGCGACACGGTGCTGCAGTCGGGCACCACCGCCATCGACCGCGCCGGCAACGTGCTGGGGGTGGGCGACGTCACCCGGCAAGTCGAGGCCATCATGACCCTGGCCGCCTGGAGCATGGGCAAAGTGGGCGGCAGCTTCGACAATGTGGTTCGCTGCCGCATCTACGTCACCGACATCGGCCTGGCCGACCAGGCGGCGCGGGCCGTGGCCCGCTACGTTGGCCACGTGCGCCCCGCCTCCACCCTGGTGCAGGTGGCAGGACTGGCGCGGCCGGCGCAGCTGGTGGAAATCGAGCTCGAGGCCATCGACGGCGCCGGCAGCAGCGCCCAGCGCCTTGCCTCCGGCCGCCCCACCGAGGCGGCTTACGGCTACTCGCGAGCGGTGCGCGTGGGCGAGCGGGTCTTCCTTTCGGGCACCACGGCGCTCAACGCCCAGGGAGTGGTCGAGGGACGCGGCGACCTTTACCGGCAAACGCGCCTGGCTCTGGAGACCCTCTTGTGGGCCCTGGCGCAGCTCGGCGGTACCCCCGGCGACTTGGTCTACACCAAAACCTTCCTCACCGACCTCAGCCACCTCCCCGACTACACCCGGGCGTGGCTGGACGTGCTGGGAGAGGTACGCCCCACCTCTACCCTGCTGGGGATTCCGGCCCTGGTGCACCCCGACATGCTGGTGGAAATCGAGGCAGAAGCCATTCTCGGGGCCGCTGCCAAGCGACAGGACATCTACACCCAGTTCCAGCGGGAAAAGCCGCGCGGCTACGCGCGTGCCGTGGCCGTGGACGACTGGGTCTACGTGAGCGGCTGCACCGCCCTCAGCCCTGCCGGCGAGGTGCAGGCGGCGGGCGACTGGGCGGCGCAGCTCGACTTGGCCCACGAGGCCATCGCCTGGGCCCTGGAGCAGGCCGGAGCCACCCTCGACGACGTGGTGCGGCGCCGCACTTTTACCGTGGCCGGGGCGCAGCAAAATCGCCCCTACGGGCAAGGCCCGGCCTGGTTTGCTCGCAGCTGCCCCACCTCCCTGGGGTGCCGGGTGAGCGCTCTGGCCCACCCCGAGCTGCTGGTGGAAGTGGAGGCGGTGGCCGTCAAAGGGGCGGGGGCCGACATCACCTGGCTCGGCCCCGAAGCCCACGATCCCCTGGGGCCCTAGCCGGCAGGCGCGGCCTTAGTCGTCACGGCGAAAGGCATTCACCGCCGTCACCAGGGCCGGCGTGCCGCCAAAGAGGTAGGCCACCTCCACCGCCTCTCGGATCTCCTCTTCGGTGGCCCCGGCAGCGCGGGCGCGGTTGGCGATGACGTACACGCCATCGGGGTGCGCCACCAAGGCATCGACGACCATCGTCATCAGGATCTTGTACTTGGCCGGAATGGCTCCATCTTGCAGAATGCGCTCGCGCTGCGCCAGGTAGCTGGCGGCAAAGTCGGGATCGTGCTGCTGCAAGGTCTGCAGCCAGGCAGGAAGCGCCGCTTCGGCCATAGGGCATCTCTCCTTCTCGGGAAAAGCGGTAAGGGAACGTTGTGGCGGCAAGCCGCCGGGCTTGCGAGCCTACGCTGCCTTGACAGGCAGGTCAAGCGCGGTGGTAGACTCTCGGTATGCTCCTGGACGTGCGCGACCTAAAGACTTACTTCCGCACCAAGTGGGGGCCGGCGCGTGCCGTCGACGGGGTTTCTTTTTCCCTCGACGCCGGGGAGACCTTTGCCCTGGTGGGCGAGTCGGGCTGCGGCAAAACCGTCACGGCGCTTTCCATCATGCAGCTGGTGCCGCAACCGGCCGGCTACTATGCCGGAGGCGCCATTCTCTACAAGGGCCGCGACCTGATGCGCCTACCGGAAGTGGAAAAGCGCCGGCTGCGCGGCCGCGAGCTGTCGATGATCTTCCAGGAGCCGATGTCTTCCCTCAACCCGGTGCTCACCATCGGCTACCAGCTCATGGAGCCCCTGCGCTACCACCAGCGGCTCTCCCCGGCAGCGGCGCGCAAGAAGGCCCTGGAGCTGCTAGAACTGGTGCGCCTTCCCGACCCCGAGCAGCGCCTGCAGCAGTACCCGCACCAGCTCTCGGGCGGCATGCAGCAGCGCGTCATGATCGCCATCGCCATGGCCTGCGAGCCGGGGCTGCTCATTGCCGACGAGCCCACCACCGCCCTGGACGTTACCGTGCAGGCGGAAGTCCTCGAGCTCATGAAGGCCCTGCAGGCGCAGAAAGGCACCGCCATTTTGCTCATCACCCACGACCTGGGGGTGGTGGCACAGCTGGCCGACCGCGTGGCCGTCATGTACGCCGGCCGCATCGTGGAAGTGGCGCCGCGCCCGCAGCTCCTCGACAACCCCGCGCACCCTTACACCGTCAGGCTGCTGCAGTCCCTGCCCACGCGCACGCGGCGCGACCAGGCGCTGCAGACCATCGAGGGGCGGGTGCCGCCGGCGCACGCCCTGCCTCCAGGATGCCGCTTTGCGCCGCGCTGCCACATGGTACAGCCGGCCTGCTGGCAGGTGGACCCGCCGCTTTTGCCCGTCGACGCCGAGCACCACGCCGCCTGTATCCTTTACGACGTAAAGCGCCAGGGCCGGCGCATCACCCCCGCCGAGGTGCACCTGCCCCCGCAGCCGCGGCCGCGCCCGCCCGGCCAGACAAGCGGCGAGCCGCTGCTGCGCCTCGAGGGCCTCTGCGTGCACTTTCCCCTGCGCCGCGGCGTGCTCAAGCGCGTGGTGGGTTACGTGCGCGCCGTGGACGGCGTCGACTTGACGCTGCGCCGCGGCGAGACCCTGGCCCTGGTGGGGGAATCGGGCTGCGGCAAGACCACCCTGGGCAAGGCGGTGCTGCAGCTCGTGCGGCCCACCGCCGGCCGCGTGCTCCTCGACGGCCAGGACCTGACGCGCCTCAGCCGCCGCCAGCTGCACCCTTACCGGCGGCGCATGCAAATCGTCTTCCAGGACCCTTACGCGGCGCTTGACCCGCGCATGATGGTGGGCGAAATCGTCATGGAAGGCATGGCAGCCCACGGCATCGGCCGCTCGCGCCGCGAGCGCGAAGAGCGCGCCCGCGCCATTCTGGCGCAGGTGGGCCTCGATCCGCAGATGCTTTACCGCTACCCGCACGAGTTCTCTGGCGGCCAGCGGCAGCGCATCGGCATCGCCCGCTGCCTGGCCGTCGAGCCCGAGTTTCTCGTCTGCGACGAGGCCACCAGCGCCCTTGACGTCTCGGTGCAGGCCCAGATCCTCAATTTGCTGGAGCGGCTGCAGGCAGAGCTGGGCCTCACGTACCTCTTTATCACCCACAACCTGGGGGTGGTAGAGTACCTGGCCGACGAGGTGGCGGTGATGTACCTGGGGCGCATCGTGGAGCGCGGCCCCACCGCGGCCATTTTCTCTTCTCCCTGCCACCCCTACACGCGCGCCCTGCTGGCCGCCGTGCCCCGTCTCGACGCCCGCGGCGCGGAAAAGCTGCACTTGCCTGGCGAGGTGCCCTCGCCCATCCACCCGCCGCCGGGCTGCCACTTCCACCCGCGCTGCCCTTACGCCATGCCCCACTGCCGCCAGGCGTATCCCCCGGCTTACACGGTGGCCGACGGCCACACCGTGCGCTGCTTTCTTTACGCCGACAACCCGCCCGCTTGAGGCCCTGGGGAACGCCTCCGGCTCTTGGGTATAATTTTTGCAGCCCTCCGGCGCAAGAGGAGGCGGGAGATGAAGCTCACCGAGATTCCGGTGGCCGGCTACGAAAAAGTGGTGCGCGGCCACGACGCGGCCAGCGGGCTGCTGGCCTATATCTCCGTCCACGACACCACCCTGGGGCCGGCGGTGGGCGGCATCCGCATGTGGCCCTATTCCTCGGAAGAGGCGGCCTTTGCCGACGCCAACCGCCTGGCGCGCACCATGACTTATAAATCGGCGGTGGCCGACACCGGCCTGGGCGGCGGCAAGGCGGTTATTCTTGGCGACCCGCAGCGCGACAAGTCCCCTGCCCTGCTGCGCGCCATGGGGCGTTTTATCGCTGCCCTGGGCGGGCTTTACATTGGCGCCGAGGACGTGGGCATCACGGCAGAAGACCTGGTGGTGGTGCGGCAAGAGACGCGCTTTGTGGCCGGCCTGCCGCGCCACTTGGGCTCGAGCGGCAACCCGGCGCCTTTTACCGCCCTGGGGGTCTTCCTGGGCATGCAGGTATGCCTGGAGTGGCAGCTGCACACCCGCGACATGGCCGGCGTGCGCGTCGCCGTGCAGGGCTGCGGCAGCGTGGCGCAGCACCTCTGCCGGCACCTGCACGCCGCCGGGGCCCGGCTCATCGTCACTGACATTATCGCCGCGCGCGCCCAGCGCCTGGCCGCACAGTACGGCGCCCGCCTGGTGGCACCAGAGGCCATTTACGACGTCGAGTGCGAGATCTTTGCGCCCTGCGCCCTGGGCGGGGTGATCAACGACGACACCCTGCCGCGGCTGCGGTGTCAAATCGTTGCCGGCTGCGCCAACAACCCGTGCTTGACGCCCGAGCACGGCGAGCAGCTTGCGGCACGCGGCATCCTCTACGCCCCTGACTTTGTCATCAACGCCGGCGGCATCCTCAACATCTCGGTCGAGCTGGAGCCCGAAGGCTACCGCGAGGCGCGCGCCCTGGCCAAAGTGCAGCACGTGCCCGAGGCCCTGCGCGCCGTTTTCGCCCTGGCCCGCGAGGCGGGCCTGTCACCGGCCCGTGCCGCCCTCGAGCTCGCCGAGCAGAAGCTGGCGGCCGCGCGCCGCCCGCCGCGGGCAGCCCATGCCCCCTGAGGCTCTTCTTCTCGACGCCACCCCTCTTACCCTCTCCACGCTGACGGCCTGGCTTGCCCACCCGCAGCCGGTGCGCCTTGCCCCGCAGCAGCGCCAGGCCATGCAGCACAGCCGCCAGGTGGTCGAAGCCCTCCTCAAGACCGGGCGCCCCGTGTACGGGGTGAACACCGGCTTTGGCAAGTTTGCCGAAGTGCGCATTCCCCAGGCGCAGGTGGGCGAGCTGCAGCGGCGCCTGGTGCTCAGCCACGCGGCCGGCGTTGGCCCGCCCATGCCCCGCGAGGTGGTGCGCCTCATGCTGCTGCTCAAAGCGCGGGCCCTGGCCCAGGGCTACTCCGGCTGCCGCCCCGAGGTAGTCGACTTGCTTTTGGCCCTGCTCAACCACGACATCCTTCCCGTGGTGCCCAGCCAGGGCTCGGTGGGAGCCAGCGGCGACCTGGCCCCGCTGGCCCACCTGGCGCTGGTGCTCCTCGGGCAGGGAGAGGCCTGGCAGCGCGGCGACGGCGGCTGGCAGCGCACCGACGGCGGCACGGCGCTGCGGCGCGCCGGCCTGCAGCCCCTGTGCCTGGAAGCCAAAGAGGGCCTGGCCCTCCTCAACGGCACGCAGGCCATGGCCGCTTACCTCGTCTGGACCCTGGGGCGGGCCCGCACCCTGCTCAAAGTCGCCGACCTCACCGGCGCCATCAGCCTGGAGGCGCTGCTGGGCACCCTCACCGCCTTTGACGCCCGCATCCAGCAGCTGCGCCCGCATCCGGGCCAGCAGCAGGTGGCAGCCAACGTGCGCCGCCTGCTGGCCGCCAGCCCCATCGTCGCCTCGCACCGCTTCTCCGACCACAAAGTGCAGGACGCCTACAGCCTGCGCTGCATCCCGCAAGTGCACGGCGCCGTGCGCGACGCCGTGGCGCACGTGGCGGACGTGGTAGAGCGGGAAATCAACGCCGTCACCGACAACCCCCTGGTCTTTGCCGCCGAGGGGGAAGTGCTTTCCGGCGGCAACTTTCACGGCGAGCCGCTGGCTCTCGCCGCCGATTATCTGGCCATCGCCCTTTCCGAGCTGGCCAGCATTGCCGAGCGGCGCATCGCCCACCTGCTCGACCCAGCCCTGAGCGAGCTGCCGGGGTTTTTGGTGCCTGAAGGCGGGCTCAACTCGGGCTTCATGCTGGCGCAGGTAACGGCGGCGGCGCTGGTGTCGGAAAACAAGGTGCTGGCACACCCGGCCAGCGTCGACTCCATCCCCACCTCGGCCAACAAAGAAGACCACGTGAGCATGGGGCTGCACGCGGCGCGCAAGGCCGCCCAGATCGCCGACAACCTCGAGCAGGTGCTGGCCATCGAGCTCCTCTGTGGCGTGCAGGCCCTCGACTTGCGCGCGCCCCTGGCGCCGGCGCCGGCCACCGCCGCGGTGCGCGACCTGGTGCGCCGGCACTTGCCCTTCTGGCAGGAAGACCGCCTCTTGCACCGCGACCTGGAGGTGGCGCGGCAGCTGGTGGCCAGCGGCCAGGCGGTGCAGGCCGCAGAAGCGGTGTGCGGTCCCCTGGCCTGACGCCCTAGCGAAACGCCGGCATCACCTCGCGCGCGAGCAGCTCCAGCTCGCGCAGAATGTGGGCGTGGGGCAGGCCGGGGAAGTAGAGGCGGCAGATGAGGTGGGTGACGCCGTAGGCTTCGACGAAGCGGCGGATCTGGGCGATGCACTGCGCGGGCGTGCCGAGAATAAAGCGGTCGCGCCGCAGGCTGTCGAGGTCACGGGCCACCTCTGGATCGATAAAGGGATGGCGCCAGCCCCCGGCATACTCCTGGCGGTAGCTCACCATGAGGTGGCGTTCTGCCAGCGCTCGCGCCTGCGCCTCGGTGTCGGCCACCAGCACCTCGCGCGTCAGCGGCCACTCGGTAGGGGCAGGGCGGCCGGCCGCGGCGCAGTGCGCCAGCACCTGCTGCTTGCCGGCCAGCAGGCGCGGCAAGTCGGCAGTGGGGCCCGGCAGCCAGGCATCGGCCAGGGTAGCGGCCCGCTTGAGGGTCAGCGGTCCCCAGCCGCCGATCCACAGCGGCGGGTGGGGCTGCGTGAGGGGTTTGGGCTCGATGCGCACCTCTTCGGCCTGATAGTAGCGGCCGCGAAACGTCACGGTCTCTTGCGTCCACAGCGCCTTGACGAGCCGGAGTCCCTCCTCAAAGCGCGCCCCGCGGCCGGCCAGGGGAGTGTGGTAGAGGGCAAACTCGTCAGGTTTGTAGCCGATGGCCGTGCCCAGCACCACGCGCCCGCCGCTCATCACGTCCAGCAGCGCCACCTCCTCGGCCAGCCGTACCGGGTGGTAGAAGGGAAAGACGAGGATGTCGGTCCCCAGCAAGAGGCGCGAGGTGCACGTGGCAAAGCCGGCCAGCGCCATGAGGGGCGAGGGCCAGTAGTGGTCTTTCACGGCGTGGTGCTCTTCCATCCACACCGAGTCAAAGCCCAGTTCCTCGCCGCGCACCACTTCTTCGAGCGCCTCGCGGTAAAACCGCCCGCCTTCGATGGGGATGAAGCCGAATTTGAGTGCCATGGCTGCTCCTTTGCCGCTGCCTTGGCAGGGCTTTCCTTTTGCCACAGGGCCGCTGCCGCCGTATTGTACGCGGGGGCTACACGGAGGTGCAACACGGTTGCAAAGGCGATAGGCAGCTGCTAGCCTCAACGCCAGCAGCTGCCCGTGGCGAGGAGAAGGGTGATGTTGGCATGGCTGCTGCTGGTCTTGCTCTCGGCGGCGGCCGCTGCCGCACCGCCGGCCCTGCCCCAGCCGCTGCCGGTGCCAGGCGGCGTTGCCTTGCTTCCCCTGGAGGCGGCGGCCAGGGAACCGCCGGTGGCTTACTACGACGGCCGCCGCGTGCTGGTGTTGCCCCACGAGGGCGGCTGGCTGGCGGTGGTGGGCATTCCGCTGAGCGCCGCGCCAGGCGAGCACGTGCTGCAGGTGCGGCATGGCGCCGCAGCGCGCCGCTACCCGTTTACCGTACACCCCAAGCAGTATGCCGAGCAGCACCTCACCCTGCCCGAGCGCCTGGTGCACCCCTCGCCGGCCGAGCTGCAGCGCATCCGCCGCGAAGCGCGGCGCCTGCGCGCTGCCCTGACCCACTGGCGCCCCGTTGCCCCAGAAACGCTGCTCTTTTCCTGGCCGGTGCAGGGCGAGGTCAGCAGCCCCTTTGGCCTGCGGCGCTTCCTCAACGGCGAGCCGCGCCGGCCGCACAGCGGTCTGGACATCGCCGCGCCCCAGGGCACGCCGGTGCGGGCGCCGGCAGCGGGGCGCGTGCTCGACACCGGCCGCTTTTTCTTCAACGGCAACACCGTCGTGCTCGACCACGGCCAGGGACTGATCACCCTTTACTGCCACCTGGCGCGCATCGCCGTGGCTCCGGGACAGGAGGTGGCCGCCGGGGCGCTGCTGGGCACCGTGGGCATGAGCGGCCGGGCCACGGGGCCGCACCTGCACTGGGGGGTGAGCCTCAACGGCGCCCTGGTCGACCCGCGGCTCTTTTTGCCGCCAGAAGACGTCGCCGCGGCTACTACGCCCTAGCGCGTCCCCGGATGCCCCAACCCTTACTTATGAGGAGGAAGCCCGCATGAGCGCCCGTCGCCCGTACCGCAGCCGCGCCTGGTTCGACACCCCGGAGCTTTACGGCTGGCTGCGCCGCGCTGCCTTGCAAGCCGAAGGCTTCAGCCCCAGCGCCTACGAGGGGCGGCCGCTGATCGGCATCTGCAACTCCTGGAGCGAGCTCACCCACTGCAACGCCCACCTGCGCCAGCTCGCCGAGGCGGTAAAACGCGGCGTCTGGCAGGCCGGCGGCGTGCCCCTGGAGTTTCCGGTGATGTCCCTGGGCGAGTACAACATGCGCCCCACCACCATGCTCTACCGCAACCTGATGAGCATGGACGTGGAAGAATCGATCAGCGCCAATCCGCTTGACGGCGTGGTGCTGCTGGGGGGCTGCGACAAGACCACCCCGGCCTTGCTCATGGGCGCCGCCAGCGCCGACGTGCCCGCCATCCTGGTCACCGGCGGCCCGCAGCTCAAGGCTTACTGGCGCGGCGAGGCGCTGGGCTCGTGCACCGACTGCCGCCGCTACGAGCAGGAGTGGCGCGCCGGCCGCTTGAGCGAGGAAGAGTGGGCCGAGCTGCAAGGCTGCATCGTGCGCAGCCCCGGCCACTGCATGGTGATGGGCACCGCTTCCACCATGGCCGCCATGGGCGAGGCGCTAGGCCTGGCCCTGCCCGGCAACACCGCCATTCCCGCCGTGGACGCGCGCCGCCTGCAGCTGGCCGAAGCCGCCGGCCGCCAGATCGTGCGCCTGGTGGAACTGGACCTGCGGCCTTCGAAAATTCTCACCCGCGCCGCCTTTGAAAACGCCATCCGCACCTTGCACGCCATTGGCGGCTCCACCAACGCCATTATCCATCTCATCGCCCTTGCCGGCCGCGTGGGGCTCGAGCTGCCCCTGTCGCTTTTTGACGCCTTGTCGCGCACCACCCCCTTTTTGCTCGACCTCAAGCCCTCGGGGCGCTTTCTCATGGAGGACTTCTTTTACGCCGGCGGGCTGCCGGCGCTGCTCAAGCAGCTCGCCCCCCTGCTGCACCTTGACGCCCTCACCGTCACCGGCCGCACCCTGGGAGAAAACCTCGCTGCGGCGCGGGTCGACAACCCCGAGGTCATCCGCAGCCTCGACAACCCCCTGCACCCCGAAGGCGGCCTGGCGGTGCTTTATGGCTCGCTGGCGCCGCGCGGCGCCCTCATCAAGCCCACGGCTGCTTCGCCCGCCCTCTTGCAGCACCGCGGCCGCGCCGTGGTCTTTGAAGACCACGAGGACTTGCTGCGCCGCATCGACGACCCAAACCTTGACGTACGCCCCGACGACGTGCTGGTGCTGCGCAACGCCGGCCCCCTGGGGGCGCCGGGCATGCCCGAGTGGGGCTTCTTGCCCTTGCCCCGCAAGCTGCTGCAGCAGGGCGTGCGGGACATGGTGCGCCTGAGCGACGCGCGCATGAGCGGCACCGCCTTTGGCACCGTGGTGGTGCATGTCACCCCCGAAGCGGCCGCCGGGGGGCCGCTGGCGGCGGTGCGCACCGGCGACTGGATCGAGCTCGACGTGCCCGCGCGGCGCCTAGAGCTGCTGGTGCCCGCGGAGGAAATCGCGCGGCGGCTGGCGGCGCGCCCGCCGCGGCGCCACTTTCGCCGCGGCTACGGCTGGCTCTTTACCCAGCACGTGCTGCAGGCCGACCAGGGCTGCGACTTTGACTTCCTGCGCGCGGCGGCGCTACAGCCAGAGCGCGACGAGCGCCCCGGCGCTTCGCTGCAAGGCACCCCCTAGCCGCTGCGGCGCCCTGGCCTGCGTGGTGGGACGGCTTCCCCTTTGGAGGCAAGCGCATGAGATCGAACCTTCCCCGCACTTTAATCCTGGGACTGACGGTCACTACCATCACACTCGCGCTCGCCCTGGTGGTAATGACCATCGGCCATAGTGGCAGTGGGGCAAGCGCAGCCAAAGCCCGCAGGAACGTGCTGGCAGGCAGCAACGACAAGTGTGTTGTCTGCCATCGCAACAGCACCCCCGGCATCGTCGCCCAGTATGGACAAAGCACCATGGCCGTGGCCAATGTTACCTGCCGCGACTGCCACGAAGTCGCGGCCACCTACCCGGGCGCTGTCGCCCACGAGGGGACCTACGTGTTGCCCCAGCCGACGCCGGCAACGTGTCAACGTTGCCACGCGCGTGAGGTGGCTCAGTTCTACCAGAGCCGCCACGGGTTGCCGGCCTACGTGGCATACGCCGGCACCCAGTCCCTTGACGACAAGCTGCTTGCCATGTACGCAGCCATCCCCGAAGGCGGCTTCCATCCCGACAAGATGCGCAATGCGCTGTTTGCCAAACAAGGCGAGGCCATCGCTCGCTTCGCTTGCCAGGGGTGTCACGACATCGGTAAGCCCGCCCCCGACGGCTCCGTGGGAGACTGTACCAAGTGCCATCTGCGCCACGAGTTCAGTCTGGAGCAGGCCCGCAAGCCCGAAACCTGCAACGCCTGCCACATCGGACCCGACCATCCACAGTGGGAGATCTACCAGGAATCGCCGCACGGGATCGCCTACCTGACGGGCGGGCATACCTGGAACTGGCAGGCCGAACCGGGAACGCTCACCACCCAGGATTTTCCTGCCCCCACGTGTGCCACCTGCCACATGAGCGGCTTTGGGGCTTCGGGAACAACGCACGACGTGGGCGACCGCCTGACGTGGTATCTCTTTGCCCCCATCAGCGAGCGACGCCCGGCCTGGAGAGACAACCTTGTCCGCATGCAAAACGTCTGCCGAGCGTGCCACAACGCTAATTTTATCAAGGAATTTTATGAAGCCGCCGACGCTGCTACCGAGCAAGTCAACGCTTGGGTGCGGCAGAGCAATGCCCTCATGGCGCCGCTGCAAGAAAACCGCCTGCTGACACCCGAACCGTTCGACGAGCCCATTGACTTTTCGCACTTTAACCTCTGGCACCACTGGGGACGTACCGCCAAGTTCGGCATCTGGATGCAAGGTCCCGACTATGTCCAGTGGCACGGGGCATACGAAGTGCTACACAGCCTCGCCGAACTGAAAGTCATGGTGGAGGAGAAATTGGAAAAAGCGGGGCTACGCCTCCCTTCTTCCACTTCGGGTCACTGAGTTGCCGGCAAAGGAGCGACCGTGAGCACCGATACGCTCGAATTCCACCACCTCTTTCCGCCAGCGCTGCGGCGCCTGCGGCGCTTACCCCTGTCACGTGACCAGCTGATGCTCCTCGTGATTGCCCTAAACGAGTTCTTTCTTGGCGTCGATACTTACATTGCCCACATGGCCAGCGGCACGATCGTGGCGCGGGAATGGATTCCGATCGTCTTTGGGTTCACGGCGTCTGCTCTGCTGCTGCTTGCCGGGCTCCTTGCGCGGCGGCATCGTCCGCTCGCCACCGGCATTGCCAATCTCGTCCTGCTGGCCAGCATGGCTGTAGGGGCCCCTGCTAGGGGCCTACTTTCACCTGGTGCGGGCGGCCCTGCCTGCTGGTCCCCTCTGGCAACGGCTCACCCTCGACTTACTCATCTGGGCGCCGCCCGTTCTGGGGCCGCTCACGTTTACCCTCGTGGGACTACTGGGTGTCAGCGCCGTCTGGCTCGAAGACCCGCCCGACAGCGGAACCCTGGTGCTCTTTGGACAGCGACGGCTGCACCTGCCCTATAGCAAGACACGCGCCTACTGTTACATGGTCAGCCTGGGGATCCTGGCCGCCCTGGTCAGTAGCGTGCTCGACCATGCGCGCACCGGCTTTACACACCCCGCTATCTGGGGAGGCACCGCGGTAGGTATTTTTGGCATGGTGGTTGCCGCCAGCTTGGGAGGGTTAGCTCAGCCCACACGCGGGGACCTCTACACTTACCTTGTTGCCATGCTGCTGCTGCTTCTCATCGGCCCCCTGGGCACTTACTTCCATGTCCAGGCCAATCTGGTGGGCAAGTCCACCATAGTCATCGAGCGCTTTCTCCGCGGCGCCCCCTTTCTCGCCCCTTTGCTTTACACCAACATGGGCGTGTTGGGGCTGATTGCCCTCCTTGATCCGCGCGAACCTCTGAAGTAGCGCCCGGCCCGGTCCGGTGGAGGATGAAGCACTGAGCAGGGGCGGCAAACGAGAGCCGCCAGGGCAGCGCGGGGTTGACGTGGCCGGCTGTGTGTCTTACGTTGCTCTTGTAAGACCAAGGGGGGACTGTGATGGCTACTGTGCGGATGTCTTCCAAGGGACAGATCGTTCTGCCAAGGGCGGTTCGGGAGGCCCTGGGCCTCAAGAAGGGCTCCCTCTTGCGAGTGACGATCTCACAAGACAAGGTGGTCCTCATCCCTACGGCAGAAAGAGAGGCGCCTCAGCCCGACTGGCGACGGTGGCGGGGGATTCTGCGGGGAGCGGGTGCGCTTCAGGAACTGCTGGAAGACAGAGGTGTATTACCTGCTGGCCAGAAGGAGAGGGCCTGCCGTAGCGGAAGCCTTCTGGCAGGAGGCGCGGCACGGGGGTGGTGCCGGTGCGCCCGGTGCCCGCGACCTGGTCGCGGGTGCGGGCGGCAAGCCGCCTAAAGGCGCAGTTTTCCATCTCATACGCCGATGCCTTTGCCGCTGCGCTGGCCCTGGAACGGTCATCTCCCCTCCTCACGGGTGCCCCGGAACTCGAGCCGTTGCAGGAAGGCGCAGGGCTCCAGGTCGTTTGGCTGCCCGGCCCGTAAGCCTTGCGTCAAGACAGGCTTGACCGGGGGCGCCGCCATCGAAACCCAAGCTGCACGGCCAGCGCTGCCGCCTTGACTTCTTAAGCCCCTCCTCCTAGATTGTGGTGACAGAAATCTCTATTTCGAGGAAATTCCATGGACCGAGAACAGATTCTGCGCGACCTGGCTGCTCTGCCGCCAATGGTTCAACAGCTGGTGGTCGATTTTATTGCCTTCCTGCGCCTTCGCTATGCCCAGGCGCCATCTGAAAACCGCGAGCCTTTGCCGGCCCTCAAAGACGAGCCCTTCGTCAGCATGTGGAGAGACCGTATAGATATGGCAGATAGCAGCGCCTGGGTTCGCACTGTACGCACACGCGAATGGAACTGAACTTTGAGCGAGACCATAGTCGTTGATACGGATTGACTTCTCAAGCCCTTCCCCCTAGACTGTGCCCGGATGGCTGCGCAGAGGGAGTGCCATGCCGTACCACGTCGCCACCTCTTTTGCCGAAATGGCCACCTTGCTCGGCCAGGCCCAGGCGCGCTTCACCCTCCTGGCCGGCGGCACGGATCTGATGGTGGCTCGCCGCGAACAGCTCCTGGAAGCCCCGGTGCTCGACATTTCGCGGGTGCCGGAGCTGCGCACCATCGCCCTGGAAGACGGCAAGCTGGTGATCGGCAGCACCGTGACTTACCGCCAGCTCCTGGAGGCGCCGCTGGTGCAGCGGCACTGCCCGCTGCTACAGGAAACCGCCCGCCGCACCGGCTCCGTGCAGATCCAGAACCTGGGCACCCTGGGAGGCAACGTGGTCAACGCCTCGCCGGCCGGCGACTCTCTTACCGCCCTGGTGGCCCTGGAAGCCGAAGTGGAGGTCTTCTGGCAGGGAAAGCGGCACGTCAAGCCGATCGGAGACTTCGTGCGGGGGCCGGGGCGGGTGGACTTGCCTCCCAACGGTGTGGTCACCCGCTTTTTTATCCCTCTTGTCGAAGCCCCTTGGGGCAGCGGCTTTTACAAGCTCGTCAACCGCGCCTACCCGCAGCATCCCATGGCCATTGCCGTGGTCAGCGCCGCGGTGGTGGTGAAGCGGGCCCCCGGAGAAAACCGCCTCCTCTGGGCCCGTGTGGCCCTGGGCGCCGTGGCGCCCACGCCGGTGCGCGCCCGTGAAAGCGAGGCGCTGCTTTGCGGCCAGGTGCCCGAGGCCACCTGCGTGCAGCGGGCCGCGCAGGCTGCGGTGCAGGCCGTTTCTCCCATTGACGACGTGCGGGCTTCGGCGGCTTACCGCCGTCAGGTGACGCCGGCGGTGGTGGAAAAGGCGCTGCGCGCCGCGCTGGAGGCGTGCCAATGACCGCCCTCACCTTTGTCCTCAACGGCCGCCCCGTAAGCGTGCAGGCCCCCCCGGCCCGCAGCCTGCTCGAGGTGCTGCGCCACGACCTGCGCTGCACCGGCCCCAAAAACGGCTGCCTGGAGGGCGAGTGCGGCGCTTGCAGCGTGCTGCTTGACGGCGAGCCGGTGACCGCCTGCCTGGTGCCGGTGGGCAAGGCCGCCGGCCGCGACGTGGTGACCGTGGAGGGGCTGCACGACACACCGCTCTTTCACCTCCTCGCGCACGCTTTTGCCGCCAAAGGCGCAGTGCAGTGCGGCATCTGCACCCCGGGGCTGGTGGTGAGCACCGCCGCCTTGCTCAAGCGCCACCCGGCGCCTTCCCGGGCGCAGATCCGGGACTTCCTGGGCGGCCACCTGTGCCGCTGCACCGGCTACGTGAAAATCGTCGACGCCGTGGCTTACGCTGCCGAGCTGCTGGGCCGCGGGCAGCTGCCCTCTCTAGAGACCCCGGCCGGCGTCGGCCACGCCCCACCCCGCCCCGACGCCGCGGCAAAAATCGCCGGTACCGCCCGTTACGGCGACGACTGGTTCCTGGAGGGGATGCACTTTTTGCAGGTGGTGCGCAGCCCGCATCCCCACGCTGCCATCGAGGGCATCGACGCCGCAGCAGCGCTGGCCGAGCCGGGGGTGGTGGCCGTGCTTACCGCGCGCGACGTCCCGGGGGTGAACCGCTTTGGCATCCTGGTTGCGGACCAGCCGGTGCTGGCCGAAGAGCGGGTGCGCTTTTGCGGCGAGGCGGTGGCCCTGGTGGTGGCCACTTCCCCTGAGGCGGCGCAGCGCGGTGCCGCCAAGGTGCAAGTCGCCTACCGCCCCCTGCCGGCGGTCTTTTCTCCCGCCGCGGCCTTGCAGCCCGAGGCGCCGCGGCTGCACGCCGGCGGCAACTGCCTGGCCGCGCCGGTGGTGCAAAAGGGTGACGTGGCCGCAGGCTTTGCTGCTGCCGAGGTGGTGCTTGAGGAAACGTACACCACCCCCTTTATCGAGCACGCCTACATCGAACCCGAAGCGGGGGTCGCTTACTTCGATGCCGAGGGCCGCCTCACCCTCATCGTCTCCACCCAGACCCCTTACCTTGACCGCGACGCCTGCGCCAAGGTGCTGGGGCTTCCTCCCGAGCGGCTGCGGGTCATCCAGGCGGCTACCGGCGGCGGCTTTGGCGGCAAACTCGACCTTTCCGTGCAGCCGCTGCTGGCCCTGGCCGCTTACGCCACCGGCAAGGCGGTCAAGCTCGCCTACCGCCGCGAGGAGTCGTTTCTGAGCACCACCAAGCGCCACCCCTACGAAGTGCACTACCGCCTGGGCGCCACGCGCGACGGCCGCCTCACGGCAGTGCAGGTGCGCATCCTGGGCGACACCGGGGCCTACGCCTCCTGGGGCCCCACGGTGATTCGCCGCGCCGTCATCCACGCCCCCGGCCCTTACGTCGTCCCCCACTACCGCGGCGAAGGCTGCGTCGTTTACACCAACAACCCCATCTGCGGCGCCATGCGCGGCTTCAGCACGCCACAGGTGGCCTTTGCCGCCGAGTCGCAGCTCGACATGCTGGCCCGCCGGCTGGGGCTCGACCCCATCGAGCTGCGCCTGAGAAACTGCCTCCGCCCCGGCGACGCCACCGCCACCGGCCAGGTGCTGCGCCACAGCGTGGGGCTCGAGGCCACCCTGCTGGCGGTGCGCGACACCTGGCGGGAGCTGCAAAAGCAGCCGCTGCCGCCGCAGGAACACCTCGCGTACGGCGTGGGCGTGGCTTGCATGTGGTACGGCATCGGCAACACCGCCCTGCCCCACCCCTCTACGGTGCGCGTGGCCCTTGACGACGACGGCGCCGTGCACCTCTATACCAGCGCTGCCGACATCGGCCAGGGCGTGCACACCGTGCTGCTGCAGATCCTGGCCGAGGTGCTGCAGCTGCCGCTTTCGGCGCTGCGCCTCACCGCCGCCGATACCCTGCTCACCCCCGACTCGGGCAAGACCTCGGCCAGCCGCCAGACGTACGTCACCGGCCAGGCGACGTACGAGGCGGCGGTGCAGCTGCGGGAGCTGCTGCGCCGCCACGGCGCCGAGCTGCTGGGCAGCGCCGCGGCCGAGGTGGAGGTGGCGGGGGGGCAAGTGCGCTGCCGGCGCCGCGGCACCGCCCTTTCTCTGGCCGAGCTGGCTGCCGCCTTTCGCCAGCAGGGCGTCGTGGCTGCCTGCACCGCCACCTGCGACCCGCCGGCCACGCCGCTTGACGCCGCGGGGCAAGGGGCGCCGTATCCCACTTACGGCTTTGCCACCCACCTGGCGCAGGTGCAGGTGGACCGCCGCACCGGCGAGGTGCGCGTGCGGCGCTTCATCGCCGCCCACGACGTGGGCAAGGCCCTCAACCCCCAGGCGGTAGAGGGGCAGATCGAGGGCGGCGTGGTCATGGGCCTGGGCTTTGCCCTCACCGAGCAGCACCTCCCGGGCCAGACGCGCAACTTCTCGACTTACCTGATTCCCACTTTTCAGGAAACGCCCGAGATCTACCCCTTGCTGGTGGAAAGCGCCGAGCCCACCGGCCCCTTTGGCGCCAAGGGGGTGGGGGAGCTGGCGATGATCGGCACCGCCCCGGCTATCACCAACGCCATCTATGACGCGGTGGGGGTGCGTATTCGCAGCCTGCCGGCGACGCCGGAGAAAGTCTTCCGCGCCCTCCACGGCCTTCAGTAGCCCGGCGGCGGCACGAAGCCCTGGAAGGTCTTTTCCAGCAAGCGGGCAAAGTGGATGCAGGTGTAGTCGCCGTACTGCGGCCCGACGATCTGCACCCCCACGGGCAGCCCCTCGCGGCTTAAGCCCACCGGTGCCACCGTGGCCGGCAGGTAGAAGTTGCAGGAGTAGCCGGCCCAGAACATCTGCGTCGTCGAGGGCTGCGGCTGGCCGTTGACGGTGAGCAGGCGCTCCCAGCGCTCGCCTTGCTGGTTGTGGGGAAAGGCGGTGGTGGTGGCGGTGGGACACAGGAGCAGGTCGTAAGTGCGGAAAAACTCCGCCCACGCCAGGCGCATGCGGTGGCGGGCCTCGTTGTAAGCCAGCCAGTCGCGGTGGTACATCGTCTGGGCGCGGATGGCCTGTGCCGGATAGCTCTCGTCGTCGGGCCGCAAGCGCTCGCGGGCGCGCAGGTTCTCCTCGAACTGCGCCGGCGTCAGGCGGCCGCAGGTGGCGGCGCGCAGCAGCTGGATGTAGTTGCGGTGCACCTCGCGCGAGTCAAGGGGCGGGCGCGCCGTGTCGCTGACCGCCACCCCCTGGCGCCGCAAAAAAGCCACCAGCGCCCGCAAGCGCTCCTGCACCGCTTCGTCGACTTCGGCCTCGGGGTCGCTGTAGACCACCGCCACGCGGTAGTCCTGCAGGCGCCGCTTGGCCGGCCGCGGCAAGCGCAGCCGCCAGCCGGCGGCGTCGATGTCATCCGGCCCGGCCACCACGCGCAGCGCCAGGGCCAGGTCGGCGGCGCTGCGCGCCAGGGGGCCGACGACGCTAATGTCGCTTGCCGCCACCTGCCCGGGCAGGGCGTGGCCGCGGGGCGAGACGATACCGTAAGTGGGCTTGTGGCCGTAAACGCCACAGTAGTGCGCGGGGTTGCGAATGGAAGCGCCGATGTCGCTGCCCATCTCCAGCGCCGTCAGGCCTGCTGCCAGCGCTGCGGCGGCGCCGCCCGAGGAGCCACCGGGCACGCGGCCCAGATCCCAGGGGTTGTTGGTGGTGCCGTAGATATCGTTGAACGTTTGCCAGTCGGCAAGGTAAAGGGGCACGTTGGTCTTGCCAAAAATCACCGCCCCGGCGGCCAGCAGCCGCTCCACCACCAGGGCGTGGCGGCTGGGGTAGTTGTCTTTGTACTGCGGCACCCCCCAGGTGGTGGGCATGCCCACCACGTCGAAGGACTCCTTGACGGTCATGGGCACGCCGTGCAGCGGCCCCCACACTTCTCCGCGCGCCAGGGCGCGGTCGGCTTCGCGGGCGCGGCGCCGCGCCCCTTCCACGTCCATGACCACGATGGCGTTCAAGCGCGGGTTGAAGCGCGCCACGCGCTCAAGATAAAGGTCGAGCAGCGCCAGGCAACCAAGGCGGCGGCGGCGCAGCAAGGACGCCAGCCGGGTGGCCGAGGCAAAGGGCAGGTCAGGCATGGGCGTCTCCTTCCCGGTAAAGGTAAAGGGTGAAGTCATTGGGCAGGTAGTCGGTGCGCAGGCGCACCCGGGGGCAGAACGTCTGGCAGTAGGCCAGCAGCGCCTGCGGGTCGTAGCAGTAAAAGAGCGCGTCGTCTTCGGGCTCGGCGCGGCACAGGAAGTTGATGGCCACGGCGCGCGTGCAGCAGGCGTACATCTCGCGCAGCACCCGCTGCACGGCGCGCAGGTTGTCGCCAAAGTTGATGTTGAAGGCGCCGGAGGAAAGCACGTAGTCAAAGCGCTCCTCGCCCAGCCCCTGCAGGGCGTCGCGCACCAGGAAGCGCGCCTGCGGGTAGCGCCGGCGCGCCCGCTCCACCATCTCCGGCAGCAAGTCGTAGCCGGTGTAGTCCACCACGATGCCGCGCTTGCGCAAGTAGCCGTATAAGTCGCCCAGGCCGCAGCCCACGTCCAAGACGCGCGCCTGCGCCAGCGGCCCCACGGCGGCAAGCACGGCAAAGCGGCACTCCTGGGTGGCACGGCTGCGCCAGCCCACGGCGCGCCAGCCCTCACCGTAGAGGCGCAGGTGCAGGCGGAAGAAGTCGGCGACGCGCCGCTGGTCGACGGTCACGGCCGGCCTCCGCGGCGGGCGCGCAGGGCACGCGTGGCGTCTTCGTCGATGGCCAGCGTTTCGGGGTCGAGGCAGACGCCGTAGACCTCGCGCGCCGCCTGCAGCGACACGTAGCCGCCGCGCACGTCGCGCTGCACGGCAGCCGGGTCGCGCTTCAGGGGATCGCCGTAGCCGCCGGCGCCGCAGAGCTCGAAGCGCACCAGGTCGCCGCGGCGCAGGAGGTAGACGCCCTTGCTGTGCAGTTGCTGCTGCTGCGGGCCGGGGTTGAGAAGGGTGCAGCCGCGGCGTGGCGGCAGGCCGCCGCACAGGCTGTAGGGGGCAAAGCGGTGGCGCTCGCCCAGGTTGCTCAGCACCACCTCCTCGCCCAGGACGCGGATGTCCTTGCGCAGCCCGCAGCCGCCGCGGAAGGTGCCGGCGCCGGCCGAGTCGGGGATGAACTCCAGGCGCTCGATGCGCACGGGGTAATTCGCCTCGCTCACCTCCACCGGGATGTTGTTGACGTTGAAGCAAGGGGCCAGGCTCTCGCAGCCGTCCTTGGTGGGGCGGGCGCCAAAGCCGCCGATGATCACGTCGTAAAAGACAAAGCGCTTGCCGGTGCGCGGGTCCACGCCGCCAAAGTTGGGGTTGGCCCAGTGCGAGGCCGGCGCCACCACGCGCTCGGGCACCGCCTGCGCCAGGGCGCCCATGAGGGCGTCGACGATGCGCTGCTGCACGATGGCCCGCCCGCCGCCTGGGGCCGGCGGCAGGGGATTGAAGAAGCTGCCCGGCGGCGCCACCACGCGAATGGGGCGCAGGCCGCCGGCGTTGTGCGGCAGGCGCGGGTCGGTGACGCTCTTGATGGCAAAGAAGCTATAAGACGCCGTGTAGTTGTAAGTGCTGTTCATCGCCGCCGCCACCTGCGGGCTGCTGCCCGCAAAGTCGACGGTCACCTCGTCGCCGCGCACGGTCACGGCCACCGCCACGGTGATGGGGTCGGTGTCGCGGCCGCAGTCGTCGAGGTAGTCGGTGAAGCGGTACGTGCCGTCGGGGATGGTGCGGATGGCGGCGCGCATCGCCGCTTCCGTGCGGTCGAGGATCTCCTCGCTGTAGCGCGCCAGGACGCGGCGGCCGTACTGCGCGTAGAGCTCGGCCAGGCGCCGCGCACCCACGTAATTGGCGCCCACCTGCGCTTGGAAGTTGCCCAGCACCTTGTCGGGCACGCGCACGTTGGCGCTGATGAGGCGCAGGATCTCCGGCACCGGCTGGCCGCCCTGGTAAAACTTGACCGGCAGGATGCGGAGGCCTTCCTGGTAAAATTCCCGCACCCCTTCGACGCTCTGCGAGCCCGGCCCTGCCCCGCCCATATCCACCTGGTGGGCGCAGTTGACGACAAAGCCCACCAGCTCGCCCTCGGCAAATACCGGGGAAGTGACAAAGCAGTCGGGCAGGTGTCCCGAGCCCAGGTAGAGGTCGTTGAGGAGCACGGCGTCGCCCGGGCTCCAGCTCTCCGGCGGATAAGCCTCCAGCACGTGCGTCACCACCGATGGCATGGCGCCCAGGTGGCCGGGGCTGAAGTTGCCCTGCGCCAGCATGCGGCCGCGGGCATCAAAGACGGCGGTGGAAAAGTCGAGGCCCTCGCGCACCGCCTCCGAGTAAGCGGTGCGGCGCAAGGCCACCCCCATCTCCTCGGCCACCGCCTGCAGGGCGCCCCACAGCACCCCCAGGGTGATGGGATCAACGGCCTCCATGGCGACCCTCCTCGGCCCGTTTATGCAGCGACGGTGATGAGCAAGTTGCCCCACGGGTCCACCTCGGCCACGTCGCCCGGCAAGAGCAGCGTCGTCGCCTCCTGCTCCTCCACCAGGGCCGGGCCGCGCAGCACGGCGCCGGCAGCCAGGCGCTCGCGGGCGTAGACGGGGCAGCGCACCAGGCCGCCGCTTTCCGGCACGTACGCCTGGCGCCAGCCCACGGGAGCCGCCACGGGCGCCGGGGACAGGCGAGGCAGGGCGAGCGCCGGAGGCGGGGCGCTGGCGGTAACTTTCCAGGTGACGATTTCCACTTCGGCCTGGGCGTCGCGGTAGCCGTAAGTGGCGGCATAGGCCTGGGCAAAGGCCTGGCGCACCGCGGCAAGCGTCTCGGCCTGCCAGGGGCCGCCCGGCACCGGCACCTCCAGCTCGTGGCCTTGTCCCACGTAGCGCATGGCCAGGGTGCGCTGCAAGGTGCAGGGCTGCTGCGGCGCCGCCGTGGCCACCAGGCGCCGGCCGGCCGCTTCCAGCTCGGCAAAGAGGCCCTCTGCCACCGCCACCGCCGCGGCGTCGAGGCGCGTCAGCCGCGTGCGCTCCAGATCAAAGCGCACCCCCGCCACCAGCAGCCCCAGGGCCGAGGCCACGCCGGCCGCCACGGGCACGAGCACGCGGCGCATGCCCAGGGCGCGCGCCAGGCGCGTGGCGTGCAGCGGGCCGGCGCCGCCAAACGCCACCAGGGTAAAGCGCCGCGGGTCCTTGCCGCGCTCCACCGACACCATGCGCGCCGCCTGCGCCATGCTGGCGGTTACCGTCTCGTAAATGCCCCAGGCGGCCCGCGTGACGTCCAGGCCCAAGGGGCGGGCAATCTGCTCGGCCACGGCGCGGGTGGCCGCCGCGGCGTCGAGGCGCAAGGCGCCGCCCAGAAAGTTGTCGGGATTCAGGTAGCCCAGCACCAGGTTGGCATCGGTCACCGTGGCCGCAGTGCCGCCCAGGCCGTAGCAGGCCGGCCCGGGCTGCGCCCCGGCGCTTTCGGGCCCCACGGCAATCACCCCCAGGCGCAGGCGGGCGATACTGCCGCCGCCGGCGCCGATCTCGCACAGGTCTATTGAGGGCACGGTGAGCGGCAGGCCGCTGCCGGGCTTGAGCTGCACGCGGTCGACCTCGAACTCGCCGGTCACCGCCGGCTGGCCGCCCTCGATGAGGCAGAGCTTGGCCGTGGTGCCGCCCATGTCAAAGGCGATGAGGTCAGGAAGGCCCAGCTGGCGCCCGAGATAAGCGGCCAGCAGGGCGCCGGCGGCCGGTCCCGACTCGATCAAGCGCACCGGAAAGCGGCGCATCTCCTCGGCGGTGGCAATGCCACCGTTGGACTGCATGACGTAAAGCGGCGGCGCCAGGCCGCGGCGGCGCAGTTCCTGCTGCAAGGTGCCAAGGTAGGCGTGCACGCGCGGCATGACGTAGGCATTGGCCACCGTGGTGCTGGTGCGCTCGTACTCGCGGATCTTGGGGGCCACCTGCGAGGAGAGAGACAGGAGCAACTGCGGCGCCACGGCAGCGGCAAGGGCGGCAAGGCGCGCCTCGTGCACCGGGTTGGCGTAGGCGTGCAGCAAGCAAATGGCCAGCGACTGCACCCCTGCGGCTTGCAGCTGGCGCAGCGTCGCCGCCGCTTCCGCCTCGTCAAGCGGCGTCAGCACCGTGCCGTCGGCCGCCACGCGCTCGCTCACCTCGTAGATGCACCAGCGCGGCACCAGCGGCGGCGGCGTGTCGATAAAGGGGTCGTAGAGCTCGTGGCGCTTCTGGCGGCGGATTTCCAGCACGTCGCGAAAGCCGCGCGTGGTGAGCAGCACCACCCCCTCGCCCTTGCGCTCGAGGATGACGTTGGTGGCCAGGGTGGTGCCGTGCACCAGCCGCTGCACGGACGCCAGTCCGGCGGGCAGCAACACGTCAAGCCCCTTGAGCACCGCCTGCGCCGGGTCGGCGGGGGTGGTCAGGCACTTGTAGCGCCGCAGCCGGCCCTCGGCATAGAGCACAAAATCGGTAAACGTGCCGCCCACGTCGATGCCCAGGTACATGTTCTCCCCTCCGCACCGGCGTTGTACCGCCCTTGTGCAGGCCTGTCAAGCCGCGCCTGTTGCAACCTGCAATAAACGCTTGACAGGCCCCGTGGAATGCGTCAGCATTTGGCACGCGTGGCCCGCGCGGGGGCGGGCAGGGACCGTGGGAGGAGGAGAGGGCGGTGGTACTGCGGCGGCTGAGCGGTATGTGGTCGAGCGATCTGGCCATTGACCTGGGGACGGCCAACACCCTGGTGGCGGTGCGGGGCAAGGGGGGTGGTGCTGTGCGAGCCTTCGGTGATCAGCGTGCAGCGCCATACCAAGCGGGTGCTGGCCGTGGGCGCCGAAGCCAAGCGCATGCTCGGCCGGGCACCCGAGAGCATCGAGGTGATTCGCCCGCTGCGCGGCGGGGTGATTGCCGATTTTGAGGGCGCCATGGCCATGCTGCGCTATTTCATTACCAAAGTGCACCGGCGGCAGCGGCTGGTGCGGCCGCGCATCATTATCGGCGTGCCTTCGGGCATCACCCAGGTAGAAAAGCGGGCGGTACGGGAGTCGGGCGAGCTGGCCGGCGCCCGCGCCGTGTATCTCATCGAAGAGCCGATGGCGGCGGCCATCGGCGTGGGGCTCCCCATTGCCGAGCCGGTGGGCAACATGATTGTCGACATCGGCGGCGGCACCACGGAAGTGGCGGTGATCTCCCTGGCCGGGGTGGTTTACAGCCGCTCGGTGCGCGTCGCCGGCGATGCCATGGACGAGGCCATCGTCAACTACATGAAGCGCAAGTACAACCTGCTCATCGGCGACCGCACCGGCGAGGAAGTGAAAACGACGATTGGCACCGCGGTGCCCGAAGCGGAGCCGCGCGTCATGCCGGTAACCGGCCGCGACCTCTTCACCGGCTTGCCCAAAACGGTGATGGTCTCCTCGCTGGAGATCTGCGACGCCCTGCTCGAGCCGGTGCAGGTCATCGTCGACACGGTGCGGGCGGCGCTCGAGCGCACCCCGCCGGAGCTGGCGGCGGACATCATCGACCACGGCGTCGTCATCACCGGCGGCGGGGCGCTGCTGCCCGGGCTCGACGTGCTGCTGCGCGAGGAAACCGGCCTGCCGGTGAGCGTGGCCAGCGAGCCGTTGCTTTCGGTGGTGCACGGGGTCAGCAGCCTGCTCGACGACTTCGACTTGCTGGCCAAAGTTTCGCTCTGAGCGCTGCGGCGGGCCAGCGGGAAATATTTTGCCGGCGCGGGGCGTTTTCCCGACAGGCCGGACGCCGCCCCCTTGTAACCGCTGGAGGAGACCCCATGGCACAGCCGCTCAAACCCGGAGATCTCTTTCCCACCTTCACGTTTCCCACGGTGCAGCACGGCACGCTCACTGTGCCGGCGGACTTAAGCCAGCGCTACACGGTGCTGCTCGTTTACCGCGCCCACTGGTGACCGTTTTGCCGTCAGCAGTTGGCTGACTACCAGGCACACCTCGAGTCGCTGGCCGCCCTCGACGTGGGGGTGGTGGCCTGTTCCACCGACCCTTTAGACAAAGCCCAGGAGACGGTGGCCGCCCTTGGCCTTACCTTTCCGGTAGGCTACGGCCTGCGCGTCCCCGAAGATGCCGAGCGCTTGGGCGCTGCCTGGGAGGAGGAACGCGGCATCATCCAGCCAAGCGAGTTTCTCCTCGACGGCCGCGGGCGCATCCTGCACAGCACGTACAGCAGCGGCCCCGTGGGGCGCATCCGCGCCGAGGACTTGCAGCGCCTGGTGCAGTTTCTCGAGCGCAAGCGCGGCGGCTGATCCTGGCGCTGGGCAAGCGGCGCGCCGCCTGCTATACTCTGCCATACCCTGTTCTGAATAAGGGCGACGTCATGGCCATCCAGTGGACGCACACCCGCGCTGCCCTGGCGCAGCTGCAGCCGGGGCAGGCCAGCGCCTACCTGGCGCGGCTGCTGCTTAAAAGCCCGCAGATCATGGCGCAGGCGCGCCGCTTGCTGCGCCAGTATCCTCTTGACGACGAGCGCTTTGCCATTCACATGATCCACACCCTGCGCCGGCTGCTGCCCGGCCAGCTCGACGCCCTCTACGAGGCCGTGCTGCGGGATCTGATGGCCAACAAGCCGCGCCTGGCAAGCCCCCGAGAGGATGAAGCGCGATGACCATCGGCATTGCTCTGCTGGGAACCGGCGGCATTGCCACGCGCGGCTTTGCCCCGGCGGTGCGCGCCGTGGCAGGCGCCGAGCTGGTGGCGGTGCTCAGCCGCGACCGCGCCCGGGGCGAGGCCTTTGCCCGCCAGTTCGACATTCCCGAAGTCTACGACGACCTCGACGCGCTGCTGCGCAGCCCGCGCGTGCAGGCGGTGATCGTGGCCACCCCCGACGCCATCCACGAGCCGCAGGTGATTGCCGCTGCCGCGGCGGGGGTGCACGTGCTGTGCGAAAAGCCGATGACCACCACCTACGCCGGCTGCCTGCGCATGGCCGAGGCGGTGCGCGCCAGCGGCATCACCTTTGCCATGGGCTACACGCTGCGCTTCTCCGCCGCCCTGCAGCGCGTGGCCGAGCTCTTGCAGGCAGGACGCCTCGGCCAGGTGCGCTACGCCCGCCTCCTGTGGGCCGTCAAGGGCGCCTACGGCCCCGAAGCCTGGCGCGCCCACCGCCCGCAGGCGCACTACTGGGCCCTGAGCGCCGTGGGCACCCACCTTCTGGACTTGCTGCGCTGGTACTTCGGCGAGCCGGCCAGCGTGGGGGGCGCCATGGTGCGGCCCGCGTACGGAGGGCCTAACGACGAGCTCTCCACCCTGGTCTTTGACTACCCGGGCCGCCTGGTGGCCGAGCTCACCGCCTCGGTGCTCTTTGCCGGCGGCAACCGCCTGGAGCTCTACGGCGACGCCGGCACCCTGGTAGGCGAAAACCTCTTTGGCATGCAGGCCGCTCCCCCCACCCTCACCTGCAACGGCGAGCCGGTGGCTTATCCCCCCAACAACCCCTTTGTCGACGAGGTGGCCGATTTCGTGCAGGCTATTGAGGCGCGACGCCCGCCCCGTGCCACCCTCGACGACGGCGTGCGCAACGTGCAGATCCTCGAGGCGGCGCAGCAAGGCCCCCTGTCGCGGCCGCTGCCCCCCTACCCGTAAGGAGGACCGGCCATGATCTTCGAACAGCTCCCTGCCGGCGGCGACCGCAACTTCTGCTACCTCATCGGGGACGCCGAGCGCCGCTTGGGCGCCGTGGTCGACCCCGGCTACGACACCACCGCGCTGGAGGCGCGGGTGCGCGAGCTTGGCCTGCAGGTGATGTACGTCTTCAACACCCACACTCACCACGACCACATCGCCGGCAACGCGGTGTTCCTCAGGCAAGGCGCCAAGCTGGCCGCCTACAAAGAGGCGCGGGTCAACCCCGAGGTCAAGCTCGACCACGGCGACGAGCTCTTCGTCGGCCGCGTGCCCATCAAGGTACTCTTTACCCCTGGCCACTACCTGGACGCGATTTGCCTGCTGGTGGCCGGCCGCAAGCTGATCACCGGCGACACCCTGTTTGTGGGCTGCATCGGCGGCACCGGCTTTCAGGGCAGCAGCGCCGAAAAGCAGTTCCACAGCCTCTTCGAGATCCTGCTCAAGCTCGACGACGCGGTCGAGGTCTACCCCGGCCACGACTACGGCCCCACCCCCTCTTCCACCATCGGCCACGAGCGCCGCCACAACCCTTTCCTGCAGCGCACCAACTTCGAGGACTTCCTGTGGCTCAAAGCCCACTGGGAAGAGTACAAAGCTGCGCACGGCATCCCGTGAAGCCCGCCTCTTGACAGTCCCCGCCGGCCCGTGGTAACACGGGAGCCGAGGACAACCGACCCGGCGGCAGGGCGGCCCCCTGCCGCCTGCCCGATCCGTGGAGGGAGGACGAAGGATGAGGCGCACCCAGAGAGCCTTGCTCGGCGCGCTGCTGCTGGTGGCCCTGCTGGGGGGCCTGCCGGCGCGGGCGGCCGAGCAGCCGCGCTACGGCGGCATCGTTACCTGGTTTGACTACGCCGATCCGGCACGCCTCGACGTGCACACCGAGTCGCCCCTGGGGGTGCAGCAGGCCACCGCCGGCGTTTACAGCGGCCTGCTGCAGTACGACCCCGAAAACCCCAGCCAGATCATCGCCGATCTGGCAGAGCGCTGGGAAGCCTCGGCCGACGGCACCGTGTACACGTTCCACCTGCGCCGCGGGGTGCAGTGGCACGACGGCCAGCCCTTTAGCGCTGCCGATGTGCAGGCGACCTTTGACCGCATTCTGGCTCCGGACTTCCGCAGCCCGCGCTGTGGCTCCCTGCTCAAGCCGCTCGTCGAGCGCGTGGAGACGGTGGACGACTTCACGGTGCGCTTTCACCTCAAGTTCCCCGCCGCCACTTTTATCCCCTCGGTGGCTTCGGCCTGGTGCCGCATTGCCGCCAAGCACATTCTGGAGCGCGACGGCAACCTGCAGGACCCCAAGAGCCAGATCGGCACCGGTCCCTTCCGCTTCAAGCGCTACGAGCGCGGCAGCCTCATCGAGTGGGAGCGCAACCCGAACTACTACGACAAGCGCTACCCTTACGTCGACGGCGTGGTGCAGTACATCCTTAAAGGCGCAGCGCGGCAGCTGGCAGCGGCCAAGGCAGGCAAGATCATGCTCTGGGACACCTGGCCGCCGATGACCCGCAGCCAGGCCGAGGAACTCAAAAACGCCCGCGGTGACAAGATTGAAATCTACGTCTGGCCCATCAACACCGTGTGGGCGGTGCACCTCAACACCACGCGGCCGCCTTTTGACAACCCCGACCTGCGCCTGGCCGTACACCTGGCCTTGAACCGCCAGGAGCTCTTTGACAAGGTCTTCGAGGGGGTGGGCGTGCCCTGCGCCATTCTCGACCCCAAGCTTTACGGCGACTGGGCGCTGCCCATGGAAGAAGTCAAGGCCATGCCCGGCTGCCGGCAGCCCAAGACCCAGGACCTGGAAGAGGCCAAGCGGCTGGTGGCCAAGCACTACCCCAACGGCCTGGACATCGAGGTGGCGGTGCGCTCGGTGGGCAACTACATCGACCGCGTGCAGCTGGTGGTGGCACAGCTGCGCGACATCGGCATCCGCGGCACCATCAAGACTTACGAGAGTGCTGCCGGCTACAGTGTTTACGGCAAAGGCGACTTCACCGTGATCGGCACCCAGGACACGGCGATGTTCTTGTCCGACCCCAGCGCGCCGTTTGCCATCCTGTTTACGTCTCAGGCCGGCCGCAACTGGGCGCGGCACAGCGACCCGCTCATCGACAAGCTGGCTGACGAGGGGCTGCGCGAGCAGAACCGCGACAAGCGCCGCGAGATCTACCACCGGCTGCAGCGCCACTTGCTGGCCGGCGGCAACGGCACGGTAATCGTCGGCTGGGTGGAAGGCTGGTTCTTCCGCGACAAGCGGCTGCGCAACTACCACCCGGCCAACACCGTGTACGACAACAACACCTTCATGAAGGTGTGGATCAGCAAGTAACCCAGGGCCGCGGCCGCTCCGCGCGGGCGGCCGCGGCGGCAGAGGACCCGCGGTGAGCACGTACATCCTGCGCCGCCTGCTGTTGTTTGTGCCCTCGCTCTTTGGTGTCACGGTGGTGATTTTCGTGCTCATGCGCCTGGTACCGGGCGACATTGCCGAGATTCTGGCTTACGACGCCGGCTCGGAGTTTGCCGACGTGGCACAGAAGCAAATTGCCAAGATCCGGCGCGAGCTGGGGCTCGACCGGCCGCTGCTGGAGCAGTACGTCAACTGGCTGGCCGGGGCAGTGCGCGGCGACTTTGGCTACTCTTACTGGGAAAAGCGGCCGGTGATGCAGATCATCGAGGAGCGCTTCCCGCGCAGCATGGAGCTGGCGCTGCTCACCATCCTGCTGGCCATGCTGTGGGCCGTGCCCCTGGGGGTGATTTCGGCGGTGCGGCAGAACTCCTGGGCCGACTACCTGGTGCGCGTGCTCAGCATCAGCGGCCTGAGCATGCCTCTCTTCCTCACCGGCATCCTCATTCTCTACTTCCTGATTCGCTTCTTTTACTGGATGCCGCCGCTTGACTTCAAAGACTTTTTTGACAGCCCGCTGGAGAACCTGCAGCAGCTCATTTGGCCGGCGCTGGCGCAGGCGTTTTACATCAGCGCCCCCATCACCCGCCTGACGCGCTCGCAGATGCTCGACGTCATTCGCGAGGACTACGTGCGCACCGCCCGCGCCAAAGGGCTGCCCGAGCGCGCGGTGGTTTACCGCCACGCCCTGCGCAACGCCCTGCTGCCGGTGGTGACCTTTATCGGCTGGTGGGGCGGGCGGCTGCTGGGGGGCATCGTCATCATGGAAATTATTTTTGGCGTGCCGGGCATGGGCACCAGCCTCATCGAGGCGGTGCAGCACCGCGACTACCCCACGGTGCAGGCCATCGTCTTTCTCATGGCCCTGGTCTTTCTGGTGCTCAACCTGGTGATCGACTTGCTCTACGCCTGGCTCGACCCGAGAATTCGCTATACCTGAGGCACGGGTAATGCTGCAGCAGCAGACGCCACCCCCTGCCACCACCCCCAAGGGGCCGCCGCCGCCGGCGGCGCGCCTGGCGCGCTTCCTGCGCCGCTTTGTGCAGCGCCAGCCCCTGGGCACCGTGGGAGCGGTGATCGTGGGGCTGCTGGTGCTTACCGCCCTGCTTGCCCCGCTGCTGGCCCCCTACGGGCCCAAGCAGGCCGAGTTCGACACCTACCTGCCGCCGGGGGAGGGGCACCTCATGGGCACCGACCACCTGGGCCGCGACATCCTGAGCCGCGTCATCTGGGGCGCCCGCCTCTCGCTTTATGTCGGCCTCACCTCGGTAGCCCTGGGCATCACCCTGGGGGCGCTGTGGGGCATGGTCACCGCTTACTTTGGCGGCTGGCCAGACGTGCTCACGCAGCGGCTGGTGGACGTGCTCATGGGCTTTCCCCCCATCATTCTCGCCCTGGGCCTCATGGCGGTGCTGGGGCAGTCGGTGCACAACGTCATCATGGCCCTGGTCATCCTCCTGACGCCGACGGCGGCGCGCACCATGCGCTCGACGGTGCTGGGGCTCAAAGAGCTGGCTTACGTGGAGGCAGCGCGCGCCGTGGGCTGCTCGCACTGGCGGGTGATTTTCCGCCACCTGGTGCCCAACAGCCTGGGCACTTACATCGTGCTGTTTACCGTGAATGTCGCCTACGCCATCGTGGTGGAAGCGGCGCTGAGCTTCCTGGGGCTGGGTTCGCCGCCCGATGAGCCTTCCTGGGGCGGCATGCTCACCGCCGCCATGGGCAGCCTGGAGCGCGCGCCGTGGATCGCCTTTTTCCCCGGCCTGGCCATCAGCCTGGTGGTGTTTGGCCTCAACCTCTTTGGCGACGCGGTGCGCGACGTCACCGACGCCCGCCTGCGCGGCCAGATGGGGGGAGAATGAGGCGGGCGGCAGTCCTGCTGGGCCTGCTCCTGGCCCTGCACGGCGGAGCGTGGCCGCCGGCAGCCGCGGCGGCCACCGCCTTTGATCCCTTGATTGCGGCTGCCGCGCGCCGCCACGGGGTGGAGGCGGCGCTGGTCAAAGCGGTGATCCGCTGCGAGAGCAACTTCGACCCGCAGGCCGTATCGCCCCGCGGCGCCCAGGGGCTGATGCAGCTCTTGCCGGCCACGCAGGCGCTGCTGGGCCTGCGCGATCCTTTTGATGCCGCAGCCAACCTCGACGCTGGGGTGCGCTATCTGGCGCTGCTTTCCCAGACCTTTGCCGGCGACTTGCCGCTGGTGGTGGCGGCATACAACGCCGGACCGCAGGCGGTGATCGACGCCGGCTACGCGGTGCCCGCTTTTGCCGAAACGCAGCGCTACGTGGCCTGCGTGCTGGCGGCGCGCCAGCAGTACCGGCGCGAAGGCGAGCCGCCTGCGGCGGCCGCGGCGGCCGCCGCCTCGGCGCTGCACGTCGAGCCACCGCAGGTGGTGCTGAGCGGGGCGCGCCTCACGGTGCGCCTAAGCGCCAGCCACCGCGCGGCGCAGGTGGGCCACGGCACCGTCATGCTGCTTTATCCCGAAGACGCGTTTGCCATGGTGGCGCTGCACACCGCCGCTGCGGAGACCGTGGTGCGCCTGGCGCCGGCGTCCGCCCCGGCGGCTTACCACCTGCTGGTTGGCCACTGGACGGCGTGGGAGCCCGGAGAGCGCCGCCGCGTCCTGCTCAGCTTGACGCCGCCGCGCCGCGCCACCCTCCTCCATCTCAGCGTGCTGCTGTACGACGCGGCGCGTACCGCGGTGCAGGCCCGCTGGAGCACGCTGCTGCCGCTGCCGGCAGCAACAAAGGCGTGGCCGGCGGCCGCCGAGTAAGGTATACTTCTGCCAACCTGATCAAGAATGCGCGAGGAGATCGTTATGGCGCTAGAAGGCGTGGTGCTGGCCAAGCCGCGGGGGTTCTGTGCCGGAGTGGAGCGGGCCATCGACGTGGTCGAGCGGGCGCTCGAGCTCTATAAGCCGCCGGTGTACGTGCGCAAGGAAATCGTCCACAACCGCCACGTCGTCGACGCCCTGCGCGAGCAGGGGGCAATTTTCGTTGACGAGCTCGACGAGGTGCCGCCCGGCGCTACGGTCATCTTCAGCGCCCACGGCGTGGCCCCGGCGGTGTGGGAAGAGGCGCGGCGCAAGCAGCTGCGCGTCATCGATGCCACCTGCCCGCTGGTCACCAAAGTGCACCTCGAAGTGCAGCGCTACGCCCGGCAAGGCTATACCATCATCCTTATTGGCCACGAGGACCACGACGAAGTCATCGGCACGCGGGGCGAGGCTCCCGAGCGCATCCGGGTGATCAGCACGCTGGCCGACGTTGCGCGCCTCGAGGTTCCCGACGCGCAGAAAGTGGTTTGCCTCACCCAGACGACGCTCAGCGTCGACGACACGCGCGCCATTGTCGAGGCCCTGCGCGCCAAGTTTCCGGCCCTTGTCTTGCCGGCCAAGGACGACATCTGCTACGCCACCCAGAACCGCCAGCAGGCGGTCAAAGCGCTGGCCGGACTGGTCGACCTGGTGCTGGTCATTGGCGCGGCCAACAGCTCCAACTCCAACCGCCTGCGCGAAGTGGCGGCCAGCGCCGGGGTTAAAGCAGTGCTTATCAGCCAAGTGAGCGACATCGACCCCGAGCTGCTGCGCGGCGTGCGCCGGGTAGGGATTACCGCCGGCGCCTCGACGCCGGAGTTCCTGGTGCAAGAGGTGGTGGCCTACTGTCAGGCCCTGGGCGCCCAGGTGATCCAGGAGCTGACGGTGGTAGAAGAAAACGTGCGCTTTTCGCTGCCGCCAGAGCTGACGCCGGCACCGGCAAATCGCTAGCCTTTGAGATGCCTATGCAGCGCACTTACAAAATCATCGAGCTCATCGGGGTTTCCGACCTCAGTTACGACGACGCGGCCAAGCGGGCCATCGAGCGCGCCAGCAAGAGCCTCAAAGGGCTTGGCTGGTTCAAAGTCACCGAGCTGCGCGGCCTCATCCGCGACGGCGAGGTGGCCGAGTACCAGGTCACCTTACAGGTGGGCTTCCGCATCCTCGACGACGCCGAGCCCTCTCAGCTCTAGCCCTTGCCCGGGCTTTCCCCTTCCGCTATCCTCGCCGGCAAAAGGGGGCAACGTTGGAGCAACCGCACCCGGCAAGGAGAAGGGCCATGGCGCAGGGCCGGTTCTTTGAAGACTTCGTGCTTGGCGAGACCTTTGCGTTGCCGTCGCGCACCCTGAGCGAGAGCCACTTTTTGCTGTTTGCCGCCATCACCGGCGACAACCACCCCATTCACTACGACCGCGAGTACTGCCGTGCTCGCGGGCTGCCGGAGCGGCTGGCGCACGGCTACCTGGTGACCATCCAGACGGTGCTCGGCGCTTCCCCGCTGTCGCCGCTGCTGCACGAGAGCATCGTGGCCTTTCTGGAGCAGTCCTCGCGCTTTCTCAAGCCGGTCTTTGTCGGCGACACCCTCTACCCTCGGCTTACCGTGGCCGAGCTGACGCCGCGGCGCACCACGGGGGTGGTGAAGTTCCGCGCCACCGTGCACAACCAGCACGAGGAGCTGGTGCTCGAAGGGCACCACGCCTACCTCCTCAAAAAGCGCTCCCCGCAGGCCTGAAGCCGCTCAGTCTTCGGGATAAGGCACGGGGATGAGCTGGTCGGCTGCCGTCAGGGTGTCTTCGTGCCACAGCTCCAGGAGGCGGTGGGCCACCGGCCCGGGCTTGCCGTCACCGATGGGCTGGCCGTCCCACTCGACCACCGGCGCCACTTTGATGGAGCTGCCGATGAGCAGCATTTCTGCGGCCGCCTTGCCCTCTTCCACAGAAATGTCGCCCACCTCCACGCCGCGCAGCAGCCCCTCCTGCACCAGGCGCGGCGCCAGGTGCAGCAGCCGCTGCACGGTAATCCCCTCCAGGATGGCGTCAAAGGCGGGATGGCGCAGCACGCCGTCGCGGATGACAAAGGCCACGTTCATGTTTGAGCTTTCGGCCACCAGGCCGCGGGCGTCGAGGAAAATGCCGTTGTCGGCGCCGCGCTCGGCCGCCTCGAGCACCACCAGGGCGTTGGGCAAGTAGTTGGTCGACTTGACGCGGGCAAAAAACGGCGGCTTGATGGGCACGCGGCTGGTGACGACTTTCATGCCCTCGGTGTAAAAGCGCTCCGGATAGCTCTGGCCGCGGAAAATCATCACGTAGAAGCTGCTGCCCACGCACTCGCCGGTGCCCAGGCCAAAGCCCCCCGGCCCCACCGACAGCCAGTAGCGCACCGAGGCCTGGCGCTGGCGGCTGGCCGCTGCGGTGTCGATGATGATCTGCCGCAGCTGCGCCTGCGGCATGGGCAGCGGGATGCGGGCGAGCTGCGCCGAGCGCCAGAAGCGCTCGAGGTGGGCGTCGAGCTGGTACAGCTTGCCGTCGACGACCATCGCCGTGTCGAACACCGCGTGCCCGCGGTGCACCATGTGGTCGTCAAGCGGCACCACCATGAGCGCCGGGTCGGTCACGATGCCCCCAAGCAAACTCGAATACATGGCGTAAAAGTCGCCCGCGCGGGCGTGCACGGCGCGCCGCAGCCGCGCCACCGCCTCTTCCGCCGTCAGAACCGGCGTCTGTAACCTCGTCGCCATGCTGCCTCCTCCTGCCAAACCCTCGCCTGTGCGCTCACTTTACCGCAGCGGCCGCACCAACGCAAACCATCGCCACGGCCACCGCCCCTTGCGGCATTTATCGGTTTTTCCTATTTGCTCCATGGATTTTTCCGCGCTATATTCCTGCCGTACTTCGCATGGATGCGGGCTTTGGCAGCAGGAGGGACGGAATGCGGCGTGGACTGTGCTTTCTGGTATGGCTGGTGCTGGTGGGGGTAAGTGGAGGGGTAGCGGCGCAGGGGGTGCTGCGGCTGTCGGCCATTCCCGACGAGGCGCCGACGGAGCTGCTGCGCAAGTACCAGCCCCTGGTGCGCTACTTGGAAAAAGAGCTGGGGATGCGGGTGGAATTCACGCCGGTCATCGACTATGCGGCCAGCGTCGAGGCGCTGGCGGCCGGCAAAGTGGACATGGTGTGGTACGGCGGCTTTACCCACGTGCAGGCGCGGCACCGCACCGGCGGCAAGGCCTTTGCCGTGGTCATGCGTGCGGCCGATCTCAACTTCCACAGCAAGTTCATCGCCCACGTCGACGCTGGCATCGAGCGCCTGGAAGACCTCAAAGGCAAGACGTTTGCCTTTGGCAGCGTCGGCTCCACCTCGGGTCACCTCATGCCCCGCTACTTTCTCTTGCAGGCCGGCATCGTGCCCGAGCGCGACTTTCGCCGCTTTAGCTTCAGCGGCGCCCACGACGCCACCGCCAAGTGGGTGGAAAGCGGCAAAGTAGACGCCGGCGCCCTCAACGAAGCGGTGTGGGACAAGCTGGTGCGCGAGGGCAAAGTGGACACGACGAAAGTCAAGGTCTTCTGGACCACGCCGCCCTACGTGGACTACAACTGGACGGTGCGGGCCGATCTGGACCGCCTGCTGGTGTCGCGCATTGCCCGCGCCTTTCTCAACCTCGACTACCACAACCCCGAGCACCGCCCCATCCTCGAGCTGCAGCGGGCCAAGGCCTACGTGCTGGCCGTGGAAGACGACTTTGCCGGCATCGAGGCGGCGGCCAGAGCCGCCGGGCTCTTAAAGTAGGGGCCAGGCGTGTTCGTGCTCGAAGGCGTCGGCAAGACCTTTGCCAACGGCTTTGTGGCCTTGCGCGACCTGCACCTGCGCATTGCCCCTGGGGAGCGGGTGGCGCTCCTGGGGCCCAGCGGCGCCGGCAAAACCACCCTGCTGCGCCTGCTCAACGCCACCCTGCGGCCCACCGCCGGGCGGCTGACCATCGCCGGCCTCGACAGCCGCCACCTGCACGGCAAGCGCCTGCGCCAGGTGCGCCGCACCATCGGCACCATTTACCAGCAGTACAACCTGGTGCCGCGGCTGCGGGTGGTGCACAACGTGCTGGCCGGCCATCTGGGGCGCTGGTCGGGGTGGCGCGCCGCCCTTTCCCTGCTCCACCCCCTGCAGCTCGACACCGCGGTGGCGGCGCTGCAGCACGTGGGCCTGGCCGACCGCCTCTGGCAGCGCACCGATCAGCTCAGCGGCGGCGAGCAGCAGCGGGTGGCCATCGCCCGCGTCCTGGTGCAGGATCCGGCGGTGATCCTGGCTGACGAGCCGGTGGCTTCCCTCGATCCGGGCTTGGCAGAGGGCATCGTGCGCTTGCTCGTCGACCTGGCGGTGCAGCGCCAAAAAACGCTGGTGGTCAGCCTGCACCACGTGCCCCTGGCGCGGGCTTACTTTCCGCGCCTGCTGGCGTTGCAGCAGGGGCGCCTGGTGTACGACGGCCCCCCGCAGGGACTCTCTGCGGCGGCCTGGCAGGCGCTGTTTGCCGAAGCCCCCCTTCCTGCAGCAGCCGAGCGCGCCCATGTCCGCCCCGTCACTGCCTTTCCCCTCTAAGCGGCGCCCGCTCAGCAGCTTGCTGGCCGTGCTCTTCCTGGGGGCGGTGGTGCTCAGCGCCCGCGTTGCCGAGGTGCGGCCGCAGGCCCTCCTGGCGCCCGAAGCGCTCGAGCACCTCTGGGCGTTTGTGCGCGGCATGGTGCCGCCGGCGCACTCCCCGGCGTTTCTGCGCTCGCTGCTTACCCCGCTGCGCGAGACGGTGCAGATGGCCCTGCTGGGCACGCTGCTGGCCGCCGCCCTGGGGCTTCCCCTGGCGGTGCTGGCCGCCAGCACCGTGCTCTTTGCCGGGCCGCTGCACGAGGCGGCGCGCGGCGGTCCCTTGCGCTGGCTGGCGCGGCGCCTGCCTTATCTTTTGAGCCGCCTGCTGCTCAACGTCCTGCGCGCCATTCCCGAGCTGGTATGGGCCCTGCTCTTCGTGCGCGTCCTGGGGCTGGGACCGGCGCCGGGGGTGCTGGCGCTGGGGATCAGCTATGGCGGCATGATAGGGAAAGTGTACGCCGACCTCCTGGAAGGGGTAGATCCCGGGCCGCTGCTGGCTTTGCAGAGCACTGGCGCTTCCCGCCTGCAACTGGTGCTTTACGGCTGGCTGCCGCAGGCGCTGCCCAACATGCTTGCCTACACGCTGTATCGCTGGGAGTGTGCCCTGCGCGCCTCGGCCCTTATGGGCTTTGTGGGCGCCGGCGGCATCGGGCAGCACATCGAGCTGGCCATGCGCATGTTTGCTTACGACGAGGTGGCCAGCTTGATCCTGGTGGTCTTTTGCCTTTCGGCCGCCGTCGAGCGCCTCGGCGACGCCTTGCGGCGGAGGCTGCTGTGACGATGCGGCGCCACGGCTGGAGCCTGCTTTTGGGCCTGAGCCTGGGGGCGCTCACCGTGTGGAGCCTGCTCGACACCGGCCTGTCGCTGCCGGCGCTGTTGGGCGCCGAAGGACGCCGGCAGATGGCCCTCTTCGTGCAGCGCCTGTTTCCGCCGGATCTGAGCCCGGCGCTGCTGCGGCAGGTGGGGCAGCGGGCGCTGGAGACCCTGGCCGTTTCCTTTCTGGGCACGCTGCTGGCGGTGGGGCTGGCCGCCGGGCTGCTGGGCGGGGCCACGCGCACCCTGGTGCAGGGCGCCGCCTTTGCCGAGGCCGTACCGCGCGGGAAGCTGCGGCGGCTGGGGCAGGCGCTGGCCTATGGCAGCGCCCGCGCCCTGCTCACCCTGTTTCGTGCCGTGCCCGAGCTTATCTGGGCGCTGCTCTTTATTCTCGTCGTCGGCCTTGGCCCCTTTGCCGGCGTGCTGGCCCTGGGCGTGCACACCGCCGGCGTGCTGGGGCGCCTCTTTGCCGAGGTGCTGGAAAACGTCGACCGCCGGCCCTGCGAGGCGCTGCAGGCCCTGGGGGCCTCGCGCCTGCAGGTCTTCCTCTACGGCATGCTGCCCCAGGCCCTGCCCGAGCTGCTCAGCTTTGCCCTCTACCGCTGGGAAGTCAACATCCGCGCCGCCGCCATCCTGGGCTTTGTGGGAGCGGGCGGCCTGGGGCAGCAGCTCTTCGTCGCCCTCAACCTCTTCCTGCACCAGCAGCTGCTCACCCTCATCGCTGCCACGCTGGGGCTGGTGATCCTCGTGGATGCGTGCAGCGCCCTGCTGCGGCGCCTGCTGGTCTAGGCCGCGGCTTTACATCGGCGCGCGTTCGTGGCATGGTTAAGAGCGCGCCGCGCGGCCGCCGCAAACCGTTCGGCCCCCTCCAGACGACAGAAGATCGCGGAGCCAAGGTGCACGTCACGCGCGTCCTGGTGGTGTACAAAAAGAGCTACTACGAGCTTTACGGCTACGCAGCCGCCGCGGTGCCCGAGCGGCAGCGGCCCTTTGTCGAGGCGCTGCGCCTGAGCCACCTCGAGAACGCGCAGACGCTGGCGGCGGTGCGCGCCGCCCTCGAGGCGCTGGGGCTGGCTTACGACTGCCTTTACCGCGGGCAGCTCAAGCGCGCCAGCGGCTACGACTTGCTCATCAGCGTGGGGGGCGACGGCACCTTTCTGGAAGTGGCGCGCCACGCCGGCCACACGCCGGTGCTAGGGGTCAACTCCGACCCCACGCGCAGCACGGCGTTTTTCTGTGCTGCCGACCGCTTCACCATTCGCGCCTGTCTGGAAGCCTGGCTGGCCGGTGCGCTGCCCGAGGTGCGCCTTGCGCGCCTGCAAGCCGCCATCAACGACGCCGTTTTGCCTTACTACGCCCTCAACGACGTGCTCTTTGCCCACGCCAACCCAGCAGCCATGAGCTCGTACATTCTGGAACTCGAAGGGGTCAGCGAGGCGCAGAAAAGCTCCGGGGTCTGGATCGCCACCGCGGCTGGCTCTACGGCGGCCATGCGTGCTGCCGGCGGCCGCCTTTTGCCCCTGCGCTCGCGCCGCATGCAGTACCGGGTGCGCGAGCCTTACCGCAGCGACGGCTGCCCCTACCGGCTCCGCGGCGGCATCCTGCCGCCGCAGGCGCGGCTGGTTCTCATTTCCCGGATGCGCCGCGGGCGGCTGTTCATGGACGGCCCCCACCTGCGCTTTCCCCTGGGGCTGGGCGACGTGCTCACCGTCACCGCGGCGCCGCTGCCGCTGCGCGTTTTGGGGCTGCGCGGCAAGCGCCGGCGCTAGCGCGGCCGGCTGGCCTGCCGCTGCGCCCAGAAAGCGGCAATCGCCTGGCGCGGCGCTTCCGTGGCGCAGGCCAGGGCCAGGCTCTTGATGCCCGCCTCGATCGCCTCCTCCATGGGCAAGTTGAGCCAGCGATTGAGGAGCTCCTTTTGCAGCGTCAGGGCCCGCGCCTCGCAGCGCATAAGGCGCTCTGCCATGCGCCGCACGGCCGCGGGCAGCTCGGCCTGGGGCACCACTTGCGTCACGAGGCCGATGCGGTACGCTTCCCAGGCGTCGAGGGGATCGCCGGTAAGCAGCAGCTCGCGCGCCCGCATGAGGCCCACGAGCTGGGGCAGCAGCGCCGCCTCGATCACCGAAGGCAGGCCCAGCCGCACTTCCGGCATGCCCAGCCGCGCCTGCGCGGCGGCAATCGCCACGTCGCAGGAGACCACCAGCTCCAGGCCGGCGCCCAGGGCGTGGCCGTTGACGGCGGCGATCACCGGCGCCGGGTGGGTGCGAATAGCCCGGAAGGCTTCGTGCAGGGCGCGGATAAAGCGCTCGCCGCTCTGCGCATCGAGCCGCTCGAGCTCGTGCAAGTCGGCGCCGCCCACAAACGCCTGCTCGCCGGCGCCGGTGATCACCAGCACGCGCAGCTCCGGGCGCGCGCGGGTGGCCTCGACGGCCTGGCGCAGCTCGTACGCCGTTTGCAAGTCAAGGGCGTTGCGCACCTGCGGCCGGTCGATGGTCAGCGTCGTCACTGGGCCGTCGTGCTGCACGCGGATACAGGTCAGGTCCACGGGCGCCTCCTTCTGGGGCAGGGGTTCTTTGATGCTCGGCGAGGGGCGCTTGCCCCGCCGCCTTGGTGGTGACTCTAACCTTACACCAACTTTTCGCCCGGCCGCTTGCCCGACGCGGCCCAAGCGGCCCTGCCCGCGGGTCCGGCGTCCTCCTCGGTGAGCGTGCAAGGCGAAGGGTTTGGCGTAACCCGGCGTCCTGAAGACGCCCACCCTCGCACAACCCTCTTCGCTCAGGGGAACGTGGCGTTACCTGCGCTTTACGCTACGGGCTGTAACGCCGTTTCAGAGAAATTCCCTCGCAACTTTCTGCAGGCGGGAGCCACCTCCAGCCCACCTCTTGGGCGCAATGGCCGCCCTTCCTTCAGCACCGGCTGCCCTTCCTCGTAGGCCAGTGGCGCGTGGGGTTCTCAAAGGGCGAGTTGAGGAGGGGGTTGTCAGCGAGCATCGCTACCTGCACCCTTGAATAACTTTATCGGCCAGCCTGATGCTGGCTCTGACCTTATTACGAAGTCCTGGTATCTCATCCTCGTAATCGGAGGCGTTTCGCCAACCCCGTAATTTGTTGAGGTTAGAAGCTATCTCCGGTATTCTCTTCTTTAAATAATCCCTGAGAAGTCTGTGGTCTTCTCCTCTTCCGGTTCGCCTGAAGCCAAAGTGCTGTTCGGCGTAATTTCGTGCCCAGCAGAAGGCCGCATAATAGGCACGGCTTATGGCGGTGCGATCACTCGCCTCCTGAGAATATCCAGCGCTTTGCAGTCCGGAGAGCTGCTTTGCTAGTTCTAAGTATTTCCGCCAGTCAAAGGGCATCTTCCTCCCCCGGCTCTTGAAAGTCCGTGGTCAGCTGAATCCATCCTTCTTTGTACGCAAGTTCGTCCAAAAATTCTGCCTCTGCTCTTTCTAACTTCTCAACGATTGAATCATCGTATCGCTTGAGCCGAACGTACACCACAAGGTAGCGATCCTCTATCTCCGGATCCTGATACATGTCCATAACCAGCTGAGCATCCGGAAAGTGCCGCGCCGCGGCATCGACCACATGGGGGACGACATCAATGAGGTCGGGAAACTGTAGGAGATATTCCTGAATCTTATTGGTGTTCTTGAGATGAACGTGGTGCTCCTGTAAGGATTCCAGCAGCTTTTCGACCTCAATCGAGCTAGATAGCGATTGCTCTGGTATCTTCTGCCAAAGTGTAGTAAAAAGAAGAGTAAATTTAGGCGCCAAAGTGCGGAGAGATGGTTCTACTCCTATCCTTCCATATGTGAAGCTACTTGACTGCTTGGTCCATCGTACGTCGGTGATTGGGATAACAGACATGTCAGGACACCTCTTCAAACATAGCTCTCAGCTTATCCGTAATGCAGCCTTCGAAGATCTCCTCGACCCGGGTATGTGCCTCCTCGACCCAATTCAGGGCTGCCGAGACTTCGACTCCGCGAGAACGGGCCAGGAAGTAATCGAGATCCAGGATTATTGCCTTCTTTCCCTCATCTCCAATGCCTTGACTGAGCTGAACACGACAGCGGTCGCGCCCCCCATCATATGGGAACTCTGCCCCTGCGATAAAGAAAGCCAGCTCCTGTGGCAATCGCTTGCCGATAAATGGATAGAATTCAAAATACTCCTTCAAATTCACGTCTTGAGTTGTGAATTCGATTCGATTAATATAGCGCAGGCCAATTCGCTCCAACCCTCTGACCTCCACAACCTCTTGCAAGCTACTCCAAGCCTTTTCTATATATTTTTTAAAACCTTCCCAAGTATTATAGGGTTTCAATATGTTGATAACGACCAAACGAGGTCCTAGTTGGATAAGAGTCTTCCTGTCCTCTGAGAACATCAAAACTCGCTCTGAGGAGCGAATTTGTTGCTGTAGGACTTGCATACCTTGAGTCAGCTCAAACTCCTGAACCACCCGTTGCTCTCGGTGCGGAAAGGCATCTTTCACCCTTTCGTAAAACAAACCTGGAACAGTAAGATCCCACTGAGTGTCCTGGGTCGGTCGGAAATCACAAACAGCCTCAATGATTGGAGGGTTTCTATAATACTTTCTGCCCATAGCCGGTTGCCTCCCTTTGTGAAAGATTCACCACCCGCACACCTCGTTCCCCCGCAAGTCAATCAACTTCACAGCGATACACGGTGTTCATCGGGCTGGAAGGAGAAAGGGTGGGGTGACACATGCCCTCACTCTCGCGCAGAGCCCGACAGCGCGATGTCTTCAAGAATGACCCGCCAGAATACCTCCGGGTCACCAAAACGCTTGCGGGCATCCAGAATTTCAATGCCCGCAAGTCGCCCGTCGGCGGCGTAATCCACCGCCATGCCCTCGGCGACCCGCTGGGTGGTGACCGTCGTCTCCAGGAAACGGATGTAGAGGGCGTCCACTTCGCTTTCGTAGGTAATCCGCATGACCGTACACCTCCTCAAGTATACATAGACGATGACCCCCACGATCTCGTTGGGCTCCTCCACGAAAATCGGACGCCCCCGTTTCGTGGCGTAGAAGCGCCCGTTCCAACTGGCTTCGCCCCTCGCGCGCGAGCCAGACCGGATGATCTGAAGGATACGGGTCGCGTCCACGGGCGTCTCTGGCAAAGGCCGCCTGCCGGCAAACCGGCGGCTAATGCCGCCTGGCTTTCCCGAATATATCCGGATACTGGGCGATTTGTTCCTCGATCCCGCGATCGTAGCGGATGACCACCACCCGGTAGCCTCGCCTCACCAGCTCTGCCCGCACCTCCCGGTCCTGTGCCGCCTGTGCCGGTTCGTCGTGGACGCTCCCGTCGCAGAAGACGCAGACGTTTGGGGAATAGAAAAAGTCGGGAAGGCATTTGGGCTCCGGGATCGGCTTTTGCGCCTCATCGGGGAGACGGTAGCGGCCGGCGGCGAGCGCTTCCAGGAAGCGGCGTTCGAGTTCCGAGCGCGCATCGGTAAGCGACAGGAGCCAGGCCAGATGGCTGGCCCAGTCACGCCCCGCGATGCGCGGTGCCGTGCGACTGTTGGCCAGATCGACCAACACTTGGCGGATACGCTGGCGATCGAGCTGGAGCGCCTCATGCTGGTTGTTGAAGCTAAGGAGGCACTCGTAGCAGGCCACCTCGCACTCCGGCTTCGTATCGTCGCCGCTGGGGGTGAAATGACAGCGCAGCAGCGCCTCGCGCGCCACCCGCGCCACGGCATCGGCTTCCTCCAGCAACCTGCGCAGGACCCCGCTGCCGCCTTCTGCCTCTTCCCAAATCAGGAGGGCGCGATACTCGTCTCGCCCGATGCGCTCGGCGGCAAGCTCGGTTTCCTCTAGCTCGAACGCCTGCTCGAGGCCGCGCTGGAGCGCGTATTGCAGGGTGACCTGAAGCGTGGAGTCACTCTGCAGCTCGGGCCGGGCAAATCGCACCAACAGGAGGTTTTGGCTGGCCTGCACGGACAGCCGGAGGGTTTGCGGTTGTCGCGGCTGTCGTGGGTGCCGGCGCTCCAGCGCCGCGGCATGGAGAATCTCACCGCTTTCGAAATCGACCAAAAAACCCGGATGGGGTGCCGTGCGCCACCCGTGATTGATCCGCATGAGGGTGGCCGCCGGGCTGTAAACCAGCCGAAGAATCGGGGCATCGCCCAGCAAGACGTCCGCCTCCTGGATGCGAAAGCCGCCGGCTTCCGGGGCAAACTGATAGCAAGTTTCCAGAGTATAGCCGCGGCGGCGGCGCTCCTCCTCATCCGAAGTGATCCGTTCGCGACGCCGGGTTTTCACGTTGGGCATGTCGAGCAAGGAGATAAGCTCGCTGTTTTCCCCGTCGAACCGGCGGGTGCACACCCGGCAGAGGTCATCTGCGGGATCGGCAAACGCACCGCACGTGCGGCAAAGCCTTTTCCGGTGCTGCCGCTGCTCCAGGCCGCCGGGAGGCGCCTGAAAAGCCACCATCTCCCATTTGGCCCCCTCGTGGTAGAGGATGTTGCCCGGGGCGAATTCTCGAATCGCCAGGAAGCGCGGCCGCGCGATGAACTCCCCCTCTCCCCGGGGCACCCACGCCCGCACCGGCAGAGCCGGAAAGTTGTAACCAGGCAGGAAGCCCTCGCTGGCGAGATAGCGGTAGGGATAAAAGTCTCCTTCTTCGCGAGCCACGTCGATCTGCAAGAGCAGGTTGCGCTGCCGCAGGGCTTCCTGCTGCCGCTGCGTCGCTTCTCTTTGCTCCTCGGGCCGCCGCGCACGCAGGAGGGCATTTTGCGCTTCGACCAGCTGCCGCGTTGCCGTCCGGTAAAGCTCGCGCCAGCGCTCAAAGGCGGCATCGAACTGCTGCGGGGCTTCTGCGATGACCCGCTCGAGCCATTCGTCGCTGAACCACGGCGCCGCGCGGAGCGTCCCTTCGTCGGCCTGTAGCGCGGCGCGCATGCGAGACTTCAGTTCCTGGCGGGCGCTTGCAGAAAGCTGGATCTGGGCTGCGGCGTTCTCCCGCAGCGGCAGCGCCTCTTGCTCCGTATCGATCACTTGCTCCACCGACTGCCCCAGTGGGAGCCGGACGTGGGCAAGCCACATCGCCTGGAGATGGGCGCGCAAGAGGCTCTCATTGGCCAGATCCAGCTTTGGCGGGCGGACGCTGCCGGCGACCATTTCCTCGCGCCGCCTGAAGAAATACTGGTCGTGACTGTTCAAGGCGCCGCAATAGGTAAAGACCATCCCCGGCTGTCCCTGACGCCCCGCGCGCCCGCTCCGCTGCACATAATTGGCAGGGGTAGGCGGAACGTTGCGCAGGTGGACGATATCGAGGTCCGCAATGTCGATGCCGAGCTCCATCGTCGGCGAGCAGACGAGGTAGGGGAGGCGCCTGCCGAGCTCGCTCTCCTTTCGGCGATCGCTTTCGTCCCAGCGAAAGCGGCGTTCCCGCAGCTCCCGCTCGCCGGGCCGAACGACTTGCGCCGTGTGCTCCCGCGCTTCGAGCGCTGCCAGCGCCGCGGCCGCTTCCTTGTAAAAGCGCTGGAAAAACGCGTTCGGCGGCCGGACGACCGGGCTGTAGCCCGGGCCCTCGCCCCGCCGGGCGTAAATCGGATCCGGGGGCGGGGGAGAACCGTCGCCCGCGCACCAGACGAGGCATCCCGCGTCCAGCTGGTAGCGTTGGTGATCGCCCACCGGCTCCAGGCGGGCAAGAAAGCCTTGCCTCACCAGCACATCGAGCAACCTGTCGAGAATGTCGAGATACGCTTCTGTGCTGAGAGAGAGGCGGTCACGGAGAAAGGACCCAAGGGCGCTGCGCACCCCCAGGCTAAAGCCCTCCACCTGGCGGTCCGAGCGGCCCAAGCGCACGAAGCAATTGGCGGTGCGCAGCTCGTTGGCCTCGGGATCGAGGCCCCAGAACTCGTTGAGGTGCTGCTCCGCCCGCCGCCGCAGTTGCTGCTGGGCCGTTTCGTGCAAGACGCGGGCGTTCAGGGCCAGTTTCCTGCGGAACTGGTCGAGAAACGCCTGCAGCAGCACTTGCCGCTCGCCGGGGGGCATGGCAGCGAGGCGCGGATGAAACGCCCAGGGGCGGGCATCCTGGCAGAGCCCTGCGAGTCCCCGGTACTCGACCCGCAGCAGGCCAAGGTGCTCGAGGTTGGGCTGGACGACGCGCCAGCCGCGGCGGAGATCCTCGTACAGGCGATACTCGACAAGCTCCGTAAAGACGCGCCAGACCTCTTTGGCTGCCGCGGAGCCGGGATCGAGCTCGGGATTGCGCGCAATATCCCGGATGGTGAGCCCGCAGCGGCTGACCACTTCCTGCGCCACGGTATCCGGGCCGAGCGCCTGCTTTTCGGCAAGCGCGGCCACCAGCGCCGAGCGCAGCACGGCGAGCTGGACGAAGTCGTTGAAATGGCCCGCTTGCAGCGAGGCGTCCTGGCGATTGTCGGTGAAGGTAAGGAGCTTGTCCCGCGCTGCCCTGCTGCGCGCGGCGTGACGCAGCAGGGAGGTCGCGAGGACCGTGGTCGCACTCGACCGCGCTTCGCTAGAGAGCGTGGCGAGCTTCGTGAATTCCTTTTCTCTCCGCGTATAAAACTCGCCGCAGACAAGGCAGAGCGCGAAGGGGGCCGGTTGCCACCACATTTTGATCGCCCCTTCCCAGGGGGTCCCCTTGTAAGAGCCATCCGGGGCCACCCACACGGGCGTGGGAACGCGGTCCCGCCAGGGGCGCTTGAGGCGTCCCCTGGCGTCGTACCACTCCTCGGGAATCCACTCCTCGCTCCAGTCGTTTTCCGCACGCGCCAGCATCAAGTAGCCCGCGTCCGCCTCGGCCTCTTCGGTCTCCATGCCCAGCGGGTGCGGGGAAAACGTGCCGTCGCCTCTAAGAACGTGGTAGTAGTCCTGGCCGCACGCGCGGCAGAACTTGATGGGAGCCAGGAGCTTGCCCCCGCTCCCCTTGACCTGGCCCTCCAGCGAAAACTCCCGCCGCTCGGGAGGCTCCAGCGAGGCGAACAGCGCCCTTCCCTGGCCGATGAACTGGTGCAGCTTGAAGGCAAACGCCCGCCCCCCATCCGGGCGCACCAGCTGCCCGCCGCGGGTGAGCAGCTGCCGCAGGCGCCCTTCGCACAGCTCGGGGGACTCGCCGGTTTCCTGCGCCAGCCAGCGCGCTGCTTCCGCCAGCGTTTTCGGGACACGCCGCTTGAAACCTCCGCCCGCCTCGGCCTCGATGCCGAGGGCGTGCTCGACCCAGCGCGCCAGCGGGTTTCTGCGGAAGTTCTCGAGGTCACCGGGGATATCGGCGCGCAGCGCGGCCCTCAGTTCATCGGCGGACGGCACGCCGCCCGCCGTAAACGGCTCCAGCGTCTCCTCGATCACCTGCGCCGTGGTGAACGGATGGCCGAAGAAGCGCGTGGCGAACTCCGCCACTGCCGCCCGCCGCGCCTCCGGCGGGGCGTCCCGTTCCGCCACCATCGTCGCCGACGTTCCTATGTGCACGAGGCGCGGGCCGGCGCAGCGCTCCTTGAGGCGCCGCACCAGCATCGCCACGTCGGCCCCCTGGCGGCCGCGGTAGGTGTGCAGCTCATCGAAGACGAGAAAGCGCAGACCGCCCCCGGCCCGGTCGAGAAACCGCTGGTCTTCGGGCCGCACCAGCAAGAGCTCGGCCATCACGTAGTTGGTCAAAAGGAGCTGGGGCGGGTGGCGGCGCAGCTCCTCCCGCTCCGCCTCGCTCGTCTCCCCAGTGTACTTGGCAAACGTCACGGGGAAGGGCTTCCCCGTCCTCGTCTCGTAGGCTTCCTTCAGCGCTTGCAGCGTTTGTCCCTGGGAGTTCACCAGGGCGTTCATCGGGTAAACGATCAGGGCGGCCACGCGCTCCCCGGTATCGGGCTGGCGGACCAGGCTGTCCACGATGGGCAGGAAGTAGCAGAGGCTTTTCCCCGATCCGGTGCCGCTGGTGACCACGATGCTTTCGCCTGCGGTGGCCTTGCAGATGGCTTCGTGCTGGTGCCGGTACAAGCGGTAGGGATCTCCCTCCGGAGTTCGGAAAACCTGGGCGGTCCCGCGAGCGAGGACCCCTTGCTCGGCCAACGCATCCACGGTCGGCCCCCGCGGCGTACGACGGGCTCACCTGCAGGAGAAAGTCAGGCCAGAGCCTCGCCTCCGCGTCGAGCGCCCGGTCCACGAACTGCCGCGCCCGGTCGTCGGCAATCAAAAGAAACGACCGGACGAAGTCGCGGTAGTCGGCCAAAACCAAGCTATGGAGGTCGAAAATCGTACTCATCCCGCCTCCTCCAAAACCATTCATAGGCCGTGCGCACGCGGACACCTGTGCCTGCCAGACCGGCCGCCTGCTCTCGTGTCAAGACGATGAGCATCCGCTCGGCGCGAGGATGCCCGACAGCGGCAGGTCAGCCAGGCGATCGTCATCGAAGCTCAGATACACCGCTCGCTCCGGTGCCCGGGCCCTGCTGCTTGGCCTGTTGCACCTGCCGCAGGAAGGTCGTCTTCCCGACCCGCCGCATGCCGAGCACGGTGTAAACCTCGTTGCGAATGGCGGGAAGCCGGACCTCGCGCCGGGGCAAGCCCTCCAGCGACACAGGCTCCAGGCTAGCCGTCAGCTTCTCTTGGAGCACGGGATGCAAGGCCATAGCCGGTACCGTACAAGAAATCTGTCCTTCTTAAAAGGACAGATTTCGCGAAATCCGTCCCTAGGGATAGGACACATGAGGACTCGCCCAGTGGCTCGCTGCCACCGCCCATTTGTCTTGCGTCGCACAGGCGGCGATGTGGGTTGCCTGCAGGGCCAAGTCCGCGAACGCCTGCGCTCGGTCGTCGGCAAGTACCGCGGAATGGAGGTCGAAGATGGCCATGCCTTTATCCTCTTTTATTCCGCCGGGTATAGTATGCATCAAATATCCGAAGGATATCGGGATTGTAAAAACATTTCCTCGGACTCTTCGGATTCAAGGGATCAAGACGGCGTACGTGGACGTATCGCAGATCTGTCTCGATCTGCTTTCTGAGTTCATGATAGCGCTTGTCCACCTTAAAGTCTTCGTACCGATCCCGACATTTTTCGGTGAGTGTTCGGTAGTCCCACCGGTATGTGTCGCGAATCTGCTCTTCGGTGAGGCGGACCGCCGGGGCGTTCGGATCTGTGGTGACCCGCACGGGCCTCTGCCTCCGTCTTCTTGGAGCGGACAAACCGAACCTCCACGTTCACACTTACCAAATATAGCGATCCCTCTTTCTCCCCTTCCGTCTGTTGTTGTCTAATGAAATTGAGAAAGCGGCTCTCAGCACGGCGCAGCACTATGCCTTCCGTAACCGGCGGCGGGGAGACAAAAGACAGCGGCATCTGGTAGAAATTGAATCGCGACAAATCCTCGTCAAACCATTCCCGCATAGCGGTGTGGAAGTTTTTTACTGCGGCCATAGCGACTTGTTGAAGCTTCTCCGCAAAATTCGGATCAGCGTGGTAGAAATGTATCGAAGAGTTCCGGAATTCCTCCAACACCTCCAGATTTCGGTAAATCGCCTCCTCCAGCTTCTTTTCTTCTCTCAATTTCCGAGCCAGATATAACAGATCATGGGTCCGTGGATTACCCGATCTTGTTCTCTTGATTCTCTGACGCTTTTTTCCTCTTCCTTCACGCACGTAGAGACTAGAAAGTTTATTTCTATGCTCAGTTAGCCACTTTGCCTTTATCAGAAGCTCCCAGGAATTGAGAGCCAATATCGTGAACGACTCAGCCCTGTATGGAAAATCGGGCTTATTGTAAACCTCAACGGCTGCGACCATTGCGGAAACAGCCCGGTTCAAAAGCTCTCTACTTCTTGCTCTCATGAACAGGCCGCAAGTTCAAATCTAAGAGCCGGCACAAAAGCTCGCGGCGCGATTTCTGAGACACCGTGAAGCGTGTCTGGCCGCGGTCATTTGGGTAGAATCCATGTTTCAGGTCCATATCGGCCCAGTCGTAGCAGGCGAGGATGGCGCGGTCCATCTGCGTGTGCAGGTCACGCAGACGCTGAATATCAGCGTCGGTACAGTTGGGGTCGTGGAAGAGATTGTAGGTTTTGGTCAGCCCGATGTTGCGGGCGAGCATGACCTGGCGGCGGTGCTCGTGGTACTCGCTCCCCAGTCGCGCTGCCTCGGCAAACGGCGGTTGTGCGAGCAAATGGCTCAGGTCTTCTGTCTCGTATTCCGGCGGCGGGAAAGGAAAGGTATCGAAGCAGTCGGTGGGGGTGTAGCGGTTACGTGACTCAAGACTGGAGGCTTGACGCCAGACCCAAGCCTCGTGGACGTTCGACTGCAGCAGGGCGAAGTGGTAGTCGTCATCGAAGGCGAAAACAACGAGCTGTTCGTTGTAAATCCAACCCTGGGGGACGAAGGCCATCGCGTGCAATTCGCTCACCCGGCTCCGCACCAACACCCGCCGCAGGGGGGCGATGGCGCGGCGCATGCCAGTGCGGTAGGCGCCGAACTGCCACCAGTATTCGCGGTTGCGCCTATCGCCGGGTCCGCGCAGTCGCTGTCGCTCCGGCTTGACCCGCTCCTCCACAATGCGGAGGAGGTCGGGATACTCCTCTGCTCGCTCCAAGTCCCAGTCGTGGAAACAGATGACCCAGCGGCTGGGCTTCTGCTCTGGATGGCTATTCAAGTCCTCTCCGTTCAAGTAGGGGAAGAGGCAATCGGCATTGCGCGGGTCGGTGGTCAAGAGTCGCTCCGCCTCTTCGGGGTCGAGGACAAAGCCGATACCGCGAACGTAATCGCCGATGAACCCCCTACCCTCGTTTTGAGAAAGGCGCCTCGGTTCTTCTTCCGGCTCGGCGTCCAGCCGTGAAGAAATGAACTCCACTGGCCTGCCGTCCAGAACCGGCCGGCTTCGAGTCGGCAAGCGCGAAAGCGAGGGAGAACGCTTGTGCAAGGCAACGAGGTTCACCTCGACGTTGGCCTGACCCGGCCACTTGACGAACCGCTTGGCAAAGGCGATCTCGCCCCCGTCACGCAGAATCACTACCAGGCCGCTCTCTCGCGTGTCGCCCTGGCCCAGCGTGTTCGTCGCGATGAGCCCGACACGGCCACCCGGTTTCAGCAGGCGGAAGGCCTGCCGGAAAAAGAGCGCGCAGAGATCCGCCGTGCCGCCAAACGGCGCAAAGGCGGCTTCCACCCACTTGCGGTAGCGGTCACCCAGCGTGCCCGAGATTCTGAGACCGCCGAGAAATGGGGGATTGCCGATGATGACATCAAAGCCGCCAAAGGCAAACACTTCTGGAAAGGCAAGAGGCCAGTGGAAGAAGCGCTGCTCGACGCTCGTCTGGAAAACGAAGCCGGCAAGCCGCGGATCGGGAAGGCTGCCCCGCGCCAGGGCATCGTGTAGCGCCTGGGTCGTCACAGGGCCAGCCTGGCCATTGGGATAGCGCTGAAAGAAAGCGGCGGTCCAGGCGTCGCAGGCCAGGCGCAGCCGTTCGAAGTCCGGGCTGTGCTCTACTCCTGAGTAAACTTGCGCTTTCTGCACCACCTGCTCCGGGGTGTCCTCCGGGAGGTCCTCGAGCGCTCGGAGCGGCTCGGCGATTTTTTGCAGGCTCATGGTAAAGGACTCGTGAAAGAGCGGCGTGCCGCGTTCGCTCGCGTTTCGGCGGCGCGCCTCGCGGGCGGCGGCACGGTCATCGCCGCCGCCAGGCTTGTACGCCTCGTCAGGGATACCGCCGGCCAGCACCGCGAAGCTCGAGCACCCCGACCAGCGAGTCGCCGCAACGGATGCGGTGGTCGAGAAAGGTGAGCGGTTTTCCCTCGGCAGTGCGACTTCGATCCAGAGCGCCACACGGCAGAGCTCCACGGCGAGAGGATTTTTGTCGACGCCGTAGATCGCGTGCGCAATGACCTCGCGGATCGCCTCGCGGACGCGCTCGGGGGCTGGCTCCTCTTCGCCCGTGCGGATGCGCGCCAGCTCCTTGGCCAGACGCCGGGCGGCGGCGAGGAGGAAATGCCCGGAGCCGCAGGCCGGGTCGACCACACGGAGGGAAAGAACGGCGCGGGCTTTTTCCTCGGGCGTCTTGGCTTTCGCGAGCCGTTCGGCGAGAACCGGTTCCAGCGCCGAGCGAACCAGTTCGCTCACGAGCTCCGCAGGGGTATAGTAAGAGCCAGTCGATTTGCGCTCGGACCCGAAAACGAGGTCGAAACGGGGCGCACCTACCCTGTCGCAGGTGACTACCGGGTGGAACTCCAGAAGGCTCTCGTAGACCGAGCCCAGCTCTTCGACGTCCAGGGCGGCATAATTGACGCGGCGGGTGCTGTGCGACTTCTCGTCTTCGTAGTAGGCGAGGTGCCAGAAGGCCTCGAGGAGGTCCCGGTTGGTGATCGTGTACGCGTCGAAGGCAAGGGGTGCGAAGAGCTCGCCGTCGAGCGGCGCCACATCGAGCAAGGCGGCAAGCTTCGGATCCCGGAACACCTTCCAGAGCACGCGCAGCGAGTGCCAAAGATCGTCGTGTGCCGTGTAGGCGCCGCGGGCGTCGAGGAGCCTTCGCAGGCGCGCCACGCCGTAGTGCTCGCAGTACAGGGAGTTCTGGCTGATGAGCCCCCGCTCCTCGGACACCAGGAGAAAGAGGAAGCGATAGACCAGCCGCAGGAGCTCGCGGTAAAGGTCCTGCGCCGTGAGCCGGTCGGGCGCGGAAGAGTCAGGAGCGATGCGCCGCCGCAAGTCTTCGTTCGCCGGATGCGCCAGAAACCCGTTGGCCAGGCGCTTGAGACACTCCTCGACGCCGTCGCGCAGGCGGTCGCGCACCCGCCCGCCCTGCTCGAGCGCGTGGTTGTAGTACTGCTCGAGGAGGCAGGTGGCGGCATCGGCAGCCGTGCGGGGCAGGCGACTGCGGTGCAGGAGGCGGTAGAGGACGGAGAAATCGGGAAAAAGCTGCTCTTCCAAGATGGCGCGGAGGTCGAATTCCACGTAGGCCTGGCGGCGAACGAAGGTGGAATCGCGCAAAAGGCGCAGCGTGAGGCCATTGGACACCAGCCCCCAGCCGCGGTCGCTCCGATTCAGGTACTCCTGGACGAGGGCGTGCGGGGAGAGCCGCGGGCGGCCCGAGGGCGGCAGGCGGCCGAGTTCCTGCCTTGCCCCGACGAGGTGCACCGGCGGGGCGTCTTCCGCCTCTCCCGCCCGGTGGGAAATGGCGAAGGTGAGGCCGTCGATCTCGTAGGCGCGGGGGTTGTAGCGTAGCTCGTAACCGAGAAGGCCGAGGAAAGGCACCAGCCAGGCATCACGGGTGACGGAGGTCCCCATGTCCGATTCCGACAGGCGCGCCAGCCGGTTCTGGAAAACGCCCCACAGGGCGCGCGCGTCCGAGAACACCGCCGCGATCTCGTCGGTCAGACTGGTCCGGCCACCGAGGTCGAAATCCTGCGGCCGCTGCCCGGGAAGCTCGCCGGCAAGGAGCGCTTCGAGCGTGTCGGGACCAAGAAGGCCGCCTTCGATGCGAATCGCACGCAGCGTGTTCATCGTCACACCAACGGTTGCAAGACCAAGACGCCCAGAAGGTCCGGTGGAAACTGCGGCTTCACGGCCAGCTCCCGCACCCGGAGGGAGACGGCCTGGCGGATGCGCTTGTGCGCCTGCTCGAGCTGGCGGGCGCGCTCCGCGAGCTTCGGCTTCAAGGCCTCTTCGACGACCTGCCAGTTCCTCAGCGTCTCCCCGATCAGCTCCCGTTTTTCCGCCATGGGGACGTTGGCCTCGGGCTTTGCTTCGGTCAAAAGGCGCAAGGCACGGGCGTCCTCCAGCCACTCGGGCGTTCCGTCCCGCCAGGGCGAGTAGCCAAACACGCAAACCTCTTCGGCAAGCTGTACCGGGCTTTGTGGCTGCTCGACCAGATACCGCACGCGCACCAGGCAAAGCGTGGTAAGCCGGCTTACCGCCCGGGTGCGGAGGACGCCGCAGCGGCAGGGCCCGGGCCTCGCCGTGGCGGGTCAGGGCTTCCTCCAGGAGGTAGCGGGCGAGGGTGGCCACGAAGCGGTGATTGCGGCCGAGGTACTCGGCGCCCTCGGGGGTAGGCGATACGAAACTGACGAGCCACCACCCGCTTTTTGCTTGCGGCAGGACGAAGCGGATCGCCTCCGGAAGGGCCGCCGTGGCGGCCTGCGAAACTGCGATCCGGTAGACGTCCTGGCGCTTTCGGTCCGCCTCCATATGGAGACCGAGCCGCTGTGCTGCGGCAAGCACGAACTCGCGGACCGCGGCGGGGTCGCCCAGAACGGCATCGGCTGCTTCGAGCTCGCGGCGGACTTCTTCCGGCTTGAGCGCCCGCTGGGCAAACCTCGTCCGGCTCACGCGCTCGCGCGCGGCGTTTTCGTCCCAGCGACGGTGCAACATGCGGACTTCGGGTACCTCCAGCGCGAGCTCGAGCTGGTCGGTCTCCCGCTCCCGGCCCCGCAAAAAGAGCGCGTTCAACACCGCCTCGGTGACGCTTTCCGATTCCTCCGGCACCGGCACATGCGTGCCCAGCGTGCGGTGGATCTCCCGCGCCTTGTTGAGAAGGACGTCGAGGACCACCCCGTCCACGGGGTTGTTGCGGCCGAAATAGCGGATGGTCTTGACCACGGCTGAGGGCTGCCCGTAGCGGTCCACGCGGCCCTCGCGCTGCTCCAGGCGGTTGGGGTTCCAGGGCAGGTCGTAGTGGAGGGCGGCGTTGAATTTCTCCTGCAGGTTGATGCCCTCGGAGAGGCAATCCGTGGCGACGAGCACCCGCGGGGAATTGATGTCGATCTCGTCGATCATGGCGCGGCGCACTTCGTCGTCCCCCGTGCGACCGGTGACACAGACGATCCGGGGGCTTGCCTGGGAGCGGGCGAGGGCTTTCCGTAGCCCATCGGCAACGTACTCCGCCGTGGCCACGTAGCGGCACCAGACGATGGGATAAAACCCGTCGTCCAAGAGCTTGGCCACGAGCTTTATGCATCCCGAAAGTTTGGTGTCCTGGTCGGTTCCGCAAAGATGCGCTGCCAGCCGGCCGAGGTCTCGCAATTTGCGGCGCTCGCTCTCGCCCAGAGTGGCCCCCGGCGGACGCCACGGCCGGAAGGGGCTGCTCGTCGTCGGTTTGCTCCTCTGCCGATTCGAACACAAGCCGGCTGAAGTCCACCTCCTCGTCCTCCTCCGGCAACCGCTTGTCTCGTGCCTCCAGAGCGGCGAGGGCAGCGGCGGGACTCGACATGACACACCGAAGGAGGGCCAATGCTCCCCAGTAGCGGACCCTTCTTTTCCGCTCTTCGAGCTTCTCTCCCGTGCGCACGATCTCGCGGCAAAACTCGTACGTTCGGCGAAAGAGCTCGGCATACGCGGGGGAAAGCGCGTACGCTTCATCGGCGAGATCGCGCTGCGGAAAGCAGCGCTCCCCGTCCCAGCCCTGCTCGATGTCCCGCCGCGTGCGCTGGACAAAGTGGCGCGCCAGCTCGATCCGTTGTTTTTCGTCCAGCCGCCCGACCTCCCACTGTCCAAACTCCGGGCGGAGAAGCGAGAGCAGAGCCCGAAAGGACTCCTGGATGCCGCTGTGCGGGGTCGCCGTGAGCAGGACGAGATGCCGCGTGGGCTCCGCTGCCAGAGCCCGAACCAGCTCGTGGCGCTGCTGCTGGCTTTGGCGACTGGCGGGAGTGGCGCCGTGCGCTTCGTCCACGATCACAAACTCGGGGCAGTGAAGCAAAAACTGGTGGCGGTTGCGCTCGCTCTTGAGGAAATCGATGCTGGCGACCGTCACGGGAAAGTGCTCGTAAAGGGTTTTGGTGGCGGGCTTTCGGCGTTCGAGGTGGCTCACGGTGCCAGAACGAACCACCACGGGCTCTAGGTGAAACTTTTCGGCGAGCTCCTTGGCCCACTGTTCGCAGAGGTAGGGGGGGCAGAGCACGCAGAGGCGCCGGATCTCGCCCCGGTCCCAGAGTTCGCGCGCGATCAACAGCGCCTCGATGGTCTTTCCCACGCCCACATCGTCGGCAATGAGCAGGCGCACGGGATCAAGGCGCAGGGCCATCAGGAGGGGGACGAACTGGTAGACCCTGGGGCGAATCGAGATGCGACCCAAAGAGCGGAAAGGCGCGGCTCCTTCCCGCAGGGTCAGGCGGGCGGCCTGCCAGAGAAGGTGCGCGCTCGTGGCATCAGAAAGGTCGTCCGCAGTGGGAAGCGGAAAAGTCGCCGGCTGCACCCGCTCGGCCGGAAGGTCGTAGCCGATAAGATCGGCGAGCCGCTTGTGGATGGCAACCACCTCCTCAGGGGCGCCGGTCAGGGGGCGAAGCAGATACACCTCGTCCCCGTCGCTGGGAAGGAGAACCCACTCGCGGTTGCGGCAGCGGACGATGGCTCCGGGATTCATGCAAACGGCTCCGTTGTGTCCTTCTGCAACTGGATCATGCGCCGAGACTCACCCGGGGTGTCCCTGCTCTCCTCTGGCCGCCTGGCGAGGCTCGCGAGCGAGTCGCAAGGTGCGGTGAAGCGCAGGCGCTTTTCCTGCACGGATGGCGGAAGCGAAGGCGGCGAGGAGCAGTGCAGCTCGTCCCTCAGCACTTGACGGAAGCGCCTCTTTGTCGATCCACGGGCGTTCCTCTTCAGTCGTACTTCATGATACCATGCAAACGGCTGGGATCAAGCGTTTCTGCAGCCGGCGCCGTTTTTCGCCGGAGGCGATATGGCGAGCCATCCGGGGAAGCGATTTTAGCCGGCTGCCGCCTCAGCAACGGGATCCCTCAGGAGCAGGCCTGGACTGATAATTCAAGACCTGACCCCTTCTGCGCGCACAGCAGCGGAAATGCGGTCGTTAGGTAGCCACCGATTCATGAGCCGGCAGGTTCCTTGTTGGAGGTGAAGCATGTTCGCTATAGAGTTCCAGGCCACGGTCAAAGAAGGGATGATCGAAATTCCTCGTCAATACCTTGGGAAGATCACGAACCGTGTGCGCGTCATCTTGCTGGTCGAGGAAGCTCCCGAGACGACCACCACTTTCATTGACCAGCTGCTTGCTCATCCCGTGCGGGTGAAGGGCTTCCGGCCCTTGAGCAGAGAAGAAATCTATGCCAGATAATCAAGCCGTTGCTTGCTTCTTTGACACAAATATCTGGCTATATGCTTTTATTGAAGCAGGTGACGGAACGGATGAAACGACCAAGTCTGCAATCGCACGCACCCTGATTCAAAACAGTGAGCCCGTCATTAGCACCCAAATCATCAATGAAGTATGTGTCAATTTGCTGCGACGTGCGAATTTCACCGAAGAGCAGATCAGCCGACTTATCGAGTCATTCTACGAAAAATACCAGGTTATCGAGCAAACTAAGCCAGTCTTGTTGCTGGCGTCTCAATTGCGCCAACGATACTCGTTGTCCTTCTGGGATAGCACCGTCGTAGCAGCTGCATTGAGTGCGGGGGGTTCTGTTCTGTACTCTGAAGACATGCAGCATGGATTGGCCATCGAGCAGCAACTTCAGATCCGCAATCCGTTTGTCCAGAGATCGGGCGAATCGCTCTGATCGCCGAATTCGGTGACAGGCCTAGGCTTTCAGGAACAAGCTGCCCTCTCCAGACCTTAAACGGGTGCGGTGCTCTCTCGCAAGGGTTCTTCTTTGGCGGAGGCTACCTGTCACCTGCAAATCCGATGGTAGACCCCCTCTGTGTGCAAGCCCCCCGAGCCACCCTGCCCCGCGGCAAGGCCCCAGGCTTGCGGCAACCCGGTAGCGAGCGACAACGAGGGGCCGGCGCCGGGCGAGGACTGCCGGGGCAGCGCCTTCTGGGTCAGGGCGTGTAGGGGCCGCGCTCGGCCTCGCCGCGCAGGGCCCCGGCGCGGCGCTTCCGGCCCTCTGCCGCCAGCGGCAACACGGCGGCACCGGCGCCACGCACGAGGCAGGGCTGGCCGCAGGGCGTGCGGCAAAGGTAACAGAACCGCGCGCGTTGCCCCATCACACCATATGGAGTACAATCCAGCCGAGTTGGGCCGTTTATTAAACAGGTAAAGGAACATGGTACAAGAGCTGGCAATAACGCAATTGGTAGAAACAAGCGATGCGCGTACCGTATTGGTGCCGCCGCGTCCTCTGACGTTTGACGAGTTTGTGGACCTGTTTGGCGAGGACGATGACGTGGAGCTTATTGACGGCGTCGTGGTGAGAAGAATGGCGGCAAGATATTCCCATGAAGATTTATTCGGCTGGCTGTATGTCCTATTGCGCAGTTATGTCGCAGAGAAAGGCCTGGGAATCGTTCTGGGTTCTCGCACCGCCGTACAGATTACCGCCTATCGAGGCCGGCTGCCAGATATTCTGTTTGTCCGCCAGGAGCGAGTCGACATTGTCCAGGAAAAGGGGATCTACGGCGCCCCTGACCTGGTCATCGAGATTATTTCACCAGGAGACAGGCCGGCGGACCTTATCGCTCTGGAAACCGATTACCGAAGTCTTGGCGTCACAGAAATCTGGTTCGTTGACCAACGACAGAAGCAGGTGCGGGTGCTGCGGAAACGTGACCAGAGCTATGTGGAGGAAGTCCTCCGCCAGGGCGTGGTGCCGTCCGAGGTGGTTGAAGGATTCTGGCTGGAGGTAGCGTGGCTGTTTGCGGCACCACGGCCGTCGGAACGCGACGCGTTGCGACAGATTTTGGGGAGCCCTCCGTAAAGCGTAAAATCCTGGGGGCGCAGCCGCCCCGCCGCCACCTCGTCCCACGCCAGCACCCCCTGCGGGAGCCCTCCCAACAGGTGATCCTGGCCATTGCCTCCGGCCGACTGGATGCCGTCATCGCTTTTCCCCTCAGCCGTCCCGCGGCAAGGCCCCAGGCTTGCGGCAACCCGGTAGCAAGAGGCACGAGGAATCGGGGGGCCGGCGCAGGGAGAGGGCCGCCAGCAGCGGCTTCTGGTCAGGGCGTGTAGGGGCCGCGCTCGGCCTCGCCGTGCAGGACCCCGGCGCGGCGAGGCCGGCCCTCTGCTGCCGGCACGGCCACCTGCGGCGGCACCGGCTTCCTGACCAGCCAGCGCCAGCCGCGGCGGAGGTCTTCCAGAAGCAGATAAAGGGCCGGCACCAGCACCAAAGTGAGCAGGGTGGCGCCCATGAGGCCAAAGCTGATGGAGATGGCCATAGGAATGAGAAACTGCGCCTGGAAGCTCTTTTCGGTAAGCAGCGGCAGCAGCCCGGCCACCGTGGTGAGGGTGGTGAGAATGATGGCGCGGAAGCGCGCCTGGCCGCCGGCCAGCACCGCCTGCAAGGGCGTGGCCCCTTCTCGCCGGGCGCGGTTGATGAAGTCGATGAGCACCAGCGAATCGTTGACCACGATGCCGCTCAAGGCCACCAGGCCAAAGAGGCTCATCATGGTGAGGTCGTGGCCCATGAGCAGGTGGCCGAGCACCGCCCCGGTAAGGCCAAAGGGAATGGCCGCCATGACGATGAGCGGCTGCACGGCGGAGCGAAAGATCGTAGCCAGAATGGCGTAAATGAGCACCAGGGCGAGGGCAAAGCCGCGGTAGAGGCTGTCGAGGGAGCGCTGCGTTTCGCGGTGCTGCCCTTCAAAGGAGTAGCGCATGCCCTCGTAGTTGGCCACCAGGTGGGGCAGAAAGCGGCGGTCGAGGTCGGCGAGGATCTTTTCGGCGTTGGCCACGGTGGGGTCGACGTCGGCGGTGACCGAGACCTTGCGGCGCCGGCCGTCGTGCTTGATCACCGCGTAGCCCTGCGCCGCGGTGACGGTGGCCACCACGCCAAAGGGAAGCTGGCGGCCGTCGGGGGTGCGGATGCGCATGCGCTCGAGATCGCCCAGGGCGCGGCGCTGCGCCGCCGGGTAGCGCAGCACCACGCGCACTTCGTCGCGCCCGCGCTGCACCCGCAGGGCCTCGGCGCCGTACAGCGCCTGCCGCACCTGGCGCGCCAGGTCGGCCAGGGTGAGGCCCAGGGCGCGGCCCGCGGGCGTCAAGGCCAGGTGCAGCTCTCGCTTGCCCGGCCGCAGGTCGTCCTGGATGTCGAAGACCCCGGGGTAGGTGGCCAGCTCTGCCTTGAGGCGGTCGGCGGCCTGGCGCAGGTCGGCAAAGTGGTCGCTCATCAGGCGCACCTCGATGGGCGCGCCGCCCGGGCCGATGTCCGGGGTGCTAAAACTCAGGGCCAGGGCCTCGGGAATATCGCCGGTAAGCTCGCGCCAGCGGGCAATGAGCGTGGCGCTGGCGATGCCGCGCTGCTCCACGGGCAAAAGCTCCAGGGTAACTTCTGCCGCGTGGCTGCCCACTTCGGGGTTGTAGCCGCTCTGCGTGCCCACGATGCTCATGACGCGCTGCACCACCGGCTCGTTGCCCTGGCGGGCGCGAAACTCCCGGTTCAGCGCCCAGGCGGCCGCTTCCAGGCGCTCGACCGCCTTCAGGGTCTGCGCTAGCGGCGTGCCCGGGGGCAGCACCAGCCGCGCCAGCAGGGTATCGGCGTCGACTTTGGGAAAGAGGTAAAAGTTGAGATGGCCGCCCAGCACCAGGCCGAGCATGAACAGCAGCACGGCCAGCGCCGCCGCCGCCACCGGCAGCCGCCACTGCATGGCGCGCTGCAAGAGCGGCAGGTAGAGGCGCTGGATGCCCCACGCCACGGCGGCGTCGAGGCGCTGGCGCACGGCAAAGGCCCAGCGCCAGGGCGACTGCCGGGCCGAGGCGGGAAGCGAATGCGCCAGGTGGGGCGGCAGGATGACCAGGCTCTCCAGGAGCGAGGTGAGCAAGGCGGCGATCATGGCCACGGGCAGCACGGCGATGAACTTGCCCAGGATGCCCTCCACGAGAAACAGCGGCACAAAGGCGGCCACGGTGGTGGTCACCGCCGCAATCACCGGCCAGGCCACCTCGCTGGCGCCGTCGATGGCCGCCTGCTGCGGCGGCTTGCCGCGGTGCCAGTGGGTGTAGACGTTTTCCCCCACCACGATGGCGTCGTCGACGAGCATGCCCAGGGCCATGATGCAGGCAAAGAGGGTGATCATGTTCAGGGTGTCGCCGTGCGCCTCGAGCAGCCAGAAGGCGCCCATGAAGGCCACCGGCAAGCCAGCCGCCACCCAGAAGGCCAGGCGCAGGTTCATGAACAGCCATAGGGTCAGCAGCACCAGCACCAGGCCCATGAGGCCGTTGCGGGTAAGAAGCTGCAGGCGGTCTTTGATCACCTGCGAGGTGTCGGCCCACACGCTCAGCGCCAGCCCTGGGGGCAGCCGCGGCGCCTGCTGCGCCACGTAGCGGCGCACCGTCTCGGCAATGGCAATGGCGTCCTCCTCGTCGGTTTTGAACACCATCACCAGCACCGCCGGCTGGCCCTTGACAGGGAGCGAGGCGTCCGCCGCGGCCACTGCGGAGAAGCGGCCCAGGCGCTCGGCTTCCTCGAAGCCGTCGCGGACGCGGGCGAGGTCGCCCAGGGTGAGGTAGGTGCCGTCGGGGCGCGTCAGGATGGGAAGGGCGGCGAACTCGGCGGCGGTGTAGCGCTGGCCGGCGGTGCGCACCACGATATCCTGGGTGGGGGTTTTGAGCTCGCCGCCGGGCAAGTCGAGGCTGCTGCGCCGTACCAGCTCGCGCAGCTGGTCAAACGTGAGGTGGTAGCGCTCGAGCGTCGCCTCGTCGACTTCGATGGTGATCTCGTAGTCCCGCGTGCCGTAAAGCGCCACCTGCGAGATGGCCGGCGTGGCCAGGAGGTCGTCGCGGATGCGCGCCGCCACTTCCTTGAGCACCCGCTCGGGCTGCGCGCCGTAGACGGCCACGTTGATCACTTGCTGGCGGCGCACCAGCTCCACAAAGCGCGGCGTTTCGGCTTCCTGGGGGAAGGTGGTGATTTGCTCCACCGCCGTCTTGATGTCTTCCATCACCTGGCGGTTGTTCACCCCCGGCTCGAGCTCCGCCCACACGAAGCCCATACCCTCGTAAGAGTGGGAAAAGAGGCGGCGGATGCCTTCTACCCCCAGCAGGGCTTCCTCGATTTTGACGACGATGCCCTCTTCCACTTCTGCCGGGGTGGCGCCTGCAAACGGCACGCTGATCTGGATGATGTCGAAGGAAAGCTGGGGGAGCGTCTCGCGCTTGAGGCGCACGGCGCTCAGGCTGCCGGCGACGATGAGGACCACCATGAGCAGGTTGGTGGCCACCGGATTGTGCACGGCGGCGGCAATCAGGCGGCGCATTTCAGGGCGTCTCCGCGGCAGCCAGGGTGGTCGGTTCTACTTCCAGCGCCCGCACCGGCATGCCCACCACCGGCACGGCGGGGGGCGAGACCACCACGCGGTCGCCGGCTTGCAGGCCGGCGGTGACCACGGCGTGCGCGCGCAGCAGGCGCGCCACCTGCACCCGGCGCTGCTGCAAGGTGCCCTTTTCGACCAAAAACACCGTGTCGCCATCTTGCAAGGCGACGCGCGGCACCAGGAAGGCGTTGGGCAGGCGCACCGCCACGATTTCTACTTCGCAGAACATGCCCGGCTGCAAGGCTGGCGCCTCGCCCGGGCGAAAGCTCTGCCAGGGTGCCGGCACTTCCACCACCAGGGTGAGGGTGTGCGTCTGGGGATCGAGGCCGGCTTCCCAGCGCACCACCCGCCCCTGCCAGGTGTAAGTGCGGGCGCCGTCGTGCCAGGAAACGGTGGCCGGCGGCAGCGACCCCGGCGGCTCGGGCCGGGCGGCGGCCTGCCGCAGCGCCGCTGGCGACAGCTGAGGCAGCCAGCGCAGGGCGTCGGGGGTCACCACCACCGGCACCTCCACCGCCGCGGTGTCGTAGAGGCGGGCCACCTCCTGCCCGGCGGCCACGAACTCGCCGAGCTCCACGCGGCGGCTGAGCACCTGCCCGGCAAAAGGCGCCACGAGGCGGGTCTTTTCCAGCTGCAGCTCGGCCTCGGCCAGCTGCACCCGCGTCACTGCCATGGCGGCCCGGATCTTCTCGCGCTGCAGGGGGATGAGCTTGAGGCTGTTTTCGGCCGTCAGGACGGCGTTGTGGTACTCGTTGCGCCACTGGCGCCGCAGGTCGAGCTCGCGCGGCGAGACGGTGCCTTTGCGGGCCAGGGCCTCGTCGCGCCGCAGCTGCTCCTCGGCAAGGGCGAGGTTCTGGCGGGCCAGGCGCAGGGTGGCTTCCAGGTTGGCGCGCTGCTGCTCGAGCTGGGCGATTTCGGCCTCGTACTGGGCGAGCTGCGCCCGCAGGCGCTGCACGGCGAGGCGAAATGGCTGCGGATCGATCTCCAGCAACAGCTCCCCTTGGCGCACGAAGAGGCCGGGGCGCAGGTTGGGCGACAGCTGCACCACGCGCCCTGAGACCTCGGGCACCAGGCGCCACAGCGTCTTGGCGCGCACCGTGCCAAAGCCCTGTACCGGGATGGGGACTTCCTGCGGGCTGACGGCCACCACGCGCACCAGCGGCCTCTGGGGCACTTGCGCTTGGCGCGGCAGCGACGGCCGCAAGGCAATAAGGAGGCGCATGCCGGCCACGCCCAGGCCCAGGATGGCCAGCGTTGCCAGGGCAAGCAGCAGGCCTCGGCGCATCACGCCCTCCGCGGCGCGGCAGGCAAGGCCAGGGCTTCTCTGCGCATGGCACCTTCTGGCCCTGGCGGCAGCGCTTCGCCCCCTGGCCTTCTGCCGCGCGGACAGATTCGGGACGTCTTAAGATACTACGGAGGGATCTCGCTTTTGTGCAAGGGGATTGTCGCACCAGCAAGGCACCGCAGAGGCCACCACAGCGCGGCCTGCACGTCAGCCCGGCGAGCCGCGCAGGCCCCTGGCGGCGGCTACGGCGTGGGTGCTGCCCGCTCGCGCTTTGCCAGCTCGGTGGCAATCCCCGCCAGCGCCCAGGCGCGATGGCCTGCATGCTCGATGCTGCGAGCCCTGGCCTGCGCCTGGGCAAGTACACAGGCGGCGCGCGGCTGGGCTTCGCCTAGCAGCTCCGGCGTGCGTGACCAGAGGACCCGCAAGCCCTGCCGGCACCTCAGGACAACAGAAACGGCTGCCCCCATAGTCTGGTTCCTCCCTGTTACCGACGCACCCCTTGTGCGCCGCTCTTTACACCAAGCCCCGTGCCGGCGCAACACGAACCGCCGCAGCCTCCCGCTGACGCCGTGGCGGCGCCAGCGGCCGGGTGTGCCCCGGCAGATCGTCGGCGCGCGGCCGGGCCGCACGGCCAGCGCGTAAGGGGAGCCCTCCCGGAGTGACCGCTTACCGAGAAGGCGCACTATGCCTCGGGCCAGAAATCTGCGGCAAGCACCTGCTCAGGCGCAAAAGGGCAAGTGGCAGGCAGAGCAGCAAGGCCAGCGCCGTGAGTGCCTTGGCACGGGCTACTGGATCATAGAGGAGGGTTGGCACCTGCGCCTGGAGGCTGGAGCTGTCCGGCAGGAGCAAAGCCAGCTCACGCCGTTGGCTGCAAATCGCCTGGCGCCAGCGGCCACAGCGCTCTTCGGGCTGGGCCCACCAGAGAAGGAGGCGGACAAGAGGGCCGCCGCTGCCCTCTTGTCCGCCTCTGGCGCCTGTGGTAGGTTCAGGGGCAGGTGCCAGAAGCATCGACAAACGGGCAAGAGGGCAGGGTGCGTGCGGGTTCATGGCCTTGGCATGCTGGCCGTGGTGCTGCTTTGCCTGGGGGCGCCCGCGGGTCTCGGGGCGCAGACGGTCCCCTATACCCTGGAAGATCGCGAGCGGCTCGTGCGCATCGAAACGAAGCTGGAAGAGATGAGCAAGCGGTTTGAACAGCGCTTCGAGCAAATCGACAAGCGCTTCGAACAGATCGACCGGCGCTTCGAGCAGGTTGACAAGCGCTTCGAGCAGGTCGAGGGGCGCTTTGGGCAGCTCACCACTTTGTTTTTGGGGATTGTGGGGGCCTTTGCCGGGGTGGTGGCCGCCACCATCGGGTTTGCCATTTGGGACCGGCGTACGGCGCTGAGCCCGGCGCTGCGGCGCACACAGAGCCTCGAAGTGCGCCAGGAGCGGGTGGAGCGCGCCTTGCAGGAGTTGGCGGCCGGCGACCCCAAGGTCGCCGAGGTGCTGCGGCGGGTGGGGCTGCTGTAGCCCTTGGCACCGGCCCGACACCTCCCTGGCTCGGCAAGCCCGCATGCTGCCCGCGGGAAGTGAGTGCTGCGAGCGGGCGAGCCTTCCCCAGGCGGGTGCCGGTATGCTACCATGCCAGGCCGGTGCGGTAACCACTCACGCCAAAGGAGCTTCCCATGACCCGTCTTGCCCCCATCACCGCCAAGGCGCAGCTGCCAGCAGCACAGCAGCCCATTTTCGATGCCATCGTGCAGAGCCGCGGGCGCATCGCCGGCCCCTTCGGGGTGCTGCTGCACAGTCCCGAACTGGCCGGCCGCGTTGCCCACCTGGGCGCTTACGTGCGTTTTGACTCCGCCTTGCCGCCGGCGGTGCGCGAGCTGGCCATCCTCACCACAGCGCGTGAGCTGGACTGCCAATACGAGTGGACCGCCCACGTGCCCCTGGCCCGCCAGGCCGGCGTGCGCCCCGAAGCCATCGACGCCATCGGCCAGCGCACCGCCCCTGCCGGTCTCACCGAGGAAGAAGCGCTGGTGGTGCGCTTTGGACAGCAGCTGCTGCGCCAGCACCGCGTCGAGGAGGCCACGTTTCGGGCGGCCCTGGCGCGCTTTGGCCCGCAGGGGACCGTCGACCTCACCGCCACGGTGGGCTACTACGGCCTGGTGGCCTGCGTCCTCAACGCCTTTGAGGTGCCACTGGAGCCGGGCGTGGCGCCCCTGCTGCCGGCGTAACCTGCCGGATACCGCGGCGCGCCGAGGAGGCCGGCAAGCAGGCCGCTTCGGTGCTCTCCAAGGCCGCTTCAATCCGGAAAAGCGGAGGGTCTCTCCCTAGGGGTGGGACTTCGCTCAGGCCATGTCGGGGAAGCGCGGGAGGCAACGACAAAGGGCCAGAGGCTTGGTCCAAGTCACTTCCACATCTCCGGAAAGCCGGCCAGCGATTCGGTCATGCGGCGCCAGCCTTCCATCTTCAGCAACTCTTCTAGCTGGCTTTCCCGCTTCACCCCTCCCAGGATGGCGTCGCCGAACACGGGTTCACGCCAGAAATCGCCCGTCTCCCAAGAACGCTTGTACAGCCGGAAGATCTCGCCCGTGGCCGGATCCTTGACGTATGTCTGGTCGCTGAGCAGGTTGGTCCATGACCGAGCCATTTGGGAGTTGGCTTCCCGATGTTCTTGCAGCATCTGGCGAACAAGCCGGTTTTCTTCAACGTGTTGTTGCATCCAACTCTCCATCGTTCGTATGATCCACTCGGGGTTATAAAGAAAGCTGTCTTTGAAGCCGCTAAAGATGCTCATTGCCTGTTCCAGTTTGTGCTCCGCTACCTGGATGAGGGTGACTTCCATATTGAGGAAAGAATTCTGTGTGGCCGCTACCGAACTGGGATTTCCGCCTACCACAAACGATCCTGAAGCTGTGGCAATTCGAATCGTGCCCTCGCCTTCGGCAATAAAAGCATGATTGATAAATCCCTGCTGCGCACCCATATACGACATGGCACCCGCCATTTGTTGGCGCATCCCTTCTCGATAAGCGCTCACCAGCGGCGGCAGGGGGATTTCCATACTTTCCCGCACGCGCCACGCCGTGCCCGTTTCGGTTTGCCAAAGAGCGACCGCCAACTGGAGAGCGTCTTCCGGCGAGGGCCACCACGATGGGTTGCGGCTGCTGAGAGACCTGCCCGTTGATGATGAGGAAGCTCAGGGCATTGCCGCCGTAAGGCAACTGGATAATCTGCGTCTGGAGGTCCACATAATCTGTGCGGAGCATCGTCTCTCCCTGGCGCAAAAAGACCGCGACGCGGCGTTTTTTCCCCTGCCGGATAATGCCCGCATTAAACGCGAACCCTTCCGGGACGTGCATGGTGGCTGCAATCAACCCCGTTTCGGAATCTCTCACTTCCTTTGCATGCCAGCCCATCCGTTCTTGCAGGGGAAGAAAGCGGAAACTTTTTACAATGTCGAGCATTTGCTTACGGCTGGTGTCATCGGATTCGGTAGGGAAAAGGAGGGTCACTAGCACTGCCATCGTCTCTCCGGGCAAGATCGCCGTGACCTCCCGGTAGTCATCTGGCAGCCGAAGGCCTCCGGCAGCAAGAAAAGAAAAGTTTATGGACGTTTGGGGATCCAAGGCATAAGGGTAACCCAGGCCCTCACCATAGATGACGAGGCCGTGCTGGGTTTGACGGAAGGCGAAGCGCGGGGGATTGCCTGCAACCCGAGTGGCAAAACCGATCCTTCTTTCCCGTTCCTCAACCCACTTTTGGGCGACTTGCTTGAGGTTGCCATCATAGCGAGTGCCTCGAATGATGATGAAGTGAAGTCCTTCGTCTTGAAGGATGATGGCATTGCCAAAGACTTTTGCTCTCCAGGGAGGAGGCAAGTGGGCAGAGAACCCGTGCATGCGGTCAATGAAAGCCTGTTTGCCTGACACCAAGTCGTTCAAAGTCGGTACTTGCGCACTGGAAAACCCCATCCATAGGCCTAATAAGGCAACTGCCGTAATGGATCGCATCGTCCATCGCTTCCGGTGCCACCCAGGGGCATTGAGTTTTGCGCCGAGGGTTTTTCCGAACCCAGGCTGTTGCGTCTTTTCTCCACGGCCGGGCCAGGAGCCCTTGGCCTCCACACGCCTTGCCATCGTTTTTCTCATATACCGCCTCCTCTGAGGTCACTGCGGTCTAAAATTATAGTGGCTTGCCCGCAACCGAGAGTGCGCGCATGGACAACCGCATTGTGATCGATCCCAAAATCCGGCACGGCAAGCCCGTCATTCGGGGCACCCGCGTTCCAGTCGTGCGTATGCTCGGCGGGCTGGCAGGAGGAATGACGGTTGAGGACATTACCCGGGAATATGGAGTCACAGAGGAAGACGGCTGGGGCTGACGCCGCGGGAAGCGGAAGTGCTATTCTGGGTGGCGCAGGGCAAAAGCAACGGCGAGATCGCGACGATTCTGGCGCTGCGGCCGCGCACGGTGGCCAAGCACCTGGAGCACATCTACGCCAAGCTGCTGGTGGAAAACCGCACCGCCGCCGCCCAGTGCGCCCTGGAGGTGCTGACGATGGGCTGAGGCGGGAAGCCAGGGGGGCCTGCGCCTAGACGGCCCATATGCCCCTGGCGCGCCTGGAATTCAACGATCCTCTTGCGGCTGCGCAGAGAAAGCAGGCCGGCACCCAGACGCGGCGCCAGATGCCCGGGTGCAAACCTGACCACTTTCAGGAGGTTTTGTTTTTTTGAAGTTAAACATGCAGGCCCTCCGCTCGGGCAGCCTCACTGAGCCGGGTGTCGAAGCAGCAGAAGAAGAGAACCCCGTGTGTGCGATTCCTCAAGAGAATTGCGGATGCCAGGTGAATCGCATCGAACCCGCGAAGGGGATACCTCCCGGTGAGTTCTCCACCCAAGCGGGTCAGGCCCTCCGTTACCTCGACGATGAAGTAGTTTTCCCAGTCCTGAGTAAAATCCTTAAGCAGACGCTGATATTCCTCTGCGGACCACTCCCCTTCCCGGCGCTTGCGCGCCATCCCGGCACGGGCTTCCACGTAGGCTACCCGCGACGTGGCGACAATCTGTGCGTCTGCCACCTTTGCCCAAACCTCTGCGGAGCCCGGCTCTTCGATGTAGAGCTTGATCAAAGCGCTGGTGTCGAGGTAGAGCAAGGAGAATGAGGGTGAGGTCATCGGCGGTCTTCAACGATGAGCTCGGAGAGAGGGCGCCCGCGTCCCTGCACGGGAGGAGAAGCGCCGCGAGGTTTGCCGCCTTTCCAGGAGACGATTCCCTCTGCGACCAAGGCCCAAAGCCCCTTATGCACCCGTTTTCCTCTCGCCGGGATGAGCAGGGCAATGACCCTACCCCGCTTGGCCACCTCGATTTCCTGTCCCTTCTCGACCTGCCGGAGATAGAAACTGAGTTTATCCTTGAGTTCCCGGATGCCAACGGCCATTCTGCCAGTTCCTTCTGTGCAAGCCCACACCTTCTGCACCCTGAGAGGGAGCGCCCGTACAAGCCCCCGCAATCCCGATTACTTCCACCCACGTACCCCGGCTATCCCCGCGCGAGGCAGGCCGCCCGCTTCCTCCCTGGCAGGACGCCTTGGCTGGGGCGCGCCTCCGCTCATCCCTTCATCATGCCCTTGGAGAGCATCGGGCCGCTTGCTCTTGCTGGCGCAAAGCATTTCCATTGTACCACTGTTTCACCACCGGCGTGATAGTTCCACGTGAACTTGCCCTATCCGTAGAGCCCCCTGGCGCGCGAAAGATCAATCACAGCGAGTCTTATCGCGCTTTCTTCAAAGAGGCGGGCTGTGCCCGCCACGATGCCGCCAGAAATTGCGGCCTGCCCTCGTCTACTCCCTCTCCTCTTCTTTAGATAGGCCTTGGCCGCCAGGATGAATTCTTCAGCCGCCTTTTCGATCAGGGCCCGGATGTCATCGAGGCTCATACCGCTATTCCTTCCCGCCGTACATTCATGAGAAAGGGGGTATTGCGGGACCGGTAATCCTGACTCGTCACAAAGGCCCGGGAAAGCACCACGTCGTACTTGAGGCTGATCTCAGCAGTGAGCTTCGAGGTCCGCTCGATGAGCTCTCCGTAGTCGAACGGCCCCCTCATCACACAAAGCACGTCGATATCCGAGCCTTCTGCGGCATCCCCGCGAGCCTGAGAGCCATAAAGCACGAGGGCTTCCAGCTCGTCCCCGAGCACTTCGGTCAGCCGGACCCGGTATTCTTCAAGGATCGGGCGCAAGCGATGCGGAAGCGGCATCTCGCTCTCTTCACTCCCTCTAGTAACTCAAAGTTGACAGGTTGAGGGAGGGGGGATCGCCGCAGCCCTTTACCGTCCAGGCCCTCCTGGGGATACGCGATCACAAACGGCTTGCCTGTCGCGTATCCCGTAGGAGGCCCGGACCATGCGGCTGACGGGTCTACCCCTGCGCGTGACGCCACCGCCATCACCGGGTGTGGTGCTGGCGCCTGGCGCTCCATATCCTATACGGCCAGCGGGCCACCCGCAAGCCCCTCGCTCGCCATGGCCCGGGGCATCTGGCCGCCCAGCACGACCGCCGCCTGCGCTGTGCTGCCTCCTGGTGCCGCCAAGGAATCGTGGTGGCCGCTGCCGCCTCGGCGGCACGGGACAGAAACGAAACGCATTCAGAAACTGGACTGGTGGTGCGTCTGTGCCCTGCCACGCCCCTAGAAGCTGGCCGATGGTCTCAAGGACCTGGTGCAGCCTCTCGTTCCTGGAGCGCCTTTGGCACGAGCAGGCATTTGCCTAGGCCACCCAGCCCGCCCACCGGGCGCGCCTTCTGCCAGCCCAGCCCCTGCGCCTGGCGCAGCCCGAGGGCTGCCTGGTGGTGCGCGCCCTGCCCGGCGAGGCCGGCAGCGTCACTTTGCTGCTCGAAGAGCACCGCCAGGCCCTCTCGCCAGAGCCGCTGCGCCGGCTGGGGCTGACGCCGCGGGAAGCGGAAGTGCTGTTCTGGGTGGCGCAGGGCAAGAGCAACGGCGAGATCGCCACGATTCTGGCGCTGCGGCCGCGCACGGTGGCCAAGCACCTGGAGCACATCTACGCCAAGCTGCTGGTGGAAAACCGCACCGCGGGCTGAGGCGGGCGCGAAAAACGCTTGACAGGCGGCGCGCGGCGCGCTAGCATGCGTTGTCTCGTGGCCGCTCCCCCGGCGCGCCACACCTTCCCCGCTGCCCTGCCAAGGAGAAGGGTCTCGTGCGCTTTCTGGGCGTCGCCTTGCTGCTTGCCTGCCCTCGCCGCGGCCGCCCTGCCCGGCCCCCGCCGCCGCGCAGGGGGTGTCGGTGTTTGCCAAGGAGGACATCCTCCTGGTGGGCGGCGACTTCCGCCTGCGCAGCGTGCTCAGCAACATCGCCGCCGCCGATGCCACGGGGGGCGGCGAAAGCGGCGGCTTCCCCACCCAGGACGGCGACGTCAAGTCCTTTTTTGACACCCGCCTGCGCCTCTACTGGGACTTTCGCCCCAGCGCCGAGCTGGGCGAAAGGCTGCGCGTCCACTACCGCATGGAAATCGGCGACGTGCGCTTTGGCGGCGGGGTGGCAGAGGGCAGCGACGTGAGCGGCAACCTCTTTCCGGTGATCGGCCCGGGTTCGGGCGGCGGCGTGGGCGCCGACGGGGTCAATGTGGAGACAAAAAATATCTTCCTGGAGTTCGCGATCCCGCCGCTGCGCGGACTCTCTTTCCGCGGCGGCATTTTTGGCTACGGCGACCGCTACGACTTCAACATCCTGGCCGACGACTTTGCCGGCCTGCAGCTTGCTTACCGCCGCGGCGCCGTGCAGGCCCACTTCGTGTACTTCAAGTTCTTCGAGGGCGACACCCGCGACAATGCCGATGACAGCGACTGGTTCGGCGTCGACGGCGAGCTGCGCCTGGGGGCGGCCACCACAGCGGCGGCAACGTTTTACTACTGGCTCGACCGCGAGCACCGCGATGCCCTGGGCTTTGACCCGTTTCAGTTCTGGCTCGGCGGCGAGGTGACCACGGTGCTGGGACCGCTGCAGCTCAACGGCTACGTGATTTACAACCAGGGCAAGGGCTTCTTTGGCCGCCGCCGGGGTAAAAACCGCGGCTTCAACCTCAGCCTGGCCGGCGACTGGCAGCTGCGCTTTGCCACCGTGGGGCTGCAGGTGCAGTACATCAGCGGCGAGGAGGGCAGCAAGCAGCAGCTCGAAGGCGGCGCCAAGGACGGGGCGACCATCGACGCCTGGCTCAGCTACTTCAACCGCATGTACCAGGGACCAGAAATTCTCTCCCTGGGGCCCCATCATCGACGTGGGCGACGGCTTTAGCAGCAAGTGGGGCACCGGCAACGGCTTTTTCAACGGCGACTACAACGGCCGCCTGCTGCTCATCGCCCGCAGCGCCTTTCCCCTCGCCCGCGGCTTGACCCTGCACCTGGTGGGCGCCTACGACCGCGCCGCCGCCGCCAACGTCAACGGCGATCACGTGCGCGGCTTCGAGCTCGACGTGTGGGCGCAGTGGGATATCCTGCCCAAGCTCTGGCTGCGCTGTTGGCGGCGGCTACTACTTTACCGGCGACTGGTGGCGCAACAACCCCGACGCCTCGCCGACGGGGCGCGGGCCCCGGGGTGGCCGATCCGGACAACGTCTGGCAGTTTGGCACGCGCTTGCAGTATGACTTTGGCTAACGCACCGCACCTGCTGGGCTTCCTGGCTTGCCTGGCAGCCGCCCTGGCGGGCTGCCGCAGCATCTCCGCGCTGCGCCCGCCCGCCTACGGCCCCACCCACCCCGGCGGCTATACCGTGCAGGTTACCCCCCTGCGCCTGACCGTAAGCCCTCCCCAGCGGCCGCGCCTGACAGTGCGCGTCACCGACGCGGCGGGCCGGCCGGCCGAGGGCGTGGCGGTGGCCTTTTTCCCTTCCGAAGGCAGTGTCACCCCGGCCACCACCCGCACCCACCAGGGCGTGGCCACGGCCACCTTCTCCCCCGCCTCCGGTAGCGACCACCCGCGCACCGCCACGGTGCGTGTCCAGGTAGAAGACGTCACCGTGGTCGTTTTCCTTGACCTGGTGCCGGCGGTCTTCGGGCGCTGACGAGGACTCCCCGATGCCGCGCGCGCTTCTGGGCCTCCTGCTGGCGCTGGCGGTGCTGGCCAAGGCGGCCGCCGCGCAAGAGCGCCTGCTGCTGGTGGGGGGCAACTACCGCCTGCGCTTTAACCTGCACACCATGCAGGACGGCTTTTTTGGCGCCCCCCAGCCCGAAGGCGAGGTGGACACGCAGAGTTTTCTCGATACGCGCCTGCGGCTTTTCTTCGACTTGCGCCCGCACCCGCTGCTGCGCCTCAACTACAAGCTGGAAATCGGCGACATCACGTTTGGCGCGGCCGGGCCGCCGCTGGTGGATGCCGAAGGGCGGCGGCTGGTCAACGTGGGACGCAGCAGCGGCGGCGGCCCCGGCGCCGACGCGGTCAACGTGGAGACCAAAAACGCCTACCTCGACGTGCAGCTGCCCTGGCTGCCAGGGCTCTCCTTCCGCGGCGGCATCCTCGGCTGGGGCGACCAGTTCGACTGGACCATCCTGGCCACCGACTTTACCGGCTTCCAGGTCACTTACACGCGCCAGGCGCTGTGGGCCCAGTTTACGTTTCTCAAGTTCGCCGAGGGCAGCCTGCGCCGCGGCGACGACTCCGACTGGTTCGCCCTCGACACCCGCTTTGGCCTGGCGCCGCGCACGGCGCTGGGCGCCAGCTTCTACTTCTGGAACGACAACGCCAACGACAACCCCGCCAGCGGCCGCGACGCCTACCAGCTCTACGCCGGCCTCAAGCTGAGCACCACCATCCTGGGCAAAGGCCTGCTGGAAGTGGCCGGCGTGTACAACCGCGGCCAGGAGTTCCTGGGCCAGACGCGCCGCCAGGGCCCCGACGGCCTGGTGCGCGGCGGCCTTACCGGCTCGCGCAACCAGGGCTTCCTCGCCCAGCTGCACTTCGACTACCCCCTGGGCCGGCACTGGCTGGGCCTTACCCTGCAGTACCTCTCGGGGGAAGCCGGCAGCCGCGCCCAGCTCGACGGCAGCGGCAAAGACATCGACGCCTTCCTGAGCCTGTTCAACTCGCAGTACAGCGGCTTTGGGCTTTCTCGCTTCAGCGAGGGCGGCGGCCTGGAGCTGCTTACCTTCGGGCAGCTCAACGACTCCACCGCCGGCCTCAACAACGTCAGCGTGTCGCCTTTCTTCGGCGGCGGCTACAACGGCCGCATCCTGGCCGTCCTGCGCTCCAAGTTCCGCCTCACCCCGGTGGTCTTTCTCTTTGGCGCCGTGGGCCTCGACTGGGCGGCGCAGCAAAACATCAACGGCGAGACCTTCCGCGGCGCCGAGCTGGCCACCTACCTCCACTGGGACCTCTTCCCCAAGCTCTGGCTGCGCCTGGGCGGCGCCTTCCTGCTCACCGGCCCCTGGTGGGACAACAACCCCGACCTGGCGCTGCAGGGCTTTCCCGACCCGCTGGGGTTAGAAAGCGAAGGGAAAATGGGCAACATCCTGCAGCTTATCTTGCGGCTGCAATACGACTTTGGCTAGAGTTCTCTTGGCACGCCACGGCTTGACGCGCGTGGGGAGTTCTGCTACCCTTCGCTCCCGGCGCCGCTTCCTTTCCTCCACGTGCCTTTTCCCAAAGACACCCGTGGCTTGCGGGAGCGCCAGCAGAGCGAGGAAGTGAGGAAACGATGAAAGCACGCATTCTGGTTGCCGACGAAATTGCCGCCAGCGGCATCGCCTTGCTCGAGGCGCACCCGGCGGTGGAGGTGACGGTCAAAACCGGCCTGTCGCCGGCGCAGCTGCGGGCCGAGCTGCCCCACTACAGCGGCCTGATCGTGCGCAGCAGCACGCGGGTGACCGCCGAGCTGCTCGAAGCGGCGCCGGCGCTCAAAGTCATCGGCCGCGCCGGCATCGGGGTGGACAACATCGACGTGGAGGCGGCAACGCGGCGCGGTATCGTCGTCATGAACACCCCTGAGGGCAACACCAACACCGCTGCCGAGCACACGATTTCGCTGCTGCTGGCCCTGTCGCGCCACATCCCCCAGGCCACGGCGGCGGTCAAGGCGGGGCGCTGGGAGCGGCACCGCTTCCTGGGCGTGGAGGTGGTGAACAAAGTGCTCGGGGTCATCGGCCTTGGGCGCATCGGCAGCCTGGTGGCGCGCAAGGCCCAGGGGCTGGGCATGGTGACAGTGGCTTACGACCCCTTTATTTCTTCGGAAGCGGCGAATAAGCTTGGGGTGGAGCTGCTCGAGCTGCCGGCGCTGCTCGAGCGCGCCGACTACATCAGCGTGCACACGCCGCTGACTGCCGAAACGTACCATCTGCTGGGCCGCGACCAGTTCAAGCACGTGCGCCCCGGGGTGCGCATCATCAACTGCGCCCGCGGCGGCATCATCGACGAAGCGGCGCTCTACGAGGCGCTGCTCAACGGCACGGTGGCCGGCGCCGCCCTCGACGTCTTCGAGCAGGAGCCGCCGCCCCCCGACCACCCCCTGCTGCAGCTCGACACCGTGATCTGCACGCCGCACCTGGGGGCGCAGACCGGCGAGGCGCAGGAGCGGGTGGCCATTGGCATTGCCGAGCAGATGCTCGACTTTTTCGTGCGCGGCCAGATCCGCAACGCCGTCAACATGCCCAGCATCGATGCCGAGAGCTACCAGGCGCTGCAGCCCTATATGACGCTGGCGGAAAAGCTGGGGGCGTTTCGCATGCAGCTGCTCGAAGGCGGCCTTACGGAAATCACCGTGAGCTACAGCGGCACGGTGACCGCTTACGACACCAAGCCGCTCACCATCGCCGTGCTGCGCGGCATCCTGGGCCACTTCCTGGGGCCGCAGGTGAACTACGTCAATGCCCCCCTGCTGGCCAAAGAGCGCGGCATCCGCGTCGTGGAGCGGCAGCTGCACGACAGCGAGGACTATGCCAGCCTGGTGGAAGTGGAAATCGTCACCGAGCGCCAGCGCGGCAGCGTGGCCGGCACGCTCTTTGGCAAGAGCGACCCGCGCATCGTGCGCATCGACCACTTCCCCATCGAGGCCATCCCTTCCGGGCACATGCTGGTCTTTTCCAACCGCGACTTGCCCGGGGTGATTGGCCGCATCGGGACCATTTTGGGCAATGCGCAGATCAACATTGCCGGCTTCCACCTCGGCCGCCTGGCCCCGGGCGGGCTTGCCGTGTGCGTGGTCAACGTCGACTCGCCGATTCCGGCCGAGGTGCTGGCCGCCATCCGCGCGCTGCCCAACCTCGTCTACGCCAAGACCGTGACCCTGTGATGTTGCACGCCGAGATTCCGCGCGGCACCCGCATCCTCCTGCCGCCTCTGGCCGCCAAGAAGCGGCGGCTGGAGGAGCGGCTGCTGGCCGTCTTTTTCCGCTGGGGCTTCCAGGAAGTGGTCACCCCGACCCTGGAGTACCTGGAAGGGCTCACCCGCGGGCTGGGGGCGCCGTACGCCGAGCACCTGCTGAAGCTGGAGGAGCGGCGCACCGGGCGCCTGCTCGCCCTGCGCCCCGACCTCACCACCCAGGTGGCACGCCTGGCCGCCACGCTGCTCAAGGAGCAGCCACGGCCGCTGCGCTTCTGCTACGTGGCCAGCGTCTTTCGCTACCACGACTCGGCCACCCGCAACCTGGTGGAGCGGCACCAGGCAGGGGTGGAGCTCATCGGTCTCGAGTCCCCCGAAGCCGACGCCGAAATGGTGGCCATGGCGGTCGAGTGCATGCAGGAAGTGGGCCTGCCCAGCTTTCGCCTTGCCGTAGGACAGCCGGAGTTCTTCCGCAGCCTGCTCAGCGAGGCCGGCCTCGGCGAGGCCGAGCGCCAGCAGATCCAGGCCGCCCTGCAGAAAAAAGACGCCTCGGCCCTCGAAGCGCTGGTGGCCCGCGCCTCGCTGCGCCCCCGCGACCGGGAGGCGCTGCTGCAGCTGCCCGCCCTCTTTGGCAAAGCCGAGGTGCTGGAGAGAGCCGCTGCCCTGGTGCAGAGCCGCGCCGCCCACGCCGCCCTGGAAAACCTCCGGCAGGTGTACGAGATGCTCAAGACGTACGGCCTCGAAGACCACGTGCTCATCGATCTTAGCGACATCCGCGGCTTTGACTACTATACCGGCATCACCTTTGAGGGCTTCACGCCGGCGCTGGGCTACCGCATCTGCAGCGGCGGCCGCTACGATCACCTGCTGGGCTGCTACGGGCGCAGCGACCCGGCCACCGGCTTTGCCATCGACGTCGACGCGGTGCTCGAGGCGCTGGAAAACGTGCAGCCGCTGGCGGTGCGCACCGGCGCCGACTGCCTGCTCATGGACTTTCGCCCCGACAAGCGCGAGGCGCTGCGCATCAGCCGCGAGCTGCGGCGCCGCGGCCACCGCATTGCCCGCGACATCATCAGCCGCGATTTGCAAGGCTCCCTCGACTACGCCCGCCAGAGCGGCATTCGCTTTGGCCTGCTCATGGGCCTGCCGCCCCTGGGCGACGACCAGGCGGTGCTCTACGACGTGCAGCGCGGCACGCACATCCAGGTGGCGATGGCCGAAGTGGTCGAGCGCGTCGATGCCGCCATCCGCCACGCGTGCGGCGAGGAGAGCGCCCCGCCGCATCGCTAAAGCCCAGTCCGTGGAGAGACATCATGGCAATTGTGGCCGTTGTGGGTCTGCAATGGGGAGACGAGGGCAAGGGCAAAATCATCGACTTGCTGACGCCGCAGGTGGAGCTGGTCATCCGCTGCCAGGGCGGGGCCAATGCCGGCCATACCGTGGTGGTGGGCGAGGAGCGCTACGTCTTCCACCAGATCCCCTCGGGCATCCTGCACGCCCACACCCGCTGCATCCTGGGCGCCGGCACGGTGATCGACCCCGAGGCCCTCGTAGAAGAAATCGCGCAGCTGCAAGCGCGCGGCGTGCCGCTGCACGAGCGCCTGTTCATCAGCCCCAAAGCGCACCTCTCGCTGCCCTACCACCGCCTGCTCGACCAGGGACGCGAGGCGTGGCGCGGCGAGCAGCGGATCGGCACCACCGGACGCGGCATCGGCCCCACCTACGCCGACAAGGCCACCCGCTGCGGCCTGCGGGTGCACCACTTGTTGCACCCCGAGCAGTTTCGCACCGCCGTGACGCCGGTGCTGGCGGAAAAGAACTTTCTCCTCGAGCACTTCTTCCACCTGCCGCCCGTGGACCTCGAGGCCCTGTGCCGCGCCTATGCCGCTTACGGCGAAACCCTGCGCCCTTTTGTGCGCGACACCGATTCGCTGGTGCGCGACGCCTTGCAGCGCGGCGCCCACGTGCTGCTCGAGGGCGCCCAGGGGACGCTGCTCGACCTCGACCACGGCACGTACCCCTACGTCACCTCGTCCAACACCTGCGCCAGCGGCCTGTGCTCGGGAGCCGGCATTGCCCCCACGCGCCTTACCCACGTGCTGGGGGTGCTCAAAGCCTACACCACGCGCGTCGGCATGGGCCCCTTCCCCACCGAGCTGCACGACGCCACGGGGGCGCTGCTGCGCGAGCGCGGCCAGGAGTACGGCGCCACCACCGGACGCTCGCGCCGCTGCGGCTGGTTCGATGCGGTCAGCGTGCGCTACAGCGTGTGGCACAACGGGGTAACCAGCCTGGCGCTCACCAAGCTCGACGTGCTCGACCCGTTGCCGCGCGTGGCGCTGTGCACGGCATACCGCTACAAGGGAACGCTGCTGCGCGAGCTGCCAGGCGACACTGCAGTACTGGCCAAAGTGGAGCCAGTCTATGAGGAGCTGCCGGGCTGGCAGCACAGCACGCGCGGCCTGACCGACTACACGGCCTTTCCGGCTGCGGCGCAGCGCTACATCGAGCGCATCGCCGAGCTCGTCGAGTGCGACATCGCCATCGTCTCGACCGGCGACAGCCGCACCGAGACGGTGGTGCGCCGGCCGCTGTTCTAGTCCCCATAGCGGATGGTAAAAGGCGGCAGGTCGCCCCGCGCCGCTTCCCAGGAGACCTCCACCTGGGTGACGCGCGCCGCCGGCGGCCCCTGGTGGCACCACTGCACCAGCTGCTCGACCGCTGCCGCTTCGCCCTCAGCCACCACCTCCACCGTGCCGTCGGGGCAGTTGCGCACCCAGCCGTGCAGCCCCAGGCGGCGCGCTTGCTGCCGGGTGGCGGCGCGGAAGTTGACGCCCTGCACGCGTCCGTGGACCAGGCAGCGTACCCGCACCGGCGGCATCAGCGCTGGCGACTCCCCGGCTTGCTCAAAGGCCGCCCCTGGCGGCACAGCGGGCAATCCTGGGGGGAATAGACCGGCACCTCCAGAGTGGCCAGGGCGTGCAGGGGCACCGCAAACCGCACCTGCCCGCCGCTGCGGTCAAGGATGGCCCCCACGCCAACCGCCTCGCCCCCGTGCCGCGCCACCAGCGCGAGCACCTCGCGCACCGAACCCCCGGTGGTGATCACGTCTTCCACCACCAGCACGCGCTCTCCGGGCTGCAATTCCAGCCCCCGGCGCAGGGTCATCACCCCCGCTTCGCGCTCCCCAAACAGGGCGCGGGCGCCCAGGGCGCGCGCCACCTCGTGGCCAATGAGGATGCCGCCCAGGGCCGGAGAGACCACGGCGCGCACCGCAGCCCCGGCAAAGCGCGCCGCCAGCCAGCGCCCCAGCGCCTCGGCGTGCGGCGGGTACTGCAGCAGGCGGGCGCACTGCACGTAGCGGTCGCTGTGCAGGCCCGAAGAGAGCAGGAAGTGACCCTCGAGCAGGGCGCCGGTGGTCCGCAGCAGGTGCAAGACTTGCGCTGCCACCGCTTCAGGCGCCGCCGCGTCCCGCTCAGGCACCGTCTTGCTCCCGCTGCTGCGCGCGGCGCTGCTCGATGCGCCGCGCCAGGAGGATGCTGATGCCATAAAGAAACAGGGTGGGCACCGCCATGAACGTCTGTGACACCACGTCGGGCGGGGTGAGAATGGCGGCCACGATGAAAGTGAGCACCACGGCGTAGCGAAAGTGCTTGATCAGGGTGCGCGAGGAGAGAAGCTCCAGCTGGACGAGGAAAAATCACCACCATGGGCAGCTGGAAGACGACGCCAAAGGCGATCATCAGGCGCACGCAGAACGAGACGTAGTAGCCAACCGAGAGCTGCGCTTTGATGTCGGCACTCGAAAAGCTGAGAAGAAAGTCAATAATGATGGGCAGCAGGAAGTAAAACATCATGCCGCCCAGGTAGAAGAGCACCGTCGAGCCGATAAGAAACGGCACCGTGTATTTTTTTTCGTGCTCGAGCAGGCCCGGGGCGACAAACTTCCAGAGCTGGTGCAGCACCACCGGCAAGGCAAGAAAAAGGCCGGCCAGGAAGCTGATTTTGAGGTAGGTGAGAAAGGCCTCGGCGGGGGCGATCATTTGCAGCGGCACCGTCACCCGCTTGCCAAACAGCGCCGGAGGGGGACTGCAGGGCGGCGATGATGTAATCTGACAGCGCGTAGCAGATAGAAAAGCCGACGGCAATGGCGAGGACGCTGGCCAGCAGGCGGGAGCGCAGCTCGGCCAGGTGCGCCGTCAGGGGCATGGGGGGTGTCAACCATGGACGTCGCGCTCCTTGATCGCCGTCTGCACGTCTACCAAGTCGGCGACGCGGCTGCGGATCTCCTGGGCCAGGGCGCGGTTGCGCTGCCCCTCTTCCTGCCGCTCCAGGGCGGCGATGTCGCGCTGGATGGTGCGCTGGAACTCTTCGCTGGCCCGCCGGAGCTGCGCGTAGGCACGCCCGAGCATGCGCGCCACTTCCGGCAGACGCTGTGGCCCAGAAACCAGCAGGGCCAGGATGAAGATCACAATGAGCTCGGGCAGGCCAATGCCAAACATCGTCCCCTCGCTCTCAGGGGAAAGCACACGGTACAGCGCTCAAGTGGTAGTCCAGTATAGCCCTCCCCTGCCGCCTCGGCAAGGGACTCCCCGGGCGTCTTGCCCTTGACACCCTCGCCGCAGGCGTGTATGCCTAGAACCACAGAGCAGGACATCCCATCGACAGGGAAGGAGAAGCGAGATGTGCGCAAGCGAAAGACGGACCCTGTCCCTGCTTGCCGCTCTGGCCGGGGCAATCGTGCTGGCCCTGGTCCCGGCTGCGGCGGCGCAGAAGATTACCTGGAAAATGCAGAGCACCTGGTCGGCAGGAGACTTCCACCACCAGAACCCCACTTTTCTGGTCAACGCGATCAAAGAGATGTCGGGGGGACGTCCTCAACATCGAGCTGTTGCCTGCTGGGGCGGTGGTGGCGCCCTTTGAGGTGCTTGACGCCGTCAACCGCGGCGTGCTGGACGCCGGCCACGCCTGGCCCGGCTACTGGACGGGCAAGCACCCGGCGGCCACCCTCTTTGCCAGCGCCGCCGGCGGTCCCTTCGGGATGAACGCCGAGGACTTCCTGGCCTGGATGTACCGCGGCGGGGGGCTGGAGCTCTACCACGAACTCCTCCAGAAGGAGCTGAAGCTCAACGTCGTGGCTTTCCCCACCTTCGGTGAGGTGCCCGAGCCCCTGGGCTGGTTTCCGCGGCCCATCAAGACCGTCGAAGAGTTCAAAGGGCTCAAGTTTCGCGCCGCGGGCATGGCCGCCGAGGTGTTCAAAGAAATCGGCATGACGGTGGTGACGCTGCCCGGAGGCCGAGATCATCCCCGCGCTGGAGCGCGGCATCATCGACGCTGCCGAGTACAGCGAGCCCAGCTCCGACCTGAGCATCGGCTTTCCCGAGATCCGCAAGTTCTACCACTTGCCGGGCATCCACCAGCCCACGGGGATCATGGAGTTCCTCATCAACAAGGATCGCTGGGACGCCCTGCCCGAGGACTTAAAGGCGGTGGTGCGCTACGCGTCGATGGCCGCGGCCCTGGAGTTCACGCTCAAGATCCGGGACCTCAACAGCAGCGACCTCAAGAAAATCGTGGAAGAGAAAAAAGTGCAGGTCATCGAGACGCCGCGCGAGATCCTCGTCGAGGTGCTCAAAGCCTGGGACAAGGTGGCGGCGCGGCACGCCCAGGCCAATCCTTTCTTCAAGAAAGTGCTGGAGTCGCAGCGCGCCTGGGCCGAGCGCCTGGTGCCTTACCGGCGGGTGGCCGATCCCCCCTATGACCTGGCCGCCGACTACTACTGGGGCGAGATCAACCCCTACAAGGTAAGGAAGCCCTAAGCGCGCTGGCGGGGCTACTGGCCGCGGCGACGGCTGGTAGCCCTTCGCCGCCTCGCCTTGCACGTCGACGCCGATCCCGAAAGCCCCTGGCTCAGTCCCCTCAAGCGGAAGCAGGCGCAGAGGTCCAGAGAAACGCCAGGGGGTCGTGGGGAGCGTAGTCGGCAGGCACCTGCCCCTTGCAGAAGACCGTAAGCTTGTGCGGCCCCAGAAGCTGGATCTGCGTGCCTTCGATGCGCAGCAGGCTGCCCTCGCGCAGCCCCACCACGTAAACGCCGGGGTGGAGCTCTACGAACTCGGCCAGCCGCTCGGCCCGCGTCTCGCCGGCATAGCCCGGCAGGGTGGCGTCGGTGTAGTGGGGGTTGATCTGAAAGGGCACCAGGCCCAGGGCCCTGAGGCTGGGCGGCGCGACGATGGGCATGTCGTTGGTGGTCTTGATCGTCGGGCAGGCGACATTGGCCCCGGCGCTCCAGCCAAGATAAGGCACGCCCGCCGCCACGCGCTGGCGAATAGGCTCGAGCAGCCCGGCGGCGTACAGGCGCTGCAGCAAGACGAAAGTATTGCCCCCGCCCACCACCAGCGCCTCAGCCTCGCCCACCGCTGCCTGAGGGTCGGCCACCTCGTGCAGCGAGGTTACGGCATACCCCAGCGGCGCCAGCGCCGCGCGCACCCGCTCTGCGTACGCTGCCGGCGTGAGGCGCACCGCGGCAAAAGGCACAAAGAGCACGCGCTTGACGCCTTGGCCCAGGAAGTCCTGGATCGCCGCCCTGGCGTGCTCCAGGTAGCCGCCACCGTAGTTGGTCGAGTTGCTCAGCAGGAGGAGGCGCTTTTCTGCCATTGGCTTCGGGTCTCCCCTACAGCAGCTCGTGCAGGAGGCGCGCCAGAAGGGCGTGGGCAAGAAGCACCGGCACCCCGGTGATGGCCTTGAGGCGCGCTTTCATGGCCGCAGTATAGCCAATGCAGTCGAGCACCACCAGGGTGACGCCGGCAGCACGCAGCGCCTCCCCGGCCTGCTCGAGCGCGGCCGGCGCCCCGTAGGGGGAAGCCGCCACCACCACCGCTTCTACCCCCATGGCCTGCCATTTCTTCTGGGTTTGCAGGCGCTGCGCCGGGCTGGGGGTCAGCACGCCGACTGCGCCCCGGCCGGCAAGGCTCTGCACCAGCGCGTGCAGGAGAGGCTCGGGCTTGAGCAGCGGCACGCGACTGGCAAGGCGAGGAAAGGAGCCGGTGCAGAGAAGCCCGATGACGCGTACCCCGCGCGCTTCGAGCTCCTGGATGCGCTGCTCGAGCCGCGGCACGATCTGCTCTCTGGCCACCAGCACTTCCGTGCCGTCGCGCAGGCGCGTCGCCAGCACGTAGTCCCCCGGCCCCGGGGCCAGGGCCTTGATCTCTTCCAGTGTCAGGCCATCGAGTGCCCCCGCTTCCAGCACCGTCACCTGCGGTCCGAGGATGGCCTGCATTTCCGGCACCACGTCCGCCCGCGGCGCCTGCCCGATGGTCAGCAGTCCGATCTGCATGTTTCCTCCCTCATGCCTCCTGTCCCAGCGTTTGCAAGTGCTTCATCGAGCCGTAGCGCCGCACGAGGCGGGCGAATTCCTCGGCATCGTAAAACTGGCAGCGGCCTTCGCCAAAGGCCTTGGCCACCTCCAGGCAAAAGCGCGCCGCCGCCGCGACATCCTCCAGCTGGTTGGCGCCGGTGGCGCAGCCTGCCACGGGGACCTCGGCGGTGGTGGCCACCCCCACCACCGGGGCGTCGGTGGCCACCGCGGGCTGCACGATGCTGTTGAGGTGATACAGGCCGTTGCCGTATGGGGTAATGTCCTGCGTGGTCAGGGGAAGCACCACCGGGAGCTGGCCGGTGACCTGCTGCAGGATGGTGAGCAGATCCTCGGCCACCCGCAAGATGTAGCCTTCCTTGACCGTGGGGGTGATGGCGATGCCGCGCCGGTTGAGGATGCGGTTGCCCTTGGTGGCGTCTACAGAGAGGATGGCCTCCATGGCCGCGTCCACCTCGTAGCGGTTCATCACCGCCATCTCTACCGGAGACATCATGAACGGCACCGGGTCGTGCGGCCGGATAGGGGCAGCAGGGCAGATATGGGTAGCGATGCGCACGTCGCCAGCCAGCACCTCGCCCTGGCGCCGCATGTCCGCCAGCTTGAGGGCACAGGTGAGGGCGGCCAGGGCGCCGTCGGCGTCCGAAACCATGCCCCGCACCGCCGGCCGCGCCCCGATGCCGCCCAGGCGGCCGATGATTCCCAGGGTGGGGGCCTGGCCGCCGGCGCTCTTGCCTGCTGCGCCCGGCACCAGCACTTTGACAAAGTCGGTCTTGCCGGCCTCCCCGGCCACCGGCTGCACCTCGACGGCGTCCAGCCCGCGGGCAGTGAGCAGCGCCGCCACCGCCTCGCCGCTGGCCCGCGGGCTGTCGAGCAGTTCGTAAATCTCCAGCAGCTGCTTGAGCATCACGCCTCTCCAGAGGCCGCCCGCCGGCTACCCAAAGCGCGCCAGGCGAAAGCGCGACAGGTCGTGGCGCGAATCGCCGCGATGGGCCAGCTCGGCCAGGATTTCCCCTACCACGCTGCAAAACTTGAAGCCGTGGCCCGAAAAGCCCGCTGCCAGGATCACCTGCGGCCACTGCGGATGTACGTCAAGGATAAAGTGCTCGTCGGGGCTGTTGGTGAACAGGCAGGTCTTGAGCGTCAGGGTGGGGCCGGCTGCCTCGGGGAAGTAGCGCTGCGTGAAGGCCCGCAGCACCTCCTCGTCTTGGCGCTCGAGCGCCTCGCGGTCCAGGGTGTCGGGGTCGACCTGCTGGCCCAGGTGGTGGTAGCGGCCCACCTTGAAGCCCGGCACCCCGTAGACAGGGCAGCCGTAGTAGCGGCCTTCTTCCACCAGGACGTTGAAGACGGGGAACACGCCGGGGTGAAAGAGGGCGGGACGCCGGGGCTGGAACCACGCCAGCACCTGCCGCTCGGCCACCGCCAGCCCCGCGAGCTGCGGCACTAGCTTGCCCGCCCAGGCCCCGGCGGTCACCACCAGCCGCGCCGCCAAGTAGTCGCCGCGGTCAGTGCGCACCCGCACGCCCTCGCCAGCCGGCTCCCAGGCCTCGACCCGCTCGCAGCCGTGCACCGTGGCCCCCAGCTCCAGGGCCGCCATCACGTGGGCCACAACGCAGCGCTCGGCAAGCAGAAAGCCGCCATCGGGCTGGTAGACGGCCCAGGCGTCGGCAGGCAGCTGATAGCCGGGAAAGCGCCGCTGCACCTCGCGCGCTTCTAGCACCTCGTGCGGCAGGGCGTGCAGCTCGCACGAGCGCCGGGAGCCGGCAAAGACCTCGCTGTCGGCCGGGCCGGCGTCAATAGAGCCGGTAATGAACAGCAGCCGCTCGCCAACCGTGTGCTCGAGCTGCCGCCACAGCTCGTAAGCGCGCCGTAGCAGCGGCACGTAGGAAGGGTGCTCGTAGTAGGCCAGGCGGATGATGCGGGTGACGCCGTGCGAAGAGCCCATGGTGTGAGGAATACCGTAACGCTCCAGGCCCCAAACGCGCAGCCCGCGGCGCGCCAGGTGGTAAACCGCGGCGCTGCCCATCCCCCCCACCCCGAGGACGATGGCGTCGTAGCGCTCCATGGGGCTCTCCTCTGCCGGCCTTGCCACCCCGCGCCGAAGACGGCCCTTACGGCGCCGCCGGCTGGCGCCGGGCATAGCTCACCGTGAGCACTTCCCAGACGTGGCCGTCGGCGTCTGTCCAGTAGAAGTTGCGCCCGCCCAGGCGCGTGTTGAGCCGCATGTCGTCGGGGCCCTGCGGCGTGCTGCGGTACTTGATGCCCGCTGCCTGCACGCGCGCCAGGATCTGGTCAAACTCCGCCTCGCTCACGTGAAAGCAGTAGTGGTGGCTCTCAAACGTCTCGCGCCGGGCAAAGTCCAGGGTCAGGGTGTCGTTCACGTACACGGGGGTAAAGGGGCCCTGCGCCTCATCCCACGGCACGCCCAGCACCTCGGCCAGGGCACGCGCCGCTGCGACGGGATCGCGCGAAGGAACGATGAGATGGTCGAGCTGGATGGTCATGGCACACCTCCTGGGGCGCCGCTTGCGGGCGCCCGCCGGGCCATCCTCTGAAGCCCCCGGTGGTCCGCCTCCCTCCACCGGATGTCCAGGGCCAGGGCGTCCTCTAAAGCTTCCAGCAATTCCCGGGCAAAGGCAGGATACCGCAACGCTTTCTTCCTGACAATACTGGCCAGCGCATAAGCCAGCAGGGCGATCGCCTCGGCACGCCAGGGCTCCTGGAAGGCCACGGCGCCCAGGAGAGAAGCATCAACCACCCTGGGGCATCCCGGTCTTCCTGCACCATGGCCACCGACTCATCCCCTGTGCGGACGCCCCGCTCCCGGACCCTCTGAACCAGCTCCTGGAGGCTCAGCTTCGGGGAAGCCAGGGCCTCCTCCAGGATAGTCATCAGTTCCCCCTGCAGGGAACGGTGGTGGCGCCTCGCCCTCTGTCTGAGCTTCTCTGCCAGCTCGTCGGGGACGTTCTTGCATGGAGATGACCTGCCCCCTAAAACTGCCGTGAAGCTTAGTCGATGCCCCTTGCTGGCTTCACCTCTGCTCTGTAATGCTGACCGCGGGCGCTCCCAGCAATCGGGTTGCCTTCCCTCCTGGGCAAGCGCCACTGGCTGCGAAGGCGTGAACCTGGCAGGGCGGGCGCCTAAGGGCCACGCGCCCCACTGCCCTACCAGCGCTCAAGGGTGCGGTACTGCAGGTGGGCTGTGCGATGCGCTCTTCGCCGGCCAGATCGGCAATGGTGCACGCCACCTTGCAGATGCGGTCACAGGCGCGGGCGCTCAAGCCAAAGTGGCGCATGGCCTGCGCCAGCAGCTGCTCTCCGGCGCTGTCCAGCGCGCAGTAGCGCCGGATTTCGCGCACCCCCATGGCGGCGTTGTGGGGCAGCGCCTCGCCAAAGCGCGCCGGAAAGGTCGAGTGGTGGGGCGCGCGAAAGGGGTGGGTGGCCACCAGCGCCTTTTCGCAGCTGAGCAACTCGGCGTCCGGACGGATACGGTGACCAACTGGGAACTCGGCCGATCCCGTCCTGCCCTCCGGTACCGGCCGGAGCTTCTCGCCTTCCTGGGAGACAGTCGATGGCTTCCGGTCCCCCAGGCCGACCACCCACCTACGCTTGGTGAAGCCCTCAAGGAAATGCATCGGGAAAAGCGAGAGCCTTAAAGGCGGATCAAGGCCTTCTTACCGACCCAGCCGCTCCATCAGGGGAAGCTCAGGAAAATACGTCCGGTAATACCCCCGGTCCCGGGTGAGGAGTCGATCCGCCTGGGCCGCCGCATGGGCCCCGACGAGGAAGTCGCTGACCAGATGCTGCCGTCCCCGAAGCAGAGCGCCACAATGCCGGCAGGAGAGCCGCTGGACCCGGCCGCAAGAAGGGCAGAGCATCCCCCCGCCCCGACGCCGGGTGTAGGCCGCCCAGGCCCGCCCGGCCCGGGCGAGAGCCGTTGGCTCGGAAGGGGTGAACCGAAGGCCTGTCTCGGCCAGGAAGCGGTCCAGCTCCTCTTGCGTGGGGAAATGGGCGGCCAGCTCCGCATAGACGACCTCGCCGATCACCAGCTTCCCCTGCCGGAGGGCAGCTTCGAGGAGCGCTTGGGAGGCTTCCCCCTCCGGCGCATCCGGGATCAGGAGGTCCAGGAGGATGTTGGTATCAACGGCGGTGATCATCGGCCGCGCATGGCTTCCAGGAGGGCGTCAGGGTCCTGTCCCTTCAGATGGCGGAGGTAGCCCCGGTACCGGGCGAAAGGGGACTCCCCCAGCCGCTTCTTGAGCCGGAGGCCTCCTTCGACCTCGACGAACTCGACCTCGTCCCCGGGACGGAGGCCCAGGCGCTCGCGAAGGGCTTTGGGGATCGTGACCTGGCCTTTTGCCGTCATCCGGCTGGTGGGCATTGTCTTACCTCCAAAGTATGTCTGGAAAATCTTACCCAAGAGATACCCGGCTTCGCCCCGGCCGTCAACCGGAGGACGGGCCCAACCTTGTGGAGGAGGTCTTGGCCTACATGCCGCCCGAGCCCTGGCGGGGGAACCACGCCACGAACGTCTTGGAAGCGGCTGAATCGGGAACGGCGGCGCGACGTGGTGGGCATCTTCCCCAACATGGCGGCGGTCCTGCGCCTACTCGGGGCCCTGCTGGAGGAGCAGCAGGACGAGTGGCTGGCTATGGGTTCCTCCACACGGTGAAGAACCCTCACGCGGCGATGTCGGCGGGGTTGCTCTGGTGTGGGGCCTCTTTGAGCGCGGCGCTGCACTCGCCGTCGCCTGGCTCGCTGGCCAGCCACACGCTGTCGTGGCCACGGCCTCAAACTGGCTCCCCGCCCTGCGATGGCTTGGCCGCCTTCTGTTTGCCGCCACCCTTGTTGGCACCGCCGTAGCGTTGCTCAACGACCGCGCTACCGTCCGCTGCCATACTGCCGCGACGGCCCCGCCCGCGGCCAGATAGCAGCCAGCGTGCGCCCTCCCTGGCAGCCTGGCCTCCTGACTCCTGGGGCACCCTCTGAAGCACCTGGTCGAAAGTCACCAAGGGGATGCCCAGGGCACGGGCTAGATACAGATAGCTGGCGTCATAGGTGCTTAGACCCGTGGCTAGGGAGAGCGCCACCACACCCCGGTGGTCCACCTCCATCCACCGGATGTCCAGGGCCAGGGCGTCCGCCAAGGCTTCCAGCAGTTCCCGGGCAAAGGCAGGATACCGCAACGCTTTCTTCCTGGCAATGCTGGCCAGCTCATAGGCCAGCAGGGTGGGGGCGTATAGCTCCATACCCTCCAGCAGGGCGACCGCCTCGGCCGACCTGGGCTCCTGGAAGGCCACCGCTCCCAGGAGGGAAGCGTCAACCACCCTGGCGGGCATCCCGGTCCTCCCTTACCATGGCCACCGATTCATCCTCTGTACGGACGCCCCGCTCCCGGACCCTCTGGACCAGCTCCTGGAGGCTCAGCTTCGGAGAAGCCAGGGCCTCCTCCAGGATAGTCATCAGTTCCCCCTGCAGGGAACGGTGGTGGCGCCTCGCCCTCTGTCTGAGCTTCTCTACCAGCTCGTCGGGGACGTTCTTGATAGAGAGGGTGACCGGCATAGCGTATCCTCCATTATGGATATGTTTTCCGGTAAGGAGAAGCAGGGAAAGTTCGCCGATGACAAGGCCCGCAAAGCCCTGGTGCAGCCTCTGCCCTGCGGGCGCTCCCAGCGCTCGGGTTGCCCTCCCTGAGCCCACCGCGCACCTTTTCAAGGGCAGCCCGTCCCCCCGGGAGCCGGCTGCATTCGAGAGCCGTGGTCGGCATGTGGTGGCAGCTCATGCCATGGGTGGGGGGATAATCAGCCCGGGCACGGGTTCCTCGACCCGACTGCAAGAGGGGCACAACAGCCCTCTACCCCGGCGCCGGATGTAGGCCGCCCAGGCCTGTCCGGCCCGGGCGCACGCCGCCGCGACGGGATCGCGCGAAGCAACGACGAGATAGTCGAGCTGAAAAGACGTTATTCCGTGGCCAGCGTCTGTCGCCGTTTGCGGTGGTATTCGAACAACTTCATGTTGGCCGCGGCGATGGTCTGGGCCTCCTCGGCAATTCTGGGCAGGTCTCTTCCAGGAACAGCCACATACAGTTCGTCCTCACCCACGTCGGTATAGACGCGGTTTCCGATACATCCCGTACTGGCCACAACGCCGTGGGCGAGGGCGGCAGGAAGCGCCATACACGTCGGGCGGCCGAAAAGCGGAACCTGTGTCCCAACCCCTGCGCGCAAGGCCGCCTCTTGTAGGAGCATCATGCGTCCGGGCCGACCCGAAAAGAGCACAACGTCCGGCTCGAGCGGCGTATCCCCAAGAGGCGCGTAGATCACGACGCCAGGTGGCTGAGGCAAGCGCAGGAGCCCGGGAACCTCGTCCCCCTTGAGGTAGCCGATCCCGACCATGAAGGAGAGCGTCTGGTCGAGCTCTTGAGCGCGGTCCTGTGGGAGGGAGATGTGGTGGGTATAGCAGCCAATCGGGCAGTTGTAATGGTCGCTGGGAACGGTATAGAAGGTCCGCCCCCCTGCGGCAATCCGCCAGAAGCTGCACCCTGAAGGCTCTGCGCCGGTGAACTTGGGTACCCCCGCAGGGGGGAGCTCCCGGAACGAAACCGCCACTGGGCGTCGCTGAAGGTTAAGGAGCTCAGAGAGCCGCTGCTCTATGAGCCGATAGTCCGTCATCTTAGCGCCGCCCTCCTCGACCGCAATCCCGAAGCACCAGCGCTCGCGCCGGGCCTTGCCGTGTGTCACAGATTTACCCGACTTCGCCCGCAGCCGTCAACCAACCTCCGGTTGCCACTTGCCAAATCCGAGGACAAAATAGCAGCCCTTTCTGGCAGATTATCGGCGGTGGCAGTGCGGGCACTTGAGGGCCACGCCCCACTGCCCTACCAGCGCTCAAGGGTGCGGTACTGAATGGCTTCGGCCAGGTGGGCTGCTGCGATGCGCTCTTCGCCGGCCAGATCGGCAATGGTGCGCGCCACCTTGCAGATGCGGTCACAGGCGCGGGCACTCAAGCCAAAGTGGCGCATGGCCTGCGCCAGCAGCTGCTCCCCGGCGCTGTCCAGCTTGCAGTAGCGCCGGATTTCGCGCACCCCCATGGCGGCGTTGTGGGGCAGCGCGCCGCCAAAGCGCGCCCGCTGCCGTGCGCGCGCCGCGTTGACGCGGGCGCGGATGGCGGCCGAGGGCTCGCCTGGCGCCGCGGTGCGCAGCTCGGCATAAGGCACCGGCGGCACTTCCACATGCAGGTCGATGCGGTCGAGCAGGGGACCGGAGAGGCGGGCGCGGTAGCGCTGCAGCTGCTGCGTCGAGCAAAGGCACGTGCGCTGCGGGTCGCCGCGCCAGCCACAGGGACAGGGATTCATTGCCGCCACCAGCATGAAGCGCGCCGGGAAGGTGACGCTAAGCGCCGCCCGCGCAATGGTGACCTGGGCGTCTTCGAGGGGCTGGCGCAGCACTTCCAGGGTGCTGCGGCGAAACTCCGGTAGCTCGTCAAGGAACAAGACGCCGTTGTGCGCCAGGCTCACCTCGCCCGGAGTGGGCATGGCGCCGCCGCCCACCAGCCCAGCGTCAGAAGTTGAGTGGTGGGGCGCGCGAAAAGGGCGGGTGGCCACCAGCGCCTTTTCGCGGCTGAGCAACCCGGCTACGCTGTGGATCTTCGAGGTCTCGATGGCTTCTTCCAGGGTCATGTCGGGCAGGATGGAGGGCAGGCGCCGCGCCATCAAGGACTTGCCCGCTCCAGGCGGGCCGATGAGAAGCACATTGTGGCCACCGGCTGCTGCTACTTCTAGGGCCCGCTTGACGTGCGCCTGCCCCCGCACGTCGGCAAAGTCCTCCTCGTAGACGGCCGTGCGGCGAAACAGCGCCGCCACGTCGCACACCGTTGGCGTGAGGGTCTCGCTGCCGGTAAAAAAGCCCACGGCCTGCGCCAGGGTGGCCACGCCAAACACCGGCGCCACGCCGCTTACGGCCGCCTCGGTGGCGTTTTCCGCCGGCACCAGGAGGCCGGCCACCTCGGCCTGGCGCGCGGCAAAGCTCATCGGCATCACCCCGGCCACCGCTTTTACCCGCCCGTCTAGCGACAGCTCCCCCAGCACCAGGTAGCGGTGCAGGGCGTCGCCGGGCAAGTAGCCGGCAGCGCGCAGAATGCCCAGGGCAATGGGCAAGTCAAAGGCGGTGCCTTCCTTGCGCAGGTGGGCCGGCGCCAGGTTGACGGTGATGCGCTTGAGGGGAAAGGGAAAGCCGCTGTTGGCCAGCGCCGCTTTGACCCGCTCGCGGCTTTCGCGAATGGCGGCGTCAGGCAGGCCCACGGTGGTAAACGTGGGCAAGCCGGACGCCAGGTCGACTTCGACTTCTACCAGATGGGCCTCGACGCCCAGCAGCGTGCTGCTCAGGACCTTGGCCAGCACCGCCTCCCTCCTTACCGGCTTTGGCTGTCGATTTAGCCCCTTAAGGCCGCGCTTGTCAAGTCAGGCGGGAAAGGTGCTTGACAGGGCCGGCCTTTGTCACTACAGTTTGTGCGCCGAGGCCTTACAGCAAAGGAAGCGCTTACATGTCGCTGCACCACATTGCCCAGCTCATTGCCGCCGATTTGGAGCGCGTCGAGGAGGCCATCGCCCAGCACCTCGAGTCTGACGTGCGCTTCATTTCGGACATCGCCCGCTACGTGCTCTCTAGCGGCGGCAAGCGCATTCGCCCGGCGCTGCTCATCCTCACCGCCCGGCTGTGCAACTACATGGGTGACCGCGTCTACGACCTGAGCGCCGTCATCGAGTTCATCCACACCGCCACCTTGCTCCACGACGACGTCATCGACAATTCTCCGCTGCGCCGCGGCCGCCCTACGGTGAACTCGCGCTGGGGCAACGAGATCTCGATTCTCCTTGGCGACTACCTCTACGCCAAGGCCATGTCGCTCTCCCTGGCCGACAAGGACCACCTGGTGATGCAGACCATTTCCGACGTCACCATGGAGATGGCCAAGGGGCAGATCATCGAAACCCTGAAGCAGCGCGACCTGGGCATCACCGAGGCGGACTACTTCCGCATCATTTCGCTCAAAACGGCATCGCTGTTTGCCGCCAGCTGCACCATCGGCGCCGTGCTGGGCGGCGTCTCTCCCCAGCAGCGCAGCCGCGTCGCCGCCTTTGGCCGCCACCTGGGGATGGCCTTCCAGATGGCCGACGACACCCTCGACTTCGTCGCCCCTTCGGCACGGCTGGGCAAGCCGGTGAACAACGACCTCAAAGAGGGCAAAATCACCTTGCCCATCATCATGGCCATGCGGCAGGCCACGCCCAGCGAAGTGCAGCTCATTGCCGACTACCTGCACGACGGCGAGGACAGCCCGGCGGCTTTTCAGCGCATCGTCGATCTCCTCCACAAGTACGGCGCCTTGCAGTCGACCATGGCCAAGGCGCGCGAGCACGTGACGCTGGCCAAGCAGCACCTGCAAGGCTTTCCTCCTTCCCCGGTCCTGGACACCCTCTACACCCTGGCCGATTACGTCGTCACCCGCGATGTCTGAAGGCCCTGCGCTCATCCTGGCCTCGGCTTCGCCGCGGCGCCAGGCCCTGCTGCGCCAGCTGCACGTCCCCTTTACCGTGGTGGCCGCCGACATCGACGAGGGGCAGCGGCCGGGGGAAGCGCCCCTGGCCTACGCCTTGCGCGTGGCGCAGGACAAAGCGCGGCACGTGGTGCAGCGCTTTCCGCACGCCCTGGTGCTGGCCGCCGACACCATCGTCGTCCTCGATGACGAGGTGCTGGGCAAGCCGCCCGACGCCGAGGCCGCTCGCCGCATGCTGCAGCGGCTCAGCGGCCGCCAGCACACGGTGATCACCGCCCTCGCCCTGCACCGGGAAGCGCCGCCGCTGGCGCTGCAGGCGGCGGTGGAGACCCGCGTACGCTTTCGGACGCTGAGCGCTGAAGAAATCGAGGCTTATGTGGCCAGCGGAGAGCCGCTTGACAAAGCCGGCGCTTACGCCATCCAGGGCGGCGCGGCGGCCTTCGTCGTTGCCCTCGAGGGCTGCTACAGCAACGTCGTGGGCCTGCCCCTGCGCCGCACGGCGGCGCTGCTGCGCCAGGCGGGGATGGCCGTGCGCCTTAGCTGACCGGCGCGTAGTGGGAAAACTGCATGGTAAAGGTGCCGCGGCCCTGGCTGGCCGAGCGCAGGTCGGTGCTGTAGCCAAACATCGCCGCCAGCGGCACCAGCGCCGTGATCACCCGCAGCTGCCCCTGCAGCTCGATGCCCTCGATGGTGCCGCGGCGGCTCTGCAAGCTGGCGATGACGCCGCCGATGAAGGCTTCGGGGACCAGCACCTCGAGGCGCATGATGGGCTCGAGCAGCACCGGCTGCGCCAGCGCCAAGGCCCGGCGCAGCGCCTGCCCGGCGGCGATCTGAAAGGCCAGCGGCGTGCTGTCTTCCTGGCGATAGGTGGCCTCGAGCAACAGCACGTGCACGTCGACCACGGGATAGCCCTGCACTACCCCCGAAGTGGCGGCATCCCGCACCCCCTGCTCGACCGCGGCAAGGCACTCGGGGGGCAGCGCCTCGGGTGCCACCAGGGCGTGGAAGGCCAGGCCGCTGCCGCGGGCCGCCGGCTTCACCGCCAGGCGCAGGCTGGCGAAGTGGTGCTTGCCGGCAATGTCGCGCTCGAAGGTCTCGGTGACTTCGGCCTCGCCCAGGATGGTCTCGCGGTAGAGCACCTGTGGTTTGCCCACGTGCACCTGCAGGTTGAATTCGTCGCGCAGGCGGCGCAGGAGGACCTCCAGGTGCAGCTCGCCCATGCCCGAAAGCAGGATCTGCCCGCGCTCCTCGTCGCAGGTCATGTGCAGCGTCGGGTCCTCGTCGACGAGCTTGCGCAGCGCCTCTTCCAGCTTGGGCTGCTCGGCGAGGCTGCGCGGCTCCACGGCAATCGAGATCACCGGCTCGGGGAAAGGAATGGGCTCGAGGCGAATGGGATGGGCAGCTTCGCAGAGGGTATCGCCGGTGGTGGTCTCTTTGAGGCCGGTCACCGCCACGATGTCCCCGGCGCTGGCGCGCTCGAGCCGCTCGCGCCGGTTGGCATACATGCGCAGCAGGCGGGCAATGCGCTCCGTCTTGCCGGTGCGGGAGTTATAGACTACTGCCCCCGGGGTGAGGGTGCCGGCGTAGAGGCGCAGGTAGGTCAGGCGCCGGCCCTGGTCGAGGGCGATTTTAAACGCCAGGGCCACCAGCGGTGCCTTGGCGTCGCAGGGGCGCTCCACCTGCCGGCCGTCGCGCGGGTCAACACCGACGATGGCCGGCACGTCGGTGGGCGCCGGCAAGTACCAGACCACGGCATCCAGCAGGGGCTGGATGCCGCGGTTGCGCAGCCCGGCGCCCAGCAGCACCGGCACCAGGGCGCGGGCCAGGGTGGCACGGCGCACCGCGGCGCGCAGGCGCTCCGGGGCAATGGGCCCGCCGCTCAAGTAGCTCTCAAGCAGCGCGTCATCGTACTCGGCCACTGCCTCGAGCAGCGCCTCGCGCTGCCGCGCGGCCTCTTCTTGCAGCTCGGGCGGCACCGGCCCCACTTCCGGGGTGCGGCCCAGGTCGTGGTCGTGCCACACCACGCTGCACATCTCAATGAGGTCGATGACGCCACGGAAGTGCTCCTCCGTGCCCAAGGGCAACTGCAGCAAGAGGGGCACGGCGCCCAGCTTGTCACGCATCTGCCGCAGCACCCGCTGGTAATCGGCGCCCAGGCGGTCCATTTTGTTGATAAAGGCCAGGCGCGGCACGCGGTAGCGGTCGGCCTGGTGCCAGACCGACTCGGACTGCGGCTGCACGCCTTCCACAGCGGCAAAGAGCATGATGGCGCCGTCGAGCACGCGCAGGCACCGCTCCACTTCGACGGCAAAGTCGACGTGCCCCGGGGTGTCGATGAGGTTGATCTGGTGGTCCTTCCACAGGCAGGTGGTGGCGGCGGCGGTGATGGTGATGCCGCGCTCGCGCTCCTGCGGCATCCAGTCCATTACCGCCTCGCCGTCATGCACCTCGCCGATTTTGTGCGTGAGGCCGGTGTAGTAAAGAATGCGCTCGCTGACCGTGGTCTTGCCGGCGTCGATGTGGGCGATAATGCCGATGTTGCGGATGCGCTGAAGCGGAACCATGGCGTCCTTTGCGGCCATCATTGAGGCTTATCTGCTATTATACCCGCCCCCCGGCGCGGCAGCCAGCGCCGCCGTTGACTCCCCCCCGGCCATCGACTACACTCAGGGCACGTGTGACCCTGGGGTGGGGCTGCCCGATGCGTCCGCTCAACGCTGTCATTTTCGAGTCGGCCTGCCAGATCGCCAACGCCATCCACGCCAAAGCCCTCTTCGTGCACGCCGACCTCATCAAAGACTATCCCCTCCCCAGCGGCATGCTCGAGCAGACCGACGTGGTGCTGGTGACGCAGCAGGAAAAGATGCCCGAGCCGAGCGCCGAGGTGACCTCCATCCTGCGCCTGCCGCCCATTCCCCTCACCCGCATGGCGCGCATCAAGCTGGCGGTGGTGATGGGCCTCTCCGAAGGCTACGTGAGCACCGGCGACAAAGTCGTCTGCCTCACCGGCGTGCCTTCCCTCAATTACCTCGACTGCATCGTGGTCATCGACATCGGCAAGGAGCACGAGCTGCTCACCGCCTCGGATTTCTCGCGCATCGCCGAGCACATCCCCTCGCAAGTCTTCGAAGCGGTGCTCAACCTCGCCGTGGAGCTGGCCAGCCAGGGCCGAGAAGGCAAGCCGGTGGGCACGATTTTCGTCATTGGCGACCACGAAAAGGTCCTGCAGTTTTCGCGGCAGACGATTTTCAACCCCTTCCACGGCTACCCGGAAGAGGAGCGCAACGTCCTCAACCCGCAGCTGCGTGATACCCTGAAGGAGTTTTCTGCCCTCGACGGCGCCTTTATCATCCGCGAAGACGGGGTGGTGCTCTGCGCCGGCCGCCACCTCAATGTGGGCCCCGCCCCCAACATCGACCTGCCCCAGGGCCTGGGCTCGCGCCATGTGGCCGCCGCCGGCATCACTGCCATCACCGACGCCATCGCCATCGTCATCTCCGAATCTACCGGCGACGTGCGGGTCTTCCAAAACGGCGCCGTCTTCCTCGAAATCGAAAAACCCCCGCGCTAATCCCCCCAAACTTGACAACAGCGCACTCAGATATGCTATGATTACGGCGCGCAGCCGGTCTGGGAGCAGGGTATGGCAAGCAAAGACTACTATGCCATTTTGGGGGTGCGGCGTGACGCCTCGGCCAAGGAGATCAAGCAGGCCTACCGCCGCCTGGCGCGCCGCTACCATCCCGATGTCAACCCCGGCGACCCGACGGCGGAGCAGAAGTTCAAGGAGATCTCGGAAGCCTACGCGGTGCTGGGCAACCCCGAAAGCCGCCGCCAGTATGACCGGCTCGGGGCGCAGGCTTTTGCCGGGGACACGACCTCGACGCGAGACCCGCGAGGCGGCTTCTGGGGCTTTCGTCCCGGCAATCTGGGCGACTTTTTTAGCGGCCGCGGCCCGTTTGGCGAAGGCCTGGGCCACCTGCTCGAGGAACTCTTTCGCGGCGGCGCCTCGCGGGGGCAGGCCACCGCCAGCAAAGGGCAGGACGTGGAGCAGACGCTCGACATCAGCTTCGAGGAGGCGGTGCGCGGCACCACAAAGGAAATCCACGTGGCCCGGCGCGGGGGCAGCGAACGCCTCTCGGTGAAGATCCCCCCGGGGGTGGATACCAACTCCCGGGTGCGCCTCGCCGGCAAGGGGGAAGCGGGCAAGTTCGGCGGCCCCCCGGGCGACCTCTACATCGTCATCCGCGTGCGCCCGCATCCTTACTTTGTGCGCCAGGGCAACGACATCCACTGCGAGGTGCCGGTGACGCTCGCCGAAGCCCTGCTGGGGGCCAAGATCGAGGTGCCGACCCTCGACGGCAAGATCACCATGACCGTGCCTCCCGGCACGCAAAACGGCCGGGTCTTCCGCCTGCGCGGCAAGGGGGTGCCGTATCTCAAGGGCGACGGCCGCGGCGACCAGTACGTCACCCTGCGCGTCGTGCTGCCCGAGACCCTCGACGAGCGCTCGCGCGAGCTGATTGCCGAATTCGAGCGCCGCAATCCCCTGCAGCCGCGCGCGCAGATGAGGTGGTAGGCCATGCAGAAAGGGAAAGAGTACTTCACCATCAGTGCCGTGGCGAGCATGTTCAACATCCACCCGCAGACGCTGCGGCTTTACGAGCGCGAGGGGCTGCTGCGCCCGCAGCGCTCCCCGGGCAACACCCGCCTCTACTCGCGGCAGGATCTCGAGCACTTGAGCACCATTCTCAACCTGACGCGCGAGATGGGGGTCAACCTGGCCGGGGTGAGCGTCATCTTGCACCTGCTCAAGAAGCTGCGCGAGGTGCAGGAGGAAAAGCAGGTGCTGCTCACCATGCACGAGGCGCTGGCTGCCCGCCGCGCCACCCATGCCCAGAAGTCGCCTGCTGAGGAGGAGGTGTAGTCGATGTACAACACGCTGAAAACCGGGATTCTGCTCGTCCTGCTTGCCGCCTTGCTCATGGCCATCGGCGGTGCCGTGGGGGGGCGCAGCGGCGTGACCATCGCCCTGCTGCTGGCCCTGGCGATGAACGCCATCAGCTACTGGTACGCCGATAAGATCGTGCTGGGCATGTACGGCGCCCGCCCCATTTCCGAAGCAGAGGCGCCGGGCCTTTACCGCACGGTGCGCCACCTGGCGCAGCGGGCAGGGTTGCCCATGCCGCGCGTTTACCTGTTGCCCTCGGAAGCCCCCAACGCCTTTGCCACCGGCCGCAACCCGCGCCACGCGGCGGTGGCGGTGACGCAGGGCTTGCTGCGGCTGCTCGACCAGCGCGAAGTGGAAGGGGTGCTGGCGCACGAGCTGGCCCACATCAAGAACCGCGATACTCTGATCATGACGGTGACCGCCACCATTGCCAGCGCCATTATGTTCCTGGCCAACATGGCGCAGTGGGCGGCGTTTTGGGGTGGCTTTTCGCGTGACGACGAAGAGCGCGGCGGCGGCGTTCTGGGCCTGCTGGTGGCCGCCATCGTGGCGCCCCTGGCGGCCACGCTGATCCAGCTGGCGGTGTCGCGCTCCCGCGAGTTTGCTGCCGACGCCACCGGGGCGCAGATTGCCGGCTCGCCCCTGGGCCTGGCCGACGCGCTGGAAAAGCTGGCTTACGCCGCCGAGCGCATCCCCGCCCACGTGGCGCCGGCCACCGCGCACCTCTTCATTGTCAACCCCCTGCGCGGGCAGCAGCGCCTGGCAACGCTGTTTAGCACCCATCCGCCCATTGAGGAGCGCGTGCGCCGGCTGCGGCGGATGGCGCGGGGCTTCTAACCCGGAAGAAGGACGCGGCGACTACTCCTGACAGGGACGGGACATCATGGCCAAACGGGATTACTACGAGGTCCTGGGCGTACCGCGCACGGCCACCGAGGAGGAAATTAAAAAAGCCTACCGCCGGCTGGCGCTCAAGTACCACCCGGACCGCAATCCCAACAACCCCGAGGCGGAGGAGAAGTTCAAAGAAGCGGCGGAAGCCTACGAGGTGCTGCACGATCCGGAAAAGCGCAGCCTCTACGACCGCTACGGCCACGACGGGTTGCAGAGCACCGGCTTTCAGGGCTTCCGCGGCTTTGACGACATCTTTGCCAGCTTTGGCAGCCTCTTCGAGGAGTTCTTCGGCTTTGGCCCGCGCCCTGGCGGACGTGCCGCCCCGCGGGCCGGAGCCGACCTGCGCTACGATTTGGAGATTAGCTTCGAGGAGGCTGCCTTTGGGGCCGAGAAGCTCCTGGAGTTCGAGAAGCTCGAGACGTGCATCGACTGCTTGGGCAAGCGCACGGCGCCGGGCACGCAGCCGGTGCCTTGCCGCCTCTGCGGCGGCCTGGGGCAGGTGGAGCGCCGCCAGGGCTTCTTTGCCCTGCGCACCACCTGCCCGCAGTGCCACGGCGAGGGCCAGCACATTCCCCATCCCTGTCCCAAGTGCCGCGGGCGGGGCATGGTGCGGGCCACCAAGCGGCTCTCGGTGAAGATCCCCGCCGGCGTCGACGACGGCGCCCGCCTGCGCCTGGTGGGCGAAGGGGAAGAGGGCCAGCATGGCGGCCCGCCGGGCGACCTCTACGTGGTGGTGCACGTGGCGCCGCACGCCTTTTTTGAGCGCCACGGCACCGACGTCCACTGCCAGGTGCCGATTTCCTTCCCGCAGGCCGCCCTGGGCGCCGAGGTGGAAGTACCGTCGCTCTACGGGCCGCAGAAGCTCACCATTCCCCGCGGCACGCAAACGGGCGACACGCTGCGGCTGCGCGGCTGTGGCATCCCCGACGTGCGCACCGGGCGGCGCGGCGATCAGATCGTGCACGTGGTGGTGCGCACCCCCACCCACCTGACGCCGCGCCAGGAAGAGCTGCTGCGCGAGCTGGCCGCCCTCGAAGAGACCGCCTCGACGCTCACCGCCGAGCCGCCGCGGGCGAAAAAACGCTGGCCCTGGTCCAAAGGGCAGTAAGGCGCGCCCGTGCCGCTGGGCGGCACGGGCGTTGTCTGCGGCGGCAAAATGTGCTAGATCCTTGTCGCACTTTCCAGGGCCAGGGTTCCCCTTTCATGCCCCGGGCGGAGCCGCAAGACCATGGGTACCCATGCGGACCGAGGCGGGGAAAGTCCCTCCTTGTGCGCCGAGGAGAAGCGCATGAGAAAAAGCGAAATCGTCAGCCGTATCGCCGAAGCCACCGGCCTCACCAAAGTCAAAGCCGAAGAGGCGGTGGACGCCATTTTGGAGCAGGTCAAGGAAGAGCTGCGGCGCGGAGAGCCAGTGATTCTGCGGCGGTTTGGCTCCTTTGAGGTGCGGCAAAAGCGCGCCCGCGTCGGCCGCAACCCCAGAACCGGTGAGGAAGCTGCTATTCCAGCCCGCCGGGTGGTGCGCTTCAAGTCCGGCAAGCACTTCCGCGACGCCGTCAACACCGAACCGTCTTAGGCCCTTTAGAGAATGAGCATGGCGTCGCCGTAGCTGTAGAAGCGGTAGCGTGCGGCAATGGCTTCCTGGTAGGCTTCGAGCATCAGCTCGCGATCGGCAAAGGCGCAGACGAGCAGAAAGAGGGTCGAGCGCGGCAGGTGGAAGTTAGTGATCAGGGCGTCGACGACGCGGAAGCGATAGCCGGGATAGATGAAGAGCTCGGTCCAGCCGCTGCTGGCCACCACACGGCCGCTTTGCTGGCCAATGGTTTCCAGGGCGCGGGTGGTGGTGGTGCCTACTGCCACCACCCGCCCGCCGGCAGCGCGGGCTTCTTCGATGGTGGCCGCTGCGTCCTCGCCAAGGCGGTAAAACTCCGCTTCCATGCGGTGCGCTTCGACTTCCTCGCTGCGCACCGGCTGAAAGGTGCCCCAGCCCACGTGCAAGGTCAGCGTCGCCCGCCGGACGCCCTGCTGCGCCAGGCGGGCCAGCAGCTCGGGGGTAAAGTGCAGGCCGGCGGTGGGCGCCGCCACCGCCCCGGGCTGGGCGGCGTAGACCGTCTGGTAGCGCTCGCGGTCGTGCGGGGTGCTGCCTGCCGGACGCCGGATGTAAGGCGGCAGCGGCACCTCGCCGCAGCGCTCAAGCAGCGGGTAAATGTCGGGCGGAGAAAAGCGCACCCGCACCGGGCCCGCGGCTTGGCGCGCGCAGACCTCGGCCCGCAGCACCCCCTCGCCAAAAAGCAGCACGGTGCCCGCGCGCACCCGCGCCGCCGGGCGCAGCAGGGCCTCCCACACCCCGTCCCCATGGTCGTGCAGGAGCAGCAGCTCCACCCGCCCCCCGGTATCCGCCTTGCGGCCGCGCAGGCGCGCCGGAATCACCCGCGTGTCGTTCACCACCAGCACGTCGCCAGGGCGCAAGTAAGCGCCCAGGTTGGCAAACACGTCGTGCGTGAAGCGGCGCGTGGCGCGCTCGACCACCAGCAAGCGGGAGCGGTCGCGCTGCGGCGCCGGCTCCTGGGCGATGAGCTCGGGCGGCAGGGCAAAGTCAAAGTCGGACAGGCGCATCGGCAAAGCGGTCACAGCAGGCGCGGCTGGGCATCGGCCGGCGGCTGCCGCCGCAGGTGGCGGTAAGCCAAAGGGGTGGCGGTGCGCCCCCGCGGTGTGCGCTGCAGGTAGCCGCTCTGCAAGAGGAAAGGCTCGTAGACGTCCTCGATGGTGTCTTTGTCCTCGTTCAGCGAAGCGGCCAGGGTTTCGAGGCCCACCGGGCCGCCGCCAAACTTGTCGATGATGGTGAGCAGCAGCTGCCGGTCCATTTTGTCCAACCCTTCGGCATCGACGTCGAGCAGCGCCAGCGCCTGGCAAGCCACCTCGCGGGTGATGAGGCCATCGGCCCGCACCTGGGCGTAGTCGCGCACCCGGCGCAGGAGGCGGTTGGCGATGCGCGGCGTGCCGCGGGCGCGGCGGGCAATCTCGGCAACACCACCAGCGTCGATCTCCACCCCCAGCAGGCGTGCCGTACGGGCAACGATCACCTCTAGCTCTTCTTGGCGGTAAAAGTCGAGGCGGCAGACGACGCCGAAGCGGTCGCGCAGCGGGGAGGTGAGCAGGCCGGTGCGCGTGGTGGCCCCGATGAGGGTAAAGCGCGGCACTTCTAGCTTGATGGTGCGGGCGCTGGGCCCCTGGCCGATGACGATGTCGAGCTGGAAGTCCTCCATTACCGGGTAAAGCGTCTCTTCGACCACGTGCGGCAAGCGGTGGATCTCGTCGATGAAAAAGACGTCGCCGCGCTCCAGGCTGGTGAGAATGGCGGCCAGGTCGCCCGGGCGCTCCAGCGCCGGCCCCGAGGTGCTGCGCAGGTTGACCCCCATTTCCGCTGCCACGATGTGGGCCAGGGTGGTCTTGCCCAGCCCCGGCGGGCCACAGAGCAGGACGTGGTCCAGGGCCTCGCCGCGGTAGCGGGCCGCCTCGATGGCAATGCGCAGGGTCTCCTTGCTCGCCGCCTGCCCCACGAAGTCGTCCAGGCGCTGCGGGCGCACGTGGCGCTCGAAGCGCTCTTCTTCTGGGGAAAGCGGGGAGCGGTCTACGGGGCGCTTGCCCACAGGATGCTCCTTAGGAGGTCTGTGCCAGCTGCTGCAGCGACGCTTTCAGCAGCGCCTCCAGCGTCCAGGCTTCCTGGCGGCGCGCCTGCGCCCGCTGCACCGCGCGCTCGGCCTCGCTGCGCTTGTAGCCCAGGTTGAGCAGCGCCGACACCACGTCACCCACCAGCGGCTCGGCCACCGCCAGCCCCGGCCGCGGCGCGGGGACCGGAGCCGCCACCTTCTCTTGCAGCTCCAGCACGATGCGCTCTGCCGTCTTGCGGCCAATGCCCGGAATGGCCTGCAGCCGCGCCACGTCTCCGCAGGCAATGGCCTGCTGCACCTCTGCGGCGCTGAGCGCCGACAGCACGTTGAGGGCCAGGCGCGGGCCAATCGAGGCCACCGTCAAGAGCAGCTCAAAAAGTGTGCGCTCCTCGGCGGTGGCAAAGCCGTAAAGGCGCAAGGCGTCGTCGCGCACCAACAAGGTGGTAAGCAGTGTCACCGGTTGCTGCAGCGGGGGCAACGCGAGGTACGTCGACAAGGGGATGAAGAGGCGATAGCCCACCCCCTGCACGTCGACGACCACCTGCTCGAGGCTCTTGGCCAGCAACAGGCCGCGCACCTGGGCGATCATGGCAGGGCCTGCCTCCGCAGGCGGTAAGTGTGCAGGTGGCAGATCGCCGCCGCCAGGGCGTCGGCGGCATCAGGGGGCTGCGGCAGAGCGTCGAGCCGCAAGAGCGCCTGCACCATGCGCTGCACTTGCTGCTTGTCGGCCCGGCCATAGCCAACGACCGCCATCTTGATCTCCAGCGCCGAGTACTCCACCAGGGGCAGCGCCGCCTGCGCCACCGCCAGCAGCACCACCCCACGCGCGTGGCCAAGCGCCAGGGCCGTTTGCGGGTTGTGGGCACAGAAGACCCGCTCCACCACCACCACCTCGGGCTGCCAGGTGCGCACCGCCTCGCACACCCCGGCATAGAGGCGCTGCAAGCGCTCGCCCAGGGGATAGCGCGAAGCGGCGCGGATGGCGCCCCAGGCCTGCGCCTGTAAGCCCCTTCCCCTTTCCTCCACCACGCCGTAGCCGGTCAGGACCGTCCCCGGATCGATGCCCAACACCCGCACGGTTCTGGCTCATTCGGCATTGAGTTCGGCCATCACCGCTTCCGGGATGTCGAAGTTGGCGTAGGCCTTGCGCACGTCGTCGTGCTCGTCGAGGGCTTCCATGAGGCGCAGCACCTGCTCGGCCTGCCGCCCTTCCACCGACACCGTGCTCTGAGGCACCAGGGTGACTTCGGCCACGTCCAGCTTGAGTCCCCGCCCTTCCAGGGCGCGGCGCACGTCTTCAAAGGCCTCAGGGGACGTGTGGATCTCGTATACCTCCCCTTCGGTCTTGACGTCGTCGCCGCCTGCTTCCAGCACCAGCTCTAGCAAGGCATCCTCGTCGATCTGCTTGGTCTCGAGGGTAATCAGGCCTTTGCGGGTGAACATCCAGGCTACGCAGCCGCTTTCGCCCAGGTTGCCGCCGTGCTTGGCAAAGAGGTGGCGCAGCTCGGCCACGGTGCGGTTCTTGTTGTCGGTCAGGGCCTCCACCAGAATGGCCACCCCGCCCGGGCCATAGCCCTCGTACGTCACTTCCTCGTACACCTCGCCCGGCAGCTCGCCGGTGCCTTTCTTGATGGCCCGCTGGATGGTCTCGGCCGGCATATTGGCGCTTTTGGCCGCCGCAATGGCGGTGCGCAGGCGGGGATTGGCACTGGGGTCGCCGCCGCCCAGGCGGGCAGCGGAGGTGATTTCACGGATGAGCTTGGTAAAGAGCTTGCCCCGGCGGGCGTCGACCACCGCTTTCTTGTGCTTGATCTGGGCCCATTTGGAATGACCAGCCATCGCTTTATCCCCTCTGCTCGGCGCCTCCCTCAGCTCTCATTATACCATCTCCGCTACGACCCCAAATCGACGAGGGCGTGCACCACCCCGCCCAGCAGCAGCCCTGCCAGCAGAGGGACACTGAGGTGCGGGTGCGCCACCAGGAAAGGCAAGACCTGGGCCGTCAGGCGCAGCCCGGCCTCGGCCACCTGCGTCGGGTAGCCGGCCAGCGACGCCAGGCGGTAACCAATGAGGAGCAGCAGCTCGACCACGCCGTAGAGGTAAGCAAGGCGTAGCAGCGGCCCCAGCAGGCCGTGGGAGAGGAAGCTGCGGTGGGCCACCAGCCGCTGGTAGGGGTACCACAGCAAGCGCAGCGGTCCCCAGCGCCGGTAAACGCGCGATGCCGTGTCGAGGTCGCTCGAAAGCAGCAGGCCGGAGAAGAGGTACGCTCCCAGAAACAGCAAGGTGGTGCGCCAGGGCCGCGCCTGCAGCCGTGCGTCCCACAGCGGCAGGTGGGTCACCGCCCCGTAGCAGGCCGGCCCCAGCAGCAGCGCCGTGTACAGCGTCAGGCGGTCGTGCGTTTTGTAGCCGGCCATGGCATGCCGTCGCGAGGTTACTCCTGGCCTTCCTGAAGCTTCTTTTCGATTTTGGCCCAGGTGTCGCGCAGGGTCACGGTGCGGTTGAAAACCAGCTGGCCGTCGCGGCTGTCGGGATCGACGCAGAAGTAGCCCAGGCGCTCGAACTGGTAGCGGTCACCCACTGCCGCCTGCGCCAGGCTGGGCTCGACGCGGCAGCCGCGCAGGACTTCCAGCGACTTGGGGTTCAGCACGGCGGTGAAGTCGCTTTCTTCGTCGGGATTGGGGACGAGGAAGAGGCGGTCGTAGAGGCGCACTTCGGCCTCCAGGGCGTGGGCTGCCGATACCCAGTGCAGGGTGGCCTTGGCCTTGCGGCCATCGGGGGCATCGCCGCCACGCGTGGCCGGGTCGTAAGTGCAGTGTAGCTCCACCACCTCGCCGCTCTGCGGATCCTTGACCACGTCCACGCAAGTGATGAAGTAGGCATAGCGCAAGCGCACCTCGCGTCCTGGCGCCAGGCGGTAGTACTTGGGTGGGGGCTGCTCGCGAAAGTCGTCGCGCTCGATGTAGAGCACGCGCGAAAAGGGCACCTTGCGCGTGCCCATGGCCGGATCTTCGGGGTTGTTGATCGCCTCCAGCTCTTCCACCTGCCCTTCGGGGTAGTTGAGCAGCACCACCCGCAGCGGCCGCAGCACCGCCATCACCCGCGGTGCGCAGCGGTTCAAGTGCTCGCGCACGCAGTGCTCGAGCAGGGAAATGTCCACCACGCTGTTGCGCTTGGCCACGCCGATGCGCTCGCAAAACGCGCGGATGGCTTCTGGCGGGTAGCCGCGGCGGCGCAGGCCCGACAGGGTGGGCATGCGCGGGTCGTCCCAGCCGCGCACGTGCCCCTCGCGCACCAGGGTAAGCAGCTTGCGCTTGCTGAGCACCGTGTAGCTGAGGTTGAGGCGGGCAAACTCGATCTGCTTGGGATGGTGTACCCCCAGCTGCTCCAGGAACCAGTCGTAAAGCGGCCGGTGATCCTCGAACTCCAGGGTGCACAGCGAATGGGTGATGCCCTCAATCGAGTCGGACAGGCAGTGGGCAAAGTCGTAGGTGGGGTAAATGCACCACTTGGTGCCGGTGCGGTAGTGCGGCACGTGCAGGATGCGGTACATGACGGGGTCGCGCAAGTTGATGTTGCCCGCCGCCATGTCGATTTTGGCCCGCAGCACGTGCGAGCCCTCGGCAAACTCCCCGGCGCGCATGCGGGCAAAGAGCTCGAGGTTTTCGGCCACCGAGCGGTTGCGGTAGGGGCTCTCCTTGCCCGGCTCGGTGAGCGTGCCGCGGTAGGCGCGGATCTCCTCGGGGCTCAGGCTGTCGACGTAGGCCTTGCCGGCTTTGATGAGCTGCACGGCGTAGTCGTAGAGCTGCTCGAAGTAATCCGAGGCGTAGTAGAGGCGGTCGCCCCAGTCAAACCCCAGCCAGCGCACGTCGCGCTTGATGGCCTCCACGTACTCCTCGCTCTCTTTGCTGGGGTTGGTGTCGTCCATGCGCAGGTTGCACAGGCCGCCAAACTCGGCAGCCATGCCGAAGTTGAGGCAGATGGCCTTGGCGTGGCCGATGTGCAAGTAGCCGTTGGGTTCGGGCGGAAACCGGGTGTGCACGCGGCCGCCAAAGGTGCCCTTTTTGACGTCTTCGGCGATGAGGTCGCGAATGAAGTGCCCAGTTCCCTCAGACCTGTCCATGGCGGGAATTCTCCTTTGCCTCCCGTTCGTCTCTCTCACCCATGATATTAGCACATTCGCCACCGGCTGCCCGCCCGGCCCCCACCGCCCTTGACGCTCGCGGCGCCGGTCATGAATAATAAGAAGTCTGCAAGCGGCAACCGCCAGCGCGGAGAGGCAAGCATGGCCAGTGAAGTGGTGGTGGTGGTGTTCGGGGCCCACCCCGACGACCTCGACTGGGGCAGCGGCGGCACGGTGGCCCGCTGGGCCCGCGAAGGCAAAGAAGTCTACTACGTCCTGGCCACCAGCGGCGAAAACGGCGAGGATCACCTAAACGGCCGGGTGCTGCCGGCGCCGGAAATGGCTGAGCTGCGCCAGGCCGAACAGCGCCAGGCCGCCGCGGTTCTCGGCGTCAAGGACGTGATTTTTCTCGGCCAGCCCGACGGCAAGGTGCAGCCCAGCCTGGCCTTCCGCGATCAGATCGTGAACGTGCTGCGCCGCCTGCGCCCGCATATCGTGGTCAGTCTCGATCCGGGCCACTGGGCCTTTGACAACTTCCGCCTCTACCACCCCGACCACCGCGCCATGGCGCTGGCCGTCTACGACGCCATTTACCCGGCGGCCGGCACCGCCACCTACCGGCCACAGCCCGACGAGGGCTGGCCGCCCCACAAAGTGCGCGAAGTTTACTTTACCGGCAGCAGCCATCCCGATACCTACGTCGACATCACCCACACGATTGACTTAAAGATCCAGGCCCTCAGCTGCCACCGCAGCCAGATCACCAATCCGGTGGCCCTGGCCCAACACGTGCGCGAGGTGGCGGCGCGCTACGGCGAGCGCATCGGCTGCCGCTACGCCGAGGCGTTCCGCCGCCTGGACGTTCCCCAGTAATCCCGGAAGCCGCGCCATGGACGTCATCCGCTCTCAGATCAACCCGGCCAGCCCCGAGTTTCGCCGCAACTTAGAACACAACCTGGAACAGGTGCGCTTGCTGCGCGAGCGCCTGCAGCAGGTGCGCGAAGGGGGCGACGAGCGCGCCAAGGCCCTGCACCGCCAGCGCAACAAGCTGCTGGTGCGCGAGCGCATCGACTTGCTCCTCGACCCCGGCTCGCCGTTTCTCGAGCTCTCTCCCCTGGCGGCGTACGACATGTACGACAACGCGGCCCCCGCGGCGGGCATCGTCACCGGCATCGGCATGGTACACGGCACGCAGGTGATGATCATCGCCAATGACGCCACGGTGAAAGGGGGAACGTACTTCCCCATGACGGTGAAAAAGCACCTGCGGGCACAGGAAATCGCGCGCGAAAACCGCTTGCCTTGCATCTACCTGGTCGACTCCGGCGGCGCCTTCCTGCCCCTGCAGGCCGAAGTCTTCCCCGACCGCGACCACTTCGGCCGCATTTTCTACAACCAGGCCACCATGTCGGCGGCAGGCATCCCCCAGATCGCCGTGGTCATGGGCTCCTGCACCGCCGGCGGCGCCTACATCCCGGCCATGTCCGACGAGACCATCATCGTGCGCAACCAGGGCACCATCTTCCTGGGCGGCCCGCCGCTGGTCAAGGCCTCGATCGGCGAGGAGGTGAGCGCCGAGGAGCTGGGCGGCGGCCTCATGCACTGCACCCGCTCCGGGGTCACCGACCACCTGGCCGAGGACGACAAGCACGCCCTCGAGCTGTGCCGCAACATCGTGGAAAACCTCAACTGGCGCCGCTCTCCGGTGTGCGAGGTGACGACTCCCGAGGACCCTCTCTACGACCCGTACGAGATCTACGGCATCGTGCCGCCCACGCCACGCCAGCCCTTTGACATGCGCGAAGTCATCGCCCGCCTGGTGGACGGCTCGCGCTTCCACGAGTTCAAAGCCCTCTACGGCACCACCCTGGTGTGCGGCTTTGCCCGCATCGAGGGCTACCCGGTGGGCATCGTGGCCAACAACGGCATTCTCTTTTCCGACTCCTCCCTCAAAGGCACCCACTTCATCCAGCTCTGCGACCAGCGGCGCATACCGCTGCTCTTCCTGCAAAACATCACCGGCTTCATGGTGGGGGTGGAAGCGGAAAGCGGCGGCATCGCCAAGGACGGCGCCAAGATGGTCATGGCGGTGGCCAACACCCAGGTGCCGCGCCTGACGGTGATCATCGGCGGCTCGTTTGGCGCCGGCAACTACGGCATGTGCGGCCGCGCTTACTCGCCGCGCCTGCTCTTTACCTGGCCCTCGGCGCGCATCTCGGTAATGGGCGGCGAGCAGGCCGCCGAAGTGCTCTTTACCGTCAAGCAAGAACAGCTGCGCAAGGCGGGCAAGCCGCTGATGACGCCGGAAGAGGAGCGCGCCTTCAAGCAGCCCATCCTCGACAAGTATGAGCACGAAGGCTCGCCTTACTACGCCACGGCACGGCTGTGGGACGACGGCCTTCTTGACCCGCTTGACACGCGCCGCGTCCTGGGGCTGGCCCTGGCCATGGTGATGCAGGAGCCCATCGCCCCACCGCGCTACGGCATCTTCCGGATGTGAGGCCATGCGCAAGCTGCTGATTGCCAACCGCGGCGAAATCGCCGTGCGCATCCTGCGCGCTGCCCGCGAGCTGGGGCTGCGCACCGTGGCCGTGTACTCCGAGGCGGACCGCGATGCCCTGCACGTGCGCCTAGCCGACGAGGCTTACCCGCTGGGGCCGCCGGAGCCGGCGGCAAGCTACCTGAATGTGGCGCGCCTGCTCGAGGTGGCCCGCGCCTGCGGCGCCGACGCCGTGCACCCCGGCTACGGCTTCCTGGCAGAAAACCCCGACTTTGCCGAAGCCTGCCAACAGGCCGGCCTGACTTTTGTCGGCCCCTCGCCGCAGGCCATGCGCCGGCTGGGCTCGAAGATCGCCGCCAAAACCCTGGCGCAGGCAGCTGGCGTGCCGGTGATCCCCAGCTTTCACGCCCCTGATGCCGCCACCCTGGCGCAGCAGGCTCCGGCTGCCGCCGCCCGCCTTGGCTACCCGGTGCTGATCAAAGCCGCTGCCGGCGGCGGCGGCAAAGGCATGCGCCTCGTGCAGCGGCCCGAAGACCTGCAGCCGGCGCTGGAAGCCAGTGCGCGCGAGGCGCAGCAGGCTTTTGGCGACCCCACGCTGCTGCTGGAAAAGTACTTGGTGCGGCCGCGGCACGTGGAGGTGCAGGTGCTGGGCGACCTCCACGGCAACCTGGTCCACCTGGGCGAGCGCGAGTGCTCTATCCAACGCCGCCACCAGAAAATCATCGAGGAAGCGCCTTCGCCGGCGGTGACGCCGCCGTTGCGGGCCCGCCTGGCCGAGGCGGCGCTGCGCCTGGCGGCAGCGGCCGGGTACACCAATGCCGGCACGGTGGAGTTCCTGCTCGACGGCGACGGCCAGTTTTACTTTCTGGAAGTGAATACCCGCCTGCAAGTGGAGCACCCCGTGACCGAGCTGGTAACCGGCATCGACCTGGTGCACCAGCAGCTGCGCATCGCCCGCGGCGAACCCCTGGCCTTTACCCAAGGCGACGTGGTGCTGCGCGGCCACGCCATCGAGTGCCGCCTCTACGCCGAGGACCCGGCGCGGGACTTCCTGCCGGCCAGCGGCCGCGTGGCCGTGCTGCGCGAGCCGGTGGCGCCAGGCTGCCGCATCGACAGCGGCCTGGTGCCCCAGGGCGAGATTACCCCTTACTACGACCCCATTCTCGCCAAGCTGATTGCTTATGGCCGCACCCGCCAGGAAGCCATTCTGCGCTTGCAGGCGCTGCTGCGCGACTACGTGCTGCTGGGCGTCACCACCAACCGGCAGTTCCTCCTCGAGGTGATCAGCTCCCCGGCGTTTGGCGCTGCAGACCTCGACGTGACGTTTGTGGAGCGCCACTTTGCCCACTGGCAGCCCGACGGCACGGCGCCTGACGAGGTGGTGGCCCTGGCAGCGCTGGCCGAGTTCTTGCAGCGCCGCGGGCGGCTGGCCGAGCCGCCGGCTGCAGCCGCCGCCCCGCAGGCGGTGCTGACGCCCTGGCACCGCTACGACGGCTGGCGGCTGGGAGGGAGCCGATGAAGTTTGCCTATCGCCGCCGCCCCGATGATCCCGAGCGCCTCGAGGTGGAGGTGACGCCCCTGCCCGGCGAGGAGGAGCGCTTCTGCGTCCGCGTTGGCGACAAGGCCTTCGAGCTGGCGGCCCGTCTTCTGCACCGCGTGGCCTGGCTCAAGCAGGGCGGAGAGATCCTCCTGCAGTACGAGGGCCGGGAATACCGCCTCTACGACGCCGCCGGCCAGCGGCCGCCGGCCCCGCCCGCTAGCGACGGCCAGGTGCGGGCGCCCATGGCCGGGAAAATCGTCCGCGTCTGCGTGCAGGCAGGCGAGCGGGTGCAGGCCGGAGACGTGCTGGTGATTCTGGAAGCGATGAAAATGGAGCAGCCGCTCACCGCGCCCCACGACGGCGTGGTGCAGGAGGTGCGGTGCACCGCCGGCGAGCAGGTCAGCGCCGGCAGCACCCTGGTCCTCCTCGCCCCGGCTGCCGCATCCCATAGCCCCTGAAGCAGGACCATTCCCATGAGTGAGACCCCAGTTCGCGTTCGCATTGCTCCGAGTCCCACGGGACCGCCCCACGTGGGCACGGCGTACATCGCCCTTTTCAACTACGCCTTTGCCCGCTCGCAGGGGGGGAAGTTCGTGGTGCGCATCGAGGACACCGACCAGGCGCGCTCCTCCCGCCACTACGAAGAGGCCATCCTGCGCGCTTTGCGCTGGCTGGGGCTGGCGTGGGACGAGGGGCCCGACGTGGGCGGGCCCTACGGCCCTTACCGCCAGTCCGAGCGCCTGCCCCTTTACCAGCACTACGCCCAGGAGCTGCTCGAGCGCGGCGCCGCCTACCGCTGCTGGTGCTCGCCCGAGCGCCTGGAAGCGGTGCGGCAGCAGCAGCGCCAGGCCAAGCTGCCGCTGCGCTACGACGGCCACTGCCGGACACTGTCGGCTGCCGAAATCGCCGCCTGCCTGCGGCAGGGGCAGCCGTACGTGGTGCGGCTGAAAGTGCCAAGCCGCGGCGAGACGGTGGTGCACGACGCCTTTCGCGGCGCTATCGCCTTTGACAACCAGCAACTCGACGACCAGATCCTGCTCAAGTCCGACGGCTTTCCCACGTACCACCTGGCCAACGTCGTCGACGACCATCTCATGCGCATCTCGCACGTCATCCGCGCCGAGGAGTGGATTGCCTCCACGCCCAAGCACGTGCTCCTCTACCAGGCCTTTGGCTGGCAGCCGCCGGTGTTCATGCACATGCCGCTGCTGCGCAACCCGGACCGCAGCAAAATCAGCAAGCGCAAGAACCCGGTGTCGCTCGATTACTATCGCCGTCAGGGCTACCTGCCCGAGGCCATTTGCAACTTCCTGGGCCTCATGGGCTGGTCCATGCCCGACGAGCGCGAGATCTTTTCCCTGGAAGAAATGGTGCAGGCGTTTACGTTCGAGCGCATCCGCCTGGGGGGGCCGATTTTCGACTTGCAGAAGCTCGACTGGCTCAACGGCGTTTACATTCGCCGCCTGCCTCCCGAGGAGCTGGTGCGCCGCCTTTACGACCAGCTCATCACCCCCCTGCTGCACCGCCTGCGCGACACGCTGTACCTGCGGCGCCTCATCCCCCTGTTGCAGGAGCGCCTGCCCACCCTGGGTGATTTTCATTCCCTGGCGGCGTACTTTTACCAGACGCCGCTGCGCTACGACCCGGCCCTGCTGGTGCCCAAAGGCCGCAGCGCGCGCGAGACGGCCAACGTGCTGGCCGGCGCTGCCGAGTGGCTGCAGCGCTACGAGGGGCCATGGCAAGATGCCGAACTGGAGAGCTGCCTGCGCGCTTACCTCGAGAGCACCAAGTGGGATGCCCGCAGCCTGTTTATGAGCCTGCGCGTCGCCCTCACCGGGCGCACTGCCTCCCCGCCCCTCTTTGCCACCATGGAAGTGCTGGGGCGTGAGCTGTGCCTGACGCGCCTGGAAGACGCCGTGGCAGCGTTGCAGAAACAGTCATGAGCACCACGTTTCGCATCACTTTCCTGGGAACCTCGGCCGCCGTACCCACGGTGCGGCGCAACGTGTCGGCCACGCTGGTCGCCTACCAGGACCTCAAGTGGCTCATCGACTGCGGTGAGGGCACGCAGCGGCAAATCATGCGCACGGGTGCCGGCTTTAAGAATCTCACCCACATCGTGCTCAGCCACGAGCACCTCGACCACATCCTGGGCATTGGCGGCCTGCTGGCCACCTTCAACATGCTGCTGCCGGTGTCCCAGGTGACCGTGTTCGGCAGCCCTGCCACGCTCGAGCGCGTGCGCCAGCTGGCCAGCTTCATCGGCCGCTCGCTGCAGTACAAGCTGCACCTGCAGCCCATCGAGCAGGGGCTGGTCTTCAGCCACCGCCAGCTGGAGTGCTACGCCTTTCCCACCCGCCACCGGCTGAAGCGCTCTTACGGCTTTATTTTTCAGGAAAAGCCCAAGCGGCGCTTTCTGGCCGAGGTGGCCGAGCGCCTGGGCATCCCTGCGGGGCCGGAGCGGCGGCGGCTTTTGGCCGGGGAAAGCGTACAGAGCCCCACGGGACGCTGGGTGCACCCCGACGAGGTGCTGGCACCGCCGGTGCCGGGCAAGAAGCTGGTGTATATAAGCGATACGCTTTATTTTCCGGAGCTGAGCACTTATGCCGCCGAGGCCGACTGCCTCATCGCCGAGGCCACCTTTCTCAGCAGCGACGCCGAGCTGGCGGCAGAAGTGGGCCACATGACGGCCGCGCAGGCGGCCACCGTGGCCCGCGATGCCGGCGCCAAGCGGCTGTACCTCAACCACCTGTCGCAGCGCTACGCCCAAGCCGAGCACCTCATCCTGGAAGAGGCGCGGCACATCTTCCCCGATACACACCTGGCCAGCGACTTGCTCACCGTCGAGGTGTAGGCTTACGCGTCGGCCGCCGCCGGCGGGGCAGCGCGCTGGCGCAAGGCCTGCCAGACAGGGTAGAGCGACTGCAGCCACTGCCTGCCGACTTGCGGGACAAAGTTGACGGCTTTGACCCGCACCCAGTCGTCAAACAGCTCGAGCACGGAAATGGCGCCGGTGTCGAGAGTAAGGCGGCGGTACTCGTTGAAAGGCATGCCGAGGTAGTGGGCCAGTGCCGTGCGGAGGACGTCGCCGTGCGACACCAGCACCGTCACCTGCTGCGGATACTGCCGGCGCACCCACTCGATTACCCGCACGGCGCGCTGCTGCACCGCCAGCAGGCGCTCGCCGTTGGGAAAGGCCACGCTGGCGGGATCCTGAAAGACTTGAAGAGTAATGGGATGCTGACGCAGGTCGCGAAAGAGCTTGCCCTCCCAGTCACCGTAGTCCACCTCGCGCAGATCCACGACTTCTTCGAGGGCCACGCCCAGCTGGGCGGCCAGGATCTCTGCCGTCTGCCGTGCCCGCCACACCGGGCTGGAGAAAATGCGGTGCACGCCGAGCCCAGCCAGCACCTGGGCCACCGCGCGCGCCTGCTCCTGGCCACGAGCGTTGAGCGGTACGGCGGCCTGGCCGGAAATGCGCCCCGCAAGGTTATCGTCCGTCTGCCCGTGGCGGACGAGCAGCAGCAGTGCCACGTCTTTCTCCTTGTCGTCTCTTGCCTGTCGTGAGCCAACCCGCTACGATGCCTCCAGAACACGCCCTCCGGAGGTCTGCCATGGTGATGCGCCTTGTCTTGCTGCTGGTTTTCCTCCTGCCAGCCTGTAGCGTGCGCTCTCCCGCGCTTTCTTCCAGCACCCCCCTGCCTGCCACCGTCCGCGGCCAGGACCTCTACGGCACCCTCCTCGACCTGCGCACCCTGCAAGCGATTAGCTTCGAGGCCATGCTAGCAGCCGTGGCCCAAGTGCAGGTGGTGGCCGTGGGCGAGGAGCACTACCACCCCGACATCCAGGCTTTCGAGCTCGAGCTGCTGCAGGCCCTGACCCGGTGCCGGCCGCAGCGGCTGGCGCTGGCCATGGAGTTTCTCGAGCGCCACCAGCAGCCAATTGTGGATGCGTACCTGGCCGGCGCGCTCGACCCGCAAGCGCTGCAGCGGCGGCTTCAGGCCTCTGAAGCCTTCATGCGCCTTTACTTTCCCCTGCTGCGCTACGCCCGCCAGGCGGGCCTGCCGGTGATTGCCATGAACACTCCCCGGCGCCTGGCGCGCCAGATTGCCCGGGAAGGGCTGCAAGCGACCCTCAGGCGCCTCAGCCCTGAGGAGCGAGCTTACCTGCCCGAGGCCCTTCCGGCCCTGCCGCCCGCGTACCGGACGTACTTTCTGGAGGCCGTGGCCGGCTCTCACCGGCTCGAAGGCGAGCAAAGCGAGCGCTTCGTCGAGGCGTCCTTCGTCAAGGACGTGACCATGGCCCTGGCCCTGGCCACTTTTCTCAAGGCCCATCCCGAGCACGCCGTGCTGGCCATCGCCGGCCGCTTCCACATGAGCTACGACAAAGCCGTGCCTTTCTTCCTCCGCCAGTACGCGCCGCGCCTGGCGCTGCGCCGCCTTATCACCCTGGCCGTAGAACCCGAAGAAACCCTCGATCTGGACAAGCTGCGGGCCGAAGACGCTGCCGACTACCTACGGCTGTTTCCTCCCGCACCCGAGGAGACCAAACGGCAGGCCCTGAGCGAGCCTGCCGCCAAAAACGGGGACGGCAGCAAAGAAGGGCGCCCCCGGTGAGGCACCTGGCCTCACCGGGGCCTCGGGAGGCTTAGTTCAGGCTGCGCAGCGTTTCTTGAATCTTCTCGAAGTTGGGCAGCTGGCGGGCGTCTTCCAGCACTTCCGCATAGCGCACCTTGCCCTCCTTGTCGATCACGAAGGCGGCGCGCTTGGCCACCCCCTTAAAACCCAGCAGCTGGTCGTACTGGGCGCCGTAGGCCTTGACCACCTCGCGGTTGAAGTCGCTGAGCAGGGTAAAGTTGAGGTTCTCCTTTTCCTTCCACTGCTTGAGGGCAAAGGGGCTGTCGACGCTGATGCCCAGCACCTCGGCGTTGAGGCTGGCATACTGGTTGAGATTGTCGCGCACCGAGCACAGCTCGTTGGTGCAGACGCTGGTAAAGGCCAGGGGCACGAAGAGGAGCACGACGTTTTTCTGGCCGCGGAAGGAACTCAGCGTGACGTCCTGCATGTCGGTGTTTTTCAGGGTAAAATCCGGCGCTGGTTGACCAACCTGCACGCTCATACACGGTCCTCCTTGCAACAAAAGCGAGAATGGCCAGGGAAGACGGCGCACACGGGTAATGTAGCGGGTCGGTAGGGACGGCGTCAACCGCCGCTCAGGCGCGGCGCAGCTCGCGCTCGAGCATTTCGATTTCCAAAATGGTGATGATCCCCGACTCCACGCGCAGGCAGCCGGCTTGCTGGAAGTCGCGCAGGGTGCGGGTCATGGTCTCGCGCGACATGCCGGCCAGCTCGGCCAGCTCCTGCTGCGTCAGGCGCATGTCGATGACCGTGCCTTCTTCTGTGGCGCGGCCTTTTTCCGCTGCCAGGGTGAGGAGGACGCGCGCCACTTTGCCGTAGACGTCAGAAAAGGCCAAGCTGTAGATGAGCTCGTTTACTTTGCGCAGGCGGCGGCTGAGCACCGCGGCAATGTGCAGGAGGATGCGTGGCGACTTGTCGATGATGTGCAGGAAGTGGTCGCGGTAGAGGATCAGCGCCGTGCTGGGCTCCTGGGCCACGATGGTGGCCGAGCGCGGCATGCCGTCGATGAGGGACATCTCGCCGAAGAAGTCCATCGGGTAGAGCATGCGCAGGATCATTTCGCGGCCGTGGCGGTCCTCGATGGTCACTTTGACCAAGCCGCTTTTGAGAATGAACAGGGCGTTGCCCGGGTCGCCAATGTGGAAGATGGTAGCGTGCTTGCGGTAGTGGTGCTCGCGCATGACCACGGCCAGCTGCTGCAACTCTGCGTCGGAGAGCTCCTCAAACAGCGGCACTTTTTTGAGAAAGTCAATATGCGGGTGCATGGCGCTTCTCCGCTTTAAGAGTCGTGTGGGGTATTCTATGGCAGAGATCCCCCGGGGTCAATCGGGGGTCAGGGTTGCACTTGGCAGGAGCCGCTGCTAAGTTGCGACAAAGCACCCCCACGTCCGGCGGCAGACGTGCCACAGGGCGCCCCGCGGGCGGCGTTCACAACGAGGGAGAGTCCAGCTATGCAGAAAACCGTGTCTGCCCCCTTTGCGCTGGCCGTTCTGTTTGGCCTCCTCCTGGGCAGCCTGGAGCCGGCAGCGGCCCAGGCGCCCTCCCAGCCCATCACCCTGAAGGTTCAGGCCAGCTGGGGCCCGGCCATTCGCCACTTCGATGCCTTTAATGCCATCTTTGTCGAGCGGGTGGCCAAGCTCTCTGGCGGCCGGGTAAAAATCGAACAGCTCGCCGGCGGCGCGGTCGTTGGGCCCCTGGAGGTGCTGGACGCCACCAGCCGCGGCGTCATCGACGGGGCCGTGACGTACGCGCCCTACTGGGTGGGCAAACATAAGGCGGCCGTCCTCTTTGGCGGGGCGCCCGGGGGGCCGTTTGGCATGGATCCGACCGACTTCGTGGGCTGGCTGATCGACGGCGGGGGCCTTGAGCTCTACCGGGAACTGTATCAGGAGGTGCTGAAGCTAAACGTGGTGCCCTTCCCGATCATGTCCCAGAACCCCCAGGTCTTTGGGTGGTTCAAGCGGCCGATCCGCGGCTGGGAGGACCTCAAGGGCCTCAAGATCCGCATGTCGGGCATTGCTGCCGACATCTACAAAGAAGCGGGCATGGCCGTGGTCACCCTGGCGGCAGGGGAGATCCTCCCGGCAGCCGAGCGGGGGGTAATCGATGCCGCCGAAATCCAGGGCGGCGACCCGGACCTCAAGCTGGGCTTCCACCAGGTGTGGAAGTACCACTACGCCCCCGGGATGGCCGAAGCCAACAACGTCCAGGAACTGGTCATCAACAAGGGGGTGTGGGACAGGCTGGGGCCGCAGCTTCAAGAAGTCATCCGCTCGGCGGTGATGGAGAGCCTGCTGCGGAGCGCTTTCTTTTTCAGGCGGATCGATGCCGAGGCTTACCAGGAGCTGGTTCACAAGCACGGCGTCGAAGTCCGCCAGACCCCTTCCGACATCCTCCTCAAAACCCTGGAGGTCTGGGACAAGATGGTCGCCGAGGAGTCGGCCCGGGACCCCTTCTTCAAGAAAGTGATCGAATCCCAGCGGCGGTATGCGGGCCTCATTGTGCCTTACCGCCTCTCGATCTGGCCTCCCTATGACTTGGCGGGCAACTATTACTGGAAGGACGCGGTTTATCGGAAGTAAGCGCGGCGGGCAGGCGCCGCGCGGAAGGGCGCTGTCGCTTAAGGGGAGGAAAAGGCGATGAAAAAGTCTCCTTTCGTGATGCTGGCGATCCTGCTTTCTGTCGCCATGGCGCGTGTCGTCTTGGCGGCTGAACCGATCCGCATCGGCTGGGTGGGCCCCCTCTCGGCGCCGGGAGCCTATGCCGGCGGGCAAGAGATGAAGTGGGCAGCAGAGCTGGCCGCGGATGAGATCAACCGCGCCGGTGGCGTCTTGGGGCGGCCGCTCGAGCTCGTGTACGAAGACACGCGGGGGATGCCGGAACAGGGAACCGCGGCCATGGAGCGCCTGATCACCGGCAAGAAGGTGGTGGCGGTCTTTGGCGAGTTCCACAGCTCGGTCGGGCTGGCAGAAATCGAGGTGGCGCACAAGTATGGCATCCCGTTCATTGCCTCGGAAGTCTGGGCCGATGACATCACGGCCCGCCAGTACCCGGAAGTATTCCGGGTGGCGCCGGCCAACTCCATGATTTACGACATTGTGGCTGCCTGGGTGGTGGCTGCCGGCTTTAAGAACGTGGCCATCATGCAGGAGACGACCGACTGGGGGGTGGGCGCGGTAAAGGTTCTGACCCAGAAGTTCGACCAGCACGGCGTGAAGTACAGCGTAACCACGGTAGAGCTGACCCAGCAGGATTTTACCGCCCAGATCCTGCGCTTCATGAACCAGAAGCCGCGCCCCGACCTGTTCATGAACATGCTGGCCGGGGAAGGCTCCTATCGCATCACGCGCCAGTCCTGTGAACTGGGCTTCACTCCCACTCCCCAGACCGCCCTCTACTCGGGCGGCAGCCCTTCCCTCTACCCGGAGTTCTGGGAAAACGTGGGAGAATGCGGCGTCTACCTGATGGCCGAGCTGGTGGGGCTGCCCAAGGCGCTCTGGAACGACAAGACTCGCGCCTTTATTGAGGCTTTCAAGCAGCGCTTCAACCGGACGCCTTCGGCAGTCGGGATGGAGGCGTACGATTCCCTCTATCTCCTCGTTGAAGCGATCCGCAAAACCGGCACCACAGACCCCAAGGCCCTGATTCAGGCGCTGGAGACGCTCCGCTGGACCGGCACGCGGGGAGAGTACTGGTTCTCCACCCAGCGCGAGCCGGCCTGGGCGTACCACCAGTTCCTGGACGCCCCGGTGGTGGTGATCCAGTACGACCGGGTCAACCAGGGCACCGACGAGGCCCGGATCCTCTGGCCCAGGCGCTGGGCCACCACCGAGGCGCTTTACCTGAAGGTGAAGAAATAACCGGGGTGTGAGGACACAGGGCAGGGGGAGCGTGGCGGTATGGAATACCTTCTCCTTCAGGCGATGAACGGGCTGGTGGTGGGGATGATTTATGCCCTGGCCGCCGCCGGACTCACGGTGATTTTCTCGATCCTGAAGATCGTGAACTTTGCGCACGGTGAGCTGTACATGATGGGCGCCTATACTGCCTACTACGCCATCCGCCTCCTGCACCTTCCCCCTGCCCTCGCCGTCCTGGTTGCCATGGCCGCCATGTTTGGATTGGGCGTCCTCTACGAGCGCCTCTTTCTTACCCCGCTCTATACGGGAGCGGTCGAGCGCAAGGACGAATATGCCCTCATCGTGACGTTTGGCTTGGCCCTCCTGCTGCAGAATCTGGCCATTGTGGCGTTTGGCCCCTTCAGCAGGCGCCCCCCGTCGTTTTTACCGGGGGCCTGGCACTGGGGGCTGCTCACGCTCACTTATGACCGGCTGATCGCGGTGGCCATGGCGGCCGGCTTTCTCCTCGCCCTGGTGGCCTTTCTGCGCTACACCGCCTGGGGACACGCCCTCGATGCGGTGAGCCAGAGCCGAGAATCGGCCGCCATTGTGGGAATTAACCCGCATCGCCTCTACACGCTGGCGTTTGGCGTGGGCGCGGCGCTGGCCGGGGCGGCCGGCGCGCTCATTGCCCCCATTTTCTCGATTTCCCCCACCATGGGGGTTCTCCCCGCCGTGAAGTCGTTTATCATCGTCGTCCTGGGCGGCATGGGGTCGGTTGCTGGAAGCATCCTGGGGGGACTTCTCATCGGGGTCGGCGAAGGCCTGGGGGTTGGCCTCTTTCCCGACCCGGGGCGGGCGCTGGCCTACAGCAATGCCTTTGGCGTGTTGATTCTGGCCATGACGCTGCTCATCCGGCCCACCGGGCTTCTTGGCCGGGAGCACGTGCGTATGGAGTGACCCGGGTGCGGCGCTTTCACCTGGCCGGCGCGGCGGCGGTGTTGGGCGTCTTGCTCCTGCCGCTTGTCGGCAACGACTACTTGCTGCACGTCGGCACCATCTCCTGGTACTACGGGATTCTGGCCGCAAGCTGGGTGCTGCTGGCCGGCTATGCGGGACAGTTCTCCTTTGCCCACATGGCCCTGGCCGCCCTGGGTGGTTACACTTCTGCCCTCCTCCTCCACTTCCTCCAGCCCCCCCTGCCCCTGGCGCTGCTGAGCGGCGTTGTGACCCCGGCCCTCGTCGGGGGACTCATCGGCTGGCTCTGCCTGCGCATGAGCGGCCCTTACCTGGCCCTGTTCACCGTGGCGTTCTCCGAGATCTTTCGCATCCTGCTGGTTGCCGAATACCGCTTTACCCGGGGAAGCCTCGGCCTCCACGTCCCCCCGCTTTTCCCCGGGGCAAGCAAGCGGGTTTACTTTTACGCCGGCTTTGGCTTGCTCCTGGCCAGCCTCGCGTTGATGCAGCGGGTGTTGCGCTCGCGCATTGGCCTCTTCCTGCGGGCGCTACGCGAGGACGAGCGCGCTGCGGCGGCCTGCGGGGTCAACACGGTCCGGTACAAAATCCTCGCCTTTGTGTTGGCCAGCGGCTTTGCCGGGCTGGCCGGAGTCTTCTACGGGCACTACGTGGGCATCCTGACGCCCAACATCGCGGCGATTCCCCAGATGGGGCTCCTTATTGCCATGGCGGTGATCGGCGGCGTGGAGAGCCTCTACGGGGCGGTCGTCGGCGCGGTGTTCGTAGAGGTCCTCTCCGAAGGCCTGCGGGAGTACGGGCAGTGGCGGCTGGTCCTCTTCGGCCTGATTCTTCTTCTCACCCAGCGCTTTACCCGCAACGGCCTGGTGGCCCCGCTCCTTGCTCGCCTGCGGCGTCCCGCCGCCCGGCGTACGCCGCGCGAGGCGAAGCAGGTCCCGGTGGTGGTGCTTGGCGAGCCGCGTCTCCCCGCGGCAGCGCGGCCCGAAGTCCCCTTGCTGGAAGCAGAGGGGCTGGTCAAGCGCTTCGGTGGCGTGGTGGCCGTAAACCACCTCTCCCTGACCCTCTCGCGCGGGGAGCTGGTTGGCCTCATCGGGCCGAACGGTTCGGGAAAGACGACGTTCATCAACCTAGTGAGCGGGGCGCTGGCGCCGGACCGGGGGCAGATCCGCCTGGCCGGCACGCTCATGCAGCAGCGTCCTCCCTATGAGTTTGCCAGACGCGGGGTGGCACGCACCTTCCAGATCACCCGGCCCTTTCGGCGCCTGACGGTGCTCGAAAACCTGCTCGTTCCTGCCCTGACCCGCCCCGAGGGCCCCGCGGCAAGGCGGCGCGCGAGAAAGGGGAAGCGATTCTCGAGTTCCTTGGCCTCTTGCCCCTGGCGCAGGAAGAGGCGCGCAACCTCTCCGGGGGCCAGCAGAAGCTCCTGGAGCTGGGACGCGCCCTCATGCTGGACCCGGTGCTCCTGCTGCTGGACGAACCCTTTGCCGGCGTCCATCCCCGCCTGCGCGATCAGCTCATTGAGTGCCTGCTGGCCCTGCACCAGCGAGGGCACACCCTGCTCGTGGTCGATCACAACGTGGAGGCCATCCAGAAAGTGGCGCGGCGTCTGGTGGTCATGGCGCGGGGGGAGAAAATTGCCGATGGCGCGCCCGAAGTGGTCCTGCAGGATCAGGCCGTGATTGCCGCCTATACCGGCCGCTGAGGAGGCAGGATGGAAGGCCAGCAGAGCACCGCGCCCGCCATCTTGGTGGCCGAAGACCTGGTGGCGGGGGTACTTCGAGGACATCCCCATCTTGCAGGGCATTTCGGTCCAGGCCTGGCCAGGGCGCATCGCCTGCGTGCTCGGGCCCAACGGAACCGGGAAATCGACGCTGCTGAAAACCCTCTTTGGCTTCCTGCGGCCGGTGCGGGGACGGGTCCTCTACCGGGGAGAGGACATCACCGGCCTTCCCCCTTACGCGATGCCCTACCGGGGCATCGCCTACCTGCCGCAGCGGCCCAGCATTTTTCCCTTTCTCTCGGTAGAGGTCAATCTGCGGCTGGGCGCCTGGCACGAGCGCCGCCAGCGCAAGCAGATCCAGGAGAAGATCGAGGCGCTCTATGCCCAGTTTCCCCTCCTGCGGGAAAAACGGGCGCAGCCGGCAGGGCAGCTTTCAGGCGGGCAGCAGCGCCAGCTGGAGCTGGCACGCAGCCTGATGGCCGACCCGGCGCTTTACCTGATCGACGAGCCAACGGCCGGGATCGATCCCCAGACCAGCGAAGCGATCTACCGGACGATCCAACACCTGGCCCGCGAGCAGGGAAAGGCGATCCTGCTCGTCGACCAGAACATCCAAAAAGCGCTCGAGATCGCCGACTACCTCTACGTGGTGCGGGTAGGAACCCTCTTTGCCGAAGGCCCCCGGGAGGCCTTTGGGCAAGACACCGAAGCGCTAGTAGCCCGCTGGCTCTACGCCAGCGGCGAGCCGTAGCTGCGGCGCCACCGGGCGCCCAAGAAGCCGGTGATCTGCTTATGGCGCTTTTGCTTCCAGGTGACATGCCGGGTATAGTTAGCAGCGCCCGCACGGCGGGCCGTGTCTAGAACACTCCCACCTACAGGAGGCCTCCTATGGCAGAAGCACGACCGGCGATTTACGATCACTTCCCGCAGCTCGGGCGCCTGCGCGACGAGGTGCTCTTTGGCGACGTGTGGGAGCAGCCCGAACTGTCCAAGCGCGACCGCAGCCTCATCACCGTGGCCGTGCTGACGGCGCTCTACCGCACCGAAGAGCTGCGGGGCCACCTGCGGCGCGCCCTGCGTAACGGCGTAACCAAGGACGAAATCCGCGGCCTCATCACCCACCTGGCCTTTTACGCCGGCTGGCCTACCGCGGTCAACGCCGCGCGCGTGGCCCTGGAAGTGTTTGCCGAAAGCGAGTGACTACTGCAGGCGGGACACGAGGTCGACGTAGGCCCGCACGCGGTCGACGTCGACCCGGGCCTCGCCAGGCCCGGCTTTCAGGCACGTGCCGACAAAGACCCCGTCGGCCTCGGCAAGGCGGCGGGCGACGTTTTCGTGGGTTGTGTAGCCGCCCAGCAGCACCGGCACCTGCGGCAGCGCCTCCTTGACTTCCCGCACCAGGCGGGCGTTGGTGGCCTCGTCGGGGTGGGCCACTTCCACCGCGTCGGCGCCGGCGCGCACCGCCATGCGCGCCACCTCGGCCACCGAGCGCTCCCCGCCCAACCAGCGGAAGTGGACGCTGTGCACCTCGGCGATGAGCTTGATCTCCTCGGCCCCCAGGCAGGCACGGTAAGTAAGAACGTCGAGGGGATTGGCCTGCACCAGCCCGGCGGCAGTCAGGGTGGCGCCCACCAGCGCCGTGCACCGCAGGAAGGCGCCGCCGCACACCTTGGCCACCGCCAGCGAGGCCTTGAGGGCATTGAGCATAATCTGCACCCCCACGGCAAACTCCGGGCCGGTGGCCTCGACAATGGCCCGGGTGATGACGGCCACCGCCGCCACGCGGGCGGCGTCGGCGTCATCGACCGCCGCATAGACGCGGTCGACCGTCTGCACCAGGCAGCCGTCGGCGCCACCGCGGTAAAGCGCCAGGGCGTCGGCCACCGCCCCTTCCAGGATCTGCGCCAGGCTGCCTTCGCGGTAAAACGGCGTGCCCGGTAAGGGGGGAAGGTGCACCAAGCCGATGACCACTTTTTTGCGGCCCAGGCTGTCGAAGCGCTGCACGGCCGCCGCCTTCAGTCAAGGGTAACGAAAATGCAGTGGCGCACGCGCTCGTTGATCGCCTTGCTGAGGTGGCCTTTGCCGGTGGTGTCCTCGACGAGCAGCACCTCACCGGCGCCGATGATGCGCGTTTCGCCGTCGCTGGCGGTGATCTGCACGCCGTTGTCGAGGTTGATGATGTATTGGCGGCGCGGTGCCGGGTGCCAGTCGAGGTCGTAGGTGGGTGGCACCTCCCGGAAGATGATCCCCGTGGCCGGCAAGCGAGCCGAGAACCGCCCGGCCGGGGTGGTCTCCACGTACTCGATTTCGACGTCTTCGAAGTGCGATTCTCCTTGCGCGTCGGTGTAGAGGCGATGGATCTTCACGCACCCTCTCCTTTGGCTTGAACCCTCACAGCCCGGCGCTTACCAGGCCATCCTTCCGCGGTGCCGCTGCCAAGGACCGCGGCCCGGCTCACCCTTTCTCTCCGCGCTAGGGCCAGAGGCGACGCGCCACCTCCACAACCCGGCGCAGCTTGGCCTCCTGCTCCTGCGGGGTAAGCGGGTTGCCGGCCTCGCCTGAGGCAAAGCCACACTGGGGACTCACCGCCAGCCGCTCCAGGGGCACGTACTGGCTGGCTTCCCGCACGCGGGCAACCACGGCGTCGGTGTCCTCCAGCGCGCCCTGCTTGGTGGTAAGGAGCCCCAGCACCACCTCCGTGTGCGCGGGGACATGACGCAGCGGAGCAAAGTCCCCGGCGCGCGCGGTGTCGTACTCGAGCAAGAAGCGGTCGAAGTTCGTCAGGCGCGGGAAGACCTCGGCAGCAATGCGCTCGTAACCGCCGCTGGCCAGCCAGCGTCCCCCGGGGGCGTTGCCGCGGCAGATGTGCAGGGCGCAGGTGATGCCGCTAAACCCGGCCACGGTGGCGTTATCGATTTCGGCATCAGCCACCAGCTCGGCATCCATGTCGTGCCCCCAGGCAACAAACGCCGCCCGGTTGCCCGGATCGACGTGCCATTGGGCGTAGTTGGGCGCATCGAGCTGGATGTAGTCGCCGCCCAGGGCAATGAGCTTGGCAATCACCTCGCGGCGCAAGTACTCGGCCACCGCTTCGAGAAATGCCTCCGGGGTGGGATAGGCAGCCCGGGAGTACTCTGGGTGCCAGAAAATGCGGTGCCAGCTGGGCGCAGGGACGGTGAACTTGGTGCGCTGTCGCGCGTGGGCTTTCAAAAAGGCGTACTCCTCGGCCACGAGGTCGCGCACCACCCGCAGCGGCTGGGTGATAAACGGCCGCGTGGGCGAGGTCCACACCTGCGCCGGCCGCCCGTCGGGCTCCTTCCACAGCGACCACCAGCCCGGCTCGGCAGGCAAAAACTCGTACCCGGCCAGCGGCGCCCGCGCCGCGCCCTCCTCACGCAGTGGAATGGTCACCACCCAGGACTGCCGCCGCAGCTCCCCATCGGTAATGACGTCCAGCCCTACCCCTTCTTGCAGCGCAATGGCCTCGAGCACGGCGCGGTCCTCAACGGCGCGCAGTGCCGCCTCGTCAAGGCGCCCCTGGCGAAACGCCCGCCGCGCCTCGCGCAAGTAGTCCGGCCGCAGCAGACTGCCGACCACGTCGGCACGCGGAACAGCGGTTGCCTGTGGCATCCTCCCGTCCTCCCTATGGCGATCGTAAGCGCCGCATGACCCGCTCCACGGCCGCCACCAGGGCCTCGACCTCGGCCGCTGTGGTCAGCGTGCAGAGGGCCCCGGCGCAGCTGCTCTGCAAAAGAATGCCCTCGTTGATCAGGCCGACAAAGAGCCCCTGTGCCAGCGTGCGGTCGCCGCGCAGCACGGAGCGGTAGTCGACGATCGCCTCGGCCGTAAAGTGGATGCCGAAAAACGAGCCGATGCCCGTCACCTGCGCCGGGACCTGCAAGCGGGCAAAGAGGGCGCGCAGCTGCTGGCGCAGGCTCTCCCCCAGAGCACCTAAGCGCGCATAGACCTCGGGGGTGAGGCAGCGCAGCGTCGCCTCGCCGGCCACCATGGTCATGGGATTGGCGTTGAAGGTGCCGGCATGGGCCAGGGGGGCTCCGCGGGTGGGATCAAAGAGGGCCATTACCTCGGCGCGCCCCCCAAAGGCCCCCACCGGCATGCCGCCACCGATGGTCTTGCCCAGGCAGGTCAGATCCGGCACCACCCCCAGGACTTCCTGGGCGCCCCCGGGCGCCAGGCGAACGCTTTGCACTTCGTCAAAGATGAGCAAGAGGCCCAGTTCCGCAGTCAGCTCGCGCAGTCCCACCAGGAACTCCCGCCGCGCCGGCAAGTAGCCAAAGGCCGAGGCCACCGGCTCCACCAGCACGCAGGCCAGCTCCTCGCGGTGCTGCCGCAGAAGGCGCGCGCAGCGCGGCAGGTCGTTGTAAGGCAACACGAGCACCTCGGCAATCACCCCCGGTGGCTGGCCCGGATATTCGGGCAGCGCCGTGGGGCCCGCCGGATCCAGCCGCGCCGCCGGCGGCCGCACGCTGACGCTGACGTACTCGTGGCTGCCGTGGTAGCCGCCTTCGAACTTGGCGATTTTGGGCTTTCTAGTAAAGGCCCGCGCGGCACGCAGGGCCATCAGGGTGGCCTCGGTGCCCGAGTTGGTAAAGCGCACCGTGTCTAGCGAAGGCAGGCGCTCGCACAGCAGCCGCGCCAGGCGGATCTGGGCCTCGGTGGGGGCGCTGAAGGCCGTGCCCCGCGAGGCCTGCTCCTGCAGCGCCCCGACGATGGCGGGGTGGGCGTGGCCCAGGATGAGGCTGGTGGCATTGAGCATGAAGTCGAGGTAGCGGTTGCCGTCGACGTCGTAGACGTAGTGCCCTTCGCCACGGTCGACAAAGATGGGGTAGGGCTCAAAGTAGGCGGTGGTGCGCGAACTGCCCCCGGGCAAGTAGCGGGCCGCTTCTTGCTGCAAGGCCCGCGACCCCGGCGTGCGAGAGACAAACCGTGCTATCTCACGCTGGACCTGCGGGGTGCTCATGCTTCGCCCTGCCCTTCCTCGGCAAGCGGCCCGCCGTCGAGGGCTTCTTGCATGGCCAGAGCCACGTAGCGCTCGGCGTCTTCTGCAAGCAGCAGGCGCTGCTCGAGGAGGCGCTGCGCCGCCAGGGCAATGGCCCACACGTAGTGGGCCCGCGAGCGATAGCGCTCGGCCAGCGCGGGGCGGGGATCGCCGCGGCGCTGCCGCGCCCAAGCGGTGGCGGCAAAAGGAAGGTAGCGGCCGGTGAGGCCGGCCAGGTCGCGCTCGGCACACCCCAGCAGGCGCAGGTTCCAGCCCAGGTAAGTGGCCAGGGGCACGGCCACGTGCGGGGTGCGGATGCCGGCCACGTCGTTGCCGTCGGCATCCACTTGCGGCACGAGCACGGCGTATTCCCTGCTCCGATCCACCACCGGCGGCTCCTTGCCAAGGCGCCCGCGCGCGTCGTCCGGACCGTGATCCTGCACGAACAGCCGATTGGGCTGGGGAAGGCCGCCAAGGCCAGGAAGGGCTGCCAAGCGCGCCTGCACCTCGGCTGCCGGCACCAGGGTGCCGTCGGCCCGGCGCGGCACCTGGCTGGGCGGCGGCGGGATGCCCTGAGTGGCCCAGGCGTCTAGCGCCACGAGCAAGGCACGCAGCAGCGGCGTGGTGTTGAGGGGATTGGCCAGGCCGCGGTAGGGCCCCGGCAGGGGACCAGTGTTGGGATCGGCAAAGTGCTGGGCGCTGGCAAAGAGGTAAAGGCGCACTTTGGGGTGCTCGGGCAAGTCGTGGCCCAGCGGATCGGTGTGCACCAGCGAACCGCGCCGCTGCCAGTACTCGGTCGAGGTCTGGGTGTGGATGACCAAGGGATCGGTGTCAGGGCGCTTGAGGATGCCGTCGCTCTGGCCGGTAAGGGGATCGGTGAGCACGGCGTAGGCAAAAGGAAACTGGTCCGAGGGATAGAGGTGGTCCTCGTGCTGGCGCGGGTGCCGCCCGGGCTGGGCAAAGCGGCAGTTGAGCACCACGCGGCCGCCACCGGCCACGTGCGGGGCAATGGCGTTGAAAACGCGGCGCCCGCGCAGGTCGCGGTTAAAGCCGCGATAGACGAACTCGCGCAGGAAACGGCCGCTCTGCGAGCGCCCCCAGCCGTAGACCTTTTCGATGCCCACCTCGCCTTGCCGCAGCGGATTGGGCGTGCCCTCGGCATCCACCGCCGCGTGGCGCAGGAAAGCCAGCAAGTCGCGCACTGCGACAAACCCCAGGCCCAGCACCAGGGGATCTTTGGCCGTATAAATCAGCTCGTAAATCCACCCCGGCCGGAAGCCGGCAGGCAAGTAGCAGTGGCGCGGCGAGGGCTGCGGCCGGCCAGCGGCGTCGAGGCAGGCAAACTGCCACGCCTCGGGCGGAATGGGCCGGCGTGGGTCCGCTTCGTGCTCGCGGCAGGTGAAGGTGGCCAGCCGGGTATCGAGCGACACGCTCTCGTAGCTGGCCGTGTAGGCATTGCCGCTGAGCGGCAAGCAGGTGATGCCCGGCTCGTCGACGACGAACTCGGCGCGCACCACCCCGGTGAGCTCGCCGTTGGCGCCGCGCGCCACCGGCACCTGCAGCGTCAGGCGGCCGTCGCCCGGCAGCAAGTCCCCCTGCCAGCCCGAGGCCACCAGGGTATAGCCCTGGCGCATGAGAAAGCCGTTGCCGGCGTGCGCCACGCTGTGGGGCGTATTGCTGGGCGGCGCGTCGTTGAAAAACTGCAAAGCGCGCAAGTTGCCGCGGTTGACCACGTCGTAGAGCACCCGGCGGTTGCCGCGGTGAAGGTCGAGCGGCTTGAGAATAAGCAGGTCGGCCACGCATTCCACCAGCCCTTCGGCGTTGCGCGGCGCCAGGTCAAGGTCAACGAGGTCGCGATGGGCCGGCTCGGCCGGGTCGAACGCAAACCGCACCTGCCCGCTGAGGCGCTCGTAGGGGCCGACGTGGCCAAAGGCCAAGCCGTCGGCAAAAGGTGCGCGGTCGGTAAGCCGCAGGCGGATCTGGGTCTCCATGCCTCAAGTCTCCTCCATCCCGTCTCAGGCCGCAGCGGGCAGCGCCACCCGCGCCGGGGCCTGCGGCAGTCCCGGAACGGCCACGCGGGTGCGATAGACGGTGCCACAGGCATCGTGGGGGCCACCGCGGGAGCCGGTGACCACGTAGAGGTCGCGCAAGTCGTCGCCGCCAAAGCAGAGACTGGTCACCATCGGCAGCGGCACCGGCAAGCGCTGGCGCTCCGTGCCGTCAGGCGCAAAGACGACCACACACCCGCCTCCGGCCAGCGCCACCCACACCGAGCCGTCCTCAGCCACCGCCAGGCCGTCTGGCACCCCTTCGCGCACCGCGGCAAAGGGCCGCCAGGGCCCGAGGCTGCCGTCGGCATGCACGTCGTAAACCCGCACCAGACCAGCACGCGAATCGCTGTGGTAGAGGCGGGTGCCCTCAGGAGAAAAGCCCAGGCCGTTGCTGAGCAGGATGCCGTCGGCCACAGGGCGCACGCTGCCGTCGAGGTCAAGACAGTAGAGGTGAGCGGGGCGCGGCGGCTCATGGCCAAAAACGCGGAAGGCCAGGGCACCGACGTAGAGCCGCCCCGCCGCGTCCGTGGTGAGGTCGTTGAAGCCCACCGTCTGCGGGGCAACCGTGCTGTCAAGCAGCACCCCCAGGGCAGAACCGTCAAAGCGCACCACCGCGATGTCGCGGCCCCCCCACCACCAGGCCCCCGGCGGCGTGGAGGGCCATGCCGCCGATGCCCCGGCGGCCGGGCACCACCGTCGCTACCGTGCCTGCCGGCGACAGAAGGTAGACACCGCCGCGCAGCACGTCGCTAAAGAAAAGGCCTCGTTCGGCGTCCCACACCGGCGCTTCGATCAGCGTGTAGCCCGTTGCCAGCGGCTCCATCAGGCAGGCCTCCGCGGCACGGCAGTGGCAGGGGGAAAAGGCTGTCCGCTCTGCTGCAGGGCGGCTGCCACCGCCAGCAACCGGCGCTTGAGCTGCTGGCGCCGCTCCTGGTACACGGGCGCCGCCAGCTCCCCGGCAGCGTGGCGATCGTCAAGGCGGGCAAGGGCGCGCAGCAGTCGCCCGTATTCTGCCTCTAAGCGTGACACCTCCTGGGGCAAGAGGGGCGCTGCCCTCCCCTGCCGGCGGCGGGCCCCGTACAGCGGCGCCGCCAGCCCCCCCAGAACCAGCGCGCCCACCAGGGCATAGGCGCCAAGGCGCAGCCAGCGGCTCGCCCCGTGCACCACGGCAAGCTGGAGCCAGGAGCGGCTCCGGGCTTCCAGGTCGAGGCCGCGAAAGTGGAGAAACTGGTGGGGCTCAAGGGCGAGGCGGCCGACAAACCCCAGGTCGCTGTTGGCCGCCAGGTGCGTGGCGTCGACGAGCACGTCGAGCACTTCGGTGGGCAAAGCGCGCTCAAATAGCACCGTGGTGACGCGGCCGCGGCGGGGCAATTCGTACGTGTAAACGATGCGCCGGTCGCCTGGCGGCAGCGGGGCGGTATAGTACAGCCCGGCCGGCAAGGCGTGCAGGTGCTCGGACTCAAGCCCCTCAAGGAGCCGCACGTCGGTATACCCAGGCGGCAGCGGCAAGTGCAGGGAAAAGGTGGCATGTCCGGAAGCCACCGCCTCCCCGGTGTAAGGCGTCGTGCCGCGGTGGCGCAGCTCCACGATCTCGCGCACCACGAAGCGCTCGTCTTGCAGCGCCACGAGCACCACCTGGCGCGCAATGCGCAGCGGCGGAGCGGCCGCCGCCTCGCCCACGCGCAGGACCACGTCGCTTCGCACTTCCCCTGCCTGCAAGACGATAGGATCGCTTTGGTACAGCGCGTCGCCGTAGCGCACCCCCACCACGTAGGTGAACGCCTCGCCTGTTTCCAGGTTGTCAAAGCGAAAGCGCCCTTCGGCGTCGGTCTCTCCCGGGAAGCGCTCTACACGCTGGTCAGGGCCGAAGCGAATGAGCATCACCCGCTGGTGGGCTACCCCCTCGCCCTGGTGGACCACGGTGCCGCGGATGCTTCCCGTGGCACTGGCCGCCGCGGTGCTGCACCACAACACCAGCGCGCCGATCAGGACCGCGGCCACCCGCTTGCCCTGCCGCATGGTCCTGCCCCCTCCCCTGGCTGCCGCTTACGAGCGGCGCGTCTTTTCTTCTTCGTACTTGGAAGGACAGCGCGTCAGCAGCGTCGAGGCCTCCAGCACCCCGTCCGGCCGCAGCCGCCCCTCCACGATCACTTCCGCCCCGGGCTGAAACAGGTCCGGCTTCACCCCCCGGTACTGCACCGGCAGGCGCGCTTGCCCCTCGCCCAGCACAAAGGCCAGCTCTAGCGCCCGCCCGTCCCACCGCACCGGTTCGTGGCTCACCTGCCCCGCCACGCGAATGGGGCGCCCTTGCAAGGTGGCGGCGCGCTGCTGCACTTCAGACACCGTCAGAAAATACACCGTGCTCTTGGTGGCCCCCGAAAGCACCAGGTAGCCAATGGCGGCCACGATCACCGCCGCCCCGATGCCCAGCTTGACATGCTGCGTGGCCATCGCTTCTCCTCCACTTACGTCAGCGCCTCGCGCAGGAGCGCTTCCAGCTCCTCACGAGTAAACGTATAAGCGGTGGTGCAAAATTCGCAGCGCACGTGCGTCACTTCCTCCTCGGCAATGAGCTGCCGCAGCTCGCGCGCGCCCAGGGCCACCAGCGCCGCCACCACACGCTCACGCGAACAACGGCAGTGCCACTGGGGAGTGGCCTGGCGCACCACCTGCAGCGGCAAGCCGGCCAGCGCCTGTTGCAGCATCTCGTAAGGCGTGTTGCCCTCGCGCACCATGGCAGTCACCGGCGGCACCGCCGCCAGGGTGCGCTCGAGGTGCTCGAGCAGGCTCTCGGGCACCGAAGCCAGCGTCTGCACCAGGAAGCCGCCAGCGGCGGTCACCGTGTAGTCCGGACTGACAAACACGCCCAGGGCCACGGCGCTCGGGATCTGCTCAGATTGCAGCAAGTAAGCGGCAAGGTCCTCGGCGATTTCCCCCGACACCAGCGGCACGGTGCCGCTGGCGGGCTGGGGCAAGCCCACGTCTTTGATCACGTGCAAGATGCCCTTGCCTACGGCAGCGGCCACGTCGAGCTTGCCGTTACGCGAGGGCACTTGCACCACGGGCTGCCCGAGGTATCCCCGCACCCGGCCGGCCCCGTCAGCCTCTGCCACCACCTTGCGCACCGGCCCCCGCCCGCTCACTTGCAAAAGCAGCCGGTGGCTGGGGTCCTTGAGCTGGGTGCTCAGCAGCACCCCGCCGGTCAGCAGGCGGCCCAGGGCAGCGGCCGCCGTCGGGCTGGCGCCGTGCAAAGCCCGCGCCTGCTCCACCAGCTCGGTGGTCACCGCCGCCACCCCGTACACCTGCTCTCCTGGCACCACGACACTGACCAGGCAATCCACGCGGCTTCCTCCTTGCGAGGCGTCTTACGGCATTGTAGCGTGCCTGGCCGCCGCGGACAAGTCAGGCCGGCCTTGACAAGCGACGTCGCTGCCAGTACAAATAGCCCAACCAGCCACAGGGGAGTCCCCGCCATGCGCACCACGGCACCCTACGAAGTCTGCGTTGATTTGCCACGCGTGACCTTCACCGTGCCGGCCGGCACCGACCTTCTCACCGTGCCGCATCCGGCGCCGCCCCTGGGCGACGCGGCAGCGGCCATCGCCCGCGCCCTGGCAGCGCCCATCGGCACGCCGCCGCTGGCCGACCTCGTGGCGGCGGCAGCGCCGGGCAAGCCGCCCTCAGAAAAGACGGCCACCATCGTGGTCTCCGACATCACCCGCCCCGACATTCCCTACCGGGGCGAAGCCGGCATTTTGCCGCCCCTGCTGCGCCTCCTCGAAGCCCAGGGGCTGCAGCGGCAGCACATCACCCTTCTGGTGGCCACCGGCACCCACCGCGCCAGCACCCTGGCCGAGAAGCTCCAGCTCTTTGGCCCCGAGGTGGTGTCCCACTACCCGATCATCGACCACTGCGCCACCGACAGCAAGACGCTGCGCTACGTGGGGCAGACGGCAAGCGGCACGCAGGTCTACATCAACCGCCACTACCTCGATGCTGACTTCAAGATCCTGACCGGCGAGATCAAGCCCCACTTTATGGCCGGCTTTTCCGGCGGGCGCAAGGCCATCTGTCCCGGGATTGCCAACCTGGAAACGCTGCAAAAGTTCCACAGCCCGCAGTTTCTCGAACACCCCTGCGCCACCAACCTGGTGCTCGAGGGCAACCCGTGCCACCAGGAAGCCATGGAAGTGGCGGCGCGCGTGGGCGCCGACTTTCTCCTCAACGTTACCCTGAACGAGGCCAAGCAGCTCACCGGCGTCTTTGCCGGCGACTGGCGCCAGGCGTTTGCGCGCGCCACGGCGTCGCTGGCCGACGCGGTGCGCGTGCCGGTGAGCGAACCGTACGAGGTGGTGGTCACCATCGATGCCACCCTCAACCACTACCAGGCGGCCAAAGCGGCGGTGGCGGCACTGCCGGTGCTGGTGCGGGGCGGCACGCTGATCCAGGTGGCCAACAGCAGCGACGGCATCGGGCCTCCGGAGTACGCCCACGAGCTGGCCTTGCTGCGCAGCCTGCCCAGCCACCGCGACTACCTTGCCCTTCTCTGGCAGCGCCCTGCCGTGCACAAGGACCAGTGGGAAGTGGAGATGTGGTGCAAAGTGCTCGAGAAAGTGGGGGGACCGGCAGGGCTGATTTACTGCACCACGGGCATCAGCCCCGAAGCGCTCGAGAAGCTGCCGCTTACTTCTGGCTATGCATACACCGGCGAGCAGGACTTGAGCCGCATGGTGCAGCGCGCCCTCGCGCGCACCCTGGCTGCCTGGCAGCGCCGCCTGGGACGGCCGCCGCGCCTGGGGGTAATTCTCGACGGCGCGCACGCCATTCCCTGTCTGGAGACGGCCGCGGCGAAGGCATGAGCGATCCTTTTCCCCTTGTCAGGCGGCCGCCACAGACCCCGGGGCTGCCGGTGCTGGTGAGCATCCCCCACTACGGCACCCAGCCCCTGCCCCACATTCGCCCCAGCGACTACCGGGAAGCCTGGTTCGCTACGTTTGCTTACGGCTTTGCCGACACCTTTGTGGGCGACATCTACGCCGACTTGCACCGGCAAGGGGCCACCGTGCTGGCGACCCCTTACTCGCGGCTCTTTGTCGACGTCAACCGGCGGCGCAACGACTTCGAGTGCGGCCCGCAGGGGGTCTACTCGCGCCGCGGCGTGGTGCGCACCCACACCCGCCGCGAGACGCCCATTTTCACGCGGCCGCTGTCCCTGGCCGAGCTGGAAGCCCGCTTGCAGGCCTACTACGACCCCTACTACCGCACCCTGGAGCAGCTGCTGGGCGAGCTGCGCGCCGCCCACGGCACCGTGGTGCTTCTTGACGGCCACACCGGCAGCCCGCAGCGCATGGGGGACTACGAAGTCATTCTCGGCACGCGCCACGGCACCACCTGCCACCCGGCGCTGGCTGCCGCCATTGCCGACGTTTTCGCCGCCCACGGCTTTCGCGTCTCCCACAACGTCAGCGGCTACGCCGGGGGCAACATCGTGCGCACTTACGGCCAGCCAAGGCGGCGGCAGGTACACGCGGTGCAGATTGAAATCAACGCCGCCCTGCTGATGACCACTTCCCGCCAGGAGTTCATCGCCCAGGTGTCGCGCGGGGAAATCCCGGCCAAAGCCGAAGCCGCCCTCGCCCGCTGCCGCGCCTGCGTGCAGGCGGTGGTCACCACCCTGCCCGCGGCGCTGGCAGCGCTTAGCGCCTAGGCTTCCGCCGGCGGCGCGGCAGGGGCTTCGGCTTCCGGGGCCTCTTCGGCCCGCGCCACCACCACGCGCGCCGGGCGCAGCAGGCGGCCCTGGAAGAGGTAGCCGGCGCTGGCCTCGGCCACCACGGTATTGGGCGGGTGGGCCTCACTGGCCGGGGCGGTGGAGAGCGCCTCGTGGCGGGTGGGATCAAACGGCTCGCCTACCGCCGCAATGCGCTCCACCCCCTGGGCGCGCAAGAAATCCTCGAACTGCTGCCAGATCAGCTGGACCCCCTGGCGCACCGCATTGGCGTCCTGGTCGGCGTGCTGCAAGGCCAGGCGCAGGTTGTCAAGAATAGGCAGCAAGGCGCGCAGCAGCTCTTCCTTGCCGCGGCTGGCAGCCTGCTGCTGCTCCTGCATGACGCGCCGGCGGTAGTTGCTGAACTCGGCCTGCAAACGCCGCAAGTGGTCGAGGTACTCCTCGGCCTGGCGGCGCTGCTGCTCGAGCTCGGCCTGCAAGTCTTCAAGCGTCGGCTCTGGCGCCACGCCTGCCCCCTGCGCGGTGCCGTCTCCTGCCTGCGGCTCGCCGGCAGGGGCGGCCTCCGGGGCCGCCGCCTCAGACGCTGCGGCCTCCGGGGCCGGCGGCACGGGTCGCTCCTCGTGGCTGTCCATCGGACACTCCCCTCTTGCTGGCAGCAGGCTTAGTTGACGTCCTCAAACTCGGCGTCGACCACTTCGCCCTCTTTGGCCTTGCTCTCTCCTGCCTGGCGCTTGCCATCGCCGCTGGCGCTCTGGGCACTGGCCGCCCGCCGGTACATCGCCTCGGCCATCTTGTGCGAGGCCTGGGTGATGCGGTCACGGGCGCGCTCCATGGCCGCCACGTCGTTGCCCTTGAGCGCCTCGCGGCCTTCGGCCAGGGCCGACTCCACGGCGCCGACATCGGCCGGGTCAAGGGAGTCGCGGTGTTCGCGCAGCGTCTTTTCCGTCTGGTAAATCAGCGAGTCGAGCTGGTTGCGGGTCTCGATGGCCCGCCGCCGCTCGGCGTCCTCTTTGGCGTGGGCCTCGGCATCCTTCACCATGCGCTCGATTTCTTCCTTGCTCAGGCCGCTGGCACCGGTGATGGTGATGGCCTGCTCCTTGCCGGTACCCAGGTCCTTGGCGCGCACGCTGACGATGCCGTTGGCGTCGATGTCAAAAGTGACCTCGATCTGCGGCACGCCGCGCGGCGCCGGCGGAATGCCCTCTAGAGTGAAGCGGCCCAGGGTACGGTTGTCCTTGGCCAGCTCGCGCTCGCCCTGCAAGACGTGGATCTCGACGCTGGTCTGGTTGTCGGCGGCGGTGGTGAAGATCTGGCTCTCGCGCTTGGGAATGGTGGTGTTGCGCGGGATGATCTTGGTCATCACCCCACCCAGGGTCTCGATGCCCAGCGACAGCGGCGTGACGTCAAGGAGCAGCACGTCCTTGACCTCGCCGGCCAGCACGCCGCCCTGCACCGCGGCGCCGATAGCCACCACCTCGTCAGGGTTGACGCTCTTGTTGGGCTCCTTGCCAAAGAGGCGGCGCACCGCCTCCTGCACCAGCGGTACGCGCGTCGAGCCGCCCACCAGCACCACCTCGTCGATCTGGCTGGGGGTGAGGCCGGCGTCTTTGAGGGCCAGCTTGCACGGCTCGAGGGTGCGGTCCACCAGGTCCTCGATCATCTGCTCGAACTTGGCGCGGCTCAGGCGCATGAGCAGGTGCTTGGGACCGCTGGCGTCGGCGGTGATGAAGGGCAGGTTGATTTCCGTCTCCATGAGGCTGGAGAGCTCGCACTTGGCCCGCTCGGCGGCCTCTTTGAGCCGCTGCATGGCCATGGGATCCTGGCTGAGGTCGATGCCCTGGTCTTTTTTGAACTCGCTCACCAGCCAGTCGATGATGCGCTGGTCGAAGTTGTCGCCGCCGAGGTGGGTGTCGCCGTTGGTGGCCTTGACCTCGACGACGTTGTCGCCCACTTCCAGGATGGAGATGTCAAAGGTGCCACCGCCCAAGTCGTAGACGGCGATGGTCTGGTCTTTCTTCTTGTCGAGGCCGTAGGCCAGCGCGGCGGCGGTGGGCTCGTTGATGATGCGCTTGACGTCGAGGCCGGCGATGGTGCCGGCGTCCTTGGTGGCCTGGCGCTGGCTGTCGTTAAAGTAGGCGGGCACGGTGATCACCGCCTCGGTGACTTTCTCGCCCAGGTAGTTCTCTGCGGCGTCTTTGAGTTTTTGCAAAATCATCGCCGAGATCTGCGGCGGCGCAAACTGCTGGTCGCCAATGCGCACCCAGGCGTCGCCGTTGGCCGCGCGCACCACGTCGTAAGGCACCATTTTGATTTCTTCGGCAACCTCTTCGTAGCGGCGCCCCATGAAGCGCTTGATGGAGTAAATGGTGTTCTTGGGGTTGGTCACCGCCTGGCGCTTGGCAATCTGCCCGACGAGGCGCTGGCCGTCCTTGGTAAAGGCCACCACCGAGGGCGTCAGGCGCGCCCCCTCCTGGTTGGGGATCACCACGGGCTCGCTGCCTTCCATGACCGCCACCACGGAGTTGGTGGTTCCCAGGTCAATACCGATGATCTTCCCCATACCCTCTCGCTCCTTCTTCGCAAATGCTTAGTCCTCCGCCCCCTTCCGGCGGCAGCCTCCTCCCCTGCCTTGTTCCTGCTACACAGCGAAATATATTTGTTGAGCCTGCTTTTGTCAAGGCAAGCAGCGCAACGCCTCGGGAAAGGGCTTTATAAGCCTGAATGAGGACTATTTAGCTACTTGAAGACATTGAAGACAATGCGGGTTTCGGTTTCGCGGATGCCGGGGATGGCGTGCACTTTGTCGGGGATGGCTTCGCCCAGGGCGTCATAAGTGGGCACCATCACTTTGGCGATGAGGTCGTGGGGGCCGGAGATCGAGTGCACTTCGCTCACTTCTTCGAGCTCGATGAGGCGGTTGGCCACCTCGCGCACTTTGCCCCGCTCGACTTTGATGAGAATGTAAGCAAACCGCATCCTCGTCCCTCCTCCCGCGCTGCGGCCGCCATCCCCGCCTTTTATAGCATAGCGCCGCGCCCCGCTCCAGGGGACCAGGGCGACGCCCCTAGCGCGGCGTCAGGATGTACATCAGCTGATCGATGAAGTAGCCGCGAAACTCGGCCAGCATGAGCAGCAAAGTAAACAGCGTGAGCAGGACGATGACACTGAAGGCCAGAAGGCCGGGGACGTTGTCGCGCATCCAGCGCAGCACCTGCTCACGCCGCGCCTCGCGCTCCTCGGCCCGCGGGTCGTCTTTTCCCGCCGTGTAGACCCAGAAGCGCCGAGGCATCCTTCCTGTGACCATCGCTCGCCGTCTCCTCTCTTCCTGCGTCGTCATTGCCACACCTCCTCAAGGGAGATGCACCGCCGCAAGATTATACGGCCGCTGCCGCGTGGGCACCAGCACCACGTGCGCCGCCGGCAAAGCGGTGCGCAGCAGCGCCAGCAGCTCGGCCTGCGTGTACAGCGTGTACTCTTCGGCGCCGCAGCTTGCCGCCAGCCGCGACAGGCCGCGGTTGAGCAGGTGGAACAGCGTGTAGGAGGTCACCCCCCAGGGCGGGGCAAAGGCGTAGCGGCGCAGCGCGCGCTCGGGGTGAACCACCAGCAGCACCCCTTGCGGCCGCACCGCCGCCGCCGCCTGGCGCAGGGTCCGCAGGGCCCGCGGCGGCGACATGTAAAGGCTGCGCTTGAAAAGCACGAGATCGAAGCCGCGCCCCCCCAGCACCTGACGCTGCACCGCGGGCAAGGCGTCGTACGAGCCGTGGTACAGCAGCACCTGGCCGCTGGCCACCGCTTTGGCCAGGCGCCGGCGAGCCCGCGCCAGCATGCGCCGGTTGGCGTCGATGGCCACCACCCGCGCCGCCCCGGCTCGCAAGAACTTCTCGCTTACCACCCCCGGGCCGCAACCACAGTCGGCCACCGTGGCCCCTACCACGCGCGCCCCAAGGTAAGCCAGCAAATCGCTGTCGGTCTGGTGGGCCACGCGCACGTAAGCGCGCTCGTAAAGCAGCGCCGCCACCGACCAGCCCCACTGTCGTCGCAACGCCATTCCCTTCTCCTCTTTGGGGCATTATACCCCGTGGTGCAGCCGCCGCCCCAGCCAGCGTGCTATACTCTCTCGCCGGAGCGCCCCTTATGGACCTTTTCGTACTCAAAGCCCTGGTCGATGCCTTGCAGCCGCGGCTGCAGGGGGCGCGGCTGAGCAAGGTGTCGCAGCTCAACCCCCACGACCTGCTGCTGCGCCTGCGGCGGCAGCGCCCGTGGCGGCTGCTTCTGTCGACGCAGCCGGAGGTCCCCTGCCTCTTCTTGACCGAGGCCGCCCCGCCGGCGCTGCCGGCGCCACCGCGCTTTGCCGCTTTGCTGCGCGCGCGGCTGCACGGCCTGCGCCTGCACGCCCTTACCGTGCGCCCCTACGAACGGGTTGTCTGCCTGGCCTGGAGCCGGCCAGGGGAGGCCGCGCCGGCCTTTACCCTGGTCCACGAGCTGACAGGACAGCGGGCCAACGTGGTGCTGCTTGACGCCCAGGGCACGGTGGTCGATGCCCTAAAGCCCGAGAACCTGCGTCTGCTGGCCCCCGGGCAGCCCTACTGTCCCCCGGCGCCGCCGCGCCGGCACCTGGGCGACCTCACCCTGGCAGCGCTGCAGGCCCTGGGTACCCCCCTTACGGCCGACGCCTTGCGGCGAGCGCTGGTGGGCCTCTCGCCGCAGCTGGCCGCCGAGCTGGTGCACCGCAGCCAGGGCCAGCCCCAGGCCTGCTGGTCGCTGCTGCAAGCACTGCGGCAGCAGTACGACGCGGGATGCCTGACCCTGTGGCGCTGCACCACTGCTACCGGCGAGCAGCACCTCAGCGTCTTGCCCTTGACGCACGGCGCGGCCAGCGCCGTCCCCTGCCACGACGTGCCGGCCGCAGTGGCCGCATACTACCAAAGGCGGCAAGGCGACTGCGCCGTCGCCGCGCTGCGGCAGCGGGTGGTGCGGCAAGCACAGCGGCAGCTGGAGCGCCTGCGCCGCAAGCTAGACCATCTGGCCCAAGACCGCCGGCGGCTTGAAGCCTACCTCCCTTACCAGCGCTACGGCACCCTGCTGCTTGGCCAGCAGCTGCCGCGCGGCGCCACGCAGGCTACGGTGATCGACTACTACCACCCCGAGCAGCCGCTGCTGACCATCCCCCTTGACCCGCGCAAATCGGTGCGCGACAATGCCGAGGCGTATTTTCGCAAGTACCGCAAGGCCAAAAACGGCCTGGCCAAGGTTGAGGCCCTGCTGGCGCAGGGCACGGCGGAAGCCGAGCGCCTCACGGCGCTGCTGGCCGAGGCGGCGCAGAGCCAAGACGTGGCGCAGCTTCAGGCGCTGGCGCAAGCCCTGGCACCCCAGCTGCCCGCCGCGTCCCCTGCCGCGGCGCCGGCGCCGCAGGCGGTGCCGTACCGGACGTTTACTTCGAGCGACGGCTACCGGCTTTACTGCGGCAAGAGCGCCCAGGGCAATGCGTGGCTGCTGCGCCAGGTGGCACGGCCTGACGACTTGTGGTTCCACGCTTATGGCCGCCGCGGCGCCCACGTGGTGCTCAAGGTGCCGCCGCACGGCCAAGTTCCGGCCCGCACCCTGCAGGAGGCCGCTGCCCTGGCGGCGTTTTACAGCCAGGGGCGAGAAGCGGCCACGGTGGCGGTCATGTACGCGCAAGTCAAAGATGTGCGGGCAAGCCGGGGCGGCGGCCCCGGGCAAGTGCAGGTGCAGCGCTACCGCCTGCTGGAAGTCACGCCCGCGCTCCCAGGAACGCCGCCATGACGTATGCCATTCTTTCCGACATTCATGCCAACCTCGAAGCCCTCACCGCGGTGCTGGCCGACGCCCGCCAGCACGCCGAGACCTTGATTTGCCTAGGCGACATCGTTGGCTACAACGCCAACCCGCGCGAGTGCTTGCAGCTGGTGCAGCAGCACTGCGCCGTGGTCATTGCCGGCAACCACGACCTCGCCGCCGCCGGCGTGCGCCCCTACCACGACTTTAACCGCTACGCGCGCCAGGCCATCGACTGGACTCGTGCCCGCCTCACCCCGGCCGAGGTGCTGTACTTGCGCCAGCTGCCCCGCATCGCCCGCTTTGGCCGCGCCTGCCTGGCGGCGCACGGCTCGCCGCGCGACACCGACGAGTACCTGCTAACGCGGCTCCAGTTTGTTCAGAGCTTTGCCTACTTGCAGCAGCACGCCCCTGAGGTGCGCTACTGCTTCGTGGGACACACCCACTTGCCTACCATTTGGCGCTGCACGGCGGCAGGCGAGGTCGAGCCAGAGACGGTGACCTCTCCCCGGCTTGCTCTTGATCCGGCGTGTCGCTACCTCATTAACCCCGGCAGCGTCGGGCAGCCGCGCTACGGGGAACCGCTGTCGACTTACGTGCTCTTTGACGAGGAGGCGCTGCAGGTGGAGTTTCGCTTCGTGGCCTACGACATCGAGACGGCCCAGGACAAGATCTATGCTGCCGGCCTGCCGCCTTACCTGGCGGAGCGCTTGGCCATCGGGCAGTGAGCCGTGGCGCCCTGCCTGATCGCCGTCGACGTGGGCGGCACCTTTACCGACGTGGCCCTGGCCGACCTGGAGGGCGGGCAGCTGTGGACGACGAAGACCCCCACCACCCCGGCCGACCAGGCGCAGGGGTTTGCTGCCGGCATTGCCAAGGTGCTGCAGCTGGCCGGCAAAGCGGCCAGCGAGGTGGTGGCCGTGGTCCACGGCTCGACGCTGGCCACCAACCTCATTCTTGAAGGCAAAGGCGCCCCGCCGGTGCTGCTCACCACGGCGGGCTGCCGCTACGTGCTGCACATTGGCCGCCATGACGTGCCCAAAGGCGCCAACATGTACCTGTGGGTGAAGCCGCCGCGGCTGGTGCGCCCCGAACACATCTATGAAGTGCGCGAGCGACTCGACCCGAGCGGCGCCGTGCTGCAGCCCCTGGACGAGGCGGCCTGTGCGGCGCTGCTAAAGCAGCTGCGGGACTTGCAGCCGCCGGCCATCGCCATCTGCCTGCTGCACGCCTACGCCAACCCGGTGCACGAGCAGCGCCTGCGGGCCCTCTGCCAGCAGCTGTGCCCCGAGGTGCCGCTGTCGCTGTCGTCGGAGGTGCTGCCGCAGTTTCGCGAGTACGAGCGCACCCTGGTGACGGTGCTCAACGCCTACTTGCTGCCGCAGATGGGCCGCTACTACCGGCGGCTGGCGCAGCAGGCGGCCCGCCTGCACCTGCGCGCTCCCCTGCGCATCATGCAGTCCAACGGCGGCATGGCCAGTGCCGAAGCGGCCGCCGTGCGGCCCGTGCTGACCGTGCTGTCGGGGCCGGCAGCGGCGGCGGTGGGGGCAACGGCGGTGGCCCGCCACGCCGGCTTTCGCCACTGCCTGAGCATCGACGTGGGCGGCACCTCGGCCGACGTCTGCCTGGCGGTGGACGCGCAGCCCACGCTGACCACCGAAGGCGCCCTGGCCGACCTCCCCCTCCCCTTCCCCATGCTCGACGTGCACAGCATCGGCGCCGGAGGCGGCAGCCTGGCCCGCGTCACGCCCGGCGGCGGCTTGCAGGTGGGGCCGGAATCGGCCGGGGCCGAGCCCGGGCCGGCCTGCTACGGCCGCGGGGGCCGCGAGCCCACGGTCACCGACGCCCACCTCGTCCTGGGGCGCCTGGGGGAGACCCTGCTTGGCGGCGAGCTGCGGCTGCGGCGCGATCTGGCCCATGAGGCGATTGCCCGCGGCGTGGCGCGGCCGCTTGACCTCAGCGTGGAAGCCGCCGCCCAGGGCATCCTGGACCTCGCCAACCACGCCATGGTGGGAGCCATGCGCGCGCTCTCTGTGGAGCGCGGCTACGACCCGCGCGACTTCGTGCTGCTGGCCTGCGGCGGCGCCGGGCCGCTGCACGCCGGCCGCCTGGCCGAGCTGCTGGGCATCCCTACAGTGCTCATCCCGGCCCACGCCGGGGTGCTTTCCACGCTGGGCCTGCTCGGCAGCGACTGCCAGCGCGACTACGTGCGCACCGTCATGCAGCGCCACGGCCGCTTCGACCTTGCGGCCCTGGAAGCGGCCTGGCAGGCGCTCGAGCACGAGGCGCGCGCCTGGCTTGCCGCCGAAGGCATTCCCCCGGCAGCGCAGCGCCTGGTGCGCTTTGCCGACTTGCGCTACGCCAACCAGGGCTACGAGCTCACCGTGCCGGTGGCCGCCGCACCGCTTCGCGCCGAAACCCTGGCGCAGATGCTCGAGGCCTTTCACCACCAGCACCGGCGCCTCTACACGTACGCCTCGCCAGACATGCCGGTGGAGCTGGTCAACGTCCGCCTCACCGCTTCCGGCCCCGCCTGGTCCTTCACCCCGGCTCCCCTGCCGGCAGGCAGCGGCCCGCCTCCTGCCCCAGCACACACGCGGCCGGTCTACTTCCCGGCCCTCGGGGGTTGGGTGTCCTGTCCCGTTTACGAGGCCGCCACCCTGCCGCCGGACTTCCAGTGCCAGGGGCCGGCCATTCTCGCCCAGCCCCTGAGCACCGTGGTCGTTGAGCCCGGCCACCGCGTCCGCGTGGATCCGTACGGCAACCTGATCATGACGATCGGTTCCTGAGGAGAGTCCGATGCCGATAGACGCCATCACCGTGGAGATCGTCAAAGGGGCGCTGCGCGCCGCGGTGCAGGAGATGGGATTGCTCATTGAGCGCACCGCCATGTCGGCCTTTATCCGCGAAAAGAAAGACTTCTTTGCTGGCATCTACGACCCTGCCGGGCGGCTGGTCTACACGGACCACGACAAGTTCGGCGCCGGCATGGTGGACTGTGTGCTCGCGCAGTACCCTGCGGCCACCATGGCACCGGGCGACGTCTACTGGTTCAGCGACTGCTACCTGTCAGGTGGCGCCATTTCCCACTCCCCCGACATGTGCTTTGTGGCCCCGGTGTTTGACGGCAGGACGCTGCTCGGCTTTGTCGCCGCCTTTGGCCACTTCTGGGACATCGGCGGCATGAAGCCCGGCACCCTGTCGCCGCTGGCCACCGAAATCTTCCACGAAGGGCTGGCCATCCCGCCCATCCGCATCGTCGCCCAGGGGCACTTCAACGACGAAGCCTACCGGCTCATCCTGCGCAACTCGCGCTTTCCCGACTTGCTGCGCGGCGACACCCGGGCGATGATCGCCGCCTGCCACCTCGGCCAGCGCCGCCTGCAGGAGCTCGGCCAGCGCCTGGGCGCCGCGCGCCTGCACGCGGCTTTTGCCGCCATTTTCGACCAGGCCGAGCGGGCCGTGCGCGCTGCCCTGGCCGCCCTCCCCGACGGCCACTACACCTTTGCCGACTACGTCGACAGCGACTGCCTCAGCGACCGGCCTTTCCGCGTGCAGGTGACACTCACCGTGCAGGGTGACACGGCAAGCCTCGACTTTCGCGGCTGCGACGACCAGGCCGCGGGGCCGATCAACTTCCTCCTTCACCCCGACAACGCCCGCCTGCTGCTGGCCCGCGTCCTGGGCTGGCGCGACCCGGCGGTGCTGCTCAACCACGGGGCCTGCCGGCCTATCCCGACGGTTGAGCTGCGCCCCGGCAGCCTGGTGCAGCCGCGCTACCCGGCGGCCTTGGGACTGCGCGCCCACACCCTGTACCGGGTGCTCAACAGCCTTCTGGGCTGCCTGGCACAAGCCACTGGCGGCGACACCCCGGCGGGCTCGGGCGACTACGTCCTCTACATGCTGCGCGCGTTGGATCCGCAAAGCGGGGCCTTTACCCTGCTCATCGACGGCGTCGGCGTGGGGCAAGGCGCTCGCCCCTTTGCCGACGGCCTGGACGTCATTTACTCTTCGCGCGGCCAGAAGAACTTTCCCATGGAGTTCGTCGAGCACCACTTCCCGGTACAGGTGCTCACGTACGCCATCCACCCCGACAGCGGCGGGCCGGGCAAGTTCCGCGGCGGCACCGGAGTCATCCGCGACCTGCGTATCCTGGCACCGCGGGTGATCCTGGGCACGCGCATGAACGGCACCAAGAGCCCGTGCTGGGGCGTAAAAGGGGGCAAGGCGGGCAAAATCGGCTGCTTCGTGCTCAACCCCGGCACGCCGCAGGAGCGCCGCCTGCCGCCTTTTGGCGACAACCTCGAGCTGCGCCAGGGCGATGTGCTGCGCGTGCAAACGGCAGGGGGCGGCGGCTGGGGCAACCCGGCCGAGCGCGACCCGCTCTTGGTGCTACAGGACGTCAAGGACGGCTTCGTGTCGCTGCAAAGCGCTTACCAGGACTACGGCGTGGTCATCGACCCGCAGACCTGGAAAATCGACTGGGCGCGCACCCAGGCACGCCGCCAGGCCATGGCGCCGCCGGCGGCGCTGTTTGACCGCGGCGCCGACTTCTGGCGCCTGGAAGCGGCCCGCCACGGCCCTGCAGCGCTCAGCCCGGAGGCAGGGGCGTGCCGCAGCGGCGGGCCTGGGCCAGCAGGCTACCGGCAGTAAAGGCCCACGCCGGGCGCATGGGGCAGCCGGCGGCCAGGAGGGCCTTTGCCACCCAGGTGTTGCAGGTGTTGAAGAGGTGGTAGCTGCCGCGCGCCAGGTAAAAGGCGCTGGGGCGCCGGGGGCCCTGGCCAACCCGGAGGGGCTGTCCTGCGGCGTCGTGCTGGTACGTTTCGTGGATAAAGTCGAGCAGGCGCCCCAGCCCCTGCGGCGGCAGGGAAATAGCAAGGATCTCGCGCTGCGGGTACATGCGGCGCGGCGAGGCGTCAAAGCCCACCACGTACAGCACGCTGGGGGTGGGGTGCAGCGCCGCCTTGAGGGCCAGCCCCAGGGAAGGCCGCGGCGCCATGTAGAACGCCTTGTCCCCCCAGCCCACTTCCAGGTATGCGGTGTCGGGCAGGTCGCGGTGCTCGGGCCACCGGCCAGGCGGGATGTCGGCACGCCGCACCACGATCCCGGTATGCCAGCCGTGGCCAACCACATAGACCGTCTTGGCCTCAGGCGAAGGCGCGGGGGGCACCGGCGGCACCGGCGCGCAGGCACCGGCCAGCAGCGCCAGCAGGAGGCATGGCCACACGGCGACCTCAGGACGACGGCGCCTCCTCGGAGGGCGCCTCGCGGCACAGGGCGGCGGTGAGCTCTTCCCAGTTGGCAATGGTGTGGCCGCAGCCGGGGCAGGTGCGGCGCACCGCCGCGTCGCGGTAGCGGCAGAGGGCATAGCAGTGCTGGCACTCGAGCACCACGCCTTGGTAGCGCTGCATGGTGGTCTGTGGCGTCACGGCGTCTCTTGCCTCAAGGCGGCACCGGCTGGTAAGCCTGGCCGGCCGCCGGCAAAAAATCGCCAAAGAGGTCGGGATGTACCAGGCCGGCGAGCAGCTCCAGGCTGTCGACGATGCGGGGGCCGGGGCGGTTGAAGTACGTGTGGCCGTCCACCGCGTACACCCGGCCCTGGCGCACCGCCGGCAGTGCCTGCCAGCCGGGCAGCCGCTGCAGCCGCGGCAGCTCAGCCAGGGTCTGCGCCAGGGAATAGCCGCAAGGGGCGATGAGCAGCACCTCGGGGGCGTACTGGCGCAGCGTCTCCCACGCCACGGTCGGCGAGTGCTGCCCGGGGCGGCACAGCCCGTCGGTGCCGCCGGCCAGCTGGATGAGCTCCGGCATCCAGTTGCCGGCCAGCATGAGGGGCTCGATCCACTCGATCATCGCCACGCGCGGCGGCTGGCGGATGAGCATGGTCTGGGCCACCAGCGCCTTGACGCGCTCGAAAAGCCCCTCGAGCAAAGCCGCGGCCTGCCGCTGCCGGCCGGTGGCCTCCCCCACCCGCGCGATGTCGTCCCAGATGTCCTGCAGCAGCACGGGGCGCAGCGACAGCACCTGCACGTGCGCGCCCAGCACCTGGCGCGCGGCGGCCATCACCTCGTCGTAAGTCACGGCGCACACTTGGCACTGGTCCTGGGTGACGATGAGGTCGGGCTGCAGGGCCCGCAGCCGCTCGCTGTCCAGGCGGTACACGCTGAGGCCTTCGCGTACCAGGGCGCGCACGTCGCGGTCGATGGTGCGGCTGTCGGCATGGGGGTTGATTTTGGGCGCGGTCAGGCGCGGCCGGTCGGTGATTTCTGGGGGATAGTCGCACTCGTGCGAGATGCCCACCACCTGCGCGGCCAGTCCCAGGGCACAGAGAATTTCGGTGCTGCTCGGGAGAAGCGAAACAATGCGCATGCCGCCCTCCTGCAGGGCAAGCCAAAGTCTGCTACAATTCAAGCCCTTGCACAATGGTACCAGCAATGCGCGCCGCATGCATCCTGTGGAGACGCCACCATGAAAGCCATTGTCTTTGAGGCCCCCGGTGACCCCGAGGTGTTGCACTTGGCCGAAGTGCCCGATCCGACGCCCGGCCCCGAGCACTTGCTGGTGCGGGTGCGTGCCACCGCGCTCAACCGGGCCGACACCTTGCAGCGCCGCGGCCTTTATCCGCCGCCGCCAGGGGAGTCGGAGATCCTCGGCCTGGAGCTGGCCGGCGAAGTAGAAGCGGTGGGCGAGGCGACGCAGGGCTTTCGCCCCGGGGACCGCGTTTTTGGCCTGGTGGGCGGCGGGGCGTATGCCGAAAAGGCCTTGCTCCACTACCGCATGGCCATGCCCATCCCGGCCGGCTGGAGCTTTGTCGAGGCGGCGGCGGTGCCGGAAGTCTTCTTCACCGCCAACGAGACCCTCTTCACCCTGGGGGGCTTGCAGCCGGGCGAAACGGTGCTCATCCACGCCGGGGCCAGCGGCGTGGGCACGGCCGGCATCCAGATGGCCCATTACATCGGGGCGCGGGTTCTCGTCACCGCCGGCTCGGCAGCCAAAATCACCCGCACCCTGGAGCTGGGCGCCGACGCCGGCATCAACTACAAAGAAGAAGACTTTGCCGCCCGCGTCCTGGAGCTCACCGAGGGGGTGGGCGTCGACCTCATCCAGGACTTCATCGGCGCCGCTTACTGGGAGCGCAACCTGCGCTGCCTCAAAGAGGCCGGCCGCCTGGTGCTGGTGGGACTCATGGGCGGCGCCAAAGTCGAAGCCGACCTGGGCCTCATCATGCGCAAGCGCCTGCACATCATCGGCTCGGTGATGCGCAGCCAGCCGCTGGCCAACAAAATCGCCATCACCCAGCGCTTTCGCGAGCGCTGGCTGCCGCTGCTGGCCCAAGGCATCCTGCGGCCGGTGATCGACCGCACCTTTCCCCTGGCCGAGGCGGCCGCCGCCCATCGCTACATGGAAGAAAACCGCAACATCGGCAAAATCGTGCTGGTGGTCGATGGCGCCTAGCGCAAGCCGGCAAAGAGGTCGTCTTCACTCGCGGCCACCGGCACGTGCGAGGCGACGCGCACGAAGCACTCCTCGCCGAAGTGCTCGCGGCGCACCTCGTCGGGCAGGCGCAAGAACCAGTAGTCGGGCGCAATCTGGCTGCGGTGGCAGCGCAGTGCCGCAAGCTTGCTCTCTAGAAAGGGGCGGATATCGACGCGGGTGGTGATCTGCGCGTCGGGCGTGCCCACCCGGGTGGGATCGAAGTCCGGCCGCTCCAGCGGCGTGGGCAGGCCCATGGCCTGAAGGAGGCGGTAGCGCAGCAGCACCCGGGAGCGGGGAGCGGCAGTGTAGTAGAGCTTGCGGGGCTGCCACGGCGCCGGGCCAATTTCGGGAAACCGGTGCAGGTCGCCAGCCGCGTGAAAGGCGGCCACGGTGATGCGGTTGACGCGCACATGGTCGGGGTGGCCGTAGCCGCCCTGCTCGTCGTAGCAAATCAGCACGTGGGGGCGCACGGCGCGGATGAGGCGCACCAGGCGCCCGGTGGCCTCGTGCAGGTCGGCCTGCGCCAGGCAGGCGGGGTGGGCGTTGGCCGGCGTGCCGGCCATGCCCGAGTCGCGATAGCCCAGAAGGTACAGCGCGGCCACTTGCAGGCGCTTACAAGCACACAGCAGCTCTTGCACCCGCACCTCGCCCAGGCGCGGGCGCAGGGGTGCCAGCTGCGGGTCGACGATCTCGCCTTCCTCGCCGCGGGTGGCGGTGACCACCACGGTGCGCACGCCCTCGCGGGCCAAGCGGGCGAGCACGCCGCCGGTGCTCAGGCACTCGTCGTCGGGGTGGGCGTGCACGGCCATCAACGTCAGGGGCTCGGCCATCTCAGTCGCCGCCCTCCGGCGTGGGCAAGGCACGGAAGTAAGGCAGCAGCTGCTGGTAAGTGGCTTCGAGGTGCTGGGGAATGACCCGCACCTCGCCCACCACGGTCATGTAGTTGGTGTCGCCCTGCCAGCGCGGCACCACGTGCACGTGCAGGTGCTCGGCGACGCCGGCGCCGGCGGCGCTGCCCAGGTTGAGGCCGATGTTGAAGCCGTGGGGGCGCAGGGCCTGCTGCAGCACCGCCTCGCAGGTGGCGGTGAGGTCGATGAGCTCGGCCCGCTGCGGGCCGGGCAGGGCGCTAAGGGAGGGCACGTGGGCCACGGGCACCACCATGAGGTGGCCGTTGTTGTAGGGGTAGCGGTTGAGCATGACGAACGTCGTTTGTCCTCGCCACAGGATCAAGTTTTCGGCGTCGCGCTGCTCGCGCAGCTTGGTGCAAAAGAGGCACCCCTCGGGTGACTTACTGGCCGCAATGTACTGCATGCGCCAGGGTGCCCACAGGACTTCCCCCATCCTCGGCCTCCTTCTGATTGGGGCACACGCTGGCAGATTGTAGCAGGTTGGCGGCGAAAATGCTCCCGCTTGGCGGCGGGCGCCGCCTGCGGCATAATGGTGCCAAATCCGGCATGGAGGAGCCTTGCCATGACCCTCGTCGCGACCGTCATTTTGGGCTTGGCCGTGGTGGTGTGCGGCGTGACGATCCTCACCACCCTGCGCGCGGCCCTGGCAGAGGCGCCGGCCTCGCTTGCCCGCATCGCCGAAATCCGCCGCCTACGCCAGGAGGGGCTGGCCGCGTCGCCCCGCGCCTAGGGTGGCAGGCCGCCGCCAAGTGGTGTAGAATAAGCGCGCAAGCTGCTGCCCGTGCGAGAAGACGGAGGCGTATGGAACCGGTTCTCCTCTTGAACGCTTCCTTCGAGCCGCTGCGCGTCATCAACTGGAAACGGGCACTCACCTTGCTCTTTGCCGGCAAAGTCGAGGTGCTCGAAGAGTACAGCCGCGAAATTCACAGCGTCCGCCTCACCCTGCGCCTGCCTGCGGTGGTGCGGCTTCATCACTTGATCCGCGTGCGCCACAACGGCGTGAAGTTTTCGCGGCAAAACCTCTATGCCCGCGACGGCTACCAGTGCCAGTACTGCGGCCGCCGGCCGCCGCTGCACGAACTGACTTACGACCACGTCATTCCCCGCGCCCTGGGGGGTCCTACCGACTGGACCAACATCGTTACTTGCTGCGTGGTCTGCAACCGGCGCAAGGGCGGCAAGCCCCTTGAAGAGTCCGGCCTGCGCCTGCTGCGGCCGCCGCGCAAGCCGGCCTGGAACGCCCAGATCAGCATGATGCTCGGGCTGCACAACCCCCCCGACAGCTGGCGCGCCTACCTCTTCCCTACTTCCCACAGCGCACCCCCCGCCTGAGCCCAAAAATTTCCCTCGCCCCCCCTTGACAAGCCCCCGCCACCTCTCTAATGTTTTATTAGCACTCACCGGAGGAGAGTGCTAACACTCCCCCAAACACCTGAGCGTTCCGCACCCGTACCGTCAAGAGGAGAGGTGGCGATGAACTTCCGTCCGCTGCATGACCACGTGCTGGTCAGGCGCATCGAGCCTGGCGAAGAGCGCCAGGGCGGCATCATCATCCCGGACACGGCCAAAGAAAAGCCGCAGGAAGGCGAGGTGCTGGCCGTGGGACCGGGCAAGATCCTGGAGGACGGCAGCCGTCGTCCGGTGGCCGTGAGCGTGGGCAACCGGGTGATTTTCGGCAAGTATGCCGGCACCGAGGTCACGCTCGACGGCGAGGAGTACTTGGTCTTGCGCGAATCGGACATCCTGGGCGTTTTGGAGAGCTAAGGAGGGGAAGCGCCTATGCCTGCCAAGCAGCTGCACTTTGGTGAAAAAGCCCGCAACGACATCCTCGAAGGTGTCAACAAGCTGGCCAACGCGGTGAAAGTGACGCTGGGGCCGCGGGGCCGCAACGTCATCATCGACAAGAAGTTCGGCTCGCCGCAGTCGACCAAAGACGGCGTCACCGTGGCCAAGGAAATCGAGCTCGAGGACCCCTTCCAGAACATGGGGGCGCAGATGGTGCGTGAGGTGGCCAGCAAGACCAGCGACGTGGCGGGCGACGGCACCACCACCGCCACCGTGCTGGCGCAGGCCATCTTCCGCGAAGGGCTCAAGCAAGTGGCGGCTGGCCACGGCCCCATGGAGATCAAGCGCGGCATCGACCAGGCGGTCGAGGTGGTGGTGGAGGAAATCCGCAAGCTGAGCCGCGAGGTCAAAGGCAAGAAAGAGATCTCCCAGGTGGGCACCATTTCTGCCAACAATGATTCCACCATCGGGGACCTCATCGCCGAGGCGATGGAAAAAGTCGGCAAGGACGGCGTCATCACTGTCGAAGAGGGCAAGACGGCGGAGACCACCCTGGAAGTGGTCGAGGGCATGCAGTTTGACCGCGGCTACATCTCGCCGTACTTCGTCACCAACCCCGAGCGCATGGAAGCCGTCCTCGAAGACGCCTACATCCTGATCCACGAAAAGAAGCTCAGCAACATGAAGGAGCTGCTCCCCATCCTCGAGCAGATCGCCAAGGCGGGCAAGCCGCTGCTGATCATTGCCGAGGATGTGGAAGGCGAGGCGCTGGCCACGCTGGTGGTCAACAAGCTGCGCGGCACCTTGCAGTGCTGCGCCGTCAAGGCCCCCGGGCTTTGGCGACCGGCGCAAGGAGATGCTGCGTGACATTGCCGTGCTCACCGGCGGCAACGTCATCTCCGAGGACCTGGGGGTGAAGCTGGAAAACGTCACCCTCAATGACCTGGGGCGGGCCAAGCGGGTGACGGTGGACAAAGAGAACACCACGATTGTGGAAGGCGCGGGCTCGCCGGCCGACATTGAGGGGCGGGTGAAGCAGATTCGCACCCAGATTGAGGAGACCACCTCGGACTATGACCGCGAGAAGCTGCAAGAGCGGCTGGCGAAGCTGGTCGGTGGGGTGGCGGTGATCAAGGTGGGTGCGGCGACGGAAGCCGAGCTCAAGGAGAAAAAGGCGCGGGTGGAAGACGCGCTCAACGCCACGCGGGCGGCGGTGGAAGAAGGCATCGTCCCGGGGGGTGGCCTGGCCTACATCCGGGCGCTGCCGGCGCTGGAGAAGCTGCAGCTTGAGGGTGATCGCCAGGTAGGCGTGAACATCGTCAAGCGCGCCCTTGAGGAGCCACTGCGGCAGATTGCCCTCAACGCCGGTGCCGAAGGTGCTACCGTGGTCGAGCACGTCAAGGCGCAGTCCGGCAACGTGGGCTATGATGCCAACACCAACGAGTACGTCGACTTGGTGGAGCGCGGCATCATCGATCCCACCAAGGTGGTGCGCATTGCGCTGCAAAATGCCGCCAGTGTCGCCGGGCTGCTGCTCACCACCGAGGCGCTGGTAACGGAGATCCCGGAGAAGGAGAAGAAGCCGGCGACGCCCGGTGGCCACGACATGGACATGGATTACTAACCTCCCGCACCCGGTAGCCGCCCTGGCGGGGCCGCCCGCCAGGGCGGTTTGCTTTTTGCGCCTGCCGCTGCCCGACTCTGCTATACTTCTCCCAGGGTCACCTGCGGGGAGAGACGTGGCATGCCGCTGCCGCCACCGCGCCCCAGTGCGCTTACGGCTTCTCTGGAAGCGCTCTACGAGCGCTGCGTGGAGGAAATCAAGGCGCGCCTTGGCCACCCCACCGCCCTGACGGCAGAGGCGGTGCGCCTGGCCGCCGAGGCGGCCCGCGAAAGCCTGAGCCGCATGGCCGCCTGGCGCCCGGAAGACGTCCACGCCGTCATCGATTCCTTGCTGCGCAGCTGGCAGCAGGTCTTTGCCGGTGACGAGCGAGACGGCCGCCGCCCGCTTCCCCCGGCGGTGCAGGCGTGGACGGAGCGCGGCATCGCCACCCTGGCCCACCTCGCCGCGCGGGTCAAAGGGCTTGCCGAAGACGTGGAGCGGCGCCTGCAGCGCGCCCTGGAGTACCACACCGGCACCTCTGTCGGCCCCGGCGCTTTTGAGTGCACGCGGTGTGCGAAACGCCTCCACAAACGCAAAGCCGGGCCGCTGCCGCCGTGCCGCCGCTGCCGCGGCACGGTGTTTCGCCGCTGCCGATGATTGTCGTCGACCGCCTGCGCAAGACCTACGGTGCCACTACCGCCTTGGCCGAGGTGTCGTTTGAGGTCCAGGCGGGAGAGATCGTTGGCTTGCTGGGCCCCCACGGGGCGGGGAAAACGACGCTGCTGCGCATTCTCAGCGGCCACACGCCGGCCAGCGGCGGCCGTGCCCTGGTGGCCGGCCACGACGTGAGCACGCAGCCCTTGGCGGTGCGCCAGCGCGTGGGCTACCTGCCGGCCGCCGTGCCGCTTTACGCGGAGATGACGGTGTGGGACTTCCTCGCCTTTATCGCCGCCGCCAAAGGCGTGCCGCGGCGAGCGGCGGCGGTGGCCGAGGTCTTGGCCACTTGTGGTCTTCAGGAGGTGGCTCGCCGGCGCATCGGCAGCCTGTCGTTGGCCCAGCGGCGCTGGGTGGGCCTGGCCCAGGCCCTGCTCGGGCCGCCTGCCGTCCTCTTGCTCGACGCCCCTACTGCCGGCCTTGACCCCGCTCAGCGTACTGCCGTCTACCGGCTGCTTGCCGCGCTCACCCCCCGGCCAACGGTGCTGCTCAGCACCACCGAGCTCGCCGAGGCGTGCCAGCTCTGCCAGCGCATCGTCATTCTTCATGCCGGCCGCCTGCGGGCGATCGAGACGCCCCGGCGCCTGCGCGCGTACGAACAGCCTTACGGCCTGCTGGCGCTGGAAATCGAAGGCCCGCAAGCCTTGGTGGTCTACCGCCTGCGTCAAATCGACGGGGTGATCGACGTGGAACCCGGCGAGTCGGGAACCGCAGGTGTGAGGCGCTACACGGTGCTCACCGACCGGGACTTGCGCGCCGCTTTGGCGCAAGCGGTGGTGCAGTGCGGCTGGCACCTGCGTGAGCTGCGCCCCCTGAGTTCTACCCTGGCCGACGTCTTGCCACAGCTAATGGCAGACCATGCGTAAGCTGGGCATTGTCTACGCGCGCGAGCTGCGTGCCTTGTGCGCGCAGCCTGCCCTCTACCTTGCCACGGGGGGCGGCCTGCTCCTTGTCGGCGCCCTTTATGCCTTTGTTACGGGGCAGGCGACCGGCACGCCGCCCTTTTCCTTGCCGCTGCACTGGCTACTGCCGGCGCCACCGGTAACTGTTCTGGGAGCGCGCGACGCTGCCACCGCAGTGGTGGAGACCACCTTCGGCATCGTCGGGGTGGTCAGCGTGCTCGCCTTGCCCCTGCTCAGCATGTCCCTGTGGGCCGCCGAGCAGCAACGGGGAACGGCAGAGCTGCTCCTCACCCTGCCCCTGCGCCTGAGCGAGCTCGTGCTGGGAAAATTCCTCGCCGCTCTGACCCTCTATGCCCTGCTGCTCTGCCTCACCCTGCTTTATCCCCTGCTGGCTACCACCTTTGGCCGTCCTGACCCCGGCCTGGTGCTGTCGAGCTACGTCGGCACGCTGCTGCTGGGGGCGGCGCTTCTGGCCCTGGGCTTGTTTTACTCTGCCCTTACCGCCCAGCGGCTGGCAGCAGCCGTGCTTTCCTGGGCCAGCGGCCTCGCCTTATGGCTTGCCGGCCAGGCTGCCGACTTGGCCAGCGGCAGCCTGGGGTTCCTTTTCACCCACCTCTCTTTGGCCTACCACCACGGCACGTTTGTGAAAGGCCTGCTCACCACCGCCGATGCGGCGTTTTTCGTCCTCCTTGCCCTGGTGGCGCTGGTCTGCACCCGTCAGGTGCTCGCCGCCCGCGTTCCGCAGGCGCCCGCAGGCCGGCGACTGCGGGCCTTGGTGTGGCGCCCGCCGGTGGTGCTGGCCGGCGCCGTGGCCCTCTACGCGTTGGCCGCCCAGCACCCGCAGTCCTTGGACTTGACGCGCGCCCAGCAGCACCGGCTGGCGCAGCACACCCTGCGGCGGCTGCGGCAAGCGCCGCAGCCGCTCAAAGTGATCGGCTTTTTCCACCGCAAAGACCCGCAGCGCCGCCGCTTTCTCCAGCTCCTGGGTGAGTACATGACCCGCGGCGCGGCCCTCTCCTTCGAGCTCGTCGATCCACACCGCCAGCCGGCGCTGGCCAAGCACTACCGCGTGGCGGCCGACCGCACCCTGGTTGTGGTGGGCAGCCACCGGGTGGAACAGGTCGAGGGTCTCGACGAGACGGCGCTGCTGCGGGCCATGGCCCGGGTTCTGGGGGCAGTGCCTACGGTGGTCTACTTCGTCACCGGGCACGGGGAGGCCAGCACCACCGACGAGGAAGAGAGCGGCTACCGCCTGGCCAGGCAGTCCCTGGAAGCGCAGCACTACCAGGTGCGCGAGCTGGCGCTTCCTGCCGCCACGCGGGTGCCGCCCGATGCCACCGTGGTGGTGGTGGCCGGGCCGCGGCAAGACGTGTCTTCATCCGAACGCTCGCTGCTGGCCGCGTACCTCGAAAGCGGTGGCCGCTTGCTGCTGCTGCTGGACCCCCAGAGTGCCCCCGGCCTGGCATCTTTTGTGGCCCGCTACGGCCTCGAGCTTGGCAACGACGTGATCCTCACCCCCAACGCCCTCTTTCGCCTCCTGGGGGGCGATTACCACGTGGCGGTGGCCACCGCCTATGCGGACCACCCCATTACCCGCCCGCTGGCCGAGACGCTGACGTTCTTTCCCCTGGCCCGCTCGGTGCGCCTTGCCGCTTCCCTGCCGGCCGGCGTCACCGCGCAGGTGCTGGCCACCACCCCGCCGGAGAGCTGGGCAGAGACCGATCTTCTGGCGCTGCAAGAAGGCCGGGCGGCCTTTGACGCCGACCGCGACCGCCCGGGCCCGCTGGGCCTGGCCGCCGCCGCCACCGTCCGCCCCACCCCCAGCCAGCCCCCGGTGAAGCGGCCGGCCGCTGGCCGCCTGGTGGTCGTTGGAGATGCCGATTTTGCCACCAACGCCTTTTTCTCCCTGCACGGCAACGGCGACTTTTTCCTGAACGCCATCCGCTGGCTGGCCGGCGACGCCCCCCCGCCGGCCATGCCGCCTCGCCCCCACCCGCCCGCCCTTACCCGGCACCAGGCCGCCCTCGTTTTCTGGCTGCCCGTCCTCGCCTTCCCCCTCCTGCCCGTGCTGGGTAGCGCCTGCCTCTTGGGCCGCCGCGGGTACCCCCGCTGACGTTCGGAGGCAAAAATTTTTTCAAACAACCGGTTGTTTTTTGCCTCCGGGTCTGCTATAGTCTTGTTCTAGCCGACGCCTTGCCTGCGAGACGCATGCGAGACGGGAAACCGCGAGGGCGAAAGACGCGTGCCTGTGAAGAGGCGTTTGGCGAGCAACGCAAGCCGGTCGATCCCGCGCGGGCACCTGTTGCCTGTGAAGACGCCTGCTACCAGCTGCTGCCGGTATTGCTGCGAGTGCTGCTGCTTGCTGCCGTGACGGCCGCCAGCCCGGCGTGGGATTGACCGGCTTTCTTGTGTGTGACCTGCCTTTTTTTCTTCCAGCACACCGGGTACAATACGCCCCAGCCCTGGTTCGTCCCTCCAAAGGGAGTCTGCGTATGCACTTCGAGAGCGTGCTTGCCGAGCTGCGTGCCGCCCTGCCGGCCATCGTGCCACAGGTGGTGCGGCCCAAAACGCCTGCCACGCCGCCGGCCCCACAACGTCGTGGCCGAGGCCTTGCGCCACAGCCTGGGCCCTTACCCCGAGCTGGCGGCCTTTGTGCGCGAAGCCGTGGCGCGCGACGAAGCCATTCTGGTGCTGGTCAACGACCTTGACCGCGCCACCGATACCGCCACCGCCCTGCAGGCGGTGCGCGAGGTGCTGCAGGCCACCGGCCTCGCCCCCGCCCTGCACTTTCTGGTCGCCACCGGCACCCACGGCGTGCCGGCCCGCCGCACCGCTGCCGAGAAGGCGATTTTTGGTCCGCTCTACCCCTGGGTGGCGGGTCGCCTGACGTGGCACCACGCCGAGCGCTCCGAAATGGCCGAGCTCAAGGTGCCTGACGACGAGCCGGTGCGCCTCAACCGTCTGGTGCTGGAACACACCTACCTGCTGCCCATTGGCAGCATGGAGCCGCACTACTTTGCCGGCGTCACCGGCCCGCACAAAACGGTCACCATCGGCGTGCTGAGCCGCGACAGCGTCGAGCGCAACCACGCCGGCGCGCTACATCCTGGCTCGCGCATCCTGGCCACCGCCGGCAATCCGGTCTACGAGGGCATCCTGCGCATGGTGGCCGCCTTGCAGGCCAGCGGCAAGAAGATCTTTGCCATCAACGAGCTGCTCGACCAGGCGGGCCACGTCCTGTGGTGCGCCGCCGGCGACGTGGCGGCGGTGCTGGCCGCCGGCATGCCCCTGGTGCGAGAGCGCTTCGTGCACACGGTGGATGCCCCTGCCGACTTGCTCGTCTTGCACGTGAGCGGGCCGCTGGCCAAAAACCTCTACCAGGCCGACAAAGGCATCAAAAACAACGAGTGGGCGGTGCGCGATGGCGGCCGCATGCTCCTTGTGGCCGAGTGCCCGGAAGGGGTTGGTATCGACCACTTCTTGCAGCTTCTGGCCGCCGCCCCCGACCTGGCCCAGGCCCAGGCGGTGGTGGCGGCGCGGGGCTACCGTCTGGGCGACCACAAGGCGGTGAAGCTGCGCGCCCTCACCGACCCGGCCGGCCGCGGCGTGCGCCTCGGGGTGGTGAGCAAGGGGCTTGATGCCGACAGCGCCCGCCTGGCCGGCATGACCGCCTATCCCTCGGTGCGGCAGGCGGTGCAGGCGCTCACCGCCGACCTTGACCCCCGCACCCTGCGCGTGCTGGTGGTAGAAGACGCCGGCAACGTCACGGTGCAGCCGGCCTGAAGGCCATGCGCATTTTCGCCGAGGGGCTGCTGCGCGACAAAGTGGTGCTCGTCACCGGCGGCGGCACCGGCATCGGCCGCTGTGTCGCCCTGACCATGGCCGCTTACGGCGCGCAGGTGGTGGTCGCCGGCCGCACCCCTGCTCCCCTGCAGGCCACCGCCACCGCGGCCCAGGCCCACGGCGTGCGCGCCCTGGCCGTGCCCACCGACATCCGCCAGCCCGCGCAAGTGGCCGCCATGGCGCAGGCAGCGGTAGAGGCTTTCGGGCGCATCGACGTGCTGGTCAACAACGCCGCCGCCAGTTTCCTGGCAGCGGCGCGCAAGCTCTCCCCCGGCGGCTGGCAGGCAGTGCTCGACACCACCCTGAGCGGCACGTTTTATTGCTGTCAGGCGGTGGGACGGCAGATGATCGCCCAGGGCGGGGGCAGAATCATCAACATCACCGCCACCCTGCACTTTAAGGGGGCGCCGGGACTGGCAGCGCCGGCAGCCGCCAAGGCCGGCGTGGAAGCCCTGACCAAAACCCTGGCTCTGGAGTGGGCCAAGTTCAACATCCTGGTCAACGCCATTGCCCCTGGCCCCATTCACACCGAAGGCGCCGACCGCAACCTGTGGTCCAACCCGGCGTTTTACGAAACGGTGCGGCGCGGCGTGCCACTGGGCCGCTTTGGCCGCCCCGAAGACATTGCCAACATGGCCGTTTACCTGGCCTCGCCGGCCGGCGACTACCTCACCGGCGCCACGCTGGTGGTCGATGGCGGGGAGTGGCTGCTGAAAGGCGCCTCGGCGCTCTAGCGCCCCGCGTGGTTTGCCAAACCCGCCGCGATGCGTTACAACCTCTCAAGGAAGGCCGTCAGGACGCCGAGAAAAAACCCGAGCGCTCTGCGTCTAGCTAGCCAGAAGGAAGCCGCGATGATCACGCTGCCGCCTTACTGTGCGCATCCCTTTTCTTACCGCCGCCGCCCCAGCCGCGTGGTCTACGTGGGCGACGTGCCGCTGGGCGGCCATTACCCCATCCGCGTGCAGTCGATGACCACCAGCGACACCATGGACACCGCGGCCACCGTGGCAGAAATCGTGCAACTGGTGGAAGCGGGCTGTGAGATCGTGCGCCTCACCGTCCCCTCCCTCAACGAAGCCGAAAACCTGCGCCACATCAAAGCCGAGCTCAAGCGCCGTGGCGTGCGCGTGCCCCTGGTGGCCGACATCCACTACACCCCCAACGCGGCGCTCAAAGCGGTGGAATACGTGGAGAAAGTGCGCATCAACCCCGGCAACTACGCCGACAAGAAAAAATTCGCCGTGCGCGAGTACAGCGACCGCGAGTACCAAGAAGAGCTGGAGCGCATCGCCGAGCGCTTCAAGCCCCTGGTGCTCAAAGCCAAGCAGTACGGCGTGGCCATGCGCATCGGCACCAACCACGGCTCGCTCTCCGACCGCATCGTCAACCGCTACGGCGACACGCCCCAGGGCATGGTGGAGTCGGCCCTGGAGTTCGTGCGCATCTGCGAGCTTTACGACTACCACGACCTCGTGCTGTCCATGAAGGCCTCCAACCCCCTGGTGATGATCCAGGCGTACCGCCTGCTGGTGGCGCGCATGGAGGAGCTGGGGATGGACTACCCCATCCACCTTGGGGTGACGGAGGCGGGCAGCGGCGAGGAAGGCCGTGTCAAGTCGGCGGTGGGCATCGGAGCGCTGCTCGAAGACGGCATCGGCGACACCATCCGCGTCTCGCTCACCGAGGACGCGGTGCACGAGATCCCGGCGGCGTTTGCCCTGGTGCGGCCCTACAACGAGCGGCGAGCGCAGCGCCAGCCCGCGCCGCTGCCGCTGACCATCGCTTCTCGTCCCTTGCCCCGCGAGCGCCGCAACCCCTACGCGTACCAGCGCCGCCCCAGCCGCGAGGTCGCCCTGGCCGGCCTTGGCGTGGGCGGCAGCCAGCCGGTGCGGGTGGAGCTGTCGCCGACCGCAGCGCTGGCCGCAGTGGAGGACACGGTGGCCCAGATCCGTGCCCTGTGCACGCCCCTTTCTCCCGCCGCGCCCGGGTGCGAAATCGTGCGGCTGCGGGCCACCTCGGCCGCAGACCTGGCCGCCCTTGCTGCCCTGCCGCCGGCACTGCAAGCCGCCGGCCTCACCCCACCGCTGGCCCTGGCACTGCCCGCCGCGCTGGTGGCCGAGCTGCCGCCCCTGCCGCTGGCCAAGCTGGCCACCGCTCCCGATCCCACGCTGCCGGAAGCGGCGTGGCAGGCGCAAGCGCAGGCCTGCCTGGAAGCCGCAGCGGCGCGGAGCGCAGCGGTGGAATGGGCGCTAAGCGCGGCGGCGATTCCGCACTTCCTGCACCCCACGCACGGCGTCACCCTGGAGGGGCTGGCAGAAACGGCGGTGCGCCTGGTGCGCCTGGCGGCGCCGCACCCGGTGCTGGTCTCCCTCGACACGGCGCAGCCGGTGCACGCCTATCGCCTGCTGGCCGCCAGGCTCGATGCCGAGGGGCTGCCCGTGCCCTTGCACCTCAAGACGCCGCCGCTCGCGGGGGAAGAAGAGACCCTGTACCGCGCCTCGGTGTGGCTGGGGGCGCTGCTGTGCGACGGCATTGGCGACAGCCTGCAAATCGACAGCGACGTGTCGCCGGCTGCTGCCGTGCGCCTGTGCTACAACCTCTTGCAAGCGTGCCGCCTGCGCATGTCGAAGACGGAGTTTATTTCTTGTCCTTCCTGCGGCCGCACCCTCTTTGACTTGCAAACCACCACGGCGCGCATCAAGTCCAAGATGGCGCACCTACAAGGCGTCAAAATCGCCATCATGGGGTGCATCGTCAACGGACCCGGAGAGATGGCTGACGCCGACTTTGGCTACGTGGGCGCCGGGCCGGGAAAGATCAATCTCTACGTGGGCAAAGCGTGCGTGCAGCGCAACGTCCCCGTCGAGGAGGCCGACGCCCGCCTCATCGCGCTCATCAAAGCCCACGGCAAGTGGGTGGAGCCGGCATAGGAGGCAGCCGGTGGCTGTGGTGCCGGCCACGACGGAAACCCTTGCCCGCGCTGCCGCCTTGCTGCGGGAAGGACAGCTGGTGGCCTTTCCCACCGAGACGGTTTACGGCTTGGGGGCAGATGCTGGCAATGTGCAGGCGGTGGCTCGCCTCTTTGCCGTCAAGCGCCGGCCGGCCTTTGATCCCCTCATTGTGCACCTGGCCGCTCCGGCCTGGGTAGAGACAGTCTGCCAGGACGTCGACGTGCGGGCGCGCCGGCTCATGGCCGCCTTCTGGCCTGGCCCCCTCACCCTGGTGCTGCCCAAGCGCGACACGGTGCCGGACCTGGTCACCGCCGGCCTGCCCACGGTGGCGGTGCGCATGCCTGCCCACCCCGTAGCACTGGCGCTTATCAGCCAGGCCGGGCGGCCCATCGCTGCCCCCAGCGCCAACCCCTTTGGCTACCTCAGCCCCACCACCGCCGAGCACGTCTACGCCCAGCTGGGTGAGGAAGTTGCGCTGATTCTCGACGGTGGCCCTTGCCCGGTCGGGGTGGAGTCGACCATCCTCGACCTGAGTGGCCCGGAGCCCGAGCTGCTGCGGGCCGGCGGCGTTCCGGTAGAGGAACTCGCGCGCGTGCTCGGCGCCCCGCCACGCCTACCGCAGGAAAGCAGCGACGCCCGGCCGCGCGCGCCCGGGCGCCTGCCGCACCACTATGCCCCGCGCACCCCGCTGCGGCTGCTGCCTGCGGGCGCCAGCCTGCCGCCGCCGGCAGGAAAGCGCGTAGGCCTGCTGGCCTTTCGCCCCCCGGCATCCCTGCCTCGCGGGTATGCCTGTCTCGAGGTGCTCTCCCCTCGTGGCGACTTGCAGGAAGCGGCGGCCAACCTCTTTGCCGCCCTTCACCGCCTGGACCGGGCCGGGCTCGACCTCATCTTGGCCGAGCCGGTGCCCGCCGAAGGCCTTGGCCGCGCCATCAACGAGCGGCTGCGCAAGGCTGCGGCTTCCTGAGGACGCAGTCGATGTCCTCCTAGCCGTAAGCCTTGGGCCAGGTCTCCTGGATCCAGGTGTACGTCGCCGTGGGCTCCTTCTTGGGCCAACCGGGCGGCGCGGTGACGTTGCGGATGGGAATGGTAATCATGCGCTGGGGATCGAGAATAGGGAACGGGTAGTCGGGGTACTTCATAGCAAACCCGGTCACTGCGTCCTTGTAAGCCTGGTGGTTGTCCGGCCGGATGTAAATGTACCCAGCCGGCGCCACCATAGACAGCCCTTCCAGTTCGGCAATGATCGCCTCGTCGTCAGGCCACCCCCCGACGAGCTTGTTGGCGCGCTCGATGGCCGTCTTGAGGAGGTAAAGTGCCGTGTAAGCGCCCTCCGCCTCAAAGTTGGGGTACTCCTGCCAGCGCTTGTAGAAGCGCTCGACGAAGCCCTTGTTGACCGGCCACATGTTGCCAGGGGGATACGTGAAGTAGTAGTTGGCGTGCACACCGGCGATCACCCCGGTGGGGTGGTCGCTGCCAATGGCGTGTGGCGCCACGCCAAAGGCGATCGTGCTAGCAAACTTCATCTTGTCGAACAAGCCGTAGCGCAGCGCCTGCTTGTAAAAGGCCACGTAATCACTGCCCCACAGCGAAGAGACCAGCAGATGCGGCCTGGCAGCCATCACTTTGGTAATGTAAGGCGTAAAGTCGGTGGTGAAGAGTTTCGGCCAGCCTTGAAAAACGACCTCGGTATGGGGCAGCAGCTTCTCGATAGCAACGGTGAAGTGGTCAAAGGCATTGCGGCCGTAGCTGTAATCAGGGTGAAGGTGGGCAATTTTGCGCACTTCCGGCCACGTCTGCGCTACGGCCACGGCGCAGGTGACGCCGTCAGCCGACTGGAGGTTGGTCACCCGAAAGACGTACTTGGGCGTAGGGAGAACGCGGTCAAAGAGCAGGTCGGTGCAGCCATCGGTAAAGAGGGTGAGCAGCTTGAGCTCTTCGGCCACCGGGCCCAACACCAGGGCATTGCCGCTCGAAATGACGCCGGTGAAAACCTCGATGCCTTCTAGGCGCTTCAGACGCTGCAAGGCCTCGACGTTGGCATCGGTCCCTGCCGCTTCGTCGGCAGGGACGGTTTCGATGAGGCGCTTGCCTAAGAGGCCGCCCGCAGCGTTGATCTCCTCAGCAGCCAAGAGGTGCCCTTTGTATGACGGCGCCGCGAGGACCGCCCCGGGGCCGGTAAAGAAGGTCATATGGCCAACGCGGAGCGGCTTGCTGGGGATCTTGCCCTTAGGCGGCGCCTGGGCCACCGTCGGCATGGGGACAGCAAGAGTCGCCCCCCTCCCTACGGTGGCCACTCCCACGGAGAGTCCAAGTGCCCTTAGGAAGTCACGCCGATTCACCTCCTGCCGCCCCCACATTGCGCCTCTCCCTGCCCGTTCCCCTCACCCCGAGGGTCCCCTTGCCTAACCCCTGTCAATCCATCTCCCATCTTAGCCAGCCCAGCCCCGGCGCTGCCAGCGCAGCCACCAGCCCATCAGCTGCTGCACCCGCGGCGTCAGGCGCGTGCGCTGGTACAAGTCTGCGGTTTTGCGCACCGCCTCGGCCAAGGTGGGATAAGGCTGAATGCAGGCGCCCAGCGCTTTGAGTCCCAGGCCGCGGCTCAGGGCCAGGGTGTAGAGGCCGATGAGCTCCCCGGCGTGCGGGGCCACGATGGTCGCTCCGACAATGCGGTCCGTTCCCCGCTTGACGTGCACTTTGACAAAGCCCTCGCTCTCGCCGTCGAGCACCGCCCGGTCGACCTCGGCCAGGGGCTGCACGTAGGTGTCGATGGCTACCCCGGCGGCGGTGGCCTGCGCGGCGCTTAAGCCCACGCGGGCCAGCTGGGGATCGGTATAGGTGCACCAAGGAATAGTGAGCGCCGAAGCCTTGCGGCGGCCGGGAAAGAGGGCGTTGGCGAGCACGGTGCGCGCCAGGAAGTCGGCAGCATGGGTGAACTTGTAGGCCGAGCAGACGTCGCCGGCGGCAAAAATGCGCCGGTTGCTCGTGCGCAGGCACTCGTCGACGTGCACGCCGCGTTCCAGGTCGTACGCCACCCCGGCCGCTTCCAGGCCCAGGTCCTGCACCACCGGCCGGCGCCCGGTGGCCACCAAAATGGCGTCCACCGTCGCCTCGTGGCGCTGCCCCCGGGCGTCCTGGTAGTGGATCACGCGGTCGGCCTCGCGCCGCGCGACCGCCAAAACGGTGACGGGGAGCGCCAAAATCACGCCGTCGCGCCGCAAGGCCTGCTGCACCACGGCAGCGGCTTCGGGGTCTTCGCGGGACAGCAGGTGGGCGCCGCGGTGCAGCAGCGTCACTTGCGCCCCCAGGCGCTGGAAGGCTTGCGCCAGCTCGCAGCCAATAGGGCCGCCGCCGATGATGCCCAGCCGCCGCGGGCAGGCGGTGAGCCCAAAGACCGTCTCGTTGGTCAGGTAACCGGCTTCGCGCAGCCCGGAGATGGGTGGCACCGCCGGGCGGCTGCCGGTGGCAATGAGCGCCCGGGCAAAGGTGAGCACCATGCCGGCCACCTGGAGCTGGCGGGGGCCGGTGAAGCGCCCGTGCCCCAGAAAGACGTCCACGCCCAGGGCGGCAAAGCGTGACGCTGCGTCGTGGGCGCTGAGGTCGGCACGCAGGCGCCGCAGGCGCGCCATCACCGCGGCAAAGTCCACCCGTGCCTCGCCGGCCAGGCGCACGCCAAAGCGCGCTGCGTCGCGTACCGCCGCGACCGCTGCCGCCGAGCGCAGCAGCGCCTTGCTCGGCACGCAGCCGGTGTTGAGGCAGTCGCCCCCCAAAAGGTGCTTTTCCACCAGGGCCACCCGCGCGCCCAGCGCCGCCGCCCCGGCGGCGGCCACCAGCCCGGCGGTGCCGCCGCCAAGCACCACCAGGTTGTAAGGATTCCTCGGCGCGGGCGGCTGCCAGCCAGGCGGATGGACCTGTTGTAGCAGGCGGGCGTCGTCTTCGTCCTCTGGCAGCAAGCCAAACGCTGCCACGTGGCGCGCATCCAGCACTATGGCTTCCTCCCGTTGCAAACCGCGGGACCTTGCCGCGCTTTGTACTGCCGGTACAGCACCGGCAGCAGCACCAGCGCTGCCAAGCCGCCCAGCGCCAGCCCCAGCCGCAGGGCCAGCGCCCGCTGCAAGCTGAAGTGGCCCCCCCTGGCCAGCACCTCTCCCAGGCCAGCACCTACCGAGACGTAGGCGAAAGCCCCGGGAATGATGCCGCAAAACGTGGCCAGCACGTACACGCCGAGGCGCACCCCCAGCAGGGCCGGCACCAGGTTCACTACCCAGAAGGGAAAAAGCGGCACCAAGCGCAGCACCAGCAAGTAACCCAGCGCGTGGGCCTGAAAGCCGGCCTGCAGCCGCCGCAGCCAGGGCGCCGCCTGCGCCCGCAGCGCTTCGCCCACCGCCGTCTGGGCGAGCACGAAAAGCGCCGTCGCCCCGGCGGTGGCGCTCACCACCACGTACAGCGTCCCCCACAGGGGACCAAAGAGCAGGCCGCCCGCCATGCTCAGCACCGTGGCCCCGGGCACCGAACAGGTCACCGCCAGCGCGTAAACCAGCATGTAAGCAAGCGGCGCCAGGGCGGGGTGCGCCGCCACCCAGCGCCGCAGCGCCGCGTGGTGCGCCTGCAAGGCGGCGAGGCTCAAGTAGCGGTCGAGGTCAAACAGCCAGAAAGCCCCCGCGCCGGCCAACAGCACGGCGACGAGGGCAAGGCGCGCCAGCCAGACCCGGCACGCCCGCGGCACGGCATGGGTCATCTCTGCTGCTCCAAAACAGAAAAACGCGCCTTACCGAAAACCGCACCCAAAGACAGTGCCATTCCATCCCCTTTATTTTTCATGCAATTTTTGCATGTTGATTTGCGAAAAAATTTCTGTATACTGCGACCGCTTTCCCGGCAGGTGGTCTTTGCCTGCCCTTGCCCAGACCTTCCAGCAGAGGAGGCACCCCATGGCCAGACGCCTGCACGGCAACGAGGCCGGTCTTTCCCGGCGCCAGTTTCTCGCCACCACCGGCAGCACCCTGGCCGGGGCTGCCGCGTTTGGGCTGGTGCGCCCTGCCCACGCCAGCAAGCGCCACCCCACGCGCGGCGGCAGCCTACGCTTTGCCATGCGCTCGGACTCTACCGGCCTTGACCCGCACCGCAACATCATCTACCTGGTGTCGCACCCCCTGGCGGCCACGACGCAGGGCTTGCTCGACCTCAACCTGAAGTCCGAGCCGGTGCCGGGCATCGCTTATGAGTGGGAAGCGTCCAAGGACCTGCAGACGTATACCTTCAAGTTGCAAAAAGGGGTGCTCTTCCACAACGGTCGTGAGGTGGACGCCGCCGCCGTGAAGTGGAACTACGAGCGCATCAAAGATCCAAAAAAATCGCACGCCTTTACGCGTTCGGCCCTGGGCAACCTGAAAGAAGTCGAAGTCATCGACAAGTACACGCTGCGCTGCCACCTGCACCAGCCCAGCGCCGCCTTTCCGGCCAACGTCGTCTACTATCCCTGCAACCTCATGGCGCCCGACAGCGAGGAGCAGGCCGACATCCACCCCATTGGCTGCGGCCCCTTCAAGTTCGTCAAGTGGGAGCGGCACAACGTCACCGTGCTCGAGCGCTTTGAAAACTACTTCGAGACCGACGCCGAAGGCAACAGCTTACCTTACCTCGACGAGTTCATCGGCCGCCCCAAGAAGCAAGACCGCGTGCGCCTTACCGCCCTGCGCGCCGGCGAAGTGGACCTCATCGACAACATGGCCTACGCCGACGCGGCCGAGTTCCCGCAGAGGTATGCCGGCCAGTTTCAGACCTGGGAAGTGCCGGCGCTGGGCACCTCGTTTATCACCTTCAACCTGGAAAACGGCCCCTTTACCGACAAGCGGCTGCGACTGGCGGCGGCTCACGCCATCGATCACGAGGCCATCCATCAGGCGGTCTTTTACGGCCGCGGTGACATCGCGGTGAGCTACTACCCGCGCGTCAGCCCCTGGCACGCCCCCAACGTGCGCCCCTGGCCCGAATACGACCCCGACAAGGCCAAGTTCCTGATCCGCCAGGCACGCGCCGAAGGCACCACCATCGTCTTGCAAGCGCAGGACGCCTGGCCTTACATGCAGCAGACCGCCGAAATCGTGCAGGCCATGTGGACCGAAGTGGGCTTCAAGGTGCAGTTTAACATTTACGACGCCGCCGTGCTGCAGCAGAAGCGCCGCGCCGGCGACTTCCACGCCGATTCGATGGCCGGCAGCTACCGCTTCGATCCCGACGGCTGGTTCTCGCGCCAGATCCTGTCGAGCTCGCCGCTGACGCAGGGACAGTCGCGCTTTCACAACGAAAAAGTGGACAAGCTTATTCTCGAAGCCCGCCGCACCGCCGACAAGCAAAAGCGCCTCGAGATCTATGGCGAAATCGACAGCCTGATCAACGAAGAACTGCCGGTGCTCTACATCCACCACTTGACGCTGCTCGAAGCCGGCGTTATGAATCTCAAAGGCTATCAGCCGGCGATCTCGGGTCCCTACAGCACCAAAGGCGCTGGCATCCGCACTGCCTGGCTAGCATAAGCAGCGGGCCGCCGGTCTCCGGGCCGGCGGCCCTACGCGGAGGGGTCCTATGCTCAGGTACACCGTGAACCGGATTTTGTACCTCATTCCGGTGCTGTTTATCCTCTCGGTGGCCGTCTTTTCGTTCGTCCCACTTCCTGCCCGGCGACGTCATCGACATTCTGGCCGGAGAGGAGGACGTCAGCGACCCGGCGGTGCGCAAGGCGATGGAGAAGGAGCTCGGCCTCGACAAGCCCATTTACGTCCAGTACCTGGTGTGGCTGGGGCGGGTGCTGCGGGGCAACTTTGGCACTTCTCTGGTGACGCGACGCCCTATCTCTATTGAGCTCTTCGAGCGCATCCCGGGCCCACCATCTACCTGGCGGTGGTGGGGGTGGCCCTGTCGCTGGCCATTGCCATCCCTCTGGGCACCCTGGCCGCGGTCAAGCGCAACACCCTTGTCGACTACCTGGCACAACTGGTGTCGCTCTTTGGCATTTCGATTCCCGAGTTCTGGTTTGCCATCATGTGCATCCTGCTCTTTTCCCTCTACCTGGGCTGGCTGCCCTCCTCGGAGTACTACAGCCCCTTTGAAGACCTCGGCCGCAGCCTCAAGCACCTCATTTTGCCGGCCGCGGCACTGGGCTTCCGCCAGGCGGCCATCACTACCCGCCTGACGCGCTCGAGCATGCTCGACGAGGTGCAAAAAGAGTACGTCGATACCGCCCGCGCCATGGGGCTGCCCGAGCGCAAGGTGATTTACAAGTACACGCTGCGCAAACGCCCTGATTCCCACCCTCACCATCAGCGGGCCTGCAGCTGGCGCAGCTGCTGGGCGGCACGGTGGTCATCGAGACCATTTTTGCCTGGCCGGGCGTGGGGCGCGCCCCTCTACGAGGCGATCATCGCTCGCGACTTCCCCGCTCATCCAGGCGGGAGTGCTCATCCTGGGCACCACGGTGGTGGTGATCAACCTGCTGGTGGACCTCATGTACCGCGTCTTGAATCCGCGGGTACGCCTGGCATAAGGGACAAAGACGATGCGCACGGTCCGCACCCCCCTGCAACCCGACGCCCTGCTCGACCTCGAGGTCCAGGCACCAACGCTGCGGGATTCCCTGCGCCGCGTTGGCCAGTCCCTGGCCAACGCGGCGCGCGAGCTCTACAAGAGCAAGACGGCCTTCATCGGCGCCATCATGCTGGCGATTCTCTTTACCGCCTGTCTCCTCACCCCCTATATTGACCGCTACAGCCCGGTGAAGCAGAACTACCGCGAGCTGCTGCAGCCCCCCAGCGCCAAGCACTTCTTCGGCACCGACCGCTACGGACGTGACATCTGGTCGCGGGTACTGTGGGGCGGCCGCCGTCTCATCACCATCAGCCTGCTGGCGGTCTCGCTGGGGCTGGTGCTGGGGGTGCCGTTTGGGGCGCTGTCGGGCTACTACGGCGGCTGGATCGACACCGTGGCCATGCGCCTTGTCGATGCCTGGCTGGCCTTTCCCGGGCTGCTGTTCTATCTCATTCTCATCACCATCGCCCGCGAGTGGAAGCTCGAAGGGGTGTGGAACGACGCCGCGCTTGTCTTTGCCCTGGGGGTGGCCCAGGTGCCGCGCCTGGCCCGCCTGGTGCGCGGCACGGTGCTCGCCGAAAAGGAAAAGGAGTACGTCGAGGCCTCGCGGGTGATCGGCGAAAGTGACCTCTACATTGCCCTGCGCCAGATCCTGCCCAACTGCCTCTCGCCGGTGATCGTGCAGGCCACCGTGTCGCTGGGCTTCATCTTGCTCGTCGTTGCCGCCCTCTCTTTCCTCGGCCTGGGCTCGCCCCCTCCCACCCCGGACTGGGGGGCCGACCTCAACCTGGCGCGCGACCATATGGAAACCCGGCCCTACGTCGCCATTTTTCCCGGCCTGGCCATCTCCTACGCGGTGCTCGCCTTTAACCTGTTTGGCGACGGCCTGCGCGACATCCTCGACCCGCGAACCGTGGAGCGCTAGCCAACCGCCCGCCAACGCCCTGACGCCTCTGCACCGCACGGCTGAGACCGCCCGTCTCAGCCGCGAGAGTCCCCTCCTGCCACCGCACGCCTCGCCCCGCCTGCCCCGCCGCTCGCCCAGAGGTGGCACGAATCTTGCTTCTGATTAAAGCCGAGAAACCACCGCAAGCAACGTCAGGGACGGGAGGAACGGACAAGATGTCGCTATCACATGAGCCGGAAGGGGCGTACGAGCCGCGCGCGGCGATCCACACCACGCTGTTTGACTTGGGCCGCTGCCGTCCAAGATGCGGCGCCGCCAGGAGACGATGCCCTGGTGGTGGCCACCCTGGTACACCTGCTGCAGACGCACCGCATCACGTACTGGGGCCATCCCGGCGTGTTCGAAACGTGGCGCGACGAGGCAGCGCAGCACGCGTTGCCGGAATTTGCTTGAGGAAGCCGGCACCCTTGCCGATAAGATCCCGAACCTGTCTCCAGAGCGCGGTGGCATGGCCTGTCGCCAGTAGCGTTTTGGCACGGCGCAAGGGCCGGAAAACGCCGAAGCCCGCGAGATGATGCAAGAGGAACCGAGCATGTGGCCTTTCCAGCGCCGAAAACACCCTGCCGATCCCCATCTGGCCTTTCAGGGGACGGTCGACGCCTGGCTGCGTCGCCCGCGCGACGGCCGCACGGCGCTGCTGCCTCCCGCCGCAAGGCAAGAAGTACCCCAGCCGGCCACGGCGGCCGACGGCTGCATCCGCAACGAACAGGACGACACGCCGCTGGTGCTGATTCCAGAAGGCACGTTCCTGGCTGGGGAAGGACGCCAGGAGGTGTACTTGCCGGCTTTCTACCTCGCCCTGCATCCGGTGACCAACGCCCAGTACAAGCGCTTTATCGAGGCCACCGGGCACCGGCCACCCGACCAGAGCGACTACGGTGACCCTGTGTGGCGCGGGCGCGACTTCCCCCCTGCCCTGGCCGACCACCCGGTGGTGTGCGTGAGTTGGGAGGATGCCGAGGCTTACTGCCGCTGGGCGGGGCTGCGCCTGCCCAGCGAGCTGGAGTGGGAAAAAGGCGCCCGCGGCCTCGACGGCCGCCGGTATCCCTGGGGCGACACTTGGCAGCCGCAGGGCTGCCGCTGGGCCGGCAACCGCGGTCAGGAGACCACCTGCAGCGTGTGGAGCTACCCCCAGGGCCGCAGTCCCTGGGGGCTGTACCACATGGCGGGCAACGTGCTGGAGTGGTGCGCCAGCGCCTACGTGACCGCAGAGCTCTCCCCGGAGGCCGCAAATGGCTTTAAGCCCGCCACTGCCCCCGGCGTGCGGGTGCTGCGCGGCGGCTCCTGGCGTACCGCCCATCCCGCCTTCTTGCGCTGCAGCGCCCGTCTTTTCAGCGAGGGAAGGCTGCGCTACGCCACCGTCGGCTTTCGCTGCGCCAAGACGGCTCCCTAAACCGCCTGGAGTTCCGGCATGTACCTTGAGTTCTACGAGCTGCACAAAGCGCCGTTTCACATCACCCCCGACCCCGAGTTCCTCTTTCTCAGTCCCAGCCACAAAGCAGCGCTGGGTGCGATCATTTACGGCATCGAGGAGCGCCAGGGCTTTGTGGCCATCACCGGCGAGGTGGGCCTGGGCAAAACCACCCTTTTGCGCTCGTACCTCGAGCGCGTCGATCCGCGCACGCTGAAGACCATTTACATTTTCAACGCCAACATTGCCTTTCCCGAGCTGCTTAGGCTCGTTGCCCGCGAGTTTGGCCTAGAGGCCGAGGGCGAGGACCCCTTTGCCCTGCTGCAGCGGCTGCAGCAGGCCCTGGTCGAGGAATACCAGCGCGGGCGCAACGTTGCCCTCATCATCGACGAGGCGCAGAACATGCCCGTCGAGACGCTGGAAAACCTGCGCCTGCTGTCCAACCTGGAGACGGCCACCGAAAAGCTGCTGCAAATCGTGCTGGTGGGCCAGCCCGAGCTGGAACACAAGCTGGCACGGAGCGAGCTGCGCCAGCTCAAGCAGCGCATTGTCATCCACGCCACCCTGCAGCCGCTGACCCCGGAGGAAAGCCTGGCTTACATCCGCCATCGCCTGGCCAAAGTGACCACCAGCCCCACGCCCATTTTTAGCAAGCGGGCCCTCAAGTGCATCGTCGAGCACGCCCGCGGCACCCCGCGCCTGCTCAACATCCTGTGCACCAACGCCTTGATTGCCGGCTTTGGCTACCGCCAGCGGCCCATTCGCGCGCGCACCGTGCGCCAGGTCATAGCCGAGCTGGAGGGCCGCCGCCTGCCACGCCGCGCCTGGGCCGTGGCGGCGACCGCCGCCGGCGTGCTGCTGGCGGCGGGCCTCTTTTGGGCCTCGCCCTACCGGCCGCTGCTGCTGTCGCGCTTTTCTTCTTCGCCGGCGGCCACCCTGCGGGACCTCTACAGTGCGCTGCCGCAAGTGACGCAAAAAATGCGCCACAAGCTGCTGCCGCAGGCGCCTTCTGCTCCCGACAACGGTGCCACCTCGCCACTCCCCACCGGCAACGGGCACCGCCAGACGGTGGCCCCTGCTCCCGCGGCTTACCTGGCCCCCTTGCCGGCGCCGCCGGCGGCGGAGAGCACGCCGCCGCCCGGCGACCCTGAAGCCTCCCCGGCAGCGATCGCCACCCTGCCGGCACCCCCGGCGTCGCCGGCAGAGCCCCCGGCGCCCCCCGCGCCGCCAGGAGAGCCGTCGGTACCGCCCATCGCCCTCCCGGCTCCGGCGGCCGCGCCCCCGCCCGCCGCAGAGAGCCCCTCTCCCAGCCCGCCGCCCGCGGCTCCCGGCCGCCGCTTTCCGGTGCTACACACGGCGCAGAAAGGAGACTACGTCTCCAAGCTGGCCAAAGTCATATACGGCTATACCGACGACGCCCTCATTGCCTGGATTGCCAAGCACAACCCCCACCTCAAGGACATCAACCACATCGAGGTGGGCGACGTCATTCTCTTTCCGGCACCGGAGAGCCCAAGAGAATAGGCGCTTAGCCCTCCAGGTCGGGCGGCGGGGCCACGCCGTGGGCGCGGCAGAAGGCCAGCAGCTCTTCGGTTGAGTGGACTTTCTTGTAGCGGGCGCCGCGGGCGCCACGCACCCGCGCCGCGCAGGAAGGCCAGTCGTCATCTACCGCCACCTGCCCGCCGACAAGACTCACGTAGCGCACGCGAGACCCTTGGTCAGCAGGGGCGGGAGAACCTGCCTCGCGGCAAACGAGCGGCAGGGGTTTGCCGCGGGCAAAGGCGCGGGCAATGGCGTCAACGCGCGCGTTGTGGGCGTCGCCGCGGTGGCCCGGCACATAGCGCCAGGAAAAGCCCGGACGGTTGAGCTGCGCCAGCGCTTGCCACAGCTCGCGGTTCTTGACCGGCGTTCCCACTTTGGTCTTCCAGCCGCGCCGCTGCCACTGGGGCAGCCAGCGGGTCAGGCCGTCGAGCAAGTAGCGGCTGTCGGTGTAAATGACTGCCTGCGGCACCTCGCCTAGGCGCCGCAGGGCCTCGATGGCCGCCTGCAACTCCATGCGGTTGTTGGTGGTTGCCGCCGCCGCCCCGCCCCACTCGCAGATGCGGCCGTCGGGGTAAAGAATGCGCACCCCCCAGCCGCCGGGGCCCGGATTGCCCAGGCAGGCCCCATCGGTGTAAACTACCGGAATCGCCTCCTGCTTGCCCATTCCCTTCTCCCTGGCACGGTCATCCAGACTCTGAAATAATACCCCTGCCCCGCCTGGGCGGGAAGGCAGGAGGAGCGGCCCATGCGCGCGTTTCTGGATGCCTACTTTGGCCTTCGCGCCGCCGGTACCACGGTGCGCCGCGAGGTGCTGGCTGGCTGTACCACTTTTCTCACCATGGCCTACATCATCATCGTCAACCCGGCGATTCTGGAAGCCGCCGGCATCCCCAAAGGGCCGTCTACCGTGGCCACCATTCTCACCGCTTTCCTGGGCACCCTGCTCATGGCCCTTTACGCCCGGCGGCCCTTTGCCATTGCCCCTTACATGGGCGAAAACGCCTTTATTGCCTACACCGTGGTGGGGGTGCTGGGCTACCCGTGGCAGACGGCGCTGGGGGCCGTTTTTATCGGCGGTGCGCTCTTCGTGCTGCTTACCGTGCTGCGCATCCGCACCTGGTTCGTGCAGGCCATCCCTGCTTCGCTCAAGTACGCCTTTGCCGTGGGCATCGGGCTCTTTCTCACCCTCATCGGCCTGGTCAATACCGGTATCGTCACCGTGGGCGTGCCCGGCGCGCCGCTCAAAGTGGGCATGCTGACCAGCGCCCCGGTGCTGCTGGCCATTGTTGGCCTGCTGGGCACCAGCTTGCTGCTGGCGCGGCGCGTGCCCGGGGCGCTGCTGTGCGGCATTTTGGGCACCACGCTGCTGGGCTACCTCAGCGGGGTGACGCCGCCGCCCTCGCGCCTCACCGGCCTGCCCCCCGCTCTGAGCCCCATTTTCCTGAAACTCGACGTGATGGGGGCGCTCACCTGGGGCTTTTTCCCGGTGATTCTCACCGTCTTCATCATGGACTTCGTCGACACCATGGGCACCCTCATCGGCCTGGCGGCGCGCGCCAACTTTCTCGACGACAAGGGCAACCTGCCCGAGATCGAAAAGCCGATGCTCTCGGACGCCCTGGCCACGGTGGTGGGGGCGCTGCTGGGCACCACCACCAGCGGCACCTACATCGAATCGGCGGCCGGCATTGCCGCCGGCGGCCGCACCGGCCTGACGGCGCTCGTCACCGCGGTGCTCTTTCTCCTGGGCCTCTTCTTCGCTCCGTTTCTGACCAGCGTGCCGGCCTACGCCTACGGGCCAGCCCTCATCCTCGTGGGCTGCCTCATGCTCGGCGTGGTGCAGCACCTGGACTTCCACGACCCCACCGAGCTCATCCCGGCTTTTGTCACCATCGCCCTTATGGTGTTCACGTACAACCTGGGCATCGGCATCACCGCCGGCTTTGTCGTCTATCCCCTGCTCAAAGCCTGTACCGGCCGCGCCCGCGAGGTCCACCCCGGCCTCTGGGGCCTCGGCGCCCTGTCGCTGCTTTTTTACGTCTTTTACCCTTACCACTGAAGCGACGCTGCGGCTTGCAGACGGGCGCCGGAGCAGGTACCTTGAAGCATCACCCGTATGGCAACCGGCGCGCGTGGCCCGGGGGTTGCGTGCGCAGTGACGGAGGAGGACAAGCGCGATGACCCAACCTGTGACCCTGACGGCAGACAACTTCGACGCCGAGGTCTTGCAGTCCCCGCTGCCCGTGCTGGTGGACTTCTGGGCGCCGTGGTGCGGCCCTTGCCGCATGGTGGCGCCGGTGGTGGAAGAGCTGGCGGCGACGTATGCCGGGCGGCTGAAAGTGGGCAAGCTCAACGTCGACGACCACCCCGAAGTGGCGCAGCGCTACGGCATCAGCGGCATTCCGGCGCTGTTTTTCTTCCACAAGGGGGAAGTGGTGGACACGGTCATCGGCGCCGTGCCCAAGAGCGTGCTGCAAAAGCACGCCGAAGACGTCCTCAGCCGCGCCTGAGCCCGCCCTTAGGGCACCAGGAGCTGGCAGCGCCAGCCCTGCGGGGTGCGCAGGCACAGGCGTCGCTCGTGCAGCAAGTCGGCAGGCGAGCCGTGCCAGAGCTCGACTTCGGTGGGCACCAGGTAGACGCCGCGCAGCGTCTCGGGCAAAGGCACGGCCTCGGGGTCGGGATAGCGCTGCTGCAGAGCGGCAATGCCTTGCAGGAGCGCGTCGCGGGAAGGGAGGGGCTGGCTCTGGCCGCGGAAGGCCCCGTAGTAGTGCTCGAGCAGCTTTGAGGCATACCCTTTGCGCGCCCAGTACGCTTGCAGGCGTGCTGGCGGCATGGGCACCACCGGGCCAAAAATGCGGTACTGGCGCTGCACGCTGCGCCAAAGAAGCAGCAGGGCGGCTTCGCCGCGGGCGCTGAGCTGCTGCCACTTGGGACTGGTGGCGTTGAGCAGCAAGGCAACGCCCTGGGCGTCGATGTCCCGCAGCACCAGGGCGCGCATCGCCGGCCGCCCCTCTGCCGTCACCGTGGCCAAAAAGCACACGTCGGCGTAGGCATCGCCGCGCCGGCGGGCTTCCTCCCAAGCGGCGGCGATTTCTGCCAGCGGCTCCGGCGCCGCTTCGCCCACCCCTTATTCCTCCTGGCGGCCGCGGCGCTGTTCGCGCAGGAAGCGCTCGAACTGCTCGGCCAGCTCCTCGCCGCTCACCGTCCTTTCTGGGGGTCGCTGCCGCTGCTGGCGCGCGGCGCGCCGCTCGAGTTCGCGCACGTGCGCCGCCACTTTGGGGTCCTTGGCAATTGCTCTGGCAACCCGCGCTTCGAAGGCCCTCGCCTCGCGCTCCAGCTGCGGGAAGTGGGCCGGCAAGCCGACGAGCGCCATGGCCCGCTGCACCAGGGCGAGGATGCCGATGGGGTTAGGGGTGGTGGTGATGTAGTAGGGCATGTTGGCCCACAGGCTGGCGGCCGGCAGCCCCTGGCGGCGCAGGGTGTCGTGCAGCACCCCCACCATGCCCGTGGGGCCCTCGTAGCGCGAGCCGCTGCCCAGCCCCAGGCGCGCCGCCAGCTGCGGGTCGGTGGCCGAGCCCGAAAAGGCCACCGGCGCCGAGTAAAGCACGTCGGCCCACAGCGCCGCCAGGGTGATGGTCTGGTAGACCTGGCAGCGGCGGATGAGCTCGACGATGAGCCCCACAAACGTGCGCCACTTCAGGTGGGGCTCGACACCCACCGCGATGATGATGTCGTGCGCCAGCGCCGGCTGCTGGCTGTAGAAGAACTCGTTGCCCGGCCAGACGATTTCGCGCTCGCCGGCGGCGTTATAGAGCGCCTGCGGCCGCAGCTCGCTAAAGCAGTAAAACTCCTCGGGGTCGATCCAGGCAAAGCGCTGGGCCTGCAGGTGCTCGACGAGAAAGCGCCCGGCGGCCGTCGACACCTCGGCGGCGTCGCTCCAGCCGGCAAAGGTGAGAAACAGGTAAGGCTGGCGCAGGCTCGGCAGCTGCTCAAAGCGTAAGGCATCCATGGCATGTCCTTTCTGTGGTCAAGCGGGAAGAGCCGGGCTCTCCCGTGGCGCGCCGTCTCTAGCCCGTCTCCTTGAGGAAGTCGCGCACCAGGCGCAGGAACTCCTCGAGGCGGTCGTGGTGTACCCAGTGGCCGGCGCCGGGCACGTTGACGCAGCGCGCGTTCTGAAAGGCGCTGGCGCGTCCGTCCAGCAGCGGATCGGACGCCCAACTCTCGGTGCCCCGCAGCAAGAGCGTGGGGCAGGTAATGCGCCGCCAGAGGCTTTTGGCCTCTTCGAGGTTGAACTCATAAGGCGAGTGCGCCCGCACGTAGTTGTCGAACTTCCAGGTATAGGTGCCGTCCTCGTTGCGGTACGTGCCGTGCACGGTGAGGTGCCAGGCCTGCTCGGCCGTCAGCCGCGGGTTGGCTTCCTGCATGCGCTGCACCGCCGCTTCCAGGGTGGGGTAGCGCCGCGGGTGGCGGCCGGCAAAGGCGCGCATTTGGGCGATCCACTGCTGCATGCGCTGGTGCGCCGGACCGCGCCGCAGCTGCTCCAGCGGCGGCCCCAGCCCCTCGATGGCCACCAGCTGCTTGACGCGCTCGGGGTAAATGCCGCTGTACTGGCAGGCAATGGCCCCGCCCAGGGAGTGGCCGATGAGGACGATGGGAAAGAGCTGCAGCTGCTCGAGCAGCTGCGCAATGTCGAGCACGTAATCGATGAGGGCGTACTGGCTGCCGCGCGCCCACTCCGAGTCGCCGTGACCGCGCAGGTCCGGGGCAATGATGTGGTAGTCCTCGCGCAGCGCCAGCGCCACCCAGTCCCAGCTGCGCGCGTGGTCCCGACCGCCGTGGATGAGCAGCATGGGAGGCTTGTGGGCATTGCCCCAGTCGACGTAGTGCAGCTTGAGCCGCTGCGAGTAGTAGTAGTGCGACGTCGGTCCCACCACGTGTTCGGCCATCACCCTTCTCCCGCAGGCCGTCCCGTTTCGTCCAGCCCTTCCAGGTGGCAGACCTCGTTGAGGGTCACCACTTCCCACGCCCCCTCCTGCCAGGTGACGAGGGTCACCGAAGCATTGGCGATGTGGTACGCCGGCGGGCGCATGACGTCGAGCCCCAGCACGTGGCGCACGAAGAGATCGATCGCCTTGCCGTGGCTGACACAGAGCACCGTCTCGCCGGCGTGCTGCGCGGCCAGCGCCTCCATCTGGGCCACGATGCGCGCCTGCGTCTGCACCTGCGACTCGCCTCCTTCGGGCACGTACGTCGCCGGGTGCGCGCCCAAGGCCTGCAGGTGCGCGGCAAAGGCCGCCGCCGGCTGTCCTGCCCAGCGGCCCACGTGCCACTCGCGCAATCCCGGGCACAGCCGCACCGGCAGGCCCAAGTGGGCCCCGATGATGGCGGCCGTCTGCCGGGCGCGGGCGATGTCGCTGCTGTAGAGCACCTGAGGGCGCAGGCGGCGCAGGCGCTCGGCCACCCGCGCTGCCTGGCGCTCCCCGCGCGCGCTCAGCGGCACCGCCGTGTAGCCTTGAAAAATCCCTTTGGCATTATACTCCGTCTCGCCGTGTCGCACCAAAACGGCTTTCATTTCCCCTTCGTCCTTACACACTGCCCCTGCCGCGCCAGGAGCGCCTGCACCTGCGCCCACACCCGAGCGTGCACTTCTTCAGGCGGCAGCGTCCCCGGAATGCGCCGCAGGGTGGGAAAGTGCAGGCGGGCGAAGATCTCCTCTACCCGGCGCAGGTAGTCGAGCTCTTCAAAGGCGTCGCGCGGCCGCTGCAAGCGCTCGAGCCCCACTTCGGCCGGCACCTCCAGCAGGAGCACCAAGTCGGGCGGCGGGGCAAAGGCCTCGTTGCGCTTCTGGATGACCGCCGGGTCGTACCCCAGGGCGCCCTGGTAAGCCATGGTGGAAAAGTAGTAGCGGTCGAGCAGCACGATTTTGCCCTGCGCCAGGGCCGGCGCGATGTGGTGTTCCACGTTGTCGCGCCGGTCGGCCAGAAACCACTCGAGCTCCTGCGCGGCGCGCCGCCCTTGCGCGGCCAGCTGCCGAATTTTCTGTCCCCAGGGGCCAGAGGAGGGCTCTTTCAGGCACACCACGTCGTAGCCGGCCTGCGCCAGGCGCGCGGCCAGCCGCTGCAGCTGCGTGGTTTTGCCGGCGCCGTCGAGGCCTTCAAAGACGATGAGCAGGCCGCGGCACCGGCGCCTTTCTGCCATGCCCTTGCTCCTTGCGGTGCAGCGGTGGCATACTCTCCCGTGCAACGGGAGGCATCCGGGAATGAAAGCACGCGTGGCGCTCGTCGCTTTGCTTTTCTTGGTGGGCGGCTGCGCGGTGCAAAGCGCGCCGCCGTCCGTGCCGCCGCACCGCTTTGACAAAACCGAAGTCGACCTCGAATACGGCCGCCCCGAGCCGGCGGTGCGCTACCGCCCGCCGCGCGGGGCCCACCTCTATGACTATGACAAAACCGAGGTCGACCTTGCCACGCCGCGGCGCTGAGCTCAGGAGGCCACCCCCGGCTGGGAAGTCGCCGGCAACGCCTCGTTCAGGCTGCCCGAGCGAAAGCCGGCCAAGTCGAGAGTGACGTAGGTGTAGCCCAGGGCTTTGAAGTGGGCCACCAGCTCCTGGCGCAGGGGCTCGGCCAGCAAGCGCGGCATGTCCTCGGGCAGCACCTCGATGCGCGCCACCTGCTCGTGGTGCCGCACGCGGAAGACACGCAGCCCGCGCTCGCGCAGGAACTGCTCGGCGCGCTCCACGGTACTCAGCTTTTCCAGGGTGATGAGCTGCCCGTAAGGCACCCGCGAGGCCAGGCAGGCAAAGGAGGGCTTGTTCCACGTGGGCAGGCCAAAGCGCCGCGACAGCTCGCGGATTTCTGCCTTGCTGAGCTCGGCCTCGTCCAGCGGCGCCCGCACCGCGTACTCGCGGGCCGCCTGCGCTCCCGGGCGGTGGTCGCCGCGGTCGTCGAGCATGGCGCCGTACACCACGTGGCGGTAGCCTAGCTGGCGCGCCAGCGGCTGCAGCTTCTGGAAGAGCTCTGACTTGCAGAAGTAGCAGCGGTTGGTGGGGTTGGCGGCGTAGTTGGGGTTGGCCAGCTCCTCGGTGGCGATGAGCCGGTGGGCAATGCCGATGTGCTTGGCCACGGCAATCGCTTCTTCGAGCTCTGCCCGCGGCAGCGACGGCGACACCGCGGTCACCGCCAGGGCGCGATCGCCCAGCGCCAGGTAGGCCGCCTGCGCCAGCAGGGAGCTGTCCACGCCGCCCGAAAAGGCCACGATGACGCTCTCCATGCCGCGCAGGATCTCCAGCAGGCGCTCCAGTTTGGCTTCCAGGGGGTCGGTCATGGGGCCTCCTTTCATGCCACCACCGCCCACGGCTCGTACTGCGGCAGCGGCACCAGTTCTGCCTCCTCGCGCACCAGGGTCTCGAGCTTGCGCACCCGCAGCAAGCGCAGCGCCTCGCCTTCGAGGCCCAGCAGAGCCTGCACCACTTCGGGGGGCTTGGCTTCTCCCTCGTGCAGCAGCATCTCCAGCACCACCGCCTCGGGCGTGTCGGCCAGCACCTCGAGGCGCACGATGCCCGGGCGCAGGTTGACCCGCCGCGGGCCTTTTTTGTGCCAGCGCCTCACCCACACCGCTTCTTCGGCCAGCAGCGCCGCCACGCGCGGCGCCAGCGGGCCGAGGCCGGCCGGCAGCAGCGAGCGCGGCACCTCCACCGTGTAGTGCGCTGCCAGCGGCAGCGCCATCAGCGCCGGGGCGCGCAGCGGCACTTCCCAGGCGGCCAGCAGGCAGGCGTGCGCCGGCAGCACCGCCTGCAGGCGGGCCGCCACCGCCTCGGGGTCGCAGCGCGCGTAGAGCACCACGTCGGCGTACTCCGCCTCGCTTTCCACCCCCACCGGCCGCGCGGTGGCAAAGCTGAGCAGCGGCTGCGGGTGGAAGCCCTGCGAGTACTGCACCGGCAGGCCGGCGCGGCGCAGGGCGCGGGTAAAGAGGCGCACCGTCTCCAGGTGCGACAGCAAGCGCAGCGGGCCGCGGAGGGCAAAGCGCAGGCGCACTTTCTGCTGCGGCTGCGTCTGCGGCCGCTGCTGTGCCGAGCGGCGCTGCCAGCTCGCTTCCCGCTTGCGCCCTTCGTGGCTGGCGCGCAGCATGGTAAGGCAGCCGGCCCTGTTGCGGTCCATCACCCCGCACTGGTGGCACTTGACGGCGCGGCAGTCCTCGGCCAGCAGGGCAAGGCGGGAGCGCCAGTACTCGTCGATGAAGTACTGCTTGTCCACCAGGCAGTCGATGTGGTCCCAGGGCAGCGGCTCCCGCAGATCGCGCTGGCGCAGGTAAAACGCCATGTCGATGCCGCTGCGCGCCGCCGCTTCCTGCCACTTGCCAAAGTCAAAGTGCTCGCCCCAGGCATCAAAGCGGCAGCCCAACCGGTGCGCCGCTTCCAGCAAGCGCCCCACCTGGCGGTCGCCGCGGGAAATCACCCCTTCGAGGAAGCTCATGTGGGCGTCGTGACGGCCGAACTTGAGCCCGAACTGGCGCGTTTCGGCTTGCAGCAGCGCCTGCTTGTGCAGCGTCTCCTCGATGGAGATCTGGCGCTCCCACTGGAAGGGGGTAAAGGGCTTGGGCACAAACGTCGACACCCCGAGGTTGACGCGCGCCCGCGGGTTGTGCTGCCGCCCGTGCGCCAGCACGCGCCGCGCCAGGCGGCCAATGGCGCGCACGTCCTCGTCGGTTTCCGTAGGCAGGCCAATCATGAAGTAAAGCTTCACTGCCTCCCAGCCGCGGGCAAAGACCTCGCCGGTGACGGCGAGCAGCTCCTCGTCGGGGATCCACTTGTTGATCACCGCCCGCAGGCGCGGCGTGGCCGCTTCCGGGGCAAAGGTGAGGCCGGTCTTGCGCACCGTGGCCACCATCTCCGCCAGCTCCACCGCAAACGAATCGAGGCGCAGCGAGGGCAGCGAGATGGCCACGTGCTCGGGCAGGCCCAGGGCCACTGCCTGATCCACCAGGTGGCGCACCTGGCTGTAGTCGCAAGTGCTCAGCGACGACAGGGAGATCTCCTCGTAGCCGGTGCGGGCGATGGTTTCCGTGGTGAGGCGCGCCAGCGTCTCCAAGCTGCGCTCGCGCACCGGGCGGTAGAGCATGCCGGCCTGGCAGAAGCGGCAGCCCTGGGTGCAGCCGCGTAGCACTTCCAGCGACACGCGGTCGTGCACCTGGGCGGTGAAGGGCACCACGTAGTCGGTGGGAAAGGGGGCGGTGTCGAGGCTGGCCACCGAGCGCTTGGCGATCACCTGGCCGCCGGTGTCGGGGAGGAGTTCGCCCTGCGGGGTGCGGCGTAGGGGGTAAAGGGCGGGCACGTAGACGCCAGGTACCGCGGCCAGGCGCCGCAGCTGCTCGTCGCGCCGCAGCCCTTTGGCCTCGCGCAGCGCGGCCACCAGCTCCACCACCACCTCCTCGCCGTCGCCAATGACAAAGGCGTCGATGAAGTCAGCCAGCGGCTCGGGGTGAAACGCCCCCGGCCCGCCGGCCAGCACCAGCGGCAAGTCGGCGTCGCGCTGCGCGGTGCGCAGCGGCAGGCCGCTCAGCGCCAGCATTTGCAAGATGTTGGTGTAGCTCAGCTCGTACTGCAGGGTAAAGCCAATGGCGTCAAAGTGGCGCAGCGGCGTTTTGCTCTCCAGGCTAAAAAGGGGCAGACCCCGCGCCTGAAGCAGCGCCTCCAAGTCGGGCGCCGGCATGTAGACCCGCTCTGCCCACACCCCGGGCAGCCGGTTGAGGATGCCGTAAAGAATGAGCAGGCCGAGGTTGGAGAGGCCCAAGTCGTAGAGGTCGGGAAAAGCCAGGGCGATGCGCACCTCGACCGCGGCCGGGTCCTTGTGCACGCTGTTGAGCTCGCAGCCCAGGTAGCGGCTGGGCTTTTCCACCCGGGGCAAGATTTCTCGGTCGAGCAGCGTGGCCAGAGAACCCATGATCCCTCCTCTTTTTCCAGAATCGGGCCGCTAGCGGCGCGCCGCGGCTTCTTGGACGTCGGCATGGTACGAGCTGCGCACCAGGGGGCCGGCTTCCACGTGGACAAAGCCCAGGGCTTCCCCCGCCTGCCGCAGCGCCGCAAATTCCTCCGGGGTGTAGTAGCGCACCACCGGCAAGTGGTGCGGCGAGGGGCGCAGGTACTGGCCGATGGTGAGCAAGTCGACCTCGGCGGCGCGCAAGTCGCGCAGGGTAGCCAGCACCTCCTCGAAGGTCTCGCCCAGCCCCACCATCATTCCCGACTTGGTGCGCAGCGTGGGGTCGAGCTGTTTGGCCCGCCGCAGCAGCTCCAGCGAGCGGGCGTAGCGCGCCTGCGGCCGCACCTGGCGGTAGAGGCGCGGCACGCTTTCGATGTTGTGGTTGAGCACGTCCGGCCGTGCCGCCACCACTTCGGCCAGCGCCTCCCAGTTGCCTTTGAAGTCGGGAATCAGCACCTCCACCTTGCAGGCGGGCAGGCGGCGGCGGATGGCGCGAATGGTGGCCGCAAAAATGTGGCTGCCGCCGTCGGGCAAGTCGTCGCGGTTGACCGAGGTAACCACCGCGTAGCGCAGGTTGAGCAGCGCCACCGCCTGCGCCACCCGCTCGGGTTCGGCCTCGTCCAGCGGCAGCGGCCGCCCCGTTTTGACGGCGCAAAAGCCACAGCTGCGCGTGCAGGTATCGCCCAGCAGCATGAAGGTGGCGCTGCGGCGCTCCCAGCACTCGCCGATGTTGGGGCACAGGGCCTCCTCGCACACCGTGTGCAGGCGCCACTGGCGCACCAGGCGCTTGAGGGCGAAGTAGTTGTCGCCGCTGGGCAGCCGCACCCGCAGCCAGGGCGGCTTGCGCGGCGCCGGAGTTTGCAGCTGCAGCAGCGCCACGGGCCCTTCCTCCTAGCCGGCCAGCGAGGCCACCTCGCGCCGCGGGTCGTGGCTGCGCTTGCGGCGCGTCTCTTCCACCTTGCCCAGGCGCCGCTCGCGGATGAGCTCGGCCACGATGCTGATGGCGATCTCTTCCGGGGTGTCGGCGCCGATGTTGAGCCCGATGGGAGCGTGCACGCGCTCCAGGCAAGCGCGCGGTACCCCCTTGGCTTCCAGGCGCTTCCACATCTTGGCGATTTTGCTCTTGCTGCCGATCATGCCGATGTAGCGCGCCGGCTGGGCGTAGATCTGCTCCAGGATGCGCTGGTCGTGCTGGTGGCCGCGGGTAACCAGCACCACGTAGTCGTCCTGCCCGAAGGAAAAGGTCTCGCCCACGCGGTCAAAGTCCATGACGATCGTCTCGTCGGCCTCGGGAAAGCGCTCCTTGTTGGCAAACGCCGGCCGGTCGTCGATCACCTTGACGCGGAAACCGGCCAGCTTGGCGGCACGCACCACGAAGAAAGAGACGTGGCCGCCGCCAAAGACGTAGACGGTCGGCGTGGGCAGGATGGGCTCCAGAAAGAGGCGCACCGCCTCCCCGCTTTCGCTCGTGTAGTCCAGGAGGGCAAACTGCTCGCCTTGCAGGATGGTGCGGCCCTGCTCCTGCACAAACGCCTCCAGCGCCGGGTCGCCAAACGAGCCCACCACGCGGCCGTCGTCGCACAGCAGCAGCTTGCGCCGCCCCTGGGGGTAGCGCGGCAAGTCGCTGAGAATGGTGGCCAGGGTGCCGCGGTGGCCGGTTTCTTTGAGCTGCAAAATGGTGCGGAAGATCTCCACCCCCTGCTCGGGCAGGGGCTCGGTGAGGATCTCCACGATGCCGCCGCAGTTGAGGCCGCTTTCCCCGGCATACTTCTCGGTGAGGATGAACTGCTGGATGCGGCTCTTGCCCTCCTCCATCACCCGGCAGGCTTCGGCCCACACGTCGGCTTCCAGACAGCCGCCGCCAACGGTGCCCACGATTTTGCCCTCCGGGGTGACCAGCATCTTGCTCTTTTCGCTCATCGGCAGCGAACCTTTCGAGGCGATGATGGTCGACATCGCCCCTTTTTCGCCGCGTTCCAAAAGCGCGATGGCGGTTTTGAAGACCTCGTCGATCACGGCGGCATCCTCCTTTCCAGGGCCCTGCTTTTCTCATCCTAGCGCAGGTGCCGGAGCAAGGCAAGCCTCGCCCGCCAGGGCACGGGTGTACTCGCGCTGCAGCCGCTGCTGCTGGCGGTCGCTGGCCAGGAAGTCCCAGGGCAGGGCGGCGCCAGGGGAAAGCGGCGTGCACACGAAGCGCTCCCAGTCAAAGTCCAGCTCGCGGGCGGCACGGCGCCAGTCGCCCCCCAGGCGGTGGGTGGCCAGCAAGAACGTGCGCAGGCGGCGGTCGCCGCGCGCCAGCACCGCCTCCAGGTAAGCGCTTTTTAGGCTTTCGTGCTTGAGGCGGATGTGCGACTGCGGGCGCAAGGCGCGGCGCAGGGTGGCCAGGCGTGCCTCCACCAGGCGCGGCGGCGCCATGGCGCACCACTGCAAGGGGGTGGCCGGCTTGGGGATAAAGGGGTTGACGCTCACCGTCAGCGTGCCCAGGGCGCCGCGGGCGCGGCCGTAGCGCACCATGAGGTGCCAGATCTTAAAGACCAGGGCCACCAGCTCCTGCACGTCCTCTTCGCGCTCGGTGGGCAAGCCGATCATCGAGTAGAGCTTCAAGTCGCGGATGCCTTTGGCCAGCAGGCGCTCGACGCCGCCCAGGATGTCTTCCTCGCTGAGCTCCTTGCGGATGAGTTGCCGCAGGCGCTCCGAGCCGGCCTCCGGGGCCACCGTGCAGGAGCGCACGCCGCTTTGCACCATGGCCTCGATGAGCACCTCGGGCATGCGGTCCATGCGCAGCGAGGAGATGCTGATGGCCACCTCGAGGGCGAGCAGCCCTTGCACCACCTCGGCCAAGTGGCGGTAGTCGCCGGTGGCGGAGCTGATGAGGCCCACGCGGCGCAGCGGCGGATGGCCGCTGGCGCGGTCGCGCTCTTGCTGCGCCCGCACCAGCCCCAGCACCGTCTCGGCCGGCAGCTGGCGGAACTTGGGGTAAACGTAGCCCACGGTGCAAAAACGGCACTTCCACGGGCAGCCGCGGGTAATCTCGACCAGCAGGGTGTCGCTGAACTCGGTGTCGGCGGTGAGCACCGTGCTGTAAGCCGGCCACTTGGCAAGATCGGTGATTTTGCGCGGCGGCAAGGCGGCGCAGGAGGCCTCATGCAGGCGCGGCACGTAGACCCCGGGCAAAGTGGCAGCCCGGCGCAGGTGCTCCTCCCGCGGCGCGTCCAGGGTGTCGTGTAGCAAGTCGAGGTAGTCGTTGACGGCCTCTTCCCCGTCGCCCAGGATCATGAGGTCGACGAAATCGGCCAAGGGTTCGGGGTTGAGGTACGTCACGGCGCCGCCCAGCAGCACCAGGGGATGGCGGGCGTCGCGCTCGGCGGCCAGCAGCGGCAAGTGGGCCAGCTCCAGCAGCCGCAGCACGTGCAGGTAGTCGTTTTCGTAAGAGACCGAAAAGCCGATGACGTGAAAGTCGGCAAGCGGCCGCTGCGACTCCAGGCTCACCAGCGGCGTGCCGGTGCGCCGGTACCAGGCCTCTTCCTCAGGATCGGGCAAAAAGACGCGCTCGCACAGGGTGTCGGGCCGCAGGTTGATCACCCGGTACATGGTCTGCAGGCCCAAATTGGACATCCCCACAAAGTAGGTATGGGGGTAAGCGAGGGCAACGCGGAGGCGGGCCTGCCCCGGGTCTTTGCGCAGCGTACCGCGCTCGCGCCGCAGGCGCTGGCGCGCCCGCTGGCGGGCATCGAAACGGGTCATGGCGTAAGGTCCTCCTTTCCGTCTCCCAATTATACGGGACGGCGGCGGGGGGCGTCACCTGCGGCCTCAAGTTGGCCTCTTGGCTGCCGATAACGCCTCCAGGGGCGTTTGACATGCCCCGGCACGTTTCTATAATGGAAACAGGACAGGAGTCATCAGCGTGAGGACACGTGCGGTATGGACGTACCACGACGACCGGCGCCGATTCCGGAGGGGCATCCGCTGCGGCACCTCTTTCGCCGCCTGACGGAGGCCAGCTTCGAGCAAGTGGGCATGCCGGACCGCGACTTGATGACGTACGTGACCGGCCTGCTCATCGATTTTACGCACGTCGACAACCTCTACCGCCGCGACGCCACCGGGCAGCGTCTCGAGTACGTGGTCGACTTTCTCATCGAGAGCCGGCGGGGCGACACCGCCCACGCGCGCGAGACGCACAAGCACCTGGGCGACTTTGCCCTCTTCATGGTGGGCATGTTCCCCGAGAGCCTGCGGCGGCGGTGGCGCGCCGTCAGCCCCGACTACTACGTGGCCCACGGCAAGCAAGCCTACTCCACGGTGTCGGAAATCGACAGCCCCAAGCCCAGCGCGGCGCTGTTTCGCAAGCTGGCGGCGCACTTTGAGACTTGCGTGCTGGCGCTCAACGTCGAAAAGACGTGGATTCGTGACGCCTTTTACCAGTACCTGATGCGGCAGCTTTTAAGCTGAGCGCCGCGTGAGGACGGCCACGCACTCCACGTGATACGTTTGTGGGAACATGTCGAGGGGCTGCACGCCGGTGATGTCGTAGCCCAGCTGGTGCAGCCGCTGCAGGTCGCGCGCCAGGGTAGGTGGGCTGCACGAGACGTAGAGGAGGCGCGGCACGCGCAGGCGCGTCAGGGCCTCCAGGGCTTCGGGGCGGCAGCCGGCGCGCGGCGGGTCGAGGACGGCCAGGTCGGGCCGCAGCCCCGCGGCCAGGTAGCGGCGCAGGAGGCGCTCCACCTTGCCGGTGCGAAACGTGCAGTGGGAGAAGCCCAGGGCCTGCGCCTGCTGCTGCGCCAGGCGGGTGGCTGCGGGCTGCACCTCCACGCCGTAGAGGCGGGCGCAGTAAGGCGCCAGGGCAAAGGCAAGGGCGCCGCTGCCGCTGTAAAGATCGAGCACCACCTCGTCGCCCCGCAAGGCGGCAGCCTCGCGTAGCAACTGGTGCAGGCGTTCGGTCTGGGCCGTATTCACCTGGGCAAAGGTGTGCGGGGTCAAAGGGAGCAGGTGCTCCCCAAAGCGCTCGTAAATCACCCCGCGCCCGCCCACCACCACGGTGTCACCGGCAAAGAGCGCCGGCGTCTGGCGCCGCTTGTGGTGCAGGCAGAGGCCGCTGGCCAGCGGCTGCAGCGCCTGCCACAGCGCCGCCGCCGTGGCCGCCGGCAAGGGCGCGCTCACCACCAGCGTCACCAGCACGTCGCCCGTTCTCTGTCCCACCTGCACCTGCACTTGCTGGAGCACCTGGCGCAGCGGCGGCAAGGCGGCGGCCAGGGCCCGCACCTCGGCCATGGCGGCCTCGGCGCGCGGGTCGCTAAGCAGGCAGCGCGGCACGTCGAGGATGCGCTGCCCGTGGCGGTCCAGCAGGCCCAGGGCGCCGCGGGCGGCGTCGTAGTGGTAGACCATCTTGTTGCGGTAGGCCAGGGGCTGGGGGCTGGGCAGGGTAGGCGCCACGGGCACCTCGGGCAAGTGGCCCAGGCGCGCCAGGCTGTCGCGCACCAGCGCCGTTTTGACCTCCAGCTGCCGCGCGTAGGCAAGGTGCTGCAGGTGGCAGCCGCCGCACTCGGCATAAAGCGGACAGGGCGGCGTGACGCGCCAGGGGGAGGCCGTAAGCAGCTCGACCACCTCGCCTACGGCCCAGTGGCGCCGCTGCGCCACCAGGCGCACGCGCACCACGTCGCCCGGGGCGGTGCGGGGCACAAAGACCACCAGGCCGTCGCAGCGCCCCACCCCGTAGCCGCCGTAGGCCTGTCGCTCAATGGCGACAGGGGTGGGAAGTGGCGGCGCCTGGACCGCGGTCGGGTTTTTGGCTATCTTCCTGCGACGAACCGGCACGACGATGCTCCACGCCGCGGAGGACGCCATGGGTTTTGCACTTGCCAACGCCACGGCCTACGCCGTGGCCATGGCCTACCTGGAAGCCACGATTGTCGTCTATTTGCGACGCCTCTACTATCCCGAGGGTTTTACTTTCCCGCTCAAAGTCATCGACCTGCCCACCATGTGGCTCGAGCTCGGCCGCGAGGCCTGCACCCTGGTGATGCTGGCCACGGTGGCCATCGCCGCCGGCCGCAGCCGCGCCGGCAAGCTCGCCTTTTTCCTTTTTCTTTTTGGCGTCTGGGACATTTTCTACTACGTCTGGCTCAAGGTCTTTCTCAACTGGCCCCCTTCCCTGCTCACCTGGGACGTGCTGTTTCTCATTCCGGTGCCCTGGGTGGGGCCGGTGCTGGCGCCGGTGTGCGTGGCCCTCACCATGATCGGCATGGCGCTGGTGCTGTTGCGCCTGGAGGCGCGGGGGCCGGTGCCGGCCGCCGGCGCCGGGGTGTGGCTGGCGCAGGGGGTAGCCGCCCTGGCGATCATCCTTTCCTTCACCCTCGACGTGCTGCCGCGCCTGGCCCCGGCGCGCCTCGAGCAGTGGGTGCCCACGGCCTACCGCTGGTGGCTGCTCTTTGCCAGCCTGGCCCTGGCCATCGGCGCCTTTGGCCGCTGGGCCGTGCAGGCCTGGCGGGCGCAGAAGCCGGCGGTGCCCCAGCGTTAGACGTCGAGCACCACGCAGGCCTTCCACCCGCTTGGCGTCTGCGCCAGGGAAAAGCGGTGCAGGGTCACCGCTTTTACGTCCACGCGCAGCTGGTGGCGGCTTGGGTCGAGACGCTCGCCGCACGCCTCTGCCTCCAAGGTATGCACCCCGTCGGCGGTGCCCAGGCGCACCTGGGGCACGCGTAGCAGCAGCTGCTCGGCGTCCTTGTAGTAAATGAGCTCTTGCAAGAACGTAAAGAGCAGCAAGTCGAGCGCCTCGTGGCGCAGGCGCAGCGGGCGGCGCACTTGCGGGCGCACGCTCTGCGGGTCCTCCACCATGGCGCAGAGCACCGCTTCCGCTGCGGCCACAAACGTCTCTTCCAGGGTCTCGCCCCAGGCCTCAAAGGCCAAGTCGGCTATGGCGACGTCGTCGAGGAAGGCGAAGGGCATGGCTGTTCGCACCCTTTGAGGTCCGCTACCAGCTGCGCCTCCGGCAGCCGCCCGCGCGGGCCGATAAACACCAAGGTGGTGGCTTCGGCAGCAAACGGCTCCAGGTCCCAGCGGCCGCAGACGTAGTTGAACAAGTAAGTCTCTCCTTCCAGGCACACAAAGCCTTTGGCGCGCACCACCGCCGCGGGGTCGAGGCGGGCGATCACTTCCTCGAAGCACGCGCGCCCCAGGGGAGCCGTGCTCTCGTAGAGGCAGGACGCAAACTCCGGCTGGTGCACGTGCTGCGGCGGCGCCACGCGGCGCGTGCGGCCCAGGCCAAAGAGGAGGTCGGGGTCGACGCGGCCGTACTGGGTGCGCACCAGCGCCGCCACCTCGTTGACGCGGCGCAGGCGCGCTTCCACATCGGCCAGCTGCGCCGCGCTCACCAGGTCGGTCTTGTTGAGCACGATGAGGTCTGCTGCTTCCAGCTGCAAGCGCTCGGTGTGGCCCAGGGCCGGGAAGCGCACCAGGGCATCGGCGTCGGCCACCGTCACCACGCCGTCGAGGCGCACCTGAGGCAGGCTTTCCTGCACCGAGAAGATGAGTGCGTCGGGCTCGGCCACCCCGGTGGTTTCCACCACCAGGCGCTGCGGGGCCACCGTGGCGAGGATCTCTTCCACCGCCGCCTCGAACTCCCCCAGCAGCGAGCAGCAGACGCAGCCGCCGCCCAGCTCGGCCAGGCGCACGTTTTTGCCCTCGATGACGCGGCTGTCGATAGCCACCTCGCCAAACTCGTTCATGAGGATGGCCAGCCCCTCGGGCACGGTGGCGATGAGGTGGCGCAGCAGCGTCGTCTTGCCGCTACCCAGGGCGCCGGTGATAAGCGTCATGGGGGTGCGCACGGCCTAGCCCTTGACGTTGCCCAGGGGGGTAAAGCGCACCACGCGCTTGCTGATGCCGGCCAGCTCCGTGGCTTCCACCACGTCGTCGATGTTCTTGTAGGCGCCGCCGGCCTCCTCGGCCAGCCCCGACCAGGAAACCGAGCGCACGTAGATGCCGCGGCTTTCCAGCTCGCGCTGCAGCTGCTGGCCGCGCCACTGCTTGCGGGCGCGCGTGCGGCTCATGGTGCGGCCGCTGCCATGCGCGGTGGTAAAAAACGTCTGCGCGCCCGCAGGCACCCCCACCAGCAAGTAGGAGCCGGTCTCCATACTGCCGCCGATGATCACCGGCTGGCCCAGCTCGCGGTAGCGCGCCGGCAGCCCTTCCAGGCCGGGGCCAAAGGCGCGGGTGGCCCCTTTGCGGTGTACCAGCAGTGTTCTTTCCTGGCCGTCCACCACGTGGCGCTCCAGCTTGGCGGTGTTGTGGGCCACGTCGTAGACCATGTGCATGCCCAGGTCCTCTGCCGAGCGGCCAAAGACGCTGGAGAAGACCTCGCGGATGCGGTGCAGGATCACCTGGCGGTTGGCAAACGACATGTTGATGCCGCACTTCATGGCGGCAAAGTAGTCCTGGCCTTCGGGGGAATCAAACGGCGCGCAGGCCAGCTCGCGGTCGCGGATGGTGATGCCGTACTTGCTCTGCATGACGCGCAGGAAGACCTGCAGGTAGTCGGTGGCCACCTGATGGCCAAAGCCGCGGCTGCCGCAGTGGAACATCACCACCACCTGGTTGGGGATGGTGATGCCAAAGCGGCCGGCCAGCTCGGGGTCGAGGATGTGGGCCTGCTGGATTTCGAGGTAGTGGTTGCCCGAGCCCAGGGTGCCGATCTGGTTGTAGCCGCGGTCTACGGCCTTGTCGCTGATTTTCGAGGCGTCGGCGCCGGCGATGCAGCCGCCCTCCTCGGTGAGCTCCAGGTCTTCTTCCCAGCCGTAGCCCTGGCGGATGCACCAGCGGGCGCCCTCTTCCACCACGCGGCGGAACTCCTGGCGCGAGATTTTGACAAAGCCGGTGCAGCCCACGCCGGCCGGCACCCGCTCGTAGAGGCGGTCGACCAGCGTTTTGAGGTGGGGGCGCACCTCCTCCACGGTGAGGTTGGTCAGCACCAGGCGCATGCCGCAGTTAATGTCAAAACCGATGCCGCCGGGCGAGATGACTCCGCCCTGGGTCACGTCCATGGCCGCCACGCCGCCGATGGGAAAGCCGTAGCCCGAGTGGCCGTCGGGCATGCACAGGGCGTACTTGACGATGCCGGGCAGGGTGGCCACGTTGGTGATTTGCTCGAAGACCGCTTCGTCCATGTCGCGAAACAGCTTTTCCGTGGCGTAGATGCGGGCAGGGACGAGCATCCCCTCCTTGGCCGTGGGGGGAATTTCCCAGATGTACTCGCCGATGCGGCGCGCCAGTGAACGCATAGTCCAACCCCTCCTTGCGGGACGGCGTAGGGTATGGGGTGCAGCACTTTTCAGTGTTTCGCTGGCAGGGGGCGTTTGTCAAGGGGGCGAGGGCTTTTGCCGCCGCAGGGCTTGCGCTATGCTAGGCGCGGTGAGGATGCGACGCGAGAAGAAGGAGACCGGCATGCGTGCGGTGGCGTTTACCGAGACGGGGGGACCGGAGGTGCTGCGGGTGATGGAGCTGCCCGACCCGCAGCCCGGCCCCGGGCAAGTGCGCCTGCGGGTGGCGGTGAGCGGCGTCAACTTTCGCGACATCGGCGTGCGCAAGTACGGCCGCGCCGAAGGCAGCCGCGTGCCGGAACCGGTGGTCACCGGCATCGAAGCGGCCGGCGTCGTCGACGCCCTGGGCGAAGGCGTCACCCACCTGCGGCCAGGGCAGCGTGTGGCCACCATCTGTCCTGGCGGCGGCTACGGCGACCTGCTGGTGGTGCCGGCGGCACAAGTCATTCCCTTGCCCGACAGCGTTTCCGACCTGGTCGGGGGCACTTTTGCCATGACTGGCCTTACGGCCTGGCACCTGCTGCACACCGCGGCGCGCGTGCAGCCGGGCGACACGGTGCTGGTGCACGCCGCCGCCGGCGGCGTAGGGGTGATGCTCTTGCAGCTGGCGCGCCGCTGCGGGGTGACGGTCCTGGCCACCGTGGGCTCGGCGGCCAAGGCGGAGACGGCGCGGCGCTTTGGCGCCGATGCGGTGATCAACTACCGCGAGCAGGACTTTGCTGCCGCGGTGCGTGAGCTCACCGGCGGCCGCGGCGTCGACGTGGTCATCGACGGCGTGGGGGCCACCACCTGCCGCGGCAACCTCGAGGCCCTGCGCGTCTTTGGGCGGCTGGTGAGCTTTGGCCGCGCCTCGGGCGAGCCGCAGCTGGGGCTGGCCGAGCTGCAGCAAAAGAGCCTGCAGTGGGCCTACTTTGGCATTTTCCACGCCTGGCAGCAGCTCGAAGTGTGGCAGCGCGGCGTGGCCGGCCTGCTGCCGCTGGTAGCCAGCGGCGCCGTGGACCCCTACGTCACCGAGACCTATCCGCTGGCGCAGGCCGCCGAAGCGCACCGGCGGCTCGAGCAGCGCCTCACCCAGGGCAAGCTGGCGCTGCTGCACTGAGGCGCTCAGGGCCGCGCCTGGCGCTGCATCCAAGCCTCGATTTCCTGCCGGAAGAGGCGCAACCGTTGCGGCGCGCTGCGCAGCGCTGCGAGCACCTGGCCCAAGTCAATGGTCACGTACTCGTGGACCAGCACGTTGCGAAAGCCACCGGAGCCTCGCAGGCGGCCGTAGAGCTCCGCAGAGATCACGCCGGCCGCTTGCAACTCCGACAGCAGGGCCTCGTAACTCGTTGCCGTTCTGCCGTACGCCTGGCTCAGGATGGGATCGGCAACGTGAAAGACCACCGAGAGCCCTGCCAGCAAGCCGCGCTCTATCGTCCAGCGCAGGCTGAGATTCGTCGTCAGTTGGGCCTCGGTCGTCTCCCGGTACTTTTCCAGCTCCTGGGCGATGCGCTCCAGCTCGGCCAGGGCATGGGCCAAGAACTCGGGTCGTAAGGTCATACGCCCCTCCCGGGCGGCGTTGGCGGCAGGCCCGCGGGGTTCCTTAGGGGGACGGCGGGTGCGCTGCGCCAGCTCCCGCCACTGTGCGCGTTTGCCGGCTTCAAAGCGGGCGCGCTCGAGCGGCGACCGCTCCAGAATGCAGCGCCCTGCAAGAATGTCCGCCACCAGGTAAGGCGGTGCCAGGCGAAGGTCGACCACTTCCAGCCGATCCGTCTCCAGGGCCAGCGACAGATCGGCATAGAGTTCGGGGTAAGAGAAAGGGGGCTCCGGGAGCACCGCGATATCCACGTCCTGAGGGGAGGCGGCCGCTGCGGCTGCTGAGCCAAAAAGATAGGCCAAGCGCACGGGATGGCGCCGCAACACCGCCGGAAGCTGCGCCAGGCACGCCGCAGCCTTTTCTGCCGGTGGCGCGTGCGCTATGCTCACAGCAAGGGGAGGAAGCCATGACCACCTACCTGGTCGTTAGCGGCGGCGGCGCCCACGGCGCCTTTGCCGTGGGTGCCCTCAAGGCCCTGGCAGCAGCCGGCGTGCGCTTCGACGGCGTGGTGGGCACCTCCACCGGGGCGCTCATCGCCCCCCTGGTGGCCACCGGCGAGCTTGACTTGCTGGAGGAGATCTACACCTCGGTGCGCACCCGCGACATCCTGCGCTGGTGGCCTTGGAACCTGCTTGCCGTGCGCGCCTGGTACTCTACGGGGCCGCTCGAAAAGCTCATTGCCCGCCAGCTCACCCCCGAGCGCTACGCGCGGCTTTTGGCCTCGCCCACCCAGGTGTGGCTGGCCACCGTGGCTTTGCAAAGCGGCCAGGTCACCTACTGGAACCCCAGGCAGGGGCCGGGAGGCCAGCCGCTTTCGCTGGAGGTCTTCCGCCGGGCGCTTCTGGCCTCGGCCAGCCAGCCGGTGCTCATGCCGCTTCAGGCCATGCCCGACGGCTTGCAGCATGCCGATGGCGGCCTGCGCGAGATTGCCCCCTTGCGCAAGGCCATCGACGAAGGGGCCGAGGCGATCTGGGCGGTGGTGCTGACCCCGGCAGCGCCCTCCTTGCGCCGGGAGCCTTACCGGTCGGTTTTGGCCATTGCCGGGCGCACCCTGGACTTGCTTTTGGCCGAGATCGTGGCCGGCGACGTGCACACCGCTACGACCATCAACGCCGTGCTCGACTGGCTCGAGGCGCTGCGCGGGCGCTTGGCGGCCCACCTTGCGGCAGACGAGCTTGCGGCGCTCTTTGCCGATTTTCCCCTTGCCGGCAAGCGGCTGCTAGAGCTGCACCTGCTTAGGCCCGAAGCCGAGCTGCCCGGCAGCAGCCTGCGCTTTGATCCTGGCTTGATGCGTGAGATGGTGGCGCAGGGAGAAGCTGCGGCGCGGCGCTACCTTGCGCGCTGCGGCGTCGTGTAACCGCCTTTGACGGCCTTCGCGAGGCACTGTGCCTTCCCATGGTCTGAACTTTTCCGCGCTCTCGTGTAGGGTACTATCGGCGACAACCCGGATCACCGCTGTCGCAACCTTTCGGCAAGCTGCCGGCTCGTTTCGGCCTCCCGCTCCAGTTCCTCATCCGGATAATCAATCACCGCTGAGTCGCTGCTGCATGAAGGCCGCCGGGCCTGGGCCTTCGAGGGCGGCTTTGCTGGCGACCTTCACGATTCAAGACCTGACCCCGTGCCCTCTTGCAGCACTGCCGCAGCGGGTTTACGATCTGAGCGTCGTCCATGGCGTGCTTCTTACCGTGAGCTTGCACCTTGGGAGGGGTTGAAGTGGCAAAAGCCTCCAGGAGAGTAAAGCATCCCTATGTGGTTTCCCGCAAAGACTACTGTGGAGGCAGTCCGATCATCAAAGGGACAAAGTTCCCTGTGCGCGCGGTGGTGAACTATATTCTCAAACAGGGAATAACGCCCGAAGAACTGGTGAAAGAATTTTCCCATCTGACACTCGCTCAGGTCTACGATGCGCTGTCGTATTATTATGACCACGAGGAAGACATCGAGAGAGAGCTTCAGGAGTACACGGAAGCAAAGCTGAGACCATAATGGTTAGACCTGCTCTTCTGCTGGATGAAGATGTCCGGGTTGTCCTGGCAGCGATCTTACGGCAGCGGGGCTATGATGTCGTCCATGTTTTGGAGGTTAACCGAACAGGGAAAAGCGATTCTGAACAACTGGCCTATGCCGTGCGCCAGAGACGGGCCATACTGACCCATAACATCCGCGATTACCTGCTTCTTGACCGGGGCTATCAGGTGCAAGGGAAAGAGCACCACGGTATTCTCGTTTCGGATCAAGTTCCCTTGAGAGAGTTATTACGCAGGACTCTGCGATGCCTGAGCCGGTACACGGCAGAGGAGCTGCGCAACCAAGTGATCTGGTTGCAGGATTTCAAAGCGGGGCAACCGTAGGACTCCTCCCCAGTGACTCCCGTTGCCGAGGACATAGCCATCTATCCCCGGCCTCCGCCCGTTGCCAAGCGGAGGCGCCGCTCTTGCGCGCTGCCGGCTTCCCGCTTCCTCTGGGACCGCCGGCACCAGGGCCGGTCTTACGTCCCGTCCGCAGGCGTTTTGCGTCTCCGGTCCACTCTCGGCGACGGCGGCCACCAGGGCCGCAAGATTTCGCGCCGCGTTCTCTCCTGCTCGACGGGAAAGCGCGCGGCGCAGCGGCTGACCGCCTCGCAAATGGTGTAGCACCACTCACTGCCCGTGGGCAGGGTGGAGGTCTGCTCACAAGCAGGGCCCCCAGCAAGCTGCTCAGGCCCCAAGACAGCGCTGGCCCTGCCCTCAGGCCCTTCCTTTCGGTCTCCATCCTCCCTCTATTCCTCTCACATCCACTGATGCACGCCCTTTTCCTCGCCAGGTGAGTTTTCGGTTTGTTTATCTGATTATCTGACAAACTTCCATCAGGTAAAAACTTCCAACAGCATGGTCACAGAGGAGAAGAGACAGTGATAGCATACCGGTCTTAATCCCTTCTTCATCAGGTCAAAACTTCCAACGGGGAGTTTCTGGAGGAAAACACGGGGAGCATCATACAGGTCTTAATCCCTTCTTCATCAGGTCAAAACTTCCAACGTTACTTACGGTGCGGCGCGCATCGAGGAGCTAGGCAGTCTTAATCCCTTCTTCATCAGGTCAAAACTTCCAACCGAGCTGCTCGATGCTACCGTCTCCCTCACCCGCATCCTCCACCGCGTCTTAATCCCTTCTTCATCAGGTCATCGGTTCGAACATTGGCTGATTGAATAAGGATAAAGGGAAAAGATATGACACCAATGTCTTAATCCCTTCTTCATCAGGTCATCGGTTCCAACGATACCGCTGGCGGTCTGACTCTAGTGCAAAAAGAAGCAGGGGTCTTAATCCCTTCTTCATCAGGTCATCGGTTCGAACACGATGTCGGTGCATGCTTTGCCTTCGGCGGCCTGCCGGCGCCGCTCGTCTTAATCCCTTCTTCATCAGGTCATCGGTTCGAACCCGTTGGCACAGACGTGCCAGGAAATCCACTGCCGTCTTAATCCCTTCTTCATCAGGTCATCGGTTCGAACATTAGACGCAGATTGCGGACACTCTGAAGCAATATTTATCAGTACGTCTTAATCCCTTCTTCATCAGGTCATCGGTTCGAACGCTGCAGCATGACTATGCTATGCCGTGACCACTTGCGTCTTAATCCCTTCTTCATCAGGTCATCGGTTCGAACAGCCGAGCCGTCCTACGGATCGGCAGCCGGCCGCGTCTTAATCCCTTCTTCATCAGGTCATCGGTTCGAACCCGTGCACAGCTGGGCGATGCTGCCACGCGCTGCGCGTCTTAATCCCTTCTTCATCAGGTCATCGGTTCGAACGCCGCAGGCTTGCCACGTCGAGTCTGCGACTGGTCTTAATCCCTTCTTCATCAGGTCATCGGTTCGAACTAGCATGGCTGCGCTCCCTGGCGGCGGCGACGAAGCGTCTTAATCCCTTCTTCATCAGGTCATCGGTTCGAACCCCGCTCAGCGCATGTAGCCGCTACGCCGTCTTAATCCCTTCTTCATCAGGTCATCGGTTCGAACGCCGCTCTATGCTCCTACCGAGTCAGCCGGCCGGCGTCTTAATCCCTTCTTCATCAGGTCATCGGTTCGAACGCCGCAGGCATAAAGCACACGATCGAGTCTGCGACGAACTAGTCTTAATCCCTTCTTCATCAGGTCATCGGTTCGAACCCCGGCCTGACTGCGGACCTCGCGCGAGCTGGCGCAGTCTTAATCCCTTCTTCATCAGGTCATCGGTTCGAACGCTCTCACGCTCCTGGGGCGGGCCCCGTGGCCGCACGTCTTAATCCCTTCTTCATCAGGTCATCGGTTCGAACACTCGGGGTCAGCAATCCGGCAGAGCCCATGTATCGCGGGTCTTAATCCCTTCTTCATCAGGTCATCGGTTCGAACACACTGCCGGCCCGGGCGCACCCGGGTGCCAGCAGAGTCTTAATCCCTTCTTCATCAGGTCATCGGTTCGAACATGACTGTGACAAAGTGGGAGTGCGCTCGTCGATGCATCAGGTCTTAATCCCTTCTTCATCAGGTCATCGGTTCGAACCACGGCATCATCGGCTACGGACCGGACGCAGGTGCAGGGTCTTAATCCCTTCTTCATCAGGTCATCGGTTCGAACTCCTGCGGCCCACGTGGCGCACCGCCAGCCTGTGTCTTAATCCCTTCTTCATCAGGTCATCGGTTCGAACCCGATCTCGCGCCAGACAGCAGCGGTATCTGCACTTGTCTTAATCCCTTCTTCATCAGGTCATCGGTTCGAACCACCTCCAGCCAGCACTTGTGCGACACGGAGTGAGATCGTCGCGTCTTAATCCCTTCTTCATCAGGTCATCGGTTCGAACGTCTTGTGGTCGTATCCTTGGATCAGTCCTTGCAAGAGGTCTTAATCCCTTCTTCATCAGGTCATCGGTTCGAACTGTGAGGGCAGATCTGGGTGGTGCTTAGCGATGACGTCTTAATCCCTTCTTCATCAGGTCATCGGTTCGAACGGCCTGCTCCATGGGTAGCAACCTCAAGCGTCTTAATCCCTTCTTCATCAGGTCATCGGTTCGAACTCTTTCCAAATGCGGCGTGGCTCACCGGCAGGCGTCTTAATCCCTTCTTCATCAGGTCATCGGTTCGAACACCTTGGCAGGGGATATATGTTGGACCTTGTCTTAATCCCTTCTTCATCAGGTCATCGGTTCGAACATCTGGTACGGACGGGCGTGACAACGTTTATGCATCGGGTCTTAATCCCTTCTTCATCAGGTCATCGGTTCGAACAGGCGATGGAGCTGCTGGCGCGGCAGGCCCAGCGCAGGACGCGGTCTTAATCCCTTCTTCATCAGGTCATCGGTTCGAACAGGAACTGGCGGAAAAAGTGGTCATCCGCGTGCGGCGTCTTAATCCCTTCTTCATCAGGTCATCGGTTCGAACCATCCCGGGTGGCCGCTCGACTGCACCGAGCGCCGGAGGTCTTAATCCCTTCTTCATCAGGTCATCGGTTCGAACCGGATCACGCTGCGAGGGACGATGACGAGGCCAGAAGTCTTAATCCCTTCTTCATCAGGTCATCGGTTCGAACGGAGCTCTGCGGCAGCTGCGCGCCTGCATGGTCTTAATCCCTTCTTCATCAGGTCATCGGTTCGAACTCAGGTACCAGGCTGCTAGAGAGAACGCAGCTGCGTGTCTTAATCCCTTCTTCATCAGGTCATCGGTTCGAACCCGTCGCGAGCCACTGGTCACCGTACTAAAATCAGTCTTAATCCCTTCTTCATCAGGTCATCGGTTCGAACTGGGTCTAGTAGGAGGGCGACCAGCGCTGGCAGGTCTTAATCCCTTCTTCATCAGGTCATCGGTTCGAACTGACAGCTCTATCGGCAGAAGTCAACGTGATACGTCTTAATCCCTTCTTCATCAGGTCATCGGTTCGAACCCTCTGGCTGCATCCTATGCGACACTGTGCGATATGGTCTTAATCCCTTCTTCATCAGGTCATCGGTTCGAACCACATGGACGCGTCGACGACTGAGCACTGCAGAAACCGTCTTAATCCCTTCTTCATCAGGTCATCGGTTCGAACACGTGGCCATCTGTGCGTCAGCTTTGGGATAGTCGAGTCTTAATCCCTTCTTCATCAGGTCATCGGTTCGAACCCTACCTATCGGCTTGATCCCTTCGGTCTTACGCCTGCGTCTTAATCCCTTCTTCATCAGGTCATCGGTTCGAACGTCTGGCCAGCTTGAGATGAGCAGCGCACGTCGTCTTAATCCCTTCTTCATCAGGTCATCGGTTCGAACACTCCGCGCCGCGTAACTCACTCGAGATCCTCGTCTTAATCCCTTCTTCATCAGGTCATCGGTTCGAACCAGTATCGGCGCTACCGATCATCCGCCGATTGTCTTAATCCCTTCTTCATCAGGTCATCGGTTCGAACTCACGGCGCCTACGGCGCGTCGTTGCCGCGGCAGGTCTTAATCCCTTCTTCATCAGGTCATCGGTTCGAACGACATGTCAGAATATCCTGACGATGCGTCATGGACTAAGGGTCTTAATCCCTTCTTCATCAGGTCATCGGTTCGAACTCGTCAAGTTGCTGAATCGGGCTGCCTAGCGAACGAGATGTCTTAATCCCTTCTTCATCAGGTCATCGGTTCGAACTACTCGTACGTGTCGCACGTAGGATGAGTGGGTCTTAATCCCTTCTTCATCAGGTCATCGGTTCGAACGGACCACGTACTGCTGCTAGCCAAGGCCCTGACGGCAGTCTTAATCCCTTCTTCATCAGGTCATCGGTTCGAACGACTCATGCCGCCGCAATCTACCATCCGCAGTCTTGTCTTAATCCCTTCTTCATCAGGTCATCGGTTCGAACCCGTGACACATGCAGCGTCGCGCGATGCAGAGGAGTCGTCTTAATCCCTTCTTCATCAGGTCATCGGTTCGAACAGGCCATTGACGCGATCATGCCAGTCGGCCTTGCTGTCTTAATCCCTTCTTCATCAGGTCATCGGTTCGAACCCGCAAGTCCGATGAAGAGCGTCCAAGTCTGCCGTCTTAATCCCTTCTTCATCAGGTCAAAACTTCCAACAGTAGGCCCCGGAAGGGCGCACGCATTGCCGAGCCGCGCTGCCCCACTGCCTAACCTGCCTCCATGCCCCTTGCCGGCTCCCTTTCGGCGGCGTTTTCCACGCCGGGGAGAAAGCAGTTTCTTCCACAATTTCAAGGCCTTGTCGGCAATGCCTAACCTCCCCCGGGGAAGCGGGCAGCCGGCGGTTAGACACCGCCATGACCGGCTCACAGCACGTACACGGACTCATCTCGGTAAACCTTCCCCTGTCCAAGCGTACGGATTTTGTCGCGGCAGCTTTGGCAAAGAAAATAAAGGCGCACGTCGTCGGCAGCCGGATCGATGACGCGCTGGAGCCGCGCGCAGAGCCGCTCCAGCCGCGTGGCGTGGTCGAGCTCCATTTCAAACACGCTGCGCTGGGGGCCCGATCGCCAAAGTCTTCGAGGATTTTGGCAACTTTCAGGCGGCGCTGGTCGTCGCTGATGTCGTAAGCCACCACGTAAAACATCCCCTGCCTCCTCTTTACCACCGTAGCACAAATGGCACGTACGGCTCGCCGCGCGTCAAATGCGCTGCCAGGCGCTCGGCCTGGCGCCGGAAGCTCTTGCGCAGCGTGGTGGTTTCTCCAGAAAGACGATCTGTGAACTCGCGGTTGAGGTGCTCTTCGTAGGCCCCGGAAAAACTTCCCCAGCGACTGCCGCCGCAGCCGCACGCCCCCGTGCTGCGCGTCAGCAACAAAATCCTCGGGCTGCATCACCCGCAGGTTCGCCAGGTTCAGTACCAGCCGGTCAACTGCCGGCACCCGAAACTCCTCCAGCAGGTCCAGCGCCAGCGAAGGGCGGCCATAGTCGAGCTGGTGATAAAACCCAGTAACCGTTCAGGTGGGGCAAAGGATTATGCCGCTGCCCGCTGGCATGCGCAGGTCGTCTGTGGGCAGCAAGGAGGGTGCCGCCTTCGCCCCGCAAAGCCGCCTCACACGCGCCGGTGAGATAAGCAAGGGGATTGCGACGTTGCTGCTTCAGCGTGGTAACCACCGTCATCATGGACTCGACAAAGCGCGACCCCTGCGCACTCTGCGTCCCAAAGCTGCCCTTGCGCCAAAGCACCCCAGGACGCAGCGCCCGCTCGGCCGCGTTGTTCGTCGGCTCCACCCCCTCCAGGTGCACAAACGTCCACAAGGCCTGATGCAGCTTCAGCAGCTCCCGGCAGACCCCTGCGGTCTTGGGGTGGCCACAGCGGGTGCCAGCTTCCAGCAGCTCTTCGACTTTGCGCCGCACCGGGGTCATGTAATTGCGAAAGCTCGAGCGCTTCAGCGTCCCGTCGCGCACCCGGTGCCACCAGTGAAACATCCGATGGGCCTCGTCGCGCAGGGCTTCACCAAGCTCCTGGGAGCGGCCACCGCGTGCAATCATCGCTTCGATATCGCGCAGCAGATGCGCCCAGCACAGCTGCCGCCAGCGCACCGGGTACCAATTGTAAGCGCTAAAGCGATCCGTCACCAGGATGCCTCGAAACGGCTTGCCCAGCAGCTCGCGCACCACTTGCCCCCCACGCGACAAGCGCACCAAGAACACCGTCACCCCCTCTGTCACGGCCGCCCACAGCCAAGCTCGCTGCCGCCCCTGGCGCCAGCCCGTTTCGTCCATCGACACGCTGGCCTGCTGCTGCACATAAGCCCGCGCTTCTGCCACGGGCACCGCCACGGCCTGGGCAGTGGCCGCCTCCAGGGAAGGGATGGTCCCCAAGCTCATCGACACGCCAAAGAGATCGTCCAGCAGCTGCTGCGTGGTGCGCTTGGAGAGGCGATAGGCCCCCGTACACAGCGCCACGAGGGCCTGCACCCGCGGCCCATAGACCCCGCTTGGGACTCCCTCAGGCCATGCCGCCCGCGTGGTGGCTCCGCAGGCCGCACACACCAACTGATGCACCTGATACTCGGTCACCACCGGCTTGAGGGGAGGAATTTCGACAACTTGATGCCGCTGCGGCTGCGGGTCTTCGCCCGCCAGGGGCTGCTGACAACGGGCGCATGCCTTGGGCTTGAGCGGGATCACCACATCCACGTCTTCCATGGGCACCAGCGTCCGGGTCTGCCCCGGGTGACCGGGCTGTCCCCCGCGACGCCGTCCACTGGGCTGGCGACGTGGTCGCTGGCGCGCGGGCGGATCACTCGAAGGTGGCCGCGACGAGGTGCGCGAGTCCTGCTGCACGCGCTCCCGCAGCTCCTGCACGGTGGCCTCCAGCGCCGCCACACGGGCTTCGAGCGCGAGGATATAGTCCTGCGCTTCGCGCGGTGTACGATGCCAGATCTCAGGAGGTAAAGGTAGATGCATTGCCATGGAGCGATCATACGGCATCAACAACGGGTGTGACAAGACGAATTTTGGGAACCTGAACGGTTACAAAACCCAAGGTAAGGGTCGTAGCCCATGGCATCGAGCAGGCTGGTAAGCTCGGCGTTGACCAGGACGTAGCCAAAGGAAAGCAGCGCGTTGACCGGATCGGTAGGAGGACGACGGCGACGGCCAGGGAAGGCCAGCTCCTGACGGCAGGGCCCAGCCCGAAGCCCTGAAAGTACGTGCGTGCCGCCGTGCCTTCCAGCCCGCGCAGGGCCTCGAGGGTGGGCACAGCTTCGATGCGGCGCAGCAGGCGCTGCAGTTCCTGGCGGTAGGCGTCGAACCCGCGCTCGGGATAGTTGCGGTGCTGGCGCGTCAGCAGCGCCAGGGCATTTTCGACTTTCCCCCGCACGAACGCCCGCGCCAGAGCCAGCGCCCGGGCCGGATCCTGGCCCTTCTGGTACTGCGCCATGCGCAGCAACACGTTTTTGGCTTTGGGTGGCGTAAGCTGCCCCCGCAAACGGCCGCTCATCGACAGAAAGGCGAGCTCGATGCCGTGCTCGAGCAACGCGATGAGTGCCGGCGTGGTGAGGTGTACGGTGCCAAACACGAGGATGGTGTCGAGCTTGAAGCACTCGATCTCCAAGAGCTCCTGCCCTTCTTTCTCGACGATCAGCCGCTCGCCCGTTTTGCGCACTACGGCCCCCTGCTCGGTGAGATAAAGCGTGGCCATTCTTCCCCCTCATTGCCAGGAGGCTCACGCCGGCCCCCCGGCAACCAGGGCCGAAACTCGCGGTAGTCGCGCTGCCACACGCCGCTGTCGATGAGGCGCTCGTAGCTCTGGTCGCTGTGGCGCGCCAGCTCGCAGACGCGGAGGCTTCCGTCGTCGGCTTCGAAAAAGAACAGCCGTTCATCGCTGCCCGCGTCTCAATCCCTTCTTCAGGTCAAAACCTCCAACGCTCGGGATAGTGCGCATGCTCAGCCCTCCTGAGGCACCAGCTGCACCCATCCCAGCGCCCAACGCGCCGCGCCGTCCTCGTAGGCCACGCGGCGCGTCTTAGGAAAGGGCGCCGTATGATCAAGCTGCCCCGTGCGCGGCACCGCCCCCAAGCGATACCGCTGGCGCAGCGCCTGGAAGCCGTTGTCCCCCAGTACTGTCCGGGCCAGGTCGCCCAGGGTCTTCATTTCCCAGCCCCCGCCCCAGCCCACGTTGAGCAAAAAGCCTCCCTCTGGCAGCGCAACCAGGGTGGCTTCCAGCTCGGCGTAAAAGTCGCGCAGCGGCTCAAGCCCGTGCTCGGTATAAAACGCTTTCTCTGCGGCAATCAGCGCCCGGGCGTAGGCATTGCAGGTGCGGGCTAGCTGCCGCACCGCCTCTTCCCTGGCCCCGCGCAGCCGCAAGTCGCGGTTGGCCGCAGGCGAAAAGAGAAAGACGTCGAGGCCAATGGCCACGCGCAGCGCCGTATCGGGCAGCAGCCACTCGACAAAGGCCTTATATTCCCCGTCTGCCTCGCGCTTCTCCACCAGGCGCTGGCCGCGCAGGGTATAGGTCCACACCAGCCCTACGGCCAGCCGCTCGAGGCCGCAGGCCGTGCTGTCCTGAACCTGTACCGCCCGCATGAGGTCGTGGTTGGGCGTGCGTCCCAGGAGCTCGCGCTCGACGTCCTGGGCCAGCCACTCACGGCGGCGCCCCAGGCCTTGCAACCGCTGCTGCAACCGGCGCCAATCTCTCTGAAGCGCCCCTTCGCGCACGCCACAGAGGCGATACAGGGTCTGCTGGTAATGCTGTGCCTGCTCGCGCCCAACCAGCTCGGCCAGGATGGCACGGTGGGTTTCCGCGTCCTCGAAGGCCCGCTGCTGCCGGAGCTTGTTGAGCAGCTCGTCCTTGAGCTGACAGAGGGTCAGGTACTGCCGGAGAAAGGCCTGGTGCTCGGCACTGTCTTTGGCCAGGGACCAGAGCACGGCGGTGCGCACCGCGCCCTTGACCGAGGTGCCAGGCAGGTAGGGCTGCCCGTAGGCGTCCTTGATGGCCTCGCGGATGGGCACGCGGGCGGGGTCCTCCGGACAGCGCAGGGTATACGCTGCCACCGCCTCCGGTGGCAGCTGGCGGGCACGCAGCAGGTCGAGCCAGGCAAAATCCCGCGCGTCCATGGCGCGGGCTAGCGCAGCGGCGTCCAGGCCGTGAGTTAACACCCGCTCGAGGTCGATACGGTGCCACTGGCGGTCGGCGTATACGCCGTCGAAGTGGCCAAGCTGTACTCCGCTGCCCACGTGTACCGGGCTGAGACAGGTCAGCATATAGGTGGTAGTGACTTTGATCTCCTGTGTCATTTCTTTACCCCTACGGGAAAGGCGTACCCGTAGCGCCACACCGCGTGCGGGCAGCGCTCTGGCTTGACGCTCACCAGCCGCCCGAGACGCATGCCCTCAGGGCGGGGGAAAAGCGAGCCCTCGGCAAACATCCACACCATTTGCCGCCGCAAATTGGCAGCCTCTGGCGAAGTGACCCACCCGCGCCGCGGCATGAGCTCGTACGCCGCCCCTTCTGCCAGCAAGATGGCAAGCTCTTCGCGGCGCGGGCACAGGGGAGAGAGGGTAACAAAGTGCGAGGCGGCCTCGGCTTCGGGCAGGGGTTCCTCCCGCACCGGTTCCAGCTCGAACAGTCCCCGGCCGGCGCCGCGCTCCCCGCCCAGGCCGCTGTCGCCCAGCAGCCGCAGGCAGGCCTCGAACCGCTGCCGCAAGCCGTCCCCGTGGTCCTGGTTGAAATCCACGGCAAACCACAACCCCACCCCGGGAGCGAACCGCACCTCGCCAAAGTGCCAGATCTCCGAAGCCTGGGTGAGGCGGTCGAGGGTCACCCGCGGCACCACGGCCTCCTTCCACAAGACGATGTCCTCCGTGGCGTCGTCGGTCCACGGCGCCAGCGCCGCTTTCTCCACCTCGCTCACCCACACGGTGCCGCCGTTGAGGCAGTGCTTCTTCTCGAAGCGCAGCGCCTCGCCGCTGACCAGTGCCGCAAAGACCCGCTCGGAAACCCAGCGCACGCGCTTAAACGCCTTTTCGTCTTCGGCCTCGAGGTGGCCCAGGCGGGCCAGCGGCTTCGGGAACAGGCGCACCTCTCCGGCATAGGGAAACGCCGAGCTCAGCAGAAATGGCTCGCTTCCGGCTTCGGCCTCGGTAAACCAGTCCAGCACGTCCTGCTCCAGAGCCTCCACGCCGTAGAGCGTGCGCCAAGCCATGCACAGGGCGCTAAAGAGGGTATCGGCCGGCACGTGGGTGCGCGTTGCCTCCAGCCCTACCCCGCGCTCGCCAATGTGCAACGGCGCGCGGAAATGCAGACGATAGGTGACAAATTCGGCCACTGTCCTTACTCCTGGAGCAGCTTCTGGATCCTCTCCGCATAGGCCTGTGGCTGTAGCTCAGCCACCGTCAGGTTTTCGGCCAGAGTCTCCAGGCCTTTTTTTCCCTCGTAGTAACCATGCGGTTTGCACACCACATGGATGTTGCGGAACGCAATCTTCCCCGCTCCGCGCGAGCCGTACCCTCCGAGGTAGTCGTCCTCCAACAGCTCCATGGCCTTGAAGACGTACTGGAGCCATGCCACATCACTTTCCCACCCCTGGCCGTTGAGGGCGTAAATTCCGTAAACGAGCTCGAACGGCGCGAATATCGCCCCAGCCGGCACCCGCTCGTTTTGCCGCGGCACTGCTGCCGAGGTGATGCGGTCGATGGCCGCTTCCCATTTCACCTCGGTAAACGGCAAGTCCGTCTTAGCGCGACGCAAGCGTTCGGTCGCTTCATGATCGGCCGCCAGATGAACATCGCGTACCAGGAGCCGCGCGGGCTTGAGCTGCGACCAACTCCGCCGCTCTCGTTCCCCTGGGGTGACCCCGAAGATCTGACAAACAGCGCAGTTAGAGTATTTGTCCTCGTTGTCGCAAACGTGCACCCGTACCTTCGGCTCCTCTCGACGAATGTCATGATTCGCCTCGTTGCCGAAGTGCCTGTCCAGCAACGAACGCATTTTCCCGCGCAGAGACGACCCCGGAATGTAGGGCTCGCGGCTTACGGGATGGCGAATAATGGGATTGTCGATTCCGCCAATATCAAGCCCCGCTGCCGCTCCCCCGATATGGAGTCCCGTCACTGCCTCTACCGAACCGCTAATAATCACTTTGCCCTTTAATGTCAGGCTCGCCATGGCATCCCTCCTTCTATCTGCCGCCGGCGGCTTTGTGATAGGCCAGAATAGCCTCGAAGAAATCGACGAATCTTGTAAATTTCTTCTCGTCATCTCCGACTTCGTCGATGGCCCATGACAAAACGTCTTTCAATTCTCTAGCCCCCTGCACATTCGCCCGGGCCGCCGCGTAGGCGAGTTTTGGCTTCAGCAACACAAATTCTCCGGCATCAAAACCACGCATTTCCATTTGCTTGACCATGCCGTATATGTTACGGATCTGGCTTGTCGTCAATCCGGTCCGCTGCAATCGCGGTCCGAGTCTTTCGGCTACCTGGACAAGGACCTTTCCTCCCTGGCGAATGACCTGCTGAACTTCCCCCTGAGACAACGATTCTCCTCCCCTTGGCTCCTGTCTAGCCATGGCCTATTCCTCCCTTGTCAGTAGGGCGACCCAGCGTGCGAGCACGTGCAGGAGGGCGATCAGCCCCTGGGACTCGCGCAGGATCGCCTGTCCGAGCGCCTCGATGGTGGCGTTGTGCGCCGGGTAGCGCTCGCCAAAGCGGCTCAGCTGGTACACCAGGCGCCAGCGCCAGCGGTCGTACTGAATGGCCTCTTCGATCTGCGCCAGGGTGGCCTGTCCCTGGCGCTGCAGCCGCCGCTGATACTTGGCGTTTTCCTCGTACAGGGCGTAGATCTCCGAAAGGCGCGTCAGAAAAGCGCGCGGCAGGGCTGCCGCGCCGTTTTGCAGCATGGCCTGGAGCTTCTCTTTCCACTGCGCCACTTCCGCAAACTGCTCCCAGCCGAGCGGCGTTTGCAGGAAGCACAGGGCGTCTTTGGCCCCGGCCATCGGGGCGCCGCAACGCCTTCGCATACTTGGCGTTGTCAAGAGTGTCCTTGGCGTTGTTGGCCAGCTGGTAGAGCGGGAACTTCTGGTGCTCGATGGCGATGCCGCCCGAGAGGGTCACGTGGTCGCCGCCGACGAACCGCCGGAAGTCGTCGCGAAGGCGCCGTGCCACTTCTGGCAAAACACTCCAGGCGCCGACGAGGAACAAATCGTCACCGCCGGCGTAAATAAGGTACAGGGTGTCTTCTTTACCGCGGGAAAAGCTGTTGTACTCGCGGCACACCCGTGGCACCCAGGCTTCGAAAAAGAGCCGCAGCGACTCGCTCAGGGTGCTCATGCGCGAGATGGTGGCTTCTTTGCCCAGGCCGCGCCGGAAGACTTCGCCCAGGCTGTCGACGTCCATGCGCAGCACCCCCAGCCACTCGACCCCCTGGGAGGCCTTGGCCAAGTCGCTGAACTCGGCGATGACCTCTTCGCCGTTGTCTCCGCGCTTGAGCGGCGTGGCACCGGCCAGCAGGCGGAAGTCGTAGCTCACCGGCAAGTCGCCCCAGCGAAACCGCTGCACGACTTCCTCAGAGAGGAACGCTACCGTGTCGAGGACATACACGGTGGCCGCCGTGGCCCCGGTGGGGCGAGGCACCGCTTCATCTGCCTGCACCAGCCAGGCCTCGGCGCCAAAGGCCCGCAGGGCGTGGCGCCAGTCGCCGTGAGGCGGCGGCTCGCTTTCGGCAACCGTAAAAAGGACGAGGTGGGTGGGCTGGCGCAAGCGCTTCCCGAGGTCTTCGAAGCCGCGGCAGTGCTGGCACTTGCGCACGCCTTCTTCCACTTCGAGCGTGCCCTCGTTGTGGCAGACCTGGCAGGTGTCTGCTGCGGTGGTGCCGGCCTGGCGGGCGGTAAACAGGTTCTCGTGCATGGCCTCGGGCCCCAGGTCTGCCCACTTGCGCTGCTTGCGCTCGCCGACGCGCCGCGAGACCTCGTCCCACTTCGTGGCAAAAGCGTTGCCACCGGCCTCTTCTTCGAGAAAGTCCCGCGCCGCCACCGGCACAAAATCCACGGTCAGGAAGAGGTCGCCGCGGTGGGCGGCCCACAGCTTGCGCGCAATCTCCTGCCGCAAGCCGTCCAGCTGGCGCACGGTTTCCTGGTACGGGAGAAGGAGGTAAAAGTGGCCGCCGCCGGCAAAGAGCAGGTTCACGGGCGGCAGGGCAAAGCGGCGCAGCAGCCAGTGGGCAATCACTTCAGTGAGCAGCTGCAAGTAAAACGAGCGCCCGCGCAGGCCGCGGGCGGCGCCGCTGCTGGTGAGCAGGTAGAGAAAGTCCTGGGTGCCTGAAATGTCCCCCTTGACCAGGGCGCACAGCGGCCGCTCCAGTAGCGCCGCTTCGCGCGGCGTGAGGGGCTCCTTCTTGAACAGCCGCGTCAAGGCGTCATACAGGGTCCGCACCTCGTCTTCGGCCAATCCCTCCCGCACCAGGCAGGCGGCAATCGCCGCCGTGGTCTTGAGGTGGTGGTAGAGCGAGATGTCGGGAACGATGTCGCGGCGCGTGTCGGAGGGAATGGCCCAGGTGTACTTGTGTAGCAGCGCCAGCAGGGTCACCACGTCGCCGCGCGGCACGCGGGCCATCTCGGCGGCAAAGTCCTGCCACAGCGCGCGGTACGCCGCGGCCGAGCCGGCCATTTCGGGATGCGGAAAAAGGGCGTCCTCTTCGAACGACAAGGCGCGCAGCGTGTGGTAGCGCGGCCCCTCGGCGCTTCGCCCGTCCCACTGGACGCGCGACAAAACGGTGCGCAGCGTGGTTTCTGCCCGGCCGCGGGCGCCCTCGGTGTCGCCTTCGGCTTCGGCGCGTTCGTTGGCCGAGAGACGGTCGGCCAGGCTCACCAGCAGCTCGTCGTGCAGCTCGGGGCCGTGGTGCTTGAGCACCAGGCGCCGCAGCGAGCCGGCGTCGAGCGGCCAGCCAGACAACTGCTCTTCGACAAACAGGGCACTGCAGGGCTCGTGGCTGTAGCGGGCCCTCGCGGCGAAACCCTTCGGCCCACGCGGGCAGGGGCTCGAAGGTGCGCTCGCGAAACTTGCCGATGTCGTGGAGCAGGGCGCCGAGGGTGATGAGCACTTGGTCTTCATGCCTCATGGCGAACTCCGTCGTGCTCTAGGACGTACTTGCCCAGGCCAAAGCTGCTGCCTTTGCCCACGTGGACAAAGGTGCCCAGCTGCAGCAGGGGCAGGAAGGGCTGCCAGGGGCCGCGGTAAGTGACTTTCCCGATGACGCCGCCCAGCTTCATGCGCGTGTCCTGGCGGGCCGAGTAGCGCTCCCAGTCGTACCAGCGCAGCCGCTGCGCCACCGTTTCGACCTCGCTGGCCTGGGCAATCAGGCCGCGAAAGTCCAGCTCCAGCGCCGCGCCGCAGTGAAAATAGGCCAGGTTGGCCAGCCGCCGCAGCAAGGCGCGCACGAGCACGTGAAAGTCCAGGCGATCCGTCAGGGCCCCGCCGTAGACCAGGCGCGCCGGGGTAAGAAAGCGCAGGGTGAGCAGGGAAGACGTCGCCAGGACTCCAGGCGCGACGAGCTCCCGCGCTTCGAGGGCGCGGTAGCCGCTGCGCAGCGTCTGGTCCTCTCCACGGTAAATCACCACTTCCTGCCCTCCCGGCGCCAGCCAGGCGACCGTTTCCACCGCAAAGCGCCCCCGCCCTTTGCCCAGCCCGTGCTGTGCCCCTAGCCGCTCGAAGGCGTAGATGAAATAGGGCAGATAGTCGGCGCCGCGCCCGATCAGGGTGCAGTCAAAGCTCAGGGTCTCGCCCGGCGCATAGCGCGTTTTGGCCTCTAGCGGCGGCAGCAGCACAAACGGGTGCGGGGCGGCAACGTACTTGCGCATGCGCGTGGCCCCCTCGGGCACCGGCGTGTCAAAGACGTAGGGATAGGCACAGCGGGACCGCAGCAGGCAGCGCTGGCAGTCGCGGTGCTCGACGACGCACACCGTGTCTTTGAAGACCGCCCCAAAGCCCCCGCGCAGCGTCGATCCCTTGTAGCGCGGCAAGTGCAGGGCCGTCTGCGCCCGCAAGACAAAGCGCACGGGCAACAGCTTTAGCACTTGCCACGGCTCATCCACCGGTATCACCGGCCAACCCCCTCCCTTTAGCCCTCACCGGCCAGGGAGACCTTCAGGGTACTCAACGACAAGCTGCTTCACGGTTCTTCTCCTCTTCGATGGCGCCGGCAGTGGGCCAGCAGGTTATTTTCCCCTCGTTCCGCAGCGTGGGGCCTTCCCTTCACCGCGGCCGGTGATCGAACCCCTCCACTTTGCCGCTCGTGGGGGAGGCGTCGATCCCTCACGCCCACAGCGCCGCAAAGCGCGGCAGTGCCGCTTCTTCGAGGCCCAGCAGCTCCATGAGCAGGGCGCGAAAGCGCCGGTAGCCGCCCTCGCCCACCGGATCCTCGCCGTGCCCCAGCGGCGACTGGTTGCGCAGGCCAAGCAGCTTCACCACCTCGTCTTGCCGCGCCATAAAGGCCTGCCCCAGGGGGTCGCCCAGGGCCGCCAGCAGGCGGTAGGCGGCCATGAGCGGCACCTTGAGCTTGCCGTCGCGGGGGTCGCGGTAGCGCTGCGCGTACTCCGCGCGCAGCGCCTCGGGCAGCTGCTCGGGCGATACGTCTTCGGTGTGAATGCCGTAGTGCTGCCGCAGGCGAAAGCGGGCAGCGCGCTCTAGAGCGCTGTAGAGGCGCGCCACGGCGTCTTCGTACTTGCCTTCGCGCTGCGCGCGGCGGTCGGCGTTGGCAATGAGGTCGGCAATGTAGGCTTCGTCCCGGCTCTCGGACCGCGTCAGCTGCTGCAAAAAGGCCAGGTTGGCTTCCATCTCCTGCACCCCCTGCCGCAGCGCCGCCCGCCCTGCCCCCTGGGCGTAGGGCTTGAGAAAGCGCAGGGCCTGCCCCAGCTTGGGCAGGGCGTCGCGGTGGCGAAAGTTGTCCCAGTCGCAATAGGCCGCCGCAGCACTGGCCAGGGCGCGCATCACTTCCTGCTCCTGCGGCTCGAGGTGGCCCTGCAGGCGCTCGAGCTCGCGCCAGGCAATTTCGTAGCGCGCGGTGTCCCAGTAAAGGCGCAAGCGCTGGCGCTCTTCTTCGGCCCACTCGCGCCAGGGGTTGTGCACACGGAGCATGCGCTCGCGCCCGCCGATGACCACCCCCACGCCGCCTTTGTCGCGCGCCACGCCGCCAACGTAGCTGTAGCGGTGCGCGCGCCGCAGGGTGGCCAGCACCAGCGCCGCCGACATGGTCTTGGTGCCGCCGGTATAATCGACCACCAGCGTCTCTTCGCTCACCCCCCACTGCGCCAGCTTGGCCGGCAGCTGCTCGCGCAGCACGCGGTAGCAGACGCCAAGGTCCTCGGCGTCCGGCGTGACAAGGCGGTCGCTGTCGGCGTAGCGGTAAGTCAGGGCGCGGATGACGTCCTGGATCTGCGGCGCCGTTTCAGTAGAGACAAAAAAGAGCACGTAGGCCGGCTGCTGCTGGTTGAGGCTGTAAATCACCGGCTCAGGACTGCCCCCCAGCGACAGCAGCATGGCGCGGCACGTCTCGGGTTCGCTCATGCTTCTTCCTCCTGCCGGGCCAGCCCGGCCACGTAGCCCCCGTGCAGGGTGGTCCAGAACTCGTAGCGCCCCTGGTTGAACTGGTAGACCTTGACCGGCACCCAGTTGTCAAAGAGGGCGCCGATGGCGCAGGCCACGGCCAGGGGACAGGACAGAAAGAGATGCACCTCGCTGACCCCTTCGTCTTGCAGGCGGTTTTTGAGTCCCTGCAGCTCCAGCAGCAGCCGCGGCACTTCAGCCGGCGTCAGGCCGCGGGCGCGCTGCACTTCGTAAATGCGCATTCCCGGCCCCAGGCCGGCGCAGAAGTCTTCTACCGCCGGCCGGATGCGCGTGCCGGCCAACGACACCGCCAGCGCTGCCGGCCGCGCCGAGGTGATGCCTTCGAGCTGGCGCAGGTGCCGGCGCAGCCGCCGCGCCCGCGACAGAAAGTAGGCCGCGGTGCCCAGAAAGGGCACGGCGCTGACAATGCCCAGCAAGTCGGCCAGGTGGCCAATGTGGTCCCAGCTCAGCCAGTTCATGCCGGGTCTCTCCCTTTCGTGGCAGGCGTGACCCAAGGGGCCAATGTACCCCGCGCCGGCGGCCATGGCGAGCAAAACAGCATTGACAAACCGTTAATTCTCCCGCAGGTGGATGGCGGCCGGCGGCAGGCGCAGCCCGTAGCGGGTGCGGCCGTACTGGCGCCGGCTGGCAATGGTGTAAAGCTCGGCCGGCGCCAGTACGGCCTGCCGCAGGCGGCGGTTGATGACCGCAAAGTGGGTGCGCACCGTGTCGCGCGGCAAGCCGTGCTGCCACTGCCGGCGCAGGCGCGCGACGTGCCCCGAGTGCGGCCCGTACAGCGCCGCGTAGCGCTGCAGCATCTCTTCGCGGCACGCCTCGAGCTCTTCGAGCAGCACCAGGCCGTCTTCTCCGGCGCCCCGCTGCCGCAGGCAGGCAAGCTGGGCGTAGAGCACCAGCTGCAGGGGCGGCAAGGCGACGCGGTGCGGGCCCAGGTGCAGGCAGCGCTGCGGCAAGTCGACCACCAGCGGCCCCGGCACCGGCAGGGCGGCCAGCGCCTGCTGCGCCTGCGCCGTGGCGGCGTCAAAGCCAGGCACCGCTTCACCGCCCAGCACCTGGCGCAGGCGCACAAAGGGAATCTCGGCGACGTCGACGCGCACCTGGCTGGCGTCGAAGGTCCTGCCGTCGCGGGCGCGCAGCAGCTGCGGCGTGCGCGGCGGATAGTAAAAGTCGGGGTGGGGCCTCGGCCGCCTCGCTCACCAGCACGTGCAGCAAGGTGTCCTGCGGCCGGCCATAAAGCTGCAGGGCAAAGCCAAGCAGCACCGCCTGCGTCTTGCGTCCTCCGGCAATCGAGCAGTGCAGGCGGGTGGCGGGATCGGCGGCCAGCCGCGCCACCAGGGCGGCAATCTGGTCGGCTACGGCGGCGCTGTCTTCCGGGGTGCGGATGTCGTCCAGGGGCTGGCCGCGAGCGTCGCTGAGCACTTGCAGCTCAACGGCAATGGCCGCCGCCTCGAGGCCGTACTCGCGACAGAAGGCGAAAAAGCGGCCCTCTTCGGGCGCAAGCAGGTGGGTGAGCAGGCAGGCCTGGCCGCGCCGCGTAGTGAGCACGTAAACGGCCGCCGGCACCACGGGCGGGCGGCGCACCTGCGTCAGGTAGTAGAGCGTCTCGGTGATGACCTGAGGCGTCAGCCCGGCTACCGCCACCAGGATGTCGCGCACCTCGCCAGCCACGTGCCTGGCCCTTCTGGCGGCGGAAAGCCGCGGCGACGTTTCCGCCGCGCTGCGACGTGTGGTCCCCGTGTACCACAGACACGGCGGGCCGTCAAGTGCGCTGCCGGCAAGGCACGGGCGGAGAGGGTTTGCACCGGAAAGGTGTGCATGCTATACAAGTGGAGGGGAAAGGCTAGCGGGAGGAGGTTCCGGTGAAGCAATCCGCGATTCTCCAATGCTTAGAGGGCCTGGAAACGCAAGCTGGCAAAGCTGCGGAAGGCACTGACGGCACAGGCCCAGACCGCCAGGAGGCCAAGTCGTTGACAAGCGGGACCTTGGTCCCCACATTGACCGCGTTTTTCAAGAGATAGGCGTCTGCGCCCAGCCGATCGGCGCCGAAAAGGTGCAGCAACTGCTAGCTTCTTACCTTAAGCCCGAGGACAACGCCTTTAGCCGGGGTATTATCGAAATGCGCGGGGAGTAAGGTGACTTTCCACGTCTACTGGGATGCCAGCGCACTGGTAAAGCGCTACGCCCCAGAAAGCGGGACTCCCTTGGTCAACCGGATCTTTGCCGACATCCCCCTGGCACGCATGATGAGCCTCATCCTGGCGGTCGGCGAGGTGGTTTCCATCTTCGTCCGAAAGCGCAACGCCGGCCCTTATCCCCGAAGCGGCGTTCTCTCAAGCCCTGGCAGACTTCCGCGCTGAGGTAATCGACTCCGAATTCCGCCTGCTTTCGGTAGAAAACTGGCTGCTCATCGACTCGCTCCCGCTTCTTGTCAGACACTCGCTTAACGCTACAGATGCCCTTGTCTTGAGCTCCGCCTTGCAAATGAAACGTTGGCTTGAAGGCATGGCGGTCCCAACTCGCCCTGGTGGCCTCGGACCGACGGCTGCTTCGGGCCGCTCAAGTCGAAGCGCTCCAGACGTTCAATCCTGAAACCGATCTGGCCTCCAAGCTCGAGCCATGGATCGGTAGTGGCACCGCTGGCAACGGCGATTAACCGCGCGCCTTGAGGCGACTTCTCACTCCGGCCCCTCTTTCCCCCACGGGCCGCGGCGGGTGGGCACTTCGAGGGCCTGCGCCAGGGCTTCCAGGAAGCGGCGGCGCGGCCAGGCCTCGGCACCAAAGCGCACCAGGTGCGGCGTGTAGACCTGGCAGTCGATGAAGTGAAAGCCCCAGGCGCGCAGCCGCTCGACCAGGTGCACCAAAGCCACCTTGGAGGCGTCGGGCTGCCGGCTGAACATCGACTCGCCAAAGAAGGCCGCCCCCAGGGAAACGCCGTACAGCCCGCCCACCAGGGTATCGCCGGCCCAGGCCTCCACGCTGTGGGCAAAGCCCAGGGCGTGCAGGCGGCCATACGCCGCGGCAAGCTCGCGGGTGATCCAGGTGCCGCGCTGGCCGCGCCGCGGCACCGTGGCGCAGGCGTCCACCACCTGGGCAAAGGCGCTGTCCCAGCGCACCGCAAAGCGCCCCTGCCGCAGTACGCGGCGCAGGCGACGGCTGACGTGCAGGGCAGCCGGCCGCAGCACCAGGCGCGGCTCGGGGCTGTACCAGGCCAGCGGCCAGCCCTCGCCCCAGGGCCAGGGGAACAGCCCCTGGGCGTAGGCGGCCAGCAGCCGGCCCGGCCGCAAGTCGCCCCCCAGGGCCACCAGGCCCTCGGCGTCGGCGGTGGCCGGATCGGGAAAGGGATAGGCGGTCACCAGCCGCCGCAGCCACGCCTCCACTACTTGAACCCGTGCTCGGCCAGCTTCTTGCGCACTTCCTCGGCAAACTGCCGCCCCCAGGCCCTGCCCGGCAATGCGGCTTTCCTGGTTCATCAGCGGCAGCACGCTGCGCAGCTTCTGCCCCAGCGGCGACTGGTAAAAGGCAATGAGGCCCTTGACCTCGGCGTGGGTGAGGTAGCGGTCGTAAATGGGCACGATGGCCTCGGCCAAAAAGTCGTTGGCCCGCGCCTGCGTCTCCTGCAGGATCTCCTGCCATACCCAGGGCGGCACGTCTTCGTGGACGCGCCGGAAGCGCTCGATCACCTGCAGCGCCACCCGCACCCCGAGCTCCTGCGCCCCGGTGAGCGCGAGCAGCTGCTGGATGTCGGCGCGCTTGCCGGCCTCTTCGGCCCCCAGGGCCAGGGGCAGTAGCAGCCCCAGCAGCACAAACCACCTTGCGCCTCGCATCCTTGACCCTCCTTCTCGTGCAGACGGGCTTTAGTGTACCACACCCTTGCCCGGCGGGCGCCGCGGCGACAGCCCACCGGGAGCTGGTCCCGCGGGTGCGGCAGCTGGCCGAGCCGCCACTTTGCCGGCACGGTCTTCTAGGCGGCCTCAGGCCACCTCGCCGGGGTGCAGGGCGGCGTAGACGGCCCGCGCCACCGGCGCCGGCAGGCCGGGCACCGCGGTGAGGGCGTCGAGGGAGGCGGCCTGCAGGCCCTTGAGGCTGCCAAAGTGGCGCAGCAGCTGCGCCTTGCGCTTTTCGCCCAGGCCGGGAATGCCGTCGAGCAGGGAGTGGCGCAGCTGGCGGTGGCGCAGCCGGCGGTGGTAGGCCAGGGCAAAGCGGTGCGCCTCGTCGCGCAGGTGCTGCAAGAGGTGGAGCGCCGGCGCGTGGGCCGGCATGGAAATGGCGTTCTTGCGCCCCGGCCGGTAGAAGCGGTCGACCTCGCCTTCCCGGCGCCCTTTGGCAATCGCCGCCACTTCCAGGTCGGCGATGCCCAGCTCGGCCAAGGCGCGCAGCGCCACCTGCAGCTGGCCTTTGCCGCCGTCGACGAGCAGCAAGTCGGGCAAGTCGCCTTCTTGCAGGCCGCGGCGGAAGCGCCGGCGCAGCACCTCGAGCATCATGCCGTAGTCGTTGGGCTGCGCCAGGGTGCGCACGCGGTAGCGGCGGTAGCGCGACTTGTCGGGCTCGCCGTCGGTAAAGCACACCAGCGAGCCCACCGCCAGGGTGCCGCCCAGGGTGGAGATGTCGCAGCACTCGATGCGCCGCGGCAGCTGCCGCAGCCCCAGGCGCCGCTGCACTTCTTCGAGGGGCCTGGCGGCGGCGCTCGCTGGGGTCGTGCTCTTTCTGGTACGTGAGGCGAGCGTTTTTCATCGCCAGCTGCACCAGGTGGTACTTGTCGCCGCGGCTGGGCACCAGCACCGCCACCGGTCGCCCCTTCTTCTCGCTGAGCAGCTCGGCCAGGGAGTCGGCTTCTTCCAGCGCACAGGGTAGCAGCACCTCGTGCGGGATGGCGGCGCCGTCGGCATAGTACTGGTTGATGAAAGAGCCCAGCACCTCTTCCACCGCCACCACCTGCTGGCGAAAGGTGTAGGCGCGGCCGCCCACCAGCTGGCCGTGGCGCACGTTGAGGGTCTGGATCTGCACCGTAGAGCCTTCGACGTAGTAGCCAAAGGCATCCTGGTCGCGGTGCTTGAGGGAGCTGACGTGCTGCCGGGCCATGGTGGCTTCGACCGCCTGCAGGCGGCGGTAGAGGCGCGCCGCCTCTTCAAAGCGCAGCGCTTCGGCGGCGCGGGCGATGTCGGCTTTGAGGCGGCGCACGATCTCGTCGCTGCGCCCTTGCAGGTGCAGGATCACCTGCCGCACCAGCTCGGCGTAGGCCTCTTCGGTGGTGTAGCCGGGCACGCAGGGGGCCACGCACTGGCCGATCTCGTAGTAAAGGCAGGGGCGGGTGCGGCTGTTCATGACGGCGTCGGTGCAAGAGCGGATGGGAAAGGCGCGGTAGAGGGTGCGCAGCGTCTCTTTGACCGCCTGGGTGGACGCATAAGGGCCAAAGTAAAGAGCCTTGTCCTTGCCCGGGCGGCGCACCACGGTGAGGCGCGGGAAGCGCTCGCGCGGGTCGAGGCGCAAGTGCACGTGGTTCTTGTCGTCGCGCAGGCTGATGTTGAAGCGCGGCCGGTGCTTCTTGATGAGGGTATTTTCGAGAATCAGCGCCTCTTTTTCGGTGTCGGTGACCAGGAAGTCGATGGCCACCACGGTGGGCAGCCCCAGGCGGATGTGGAAGCGCGGGTCGCCGCTGCGCGAGTAGTACTGGCGCACCCGCGCCCGCAGGTTTTTGGCCTTGCCCACGTAGACGATGCGCCCTTGGGCGTCTTTCATCAAGTAGACGCCCGGAGCCTGCGGAAAGCGCTCGATTTGCTGGCGCAGCTCCATGGCCTGCTCCTCAGCGCAGCTCCAGCTCGCGCTCTTGCAGCGCAAAGAGGCGGTCGCGCAGCTGCGCCGCCCGCTCAAAATCAAAGCGGGCTGCCGCCTCCTGCATCTCCTTGCGCAGGCGGGCAATGCGCGCCGGCAAGTCCTCGGCCGCCACGGCGTAGTCTTCGGGGGCTTCGGCGGCCAGGGGCACGGCGGTCTCGGCGTCGGCGTCATAGATGGCGGCCAGGGCGTCGTCGACCGCCTTGACCACGCTGCGCGGCGTGATGCCGTGTTCTTCGTTGTAGCGCCGCTGCAGCTCGCGGCGGCGGTTGGTCTCGTCGATGGCGCGGCGCAGGGAGTCGGTGAGGACGTCGGCGTACATGATCACCTGGCCGTGCACGTGGCGCGCGGCGCGGCCGATGGTCTGGATGAGGCGAGCGCTCGGAGCGCAGGTAGCCCTCCTTGTCGGCGTCCAGAATGGCCACCAGCGACACCTCGGGCAAGTCCAGCCCTTCGCGCAGCAGGTTGATGCCGACCAGCACGTCGTAAGTCGCCCCGGCGCAGCTCGCGGATGAGCTCGACTGCGCTGCAAGGTGTCGATCTCCGCTGTGCAGGTAGCGGACTTGCACCCCCAGGTCGCGGTAGTAGTCGGTGAGCTCCTCGGCCATGCGCTTGGTGAGCGTGGTGACCAGCACGCGCTCGCCGCGCGCGCGCGCTGGCGGATCTCGTGCAGCAGGTCGTCTACCTGGCCGCTGGCCGGACGCACCTCCACCTCGCGGGTCCACGAGGCCGGTGGGGCGGATGACCTGCTCGACCACCACGCCGCCGCTCATGCGCAGCTCGTACTCGGCCGGGCGTGGCCGAGACGTAGACTACCTGGTTGACCCGGAGCGCAGAACTCCTCGAACGTGAGCGGCCGGTTGTCCAGCGCCGAGGGCAGGCGGAAGCCGTACTCGACGAGCGTCTCCTTGCGCGAGCGGTCGCCGTGGTACATGCCGCCGCAGCTGCGGGATGGCGATGTGGCTCTCGTCGATGAAGAGCAGGTAGTCCTTGGGGAAGTAAGTCGAGCAGGGTGGCCGGGGGCTCGCCGGGGCGGCGGCCGTCGAGGTGGCGGGAGTAGTTTTCGATCCCCGGGCAGGTGCCGAGTGCCTCGCAGCAGCTCCAGGTCGTAGCGGGTGCGCTGCTCGAGGCGCTGCGCTTCGAGCAGCTTGCCGGCGGCGCGCAGCTCGGCCAGGCGCGCCTCGAGCTCCGCCGCGATGCTTTCCAAGGCGCGCGCCAGGCTGTCCTTGCTGGTGACGTAGTGGCTGGCCGGGTAAATGGCCGCTTTGTGCAGCGGCCGCAAGACCTCGCCGGTGAGCGGGCTCGATCTCGTAGATGGCGCTCGATCGCAGTCGCCGAAGAACTCGACGCGGATGCGCGGTCCTCCTCGTGCGCCGGGAAGACGTCCACCACGTCGCCCGCGCACGCGGAACGTGCCGCGCTGGAAGTCGTAAGTCGTTGCGGCTCGTACTGGATCTCCACCAGGCGGCGCAGGAGGTCGTCGCGGCGCCCTGCCCATCTGCGCAGGTGAAAGAGCACCGCATGCCGGCGTACTCCTCGCGGCGAGCCGATGCCGTAAATGCAGGAGACGCTGGCCACCACGATCACGTCCCGGCGCTCGAGCAGGGAGCGGGTGGTGGAGTGGCGCAGCTTGTCGATCTCGCTCGTTGATGGCTGGCGTCCTTCTCGATGTAGGTGTCCGTGCTGGGGATGTAGGCCTCGGGCTGGTAGTAGTCGTAGTAGCTGACGAAGTACTCGACGGCGTTGCGCGGGAAGAAGCGCTTGAACTCGGCGTACAGCTGCGCCGCCAGGGTCTTGTTGGGCGCCAGCACCAGGGTGGGGCGGTTGAGGCGGGCGATCACCTTGCCGCCATGGTGTAGGTCTTGCCCGAACCGGTGACCCCCAGCAGGGTCTGGTGCTTCACGCCCGCGCGCGAGGCCCTGTACCAGGGCTCTCGATGGCCTGCGGCTGGTCGCCGGCCGGGGCAAAGTCGGCCACGAGCTCAAAGCGATCCATGCGCCCCTCCTTGGCCACTGTGGATGAGCCTGCTATCCCCCCTCACGGCCAGCTCTGGCAAGGATATGCTACAATCGGCCGCGGGGAAGCAAGGGGAGTTTTTCAACATTTTACCAACAGGAGGTGCGGCATGAAACTGGCTTCCTTCCAGGTGCAGACCCCGGTGGGGCGCTTCGTGCGCATCGGCAGCGTGCAGGGCGAGCGGCTCATCGACCTGAGCTCGGCGTACGTGACCTTGCTGGCGCAGCAGGGCGAGCCCCAGCCTTATCGCCTCATGGAGGCGCTGGTGCCACCCGACATGCGGCGCCTCATCGAAGGCGGCGAGCGCGCCCTGGAGGCGGCGCGCGCTGCCGAGGCCTTTGCCGGCGAGGCCCTGGCCCGCGGCCAGCTGCCCGCAGGACCGCAGGGCGAGCAGCTGGTCTTTGCCCTGAACGAGGTGCGCCTGCTTCCGCCCCTGCCCCGTCCCAACTCGCTGCGCGACTGCCTGGTTTTTGAGAAGCACATGCGCCGCGGCTACGACGCCCTGGGGCTGGAGCCACCGCGGGCCTGGTACGAGATGCCCGTTTACTACAAAGGCAATCCCTGCACCCTCCTGGGGCACGACGAGGACCTGGTGTGGCCGGCGTATACCGAGCGCCTCGACTACGAGCTGGAGCTGGCCTGCATCATCGGCAAGGAGGGGCGCGACATCCCGCCGGAGGAAGCCGACCGCTACATTTTTGGCTTTGCCTGCCTCAACGACTTCAGCGCCCGCGACATCCAGATGCGCGAGATGCAGTGCCGCCTGGGGCCGGCCAAAGGCAAGGACTTCGGCACCGCCCTGGGCCCTTGGATCGTCACCCGCGATGAAATAGGCGACTACCAGAACCTGCGCATGGTGGCGCGGGTCAACGGCGAGGTCTGGTCGGAAGGCAACAGCCGCGACATGTACCACTCCTGGGCGAACATCATCGCCCACCTCTCCATGGGCGAAACCCTCTACCCGAGCGACGTGGTGGGCTCGGGCACGGTGGGGCTGGGCTGTGGCCTGGAGCTGGACCGCTGGCTCAAGCCCGGCGACGTGGTGGAGATCGAGATCGAGAAAATCGGCGTGCTGCGCAACCGCGTGGTCAAACCCTGAGACCCCACGGGGTCAGGTCTTGAATCGTGCCTCGCCAACTCGGCTTAACGGCCCGGTGGGGCGGACTGCAAAGGATCCTGTCTGGGCGCGCGTCTTTGAAACGGGCTACAGCAGCCCCACCCGCCGCAGCACCTCGGCGACCTTGGGGTCGCCGGCCGCCAACTCCTGCAAGGCGCGCTCCACCCGCTCCTGGCGCACTTCGAGGCTCTGTGTGCGCCGCAGCGCCGGGCTCAGCGCCGTACGCCGGTCCCAAATGGCAAACCCGATGGTGGCGGCCACCACCCCCGGCAAAGGCCCCCACAATCCCCAAAAACAAAGTAGTGAGCTGCCCAAAGCGCCCCTCGACCTGCTCGAAGCGCTTGTCGATTTGCTCGAAGCGCCGGTCGACCTGCTCGAAGCGCTTGTCGATTTGCTCGAAGCGCCGGTCGACCTGCTCGAAGCGCTTGTCGATTTGCTCGAAGCGCTTGTCAACCTGCTCAAAGCGCCTGTCAACCTGCTCAAAGCGCTTGTCGATTTGCTCAAAGCGCTGTTCAAACCGCTTGCTCATCTCCTCCAGCTTCGTTTCGATGCGCACGAGCCGCTCGCGATCTTCCAGGGTATAGGGGACCGTCTGCGCTGCGAGACCCGCGGGCGCCCCCAGGCAAAGCAGCACCACGGCCAGCATGCCAAGGCCATGAATTCGCACGCACCCTGCCCTCTTGCCCGTTTGTCGATGCTTCTGGCACCTGCCCCTGAACCTACCACAGGCGCCAGAGGCGCACAAGACACAGGAAGGGGGTCAGGTCTTGAATTATCAGTGGCGGCCGCTGCCGCTTGCTCAACGCCAGCGGCGGCAGAAGTCTTGTACCACCTGCACGAAGGCCGCGGGGTTGTCGAGCATGAGGTTGTGGTAGGCCCCGGGCACCGTGGCCAGCGCCCCATGGCGCAGCGCCCGCGCCAGGCGCTCGGCGTTGGCCGCCGGCATGAGCGGGCTGTGCTCGCCCCGCACCACCAGCACCGGGCAGGCCACGCGCGGCAGCACGTCCCACACCCGCACCGGCGGGTGATTCAGAGCGCGGCGGTCGAACTTGAAGGTCCAGGTGCCGTCTGCCGTCTGGCACACCGCCTGCTCGGCCAGCGCCCGCAGCACCTGCGGCGGTGCCACCGTCTCGGGCGGCTGCAAGCGAAAGCGCTGCACGGCCTCCTCGCGGGTGGCAAAGACGGGCTGCGGGCGGGTACTGGCCTGGTGCAGGCGGGCCAGGGCCTCGCCGTCGAGCTCGCAGAGCATGTCGGCCACCACCAGGGCGCGCAGTGCCGCCGGCTGCGTGGCGGCGTAGCACAGGCCCACGTACCCGCCCATGGAGTGGCCAACCAGAATGACGTCTTCGAGGTGCCGCGCGGCCACCAGCGCCGCCAGGTCAGCGACGTAGGCTTCAAAGCGATAGTCCGGCGGCTCTGGCCGGCCGCTGTCCCCGTGCCCGCGCAGGTCAGGGGCAATAACCAAGCCGTCCTCGGCAAGCCGCGGCGCCACGCCGTCCCACCAGTGGGCGTGGCAGCCGCTGGCATGCAGCAACAGCAGCGACCGCTTTCCCGCTTCTCCCCACTGCAAGTAGTGCAGCCGCAGGCCGTTTACGGTAAGAAAGCGTTCTTCGGGCATGGGGCGCTCCCTTCTCACGAGTCCGTGCCGAGCTCGGCGACGCGCGCGCCGCTGAGGTCTCTGAGTCGCCATGGGTTGATGGCAAAGAGGCTGTGCGCCGTGCCGGCGGCGGCGTAGACGGTGTCGTGGGCGAGCAGGGCGGCGTCCATGAATACCGGCAGCGGCGTGGCGTGCGCCACCGGTGGCACGCCGCCCACGCGGTAGCCGGTGAGGCGCTCGACGGCGGCAGCGCGCGCCGGGCGCACCTGCCGGGCGCCGCAGAGGGCGGCCAGGCGCTCTGTGTCGACGCGCCGGTCGCCGCCGATGAGCACCAGCAGCGGCCGGCCATCGGCCTCAAAGACCAGCGACTTGACGATGCAGCCCGGCGCGGTGCCCAGGGCGGCGGCCGCCTGCTGCGCGGTGTGCACGGGGGTGGCAAAGGTGTGCACCGGCACCGTACAGCCCCGAGCAGCCAGAAAGTCGCGCACACCGCGCCGTGGCCGCTGCCTGCTCGCGCTTCATAGCCGCACCGGATGGGCGTAGCCGGTGAGCTCCACGTAGCCCGCCCCTTGCGTTTCTTGCCCCTGAAAGCGGCCGCGCACGCGCACGCGACCTTCCCAGTAAGTAATCAGGGTGCTGCTGTCGGTGATGAGCTCCTGCTCGGCCAGCACCGGCTCCAGGTGCAGCACCACGTCGAAGCGCGGCACGTAGAGCGTCCAGCGCTGCGGATAGACGGCGCCGCTTTTGGGACTGCGCCAGCGCTCGTGCGCCTCGACGCGAAAGTCGTCGCGGCGCAGGGGCACGGCGCTGCCGTCGGGCCGCACCAGGGTGCCGCTGGAAGCCGCATCGAGGCTGCCGTCGCGGCGCCGAATGTGGTAGAGCATGAGCTCGTGGTGGTTGTCGAGCTGCACGCTGAACCAGTCCCAGCCCACCTGCTCCTCGCTGAGCTGGGTGCTGCCAAACTCGTGGTCCATCCAGCTCAACCCGCTAACATCGAAGACGCCTTCTTCGGTGCGCAGCACCCCTTCGGTGTAGAGGCGGGTGAAGGAGTAGTAGTACGACGCCTGCCCTTTGCCCGCTCCCTTGCGGCTGAGGCCGCCCTCGCCGTGCAGCACCAGGGGCTTGAGGGGGGTGAGCACCAGGCGCAGCTCGTAGCCGGGAATGGCCCCCTGCAGGAAGTGGTGGCGGCCCAGGCGCTGCGCCAGCCAGTCCTCGTTCCACACGTGGTAGCGGCCCTCGGCGGCCCCGGCCACCCCCAGGGCGGCGCGGTTGCGCTTTTCGCCGTAGACGAAGCGCTGCCGCGCCTCGTCGGTGATCGCCATGTGCGCCAGGTAGAGCTGGTCGGCAAACCACTGCGAGGGGTTGAGGCTCAAGCCGGGGCGGTCGAGGCGGTGGCGGAAAAACGTGAGCTGGTAGCCAAAGGTGCGCCCTGGCGCCGCGTGCAAGTGGCCGGTGTAGTACCACCACTCGGTCTGGAAGCCGGGATGGGCGCCGTGGTCGCGGGGAAATTCCCAGCGGTAGCCCGGCACCGCCTGCTGGAAGCCCAGCAGCGCCCCCTCGCCCGCGGCCAGCCAGAGGGCCACCCCCACCAGGCTGCCCACCAGGAACCAGAAGGATTTATTCATACTGGATCGCCTCCACCACGGGAACGCGTGCCGCCTGCTGCGCCGGCCGCCAGCTGGCGGCCAGGGTGGCCGCCACCAGAAGGACGAAGGCGGCAGCGGCAAACCATCCCGGCACGGTCAGCTGCAGCGTCCAGCCAAACACCTGGCGATTGATGACGTAAATAAGAATCAGGGCCAGGAAGAAGCCAGCCACCAGGCCGCTGCTGCCGCCCACCACCCCCATCAGCCCCCCTTCCAGCAGCACCATGCGCGCCAGGCGCTGCCGTGTCGCCCCCACGGCGCGCAGCACCCCCAGCTCGCGGGTGCGCTCCAGGATGGCCGCCGACAGGGCGGTGGTCACCCCGAGCAGGGCCACGGCAATGGCGATGATCTCCAGGGCGTACGTGACCCAGAAGGGCTGCGCCACCAGCTCCAGCACCCGCTCTTTGAACTTGCCGCGGGTCAGCACGTAAAGCGGGTAGCGGCCGGCAAAGTGGCGCTGGATGCGCTGCGCCACCTCGTCGAGGTCGGCCCCCGGCGCCACGAAGACGCCAAAGGCATCGACTTGCGGGTCGTCCCAAAAGGCAACGTAGGTGCGGCGGTTCATGGTGATGGTGCCGCGCTCCGAGGAGTAGTCGATGACCACGCCGGCAATGGCAAAGCGCTGCGGCCCGCGCGGGGTAGGCAGCACCAGGGTGTCGCCCACCCCAAGGCGGTAGCGGCGGCTGAAGTTCTCCGACACCAGCACCGCCTGCGCCTCGAGCACCTGGCGCATCGCCGCCTGGGGATCGCCGGCGGCAAAGGGATAGGTGCCGTAGCGCGCGTAGACGTCGAAGTCCACCGCCACCAGCAGCACGGGGTCGCCCCGGTACGTGATGTCGAGGGCGCGCGCGCTGTCGACGTCGCGCACCCCGTCGAGGCGCAGCAGCTCGTCGCGCAAGGCGTGCGGCAGGGAAAGGCCACTGCGCTCGCCGCCGGGCGAGGCCTGGTGCACCAGCAAATCGGCGCGCAGCGTCTGCTCTACCCAAGTGTAAACGGTGCGCTTGAAGCTCTGGATCATGATGGCGACGCTGATCATCATGGCAAAGCTGGTAAGCAAGGCCGCGGTGGCCACCGTGGTGCGGCGCAAGGCGTAGCGCAGGTTGTCGAGCGCCAGCAAGCCCTCCACACCGCCGCCGCGCAGCAGCAGCGGCCGCGCCACCCCCAGCGCCCGCAGCAGCAGCGGCACCAGGCAGGAAAGCCCCAGCACCAGGGCCAGGCAGGCCAGATAGCCAAAGAGCGCCACCTCGCCCAGCGGCGGCAGCTGCGACAGGCCGTAGGCGGCGGCCAGCAGCCCCAGGCCCACCAGGGTCACCGGCCACACCGGCGCCTGGCGCGGCGTGTAGACGCCGCGCTGCTGCAGGGCGTCGAGGGGCGCCACGCGCAGGGCCTCGCGCACCGGCCAGGCCGCCGCCCCCAGGGTGGTGCCCAACCCCAGGGCCACCCCGGCCAGGGCGGTGCCCGGGGTGAGCACCAGGCGGTCGAGGTGCTCGCGCAGGAAGAGGGCGGTGATCGCCGGCGCCACCAGCCACAGCGCCAGGCGCGCCAGGAGCAAGCCCAGGCCCACGCCGGCCACGGACCCCACTGCGCCCAGGAGCAAGGCCTCGCCCAGGATGAGGCGCCGCAGGCGCCGGCGCGCCACCCCCAGGGCGCGCAGGATGCCCAGCTCGCGGCGGCGCTGCACCACGGCGCTGGTGGTGCTGTTGTAAATGAGGAACAAGCCGACGATGAGGGCGATGAGGCTCAGCGCCGTCAGGTTGACGTGGAACGAGCGCAGCATTTTCTCCACCGTGCGGTTGCGCGCCTGCGGCCGCCGCACCTGTACCCCCGGCCCCAGACGCTGCTGCAGGGCGGCCTGCAGGGCGTCCAGAGGAAAGCCCGCCTGCGGCACCACGTCGATGCGGTCCAGGCGCCCCAGGCGGTGAAAGAGCAGCTGCGCGGCGGCGATGTCCATGACGGCAAAGTGGCCGCCCAGCGCCTCGGCAGCGCCGGTGGGCCGCAGCAAGCCGCGCACCACCAGCCGCCGCGTGCCCTGCGCCGTGTGCACGTGCACCGGGTCCCCCAGGCGCAGGCCGTAGCGGCGGGCAAAGCGGGTACTTAGCACGAGGGCGTCGGGCTGGGTGAGCAGGGCCAGGGGATCGCGGCGGTCGGTCTCCTGCCAGGCAAAGGTATAGTCGCGCACCGCGCGGTCGGTGACCAGGTCGATGCCGGCCACCAGCAGCGGCGCGCCCTCCGCTTCCTGCACCAGCACGTCGGCCAGCACCAGCGGCGCGGCCGCCGCCACCCCCGGGGTGCGGCGCACCACGGTGAGCAGCCTTTCGTCGATGGGTGCCCCGTAGCCGGTGATCTCCAGGCTGGCGCGGCCGGCAATGGCGTCGACGGTGCGGGCAAAGGCGCGCAGGGTGCTCACGTTGGTCACCCGCACGGCGACGAAGACCGCCACCCCCAGGGCAATGCCGGCGGCTGCCAGCACGACGCGCCCGCGGTGCTGGCGCACGTGCGGAAGGCTGATCAAGCGCCACAGCGCCCACATCGCCTCAGCGCTCCGCCGCGGAAATGCTCACCACGGCCCCATCCTGGAGCTCGACCACGCGGTCGGCGCGCGCTGCCACGGCGCGGTCGTGGGTGGCCAGCACCAGGGTTTTGCCCCTTTCCTTGCAGCTGCGGTAGAGCAAATCGAGCACCAGGCGGCCGTTTTGGGAGTCGAGGTTGCCGGTGGGCTCGTCGGCCAGGAGAATGGCCGGGTCGTTGGCCAGGGCGCGGGCCAGGGCCACGCGCTGCATCTCGCCCCCTGACAGCTCGGCCGGCCGGGCGGTGCGGCGGGGTGCAAGCTGCACCCAGGCCAGCAGCTCGGCAGCGCGGGCCGCCGCCTGGCGGGGGGCCACGCCGGCCAGCAGCAGGGGCAAGGCGACGTTTTCCTCGGCGGTGAGCGCCGGCAGCAGGTGAAAAAACTGAAAGACAAAGCCGATGGTGTGCAGGCGCAGGGCGGCCAGCTCGGCGTCGCGCAGGGTGGCCAGGTCCTTGCCCGCCACCAGGACGCGGCCGCGGCTGGGCGTCTCCAGGCCGGCCATGAGGTGCAGCAGGGTGCTTTTGCCCGAGCCGCTGGCGCCGGTGATGGCCACGAACTCGCCGGCCTCGATCTCCAGGCTGACCTCGTCCACGGCGCGCACCACCTGCGTGCCCTGGCGAAATTCCTTGCTCACTTGGTCTAAGGCGAGGGTCGCCTTCACGCGCCTTCCTCCGGCCGCATTACCATACTTCTCCGACGAGGCCCTTGAGGTAGCCGGTTTCGGGAATGGCCAGCACCTCGGGGTGGTGCAGGGCCTGGCCCAGGTGCTGGCGCACGATGAGCTGGCGCCGCGCGTCGGCAGCCGCTTCTGCCACCGTGGCCACGAAGCGCGCCCGCTCAATATAATAGGAACAGGTAAACGTGAGCAACACCCCGCCCGGGCGCAGCAGCTTCAGCGCGCGCAGGTTGATCTCCTTGTAGCCGCTGAGCGCCTTGTCGACGGCAGCGCGGTGCTGGGTGAAAGAAGGCGGGTCGAGGATGACCACGTCGAACTGGCGCCCCTCGGCCACCAGCTGCCGCAGGCGGTCAAAGGCGTTGGCGGCTTCAAAGCGGCAGACGTGTGCCAGGCGGTTGAGTTCGGCGTGGTGGCGGGCCAGGGCGAGGGCCGCCTCTGACACCTCCAGCCCCAGCACCTCACCGGCGCCGGCTGCCGCGGCGTGCAGGGCAAAGGCGCCCGTGTAGCAAAAGGCGTCGAGCACCGCCGCGCCCGCGGGCACCAGGGCACGCAGCGCCAGGTGGTTGTCCATCTGATCGAGGTAAAAGCCGGTTTTGTGCCCGGTGGCCACGTCGACGTCAAAGGCCAGGCCGTGCTCGGCGATGCGCACCGTGGTGGGAAAGGGCGCCGAGAGAAAGCCGCTGTGTAGCGCCAGGCCGTCGTTGCGGCGGGCGCTGTGGTCGTTGCGGGCGTAGACGTGGGGGATGCCGGTGAGCTCTTGCAGCAGGCGCACCAGCTGCGCTTGCTGCAAGTCCATGGCCAGCGAGGTGCACTGCAGCACCAGCACCTCGGCGTAGCGGTCCACGGTGAGGCCGGGCAAGCCGTCGGCTTCGGCGTGCACCAGGCGCAGGGCGCTGGCGCCGGGGTAGAGGCGCTGGCGGCGCGCCAGGGCCCAGGCGAGGCGCCGGCGCAGCAGCGCTTCGTCCACCGCCTCGTGCGGGTCGCGGGTGAGGACGCGCAGGCGGATCTTGGAGCGGCCGTTGTAGTAGCCGCGCCCCAGGAACTGGCCGCGGCGGCTGTAGCAATCCACCACCGCGCCGTCTTCGAGCGCGCCCTGGGCGTCCACGATTTCTCCCTCGTAGACCCAGGGGTGGCCGCGGCGCTGGCGCGCCTCGCCGGCCTTGTTTACAATGACGCGGGCGAGCATGCTTGCCGTGCTCCTCTGCCGGTGGTTACGATTATAGCCAAGCCTGAGCTGGGCGGAGGAAGGGCCATGGCCGTAGAGCTGGAAACCATCGTGTCGCTGTGCAAGCGGCGCGGCTTTATTTTCCAAAGCAGCGAGATTTACGGGGGTCTGGGCGGGGCCTGGGACTACGGCCCGCTGGGGGTGGAGCTGAAAAAGAACCTCAAGTGCGCCTGGTGGCGCGACAACGTGTATGCCCGCGACGACATGGAAGGGCTCGATGCCGCCATCCTCATGCACCCCCGGGTGTGGGAGGCCTCGGGCCACGTGGCCGGCTTTACCGATCCGCTGGTCGACTGCAAGCAGTGCAAGAAGCGCTTTCGCGCCGACCACGTCAGCGGGCCGGGCTGCCCCGAGTGCGGCGGCGAGCTCACCGAGCCGCGCGCAGTTCAATTTGATGTTCAAGACCTATCGTCGGCCCGGTGGAGCGAGAGAAGCGGCCCTTGTCTACCTGCGGCCGGAGACGGCACAGGGGATTTTCGTCAACTTTCCAGAACGTGCTCGACTCGACGCGCGGCGAAGCTGCCCTTCGGCATCGCGCAGATCGGCAAAGCCTTCCGCAACGAAATCACGCCGCGCCATTTCACGTTTCGCACGCGCGAGTTCGAGCAGATGGAGATCGAGTACTTCGTGCCCCCCGCGAGCGCCGACGAGTGGTTCGACTACTGGGTGAAGGAGCGGTACAGATGGTACTTAAAATACGGAATGCGACCAGACCACCTGCGCTTGCGCCAGCACGGCCCCGAAGAGCTGGCCCACTACGCCCGCGCCACGTACGACGTCGAGTACCGCTTTCCTATGGGCTGGCTGGAGCTCGAGGGCATTGCCCACCGCGGCGACTTCGACCTCAAAGCCCACGCCCAGGCCAGTGGCCGCAACCTGACCTACTTCGATGACCGCACCCGGGAGCGCTACTTCCCTTACGTCATCGAACCCTCCGCAGGGGTGGACCGCGCCGCCCTGGCTTTTCTCGTCGACGCCTACCGCGAAGAGGAAGTGCGCGGCCGGCGGCGGGTGGTGCTGCGCCTGCACCCGGCCCTGGCGCCCATCAAAGTGGCGGTCTTGCCGCTGCTGCGCAACCGCGCCGAGGTAGTGGAGCTGGCGCGCAAGCTCTACGCCGACCTGCGCCGCCGCTTTCCCGCCGACTACAACGACACCGGCGCCATCGGCAAGCTCTACGCCCGCCAGGACGAGGTGGGCACTCCCTTCTGCGTCACCGTGGACGTGCAGACCCTGGAAGACCACCAGGTGACGGTGCGCGACCGCGACACCACCGAGCAGGTGCGCCTGGCCCTCGACCAGGTGGTGGCCTACTTGCAAGACAAGCTAGCAGTAGATTAGCACCGTGCGCGTGCTTCGCGTGGTGGCCGGGCTGCTGCAGCGCGGCGGCGCCTTGCTGGTGTGCCAGCGCCGGCCCGATGCCGCCTTCCCCCTGCTATGGGAGTTCCCGGGCGGCAAGGTGCGGCCGGGCGAGACCGACGAAGCGGCACTGCGCCGCGAGCTGCGCGAGGAGCTGGGCATCGCGGCGCGCATCGGACCGCTGCTCTACCACACCCGCCACGCCTACCCCGGGCTTTACGAAGTCGACTTGCGCTTTTTTGCCGTGCTTTCCTTTTGCGGCGAGCCGCGCAACCTGGCCTTTGCCCAGATCCGCTGGCTGCCGCCGGCCGCTCTTGCCGCTTTGCCCTTTCTGGCCGCCGACGCCGAGCTCATCGCCTTGCTACAAGAAGGCCGCCTCTCCCTGCCGCCTCAGGCGTAGCGCTGCTCGCGCCAGGGGTCGCCGTAGGGGTGGTAGCCGCGCTGTTCCCAGTAGCCGGGGCGCTCGTGCGCCAGAAACTCCAGGGCGCAGACCCACTTGACGCTTTTCCAGCCGTAGAGATGCGGCACCACCAGGCGCAGCGGGTAGCCGTGTGCCGGCGGCAAGTCGGCGCCGTTGCGCCGCCAGGCCAGCAGCACCTCGGGGCGTTGCAGGTCGGCCAGCGGCAAGCTGGCACTGTAGCCGTTGGCGCTGTGCACCAGCACGTGGCGCGCTTCAGGCGCCAGGGGAAGCGCTGCCAGCACGTCGGCGCAGCGCACCCCTTCCCACAGATTGTCAAGGACGCTCCACGCCGAGACGCAGTGGAGGTCGGCGCGCACGCGCACCACGGGAAAGCGCCCGCCGGCGGTAAGCTCGCCATAGGTGAGCTGCGCCTCCGCCGCCACCAGGCCAAAAAGGCGCAGGCGCCAGCGCGGCGGGTCAAAGGGCGGAATAGGGCCCACGTGCAGCACCGGCAGGGTGGTGGCCAGGCGCTGCCCCGGCGGCAGCCGCTGGCGCAAGGCCAGGGTGGCGTCGATTTTGCGCTGCAGCCAGCGCCACATGGCTCCTCCGCAGGCGGTTGGCAAACTCGCGTGGCTAGCGTACCATAGCGGCGGCTCCCTGTCACGGCAAAGGAGGACGCCCCGATGGACGTGTCGCTGGCCACCGCCCTGGCTTCTCTCACCACCGGCATTTACGTGCTCACCGCGCGCGCCGGCGGGGTGCAGCACGGCATGAGCGCTTCCTGGGCGACCCAGGTGTCGGGCGAGCCGGTGCTGGTCATGGCCGCCGTCGACCGCCAGCACCTGACGCACCGGCTCGTCCTGGACAGCGGCGCCTTTGGCCTCAACGTGGTGGGCCATCGCAGCCGGCACCTGGAGGACTACTTCTACAGCGCCCGCGCCCGCCACCCCGACAACCTCGCGCCGTTTGCCCTGGAGACGGCGGCAACCGGCACGCCGCTGCTGGCCGACGCCCTGGCCTCGCTCGACTGCCGCCTGGTGGCGCACTACCCTGCCGGCGACCACACCCTCTTTGTCGGCGAGGTGGTGGCGGTGCGGGTGCGCCAGGCCGACCGCCCGCTCACCAGCCAGGACTTGCCCTACGTCTACCTGGGCGGCAAGGTGCTCTTCGACCAGGCCAGCCGGCGGCCGCTTGCGCCCTAACCTGCCAGGCGCTGGCGTAGCTCGGCGATGGTGTACTGGCCTGGGGGCTGCTGCGCGGCCGCCGCCGCCTTGACCAGCTCCAGCAGCAGGCGGTTGTATGGCGTGGGCACCCCGTACTGCTGCCCCAGGCACACGATCTCGCCGTTGAAGAAGTCGGCCTCGACCACGCCCCGGCGGTGGTAGAGGTCCTGCCACATGGAGGCGTAGCCCATGAGCTCGGGGTCCTTGGGCACCTCGGGCACTTCCTCGAGGCGGCGCAGCTCGGCAATGCGCGCCGCGATCGACCCCATCCCCGGCGGGCCCTCGACGGCGATGCCGGCCGCCTGCAGCACGCGCAGCCCTTCCTCGCACACTTCGGCCATCCACAGCCGCGCCTCGGGGTGGGCGCGCGCTTCCTGGCTGCCCAGGCCGGTGAGAGCCATGGTGGCGTTGTTGAGGTTGTGCAGCAGCTTGTTCCACTTGTGGCGCATGATGTGGGGCGTGGTGTACACGGTGAGGTCGGTCTTGTCGAAAGCGGCCGCCACCGCCTGCGCCTCCGGGGTCAGCCCTTCAGGGTAAGCGCCCATGCCCAGCGGCCCGTTGCCGGTCTGCACCACCACGCCGGGGGTGAGGCACTTGGCGCCAATGAGCACCATGACGCCATGGACGCGGGAAAAGAAGCGCGCCGCCACCTCCTCGTTGCGCACCCCGTTCTGGGCGCAAAAAACGGGCAGGTCGAGGTCGGTGGCCTGGCGCAGCTCGCGCACCGCTGCCTCGGTGTGGAACGACTTGACGCACAGGAAAATCACGTCTCCGGGGCGAAAGGCCACCTCACGGGCGTGCGGCACCGCCGGGAGGCGCAGGGTGTGGTTGCCGTGCACGCCGCGCAGCTGCAAGCCGTGGCGGTTGATGGCCGCCACCTGCTCGGGGATCTTGTCAATGAGCACCACCTCGTAGCCGGCCTTGGCCAGCTGGCCGCCGAGCACCCCGCCCAGGGCGCCGGCCCCGCAGATGACAAAGCGCATCGCCTCTCCTCCTCGCTGCCCGGCAGCGGCCGCTCAGGACGCCGGCAGCTGCCGCACGAAGTCGATGATTGCCTGCCGGTACGCGCCGGCGTGGGTGGCCAAAATGGCGTGCCCGCCGCCGACAAACGGCACCAGTGTGGCACGTGGTAAGGCGGCGTGCAAGCGCTGCGCTTCGGCAAAGGGCACCTCGGCGTCGGCGGTGCCGTGCAGGATGAGCGCCGGCGCCGTGATCTCCCCCAGCCGCGCCGCCAGGGCGTCGCCGTGGCGGTAGTACGCAAGGTAAGTTTGCAGCGCCCCGGCCAGCGGCGCCTGCGGGGGCAGCAGCGCCTCGAGCTGCGCCAGCCCCGCTGCTCCCAGGGAGGCCAGCAGGGCGGCCAGGGCCGGCGGCGGCCGCAGCGTCTGCACCGCGGTGCTGGCCAGGATAAGCCCCAGGACGCGCTGCGGGCAGTCCAGCGCCGCCTGCAGCACCAGCGGGCCGCCGGCCGAAACGCCCATGAGCACGGCGCGTGGCACCGCCAGGTGGTCGAGGAGGGCAAAGAGGTCGGCGACGAAGGTGGCGAAGTGGTAGCCCGCCGGGGGCGCTTCCGAGGCGCCGGCCGCACGGCGGTCAAAGGCAATGACGCGGGCGTGGCGGGCCAGGGCCGGCAGGTGGATCTGGCGGAAGCGGGCGCTGCCTTGGCCGCCGCCCAGGCCGCCGTGCACGAAAAGCAGCGGCACCCCGCAGCCTGCCACCTCGTAGTACATGCGAAAGCCGTTGATCTGCGCGTAAGGCATGCGGCGATTATACCACGCCACTCTGGCAAGCGGCGCCGGCAGCCCTTAGCGCAAGCGCCCCCCGCCGTGGGTGAAGTCGCTCTCTACCCACATGAGCGGCGTGCCCGGCAGGCGCGGCTCGCCCCCCGCCCGGCTCGGCCAGCGCCCGGCCCGCGCGGCCAGGCGCCACCCCAGCCGCCAGAGAACGCCGGCCAGCCCCGCCGCCCTGCGCCACACAAGTACGTTCCCCACCCCTTGCCCTCCCCTTTGCCCAGAGGCCCGGCTTACAGCCTTGCAGGACAACATACCCCCGCGCGGCCTCCCTGGCGGTGATGCCGCTCACACGCCACCAGTTTCTGTGAATTTTTTACTTGACGGCGTTTTTTTGCTTGTGTAGGAGAGGGGGGTGTGTTACAGGGCTGGATAGGCGGGTTTTGCGGCGGCGTCCCGTGCCTGGAGAGAAAAGGCATGGCCAGGCGGTGGTGCTTTTTGCTCGTGGGCTTGCTGCTTGGGCTCGGCCTGGGGCGGCCGGCGGTGGCGCAGCGCGCCGAAGTGGAATACGCCAAGGGCATTGTCGCCTACGACCAGCGCGATTACTTAACGGCGCGCGACCACTTCCGCACCGTGGTGGCGCTTGAGCCGGCCCACGCCGACGGCTGGTTTTACCTGGGGCTGACGCAGCTGCGCCTGGGGGAGGCTGCGGCGGCCGTCGAAGCGCTGGAGAAAGTGCGGCAGCTGGCGCCCGCGAAGCGCTACGTGCACCATCCCCTGGGGGTGGCTTACTTCCAGGCGCGCCGCTACCGCGAGGCCCTGGCGCAGTTTGAGGCGGCGGCGCGTTTTGATCCCAAGAAGGCCTCGACGCAGTTTTACCTGGGCTACACCCACTACCTGCTGCGGCACTACCGCCAGGCGCTGCCCTTTTTTGAGCGCGCCCGCGACCTGGATCCTGCCCTTGCCCCGGCGGCGCACTACTACCGGGGGCTGGTGCTTTTTGCCCTGGAAGACGACGCGGCGGCGCAAGAGGCCTTTGCGGCGGTGCGGGAAGCGGCGCCCGAGTCGCTGCTGGCGCAAAACGCCGAGCGCTACCTCGAGGCGCTGCGGCGCCGCGCCCGCCAGCAGCGGCTGCTGCAAGTCGAAGGGGTGGTGAGCTTTCAGCACGACGACAACGTCATCCTCGAGCCCAACGAGATCGAGATTGCCCGCCAGGCCGACCAGCGCATGGTCTTTGCCGCTCTGGGGCGGCTGCTGCCGCTGCGGCGGCCGCCGTGGCGCCTGGGCATCGAATACGCCCTGTTTCAGAGCAAGCACTTTCGCCTCGAGGACTTCGACATCCAGCAGCACCGCGGGCGGCTTTTTGCCCGCCGCAAGGGGTCGCGCTTGACCCTGGAGGCCAGCGCCGAGTACGCCTTTTCCCTGCTGGCCGGCGAGCGCTTCTTTGGTGCCTTCAGCGTGCAGCCGCAGGCCACGCTGTGGCAGAGCCGCCAGCTCTTTGCTACCTTTGGTGCTCGCTTTCGCCTGAGCGACTTTTTTATCGACTTGCCGCCCGAGCAGGACCCCAAGGTGCGCGACCGCGACGGCTGGACGGTGCGCGGCGGGGTGGACCAGTACGTCACGTTCTTGCAGCAGCGGGCTTACCTGCGCCTGGGCTATGCCTTTGAAGCCAGCCGCACCGAAGGCAGCGACTGGGAGTACGACAGCCACCAGGTGGCGCTGGGGCTGCACCTGCCGCTGTGGGGCGGCGTGGTGCTCGACGCCGAGGGGGCCTTCGCGCGGCGCGACTACCTGCACGTCAATTCTTTTGACGCCGATCCCCTGGCCATTCTTACCGCCGCGGATCGGCGCGCGCGGCAAGACGACCGCTTCACGGCGGCCGTGACGCTGACGCGGGAGCTGGGGCGGTACTTTGTGCTCTCGGTGGCCTATGCCCACACCAGCAACCTCTCCAACCTGGCCTTTTTCGACTACCGCCGCAACATCGTCACCGTGGCCCTCACCGGGAGGTACTGAGCGATGAAGACGCGCTGTCTGTGCGGCCTGGCCGTGGTGCTGGTGGCTCTGGCCGGCAGCGCCTGGGGGCAGGCGCCGGAGCGCATCGGCACCGTCTTGCTGGTCGAAGGGGTGGCCGAGGTGCGGGCCGAGGGGGCCACGGAGTGGGAGCGGCTGCGCTTTCGCGACGCGGTGTTTGTGCGCGACACGGTGCGCACGGCGGCCGAGAGCAAAGTCAAGTTCCTGTTGCGCGACGACTCGATTCTCACCTTGGGGGAGCGCAGCGAGCTGGAGCTCACCGAGTTCTTGCTGCGCGAGGGGCAGCGGCGCAGCATCCTCAGCCTGCTGGTGGGCACGGTGCGGGTGCTGACGACGCGCCTTTTCGGGGTGGGCTCCGAGCTCGAGGTGCGCACCCCCAACTCGGTGGTGGGGGTGCGCGGCACCGCGTTCATCGTGCGCTTCGTCCCGCCCGACACCACAGAAGTCATCGTCCTGGAAGGGGAAGTAACGGTGCGCCACCTGGAGGCGGCGATTCCTGGGGAAGAAGCGGTGCAGGCCAACTTCCGCTCGCGGGTACGCGGGGCAGCGCCGCCAGAGCGGCCCGAGCCGGTGACGCCCGACGAGCGGGCCCAGCTGGAGCAGGCGGTGCAGGCCATCGAGCAGGTACCAGAAGAAGTGCTGCCGACCGAAGCGCTCGAACCGGCAGGAGTGCCGCGCGGCGCCGAGGCCCTACCAGGGCCGCAGACCGAAGCGCCCTTGGAGACGGCCACCACCAGACCAGAGGCGCCGCCCGAACCGCCGGCCCCGGCGGTACCGGAGGTGGAGAGGCTGGCGAATCCAGAGACCGGCCTGCAGAGCGAGATCACCCCAGACACCTCACCGGCGGCAGAAGAGGTGATCTCGCGCTCGCGGCTGACGGTAAACGTGACGTTTCCGCGCTAGAGAATCGTCTATGCGGTGGCTTGTGCATCTGAGGCGATACGCGGGGCTGTTGCTGTCCCTGCTGCTGCTGGCAGGCTGCCAGGGCGGCGGGGAGGAGGGAGGAAGCGGCACCGCCCGCCTGCGCCTGCGCATTGGCAGCACGGCGGCGGTACGGGCCACGGCGGCAGGGGTGCGGCAGCGCGCCGCCGGCATTCCCGCCGACGTGGCGGCGATTTTCCTGCGCGTCACCGTGGGGAGCGAGGACATTGAGGATAGCCCCTTTGAGATCCCCATAGCGACAGGGGAACTCAGCATCGACATCGACGCCAACGTGGCGCACGTGCTCACGGTGACGGCCCAAAACCAGCGGGGAGCGGTGATTTTTGCCAGCGACCCGGTAACCGTGACCCTGCCGCCGGGGGACGAAAAGACGATCACCATTGCCCTGGCAGCGGTGGAGGTGGTCACCCCGGTGGCCGAGCAGCGGGTGACCGCAGCAGCCGGGGGCGTGCTGGAAGTCATCGACCCGGATAGCCCACTCCGCAGCCTGCGCCTGAGCGTGCCGCCGGGGGCGCTGGCCCAGGACACCACCCTGCGGGCCGCCGAAGTGTACAACCCCCAGGGGGTGGCGGTGCTGGCCACCCAGGCCGGGGTCCTGGTCGAGCTGGGGCCCGACGGCACGGCGTTTGACCCGCCGGCAACCCTGGTCTTTCCTTACGACGAGGGCCTGGTGCAGGAGCTGGGGCTGGCGGAAGTCGACCTTCTCCTCTTTCGCTTCAACCCCGAAGCCGGCACCTGGCTGCCCTTGCCCGAGCAGGCCGTCGACACGGCCGCCAACGTCATTACCGCCCAAGTCACCACCCTGAGCTTTTACGGCGTCGGTGGCGGGCTGCCGGCAGCGCCGCCGGTGGCCCTTGACGACACCGCCACCACCCCTGAAGACACCCCGGTGACGGTCGCCGTGCTCGCCAACGACGGCGATCCCAACGGCGACCCCTTAAGCGTCACGAGCGTCACTGCGCCGGCCAACGGCACGGCGGCGATCAACCCCGACGGCACGGTGACGTATACCCCCAACGCCGACTTCCACGGCACCGACAGCTTTACCTACACCATCAGCGATCCTGGCGGCCTCACGGCGACGGCCACCGTCTCGCTCACCGTCACTCCCGTCAACGACCCGCCCCTGGCTCAGGACGACACCGCCACCACGGCCGAAGACACGCCGGTGACCATCGCCGTGCTGGCCAACGACAGCGACGTCGATGGCGATGCCCTCTCGGTGGCCAGCGTCAGCGCGCCCGCCAACGGCACCGCCACCGCCAACGCCGACGGCACCCTCACCTATACCCCTAACCCCAACTTCAATGGCACCGACATTTTCACTTACACCATCAGCGATCCTGGCGGCCTCACGGCGACGGCCACCGTCTCGCTCACCGTCACTCCCGTCAACGACCCGCCCCTGGCTCAGGACGACAGCGCCACTACCGCCGAAGACACCCCGGTGACCATCGCCGTGCTGGCCAACGACAGCGACGTCGATGGCGATGCCCTCTCGGTGGCCAGCGTCAGCGCGCCCGCCAACGGCACCGCCACCGCCAACGCCGACAGCACCGTCACCTATACCCCCAACCTCAACTTCCACGGCACCGACAGCTTCACGTACACTATCAGCGACGGCCAGGGCGGCACCGCCACCGCCACCGTCTCGGTCACCGTTACCCCGGTCAACGATGCCCCCGAGGTCGAGCAGCCGGCCGACCAGACCAGCGACGAAGGGGACACGGTGTCGCTGCAGATCGTGGCCAGCGACGTCGATGGCGATCCCCTGACCTGTAGTGCCACCGGCCTGCCGCCGGACCTCAGCATCGGCGCAGAGACATGCCGCATCTTCGGCACCATCGCCTTTGGGGCCGCGGCGGGCAGCCCGTACAGCGTCACTGTCACCGTCTCGGACGGCACCGCCAGCACCAGCGTCAGCTTCACCTGGACCGTCAACCCGGCCTGTCCGCCCAATGCCGTGTGCATCATCCCGTCTGCTGTCTCCGCCGCGCCCGGGACGGAATTCACCGTCACGGTGCAGTACAACGCCGGGACCACCAACGTGGTTTCGTACCTGTTCGAGCTAACCTTCGACGCGACCGTGGTGCAGGTGGTGAGTATTACCGGTGAGGCACCTTTTGATGCCGTGGCCACCAACGCCGCGGCGTTTACCAGCGGCGCGGTACGCTTTGCCGCCAACAACGCCACTTTTGCGCCGGCCAGCGGCCTGCTCACCCTGGCCAAGGTGACCTTTCAGGTGGTGGGCAGCACGGGAGACACCTCGACGCTGGCGCTGGGATTCCCACCCACCCCCGGTGGCACGGGGGTGGTGGTAAACGACGCGTTCGCGCCTATATCAGGCATCACCTTTATCGACGCTTCCGTAGAGGTGCAGTAACCCTATGGCGGTCAGTGGATCCGTATCCCAACAAGGTGGTAACAACGCGGCATCACGTTTCCCGCTGCAGAGCTGCCCAACCATGCCCTCCCTTCATACACGCAGTGAGCCGTGGCAACGCATGCCCGGGAGAAAAGCCCGTAAGTTCATCTTTGCATGGGCTGTTGCCCTGAGTGCCGTGTTGCCAGTCATCGCCCATGCGCAGATTATGACGGCAGACCTCAACACCCTCACCTGCGGCGACCTCGTCAATACGCTGGCAGGAAGTGGGCTCACGATCCTCAATGCAACCTGCAAGGGGGCCAATGTTGCCCTTGGCACTTTCACGGGTGGTGCAGAGATCATCGGCTTAGCCAATGGCATCATCTTGAGTTCTGGAGCCGTTGCCAGTGTGGCTGGTCCAAACACTGCCGATGATACGACAACAAACAACGGCCAGCCAGGCGATCCAGACCTGGATAGCTTGATTTCAGGCTTTACAACCTTTGACGCAGCCGTGCTGGAATTTGATTTCATTCCCAGTGGCAGTACGGTCGTGTTTCGCTATGTCTTTGCATCAGAAGAATACAATGAGTTTGCTAATACTCCATTCAATAATGTCTTTGGATTTTTCGTCAATGGCGTCAATTTTGCACTGCTTCCTGACGGTGTTACTCCAGTGGCAATCAACAACGTAAACGGAGGGGACCCTGACGAATGCTCTGATGCAGTTGACAATGACGGTGATGAACTTGTAGATGATGCTGATCCCGATTGCACGACTCCCGGAGATAACATTGTTGGTGAAAACAATCAAAATTCGCAATTCTATATTAACAACGATTGCAGTGACCCTGACGGTGGGGAGCCATGCCCATTTAATATCGAGGCAGATGGATTTACAGTAGTACTAGAATTCATAGCTCCAGTCAATCCTGGACAAGTGAACACCATAAAACTGGCTATTGCAGATGCAGGAGACAGTATCCTTGATTCCTGGGTGTTTATCGAAGCCGGTAGCCTCATGGCTGGAGAGATCTTCCTGACACCAGAGAGTGCAACCAATAAGGGTGGAACCACCCATACAGTGACGGCAACGATCCTTAGAAATGGCCTTCCATTGCCAGACCAGCCTGTGATATTCCAGGTTTTCTCAGGGGCCCAATGCGGGCAAATCGGGTATAGGAACCACAGATGCCAGCGGCAAAGCGGTTTTCACCTATACTGGAGATAGAGGCACAGGCACCGACAAGATACAGGCTTCATTTGTAGATACTGTAAGTGGGGAAACTATTTTTTCGAACATCGTCACCAAGCAGTGGGTGGCGCTGGTGGGGGACGTCAACGGCGACGGCGTTCGTGACGCCACGGATGCGCAGCTCATCCTGGATGTCCTGGTGACCGATGCCGGCTTGCTGCAAGGCCCAACGGCGTCAGGGCTGCAGGCGCTGGAGGCACAGCAGGCGGTGAATTTCTTGACAGCTGGCGACATGAACGCCGACCGCATCATCAACAACCTCGACTCGATCCTCATCTTGGGGGAGCTGGCCGGGCTGATTGCGCCGCCGCCCGACAACACGCAGATCACCGTGACCGACAACGGCGACGGCACCTTCACCATTGCCGGCGCTCCGGGAGCGGTACCCGGCGGCAGCACGGTGAACGTGTTCAATGCCGCCAGTGGCGAGAGCGTGGCAGTGATGGCTGCCGCCGACGGCAGCTTCAGCGCCACCCTCGCCGCCCAGCCCGGCGACCGCCTCGTGATCGACGTCGACGGCAGTCCGGCCAGGATTGCCGTGGTGGTGGGGGTCTTTGACGACTTCGAGACGCACGGGCTCGATCCTGCCAAGTGGGCCACGCTGGAGTTCGTCCGGGGGATCGATCCCGAAGACGGCGTGCTCGAGCTGGCGCTGGCTCGCCATGGCACTGATGGGAGCAATACGCTGCGGTTCGCCGATCCCGACGCCGTTACTGCCTTTCAGGCCGACGTCACGATCGGGGAATTTCACACCACCCTGCTCGGGCCGAGTGCTGGGGCCAAGCTGGTGGGGTTTTTCTACAACGACGGCACGCCCGGCGGGGGCAAAGCCGGCGAGGTCCTGGCGGAAATCGGCATTCGTCTTGAGGGTACGAACCTGGTGGTCGCCGCTTTCGTAGGGCGGTGCGACGACCCCGAGTGCGCCTCTTTGACCCCCCTCTTTTTCGACAACACGACGTTTGGTTCCGTGGCCGTAGGAGAGACCCACACGCTGTCCATCGGCTTTTCTGAGGGTGTCTTTGTTTTCGGTTTTGACGGCAGCACCCTCGCCTTCGACCCGACGGCCCTTGCTCCCGTGAGCGGCCCTTCTCGGGTTCCCTTCAAGGGCCTCAGCACAGACATACAAGGAATCACCGGGGCTGATGCGGGCGCCTTTATCGAAGCAGAGTTTGACAACGTGCTTGTCAATGGGGTCCTCTACGACGACTTTTCGTCCGACCACCTCGATCGGACAAAATGGGCGGATCAGGAGGCGGTGCGGGTCACTGACGCCGGCTTGGCCGTTTTGGCCCTCGGGCAATTCGGCCTCAACACGGCCAACCCCTTGCACGTGCGCAACCCCGGCGTTGTCACCGCATGGCAGGGCCGAAGTGACCGTGATCGAGGCGAGCCACTTCGGAGCCACACCGATGGCCGGGCTCGTGGGCAGCTTTTACAACGACGGCACGCCCGGCGACGGCAGCGTTGGCGACGTTGTGGCGGGGACGGTCATCCTGCACAACGGCAGCGAGCTGGTCGGGGCGTTTTTTGTGGCCCGGTGTAACGAGGCGACGTGCGCGGATCTCGAGCAGCAGACCCTCATCCACTTCGATGAGACCACCTTTGGGCCCGTCACCATGGGCGAGACGCACACGCTGTCTCTTGCCTTTGACGGGACCACCTTTGTCTTTGGGTTTGACGGGAAAACGGTGGCCGTCGATCCGACGGCAGCGGCGCCGGTTACCGGTCCTCCTAAAGTCCCCTTCAAAGGACTAGAAACCCGGATCTCCGGGGTCAGCGGCCCCGACGAGGGCGCCTCGATCATCGCCGCTTTCGATAACGTCGTGGTACAGCAGTAAAGAAAACTGCAAACCGTGGGGTCAGGTCTTGAATCGTGACGCAAAAGCAGGAGGCAAGTCTTGAAAGAACGTCTGGTGCCGTATCCACCAGCCTGGCGCCCTCTCAGGGGCCCGCGGTGCCGGATCAGCCGCCCGGCGGAACACCTCGCCCCCCTTCTTCCTGCCTCTCCTGTTCCACCTTCCTGACCAGCTTGCTCACCGTGGTGTAGTGCACCCCCAGATGCGCTGCAATCTCCCGCAGGGTGTAGCCATACTCGACGTGCGCTGTATACATCAGCTGCGCCTTGGTGCCCGACGCCGACGCAAACAGGGGCCGCCAGCGGCGGCCGGGCCGCATACCGCTGCGTCCTGGGTATCTCCCGCAGGGTCACCCCCGGCTTGACCCGCGCCTGCAACCCCTCCACAAAGGTATCCCCACCAAAAAAGACCTGGCCCCGCAACGCCCCCCAGGGCGATGCCTGCCCCCTTCCCTCGTCCACAAAGGTCTTGTAGCGCCGCACTGCCTCGTCCCAGTCCGCGGCAAACTGCCCCAGCACCCACTCCACCGTCAAAAAGGCCGGCACGCTCTCCTCGCCGGCGGTGGCCCGGTAACTGCTCCATCTCCACGCCCCGGGCTGCGCGACGCTCCCAGCACGCACCGGATTTAAGACCACATACCGGCACAGTTTCCAGCAAATGGTGGCCCTTTTCGACCACAATGGCCTTGTAGCGCCCCTGGAAAAGATGGCCAACTCGGCCATGGGTGCGGTTAAACCACTGCGTATAGACCCCGTTGAGCTGCCGCATGCCCCGCGACAGATTCCCCTCGAGGGTCTCAAGCAGCAAGTGATAGTGGTTGTCCATCAGACAATAGGCGTGACACAGCCAGTGAAACCGCCTGACCACGGTGGCCAAAAGGCCCAAAAAGGCCTGCCGGTCGCTATCGGACAGAAAGATCGCCTGGCGGGCATTGCCGCGGGCGGTTACATGATACACTCCACCCGGATACTCGAGGCGCAAGGGTCTAGCCATGGCGTTGGCAAGGTAGCAGACCGGACCTTATATTTCAAGACCTGACCCCGCTCCTGGGAGGTGCAGATGATCACGGCAGTGCTCCTCTGCCTTCTCGGCGTTCTCGTCGTAAGCCCCGCCACGGCGCTGACGGACCGCGAGCGCGATGGCTTCCGCGGCCCGGTGCGCTTCGTGCGCGTGGAAAAGGCTGGCACGCCACAGCAGTCCCGGCGTCAGCACGCCACCTCCCCTACCCCTCTGACTCCCGTGCTGTGGCAGACGCTGGCTTACAATTCCCAGGGCAACCGCACCGAGGCGGCTTTCTACAGCGACGATGGCACCTCGCGCTGGCGCTGGCAGTACACCTATGACGCCCAGGGCCGGCGCCAGGAGCGCCGCAGCTACGACGACGACGGCACCTTGCGCTGGCGCTGGCGCTACGCCTACGACGCCCAGGGCCGCCTGCACAGGCAGCACGAGTACAACGGCGACGGAGAACTGGTGCGCTGGTGGCAGTACACGTACGACGCCCAGGGCCGAATGGTCGAGGGAAACTCACCACGGCGCCGACGGCGCTCTGCTGTGGCGCTGGCGCTACACCTACGACGCTCAGGGGCCAGCGCACGTCCAAGGCCGAATACACCGCCCACGGCTTCCTGCTGCGGCAGTGGCACTACACTTACGACGCCCAGGGCCGCCTGCACGAAGAAACCCAGTACGGCCCCGGCGGCGTGCGGCTGTGGTTGAAACGCTATACCTACGACGACCGCGGCAATCCGGCATCAGAGGAGCACTTCCGCGGCGACGGCACGCTGGTGGCCCACTGGCGCCATACCTACGCCTACGACGCCTGGGGCAACTGGGTCCGGCGGATCACCGCCGCGCAGCCCGCCGGCACCGCCACCCCGCAGGAAATGACCTACCGCCTCCTTACCTATTACGACTGAACTTGGGCGCGGTGTCCGTCTGGAAGCCGGTTGGAGGAGGGAGAAAGGGTCTGGCCTGCCCTAGAGCAGGCCGTGTTTGCGGAGGGCTTCGTCTAGTGGTAAGGTGCCACGCGCATACTCACGCAGGGCGGCTTCCAGGCGCTGTTCGCGGTCCTGGAGCTCCTCGAGGCGGCGCACCGCCGGCGCCAGGGCCGTACGCCGGTCCCACAGCACAAACCCGATCAGCGCAAACATGCCGCCAAACGTCAGCCCGAATCCCCACAGCAAGAACTCCTGCAGCTCGCCGATGCGCTTCTCCACCGCATCCATGCGCTGATTGACTGCTGCCAGCCCCTGCTCCAGCCGCCGGTTTACCGCAGCCACTTCTCGCCCAATACGCTCGTTGACCGCCGCCAGCCCCTGCTCGAGCCGCCGGTCCATCTGCTCCAGCCGCTGGGTGAGTACCGCCACTTCCCGCCCAAGGCGCTCGTTGACCGCCGCCAGCCCCTGCTCCAGCCGCCGGTCCACCTGCTCCAGCCGCTGCTGGAGCGCTTTTTGCCCTTCTTCGAGACGGGTCAGGCGCTCGACGATTTCCCGCCCCGTGATCGTGACTTCCTGCTCCTGTGCCCGGGCCGCCCCCAGCCACCCCACCAGGGCCAGCACACTCAGCCCGGCCGCCAGCGCCCGCCCGCATCGCATGGCCGTGCGTTCCTTCCTCCGCGGCGCGGCCAGGAAGACCCAAAGGCTCCGGGCCGCTACCACGCTTTTACCGCAGAACCCCTAGGGCGTCAACGGGCAACCCCTTGCCGCCGCCCGGCAAACCTGGTAGGATGGCCGGCGCAGACACGGCACGCCACCCTTGAGGAAAGGCACCATGCGCACCCTGCTCCACGACATGCTGGTCGTCGACCTTACCCAGTTCGAAGCCGGCACCTCCTGCACCCAGATGCTCGCCTGGCTCGGCGCCCGCGTGATCAAAGTGGAACCGCCCCCCTGGGGCGATCCCGGGCGCTGGATCGGCGGCTCGACGGACAAGTCGAGCGACAGCCCCTACTTCATGCTGCACAACAACAACAAGCAGAGCATCACCCTGAACCTCAAGTGCGCGCAAGGCCTGGCCCTCTTCCGGGAACTGGTCAAGCGGGCCGACGTGGTGGCCGAGAACCTCGCCCCCGGCACCTTCGAGCGCCTGGGCTTTTCTTACGAAGTGCTCAAAGAACTCAACCCCCGCATCATCTACGTCACCATCAAGGGTTTTGGCACTTCGGGCCCCTACCGGGACTTTAAAAGCTTCGACATGACCGCGCAGGCCCTGGGCGGCGCTTTTGCCGCCACCGGCTTTGCCGAGGATCCCCCCACCTACCCCGGACCGGTGACCGGCGACACCGGCGCCGGCCTGCACGCCGCCATCGGGGTGCTCGCCGCTTACCTCGACCGCAAGCGCACCGGCCGCGCCTACAAAGTGGAAGTCTCCATGCAGGAAGCGGTGGTGAACTTCATGCGCAACAGCTTCGTCCCCGTGCTGGAAAGCGGCCAGTCGCCGCCGCGCCAGGGCAACCGCAACCCGGCGTCGGTGCCGGGCAACGCCTTTGCCTGCCACCCCGGGGGACCCGATGACTACGTCTACATCGACGTGCCCCTCGCCGATACCGCGGCCTGGGAGGCCCTGGCGCGCCTCATCGGCCACCCCGAGCTCGCCGCGCGCTACCGCGATCCGGCAGCGCGCCTGGCCCACCGCGAGGAGATCGAGGCGCAGGTGGCCGCCTGGGTGCGGCCGCAGACGCGCCAGCAGGCCATGCAGGCCTGCGCCCAGGCCGGGGTGCCCTGCGGCGCCACCCTCAATACCCTCGAGCTGCTCCACGACCCGCACCTGCGCGCCCGCGGGGCGCTGGTGACGGTGCAGCACCCCGAATTCGGCCCCATCACCCTGCCCGGCTCGCCGATGCGGGTGAGCCCTGGCGGAGACCTCACCTACCGGCCGGCCCCCCTGCTGGGGCAGCACAACGCCGAGGTCTACGCCGAGTTCTTTGGCTTTGACGCGGCAAAACTGGAAGCGCTGCGCAAGGAGGGCGTGATCTGATGAGGGCGGGCGCAGACCGCAAGCCGCTGGACCCCCTGCTGGTGCTCGAGCTCACCGAGGGGCAGGCCGGCGCCACCTGCACGCAGGTGCTGGCCTGGCTTGGCGCCCGGGTGATCAAAGTGGAACCACCCCAGGGCGAGCCCGGCCGCCGGGTGGGCGAGGGGGTCGATCCGCAGGTGGGTGGGGTCTTCTTCTTCCTGCACAACACCAACAAGCAAAGCATTACCCTCAACCTGCACCACCCCCGCGGCCCGGCGCTGCTTACGCAGCTGGTAGCCAAGGCCGACGTGGTGGTGGACAACCTGAAGCCGGGCACCCTGGAGCGCCTGGGCTTGCCGTACGCCCGCCTCCGCGAAGCCAACCCCACCCTCATCTACGCCACCCTCTCCGGCTTTGGCAGCGACGGCCCTTACCGCGCCTTTCCCTGCACCGAAGCGGTGGCGGAAGCCCTGGGCGGCGGCTTGGGCACCACCGGCTTCCCCCACCGGCCCCCTACCCTGCCCCGCAGCGACGCCGGCGAAAGCGGCGCCGGCCTGCACGCCGCCCTGGCTATTCTGGCCGCGGTGGCCGACTGCCTCGACACCGGCCGCGGCCACCAGGTGGAGGTGACGATGCAAGAGGCGGTGGTCAATCTGGTGCGCACCCGCCTGTGGCCGACCTACATCACCGGCAAGCCCTACCCGCGCCAAGGCAACGACTTGCTCACCGTGCCCGGCGGCACGTATCCCTGCAAGCCGGGCGGCCCCAACGACTACGTCTACGTCTTTGTCCACCCCGACGTGCCCGCCATGTGGCACGGTTGCCTGCGCGCCATGGGCCGCGAAGACCTCATCGGCGACCCGCGCTACGAGGAGGCCCGCGCCCGCATGGCACGGCGTGAAGAAGTGGAAAAGCTCTTCACCGACTGGAGCCTAACCCTGGACAAGCGCCAGGTCATGGAAGCCCTGGGGCGCCACGGGGTGCCTTGCGGCGCGGTGCTCGACAGCGCCGAGCTGCTCGACGACCCGCACCTGCAAGCGCGCGGCTTCTTCGTGCCGCTTGCGCATCCCCACTACGGCCGCCTCTCCGTGCCCGGCTGCCCCATCCGCCTCGACGACACCCCTGCGGCGCTCACTCCTCCGCCGCGGCTTGGCGCCGACAACGCCGCGGTCTACGGCGAGCTGCTGGGCCTGACGCCGGCGCAGCTCGAGCAGCTACGGCACGAAGGGGTGATCTGACTCCGCAGCAAGAGGAGACCCTTATGCCCGCCCGCACGCAGTCGCTTCCGGTCGATGGCCAGCCCATGGACGTCTACCTCTCTGCCCCCGAGGGCCCCGGCCCCTTTCCGGCGGTGGTGGTCATCCAGCACGCCGGCGGGGTGGACCCGTTTATCCGCAGCATCTGCGACCGCCTGGCGGCAGCCGGCTACCTGGCTGCCGCCCCCGACCTCTACCACCGCCTGCCGCCGCACCTCGAGCCCAGCGCCCGCCGGCAGCAGCTCAAGGACGCCGAAATCATCGCCGACGTCAACGCCACCGTCGACTTCCTGCGCCAGGACCCCCTCGCCGACGGCGCCCGCCTGGGCATTCTTGGCTTCTGCATGGGCGGCCGCGTCGTCTACCTCATGGCCACCGTCAACCCCCACTTCAAGGCGGCAGTGGCTTACTACGGCGGCAACCTCATGGTGCCCTGGGGCGAAGGCGCCGAGGCGCCCTTTGCCCGCACCCGCTACCTGCACTGCCCGCTGCTTTTCCACTTCGGCGAGGAAGACCCCAACCCCTCTCTGGCCGACATGGAAAAGCTCGATGCCGAGCTCACCCGCTACGACAAGCCCCACGAGTTCTACGTCTACCCGCGCGCCGGCCACGCCTTCATGGACTTCACCAACCCGCAGCGCTATCGTAAGGAGGCGGCCGAGGCCTCGTGGCCGCGCACGCTCGACTTCCTGGCCCGCCACCTGGGCGCGGCCTAACCTCGCTTGCCGGAGGATCTTGCGATGGAAACCGTTCGCTTGCTCGCCGACCACGAATTTCCCCCTGAGCTGCAGCGCTACCTGGAAGGCACCAAGGCCTGGTTCAACATCGATTACATTCCCAAGATGACCCGCGTCCTGGCCTACCAGCCCGAGATGTCGCGCACCCACGGCCGCTGCAGCCGCCGCGCCATGAGCGACGGCGTGCTCAGCCGCGCCCAGAAGGAAATGCTCGCCGTGGCCGTAAGCGCCATCAACGCCTGCGACTACTGAACCGTGGCCCACACTGCAGCCGGGAAGCTGCAGGGCTACGCCGACGACGCCTACTGGTACGAAGCCGCTTACGCCTACGGGGTCGCCAACGGCATCAACGCCGTGGCCGACAGCCTGCGCCTGCCGCTCGACTTCTCCGAAGCGCCCGCGCGCCAGCCCCTGGTGCCGCTGCTGGAGCCAGACGCCGCCCCCAGCGGCGTGCGCCACCTTTACGAGGAAATCCTCGACTTTTACCAGTGCCCACGCGTCCCCAGCATTTTCCGCGCCCTCGCCCACGACGAAGGCTACCTGCGCGACTACTGGGGGGCGGTGCGCTTTGTCTTCTCCGACGGCCGCCTCGACCGCCTCACCAAGGAAGCGGTGGCCCTGGCCGCCTCGATGGCAGCGCGCTCGGACTACGGCGTCGACTTGCACCTGCGGGAAGTGCGGCGCCTGGGGCTGAGCGAGCAAGGGGTACTGGAAATCGTGCAGGTGGTGCAGCTCTTCAGCTGCTACACCAAAATGGCCGACGGCCTGCAGCTCGAGCCCGACTTCACTCGCCTGCTGCACGCCGCCAAAGCGCCTAAGCCATAACCCCGGCCGCGGCCAGGCGGGCAAGCTCGGCGGCAGAAAGCCCCAGCAAGCCGCGAAAGACCGCCTCGTTGGCCGCCCCCAGCGGCCCGGCCGCGCCCCGCACCTCGCCCGGGGTGGCGTGCAGCCGCACCGTGAGGCCGGGATGCTCGAGGCAGCCAAGGTCGGGGTGTGCCAGGACCACCGGGTAGTTGCGGGCGCGCAGCTGCACGTCGCGCCACAGGTCCTCGGCGGTCTGCACCACCCCGGCCGGGATGCCTGCCGCCTGCAGCTGGCGCATTACCTGAAAAGGGGTCTGCTCGCGCGTCCAGGCGCTCAGGCGGGCGTCGAGCTCGTCGTGGCGTGCCCAGCGCCCTGCTGCCGTGGCCAGGCCGGGATCGCTGGCCAGGGCGTCGTCGCCCAGCAGGCGGGCCAGCGCCTGCCAGTGGGTGTCGGTGGGGCAGCTGATCACGCACCAGGCCTCATGGCCGCGGCAGGGGTAGCAGCCCTGCGGCACGGCGTTGGGGTCGCGGTTGCCGCGCGGCGCTGCCGCCACGCCGGTGGCAAAGTACTCGAGGTAGGCGGGCTCCAGGGCGGCCAGGGTGGCTTCCACCTGGGCAATCTCCACGTGCTGCCCCTCGCCGGTGCGCGCCCGGTGGTGCAGGGCGGCGAGCACCGCCACCGCCAGGGTGGCGGCGACGAGGTAGTCGGGCTGGGCGACCTTGACGCGGGCGTTGGGGGGCGAGTCGGGATAGCCCCACAGCTGGGACATGCCGGTATAGGCCATGAGCGGCCCGCCAAAGCTGACGAAGTGGCTGTGCGGCCCGCTGCGGCCAAAGCCAGGCATGCTCACCATGATGAGGTCGGGGCGCACCTGGCACAGCTCGGGATAGTCCAGGCCGTAGCGGCGCAGCACCCGCGGGCTGAAGTTCTCCACCACCACGTCGCTCACCGCCACCAGCCGCCGCAGCAGTGCCTGCCCTTCGGGGTGCTGGAAGTTGAGGGTGATGGGGTGCTTGCCGCGGTTGACCTCCTCGTAGCCCGGGTTGCCCGGCTGGCGGCCGTCGGGGTACTTGCCGGTTTCCACTTTGATCACCTCGGCACCAAAGTCAGCCAGGTAGCGGGTGCCGTAAGGACCGGCCCAGGCGCGGCTGAGGTCCAGGACGCGCACCCCGGCCAGCGGCGGCCGCCGCCGCTCCACCGCGGCTGGCGCTGCAGCCGGCGGCGGTGCCGTCGCCAGGGCAGCCAGCACTTCGGCCTGGTGCTCGCCCGGCTGCGGCGCCGGGCGGCGAATGCGCAGCGGCGAGGCGGGGGCGCGGAACATGGGGCCGGTGGTGCGCAGGGCGCCAAACGGCGGCTGCTCGAAGGTGACGAAAAAGCCCCGCGCCTGCAGGTGCTCATTGGCCGCCACTTCGGCCATCCCCGACCAGGGGGCCGCCGGGATGCCGTGGCGCTGCAGCGTGTGGGTGAGCGTCCAGCAGTCAAAGCGCGCCGTGAATTCCTCCAGCACGGGGTCCACCCGCTCCGGGTGCTCGTTGCGGTAGTCGGCGTCGCGCAGCGCCGGATCGGCCAGCCGCGGGTCGCCCGCCACCGCCACCAGCTTCTCCCACAGGTGGGGCATGAGGGTGGCGATGAAGACGTAGCCGTCGCGGCAGCGGTAGTAGCCGTTGGGGGGCATGAAGTTGCGCGCCCCGATGCGGTACGGGATGTCGCTCCATAGGCCGTAATTGACCAGCAGGAAGTAGAGGTGGGCCAGCACCTCGTGCACGCTCACTTCCACCAGCTGGCCGCGGCCGCTGCGGCGGCGCTCCCATAGGGCCAGCAGGGTGCCGTAGGCGGCGTGCAGGCTGGCCAAGTACAGCCCCTGCTCGCAAGGCGACACGCAAGGCGGGCGGGTGTCGTCGCCCTGGATGTACATGAGGCCGCCCATCGCCTCGGCCACCAGGTTGTTGCCCTCATAGGCGCGGTAAGGGCCGCTGAGGCCAAAGGGGGTGAGCGACGTCCACACCAGGTGCGGGTAGAGGCGCGGCAGCCCCTCCAGGTCGAGGCCGCGCGCCGCCCAGGCCTCCAGGCCCTCGCTGCTTACCACCACGTCGGCCTGCGCCAGCAAGGCGCGCAGGCGCTCCTGGTCCTGGCGCTGCGTCAGGTCGAGGAGGATGCTGCGCTTGTTCAGGTTGGCGCGCAGGAAAGGAAGGCTGAGGCGCGCCTTGCCGGCAGCAAGAAACGGCCCCTGCTGGCGGCTGGGGTCGCCGCCAGGGGGCTCCACTTTGAGCACCTCGGCACCCAGATCGCCCAGGAAGCGGCCCACCAGAGCCCCAAGGGGGGGTGGTCACTTCCAGGACGCGCACCCCGTGCAGGGCACCAGGGAGATCAGAAGCAGCGGGCATCGGGACTCCAGGCACACATGGGGCTTTGGCACGTCTGCGGAATATACCACGCGCCGCCGGCCGCGGTCAAAACACCACCGGTCCTTCCCGGCTTGACATTCCTCTCCAGGGGGGCTGCCGATCAAGACGGCAGACATCATGACCGCCCACAAGCACGATCGGCATCGGCTTTGCCGGCATTGTCACCCTCACGGTCAATTCCTGCCTGTGGCCGCTGCTGCTCAACGGGCTGACGGGCTTCCGTGCCGTGCCCCGCACTACCTGGAAGTGGGGCAAAACACCGGCCTGCGCCGCCTGCGCCCGGTGGCGGCGGTGATGGTCTCTTCGGCGCTGCCATACTTGCTGGCCGGACTCAAGACCGCCTGGGTGCGCAGCTGGCGCACCGCCGTGGCCGCGGAAATGGTCTTTGGCGCCTCCCCACCAGCGGCGGCATCGGCTGGTTCATTTACAACGCCCAGTTTTTTATCGAGATGGGGCAAGTGATCGCCGGCGTCCTGCTCATCGTCGTCCTGGGGGTGCTCATCGAGCGCGGGCTGCTCGACACCCTGGAGAAGCACACGGTGGTGCGCTGGGGCATGCGGCGCCAGGCGGAAGCCCTGAGCGGCTAAGTGACGCCCTCAGCGGTCGACGCGGTAGCGCTGCACAAAGGCTTCGTCGACTTCGATGCCAAAGCCCGGCGTCTCGGGCAGCGTCACCCAGCCGTCTTGGGGCCGCGGCGGGTCAAGCGGCAAGAAGGCGCCGATGGGGTCGCGCTCGGCGCTGAAGTACTCGGGGTAGAGGCCCTGGGGCGTCGAGGCGAGCAAGTGCATGGCCAGCAGCGGCTCTTCGTGGTGGGCCATCCGCACGCCGTACGCGGCGGCGTGGGCGGCAATGCGGCGCCATTCGGTGACGCCGCCGGCCAGGGAGAGGTCGGCGTTGAGGATGTCCACCGCGCCCCCTTCGACGAGATCCCGGCAGCCCCAGCGGTGCAGCTCGCTCTGGCCGGCGGCGACGCGCAGGCCGGTGGCAGCGCGCACGGCGCGCATGCCGCGCACCTGGTCGTACCAGTGCACCGGCTCCTCAAACCAGGCGATGTGGCAGTCGGCCACGCCGCGGGCAAAGGCAATGGCTTCCTCGACGCTGTAGCCCATGTTGGCGTCACAGGCAATGAGGAAGTCATCGCCCACCGCGGCGCGCACCCGCCGCACGCGCTCGATGTCGACGGCCGGGGGCTGCCCGCCCACTTTGAACTTCACGCCCGCGTAGCCCGCCTGGCGGTAGCCCTCGATTTCCTCGATGAGGCCCTCCACCCCCTTGCCCTCTTCGTAGTAGCCGCCGATGACGATGGGGCGCAGGCGCGTCTGCGCCGCCCCCAGCAAGCGAAACACCGGCAGGCCGGCCTGGCGCCCCAGCAGATCCCAGAGGGCGGCGTCGAGCGCCGACAGCGCCTGCATCATGACGCGCCGCCCCCTGGCCGGGAGGGTGAGGCGAAAGAGCGCTTCCCAGATGGCGGTGACGTCGCTGGGGCGGCGGCCCAGAATGCGGGGAAACAGCGTCTGGGTGAGCTGGCGGCAGACCTCGGCCTGGGCGTCGCGCTCATCGCCAATGTAGATCTGGCCGCGCAGGCCGTCGTCGGTGCGCAGGCGCAGCAGCAAGGTGCAGCGGCGGTCAATGGCGTAGGTGCCGCCGTAAAACGTGCGCGATAAGGGAACCGCCAGGGGAATTACCTCGGCGTGGTCAATGCGCATGCCCGTCTCCTCCCAACGGCCGCAGGCCCGCCAGGGCCTTCTGCCAGCCGCTTCTGCTCCAGGGGCGGGGTTGCACCCCGTGGCAGAACGTGCCATGATTATGGCGTAAAACCAGGAGCACTTCCCATGCAACGCGTCACTTCGGCTGCCGACCTCAAGGCGCTGGAGCTGCCCGCCATCGCCGTGGTGGACAACCTGGTGCGGGAACGGCGCTACACGGTGTCGTTTACCATCCCGGAGTTTACCTGCGTCTGCCCGCTCACCGGGCAGCCCGACTTTGCCACGTTTCGCATCTCGTACGTGCCCGACGCCCACCTCATCGAGCTCAAGTCGCTCAAGTTCTACATTCAGGCTTACCGCAACGTGGGCATTTTCCACGAGTTCGTCACCAACAAGATCCTCGACGACCTGGTGGCCGCCTGCCGGCCGTGGCGCATGGACATCGAAGGCGACTTCAACGTGCGCGGCGGCATCAAAACCGTGGTGCGCGCCACGTACGAGCGCCCCGCCGCCTGAGGCCTGCCTCAGGGGTGCTTGCACACCATGTTGAGCACCGCCGGGCGCCCTTCTTCCCGCACTGCCTTGAGCGCCCGCTCGAGCGCCGGCCGCACCTGGTCGGCGCGCTCTACCCGCTCGCCGTAGCCGCCGCTGGCCGTAACGAGCACCTCGTAGGCGGGCGAGGGCTGTAGCTCGCTCAGGGGAAAGTGGCCGGTCTTGGCAGCCCAGCCGTGGGGGTAAAGGCTCAGGTTGGCCCGCCGCACCGCGTTCCACACCTGGTTGTTGAAAATCACCGTCAGGGTGGGCAGCTTCTGCGCCTGGGCCACGAAGTGGCAAGGCGTGGGATTGCCAAACATGTAGCTGCCGTCGCCCAGGGTGGCAATCACCAGCTTCTGCGGCGCCGCCAGCTTCACCCCCAGCGATGCCCCCAGCCCCCAGCCCAGGCCGCCGGCCGGGGAATTGCCAAAGTAAGTCCCCGGCTTCGTAAACGTCACCTGGGTGGGCACCAGGTCGTACTCGTTGACGATGATGGTCTCGTCGTCTTTGATCTCATCGAGGCAGTGCGACACCCACAGCGGATCGAGGGGCGAGTCGTCGCGCACCGCCTCGAGGGCCTGCCGCCACGCCGCCCGCTGTTTGTCGTGGAGGGCCTGAAGGCGCTTGTAGCGCGCCGCCAGGGTGCGCTGCCGGCGGCGGCGGTAGGGTGCCAGGGCCTCGGTGAGCAGCGGGATGGCCACGGCAGAGTCGGCGCGGATGGCCAAGTCGCAGGGGAAGCTGCGGATGGGGTAGCGGCTGTAAAAGGGGTCGACCCCCAGGTGGATGACCTTGCAGGTCTCGGGGGGATTCTTCACGCTTGGAAACCAGGGCACGTCGCTGTCTACCACCAGAATGGCGTCGGCCTCCTCCAGAAACGGCTCCGGGGTAAAGCCCAGGTGCAGGGGATGGGAGGTGGGAAAGCACAGGTAGCGGCGGTTGAACTCCACCACCGGCAAGGCCAACGCCTCGGCCAGGGCCACCAGGTGCCCAACCGTTTCGGGATGGCGGCCAGCGGTGGCGGTGATGAGCAGGGGGTTCTCTGCCGCTGCCAGGATAGCTGCTGCCTCCTCGATGGCCTCGGGATGGGGATACAGGGGCGGGCCGAGGTGGCGGCGCGGCGGCGTGGAGAAGGTGAAGGCCTCGCACGGCGCGGCCAGCACCTCCCGCGGCAGCGTCAAGTACACCGGACCGCGCGGCTCGCTCATGGCCATTTCTAGGGCGCGGTCGACCACCGCCTCAAGCTGCACCAGGTTGCGCAGCTCGTAGTCCCACTTGACGTACTCGCGCACCATGCCCGCCTGGTCAAAGGCCTCCTGCGCCCAGTGAATGTACACGTCGCGCGCGCCGGGCAGGCCGGCTTCGGTGAGCGGCGTGCGCCCGGCGGTAAAGAGAATGGGCACCTGGTCGCGCGCCGCGTTGATGATGCCGTTGAGGGCGTTGGCCGTGCCTACGGTGACGTGCACCATGACCACCTGCGGCTTGCCCGTCACCAGGTAGTAGCCGTGGGCCATGGCCACCGCGGCGTTTTCGTGTGGTACGGTCACCGGAACGGGAGTGCGCTTGCCCTGCTCGGCAAAGCGGGCAAAGGCGTCAATAAGCGGCGCAAAGTCGGTGCCGGCATTGGCAAAGAAGTACTCGATGCCGCGTTCGTGCAGCAGCTCCAGGTACGCCTGGCCAACCGTTTCCACAGCTACCGTTTTGCGTGCCATGACCTGCGGCTCCTCTGCTTGCTAAGAGGGTTCTGGCCGCCCAGGGGCGCCCGCGGGCCACCAGCATACCATACTTGCGCTCTGGCCACGAGCGCTTGCCCCTGCGCCGGCGGTGCACTACACTGCCTCCAGGACCCAAAAGGCTTTGTGGGCTTACCCCAGAGGTTACTACGGAAGGAGCAAGCGATGAAAGCCGTGATGCCGGTGGTGCCGCCCGAAATCCTCGCCTGGCGCAAGCGCACCGGCGCCGAGCGCTGGGACGAGATGTGGGAGGGGGTCTTGCACATGGTCCCGTCGCCCAACCGCGCCCATCAGGATCTGGAATGGGCACTGGAAACCTACTTGCGCCTGCGCTGGGCACGGCCGCGCGGCGCCAGGGTATACCACAACATCAACCTGGCGCCTCCGGGCGGCTGGCCCAACAACTACCGCATTCCCGATCTGGTGCTGCTCACCCCGGAGCGCTTCGGCATCGACCGCAACGAGTACTTCGAAGGTGCCCCCGAGGTGGTGGTGGAGATCCGCAGCCCGGGCGACGAAACGTACGAGAAGCTGGACTTTTACGCCCAGCTCGGGGTGCCCGAGGTGTGGGTCATCGACCGCGACAGCAAACAGCCCGAGATTTACGTGCTGCGCGAGGGGCGCTACGAGCAAAAAGCCGCCGACGCCGACGGCTGGCTGCGCAGCCCCCACACCGGCGTCGAGCTGCGCAGCGACAAGCCCGGCGTCCTCACCCTGCGCCTTGCCGGCGACGACACGACTCGCGAAGACCTGCCCGAGGCCTGATCAGGCCGAGCGCGCTTGCTGGATGAGTTCCCAGAGGCGGCGCGGCCCCAGGGGAAACTCGTAAAGGCGTACCCCCAGCGGCGCCAGGGCGTCCTCGATGGCGCTCACCAGCGCCGCCTGCGCCGGAATGGTACCGCTTTCGCCGGCGCCCTTGGAGCCCAGCGGGTTGAGGGGACTAGGGGTTTCCACGTGGTCGACTTCCACCGCCGGCATCTCCATGGCCGTGGGCAGGTGGTAGTCCATGAAGGTGCCGGTGAGCAGCTGCCCCTCCTCGTCGTAGACAAGCTCCTCGTAGAGCACCTCGCTGATGCCCTGACACACCCCACCCAGGACCTGGCCGCGCATGAGCAGCGGGTTGAGGACGCGGCCGCAGTCGTCTACCACCACGTAGCGCAGCACCCGCACCTGGCCCGTTTCCACGTCGACTTCCACCGCCACCAGGTGTACGCCGCTGGCGTAGGTGGCGCGCTCGGCCTTGAAGTAATGCGTTGCTTCCAGGGCCGGCTCCCACTCGGGGTGCGGCGCTGCCATGCCAAAGCCCATGCCGATGTCGGCCACGTGCGCCAGCTCGCCCAGGTGGTAGCCGCGGGCCGGCTCTCGCTTGACAAAGGCGCGGCCGTTTTCCCAGCCCACCTCCTCCGGGGGCACCTGCAGCAGGCTGGCGGCAAGGCGCAGCGCCTTGGCACGCACCTGCTGGGCTGCCACGTAGACAGCGTTGCCACCCAGCACCGCCACGCGGCTGCCAAAGGTGCCCATGCCGTGCGCCAGGCCGGCGGTGTCGCCGGTGCGCACCTCCACCTGCGCAAGATCCACGTCGAGCACCTCGGCGGCAATCTGCGCCAGCACCGTCTCGTGTCCCTGCCCCTGGGTGCCGGCGCCGCTGTGAACGACCACGCGGCCGCTGCCCGGCTCCACGCGCACCACCGCCCCTTCGTAGGGGCCCAGGCCGCCGCCCTCGACAAACGTCGCCATGCCAAGGCCCACGTAGCGGCCCTGGCGGCGGGCCGCTTCCTGCTCGCGGCGCATGGCCGGGTAGTCGAAGATCTCCAGGGCCTTGTGCAGGCAAGCGGTGTAGTCGCCGCTGTCGTAAATCATCGGCTTGCCGTCACGGTAAAGCAGGCCCACGTCGTAAGGAAACGCCTCGCGCGGAATGAAGTTGCGCAGGCGCACCTCGGCCGGATCGAGGTTGAGGGTGCGCGCCACGTGGTCGACGACGCGGTTCATGACGAACACCGCCTGCGAGCGCCCGGCACCGCGCACCACGGTCATGGGCACCCGGTTGGAAAACGTCACGTAAGTCTCCAAGTGCAGGTGGGGCAGGCGGTACGTGCCGGGGATGGTTGTCTGGGTGATCAGGGGGGTGATGACGCCGGCCGGGGTGTAGGCGCCGACGTCGATGTACATGGTGTCGCGCAGGCCGACGAGGGTGCCGTCGCGGTTAAAAGCCACCTGCACGCGGTGCAGCTGCTCGCGCTCCTGCGAGGTGGCCAGGAAGTGCTCGAGGCGGTCCTCGGTGTACTTTACCGGCCGGCGCAAGCGCAGGGCCAACAGCGCCACCAGCACGTACTCGGGGTGCAGCTGCGCTTTGGGGCCAAAGCCGCCGCCCACGTCGGGGGCAATGACGCGCACCCGCTGCGGCGGCAAATCGAGCAGCGCCGCCAGGGCCCGCCGCATGCGGTGCGGCGCCTGGATGGTGGCCCACAGGGTGAGGGTCTCCTCAAAGGGGTCGTACTGGGCCACCGCGGCGCGCGTCTCGATGGGGTGGCCGCAGCCGCGCTGCATGCGCAGCTCCAGCTCGTGCACGTAGTCGGCACCGGCAAAGGCTTGTGCCACGTCCCCCACCGACTGGGCAAAGTGCGCTGCCACGTTGTCCGGCACGTCAGGATGAACGCACGGCGCGCCGGGGGCCAGCGCCTGCGCAAGCGAAGCCACCGCCGGCAGGGGTTCGTAGTCGACCACGATGCGCTGCAGCGCGTCCTCGGCCAGGTAGCGGTCCTGCGCCGCCACCACCGCCACCGGCTCGCCGGCGTAGCGCACCACGTCGCGCGCCAGGGCCTCGTACATCTTGGCCTTGAGCGCCGGGTGGGAAAGGAACATGGGAAAAGGGCGAGAGATGTCGGCGATGTCGGCGTAGCTCCAGGCCGCCACCACCCCCTCGCTTTGGCGCGCCGCCTCCAGGTGCACGGCGCGCAGGCGGGCATGGGCGTACGGGGAGCGGCAGACGGCCATGTGCAGCATGCCGGGCAGCTCGAGGTCGTCCACGAAGCGGCCGCGGCCGGTAAGCAGGCGCGGGTCCTCGCGGCGCACGACGCTGGCGCCGATGTAGCGGTGGCTCATGCCCGTTCTCCTCGCAGCTGTGCCGCCGCTTGCAGGGCGGCGGCGATGATGTGCAGGTAGCCGGTGCAGCGGCACAGGTGGCCGGCAATCGCCTCGCGCACTTCTTCTGCGGTGGGCGCCGGGTTTTCTTGCAAAAAGGCCTTCAGGGTCATGAGCAGCCCCGGCGTGCAGAAGCCGCACTGCAGGGCGTGGCACTGCTGGAAGGCCTGCTGCAGCGGGTGCAGGGTGCCGTCGGCCGCCGCCAGGCCCTCCACCGTCTCCAGCCGGGCGCCGTGCGCCTGCACGGCCAGCAGCAGGCAGGCGCGCACCGGCTGGCCGTCGAGCAGCACCGTGCAGGCGCCGCAGACGCCGTGCTCGCAGCCCACGTGAGTGCCGGTGAGGCGCAGGTCCTGGCGCAGGAAGTCGGCCAGCGTCTTGCGCGTCGGCACCGTGCCGGTATATTCCCGGCCGTTCACGATCACGCTTACCACGCGCTGTTGCTGAGGATTCATGCCTTCTGGGCCTCCTGGGCGCGTCGCCAGGCCGCCTGCAGCGTGCGCTGCGCCAGCACCCGCGCCAGGTGCCGGCGGTAAGCGGCCGAGGCGTGGACGTCGCTTTCGGGATTGAGGTCTTGCTCTACCAGAGCGGCTGCCTGCCGCAGCCGCTCGGCGTCGAGGGGCTCTCCTGCCAGCGCCGCCTCTACCGCCGACGCCCGCTGCGGCACCGGCCCTACCCCGGTCAAAGCGAGGCGTGCTTGCTGGCAGCGCCCCGCGTCGTCGAGCGTCACCAGGGCAGCGGCACCCACCAGGGCAAAGGCGCCCCACACGCGGCTGACTTCCTGAAAGCTGTGGCCGGTGCGCGGCGGCAGGGGTGGCAGCTGTACCTCGCAGAGCAGCTCGTCGGGCGCCAGCGCAGTGGTAAGCGGCGCGAGAAAAAACGCCGCCGCCGGCAGGGTGCGGCGGCCGCGCTGGCTGCTCAGCACCAGGCGTGCCTCCAGAGCCAGCATCACCGCCGGCAGCTCGGCCGCCGGGTCGGCGTGCGCCAGGCTGCCGCCCACGGTGCCGCGGGTGCGGATCTGGGGATAGCCCACGTAGCGCAAGGCCGCGGCCAGCAGCGGCCAGCCCTGCACCACGGCCTCTGCGCGCTCCACCTGGCGCTGGCGCGCCAGGGCACCAAGGGCCAGCCCTGCCGGCGTCACCCGCACGTAGGCTAAGTCCGGCAGGCGGTTGAGGTCGACGAGGGCGGCCGGGGCCACCAGGCGCATGTTGAGCAGCGGCATCAGGCTCTGGCCGCCGGCCAGCACTTTGGCCTCAGGGCCATAGCGGGCCAGCAGCGCCAGCGCCTCATCGAGGCTGTGCGGGTCGTAGTAGTCAAACCGTGGCGGTTTCATCTGGGCATCCTATATCCATGCCCCTTGCTGGCGCAGCCGGTACTGGAGCTGCGCCACGTCCAGCTCGGCCGGCCGCACCCCGCGCTGCGCGCACAGCGCGGCTGCCACCCCAGCGGCCTGCCCCATGGCAAAGCAAGGACCCGAGACGCGCAGGGACGACTGGGCAACGGCGTCGGCGGAGAGGCAGCGGCCGGCCACCAGCAAGTTGTCCACCCCGCGGGGCAGCAGGCTGCGGTAAGGGATCTGGTGGTAGCCGCGGCCGGGGATCCAGGCCCAGCGCGTTTCGCGGTCGGCGGTGTGGCGCTCCACCGGCCAGGGGTTGCAGCCGATGGCGTCGGCAAAGTCGGCCTGCCCGAGCACGTCCTCCTCGCGCAGCACGTACTGGCCCAGCAAGCGCCGCGTCTCGCGAATGCCCACCTGCGGCGCCGCCTCGATCACGTAGCTGGCGGCAAACCCCGGCACGTACGTGCGCAGGAACTCGGCGTAGAGGTCCACCTGCCGCCGCCCCTCGAGCTCGGCATAGGTGAGGTCGTCGACGTCGGTGCCGTCAATGGGCCGCCCCTCGCGGTGAATGCGCGTCATGTTGGCCCGCCACTCGCCGGCATGCGGCTGCGGCCGCACGATGACGCTCAGGCGCGGGAAACGAAAGGCGCCTTCGGCCTCGGCCTGCAGCAAGAGCTGGCGCAGCCGCGGCACCCCTTCGGCCTCGGCCAGCCGGTCGTCCACGCCGCCGAGGCGAAACATCATGGTGGGGAACTGCAAGAAGCCCTGGGCATCGCCTTTCTCCCAGGGCGCCCCGGCAAAGGCCGCCAGATCGGCGTCACCCGAGGCGTCGACGAACACGGCGCCGGCAATGGCCTGGCGCCCCGACTTGGACTCGGTGAGCACGGCGCGGATGCGTCCTGCCTCTACCACTGCCCCCACCACCAGGGTGTGGAAGCGCAGCTGCACTCCGGCGGCCAGCACCAGCTCGTCGGCCACGCGCTTGTATGCAAAGGTGTCGTACGGCACCACCGCCGTCTTGCCGCCCACCGCCGGCTGCGGCTCCACGGCAGCACCGCGCTTGACCAGCGCCTCGGTGATCTCGCTGGCAATGCCCCGCACCACCCGCACCGGCGTGCCGTCGACCACCGCGTAGAGGCCGCAGAAGTTGGTCACCGCCGCTGCAGTGCCGGCGCCGCCAAGAAAGCCGTAGCGCTCTACCAGCAGGGTACGGGCGCCGGTGCGGGCAGCCGCCACCGCCGCGGCAATGCCTGCCGGGCCGCCGCCCACCACCACCACCTCGGCTTCCAGGACCACCGGCACTTGCCGCGCCGCTTCGTGGATGGTCCGCATTTCAGCCTCCGTCCATCATCACCATTAGTATCAGGACCAGCGCCTCGTTGAGCTCGTTAACCGCGCCCAGGACGTCGCCGGTGATGCCCTGCAGGCGCCGGCGGAAGTAGCGCTGGTAGCCCCAAGTAGCACCAACGACGCCGCCGGCGACGAGCCCCCCGCGGCCGCCGTCGCCCAGCAGGGCAATGGCCACGGCCAGAGCCAGAGCCAGCAGGAAGTGCGCCTGGCGAATGCCGCGCACAAAGGGCTCTCCCAGTCCCCCGCCGGGGCGGGCGTAAGGCGAAAAGTAGGCCAGCTGCACCATGGAGTAACGGCTCAGCGTGGCCATGAGCACCAGGGCCGGCAGCCGCGCTTCTGCCGAGAGCACCGCCAGGCAGGCGAACTTGGTGAGCAGCACCAGGCACACCCCCGCCACCGCCATGGTGCCAACGTGCGGGTCCTTCAGAATGCGCAGGACCTCCTCACGGCTGTAGCCGCCGCTTAGGCCGTCGAGGGTGTCGGCCAGGCCGTCGAGGTGGAGCCCGCCGGTAATCAGCACCAGGGCCCCCAGCAGCAAAGCGCTGGTGAGGAGGGGCGGGAAGAGGGCGCTGAGCATAAGCCACAGCAGCCACAAGGCCAGCCCGATACCCAACCCCACCAGGGGATAGTAGACCATGGAGCTGCCCATGGCCTCGGGCGTCCAGGCGTCGCTGGCCCGCAGCGGACAAACGGTAAGAAAGCCCAGGGCGCGCCGCAGTCCGCCTGCCATCCTGCCCCTCCACGACAGCACCGGCGGGAGACCCACCCGGCCTTTGCGCCTGCCTTGCCCCATTGTACGCGCAGACGGCAGCCGGATCCAGCGCCGCTACTGCGGCGGCTGCCGCTCGCTCACCCCGGCTTCGGCAAAGGTGGCCATCTCGTTGTACAGGCGCACCGCCGCCTCGACCAGCGGCATGGCGAGGACGGCGCCGGTGCCCTCGCCCAGCCGCAGCCCGAGGTCAAGCAGCGGCTGCTGGCCCAGGAAGCGCCAGGCCACTTGCTGGCCCACTTCCACCGAGGTGTGGGCGGCAATCAGGTACGCCTTCACCCGCGGCTGCAGGGCCACCGCCACCAGGGCAGCGGCGGTGGCAATGAGGCCGTCGACGAGCACCGGCAGCCGGTAGCGGGCACAGCCCAGGAAGAAGCCGGCGATGCCACCGATTTCCAGGCCGCCCACCGCGGCCAGCGCCCCCAGGGGGTCGTCGGGCCGTGGCGCGTTTACCGCCAGAGCCCGAGTAATCACCGCCACTTTGCGCTGCCAAGTGGCGGCATCGATGCCGGTGCCGTAGCCGGTGACCTCGGCCACCGCGGCGCCGGTAAAGAGCGCCACCAGGGCGCTGCTGGGGGTGGTGTTGCCAATGCCCATGTCCCCTGCTGCCGCCAAGGTGACGCCCTCGCGGTGGCACTGCTCGGCCAGGGCGATGCCGATTTCCAGGCACTGCTGCGCTTCCTGCCGCGACATTGCCGGGCCCTGCGCGATGTTGGCGGTGCCGGGCCGCACTTTGCGCACCAGCAGCCCGGGCAAAGGGGGCAAGGCCGTGGCCACCCCGATGTCGACCACGCGCACCGTTGCGCCCACCTGGCGGGCCAGCACGTTGATGGCCGCCCCGCCGCGCAGGAAGTTCTGCACCATCTGGGCCGTCACTTCCTGAGGGTAGGCACTGACCCCTTCGGCGGCCACGCCGTGATCGGCAGCAAAGACGACCACCGCCTTGGCGCCAAGCCGGGGGGGCAGCTGGCCGGTGATGGCCACGTAACGCTTCGCCAGCTCCTCTAGCCGGCCAAGGCTGCCGCGCGGCTTGGTGAGACGGTCCAGGTGCTGCTGCGCCTGGGCGGCCAGAGCGGCCGCAACCGGTTCGATCTGCGCCAGGGTGTCGTCAAGCCGCATCGCCTTTCTCCTTTTCGCACATGGAAGCGCAGGCCTTTTCCTCCGCCGTGGCACCCTTGCTCTGGAGGGCATTGCAGTGTGGCCAACCGGGCGGTGTTCGTGGTATGAAAGAGGCGACAAGGTACCCATTCTCACCGTGCCGCGCGTGCTGCGCGACAAGCTCGGCGAGGACGGGGCCGACGCCCTGGTGGCCCTCCTCAACGCGGCAACCGAGCAGGGCAAAGGCGAGACCTTGACGTTTGTCGAGGAAAAATTCGAGCGCCGTCTCGCCGAAACCGCCGCCAGCTTCGAGCGCCGCCTCGCCGAAGAAGTGGCCAGGCTCGAAGTGCGCATTGCCGAGGCCAAAGCCGACCTCGTGCGCTGGATGTTCCTCTTCTGGATCGGCCAGATCGGCGCCCTGCTGGGCATCCTTTTCGCGTTTTTCCGCAAGTAACGCGGAGCCGCTATCCTGGCAGCGTGGCGGCCGCATCGCCACCCAGAGCCTGCACCAGCGCTTCCCTGCCGGCTTTGCGTCCCCACTGCGCCAGCGCCGTGGCCATGGCCGCGCGCGCCTGCGCCAGCGCCTGCTCAAGCGCCGCGTAGCCCGCCAGGCGCTCGGCGGCTTCCTGGTACTGGCGCAGCAGGGCCTCGGCAGCGGGAAAGGGGCGGCCGCAGCCGCTGCAGCGCGCCAGGTAGAGGGCACCGCCGTATCCCGAAACCCGGGTCAGCTGCTGGCAGCGGCCGCATTCCACGGCCAGCACCACGCGGTCTGTGGCGGCCTGCATGGGCGTCACTCCAGAAAGAGCACGAAGACCGGCGGCAAGGCACCGCTTCGGACGCGGGCGATCTCCGCGTCCGAAGCGGTATCGAACACGAGCACTTCCGGCGTGGGCGTCTCCAAGTCGGCTACCGCCAAGTAAAGCTCGCCGCGGCGGTTGACGGCAAAGTGCGGCATGAAGTCGTCGCGCGGACCCTCCAGGGTCGCCAACCGCTCGCCGGTGGTGGGATTGAACGCCACCAGGGCGTTTAGGAAGCTGGCGTCGGTCACCACGGCAAACCCCTTGTCGGCAGAAATCACCTGGAAGTGGGTGATGTCACCCCCCAGGGCCGCCTCGGTGACGACAAACTCGACGCTTCCGGTAGCCGGGTCGATGGCCTCGATGCCGCCGTCGAGGACGCCAAAGTCGCCGACAGAGCTCACCAGAAGGCGGCCGCCGCGCACTTCCGGGCTAAACTGCAAAAAAGAAAAGGGATTGGTGCCGTTGAGCGGGATGACGTCGACAACGCTGTCGCTTGCAGGATCGATCACCACCACCTCGCCCGGTGCCACTCTCCTGACCGGAAAGCCGGTGGTGAAGTCGAGGTGCTGCAGGAGGACGTAGAGCAGGCCCTCGTGCACCAGCATGCGATAGAGCTCGGGCACCCCGTCCAAGTCCTCCGGCTTGGTGAAGCCGCTCAGGTCGATGGTGCCCCGCGCCTCCAGGGTGTCAGGATCGAGGATGAGCAGCTCGGCCGACTTCAGGCGGCTGACATAGGCCTTGCCGGCCGCAAAGGCGATGTCTTGCGGGTTGCTGCCCGGCTCCACCGACTGCTGCGCTACCGTGGTGTAGCCTTGTGCCGGGTCGAGGATCTGGATGTTGTCCTGGCCCAGGCGGTTGACGACGTAAATGCGCCCCTGGTGGGCGCGGGCCAGGGCGTCGCTGTGCACGCCGCCCAGGACGATATCCGCAAAGAGGCGGCGCGTGGCGAGATCGATCACCGAGTAGGAGCCGGTGGCAAAGTCGCTGGTGAGCACGAAGGCCACCTCTGTGGTGGGCGGAGCGGCAGCAGGGCTGGGCGGTTGCGAGGTGGAGGTGGCGTCGGTGGCAGGATCGCGCACCTGCAGGCGGCCCTCAGCATCGACGCGGCACTCGCGCGGCAACGTCTCTTCGGGTTGCAGCTCGGGGAAGGTCCCGGGGTCAAACGTGCTGGCGGCGATGGCAAAGCTGCAGGAAGCGACGGTAACCGTGCCCTGGGCCGTGTCGCCTGCGGCCACCAGGGAAAAGGGGCCGGTATTGGGGTTGCCGTCGCCGTCGGCGGCAAAGTCGCCAAACGTCAGGGTGACGGCCTGGCCGGCCAGGGCGGCGGCAAACGCCCGGCCGTCGGCAAAGACAAATTCCCGCCCGCTCAGGTCGGCAGGGGTGGCGCTGCGCTGCGCCTCCTCGTCGCCGTCGCAGCCCAGCAGGGCCACGGCCGCCAGGGCGGCGACAAGGACCAGCGCAGGGGCAAGGGTGCGTCGTGGCATCATGGCAGGTCTCCTCTCACAGTCTTCCCTCGGCGGTGACGAAAAAGGCCCGGCCGGGGAGGGGAAAGCCGCGGAAGTCCTCAACTTGCTCGTCAGTGAGGTTTTTGGCCTCGAAGGTGAGCTTGAGCCGCCGCCCCAGGGGCAGCACCGTGAGGCGCACGGCGTGCAGCAGCCGCGCGCCGACGACAAACGCGCCGGCCCGGTCGAGGCGGTTTTTGCCCAGGTAATCGAGCTCGTAGGCCACCTCGCCCAGGCGGGTGCCCAGCGCCAGGCCCTGGTGCAGCTCGTGGCGCGGCCGCCCGGGCAAGGGGTTGCCGCGGCTGAAGGTGTTGCTGGTGTCGCGGGCCTCCTGGAAGGTGTAGTTGCCATACAGGCGCAGCAGCTCCCCCAGGTGCACGCTCCAGCTCACCTCGTGGCCGCGGATCTCGGCAGCGCCGATGTTGCGCGCCTGCGCTGTGGTCTGCGAGTTCTGCACGAAGACGATGAGGTCCTCGGCATCGCTGGCAAAGTAGGCGTACTCGAGGAACAGCCGCCGCAGGAAGCCCAGGCGCTGCCGCTCGAGCACGAAGCCCACGTCCCAGTTGAAGCTGCGCTCTGCCACCAGCTCCGGGTTGCCCAGGGTGGTGCCGCGGTCGCCAAACAGCTCGAGCAGCGTGGGCACGCGTGTGAAGTGGCCGAGGTTGCCCTTGAGGTCGAGAAACGACGTCAGGCGCAGCTTGACCCCCAGGCTGGGGCTCACCAGATGCTCCTGGTCGCGGCGGCCGGTGGCAAGGGGCAGCGTGCCAAAGGCGGGCTGGGCCCCGAAGTCGCTGGCCACGAACTGGTAGCGCAGCAACGGGCGCAGGCTCAGGCGCTGGTGGAAAAACTGCAGCTCGTTTTGCAGCGCGGCAAGGAGCTGCACCCGCTGCTGCAGCGGCCCCTCGCGCGCCGGCTCGCCGCGCTGCCGCGGCAGGCGGTCGACGGTGCGAAAGGTCTCGTAGCGCCCCTCCAGCAACACCCCCACCCGCGACCAGGGAGCCAGGCGCAGGGTGAGCTGCCCGCTGGCGCTCACGGCATAGGTGGTGTTGACGTCGTCTTGCACGCCGACGCCGATGGTGCCCTCGGGGTCGCGAAAATCCTCGCGCTGCCACAGCAGCGCCACCTGCAGCGCCAGGTCGGCCAGGGGCCAGGGCACGCCCGCCTTTTCCAGCCGCAGGGTGACCACGTCGCGCCAGAGGTCGAGGCGGGCGGTCTCGGACTGGATGCTGGCCTGCCCCGGCACCCCCTGGTCTTTGGTGAAAAAGTCGTTGGCCAGGGTGAGCAGCCAGCCGGCCAGCACCGCCTCGCCCTTGGCGTGCACGGTAAAGGCGCGAAAGTCGTTGTTGATGCGCGGCGTGACGAAGTCGTCGTCTGGATTAAAGGGCGTGCCGTTGTCGCTGCGAAACTCGAAGTCGTTGGCGCTCTCCGTGTAGTTAAAAAGCAGCAAGTAGCCCAGGCGCGCCAGGGACTGCGAGCGGTAGAGGGTAAAGCGGCGGGTGGCAAAGGAGCCGTAGGAGCCGCTGAGGCCGGTCACCGCCTGGCCGGCCACCGGCCGCGTCACCAAGTGAATGGCGCCGCCGATGCTGCCGGCCCCCAGGTGCAGGGGGGTGAAGCCGCGGTACACCTCGATACGCGCCAGGTTGTCAAGGGGCAAGTCGCCAAGGTCCACCAGCCCGGCGTGGGCGCGGTTGAGCAGCACGCCGTCGAGGTAGACCTCCACCTGGCTGGGCGTAGAGCCGCGAATCGACACCGTGGAAAAGGCGCCCAGGCCGCCAAAGCGGCGCACCTGCACGCCAACGCTCTCGGCGAGCAAGTCGGCCACGCTCTCCACCCTGGCCGTGGCGTCTTCGGTGTCGATGACGGTGGCAAAAACCGACGTCTGGCGCGCCAGCTGCGCCGCTTCCAGGCGCGGGGCGCGCACTTCCACCGGCGGCAGGGCGACGGGAGGCTGGGCAGCGGCCAGGCCGGCGGTGAGGGCCAAGCCAGCGGCCAAGGCGCAAGCGGCAAGGATCCGCACGACACATCCTCCCTGCAGGGGCAGGCAGCACGGGAGGAGGTCGTCAGTGCACGGCAGGCACGAAAAACCCCACCGCACCGGGTGGGGGATCAGGCACTGGGGCTACTGACGCCTTCCCCTCGAAAGGTGCAGCAGCAAGAAAGTCAGGCAGGTCTCCTGGCTCGCGGCTGTGGCCTACTCTCTGCGCCTTCCCAAGGCCGGCCGGCCTCAGTGGCCTGTGCAGATTTCGTTCCGCTTACAGTTGCGGGGCAGCGATGGCTTTGCACCATCTTCCCTGGCCCCAGCGCAGGGCTGGGGCACGACCTGACTTTCATGTATACTGTGCTGGCCACCAGGGTAGCGCAGCCGCTCGCCCCCTGTCAACCCCAAAAGAAAGGAGCGGGTCATGGCGGTCATCGACGTCCACTGCCACCTCGTGCCCCCGCGTTGCCTGCCCATGGAAGCCGTGGCCCCCGACGGCCGCACTTACGGCCTGCGCCTGGGACGCGACGCCCAGGGCGCGCCGTGCCCGGTGGTCAACGGCCAGCCCAACCGCAACTGCGATCCCGAGCAGCTCTGGAACCTGGAGCGGCGGCTGCGCGACATGGACGCCGCCGGCGTCGAGGTGCAGGTGCTCAGCCCGCCGCCGTTTTTGCTGTTTTATGCCTTGCCTTCCCACACCGCGCAGGAGTATGCCCGGCGCTTCAACGCCGCTCTGGCCGAGATCACCACAGCGCGCCCCGACCGCTTCCGCGGCATGGCCACCGTCCCCCTGCAGGACCCCGAGCGCGCTGCCGCCGAGCTCGAGTACGCCATCACCGAGCTGGGCCTGCACGGGGTGGAGATCGGCACCAACGTCAACGGCCTCAACCTCGACGAGCCGCGCTTTGCGCCGTTTTTCGAGACCGTGCAGCGCCTGGCGGTGCCCGTCTTCGTGCACCCGCACGCCGTGGCCGGCCAGGAGCGCCTGCAGCGCTACTACCTGGGCAACCTCATCGGCAACCCGCTCGATACCACCATTTGCATTGCCAGCCTGATTTTTGGCGGGGTGCTCGACGCCTTTCCGGGGCTCAAGCTCATCTTTGCCCACGGCGGCGGCCAGGCCCCTTACCTCGTGGGGCGCTGGGACCGCGGCCACGCCGTGCGGCCGGAGTGCCAGGCGCTGCCGCAGCCGCCCAGCGCGTACCTGCAGCGGCTCTACTTCGACACCCTGTGCCACCGCCCGCAGGCGCTGCACTACCTGCTGCTCACCGTGGGCGCCAGCCGGCTCGTCCTGGGCACTGACTACCCCTTCGACATGGGCGACCCGCAGCCCCAGGCCACCCTGGCTGCGCTGCCGGCGGCAGAGCGGGCGGCGGTGGCAGGCGAAACGGCGGCGCGGCTTTACGGCATCGGCGACGGCGCAGGAAGGACGCCGGCCAGCAAGGCCCGCAGCACCACGCGGTAGTGCGGGGCGCTGGCCGCCCGGTAACCCGCACTGTGCGACACGGGAGGAAAGCCGGCCGTGGCCTGCTGCAGCCAGAACTGCGCGAGCTGCTCAGGCAAGTAGCGGCGCGCCCAGGGGGAGGCGCGAAACCACGCCCAGTAGCGCTGCAAGTCGGCAAGGGTGCCGGGGCGAAACTGCTGCCCCGTCTGCCGCCAGGCCCGCCACAGGGCCCGCACGTCGCCGCCGTGCTGCACAAAAGGCTGCAGGTTGACGCGGCACAGCAGCGGCGACACCGGCTCGAGCAGCGGCAGAGACGAGGGGGTGGTGGGAAGCTCGATGAGCTCCTGGTAAAAGCGCATGCGGGCGCTTGCCAGGTCGATGAGGGCATGCTCGGGGCCAAAAACCGCCTGGTAGAGCAGCTTGTAGACGTCCTGCGGCGCCAGCAGCCGGTGCTGGCGGAAGTGCGCCGCCAACGTCGCCGCCAGCTGCTCAGGGGTCATGGTCGAGCAGGGTGCCGCGGGCCAGGCCGTGCTCGACGGCTTCCACCCTGACCGGCAGCAGGGCGTTGGCCAGCGCCTGCGCGCTTTCTACCCCTACCTTGACGTAGTTGTCGCTGAAGCCGGTGTAGAGGCCGTCTTCGCAGCGCTCGAAGAGCACGCGCAGGGTGCGGCCCACGAAGCGGCGGTAAAAAGCAGCCTTCTTGCGGGCGCTGAGCTCGCGCAGGAGGCGGCTGCGCGCCTGCACCACCGGCGGCGGCACCTTGTCGGGATAGTGCTGCGCCGCCGTGTGCGGCCGCTCGGAGTACGGAAAGACGTGGATGTACGCCAGGGGCAAGTCGGCCAGCAAGGCGCGGGTGTTGGCAAACGCGCGCTCGTCCTCGCCGGGAAAGCCCACCATGGCGTCGGTGCCCAGGCAGACGTCGGGCACGCAGGCGGCGATGCGCTCGACGAGGGCGGCAAAGTCGGCACGCGTATAGCGCCGCCGCATGCGGCGCAGCACCTCGTCGTCGCCACTCTGCAGCGGGATGTGCAGGTGCGGACAGAGCTTGCGCGAGGTGGCCATCCACTCCACCAGCCCTTCGGGAAGGGTGGTGGGCTCGATAGAGCTGATGCGCAGGCGCTCCAGGCCGGCAATCGCCTCCAGGGCCTGCACCACGGCGAGGAGGTCGTGGCCGTCGCTGCAGTAGGTGCCGATGTTGACCCCGGTGAGGACGATTTCGCGGTGGCCGCGGGCCACCAGCGCCTCGGCCTCGCGCACCAGGTCGTCGAGGCGGCGGCTGCGCGGCCCGCCGCGGGTAAAGGGGATGATGCAGAAGGCGCAGGCAAAGTTACAGCCGTCCTGGATCTTCAAGTTGGCCCGCGTCTCGCTGTAGCGTCCCACGGCGTCGAGGGTGAAGTCGCCGCGCTCGACGGGCTTGCGCCGCACCACGCGCGGCGTTTCCTCCTTGCGGGGCACGTCGAAGAGCTCGAGCAGGCGCAGCTTGTCGGCGTTGCCGACGATGAGGTCGACGCCCGGGATGCGCCGCAGCGCCTCGGCGTCGGCTTGCGCGTAGCAGCCGGTGACCACCACGTAGGCTTGCGGTGAGCGGCGCAGCACCGCGCGCACCACCTGGCGGCACTGGGCCGCAGCGCTCTCGGTGACGGCACAGGTGTTGATGACGCACACGTCGGTGTCGTCACCAAAGTCGACGATCTGGTACCCCCGGGCGGCAAAGGTGGCGCTCAAGGTGGCCGTCTCCGCCTGGTTGAGGCGGCAGCCCAGGGTGTAAAACGAGGCCCGCAAGGGGGTCATGGGTGCCTCCGCGACGTGCTTGCGATGCTGTGATACTTCAGTATACCGGCTGGCGCGGCGCCTTGCATCTGCCCGGCGGCACGCCTTGCACCGGCGCCGACGAGGCTGGTATGCTTGTGCAGCACCCTTGCAGGGAGGAAAGGCCGTGGCACGCGAAGCCGTACGCGAGGCAGTGCCGCTGGACGCAGAGGCGCGGCAGCGCCGGCGCCATGCCGTGGCCGCCGTGGTTTACTTTCTCTACGGGATATTTTACCTCTTTGGCGCCCAGTACCTGATGAGCATGCAGGCGGCGGCGCGGGGCATGGCCAACCCGCAGCTGTTCTTCTTGATTGGGGCGGTGATTACCGTGCTGTTCCCGCTGCTCATCTACAGCCGCTTTGCCCTGGCCTTGTCGCTGGTGTGGCCGCCGCGGGCCCGCCGCACCACGCTTTACATCAACTTCACCTTGCTGCTCGGGCTGCTGGTGCTGGCGCGGGTGGTGGCGCTGCTGCGCGGCGGGCTTTTCCTCAAAACGCCGCTGCACACCGCCGGCTTGCTTATCGCTGCCTTTAACGCCGCCTGCCTTCTGTGGGCCGGCCTGAGCCGGCCGTGCTGGACGGCGCGTGAGGGAAAAGGAGACGCCTGAGCATGCGCTTCATCGACGGCTACCTGCTCCTGGGCCTGCTGGTGCACGTGGGCTTTCTGGGGCTGGTCGACTGGCTGGGCTACCGCCACCTGGTGCGCCACGGCTACCACCCTTCCCTTTTGCTGCTCGCCTTGCTTAACGTGGCCATCGGCTTTGGGCTGTACTTCCTGGTCTTTTGCCCCCTGCGGCAGCGCGTGCAGCGCCGACGCCTGGCCCGCGCGCTGACCAGAGAGCTGCGCTAGAGACGGCCATGCCACGGTACCGCCTTTGGCAACTGGCGCTCTTGCTGGCCGTACTGCTGCTGGGCTGCACGCGCGAGGGCGCCCAAGACGCGCAAGGCGGCGTGCCCACGTTCAGCCCCTCGCCGTCCCGACCACAAGAAGTTGGGGCGCGCCTGGTGGGTCCGGTGGTGTACACGGTGGACGCGCGCTCCAAAGAGATCTGGATGTACTTTGACTTTTCGCGCGGCGCCGTGGTGCCGGTGCAGGATCCCAAGCGCGACGAGTGGGACCTGGCCTTCCAGCGCCACGCCATCCGCACCAACGGCGGCGATACCAATCCGGCCGGGCAGGCGGCGGTGGCGGTGCTCGAGGGGGTCGACTTTGCTGCCGTGACCCGCGTGCCGCCCGACGCCCGCTTCGTCCGCGACGTGCGCGGCAAAAATCGCCTCTCGTCTTACAACCCGGCTTTTTATAAGTGGTACCACTACGACTACCTCTCCCACACCCTGACGCCCAAGCCGGTGGTGTACCTCGTGCGCACCCAAGACGGCAAGTACGCCAAGCTGCGCATCCTTAGCTACTACTGCAAGGGGAAAGAGGCCGGCTGCCTTACCTTCGAGTACGTCTACCAGGGCGACGGCAGCCCCAACCTGGCGGCCCCGGCGGTGGGTCTGGGGAGGACGCCGGCGGCTTCCTAGCGGCTTCGCCAGCGGCGCAGGAAAAACTCGCCGTAGCGACTCGTCTGCACCGGCCGCTCGCCGCTGGCCACCAGGGCGCGCATGGCCGGCAGGGCGCGGGCGACGGCGCTCAGGGCCCAGAGGCTAAAGCCGGCGCGCAGCAGCAGGGAAACCGAGGCGCGCAGCAGCCCCAGAAGGCCAAAGACCCCGGCGAGGGTAGCAAAGAGCCCGCCGGCGGCGTAAAGGCAGGCCGGCTTGCCAAAGCGGATGCCGTAGCCAAGGACGAGCAGCAGCAAGGCCACCCCCAGCCCGGGCAATCCGTAGCCGCGGCGCGCCAGCGCCGCACTGCCAAGGAGGGCGGCCAGGTTGAGCGCCGAATACAGGATGCCCAGGAAAATCACCAGGTTGGCAGTCCTGCCCACGCGCTGTGCCGGCGTCATCAGGCCTCTCCTGCCAGCGGCCGGCGCATGAGCAAGTACGCCGCGGTGGGCACGAACCCCAGGGCCGGCAGGGGCGCGCGCCACCGGCTCCGCGGGCGCCACTTTGACCAGCGCCGCCGTGGCATAGCCGGCCTGCCGCAAGCGCGCCAGCAAGGCGCGGGCTGCCGGCACGGCGTCGCGCTGCGGGTCAAGGGCCAAGTCGAGCACCGTGGCTCCCCGGTGCAGCAGGTAGCCCCGCACGGCGCCCGCCTCGCAGTAAGCATAGCCCTTGCAAGACCTCTCCGTAAGCGGTCAAGGTGGCCAGGTGGCGCTCCCAGCTCAGCGGCGCCGGGTGCCAGTGGGGATAGAAAGGCCAGGAGCTCGGCCGCCGCCATCGGCACCCACCGCCGCGCTGTCGGCCGCCGGCAGGGTGCCCCTGATAGCTCACGCCGCTGCCGGAAACGGTAAAGGCCCATGGCTTCGAAGAAGCGGCGCGCCGGCAGGCTGCCTTCCGGGGACGTCGGCCGTCACTTCCGGGACCTTCTGGATGGGCGGCCTTGCTGAGCACCGCTTCGAGCAGCTGCCGGGCAATGCCCCGGCGCTGGAAGTCCGGGCGGCAGCCCAGGGCCGGCAGCCAGGCGCCGTACGAGCGCTTGCTGCTCAGCAGCACCCCCACCGGCTCGCGGTTTTCCAGCGCCACCATGCAGTTGCCGGGGCGCAGGTCGTACAGGACGAGCCATTCCTGCAGCCGCTCCGGGGGTCAGCGCCGGGGGTGTGCGGCACGTGCACGTGGGTAGCAAGCGTTGTAGGCCTGCACGAGAAGGGCCAGGTCGTCTGGGCGACAGAAGCGGTTACGACGGCATGGACCACGCTCCGCAGCAGACGAGGCGAGCACGGGGGCCGCAAGATCCGGTACAATGTACCACACGCCTGGCCCGGCTGACAGGGCCCGCGCGCCGTAGAGGGAGCCCGATGACGTACCGTGTCCTACTCGATTTCCTGGAACCTGACGCAGCGCTGCAACCAGCTCTGCGCCCACTGCTACCTGAGTTGCCTTTGCTGGCGCCGACCCGGCGCAGGAGCTCTCCACCGCCGAGTGCTTCCGCATCATGGACGACATTGCCCGCGTCAACCCGAGCGTGTTTCTCATCCTGACGGGCGGGGGAGCCCTTGCTGCGCCGGGACATTTACGAGCTGGCGGCCTATGCGGCCGCCAAGTCGTTCACCGTGGTGCTGGGCACCAACGGCGTCTTGCTGCGCGAAGCCCAGGCCAAGCGGCTGCGCGAGCACGGGCGTGGCCGGCGTCTCGCTCAGCCTCGACTCCACGGATCCCGAAAAGCACGACGCCTTTCGCCATTTGCCCGGGGCCTGGGGCGGGGGCGGTGCGGGCGGCCAGGGGTGCTGCGCGACGAGGGCCTGGACTTTTCGCTGCACATGGCGGTGACCGACTGGAACGTGGACGAAATTCCGGCCATGATCGACTTGGCCCAGCAGCTGGGGGCCCAAAGTGCTCAACTTCTTCTTCCTGGTGCGCACCGGCCGTGGCCGCCGCCTCACCGACATCACCGCCGCCCAGTACGAGCAGCTCCTCACCTACCTGGCACGCGTGCAGGGGGGTGGGGAGGGGCAGTCGCCTGCCGGGCCCGAAGACCCCCTGGGAGCACGCCGGTGGGCCGCGCCGACGGCCTGCTCATTCGCGCCAAGGTGCGCGCCCCACTTCCGCCGCATCCTCTGGCAGCTCGACCCCCGCCTCGGCCACTGCTCAAGAACTACGCCCACGGCTCTTGCCCGGCGGGCAAGTACTACTGCCGCATTACCCCCCGAAGGCGACGTCACCACCCCCCCTGCCCTTACATGCCGGTCACCGCCGGCAACCTGCGCACCACGTCCTTTGCCGAGCTGTGGCAGCAGGCACAGGTCTTCACCGCGCTGCGCGATCCGCAGCTTGGCGGCCGCTGCGGGGTGTGTGAGTTCCGCCAGATCTGCGGCGGCTGCCGCTGCCGCGCCTACGCTACCCTACGGCGACTACCTGGCCGAGGACCCTGCCTGCGCCTATCAGCCCGGGCAGTACCACGGCCAGCTCATCGAGCTGCCGCCCGAGCAGACCTTTGGCCTCGAGGTGCGCTACGAGCTGCAATGGGACGAGGCGGCCCAGGCGCGCCTTCAGGCCATTCCCTCTTTTGCTCGCGGCATGGTGGCCAAAGCGGGTGGAAGCATACGCGCGGGCGGCCGGCCAGACGCGCATCACCCCTGAACTGCTGGCCGAAGTGCGCCAGAAGTGGGGCACGCCGGTTTCGCCCGCGCTGGTTTTTCCCGTTCCTAATGCGACAAAAGGAGAGCCCTATGGACCCTGTTGCGGAGACCCGGCTCCAGCAACGCCTCGAGGCCCTGGAAGGGCGCCTGACCCCGCCTGGAGACCCTGCTAGAGCAGCTGACCGTTAAAATCGACCAGCACCGCCTCGACACCACCAAGGCGGCAGAACAGATTCAGCAGTGGGTGACCGACTACGTTTCGATGCGCCTGCAGCAGCTGGTGCCCGAGACCTGCGAGCACGCCCCTGCGGCCACCGCCGCCGAGGGGGCCTTACTTGCCCGGCACCACCGTGCCGTGCACCGAGGAAGTGGTGCGCCGCGTGGGCCGCATTCCGATTCCCTTTGTGCGCCAGATGGTGGTGCAGAAAGTGGCGCAGCAGGCGCAGCAAGAAGGCGTGGCGCGCGTCGACATCGCCTTTTTCGAGCGCGCCGCGACGTTTTGACAGTGCAAGTGGTCAGGGGAGGATCTCCTGAGCTGGCAGCACTGGCAGCGGCACGTCCTGGCGGGGCCTCGCCTCTGGGAGGCTACAGGCCCAGATGCGCCCGCGCCTCGTCCATGACTTGCGGCGTCACTTCGCCATAGCCGCGCTCGCGGGCAAAGGCCTCGATGCCTTGACGCACCATGGGGCGCACGAAGCTAGGGAGGCGCTCGAGTCGCGCGGTGGCTTCCGCCGACCAGCGGAGTTCGGCCGCGGCCGAGGCTTGCTCGACAAGCGCGGCAAAGGGGCAGCCGCCACCGCCCGGCGCGGGCGCTTCGGCCGGCGCCGCGGCGCCAAGCAAGTGACTCTGCAGCATCTCCATGGGCCGGGGCGGCACGGCACGGCCGCCGATTTTCACCCCCAGCGCGCGCACCAGCTGCGTTTCCTGCGGGTTGGTGAGCAGCGTCACCCCCCAGTCGCAGCTCGGGCAGCGAAAAGTCACCGCCAGCGAGCCGTCGGCGTCTATGCCGCCGCTTTCGGCAAACCGCATCTGCTCGTCACACTCGGTACAGACGAACTTCATGCGCCTCTCCTGTGGGTCTCGAGGAAGGCCTGCACGCGCTCGCCGATCGCCACCAGCGCCCGCGCGGTCGGCGTATCGCCGTGCGCCAGCAAGAACGGCTCCCCGCGGTCGGCGGCCGCGGCCAGGCGCGGGTCAAAAGGCACGCGGCCGAGCACCGGCACCCCCAGCTCGGCTTCTGGCAGCGGGGGAAACAGCGGGCCGGGGGGTGTTGCACTCGGGGCAGACGTAAGCGGTCATGTTCTCCACCAGCCCGATCAGCGGCACCCGCAGCACCTCCTGGGCCAGGGTCAGGGCCTTGCGCACCACCAGGTGCGACACCGCCGCCGGGATGGTGACCATCACCACCCCGTGCAAGTCGGGCACCAGCTCGCACAGGGTGGCAAAGCGCTCGGTGCCTGGCGGCAAGTCGACGAGCAGCAGGTCCAGGTCTCCCCCATGCCACATCGGCGAGGAATTCCCGCAAGGCGTGCATCTCCAGCGTGCCGCGCCAGACAAAGGCCTCCTGCGGCGGGCCATCCCACAGCAGCGGCGTTTTGTCCTCGGCCAGGAAGAGGTCCATGGAGATGACGCGCAGACCCAGGGGACCGGTGGCCGGCAGCACGCCGTCCGCAGTCAGGCTCGGCCGCTGCCCGCGCACCCCCAGCATGTTGGCCAGCGAGGGGCCGTGCAGGTCTGCATCCACCACCCCCACTTGCCAGCCGCGCAGGGCAAAAAAAGCCGCCAGGTTGGCGGTGAGGGCGCTTTTGCCCACCCCGCCTTTGCCGCTCATCACCGCCACGGTAGCGCGCACCGTCGCCAGGCGCGCGCGCAGCCGTGCCTGCTGCTCGGCTACCTGCGCCGCGACGTGCGAGCCGCCGTCGCCGGCAAGGTCGCGGTAGCGTTTGCTCACGACTCTCCCTCAAGCTGCACCGGCGGCACGGCGCCCACCTCGTTCAGGGCTCCCGTCTGGGGGTCGGTCCAGTTGAGATGCGGACGCACGGGGGCATCGGGTTGCGAGCGCCGCAGCGGTCCGCTCTCCGGCCCGCCGTTGCTCCGCACCGGCGGTGGCCCTTCCAGGTCGTCGGCCAGCGCGCTGCGCGTGGCGTCCAGGCGGTCGGTGCCAACGGTTTCCTCGATCAGTGGCAGGGCCAGCTCGCGGGTAATCACCGCCAGCTTGCGCATGCGCGCCACCTTCTCGATACGCGCCTTGGCCCGCCGCCGCAGGTAGGCGTCGGGCACCTGCTTCAGGGCGCGGCGCGCTTCCATCGACCACTTGAGCTTCTTGCCGTCAAACGCCGCTTCCTCCACCGCCAGCCCTTCGGCCCGTGCCATCGCCTCCACCACCTGGCGGTCGATGCGCTGGAAGCGCTCGGCCGGCGCCTGGCACACCGGGCACTGCACCGGGTTGGGCGTCTTGGCAGCATAGCCGCACCCCTGGCAGATGGCCGTCACTTCGGGGTCTTGCTGCAGCTTTTCCAGGGCCATCAGGCGTGCCGCCTTGCCCATGAGGCGCGCCGTGGACATGGGCATAAAGGCCTCCATGGCTTGGGTGACCACGTCCGAAGTCACTACCGAGTGGCCCTGCTCCATGGCGTAGCGCAGCACCGCCATGCGGGCGATGCCTTTCACCGCCGCCGGCACGCGCGCCAGTTTGGCCTCGGCTTCTTTGGTCCAGTTGACGCTCTGCGCGGCGCGCAACTCCAGAGGCGGGTAGTAGACGCCGCTAGAGAGCAGCACGTGGCACGGCGCCAGGCGCAGCAGGTTCTCGGCATTACTGCCCAGCTCGGTATCGCCGCTCTGGCTGTGCAGGCCGATGCGGCCCAGCACCAGCAGCCAGGGACGCGCTTTGCGCACGTGCTGCAGGATCTTTTCAAACGCCTTGCCCGGCAGCAGGGTAAGGGCAAGGTCCATGCCTTCCTGGCGCGCCACCTCGCGCGCCACTTCCAGGTGCGACTGGTAGATCTTGGCCAGGCCGGTGTCGATGATCTCCTCGTGGAGCTGCTCCTGCTCCTTGAAGCGAAAGACTTTTGCCGCCTGCTCCGAGAGCACCTCTACGATGCCGTTGAAGGCCACGTAGTGCAGGAAGGGATCATAGACGGCCACCGCCTCCACCGTCTTGTCAAAGGCCTTGGCCAGCGCTAGAGCTGTTTTCAGGCCGGCAAACGACTGCGGACTGCCGTCGATTCCCACCACGATCTTGTCGCCGGCCGTCACCGGGGTGTCGAGGTGCTTGACCACCAGCACGTCGGTCTGCACGCGGCGCACCACACGCTCGCACACGCTGCCCAGCTGGCTGTCCTTCACCGCCCCCAACCCCAAGGCACCCATGACCACCAGGTCGTAGCGGCTCTGGGTGATGTCGTCCACCAGCACCTTGTAGTGCTTGCCGTCAAACGTCTTGCCCACAAACGGCACGCCCGCTTCCTGGCAGCGCGCCTTGAGCACGTCGAGGTAGGAGTCGGAGATGAGCTGCAGGCCCAGGGTGATGAGCGAGTCGTGGATCTTGCGCTGGCGCTCCAGCTCGGCCTCGTCCTGGTACTCCTCAGGCAGGGTGTACTCCATCTGCTTGAAGCGGTAATCGTGCAGCCTTGCCGCGTAGACGTGGCTGCCGACCACGGTGGCGTTCCAGGCCTTTGCCAGGGCCACGGCCAGCTCCATGGCCCGCCGCGAGTAGTCCGAGTTGTCCACCGGCACGTAAATCGTCTTCACCATCCCCTTCTCCTTCACCTGCCGCAAGGCTGCACGAATGCATCCTAGGGATCGCTCTTGAACACGCCGCCCTTGTCGCTGCCGTCATCCAGCGTCTTTACGTACTCCAGCGCCGCCACTGTGGCGATGTCGCGCACGTCTTTGACTTTCTTGCCTTTCTTCTCCAGCAGCTTCTCTACTTCATCGAGCTGCTTCTTCATGGGACCGGTGGTGATGCCTTTCATCATGTTGTTGTACTTGTCGGCTTTGTCCGGTACCGTCACTTTCGACCAGTCGTAATGGATGCCCATGTCCTTCAGGCGCTTTTCCCAGCGGGTGTTGAAGACCACGGCACCGTAGCGGATGAGGTAGTGTAAGGCCGTCTCCATTTTGGAGAGAAACTCTTCTTTGTTTGCTTTGAAGGCCTCGTCGCCCCCCAGAGCCTGGTAGGCGCGCCAGGTTTTGGGGTGCCGCAGGTCGGCAGCGCCGGCCTGGTTGCCGCCGTGGCCGCCCTCGCCGTGGCAGTAGAGGCAGGTGTTCTTGCCTTCGGCGTGATACACGAGCTTGCCGATTTCTACCAGCTCTTCTTTAGAGAGGCCCAGCTTGGCCACCGCCTCGGTAAATTCGTCTGCCTGCACCGGCAAGGCAAGCAGGCCCAGGCAGAGCACGAGCACCACCGTACGCACGGTTATGTCTCCTTCTCATCAGGGTCATCGCACCCCGCTGCGCGGGGCAGCCTTCGGGGACCACACACGTGGGGAAATCGCGCTTATTGTAAGCAGTGCTGGCCTTGCGGTCAAGGACAAAAGCCCTTGCCGCCCTCAGCGCGGTGCAGCGGGCAGTGGCACGGCGCAGCGGAAGCCGACCTGGGCGTGCTCGACCGCCGGGTAAGCCGGCACTGTCGCTGCGCAGCGCTGCGCCAGGCTGGTGGCGCTCGCGCCTCCTTGCCACCGCGCCTCGGCCGTCCACTCCCAGTGGTCGCCGGCCTTGCCAGCAGCACCGAACCAGTCGCGCACGGCCAGGCAGGCACGCTGCCACTGCAGCGTGCTGGGGAGGGCGGCACCCCGCCAGCGGCAATAGGCGTCGGCTTCGTACCACGTCACCCCGGTCACCGGCTGTGCCGGTGCAGCCTGTGGGTCCCAGGCATGGGGGTGGGTGCGCCGGCGACGCCGCACCACCACCTTCCACCCCACCGGGTGCCAGTAGGCTTTGCTGCGGTAGCCTCCGGCGGCGATAAATCGCTCAAAGGCGGCGTGCGTCACCGGGGTGGCGTCGATGGCAAATGCCGGTACCACCACCGCCTGGCCGGTGGCGGTCCGCACCTCGCCGGCGGGCACCGGATGCATGGCTGCTGGCTGCGGGGAAGCCAACGGCAGCGGCGCTGGGGAGGCGCCGGCGAGAAAGGCGACGATGCGCTCGAGAAGCGCCGGCTGGCGCTGAATGTCGCGGTAAAAGCCGTTGGCCTGCAAGCAGGCACGCATCACCCCGGGCGGGTAGCCCGGTGCCACAACCGCGTCCGGCTCCAGGATCGCGGCGCGAATGGTGGCGGCATCGGCCCGCTCCCCCAGTCGCCACAGGCTGGGGCCGACGAGGCGGTGCGGCGAGGTGAGGCGATGGCAGCGCGTACACTCGTAGGTTTCCAAAAGCTCTGGTACCGTAGCGGCCACTGCAAGCCCGCGGGCGACCCCCACGAGCAGTCCCAGCAGGACGAGGGGCCAAGGGGCACTGCGCATCGGCGCAAACGCTCACAAGGTGCGGCGGGTGGCCGTCCAGGTCGCCCCGAGAAGGGTCACCGCGGCAAAGCTCAGGGTGATCGCCAGCGCCAATCCCAGGGGCAGACCCACCGCTGCCGCACTGTTTGGGGAGAGGCAGCGCCGCAGCACCGCCATGCCGTAGGTGAGCGGGTTGAGGTACATCGTCCACACCAGCCAGGCCGGCACCCCGCGCAAGGGGAAGACGGCACCCGACAGCAGCCACATGGGGATGAGCAGCAGGTTCATGAGGGCATGGAAGCCCTGGGTCGACTCCATACGCCAGGCCAGAAGCAGGCCCAAGTTGGTCAGGGCAAAGGCCAGGCAGGCGAGCACGGCCACCACGGCGAGCAGAGCCGCGGGCGTGATGGCAATGCCCACCAGCGGCGCCAGCAAGAGAAAGAGCAGGCCCTGCCCCAGGGCCAGCGTTGTCCCCCCTAGCGCCTGTCCCAGGACGATGCCGGTGCGGGGCACGGGGGCTACCAGCACGCCTTGCAAAAAGCCCTCGCGGCGGTCCTCGATGACCGAAATGGTGGCAAAGACGGCGGTAAACAGCATCACCAGGACGACGACCCCGGGGTAGAAGTACTCGAGGTAGCCGGTCCCCGGCGGCATTCCCGGCGGGCGAAAGGAGGCGCTGAAGCCCCCTCCCAGCAGCAGCCAGAAGACCAAGGGCTGGAGCAGCGAGCCCACGACACGGCTGCGCTGGCGGCGAAAGCGCGTTACCTCGCGCCACCACAGAGTGAAGACGGCAAGGGAGAGCGGTGGCATCAGGCCGACTCCGGCGGGGCCGCGCCGTTGTCCAGCCGCTGCCCGGTGAGGTGAATGAACACGTCTTCCAGGGTGGGCTTGCCGTACGTCACGGCGTGGATGGCGTCGGCAAAGGCCTCCACCACGTCACGCACAAAGACGTGGCCGTTGGGAATTTCCAGGCGCAGGCTGTCGCCGATGAGCCGCGGCTCGTAACCAAAGCGGCTGCGGATGCGCGCCCCGAGGCCCTGCGGGTCGGGGGTAGCGATGACCACCACGTCGCCGCCCACCTGCGCTTTGAGCGCCTCCGGGGGGCCCACGGCGACCAGGCGTCCCCGGTGCAGGATGCCCACCCGGTCGCAGCGCTCCGCTTCCTCCAGGATGTGGGTGGTGAGTAGCACGCTCACCCCTTCCGTGTCGCGCAGGTGCGCCAGGTAAGTGGCAAACTCTCGGCGCGCCCCGGGATCAAGCCCGCTGCTGGGCTCGTCCAGAAGCAAAAGGCGGGGCCGATGCAGGAGGGCCTTGGCCAGCTCCACGCGCCGCTGCAGGCCCCCCGACAGCGTCGCCACCAGCTCGTGCAGGCGCTCGGCCAGCCCCAGGCGCTGCACCACCTGCTCGATGCGCCGGCGCAGGGCCTGCCCGCGCAAGCCGTAGAGGTGACCGTGGTGCCACAGGTTCTCGTACACGGTAAGGCGCACGTCAACACTGGGGTGCTGGAAGACGACCCCGAGCTGCGCTCGTACCGCCTGTGCCTGCTGAGGGATCTCGTAGCCCAGGAGCTGCACCCGTCCGGCGGTAGGCGGCAGCAGCGTGGCGAGAATGCGAAACAGCGTCGTCTTGCCACCGCCGTTGGGACCCAGAAGCGCGAAGATCTCTCCCGGCGCCACGCTGAGGGTAACGCCGGCCAGAGCCTGGCGCGTACCGTAGTACAGCTGCACGTCGTCGACGGCAACCACCGGCGTGGTGGCCTGCGTGGCGGCGACCGCGGTGCCTGCCGGGGCAGAAAAGCGGCTACTCATAAAAAGCTTCCTCGTCAGGATCGCAGAGGTAGTCGAGCCCCAGCCACAGGCCGCGCGCGTGGCGGAAGAACAGCAGCGGTAACCCCAGGGTCACCCCTGCCCCCAAGGCGAGCTGCACGGCCAGCGAGGCGGCGGCCCAGTGCGGGGTGTGCCTCCAAATTGTAGGGAGGCGGTCCATGACGTATCCTGTTGGAAACAGGCTCATTGTTGTCTTCAACAGGAGGCACGCCATGGACCACGCCCAGATCGTAGACCAGCTCATGCAGCACTGCAAGCAGGTGATCGATAAGATCTTGCACGCCCCAGACCTTCAGGGCATCGCCGCGGCCTCACTAGCCATCTTTGAGCGGATGCGCGAGCTGGCCCATGCCCTGCTGCAAGCCAAGATCGACCTGGAGGCGCAGCGGCTCAAGAACCAGGCCCCAGAGCCCTGCTGTCCTGGCGCCACGATGGCTTTTGTCCACACCCGCCTCGTGCAGCCGACGACCCTCTTTGGCCAGGTGGACGTCCCAGTGCGTACGTTTCGCTGCATGGGCTGCGGCACCACGGTGCGCCCCGATGATGCCCCGCTGGGGCTGCCAAGTAGCGGGGAATTCACCGATGACGTGCGTGCACTTTACACCCCCCTGGCGGCAGAGCTGCCCCACCGCGTCAGTAACGAGATCTTTGCCCGCTTTACCGGCGTTGAGCTGAGCTCGCACGGCGCCCAGGGCCTCATCGAGCGCAGTGCCACAGACCTTGGGCACTGGCAGGCCACCCAGGAAGCCCAACAGAGGCAGGCCGTGGCAGTGGCGCGGCAAGAGGACGCCTCCAGAGGGCGTCTGGAGATTGCCATGGACGGGGTCATGGCGCACATCGACGGGCGCTGGCAAGAAGCCAAAGTGGCCACCGTGGTGGTGCGCCGCCTGCCCCGGCACTCGCCCCGCCCTGTGCGGGGTGCCGTCCTGGCACGGCGCTACGTCTGCGTGCTGGGCTCGGCTGAGGAGCTGGTAGAGCGGATCAAGCAGACGATCCGCCAAGCGGGCTGGGAAGCGATCCCCGTGGCCGAGATTCTGGGCGACGGGGCGGCCTGGATCTGGACCGTGGCTGAGGCTCACTTCCCGGGCGTGCGCCAGACCTTGGACTACTACCATCTGAGCGAGCATTTCTACGACGTGGCGCGCCTTCTGTATCCTGAGCAGCCCGAGGCAGCCAAGGCCTGGGTCGAGGCCAAGCTGGCGGCCTGTGTGCAGGACCGCGTAGGGGATGTGCTTGGCGCTTTGAGACGGCTGCGGCCCAGGCCGCCTGCGGCGCGCCAGGCGGTGAGGCAACTGATAGGGTATGTGGAGAACAATCGGCACCGCATCTGTTACAAGGCGCCCTGGTACCAGGGGTTGGCCGTGGGGTCGGGAGCGGTGGAAGGGGCCTGTAAACACGTCATTCAAGCGCGGTTCAAGCGGGCCGGGATGCGCTGGAAGCGCCAGGGGTTCTTGCAGGTCCTGGCCTTACGCCTGGCGCGTTTGAACAACACCCTGGATGCCTTTTGGGCCAGTCGGGGTCTGCCGGTGCAGGCAGCCGCATGACCACCTACAAAATGGAGGCACACCCGCCCAGTGCGCCAGGGCCAGGGTGGCGCCAACGGCCACGAGCACCGCCACGCCGTAGTTGATGTACATAGCCCCGAGGAAGTAGCCGGGCTCACGGGCAAAGCGCAAGCCGCAGGCGCTACAGCGCTCGTGCATGGCAAACCAGCCGCGAAAGAGCGTCCGCTCCCCGCAGCGCGGGCAGCGCAGGCGCACCCCCCGGCTCAGCAGGCGCAGAGCGCGCCGCATCCCCCTTTCCTGCGACGCCACCGCTCCCTCACGCGCCGGGGTAGAGTTGGTAGAGCATGAGGTAAATGACCACCCCGGTTACCGAGACGTAGAGCCACAGGGGCAGCGTCCAGCGTGCCAGGCGCCGGTGGCGCCACCACTGGGCGCGCAGGGCGCGCACCAGCGTAGTGCCCGCCAGCGGCACCACGGCTGCCGCGAGCACGGTGTGGGAAATGAGAATGGCAAAATACACCAAGCGCACCGGCCCCTGTCCCGGGAAGGGCTTTGACCCCACCTGGGCGTGATACGTGAGATAGGAAGCAAGAAAAAGCACCGAGGTGGCGCAGGCGGCAAGCATACACCCCCGGTGCACGGCCACCCGCTGCCGGCGGATGGCGACAAAGCCGGCACTCAGCAGCACGGCACTGGCGCTGTTGAGCACGGCGTTGAGCAGGGGCAAAGCAGTAAGCGTGCGCATGCCGCGGCTGCCGCCTCAGCGGTGCTGTTCTACCTGCGGCGCCTGCACGCTGGTGCGGTGCTCCACCGCCCCCAGGTCGGGAAGCAGCATGAAGACCAGAAAGGCGCAAATGAGCAGCGGCGTCAGGGCAATCACCCCCAGGGTGACGCGCTCGAACTTCAAGTGCATGAAGTACAGGGCCACCAGCGACGCCTTCGACAGGGCCATCCCAACCAGGAGGATGCCTTTGGCCAGGGTAGTAAGCGGCAAAATGGCCACCACGATCTCGGCGATGGTTAGCACCAGCAGCCAGAACCACACGCCCATGTAGTTGGGTTCGCGATGCTCCGCCATAGGAAACACCCTCACAGGAGGTAAACGAACGTAAAGACCATGATCCACACCAAGTCAACGAAGTGCCAGTACAGCCCGGCAATCTCGACAGGGTGGTAGTTGTGGCCGTTGAACTTCCCGTTCCAGCCCAGGGCGAGAATGCACAGGAGATACCCTACCCCGCCTAGAACGTGCATGCCGTGAAAGCCGGTGATGATGAAAAACGTGGTACCAAAGAGCGACGCCCCCCAGGGATTGCCCGACAGGGTAAGGCCGCTGTGGATGAGGTGCGTCCACTCGTAGGCCTGAAGCCCGAGAAAGATCGCCCCTCCCAGGATGGTGAGGCCGATGAACCGGCGAAAGCCGGCAAGATCGTCGTGCCGGGCCGCCGAGAGGCCCTTGACCATGGTGACGCTGCTGCAAATGAGCAGGAAGGTCATGAAAGCCGTCATGTTGATGCCCAGCACGTCGGCGGGGTGCGGCCAGTCGGCACTGGCAAAACGCACCGCCCCGTAGGCGGCCAGCAGGGTGCCAAAAGTCATGGCGTCCCCGACCAGGAAGATCCACATGCCCAGCTTGCCCCAGCTCTCCGGGGTGAGCGGGGACTCAAAAGGCTCGAGGCGCGCGGTCGCCGTCTCGCTCACGGTGCGCTCTCCTTTCTGTCTAGGCAAGGTACACGAGCGTATAGAGAACCGGCCACAGGCCGACGACGTAATACCAGTACATGCCGCATAGTGTCAGGCCGGTGCTGGGGAGCGCCATACGGCCTCGCCAGGCACGCAGCGTAACGCCCAGCAACCACAGGACGGCCCCGCAGACGTGCAGGGCGTGGCAGCCAATCAGGGTGTAGAACGTGGCGCCGTAGACGCCTGAAGCCAGGGTGAGGCCGAAGCCAAGCAGGCGCATCCACTCGTAGCCCTGCACCAGCAAGAAGGTGACGCCCAGCAGGGCCGTAAGCCCAAGGCCGTGCAGCAGGCGACGCAGCAGGCCACGCCGTGCCGCCTGCTGCGCCTGCCACATGGTATAGGCGCTGGCGAGCAGCACCAGGGTGTTGAGGCCGGTGACGCCCACCGGCAAGCGGGGCATCGCCGGCGGCGGCCAAGCCTCACTGGCGACGCGAAAGACGAGGAACGTGCCAATAAGGCCGGCAAAAAACATCGTCTCGGCCCCGAGAAAAACGAGCATCCCCAAGCAGGCATTGCTCAGAGGCGGGCGAAAGGCGTCCTCGTCGCCGTGGTGGTCTCCCCAATCATCGCCTCCCGGCGGCTCGGGCACCCGCGGTGGCGGCCCTTGCGGGCGCACCCGCAAGGGCCGCCGTCGCACCTCGGGAGGTGCTGTGCTGGCAAAGCGCAGGTAAGTCATGGAACGTCTCCTTGCCGACGCTCACCGCATGAGGATCACGCCCAGCGCGGCGGCAAAAAGCAAGAGCATCACGCCCACCAATACGACAACGAGCCGCCGGTTCTGGCGCTGAGAGGCTTCTGCCGGCATCTGCTAGGGCCCGACTTTGTCCAAGGCCATCACCAAATACACCAGCGGCAAGTAGAGCAGCGAGGCAAACAGCAGGCGCCGTGCTGCCGCCGTCGTGCGGGTCCAGGCCAGGTGCACGCCGCAGCCGAGAAACATCAGCCCGAGAAGAAATGCCACCACGAAGTACAGCCGGCCCGACAGTCCCATGAGCGTGGGCAGCGAGCCCACGGCCAGCAAGGCCAAGCAATTGGTGACCACCTGGCGGCCGGTACTGTGGCCGTCGGGATGCACCACCGGCAGCAGCCGCACGCCGGCTCGCGCGAATTCGTCGCGGTAAAGCCAGGCAATCGCCAGCGCGTGCGGCAGTTGCCACAGGAAAAGAATGGCAAACAGCACCAAAGCCCCGCGGCCAAGGCTGCCCCGTGCTGCCACCCAGCCCGCCACCGGCGGCAGCGCTCCGGGAATGGCACCCACCAAGCTACACAGCGGTGTTTTGAGCTTCAGCGGCGTATACCAGCAAAGGTACGTCGCCGTGGTCAGCGCCGTGACCAGCGCCGGCAGCGGCCCCACCACCACAGCAAGGTAGCCCAGGCCAGCCATGGTCAGCGCCAAGCCAAAACACAGCGCCGGCAACGGCTGCAGGCGACCGTCGGGCAGCGGCCGCGACTGCGTACGCGGCATGAGGGCATCGGTTTCTCGCTCCAGGTACTGGTTGAGCGCCAGCGAGCCTCCCGCCGCCAGAGCAATGCCCACCAGCAGGTGGGCCATACGGCCCCACGCCGCCCCTCCCACGGTGCCCATGTAGAAGCCCACCGCGGTAACCGCCAGGACCATCGTCAGCAGGCGCGGCTTGGTCAAAGCCACGTAATCGCTCAGGCGTTGCCAGGCCGCAACGCGCACCGTACTCAGCGAGGCCATGGGCATCATGCCGTCACCCGTTCAGGTAAAGCGACCGCCCTAGCCGGCCGCAGGCGATAGAGACGCAGCGTCAGCACCAGGCTCGTCGCCAGCAGCGCTGCCCCCGTGACCACATGGGCAGTCGTAGGGAGCACCGCCCGGCGCGTCCACACGATCAGCGCCCCCAGCCCGAGCTGCGCAAGCAGCAGCGCGAGCAAGCCCAGCGCCGGCCGCTGCAGCCACCGCTCGCCACGCCCTGTCTCCCGCATACGCACCACCGTCCACACCACCCCGCTGGCCACCAGCAGCGCCCCCACCCGATGCAGGAAGTGCACGGTCACCCCAGGAGAGGTCAGCGGCGGCACCAGGCGCCCAAAAGCCAGCGGGAAGTCGGGAATCGCCAGCCCCGCCCCCAGGTGACGCACCAAGGCGCCAAGCAGCAGCTGCACGTAGACCAGCACCGTGGTCAGCACCGCCACCAGGCGCAGCGACGGCCCTCCCGCTTCCTGCCATCTCGCCTGCGGAGCTTGCCAGCTCGGCGCCGTGCACACCGCCAGGCTCACCACCAGACACAGAAACGCCTGCGCCAGGCAGGCATGGGCCACGGAAACCGCGGTGGGCAAGCGCAGCAACACCGTCAGCCCGCCCAGCAATCCCTGCACGAGCACCGCCAGCACCGCGCCCCACGCCAGGCGGCGCACCCAGGGGCGCGGCTCCCAGCGCTGCATGGCCAAGGCCAAGGCCACCGTAAGCAGCCCGACAAACGCCGCCACCAGGCGGTGGCCGTGCTCAAACAGCACCCCGCCCTGCATGGGCGGAAACACCTGGCCAAACGACAGGGGCCAGTCCGGCACCGCCAGCCCTGACCCAGTGCTCGTCACCAAGGCACCCGCCGCGATCAGCCCCAGGGTCGCAGCGGCCGTCACCACGGCAAAGCGGTGCAGCCACCGCGGCGGCACCTGCGACGCCGGCATCAACCGTGCCCTCCTGCCGAGGCCACCTCCACGCGCCGCGTCTGCGGCAGCCAGTCCTCCGCCACCTCCGGCGAGCTATACTCGTACGGCCCGCGGTACACCACCGGCGCGGTGAGAAAGTTGCCGTGGGGCGGTGGCGACGGCGCCGTCCACTCCAGGGTGTTGGCTTGCCAGGGGTTCTCGCTGGCGCGGCGGCCGAAAAAGAGCGACCAAAGGAAGTTGGCCAGGAAGAAAAGCTGCGATGCCCCCAGGCACAGCGCCATCACCGAGATGAAGACGTTGATGCCCTGCAAGGGCTCCAGGAACTCGTAGTGCAGCGGGTTGTAAATGCGCCGCATGTGCCCACCCACCCCCAGGAAGTGCATGGGGAAAAAGGTGAGGTTGAAGAAGACGAAAGTAAGGAAGAAGTGGATCTTCCCCAGCGTTTCGTTGAGCATGCGGCCGAACATCTTGGGGAACCAGTAGTAAATGGCGGCAAAGATGCCAAAAATGATCCCTGCCACCACGTAGTGGATATGGGCTACGATGTAATACGTGTCGTGGATGAAAATATCCACCGGCGTCGAGGCCATGAAAATACCGCTCAGGCCACCGATGGTAAAGAGGAAGACGAAGCCCAAGGCGAAGAGCATGGGGGTGGGGAAGCGGATGGAGCCGCCCCACAAGGTTCCGAGCCAGTTGAAGGTCTTGATCGCCGAGGGCACGGCAATGATCATTGTGGTCAGGGTAAAGGCGGTGCCCAGGGCTGGGTCCATGCCGCTCTGGAACATGTGGTGGCCCCACACGATCCACGACAGAAAGGCGATGGCGATCATCGAGTAGACCATGGCGCGGTAGCCAAAGATGGGCTTGCGCGCGAACACCGGCAGGATTTCCGAGGTCACCCCCATGGCCGGCAGCACCAGGATGTAGACTTCGGGGTGGCCGAAGAACCAGAAAAGGTGCTGCCACAGCAGCGGATCGCCGCCGCCTTCGGGGAGGAAGAAGTGGGTGCCAAAGAGGCGGTCAAAGAGCAGCATGCCCAGGGCGGCGGTGAGCACCGGGAAAGCCAGCAGCAGCAGGATCGAGACGATGAAAATGGCCCACACGATCAGCGGCAGCCGGAACCAGGTCATGCCCGGTGCCCGCATGTTGACGATGGTGGTGATGTAGTTGATGGAGCCCATGAGGGAGGAAAAGCCCAGGATGATGAGGCTGATGCACCACAGGTTCACCCCCCACGGGCCGGCCACCCCCAGGTAGTCGGGCACGGCCGCCAGCGGCGAGTAGCTCGTCCAGCCGGCTGCCGCCGCTCCCCCGGGAACAAAGAACGACAACAAAATAAGGATGTACGCCGGCACTGCCGTCCAGAACGACAGCATGTTGAGGGTGGGAAAGGCCATGTCGCGGGCGCCGATCATGATCGGCACCAAGAAGTTGCCAAAGGCCCCCACCATGATCGGCACCACCACGAAAAAGATCATGATGGTGGCGTGCATGGAGAACAGCGCGTTGTAAAACTCCGAGGTGATGGTCCCGTAAGGCAGGGTCTGTGCCAGCCACGAGTCCCCGTCCCAGAACTCCTCCGAGAAGAGCCCGGTGATGGGCAGCGGCGTCTCCGGCCAGCCCAGCTGCCAGCGGATCATCATCGCCAGCAGCCCGCCGACGATGAGCATCACCAGTCCGGCGAAGAGAAACTGCCGGCCGATCATCTTGTGGTCTTTAGAAAAGATATAGTGGCGCACGAACCCTTCGCGCTCGTGTTCCGCGTGCACTGCGGCACCTGCCTCGCTCATGGCGCTCCCTTTCCCGCTACGCTTCCGCTGTTACGACGCCGGCCACTGCGCCTCGACCCACTGCCGGTATTCCTCGGCAGACAGGACGGTAAGCCAGCCCTTCATACCCGAGTGCCCCGGACCGCACAGCTCGGCACAGGGGATCTCGTAGCGTCCGGGCTTGGTGGCTTCAAACCAGGCCAGAATTTCCCGCCCCGGCACGGCGTCTTGCTTGAGCCGCACGTTGGGAATAAACACGCTGTGAATGACGTCTTGGCTGCGCAAGTAAAGACGCACCACTTTGTTTACCGGCACGTGCAGCTCGCCTTCGAACATCTTGTCGTCCTCGGTGTCGAAGCGCCCGTCGGGACCCGGATAGTGGAACTCCCAGCCAAACTGCTTGGCCACCACCCGCACCTCGACGTCGCCTGGCGGCGCAAAGGCCTTGATGCGGGCCCACGTCGACTGGCTCACCAAAGACAAGGTAATGAACACCATGGCCGGCACGATGGTCCACACCAGCTCGAGCATGGTGTTGCCGTGCGAGTAGACGGCCGGGCGCCCCTCCTGCCGCCGGTATTTAATGAGAAACCACACCAGCAGCACCGTCACCAGCACGAAGACAAAGCCGGTAATGTAGTAAATGACATAGAACACGAGGTCGATGTCGCGGGCGTACGTCGACACCCCTTCGGGCAACCAGCTCAGCATCAGCTTCTCTCCCTTGCCCTGGCAGCATGGTTTTTCTTGGTCACGTAGAGCGCCGAGAACTCGAGCACCACGCCGAGGGCGATGCCCGCCAGCATGAGATAAATCGGCGCCTTGGAGGGCTGCGGCTCCAGATAGAGGTTGTACCACGCCATCACCACCCGCTTGCCGCCGCCGTGCTCGCCGTTGGAGCCGTCCCAGGCGGTAATCGAAAAGGGCACGAACTGGCCAACGGCAAACTGCACTTCCTCGTCGGCCTTGGCGGTGCGCAGGGCCCGCTTCATCACCACGCGGTACTGCCCGTTGTCAAACCGCCCCTGGCTCTCGATGCCTCCTGCGTCGTCGCCCGGCTTGAAGGTCGACGACCCGGTGGTCTGCACCCGCACCGCGGTGCCGGGATCGTTTCGCCAGTACCACAGGTCGGTGGGGTGCTGGGGGTCTCCCATAAGGAAGTAAGGGCGCTCCATGCCCACCGTGGGGCGCGAGGGGAACTGCAGGGCGATGGCGTCCACAAAGGTCTCCCCTGCCTCGCTCTCCCCCGGCTTGCTCTCGGTGCGGTCGTCCCACACCAGGCGGAAGGCGATCTCCTCGTCGTTGTGCATCGCCTGGATCTCCACCCCGAAGAGCAGCGACCAGAAGAGGCGCGGCTTTTCGATCACCTGCGGCACCAAGGGGTAGTAGTTGGCCGGCACCTCCTGCCAGGCCGGGTCGTCGGGGTTGAGGGGCAGCGGGCCCCTTCGACCCGCTTGGCGGTGAGCACCGACTTCACTTCCGGCTCTTCGGGATGGGTCCACAGGGACTGCACGTAGTTGACCACGTGCCAGATCTTCTCGCGCAGCGCCCGCGCCTCGGCTTCCAGCGCCTTGCGCTCTTCGGGATCCTCGGCGGCGCGCGCTTCCGCCATGGGGTCGGGATCGGCAAAGGCCGGCATGGGCGTGCCGTTGATGCCCAGGGCGATGTTGCGAAAGATGTCACGCCGCCCGTGCCCGCCCCGGTACGTCCAAGGGCCGCGTCAGATTGGCCGGCCAGATGCGCTCGCCCCAGTCGTCCTTCCAGGCCCTTGCCAGGGCGTCCGGCCCGTTGCCGCGCCCGGCGCTGCCGTGGCACGCGAATCGCAGTCGAACTCTTCCTCGAAGATCTGCTTGCCCAGGGCAATGCTCTCCGGCGAGGAGGGAACCTCGCCGCCAAAGTCGAGCTTCCGCCCCGGCTGGTCTTCCTCAAACACGCTGGAAAACGTCTTGATGTAGTGCACCAGCTGCCAGATCTGCTGCTTGGTGAAAAACCCCGCCCACCCCGGCATGGAGGTGCCGTGCAGGGCCCTCGGCGATGCTGCGGAAGAGGTCCTCGTCCGAGGGCAGGCGGTTGCCGTTGGCCGTCTCGTGGCGGGTGCGGAACTTGTAAATGCCCGAGGTAAAAGCGCGCGGCTTGGGATAGACAAACGGCGTCGACACCCCCTGCCCGTCGCCCTCCTCGCCGTGGCAGTGCCTGCAGCGCTCCCGGTAGAGCTTCTCCCCCGCTTCCAAATCGGCCGGGGTCGGCGCCTGCGCCACCGCCAGCCCGCCGCTCCACAGCAGCACCAAGGCCCAGAGACTCAGCCCCCGCTTCCAGCCCCTACGCCCCATCGTGTGCCGCCTCCCTAGTGGCCACCGCCTTCCGTTTCACCCCAGGTGCGCGGCTGGTGCGGGGTGGCTTCGTAGAGGTAGAGAATCACCTGCCAGATCTCCTCCTCGCTCAGGAAGTTCTCCCACACCGGCATGGCCGAATCCCACGGCGTCGACTCCCCCGGCAGCCCCGGCCCGCCTTTGGCAATGCGCCAGAAAAGAAACGACTCGGTAAGCTGGGCGATGGTGCCCGGGTCCTGAAAGTCGGCCGGCGGCGGGTTGAACCCCTTGGCATAGTGCCCGTGGCCATCCAGGGCGTCACCGTGGCAGAAAAAGCAGTTCTGGTAGTAGACTTGCCGCCCCTTTTCGATGTGTTCCGCCAGGCGGGCAGCATCGGGCCCCCGCAGAGGATTGGTGGGGATCTCCTGCAGCACCATGCGCTTGCCTTTGAAAGTGATCGAGCCCGGTGGCGTGGGGTGGATGACCCGCAAGCCCCCCGGCGGGCTCACCGTGCCCGAGGCCCAGCTCTTGAAGTACAGCCCCAGCACCAGGGGCACGACAATAAACACCAGCACCCGCAAGGGCTTGGTAAATGCCGTGCGCCCCAGCAGCAGCTCGCGAAAAGGCGCGACAAACTCCTGCCACGCGGCTTCGCTCGACGACACGTAAAAGAGAATGGCAATCAGCGTCGCCACCACGTACCAGCCAAAGAGCTGGCGCGGAATGGGGGCCGACACCAGCGGCACCACCACCCCGTAGACAAACAGCGCCGCCAGGAAAACGAGCAGCGCCTTGACGTAAATGGGGACCTTGCGCCTCATTGCTTCTCTCCGCCAGGCTGGCCCTGCAGCGAGGCCAGATACTCTACGAGGGCCTTGAGATCGGCCAGCGCCACTTTCTGGTAAAAGCCCATGCCTTCCAGGGTGCTCTTCATCACCCCGGGCGGATACCCGGGCACCACCACCGCGTCGGGGTCGAGAATCGACTCGAGAATATAGCGCTTGTCTTGCCGCGCCCCGATGTCCCACAGGCTCGGCCCCACCAGGCGCTCAGGACCATCGAGCTTGTGGCAGTTGACGCAGCCCCACTGCTGAGCGAGCTCGGCACCGCTTTTGCCCGAGGCCACCGCCGCGGGCCGGCGCCGCCGGCGCCGCCGCCACCGCCGT
>BPKO01000005.1 GCA_026005175.1 Candidatus Tectimicrobiota bacterium
GCTCTTTTCTGCCGGAAACATGCAAGCGATCGATGAGGCATGTCGGACTGCACAGGTAGGCAAACTCACCCCACGTGCTCTGTACGTGCACGTTAGTGCTTTGCCGCACCTCCCTCCGATCTTACGGGTGTATGAAGGATGCGCCAGGGCGTACATTGGCGCTGTCGAAGGGGCCAATATCATCAAACTGCACCGTGGCATCCCCCAGGTCTCCTACCTCGCCTATCCCGAGTTTGAGCGGGATCCGCATCCTGTTCTTGTAGCGTCACTTCTCGTGCCGCTGCGCACGTTCCAGGTGCAGTATCGCGACTACACTAACGCGCAGAATCCGCCGATTCTGCACCGTAAAGAGGAATTCGTAGCGCCAGATCATCCATTACGCCCGAAGTTTGCACGGCTTACGAGGCAAGAAGAACGGTGGGGGCTGTACGAGCACCCGGAGGTAATCGGTACACGTGAGGGGTGGCAAAAAGCGTTAGCGGAGCGACGAATCCGGATATCTGGCCATCGGCTCTTCCATAGCTCTGTTGGATAATAGCCATAGATTGGAAGGAGTAGATCGCTTTAACTGCAATGAGAAAGGGAGCCTAGAGTTTGTCACGTAGGAGAGCAGCAATCGCCTCAATTCGCTGATCGCCAATGTCAGGGCTAGCGTTTGGTTCCAATAGGGTCTGATTGTCCAGCTGACTTCCTAAACTGCCTTGATTGTTTATAAGCCATCGCATGTAAGGATGGTATCTGTTACTCGCCACTGCATTTGCATACCGCCCATTAGGCCTGAGTTTCTGTGAACAGGGTTCGTTGCCTGCTCCGCGATTATAAGGAGCGGGGAGGGGAGCAAAATTGCGCAGAGTGTTTGCCTCTCGTCCTCCTGGTTGATCTCGCTGTATGTTCCGAACTGGAATCAAGTGATCAATGTTCCATTGGTTTCTTCCATATTGGAAAGGTTCAAATGCCCCTCCGCAATCGCTCCGCCTTGGCAGAAGACATGCGTTAAAAATTCGTCGGGCCCCTTCTTCGCATCTGCTACTGCTAGGTTTGATCGTAACCAATCATACACTGGAACGTCGTCAAGATTACCAGCTCCAGGGGGATTAACATCGCCGGCAACCTCTTCAATGAGTTATACTGACCGGCTATCGTACGTTCAGCAACTTGACCAATTCTGCCGACTGAGCCATCAATAATCACACGGTAGCAAGCACGCAGATACTTGTGCAGTTCTGGATTTTGGGAAGATTTTTCTTCTATAAAGTCAGGGTTTTTTCCAGTTTTCAAGCGCTGTCGATAGTAAAAGAGAATCAAGATGCCGAAGGTAACCCTCCGCATTCGATGATCTCCTTGACATATGGGTTTTCCGTTGCAATGACCCTACGAATAAAATCAAGAAACTGATCAACTTCTTGTTTGGTCAAGTTATTGTCCCAGTTCGGGAAAATGAGATCTGGCCGAAGTCCGCCACGCTCCTGGAGACACTTGAGGGACAACTGTAGCACACGGAAGAAGGTCTCGCCGTTCTTCCCGTTCTGTGTAAATATCTCAGTAATATCGTTCTCTGCCTCAGAGATATCTTCATCGTTCCAGGGCGGAGAGTATGACTGGGGGCCCTTGTCCACAATGTATGAACGCACGAGATCTACTGTCCCAAGCTCGACCCGAACGGTATTGAGTCCCTATGAACGTATTTGCAAGCTGGATAGCGCTATTAAAGTTCCAGTATTCGTCAATAGCAACTTGTTTTTCAAGAAAAGTCGTATTGATTTGTTTGTGATAATTTTGTATCCATTTATCGATCAAATTTTGAAGTTTTATATATAGTGATTGGTATTGTACACTGATAGCACACCGTGGATGCTGGAAAAGCGCTTTGTGGTTGTGATCAAAAACGGGATGATAGTTTTGTACAGCTGCTCGTAGGCGAGTAAAATGTTGGCTATCACTAGGCATCGAGGGGTCAGGGCTCAAAACCTTGGGATAGAGCAAATTCAAAAGAACAGTTCCTGTCGCGAAACGTTGCAACCCATCAACAAGGACACCGGGATTGCCTTGAAACATTCCAATCACAATGTTGCCGAAGAGGACAGAATCTGAGCACAGGAAGTTGAGCACTTCCTCCTCGTCCCCACGAGATACCACGCTGAAAACTTGGGATACGAATCCATGTCGGGCGCAGATCCTCAGTAGCTTTGTTGGGAGGGAGTTCTACTAGAGCCCATTTACAAACATATTCCCAAAACGGAGGTGTGGGACCTGATCTGTGAATAGCCATAAGTCTTCCTTTTATAGATATTGAAAAACAGGAGTCAAATAGAGGCTCTAGAGACGTCTTCTTGATTGATCGAGGAATTTTCAACAAGTCGCATAATATCGAATTGAATCTGTGACTTAGTCTTTCCCTGCCAGCGTTGCTTGAGAGCGCGCATACCGGCTATTCCTGCCTGACAAACGAGGGCTAACAGGCTCCGTTCATTATCTGGAGGAGTAATTGTTAGCTCCTTCGCATACCATTGGGCGGCAACTTCAACAGCTAGTCGTGTTTCTTCACTTACCATCATAGCCCGAATGAGCTCGTGGCGTTGAACATTCTCAGCAGGGGGTAGCTTTTGAGTGACAGCGTAGGCGAAGCCTAGGAGCAGCAAATCTACGCGGCGTGGGCACACACCATCCTCCACCATTTTATCGGCAAATCCACCAAATCTTTGCTGATAAAAAGCTGATCAGTGCCTCTCAAATGTAGCATCTCAGAGCTCCTCAAAATATGAAAAAGCCTGTTGCTGGTTTCGCTGGATTACGAACTCCCCGGCGAGTATTTGAGCAATTTTCTCTCGCTCCGCCTCAGGAAGATCTCGGGTCTGTAGCTAAAAGGAATACTTGAACTTTCAGATGGGGAAGGGATTTCAGAAGCCCTTCACGGTGTTGAGAGTCAAGATGCCCAAAAGGCGTGTCCATCACAAAAGGCGCCGGATCAGGGCTCGCCAGATTTAACGCTGTAATGAAGCTATATGCCAAAACTTCCTTTTCTCCAGCACTCAGTTTGGTATTTTCCACAATTGAGTTATCCCAACGATATACCTCGAGGGTGTAATCATCCTTTACACGCACCCCAGCGTACTCGTCTGGTTTGTTGGTAATGTTGGTGAACATCTCTGAGGTGAGTCGTTCAATTTGTGACCGCTTGTCATGGATCAAGCGCTCGACAAGCTCACTGATGGGCCTGATAAGCCTTACGCGCAAGCTGGAGAGTTAGGGTTACCTGGCGACCTTGTTCGGTTCTTACGGCAATTTGAGCAAATTCCCGCTGCTTCGCGACAAGATCTTGACTCACACGCTTCAAATTTGCTTCTACCGCGTCGAGTTCCTCCTTGGCTAGCCGCAGATTCCGCTCGAGTTCGGCTCGCTGTTGAAAGATTTCCTGCACTTCAATAAACGTATGCCCTTCGAGTTTCTTGCGTAGATCAGCGATGTCCTTTGTCTACTTCCTCAAGGCTTGTGTCTACTCCAGCTCGTTGATCGAGAAGTGCACTTCCTCGAGGAGTAGTGCGCAGCTGCTTCACTAGAGCAACAAGTTCAATAAGTTCATACTGATTTGCTGTTTGAGAACGCTGCCACTGGACTGTCCTGGAATTGAGACGAGCTAACTGTTCTTGTAAGTATTGGACAACTCTCTCGTCGATAGGGCCCCCTTCCACAGATACAGCTTGTTTCTTCCAAGAGTCCCTCAAGTACCTGTTTTCTAGATAAGAGCTTTTCCTGGTAAGGGGAAGGAGCTGCGTTGATTTGAAACTGCTCCACGACTTGTCGGAGAACGGGCATAAGGAGATAAAGTGGTGCTTGCTTCAATAGCTCCGCTATCTCATTATCGATGGCTCTACGCTTGTCTTCCAGATCAGCACGGCGGCGATTTTTCTCGCGTAACTGCTGCTGTTCAGCCTCAATGGCCACCATCTGCATTGCTTCTTTGTCCAGCCTATCCATCGCTTGTTTGATACTCCTGTACTTCTGGAGCAAGTCATTTTTACGGTCATCGTAGTGGCTTTCTTGTGCCTTCAGGTCCTCGAGCTCTTGACGTAAGGTCTTTCCTTGCGCTTCGTGTAGCTTAAGCGACGCTTGTTCTTCCTCAAGATCGTCGATGAGCTTTGCTAGATCCGTGCGAAGGTTTCTTACGGCAGGGATGCCCAAAACACGTTCAATGGCATCTCTTACTCCCTCTTCGTGTTGTTTTTGAGCATACCGCGTGATTTCTGCACCGTCAAAAAAGACAAATTGTTGACATTCTTTAGGAAGCATCTGAGTAATTTTATCTTCAATTTGATCTGTTACTTCTTGTCCATCGATCCACAAATAAACGCGCGGCGAGGGGATAAACGTATTTCCGTGGCGTTGAAAATGTACAGTACGCACAATTTTGCAGTGTTTATCCCCATGCGTAAATTCGAGACTGACCTCTAGATCTCCTTCGGCGGTTTTCTTTTGATCGTTCCAGACATCCACCAACTCGGATCGGTTAAGACCATGAAACACAAACTGCATGGGCCCGAAGTAGACACGTTTTGCCATAGCCATTTTTGCCGTGAATGACGATCAGATTTTGCCTTGGGCGATATTGAGGAAATTGTAAGGTATGCTCCCCTCTATAAACCATCCAATCCTTAAGTTTGAGTTGACGAAAGTGAAAACTCATGGTATTTCCTCTATCTTTTCTTTCTCTATCCATTCTTCTAGAATTCTACGAATACCATCCTTTGCTCCACGTCTACGTTCCAGATGAATCTTAGGAACCTCAAATGCAATAAGTCTTCGGAGCAATTCTGGGTCAAGTTTATGCTTGTCGGCGATTTCCTCGATGAGCTCATTATCATTCATCGTCTTCTCCAGAGAGCAGCTCGCTTAGCATAACTCCAAAGTGCTCCGTATACTGTTGCACTTGGAGGAGTGCCTCATATTTATTCTCCGCAAGTTGCGCCATCTCTTTGGCACGTGCAAGCTCACCCCGCAAGACGGCTTTCCCTGCGCTGCCCACCGTGAAGGGGGGTACGGCAATAACATCGATTAACGTAGCCTTCCCCTTGCCCGGCGAGCGTCGTAAGACACGACCACGTCGCTGAATAAACTGTCGCTTGTTCGCCGAACTGGCCAAAATGATTGCCGTATCAACAGCTGGCACATCTACGCCCTCATCGAGACAATCAATTGCCAGCAGGCACGCGATATGCCCCTTCGCAAGAGCCCACAGGGCATCCTGTCTCTGTTGTGAAGGAGTAGTGGCAGTATATCGAGTATGAATGATTCTTAGCTTATTGAGAATGGCATGAACAGCTTGGAGTTGTTCGTTATCAGCACAATACACGAGCGCGCGCTCAAGGGGGTGATCGTCGAGAATCCTCTGAACGAGATCTTCTTTTGCAGCACACTTCTTGAGGATCCTGGCACGACAGATGAGAAGACGACGTACTTCTTCGGAATCACCGTCCAATACATTGTGGGTTTGCAACGTGATTTCCTCTTGGGCATAAGCTTGTCGTAACTGTAGAATGCGTTCGGTGAGCCTTTGATACTCCGCAAACTCTTCTTCTGAAAGTGGGGCAACATATACATAGTAGTTATAAGGGCATAGCAGACCATCAGCCAAGGCTTGGCGGAGACTATAAACATAGACTATAGCGTGAAAGAATTCGTAGAGGGGGACTTTTGTCCCCTCTTCGTCGAAGTGTCGGATGGGGGGTCGCTGACAGACCTAATCGCCACGTATAGCGAGGATCTAAGAACCTGCCGGAATACAGGGGCTCCAGCATTATGGGCTTCATCAACAATAATGAGGGAGCGAGGTGGGACTCCTGCATCATTCAGAACGCTACGGAAACGCTTCCCACTCAAAGATGATAGAGTGCCTATGGCAACCACCGGATAGTCTGCCTCACCGCTTTGGGAGGCGCGAAGTCGTGTAAAGAGGTGCTCTTGCCAAGCAGTATAGTGGTCATAGATCAGAAGCGGCTTAGGAAAGCTCGTGTTGGCTTGGAGTTCCTTGGGCCCATTGTTCAACCAGATTCGTTCGAGGAACGGCAATGACGAGCAGTTGCAAGCCAGGGCATCGTTCAGCGGCTGCTAGTGCCGTAAGGGTCTTTCCACTCCCGGTGGCCATGCTAAGCAGCCCGATGCGATTATGCTCTTCCCACGCCGCGAGTGCTGCTTTTTGGTGTGGCCAGAGCGTCTTTTGAGACGGAAGGGACTGACGTCCTCGAGCGGCATAGTTTGCCCTGCTTTCCGCGGCAATAGCTGTAGTATATATACGTTCCACCTCAACACCAGGAGGGGAGGTAGGACGTATTTGTAAAAGTCGGTCTTTGGGGCCGCATGCGGAAAAATCTAGGAGACTTCAAGATTAGCTGTTCGGTTCTCCCATAGGCGACGAAAGTTTTCGATCTTACGAGGGATTCGCTGATGAGGATCATCCCAGGAACAGAAAACATCAATGGACTCAAAGTTGCTAACCATACCACCAACAGTTTCATTCGGAGAGCCGGTGAAAGCGACGACATTTCCTTCTACATCCCAGAAGAGACCAATCTTTTCATGATAGATTCCATTACCACGCCGCAACAGGTCAACAGTTGGGCAGGCAAGCTTAATCTCTAACCGCTCTTCCGCTATTAAGCCAAGCAAGACATTCTATCCTATGGCGTAATAGATCACTAGCACCCGTTGACGAAAGAAATTCAAATTGGCGAAGCACTGCTCGGAGAACTACATCATCTCGTGCCGCGTAGCCTTTTCGAAGGGCTTCTATATCTTCCTCATCCAGCCATGGACTAGCTATGAGACGCATTTTTCCCACCATGCTTAAGAAATACAGCGAGGCCCCTTTTGCGGCGAGAAATAGCCCTTGACTCGTAAAGTAGCCAACCGCTCTCCAGTACTCGATACTATGGCGTAGACACGGAATGTAGAAGTCCCTCGACGAGATTCATCTCGTCCGAACGATATTCACATCGAAGATTAAGGATCTTCAGAGACATCGATATTTTGGAATTCTAATTCAAGAAGGCTTAAATTATGCCTTTGAATCACCCCTAATTCACAACGATCTCAAGCACAGCATCACTTTGGTGCTCTCTAGGCTCCATTGTGTCTCCCTCCGTTATACATTCCCTTTAAGCACGCAGCGATAGGTCGAAGTTGAGCGGCGTTGCCACTCTAAAACCACTATCAAACTATCAAGCATACGATGCGGGATAGAAATCTCTCTTGGATAGCCGCATAGATGTCAATCACCATTGGAAGTGAATCCAGGGGCAGAGACGAACGCTGCCCTTCTCATACCACCGCATCGCCGACGCCCTTAAGGTGCCGCATCCGTAGTAGAGGATACCCCCATTATACCGTAATCCCTCTTCGAGTCAAGTGTTTCTGCGTCACATATTGTCATATTAGTAAAAAGACCGTCGCAAAGCCATCTACACACTCAAGACAAGCGAGGCAATCAAACGTTGTTTACCATGAAGCTGGTCGAATCTCTCGGATCAAGGGGGCCCTGCCGGCCCTTCGAGGTCATTCTCGTTGACCATCCCATCCAGCCCCTGACCCAGGAAGAAGTCTACCAGCGCGCCGATGCCGTCTTTGCGCAGCTGGTGGCCAAGCTCACGCGCCGTTGAGGACGCCGCTGTCGTGGACGGGGCGCCCCCCGACGAGGGTGAGCACGGCCTGCAGGGTGGGCAGGCGCTCGCTGGGCACCCGCAGCACGTCGTCGCTAAGCACGGCGAGGTCGGCCAGCTTTCCAGGCGCCAGGGACCCCAGGCGGGCTTCCTGGCCGCAGAAGTAAGCGCCGCCCAAGGTGAAGGCGCGCAGCGCCTGGAGGCGACTCAGGCGCTGCGCCGGGCCAAGGACTTGGCCACTGCGCCGTTCGCGGCGGGTCACGGCCGCCCACAGCGTGGCAAAGGGATTGTAGGGCTTGTTGTCGGTTCCCAAGGCAAAAGGGATCCCGTAGCGGCGAAAGTCCTGGTGGGGCAGGGCCCGGGCTGCCCGCCTGGCGTCGCCAAGGTAAGCGGCGCCCCGCAGCCACAGGTGGGTGAGGGGAATGGTTTCGCAGACCACGCCCAGGCGGCGCATGCGCTCGAGGTGGGATGGCAGCACGTCGCGCACGTGCTCCAGGACCCAGCGGCGCGGGGCCAGGGGAAACTCGGCATCCACCGCCTCGAAAGCCTGCAGCACCTCTTCCAGCTCTGCCAGGCTGGCCGCCAGGGTGTGCACCCGCACCTGGTGCTGGGCGGCCAGGCGCAGCAAGGCGCGGTAGCGCGGGGCCGGGTTATACGTCTCGGCAAAGCCGGCCCAGCCCGTAAAGGGGAGCGCCGCAGAGCGCAGGCGGGCCACGTGGCGCTGGCCGCGCAGCTGCAAGAAGACCCCGCACAGGCGCAGCATGTCGTCGCCGAAGCCGTAGCCCGACACCAGGGCGCTCCAGCGCGCCAGGTCTTCTGCCGCCTGCCGCAGCGAGGTCCAGGCGGGGCTGAGCACCAGGTGGCTGCGGACCGTCATGGCCCCTGCGTCCCACACCGCCCGGTAGGCCTGCAAGACCTCAGGCGCGATGCCGTGGCCTTCGTAAACGGTCGTGGTGCCCACGCTGTTGTAAAGGCGCATCGATTCCCGCAAAGCCTGCACGCGGTCGGCATGGGTAAAGCGGGGCACGACGCGCATGAGGGTGAATTCCACCACCGGGTAGGTGTTGTAGTCGAAAAAAATCCCGGTTGGCTCGCCCTGCGCGTCGCGGTCGATGACCACGCTGGGGTGCGGCGGGCGAGTGTGGCGGTCGATGCCGGCTCGCTGCAGGGCCAGGCTATTGGCAATGGAGACCGAGGGCGGGACGTTCCAGGGGGTCCAGATGCCCTTGATGTAGACGGGATTGGCCGGGGCCACTTGGTCTAGCTCCCAGCGGGTGGGATAGCGCTGCTCTGCCAAGCACCCGGGAACGTCGGCATAGTTGGGCGGGTCGCCAAGGGGCATGGTGACCACCCACTCCCCGGGCTGCTTCTGCGCCACTTCCTGGCGAATGCGGGCCAGCACCTCGGCAATGGAACGCGCCCCGGCCAGACTGGGCAGAAGGCGCTTCAGCCCCTCGCGGTCCATGTGGGCATGGGTGTCGATGAGGCCGGGAATCACGGTATGCCCGCGCAGGTCGATGAGGCGCGTCTGGGAGCCGGCCAGGTGACGCAGCTCGGCGTCGCTTCCCACCGCCTGGATGACCCCGCCACGAATGGCCACGGCTTGCTGCACCGGAGCAGCCTCGTCCATGGTCAGAATACGGCCGCCGTACAGGAGCAGGTCGGCGGGCGCCGCATTCATCCCTGGTAAGCCTTTCCCTGGTAGGTGTCGCGGCGCTGCAGCTCGGCTTCGATGCGCTGCAAGGCAGCTTGCTTGTGCAGCGACCACGTGGGAGCCACCAGGGTGGCGCGGGGGGCGTCGCCCATAAGGCGCATGATGATCGTCTGCGGCGGCAGCACCTCGAGGCAGTCAACCACCAGCCCGGCGTAAGCCTCCAGGCTGAGCACTGCCACTTCGCCCCGGCGGTAGAGCTTCTCGAGCACCGTGTGGCGAACCACGTGCAGGTGGTGCAGCTTCACCGCCTCTAGCCCCAAGGCGGCCACGTGGCGGGCGGTGGCCCGCATGTCGGCCGGCGTCTCCCCGGGCAGCCCCAAGATGAGGTGGGCGCAGAGGCGCAGCTGCCGCTGCTGTGCGCGGCGCACCGCATCGTTAAAGGCCGCCACCGTGTGGCCGCGGTTGAGGAAGGCCAGGGTGCGGTCGTGGGCCGATTCCAGCCCCAGCTCCAGCCACAGGTAAGTGCGCGCCGCGTAGTCGGCAAGCAGGTCGAGCACGGGGTCAGGGACGCAGTCCGGGCGCGTGCCGATGGCCAGGCCGACGACGTCCTCACAGGCCAGGGCTTCGTCGTAGAGGCGTTTTAGAAGCCGCACGTCGCCGTAAGTGTTGGTGTAAGCCTGGAAGTAAACGATGAACTTCTGCGCGCGGTAGCGCCGGCGCAGCATTGCCTTGCCAGCTTCCACCTGCTGCCGCACCGACAGGCGGCGGTTGCCCGGGCTGAAGCTGGCGTTGTTGCAGTAAATGCAGCCGCCCACCGCCAGCGTGCCGTCGCGGTTTGGGCAGGTAAAGCCGGCGTCGATACACACCTTGTAGACGCGGCAGGCGAACTGCTGGCGCAAGTGTGCAGCAAAGCTGTAGTAGCGGCTGGCGGTAAGGGACATGGCCGCTCCTTGGCGAAACCCCGCAGCTCAGTATAGCAGACAGCAAGCGGCGGCCAAAGCGCCGCCTTCAGGGCCTCAAAAGCGCCACTGCATTGCCAGGGCCGACGAAGCGGCGGCCGTCGCCCAGGGGAAGCAGCGTCCACGCCGGCTGCCGGCGATGGCCCAGCTCCACCAGCATGCCCCAGCCAAGGCCGATGGCATAGCCGGCCAGCACGTCGCTCAGGTGATGCGCGTTGCCGTAGAGGCGTGCAAACCCGATAAACCCTGCCGAAGCGGCAGCCAGGGCGGCGGGCAAAAGGCCGTACTCGGCATACAGGGTGGGCAAGAGGGAGCTGATGGCCCCGGCGTGCCCCGAAGGGAAAGCAAGGCGGCTGGCGCCGTCAGGGGTGCGCCGCCGCGTCAGGTACTTCAGGGGCTGAATCAGCCCCTGCGCCCCGAGCAGCGCGGCAAAGGCCCGCTTGCCGGCGCCGGCCAGCCGGGCGTCGTCCCGCAGGATGCCCAGCGTGTACAGCCCTGCCTGCACCGGCCCCGAAGTACAACAGGCCGTAGAGGTCTCCGGCACGCGCCAGGGGATCGTCCTCTTCGTGGCCGGCAAAGGCGTCCTGTACGGCCTCATCAGCCAGGCTGGCGGCCCCCACGAGGGTGGCCACCGGCAGCAGGTAAGCCAGCGTCGCCGGTGAGAACGCCGCCTGCGTGCCGTCGCGCAGGGCCACCAGCACGTCGCGCGCCTCGTGCCAGAGGTGAAAGCGGGAAGGCGCCTCGGGGGGCGAGGCTGCGGCAGCCACGTGGGAAAAGCACAGCATCCCCAGGAGCAGACAAAGGGAGCGCCGCGCGAGCAAGAAGCGGCGCTGCACCCTTCTCCTCCCGCTGGCCGGCAGCTAGATGTAGTGCAAGGTAGAGAACTCGGCGCGCAGCTTGTTGACCGCCTCCTTGACGTTTTTTCCCTTGATTGCTGCGGCAATCAGCTCTGCCAGGCGCTCCATCTCCGGCTCGCGCATGCCGTAGCGGGTCATCTCCTGCACGCCGAGGCGCAAGCCGGAAGGATTGCGCGGGTTGGTGTCGAAGGGCAGCAGGTTGTAGTTGACGATGATGTCGTTGGCTTCCAGGCGCTGCGCCACCGCCACGCCACCGCCGTAGGCGGCAACATTGACGGCGATCTGGTGGCTCTCGGTGTAGCCAAAGTCCCGGGGCCTCCACCGCGATGCCCTCGTCGTCGAGGGCGCGGGCCAGCGCTTTGGCGTTGCGCACGATTTGCGAGGCGTAGGCCTGGGCGTGCTTTTGCATTTCGCGGATGGCCACCAGCAGCGCCGGCAGGGGTGTGCAGGTGGTGGTTGCTCGACGACCCCGGAAACACGCCGCGGTCGGCCGGCGGCCAGTACTTGCGCTCTTCTTCGGGGTCCAAATCGGCCAGGATGACGCCGCGCTGGGGGCCAGGGAAAGTCTTGTGGGTGCTGGCCGTCATCCAGGTTGCCCCTTCGCGCAGCGGATCCTGGAAGAAGCCGCCGAGGATGAGGCCGAAGACGTGCGCGCCGTCGTAGAGAATGGGGATGTCGCGCTCGCGGCACACCGCCGCCAGCTCTCGCACCGGCTCGGGGAAAAGAAAAAGGCTCTTGCCCAGGACAAGGAGCCGCGGCGAGACGCGCTCGATGAGCTCGAGCGTCTTGGGCACATCTAGGTGGTAGAGGTCTTCGGTCAGCGGGAAGTAATAGAGCGGGATGTGGTTGGGGGCGTCGAGGTTGAGCGACATGCCGCGCATCTGCAGGCGGCGCCCGAAAACGCCGATGGTGTTGTGGCTGATGTGGCCGCCGGCGGCGGTGGAGTTAACGATGATGGGATCCCCGGCGCGCAGGTAGCCCAGGGCAATAGCGGTGTTGGCGGCATTGCCGCTGATGGGGCGCACGTCCGCCTGCCGGCAGCGTGCCAGGGCCATGAGCTCTTCGCGGGCCATGGTCTCGATCTGGTCGATGTAGCGGGTTCCCTGGTAGTAGCGGTTAATTTGATCGCCGCGGTTGGGGTGCCCTTCGGCGTAACGGCCCATGAAGTCGGAGTTCTGAATGGCCCGCACCGCGGGGCTGGGCGCGTTTTCGCTGGCAATCAAGTTGATGGTCTGCTGCCCCCGCCACCGCTCCTGGGCCTCGACGATTTGGACGATGTCGGTGATCTCGACGGGCATGGTCGTGCTCCATCCGTGCCGCTCTGGTCCGCGCTGCGGACCACTCAGGAGGCCGTGACGTTTCGCCTAGCGAAACGTCTTTCCCGTCTCCCTGCCAAGTTGTTGCTATTGTAGCGCCTCTGCTGCTGCCTGTCCACGCTGGCCACGGCGTCTGGCAAGGGTACCGCTACGGGTGGGACAGCAGGCCACCCTCGACGTAAGTCACTTGGCCGGTCAGGTTGCCGCCCAGGTCCGAAGCCAGGTAAACCGTAAGGGCAGCAAGGTCGTCGGGCTGCCCCAGGCGGTGGTCGGGAATGTAGCGCAGCAGGCGGTCGCGTTCTGCTGGCTCAGCCGGCAGGAACGGGGAGCCTTCGCACCAGCCGTAGCCCAGGGCGTTGACGGTGATGCCGTGGCGGCCCCATTCCACGGCCAGGGTGCGCGTTAGCTGCAGCAGCGCGGCCTGCACCGCGCTGTAAGCCGCGCAGTGGGCCATGCCGCGCTCGGCCAGCACCGAAAGGTAAGTGATGATCCGGCCGTGGCGCCGGGCGAGCATGTGCGGCGCCACCGCCCGAATGCAGTGCAGGGTACCGTAGAGCACGTGCGACATGACGCGCTCCCAGTCGCTGTCGGTGGTTTCCAGGAAAGGGCGGGCAAAGGGCAAGTCGAGGCCGTTGACCAGAATGTCCAGGTGCCCCCACGCCGCGATCAGCTCCTGCACCACAGTTTGCACCGCGCTCAGGCTGGCCACCTCGACGGCATAGGCGCGGCTCAGGCGCTGGTGCTGCGCCACGGCAGCCGCAGCCGCCTCCGCCTGCGCCTGGGCGTCTGCGCGTCCTGCCAGCACGGCGACGTCGGCCCCGGCTTCGGCCAGCGCTGCTGCCGCCGCGCGGGCCGCCGGGTGCTCGACCCCGGTAACCAGGGCGGTTTTGCCAACCAGGGTGTAGCCTTCCATGCGTTCCTCCCACGTCAAGGCAAAGGCACCTGTGGCGCCAGCGACAGCGGTCCCAGGGCCGGCGGCCAGCCCGCCACCGTCGGTGACCACCGCCTGGCCGGTCATGTGATCCGAAGCCGCCGATGCCAGAAAAACGGTCAGCGGCCCGATTTCTTCGGGCTCCCCGGTGCGGCCAATAGCCAGGAAGCGGCCTTGCTCCCGGCGCCGCTGCTGCCCTTCGGGTGTGTCAGGCGGCAGGGTGATAAAGAAGCCGGGCACCAGGCAGTTCACCTGGATGTTGTACTCGGGCCAGGCTGAGGGCCAAAGAGCGCGTCAGGTTAACCAGTGCCGCCTTGGCCGACGTGTACATGTACTCGTTGCGCCGGCCGCGGTATGCAAAGCCTGAAGCCACGTTGATGATCTTGCCGCGGCGCCGCTCGGCCATGTGCCGGGCAATGGCACGCACGCAGTAGAAGGCACCGCTGAGGTTGGTGTCGATCCCCAGGCGCCACTCTTCGTCGCTGACTTCCCAGACCGGCTTGGGCGCTTGCCCGCGCACGATGCCGGCGTTGTTGATGAGAATGTCCACCTGGCCAAAGGCATCGAGCACCGTCTGCATCAGGCGGGTCACTTGCGCCGGCACCGTCACATCGGTTGGCACTGCCAGGCCGCGCCGGCCCAGGGCTTCGATGGCGGCAACGGTCTCCTGCAGCGGTTCGGGGCGCCTGCCGGCTACCGCCACATGGGCTCCGGCGCGAGCCAGGGCCAGGCTCATGGCCCGGCCCCAGTCCCGTGCCGCCGCCGGTGACCACCGCCACCTGATCGCTCAGCACCAGGCGTTCGAGGACCATTAACTGCCTCCTTTGTCCATGGACTTTATTGCCCGCGGGCCGGCAGGGAAAGCCTGGCCCGGCCACCGCCCCATCTGCTATACTACCGCCTCGTCACGGGCGTGAGCGACCCCGGCATGGCTGAGACCGCAAAGGAGAAGCGACCATGCTCGCGCTGAAGCGCATTGTGCTGGCCACCGATTTTTCCCCTTGCGCTGAGGCGGCCCTGCGCTACGCAGCCGTATTGGCCCGCATGACCCAGGCGGAGCTGCTGCTCACCCACGTCATCGATACCCGGGTGGTGGCCCTGCCGCGCTGGACGGACATTTTCCGCTCTACTGAGGTCTTTGCCGCCATGGAAGCGGCGGAGACCGAAGCCATGCAGCAGCTGCTGGCCCGCCCCTTGCTCAAGGACTTGCCGGTGCGGCCCGAAGTGCTGCGCGGCCATCCGGTGGACCGCCTCATCGACGTGGCTGCCTTTGCCGATCTGGCCGTGCTGGGAACCCACGGGCGCAGCGCCGAGCGCGGCAAACCCGCGGGTACTGTCGCCCGCCACGTGGCCCATGGCAGCGCCACGCCGACGCTCTTGGTGCCACCCGGCGGCGGTACAGCCGGCCTGCCGGCCGAGGACGCCCAGCGGCTCGACATGCGTCGCGTTCTGCTCGCCATCCACTTTGCCCAGTATGCGCCGCAGGCCCCTCGCGCTGGCGCGCGACTTCGCCCTCGCCAGTCAGGGGGAACTCCTCGCCTTGCAAGTGATAGAGCCGGACAAAGTCGCTTCGTATCCGCTTGAGCTGGGCAAGGGCCTCTACCGCAACCTTGACGGGGTAAAAAGCGTGCTTCAGAAGCGCCTGGCCGAGATCGTCCCCGACGATCCCGACTGGCCGCCGGTGCAGCGGCTGGTGCGGACGGGGCAAGCGGCGGCCACTATTCTCGAGCAGGCTCGGGAGTACGGGGCCGACCTTATCGTCATGAGCGTCCACCCCTATGGCGCGCTGCGCCGGTTTTTCGTCACTTCCACCCTGGACGCGGTGCTTGCGGCCACGCCGTGTCCCGTGCTGGCGGTGCCTTTCCCGCGCCCCGTGGTGCCTTAGGGATACCACTCCCAGTACTGGACTTGCAGCCGCCGCCGCAGCCTGGCCTGGAGCCAGCGCTTGAGCGGCTGGCGGCTTCCCTGGTAGAGCAAGAGAAGTCCCACGGCGTCGGTCAAAAAGCCGGGGGTAAGGAGCAGGGCGCCGGCAAGCAGAATCAGCAGTCCGTCGAGGAGTTCCTCATCGGGCAGCTGGCCGCTGCGCAGCCGCTCCTGGATGCGCCACCACGTCTTGAGCCCCTCGTGCCGTGCCAGCATGGCACCGAGAATCGCGGTGCAGAAAATGATCAGCAGCGTGGTCAGCGTGCCGATGCGGGCGCCGATTTCGATGAAGAGGGCGATTTCGACCAGGGGTACGGCGAGAAACAAGAAAAGCAGTTTGCCAAACATGCGGTCTATTCCTGCAAGAAGGCTTCCACGGCGCGCTGGAAGTCATCGGCGTTGTCGGCATTGACCGTGTGCGCGGCGTGCGGAATTTCAACAAGGCGGCCCTGGGGCAAAGCCGCCACCATCTTCTGGGCCACTTCGGGAGTAAGCAGTGGGCTGTGCTGCCCGCGAATGAGCAGTGCCGGGCACGACACCCGCCGCAGGTAAGCATACAGGTCCAAGCGCAGGCTCTGCTGCAGCCGCCGCCGGTTGAGCAGCGCCGGGTCCCAGCGCCAGCGCCACCTGCCGTCCGTCCCCCGGTACAGGTTGTGGTAGTTGGCGTGGCGCAGCTCGGCTTCCGGCGTGTGGGGGTACTGGGCGACGGCGCCACGAATCACGTCTTCAAAAGAAGCAAAGGTCTCCGGCTCCGGCGGCGCCTCGGGCTGCTGGGTAAACATGGCCAGGATGTCCGGGGGCAGCTCGGCAGGGGTATCGACCATGATGACTTTGCGCACTTTGTCCGGGTAATCGGCGGCGAGCATGGCCGCGTGCCGCCCTCCCATAGAGTGGCCGATGAGGATAGCCGGCGCCAGCCGCAGCGCGTCGATAAACCCCACGATGTCGCTGACAAACGCCTCTGCCGTGTACGTGCCGTCTGCGGCCCACGAGGTGTCGCCGTGGCCGCGCTGATCCAGGGCCAGGACGTGATACTGGGCAGCCATGGCAAAGCTAAAGGTATCCCAGGTGTGGGCGTGGCTCTGAAACCCGTGCAGCAGCACCAGCGCCGGCTTGTCGGCCGATCCCCATTCCACGTAGTGGAGCTGCAAGGCGTTGACCGTGACGAATTTGTCCAATCCAAAAGGCCTGGCTGGCATACACACGCCCTCCTCGTGGCGAGTTGCGAGCTGCGCTGCGGGTTGCGACATTGTATCATCTCCCTGGCCTCCCGTACAGAGGCTGGCCCCAGGCTGCCGGTAGGCATTGGTTCCGCGGGCAAAGGCGGAGTTGACACCCCCAAGGGGCTCCGGTAGCATGGCTGCCCTTGCAGGAACAAGCGTTGCTGCGGTTTCATTCGTCCGTAAAGGAGACCACCATGAGAGCAGGCTTCTGGGGCAAACGAGGCGCTCTGGCAGGCAGCATTTTGGGACTGCTGCTTTCCATGCAGTACGCCCTGGCCCAGCTGCCCGCCTCGGAGTCGCTACCGCGGCTGCAGGCCGAGGTGGACGCCTTGCTGGCCGAAAATGCGGCTCTGGCGCAGAGCAACCAGCAGCTGCGGGCCCAGCTGGCCAACCTCGAAGCGATCCTGGCCGAGCTGCGCCGGCAGCGCGACGCCTGGCAGGTACAAGAGCAAGCCCTGCACGCCCAGCTGCGCCGCCTACAAGAAGAGCTGGCGCGCCTGCGGGATGCCCTGGCAGAAGCGCAGGCGCAGCGCGAGACGCGCGAAGAAGAAATAATGCGCCTGCGCCGTCAGGTCGGGAAGCTCCAAGAGCAGCTGGCGCTTTACGTCGTGCCGGGACGCTTGGAGGAGGAAATGCAGCGCCTGCGCACTGCCGCGGCCCAGGCCGAAGCAGAAAAGCAGCGCCTGCAAGCGCAGCTCGCGCAGCGAGAAGCCGAGCAAGCCCGCCTGGCCCAGGAACTCAGCCACGTGCAGGAACAGCTCCGCGAGGCTCAGACGGCGCGGCAGCAGCAAGCGGAGCAGCTTGCCCGCCTGCGGCAGCTCGTCGACCACCTGCATACGCGGCTGGCGGCGCTGCAGCAAGAGGCCGAAAGGCAGCGCCAGACGCTTGCCGAAGTGCGGGCCCAGAGCCAGCACTGGCAGGCGCGCTACCTCCAGACAGCGCAACGGCTGGCAGCGGCCGAGGCGCAGGCACGCCAGCTGGCAGCAGAGGCCAGCGCCTTGCGGCAGCGCCTGGCGCAGGCCGAGGAGGCCCGCCAGCGCCTGGCGGCCGAGCTACGCCACACGCAGCAGCGCCACGCCGAAGCTGCCGAGCGCCTGGCCACGGCCGAGCAGCAACGCCAGCGCTTGCAGCAACGCGTCGCCGGTCTTGAGGCCGAGCTTGCCACGCTCCGGCAGCGCCTGGCCGACCTCGCTCCCTTTGCCGAGCAGCTCGAAGACGTGCGCGCCGAGCTGACAGAGGAGCTGGCGCGGCTGCGCCAGGAGCTCTCTACGCTTCAGGAAGCCCTCCAGAAAGCCCGCGCCGAAGCCGCCGCAGCCCAGCAGGCGGTGCTGACCACCCGGCAGCAGCTGCAAGCAGCGCAGGCTGAGCGCCAGCAGTGGCAGGCGCGCTATGAGCAAGCCCAGCAGGCCCTGACTTCCTTGCGCCGGCAGCTGGAGCAGGTGAGCGCCGAAGGTGAGGCACTGCAGCAGCGGCTGGCGGTACTGCAAGGGGAACGCCAGCAGCTGCTGGCCCAGGTGTCCCAGCAGCAACAAGCGCTGGCAGAGAAGCAGGGCCAGTACGAGCGCGCGCTTACCGAGTTGGCCACCCTGCAGCAGCAAAAGCAGCAGCTGGTGGCCGAAGTGGCGCACCTCCAGCGGCAAGTCTCAGAAGCCGAGCAGGCGCAGGCCCGCCTGGCCCAGCAAGTAGAGGCTGCCCAGGCGGCGGCAGCGCAGTGGCAGAAGCGCCACGCAGAGACGGCGCAGCAGCTCTCTGACCTGCACCGGCAGTGGCAGCAGGCCACGGCGGAGGTCGAGGCCCTCCGCCGCCAGCTTGAGGCGGCCACCGCCCGGCATGGCGAAGTGGCGGCACAGCTGTCCGCAGCCCAGCGCGCGGTTGCAGACCGCGAAGCGCAGCTGGCTCAGGTTACCCGCACGGTAAAGGCGCTGCGCGAGCAGCTCCAGGCCGAACAGGCGCAACGGGCGGCGCTGGAGGAAGCACTGCGCCAGGCCCAGGCGCAGGCCGAGGCAGAAGGAGCGGCGCTGCAGCAACACATCGCGGCGCTTGAGCAACGGCTGGCCCAGGCCCAGCACGCGCTGGAAGCCGTGCAGCAGCAGCAGGCCGCGGCGATGCAGCAGGCTGAACAGGCACAGGCCGAAGTAGCCAGACTGCAGCAGGCGCGGGCGGCGCTTGTGCAGGCGCTAGAGGAGAAAACGCAGGCCCTGGAGGCTCTACAACGGCAACTAGAGCAGGCGCAAGCCGAGCAGCGGCAGCTCCGGACTCAGTCCGAGCAAGCCCGTGCCGAGTTGGCCGCGCTGCACCAGCAGCTGCAAGAGGCCAGAGCACGGCAGGCAGAGCTAGAAGCAGCGCTCCGCCAGGCGCAAGAAGCCAAGGCGCAGGCCGAGGCGCAAGTACGCCAGGCCGAAGCCGCGATGGCAGCGATGCAGCAAGAGCTGGTGACACGCCAGCAAGACCTTGTGGCGCTCCGTGCCCGGCTCGAACAGCGGCAAGCAGAACTGGCCAGCGCTCAGGAGCGGCAAGCGGCGCTCGAGCAAGAACGCGAGGCACTGGCCCAGCGGTTAAAGCAGGCTCAAGCTGCGGCAGCCCAGGAGCAGGAACGCGCCGCGCACGCGCGCCGCGCGGCAGAGGCGTTGCAGCAGCAGCTGCACGAGGCAACGCAGAAACTGCAAGAGAAACAAGCACAGCTTGAGGCCGAGCAGGCACGGCGGGCAGCGCTGGAGCAGCAGCTAGCGCAGGCCCAACAGGAAGTGGTGGGCTTGCAGCGGCAGCTTGAGGCGGTGGCGGCGCTGCGGGGCGAGCTGGGCGAGAAAACGCGTGCCGTGGCTGCCCTGAACGAACAGCTTGCGGCGGTGCAGGCCCAGCGTGACCAACTCGAAGCGCAGCTGGTGCAGCTTCGCCGCGCACAGCAGCAACGGGAAGCACAGTGGCAAAGTGCCCTTGCCGAGCTTGACGCCGTACGCCAGCAGCTGGCAGAGGCCCAGCAGGTAGCGAGGGAGGCACGCCAGCAGCTTGAAGCCGAGCAGGCCCAGCGGGAAGCCCTAACGCAGCAAGTTGAGACGGCGCGTCAAGCGCAGGCGGCGCTGCGCCAGCAGCTAGAGGCGCGGCAGCAGGAGCTGGCGGCCGCAGTGCAGCGAGCTGAACAGGCACAAGCCGAAGTAGCCAAGCTCCAACAGGCGCTAGAGGAAAAAACGCGAGCGCTGGAGGCGTTGCAGCAGCAATTGACACAGCAGCAAGCCGAGCAGCGGCAACTTCAGGTGCGGTACGAGCAAGCCCAGCGTGGGCAAGCCGAAGCGGTGCGGCAGGCCGAGCAGGCGCAAGCGGAGGTGGCGCGGCTCGAGCAGGCGCTTGCTGCTGCCCAGAAGCGGCAAGCGGAGCTGGAGACGGCGCTGCGGCAAGCGCAGGAAGCGCGGGGGCAAGCCGAGGGACGGGCAGCGAAGCTGGAAGAGGCGCGGGCGGCGCTGACCGAGCAGCTCGAGCAAGCGCAGCGCGAGCTAGAGGCGCTGCGGCAGCAGCTGCGGGCGGCGCAGGAGCGACAGGCGGCCCTGCGCGGGGAGCTCGAGCAAGCGCAAGCAGAGAAGACAAAGGTACAACAAGCGCTGGCGCAGGCGCAGCAAGCCGAAGCCAGCCTGCACGGGCAGCTACAAGCGCGGCAGCAGGAGCTGGCCGCGCTGCGCCAGCAGCTGGAAGCAGGAGAGGCCCAACGGGCGGCGCTGGCCGAGCAGCTCGAGCAGGCGCAAACGGCCCGCGCGCAGGCTGAGGCCCGCTTGCGACAGGCCGAAGCGGAGGTTGCCACGTTGCGCCAGCAGCTGACCCAGGCACAGCAGGAAGCTGCCACCCTGCGCCAGCAGCTGCAGGAGGCAGAACAGCAGCGCCAGCAGCTGCAGCAGCAAGTTGCCGAGACGCAGCAGGAACAGCAAGCCCTGCGCCGCCAGCTGCAAGCGGCCGAAGCGACAGCCCAGGCATGGCAGCAGCGGCACGCGGAGGCCGCCCGTGCCCTGGCGGCGCTACGCCAGCAGCAGACTCAGGCCACGGCGGAGCTGGTGGCCGTGAGGCGAGAGTTGGCGGCGTTCAAAGACGCGCAGGCCGCCAAGCGCGCCCGCCTGCAAGAGCTCTACACGCAGGCCACGCAGTACCTTCAGGAAGTCATTGCCCAGGGCGAGGTGACGCTGCTGCGTGACGCCGAAACACTCACCCTGCGCGTGGGCGGTGAGGCGCTCTTTGCCCCCGGGCAGGTGGCGCTGCGCGCTGAGAGCCGCCAGGTGCTCGATACCATTGCCGAGTTTTTGCAGCGGTTCCCCGCTTACTTCATCCGTGTGGAAGGCCACACCGACGACGTGCCCATCGGCGCCCAGTCGCGCCAGCGCTGGCCCAGTAACTGGGAACTCTCTGCGGCACGGGCAGCCAGCGTGGCCCGCTACTTACAGGAGAGGGGCATTGCTCCCGAGCGACTGGCGATTGGCGGCTACGCCTTCTACCGCCCCATTGCTTCCAACGACACGCCAGAAGGACGGGCACAGAACCGGCGCATCGAAATTACCCTGCTGCCTCTTGCTGCCCCGCCGGCCAACGGGACAGCGCGATAGGCGGCCAGGCTACCGCACGGCCATCTCGACGGCCACCGCCGCCTGCTCGGCAGGAAGAAAGGTCGGCCGGCGGGCGTCGAGCACGACCACGGCCAGGAGATCGGTGGGGGAGGCCAGGGTCTGTACCCCGCCCAGCAGCCGCCCTTCCAGGTGGCGGGTGCGGAAGAGCACGATGACCAGGCGTTCGCCCGGCCGCAGCGGGCGCTCGGTGATGATGGCCAGCGGTACTTTAAGCACCGGCGTCGGCGGCGGCTGCTCTTCCAGCAGGGCTGCCGCCAGGCGCCTGGCTTCTTCCTGTGCGGCGGTCAAGCTGGCGGGCTCGTCGGCTTCGAGCGCTGCGTACGGGGCCGTCTCAGCAGCCGGCGTCTGGGCCACGGCGACGGTGGCCAGCAGGAGACTTATCACCCCGCAGATCCACAGACGGGTCACCATCTTGCGCTCCTTTCATAAGAAGGCAACACCGCCGCCGGCGCCGCTATTCCCGCTAGCGCCCCCGGAACTGCGGCGGGCGCTTCTCGCGGAAGGCTCGTACCCCTTCCTGGTGATCTTCCGAGGTCAAGGTGATGCTCTCGGCCGTGGCCGCATAGTCAAAGGCAGAGGTGATATCGAGGTCCAGCCCGCGGTAGACGGCGGCTTTGGCCAGGCTGATGGCCAGGGGCGGGCCCTGGGCCAGCCGCTCGGCAAAGCGCAGCGTCTCGGGCAGCAAGGCTTCGGCCGGCACCACTCGGCTTACCAGTCCGATGCGCTCGGCCTCACGGGCGTCGATGAGGTCACCGGTCCAGATCAGCTCCAGAGCCTTGGCAATACCCACCAGCCGCGGCAAGAAGTAGGTGCCGCCCGTGCCAGGAAAGAGGCCGATGCGGGCGAAGACCTCGCCAAAGCGCGCCCGCTCCGAAGCAATGCGGATGTCGCAGGCTAGGGCGATGTCGCACCCCCCGCCGGCCGCCACCCCGTTGACTGCTGCCAGCACCGGCTTTTCGAGCTGCCGGATAGCCAGCGTCAGCTTCTGCACTTGCTGCACGTACCGGCGGCGGGCCATGGCCGTGGCCTCGGCCGCCTCTTGCTGCAAGTCGGCCACGTCGGCGCCGGCACAGAAAGCGCGGTCGCCGGCGCCGGTGAGGATCACCACGCGCACTTCGGGGTCGTGCTGGAAGCCCTCGAGCGCCGCAAGGGTCTCCGCCACCAGCGTCTGGCTCATGGTGTTCATGCGTTCGGGGCGGTTGAAGGTGACGATGGCAATGGCACCGCGCCGCTCGAGGAGAATGTCGCGATACGTCACGGGTGACTCCTTTCCGATATAGGAACGGTCCTGCCCTCTCCCTAGCCGATTTTCCCCGGCGGGTCAAGCGCGCTCGGCGTTTGGGGTTCTCTTTCGCCGCGCTTCGTGGTAGGATGCACGGCGTGACGCTTGCAGAGAAGGAGACCGGCATGCTGCCGCTGGAAGGCATTCAGGTGCTCGACCTCACCCGCTTGGCCCCAGGACCACACTGCACTATGATTCTTGCCGACTTGGGCGCCGAGGTGCTGAAAATCGAAGAACCGGGTCCCCCGACCGGCCGCCGCGCCCAGCAAGCCGCCGGGCAGCCCACGGAGTGGAAGGTGCCGGGGATCGACCGCCACTCGCCCTTCAATGCCCTCAACCGCAACAAGCGCAGCATGGGGCTCAACCTTAAGACCGACGCCGGGCGCGAGATCTTCTACAAGCTTGCCGAGCGCGCCGACGTGGTGGTCGAGGAGTTTCGCCCCGGGGTGGCCAAGCGTCTGGGCATCGATTACGAGACGCTGCGGCCGCGCAACCCGCGGCTCATTTACTGCGCCATTACCGGCTACGGCCAGACCGGTCCCTACCGCACCCAGGTGGGCCATGACATCAATTACATCGCCATGGCCGGCGCCCTGGGCATCATGGGACCCAAAGACGGCCCCCCCACCATCCCCCATAACCTGCTGGCCGATTACGCCGGCGGCGGCATGCACGGCGCCATCGGCATCCTGGCCGCCCTGCTGGCGCGCGAGCGCACCGGCCGCGGCCAGTTCGTCGACATTGCCATGACCGACGGCGTTCTTACCTTGCTGGCGGCATCGCTGAGCAACTACTTCGGCGCCGGCCTGATCCCGCAGCGGGGCGAAGGCATGCTCGACGGCGCCGCGCCTTTTTACAACGTCTACCGCACCAAAGACGACAAGTGGCTCAGCATCGGCGCCATCGAGCCCTGGTTCTACGCCAACCTCTGCAAGGCGCTGGGGCGGGAGGACCTCATTCCCTACGAGTTCGACACCGCTAGATGGCCGGAAATTCGCCAGATCTTCCAGGACATCTTCCGCACCAAGACGCGGGACGAGTGGTTCGACGTGCTCTCGCAAAGCGACGTCTGCGTGGGCAAAGTCTACCGCTATGACGAGCTCGAAGACGACCCGCAGCTGCAGGCACGCCAGATGTTCATCGAACTCGAGCACCCCGAAGTGGGCCGCGTCAAGCAAGTGGGCATTTCGGTCAAGCTCTCCGAAACTCCGGGCCAGGTGCGGCGCCTGGCGCCGCGGCAGTTCGAGCATACCACCGAAGTGCTGCAGAGCCTTGGCTACAGCGCCGAAGACATCGCCAAGCTGCGCCAGGCGGGGGTGGTCCGCTAGCCCGCGTTGACAGGCCTGCACGCATCCCCTACCATGAGGCACAGGCACCGGCACCCACCTGTGGGCGGCAGTAGGAGGGGCAATGAGACGCTACCGCTATTCATCCTGGGACGGCACGCAAGACCCGTTTGCCATGGACGCCGACGAGCTTATGGACGCCATGGCCGACGAACTCATGTCCCACGGCGACGCCAGCCGTGCCCTGCGCAACCTCATGCGCCGCGGCATGCAGGGCCGCATGGGCAGCGGGTTCGAGGGGCTGCGGCGGATGCTAGAGCGGCTCAAGCAGCAAAGCCGCGAGCGCCTCGAGCGCTATAACCTGGCCTCGGTGATCGACGAGCTCAAAAAGCGCCTGGACGAGATCCTGCACATGGAGCGCCGCGCTTTGGAGGCCGCCGGCCGCGAGGCGCCGCAAGAAGGCGGAGAGGCAGGAAAGGCCCCTGACGCCGCCACGTCAAGCCCGCTGCAGGCCACCCCGGCGCAGCCCTCCTCTAGCCCAAGGTCCGCCGCCGATCCCTGGCGCCAGGAGCGCTTGCAGTTTCTCGACCAGCTGCCGCCGGACTTCGCCGGCCGCGTGCAAGCGCTCAGCGACTACGAGTTCTTCAGTCCCGAAGCGCAGCAGGCCTTTGACGCGCTCATGGAGATGCTCAAGCAGCAAGCGCTTGGCACCATGTTCCGCGACCTGGCCCAGCGGCTTGCCAGCATGACCCCGCAGGAGCTGCAGCGGCTCAAGGAGATGCTGGCCGACCTCAACCACATGCTCGATCAGCAAATCTGGGGCGAAGAGCCCGACTTCGAGGGCTTCATGCAGAAGTATGGCGACCTCTTCGGCCCGCAGCCGCCGCAGTCACTTGAGGAACTCGTGCAGCAGCTGGCCTCACGCATGGCGCACATGCAGGCCCTCTTCAACAGCCTGCCCGAGGAGGTGCGCGAGGAGCTGCAGCAGATGCTGGCCTCGGCGCTCCAAGACGAGGAGCTGGCCGCCGAGCTGGCCGAGCTGCAGGCCAACCTCGACTTTCTCGCTTCGGATGAGCGCCGGGCGTACGAGTTTACCGGCCAAGAGGCGGTGCCGCTGGAGCAGGCGCTGCGGCTCATGGACGAGCTGCACACCATCGACCGGCTCCAGGAACAGCTGGCCGCTGCCGAGCGCCGCGGCTCCCTGGAAGACATTGACGCCGAGGCGCTCGAGCGCATTCTGGGTCCCGAAGGCCGTCAGGAGCTGGAAAAACTGCGTGAGCTCGAGCGGCTCCTGGAGCAAGCCGGCTACCTGCGGCGCAAAGGCGACCGCTTGGAGCTCACGCCCAAGGGCATCCGCAAGCTCGGGCTCAAGGCGCTGCAAGAGATCTTCAACCGCATCAAAATGGGCCGCTACGGCGGGCATCCCACGGCGCGGCGCGGCCCGGGCGTCGAAGCCACCCACGAGACCAAACGCTATGAGTTCGGCGACCACTTCCACCTCGACCTGCAGCAGAGCATCATGAACGCCGTGCGCCGCCAGGGCAAAGGCGTGCCCGTGCGCGTGCACCCCGACGACTTCGAGGTGTACGAAAACGACAACCTCAACCAGTGCTCCACGGTGCTGATGCTGGACCAGAGCCGCTCCATGGGGCTCAACGGCTGCTTTGACGCCGCCAAGAAAGTGGCCTTGGCCTTGCACAGCCTCATCAAAATGCAATTCCCGCGTGACACCCTTTACGTCATCGGCTTTGCCGAATACGCGCACGAGCTACGCCACGAGGACATCCCCACCGCGTCCTGGGGTAGCTACTACCCGGGAACCAACATGCATCACGCCCTCATGCTGGCCCGCCGGCTGCTCAGCCGCCACCGCCACGGCCAGCGGCAGATCCTGATGATTACCGACGGCGAGCCCACCGCCCACCTGGAGCAGGGCCTGGCCTATTTCAATTACCCGCCGAGTTGGCGCACCATCGAGCAGACCCTGCTCGAAGTGAAGCGCTGCACCAAAGAGGGCATCGTCATCAACACCTTCATGATGGAGCAGGACCCCTACCTGATGCGCTTCGTGCAGGAAATCACTCGCATCAACCGCGGGCGGGCGTTTTTCTCGTCTCCGCACCACCTCGGCGAGTACATCGTCATGGATTATCTCAACAACAAGCGGCGCCGGCGCATTGCCTGAAGGGCTGCTGCCCCTTCAGCAGGTTGCCAGGTCGCGGAGAAAGCGCAGCATTTCCTGAGCGCAGGCGTCGCTGTGGGTAAGAAAGAGGTGGTGGCGGGCGTCTTCGTAAATGACCAGGTGCGCCTGGGGAATGGCGCGCTGCATGGCCCGCGCGTCCTCTACCGGCACCAGAGGCGAGCGCCCGGGGGCGAGAATCAGGGTGGGCACGTGCAGGCGCGGGCACAGCGCCGCGATATCGACGCTGAGCAGCGAACGCAGCAGCGCCTGAATCACTTCTGCGTCGGTGCGCCCCACCAGCTCCACAAACCACTGGAGCATGCGCGGGTCGTCTTTTTCGACGTCAAAGTGAAACGCCAGGCACTGCTGGTACCATTCTTGCACGCTTTGTCGCTGCAGCTGCTCGATGCCTCGCGCCATCGCCTCTTGCACCGCCGGGCGCCAGCGATAGGGCGTGGCGCACAGCGTCAGGCTGGCCAGGCGGTCGGGATAATCGACGGCAAACTGCATGCCGATCAGACCCCCGAGGGATTCGCCGGCCCAGTGCACGCGCTTGAGCGCCAGGCGGTCAAGGAGCAGCTTGGCTTCGCGCGCCAGGTTGGCCAGTGACCAGTCGTAGCCTTTGCGCGGCAGGCCAGAGCGCCCGTGGCCGCGGCAGTCGGTGCGTAGCACCCGGTAGTGGCGGGCGAGCACGGGAACCCAGCCGTACCAGACGTCTACGGTGCGCCCCAGGCCGTGGTAGAGCAGCACCACTTCTGGCTCTTTCCAGGGATCGGTGAAGTCGGTGATTTCGTAGTAAGTCAAATAACCGTCGATTTCGCTTGTCAGCATGAGGGCGCTCTCCAGAGCAAGCGGGCGGCAGCGCCGTTTCTGATCACGGTTGTAAGCGAGTTAGGCGGTCTTGTCAAGCGGGAGGGGGTACTACCCGCAGGAGGCGGCTATGAACCTCTTTGATCTTCACGGCAAAGTGGCGATTGTCACTGGGGGCAACGGGGGACTGGGGCGAGGCATGGCTCTTGGCCTGGCCGCTGCCGGTGCCGACCTCGTCATCGCGGCGCGCAACGAGGCCAAAACCACCGCCACGGTGACCGAGCTTCGCGACAAATACGGCGTGCGCGTTCTCGGCCTGCGCGTCGACGTGCGTCAAGAGGCCGAGGTGCAGGCCATGGTCGAGGAGACGCTGGGCGCGTTTGGCCGCATCGATATCCTCATCAACAACGCCGGTACCAACATCCGCAAGCCCCCTGAGGCCCTGAGCCTGGCCGAGTGGCAGACGGTCCTCGAGACCAACCTGCAAAGCGCCTTCCTCTGTGCCAAGGCCGTGTACCCGGCCATGGTGCAGGCCGGCGGCGGCAAGATCATCAACGTTGGCTCCATGTTCTCCCTTTTTGGCGGCAGCCACCTGGTGGCGTACGCGGCCAGCAAGGGCGGCCTCGTCCAGCTCACCAAGAGCCTGGCGGTGGCCTGGGCCAAAGACAACATCCAGGTGAACGCCATCCTGCCCGGCTGGCTCCATACCGAGCTGACCGAGCGGGCCCGCCAGGAGCTGCCCGGCCTTTACGAGCGGGTGCTGCAGCGCACGCCGCAGGGACGCTGGGGGCAGCCGGAGGACCTGGCCGGGGTGGCGGTGTTTCTTGCCAGCCGCGCCTCGGACTTCATCACCGGGGCGGCGCTGCCCGTGGACGGCGGCTACTCGATCATGGCCCCCTGAGCAGGAAAAGACGATGGATTACGCCATTGGCGACGTGCACGGCTGCCGCGACAAGCTCGAACGGCTGCTGGAGCTGATCCGCTACGACCCGGCCGCCGATCGCCTCATTTTCCTTGGGGACTACCTCGATCGCGGGCCGGACAGCCGCGGCGTCATCGAGCTCCTGCTGCGCCTGCAAGCCGAAAACCCGGCCAACGTCTTCTTGATGGGCAACCACGAGGAGAACTTCCTGACGTTTCTGCGTGCCTGGACCAGCGACGAGGGCATGGCATATTGGCTGGCAGAGCCCTTCCTGGCCGGTGGGGGGCTGGCGACGCTGCACAGCTACTGTCCTGGCCTGCGGCACCCTTTCGAGCCTCGTCTTCTCGACGCCATTCCGCCGCAGCACCTGCAGTTTCTCAGCAACCTGCGCCTGTACTGGACCGACGAGACGTACATTGCGGTGCACGCCGGCGTGCGCCCCGGCATCCCGCTGCCGCAGCAAACCACCAATGACCTCCTGCGCATCCGCGGCCCCTTTCTTGCCAGGCCGCACGGCCTGGGCAAGTGTGTTATCTTTGGCCACACCCCGTTTCGCGACGTCTTGCGCCAGGCCGATAAAATCGGCATCGACACCGGGGCCTGCTACGCCGCCATGGGGTACGGCAAGCTCACTGCCCTGTGCCTGCAAACGCAGCAGGCCTGGCAGGTGACGTGACAGCGGGCGCCGTCCCGGGCCGTGCTCGCGGTGCCCTTGGCAGCCCATAGGAGACAACCATGCGTACCGACCTGCCTTACCCTAAGAAACGGCTCCAGGTGCTGGGCCACACCATGGCCTACGTGGAGATAGGGGAGGGGGATCCCATCGTCTTGCTGCACGGCAACCCCACTTCCTCTTACCTGTGGCGCAATATCCTCCCGTACTTGGAAGGGCTGGGGCGCTGCATCGCGCCGGATCTCATCGGCATGGGCGATTCTGACAAGCTCTCGCCCAGCGGCCCGCAGCGCTACCGCTTTGTCGAGCACCGCCGCTACCTCGACGCCTTGCTCGCAGCGCTCGGGGTGCGCGAGCGCGTCACTTTTGTGGTGCACGACTGGGGCTCGGCGCTGGGCTTTGACTGGGGCAACCGCCACCGCGAGGCGGTAAAGGGCTTTGCTTACATGGAGGCCCTGGTGCGCCCGCTCACCTGGAGCGAGTGGCCGGAAGCGGCGCGCCAGGTGTTCCAGGGCTTTCGCTCCCCGGCAGGCGAGGCGATGGTGCTGGAGCGCAACCTCTTTGTGGAGCGCGTGCTGCCCGGCTCCATCCTGCGCCGGCTCAGCGAGGAAGAAATGGCCGAGTACCGGCGCCCTTACCTGGAGCCCGGCGAAAGCCGCCGCCCCACCCTCACCTGGCCGCGCGAGATCCCCATCGACGGCGAGCCGCCTGACGTCACGGAGATCGTGGCCAGTTATGCGCGCTGGCTTTCTACCTCGCCGGTGCCCAAGCTCTTTATCAACGCCGAGCCCGGGGCCATCCTCACCGGAGCGCAGCGCGAGTTCTGCCGCACGTGGCCCAACCAGACGGAGGTGACGGTGCGCGGCGTGCACTTTGTCCAAGAGGATTCCCCCGACGCCATCGGCACGGCGATTGCCGAGTGGCTGCGTGGGCTGGCCTAGTCAGGCTGGAGAGACGCCGCCGCTGGCGCCGCTTCTGCGTCGAGCGCGGCCAGAAGTTCAGGATCTAGCAGGGCGGCCAGTTGCTGGCGCATCTGCTCAAGGCGCCCTTGCTCGAGCAGCGGCAGGGTGGCGTCGAGGAGGGCATACCACAGGGCGCGGCGCTGGGCAAAGTCGGGATAGCGGGCGGCCAAAAGGGGGCGCAGGCGCTGGAGCAGGGCGAGAAGCTCGCCGTACTCCGGCCCCAGCAGGCGCTCGAGGCGCTGGCGCAGGCGCACGGCGAGCGCCGGGGCACCGCCGCCGGTGGAGATGGCCACGGTGAGCGCGCCGCGCCGCAGCACGGCGCCGGCCAGAAAGGTGCTGTGCGCCGGGTCGTCCACGACGTTGAGGAGGGCGCCTGCCGCTTCGGCTTCTTGTTGCAGCTGAGCGACGGTTTCACGATCCTGCGCGGTGGCGATCACCAAAAACGCGCCTTGCAAGTCGCCGGGCCGGTAAGGGCGGGGGATCCAGGCAATGGTGCCGGCTTCGGCCCAGGCGCGCAGCGCCGGGGTGACCTCGGCGCTGATGACGGTGACGGCGGCGCGGGCGGCCAGCAGCCCCTGCACTTTGCGCTCGGCTTCGGCACCGCCGCCAAGCACCAGGCAGCGCCGCCGGTGCAGACCGGTGAGGAACACCGGATACACCTCGCTCATGCGCGATCTCCCAAGAGGCGAAGCGGCCGCTGCCGCGGCGGGGCCGGCGGGCGCTTGCCCCAGGCAATGCGGTCCCACAGCCTCTCGTGCACGTAGTAAAGGGCAAACTTGCCTACCAAGTCGAAGGCTCCCACGCTCAAGGTGAGCAAGAGCCTGCCGGTAGAAACGAAAACGAGCAGCATGGTCACCAGGGTAGCCAGAAGTCTCCAGCTTGCGGCTTTCGCCAGACTGCGAAGGGGCTGTTCCTGCACGGCTCTGTCCTCACGGCGATAGCGGTTGCGGTCGTCAGGCAAGAAGCGGCGGAGTGCGGGTCAAACCAGGCGAGCTGCGCGCGTAACGTAACAACCTCGCCGATGACGATGGTGGCCGGGGGCAGAAGGCCGGCTGCTTTTTCGGCAATGTCGGCCAGCGTGCCCTCGACCACGCGCTGCGCGGCCGTGGTTCCCCAGTGGATGACCGCCACCGGCGTTTCCGGGGCACGGCCGCAGGCGATCAGCTGCCGGGCAATGTCGGCCAGGTGCCCGAGGCCCATGAGCACCACCAGGGTGCCAATGCCGGCATAGGCCTGCCAGTCGAGGCGGGCGTCGTGGCCGGAGACCACGGCAAAGGCCCTGGTGTAGGCGCGGTGCGTCACCGGGATGCCGGCATAGGCCGGCACGGCGATGGCGCTGCTCACCCCGGGAATCACGGCGAACGGCACCCCGGCCGCCGCCAGGGCCTGGCACTCCTCGCCGCCGCGGCCAAAGACAAAGGGGTCGCCGCCTTTGAGGCGCACCACGGTGCAGCCCCGCCGCGCCCGCTCGATGAGCAGCGCGTTGATCGCCTCCTGCGGGTAAGGGTGGATGCCCGGGGCTTTGCCCACCCCAATGCGCTCTGCCGCAGCCGGCGCTTCCTCCAGCAGGGCGGGCGACACCAGGCGGTCGTAGACCACCACGTCGGCCTGGCGCAGGCAGGCCAGGCCGCGCACGGTGATGAGGCCCGGATCTCCGGGCCCCGCCCCCACCAGGTAAACGATGCCGCCGCGGGTGGCGTCTGGCATTGCTCCTCCTTACCCGCTTCCCACGCTCAGGCTTTCCACACGCACCTCCTGCGGCTGCAACGCCAGGGTCAGGGTGGCTGCCGGCGTCTCGATGGTGACGGTGAAGTGGCCCAGGGTGCGCATGCCCAGCTGGATGCCCAGCAGCGGCTGGCCGCGCAGCGTCTGCAGGGCCTGGTTGACCTCGTGCAGGCTGCGCTGCAGCGCCTGGCCGCACGGCAGCCGGCGCAGCAGCCCGGTGAGCACGCGCTCCCCTTCGGCGCGGTATACCTGCCGGGCACGCCCGGTGCGCAGGGCCAGCACCACCACCTGCTCCAGCAAGGGCAGGGCCGCTGCCGGCACCTGGCCGCGGGCCACGCCGGCCGCCAGCGCCTCGTAGGCCTGCCGCCGCGGGCCGCTGAGCCCTGGCAGCAGCGCCTGCAGCTCGCTGTGTACCAGGTCCTGCTCCTCGGCGGCAAGCGCCAGCGCCTCGGCAGCGGACTCGGCCATGGCGCTATCCTCGATAGGGCGCTTTGGCCACTTCGCCCAGGATGGCCGCCACTTCGTGCTCAAAGCCGCCGGTTTCGATGGGGCAGTGGATGCCGCACTCCTTGGGGGCGTTGCTCTCCCACCACCAGCGGCCGGCGCGGTCTTCCTCGCCCGGGGCAACGGGGCGCGTGCAGGGCGCGCAGCCGATGCTGGTGTAGCCCCGGTCGTAGAGGGGGTGGTAGGGAACGCCGTGGGCGTGGATGTAGTCCCACACTTCTTCTTTGCTCCAGTCGGCCAGCGGGTTGATTTTCACGATGCCGCCGTGGTCGTGGTCGAGTTCCACTTTGCGGATGGCCGCCCGCGACGCCCACTGGTCGCGCCGCAAGCCGGTAAACCAGGCCTGCAAGCCTTCCAGGGCGCGGACGATGGGGCGTACCTTGCGCACGTGGCAGCAGAGCAGGCGCTTGGTGACGTCCTCGTAGAAAAGGTTGACGCCGTACTTGCCCACCAGCGCTTCCACCTCGCGAAAGTCGGGAAAGCAGACGCTGAGGCGGATGCCGGGGTACGTGCGGCGCACTTGCTCGATAAAAGCGTACGTCTCTTCGGGCAAGCGGCCGGTATCGAGGGTGATCACCCGCACGTCACGCCGCAGGCGGTAGGCCATGTCGAGAATCACCATGCCGTCGATCTGAAACGAGGTCATGAGGGCCACCTGGTCGCCAAACGTCTCCAGGCCCCAGCGGATGACCTCTTGCGGCTCCTTGTCGTCGAGCTCGATGGCAATCTCGCCGATTTCCAGGTCGTCAAACAGCACTCTCGGTTCCAGAGCCATACCTCCTCCTTCGTGCTAGCCGCCGGACATAGCGGGCAGGATGAGCACCTCGTCGCCGGGGCGCGCCGGCGTGTCGAGCCCCTGCAAGGCGCGGATGTCCTCGCCGTTGACGTAGAGGTTGACGTAGGGATTGACGGCCTCGGCGCTGGCCAGCAAGGTCTCGGCCAGGCCGGGATACTGCTGGGCCACCGCCGCCAGCAGCTGGCGCACGCTGCCGGCTTCCACCTCGAGGTGGTCGCTGCCCCCGGTAAGGTGCAGCAGGGGGCCGGGGATGTGCAGCACCACCGCCGCCGGCGGCGCGGCCGGCGCCGGCGCAGCCTGCGTGCCCAGGGCGATGGCGGCAAGGTCCTCGTCCGTGTGCGCGTCGCAGAAGTCGCGGAAAGAGAAGGGCTGCCCGTTGCGGGCCTGCTTCTCGTGCAGCCAGGCGGCAACCAGGCGGGCGATGGCCTCGGTGGTTTCGGCGCTGGGAATGCGGCGCAGCAGCGGCTTGCCAATCGCCGCCTGCCGGCCCAGCCCGCCGCGCAAGGTGATGTCGTAGGCTTCCACGCGCGCGCCGCTGGCCGTGCGCGTGGTGGTGCCCATGAGGCCAATGTCACCTACCCAGTGGTGGGCGCAGGCGTGGGGACAGCCGTCCATGAAAATGCGCAGGCCGGCCACCGCGTGGCCGAAGCGGGCATCGAGGTGCTGCAGGATCTCCTGGAGCTTGCCTTTGGTTTCGGCCACCGAGTAGTTGCAGAAGCGGTGGCTGGTGCAGGCAATCGAGGACCAGTAGACCTTGTTGGCCTGAAGCGGAAAGCCCAGCGCCGCCACCTGCTGCACCAGCCAGTCGAGGCGCTCCTGCGGCACGTTGCCGACGATGAAGTTTTGCTGGCGGGTGAGGCGAATGTCGCCGCCGACCGCTTCCACCACGTCGGCCAACCGCTGCATCTGCTGGCCGCTGATCCAGCCCATGGGCACGGGAAAGCCGACGTAATACCGTCCTTCCTGCTTCTGGGGGTGCACGCCGCGGTGGTCGGCGTCGGCCACCGGCGCCGGGGCTTGGCCGTCTTCCAGCTTGCGCCCCAGGCGCGCCTCCACCATGGCCCGCACGCCCTCTGGACCGTAGTCGTCCACCATGAACTTGATGCGTGCCTTGGCCCGGCTCAGCCGGTAGCGGGGGTTCTCCTGCCAGCTGTCGGTAATCGCCCGCAGCACCTCGATGGCCTCGGCCACGGGCACAAAGACACCCAGGTCGCGCGACAGGCGTGGCGTCACCGAGAGACCGCCGCCCACGCGCACGGCAAAGCCCGGGCGGCCGTCTTTCACCACGCCGATGAGGGCCACGTCGTGGATTTCTGGGGCGTTGCACTGGTAGGGGCAAGCGCTGATCGTGTACTTGTGCTTGCGCGGCAAATTGGAGTAGGCGCGGTTGCCGTAGAAAAACCTGGCCGCTTCCTGGATCACCGGCTGCACGTCGAAGAGTTCCTCACGGCTGATGCCAGCCACCGGGCAGCCGGTGATGTTGCGCACCGTGTCGCCTTCGCCGCCCACGGTGGTCAGCTGGCTGCGCTGCAGTTCGGCCAGCACCGCCGGCAGCTCCTCCAGCCGCACCCAGTGCAGCTGCAGCCCCTGGCGGGTGGTAAGTTCCCCGTAGTCCTTGCCGTAGCGGCAGGCGATGGCGCCGACGATACGCAGCTGCCACGGCTGCAGGTAGCCCCCCGGGACCTTGATGCGCACCATAAAGGTGCCCACTTTGGGCTTGTCGTGGGTGAGCCCCCACCAGTTGAGGCGCACGATGTCCTCTTCGGGGATGGCCTCGTACCCTTTGGCAATGAGGGCAGGCAGCTCGTCGATGATGTCGAGCGGGAACTTCTCGCGCTTCAAGCGCTCGATGCTGTTGCGCTTGAACACCAGCTCCCACGACGGGATGTCGACGGGCGGTGCCGCGCTGCTGGCCGTCTCCTGGACCATCGCTCGTTCCTCCTTGCACGCCCAAAACAAAAGCCCACTCGCCTCGCGGGGGGGAGTGGGCTTAAAAGAAAAGCCCACTCACCTCCGAGGAGGGAGTGGGCTTAAAAGAGACGGTGTGAAGCGTCTACGTCACCCCTCCCCCCTGGCGGCAGGGACAACACCCCTGACAACAACAGCAGGGAAGAGGGAGAAGAACGAGACGCATCATCGGGCCTTCCTGGGTCTCCGTGCCGAATCTGCGGGGAACTTACCACACCCAGCGCCCTCTGTCAACCACCCGGGTCTGGTGGCTTACGTGGGATAAGTCCCTGGGCGGGGAAAAAGTCCAAGTCGCCATCTTCCCCGTTGGAAGGGACGACGGGTGTACCAACCGATTCGCCAGGGGCAAGCGGCCTCCTGGTACGGCTGGCACAGGCGACGCTGGGAGCGACAGGCCGAGGCGACACCAGACGCACCGCGGGGTGGACTGGCGGCGGCAGGCGGCTGATCCTTTCGAGAAGAAAGGCCTTAAGGACTAACTCAAGCCTCTGCAAAACAGTGCCATGCGCATCTTGGCTTGGCCCAGAAAAGTCAGCCTAAATGGATGCCCAGAGTTGCTGAATTGCCGTCCGCACCCGTTGCCAATCACCAGTCCTCAACGTGCCCAACCTTCGCTCTACCAAACGCTTTTCCAACGTGGCCACTTTGTGCACCCGAACAATTGACGGAAGCAACAAACCCGCCTGTTGCCATTCCACAAGTTCAACATCGAAAGGGCCTCGAGCTGCCTGGCTGGTTACCCGAGCCACTACAATATCTGCATCGCCGGTATCCAAAAGCACGAGGGCAGGACGCCGCCTCGCTATCAACCCATCGGTAAACGGAAAGGAGAGCAACACTATCTCACCGGCACGGTAGGTTTCCATAGCTCAAATTGTGTCGTAGATAGAATCTGCCTCGCTATATCCTTCCAAGAATTGTTCTGCTGTCAAGCGAGCCCACGCCTCCTGTTCCTTCGAATCAGTCGGCTCGGGAATCAGAATAATCAGCCGAACAACCTGATTGCGGGGTAGTAAAGCACGCAGAGTCTCTGGCAATTCAAGTTCGCCTTCTGGGGTCACTTTAACTGGAAGTTCATAGGCTTTCATCTTTTTTATCTCCTGTTGGCTTGAAGAATATGTCGTCTAGCGCCTGACCTCAACGCGCTTGGAAGCCGAAGCGATGCAGGATATGTCGTTATCTTCAACCACGCTGCTTATTCCGCTTTCAGCACATGCAGTGATTCTACCACTCTGGGTGCGTAGCGACCACTATGCTGTGGGCCACCAGTTTCAATGGGCTGTCCCAAAGTTGACGGGATCCACGCCACGAACCTCTTGGAGCGGCTGAATCGGGAACGGTGCGACGTGCTTCCCCAACGTCGGTCCTGCGCCTGCTTGGCGCCCTGCTGGAGGCGCAGTAGGACGAGCAGCGTGAAGCATCACTGGCGCTTTGTCGACTCCGAACTATTTGAATTAGAAGCACTTTCATGGCACCCTGGGCGGAAGGCCGCGTGCATACAACCCGAGATCACGATGCGGAAAAGTCAGTAAGAAACTGGACGGGTGGTATTGCCCTGCCGCGTACCTGGAAGCTGGCCAACGGCAAGCGCCTTAAGGACCTGGTGCGGCATTTGCCCAGCTTCCCAGCGCCTCTGGTTGCCCACGCTCACCACCGGGCGCCGGCGCCCCTTCTGGGTCTTTTCTAAGCGCACGCAGCTGCGCCACTTGGGAAAGGCCCGGCGGGCCTACCGCCCGCGGGCGGAGAGGACGTCACGAGCGTGCTGAGCAAGCCGCGGCGCAACGAGGGGCCCAAACAGACCCGCCTCCTCGTGACCCATCTGCCCAAGACGCCGGTGGCGCGCCAGATCGTCGGAGTATCCCTGTGCCGGTGGGCCATAGCGCTGCTGCACAGAGAACGGAAGGGCGTCGTGGGTTTGGGACAGCACCAGGTGAGCGGCAAAGCCGAGCGCATCGAGCGCTCGGTGGCGGTGGCGCCCGTGGCGTATCTGCTCTTGCGCAAGGTGCAAGCGCGGGACATTCCTGCCGATCGTCCCTGGAGCGCCTTTGGCACGGGGGGCGGTTGCCTGGGAGGGGATGCAGGCGCAGAGCGTGCGCCCGCGGCAGATAGCCCGACAGGGGCTTTAGAGGGGCAAGGCCGCGTGATCCCATGACCCATACCTGTCAACTTTGAGCCACATGGCGTGGACGCCAGGCAGGCCGCCGCAGTGGCCCAAGACGAGGCGGCGGCGCAGCACGTCGCGCCCCTCCTCAGTGATCTTCGGGAAACGCTTGGTTCGCTTGTGCCTCTTCGGCTCAGTTCGTCCGGGAGGCAGCCGCCTGGGCCTCGCGGTCGCGCAGCACCTTGCGATTGACCTTGCCGGCCGGCGTCTTGGGCAGCTCGCAGACGAATTCGATGAGGCGCGGGTACTCGTGCTGGGAGAGGCGCTGGCGGGTGAAGTCCTGTAGCTCGCGGGCGAAGGAGGCGTCGCCGGGGCGGTCACTTACCACGAACGCCTTTACCACCTGGCCGCGCTGCTCGTCTGGCACGCCGATCACCGCCACTTCGCGGACGTCGGGGTGCTTGAGCAGGGTGTTCTCAATCTCTACCGCGCTCATCGTCCAGCCGGCTGAGATGATCACGTCGTCGGCCCGGCCGCAGTGATAGAAATAGCCCTCCTCGTCGACTTTGGCGAGATCCTTGGTTCTCTCCCAGTGGTCGCGCTTCCACAGCATCAGCTCGCCCACCTCCCCCGGCGCCGCAGGGGTTCCGTCGGGGCGCTGCACCTGAAGCCGCAGGCCCGGGACGGGTTTGCCGAGGGCACCGGGCTTGACGTTGTAGTCTGGCGCCCCGGGGAAGTTGACCAGCACCACGCCGATTTCGGTGGTGCCGTACATGCTGCACGCAGGCACGCCGAAGGTGCGTTCGATCCACGCAAGGGTCGCCGGGTCGCAGGGCTCGCCGGTGTAGGAGAGCTTTTTGATACAGAAGCGGAACCGCTCTGCCTGGCCGCTGGTGCGCATCATCCGGTAGTGGGTGGCAGCCGCCGAGAGGTTGGTGATACGGTAGTCCGCAAGCGCTTTCATGAGCCGCACGGGGTCAAACTTGCCCGCGAAGGTCCCGGTGGTGACGCCAAGGGCAAGGGGCGCCAGGGTGCCGTGCCACAGCCCGTGGCCCCAAGCGGGCGAAGAGGGGCAGAAGAACTCGTCGCCAGGGCGGATGCCGGTGCCGTAGAGCGCGGCGTACATCAAGGTCACCAGGGCCTTGTGGGTGTGCTTGACCGCCGCCGGCAGTTCCCGGGTGGTGCCCGAAGTGTACTGGAACACGGCAAGGTCGGCGGCGCGGGTGGCCGGCGCAAAGCGGGTGGGGAAGCGCCCGATTGCGGCAAGGAGCGCTGTGTCCGCCACCACCACTTCAAGGTCTGGAACCGCCTGCCGCGCCATGGGCGCCTTCTCGGCGTTGGTGACCAAAAGCCGTGGCTGGCAGTCGTCGATCCGCAGGCGCAGCCCATCGGGGCCAAACAAGGTAAACAGGGGCACGCTGATTGCCCCGGCCAGCATGGCACCAAAGAGGGTCGTGTAGAAGGGCAGGGAAGGCTCCAGCATGAAGGCGATGCGGTCCCCCTTGCGGATGCCCCGCTCCACCAGCCAGTGTGCGAACTGGCTCGCGCGGTTGGCAATCTCGTCGAAGGTCAGCATCTCGTCCCGGCCGTCTGCGTGGGCGATGCGCACCGCCGGCCGGCCCCTGCCGTCGGCGTGGCGCAGGATGCACTCGTGGGCGATGTTGAAGTGTTCCCGGTTGCCGTCGAAAAGCGCCCACAGCGCCGCCGAATTGGCGTGTGCAACGGCGTCGGCGTAGGAGATGTAGTCGGTCAGTCTGGCCATCGCTTCCCCCTCAGCGTGGTGCTGCCCCGCCGGTGACTGCACCCCGGCAGCCTGCCCGTTGGTAGAGTTGACTATAACACAGACGTCCTTCCTGCTGCGGCTCCTGCTGGAGTGACCGTTGCGCCAGCCCGGCCCCAGAGACCGCCTCAGCCAGAGGCGGTCTTCCCCCGCGGCTTTCTTGCCAGCCCCTGCCGGTGCTATAGTAGGGCAGCGCCTTGCCGGCGCCGCGGCGACTTGCCCGGCACGCGGAGGTATGGGGTCAGGTCTTGAATTGTGACTTACCCCCAAGCAGGGCATCGCCCAGGTGTTCACCAACACCGCCGCAGCCCTGACCGATGCCACCTGGGCAGCACAGCGGTGCGCCAGCGCCGCACAGCAGGCCCAGGCCATCGAACGCGAGGGGCGGGCGGCCTTGGAGCGCTTCTGCGTGTACCTGCGGCACGCCCGCCGCCTGCCGCAGGCCATCCACGTCACCCTTGTCGCCGACGCCCACCTCCACCACCCCCGCGGGTATCGCCCGCACCCTGCGCCACACCACCCATTAGGGTGTGCCTTCAAGCAGTAGGCGCCAAGCGCCTTTCCCGGCCTGCTTCACGGAGGGTCTTTGCTGGGGCCACCAGCTCTTGGACCGAGTCCACCACACAGACATCGCGCCGTGCCAGAACAGCACCCCGCACGGGACGGGGCGAGCGCCGAAGAGGCACACCAGGAGGCAGGATACGTCATGGACCGCCTCCCTACAAGTTGGCAGCACACACCCGCCCCTCACCTCCTTCATGATTCAAGACCTGACCCCAGAATGCGCGGATCGACAATTGGGATTTCCTGCCGGAGGCGGCCGCTGCGCCCTCAGCGCGTCTTTGCGGCCCAACGCGCCGCTTTCCAGATTCCGGTGATCCGGGTGGGGGAGCTTCGGGTCAGGGGCTTGGAGGCGTTGGTCCTCCCGTTTCCGACGGATCTGCCTGTCAGCGTTGAGCGCCTCGGGGAATTTTCCCTTGGTGGCACGTCAAACACGGCCGCATCGGGGCGCACGGGGAGATAAGAAGCCCCTGGGTGATTCCGCAATAAAGAAGCGCTTGCAACGGTCGAGCAGGTGCCCTACGATGGTACTGGTAAAGCAATGCAAGGTTCGGAATTCCCTACAGAACGGGTCCATGTCCACAGTGTGCATGATGCAACCTGAAATCCTCGCGCGCGATCCCATTCTTGCCGAAATTGTGCGGCGGCTGGTTTCGGCATACCAGCCCGAGCGGATTTACCTCTTCGGCTCCAAGGCGCGTGGGGAAGCCGGGCCGGATAGCGATTATGACCTGCTGGTGGTCGTGCCGGACGACGCGCCGCCGCAGCGGCACGACCCGGCCCTGGCCTATCGGGCCCTGTGTGGGACCGGGATTGGGGCAGACGTCATCGTCTGGACGCGCACGCGGTTTGAGCGGCGCAAGCATGTCGTCTGCTCACTTCCTGCCACGGTGCTGCGTGAGGGGGTGTTGGTGCATGGGGCATGACCCGGAACTCGTTGCCGAGACGCGGTCCTGGCTGCGCAAGGCGGCAGAAGATTTGCGGGCGGCTCGCTTTGAGATGACGGCTGAGCCGCCGCTGCTTGCCGACATCGTATTTCACGATCAGCAGGCGGTCGAGAAGGCCCTGAAGGGATTTCTGACATGGCACTCGCGGCCGTTTCGCAAGACCCACCTGCTCGAGGAGCTGGGAGAAGCCTGCCGGCAGATCGACGCGACGCTACGGCCCGTCGTCGATCGCGTGGTTCCTCTTACCGCCTATGCGTGGAAGTACCGCTATCCGGGAGATCCGGAGGAGCCGAGTAAAGCCGAGGCGGAAGCGGCCCTGGCGACGGCACAGACGGCCTACGACGCCATTCTCTCCCGGCTGCCCGAGGAGGTATGGCCATGAGTCACCTCGGGGAGATGGAGTCAGGTCTTGAATTGTGACTTACCCCCAAGCAGGGCATCGCCCAGGTGTTCACCAACACCGCCGCAGCCCTGACCGATGCCACCTGGGCAGCACAGCGGTGCGCCAGCGCCGCACAGCAGGCCCAGGCCATCGAACGCGAGGGGCGGGCGGCCTTGGAGCGCTTCTGCGTGTACCTGCGGCACGCCCGCCGCCTGCCGCAGGCCATCCACGTCACCCTTGTCGCCGACGCCCACCTCCACCACCCCCGCGGGTATCGCCCGCACCCTGCGCCACACCACCCATTAGGGTGTGCCTTCAAGCAGCATTCTGGGGGTCAGGTCTTGAATCATGAAGGCGGTGAGGGGCGGGTGTGTGCCGCCAGCTTGTAGGGAGGCGGTCCATGACGTATCCTGCCTCCTGGTGCGCATCTTCGGCGCTCGCCAAGGCCCGTGCGGGGTGCTGTTCTGGCACGATGCGATGTCTGTGTGGTGGACTCGGCCGAAGAGCTGGTGGCCCGTATCAAGCAGACCCTCCGTGAAGCGGGCCGGGAAAGGCGCTTTGCGCCTACTGCCGACGCCGTCGCGGAGAGGGGCCTGTAAACCCGTGATTCAAGCCCGTTTCAAGCGTGCTGGAAGCGGCCTGGCTTTTTCATGTCCTGGCGCTGTGTCTGGCCTGGGTGAACAAGACCGTGGATGCCTTTTGGGCCAGTGGGGGGCTCCGCATGCCCGCGGCGGTGTGACCTACAGAAGGCACACCCTAATGGGTGGTGTGGCGCAGGGTGCGGGCGATACCCGCGGGGGTGGTGGAGGTGGGCGTCGGCGACAGGAGTGGCACGGATGGCTGGCGGCGGGCGTGCCGCGGGTGCGCGTTCGATGGCCTGGGCCTGCTGTGCGGCGCTGGCGCACCGCTGTGCTGCCCAGGTGGCATCGGTCAGCACTGCGGCGGTGTTGGTGAACACCTGGGCGATGCCCCGCTCGGGGTAAGTCACAATTCAAGACCTGACCCCATCTCACGGCACTGCGCACCTCGTACCACCGCTGGCCTCCCGCTGCAGGGACACCCACACCCCATCGGCTTCCACAGAGAGCACCTCGACCACGCGCTCGCCTCGGGGCGCTGCCTCCCCCTGAGCAAAACACGCCTGCCAGCTGGCCTGCTCGGCGGCCAGCACCTTGTGCGCCACGCGCCTCACCCCCCGATGCCCCCTGGCAGGCGCCAGCACCCCTGCCCTCAGCGCGGCTACCGTGTGGCTGACCTGCCGCAAGGGCAGCCGGCTGGCCTCGAAGCTGGGCCTGTAAGTGGGGGGCCTTCCCTGTTCCCAGCCCAGGGATTCGTCCAACAGGAAACGGCACCCGCCTTGCGCATCGCGGTAGCGTCGGCGCTGCACCTGCACCTCGCCAAAGCGCGTCACCAGACGCTCGCCAACCAAGGGTCCGCCAGGAGGCGGGACGCTGCTCATGGAGGCGTTGTTCCATCGCCTGCAGCCAACACCGCGCTTCCTGCCGGGCCTGCTCACAGCCCATGCGGTAGCAAGCCTCTTCCCACTGCCGGTCCGTATCTTGGCACCCTTGACCTGCACGTGCCATCTGCGTTACGGTGCGGTTCACCATCGGCCCCTACTCCTTCTCCTGAGTCCGTTCATCTTGCTTGTCGTGACGGCTCAGAAGTGTAGGGGTCGATGGCCTCGCCTGTCACCTACTAACTTGAGACAGATACCGGTATCCCCCGCGGCTTTCTTGCCAGCCCCTGCCGGTGCTATAGTAGGGCAGCGCCTTGCCGGCGCCGCGGCGCGCCGGCAGGCAACGGTGCCGCGGCGACTTGCCCCGGCACGCGGGCAAGCGCAAGAGAGGAGCGTAGAGCATGGCAAAAAAAGGCCTGGGGGTGTACCTGGTCTTTACCGACATCGATCCCCGCTACGAAGAGGAGTTCAACGCCTGGTACAACACCGAACACCTCCCCGAGCTGCTGGCCCTTCCGGGCTTTCTCGATGCGGCACGTTACGTGGCCAGCAAGGGAGGGCCAAAGTACCTGGCCCTGTACGAGCTCGAAAGCCCGGCGGCGCTGCAGACGCCCGAGTTCCAGCGCTGGCGTGCCAACCCCAGCCCGTGGAGCCGCCGCATCTCCCCCACGGCGATCGGCCAGAACGTGGCGCGGGTGCTGGGAGAGCAGATCTTTCCGGCCACCGTGGAGCATCCCGACCGCGGCATGGCCCCGGCGTTGCAAATCGGCCGCATGTCGGTCCCCGAAGCCGCCGAGGCGGAGTGGAACACCTGGTACAACACCGAGTACATCCCCGGCTACCGCCAGGTGCCGGGGGTCCTCTACGCGCGCCGCTACCGCGTGGTGCAGGGGGAAACGCGCTACCTGACCCTCTACGAGTTTGAACACGAGCGGGTTTCGGAGTCCGAGGCGTGGCACCACCAGCGCCAGACGTCGTCGCCGCGCTCGGGCCGCATGCGCGATTTGATGACCCACGCGCCGGGCTCCCCCGGCGTGTACCGCCGTATTTTCCCTGCTTGACACGAGGAGAGCCGCCGTGCCCTGGTCAAACGCAGAGCGGGTGCGCGAGCTGGCACACCTGCTTGGCCTTACTGTGGCCGAGCCCGAAGTGCAAGAAGTGGCAGATCGCCTCGACAGCCTGCTGCAAGAGCTGGAGCCGCTCCAGGCCCTTGACCTGGAAGGGGTGACCCCGCTGGTCCTCTTTCCCGAGGAGGCGCCGTGAGATGAGCGAGCTGGCGTTTCTCAGCGCCACCGAAACCGCCCGCCTGGTGGCCTGCCGGCAGGTGACGGCAGAGGAAGTGACGCGGGCTTACCTGGAGCGCATCGAGCGGCTCGACGCCACCCTGCACGCCTACATCACCGTGCTGCCCGAGGCGGCACTGGCCGCGGCGCGTGAGGTAGACCGGCGGCTGCAGCGCGGCGAAGCGGTAGGCCCGCTGGGTGGCGTGCCGGTGGCAGTCAAAGACCAGTTCTGGACGGCCGGAGTGGCAACCACCAACGGCTCGCACGTTTACCGCGATTTTGTGCCGCACGAAGACGCCACCACCATCGCCCGCCTCAAGCAAGCTGGGGCGGTGCTGCTGGGCAAGCTCAACATGAGCGAGCTGGCGATGGGCGGCACGCGGCAGCCACCCTGGGGCATTCCCCGCAATCCCTGGGACCTGGAGCGCACCCCGGGCGAGTCGAGCTCCGGCTCGGGGGTGGCCCTGGCCGCGCACCTGTGCGCCGCTTCTCTGGGGGAAGACACCGGGGGCTCGGGGCGCGGCCCGGCGGCCTACTGCGGCGTCGTCGGCCTGCGGCCGACCTTCACGCGCGTCAGCCGCCACGGCATGACGCCCATGTGCTGGTTTCTGGACGCGGCAGCGCCCATGGGCAAGGCCGTGGCAGACTGCGCCTTGCTCCTGGAAGTCATTGCCGGCTACGACCCGCGCGATCCTTTTACCAGCCGCCGGCCCGTACCGGCCTACCGCGCCGAGCTGGGCAGGGACTGCCGCGGCCTGCGCCTGGGCCTCATCCGCGAGCTGTATGCCCACGCCGACATGCACCCCGAGGTGCGGCAGGCGCTCGACGCCGCCCTCGCGGTGCTGCGGGACTTAGGCGCCGAGGTGCAGGAGGTGTCCATCCCCCTGGTGCCGCTGGCCGGCGCCATCTTCGTGGCCATTGCCGATACGGTGGGCGCAGCGGCGCGCCACGAAGTGCTGCGCACCCGCGCCCACGAGCTGGACGCGGCAACGCGCACCCGCTTGCTGGCAGCCGCTCTGGTGCCGGCCAAAGTCTACCACCGCGCCTTGCAGGCGCGGGTCTTGCTGCGGCAGCAGTTTTTGCAGGCGCTGCGCCAGGTCGACGTGCTGGTGTCGGCGACGGCGCCGTTTCCGCCGCCGCGGCACACCGACCTCACCGCGCCTTTTGTGGGGCGTGAGGACGTGCGGGCGCGCTTTTTCTTCCGCCGCGCCTACACCGGATGTTATGCCCTGACGGCGCTGCCGGCGCTGTCGGTGCCCTGTGGCTTTACCCGCGAGGGCTTGCCTATTGGCCTGCAGCTCGGCGCGGCGCCGTTTGCCGAGGGGCTGCTGCTGCGCGTGGCCCATGCATACGAGCAGGCCACGCCCTGGCACCGCCGCCGCCCACCCTTGCCCGACGCCTAAGCTCCGGCGGCCAGAGCGCGCTCAAGGGCCGCCAGAAAGGCATCGGTGTGGGGCAGGACGTCGGGGTGCCGCCGGATCTCGTCGCCGGTGAGCCACAGCACTTCGTGCACTTCTTGCGGGTTGGGCCGCAGGTGCGGCGAGCACAGGCGGGCCAGCCAGCCCCACAGGGTCAGCTGCCGCTCGCGAAAGCGATGGCACCACACGCAGCGCAGCGGCACCACCTCGGCGCCGAGCTCTTCGCGCATCTCGCGAATGACGGCGGCTTCCTGGCTCTCGCCGCCGTCGACCCAGCCGCCGGGGAAGCAGACGCGCAGCGGGGCCGGCACTGTGGCGCTGCGGCGAATGAGCAGCCAGCGGCCGTCGTCGCGGCGGCATCCTACCACCACGCCGTCGCCATGGCGGCGTGGTGCCTGGGGGGGCGTCATGGCCTTCTCCTTTTGCCCACTTCTGTGGCCCCTACCCCTGCCGTGGCGGCCGCGCCAGGGCCACGAGCAGCGTCCCGCCCAGGGTGAGGGCCAGGAAGGCGGCAAAGGCCCCGCGGTAGCTCTGGGTCAGGTCGAAGGTCGCCCCAGCCAGCAGCGGCCCCAGGGCAAAGCCAGCCGTTTGCACGGCGCGCAGCAGCCCGTACAGCGTTCCTAGATGCTGGCGGCCGTAGTAATCGGCCAGCAGGAGCGCGGTGAGGGTCTGGCGGCCGCCTTCCGCACTGCCCTGCACCAGCGCAAAGAGGGTGGCCAGCAGGGGAGTGTCGGCGGCCAGCAGCAAGGCCAGGCTGGCGCTGCGCAGGGCAAAGGCCAGCACCAGAAGCCGCTGGGAGGAAAAGCGCTCCACTGCCACCCCCCATGCCAAGGCGCTCAGCCCGGCGGCCAGGAAGTGCAGGCTCACCGCGCTCACCGCCGCGGCGGCGGCCAGGCCCTGCTGCTGCAAGTACGGCACCAGGTGCAGCGCCACGCCGGTAGCGGCCACCCCGGCGACAAAGGCGGCGGCCAGCAGGCACCAAAAGGTCAGGGTGCACAGCGCCGCGCGCCAGGGGATTGCCGGGCCCGGGGGGCCAGCAGTGGCCGCAGAGGCGCCGGGCGCCGGCGCGAGGCCGTCGAGCGGCAAGCCGAGGTCTTGCGGCTGCCGCCGCACCAAAAAGGCACAGGGCAAGACGCCGCATCCCAGCATGAGGCCGCCCAGCACCGCCCAGGCGGTGCGCCAGTGCCAGTGCGTGATGAGGACGTGGGCCAGAGGCGGAAGGAGAACGCCGCCCGCGGCGGTGGCGAAAGACAAAAGCGCCATCGCCCGCCCGCGGTAGCGGTGGAACCAGCGGGCCACCACCGGCGGCGAGGGGTTCTGGATGCAGCCCTGGTCGGCAAAGCGCGCCAGGCCAAAGGCGAGGTAAAACTGCCACAGCGCCTGCATGCGGGCCAGCGCAAACAGGGCCAGGGCAGCAAGCAGGCCGCCCAGCGTCAAGGGCCAGCGCGCGCCGTAGCGGTCGGTGAGCCTGCCCACCAGCGGGGCGGCCAGCGCCCCCGAGAGGGCACCCAGGCTGGTGGCCAGGGCGATCTGCGTGCGGCTCCAGCCAAAGGCCTGCGTCAGGGGCAGCACGAAGACGGTGAGCACGCCAATGGCGGTGCTGCCGTTGGCAAAATTGATGCCGGCAAGGGCAGCCAGCACCAGCCAGCCGTAGTAGAGCCGGCGGCGAGGCATAAGGGGGGATCAAGCAGCGCCCGCTTCCAGCGTTTCTAGAGGCGGCAGCGCCAGCTCGCGCGTGATGTCGGCAAACCAGGCGATCACTTCACGGTGCAAGGGAATGCCGTGGGCGCGCCGCCGCGCTTCTTCTTCGTGTTCGGCCAGGGCCCCGGGTAAAGCACGCGCGTCTGGCCAGGAGCCGGCGGCGTGGTGCGCAGGGTGCGCAGCATGGCGTCCATGGTGTCCTTGAAGCGCTCGACGTCGGTAAAGGCGGCGATGTCGTACGCCGCAAAGTAGTGCTTGTACCCTGGCTCGAGCATGCCAGGCAGCGCCCCGGCCAGCAGAGCAGAGAGAATCTCCACCATGAGTGCCAGCCCGTACCCCTTGTGCGAACCCAGCTCGCGCGTGCTGCCCAGCGGCAGGTGGAAGTACTGGCCGCGCTCCAGCGGCGGCGATTCGGTCATGATCGGCCGGCCGGCTTTGTCCGCCACCCAGCCCGGCAACAGCAGCGAGCCCACGCGAGCCGCCAGGCGCACCTTGTTGCCGGCAATGGCCGAGGTGGCGGCGTCGAAGAGCACCGGCGCCTCGTGCCGCGCCGGGGCAGCAATGGCCAGCGGGTTGGTGCCAAAGCGGGGCTCGGCAGCAAACGTGGGCACCACGCTGGGGCGGGTGGCCGACATGCAGACGCCGATCATCTCCTCCTGGGCCGCCAGCATGGCGTGGTAGCCAATGGCCCCCAAGTGGCCGCTGTTGACCATGGTCACCACGCCGACGCCGACCTGGCGGGCTTTAGCCATGGCCAGGCGCATGGCTTTGGGCCCGAGGATGATGCCCAGGCCGCCGTCGCCGTCGAGGGTGGCGGTTGCCGGGGCTTCGCGCAGGAGGCGCCACTGCGGCCGCGGGTTGAGGGTGCCGTCGCGGTACTGCTGCACGTAGACGCGCAGCATGTTGGAGACCCCGTGCGATTCCACCCCGCGCAAGTCGGCGGTGACCAGGACGTCCGCCGCCAGGGCAGCATCTTCGGCAGGAACGCCCAGCTTTTCGAAGATGGCGGCGGTGGTGCGGTGCAAGGCCGCTGCCGAAACGCGCACTTGCTCGGCAGGCGGCACGGTGAAGCGCTCAAGCAGCATCGGTCTTCCCTCCAGCAGGCACCTCAGGCGGGTCGTCTCAGGCCGAGCCTTTTCCCCAGCGCGGCCAGCATCTCTTCCACGCGGATGAATTTTACCCGCGGCCGGCCCTGGGCGCGGCCGCGCGCCACTTCCAGCTCGTTGAGGCGCAGCCAGTCGGCATAGGAAAAGTAAAGCGGCTGCCGCTCGCGGATGCGCTTTTCCGCGGCGGCCGGGTCGGGAGAAACCGGCTGCAGCGTCACGCCTTTGCTTGCGTCTTCGAGCATACAGGTTACCGTCTCCAGGGCGTCGGGCTTGTTGGTGCCGATGACACCGGTAGGACCGCGCTTGATCCAGCCGGCGGCGTATTCCCCCGGGATGGGCTGCCGCGTTTCGGGGTCGAGCACGCGCCCTTTCTGGTTCAGGATGACCCCCCAGCGCGCGTCAAAAGGCACCCCGGGCAGCGGCACGCCCTGGTAGCCCACGGAGCGAAACACCAGGTCCACCGGCAGCTCTTCGTAAACGCCGGTGGGGCGCGGCCGCAGCGTCCCGGCATCGGTCAGGTAGAGCTCGTTTTTCACCAGGCGCATGGCGGTGACGTGGCCGGCCGCGTTGCCCTTTAGCTCTACCGGAGAGACGAGAAAGCGCAGGATCAGCCGCCGCGGTTTGGTGCTGTCCCGGCGCTGCGCATAGCTCTGCACGATTTCCACCTTGCGCAGGGTAGCCCGGTCCTTGCTTTCCTCGAGCATCTGCTGGGAGAGGGGGTCCAACGCCGCCTCCTCGGGCGGCACGAAGACGTCGGCCCCTTCGAGCTCGCCGAGTTCTTTGACCTCTGGCGGCGTGAAGGCGGCCTGGGCCGGGCCGCGCCGCCCCAGCATGTACACTTCCTTGATGCGGCTGTGGCGCAGCGCCTCCAGGGCGTAGTCGGCAATGTCGGTGCGGGCCAGCTCCTCGGGCGTGCGGCACAGGATGCGGGCCACGTCGACGGCCACGTTGCCCACCCCCACGATGGCCGCGCGCTCGCCCGAAAAGTCAAACTGCTGGTCGCAGAAGTCGGGATGGCCGTTGTACCAGGCCACGAACGTGGTGGCCGCATAGCTGCCCTGCAAGTCTTCGCCGGGAATGTCCATGCGGCGGTCGGTCTGGGCGCCGGTAGTGAAGACCACCTGGTGGTAGAACTCGCGCAGGTCGTCGAGGGTGAGGTGCTTGCCGAACTCCACGTGGCCAAAGAAGCGAAAGCGCGGATGCGCCGCAATTTTGTCGTAGGTGGCGGTCACCGCTTTGATTTTCTGGTGGTCCGGCGCCACCCCGTAGCGCACCAGGCCGTATGGGGTGGGCAAGCGTTCGATCATGTCGACGGCGACCACGAATTGCTTCTGGTTGAAGAGGTGCTCGGCCACGTAGAAGCCGCTTGGCCCGGCGCCAATGATGGCCACGCGCAACGGATGCGTCTCACTTCCCAGATGTTCCATGCACGTCTCCTTTGTCGCCTTGCGCTTGCGGATTCTCGGCGCAGCTAGGCCTGGTCGGCCAGCATCATGGTCTGGAGGGTGTACAGCTCGCCTTGGTACTGGTCGCGCTGCGCCTTGACCACATCGCCAATGGAGACGATGCCCACCAGACGTCCCCGGTCGAGGACCGGGACGTGGCGGATGCGCTTTTCGGTCATGGTGTGGGCCACCGCTTCCAGGTCGTCGTGGGGCTCGCCGATGATCACCTCGCGCACCATGAGGGCGCTGACCGGCAGGGAAAAAAGGGCTTCATTTTTGGCCAGGGCGCGGATAATATCGCGCTCGGAAAGGATGCCTACGGGCAGGCCGGCCTCGTTGACCACGACCAGCGCCCCGATGTTGTGAGTCACCAGGGTGGCAATGGCTTCACGGATCGACTGCTCTGGGCGAATGGTCACCACATGGGAGCCTTTGACGGCCAGGATGCTCTGGATGTTCATACGCCATCCCCTCTTGCTGGCAGGCACCCACGGCAGGCCGGCGCTCGTGCGTGCCCGCGAGAGGCGGCACCACCAGGCACACGACCCCTCGCCGCGATTCTTGCTGCTGGGTGGAGTATAGCCGAGGCGCCGTCCCTGCCACAAGCCAACCAGGCGCCGCGGCAAAAGCGCGGCTTGAGGTCTGATCGACCCTGAGTGGCCCGGAGAGAAGCATGGCCCGGCTGTCGTTCTGGCTTATTCCTGCTGCCCAGGAGCGGGCGTTCTTTGAGGCCCTCATCGCGCGCCTGGCCCACCAGTACGAAGCGCCGATATTCGTCCCGCACGTCACCGTCTACGCCAGCGAGAGCACCCCTGAGGACGACGCCGCGGCGATTTTGGCGCAGGCCCTTGCCGGGATGCCGCCGCTACACCTGCGCGTGACGGGCATCGGCTACAGCAAGGCGTTTACCCAGACGCTTTTTGTGCGTTTTGCTCCGTGCGCGGCGCTCGAGGCTCTCTCGGCGCGCCTGCGGGCACGCCTTGCCCGCCCTTCACCTTACGTGCTGCAGCCGCACCTCAGCCTCTTGTACAAGCACCTGCCGGCAGAAGAAAAGCGCCGCCTGGCAGCGACCCTCACGCTGCCCGGGCCAACGGTGCGCTTTGACACCGCTGCCGCCATCGCTGCGGCAGCAGAAACGCGCACCCGGCAAGACGTGGAGCGCTGGCAGCTGGTGTGCACGTATCCCCTTCCCGGGCCGGCGTAAGGGCCGGCCCCGGGAGGGGTAGCTCAGATGACCCCGCGCCGGGCCAGGTCCTCGATTTCCGCCTTGCTGTAGCCAAGGGCGGTGAGAATCTCCTCGTTGTCCTGGCCTAGCTCCGGCGCCGCGCTGCGCAGCGGGGGGCGCTGGCCGTTCATGCTCACCGGGTGGGCAACGAGGCTCAGGTCGCCTAGCTGCGGCGAGTGCACCGTCTGGGCCATGCCCAGAAACTGCACCTGCGGATCGGCGAACACCTGGTCGATAGTGTAAATCGGGCCACAGGGCACGCCCGCCTCGTTGAGCAGCTTGATCCACTCGGCGCTGGTTTTTTGCCGTGTGATCGGCATGAGTAGGGCCATCAGGGCGTCGCGGTTGGCCGAGCGCGCTTGCGAGGTGGCAAAGCGCGGGTCGCTGAGCAGGTCCTCGCGCCCAATGGCACGGCAGAAGCGCCGGTAGAGGTCATCGCCGGCAGCGGCGATGTTGATCAGGCCGTCCTTGGTCTCAAAGACCCCGGTGGGAATGCCGGTGGGGTGGTTGTTGCCTGCCTGGCGCGGCACTTCTTTGCACATCGTCCAGCGCGCTGCCTGGAAGTCGAGCATGGAGATCATTGCCTCCAGCAAGGAAGTGGAAACCCACTTGCCTTCTCCGGTGACCTCCCGCTCGAGCAGGGCCACGAGGATGCCCTGGGCCAGGAAGATGCCGGCGCACAGGTCGGAGATGGGAATCCCCACCCGCACCGGCCCCTGCCCCGGCAGGCCGGTAATCGACATCAGGCCGCCCATGCCCTGGGCGATTTGGTCCACCCCGGGGCGGTCGCGGTACGGGCCTTCCTGACCAAAGCCCGAGATGCTGCCGTAGACCAGCCGCGGGTTGATGGCACGCAGGGTTTCGTAGTCGATGCCCAGGCGGTACTTGACGTCGGGGCGGTAGTTTTCCACCACCACGTCGGCGTCGCGCACCAAGCGCTTGAAGATGGCCACGCCCTCGGGGTGCTTGAGGTTGAGGGTCATCGCCTTCTTGTTGCGATGCAGGTTTTGGAAGTCAAAGCCGTGGCGGTTACCCCCCATTCCGTCCCCGGCGCGTCCCCCGGGCATCTCGATTTTGATCGCCTGCGCTCCCCAGTCGACCAGCTGCCGCACGCAGGTGGGGCCGGCACGGGCTCGGGTGAGGTCGAGCACCTTGAAGCGGGCCAGCGGCAAAGCGCGATCCTGCGTCATCGTCTGTGTTCTCCTGTCGTTGCACCCCTGACCGGATACCGTGCGGCGTATTATGCCACACCGTGGCGGTGGTGGCCAGGGCGCTTACTGCAGGGCAAAAACGACCGTCACGGTGACGCTGAGCATCTCTTCCCCGGGGGCAATGGGCACGCCGGCCGCCGCCTCGGCCCGCATAGCAGCCAGCGGCCGCGGTAGAGCGGGGCCCTGTTCTTCGATGGAGAGCACCTGCCCCAGGGTGACCCCAGCGGCTTGGCTGATGAGCTCGGCTTTGCGGCGCGCCTCGCGCACCGCCGCTGCGCGGGCGCGGTCGAGAAGGGATTGCGGGTTGCTAACGGCAAACTGCACGCCCTGCAGCCGGTTGGCCCCCAGGCGCACCAGGCGATCCAGCAGCTCGCCGAGGCGCTCGAGCTCGCGTACGGTGATACTGACTTGATTGCTGACTTGATAGCCGATGAGTCGGCCCGGCGCCGGCCCACGCTCGTACTGGGGCACGATGGCCACTTGCGAGGTCTGTACGTCGGCTTCGGGAATGCCAAAAGCGGCAAGGCCCTCGAGGATCTGGCGCATGAGGCGGCTGTTGTCGGCCAGGGCAGCGGCCGCGGTGGCCCCGTGGCTCACCACCCCGGCGCTTACCTGGGCCATGTCGGGGCGCACCGACACGCGCCCGGTGCCGGTGACCGTCAGCGTGCGCGTGAAAGGAAGCGGCGGCACTTGCGCCGCGGCCGGACAGACGGCGGCGATATACCCCAGCGCGACAAGCAAAATGCCACTCCACAAAGGGATAACGGGTCGCATGCGCTCCTCCTGCCGCAAGGGACGCCGTGCCTGCCCTCTCGGGAGGCAGCGGGCCTCACGGGGCCATTTCCTGAGAGTTAGGGCCGTTTCCCCCGGCGGTTTTCCCCAGCCGCCGGGGATAACCGGCCAAGACGCGCGGTGTGAGGCACTTGCAAGGAGCCTGGGGAGCACGGCGCCGTCAGCGCGGCATCTCGATGAACTCGAGCTGCACGCCGTCGGGGCCTTCGAAGAAGCAGACGCGCCGGCCGCCGCTGATGGTGGTTTCTTCCAGGATGCGGATGCCCTGCGCTTTGAGCTTTTCCACCAGGCGGTCGAGCTCGTCGGTGTCGATGGCGATATGCTCCATGCCGTAGCGCTGCTCCCGCGTCTGCTGCGGCAAAAAAGTGGTGATGTTGAGCTTGAGCCCGTGCAGGTCAAGGCGGTAGCCGTACTCGCCAAGCTCGGCTTCCAGGGTGGCGCCGAGGTTGTCAACGTAAAACTGCGCCGTGCGCTTCGGATCCCGGGTCTTCAAGTGCACGTGGTTGAGCCGAAAGGCCATCGCCGCATCTCCTTCTGCGGTGGAAGGTGCCATTTGCGCTTCAGGGTAGGCCAGCGCCCGGGCCGCGTCAAGCGCCTCGCTGCTTGCCGCCTGCCACCCCCTGGCGTATACTTGCTCTGTCCTGTGACCGGAAGGAGGCCTATGGCCCAGCCCTATCGCCCGCGCCACGTCTGGATCGACCGCCAGGTGCTCGGTAGCCCCATCACCGCCAACGTGTTGCGGCAGCTGCCCGGGGTGCCCACCACCGTGGTCGACGGCCCGCCGCCGGTGCCCCGCCTGCCACAGGCCGCCCTCATGAGCGTGTCGAAAAAACAGCTCTACCTGACAGCCCAGAAGGGCCGCTTCGTCCGCCCCTGCCCGGGCATGACCAGCCGCCGCCCCGCGCAGCAGCTGTGCTGCCACTACACCATCGTGGACCTTATTTACAACTGCAACTACGACTGTACGTACTGCTACTTGCAGAGCTACGTCAACGCGCCCTACCTCACGGTCTACGCCAACGTCGAGCAGCTCTTTGCGGAGCTGGCGGCCCTGCTGCGCGCCCAGCCGCACCGGCTGGTGCGGCTGGGCTCGGGAGAGTTCAGCGACAGCCTGTCGCTGGATCCGCTCACCGGCTTTTCCCGCTTGCTTATTCCCTTCTTGCGCCAGTTTCCCAACGTGCTCTTTGAGCTCAAGACCAAGAGCGACCTGGTGGACCACCTCCTCGACCTCGACCCGCAGGGCCGGGTGCTCGTCTCCTGGTCGCTCAACCCCCCGCCCGTCGATCCAGCGCGAGGAGCACAAGACGGCCTCGCTGGCGGCGCGCCTGCGCGCCGCGCAGCGCTGCCACGCCGCCGGCTACCGCATTGGCCTGCACTTTGACCCGCTGCTTTACTACCCAGGCTGGGAAGCGGACTACGAGGCGCTGGTGGCAGAAGTGTTTCGCCACCTCGACCCGGCAGCCATTACCTACATGAGCCTGGGAAGCCTGCGCTTTTCCCCGGAGCTGAAAAAAGTCGTGCGGGTGCGCTTTCCCAAGAGCTCCCTTATGGATGGCGAGCTGGTGCCGGGACCTGACGGCAAGCTGCGCTACTTCAAGCCGCTGCGCGTGGAGATGTACCGCAAGCTGGCTGCCTGGATCCGCCGCTATGCCCCTGCGACCCCGCTGTACCTGTGCATGGAAAGCGCCGACGTGTGGCAGAAGGGCCCTGGGCCATGCGCCCCGCTGCAATGCCGAGCTCGAGCAGCTCATCCAAGGACACCCCACGCCCGCAGAAGCGCCGCTCCTCTCCGGTGCTGGCGTAGGGCAGGTGTGCCGCGCAGAGGAGAAAGCCCGATGGCAGCCACCCTGACCCCGGCGATGCTGGAGTTGCTGCGTGCCCCTAACCTTGGCTACCTGGCCACCCTCATGCCCGATGGCAGTCCGCAGGTGACGCCGGTGTGGGTGGACACCGACGGCACGCACATCCTGGTCAACACCGCCGAAGGGCGCTGGAAAGCCCGCAACGTGCGCCGCGACCCGCGGGTGGCCCTGGCGGTCACCGACCGCAGTAACCCGTACCGCATGCTCAGCGTGCGCGGCCGCGTGGTCAAGATCACGTCTGAGGGCGCCGACGCCCACATCGATCAGCTGGCCAAGAAGTACCTGGGACAGGACCGCTATCCGTTTCGCCAGCCGGGCGAGCAGCGCCTCCTCCTCCAGATCCAGCCCGAGCGAATCCTGGCCATGGGCCTAGAGACCGCTTCTGCCTAGACGACAACCACCGGGAGTGCCTCAGCCCTCGTCGCAAAGGCGCACCTCGACGATGCGGTCGAGGCGGAAGTGGCGTTCGTCTTGGCGCAGGCGACAGTAAGCGCGCAAGTAGCAGTAGCCGCGCTCGACGTAGAGCTCCAGCGGCTGCACCCACGCGCTCGGTCGCCGTAGTCCCGCTGCGGTAGCGCAAGAGAAGCAGCTTGCCAGTGCGCAGGGCTTCTGCAAGCGCCACTGGCACCGCACTAGCCGGCGCCGCCCGCGGCGCCAGCAGCTGCCCCAGGGTCACCGGGCCGCGGCGGCGCAAGTCGGCGAGAAACCGCCGCAGCACCTGCCAAGTGGTCCACACGTCGGCCAGCGCCCGGTGCTGCTCCGGCTGGATAATGCCCAGCATCGCGGCAATGGCGGCCAGGCTGTTGCTGGGAAAGCGGTAGTGGGTGCGGGCCAGGAGCAAGGTGTCGACCACCGGCAACGCGGGAAACGCCGCGCCGGCCAGCCGGAACTCGTGGTGCAAGAAGCCCAGGTCAAAAGGGGCGTTGTGCGCCACCAGCACGGTGTCCCTGAGCAGCGCCTGCACCGCCGGGAGCACCGCCGCAAAGGGCGGGGCGGTGGCCAGCATGGCGTCGGTGATGCCGTTGACGGCCGTGGCCCCGGGCGACATGGGCCGCGGGGGGCGTACCAGCGAGGCAAAGCGCCGCACCTCGCGTCCGCCCTGCACCTGCAAGAGGGCAATCTCGCACACCCGGTCGCCGGCTGCCACCGAAAGCCCGGTGGTTTCGACGTCGACCACGGTGAGGAGGAGGTCGTCGACCGGCGTGTGCAAGGGGATCACGGCGTTCCTTCCGGCTAGCGCTCCAGAATCACCTGGGCGGCCGCGCTGGTGGCGCTGTGCGTCAGCGACAGGTGGATGCGGCGGATGCCAAGGGCCTGGCAGTGCGCATCGAGGTACCCGGAGAGCCGCAGCTGCGGTTTGCCCAGCGCGTCGTGCCGCACTTCGATGTCCCGCCAGCGCATGTGCTGCCGCAGGCCAGTCCCCAGGGCTTTGAGAAACGCTTCCTTGGCAGCAAAGCGGGCCGCGTAGCAGGGGTAAGGCGGCCGTTTGCCCCGGCAGTAGTGGCGTTCAGCTTCCGTATACACGCGCGTCAGGAACCGCTCGCCGCGGCGCTCCACGGCCCGCTGGATGCGGGCAATGTCGATAAGGTCGATGCCGATGCCGTAAATGGCCACCGCTGCCGGTTCCTTGGTGCCTTGCCGAAAAAGACGCTCACTGCGACTTCTGGAACGTGCGGATAAACCTCACCAGCTTCCAGCAGTCTTCCTCGCTCAGGAGGGTGAGCCAGGCCGGCATGGCGCCCTTGCCGTGGGCAATTTTCCAAAACAGCACGCCGTCGCTTTGGGCCTGCACCACTGCCGCGTTGATGGCAACGGCCGGGAGGGCGAACTTTACCGCCACCGGCCCCCGGCCGTCGCCCTGGGTCCCGTGGCAGCCTTCGCAGTTTACCTGGTACAGGGCGCGGCCTTCTTCTCGCACCTCCGCCGTCTCGGGCAGCGGATTCTTTAGGGTGCGCGCCGCGGGCGGCACTTCCCAGGGCTGAGCGATGCACTGCGCCAGGGCGCGCACCGCTGCCGGGCTGTGGCAGGCCTTGCAAGGGGCAATCGGCGCACAGGAAAGGGCCCAGCTCCGTGTTCCTCCCAGGAGCACCCCCAGCAGAAGGCCCGCCAACCACCCGGCGCTGCAGCGCCGTCTTTTACCGGTTGCCACGCCAGAGACCTCGCTTGGCAAGGGCGAGAGCAGCGTGCCTCTCTAGGCGCTACACGCGGATCAGCCCGTGGTAGAGGTGATCCGGCAGCGCGCCCTGCTCGCGGTACTCGGCTTTCAGCCGCATCAGGCGGTCCTGACCCGGCGCCAGCGAGGCGGTATGCTCAACGTTGAACACCCGCGCCCCATTGAGGCCGAAAATGGCGCGCTTGACGTAGCCGGTGGCCGGCCCCAGCGGCGTGAACCCGTACTTTTCTTGCATGTCCTCCGGGATCTCCAGCCGCCGGAACGCCTCAATCTGCCACTGCGGCGAGCCGTACCAGATCGAATCCGTGCCCCAGATGACGTGGTCGGCACCCAGCCCCTGGATGAGCTGCCCCAGGATGGCGGCTGCCAGCCGCGGGTGGGTGACCACCGTGGAGGCAAACACCGTCCCCAGCTCGGCGTAAACGTTGTTGACGCCGTACTTTCTGGGGATGCGGGCCAAGTCGGTGACCCAGGGAATGTAGCCCGTCTTTTCGAAGGTGGCCGCGGTTTCCTCCACGTCGAGCAGGGGCAGCAGCGCCGAGTGGTAAATAATAAAGTTCAGCCCGGGAAACGCCTGCGCCGCGCGCCCCAGGTCGTCGACGTTGGCGTAGCGCCAGTTGCGGAAGCTCTGCTGGTAGTCAGGCGGCATCAGTCCCTTGTGGATACAGACGTTGCGCACCCCCAGCTGCGCGGCCTTTTCCCAGCAAGGAAACGCCACCTTCTCGTCGTCCATGCGCCACGGGTAGCGCGATTCGCCGTTGAGGGGATCGCCCACCGTGTAGCCTTTCCAGGAATCAACTTTCAGCTCCTGCGCCGCGCGCGCCATCTCTTCGAGGTTGCCGGGTTTGCCGGGCCAGAAAAGGCCGTGGGCCAGCATACGCCGGGTGCCGGTAAAGGCGTTGAAGCGGTTGCGGCTCTCGACGATTTGGTCCGAGGTAAGCGCCATGTGCTCCGGGGTTTCGGAAGTAAAGCCGCTCAGGATCGCCACCTTGGTGTCGCTGTCGAGGAAGACCTCTTTCACGTAGCGGTCGAACTTCAGCCAGTCCAGGGTGGGGGGCTCGGTGCCCAGCTTGGGATTCCAGGGCTTCTTTTGGGGGTTGCGCCCCTGGGCGTACTGGGTCAGAAACAAAATGCCGCTCCACGAGTAAGCCTCGTGCACGTGGTGGGTCTGGGCGTCGAGGATGAACTCGTCGGCCAGGGCGGCCAGGCGCTCGTTTGCTGCTGCCGGGTCGGCCGCTTCGGCGGGATCGACGCGGAAGAGCGGCCCGAAGACCTCGTTAAAGGCCAGAAAAGCCGCCGCCATGCCGCAGCTGGTACGCAGGAACTGGCGGCGGCTCAGGCCCAGCTTTTTGCCATGACGGTCTGCCAGCTCTTCCAGCCGCGCCTCTACCTGGCGCTGGGCCCGCGTCTGGGCCAGGGGCATGAACTCCCCGTTGGAGATCATGCGCGTAGGCAGCGGGTAGCGAAAAGCGGCGTTTTCGGCGCTGATCAATTGGCGTAAGGCCTTTGCACTCAGCCACATGGCACACCTCCTGCGCGCTCTGGCGCTTCGTACTCCCCGGCGAAGGGGCACCGGGGGATAGATGCGCGTGTTTTATCTCATCCCAGCGAGGATGTCAATGGGTTTGCTCGCCGGCGGTCAAGAGAGGAACACGCGGGTGAGGGCTTGCACCAGCCCGTCTTCGGCGTTGCTGGCGGTGACGTGTGCGGCCGCGGCTTGCACCTCGGGCGTGGCGTTGCCCATGGCGATGCCCAAGCCGGCATGGCGCAGCATCTCGATGTCGTTTTCGTCGTCGCCGATGGCCACGATCTCTTCAGGCGCGATGCCCTCGGCGGCGGCCAGGCGCTGCAGCGCCTGCCACTTGGAGACGGCCGGGTGCAAGACTTCCAGGATGTGGCCCTGGTAGTTTTTGTTGATGAGCAAGTTCACGCGTGCCTGGCCGTCGAGGGCAGCCGCGACGCGGGCGCGCAGGCGCAGCAGGCTAGGGGCATCGGCCATGGTGCTCACCATAATCACCCCGCAAGCCGGCGGCGTGTCGACGGTAGGCACGATGCGGCAGTGGGCCAGGTTGGCTTGCAGGTACTGGCGCTGGAAGGGATGGGCGCGCTCGAGCGGCTCGGTGAGGATGTCCACTTCGGCCGGAAAGGCGTCGACGTAAACCAGGGGCGCTCCCAAGTCGCGCAGGGCCGCCAGTGCCCGGGGGTAAAGCTCGGACGGCAAGTAGCACTGGAAGAGCGTCTTCCCAGTCTCCAGGTCTTTGATCAGCGCCCCGTTGTGGACCACCACCGGGCCGCGCAGCCCCAGTGCCTGCGCCAGCGGCCGCGCGGTGCGGAAGCGCCGTCCGGTGCAGAGCACCACCCGCACGCCGCGCTGCTGCACGGCGGCCACCGCGCGCTGCACGCTGGGGCGCAGCTCGCCGGCCGGGTCGAGCACCGTGCCGTCGGCATCCAGGGCCAAGAGTCGATAGCGCATACGCCTCCTTGTCTCAGTCGCCGCGAAAGGCTTCGGCACAGGCCTGGCGCAGGCGGGCCGCCGCTTCCACGACGCGCTCTTCGATGCCAAACGAGACGCGAATAAACGGCCGCTTGGCGCGGGCAAAATCCGGCGCGTAGACCACCGGCCCTGGCTCGACGATGCGCGCCTCACCGTTGGCCAGGTGGAGCCGTCCCTGGGGCAAGCCAGCCGGCGGGTACATGCGCGTGCCGGTCACCACTTCCAGGCCGTAGCGCTCCAGGCAGCGCGTGCCAAAGGCGTCGGCGTCGAGGTCGCTACGCGCCAGCAGCCGCTCCAGAAACAGCGGCAAGTAAAAGGCGTTGCCGCTCGCCGGCGGCAGCGCTACGCCATACTCCTCGATGCCGGCAATGGCCTGGCGAAAAGCGTGGTGGCGCCGGCGGATGGCAGCGGCGATGGCCTCTGCCAGCTCCCGGTGCTGGCGCAGCAAGTAAGCTCCAAAGAGCAGCTTCACGGCGCTGGCCGAGATCGACTCGGCCGCTTTCATCATGCGCAGCGCCTCGACAAGCTCCAAATTGGCGCATGCGGCGTAGCCCAGACGCAGCCCCGGCAAGCCAAACTTCTTCGAGAAGCTGTCGAGGTAAACCGTGCGCTGCGGATCGAAGCCACCCAGGGCGCGCACCGCCTGCGGCTCCAGCGCATTGCAGGCGTACACCATGTCCACGGCCAGCACGCAGTCGTAGGGGGCCACGGCGCGGTTGATGCGCTCGACCTGCGCCGGGGTGAGGGCATAGCCGGTGGGGTTGTGCGGCGTGTTGATCAGCACCACGCCCACCTGGGGGTTGACGAGCGTCTCGATTCCCTGCACCAGCTCTTCCGCCGAGTAGGCGGTAAAGGCCAAGATACCGCAGTGGAGGTTCAGGATGGTCGAGAAGTAGGGGTAGCACGGCGTGGGCACCAGCACGTACTGGCGCGCTTCTGTGGGCGAGCCCAGCGGCGCCACGCAGGCGCGCACCACGCCGTTGAGGGCGTTGTGGCCGCCGTCATAGGGCACCACGTGCTGCTCGCCCAGCTCCGGCCGGCCCAGCAACTCGCCCAGGTGCTCGGCCAGCGCCTGGTTGGCCTCGCACTCCCCGCGCGTGCCGGCGTACATGGTGAGGCGTGACACCAGGCGCGGGTCTTGCCAGAAGTCACGCCAGATCGCCTGCCAGGTGGCGGCGTCGACGACGTTGGCAATTTCGCCAATGCCCAGGTGGAAGGTGTCGGGGGAGAAGGCAAAGGTGCGGTAGTCGCCAAAAAACCGCCGCAGGTTCAGGGTTTCCAGGTGGTTGCGGGCAAAGCGGGTCAGGAAAGAGCGCTGCACCATGCGCTGCCTCGTCGGTTCGCCTTCTGTAGCTGCCTTTAGGCATTGTAGCCACAGAGCCGGCCTGCCTGTCAATGGCTTTTTTGCCGCTGGGCGGGATGTCGGCTTTGTGCTAGAGTTAACGCCGTCGTCGTTCCTGCGTGCAGAAGAAGGAGAAGCGCGATGGATCTGGGACTGCGCGGCAAAGTGGCGCTGGTGACGGGAGCGGGTTCGGGCATCGGGCGGGCCATTGCCTTGGCGCTGGGGGCCGAAGGGGCGCGTGTGGTGCCCACCGACCTCAAAGGCGACACGGCCGAGGCCACGGCGCAGGAGATTGTCGCCCGCGGCGGCGAGGCCTGGGCGCGTACTTTGGACGTCACCGATTTTGCCCAGGCGCAGCAGGTGGTGCGCGAGGTGGTGGCGCGCTTTGGCCGCCTCGACGTGCTGGTGAACTGCGCCGGCGCCTGGCGCCTCAACCTCTTTGTCGACTCCACCCCTGAAGACTGGGACTTCGAGGTCAAGGTGTGCTTCATGGGGGTGGTCAACTGCACGCGCGCCGTGCTTGACCAGATGATCGCCCAGCAAAGCGGCAAGATCGTCAACATTTCCTCCGATGCCGGCCGCGTGGGGGAAGTGCGCCAGGCGGTCTATTCCGGCGCCAAAGCGGCGGTAATCGGCTTTTCCAAAGCGGTGGCCAAGGAAGTAGGCCGCTACAACATCCACGTCAACTGCGTCTGCCCCGGCTACACCAAAACCCCGGCCACCGAGCGCTACTTGACGCCCGAGCTCGAAGCCCGCATCGTCAAGGCTTATCCGCTGCGCAAGCTGGGACTTCCCGAAGACGTGGCCAAGGCAGTGGTCTTCCTGGCCTCTGAGGGCGCCAGCCACATCACCGGCCAGACGCTGAGCGTGAGCGGCGGCTACTCCATGGTCTAGACCGCGGAGGGCCCCGTGCGCACTCAGCCTTCTTCTGGTGCCGCTTCTCCAGGGGGGCTGGCGCCTTACGCCTGGGTGACTCTGCTGCTGGCCTTTACCACCACGGCGCTGGTCTTCGGCATCTGGTTCTCGTTTGCCGTCTTTTTCGTCGCCATGGTGGAGACCTTCCACTGGAGCCGCGGAGCGGCGGCCCTGGCCTTTTCCGTAGGCAGCCTGCTGCAGGCGGGGTTGTCGCCGCTGGTGGGCGTGCTCACCGACCGCTGGGGGCCGCGGGCGTTGATCAGCGCCGGCTTGCTGCTAAGCGCTGCCGCCCTGGCGGCGTGCAGCCAGGTGCAGGCGCTGGCCCACCTCATCGTCTTTTTTGGCTTCGGCGTGGGGACGGGGGTGCTGCTGGCCGGCCCGGTAACCCACTCGGCGCTGCTGGCCGCCTGGTTTATCCACCGCCGCGGCGCTTTGATCGGCCTGGCCTTTGCCGGCATGGGACTAGGGGTCAAGGCACTGGGTCCCTTGGCCCAGTATCTCATTGCGCACGTGGGCTGGCGCTCTAGCTTCTTGGTGCTGGCAGCGCTCACGGCAGGCTACGGCTTGCTCGTGGCTTTTGCCCTGCGCAACACCCCTTACGAGCTTGGCCTGCGCCCGTACGGCGCAGCACCCGAGGCGAAATTAGACCCCCCTTCTTCCCTGCGGTCCGCGGCACCGCCGCCGGCCACCGTGGCCGGCGCCTTGCGCGAGCGGGCGTTCTGGGCGCTGTTTCTCGCCCAGGTGCTCATTCCGCTGGGCATTTTCCCGGTGTCGGTACACCAGGTGGCCTACCTGGCCGATCTGGGGTTCAGCAAGACGTTTGCCGCGGCCATTCTTGGCCACATGGGCCTGATGAGTTCCTGCGGCCGCATCCTCTTTGGCGCCCTCTCCGACCGCCTGGGGCGCTTTGGCGGGGTCACGCTGAGCGTGCTCTGCTCTCAACTTGGCATCGTCCTCTTGCTGCTCATGCGGGACGCCTCCGCCACCTGGCCCCTTTACTTGTATGCTCTTTTCTTCGGGCTGGGCTACGGAGCGCGCGGGCCGATCATCAGCGCCCTGGCGGCCGACCTCTTTGCCGGCCGCCATTTTGGCACCATCTTTGGCCTCATCAGCATTGGCCACGGCATTGGCGGGGCGCTGGGACCGTGGTTTGGCGGCTACGTCTACGACCGCTTCGGCAGCTACCGCCCCGCCTTTGCGGTGGCCCTCGTCGTCCTGTGCGGCGTCGTCGGCTGCCTCTGGGTGGCCACCCGCCGCCTGGCGTACCGCGCCAAACCGGCGCACGCCGATTCCTAGTCTTCCGCCTCCAGGTCCGCTGCGGCCATCTCCTGCGCCAGGCGCTGCACCGCCTCGCGCGTCGGGGGCACCACGTGCTCGGCAGCGTCGACCGGGGCGTTGAGGGTGCCGCCGATGTTGGCGTACACGTAACGCCGGCCGTTGAGATGAAGGTGCAGGGGGATGCCCTCGCCGTGGTGGATCTCGAGGTCATAAGGAGCGGTGCCCAAGGCGCGCAGCAGGCGATAGGCGTACTGGGCAAACCGCCGCAGGCGCGCCGGAGGGATGCGGTGCAGCGGCTGCCAGTCGCGCAGGGAGACAATCTCAAAGTGGCGGGAAAACTTGCCAAAAGGCGACCAGTACGAGACAATGCCGTCGCCGGCTTCGAGGTGAAAGCCAAACGTGTGCATCAGCGCCGCAATCTCTTCCCAGATGCCCGGCTGGCGGGCGGTCACCGCCAGTTCCTGCTCCACGTCGGGGAAAATGCGGTCGGCGCCGATGATCTGCAAGTGGATGTGGGGCTGCGACGCTCCCGACTCCTTGCCCTGGTGCTTGCGGATGAGCACCGAGCGCACCGCGGGGTTGGCGAGCGACCGCTGCACCACCTCGGCTGCCACGCCCATTACGTGCGCGAAGTGGACAGGCGGCAAGGCGCCGGACCACATGAGGTCACGCAGAGAGGTGGCCTGCGGCAGGAAGTGGCGGGCGTCTTCGATGAGCACGTACGACTCGTTGCGGCCGCCGGTACAGTCTTCGGGGATACGAGGCACGAGGTTGCGCACCACGCGCAGGGCCCACTGCTCGGCAGAGACGCCATCGGGGGGTGGCTTCTCGCCGTAGATGGCCGCGTAGGGAAGGCGTAGCACTTCCTCGGTGGTCAGGTGCTCGTTGCCCGGGCAAAAGACGCACGCCTGCTGCACGCGGGCCATCTCGGCCTGCAGCGCCGCCGGCGACAGGGCCGCCGGCGGCGGGGGATCCTGTGGATGGGTCAGGCTGCGAAAGGCGTGCGGCTTTTGGCGGATGTTGGTGAAGTAGGTGACGGTCCCGGAAAACGGATTGCGGATCCAGCGCAGCGTCCCGTGAATGATGCCGTATTCGAGGCTCATAAGCGTCGCTTTCTGCTTGCAGAGGCGCCTTGCGCCTACACTGTACTGAACCGCCGGGCAAAATGCAACGGCAGCCGGCCGCGCTTGCAAAGACCAGGCAGATTTTCTAATATCCCTGCACGATGCCGCGACCGAAGAGGTATCCTGAATTCCCCGCGGGGTGGCCCCCTGGCCTTCTCTTTTGCCAGGACAAAGCCCGAAGGCAGAGGGGCAGGGCGTTGGGTGAGGAAAGGGAAGTGCCATGCCCATTTACGAATACCGCTGCCTGGCCTGTGGGCACATCACCTCACAGCTGGTGCTCAAGCCGGCCGAGGCCGCACAGCCGGTGTGCAAGGCATGCGCCAGCCCACAGGTGCAACGCCTCCTGTCGCGCTTTGCCTACCACCGCTCGGAGGCCAGTCGGCTGGCCGAGTTTGATACGCGGGCCACGTACGGCCCTGACTTTTACAAGGACTCGCGTAACGTGGGCCTGTGGGCCAAGAAGCGGGCCCAAGAGCTTGGGGTCGATCTCGGGCCGCAGTTTGAGGAGACGGTGGAAAAGGCGCGCACGGGGAAGATCCTCGACGAGCTCTGAGGGGCGAGGAGGAGGGCATGACCATTGACGACGTCGTGCACAAGACGGTGATGATTCTGCTTTTCAGCCACGAAGGGCTAGAGCCGGCGGGTATCCGGGAAAAGCACTTCTATGCCAAAGTCGTGGGGCGCGATTCCATCGGCATCTGGATCGAGAACCCGCGGCTCGAGACCACCCGCATCCGCGACGAGCGCGGGTTTATCATTCCTCCCGAGCAGCGCAAGCACGAAGAGCACGTGGCCAACATCCTCATTCCCTGGGGCAACATTCGCTCGATCATCCACTTCCCCATGCGCGAGGGCTTTGACACCCTCGAAGACGAAGAAGCCCGTTCCCTGGGGCGCGGCGTTTACCTCTAACCTTCCTCTGATAGGCCGTGCCGCGGCGTCGCGGCGGCGGGGACGCGGGCCCAGACCAGGCTGCTGTGGCCGGGCAAGAAAGGCTGCTGGGTGATGGCCGTAAAGCCCGCTTCCGCAAGCAGCGCCCGCAGCTCGGCCCCGCTGTACACCTGTCCCTCTTCTGACACCAGCAACAAGTGCAGGGCGAGCAAGGCCGGGATGAGCGGCCCGCTGCGGTCGTCGTCGAGCAAGTAGTCGTGGATGAGCAGGCAGCCTCCGGGCGGCAGGAGGCAGCGCAGCTTGGCCAGCACTTGGCGGCAGCGCGCCGGGGAGCTGGCGTGCAGGTTGCCCGACCACAGGACCACATCGGCGCCGCGGGGCAAGGGATCGCGTTCGTAGTCGCCTCCCACCAGCTGCACGCGTGCCAGCAAGCCGGCACGCGCGAGGCGGCGGCGGGCAAGGCGGCACACCTGCGGGAAGTCAAAGAGAATGGCGCGAAGGTGCGGATAGTGGCGCAGCAGCTCGATGGTATAGGCACCCGAGCCGCCACCGAGGTCGAGCAGGCAGGCATAGGGAGTAAAGTCAAAGCGGCGTGCCAGCGCCCGCCCCAGGCTGCGCGAACCAGCATGCTGGGCGGCCAGGAAGGTGCGCGCAGCGGCGGCATCGCTGGCCAGGTGCTGGTAGGGATGGGCGACGTCGAGCGGCGCGTTGCGGCGCAAGGCGGTGAGCAACTCCCCCCAGCGCGCATAGCCCAGAGTATCAAAAAGGCGCAGGTAGCTGCCGATAAACGTCGGCTTGCCTTCCACCAGATACTTGGCGGCCAGGGGGGCGTTGGCCACCCCCGCCGGAGTGCGCACCACCAGCCCCAGGGCCGCGCAGGCCGTGAGCAGGCGCTCCAGGGCGCGCGCGGCCAGTCCCGTGCGCGGTGCCAGCTGCTCTGGCAGAAGGGGGCCGCGGCGAAGGTGCGTAAAGAGCCGCAACTCCAGCGCCGTGTGCAGCGTGCGCGCGGCCATAAAACCCAGCGCCAGGGCATGCAGCGGCCCGGCATCGCCCCCCGCTCGCCCGCCTTGGCGCGTCTCGTCCGGCACGCGGCTTCCCCTTCCTGCGCTAGCTGCCGGCCGGGGTTTCTTGCTCCAGGCTGGCACGCATTTCCTGCCAGGCCTGGCGTGCTTCTTCCACCGAGCCCTCGTCCTCGATGGTGGTGATGTCGCCGGGGTCGCGGTCGAGGGTGACCGCTTTGAGCACGCGGCGCATGATCTTGCCGCTGCGGGTCTTGGGCAGCATGGAGACGAAGTGGAGGTCTCCGATAACTGCCACCGGTCCCAGCTCCCGGCGCACCGTGTCGATGAGTTCTCGCTTGAGGGCCTCCGAAGGGGTGTGGCCCTGTTTGAGGGTGACAAACGCCGAGATCACCTCGCCCCGCACCGCGTCGGGACGGCCGGTGACCCCTGCTTCGGCCACCGCCGGGTGGGCGAGAAAAGCGTTTTCCACCTCGATGGTGCCGATGCGGTGGGCGGCGATTTTGATGATTTCGTCGGCGCGGCCGGCAAACCACACGTAGCCGTCCTCGTCGATCTGCGCCGAGTCGCCGGTGAAGTAGACGCGGGCCCCAGGGATGCGCTCCCAGTAGTCGCGGGCGTAGCGCTCCGGCTCGCCCCACAGCGCCGGGGTGAGGCTGGGGAACGGGCGGGTGATGACGAGGATGCCGCGCTCGCCCGGCCCGCACACCTGCCCTTCTGGGGTCATCACCGCTACGTCACACCCGGGCAGCGGCAGGCCGGCAGAGCCGGGCTTGATGGGCAAAAGCGCCACCCCGTAGGGATTGCCCACCACGGGCCCCCCGGTTTCGGTTTGCCACCAGTGGTCTACCACCGGAATGCGGTCCTCGAAGACCTCCTTCTGCAGCCACTCCCAGGCCGGCGGGTTGAGCACCTCGCCGGCGCAGACCACCCGTTCCAGAGACGAGAGGTCAAAGCGCCGGGCCGGCGCGCTGCCGTAGCGCATGAGCAGCCGCACCGCGGTAGGAGAAGTAAAAATGCCCGAGACCCGAAACTCCTGCACCAGCTGCCAGAAGGTCTCCGGTCCAGGATGGTCGAGGGCGCCTTCAAAGGCCAGCGTGGTGCAGCCCAGCAGCAGGGGCGCATAGACAATGTACGAGTGGCCCACCACCCAGCCGATGTCGGAAGTGGCCCACCACACCTCGCCGGCACGCATGCCAAAGCACCAGCGTCCCTGGCTGGCGATGCCCACCTGGTAGCCGCCGTGGGTGTGGACGGCCAGCTTGGGCTTGCCGGTGGTGCCGGAAGTGGCCAGCACGTAGGCGGGTTCGTTGGCTTCCATTTCCTCCCAGCCTCCGTCGGCCGCCGCAGCGCGGGCCACGAAGTCCTCCCAGAAAAGGTCTCGCTCCGGCTCCATGGGAGGCAGCTCGGGGCCGCGCCGCAGCACCACCACCCGCTCTACCGTGTTGTCGACGCGCCGCAGGGCCTCGTCAACGATGCCCTTGAGCGGGATCTCCCGCCCTTTGCGCCAGGTCAGGTCGGCAGTAAAGACCACCCGGCTGCCGCTGGCCTGGATGCGGTCGGCAAGGGCATTGGCGCCAAAGCCGGCAAACACCACGCCGTGGATGGCCCCCAGGCGCACGCAGGCCAGCATCAGGGCAATGGCTTCCGGACAAGTGGGCATGTAAAGGGTGACGCGGTCGCCCTTGCGGATGCCCAGGGCGCGCAGGGCGGCGGTGAGGCGCTCCACTTCCCAGAGCAGCTGCCCGTAAGTAAAGACGCGCCGCTCGCCCCGCTCGTTGGCGTAGACCAAGGCTGCTTGCCCGGCCCGCCCCTGCGCCACCTGCAGGTCCAAGGCGTTATAGCAGAGGTTGGTTTTGGCACCCAAGAACCAGCGGAAAGAAGGGAATTCCCACACAAAGACCTTGTCCCACTTGCGAAACCAGTGGAGCTGCTCGGCAGCGCGGGCCCACACCCCTTCGGGATCCTGCGCCGTCTCTTCCCGCCAGCGGCGTACCATAGGACTCACGAGTTGCGGACGCATGGCTCCTCCCCTTCTGGTAAAATGCCGACCGCGGTCAAGGGGGTCTGCTTCTCCAAGCTTGTAATCGATACCCCCTTTGCCGTCAAGCCCTTTGCCTGATATGGCTAGAAACGGGAGGGCCGGCCACGGCCTTCTCGGGGCCTGGCTTGCCGTCAGGACAAGGATAGGCTATCGTGGCTGGCACCACCGGCTGCAGCCGGTGACGTTGAGAAGCTGCGGCCTACGCCTGGAGGAGACCATGCGGCGCTGCCTGGCGAGCTTGCTAGGGACTTGGCGTCCTGCTGCTGCTTGCCGCAGACCACGCCCCTGCCCTTTACAGCGTGCGCGTCTTGCGCGCCGCCGCCGAGCTGGCCCGCTTTGCTGTGGAACTGGCAGATGAGCCCGAAGAGTGGCGCCGCGGGCTGATGCACCGCCCCGCTTTGCCGCCCCAAGGCGGGATGCTCTTCGTCTTCCCCGAGGCCGCGCCGCGCACTTTCTGGATGCTCAACACCCTCATCCCTCTCGATATCCTCTTTGCCGACGCCACCGGCCGCATCCTCAACATCCACCACCACGTCCCGCCCTGCTTGCCCCCACGGCGCTGTCCCACTTATCCCTCGGCCGGGGCGGCCAAGTACGTCCTAGAAATCGCCGGTGGTCAGGCACGTGCCCTTGGCATCGCAGCCGGCGATACCCTGCAGCTCGACGAGCGCCTGGAGCACGGGACGCGCCGCTAGTGCAGCCACAAAAAGCAGACGAGCCCCAGCAGCAAACATTCCAGAATGACGTCGTGAATGAGCGATCGATCCATAGGTTTTGTACAATCCATCGTTTTTGATCCTTGATGTTCCGCCTGTGTATTTCGGAATACGCGAGGTTGATCTTTATGATGAAATAGGTTGACAGGCTCTGAGTCGCGACGTACGGCAGGTGGCCTTGACAGGGCGGGGGGGATGGGATACACAGAGGGGGTAACAACGCGGAGCGGAGGAGGCAGCATGCAGAAGTTTATTGCTTACGACAAGCTGGCGCGCGAGGATCGTTTCATTCGCATGCGGGCGCGGCGGGTGGCGGAGATTCGCATGGAGCAGGGGCTGCCACCGTTTCCCGACCTGCGGGACCTCGAGTCACTGCGCAATCGCATCCACGGCATTCTCGTTGGCGAGCTGCAGGCCATGGAGGGCGCCGGGCGCACGGTGTTCGATTTTGCCGACGACACGCCGTGGGAGTTCGTCATGGACATGGCGCGGCAGGTGTGGGACGAGGCGCGGCACGTCGAGATCTACACCAAGCTGCTCGAGCACCTGGGCGGCTACCTGGGCGAGTACCCCGAGAGCACCCTGCTGTGGCGCTGTGCCTGCGCGGCGACGCCGGAAGAGCGCGTGGCCGGCGTCAATCGTGGCCTGGAGGGGCTGGCCTGCGACGTCTTTGCCCAGCTCATCCGCCTGGCCCAGAAACTGGACGATCCGCTGCTCGAGCGGGCGGTAGACTACGTGCTGGCCGACGAGATCACCCACGTGCGCATGGGCAGCTACTGGCTGCGCCGGCTTACCGAAAACGCTCCCGAGCGCTTGCAAAAAGCGCTCGAGTTCCAGATGAGCATCGACGAGCGCTTCAACCTGGGCGGGGTGCGCGGGGCCGACGCGCGCGCCGAAAGCGAAGGCATTCCCATTGCCCAGGACATCCGCCGCGAAGCCGGCTTCAGCGAGGACGAAATCGCCCGCCTGGTGGCCACCACGCAGCGCAGCCCCGTTTACTGAGCCGGAGGACGCCACCGTGCCGCTTTACGACCGGCGTACCCTGGCCGGGGTATACAGCGTGGAAGAAAGCGCCAAGATGCTGCGCCACTACCGCTATGCCGAAGAGCACATGATGCGCATCATGGCGGGGTGGATCGCCCTTACCCCAGAGCTGCCGGTAAAGCTGGAGCTGGGGCGCCAGGTGTGGGACTGCGCCCAGCATGCCGATCTGCTGGGCAAGCGCTTGCCGGAGCTGCGCGCGCGGGCCCAGACTTCCGAGCCGCCCAACGAGGCCTTCGTTGCTTTTATGCAGGCCTTGGCCGACCGCGAGCAGCCCGGGGAGACCATCGAGCGGCTGGTGGGCTTGTTTCGGGTGCTCAAACCCCATCTCCTGTGCGTCTACACCCAGCACCTCTCCGCCTGTAACCCCCTCTACGAGGCGCCTACCGTGCGCATTTTGCAGCGCCTCATCCAGGAAACCCAGGAGCACGTCATCCACGGCCAGATCCTCCTCGAGGACCTGGCCAACACGGTGGCCACCCGCGAGCGGGCCGTGCAGTGGCAACTGCACCTGGAAAAGCTGCTGGTGGCGGCTGGCGGCGTGCTGGGGAAAAGGGTAGCGGCATGAGCGCTGCGGTGGAGCAGGCCGCCGCAGCCCACGCCCAGCACATCGTGGCGGGCGACCGCGCGGCAGTGCTGCAGGACTGCATCCCCGGCGTGCTGCAGACGCCGGCCGACCTGTACGAGCGGCTGCTGGTGGCGCGCTTTGAGCGCTACGCCATCGTCGGCCACGCCAAGATCGGCTTCCAGCATGTCTTCAAGATCCGCTACTTCGGTCCCCGCGTCGTGACCCTCCACCACCGGCTGGGCGAGCGCGACGGCCGCTGGTGGGTGCTGGAAAGCGAAGTCGTGTCGGAGAACGGATGACGGGCGAGAGGCCGCCCCGCGGTGCCCATGAGGCGTTCCTTGGCTGAACCGCAGCCCTACGAGGGACTTGCCACCCCGGCGCCGTGGCGCATCATGCGGCGCTTGCTGGCGCTTTACGCTGCAGCGCCCGGCTTGCTCTGCCTTGCTGCCCTGTGTACGGTGCTCACCGTGGCGGCGGACCTGGCGGTGCCCTGGCTGCTCAAGCGGGTGCTTGACGTCGGCCTGGCGCAGCGCCAAGTCGAGGTCCTGTATGTGGCCGGGGGCCTGCTCGCCGCGGTGACCGTGCTGCGCGGCTTTACGGCCTACGGCCAGCACTACCTGGCTGCCGTGCTTGCCCATCGCCTGGCGTTTGTGCTGCGCGAGCGCTTCTTTGCCCACGTGCAGCGGCTGAGCTTTGCCGAGCTCGACCGCCTGCACACCGGCGACCTCATGGCGCGCGCCACCGCCGACGTGGAGGCGGTGCGCCTGTTCTTTCACTTTGGCCTGCCGACGGCCTGCGCGCTGCTGCTGACCGGCAGCGGCACCCTGGTGGCCCTCTACGGGCTGGCGCCGCGCCTGGCCTGGGTGACCCTGGCCAGCTTCCCCTGCTTTGTGGCCGTGGCCCTGGGCGTTAGCCGGCGGCTGCGTCCCTTGCAGCAGCAGGTGCAGGCGCACACCGCCGCCCTCACCGTGGTCCTTCAAGAAAGCCTGGCCGGCATCCGCGTCGTCAAAGCCAGCGGCCGGGAAAAACGGCAGGCGCGCCGCTTCTGGCGGGCGGCGGCGGCCCTCTCCCGGGTCTACGTGCGCATGGCCCACCACCAGGCGCTGCACTTGCCGCTGCTCACCCTGCTGCTGGCCGCGGCCATGGCCGGCATTCTCTTCTTTGGCGGGCGGCAGGTGATTGCCGGCTCCCTCAGCCTGGGCACCCTGGTGGCCGGCACCGGCTACTTGGCGCAGCTGGCGCAGCCCCTGCGCCGCCTGAGCTGGCTGAGCGGCATGGCGTCCCGCTGCCAGGCCGGCGGCGCCCGCCTCTTTGCCGTCCTCGACACGGTGCCCTCGCTGCGCCCGCCGCCACAGCCCCGGCCGCTGCCGCGCCTGCGCGGCCGCGTCTGCTTCGAGCACGTCTCTTTTGCGTATCCGGGCGGCGAGCCGGTGCTGCGCAACGTCAGCTTCACCGTCGAGCCGGGGCAAAAAGTGGCCCTCGTTGGGCCCACGGGCAGCGGCAAGAGCACCCTGCTGCAGCTCATCCCGCGCTTTTATGACGTCTGCAGCGGCCGCATCACCCTCGACGGCATCGACGTGCGCCGCGTGGCGCCTGAAGCGCTGCGCCGTCAGATCGGCATCGTCGAGCAGGAGCCGGTGCTCTTTGCCACTACCATCCGTGACAACATCGCTTACGGGCTAGAGGGAGTGCCCTTTGCGGCCATCGTCGCTGCCGCCAAAGCGGCGCAGGCCCACGCTTTCATCATGGCGCTTCCCGAGGGCTACGAGACCCGCGTCGGAGAGCGCGGCGTCACCCTCTCCGGCGGGCAGCGGCAGCGCCTGGCCATTGCCCGCGCCTTGCTGCGCGACCCGCGCCTGCTCTTGCTCGACGACGCCACGGCCAGCCTCGACGTGGAGACTGAAGCGCTCGTGCAGCAGGCCCTGGCCGCCCTGATGGCCGGGCGCACCACGTTCCTGGTGACCCAGCGGCTGCGCCTGTTGCAGCAGGCCGACCTCATTCTCGTCTTTGACGCCGGCCGCCTCGTGCAGCAGGGCACGCACGCCGAGTTGCTGCGCCAGCCTGGCCTCTACCGGCGCCTGCTGGCCGCCTCCTGGGCGCAACACGAGGCGCACGTGCTGGCCGGTAACGGGTAGGCCGCAGCAGCCCGCTTGGGGAGAGAGACCGATGCGCGGCGCAATCTCCACGTCGACTGAAGAGGGCTATGGCCGCGTCTACGACGCCCGGGTGATGCGGCGCCTATGGCCGTTTGCCGCCCGCTACAAGGTCAGCCTGCTCTTGGCAGTGGCCTGCATGCTGGGCAGCCTCGGCAGCAGCCTGCTTGCTCCTTACCTCGTCAAGCTGGGCATCGACGGAGCGGTGGCTCGTGGTGATGCCGCCCGCCTCACCCTGGTGGTGCTCCTTTACCTGGGCAACGCCGCAGCCGGCTGGCTGCTGCAGTACGGGCAAACCCTGCTGGCCACCCGCACTGCGCAGCGGGTGCTACTCGACTTGCGGCGCGCCCTCTTTGACCACCTGCTGCGGCTCGACCTGGGGTTCTACCAGCGCCATGCCGTAGGGCAGTTGATGTCGCGCGTGCACAACGACGTGGGCACGCTGCAGGACCTCTTTAGCGGCGGCCTGCTCACCACGGTGGCCGACCTGGTGCTGCTTGGGGGCATCGTGGCGGTGCTCTTTGCCCTTCAGCCCCGTCTTGCCCTGTTCACCTGCGCGGCCTTGCCGGCGGCAGGGCTCCTGACGGCCCTGTGGCGCCCGCGCTCGCGCCGCGCCTTTCAGCGCGTGCGGGCCAGGCTGGCACAAGTCAATGCCCACTTGCAGGAAGCCATCGCCGGCGTGCGCGTGGTGCAGGGCTTGGCTTGCGAGGCGGCCACGCAGCGGCGCTTCGCCCAAGTCAACGAGGGCTATCTCGCCAGCAACCTGCACGCCGCACGTCTCACCGCCTTGCTCTTTCCCGGCATGGAACTGCTCAGCGGCCTCACCGTGGCGCTGCTTGTGGTGGCCGGCGGCACCCTGGTCCTGGAGAGGCACCTGAGCGCCGGGGGCCTGGTGGCTTTTGTTCTCTATGCCTACCGCGTTTTCGATCCCCTGCGCGACCTCAGCTTCCGCTGGAACTACCTGCAGCTGGCCATGGCCTCGGGAGAGCGGATTGTCGCGCTGCTTGACACCCCGGCCGGGGTGCCCGAAGCACGCCGGCCGGTGGTGCTGCCCCGCCTGCGTGGCGAGGTGGCCTTCCACCGCGTCAGCTTCCACTACCGCCCCGGGGTGCCGGTGCTGCAAGACGTGTCGCTGCACGTTCCCGCCGGCCAGTGCGTGGCCCTGGTGGGGCGCACCGGCGCCGGCAAGACCACCCTCGTGCACTTGCTGGCGCGCTTTTACGACGTGACCTCTGGGGCAATTACCCTCGACGGCGTCGACGTGCGGCAGCTGTCCCGCGCCTGCCTGCGCCGGCAGCTGGTGCTGGTGCCGCAGGAGCCGTTTCTCTTTAGCGGCACGGTGCGCGACAACCTGCGCTTTGGCCGCCCGGGAGCCCGCGACGCCGAGCTGGAGGCGGCGGCGCGGGCTCTCGGCGTCCACGAGCTCATTGAGCGCCTGCCCCAAGGCTACGACACCCCGGTGCACGAGCGCGGCGTGCGGCTCAGCCAGGGCCAGCGCCAGCTCCTCTGCCTGGTGCGTGCCTTGCTTGCCGACCCGCGCCTGCTCTTGCTCGATGAAGCCACCGCCAGCCTCGACGCCGAAAGCGAGCGGCTGGTGCGCCAGGCGCTGGCGGCACTGCGGCGCGGCCGCACCACCTTTGTCATTGCCCACCGCCTGGCTACGGTGCAGCTGGCCGACCGCATCGTCGTTCTCGACCAGGGCCGCGTGGTCGAAGACGGCACCCACGCTGAGCTATTGCAGCGCCAGGGGCTGTACGCCCAGCTTTACGCCCGCAGCCTGCTCGTTTCCTGAGGTGCTCAACGCTTGATACGGAGGTCGGCTGAAACTAAAATGGACTGCCTTCTTGAAAGTCTGAAAGAGGGCCATCCCCTACCTAGGAGGGTGGCGGGACGGTTGCTTGTAGAGGGAGGGGTGCCATGAAGAGACGCGTGTCGTTGCACGCGCTGCTAGCGGTATTGGTTAGCATGCTGGTGATTGCTGGCCTCCAGCCGGTGGCGGTGGCCCAGACCAAGACGTGGAAACTGCGGATCCAGGGCAGCTGGCCCACCGGGGCCTACGTGTTTCGCAACTTGAGAATATTTGCCGAGCAGGTGGAAAAGATGTCTGGCGGCCGGCTGGTTATCGAGCCGCTGCCGGCCGGGGCCATCGTCGGCGCCTTCGAGGTGCTCGACGCCGCCCACCGTGGCGTCATCGACGGCGGCCATACCTGTTCCTACTATTTCATCGGCAAGCACAAGGCGGCGACGCTCTTTACCGGAGCGCCCGGGGGTCCTTTTGGCATGGACTTCCTCGACTTTTTCGGCTGGATGTACTACGGCGGCGGCTGGGAGCTGCTGCAGGAGCTCTACCAGAAAGTCATCGGGCTCAACATCGTGGCCTTTCCCATGATCCCCTCGGGACCGCAGGCGATGGGCTGGTTCAAGAAGCCCATTAGCGGGGTGGCCGACCTCAAGGGCCTGAAGTACCGCGTGCCGGGCATCGCCGGGGACGTCTACAAAGAGATGGGCATGTCCATCGTCGTGCTGCCGGGAGCCGAAATCGTGCCCGCTGCCGAGCGCGGCGTCATCGACGCCACCGAATGGGCGGTGCCGGCCGAGGACGTCAGCTTGGGCATCCACGACATCTGGAAGACTTTTTACACGCCGGGAATGCACGAGCCTACCACCACCTGCGAGCTGCAGCTGAGCAAGGCGGTGTGGGACCAGCTGCCTGCCGACCTGCAGCAGATCCTCAAGACGGCGACCGCGGCCATGTACATGCACTGGTGGGCCCTGCTCACCAAAGCGAGTGCCGAGACGCTCAAGGAAATGGTCGAGAAGCACGGGGTCAAAGTCTACAAGACGCCGCGCGACATCTACCCGGAGTTTCTGAAGGTGTGGGACCGGCTGGCCGCGCAGGAAGCGGCCAAAGACCCCTTCTTCAAGAAAGTGCTCGACTCGCAGCGGCAGTACGCGGCGCTCGTGGTGCCCTACCGGCGCCTGTGGAACGACGCCCTGCGCTTTGCTGCCGACTACTACTGGCCTGAAGAGAAGTAAGAGCAGAACGCCCCGGGGCCTTGCAGGTCCCGGGGCGTGCGAGGCGAGTCAAGTACTGGCCGCGGCGGGTTCTGGGGCGCGCAGCCCGCAGAACGCCTCGTAGTCGATGAGCTCGGTGATGGTGGGGTTATCCCCGCACAGGGCGCAGGCCGGATCGCGGCGGATGCGCACCTCGCGGAAGCGCATGCTCAGCGCGTCGTACATGAGCAGGCGTCCCACCAGCGGTTCCCCCTTGCCGATGATCAGCTTGATGGTCTCCGTGGCCTGAATCAGCCCAATGATCCCGGGCAAAACTCCCAGGACACCGGCTTCCCCTCACGAAGGCACCATGCCGGGCGGCGGCGGCGTGGGGAAGAGGCAGCGGTAGCACGGCCCTTCGTGGGGCTTAAAAACGCTCGCCTGCCCCTCGAACTGAAAGATGCTGCCGTGCACCACCGGCTTGCCCAGCAGCACGGCGGCATCGTTGACCAGGTAGCGGGTCGGGAAGTTGTCGCAGCCATCGACGATGATGTCGTAGTCCTGGAAGATGGCCATCACGTTGTCCGCCGTCAGGCGCTCGGGATACTGGCGCACCTGCACGTCGGGGTTGAGGGCGTTGATGGCGATGCGCGCCGACTCGGTCTTGGGCATGCCGACGCGGTCGGTGGTGTGCAGCACCTGCCGCTGCAGGTTGGAGATCTCCACGGCGTCGGCATCCACGATGCCCAGCGTGCCCACGCCGGCCGCAGCCAGGTAGAGCGCCGCCGGCGAGCCCAGGCCGCCGGCTCCCACCAGCAGCACTTTGGCATCAAGCAGCTTGCTCTGCCCCTTCTCGCCGATTTCGTTGAGCAGGAAGTGGCGGCTGTAGCGCTCGAGCTGCTCGGGGGTGAACTGGCGGTCGCGCACCACCGGATACCCCGACTCCTTCCAGCGCGTGATGCCGCCGGCCATCGAATAGACGCGCTGGTAGCCCATCTCGCGCAGGGCCTTGGCGGCCAGCAGCGAGCGTGCCCCGCCGGCGCAGTAAACGACGATTTCCTTGTCCGGGTCGGGGATCTTGCTAGTCACCTGGAACTCGAGAAAGCCGCGCGGGATGGAGATGGCGCCCTCGATGTAACCACTGCGCACCTCGTCCTTTTCCCGCACGTCGAGCAGGATAAAGTCCTCGCCGCGCTGGCGGCGTTCGGCCACTTCCTCAACCGTCAGCTCCGGCACCTCGCGCCGGGCCTCCTCGAGGAAGTCCTGAGGTCTCTTGGCCATAGACACCTCCTCTGCTTGCGTTGCCGCCTGACTCGGACGCCGAGCCAGGGTACTGTGGAACACTACGGGTTCTGCTAAAAAATATCAAGTCCGGCGCTGGGCGCAAAGCGAGAACTCTCCCGCGCTGGCCGGTTATTCCCAGAGGTGTCTTGACGCCACGGCGCGGCGGGGCTAGCATGGAGGCGGCGCGCCACGGAAGGGCGTGGCAGCTCGTTCATCAGAGGAGACCGAGGTTATGGCGATTGCGACGCTATCGGCGGAAAAGCTCCTGGCCATGTATACCTGCATGTGGCGCATCCGCCTCTTTGAAGAGGAAGCCGAGTACCAGTCAAGCCAGGGCAAAGTCCTCGGCGCCCTGCACACTTACATCGGCGAAGAGGCGGTGGCCGTGGGGGTGTGCAGCCACCTGCAGCCCACCGACTATATTACCAGCACCCACCGCGGCCACGGCCACTGCATTGCCAAGGGGGCGGACCTCAAGCGCATGATGGCCGAGCTCTTCGGGCGCCTCACCGGCTACTGCAAGGGCAAAGGCGGTTCGATGCACATCGCCGATTTTTCGATCGGCATGCTGGGGGCCAACGGCATCGTGGCCGGCGGCTTCGGGCTGGCCACCGGGGCCGGACTGGCGGCCCAGCTGCGCGGCAGCGGCCAGGTGGCCGTCTGCTTCTTTGGCGATGGGGCGGCCAATCGCGGCCCCTTCCACGAAAACATCAACCTGGCGGCGGTGTGGCGCCTGCCGGTGGTGTACGTGTGCGAAAACAACCAGTACGCGCAGTGGACGCCGCAGAGCGAGGTGACGCTGGTCACCGACATCGCCAACATGGCGCCGGCCTACGGCATCCCCGGGGTGCAGGTGGACGGCATGGACGTGCTGGCCGTCTACGAGGCGGCAGGGGAGGCGATTGCCCGGGCGCGCCGGGGCGAGGGGCCGACGCTGCTTGAGTGCAAGACGTACCGTTTCCACGGCCACAACTTCGGCGACCCGCAGCTCTACCGCACGCGCGAGGAAATCGCCGAGTGGATGGAAAAGCGCGACCCCATCAAGCGCCTGGCGGCTTACCTGCGCGCGCAGGGACTGCTCAGCGACGCGCAGGACGAGGCCATCCAGCAGCAGGTGCGGGAGGAAATCGAGGCGGCGGTGCGCTTTGCCGAAGAGAGCCCCTATCCGCCGCCGGACGAGCTTTACAAGGACGTGTACTCCTACGTGGTGACTTAGCAAGAAGGACCGGCCCATGCCCAAAGTGAGCTTTCGCGAAGCCATCCGCGACGCCCTGCTCGAAGAGATGGAGCGGGACGAAAGCATCTTCATCCTGGGCGAAGACGTCATTGCCCACGGCGGCCCCTACGCCGTCACCCGCGGCATTTACGAGAAGTTTCCGCACCGCATCCGGCAGACGCCCATTTCCGAGGCGGCCATCGTGGGCACCGCGGTGGGCGCCGCCCTGTGCGGCGTGCGTCCGGTGGCCGAAATCATGTACGTCGACTTCGTCACTTGCGCCATGGACGAAGTGGTGAACCAGATGGCCAAGATCCGCTACATGTTCGGGGGGCAGACGGACGTGCCGGTGGTGCTGCGCCTGCCTTCGGGCTCGGCGCGCCTTATCGCCGCCCAGCACTCGCAGGCGCTCGAGGCCTGGTTCGTGCACGTGCCCGGCCTGCAGGTGGTGGTGCCTTCCACCCCTTACGATGCCAAGGGACTGATGAAGACCGCCCTGCGGGGCCGGGATCCGGTGATTTACATCGAGTACAAGCGCCTCTACAGCCAAGAAGGGGAGGTCCCCGAAGGCGACTACACCATTCCCTTTGGCCAGGCCGATATCAAGCGCGAAGGCCGCGACGTCACCATCGTGGCCACCGGCCCGATGGTGGGCAAAGCCCTGGAAGCGGCAGAAATCCTGGCCCAGGAAGGCATCGAGGTGGAAGTCGTAGACCCGCGCACCCTGGTGCCGCTGGATAAAGAGACCATCTTTGCCTCGGTACACAAAACCAACCGCGTCATCGTCACCGACGAAGAGGCCAAGCGCGCCGGCACCAGCGCCGAGATCGCCGCGCTGATTGCCGAGGAGTGCTTCGACGCCCTTGACGCCCCGGTCAAGCGCGTGGCGGCGGCCAACGTGCCCATGCCGTTTAGCCCCGAGCTGGAAAAGCTGGTGGTGCCCAAAGCCGAGCACCTGGTGGCGGCGGTGCGGGAGCTGCTGGGCTAGAGGGGGCAAGCGATGGCCATCACCTTTGGCATGCCCAGCCTGGGGCATACCATGGAAAAGGGCAAGGTGGTCGAGTGGCTCAAGCAGGAAGGCGAGCCGGTGCGCAAGGGCGAGCCGCTGGTGGTGATCGAAACCGACAAGGTGATCACCGAAGTCGAGGCGCCGGCCGACGGGGTGGTGCTCAAGCTGCTGGTGGCGCCTGAGGAAGAGCGCCCTATCGGCGCGCCGCTGGCGGTGCTGGGTGCTCCCGGCGAGCACCTGAGCCCAGAGGAGCTGGCAGCCTTGCTCGCCAAAGCCGGTGCGCCCGCGGCGCCCGCGGGGCCGGCGCCTGCCCCGCCACCGCCTGCCCCGGCGGCGCCGCGTGAGGCGGCAGAGCGCCTGAAAATTTCCCCGGTGGCGCGCAAGCTGGCCGAGGAGCTAGGGATCGACCCCACGACGCTGCAGGGCACCGGGGCCCTGGGGGGCGCATTACCAAAGACGACGTGCTGCGTGCTGCCGAGGCGGCCAAAGCCGCCCCGGCCCCGCCGCCGCTGTCGGTGGCCCGCACCCTTCCCCTGCGCGGCATCCGCGGCCGGGTGGCCGAGCGCATGGCGCAGAGCTGGCACACCATCCCGCGGGTGACCGAGGTGGTACAAGTAGACATGAGCGCCACCGTGGCCTTTCGCGAGGCCATGCTTCCCCAGTGGGAGCAGCAGTATGGGGTGCGCGTGTCGCTCAACGACATGCTCACCAAAGCGGTGGCGGTGGCCCTGCGCCGCCACCCGCGCCTCAACGCCACCCTTGTCGACAACGAGGTGCGCCTCCACGACCGCATCAATATTGGCATCGCCGTCAACCTCGACGAAGGGCTGGTGGTGCCGGTCATCGCCCAGGCAGACGAAAAGGACCTGGGGCAGATTGCCCGCGAAACGCGGGAGCTGACGGAAAAAGCGCGCGCCGGCCGCTTGCAGCTCGCCGACGTCAGCGACGGCACCTTTACGATTACCAACCTGGGAGCGAGCGGCGTCGACTTCTTCACCCCCATCATCAACCCGCCGCAGGTGGCCATTCTCGGCGTGGGCGCGGTGCAGCGGCGGCCGGTGGTGGTGGGCGATGCCCTGGCGGTGCGGCCCACGGTCTACCTCTGCCTGGTGTTTGACCACCGCGCCCTCGACGGCCTGCCGGCGGCCAACTTCTTGCAGGAGCTGCAGCGCCTGCTGGCCCGGCCGCAGGACTTTGCCCTGTAGGGAGGGCGCGATGGGCGATCCGCGGGTAGAAATTCTCGAGCATACCGTCTGCTATCAGGGGTTTTTTCGCATCGAGCGCTACCGCCTGCGCCACCGGCTGTTTGGCGGCGGCTGGAGCCGGGAGCTGGTGCGGGAGGTTTTCGAGCGCGGCCACGCCGCCGCCGTGCTTCCGTACGACCCTCATCTTGACCGCGTGGTGCTCGTCGAGCAGTTCCGCATCGGCGCCCTGCACGCCCCTGGTGGCCCCTGGGTGCTGGAGATCGTCGCCGGGGTCATCGACCCCGGCGAGACCCCCGAAGAGGTGGTGCGGCGCGAGGCGGAAGAAGAGGCCGGCTGTCAGGTGCAGGAGCTGGTGCCCATCTGCGAGTACCTGGTGAGCCCCGGCGGCACCTCGGAGCGGCTGACGCTGTTTTGCGGCCGGGTGGACGCCTCGCGCGCCGGCGGCATTCACGGCCGGGCCGAAGAAGGGGAAGACATCCGCGTGGTGGTCATGCCGGCAGAAGAAGCCTTTGCCCGGCTGCGCGCCGGTGAGATCCGGGCCGCCGCGCCCATCATCGCCTTGCAGTGGCTGATGCTCAACCGCGAGGCACTGCGTCGCCAGTGGGGCAGCGCGCCGCCCACTTGGCATCAAGGGCCAGAAACTCCTGCATGCCCATGAGGTCAAAGACGTCGCGTACGCTGGCCATTTCGTCGAGCAGCGCCGCGGTGGTGCCCTGCGTTTTGAGGGTGCGCAGCACGCGGCAGGCCAGGGTGTAGCCGGCCAGCAGCAGGCTGCCCGGGAAAATCACCAGCTTGAAGCCGAGTTGCTCCAGCTCGGCCACCGGCAAGAGCGGCGACTTGCCGTGCTCTACGGCGTTAAAGAGCAAGGGCACGTCGAGCTCTCGCCGCACCCGCTCCATTTCCTCGCGGCTGCGCAGGGCCTCGACGAAAATCACGTCGGCCCCCGCCTCCACGTACGCCACGCAGCGCCGCAGGGTGTCGTCAAGGCCCGTAACCGCCAGGGCGTCGGTGCGGGCGATGAGCACCAGATCGGGGTCGGTGCGCGCGTCGCAGGCAGCGTGCAGCTTGCTCACCATTTCCTCGAGGGGAATCACCGTTTTGCCCTCGAGGTGGCCGCAGCGCTTGGGAAAGGTCTGGTCCTCGAGGTGCAGGGCGGCCACCCCGGCCTTTTCGTACTCGCGCACCGTGCGGTAGACGTTGAGCGGGCCACCGTAGCCGGTGTCGGCATCGGCGTAACCGTTCAGGTTCCCAAAATTCGTCTTGTCACACCCGTTGTTGATGCCGTATGATCGCTCCATGGCAATGCATCTACCTTTACCTCCTGAGATCTGGCATCGTACACCGCGCGAAGCGCAGGACTATATCCTCGCGCTCGAAGCCCGTGTGGCGGCGCTGGAGGCCACCGTGCAGGAGCTGCGGGAGCGCGTGCAGCAGGACTCGCGCACCTCGTCGCGGCCACCTTCGAGTGATCCGCCCGCGCGCCAGCGACCACGTCGCCAGCCCAGTGGACGGCGTCGCGGGGGACAGCCCGGTCACCCGGGGCAGACCCGGACGCTGGTGCCCATGGAAGACGTGGATGTGGTGATCCCGCTCAAGCCCAAGGCATGCGCCCGTTGTCAGCAGCCCCTGGCGGGCGAAGACCCGCAGCCGCAGCGGCATCAAGTTGTCGAAATTCCTCCCCTCAAGCCGGTGGTGACCGAGTATCAGGTGCATCAGTTGGTGTGTGCGGCCTGCGGCGCCACCACGCGGGCGGCATGGCCTGAGGGAGTCCCAAGCGGGGTCTATGGGCCGCGGGTGCAGGCCCTCGTGGCGCTGTGTACGGGGGCCTATCGCCTCTCCAAGCGCACCACGCAGCAGCTGCTGGACGATCTCTTTGGCGTGTCGATGAGCCTGGGGACCATCCCTTCCCTGGAGGCGGCCACTGCCCAGGCCGTGGCGGTGCCCGTGGCAGAAGCGCGGGCTTATGTGCAGCAGCAGGCCAGCGTGTCGATGGACGAAACGGGCTGGCGCCAGGGGCGGCAGCGAGCTTGGCTGTGGGCGGCCGTGACAGAGGGGGTGACGGTGTTCTTGGTGCGCTTGTCGCGTGGGGGGCAAGTGGTGCGCGAGCTGCTGGGCAAGCCGTTTCGAGGCATCCTGGTGACGGATCGCTTTAGCGCTTACAATTGGTACCCGGTGCGCTGGCGGCAGCTGTGCTGGGCGCATCTGCTGCGCGATATCGAAGCGATGATTGCACGCGGTGGCCGCTCCCAGGAGCTTGGTGAAGCCCTGCGCGACGAGGCCCATCGGATGTTTCACTGGTGGCACCGGGTGCGCGACGGGACGCTGAAGCGCTCGAGCTTTCGCAATTACATGACCCCGGTGCGGCGCAAAGTCGAAGAGCTGCTGGAAGCTGGCACCCGCTGTGGCCACCCCAAGACCGCAGGGGTCTGCCGGGAGCTGCTGAAGCTGCATCAGGCCTTGTGGACGTTCGTGCACCTGGAGGGGGTGGAGCCGACGAACAACGCGGCGGAGCGGGCGCTGCGTCCTGGGGTGCTTTGGCGCAAGGGCAGCTTTGGCACGCAGAGTGCGCAGGGGTCGCGCTTTGTCGAGTCCATGATGACGGTGGTTGGCCACGCTGAAGCAGCAACGCCGCAATCCCCTTGCTTATCTCACCAGGCTGCGTGTGAGGCGGCGTTGCGGGGCGAAGCGGCGCCCTCCTTGCTGCCCGCAGACGACCTCGGCATGCCAGCGGGCAGCGGCATGATCCTTTGCCCCACCTGAACGGTTACGGCATCGGCAATCACCGGAATGGCCACCGTGGCGGCCACGGCACTGGCCGCTGCCGCCATTTCCGTAAGCGTGGTAAAGCCAAAGTCGGGCTTCCCCAGGCGGGTCACCGCCGTGCCCGCCCCGGTGAGGTACACGGCCGGGAAGCCTTCGCGCTCGATGAGCTTGGCGGTCAGGCAGTCGTAGGCGCCCGGGGCCACCACGATCCCCGGTTGCTGCAACAGCCGGCGCAGCGCGGTGGTGGTGCGCATGGCCACTTCCTCCTTGGTGCTAGACGAGTAGCGACTCCACGTACTTGTCGATCAGTTCGAGGTCCTCTTCGCTGAGCGACTGGAACTTGATGCCCATGCCGGAAGGGCCCAGGCCGGTGCGCGGATCGGCGTGGACGCTGTGCACGACGACGCCGGTGGTGACGATGAGGCGGTCGCAGTAGGGGAGGGCAAAGCCGATGCGCAGCTGCGTGCCCGGCGGCAGCGGCGTGTGGGTAGGGACGAAGATGCCGCCGCGCGAGAGGTTGTGAATGTAGTCGGTAAAGAACTGCTCGGCATCGCCGTACCTGAGCAGGATCTTCGTCGGCACGCGCCGCGCCCGGCGCCGCTCGCCACCCCGTTCCTGCATGGCCATTTACTCCTTCCCGTCCCTGTGGCCTGTGGCTTCCTTCCCCAGGGTAACGGCGGGCGCCGGGCGAAGTCAAGGCGGTTGCCAGCGGATCAGGTGACGTGACCCAGAGCGCACGGCACCGCTGCGGTCCTAGGGGGGTAGCTTGGGTGCCAAAAAGGCCTTCGCCTCCTCGGACACCGAAGTAAAGCGAATCACCACCCCACCTGCCGGCGCCACGGGCGCGCGCACCACTTTCGCAAAGAGCTCGCCCACCAGGGCCCCTCACCGTGGCCTATCAGGAGCTGCAGCTTGAGATTACTCAGCAGCGCCACGGCATGTTCGGTCTGCAGCTCGGCAGCCCTGCGAGAGAGCCGCGTCAGCTGTCCGGCAAACACAGTTCGCCCTGCAAACTTTTCCTCTAGCACCGTGTAGCGCACCGCGATGGCTTCTGCGAGCGGGTGCAGGACTTCTGGGTCGTCGGGCAAGAACAGCCGGTAGGGGCCGCCGATGCCCCTAACTTCGTAGAGAGTGATGGGCTCCGGTACCCCCTTGGGTTCGACACTCATTTGCTGGACAACGGTAAGCAAGCCGGCCGTCTCGCTAAAGGTGGCGTTAGAAATTAGGATCTGGTCGTCCGTGGTGTAGGACTCGATGCGGCCGGCAAGATTGACGGCGCTGCCGACGACTCCGTACTTGGTGCGTTGTTGCGACCCGATGTTGCCGACGATCACCTCACCGGTGTGAATGCCGATGCCCATGCCCACTTCCGGCAGTCCTGCGACGCGGCTGTCGGCGTTGAGACGCTGCATTTGTAGCTGCATGGCTATGGCGCACGCTACGGCGCGCTGCGCGTCGTCGGGACGTTGAATCGGGGCGCCGAAAAGCACCAGGAGGCCGTCGCCGAGAATTTCGATAATAGTGCCCTGGTAATTCAGGATGACGGTTACCATGGCTTCCAGGTAGCGGTTGAGGAAGGTAAGCACCTCGTATGGGGCGAGGCGTTCGGCCAGGGCGGTGAACCCCCGCAAGTCGGAAATTAAAATCGTTACCTTGCGCTTTTCCCCGCCGAGCTCAAGCCCTTCTGGGGCATCGAGGAGTTGCCCCACGACCTCGTCCGAAATGTAGCGGCCGAAGATATCCCGGATAAACCGGTTGCGCGCTTCCAGGGATGCGGCTTTGCTTTGTAATTCGGCCTCGATGGCATCGGCGTGTTGTGTGGTCATCTCCAGCACCGTGGCCAGGTCGTCGCGCTCTTGATACAGGGCTTGGGCGAGGTGGTCGAAGTGGGCGGTAGTTACCTCTAGGGTGTGTTGCAGCTCGTCGCGCTCCTGCCGCAGCGCTTCGGCCAGCGCATCGAAGTGCGCGGTGGTGACCCCCAGCGTGACGGCAAGCTGCTCTCGCTCGCGCTCGAGGGTGTCGGCGAGGTGGTCGAAGTGGGCGGTAGTTACCTCTAGGGTGTGTTGCAGCTCGTCGCGCTCCTGCCGCAGCGCTTCGGCCCAGCGCATCGAAGTGCGCAGTCGTCGTCTCCAGCAGCAGTTCCAGGTCGTCGCGTTCTCGCCGCAGGGAGACGGTTTGTTGGCGGAGGCGTTCCACTTCTGCCTGTAACGCCTGTCGTTCCTGGCGCAGAGCGGTGAGTTCTGCCAGCAGGGCCTGTTGCGAAGGCGGGGGAGTCATTAGTCGATCTCTAACCGCAGGCCCGGCAGCAGGCGTTCGAAATTCTTCAGTGACTTCTGCTGCCACGGGAATTCGCTGCTGCCCTTGATCACCACCTGGCTGACGCGGTGCTGGCGAACCCGGAGGACAAATTTGGACAGGGTATTGATCCCGGAGCTGTTGAGGAACCGCAACCGGCGGAGGTCAACGACCAAGGTGAGGGGTTTCGCATCGGCGGCTGCGAGCAACAGGTGCAAGATCGGGGCGTATTCTTCCATACCGCGCAGGCGAAACGACCCCTGACAGGTCACCGTGGCAGAGTCCGGATCGTAGCGAACGACATACTCTTCATTGGCGATTTCCATAAGCCCATCCTTACTGTGATTCCAACGGCATGGCCACCTCCAAGGCTCATACCGACAGGCAAACCATGGTGGTAACGGTCATGACCCTCGGCATCCTTGGCAAGGGATTCGAATTTCCAAGCCAGACTGGCGTTGTAATCGTGAAGCATGGTGATGTATCCCAGACCAGAATCTGCGGTGCTGTCTGCTTCGGCATGGCGCGTGAGCTGTTCCATGTAGAGCTTATCGATATCCTCGCTCAGTAGGCGCCGAACAAAATCTTGAAACGCTGCAGCCTCCCGCGAGGCGATGCTGTTCGTCACATAGAGGCTGATACTGTCGACTTCCAGGTACATATCGATACTGATAGCATATTTTGGCGAAGCATAGCTGAATTTCATGGCGTTTTCCAGCAGTTCGTTGGCAATATAGCTGATGGCGCTCTTGATCTCGGCCTGGTGCTCGATGGAATCGCTGTCATCTCCTGGGAAAAACGTACTGAGGTAATCGGCGAGAAAATCGGCGGAAAGGCCATTGTTGCGCCAGCGCTGCTGAATGGGAAGGGAGGTGGGGGAAAATTTGATTTTCAGGTATTCGCAACTTTCTGAGGTTTTTTTCAACGTAGTTCCCGATCACGTGTGCCATAGGCCGCCTCTTTCTACTTGATGCGCTTTATCACAACCAGCGTGATGTCGTCGTAGACATGCTGGCTCCCAATGTGCCGCTGCAGGTCGGCGATCACCGCTGCCTTGATAGCTTCGGCTGCCTGCGTCCAGTGCTGGCTCGCCGTGCAGCACAGCCGCTCTAAGCCGTAGTGCTCTCCCCGCTTCGTTTTCGGCTTCGGTAATGCCGTCAGTGTACAGCACCACGCCGTCGCCGGGCTGGAGGGCTACCGTGGTCTGCCCGACGAAGGTGGCGATATCGTCGACGAGGGCGATGGGGAAGCCGAGGTCAACCGTGTCCACCCGTTCTACCGTGCCATTGCGGCGGATCACGAGCATTTCCTCGTGCTGGCCGCTAAGGTGCACGTATCCTGCGGCGTAGTCAAGCAGCGATAGGGTGAGATTCTTATCTGTGCCCATGCGTTGCACATTGCCGTATAGGGCGCGGTTCACGGCATCCAGAAACCGCACCGGGTCGGTTTCGCCCGATGGTCAGCAGGGCACGCACCACCGCCTGCGTCATGACCATGACCACCCCGCTTTCCAGGCCGTGGCCGGTAACGTCTCCGATGCCGATTTTGATCTGGCCGTTGTGCTGCAGCACGTCGTAGTAGTCTCCGCCCACCTCGTCGGCTGGCTCCATATAGCAAGCGATGTCCAGCTCCTCGATCTGCTTCAGCTCCTCCTCGGTGGGCAGAAGCATACGCTGGATTTTACGGGTCACGTCCAATTCGGCACCCAGCCGCATATTTTCCGCCTTGAGTTGTTCGTTTAAAGAGCTGATCTCGGCATTGGCCTGGGCCAGCTGCTCGGTGCGCTCGGCCACCCGCGATTCCAGGGTGCGGTTGGCTTCCTCAAGTTGTGTATTGCTGTAACGTAACTCCTCGAACAGCCGCTTAATGGCGTCGCGCATGGCGTTGAGGTCGCGTGCCAGCAGGCCGATTTCATCGCGGCTGCTGGTGTCAATCTCGGCTTCCAGATCGCCGCTTGCCAAGCGGGAGGCCGACTGCTGGAGCTGCGACAGCGGACGTGCGATGGCGCGGCGGGTGATCAGCATCGAAGTCAGGAAAATCGCTACAATGAGCAGGACGGTCAGCGCCATGATGCCACCGATGTTGAGCCAGAGTTCGTTCTGGATACTGGCGCGGGAAACGGCAAAGCGAATCGTCCCAACTTGGTTTCCCTCAAACAGAATCGGCGCCGTTTTGGTCAGGAATTTCGACGATTGCACAAAGTACTCAAAATCCTTGCCTCGAAATTTTGGGCGGGTTTTGGTGGTAATGACCGTGTTTTCCCCACCTCACGTCGGCGTATACCAGGGCGTTGTCTAAAAACAATGCCTCGATGTAATCTCGCACGATGTCATTGTCCAGATTCCACAGCGGGGTAGGTAGACCGATCTGCGAGAGCGCCACGATACCATCAAGCTTTTTTCGGAGCTCTGCCTCGAGCCGCGTCACATTCAAAAAGATCGCAATGGCAGCGAACACGAACAAAATGAAGGTGACGATACCAACGAACCCGTAGCTAAACCGCCGGCTAATACTGTGAACCTTTGAGACAGGTTGGTCGCTGTCCCCTTTGATCATGACAGAACCTCCCCTCTATTTCACCTCAGGCGGTTCCATGTTGTAGGCTTTCAAAATCTCCTGCGCCTTGCCCCGGCGGTATAACGCCAGCAAGGCTTGGTTGAAGCGATCCACCAGCTTCTTGTCCGTGTGCTTCTTCGAAAAGCCAATGTAATACTTCAGTCGCTGCTGACTGCCGGCGTACCGGATATTGGTTAGCTTCAACTTGGCAATCAGCGCGTTTCCGACGTCGCGGTTAGAAAACACTGCATCTACACGCCCCAGCGCGAGTTTTTTGAAGCCTGCTTCATCATCAGGCCGCATGTCGATGGTCAGGTCGCCGATCTGTGCCCGGATCTGCTCAAGCGCGGTCGCCGTGTTGGACGGGCCGTAGACAGCGACGCGATAGCCCTCTTTGACCGTCAGCCACGTCTTTGAATTGCAGAGGGTTGTCGTCACGCACGAAAAAACCGTATTCGGTGACCAGCAGCGGCGGCGAAAAATACAACCACTTGGCACGCTCCGCGTTCCAGCCGATGACGAACATGCCGTGCACCAGGCCCAGCCTGACCTCTTCCTGGGCGCGTTTCCAGGACAGCAACCTGAAGGAACAGGTGATCTGTATCTCGTCGCATACTTTGCGGATCAAGTCGGCTACCGGGCCGGACACGACGCCGTCAATGGCGTAATTAAAGGGGAAAAAATCCTGTGTATTGAATTTCAACTCCGCGGCCTGTACACCACCCGCGAGGAACAACACCATCATAACGGCATATATCCTTTGCATGGTTATCTCTCCTATTGTTACTCCCAATCGACGTGCATTATCGCATCGTCTTGAATATAACAATCCAGACTCCTAGGATGGCGACAACGCGTGTTTTCATGGAGCCGCCTCCTCGTGTAATTCCTGCGCGGCTGCATAGGTGTGGGCCGAAGGCGCCGCGTCTGGCACTACACGTGCTCGGCTACCGGCCAGAGGCGAAACGTCTTACAGTACGCATCAAAGCTCGACGGTTTGGCGGGGGACTACGCAGGCTAGGAAACCACCGCACCGAGGAACTTCGACCAGCGCTACGCGACTGCTCGAGGTCTCCGCACTTGGGCAGCTCAGCAGGCTCGCTCCTTACAAGCGTCCCAGCCTACATGCGTGGCTTTTTCCACCAGCAAGCGGTGCCGGTAGAAATAAATTGTATTTATAACAGGCCACATCTTTTGGATCAAGAAAAAAATGTTAAGTGTTGCCTCCTCCCTTGCGGCGGCTGCGTATTCGAGTCACAGCTCTTGCCGCTTCTGTCCCTCGCTGGGCGATGCAACAACTCATGTATCGATCAGGGACGGGCGTGGGGCACGATGGCCACGTGGATGGCCGGCTCGCTGGGAAAGCGCCCGGCCAGGGTCTGAATGGCCCGCTCGGCTTCGCTGAGGTCGAAGCTGTGGGTGTGCAGCTTGTGCAAGGGATACTTCTGGGCTTCGATGAGGCGCACCGCCTGCTCGAACGAGGCCTCGTCCACCCCCCACACGCCGCGCAGGGTGAGCTCCTTGTGCAGCAATTCGTCGCTGTAGAACTCGGGCACCGGCCGCTGCCCCTTGAGGCCGGCGATGACCACCGTGCCGCGCGGCGCCGCCATGGCGATGGCCTGGGTGACCGCCTGCGGGGCGTAAGGGGTGGTGTCGAGCACCACACGGGCCCCGCCGCCGGTGGCTTCGCGCACCACGGCCACGGCGTCTTCGGCTTCGACGTTGATGGTGACGTCGGCCCCGAGCTCGCGGGCCAGCCCCAGCTTGTGCTCGTCGCGGGCCAGGCCGGTGATGAGGATCTGGCCGGCGCCCGCCTCGCGGGCAGCAATCACCGCACACAGGCCGCGCTGGCCGCAGCCCAAAATGGCCACCGTGTCGCCCGGACGCGTCTGCGGCACGTTGACCGCCCAGGCAAAGCCGGCCCCCAGGGGATTGAAGAGCACGGCGATTTCGGCCGGGATGTCCGGGCGCATCTTGCGCAGCGCCGAGGCCGGGGCAATGTAGAGGTACTCGGCGTAGCCGCCCCACAGCGCCGGCGGCTTGTCGATGCTGGTAAAGCCATAGCCGCCCCCCTGGGGACAGTGGCGGTAGTCGCGCCGCGCACAGGCCTCGCACTGCCCGCAGCCATAGCGCGAGCGCACCGCCACCCGGTCGCCTACTGCGACGCCCCAGCGCTCTTGCGCCCGCTCGCCGATCTCGGCCACGAGGCCCAGCGGCTCGTGGCCGGGAATGAGGGGCAAGGGCGAGGGAAACTCCCCCTCGTACTGCTCGTAGTCGGTGCCGCAGATGCCACAGGCCTCAAGGCGCACCAGGGCTTCGTCGGGGACCAATGGCGGGCAAGGGAAAGGTGCGCAGCTCCAGGCGTCTTGGGGCAGTGAGCACCGCCGCGCGCGCCGTCGTGGTCATGGTTACGTCCTCCCTTTCCAGGGTGAGCCTCTGGCAGATACCCCACCGGCCGCCAGATGTCAAGCGCCTTTGCGCGGGGACGGCGCTTGACAGAGCCGCGGGCGCGGCATAACGTAAATGACGTCCAAGGCGTGCCAGGCCTGGCACGCCGCCATTGCAGGAGGGAGGGTTATGTACACGCGAGCCTGGACGTGGCGGGTGGGCGTTTGCTTCCTCCTTCTGTGCCTGCTCAGTGCCTGTGCCACCACGCAACTGCCGCCCTTGGGCAGTGCCGCGCCGCCCCAGCGGCTGGCCCGCGACGAGGCGCGCCTCTGGGAGATGAGCGCCAAAAGAACAGCAAAAGCTGGACAAGAGTGGCCGCATCTACGACGATCCGCTCCTTGAGGACTACCTCACCGGCCTCGTACGCCGCCTGGTGCCCGACGCGGTCAAGAAAGACGTGCCGTTTACCGTCAAAGTCATCAAAGACCCCAGCCTCAACGCCTTTGCGTACCCCAACGGCCGCATTTACGTGCACACCCGGGCTGCTGGCGCGCCTGGAAAACGAGGCGCAGCTGGCCACCGTGCTGGGCCACGAGGCCATGCACGTCATCAACCGCGACGCCGTGCGCCACTTCCGCAGCACGCGCAACAAGCTCATCTGGGCCAACATTGCCGCTATTGCCGGCAGCATCGCGGTGGCGGCTGCGGCCGGCAGCGAGCTGGAAAAGGGCAACTACGTTACCGCTTCGGTAATTAACCAGACGGCCCAGCTCATGCTGGGCCTGGGCTTGCAGCTGGGCCTGCTGGCTTCGGTCAACGGCTACAGCCGGGCGCTGGAAAACCAGGCCGACGAGGGGGCAATGCGCCTGCTCGTCGAGGCGGGCTACGATCCCAAAGAGGCCCCGAAAGTGCACGCCCTGCTGCTCGAGACTTACGGCGACCCGTCGAAACTCGAGAACTTTTTCTTCGGCAGCCACGCGCGCAACCAGGAGCGCCTTGCCCACTACCAGCAGCTCTTGCAGACGACGTACGCGCAGGCGGCGCGCGAGCCGCAGCGCCGGGTCAGCAGCGAGGCCTTCGCGCGGCGCCTGCGGGTGGTGGTACGGGAGAACGCCCTGCTCGACCTCGAGGCCGGGCGCTACAACACCGCCCAGGTGGCCCTGCAGCGGGTGCTGGCGCAGCAGCCCAACGACGCCAAAGCACACTATTACCTGGGAGTAACCGTTCAGGTGGGGCAAAGGATCATGCCGCTGCCCCCTGGCATGCCGAGGTCGTCTGCGGGCAGCAAGGAGGGCGCCCCTTCGCCCCGCAACGCCGCCTCACACGCAGCCTGGTGAGATAAGCAAGGGGATTGCGGCGTTGCTGCTTCAGCGTGGTAACCACCGTCATCATGGACTCGACAAAGCGCGACCCCTGCGCACTCTGCGTCCCAAAGCTGCCCTTGCGCCAAAGCACCCCAGGACGCAGCGCCCGCTCGGCCGCGTTGTTCGTCGGCTCCACCCCCTCCAGGTGCACAAACGTCCACAAGGCCTGATGCAGCTTCAGCAGCTCCCGGCAGACCCCTGCGGTCTTGGGGTGGCCACAGCGGGTGCCAGCTTCCAGCAGCTCTTCGACTTTGCGCCGCACCGGGGTCATGTAATTGCGAAAGCTCGAGCGCTTCAGCGTCCCGTCGCGCACCCGGTGCCACCAGTGAAACATCCGATGGGCCTCGTCGCGCAGGGCTTCACCAAGCTCCTGGGAGCGGCCACCGCGTGCAATCATCGCTTCGATATCGCGCAGCAGATGCGCCCAGCACAGCTGCCGCCAGCGCACCGGGTACCAATTGTAAGCGCTAAAGCGATCCGTCACCAGGATGCCTCGAAACGGCTTGCCCAGCAGCTCGCGCACCACTTGCCCCCCACGCGACAAGCGCACCAAGAACACCGTCACCCCCTCTGTCACGGCCGCCCACAGCCAAGCTCGCTGCCGCCCCTGGCGCCAGCCCGTTTCGTCCATCGACACGCTGGCCTGCTGCTGCACATAAGCCCGCGCTTCTGCCACGGGCACCGCCACGGCCTGGGCAGTGGCCGCCTCCAGGGAAGGGATGGTCCCCAAGCTCATCGACACGCCAAAGAGATCGTCCAGCAGCTGCTGCGTGGTGCGCTTGGAGAGGCGATAGGCCCCCGTACACAGCGCCACGAGGGCCTGCACCCGCGGCCCATAGACCCCGCTTGGGACTCCCTCAGGCCATGCCGCCCGCGTGGTGGCTCCGCAGGCCGCACACACCAACTGATGCACCTGATACTCGGTCACCACCGGCTTGAGGGGAGGAATTTCGACAACTTGATGCCGCTGCGGCTGCGGGTCTTCGCCCGCCAGGGGCTGCTGACAACGGGCGCATGCCTTGGGCTTGAGCGGGATCACCACATCCACGTCTTCCATGGGCACCAGCGTCCGGGTCTGCCCCGGGTGACCGGGCTGTCCCCCGCGACGCCGTCCACTGGGCTGGCGACGTGGTCGCTGGCGCGCGGGCGGATCACTCGAAGGTGGCCGCGACGAGGTGCGCGAGTCCTGCTGCACGCGCTCCCGCAGCTCCTGCACGGTGGCCTCCAGCGCCGCCACACGGGCTTCGAGCGCGAGGATATAGTCCTGCGCTTCGCGCGGTGTACGATGCCAGATCTCAGGAGGTAAAGGTAGATGCATTGCCATGGAGCGATCATACGGCATCAACAACGGGTGTGACAAGACGAATTTTGGGAACCTGAACGGTTACACCTGGGAGAGCTGTACCGGCGGCGGCACGCAGAGGCGCGCGACTTGCAGCTGGCCGAACAGGCATACCGGCAGGCCATCGCCCTCGACCCGCAGCTGGCCGAAGCCTACAAGGGCCTGGGGCTGGTGCAGTACCGGCTGGGCAAGAAAGCCGAAGCCCGTACCGCCTTCGAGCACTACTTGCAGCTGCAGCCGCAGGCCAAAGATCGCGACCAGATCAAAGAGTATCTTGTGGAGCTGAGCTGAGATGGCACGGCACAAGGCAGGCCGGCAAGGCAAGAGGTGGGGCTGCCTCGGGCTGCTGGCCGCCTGTTTGCTGCTGGGCGGGTGTGCGGCCGGCTTCTTCACCGCCCAGGGGCAGCAGGCCCTGCAGGCCGGGCAGTACCAGGCGGCAATGCAGGCATTTACGGCGGCGCTGGTGGAAAACCCCCGTAGCGTGGCGGCCCTGACCGGCCTGGGTATTGCCTACTACAAAACTGCCGCATACCGCGCCGCCATCGAGACCCTGGAAGAAGCCAAAGGGCTCGACGCCGACAACCCCGAAGCGCGCCTTTACCTGGGCCTGGCTTACCTGCGCAGCGGCCAGGATGCCCGCGCCCGCGAAGAATTGCTGGCCTACGCGCAGACGACGCGCCGCCGCGTGGCCAACCAGATCGCCGAAGCCCTGGCGGTGCTGGAGCAAGAGGGGGCAGAGGAAGAGGCGGTGCGCACCCTGGTGGCGCTTACCATCGAGGACTGGGCCTACCGCGAGCAGGAAATGCAGGCCCTTGAGCGCCGCCTGTGGGAGGCCACGGCTTTTGGCCGCCGCCGCAGCGGTATTGGCTTTGTCATCCGCCTGCGCTAGGGCTCCTCGCTTTCCCCGCGCCCCTGCAAGGCGCCCTCCCATGACGGCACAGGGAGTATAATTTGCGCCAGAAGGGCTAGTGCCGGAGGGGGGTTGCCATGCTGGAGAGCCTGGGAAAGCTGCTGGTTGGTCTTGGCATCTTGCTTGTTCTCGTCGGGCTTCTTCTCTGGCTGGCCGAAGGCAAGCTGGGCTGGTTCGGCCAGCTGCCCGGCGACATTCGCGTCGAAAAGCCCGGGTTTCGCTTCTACGCCCCGCTGACTTCCATGCTCCTGCTCAGCCTCGCCCTCAGCCTCGCCCTCTGGCTGGTGGGCAGGTTCCTCAACAAGTAATGGGGACAGGCTACTTTTTCCATGCCGCCAAAAAGTAGCCTGTCCCCTTTTTACTCGGCGAGGGCGACCACCACGGCGAAGGTGGTGCGCCAGGGAACCACCTGCTCGAGCAGTTGGCGGCGAAAGCAGGCCTCGACGCACGCCAGCTCGTCGGCTGTCAGCCAGCGGCGCAGGCGGCTGGCGTAAGTGCCCGGGGTGTCCCGGCCGAACCAGCGGTCGAGGTGGGCAGCAGTCAGGCAGCGCTCTTCTTCCTGCACTTCACAAAGCGGCGGCTGCAGGCAGCGAAAGCCTGCCGCCTGCAGGGCGGCTTCCAGCTCGGCCACGTCCCAGTTGACCAGCACATCTTCGGCGTCCTGGTAGAGGGCCGCTTCGGCAGCGAGCAGGCGCTGGCGCAGCGCGGGGTCGAGTTCGCCGGTATCCACCAGGGCAGAGAGGCGTTGCCCGCGGCGCGGGATCACCTCGGCAAGCACCAGGCGGCCACCGCGGCGCAGGCAGGCATGGACTTGCCGCAGCGCCCCCGCGCGGTCGGGGCAGCGAGTTAACACGTTGCGCCCCACGGCGGCGTCAAAGCGCACCTCGGCAGCGCCGTGGGCGCGCAGCAGTGCCGGCAGCTGCATCAGCTCTCCCACCAGCACCGTAGGCCGCTCGAGGGCGGGCAGGCGGGCCGCCTGCTCTTCTAGCGCCTGCGCCGCGCGGGCGTCGCCGGTGAGGGCCCACACGCCTCCCTCGGGCACGCGCCGCAGCGCTTCCCAGGTGAGCAAGCCGGTGGTGGCATTGAGATCGAGCACCAGGCTGTGGCGCTGCAAGGCGGCGGCGTCGAGGAGGCGGTCGCGTAGCGCCGCCAGGTGCGCGCTGGCGCGGCCAATGGCGCGCTGCAGCCACTGGTCGCGGGCGCGCGAGGGCTTGCTGTAGGTCAGGACCTCGCCCGCCGGGCTGGGCTCCATTTCCAGCATCGCCGCCAGCTGCGCCTCGCGGCGTCGGATCACCTGGCGGCGGAGGCGGCGCTCGTAGCCCAGGTTGCCGGGCTCGTAAAACACCTTGCCCTGCAAGTGCGCGGGCAGGTACTGCTGCGCCACCCAGTGCTCGCGGTAGGCGTGCGGGTAGAGATAGCCGGCCCCGTGGCCAAAGCTGGCCGCATCGCGGCTGGCGTCCTTGAGGTGGGCCGGCACTTCCCCCTCGCGCTCTTCTTCCACGGTGCGCAGGGCGTCGAAGAAAGCAAAGACCGAGTTGGACTTGGGCGCCGTGGCCAAGTAGAGGGCCGCCTGCGCCAGGGCGAAGCGCCCCTCGGGCAGGCCGATGCGCTCGAAGGCCTCGGCGCAGGCCAGGGTCACCTGGATGGCCTGGGGATCGGCCAGACCCACGTCTTCGCTGGCAAAAATGAGCATGCGGCGAAAGAGAAAGCGGGGGTCTTCGCCGGCGTAAACCATCTTGGCCAGCCAGTACATGGCGGCGTCGGGATCGGAGCCGCGCAGCGACTTGATGAAGGCGGAAATGGTGTCGTAGTGGTAGTCGCCTTCCTTGTCGTAAAGCACGGCCCGCTGCTGGATGCTCTCTTCGGCCACCGCCATGTCCACGACGATCACCCCCTCGGCGTTGGGGGGCGTGGTTTCCACCGCCAGCTCCAGGGCGTTGAGCACGGCCCGCGCATCGCCGTTGGCCACTTTCACCAGGTGCGCCAGGGCATCGGGGTGCAGGTCAACGGCGCGCTTGCCGTAGCCGCGCTCCGGGTCGCGCAGGGCCTGCAGGACGATGCGCCGCAGGTCGTCATCGCTCAGCGGCTTGAGCTGGAAGATGCGGCTGCGGCTAGTAAGCGCCCGGTTGACGGCAAAGTAAGGGTTTTCTACCGTGGCGCCGATGAGCAGGATGGTGCCGTTTTCCACGTGGGGCAGCAGCGCGTCTTGCTGCGCCTTGTTGAAGCGGTGCACCTCGTCGATAAAGAGAATCGTGCGCTGCTGCCGCGCCTGGTAGCGCTGCTGCGCCTGCGCGATGGCCTGGCGGATGTCGGCCACCCCGGCCAGCACGGCGTTGAGGGTGATGAAGTGGCTGCGGGTGGTGTTGGCGATGATCATCGCCAGCGTCGTCTTGCCCGTGCCGGGGGGCCCGTAGAAAATCAGCGAGGAGAGCTGGTCGGCCTCGATGGCGCGGCGCAGCAGGCGCCCCGGCCCCACGATGTGCTCCTGGCCCACGAACTCGTCGAGGGTGCGCGGCCGCATGCGCGCGGCCAGCGGCTGGGAAGAAAGCGGCGGAGACACGCGACGCGCTCCTTTGCCATGCCCAAATCGGCTACAATCAAGTATACTGTAGCCGCCTTTCCGGCTGTGGAGGAAGACCCGCCGGCAACGCGAAGGAGGCTTATGGCTGCGCCCATTCTCGTCACCAGCGCCCTGCCGTACGCCAACGGGCCGCATCCACCTCGGCCATCTGGTGGAGTACATCCAGACCGACATCTGCGTGCGCTTCCTCAAGCTGACGCGGGCACGACGCCGTATTTACTTGTGTGCCGACGACACCCACGGCACGCCGATCGAGATCAACGCCCGGCGCGCCGGCATTACCCCGGAGGCGCTGATTGCTCACTACTACGAAGAGCACCAGCGCGATTTTGCCGATTTCCACATCGCCTTTGACTGCTACTACACCACCAACAGCCCCGAAAACCGCAAGCACGCCGAGTACATCTTCGAGCGGCTGCGCGAGAAGGGCCACATCGTCACCCGGCCGGTGGCGCAGTACTACTGCGAAAAAGACGGCCGCTTCTTGCCCGACCGCTACATCCGCGGCACCTGCCCCAACCCGCGGTGTCAGGCGGCCGATCAGTACGGCGACGTCTGCGAGGTCTGCGGCACGACTTACAACCCCACCGACCTGCGCGACCCGCGCTGTGCCCTGTGTGGCAGCACGCCGGTGATCCGCGAGTCGGTGCATTACTTTTTCACCCTCAGCGCCTACGAGGACTTTCTGCGCCAGTGGGTGAATACCCCCGGGCGGCTGCAGCCCGAAGTGCGGCGCTTCATCGAGACCTGGCTCGACGAAGGGCTGCGCGACTGGGACGTGAGCCGCGACGGCCCGTACTTTGGCTTCAAGATCCCGGGCGAGGAGAACAAGTACTTTTACGTCTGGCTCGACGCCCCGGTGGGCTATATTGCCACCACAGAGAAGTTCTGCCGCGATACCGGCCGTGACTTCGACGCGTACTGGCACAACCCCGAAGCCCACATTTACCACATCATCGGCAAGGACATCGTTTACTTCCACACCCTCTTCTGGCCGGCCATGCTCCACGGCGCCGGCTACACGCTGCCGCGCAAGGTGCTGGTGCACGGCTTTCTCACCGTCAATGGCGAGAAGATGTCCAAAACCCGCGGCACGTTTATTACTGCCCGCACTTACCTCAACCATCTCGATCCGCAGTACCTGCGCTACTACTTTGCCGCCAAGCTCAACGGCCAGCCCGACGACCTCGACCTCAGCCTTGACGACTTCGTCAATCGCGTCAATGCCGAGCTGATAAACAAAATCGCCAATCTGGTCAGCCGCGTGGTGCCTTTTGTCACCCGCCACTTCGACGGTCGGCTGGGGCGGCTGCGGCCCGAGGTGCAGCCGCTGGTAGCCGACATCCGCGCCCGCATTCCTCGCATTTACGAGGCTTACGAGCGGCTCGAGTTCAGCCGCGCGGTGCAGGAAATCGTGGCCATTGCCGAAATCGGCAACAAGTACTTCCAGGAGGCGGCGCCGTGGGACCTCGTCGGTCGCGATCGCGAGGCGGCGCAGGCCGCCTGCACCTTTGTCGCCAACTGCTGTCGCGCCGTGGCGGCGCTGCTCAAGCCGGTGCTGCCGCGCTATGCGGCCGACGTGGAAGCCATCCTGCGCGTACCCCCCTTGCAGTGGGAGGACGCCTCCCGCTTCGATCTGGAAGACCACCCCATCGGCCCCTTCCGGCGCTTGCTGGAGCGCGTCGACGCCAAGCGGGTAGAAGCCATGCTTGCCGCCAGTGCCGCCGACCTCGAGGCCGCGCCGCGGCCGCTGGCGGCGGTAGAGCCCTTTGCCCCCGAGATCAGCCTCGAGGACTTTGCCCGCGTCGACTTGCGCGTGGCCACGGTGGTGGCGGCGGAGGCGGTGGCAGGGGCCGACAAGCTGCTGCGCCTGCGTGTCGATCTGGGGCGGGAGCAGCGCACGATTTTTGCCGGCATTCGGCCCTCATACGCGCCAGAGGAGCTGGTGGGCAAGCAGGTCATCGTGGTGGCCAACCTGGCGCCGCGGCGGATGCGCTTCGGGGTAAGCGAGGGCATGCTGCTGGCGGCCGGTCCCGACAGCCGTGACGTGGTCGTCGCCGAGTTTACCCGCCCGCGCCGCCCTGGCGAGCGGGTGCGCTAAAGCCACCCGCTTTGGCGGCGCGTGGGGCTGCCGGGTCGGTTCCCGGCAGGCCCTGCCGATGCCGGCCTTGCTGTCACAGCGCCGCCAGCCCTATCCCGACGAGCCCGCCGCCCAGCACCAGCCAGGCGGCGTTGAGCCGGAAGCCAAACAGCAGCCCCGCGGCGCCCACGGCCAGCGCCGCCGTCACTCCGTCGACGATGGCTGCCCGCCCCAGCTGCCAGGTCACCCCGGCCATCAGGCCCAGGGCGGCCACGTTGACGCCGTCGAGGAAAGCAGCGGTCCACGGGGTGCGGCGCAGGAGGGGCAGCAGGCGGCCGAGCAGGGCCACAAAGCAAAAAGACGGCAGGAAAATCCCCACCGTCGCCACCACCGCGCCGGGCACCCCCGCCAGCACGTAGCCAACAAACGTGGCAGTAGTAAACACGGGGCCCGGGGTCGCCTGGCCGATGGCCACCGCGTCGAGCAGCTGCTGGTCGGTGAGCCAGCCCAGCCGCAGCACCAGGTCGTTGCGCAGAAAGGCCAGCAGCACGTAGCCGCTGCCGTAAAGCAGCGCCCCGACTTTGAGAAACACCAAAAACAGGTGGTCCAGCCGCACCGGGACGGCCTGTGCCAGCGCCACCGGCAGAGCGCCCGCCAGCGGCGCCAGGGCTGGCAGCCGCGCCGGGCGCTGCCGCACCGCCTGCAGGAGGGCGACCAGCCCGCCCAATCCGAAGAGCACCACCAGCTCGTGCACGCCTGCCAGGTAAAGGGCCAGCGCCATCGCGCCAACAACGCCCAGCAGCGGGCGTTTGAGCGCCGTCTGCCCCAGGCGCAGCAGGGCTTGCAGCACGATGGCAATGATCACCGGCTTGATACCGTAAAGCAGCGCCGTGCCCTGGGGCGTCTGGCCATAGCGGGTGTAGGCCCAGGCCAGCCCGCCAACGATAAGCGCCGCGGGCAGGATAAAACACACACCGGCGACCAGCAGACCGCGCCAGCCCGCCCGGCTGTAGCCTATGTGGATGGCCATTTCGGTAGAGTTGGGGCCGGGAATTAAGTTCACGGCCCCCAGCATGTCCAGAAACTGCTGCGGCGCGAGCCAGCGCCGCCGCACCACCACTTCGTCGTGCATCATGGCGAGGTGCGCCGCCGGACCCCCAAAGGCAGTACAGCCCAAGCGAAGAAACAGCCAGGCCAGCTCGCGCATAAAAATGGGGTCAGAGTCAATTTCCGGAAGAGCCCGTCCCAAGCCGGAATAAAAAAATTGACTCTGACCCCATTTTGTCAGGAGGGGTCGGAGTCGGGGGGGGGCTGCCGCCGCCGGCGGCGGCGCAGGAACTGCTGAATTTCTTCCATCATGGTGTCGGGCTCAGGAGCCTCTTCCTCTTCTTCTGCCTGATCGTAGGCCTGCTCGAGGCGCTTGATGTAGTCGGCCAGCTCCGGGTTGCTGTCGATTTGCTCGTGCAGCGTTTCTTCGAGTTCCTCGGCTTGCTCCTGCAAGGCACCCAGCTCAAGCGGCAGCTGCCACATCTGGCCGAGCAGGCGCAGAACCGCCTGGGTGACTTTGGGATACGCCCCTTGGATGTAGCTTGGCGCGCTCCCCCACAGGCTGATGCCTTCGATGCCTTGCTGCTGGCACAGCGACAGCAAGTAGGACTGGATGCTCGTTGGTCCTTCGTAGTCGGTCAGCTCCACCGCGTACGCCGCCAGCTCGCGCCGCAGAGCAGCATGGGTGACCACCGCCGAGATGCGCGGGGCGCGCGTGTGGGGCGCATAGTCGAGGTAGCCGCCGATGGTGTAAAGACGGCGCACCCCGAAGCGGCGCATGCACTCCAAAACGGCAGCGGCGTAGCGGTGCCAGTACAGGTCGGGCTCAACGCCTTGCAGCAAGAGGAGGTCGTGCGCGGCGTCGGGACGCTGCCAGGCAAACAGCTCGTTGCTCGGAAAGCGCAGCGCCTGCACCAGCCCCTGGCGGATCACCACCGTAGGCCGACTGGCCAGGGTTGGCGAGGAATAGATGTACAGCTCGTCTGCGGTGATTTCGCCGATGCGCTCTGCGCCCAAGTACGAGCGCAAAAAGTCAATGACGTCCGTCGACACGCTCCCGCCGTTGGGCCAGCCGGCAAAGCCGGCCACCAGGTACGGGGCCCGCAGCGGGGGCGTCTGGGTGAGGAGCAATTTTCCCATGAGCCGGTGCTTTTCCCTCCTGTGTGGGACGCATGGGGGCCGGCAGCCTCATTGCCTAATTATACCCCATGCGGCAACGCCTCCTCGGACGATTGTTCCTCACGCGGCCTGTGGTGCCAGGGCCTCCAGGGTGCGCCGCAGCTCGGCGGCCGTGCCGCCAGGCGCGATGGGGAAGACCACCGGCAGCGAGATGCCGGCCGCGGCAAACGCCGCCAGGCGCTCCCGACACGCTGCCGCCGAGCCCACCAGCCCCAGGGCTTCCACCATGCGGTCGGAGATCTGCTGCACCGCCGCGGCTCGCTCGCCGCGCTGCCAGGCGCGTTGCATGCCCTCGATTTCCGCTTCAAACCCGTAGTGGCGAAAAACGCGGCTGTACACATCAGCCACCGCATAGCCGGTAAGGTCGCGGCGCAGCCATTGCCGCGCCGCTTCGGCGTCATCGGTGACGCAGGCGCGCAAGTACAGGGCAATGTCAACGCGACTGGGATCACGGCCGGCTTCTTCGGCCCCGCGCCGGATCTCGGCCACCACCTGCGGCACGGCCGCCAGCGGCACCCAGGTGAGCAAGACCCCGTCGGCCAGCGCCCCGGCCAGGCGCAGCATTTTCGGGTTGACCGCCGCCAGGTAAATCGGCACCTCGCCGGGAGGCTCGACGCCAAGGCGAAACTGGCGCAGCCGCTCGCCCCGCAGCCCTTGTCGTAGCAAGGGTACGTACTCGGCCATACGCGCCAGCGGCTTGCGCCACACCAGGGCCGTGCCAGTCCTCCACGATGATGCGCGTGCTCACCCCCAGCCCCAGGATCAGCCGCCCCGGCGCCAGGGCGTGCAGCGTCGCCGCGGCCATGGTCATGAGCGTTGGCGGGCGCGTAAAAATCGAGGCAATGCCGGGAGCAACACGGATGCGGCGCGTGTGGCTCAGCAGCACGCCAAGAAACGAGAAGACTTCAAAGCCGTTGGCTTCGCCCACCCACAGGCTCTCGTATCCGCGTTGCTCGGCCGCCTGTGCCAGGTCGAGGTAGTCGGCCATGCCGATGCCACGCTGTGGCACCAGCGCCAGTCCCAGTCGCTGCATCGCTTTCCTCCGTCGTATCGGGTCTGCGCTAGCATACTGCCCCGCCGCACGCAAGGCAAGGTGCGCCCTTGAGCCCCTGGCCGGCAGCGGCTATGCTGAAGAAAACGAACCCGTCCCGCTGCCAGAGGATGCAAGGCCATGACCACTGCCATCGACTACCCAGCGCTGCTTGCCCGCCATGTGGCGACTTCCCCACGGCGTATGACCCCCGAGCTCTTCCCGTACGACTTTGCCGTCGGCAACCCACCCCCTGAAGCTCTGCCCCTGCAGGAGCTCATCGAAGCCACCGCCCGTGCCCTGGACCGAGAAGGGCGGGACCTGGCGCAGTACCTTGCGGCCGAGGGTTACCTGGGGTTGCGGCAAGTGATTGCCGACAAGATGGCCCGGCACGAGCGGGTCACCGTAACCCCTGAGCAGATCATCGTTGGCAACGGCTCGCTGCAGCTCATCGCCATGCTCATCGACTGCTTTATTGACCCCGGCGATACCGTGATCGTCGAGGCCTTTACTTACGTGGGCACCTTGCGCCTGCTGCGCCGTGCCCGCGCCCGCCTCGTGGGAATTCCCGTCGATGAAGAGGGCATGCGCACGGACTGCCTGGCCGAGACGCTGCATGCCCTACAGCAGCAGGGAATTCGCCCCAAGTTCATCTACACCCTGACCAACTTCCACAACCCCCTGGGCGTCGACCTCAGCGCGGCGCGCAAGCGCCAGCTGTTGCAGCTGGCGACCACTTACGGCGTGCCCATTATCGAAGACGACGTCTACGGCGACCTGCGCATGGAAGGCGACACACCGCCCTCGATGCTTGCCATGGACACGGCGGGCAGCGTTGTCTGGCTGGGGACGTTTTCCAAGATCCTGGCCGCCGGGGTGCGGCTGGGCTGGGCGGTGGTGCCGCCGGCCCTCTTTCCGTATCTCATCGACCACAAGCTCGACAGCGCCACCAACACCTTTGCCAGCCTGGTGGTGGCCGAGTACCTGCGCGGGCGCCTCGACGAGCGCGTGCAAGAAGTGGTGGCCGTCTACCGCAGCAAGCGCGACGCGCTGCTGGCGGCGCTCGAGCGCCACTTTGCCGGCCGCGCCACCTGGACGCGGCCCAAGGGCGGCATGTTCCTGTGGCTGACCTTGGCCGATGGCACCGACACCGAAGCGGCACTCGAACAGGCCCGCCGTGCCGGCGTCAACTACTACCCGGGCGTTGCCTTTTCTGCCATGGGCGACAGCGGCCGCAACAGCCTGCGCCTGGCTTACGGCTACCCGCCGCTGTCGGCCATCGAGGAAGGCGTCGCCCGCCTGGCGGAAGTGCTGGCTACGCCGTCCCATTGAGGCCCAGCTTTCCCGGGTTGAGAATCCCCAGGGGGTCAAGGCTGCGCTTGAGGCGGCGCAGCACCTCGAGTCCCACGCCGTGCTCCCGCGCCATAAAAGGCGCCAGGCGCAGCCCCACGCCGTGGCAGTACTCCATGGCGCCCTGGGCCTGGTGGCACAGCTCGAGCAGCTCGCCGTGCACCGCCGCCAACGTCGCCACATCGGCCCCTGAGTACACCACGGAGAAGAGGCCGGCGTACACCCACAGCCCGGTTTGGTGCACGTGCAGGCGGCGCTCAAAAAGCCGCTGCAGGCACTGGCGGCGGTACGCCGGCACCGCCGAGGGGGGAAGGGCCACGTGCAGGAAGTCAAGCAGCGGGCGGCGCTCGTGCCAGGGCTTGCCGCTGGCACGTGCCTCGGCGTAGGCATCGCCGATGAGGTGGCGGTGCTCCCAGAAGGTTTCCACCCGGCGCTGCGGCAGCAAGCGTCCCCGATGCTGCCGGCAGAGGGCGGCGGCTTCCGCCGCTTCTGCCTCGGTGACGCGCTGGGGTCCCTCAAACCCCAGCATCAGGGCTGCCGGGGGATCGCCCGCTGGCGAGGGATCGTCGTCGCCGTAGTCGAGCAGCGCCGGCTGCAGCCCGGCGTCAAAGAGGGCTTGGATGGCGGCAAAGCCGGTGTCGAAGTCGGGGAACTCCCACCCTTGCAAGCGGCGCGCCTGAGGCAGCGGGAAAAGCCGCAGGGTGGCGTGGGTGATGATGCCCAGGCAGCCTTCGGCGCCAACGAACAGGCGGTGCAAGCCCGGCCCGGTGGAAGCTTTTTCCACCGCGCGCGTCACCAGCACCTCGCCGGTGGGCAGCACCACTTCCATCCCCAGCACTTGGTCGCCCATGGCGCCGTACTTGCCGCCCAGGTACCCCAGGCTGTTGGTGGCGATGGTGCCGCCTACCGTGGCCACGGCCACCGTCCAGGGGTCGTGGCCGCACATGAGGCGGTAGGGGGCGGCCGCTTCGTTTAAGGCCTTGATCGTCACCCCAGCGCCCACTTCGGCCATGCGGTCGGCAGGCCGAATGCGGATGGCCTGCAGCCCTCGCAAGTCGAGCACGATCCCCGGCGTCACTGTCGCTGCGCCGCCCATGAGGCCGCTGCCTCCGCCCATGGGAATCAGCGGCGTGCGCGTGGCGTTGGCCACCCGCACCACGGCTGCCACCTCTGCCGTGGACTGCGGGCAGACCACGCACAGGGGGCGCACCGTCCGCGCCGCTTCGGGCAGCCGCGCCGGATGCAGGGCATCGCGCGCCAGCCGCGCCAGCACCCCTTCCTCAACCACGACCCGTGCTGGCGGAAGGGCGTCACAGAGGGCTCTTAGAATCTCATCTCGCTCAGCAGTTGTCATCTTCACTCCTGTTGCGGTTTCGCGTCCAGCCGTTGCGCGCTAGTATACCCTGATGCCGCCCGCCGGGCACCTTGCCTCGGCAGGCTTGCTTTCACCTGCGAGGCAGCGGTCTTGCGGGTGAGACGCCGGCCCGCACGCCGTGTCCTGCCGCCGGTGGCCTCTGCGGGCCTGGTGGCGCGGGTTGCGGCTTGCCGGCTCTCGCCACGTGGCGTTGGTATGGCTTTTGCTCTCCTGTAGCGGTGACACGACGACGCCACAAGGAGGAGTGGCAGATGCCGGTACAGGAAAGCCCCAGACGTCACGTCATCGAAGAATTCCTGCGGGCCTGCCGCGCTGCCCGCGGGCCCCACCGGCCGCACGGCGACCCGCACGCGGCCGTCCTTCACGCCGCAGGACAAGCCACCCCTGCGTGCTTGCGGCTTCTGGGTCTGACCTGGCCGTGTACCACTGCCGAGGTCAAGCGCGCCTTTCGCCGGCAGGCCAAGCGCCTCCATCCCGACGTGGGCGGCGACAGCGAGGCTTTTCAGCGGCTGTGCCGGGCCTACCACGAAGCCCTTGCCCTGCTGGCGTAAGGCCCAGCCATCCTTATCCAGAAACGAAGCCACGAGGAAAGCCCATGCAGCAGAACCGCCGGCCACTGGCGACCCGGAGTGTCCAGCACCCCTCCGGTCAAGTCACGCAGGCGCTGGAGCGCCACCGGCTCCAGGCGCTCACTGAAGTGCGCAGCATTACTGCCCGCCTGCAAAACGCCCATGCCCTTTCCTTTGAGAGCCTTGTCGCCCTCACGCAGCGGCGCCAGGCCCTGATGGAGGTCCTTGCCCTGCTGGCGGCCCGCCTCGACGGGGCCCCTGCTGGCGCCGCCTTGCCGCTGCCGGCGGCCGGCTCCTCTTCATGAATCAGGCGCCGGCTGCGGCGGCAGCACACCCTGGCGGCGCAGGGCCTCGATCTGGGCCGGGCTGTAGCCCAGCCAGGCCGTCAGCACTTCCTCGTTGTGCTCGCCAATTGCCGGGGCCGGGCGCAGCTCGGGGTGGGGATGGGCGCTCAGCGTCATGCCCAAGCGGGCCACCGGCACTTCCCCTAGGCCGGGCTGGGCAAGGCGGGGAAACATGCTGCGCGCCTGCATGTGGGCGTCGCCGGCCAAGTCGGCCACGGTGCTCACGCGCTCAAAGGGCAGGCGAAAGCGCTCGGCAGCGGCGAGGATTTCGGGCGTGGTGCGGGCCGCCGCCCAGGACGCCACCAGCGGCAGCAGGGCGTCGCGGTGGGCATAGCGTGCCGCGTCGCTGGCAAAGCGCGGGTCGGCCGCCAGCTCGGGGCGATCGAGCAGGGCGCAGAGCCGCTTGAACATGCCGTCGCCAATGCAGTTAAAGAGCACGTACTCGCCGTCGCCCGCGCGCACGCAGTCGCCCAGGGCGTAGACCAGGGCATTGCCTTGCCGCTGCCGCGGCGGGCCGCCGCAGGCCACTTCGGCGATCATGCCGTAGGCGCCGATGAAGGCGCTCACCGTTTCCATGAGCGACACTTCCACCACCTGCCCTTTGCCGGTGCGCTGCCGCTCGTAGAGCGCCGCCATGACGCCGAAGCAGCCGTAGAGGGCGGTGCTGAAGTCGACATAGGGCAGGTGGTTGAGGTAAGGCTGGTCGGTGCCGTTGCACGCCATGGCGCCGCTGCGGGCCTGTGCCAGGCCGTCAAATGCCACCCGCTTGGCATCGGGGCCCGTGGGGCCGTAGCCGGTGATCGACAAGACCACCAGGCGCGGGTTGAGGGCCAGGAGCCGCTCGCCGCTGAGCCCCAGCGCCCTGGCGGTACGGGGGGCGTAGTTCTGAACCAGCACGTCGGCGCGGGCCAGGAGCTGGTCAAGCAGCTGCCGGCCGGCCTCGGAAAACATCTCAAACGCCACCGACTTCTTGTGGCGGTTCAGGGTGACGAAGTAAAGCGAAGCGCCTTGGTGGTAAGGGCCGCGCTGGCGGTCGGGCTCGGGCTGCGGCCGCTCGACGCGCACCACTTCGGCGCCAAGGTCGGCCAGCAGCTGCGCCGCGTAGGGGGCAGCAATAAAGCGTCCTAGGTCGAGCACGCGAATTCCGGCGAGCAAAGGAAGCGACATGGTGCAAGGCTCTCCTGTACACGGGGTTGGGTCAAGCCGGGGTCGGGGTCAAGGGCACGGTCTCTGGCGGCGCATCGAGCACTGCTGCTGGCAGGCGCGCCAGGGCCTCGTGCAGGCGCTGCAGCGCGACGCTGGCCGAAGGCGCCGGCTGGCTGAGCAGCTGCTTCCAGAGCCGTGATCCCGGCTGGCCGGCAAAGAGGCCCAGCATGTGGCGGGTGATGCGGTGCAGCGGCAGCCCCCGGGCCAGCCAGGCCTCGAGATAAGGCAGCATGGCCACCAGCACCTGGCGCCGCGTCGGCGGTGGCGTGGCATCGTCGTAAAACAGCGCATCGGCGCGGGCAAAAAGAAACGGGTTGTCATAGGCGGCACGGCCGATCATCACCCCGTCGACTCGCTGCAGGTGCTGCCGGGCTTGCTCCAGGGTGGTGACGCCGCCGTTGAGCTCGATCACCAGCTCGGGAAACTCGCGTTTGAGGCGGTAGACCTCGTCGTAGCGCAAGGGCGGAATGGTGCGATTGGCTTTGGGGCTCAGGCCTCGCAGGATGGCGATGCGGGCGTGCACGATGAAGCGGTCGCAGCCGGCCCGCGCCACGGTGCGCACGAAGCGCACGAGGTCGGCATAGTCCTGCCCTTCGATGCCCAGCCGGTGCTTGACCGTTACCGGCAAGGCGGTGGCCTGGCGCATGGCGGCCACGCAGCGCGCCACCTGCTCGGGCTGCGCCATGAGACAGACGCCGAAGCGGGCTTCCTGCACGCGCTCGCTCGGGCAGCCCACGTTGAGGTTGACCTCGTCGTAGCCCCACGCTTCGGCGAGGCGGGCACAGGCAGCCAGCTGCGCCGGGTCGTCGCCGCCCAGCTGCAGCGCCAGCGGGCGCTCGCAGGCGGAAAAGCCCAGCAGCGCCTCGCGGTTGCCGCGCAAAATGGCGCCGGTGGTGAGCATTTCCGTATACAGCAGGGTATGGCGCGTGATCTGGCGCATGAAGTAGCGGTAGTGGCGGTCGGTACGGTCCATCATCGGCGCCACGCTCAGCGGCCACCTCCGCCCCCGCCGCTGCCCAAAAATGGGGTCAGAGTACATTTTTTCTCGCCTCCTCTGTAAAAATGTACTCTGACCCCATTTTCTTGCGGGCGCGTTGCACCCAGGGGCTATGCACGTCTGCGCCCTGGAGGCTGATCTGGAAGTGGTCGACGCCGGGAAGGTCGAGCAGCTCGTAGGGGCTGCCTGCCGCCTTGAGGGCGGCGGCCATGGCGTAGGCTTGCTGCCGCAGCACCGGAAAGTCGTGCTCGCCGACCACCAGCAGCAGCGGCGTGCGATTGCCCGCCACGTAGGCGATGGGGCTGGCCTCGGCTGCGCTCACCTGGGGCGGCAGAAAAGCCCGCAGGCGATCCTGGGGAAGGTCACCGCTGAGGTCGTAAACGCCGCTGACGGCAATACAGCCCTTGATGGCCGCGGCGGGCAGGCCCCAGGCAATGAGCAGGGAAGGCCGCAGGGTCATGAGGGTGGCCAGGTGGCCACCGGCCGAGTGGCCGCCGACAAAGAGGCGCTGCGGATCGCCGCCGTAATCGGCCACGTGGTGGTATGCCCAATGCAGAGCGGCCAGGCAGTCCTCAAGGGCCGCCGGGTACTTGGCGGCGGGCGCCAGGCGATAGCCCACGGAAATAAAAAGAGCCGGCAGCGAGGTGAAGGCTGGCGCCATAAAGCCCATCCACTCCTTGTGGCCATGCGTCCAGTAGCCGCCGTGCATAAACAGCAGGGTGGGCAGGCCAGAGGCGCCGGCCGCCTCAGGCAGGTAGAGGTCGAGCTTCTGCCAGGGGTCAGGGCCAAAAGCCATGTCGAGCACGTGCCGCGTCCGCGCCTGCACCGCCGCCGTGGCCCGCAAGCATTCTGCGGCATAGGCTTCGGCTGCCGGCGACATGGGCGGCTGCGGAGGGAGCCAGGCAAAAGGCCGCATGGGGTTCTCCTCGTCTCACGTCTCGGCCAACAGCGGCGCTGCCTGAAGCACCTGCGTCAGGGCGTCGAGGGTCCGGCGCAAGGCCGTGGCCGCTTCGCGCCCTGCGGGAGGCAAACACGCCGGTGGCGAAAGGAGAAGGCGGTCGAGGGCACACTTGGCCCACAGCAGGTGGTAGTGCTGGCGGTGGCGACTGCTGCGCCGCTTGTCTGGTGTCAGGGCTTGCAGCTCGTTGCGCTTGCAGTAGCCCACGTACTGCAAGTGGCGAAACACGCGGGTGGCCTCCAGGAGCAAGCGCTGGCGCTGGGCGTCGCTGTCGCATGGCAGAGCCGGCAAGTATCGCCGCTGCCAGCGCTGGCTGACAGCCAGGAAGTCGCGCAACAGCCGTCCGCCCTGGGCGTGGCTGAGGTAGTTGTGGGCCGCCAGCGCTGCCCAGGCGCGGCGGTGGCGGCGGCGCCAGGCGGCCGAAGGCACGGCCGCGCCGCAGGCAGGGTAGTCGGCGGTGGCGTCCCAGTGCGCCAGTTCCAGTCCGTTCTCCAGCAAGGTGACGGCATCGAGCCAGCGGCTGCGCAGCGTCTCTTGCTCGAAGTCGATCTCCACCTGGATGTCATCCACGAGGATGATGTTGCGAGGGTTGCTGCCGCGGTAGTAAAGGCCGGCGTGCGCGCCGTCGGCAGCCAGCAACTCGGCAAGCCATGCGGCATTGGGCAGGAGCGCCGCGGGCAGTGCCGTGTCGCCGGCGGCAAAAGGCGGCAGCAGGGCGCGTTCGAGCTGCGCCAGCAGGTACGTCCGCGCCTCAGGTTGCGAGAAAGTCACCAGCTCGAGGTCTCCGCTTTCGTGGCCGTAGCGTCCCAGCACCTGCACCCGCGCCAGGGTGCGCAGCGCCTGGCGCAGTAAGGAGACGACTTGCGGGTCATGGCGCGGCAGGTGCTGCAGCCGCTCGTAAAGCGTTGGCCCTGCCAGGTAAGGCATGAGGGCGACGCTGACCGGCGTCGTCGCAGCGGGCGTCACCACCGCCAGGATAGGGCCCACGCGGCCGTGGGGCGGCAGGTGCTGGCAAAAGTACGCGTTCATGCGCTGCTCGACAGCGGCAAGGCGCTGGCGGGAGCCAAGGTACCATTTGCACACCAGGCGGTAGGCCGGCATGCCGGGCAGGCGGGTGTCAACCACGTAGATCGGGCTCTTGCTGTCGCTTTCTAGCTGCCATTCGCGACGCGGCAACCTTTCGAGGCCATGGCAGGCGACAAAGCCGGCAATGGCCTGCACCGCGGCTGCCGGCAGGCCGGCAGCGCGCAGCGTTGCCGGACAATACATCGCCGCCAGCAGCTGCCGGTAGCCGGCAGCGCCAAGCTGCGGCAACCACGCCGCCCGCATCGCCAGTGGTGGCTGCACACCCCTTCCCAAAATGTACTCTGACCCCATTTTTTGCTGGCCTACGGGGTGATGATGCCCGAGGCGGCGAGGCGGGTCAAGCCCCGGCGGCGCTTGACCGCCTGCAAGCCGTTGTGTAGAGTTAGGAAACGCCTGCTTGAGGACGTGTCTCATGCCACCTTCTTCTTCGCCGCCAGTCCTGGCGCAGGCGCCGTTTTTGCGCGCCTGCTGGCGCCAGCCCACGCCTTACACGCCGGTGTGGCTGATGCGCCAGGCCGGCCGCTATATGCACGAGTACCGCCGCCTGCGGCAGCGGGTGTCGCTGCTAGAGCTCTGCAAGACCCCCGAGCTGGCGGCCGAAGTGACGGTGCGCGCCGTGGAGCGCCTGGGCGTGGACGCGGCGATCATTTTCGCCGATATCCTGCTCATCCTGGAGCCGATGGGGCTGCAGCTGGCCTTTGCCGCCGGTGAGGGCCCGGTGCTCCACAATCCGCTGCGCGACGCCAGCGACATCGGCCGCCTGCGCGAGGTGGTTCCCGAGGAGTCGCTGGCGTTTGTCTTGCAGGCCATTGCCCTGGCCCGTGCCCAGCTTAAGCCCGAGGTACCCCTCATCGGCTTTGCCGGGGCGCCCTTTACCCTGGCCTCGTATATGCTTGAAGGCGGCTCGTCGCGCCACTACGCGCGCACCAAGGCCTTTATGTACCGGCAGCCGCAGGCCTGGCATGCCCTGATGGCCTTTTTGGCCCGCAACACGGCACGCTACCTCAACAGCCAGATCGCCGCTGGGGCGCAGGCGGTGCAGCTCTTTGACAGCTGGGTGGGGGCCTTGTCGCCGCACGACTACCGCACGTTTGTCTTGCCCCACGTGCGCGCCCTCATTGCCAGCCTCCCCTCCCAGGTGCCGGTGATTCACTTTGGCACCGGCACCGCTGCTTTGCTCGAGCTGATGCGGGAAGCGGGCGGCACGGTGATCGGCGTCGACTTTCGCGTCGAGCTCGACGAGGCCTGGCAGCGCCTGGGGGCCGTGGCCATCCAGGGCAACCTCGACCCGGCGGTGCTGCTGGCCGATCTGGCTTACATCCGCCAGCGCGTGCAGCGCCTCCTGGCACAAGCCGGCGGGCGCCCGGGCCACATCTTCAACCTCGGCCACGGCGTGCTGCCTGCCACCCCGGAGGAACACGTGGTGGCGCTGGTGGAGTATGTGCACGAGCTGAGCGCGCGGGAGGCAAGCCGTGCCCGGTGACGGCGTGCTGTTCGTTGCATTTGGCGGCCCCACGCCCGGCTGCTGCCGCCGCTTCGACCCCTGCCCGGGCTCGGAGGCACGCTGCTTCGTGCGCGCCGTGGTGGGCGAGCGGCCGGGGGCCGAAGCACGCATTGCCGAAGTGGTGGCCCACTACGAGCAGCTGGGCGGCTTTTCGCCGTTCCAGCCCTTGACCCTGAAGCAAGTGCAGGGAGTGGCGGCGCGGCTGGCGCAGCAGGGCCTGCCGGTGCCGGTGCGGGTGGGAATGCGCTACTGGCCGCCGTATATTGCCGAAGCGCTGCAGGCGCTGGCCGCCCTGGGCTGCCGCCGCCTGGTGGTGGCCATTCTCTCGGCGTTTCAGAGTCCGGCCAGCTGGGACGTCTACCAGCGGCTGGTGGCCGAAGGCCTGGCCGCCGTGGCGCCCGAGGTGGCGGTGACGTACCTTGACCCCTGGTACGAGGAGGCGGGCTTTGTGACGGCGTGGGCCGACCACATTCGCCAGGCTTACCGCGCCCTTGCGCCGCTTGCCCCTGCCGAGGTGTTGCTTGTCTACACGGCGCACGCCCTGCCGGTGGCCATGGCCGCCGCGTCTCCTTACGTGCAGCAGTTTACCCAGGCCGCGGCAGCGGTCGCTCGCTGCCTGGGGCAGCCTCCCTACCGGCTGGCCTACCAGAGCCAGGCCAGCGGCACCGGCGTGCCCTGGCTGCAGCCGGACGTCAACGACGCCCTCCGCCAAGCCAAAGCCGAGGGCTACCGCGGCGTCGTCGTTGCCCCGCTGGGCTTTCTCTGCGACCACGTTGAGGTACTCTACGACCTCGATGTTGAAGCGCAGGCCACCGCCCGCGCCTGCGGCCTGGCCTTTGCGCGGGCGCCGACGGTGGGCACGCACCCGGCGTTTCTGGCCATGCTGAGCGAGCGCCTGGCGGCTTGCTTGCGCGCCGCCTGAGGAGGGACGATGCCCCCAAAGCACCTCGTCGTCATTGGCGGCGGCATCAGCGGCCTCACGGCTTGCTACCGCCTGTGGCAGGAAATCCGCACCCGGCGGCTGCCGGCCAGGGTGTCGCTCTTGGAAGCCAGCGGGCGCCTGGGGGGAGTGATTGCCACTTCGCACGTCCAAGGGCTGCTGCTCGAGCATGGCCCGGACTGCTTTCTGACCGCCAAGCCCTGGGGGCTGGCGCTGTGCCGCGAGCTGGGCCTTGATGACGAGCTGCTGGGCACGACGCCGCAGCACCGCCGCAGCTTCGTGGTGCGCCAGGGCCGGCTGGTGCCGCTGCCCCCGGGCATGTACCTCATGGCCCCTTCTTCGCTCTGGTCGCTGCTGGCCACCCCGCTTTTGAGCTGGCCCGGTAAGTTGCGCATGGCCCTGGACTTGGTGCTGCCGCGGCGGCGCGCCACTGGCGACGAGTCGCTGGCGCAGTTCGTCACCCGGCGCCTGGGGCGCGAGGCGCTAGAGCGCCTGGCGCAGCCCCTGGTGGGGGGGATCTACACCGCCGATCCAAACCAGCTGAGCATGCAGGCCACCTTGCCGCAGTTTGTGGCCATGGAGCAGCAGCACCGCAGCCTGATTTTGGCCATGCGGCGCCTGCGCCGGCAGCAGGCGCTGGCGCAGGACGTCAGCGGCCCGCGCTACGGGCTCTTTGCCACTTTGCGCCAAGGCATGCAGACGCTCGTCGATGCCCTGGCCGCGCGCCTGCCGGCCGAAGCGGTGCGCCTAAATGCCCGCGTGCAGGCTATCCGCCGACAGGCCTCCGGCGGCCGCTGGCAGGTGTGCCTGCCAGACGGCGCGGTGATGGCCGACGCCCTCTGCCTGGCGCTGCCGGCGCCGCAGGCCGGGCAGCTCTTGGCGGCGGTGGACGCCGAGCTGGCAGCCCTCCTGCAAGCCATCCCCTATGCGGCGGCAGCAGTGGTCAACCTGGCCTACGAGCGCCAGGCGGTGGCCCATCCCCTCGACGGTATGGGGTTCGTGGTTCCGGCGGTGGAGCGCCGCGCCTTGCTGGCTTGCTCTTTTAGCAGCGTCAAGTTTGCCGGCCGCGCCCCGCAGCACCTGGTGTTGCTGCGCGTCTTTGTGGGAGGCGCCCAGCAGCCCGAGGCGTATGCCCTGGCCGACGAGGCCCTGATCCGCGCCGTGTGCCAGGACCTGGCGCAACTGCTGGGTATCCGCGCCGCTCCGGTTTATGTTCACCTCAGCCGCCACCCGCAGGCCATGGCCCAGTACCCCGTGGGCCATCTTGAGCGCGTGGCGCGCCTCGAAAAGCGCCTCGCGCGGCTGCCCGGCCTGGCCCTGGCCGGCAATGCCTACCGCGGCATTGGCGTGCCCGACTGCATTCACAGCGGCCAGGCCGCCGCCCAGCGCCTCATCGCCTGGCTCACCGCGCCGCAGCCTGCCCCCAGCCTGGCCTGAAGCCGGGGTTGCCCCGCCTGCCGCGCTGCAGTACAATCGCGGCACGCTGGCAGGAATCGGCAAGCGGGACGAGGGAGATGGGATCCGGGACGCGGCGGCAAAAAGGCCTGAGCCTGATCGAAACCCTGGTTGCCTTGGTGGTGCTTGTGGTGGGGCTGGCGGCGGTGCAGCGGCTCTTTCCGCAGGGGCTGGCCACGGGCCGGCAGGCGCTGGCGCGCACCCAGGCGACGCTGCTTGCCAAAGGGCAGCTGGAGCAGCTCCGCCTCCAGGGCTTTGCGCACTTGGCAGGCCTCAGCGGGGCACCCACCCCGCCCGCGCCGTTTCGCGACAGTGCCCAACAAGTCATCTTCCCGCGCTTTCGCTGGCAAGTGGAGGTGCAGCGTGTGGCCGAGGACTTGCTGGCCGTCTCCCTGCGGGTGCGGTGGCCATGGCCGCGCCACACCGGTCAAGTGGAGCTGGTGACGTATGTCAGCCGGCCGTAGCCGGCGAGCCTGCGCCGGCCTGACCCTGGTGGAGATCCTCGTTACCCTGGCGGTGAGCAGCCTGCTGCTGACGGGCGCCTGGCGGCTGGTGCACGCCGGGCTGCGCGCCTACCGCCGCGGCCTGCAGGAAGTGGCGGTGGCACAAGAAGCCCGCGCGGTGCTGGCGGTGCTTGGCCGCGACGTGCAGCGCGTGGGTGCCGCGGGGCCCGGGGCCTTGCGCGGCGAGGATCACCACGAGGCCACTGCGGCAAAAGCGCCGGTGGCCGCTGACCGCCTTACGCTGCTGGCCGTGTTCGGGGATACCGCCCCGGCACCGCGCCGCGTGCGCTACACCCTGGTGCTTCCCGGTGGAGAACAGCCCCCGGGGCTGACGCGCACCGTGGTCTTGCCCGGCAGAGAGCAGCAGATGGTGCTCGGGAAGCGGGTGCGGGCTTTCAACGTGCGCTACTTCGACGGCCAGGCCTGGCACGACGCCTGGCAGCGGGCCGAGCTGCCGCGTGCTCTGGAGCTGACGTTGACGTTCCAGGGCGAGCCGCAGCTGCACCCCTTTGTGACCGTGGTGGCCCTGCCATGAAGCCTGCCGGCGGCAACCAGCGCGGCTTTGTTCTGGTGGTGGTGCTGGGGCTGCTGGCCGTGCTGTTTATCCTGGCGCTGTCGCTGGGCGCGGCGGTGCGCGCCGACTTGGCCCGCGCCCGCCGCTTCCAAGACGCGGTGGCAGCCGAATTCCTCGCCAAAGCCGGCATGGCGTGGGCCGTGCACTACCTGCAAGCGCTGGAGCGCGCCGGCAGGCTGTGGCAAGCGCCCTGGCGCTTTGAGCCGGCGCGCTTTGGCGACCAGCCCCTGGGTGCCGGAACGTTTTCCCTCACGTACGTCGATGCCACGGGGCAAGCGCGCTTTGGCCTGCAAGACGAAGAGGCGCGCCTCAACGTCAACACCGCGCCCCGCGCCTTGCTGGAGGCCTTGCTTCAGCCAGCCGCGGTGGACGTCGAGCGCCTGCTGCAGCAGCGTCCTTTTGCCACGCCCGAAGACTTGCTCGTGCGGGGCGGCCTGGAGCCGGCGGTGTTTTACGGGCAGGCCGGGCGGCCGGGCCTGGAAGCGTTCCTTACCGTGTGGGGTAGCGGCAAGCTCAACGTCAACACCGCCCCCTGGCAGGTGCTGGCCTTGCTGCCGGGCATGACGCCGGCCCAGGCCCAGGCGTTGGTGGCCTACCGCCACGGCGCCGACGGGCAGCCTGGCACCGCCGACGACCGCTTCTTTCCCACGCTGGCGGCGCTGCGGCAGGTGGTGCCCCTTGATCCGGCCTGGGAAGGCCTGCTCACCGTGGCGCCGACTGCCTTTCGCACCGTGGTGAGCGGGCAAGTGGGCACGCCGCCCCACGTGCAGCGGCACCGGCGCCTGGTGGTCATCGACCTCGCCGGCCAGGTGCGCTACTGGCGGCCGCTGCCGCAATGAGGGAGGACGGCATGGACGACGCCAACCGCTGCCTGGCGGCCTGGTTGCAGCAAGCTGGGGTGCTTTCGGCCGCGGCGGCCGAAGCCGCCTTGACGCAGTGCCAGCAGAGCGGGGTGCCGCTGCTGCAAGCGCTGCTGGCCACCGGGGCGCTTTCTTACACCGCGGTGCAGGAGCTCCTCCTGCGCGCCGCCGTGCCTCCCGCCGAGGCCCAGGCGATGCCAGAAGAGACGCTCCGCGCCACGGAGGACGACCCCTTTCTCGACGATCGCCACCTGCAGGCGGCGCTGCTCGCCAGCAGTCGCCTTAGCCCGGCGCAGCTGCAGACCGCGCTGGCCGAGCAGCAGCGCACCGGCCATCCCCTGTGGCGCACCCTGCTCAACCTCGGGCTCCTGGCACCCTACGACCTCGTCGAGCTCATGCACACCCCCTTGCCTCCCGGGTACGTGCAGGATCCTCTGCTGCTGGAAGCCCTGCGCGCCCTGGGCGGCCTTGCGCCCGAGCAGCGCGAGGAGCTCGAAACGCGCGGCCGCGCGCGCGACACCTCGCTGGTGCAGTACTGCCTGGACAAGGGCTGGCTGACGCGCGAGGCGGTGGGACAGCTCCTGGCCCGGTATCTTCAGTGTCCCTTTGTCGACGTGCGCCGCGAGCCGCCCGACGAGGCCCTGCTGCGCCTTTTGCCGCGCCGGCCGCTGTGGACGCGCCTGCTGGTGCCGCTGCGCCTCGAAGGCGACGCGCTGCTGGTGGCGATGGCCAACCCGCGCGATCAGGCAAGCCAGGAGTGGGTACAGCAGCGAACCGGCTACCGGGTGCGGCCGCTGCTGGCCCTCGAGGACGACCTGCGGGAGGTGCTGCGCCGCCATGGGGCGGCGGCCGCGGCGGTAACCCCTTACCGCTTTCTTGAGGGCCGCGAGGCCGCCACCGCGGTGGAACTGGTGGACGCCATTCTCGAAGGGGCGGTGCGGGCCCAGGCCACCGACATCCACATCGAGCCGCATTTGCCGCGCATGCGCGTGCGCTACCGCGTTGATGGCCGCCTCTTCGACGTGGCCACCGTGCCGCCGGCGCTGGAAATGGCGGTGATTTCGCGCATCAAGATCCTGGCCGACATGGACATCACCGAGCGGCGCCTGCCCCAGGACGGGCACCTGACGGCACGCTTCGAAGGCCAGGAGTACCACATGCGGGTAGCCACCATTCCCACCCCAGAAGGCGAAAAGCTGGTCATCCGCCTCCTCAGCCGCCACAACGTGCTCATGGGGCTCAAGCAGCTCGGGCTCGAGCCCGAAGACGAGCGGCGTCTGCGCGCCCTCATCGCCACGCCCCAGGGGATGATTCTGGTCACCGGGCCCATAGGCAGCGGCAAAACCACCACCCTGTACGCCGCCCTCAACGAGATCAACGTCCTTACTCGCAACATCGTCACCATCGAAGACCCCATCGAGTACCGCCTGGCCGGCATCACCCAGGTGCAAGTCGACCCCAAGGCGGGCCTCACCTTTGCCAGTGGCCTGCGCTCCATGCTGCGCCAGGATGCTGACGTCCTCATGGTGGGAGAGATCCGCGACGTGGAAACGGCCACCGTGGCCATCCGCGCCGCCCTCACCGGGCAGCAGCTCTTCAGCACCCTGCACACCGCCGATGCCCCCAGCGCCATCACCACCCTGGAGTACTACGGCATTCAGCCCTACCTGGTAGCCAGTGCTTTAAGCGGCGTGGTGGCCCAGCGGCTGGTGCGCACCGTGTGCCCGCAGTGCCGGCAGTGGTACACGCCGAGCCCGGCCCTGGTGCGGCAGCTGGGGCTGCCTCCCTCGCAGGCATACCGCTTTGCCTATGGCGCCGGCTGCGCGGCGTGCTATGATACGGGGTACCGCGGGCGCACGGGGATCTTCGAGATCTTGCAGGTGACCGACACCATCCGGCGGCTCATCACCGAGCGGGCGCCCGAAACGGCGATTCAGGCGGCAGCGGTGCGCGAGGGAATGAGCACGCTGGTGCAAAGCGGTATCAAAAAAGTCTTGCGGGGCCTTACCACCCCGCAGGAAGTGATGCGGGAAGTCTTCCTCTAGTAGGAGGCCAGCGGGGTGAAGGGAGGGCGAGGTCTTGCGGCCGTGGGCCAGCGGGTGGCGCTCAAGGAAGCGGCCGTGCTCTGGCGCCAGCTGGCCCTGCTGATCGGGGTGGGCGTGCCCCTGCTGCGGGCGTTGCGCCAGGTGGCCGAGCGCACCAGCAACCGGCTGCTGCGGCAGGCGGTCGGCCAGGTGGCCGACACCATCGAGACCGGCAGCAGCTTTTCCGAAGCCCTGGCGCAGCACCCGCGCGTTTTTTCGCGCCTGACGGTGCAGCTGGTGCAGGTGGCCGAGCGCGGCGGCGTGCTCGACGACGCCCTGCAGCTGGTGGCCGAGGAGCTCGAGCGCCAGGTGGAAGTGCGCAGCAAGGTCAGGCGGGCCCTGGCCTATCCGGCGGTGGTGGCCCTGGTGGGCGCCCTGGTGGCGCTCTTTGTCCTGGTGGTGGTGATTCCCCAGTTCACCGCCTTGCTCCAGGAGCAGCAAGTGCCGCTGCCGCTGCCCACGCGCCTCGTCGTCGGCACGGGCCACTTCCTGGCCGCCTACTGGTGGCTGTGCCTGCTAGGGGTGGCGGCGCTGGTGGCCGGCTGGCGCCTGGCCCTGCGCACCCCGCGCGGGCGGCTGCTGTGGGATCGCTGCAAGCTGCGCCTGCCGCTGGTGGGAAACCTGCTGGTCAAAGCCGGGGTGCTGCGCTTTGCCCAGACCCTGGGCACCCTGCTGCGCGGTGGCGTGCCCATCCTCGTTTCGCTCAGGCTGGTGCAGGAACATGCCGAGAACCAGGCCCTGGCGCAGGCGCTGGCGCGCGCCTACCGCGCCGTTGACCAGGGCAGCCGGTTAGAAGAGCCGCTGCGCCAGTCGGCGCTCTTCCCGCCGCTGGCGGTGGACGTCATTGCGGTGGGCGAGGAAGCAGGGCGGCTGGATACCGTGCTGTTCAAGCTGGCCGAGATGTACCGGGGGGAAGTGGACCAAGCGGCAGCCATCTTTTCCAGCATCATCGAGCCCTTGCTGCTGTTGTTGATGGGGATCTTCGTCGCCCTCATCGTGTGGGCCGTCTACTTGCCTTACTTCTTGCTGCCGGGAGGCTTTTAGGCCATGGCGCGCCCCGCGCCGACCGCCATTGACGCCCTGTTGCGGCAGGCCCTGGAGCACGGCGCTTCGGATCTGCACTTGCGGGTGGGCATGCCGCCGCGCATCCGCGTGCACGGCCAGCTGCGGCCGCTGCCGGGGGCAGAGGCGCCATGGCACGACGGCCAGGGGCTGCTTGAGCTCCTTGATGCCGAGCAGCGGCAGCGCTTCCAGGCCGGCCACGAGCTCGACTGCGCGTACGAGATTCCGGGAGTGGCGCGCTTTCGCGTCAACGTGCTGCGGCAGCGCAACACCATCGGCGCCGTGTTCCGCGTCATTCCCTCGCACATCCGGCCGCTCGAAGAGCTGGGGCTGCCGCCGGTGGTCTTCGAGCTGGCCCGGCTGGAGCAGGGACTGGTGCTGGTGACCGGGCCCACCGGCTGTGGCAAGTCGACCACCCTGGCGGCGATCATCGACTACATCAACCGCGAAAGCCACAAGCACATCGTCACCATCGAAGACCCCATCGAGTTCGTCCACAGCAACAAGAAAAGCCTCATCACCCAGCGCGAGGTGGGCCGAGACACGCTGTCTTTTGCCGCCGCCGTGCGCGCCGTGCTGCGCGAGGACCCGGACATTATCCTTATCGGCGAGCTGCGCGACCTCGAGACCATCTCGCTGGCCATTACCGCTGCCGAAACCGGCCACCTGGTCTTTGGCACCCTGCACACCCGCACCGCGGCGTCGACCGTCGACCGCCTCATCGACGTCTTTCCGCCGGCGCAGCAGGGCCAGATCCGCACCATGCTGGCCGAAACCCTCAAAGGCGTTATTGCCCAGCAGCTCCTGCTGCGGGCCGATGGCCAGGGGCGGCTGCCGGCCGTGGAGATCCTCATCGGCACCCCGGCGGTGGCCAACCTCATCCGCGACGGCAAGACTTACCAGATCCCGTCTGTCATCCAGACCGGGCGGCGCGAGGGCATGCAGACCATGGACCAGGCCATCCTGGAGCTTCTGCGCCAAAAGCGCATCACGCCGCAAGAAGCCTACCGCAAGGCGGTGGACAAAGAGACGTACCAGCAGTACTTGCAGAGGCTATGAGCCATGCAGGCCGAGTGGACCCTCCCTCCTGAGTTGCCCCGGCGCCGGCTACCTGCCGGCACCGCCCTCTTTCACGAGGGCGAAGTGGGCGAGCACATGTACTTGGTGGTGGACGGCCGCCTCCAGGTCAGCAAGCAGGTGGTGGCCAGCGCCGACAAAGTGCTCAGCGTGCTTGGCCCGGGGCAGTTCGTGGGCGAAATGAGCCTGCTGACCGGCGCCAAGCGCTCGGCCACGGTGACGGCACTTACGGACAGCGAGGTGGCGGAGATCGACCGCGAGGCCTTCGTGCAGCTGCTGCACGACCAGCCGCAGGCTGGCCTCGAGCTCATGCGCCAGATGGCGCAGCGCCTCGAAGAAACCAACGAGGAGCTGGTGCTCACTGCCCTGGAAGCGGCGCTGATGCAGCGCCGTCCCCAGCGCCTGCAGCCGGCGCCGCAGCGCCTGCGCTTTGTGGCCACGGGGTCGTTTGCCGCCGAGAAGGCCGGGGAAGTGCTGCGCCTTGCCGGCGAGCATGCCGCCAGCGGCCAGCATCCCGCGATTGTCGCCAGCCTGTGGCGCCCCGGCCGCGTGCAGGACGCCCTTATCTACATCGTGGAGACCGACAACCCCCGCGACTTGCTGGAGCTGGTGTGGCCGTTTGCCGGCCTAGTGCACTGGGACATCACCCCGGCCCTCGACGTGCAGGCACTCGCCCCGGCCGCCGCGCCCAAGGAAGAGGCGCGCCCGGCTCCCTTTCTCCTTCCCTGAAGGGAAGAAGGGACGGCCGGCTGCCGTTTCTTTGCCATAGCGAATCACCCCCTTCCGAGGAGAATCCCGCATGGGCGACGACCCGGTACTGACCCGCTTTCGCCAGCAGTACGGCGCCTGGCTGGCCGCCGCGCGGCCCTTGCTGGAAGCCGGCGACTTCAAGCGGGCCTTTGCCACTTACCCCTTCTTGCGCTACGCCGACGCGCCCTGGACACCGCTGCGGCGCCCGCTAGCCCAAAGCACGCTGGCCCTGGTGACCACGGGCGGCCTGTACCTCCAGGGGCAGCAGCCGCCCTTTAACGCGGCGCACATCGAGGGAGATACTTCCTACCGGGTGTTTTCCAGCCGCGTGTCGCCAGCGACGCTGGCCATTGCCCATACCCACTTCCCGCATCACTTCGCCGAGCAAGACCTCAATACCATTTTGCCGCTGGCGCATTTGCATCGCTTCGCCAGTGACGGTATTATCGGGTGTGTGGCAGAAAGCGTCTACAGCATTACCGGGTACCTCACCGATGTGGCGACCTTTGCGGCGAGTTCGGCCCGTGCCATCGCCGCGCACATGGTGGCAAGCGGGGTAGAGGCAGCCCTCATCGTGCCGGTTTGACCCGTCTGCCACCAGTCCGGTGGACTGCTGGCGCGCGTTATTGAAGCGGCAGGAATCGCCACGGTGGTCCTGGGGCAGACGCCCCACATCCTCGAGCAGGTGCGGCCGCCGCGCGCCGTGGTGACCGCCTTTCCACGCGGGGCCACGGTGGGCGCGCCGGGCAATGCCGAGCAGCAGCGCCAGGTGCTGCTCGACGCCCTGGCGGTGCTCGAAGAAGCCGAGACGCCCGGGGTGCTGTACGTACTGCCGTACCGCTGGGAGGAGCCATAGGCACGATTGCAACGGGGAGCGCAAGGCACTTTCATGATCTCGGAACACGAACGGGCGAAGTGGATCAAGCGGTACCCCTTGCTGGGAACGATCGGGCATACGCCGCTGGTGCGAGTCGACGTCCTGCGCGAGGAATTCCCGGAGGTCGAAGTCTACGCCAAGCTGGAATACTTCAACCCCGGCGGGTCGCTCAAAGACCGGCCGGTGTGCCAGATTCTGCTCGACGCCCTGGCCAGCGGCGCCCTGCGCCCGGGGAAAGTCATTCTTGACTCGAGCTCGGGCAACGCAGGCATTGCGTACGCCATGCTGGGGGCAGTGCTGGGCTATCCGGTAGAGCTGGTGGTGCCGGAAAACGCCAGCCGCGAGCGGCTAAAGCGCATCGTGGCCCATGGGGCGCGGCTGATCACCACCGACGCCCTCAAGGGATACGATGAGGCGCTGCGGGAAGTGCACCGGCGGGCGGCCAGCGATCCGGAGCGCTACTTTTTTGCCGACCAGTACAGCAACCCCAGCAACTGGCAAGCCCACTACCATGGCACGGCGGTGGAGATCCTCGAGCAGACCGGCGGCCAGCTCACCCACTTCGTGGGCGGCATCGGCACCGGCGGCGCCATTACCGGCATCGGCCGGCGGCTCAAGGAGCACAACCCGCACATCGAAGTGGTGGCCGTCATTCCCGAGGAGTTCCCGGGCGTCGAGGGGCTCAAGCCGCTGCGCAGCCCCGATGCCATCATCCCGGCGATTCTCGACGAGAAGGTCATCGATTACCGCGTCGACGTGACGGTGGAGGAAGCCCACATCATGTGCTGGCGCCTGGCACAGGCCGGCTTCTTTGTCGGCCAGTCTTCCGGTGCCTACATGCAAGGGGTCTACCGCGTGGCCCAGCGCATCCGGGCCGGCCGCATCGTGACGCTCTTTAACGACCTGGGCGAGCGCTACGCCAGCACCCATCTGTGGGAGAAGCCCTGGTAAGCCGCCCGGGCAGGAGGAAGCCATGCATTTTGCCAGCGCGTTATCGCATGACCCGGACACGGCTGCAGCGGTCCGCGAAGCCCTCGCAGGCGTCAGCAGGGAGGTGCCGCAAGCCGACCTGTGCTTCCTCTTTGCCTCGCCGCACCACCTCAAGAGCTTGCCCGCCTTGCTGGCCGAGGTACAGGAACGCCTGGCGGCCCCCACGCTGATTGGCTGTACCGGCGGCGGGGTGATCGGGGCTGGCCGGGAAGTGGAAAACCGCCCTGCCTTGGCCCTTCTTGCGGCGGCGCTGCCAGGGGTGACGGTACGCCCCTTTCACCTCGAGCAGGCCGACGTGCAGGCCGGCTGGCCCGACGCCTACTGGTACGAGCAGCTCGGCGTGCGTGCCGAGGAGGCGCCCAGCTTCGTGCTGCTGCCCGATCCCTTCACCATCGACCCGCAGGCGCTGCTCGACAAGCTCAACGCCCTTTTCCCGCGGCGCCCGGTGCTTGGCGGCCTGGCCAGCGGCGGCCGCACTTCCGGCAGCTGCGCCCTTTTCCTCAACGAAGCGGTGGTCCACGGCGCCGTGGGGGTTGCCCTGTGCGGCCCCATTGTCCTGCGCACCCTGGTCTCCCAGGGCTGCAAGCCCATTGGCCAGCCCTTTGTCATTACCCGCTGCGACGGCCAGATCATTTACGAGCTCAGCGGCCGCCCGGCCCTTGAGGCCATCCGCGATACCCTTGCCCGCCTCTCCCCGGCTGACCAGCAGCTGGCGCACACGGCGCTGCTCATGGGGCGCGTCATCGACGAGTACAAAGAGGACTTTGGCCGCGGCGACTTCCTCATCCGCACCCTGCTGGGGGCCGACCCCGACAGCGGGGCGATTGCGGTGGGCGACGTGTTTCGCCCCGGGCAGACGGTGCAGCTGCACGTGCGCGATGCCACCACGGCGCGCGAAGACCTGCACGCCCTCCTGCGCCAGCTGGCCCCCGAGCTGCAGCAGCGCCCGGCACGCGGCGCCTTGCTCTTTTCCTGCAACGGCCGCGGCATCCACCTCTACGGCGAGCCCGACTACGACAGCCGCACGGTGCTGGCCACCACCGGCGCCATTCCCCTGGCCGGCTTTTTCTGCAACGGCGAGATCGGCCCCATCGGCGGCACCAACTTCTTGCACGGCTTTACCGCCAGCCTTGGCCTCTTTCAGGAGCAGCCCTAGCCGGCGTTGAGGCGGCGGCGCCAGGCTGCTACAATCTCCTCGCTGCTGCGAGGATCGCCGCCGTGGAGGCGCTGGTTGCCCAGTACGACACCGCAGACCTCACCCTGAACCTGGCCGGGCAGCCGTTTCGGCTCACCTGCGTGGCCGACCTCGAGGCCCTGCTGGCCCGCCTCGACCCGGTCACGTTTGCCGAGGACGAACGGCTGCCTTACTGGGCCGAGCTGTGGCCCTCGGCGGTGGCCCTGGCCGACTACCTCCTGCGCCGCCTCTGCTTGGCCGGCAAGCGGGTGCTGGAGTTGGGCTGCGGCCTGGGGCTGGTGAGCCTCGTCGCAGCACGCCAGGGGGCGCGGGTGCTGGGCATCGACTACGAGCCAGCAGCAATTGCCTTTGCCCGCCACAACGCCCGCCGCAACGCCTGCCGCCATGCCCGCTTTCGCCTTATGGACTGGCGCTATCCTGCGCTGCGCCGGCGCTACGACTGCATCCTGGCCGCTGACGTGCTGTACGAGGCCCGCCACTTTGGCGCCTTGCTTGCCCTTCTCTGGCGCGCTCTGGCGCGTGGCGGCCTGGCGCTGTTTGCCGAACCCGGCCGGCCGCAAGCGGCGCCGTTTTTTGCCCTGCTGCGGCAGCACGGCTTTACCTGCACGCAAGAAGTAGTGCCGCTGTCCTGGCAGGGCGGCGAGCACCAGATCGGCATTCACACGGTGCGCTTTTCCCCTCGCTGAGCGTGGCACAAGGAGGCCCGATGCACGACCCTGCCAGCGTTCGCCAGCACCTGGAAGCCCTGCGCGAGGCCATTCGCGAGCACCAGTACAAGTACTACGTCGAGAACCGCCCGGAGATCAGCGACGCAGAATACGACGCCCTGTTTCGCGAGCTGCTGGCCCTTGAAGCCGCCCACCCGGAGCTCGTCACCCCCGATTCGCCCACGCAGCGCGTGGGCGGCGAGCCGGCCACGGGCTTTGCGCCGGTCGAGCACCTGGTGCCCATGCTCAGCCTCGACAACGCCACCAGCGCCGAGGAGCTGCGCGAATTCGACGCCCGCTTGCAGCGCTTGCTGCCCGGGGAGCCGCTCACGTACGTGGTCGAACCCAAAGTCGACGGCCTGGGGGTGGCCCTGCTCTACGAGCGCGGCGTGCTGGTGCGCGGGGCCACGCGCGGCGACGGGCGGGTGGGGGAGGACGTCACCCAGAACCTGCGGGCCATCAAAAGCGTGCCGCTGCGCCTGCGCGGCCCCCTGGCCGAGCTGGCACGCCTGGAAGTGCGCGGCGAGGTGTACATGCCCCGCGAGGCCTTCGTGGCCCTCAACCGCCAGCTGGAAGAAGAAGGGCAGCCGCCCTTTGCTAACCCGCGCAACGCCGCCGCCGGCTCGCTGCGCCTACTTGATCCTCGCCTCAGCGCCCGCCGCCCGCTGGACATTTTCCTCTACGCCTTGAGCTACGCCGAGCCTGCTCTTCCCTACACCTGCCACTGGGACGCCTTGCAAGGGCTGGCGGCAGCCGGCTTCAAAATCAACCCGCGCCGCCAGCGCTGTGCCACCATCGAGGAAGTCATCGCCTACTGCCAGGCCCTGGAGGCGCAGCGGCAGGCGCTCGAATACGACGCCGACGGCGTGGTGGTGAAAGTGGACCGCTTTGCCTTGCAGCAGCGCCTGGGCGCCACCACCCACCACCCGCGCTGGGCCATCGCGTTTAAGTTTGCGGCGCAGCAGGCGGTGTCGCGCATCAAGGCCATTCACATCAGCGTCGGCCGCACCGGGGCGCTGACGCCCACCGCAGAGCTCGAGCCGGTGGCCATCGGCGGCGTCACGGTAAGCCGCGCCTCGCTGCACAACGAGGACGAGGTGCGGCGCAAGGACGTCCGCGTCGGCGACAGCGTCCTCGTCGAGCGCGCCGGCGACGTCATTCCCCAGGTGGTGCGCGTGCTTCTTGAGCGCCGCCCCGTCGGCACGCCCCCTTTCGTGATGCCTGCCCACTGCCCGGCTTGCGGGGCTGCCGTCTACCGCCCGCCGGGGGAAGTGGTGGTTCGCTGCCCCAACGCCGCCTGCCCGGCGCAGCTGCGCGAGCGGCTGCTGCACTACGGCTCGCGGCGCGCCATGGACATCGATGGCCTGGGCGCGGCGGTGGTGGAGCAGCTGGTGGCGCGCGGCCTGGTGCGCGATTTTGCCGACCTCTACGCCCTCGACGTGCCAACGCTGTGCACCCTGGAGCGCTTTGCCACCAAGTCGGCCAGCAACCTCGTCGCCGCCATTGCCCGCAGCCGCGAGCGTGGCCTGGCGCGCCTGCTCTACGCCCTGGGCATCCGCCACGTGGGGGAGCGGGTGGCCGCGCTGCTGGCCCGCCACTACCGCACCCTGGACGCCCTGATGCAGGCTGCGGCCGAGGAGCTGGCCCAGCTACCCGACATCGGCCCGGTGATCGCCGACAGCGTCAGCCAGTTCTTCGCCCGCGAGGAAAACCGGCGCACCCTCGAGCGCCTGCGCGCTGCCGGGGTGCGCATGGAAGAGACGGCCGCCGCCCCTGCGGCCGGCCCGCTGGCCGGCAAAGTCTTCGTCCTCACCGGCACTTTGCCCCACCTGACGCGCAGCCAGGCGCAGGCCCTCATCACCGCCGCCGGCGGCCGCGTCGCCAGCGCTGTGTCGCGCAAGACCGATTACGTGGTCGCCGGGGCCGACCCCGGCAGCAAGTACCAGGAGGCCCTGCGCCTGGGCATTCCGATTCTTGACGAGGCTGCCCTGCAGCGGCTGTTGCGCGGCGAGGCCTGACTTGTGCCGGCAAGCACCGCTGGCCTATAATCTGGCCGGGAGGAGAGGCCATGAGCACGCCCGTACGCATTGTGGCGTTTTCTGATTACCTGTGACCCTGGTGCTACCCGGCGGCGGTTCGCCTCCAGCGGTTGCACCAGCGCTACGGCGCGCGTATCCAGCTCGAGCACCGCGCCTTTCCGCTGCGCCCCCAGCCCGACGCCTCGGTGAAGTTTCAGGGGACGTACCGCGAGGCGGCGTGGCAGCGCGCGGCGGCCCTGGCGGCGGCAGACGGGATCCGGTGGCGCATGTGGACTCGCGACGATTTTCCCCAGTGGAGCCTGCCGGCTCTGGAAGCGGCCAAGTGCGCGGCGCTTCAGGGGGAAGCGGCCTTTGCCGACATGAACCTGCGGCTGTTTCGGGGCTTTTTCGAGCAGGGGGTTAACATCGCCGAGCCCGAAGAGATCCTGACGCTGGCGCGGGAGGCGCCCTTGGATTACCCGCGCTTTGTCGACGACTTCCTGAGCGGCGGCATGCGCCAAGAGGTGCTGCGCGACTACGAAGAGGCGCTCACCCGCTACGCCGTGCACGCCATCCCCACCGTGGTCTTTGCCGAGCGCGAATGGGTGGTGGGGGCGGTGCCCTTGGCCAAGTACGAAGAGGTGCTGGCCAAGTTCGGCGTCACGTGAGGGAACACGATGACCCAACCGCAGTTGCGCCGGGCCCTGGCCATTTTGCAGCGCGAGGTGCCGCGGTGGAAGGTGCCGGTGGTGAGCCTGATGGCGCAGGAAAAGCGCGACCCGTACCGCGTCCTGATCGCCACGCTGCTGAGCCTGCGCACCCAGGACCAGACCACGGCGGCGGCGGCCGAGCGGCTCTTTGCCCTGGCGGCGACGCCGCAGGCGATGTGCCAGCTGGACGCCGACACCATCGCCCGGGCGATTTACCCGGTGGGCTTTTACCGCACTAAGGCGCAGCAGATCCTGGCCATCTCGCAGCGGCTGGTGGCGGAATTTGGCGGGCGGGTGCCCGACGACCTCGACACGCTGCTCACCTTTCCCGGCGTCGGGCGCAAAACCGCCAACCTGGTGCTGGCCGAAGGGTATGGCATTCCGGCCATCGGCGTCGACACCCACGTGCACCGCATTTCCAACCGCTGGGGCTACGTGCGCACCAAAACGCCGCTGGAGACGGAGATGGCCTTGCGGCGCAAGCTGCCGCGGCAGTACTGGATTGCTTACAATCCGCTGCTGGTGGCCCTGGGGCAGTACTGCTGCAAGCCGGTGACGCCGCAGTGCAGCCGCTGTCCGGTGGCGTCGCTGTGCCCGCGCATTGGCGTGTCGCGCTGGCGCTAAAGGAAGGACAGAGCAAGCCATGACGTCGCACGAAGCCGCTGCCGGCCGCCTGCCGCCGCGGCAGCAGGTAACCCGCAAGTTTCCTGTGGTGGGTGAACGCCAGCCCTTGCCCGAAGCCCTTGACCTCGCGCGCTGGCGCTTGACCCTCGGGGGCGAGGTGGCCCGGCCCTTGGTCCTGACGTACGACGAGCTGCAGCGCCTGCCGCAGGTGGAAGTGACGGCCGACGTGCACTGCGTGACGCGCTGGTCCCGCCTGGGCGGCCGCTGGCGTGGGGTGGCCCTGCGCACCCTGATAGAGCGGGTGCAGCCGCTGCCGGCGGCACGGTTTGTGCAGTTTCTGGCCTACTCGGCGCGCGGGCACGATTCTTCTCTGCCCTTGGAGGTGTGCCTGCACGAAGGGGTGCTACTGGCCTGGGCACTGGACGGCGAGCCACTGAGCGTGGCGCACGGCTACCCGCTGCGGGTGGTGGCGCCGACGCGCTACTTTTATAAAAGCGTTAAGTGGGTGCGCGAGATCCGCTTTCTGGCCCGCGACGTGCTGGGGTACTGGGAGCGCGAAGGAGGCTACCACAACAACGCCGATTTCTGGCGAGAAGAGCGCTACGTGGCCGGCAACCTCAGCCCCCGCGAGGTGGCTCGCCTGCGGCGCACCGCCGACTTTCGCCTTTACCGCGGCCGGCCGCTGCTGTCGCTCGACTTGCGGCAGGCCGACTTTGCCGGGGCTGACTTGGCCGGGGTACAGTTGAAGAATTGCTGCCTTGCCGGGGCCAACTTGCGCGGGGCCAACCTGCGTGGCGCCAACCTCACCAATTCGGACTTGCAGGGGGCCGACCTGCGCGGCGCCGACCTCACCGGAGCGGACTTGGAAGGGGTGCTGCTCATGGGGGCCGACTTGCGCGGGGCGATCCTGCGCGGCACCCGCCTCGCGGCGGCCGAGTTCTGGCGTCCGGGACTGCCCCCGGCGCAGGTGGCTGGCCTTGACTTGCGCGGCGCCGCCCTTGAGGCGCTTCTCGAAGCGCAGCAACGCTTTTTGCGCGAGCAGGGCGTCCTGCCCGTCGCTTTCGCGAGCGGTCACGAGGAGTAGACGATGACCCCCAAGAAGCTGGCCATTGTGACGTACGGCTGCCAGATGAACAAATACGACTCCGAGCGCATCGCCGGCTTGCTGCAACAGGCCGGCTACACGCTCACCGCCGACGTGCGCCAGGCCCACCTGGTGCTGCTCAACACCTGCAGCGTGCGGGAAAAAGCCGACCAGAAGTTTTACAGCGAGCTGGGGCGGCTCAAGCGCCTCAAAACCCGGCGCCCGGAGCTGCTCATTGGCGTCTGCGGCTGTATTCCCCAGCGGGCCCGTGACGAGATCCTACAGCGGGCGCCATACGTCGACTTGGTGTTTGGCACCCTCAACCTGAGCCGTGTGGTGGAGCTGGTGCGCCAGGTAGAGGAAACGCGCGAACCGGTGCTGGAGATCACCGACGAGGTGCTCGACGACGACCTGGGCGTGCTGCCGGTGGCGCGCGACAGCCGGGTGACGGCGTTTGTCAGCGTCATGCAAGGGTGCAACAAGCACTGCTCCTTCTGCGTCGTGCCCGCCACCCGCGGCCCGCAGGTGAGCCGGCCGCTGCCGGTGGTGCTCGAGGAGGTGCGCCGCCTGGCCGAGGCCGGCTACCGCGAAGTGACCCTGCTGGGGCAAAACGTCAACGCCTACGGCAAGGACCTGCGGCCGCGCCGCGTCGATTTTGCCGACCTGCTCGCCGCCGTCAATGCCGTCGACGGCATTGCCCGTATTCGCTTTGTCACTTCTCACCCCCTGGACTTTACCCCGCGGCTGATTGCCGCCATGGCCGAGCTGGACAAAGTCTGCGAGTACCTGCACCTGCCGTTTCAGGCCGGCTCCAACCGGATCCTGAAGCTGATGCGGCGCGGCTACACGGCAGAAGCGTACCGGGAGCTCATTGCCCAGATCCGCGAGGCGGTTCCCGACATTGCCCTCTCCACCGACGTCATCGTCGGCTTTCCCGGCGAGACGGAAGAAGACTTCCTGGAGACGCGCCGCATGCTGGAGCTGGTGCGCTTCGATTCGATTTTTCTCTTCAAGTACTCGCCGCGGCCGGGCACCCTGGCGCCGCAGCTGCCCAACCCGGTGCCCGAAGCGGTCAAGCAGCGGCGCTTCGAAGGCCTGCTCAACATGCAAAAGCGCATCGCCCTGGCCGCCAACCTCCCTTATGAGGGACGCACGGTAGAGGTGCTCGTCGAAGGCCCGAGCAAGAAGGATCCGGCCAAGCTCACCGGCCGCACCCGCACCAACAAAATCGTCAACTTTGCGGGCGATGCCCGGCTCATCGGCGAGCTGGTGCCGGTGCGTATCACCCGTGCCGGGCTGTACGCGCTGGAAGGGGAGCTGGCATCGGCGAGCGCGACGCTGCCCTTGGTCGAAGTCGCCGCCTCCTAGGCACGAGCGCAAGAGGAAACCGACATGGCAGAGACAGCCGATGTGGTGGTGGTCGGCGCCGGGGTGATGGGATGCGGCACGGCCTACTGGCTTAGCCGCGCCGGCTACCAGGTGCTGGTGGTGGAAAAGGAGGCCATTGCCTGTGGCGCCTCGGGCATGGCGGCCGCCATGCTGGAAGCAGCCGGCCACGGCGCCCGCCTCGACCTCGACGACCCGCTGGCCGAGCTGGCACGGGTGGGCTTTGCGCTGCACCGCGAGCTGGCCAGCATTCTGCCGGAGGAGTCGGGCGTGGACATTGGGTACCGGGAAAACCCGGTCCTTCACCCCGCCTTTACCGAAGACGAAGTGGCGGCGCTGCGCCCGCGCGCCTTAGAGCTGCACCTGGCCGAGCCCGAGATTACCTGGCTGGAAGGTGACGATTTGTGGCAGCTCGAGCCGCGTCTCAACCGCCAGGCGCTGGGCGCCATGGTGGCGCCGCAGGCGCAAGTGCTTGCCTATCGCTTTGTGCTTGCCCTGGCCCGCGCCGCCGAGCGCCGGGGCATGGTGATGCGCCACGGCGAAGTGGTGGGGCTGGAGCGGCAAGGGGCGCGGGTGACCGGGGTGCGGCTGCGCAGCGGCGAGACCATCGCCGCCAAGTACGTGGTGCTGGCCATGGGCCCCTGGAGCGGGCAGGTAGAGGCGTGGACCGGCCTGCGGGTGCCCGTCTACCCCGTGCGCGGGCAGCTCCTGGAGCTGCGAGTCCCCGACCCACAGCTAAATGCCTCCATCGTCTGGCAGGGCATGTACCTGGTGCACAAAGCCGATGGCATCACCCTGGCCGGGACGACGGAAGAGCACGACAGCGGCTTTGTGGCCCAGCCTACAGCAGAAGGGCGCCAGGCTATTCTTGAGGCGGCGCTGCACCTGGCGCCGTCGCTAGAGGCAGCGGAAATCGTGGGGCAGGTGGCAGGACTGCGCCCTTGCTCCCAGGACCGGCTGCCGCTCATTGGCGCCGTGCCGGGCTGGGAAGAGCTTTACCTCGTCAGCGGCCACTTCCGCAGCGGCATGCTGCTGAGCCTTATCAGCACGCGCATCATCGCCGACCTCATTCTCACCGGCCAGACGGCCTTGCCCATCGCGCCATTTGATCCCGGCCGCTTTGGCAGCGCCGAAGCGTAAGGCGGCTCACGCCTCCGGCGGCTGCCACTGGTAAATGACTCCGGCTTCGCGCAAGGCGCGGATGCGCGCTTCGTCGTAGCCAAATTCCCGCAGTACTTCTTCGCTGTGCTGGCCGTGCAGGGGGGCGGGCCGGCGAATGCTCGCCGGCGTGGCGTGAAAGACCACCGGCGGCCCCACCAGTTGCGTGCGGCCTGCCACCGGGTGGTGCACGGTGGGCAGCAGGTTCATCTCCTGCACGTGGGGTTCGCGCCGCAGTTCTTCGTGCGTGTAGACGGGCCCAGAAGGGATGTGCTGGGCGTTGAGGGCGGCAATCCAGTACGCCCGCGGGCGCTGGGCAAATTGCTGCTGCAGCAGGGGAATCAGCTCCTCGGCGGCGTTGAGGCGCTTTTCCAGGCTGTCAAAACGCGCGTCGGTGGCCAGCGCCTCGAGGCCCACCACCTGGCACAGGCGGCGCCACTGCTCTTCGGAAAGGGCAGCAACGGTGAAGTAAGCGCCCTCGGCGTCGCGGTAAGCGCGGTACGTGGGGATGTAGGGGGCGATTTCCTGGATGGTGAAGGGGGGTGGTTGCTCGCCAAAGAAGAGGATGCCCGACTGCAGCGCCAGGATGGTGGCAAAGAGGGAGGTGTCGATGAGCTGGCCCTGGCCGGTGCGCTCGCGGTGGTAAAGCGCCGCGCACACGGCGTAGGCAATGAGCATGCCCGTTCCCATGTCGGCAGGGGGAAAGGCGCGGATAAACTCGGGTGGCGCCTCGCCCCGGTGCATGACGCCGCCAATGCCCTGCATCACCAAGTCAAAGCCCGGCATGTCGCGCAGCGGCCCGCGGTTGCCGTAGCCGGTGTTGGTGACGTAAATGAGGCGGGGGTGGTAGGCGCGCAGGGACTCGTAGCCCAGGCCGTAGCGCTCGGCCACGCCGGGGCGCATGTTCTGCACCAGCACGTCACACTGCAGGGCCAGGTCGCGCACCACCGCCTGCCCCTGCGGCGTTTTGAGGTCCACCACCAGGCTGCGCTTGTTGCGGTTGACCCCCATGAAGAAGTGGGCTTCCCCTTTTTGAAACGGCGGGCCCAGGGCGCGGCAGCCGTCCCCGGCGGGCGACTCGACTTTGATCACCTCGGCACCCAAGTCGCCAAGGAGCATGGTGCCAAAAGGCCCGGCAATCCAGTTGCTGAGGTCGAGGACTCTGATACCCTGCAGGGGGCCGGCCATCTCTGCCTCCTCCATCGCGTATGCAAGCCGCCATCCTACGGCAGTAGGAACGGCTTGGCAAGCAAGAAGCGCCTCAGCCACCGTAGCGGCGGCAAAACGCCGCCACCACCGCCCAGAGGTCGGGAGGCAGCAGCGCCTCGACCCGCGCGCGGATGGCCGGCGGGACGCCGTAAAAGGCCCCGGCAATGCCGCCGGCAATACAGGCCAGGGTGTCGCTGTCGCCGCCCAGGGAGACGGCGTTGCGCACCGCGTCTTCGTACGACTCGGCTTCGAGAAAAGCCACCAGGGCCGCCGGCACCGTGCCCTGGCAGGAGACGTCGAAGGTATAGGTGGGGCGCAGCGCCGCCAGGGTCACGTCGAGGTCGTAGCCCAGCTGCGCCACGCGCGCTTTGATGGTGGCCTTGTCGTGGCCGGTGCGGGCGAGAAACACCGCCAGGGCAGTGGCCTGGGCGCCTTTGATGCCTTCGGGGTGGTCGTGGGTGATGGCGGCAGAGCAAGCGGCTTGCCGCAGCACCTCGGCTTCGCAAGCAAACGCCCAGCCAATGGGGCTGACGCGCATTGCCGCGCCGTTGCCCCAGCTGTGGTAGGGCTGCGGGTTGTCCGCGTAGAGCCAGCGCAGGAACAGCTCCCCGTATCCGGCATGCGGGTAGCGGCGCGCCCAGTCCCGGATAGCCACCTGGTACGGCTGGCCGGTGAGGAGGGCATGGGCCACGGCCACCGTCAGCACCGTGTCGTCGGTAAAGCGGCAGTCGGGGTGGAAGAGCGGAAAGTCCTTGTGCTTGATGGGATTGGCCTCGTAGACCGAACCGATGAGGTCTCCGGCAATGGCGCCGAGCATAGCGGCCTCCTCCTGCGGCCGGTGGTTTTGCGCTTGACACCCCTTCTCTTGTCCCCCATGCTGGTATACAATACTGCGCCGCGGAATACCTCTCCAGGGTCCAGGCCTGTGCCCGGCGCAGGCGTTGCAGGCTGCTGCAAGAGGAGAAGGTTATGGCCGTCCTGCCCAAGATGATCGGTGAACGCATCAAGCGGCGCGAGGATCCGGCGCTCATCCAGGGGCTGGGGCACTACGTCGACGACATTCCCATGGTGGGCACGCTGCACGCGGCGTTTTACCGCAGCCCGTACGCCCATGCCCGCATCAAGAGCATCAACGTGGAAGCCGCCAAGCGCCATCCCGGGGTGGTGGCGGTGCTGACCGGCGCCGACATCCTTGGCAAGGTGGGCACCATTCCCTGCGGCGCCGCCACGCCGGGGATGAAGCTGCCCACCAACCACGCCCTGGCGGTAGGGAAAGTGGGGTTTGTGGGCCAGCCGGTGGCGGTGGTGGTGGCCGACAACCCCTACACGGCGCAGGATGCCGCCGATCTCATCGAGATGGACGTCGAGCTGCTGCCCGCGGTGGTCGATCCCGAGCAGGCGGCGCAGCCCGGGGCGCCAAAAGTGCACGAGGAGTTCGAAGACAACATCATGTTCCGCGTCTACGGCCCGGCCCCGGAGCCCTCGCCCACGCCGCTGGGGCTGACCGACGAGTGGTTCCGCCAGGCCGACAAGGTGGTGAGCCTGAAGATCACCCAGCAGCGGCTGGTGCCGATGCCCATGGAGCCGCGCGGGGTGCTGGCCACTTACGACCGGGGGCGCCGCCGCCTGACGGTGTGGATCTCGACGCAGATCCCGCACCTGGTGCGCACCCTGCTGGCCGGGGCGCTCCGCATGCCCGAGCACCACATCCACGTCATCGCCCCGGATGTGGGCGGCGGCTTTGGCTGCAAGATCCAGCTCTACCCCGAGGAGCTGCTCATTCCCTACCTGGCGCGCGAGCTGGGGCGGCCGGTGAAGTGGATCGAGCGCCGGCGCGAGCACTTCACCTCGACCATCCACGGCCGCGGCCTGGTGGAGTACTTCGACGCGGCGGTGAAAAACGACGGCACCCTGCTGGCCATCAAGTGCCGGGCCTACTGCGACATGGGGGCCTACATGCAGCTGCTCACCCCGGCCATTCCCAGCCTGGGGCTGATTCTCATGTCGGGGGCGTACGACTGCAAGGCCTTCGAGTACGAGCAGATCGCCGTGTTCACCAACAAGGTGGCCACCGACGCTTACCGCGGCGCCGGTCGTCCCGAGGCGGCGTATGCCATCGAGCGCCTCATGGACGCGATTGCCCGCGAGCTGAACATGGACCCGGTGGAGGTGCGGCGCAAGAACTTCAAGCGCGACTTCACCCAGCCGACGCCGGCGGGCTTGATCTACGACAGCGGCAACTACGAGGCGGCGCTCAACAAGGCGCTGGAAATTGTGGGCTACGAGGAGCTGCGTGCCGAGCAGAAGCGCCTGCGCGAGCAAGGGCGCTACCTGGGCATCGGCATCTCGTCGTACATCGAGATCTGCGGCATCGGTCCTTCTTACTTGCTGCCGCCCGGCGTGGGGGGCTGGGAGAGCTGCACGGTGCGCGTGGAGCCCACGGGCATGGTGACGGTGCTCACCGGGGTTTCGCCCCACGGCCAGGGCAGCGTCACCTCCTTTGCGCAGATCGTCGCCGACGAGCTGGGGGTGCCGGTGGACAACGTGGAAGTGATCCACGGCGATACCGACGTGGTGCCCTACGGCATTGGCACCTTTGGCAGCCGCAGCCTGGCGGTGGGCGGCGCGGCGCTGCTCATGTCGGTGAACAAAGTCAAGGAGAAGGCCAAGCGCATCGCGGCACACCTGCTCGACGTGCGCCCCGAGGACGTGACGTACGGGAAAGGGGAAATTTACGTGACCTCGGAGCCCAGCCGCAAGGTGACGTTTGACCAAGTGGCCTTTGCGGCAGCCGACTTTTCCTGGCAGGGGCCGGGCAGCGCGCCGCCCGACTTGGAGCCGGGGCTGGAAGCCACCAGCCGCTTTGAGCCGGGCAACGCCACGTTTCCCTTTGGCACCCACGTCTGCGTGGTGGAAGTAGACCGCGAGACCGGCCAGGTGGAGATCAAGCGCTATGTGGCGGTAGACGACTGTGGCAACATCATCAACCCGCTGCTGGTGGCCGGCCAGGTGCACGGGGGCATTGCGCAGGGGCTGGCGCAGGCCCTCTACGAGCAGGTGGTCTACGACGACAACGGCCAGCTCATCACCGGCAGTCTCATGGACTACGCCGTGCCCAAGGCGGCCATGGTGCCGACGTTGGAAACCGACCACACAATAACGCCGACGCCGGTCAACCCGCTGGGGGCCAAAGGGGTGGGCGAGGCGGGCACCATCGGCTCGACGCCGGCGGTGGCCAACGCCATCATCGACGCCCTGGCGCCGTTTGGTGTCAAGCACCTGGAGATGCCCTTCACGCCGGAAAAGCTGTGGCGGGCCATGAACCCGTAGAAAAAGGGGACAGGCTACTTTTCTCCAGCCTCAGAAAAAGTAGCCTGTCCCCTTTACCAGTTGTAGGCCACGGTGAGGCCGCCGTAGACGTTGAATCCGGGCGCTGGCTCAAAAAAGCGCCCGCCGGTGGCATTAATGCGTACGTTGCTGTTGTATTTCTCGTCAAAAAGGTTTTGGATGCCGAAGAAGGGGGCCAGCTGCCAGGGGCCGAGACGGCGCTCTAGGCCCAGGCGCAGGTTGGCCACGGCGTAAGCCTCGTTGGTGACGGTGTTCTCGTCGTCGGCAAAGAACTCGCTCACATAGAGAAGGTCAAGACCGCCGTAGAAGCCGCTGCGGTGGCGGTAGAAGAGCTCGGCATAGACCTGGTGCGGCGGCAGGCCAGGGACCTCGTTGTCTTCGAGGTCCACGCCCTCCTTGACGAACTCCGTAAACACGGCGTTGAGGTACGTATAGGCCAGGCTCAGCCGCAGGCCTTCCAGCAGCTCCAGGCGCAGGCCGAGCTCGGCGCCAAAGCGCCGCGACTTGCCGGCGTTGCGGAAGAAGGCGCGGCCGGTAGGGTCCTCGAAGCGAATCAGCTCGTCGCGCAGGAAAATAAAGAACAGCGCGGCCTCGTACTGCAAGCGACCTAAGGCTAGCCCTTTTACCCCCACCTCGTAGTTGATGGCTTGCTGCGGCTCGATCTCCGGGTTGATGCCGCCGCCGCCGCCGGGGCGGTTGACCAGCTCGGTGGTGGTGGGAGTTTCAAAAGACTGGGCGATGGTGACGTAGAAGTTAGCCGCGGGCAGCGGATTGAACAAAAGCCCGAAGCGGCCGGTGAGCTGGTCGAAGGTGCGCGCCCCGGTGTCGTCGCCGTCGCTGAGCAAAAAGTCGTCGATGGCAAAGCGCACGTTGTCGTAGCGGGCGCCGAGCACCAGGGTAAGGGGGTCAAAGAGGGAGAACTCCACTTGGGCGTAGGGACCGACGCTGGTGACGCGTTCGTCTTGGTGGAGGCGCAGCGTCTCGCCGGGCTGGCCGTCGACGTTGTCGAAGTTGCGGCGGCGGTCGTCCTGGTGCTGCACGTCGATGCCCACCGTAAGGCGCTGGCGCCGGCCCAGGAGCCGCCCGCGGTAGATGTACTTCAAGCCGCCGCCAAGGAAAGTGCGGTCGAAGTCCACCACCTGGAAGGGAATAGAGTTGCGGAACTGCCGCGCCGCATAGAAGCCGGTCACTTCCAGCTCGTGGCCGGGCAGGAGCTCCCGGCGGTACACCAGCCCGAGGCGCTGCTGCGCCACCTCTTCTCCCGTGCGGAAGCGCAGGTTGTTGGGGGCGGCCTGGCGCCGGTCTTCTGCCACTTCTTCCTGCGTCAGGCCGCCCGGGTCGTCGGCGCGCGGCGAGTCGACGAGGCTAAGAAGGGCAGTGAGGGAGGAGACGGCGTCGAGGTCAAAGCGAAACTTGCCGTTGACGACCACGCTTTCGGTGCGGCTCAAGTCGCGAAAGCCGCCCAGCTCCAGGCGCGAGACGCTCAGCAGGTAGTTGAGGGGGCCCACCTGGCCGCCGCTTTTGAGCTGCGCTTTCCACAGGCCAAACTCCCCGTGCAGGGTGCGGGCTTCCACAAAGGGGCGCGGCGGGCCGTCTTCGGTCAGGATGCTGATGACCCCTCCGGAAGCGTTGCCGTAGAGGGCCGAAGTTGGGCCGCGCAGCACCTCGATGCGCTGCGCCGAGCCCAGGTCGAGGCTGTCCACCTGGCTCTGGCCGTCGGGGAGGGTCTCGGGGATGCCGTCGACGAGGATCTTGATGCCGCGGATGCCAAAAGCGGCGCGGGCACCAAAGCCGCGGATGCTGAGGCGCAGATCCTGCGCGAAGTTGAAGCGATTCTGGGGAAAGACGCCGGGCACGCGTCCCAGCGCCTCGTCGAGGCCGATGGTCTGCTGCCCGAGCTGGATCGCCTCTTGCTCGACGACGCTGATCGCCGCCGGCACCTCCAGCAGCGGCGTGGCCACCCGCGGCGCCGTCACCACCACGGGAGGCAGCCGCAGCGGGGCCTCCGGCGCCGGCGGCGCCTGCGCCCGGGCAACAGCCAGCGCGCTGAGGAACACGCCGGCGCTAATGAGCCATACGTGGCGAGAGCCGAGAGGGCGGGCTGTGGCGCCAGTGGGGTGCATGCGGTTCTCCTTATTGTACGCTAGGATTCGCTTGCTGTGCTACAGCCGGTCGCCCTGTCTTGGGGGTTGGTCAGGCTCCCTTGGGCACAGGAAGACTCTGTACAGGCGACCCTAAGGATGCACTGCGACAATGGTGAAGATAACGTCAACCTCGTTACGGATCGGATTGAAAAAAGCATTGTAGTTGATGCCAAAATCGCGGCGGCAGAGACGTACGCTGCCCTGCACCACGAGTTCTCCAGCCTGCTGTGTCACGGTCACAGGAATCGCAATGCGCTTGCGGACGCCGCGGATCTCGAGCTCGCCCTCCACTACGTAGCGCTTGCCGCCCTCGTGGCGCACCGCCGTGGAAGTAAAGGTGATGGTGGGGTACTGCGCCACGAAGAGAAAGTCCTCCGAGCGCAAGTGCTTGTCGCGCTTGGCGTTGCCCGTATCGATGGAGGCGGCGTCGATGACAAAGTGCACACGCGAGGCTTCTGGGTTGTGGGCATCGGCCAGAATCTCGCCACCAAATACGCGAAACGTACCAAGTGGTCGCGCTAGCAGCGAGTAGGCTTTGAAATGAAACTGACTCTTCTGCGGGGAAATGACATAGCGGGAGCCAGCAGCCGCGATGCTGGCTAAGGCCAAAATCGCACAGGCAACCATTGCTTCGCGCAGGACCGGGCGCCGGCCGTAGCCCAGCGTCACGTGCTCGAAAGCCACCAGGGGAGCGCCTGCCTGCATGGCCTGCTTCTAGCGCAGGGCGGCCACGTCAGTGCCCCGGCTCACCCCAGGTGGCTTTTACCGCCTCGCGGTCGACGCTGCCTTCGGCGGTCTTGGGCAGCGCCTCGGTAAAGCTCACCCACTTGGGCCGCTTGTAGCGGGCGATGCGGCTGCCCACGTGGTCGATCACCTGCTGCGCGGTGAGCGTGGCGCCCGGGCGCAGCTCCACCACCGCCTTGATGGCCTCCCCCCACTGCGGGTCGGGGACGCCGAAGACGCACACGCCGCTCACCCCTTCCAGCTCCATGATCACCGCTTCCACCTCTGCCGGGTAGACGTTTTCGCCGCCGGGCTTGATGAGCTCTTTTTCCGGCTTGCGCCTGACGTAGTAGAGGTAGCCCGCTTCGTCGAGGCGCCCCACGTCGCCGGTGTGGTGCCAGCCGCCGCGGAAGGTGTAGGCGGTCACCTCGGGCTGGCGGAAGTAGCCCTGAAAGACCACCGGGCCGCGCACTAGGATCTCGCCGGGGGTGCCCACCGGCACCTCGCGGTCGTAGTCGTCTACCAGCTTGATGCGGCACAGCGGTGCCGCCTTGCCGGCGCTGCCGGGATGGTCGGCATAGCGCTGCAGGGTGACAAAGCCGCTGGTTTCCGTCTGGCCAAAGCCGGTCCAGAACTGCGCCGAGGTCTGGGCGTGCAGGCGGGCGATGGCCTCTGGCCCCTCGAGGCCCGTGACGTGCTTGAGGCTGGGCAGGCGGCTGCCGGCCTGCTGCGCCGCGTCGAGCAGGTTGCTGAGCACCGGCGGGAAGCTGGTGATGTACGTCACGCGGTGGGTGTCGATGAGGCGCACCGCCTGTGCGGCGTCAAAGCGGGGCATCACCACATTGGCGCCGCCGGCGTGCATCACCGCCAGCGCAGCGCCCAGGGCGGCAATGTGAAACAACGGCAGCGCCAGCAGGTGGCAGTCGTGCTCGCTGAGGCCCAGGCAGGCCATGCTCTGCAAGTTGGCGGCCAGGAGGTTGGCGTGGGTGAGCACGGCGCCGCGCGGGATGACGTCCACGGCGGCCGTAGAAATCACCGCGAAGGGGTCCTCGGGGCGGGCCGCAGCGGGTGCCTCGGCGTCGCGATAGAGCTGGGCGAGGGGCGTAAAGCCCGCGGCCGGCGTTTCTTCAAACGTGTACCAGTGGGCGATGTCCTGGCGGCTGGCGGGCCACTCGGCCACCTGCGGCCGCGTGGTGGCGTCGACCACCAGCAGGCGCGGCTCGGCGCGCGCCACGATGCGACCGATTTCTTCCGGCGACAGGCGCCAGTTGATGGGGTAGGCAAGCAGGCCGAGCTTGGCGCAGGCACCGTAGAGCTCGAGGTAAGCCGGATGGTTGAGGGCCAGGACGCAGACGCGCTCGCCCTTCTGCAGCCCCAGCCCGGCCAAGCCGGCGGCCAGGGTGTCAACGCGGTGCAGGAACTGGCGGAAGCTCAGGGTGCCCTGCTCAGAGACGACGGCAGGGCGGTCGGCGTGGATCTCGGCGTTGCGCTGCAGCATGTCGTAGAGCGTGAAGTCGTGCACGGCCATGTCGCGTCTCCTGTAGGCTCAGGGTTGTCGGCGCGTCTCCCCGCGCAGCCGCGGGTCGAGCAAGTCGCGCAAGGCGTCGCCCAGCATGTTGAAGCCAAACACCGCCAGGCTGATGGCCACGCCGGGCCAGATGGCCATCCAAGGGGCTTTGTACATGTAGCTGCGGCCCGAGCCGCTGAGCATTTCGCCCCACGAGGGGTAAGGCGGCGGCACGCCGAAGCCAAGAAAGCTGAGGGCGGCCTCGATGAGGATGGCCGCCCCCAGGCCCACGGTGGCCAGCACGATGATAGGGGCCACGACGTTGGGCAGCACGTAGCGCAGGAGAATGCGCGCGTGGCCGCAGCCGACGGCGCGGGCAGCCTCGATGAAGGGCTGCTCGCGCACCGCCAGCACGGCGCTGCGGATGACGCGCGAGCCGCTGGCGGCGGTGAGGACGCCCAGGGCGAGGATGACGTTGCCCAGGCCGGGACCGATGACGGCCATGATGCTGAGCAGGATGACCAGCCAGGGAAAGGCCTGCCAGGCGTCCACCAGGCGCTGCACGTAGGTATCGAGGCGGCCGCCAAAGTAAGCGCTGAGCACTCCCACCAGGGTGGCCAGGCCGGTGCCCAGACTCACCGTGCCCAGCCCCACCAGCATCGACACCCGTGCCCCGTAGACGATGCGGCTGAAGAGGTCCCGCCCCATGTTGTCCGTGCCCAGCAAGTACCTCGTGCTGCTTGGCTTCAGGCGGTCGCGCAGGTGCATTTCGTCATACGGAAAGGGGGCGATCCAGTCGGCAAAGACGGCCAGCACCAGCATCAGCAAGACGATGAGGGCCCCGACACCGCCCAGCGGCTTTTCCCGCACCAGGCGCCGCAGCAGGCGCCATCTTCCCGGGCGGGGCCGCGGGCGCGCCACGGCGTCCCTGCGGCCCAGGGTGGCCGCGTGCTGAGCCATGGCAGCCTCCTCCTCACCGGTAGTGAATCCGCGGGTCGATGTAAGCATAAGCCAGGTCGACCACCAGGTTGCTGAGCACCACGATCGTGGCCAGCACCAAGTTGACCCCCGAAATCACCGGGTAGTCGCGATAAGAGATGGCCTCGAGCAGCAAGCGGCCCATGCCGGGCAGGCCAAAAATGCTCTCCATGACCACCGTGCCGCCGGCCACCTGCGCCGTCTGGATGCCGAGAATGGTGATCACCGGCAAGATGGCGTTGCGCAGGGCGTGCTTGAGCAAGATGACGCGTTCGCCCAGGCCCTTGGCCCAGGCGGTGCGCACGTAGTCCTGCCGCAGCACTTCCAGCATCATCGCCCGCGTCAGGCGCAAGAGGCTGGCGGCGGAAGCAAAGCCCAGGATCATGGCTGGGATGGCGAACTGCACCAGGTGCCCCCAGGGATCCTCGTGCCAGGCGATGTACTGGATGGGCGGCGTCCAGCGCCACCAGAGCGAGGGCAGCACCACCACCAGTGTCGCCAGCCAGAAGCCCGGCACCGACAGCCCGCCAATGGCAAAGCTGCGCGCCAGGTAGTCCGGCCAGGTGTCCTGGCGGGCGGCCGAGAGCACGCCGATGGGGATGGCCATAAGCAAGGCAAAGGCGATGGCCAGCGCGCCCAGCTCCAGGCTCACCGGCAGCCGGCGCAGGATCTCGCCCAGCACCGGCCGCCGCGTCCACAGCGACTCGCCCAAGTTGCCCCGCACCACCTGGCTCAGCCAGACGACGTACTGCACGTGGATGGGCCGGTTGAGGCCCAGCTTGGCCCGCATCTCCTCCAGGTCTTTGGCGTAGGTGTTTTCCTCCACCATCATCGCCACCACGTCGCCGGGAATGAGCCGCGACAGGGTAAAGACGATGGCGGTGACCAGCAGGAGCGTGGGCACGATGAGCAGCAGGCGCTTGATGAGGTACTGCCGCATGGTGCTGCCGGGCGGGCTGCCCGCCTCCTCCCTTCAGGCTTTGTCGAACCACACCTCGATGAGGCGGCTGCCAAAGTCGTAGCTGGTGTTGACCATGTAGTTCTTCACGTGCGGCTGCCACGAGCCCACGGTAAAGCCGGTGTAAAAGGGCACGTAGTACATCTGCTCGGCCAGGTAGCGCTGGATGTCGTAGATGAGCTGCCGGCGCTTCTCCACGTCCAGGGTGCGGCGCTGCGCGTCGAGCAGCTGCGCCAGCTTGGGGTCGTTGACGTAGCTCTGGTTCTTGAAGTGGCCGGGGTAGTAGGGACCGTAGAGGTAGTTGTCCGGCTCCGTGTAAGGCGTCTGCAAGCCCAGCGCCAGCATGTCGTACTTGCCCAGGAAGGTGCTGGAGATGTAAGCGCCGTACTCCTTGGCCTGGATGGTCGCCCTGATGCCGACTTGCTTCAGGAACTCGGCGGCCATCTGCACGAAGTCCTTCCATACCGAGCCGTAGGCAAACGTGGTGTGCAGCGGCGTTTCGAAGCCGTTCGGGTAGCCGGCCTGGGCCAAGAGCTTTCTGGCCTCCTTGGGGTTGTACTCCCAGTAGCGTGCCGCTTCGCCCAGCTGGTCCACGGGCAGCGACCAGTCCACCAGGAAGGCAGGGACGTGGGCGGTGAGCACGCCGCGGCCCTCGTTAAGGGCGGCCAGCATGCCCTGGCGGTCCATGGCCATGGAGATGGCGCGGCGCACGCGCACGTCGTTGTAAGGCGGCTGGTCGGTGCGCATGTAGAAGTACGCAAAGACGTTGGAGTGGTACTCGAGGTAGGTGTAGTCGGGGTTGCTCTGCTTGAAGGAGGGGTAGTCTTCCTGGCGAATGGCGGTGATCCACTCCGGGCCGAAGTCGAGCTGTCCGGTGCGGTAAGCGGCGGTGCGCGTGGAGAGGTCCTCGAAGACGATCCAGTGCACCTCGTCAAGGTAAGGCCGGCCGCTCATGTAGTAGTCGGGGTTGCGCTTAAGGATGCTTTGCTTGTTGGGATCCCAGCGCTCCAGAACAAAGGGACCGGTGCCGATACAGCTCTCCTGCTTTTTGAGGTCGCCGTGGGCTTCCACCGCTTCGCGGGGCACGATCCAGCTGCCCGCCGGCGAAGCCAGAATATCGAGCAGCCAGGCGTAGGGTTCCTTGAGCACGAACTTCACCGTGTACTTGTCGAGCACCTTCGAGGCGCTCGACCGAGGAGAGCATGTAGCGGTTGGCGTTGCCCGGGGTCTGGCGGAAGCGGTCGAAGGTGAACTTGACGTCTTCGGCGGTGCACTCGCGGCCGTTGACCGGCGGCTTGTTGTGCCAGTGGACGCCGCGGCGCAGGCGGAAAATATACGTGGTGGGATCGGGGTTCTCCCAGGCCTCGGCGAGGTCGCCTTCGAGGAGGTAGCGCCCCGGCTTGACGTCGGGGCCGAACTTGTGGCGCAGCAGCTTGCTGTGGGTGAAGCTAAGCAGGGTGTGGGTGCGGTACGTGATGGTGAGGTGCGGGTCGAAGTGCACCGGGTCCCAGCCGCGCAGGCGCGCAATGCCGCCGCGCTTGGGGGTGGCGGCCGCCGCGGGCAGAGAGGCGGCGGCCAACGCGGCGCCCCCCAGGAGGCCGCCCTGCAACACGTGGCGGCGGGAAAGAAGCGGGTCGTGGAGAACGGGCTGTCCCATCGGCGTGCTCCTGATATAACCCCTCGCGCCCAGGCGCGAGTTGCCCTATGATACTCCCGGGGTGTAGAGGTCGGGCGCGGTTTGACAGAGGACGACACCGGTGTTCTTCAGCCCGCTGGTGCTGCTGTCGATGCTGCTGCTGGTCCTGAGCCTGGCGGTGCTCTTTGTCGTTGTCCAGCTCGGGATCATTGGCTATGCCTTCGAGAAAGTCGGCGTCCCCCAGGAGTCCCTCTTCAGCCTGCTTATGCTATCATGGTTCGGGTCGTGGATAAACATCCCGGTGGCCCGCCTGCGCACGGGGGCGCCGCTGAGCGAGGGAATGGTGATCTACTTTTTCGGCCAGCGCTACCTGGTGCCGCGCTGGCGGCGGCAGGAGACGGTGGTGGCGGTGAACGTGGGCGGGGCGGTGGTGCCGGCGCTGCTGTCGCTGTACTTGCTCACCCAGGCGCAAGCGCCGCTGCGGGTACTGGTGGCCACGGCCATCGTGGCGGCCATCACCCACGTCTTTGCGCGCCCGGTGCGCGGCCTGGGCATTGCCGTGCCCTTGTTTCTGCCGCCGCTGTGTGCGGCGCTGGTGGCCCTGCTGCTGGTGCCCGCCCAGGCCCCCCCTGGCCGCATACGTGGCCGGCACCCTGGGCACGCTGATCGGTGCCGATCTTCTCAATCTGCACAAAATCGGCAACTTGGGCGCGCCGGTGGTCTCAGTTGGCGGGGCGGGAACATTTGACGGCGTGTTTCTCACCGGCATCATTGCCGTGCTGCTGGCCTGAAAGGAACCCGATGGCGACGCATCAGACGATTGCCGGCTTTTCGGACGCCGAACTGCTGCAGCGCATGGTTGACACCCACGGCGAGCGCTTCCACGCCGGTTTTTGGGCGCTGGTGGCGCAAGAGGTAATGCCGCGGCTGCCGGCGCAGCCGGTGGTGGTGGATCTCGGCTGCGGCCCGGGGCTGTTCCTGCGCGACTTGCTGCAGCGCTATCCCCACGTGCGGGGCTACGGCTACGACGTCACCCCGGCAATGATCGCCCACGCGCAGCAGCTCGGCTGCGGGCCGCAGGTGACCTTTGCCGTACACGACGTCACCGCTCAGCCCTTGCCCCTGGCCCCTGCCTCCGTCGACTTGGTGTGCATGACAGCGGTGCTGCACCTTTTTGACGACCCCTTTGCCGTGCTTGCCGAGGCGACGCGGCTCCTGCACCCTGGCGGACTGCTGCTGCTTTACGACTGGATCCGGCGGCCGCTGGCCACTTACCTTGCCGAGCGGCTCGAAGGCGAGGGCGAAGCCCGCCTGGCCAGCCGGCAGCGCTGGCTGCGGCTCTTTCCCGTGCACAACAAGTACACTTCGGATGACTGGCAGTGGCTGCTGGCCGAAGCGCGCTTCAGCGTGCTGTGCAGCGCCCGGCTGCGGCCGCACTTCGAGGTCTTTGTTGCCACGCCGCAGCCAGCCTCGAAGTAACCCGGGCTGTTGAAGGCTTCAGCGCGTCACCAGCACCGGGCAAGGCGCAAAGCGCACCACTTTTTCGGCCACGCTGCCCAGCAACACGTGCTTGAGCCCGGTGCGCCCGTGCGTGCCCATGACGATAAGGTCGCTCTGGCGCGCCTTGGCCACATCGACGATGTTCTGGAAGGGCACCCCGTGCACCACCACCAGGTCGCCGTCGAGGGCCGGCGTCGCGCACCCCGCTGCAAGTAGTGCTCTAGCCCCTGGCGCGCCTGCTTTTCGAGCTCCTGCAAGTAGCCCTCGGGCACGGTTTGCGTCGTTTCCGCCACGGTCAGCGGCAGCTCCGGCATGACGTGGGCCGAAACCACGTGCAGCAGCGTCAGGCGCGCTTGCAGCTGCTTGGCCAGGTCGATGGCGTATTGCAGCGCGTGTTCGGAGGGCTCGCTGAAGTCCACCGGGACCAGGATGCGCTGAAAAGGCATGGCTTGCCTCCTCTGTTGCCGCAAATTGCTCCGCGCCCGCGGAGACCCTTGGAAGACACCCTGTACAAGACCTGTGCCACGTCTGCCGGCAGCCGCCTTGGCGCAGGGGCGCGGCCCTGCGCCCGCTCCCTCCTGCCATGCCCTTGTGACAGGGTGTCCACATGCGGACACCCTGTCCGGGGTGCGGCGAGGGGCTTCAGGGCAGCAGCAGCACTTTCCCCGTGGTACGGCGGCCTTCGAGCTGGCGATGGGCTTCGGCCGCCTCGGCCAGCGGGAAGGTGTGTTCCATGCGCAGCTTGAGCTTGCCGCTGGCGATCCAGCCCAGCACGTCGCCGGCGCGCTTTTCCAGGCTGGCGCGGTCGGCGATGTAGTGGAACAGGCTGGGGCGGGTGAGAAAGAGCGAGCCCTTGGCGTTGAGAATGGCCGGGTCAAAAGGCGGCACCGGCCCGCTCGACTGCCCGTAGAGTACCATGTAGCCCAGCGGGGCGAGGCAGTTGAGGCTTTTCTCAAACGTCGTCTTGCCCACCGAGTCGTAGACGACGTTCACCCCCTTGCCGTTGGTGAGGCGCTTGACTTCGGCCTCGAAGTCCTGCTGCGTGTAAAGAATTACCTCGTCGGCGCCGGCTTCGCGCGCCAGGGCCGCTTTTTCTTCGGTGGACACGGTGCCGATGACGCGCGCCCCGCACTGCTTGGCCATCTGCACCAGCAGCAGCCCGACGCCCCCGGCGGCGGCGTGGATGAGGCAGGTATCGCCCGGCTTGAGGGGATAGGTGCTGTAGGCCAGGTAGTGCGCGGTCATGCCTTGCAGCATAGCGCCAGCGCCCACTTTGAAGTCCAGTTCGTCGGGCAAGCGCACTAGGCGCGCTTCCGGCGCCACCACGTACTCGGCATAAGAGCCCGGGATGCCCGTGTAGGCGACGCGGTCGCCCTCTTTGAAGAGGGTGACCTCGGGTCCTACGGCCACCACGGTGCCTGCTCCCTCTAGCCCCAGGGTGTAGGGCAGCGGATTGGGATAGAGGCCGGTGCGCTGGTAGACGTCGATGTAATTCACCCCCGCGGCAGCCAGCTTGACCAGCACCTGTCCCGGCCCCGGGGTGGGAGTGGGGACGTCTTCGTACTGCATGACCTCGGGGCCACCAAAGCGATGGATGCGAACGGCTTTCATAGGGCAACACTCCTGTGCGGCAGAGAGGAAACGGGATCGTGCCCTTTATCCTCACCCCGAAGTCGCGGGCGCGTCAAGTCCAAAATCACCCCGCGGCATTAAGACAGCTCGTCGAGCCGCTCGCGGCAGGCGCGGACCAGGCGGGCAGCCCGCCAGGCCTGGAAGCTGAAGAGCAGGCCGCCTGCGCACCCGCCCAGGAACAAGAAGCGGGCCAGAGGGTGGGCGGTGCCGAAAACCGCTTCGGAGAGCGTGCCCGTGCTCAGCAGCACGGGCAGCATGAGCAAGGCCACACCAAAGCCGATGGCCCCCAGCAGGCTGCAGCGTGAGGCGGTGCGCACCGCTTCTTGGTAAGCCGCGCGCACCTCCTCGGGCGTCGGCACCGCAGAGGGGGTCTCTTGGTTGTCCACCGCGCCCTATGCCCCCGGCAGCTGCGACCCGGCCCAGGTTGGCCAGCAGCTGCGTCCAGATGCCAAACAGGGTGAGCAGCACGGCCACCAGCACGGCAAGCAAAATTGCCGGCACCAGCGGCCAGTCTTGCCTTTCCCCTCCGCCCCCGTCGTCGCCGTCCCACCCGTCGTGGTGGCCACGGTATCCGTTGCGGTGGGCGTCCAGGGGAAAGGCCCGCACCGGCTCTTTGAGTTCCAGGCGCTCCATCACACGACCCTCCGGCTTCAGGCAGGCGAAGAGGGCCGGGCGGAGCGCCCGGTGGCCCCTTCGCTACAAGACGGTTCCTAGAATAATAAGCCACAGCACGATGGCGGCCAGGCTGAGCAGCAGCAGCCGATCCTCAAGCGCCATCCCGTGTCTCCTCTCATTGTATCCCGCCACGTTACGGCCGCGCACCGCGGGATTAGTCGTTTCCCTCAACGGCAGCCGGCCGGCCGCGCACTTCTTCCACCACCGGCTTGAGCTCGGTAAAGGCGCGCTGGATCTGCTCCGGCGTGGTGTACGACAGGCGGGCCTTGAAGGCTAGCCCCCACATCATCACCAGGCCGAGCATCCACCACACCACCTGCCAGGTCCATACCGGCGGCAGGCCGGCGATGGAGAAGAAGTGGTTGCCGACGACCATCCCCGGGGCCGATGGCAAAGACGAACCAGACCACCATGGCCCACAGCCAGAAGCGCCGCTTCTTCTGGAGCTCAGGCGACCCGCGGTCGATGTCGTCAAGCCAGCCCGTCATCTCCCGGCGGATCTCCATAACCCGGCGGTCTTGCTGGTCCGCGCCGCGCGTCACCCCTGACACCAGGGCCGCGACGACAAAGGCCACGAGGCCGCCCCAGCCGGCGCTGTGCAGGTTCAGGGGGTACTTCCAAGCGGGAAACGAAAAAGTGAAAATCACCGCCAGGATGCCCGCCAGCAGCCCCAACGCCACCCCCTGGCGGGTGAACTTGCGCAGGTACAGGGTATCCAGCAGGGGCAAGTAGAGCAGGAAGCCAAACGACACCGCCAGGCCGCCGAGCATCACCAGGGCACGGCGGCTGGTGAGAGCGACGATCATCGCCACCGCCACCACCACGAACACCAGCAGCCGCCCCACCCACACCTGCTCGGCATGGCCGGCGCTGGGGCGCAGCACACGCACGTAGAAGTCGCGCATGAGGATGGCGCCGCCCGTGCCCATGTAGGCCGCCCCCGTGGACTGCATCGCCGCCAGGGCGCCGACGATGACGAAGCCGGCCAGCGGCCCCTGGGATCAGCACCTTGATGATCTCCGGCACCACCTCGGAGTCCTTGGCAAACTGCAGCACGCCGTCTTCGAGCAGGGCGCGGCCGCCCAACCCCTGGATGGCGGTGAAGAAGAAGAGGGCAAAGCCGATAAACAGCGTCGAAGCGAACACCTGCTGCCAGGGAAACGGCTTGGGATCGCGGTTGCTAAACACCCACATGTGAAAAGCCGGCGAGGCCATGATGCCCATGAGGGCAAACATGTAGGTGAGCTGGAACATGCCCGTCCACTCCGTCTTGCCCACCAGCCACGGCTTCCAGGCGCCGGGGATGGTAAGGTACTTGGCTTCGAGCTTGGAGATGCGGGCGATAAAGGCGTCCCAGCCACCAAAGTGGGCCAACACCAAGGCCCCAATGGTAATGATCCCCAGCCACAGCAGAAAGGCTTGCAGGGCGTCCACCCAAGCGACACTGCGGATGCCGCCGGCGGCGACGTAGAAAAAGACCACCGCCGCCAGGAAAATGGAGCCCACCACCAGCGGCACGCCGGTGGTGACGTGGAAAATGGCCCCCGAGGCGATCAGCTGCACCGCGGTGTAAAAAGCGCTGTAGAGAAACGCGATGACCACGATGAGAAAGCGGATGAACTCCCCCCAGCCGCGCTGGGCCGCCGTAGTAGTAAGCGTAGAGGTCCCCCGGGGTGATGAAGTTGTAGCGCTTCCCCAGCATCCACAGGCGCTTGGCAAAAAACGTCGCGGTGATGGGAATGGTGAGCACATAAAAAGAAGCAAAGGCGTAGGCCAGGCCGGAAAACGCGATCAGCCCCGGGTGGCCGATGTACGTCCAGCCGCTAAACGAGGTGGCGGTGGCGGCAAGGAGAAACAGCCACATGGGGAGCTGGCGCTCGGCAATGGCCCAGCGCGAGGCGGTGCGTGCCCAGAAGTAGCCGCGCACCCCCCAGTAAATGCAGTACAACCAGTAGGCAACGGCGAAGATCCACACCCACGCTGCGGTCGACATGGCTTCCCCCTCCCTGCAAGGGCGAAACGACGCGCCGTGTCCTCCTCCTTCCATGAAGGCAGCGAGGGCACGCTGTGAGCATTTCTAATACCAGCGGCAGAAGGTGTCAAGAGGAAAAGACAAAAAGAGTAAAAAAGGTCGATGGCCGTGTGACGCTCGCGCGGCGTTGACAGGGGCAGGCCGGCGTGCTAGGGTCTGGGGCGGCTTTGGGTCCTCACAGAGGAGGCATTCCATGCAGGCTGCTGCTGCCGTTGCCGAGATTCTCAAGCGCGAGGGTGTCGAGTTTCTCATTGGCTACCCGGTCAATCCCATCATCGAAGCCGCCGCCAAGGCGGACATTCGCACCATCATCGTGCGCCAGGAGCGCACCGGGCTGCACATGGCCGACGGCTTCAGCCGCGTCAGTTCTGGCCGCCGCATCGGCGTCTTTGCCATGCAGCACGGTCCGGGGACAGAGAACGCCTTTGGCGGTGTGGCCCAAGCCTACGCCGACTCGGTGCCCATCGTCGTCTTGCCGGCCGGCTATCCTCGCCGCTTGATCAACCTCCCCCCTAACTTCAACGCCTTTCTCAACTACCGCCACGTCACCAAGTGGATCGAGCAGGTGCCCTGTGCCGACGCCATTCCTGCCGCCTTGCGCCGTGCCTTCACCCAGGTGCGCAACGGCCGGCCGCGGGCCGGCGCTGGTGGAGATTCCCCGTGACGTCTTTGACGAGGAAGTGCCCGAGCCGCTGGCCTACACGCCCACCACGGCCCACCGCTACGGGCCCCGGACGCCCAGGACGTGGCGCGCGTGGCGCGCGTGCTGGTGCAGGCACGGCGGCCGGTGATTTACGCCGGCCAGGGGGTGCACTACGCTCAGGCCTGGCAGCCGCTGCGCGAGCTGGCCGAGCTGCTGGCAGCGCCGGTGACCACCAGCCTGGAGGGCAAAAGCGCCTTTCCGGAAAACCATCCCCTGTCGCTGGGCTCAGGCGGGCGCTCGCTGCCCAAGCCCGTACACCACTTCTTGCAGCATGCCGACGTCATCCTGGGCATCGGCTGCAGCTTTGCCACCACCAACTACGGGGTGGCTATGCCGCCGGGCAAGAGGATCATCCACGCCACCCTCGATCCGGCGGACGTCAACAAGGACGTGCCCGCCGACGAGGTGCTGCTGGGTGATGCCGCCCTCACTCTCGACGCCCTGGTGGCGGCGGTCAAAGACGAGCTGGGCCGGCACGAGCGTGACAACGCGGCGCAGGTGGCGGCCGAGATCCGACAAGTCAAAGAAGAATGGCTGGCGCAGTGGCTGCCCAAGCTCACGTCCAACGAGGTGCCGCTGTCGCCTTACCGCGTGATTTGGGACCTCATGCACACCGTTGATCGCGCCAACACCATCATCACCCACGACGCCGGCAGCCCACGCGACCAGATGTCGCCGTTTTGGGAGACGGTGGCGCCGCTGACGTACCTCGGCTGGGGCAAGACGACGCAGCTGGGCTACGGGCTCGGGCTGGCCATGGGGGCCAAGCTGGCAGCGCCTGACAAGCTGTGCATCAATGTGTGGGGCGACGCCGCCATTGGCTTTACCGGTATGGACTTCGAGACCGCGGTGCGCGAGCGCATCCCCATTCTCTCGATTCTGCTCAACAACTTCTCCATGGCCATCGAAATTCCCATCATGCCGGTGGCCACCGAGAAGTACCGTAGCACCGACATCACCGGCAACTACGCCGACATGGCACGGGCTTTTGGCGGCTACGGCGAGCGCGTGACGCGGCCCGAAGAGATCGTGCCGGCGATCAAGCGCGGCATTGCCAAGACGCAGGAAGGCATTCCGGCACTGCTGGAGTTCATCACCGCCAAGGAGACTACCTACTCGATTTTCAAGTAAGGCGAGGGCGCGGGTGGCGGGCCTGCACGCCGTTGAGCTCTTCCAGCAGGGTGACGATGGCGGCATGATCCCACTGACCGCGGCCGGCGTTATGCACGGCGCAGAAGAGCTCGGTGACCAGCGCGGTGACCGGCAGGGAGAGGCTCAGGGCACGGGCCATGGCGAGGGCGTGACGCAGGTCCTTGAGCTGCGAGTCGACTTTGCCCCCCGGCGTGAAGTCGCCGGCCAGCACTTTGGGGGCTTTGAGCTCCAGGGCGCCGCAGCGCCCCAGGGCCGGCGCTCAGCGCCTGGACCACCTGCGCCGGGTCAAGACCGGCCTTGGCGCTGTAGACCAGGGCTTCGGCCATGCCGGCCAGGGTGGTGGCCACCAGGATCTGGTTGGCCAGCTTCATGTGGCCCCCCATGCCCACCTGCTCCCCGGCGTGCACGATGGTGCGCCCCAGCACCTCCAGGAGAGGGCGGCAGGCCTCAAAGGTGGCTCGCGGGCCGCCCACCATGATGGCCAGGGTGCCTTCACGAGCGCCGACGTCAGCGCCGCTTACCGGGGCATCGAGCATGGCCACCTGGTGCTGCTGCAGCCGTGCCGCCAGGCGGGCCGAGACCTCGGGATTGCCGGACGTCATGTCGATGACCACGCTGCCCGGGCGGGCACCCTCGATGACCCCTTGCGGGCCAAGAAGGACACGCTCCACGTCAGGGGCGTCGGGGAGCATGGTGAAGATGACCTCGGACTGCGCAGCGACCTCGCGCGGTGAGGCGCAGGGCGTGGCGCCGCGTGCTGCCAGCTCGCGTACCGGTGGCTGGCTGCGGTTGTGTACTGCCAGGGGATAGCCGGCGGCCAGCAGGCGCAGGGCCATGGGCTTGCCCATCAGTCCCAACCCGATGAACCCTAGCCGTTGCCGCATGGGATGCCTCCTGGGCTGTGAAGAAACAAGAGGAGAGGCGGCCGGCCGCGTGCGCGTGCGGGGAACACGGCGCAGCGCATCGTCTGGAAACGCTGCAGGCTAGGCGGAAGCCGCTGGCACCGTTTCTGGCTCCGGCGCTGGCGGTGCCTGGGCATGGAGCCAGGTCATGCGCTGGGCATTGCGCAGGAAGTCGTGCCGCAGGTCGGCCAGCGTCACGCGGTCGAGCACCGCGTACATCTGCCGCTCGGCTTCGCCAAACGTCTGCAGGAGCAGGCAGTCCTGCAGCGCCTCGCAGCAGCGCTCTTGGGCCAAACATTGGTACATGGGCTGATCGGCCTCCATTGCCCGCACCACGTCGCCCAGGGTGATGCTCTCCGGCGCGCGCGCCAGGGCGTAGCCGCCGTTTTTCCCCCGCACCGCGTGGACAAGGCCGGCGCGGGTCAACTTCTGGAACACCTTCGAGAGGTAGCTCTCCGAGACGTTCTGGCTGCGGGCGATATCGCCCAGCAGGACAAAGCGCCGCCCCTCGAGCTGTGCCAGGGCCCATAAGCCGTGAATGGCCATGTCCGTGCTCTGGGAGAAGCGGAGGCCTGGCATGGTGTCCTCCCTTTCGCAAGGTCGTTGCCTGATGTACCATACCCAACTTCTGACACCGGTGCAAGCGGCAGCGTCCCGCCAGCCCTTGACAGGCTCCGGGCGACGCTCTATATTCCAGACATGGTGAGTCCACTTATCGGGTTTTTGCATGAAAGGGTGCGCCGCCGCTGGGACGCTGGCGCACAAAGCGAGAGGTAAGGTGGCCATGCTTTCCTTGACGCCGCCGCCAGGCCGTTTCCTGGAGGCGTCGCGGGCAGAAGCCGCTACGCCCGAGACGGAGCCGCTAGAGACCTCGGTGATGACCCGCTACTTCCACGACGTGCGCCGCTATCCGCTGCTTTCGCGAGAAGACGAACAGGCGCTGGCGCGCACCATTCAGGAAGGCAACCAGCAGTGGCGGCAGCAGCTCGTAGAGCACCTGCTGCACGTACCGCTTCTGCTCGCCTGGCGCGCCCGCCTGCGGCGGGGCACGCTGGCTCTGGGAGCGGTGTGCGTGACCGCGCCGACCCCGGCGGCTTTTCTCGCCGTCCTCGATCAGCTCCAGCGCCTGCGCTGCCAGATGCGCCAGCTCCTGCACCGCCACCCCGAGCGCCCGGCAGCGGCGATAGCGGCGCTGCGCCAGGCCATGCAGGCGCTTTTGGCGCCGTTTTCCTGGCAGCCCGCTTTTTTACAGCAGGCCTGGGCGCGCTTCGATACGGCCATGGCCGCCGCTTCCCCGGCACGACAGCAGCGCCAGGCGGCACGTTATCTTTCTACCCTGGGCTACCGCCTGGAAGAGCTGCGGGCTTTGTGGCACGCGCTGCACGGCGTGCGGGTGCGCGTGGAGCGTGCCAAGCAGGAAATGGTGATGCGCAACCTGCGCCTGGTGATCAGCGTCGCTCGCGAGTTCAGCCACAGCGGCTTGCCGCTTGCCGACCTCATCCAGGAAGGCAACATTGGCCTCATGCGCGCCGTGGAAAAGTTCGACTACCGCCGCAACCTCAAGTTCAGCACCTACGCCATCTGGTGGATCAAGCAGGCGATGCGGCGCGCCGTCTACGAGCAGTCCACCCTCATTCGCGTCCCGGAATACATGTACGAGAGCGTGCGCCAGGTGCAGCGCTTGCTTCCCGACCTCCTGGCCGAGCTGGGCCGTCCCCCCACGCCGCAGGAACTGGCCGAGCGCTTGCAGATGCCCCTAGAGCGGGTTGAACGCAGCCTGGCCCTGGTCAGCGAGCCGCTGTCGCTGGATCAGCCCCTGGCCGACGAAGACGCCCGCACCCTGAGCGAGGTGCTGCCCGATGCCGGCGCGCCCGAGGGGTCGGAGGCGCTGGTGCAGCGGGATCTGGCTGCCCACACGCAGCAGGCCCTGGCCGTGCTGACGCCGCGCGAAGCCGAGGTCATTCGCCGCCGCTTTGGCCTGCACGGCAAGCCGGGAGAGACGCTGCGCCAGATCGGCATCGACTTGCGCCTGAGCCACGAGCGCGTGCGCCAGATCGAAGCCGAGGCGCTGGCCAAGCTGAAGCAACAGGGCGCCACCCTGCGCGTCTTCCTCGAGCCGTGAGGGGCCAATCCCTTGACAGCCCTTCGCGCGCCGGCCATAATAGCGTACACCACCACGTGGAGTCCCGCATGCACCCGACACCGCTGCCGAGCAGCCAGATGCCGTTTGTCGATACCTTGGGACGGCCGCTGCGCCACTTGCGGGTGTCGGTGACCGACCGTTGCAATCTGCGCTGCCAGTACTGCATGCCCGAAGAGGAGTACGTCTGGCTGCCGCGCCAGGACGTGCTGACGTTTGAGGAAATCGCCACCCTGGTGCAGGTCTTTACCGAGCTGGGGGTGGACAAAGTGCGCCTCACAGGGGGCGAGCCGCTGCTGCGCAAGAACTTGCCGGCGCTGGTGGCCATGCTGGCGCGCAACCCCCGCATCCGCGACCTGGCGCTTACCACCAACGGCGTGCTGCTTGCCGAGCAGGCCCAGGCCCTGCGTGACGCCGGCTTGCACCGCGTCACCGTGAGTCTCGACACCCTGCGGCCTGAGCGCTTCCGGCAGCTGACGCGCCGCGACGCGCACGCGCGGGTGCTGGCGGGCATTGAAGCGGCGCGGCGGGCGGGGCTGACGCCGCTCAAGCTCGACACGGTACTCATCCGCGGCTACAACGACGACGAGATCCTCGACTTGCTGGCCTATGCCCAGGGCATTGGCGCCGAGCTGCGCTTCATCGAGTACATGGACGTGGGAGGGGCGACGCACTGGTCGCGCGACAAGGTAGTATCCCGCGCCGACATCCTGGCCTTGCTTGAAGCGCACTACGGTGCGGTGACGCCCGTGGCAGAGCGCGGCTGGGCGCCGGCCGAGCGCTTCTGTTTGCCTGACGGCACGATTTTCGGCATCGTGGCTTCGACCACGGCGCCGTTTTGCCGCACCTGCGACCGCAGCCGCCTCACCGCCGACGGCATGTGGTACCTCTGCCTCTACGCCACGCGCGGCATCGACCTGCGCCGGCCGCTGCGCCGCGGCGCCTCGGCGGCCGATCTCAAGCGCCTCATCGTGACTACCTGGCAGGCGCGGCAGGACCGCGGCGCCGAGCAGCGCCTCGAGCTGGAAGCCCTTGGCTTGCGCAGCGCCTTCGTGCATCCCGACGAGCTGCGCCAGGATCCCCACCTGGAAATGCACACCCGCGGCGGCTGAGCCGCTCTCGCCATAAGCCGCCAAGCCGGCTTGACGCCCGTCCCGGCTTTCCGTAGAGTGCGGGTCCCGGACGCTCCCGGCGGCCGCGGCCTCTTGCCTTCCCGCCACGGCGGTAGGCGCAACGCGTCTTTTCGGCACGAGAAAGAGGCACCATGGCGGAGATGGCGCCCCCCGATGCCGCCTTGCTGGCGCGCATTGCCCAGCGCGACGGCCAAGCCCTGGAACTCCTGTACCACCGCTACGGCCGCCAGGTCTTTTCTCTGGCCCGCGCCATGCTCGGCGATCAGGCGCAGGCGGCAGAGCTGACCCAGGAGGTTTTTCTTCTTGTCTGGTGCAGTGCCGGCACCTACCGCCCCACGGGCTCCGCCTTGGCCTGGTTGCTGCGCCTCACCCGCAACCGCGCCATCGACCTCCTGCGCCGCCGGCGCCGCCAGCGCCGCGGGCAGCCGCGCGGCAACGAGTTGCCGCTGGCGGCTGGGGCCGATGCCGCCGAGCAACGGGCGGTGCGCGACGCCGTGGCCGCCTTGCCTCCAGAGCAGCGCCAGGCGCTGTGGCTGGCGTTTTTTCAAGGCATGAGCCATCAAGAAATCGCTGCCTACTTGCAGATCCCGCTGGGAACGGTAAAAGCACGCATCCGGCGTGCCTTGCAAGCGTTGCGGCAGCGGTTGCAGTAGTGCCAGGCACGATGGGGTGCCCACGTCCAAAACGCGACGCAGAACGTTGAAACAGGTAGAGAGCCCCTGGATGGCCGTAGGACACGCGCATGGAGCCATCCCTGAGCTGCGAACAGTGTGAAGACCTGCTTGCCGACTACGCCCTGCAGGCCCTGACACCCCAGGAGGCCGAGCCCGTGGCCGTCCACCTGGCGACTTGCCCGCGGTGTCAGGCGTCGCTGGCGGCTTACGAGGACACCCTGACGCGGCTGGCCCAGGCCGTGCCCCAGTATTCGCCGCCGCCAGCCCTGTGGCGGCGCCTGCGGCGCCGCTTGCCCGCCCCACCTCTGGTGTCCCGGCCGCGCCGCGGGCGCCGGGCGCTGGCAGTGGCGGCAGGGGTGGTGCTGCTTTTGGGGGCGGCGTGGGGAGCCTGGCAAGCGCAGCGGGAAGTCGTTCGCCTGCGGCAGCAGTGGCAGGTCTTGCGTAGCGAACTCGAAGTGCAGCGCCGGGCGCTGGCTTTTCTCACCTTGCCGGAAGTGCGCCAGGTGTCCCTGCGCAGCGACGGCGGCCGTGCCCGCGGCGTGCTGCTGTGGCATCCCGAAGCGACGCAGGCGGTGCTCATCGTCCAGGACTTGCCCCCGCTGGCGCCGGATCGCGTCTACCAGCTGTGGCTGCTGTGGGATGGCAAGCGCGACAACGGCGGCATCTTCCGCGTCGACGCCCGCGGCTTTGGCCTTCTGGAAGTGCACGCCCCCAAGCCCCTGGCCGCTTATCAGGCCGCCGGCATCACCGCCGAGCCGGCCGGCGGCAGTCCAGGCCCCACCTCGCCGCGCCTGCTGGGAGGGCGGCTGTAACCGCCGCCGGCGTCAGTACCAGATCGCCATGCGCAGGCCACGGGCGTCGCGTGGCGGTGCAGGCGGCAGGCAGGTGGCCTGGCCGGTGGCGATGCGGTAAGCGGTGCGGGTGAGCACCGCGGCGTCGAGCAGGTCGTCAGGGGCTGCCTGCGAGCGCGGCAGCGGCGGCAAAGCGGCCAGCGCCTCGCCCAGCTGCCGCAGCCAGGCTTCCGGCGCGCTCTGCAGGAGGTGCAGGCGTGCCTGGCGCCCGGCACGGGTCTTCTTGCTGGCGGCCAGCGGCCGGCCCGCCAGGGCCGCAAAGGCGAGTTCGGGGTGGGCTTCGTAGACGGTGGCTTGCCAGGACGGACTCAGCAGGCGGTCGACCTCTCGCACTTTGGGCAGCAGGCCAAAGGCCTGGCGGCTGAGGCCATAGGGCCGCACCTGGGCGTACTGCGTTGCTTCCAGCAGCAGCCGCGCCGGCGGGGAAAAGACGCTGCTGGCGCGCCGCCCCAGCAGCCGGCGCGCCAGCCGGTCGCAGCAGCGCCCGCCAGGGACCGGAGGGCAGGCCGATAGGGATGTCGACGGCCAGAACGCCTGCCCCCAGAGCGAGCACCTCGGCAAAGCGCGGGCACACCTGCACCGCATAGGCCAGGGGGACGGCGGGAGGAAACGCGACGCGCACCACGAGCCAGCCGCCGCGGCAGCCGTCAACCCCGGCGATCCAGCGCATGACTTCAGTCGCAGTAGTGCCGCAGATGCTCCCACGATTCGTTGCGCCAGCGGGTCCTGGCGCTGGCCAAAAAGCGCACCCCCACCCCGCGCTCGTCGGCCCACACCACGTGGGCCACCAGCTTGCACGGCTGGCCCGAAGGCAGCAAGAAGCTGGTGACCAGCGACTCGCCGGGCTGCAGCCGGGGCGTGTAGGCAAGGTACATGCCGCCAAAAGAGACGTTTTTGGCCAGGCCCATGCCGGCGCGGCCGCGCGCATCGGCAAAGTCGACGCGGAAAGCCGTGGCTTTGCGCGCGTATTTTCGGCGGTTTCCCCACATGGTTCCTCTCCCAAGACAGCCGTTGCCGCCCAGTATCTGGCCCTTTAGGCACGCAAAGGCCATGCCAGAGGAGAGGCGGCGGCAACGCCCGGGCTGCGCTGCCCTTGGCGGCTGTGGCGGGTCTCGCCCGTGAGACGCCCCCGGCTGCAGGGTATCATCAGGGTGTCCTTGCGGAGGGAAGGCCATGGCCCCGCTCAAAACCCATCGCACCGCGGTGGTGGCCATTCCGCCGGCCGAGCTCTGGGAGCCCATCCAGGCCATCCGGCGCCGCCACGACCGCCAGGTGCGGCGCTGGATGCCGCACATCACCCTGCTTTACCCCTTTGTGCCACCGAGTGAATTTGCCTCCGCGCTGCCCGAACTTGCCGCCGCCTGCGCCACGATTGCTCCTTTTACCGTGACCCTGGCGACGTTTCGCTACTTTGTGCATGCGCGGGGCACCGCCACCTTGTGGCTGGCGCCGCAGCCGCCGCAGCCCCTGGTGGCCCTGCAGGCCGCCTTGCAGGCGCGCTTCCCGGCCTATGACGAGCAGTCGCGCTTTGCCGGCGGCTTCACCCCGCACCTGAGCGTGGGCCAGGCTCCCTCGCTGGCCGCCGCCCGGCACCTACTGGCGCAGCTGCAAGCCACCTGGCAGCCCCTGTGCTTCCAGCTTACCGCCGTGGCCCTGATCTGTCGTGAGGCCCGCGGTCCCTTTGGCGTCCACGCCTGGCTTCCCCTCGGCCCCTCTAGTGCAGCCCTAGGCGCGTCAGGTAGCCCTTCTCCCGCGCCTGGTGCAGCATGTAGCCAAAAAACGCTGCTCCCAGGCCGAGGTAAGCCAGATTGAGCGTAAAGGCCACGGCCAGGGTGGAAACCTCCAGGGTGCCGGTGCGCAGCACGGCGCGCATGCCTTCAAAGACGTGCGTCGAAGGCAGCAGCACGGCCACGGCCTGCAGCCAGGGCGGCAGCACGTCGAGGGGATAGAACACCGCCGACACCGGCTGCAGCAAAAAAGGCACGCCCCACACCAGCGCCTCGGCCGCCTGGCCAAAGCGCAGCACCAGGGCCATGGTGCACATCCCCACCGCCCAGCCAAAAAGCAGCAGGCTGAGCAGGAAGGGCAGCAGCGCTGGCCCCAGGCGCAGCAAGTTGAAGGCGTAGAGGGTGTAAGCCAGGCTGCCCAGCACCAGGGCGTTGAGCGCGGCGCGCAGGACGCCCATAAGGCAGGTGGCCAGGAGGAGCTCCGCCACGCGGATGGGGGCAATGAAGAGGTTGAGCAGGTTTTTGACCCACACTTCTTCGGTAAGCGACAGGGTGATGGCCAGCTGCGCGCGGTACAGCACGTCCCAGAGGATCAGGCTGCCCAGGAAAAAGACCACGGCGTCGGGCAGCACCAGACGGCGCAAGTAAGCGGTGACAAAGCCCCACACGAGCAAGTCCATCACCGGCCAGAAGACGATTTCGCCCACCCGCGTCGGGCTGTGGCGGTAGAGGTAGAGGTAGCGCAGCAGCAAGCCGCTCACCCGCAGCCACATCAGGTCTCCTCCGGTCGCGCCGCCACGTCGTGCAGGCTGCCGTCGCGGGCCAGGGTGATGAAGAGTTCCTCCAGGGAGGCGGCGCGGGTCCGCGCCAGCACTTCCTGCGGGGTGCCCTGGGCCACGAGGCGCCCGCGTGCCAAAAAGAGCACGCGATGGCACAGGCGCTCGACTTCGTGCATGTTGTGTGAGGTGTAGAGCATGGTGACGCTGCGCTCGCGCTGCACTTGCCGCAAGATGGCGCGCACCCGCGCCGCGATGTCGGGGTCGAGGCTGGCCGTAGGTTCGTCGAGAAACAGCACCTCGGGGTCGTTGAGAAAGGCTTTGCAGAGGTGCAGGCGGGTGAGCTGGCCCGAGGAGAGAGCCCCGGTGAGGCTAGAAGCCGCGTCGGCAAGCTCGAAGAGCTCGAGCAGGGCGGTGATTTTAGGCCGCGGCCGCCGCAGGCCGTAGAGGCGCGCAAAGACGTAGAGGTTTTCCCACACGGTGAGGTTGGTGGGCAAGGAGACGTAAGCCGAGGAGAAGTTGACGCGCTGCAAGATGGCCCGCCGGTGCCGTGGCATCTCCAATCCCAGGATGCGGATGTGCCCTCTGGTAGGGGTCAGCAGCCCGAGCAGCAGGTGCAGGGTGGTGGTTTTGCCTGCCCCGTTGGGGCCGAGCAGGCCGACGATTTCCCCGCGGGTAACGGTAAAAGAGAGGTCGGCGACCGCCGCCACTGGCCCGAAGCGCTTGCTCAGCTGGCGTACCTCGATGACCTCGCTTGCCACGCCGGTCTCCTGCAACACGTCACCCTCTGCTGCCGCGCCCGCGCTGCCTGCGCGCGGGGGACACTGGCCGCCTTACCTGGCTTCCTGGTGGAGCTTGTGCAGCTGCTGGCGCAGCTTCATGATTTCACGGGCAAAGACCTTGGGGTTCACCCGCGCCGTGTCGGCACGGTAGGCCTCGATGTGGCCTGCCAGGGTGGGCGAATCGGCAAAGCAGAAGACCTCTTCGGGCTGGACCCGCAGTTCGGTGAGCTGCTCGCCCACGGCGAGCAGGTAGACGGCGAGAAAAAAGTCTTTTACTTCGGCCATGGCGTTCTCCTGCGCACGGGTTCTGCCATAAGGCTACCCATGGCGCGGCCGCCGTGCAATGGCCGGGAAACGGCGGCACCCGGCGCCGGGTGCCGCCGCTTTGCTCAGGCCTTGACGTAGAGCTCGGCGCCTTTTTGCCGGAACTCCTCGGCCTTTTCGCGCAACCCTGCGGCCAGGGCCTCCTCTGCCGCCAGGCCCTTTTGCGCCGCGTACTGGCGCACCTCCTGGGTGATTTTCATCGAGCAGAACTGCGGGCCGCACATCGAGCAGAAGTGGGCCAGCTTGGCGCCAGGCGCGGGCAGGGTCTCGTCGTGAAAAGCCCGTGCCGTGTCGGGATCAAGCGAGAGGTTGAACTGGTCCTCCCAGCGAAACTCGAAGCGCGCCTTGGAAAGAGCGTCGTCCCAGGCGCGCGCCTGCGGGTGGCCTTTGGCCAGGTCGGCAGCGTGGGCGGCGATTTTGTAGGCGATCACCCCCGCCTTGACATCCTCCTTGTTGGGCAGCCCCAGGTGCTCTTTGGGGGTGACGTAGCAGAGCATGGCGGTACCGAACCAGCCGATCATCGCCGCTCCGATGGCCGAGGTGATGTGGTCGTAGCCAGGGGCGATGTCGGTGGTCAGCGGCCCCAGGGTGTAAAATGGCGCCTCGTGGCACACGGCCAGCTGCCGCTCCATGTTTTCCTTGATGAGGTGCATGGGCACGTGGCCCGGCCCCTCGATCATCACCTGGCAGTCGTACTCCCAGGCAATGCGGGTGAGCTCGCCCAGGGTTTCCAGCTCGGCGAACTGCGCCGCATCGTTGGCATCGGCGATCGACCCGGGACGCAGGCCATCGCCCAGCGAGAAGCTGACGTCGTAGGCAGCCAGGATCTCGCAGATCTCGCGGAAGTGGGTGTAGAGGAAGTTTTCCTGGTGGTGGGCCAGGCACCACTTGGCGATGATCGAGCCGCCGCGCGACACGATGCCGGTCACGCGCCGCATGGTGAGCGGGATGTACTGCAAGCGCACGCCGGCGTGGATGGTGAAGTAATCCACCCCCTGCTCGGCCTGCTCGATGAGGGTGTCGCGGAAGATCTCCCAGGTGAGCTCCTCTGGCTTGCCCCCCACTTTTTCCAGCGCCTGGTAAATGGGCACCGTGCCCACGGGCACCGGGGCGTTGCGCAGGATCCACTCGCGCGTTTCGTGGATGTAATCGCCGGTGGAGAGGTCCATCACCGTGTCGGCGCCCCAGCGCGTGGCCCACAGCATCTTGTCCACTTCTTCTTCGATAGAAGAGCTGACCACCGAGGTGCCAAGGTTGGCGTTCACTTTCACCAGGAAGTTGCGGCCGATGATCATCGGCTCGGCTTCCGGGTGGTTGATGTTGGCCGGGATGATGGCGCGGCCGCGCGCCACCTCGTCGCGCACGAACTCCGGCGACACGCCTTCGCGCAGGGCCACGAACTCCATCTCCGGGGTGATCTCGCCGCGGCGGGCGTAGTGCATCTGGGTGACGCGCTTGCCGGGCTTGGCGCGCAGCGGCTGGCGCGGGTTGGGAAAGCGCAAGGCGGCAAGCTGCGGATCGGCCAGGCGCTGGCGGTGGTATGGCGAGCTCGGGGCAGGCAGGGTCTCCACGTCGCCGCGCGCCAGGATCCAGGGCAGGCGCAGCGGCGGCAGTCCGCGGCGCAAGTCGGCCTGGTAGGCCGGATCGGTGTAGGGACCGCTGGTGTCGTAGAGGCGCAGCGGCGGGTTGGGCGGGGTCAGCACCACCTCGCGCATCGGCACGCGCAAGTCAGGACGGCTGCCGGTGACGTAGACCTTGCGGATGGCAGGGGCACTCGTCTGGGCCATGGGATCCTCTCCCTCCGGGCATGAAAAAAGCCGCTGGGTACTTCCAGCGGCCATACGGTTGTCCCTACGCTGGCATTACCCAGATCAGGTTCTGGCGGTCGGTGGCGGCCTAGCCACCCTCTCAGCCCGGTTCCCCGAGCTCCCGCGTATGCAGTTGTGCGTTACTATGTTAGCGCACGGCGCCAGGGCGGGCAAGTCCTAGCCTTTTACCGCGCCGGTGAGGCCGGCCACGTAGTGCTCGACGAAAAACGAGTAAATGAGCGCCACCGGCACCGAGCCCAGAAGGGCGCCGGCCATGAGCGGCCCCCAGAAGAGCACGTCGCCGCGCATCAGCTCGCTCACCACCCCCACGGGAATGGTCTTGGTCTGGGGCGAGGAGAGAAAGACCAGGGCGTAGAGGAACTCGTTCCAGGAAAGGGTGAAGGCAAAGATGCCCGCCGAGAGGATGCCGGGGATGGCCACCGGCAGCACGATCTTGCGCATCGCCTGCAGGCGGGTGGCGCCGTCGATGCGGGCGTATTCTTCCAGCTCGCGCGGGATGGCTTTGAAGTAGCCCATGAGCAGCCAAGTGCAAAAGGGAATAAGAAACGTCGGGTAGGTAAAAATCAGCGCCCAGGGCGTATCGAGCAGGTGGAAAAAGTCCACCACCCCGGTCAAGGGAATAAAGAGCAGGGTCTGGGGCACGAGATAAGTGATGAAAATCGCCGTTCCCAGGGTACCCGCCCAGCGAAAGCGCAGCCGCGCCAGGGCATAGCCGGCAAGAATGCCGCAGAAAAGCGAGATGGCCGTCGACACCACCGCCACCAGCAGCGTGTTGAGGAGCCAGTGGCCAAAAAGGGTGCGCTGGAAGAGAAACTGGTAGTGCTCCAGGGTCGGTCGCGTCGTCCAAAACGGCGAGATACGGAGGTTGTAGAGGTGCTGGTCCGGCTTGATGGAGGTGATGAACATCCAGTAGAAAGGAAACAGCGTAAAGACCGTAAACCCCAGCAAGGGCAGGTAAAAGCCAAAGAACTTTTTCCAGCCGCGCTGCCGTACTGCCATTTACGTCTCTCGCCGGATGTAGCGCAGTTGCAAAATCACGGCCAGCAGCAGCACCGGGAACATGAACAGCGAGATGGCTGCGCCCTGGCCCAGCTTGCCGCTGATCACTCCCACCTGGTAAGCGAGGGTGGCAAAGAGGTGGGTGCTGTTGTGCGGCCCGCCGCGCGTCAGCACGTAGACCAGCTGGAAGTCGGCAAAGGTGACGATGATCGAAAACAGCAGCACCACGGTCAGGATGGGCCGCAGCAGCGGCAGGGTGATGTACCAGAAGCGCGCCCAGCCCCCGGCGCCGTCGATTTCCGCCGCCTCGTGCAGCTCCGGGTCGATGGTCTGCAGGCCGGCCAGCAGGGTGATGGCAAAAAACGGAAAGCCGCGCCACACGTTGACGGCGATCACCGAGCCCATGGCCAGTCCCGGGGTGCCGAGCCAGACAAAGCCGCGCGGGCTAGGGGCAATGCCCAGCTGCCACAGCAGGCGCGCCAGGCCGATTTCGCGCAGGATCCAGTTGAGCACGCTGTAGGTGGCGTCGAAGATCCACAGCCAGGCCAGAGTGCTAAGTACCGTGGGGACAATCCAGGGCAGGAGCATCGAAGCGCGCAGCAAGCGGTTGAAGCGGAAGTGGCGGTTGAGCAGCAGGGCCAGGGCCATACCCAGCACCAGCTTAAAAATCGTCGCAATGCCAGTGTAGACAAAGGTGTTCTGGACGGTACGCCGGAAAATCGAGCTGTCGAGGATGGTGAAGAAGTTTTGCAGGCCGACAAACGCCCCTGGCCGGCCCACCACTTTGTCGCTGACGCTGAGCCACACCCCCCAGAAAAAAGGGATGGCCAGAAAGGCCACCAGAATGAGCAAGGTGGGGGCCACCAGCAGCACGAAGAGCACGCGCTCGTCTTCCAGCCAGGTGGCGAGGCGGCGGCGCAAGGCCGCCAGCGACCAGGGGCGCGCTGCTGCCACCTCCCGGGGGTATGAGACCACGCCTACCTGCGACTCAGGCAGCGTCTGCTTGGCCATGGCGAAAGTCCGTGGGGGCTGCCGGGGCCGGCCCCGGCAGCCTGCCGCTTAGGCTTCGTACACTTTTTTCAGCTCCGACTCGGCCCAGGCAATGGCCCCCTGGGCGTCGCCGCTCTGGATGGCACGGGCAAACATGTCCACGATGATGTACTTGGCAAACACCTCTTGCGCCTTGGCGTTGGGCGGTCCCTCGTAGCCAAAGACGCGGCTATACTGTGCCAGGCGGCGGTAGGGGTCGAGCTTGGGGTCTTTTTCCCACATCTCGATGTTTTCCCAGTAGGGCGTGGGGCCCAGGCTGTAGCCTTCCTGCACCTCCATCCAGCGGGTGAAGTTGTCGCGCTGCATGACGAAGCGGATCCACTCCTTGGCCGCCTCCACGTTGGGTGAGTACTTCATGATGGCGTGCTCTTGGGTAAGGTGCATGTGGTAGCGGCCGGCCGGCCCGGCAGGGTTGGGGGCGTGGTTGGACACTTTGGCCAGGTGCGGGAACTTCTGCTTGGCCACGAAGTAAATGCTTACGCCGTTGAGGGTGGCCGAAATGGTCTCGGCAAAGTAAGCGCGATTGTTGCTGGTGTCGTCCCAGGCCAGGCCGCCCTCGTCAAGCGCTTCTTTGTAGAAGGCCATGCAGAACTTGACCGCCTCCAGGGTCTCCTTGCTGTTGAGCACCACCTTGCCGCTGGCATCGACTTCCTTGCCGCCATAGCTCCACAGCAGCGGGTAGGCAAAAGAAGGCGGGTCGCCAAGGCTGTGGCCAAAGGCCTGGCCGATGGGATAGCCCATGGCTTTAAGCTTCCGCCCTGCTTCGAGGTAAGCGTCCCAGGTGTCGGGGAACCGGGTGATGCCGGCCTGCTGGAAGAGATCCTCGCGGTAGACGATGGCGTTGCCCACAAAGCAAAACGGCACTGCCTTCCAGCGGCCGCCCACTTTGCAGGAATCGACGAGCTGGGCGTAGTAGGCGCCGTCGCGGCGGCTGATCTCTTCGGCAAGGTCGTCGACATCCACCAGGTTAGGGCCGTAAAGCTGCGGCCAGTTCCAGAACATCTGTACCACGTCGGGGCCGGTGCCGCTTTCGATGGCCGTGCTGATGCGCGCCTGGAGGTCGTTCATGTTGATGGTCTCGATGGTCACCTCCACCCCGGTGGCTTTTTGAAAGTCCCGGGCCATGCGGCGCATTTCGTCATCGGCCGGCGCCACGAAGCTCGACCACTGCAGGTGGTGCAGCTTGGTACCGCGCAGCGCCGCCGGGGCGCGCCGTGGCAGGGCCAGGGTGGCGCCGGCACCGAGGGCCATGGCGCCGGCCATCTGCAAGAAGGTGCGGCGACAGAGACCGGGGGCCTCCCGACTCGAGGTATGCACCTGCTGTGACATGGGCTTCCCCTCCTTTTGCAAGGGTCTTGCACCGGCAACGCCCGCTTCCCGGGCAGTGACGGTCACAGAAGTACTGCGAAGCGGCGGGCGTGTCAAGAGGGAAGCCCAGAGACCCGCCAGCCAAGGGAAGGCAGGCCGGCCGCTGCCGTTACCCCTTGAGCAGCTTTTCCCAGGTGGCTTCGGCGCTGCTGCGCACCTGGTGCTCGGCGAGGTACTTTTCCAGGGCGGCGTCGTGGATGGGGCTGACAGCGTGAAACGTGACGGTGAACTCGTCGGGCCGCAGCCAGTTGCCTTTGCGCGCCAGCCAGACCGAGACGATGCGGTAGCAGGGATCGGGTGGGCGCCGGGCTGCCAGCTCTTGCCGGAACTTGGCGTCGCTGAACAGATCGGGCGACCAGTCAAGGCGAATGGGACGCCCCGCCTGCGCCATGTAGCAGAGGTCGAGCCCGGCCTCTTTCAGCTCCCGCCGCAGGCGGAGGTAGTCGGCATAGGTGAGCACGATCAGGTCATCGGTGGCCTGCACGGCGATCTCCTTCTTCGGCGAGCATGCTCGCTTCCCACTCGTGCAGCAGCTGCTCGAGCCGCTCGGCCACGGCCTGCTGCTGCTGGCTTAGCTCGGCCAGGCGTTGCCAGTTGCGGCCGTCCTGAGCCTGCATTTCTTCTTGCAAGGCGGCCAATTCGGCCTCCGCAGCGGCGATGTCGCGCTCGATGGCGCTCACCTTGCGCCGCCGCGGCGGGCGCGCCGCCGGAGCGGGGCGCGGCGGACGAGCGCTGACCGGTGCCGCGGGGCGTGCCGCAAGATGGGCCTGGTACTCGGAGTACGTGCCCGGGTAGTCCTCCCACGTGCCGTCGCGCAGGTAGAGCAAGCGCGTGGCCACGCGATCGAGAAAGTAGCGGTCGTGGGAGACCACCAGCAAGGTGCCGGGGTAAGCGGCCAGGGCCTGCTCCAGCGCCTCACGGGCCGGAATGTCGAGGTGGTTGGTGGGCTCGTCGAGCACCAGCAAGTTGGCCTGCGACAGGACGAGCTTGGCCAGGGCCACGCGGCTCTTTTCGCCGCCGCTGAGCTGGCCCACCGGCTGGAACACGGCATCCCCGCGAAACAAGAAGCGCCCCAGGTACGTGCGCATCTCCTCCAGCGTCTTGTGCGGCGCCGCTTCCCAGACTTCCTCGAGCACGCTGCGCTCGGGACGGAGGCTGTGCAGCTCCTGGTCGTAGTAGCCCACCACCACGTGCGGCCCCAGCCGCACCACGCCGCGGTCGGGCTGCTCCTGCCCCAGCAGCAGGCGGAGAAACGTTGTCTTGCCGGCGCCGTTGGGTCCCATGAGGGCCACTTTCTCTCCCCGGTAAATCCTGCAGGAAACGCCGCGCAGCACCGCCTGCTCCCCGTATGCTTTCCACACCTTGTGGCAGACGATCACCTCGTGCCCTTCGCGCCGCGCGGGAGTAAAAGCCAGGGCCGGCTTGTCAGGACGCGTCTGCGGCGCCTCGAGGCGCTCGAGGCGGGCCAGCCGCTTGCGCCGGCTCTGCGCCTGGCGCGATTTCTGCCCAGCGAGGTTTCGCCGGATGAATTCCTCTTGGCGCCGGATCTCGGCCTGCTGCTGCGCATGGGCCCGGCGCTGCTGCTCGCGGCGCGCCGCTTTGGCCGCAACGTAAGCCGAGTAGTTGCCGCGGTAGAGGTGCAAACGGTGTCCTTCCAGCTCGGCGATCTCCTCGACGACACGATCCAGAAAGTAGCGGTCATGCGACACCACCACCACCGCGCCACGGTACGCCTGCAGGAAGTCCTCCAGCCACTCTACCGCCGCCAGGTCGAGGTGGTTGGAGGGCTCGTCGAGAAGCAGCAAATCGGGCTCTTGCAGCAGCACCTGCGCCAGGGCCGCCATGTTTTTCTGCCCGCCGCTTAGCTGCGCTACTGGCTTGTGCAGGTCCGTCTTCTGGAATCCCAGCCCCAGCAAGGTGGCTTCCACCCGCGCCGGCATGGCATAGCCCCCCTGCGCCGCAAACGTCTCGAGCAGCCAGCCGTAACGCTGCATGTCTTGCGGGGTGGCCTGCTGCCGCGCCATGCGCTGCTCCAGGGCGGCAATTTCTGCCTCCATGTCGCGCAGCGGCCGCAGGGCTTCCCCCACTTCTTCCACCAGGGAGCGTTCTCCGCGCAGGGTCGCTGCCTGGGGGAGGTAGCCCAGCCGCAGGTCTCGGGCGCGCTCGACCGTGCCGCTATCCGGCGGCAGGCGGCCGGCCAGGATCTCGAGCAGGGTGCTCTTGCCGCTGCCGTTGGCCCCCACCAACCCGATCTTGCGCCCTGCCTCGAGGTACCAGGAGACCTCCTCGAGCACCGGCACCCCGGCAAAGGCTTTGCAGATTCGTTGCGCACGCAGCAGTGTCATGCCACACAGTCTAGTCAACCCGGCGCCGCAGCGTCAAGGCCGCCCCCGGCTGGCAATTGCACCCGGCACGCCGTCGGTCTATAATCTTAACCTCAGGCATTATCGAAGGTTAGTATAAAGGCGTGGGGTGTCCGGTGGCGCCCCAGGCGGAGCCACAGGCAGTACAAGGGGAGTGCAAGGGATGGCAGGCTATCGCCAGCAGCTGTTCCAGCAGTTTGCTGCCCAGGGTATTGCGGCGAGCATCGAGGCGTTTAAAGCCACGTACCAGCCCAAAAAAGAGAACCGCTTCCACTTTGACGGCGTCACGTACGAAATCGGGCCGGCCAAGCTCAACGGCGAGTGGATCGAGTTCGAGATCAGCTCCAAGATTCCTCAGGACGAACTGACCGACCGTGGCGAGTTCGAGCAGTACTTCGAGGCCATCTGTGCCCTCATGCAGCAAGACGACCGGCCGCCCAGCGACACCGGCATGGACAGCATCGTGCACGAGCTCGGGCAGCAAGAAGTGAAAGAGCGCGACTACGTGCGTCTCGTTTACCGCTATCGCCTCGACGAGATGTACAGCGACGAGGCGGTAGCGGCCGAAGTGGCCAAACTGCGGGCCAACCCGCAGGCCCGTTCCCTGCCCGACATCCCCGGCGTGTACACGCTGGCCGGCCGGGTGGTGCTGCGGTGCGTGGAGGACTTCATGCGCCAGGAAGCCACGCGGCGCATGGAGCGTCTTATCGAGGCCAACCAGGAAGTGCGCAAGCGCTTCGGGGTGAAAACCCGCAAAGCGGTCAAAATGGGCAGCTAAAGGGCGTCACGGCTGCCCGAGCCGCTGGCGCAGCAGCCGCTCGAACGCCTGCCGGTCGCTTTCGGAGATGCCCTCTGGGGCCGACGGCGGGGAGGCTGGGGTGCGCGGTGGGGGGACTTGCAACGGCGGCGGCGGCGCGAGGGGAGGCAGGCGTGAGCCCAGGCGCTGGCGCAGCTGGCCATAGAGGCGGTGGAAGTCGTCGTAGATCTGCGCGGGAAGCAGCGAGGCAAGCAGCGCCGCGGTGCGGAAAAAAGGCGGCGCCAGGGCCGAGCGCTGCGCCAGGGTGGTGGTAAACGACGGCAAAAAAGCGGTGGTGAAGACAAGGAACGCCGAGAGCATTACCGCCATCTTGAGCAGGCCAAAGAGCCCTCCCAGCAGGCGATCGAGCAGCGACAGCCCGGCAGCCCGCACCAGGCGGCCCAGGAGCCAGGAAAACAGCAGGTAAAGGACCAAGGTGCTCACCACGAGGGCGGCAAAACCAAGGAGCTGGCGCAGCCAGGGCCTGCGGATGACCCCGGCCAGCAGCTCGGCAATGAGATGAGGATATCCCTGGGCGGCCAGCATCACCGCAGCGGTGAGGCTCAGCAGGGCGAGCACCTCGCGCGTCAGGCCGCGGAAGAAGCTCCACACCGCAGCGATTAAAAATGCCGCGCCGATGACGACGTCGAACCAGTACATACGCCTCCTGGCGGGCGGCCATGCGACAACGCCCGCATGTATATAGGGGGTTTTGCCGGCAAAGGCAACAAAAAAGTTGACAGCGCCATGGACGGCCACCTGCGCGATCTTGACCTGCGCCAACTGGAGATCTTCTACTACGTGGCAAAGTGCCGCAGCTTTTCGCGCGCCGCCGACTTGCTCCTGCTCACCCAGCCCACCGTCAGCGGGCACATCAAGGCCCTAGAAGACCGCCTGGCGCTGGTTCTCTTTGACCGCCGGGGGCGCGAGGTGCGCTTGACGCGCGCCGGCGAAGTGCTCTACGGCTATGCCCGGCGGCTGCTGGCCACCAAAGCCGCGGCCCTGCAAGCCCTGCAAGAGCTACAGGGCGGGCTGCGCGGCGAGCTCGTACTGGGCGGCAGTAGCATTCCCGGGCAGTACCTGCTGCCGCGCCTCCTGGGCGTCTTTCGCCAGCACTACCCCGACATCACCGTCACCCTCACCATCACCGACACCGCCAACGTGCTGGAGCGCATCGTGCACGGGGAGCTGGAAGTGGGCATGGTGGGGGCCCACCTTCCCCACCCGCAAGTCGTTTACTGGCCGGTGGTGGACGACGAGTTGGTGCTCGTGGTGGCCCGCCACCATCCCTGGGCGGCGCAGCGCCGCGTGCCCCTGGCCGCTTTGGCGCACCAGCCGTTCCTTCAGCGCGAGCGCGGCTCCGGATCGCGCCTGGTGGTGGAGCAGACGCTGCGCCAGCACGGCTTTGACCCAGCAGCGCTGCGCGTGGTGGCCGAGATGGGCAGCACGGAGGCCATCAAGCAGGGGGTAAAGGCGGGGCTAGGGGTGGCGATCGTCTCGCGCCTGGCCCTGGCCGACGAGCTGCAGGCCGGCACGCTACAGGCCGTCGAGCTGGCCGGCGTGCGTATGCAGCGCCACTTCTTTCTCGTCCGCCACCGAGGGCGGCCCCTCTCACCGCTGAGCCAGACGTTTATCCGCTTCGTCGAGGAGCGGGAACCGTGGGCCCTGCTTGCCGCCGGCCAGGAGGAGGCCCCGCCGCGTGCGTGAGGGGCTGCGCGTTTCGGTGATCGTTCCCACCCTCAACGAGGCGGCCTACCTGCCGGCCACCCTGGCGCGCGTGGGGCTGGCGCCGCAGGACGAGCTCATCGTCGTCGACGGCGGCAGCGACGACGGTACGGTGGCCGTGGCCCAGCGCTTCACGTCGCAGGTGCTCGTCACCTCGCCCGGCCGGGCACGGCAGATGAACGCCGGCGCGCAACGGGCCCAGGGTGACGTGCTGCTTTTCCTGCACGCCGACACCCTGCTGCCGCCAGACGGCGTGGCGCTGGTGCGTGCTGCCATGCAGCCGCCCGAGGTCGTCGGCGGCGCGTTTGCCCTGGCTATTGTGCCCGCCACGCCGGCGCTGCGGCTGGTGGCCTGGGGGGCCAATTGGCGCACCCGCCTGGCGCGGCTGCCTTACGGCGACCAGGCGCTCTTCGTGCGCCGCCAGGTCTTTGTCGAACTAGGTGGCTACGCCGACTGGCCCTTTCTGGAGGACGTGCAGCTGGTGCGCGCCTTGCGCCGCCGTGGGCGGCTGGCTTTCATCGCGCAGCCGGTGTGCACCTCGGCACGCCGCTGGCAGCGCGAGGGGGTGCTCTATACGACGCTGCGCAACCTCGCCCTTATCACGCTCTTTTTTTGCGGGGTCTCCCCGCACGTGCTCAAGCGCTGGTACGCCAGTGCCCCCAGGTAACCGCCGGCCTTTTTCGTTTGACACCCCGCCAGAAGACGTGGTATACGGAAAAAGCTGCCCGCGCGCCCTGATGCTGCACGCCGAGCCTGTCGTAGGCCTTAGCCGCTGGCCCGAGATGGAGACGGATGCGTGATGATCCTCGACTTGCACATCCACACCAGCCGTTACTCCGCCGACAGCAGCCTCTGTCCGCAGGTGCTCATTCGCGAGGCCAAGCGGCGCGGCCTGCACGGCGTGGTGGTGACCGAGCACGATTGCTGCTGGGACCGCTTCCAGGCGCAGGCCCTGGCGCAGGAGCACGGCTTTCTCTTCCTGCGTGGCATGGAAGTCAGCACCGACCTTGGCCACATTCTGGTCTACGGGCTGGAGACCTACGTGCCCGGTATCATGCGCGCCGAGACACTGCGCCGGGTGGTCGAGGCGGCCGGCGGGGCGATGGTGGCGGCGCACCCCTTCCGCCGCGCGTTTACCCGCCAGTTTCGCAACGGCCGCGAACCCATGCCGCGGTCGCTCGAAGAGGCGGCGCGGCACCCGCTGTTTGCCCTCGTCGACGGCATCGAGGTCTGTAACGGCGGCAGTGCCGATAGCGAGAACCGGCTGGCCATGGAGGTCTGTCACTACCTGGGCTTGACGCCCGTAGGGGGTAGCGACGCCCACTCCGAGCACGGCATCGGCTACTACGCCACCCGTTTCGAGGAAGGGATCGCCAGCGAAGCCGACGTGGTGGCGGCGCTCAAGCAAGGACGCACACAGGCGGTAATGTACCACGCGCACGAAAACGGCGGCGGCTACATAGAGAGCCAAGGGGCAGCGCGCTTTCGGCAGGCGCGAGGGTGGTGCTGATGCAGTCGCGGGAGACAGCAACGCGGCAAGAATTGGCCGTGGAAGAGTACCGCCTGCGGCGCAAGCCGTATTACTTGCCTATTGCCGATGAAGTAGAGGTCTTTCTGGCGGCCTATGAGGCGCGGCTGCCGGTGCTCCTCAAAGGTCCCACCGGCTGCGGCAAGACGCGCTTTGTCGAGTACATGGCCTACTTGCTCTACCGCGAGGCGCCCTACGCCACCCCGGAGCGGCTGGAAGTGCCCAATCCCCTTATCACCGTGGCCTGCCACGAGGACCTGACGGCCGGCGACTTGGTGGGCCGCTACTTGCTGGTGGGCGAAGAGACGGTGTGGATGGACGGGCCGCTGACCAAAGCGGTGTGCAGCGGCGCCATTTGCTACCTGGACGAGATCGTTGAGGCGCGCAAGGACACCACGGTGCTCATCCACGCCCTTACCGACCACCGCCGCATCTTGCCCTTGGACAAGCGCGGTCTCATCCTCGAAGCCCACCCCAACTTCTTGCTGGTGATCTCGTACAACCCCGGGTACCAGAGCGTGCTCAAGGACCTCAAACCCAGCACCCGCCAGCGCTTTGTGTCCCTTGAGTTTACTTACCCCTCGCCGCAGCAAGAAGCCTGCATCATTGCCCACGAAAGCGGCGTCAGCCCCGAGGTGGCCGCCGACCTGGCGCTGCTGGGGGCCAAAGTGCGCAACCTGTCGACGCACGGCTGTGAGGAAGGGGTGAGCACGCGCCTGCTCGTTTACGCCGGGCAGCTCATCGCCCGCGGCATCGAGCCGCGGCGTGCCTGTGACGTGGCCATCTGCCGCGCCATTACCGATGACCTCGAGGTGCAGCGCGCCGTGGCCGAGCTGGTGACCACCATTTTCCCTTGAGACTGCCATGGCGCCCCTGCACCCCTTCTCTTCCCAGGACGTGCCGCTGGCGGCGCAAGACCGCTCGCCGGCTTTGCCGCATGCCGTGGCGCTGGCGCAAGTGCGCCGCATCTTGCAGCTCTACGCCCAGGCGCTGCGGGGCCGGCCGCTGCAGCTGCATCCCACCGCCGAGCTGGCGGTCCAGGCGCTCCCTGCGGGCGACAGCCCTGTCCTCTACGTGCCGGAGTATATCGACACCTTTGCCGAAGCTGAAGCGAACTTTGCCGCTTACAAGGTGATCATTTTGCGCCAGGTGGGCTACTGCGAGTGCGGCACCCTGTCCTTTTCCTGGCCGGTGTTTGGCCAGCGCTACCCCGCAGCCTGGCAGCGCCTGCTGGCCTTGGGCTGCCGCCCGCCCGACGCCGCTCCCTCTGACCGGGAGGGCTTCTTTGCTGCGTTTCCGCAGCCCGAGCTGGCCCGGCAGCTGTTTTGCATCCTGGAAGACGCCCGCGTTGAGGCCTATCTGCGGCGGCGCTACCGGGGAATTCGCGCGGCGCTGGCCCGCTTTGCGGCGCAGCGCTTGCAGCAGCGGCCGCCGCTGCTGCAGCTTCCCTGGCCGCAAGTCCTGCTCGAGGGGCTCTTGCAGTGGACGCTTGGCGGTCCGCGGGGAGCCGCGTGGCCGCCTCCTCTAGCGCCAGCGCTTGCCTTGCTCTGCGCTCGTGCGGTGCCGCTGCTGGCCCAAGAAGCGACCGTGTACGACACGGCGGCAGCGGTGGTGGATTGCTACGGCCTGCTGCACCAGCGGCCCGAGCGGCTGGCGGCCATGGGGCAGGCAGCGCTGGACCAGGTGGCGGCGGGGGACCTCGACCTGGCCAGGCTGCTGTGGCAGGCCGGCGACGGCGAGACGAGGCAGCCGGCGCTGCCAGATGACACCGACCCGACTGCTGGACCGGCTACCGGTTCTCCCGAAGGCAAAACCAAGCCTGAAGAGCTGCAGCAGCCGCTGCGGCTCGAGGCCCTCGATGAAGCCTTGGCCCGCTTTCCGCTTAGCCCCATTCCGCCAGAAGTCTTGCAGGAGCTGCTGGCCCGTGGCGAGGTGCAGATCGTGGGCCTGCAGCAGGGAGAGGTTGGTGAGACGAGCGGGCTCTTTCTTCCCAACCTGGAAGGCCGCGACGGCGCCATGGCGGCCGGTGCGCCCCCAGAGAGCAGGCCGCACCCAGCGCACGCAGCCAAAGAAGAGCCGCTGCTGCCCCAGGAGGGAACGTTTCTCTACGACGAGTGGGACTACCTCCTTGGCGGCTACCGGCGCCACTGGTGCCGGCTGGTGGAGACGGTGCTGACCGATGAAGGCACGGCCTTTGTGCAGGAGACACGGCAGAAGTATGCCGACCTCCTGGCGCGCCTGCGCCGGCAGTTCCAGCAGCTGCGCCCCGCAGAGCGGCAGCGGCGCCGGCGGCTCGTCGACGGCGAGGCGATCGACCTCGACAGCGCGGTGGCCGCGGTGGTAGACCGCCGGGCCGGCCAGCCTTTTTCTGATCACGTGTACGTGCGGCGCGAGCGGCGCCGGCGCAGCGTGGCCGCCGTCTTCCTGCTGGACATGAGCGCTTCTACCGACGACGAGGTACCGCCGGCGCCGGCGCAAGAGGCCCCGACGCCGCGCCCGTACGACTTCTCTGGCTTTGTCCAAGACGATTATTATGCGCCGCCGGCAGGGCCTGCCCCGCGGCGGCGGGTCATCGACGTGGAAAAAGAGACAGTGGTGCTGCTGGCCGAAACCCTCGAAGTGCTCGGCGATGCCTACGCCGTGTACGGCTTTTCGGGCTACGGCCGCGACCAGGTCGACTTCTTTGTGGTCAAGGACTTTGCCGAGCGCTACGATGCGCGCGTGCAGGGGCGGATTGCTGCCATCCAGCCGCAGCGCAGCACGCGGATGGGACCGGCCATCCGCCATGCCACGCGCAAGCTCCAGCAGCAGGAGGCGCGCACCCGGCTGCTCATGCTGCTCAGCGACGGCTACCCGCAGGACCACGACTACGGCAAGGACCGCACCAGCAAGGAATACGGCATTCAGGACACCACGATGGCGCTGCACGAAGCGCGGCGCAAGGGCGTACAGACGTTCTGCATCACCGTCGATCCCGGCGGACACGACTACCTGCGCGCCATGTGTCCTGACCGGCAGTACCTGGTGATTGCCGAAGTGGAAAAGCTGCCGCAGGCGCTCCCCAAGATTTACCGGGGGCTGACCATCTAACAGAGGAGGGCGTCTTGGTCACCGTCATTGGCCTCACCGGCGGCATGGGTTCGGGCAAGAGCACCGCGGCCCGCATCCTAGGAGAACTGGGCGCCGAGGTGATCGACGCTGACCGCGTCGGCCACCGCATCTACGCCCCGGACACCCCGGCCTGGCGGGAAATCGTTGCCGCCTTTGGCCCCGAGATCCTGGCCGCCGACCGCACCGTGGACCGCCGCAAGCTCGGCGCCCGGGTCTTTGCCGAGCCCGAGGCCTTGCAGACCCTCAACCGCATCACGCACGGCAAGATCTATGCTTACATTCAGGGTCAGCTCGACTACATTCGCGCCAAGCAGGCAGCACGTGTGGTGGTCGTCGAGGCGGCGGTGCTGCTTGAGGCCGGCTGGCGGTCGCTGGTCGATCAGCTGTGGGTGATTGCCGCCGACGAGGCGGTGGCCCTGGCGCGCCTCAAGGCGTACAAGGGCATGACAGAAGAGCAGGCGCGGGCTCGCCTGGCGGCGCAGCTTTCTAACGAAGCGCGCATTGCCCAGGCCGATCGCGTCATCTGGAACAACGCCGATCTCGAGGCGCTGCGCCGGGCGATCGAAGAGGCCTGGCACAGCCTCGAGCGCGCCTAAGGTGAGGGGGAAGCGGCCAGCACCATGCGGGCGTCAACCGCCAGGGCCCCCTGGGGGTAGGCGTAGACAGGGTTGAGGTCGATTTCCCGCACCTGCGGGGTGCGCTGCACGAAGTCCGACAGGGTGAGCAGGAGGCTTTCCAGCGCCGCCAGGTCGGCCGGCGGGGTGCCGCGGTAGCCCTGCAGGAGGGGAAAGCCTTTGATCTCGCGAAGCATCTCGGCGGCGTCTCGGGGCGTAAGGGGAACGATGCGGAAAGCCACGTCCTGCAGGAGTTCCACCAGCACGCCGCCCAGGCCAAACATGAGCACCGGGCCAAAGGTGGCGTCGGTGGTCATGCCGACGATCACTTCCACCCCGGGAGGGGCCATGCGCTGCACGGTCACCCCCTCGAGCCGGGCCGCCGGCAGGCGCTGTGACACTTGATGGCAGATGTCCTGAAAGGCTTGCTGTACCTCGGCCCCGTTGCGCAGCTGCAGGCGCACGCCGCCCACGTCGGACTTGTGGACGACATCGGGGGAGGAGACTTTCAGCACCACGGGGTAGCCGATGGCCTCGGCCAGCCGCACCGCTTCTTCGGCCGAGGTGGCCAGCTGCGGCAGCGTGGTGGCAATGCCGAGGTCGTGCAGGACCTGCTTGGCTTCGAGTTCGCTAAGGAGGGTACGGCCTTGCTGCAAGGCGGCGGCAATCACGGGATGGGTCGCCACGGGCATCAGCTCTCCTGGTTGCGGGTTGCGGTTGCGGCAGGAGTCTACCACTGCCCGGGTGGGCCGTCAATGCGGGCAGGCGTGGAGGAAAACCCATGCGTGCAGACGGACGGCGGCATGACGAGCTGCGGCCGGTGACCATCACCCCAGGGGTGAACAAGTACGCCGAGGGCTCGGCCCTCATTGCCATGGGCGATACGCGGGTGCTGTGCACGGCCTCGGTGGAAGAGACGGTGCCGCCGTTTCTGCGCGACACCGGCTCGGGGTGGGTGACGGCCGAGTACGCCATGCTGCCGCGGGCCACAGCGACGCGCAGTGCGCGCGAAGCCACGCGGGGGCGGCTAGGCGGCCGCACGCAGGAAATTCAGCGCCTCATCGGCCGCTCGCTGCGTGCTGTTGTCGACCTGGCGCAGCTGGGCGAGCGCACCATTTACCTTGACTGCGATGTCCTGCAGGCCGACGGCGGCACGCGCACGGCTGCCATTACCGGCGCCTACGTGGCCCTGCACTTGGCCTTGCAGCGCCTGGTGACGCAGGGCCTGCTCTCTGCGCTTCCCCTGCGCGACAGCGTGGCGGCGGTGAGCGTGGGCATCGTTGCCGGCGAGATCTATCTTGATCTCAGCTACGACGAGGACGTGGCGGCAGAAGTCGACATGAACGTGGTGATGACGGGTAGTGGGGCGCTGGTCGAGATCCAGGGTACGGCCGAAAAGCGCCCCTTTGACGAAGCGCAGCTCTTGCAGATGCTATCTCTGGCCCGCCGCGGCCTTGCCCAGCTTACGGCGGTGCAGCGGGCTGCCCTGGGGCTGGCGGGGTAAAACCCCTGTTGCAGGCCGGCGGTACCCTATGATAGCTTACAGCACGGCGGGGCGTAGCGCAGTCTGGCGAGCGCGTCGGTTTTGGGAACCGAAGGTCCCCGGTTCAAATCCGGGCGCCCCGACTTGGAAACTCAAGGAGCGGCGAGCCACTGAAGATCCAGGTCTCAATCTCCGGCTCGATAACTACCACCTCGGCACGACCTGCCAACCCCTTCTTCTTGAGCTCTTCACGCACGGCAGCCTCGGTGGCCGCGGCTGTGTCGTGCGGGTTGCCGTCGAAGGCGTGGTCGAAGACGAGCAGGCCCCGTGCGTCTTGTGCCGCGCCGATGAGGCCGGCCAGCAGCTCCGCGCCCGTGTGCAGGCAGCCCGGGTCGTGCTGGGGATGCCGGTAAAGCTGGTAGGCGATCTCGCGGATGCCAAGAGCACGGTAGCGCCGGCCGAGCAGCGCATCAAGCGCAGCCTCGATGTCCTTATCGGCCACGAGGCCCACCAGCTCGGCCCTCATCTGAGCACTCCCGCCGCAAATAGCGTTGCAAGGTCAAGCGTCCCCCGCCACGCCTTGAGGCGCGGGTGGTCGCTGCCGCGGACCACCGCGGTTGCTCCCTCCTTGCCGCGCGCAAAACAGAGCAAGTCCTCTGGGCGTGCGAGGCCGAGGATCACCGGCGAGTGGGTGGCCAGGAGCACTTGCGCGCCGTAAACCGACGAGAGCGCCTGATAGACCGTCTCCACAGCACGGGGATGGATGCCGTTTTCGGGCTCCTCGACGAGATAGATCCCGCCCTCGACGTCGCCGCTGTAAGCCAAAAGCGTGAGCGCTAGAAGGCGGAGCGTGCCGTCGGAGACGAGCCAAGCGGGCGCCTCGAGCCCGTTTTCGTAGCGGATGACCAAGTAGCGGTGCCGGTCCTCGGCGCGTTCGGCCGTGTCGATGTTCACCACGTCGGGCAGGGCCTCGCGCACGTGTTCGATCCAGCGCCGGTAGCGGTCGGGGTCGGCTGCCTTCAGGCGGTCGATGACGTACGGCAGGTTCGAGCCGTCCGGCAGGAAGCCCGCCTTGCGGGTCGGTGCGGCAGGTCGCCGCATCGCTTCTGCCGAGAGCGCCAGCCGCCGCACCCCGGCCCTGGAGCGTGTCGCGCAGCCAGAGGGCGCAGGGAAAGCGCTCGCGGTCTTCCGGCAAGCTCGCGAGCGCGGCCTTTCCTGAGGGGAGCGTAAAGGGCGCATTCCAGCCTGTGGTCTCCGAGATGTAGTCGGCGCGCTCGCCCCGTACGACGATTTTCTTCCATCCGGCGGGCGCGTGCCGGCGTGGCGGCTTGACGATGTGCTCGGGTGGCTCGGCCGGCGCGGGGAAAAGCGCGGCTTGCCGCGGAGGCCTGGGCGTCTCGGATGCGGCCTTCATAAGCCACAGGTTCTCTCTCTCGACACGAGGGGTATCGTCAGTTTGGATCGCGATCTCGTAGCGGACGCGGTCGTATCTGCTCTTTGTTTGGTCTCGAAGAGCGGGGGGAACGGCGAGCTCGAGGGCAACCTCAAAGCGGCCTCCTTCACGCAGCCACGTGAGGTGCTTCGGGTCGGGGCCCGCGGTGCGGCACGTCGGTGCGGGGGTCACCGCGCACCGCCGCATCAAGATCGGTTCGGAGCAAGTCGCCGACGAAAGCCACCACATCGAGGAAGGTGGACTTGCCGCTCGCATTTGGCCCTACCAGAAGCTGAAACGGCGCGAGCGGCTGGTCGATGTACTGCAAACACCGGTAGCGAAGCGCCTGCATGCGCACTATTCCGCATTGCCTGCTGACGGGACCTTCTCGACTTCGGTTCATGTCACCACCTCCGAGCAGTAAGCCGCTGCCTCTGCCATGGTGTCGTCCGTGGCGCCATGGCAGCGCATCTGCTTACATATGGCCGGCGAGGCCGCGGCGAGGCTTTGGAAGTCGCAGCGTTAAGCCGCAAAGCGAATGATTTCCAGCTCTGCTGCGCGGTCGACGCCCGCGAGAATCTCGTCCACACCGCGGAGTACGCGATCCTCTTCCCGCTCATTCAAGCTTGGACGATACGCCGTGACCACTCTGACATTATCTCCCTCAAGATCGACTGCAAACAAGAGATGAAATGCATCGTGGCCATAGCACGAGAGCGACGGGGTCAGGTCTTGAATCGTGACTTGCCCCGAGCGGACCATCGCCCAGGGGTTCACCCACACCGCCTCAGCGCTAGCCGAGGCCGCCTGCGTGGCACAGGGGTGCGCCTTCAAATCGTAGGGAGATGGTCCATGAGGTCTCCCGTTGGCAACAGGCGCACCGTTGTCTGCAAGCGGAGGCACGACCACGCCCAGATCGTAAACTCGCTGCGGCAGCGCAGCAAGCAGGTGATCGATAAGAGCTTGCATCCCCTAGACCTGCAGCGCCTCGCCGCGGCCTCGCTGGTCAGCTTTGAGCGGAGGTGCGCGCTGGCTCGTGCCTTGCGGCAAGCCCAGGTGGCGGCGCAGCGGCGCAAGACCCAGGCCGCAGAGCCTTGCTGTCCTGGCGCCAAGGTGGCTTTTGTCCACCCCCGCACCTGACAGCTCTCCTGACGCAGCCGCGGGCTGCCGCGCCTGGGCCCTCAAGGGGGACGCTGCTGGCGACCTTCACGATTCAAGACCTGACCCCATGCCCTGATCCCGAGCCGCGATGAAGGGTGGCCTCGCCCACCTGCAGCGGCGGTGGACTCCCAGAGGCCAGGGCTGCCGGCTAAGCGAGGAGCTGGCGGAGCTCTGCATCGGTGACGTAGGGGGCTTGCAGCCGCTCCGGCTCGCCCAGATCCCTGAAGAGCAAATCCCCGCGCCCGAGGAGGGTGGCAGCGCCGGGATGGTTCAGAATGAGCCGGGATTCGAGCGGTTTGGTCACCTTCAGCGCGACCCGGGCGACCAGGTTGGCATCGATGACCCCCTTCACGATCTCCCGACTGGGGCGCTGGGTGGCAAAGACCAGATGGAGGCCGGCTGCCCTTCCCCTGGCTCCCAGGCGGGCGAGGCGGGGCCCTCGATCTCTTGTCGTCTTTGGCGGTTCCCAAGCACAAGGTCGGCGTACTCATCACAGAGGCACAGGAGGCGGGGCAGCGGATGGGCCGCGCGGGCGTTGTAATCGCGCAGATCATCGACTTGCAGGGCCACGAGGCGCCGGTACCGCGCGTCCATCTCTTCGACCAGGGCATCCAGCACGTCGAGGAGGTCAGTCTCGTCGGGATAGACGATCGGCTGCCACAGGAAAGGGGAGTTTTCACAGGGGCCAAAAGCCGTCCGCTTTGGATCGATGAGGAGCAGGCGCAGGGTCTCGGGACGATTCGACACCACCAGACTCGCGATCAGGGCCCTGAGCCAGGTGCTCTTGCCGCTTCCGGTCGTTCCTGCTACCAGGATATGGCAGTTCTCCGGTTCAGCAAGATCGGCCCAGCGCAGGGAGCCGTCCACCCGCACGCCAACGGGAAACCGGGTGGTCCCGGTCGCTGCCGGTGGAGGGAGCTTCTTCCTGAGATCTCGCCAGAGGACAGGCTGGCGGTCGGGCCGCTGGACGTCGATGGCGATCCGCCCCTGCTGAATGGACAACTGAGGGGGCTGCTCGGTCTCGAGCCGGGTCCAGACACTGTTTGCCACTTCGAGCACCTGTGAGACCTTGACCCCGCGCTCCGGTACGGCGAAGAACCGGATGAAGGTGGGCCCCACCAGGGGCTCCCCGTCGAGACGCAGCGGGGCTTTGAACTCGGCAAAGGCCGCTATCACCCGCTGGGCGAGTTCTATATACCGTGGCGGAAAAATGGGCGGTGGGACGGGACCCATGACGCCTGCGAGACGCCCGAGCAAGGCCTTCAGCCGCGCCTGGATGTCGGCCAGCCGGACGGGCTCAAAAATCACTTCCCGGCGCTCCGGCTCAAACGCCACCAGGGCGAGGGATGGCGCGCCGGCGTGGCGCCAGCGGGGATCGCTCTGCAGCAGCAGGTGGTAGAGGCCGCACTGGCAGAGATCGACCTCTGGGGACGTGCGGCCCAGCTTGAGCTCGACCAGGCAAAGCGCGCCGGTGGCAGGCTGCCGCAGGAGTGGTCTGCCCGTCCCCGCACCACGACGGTGTCCTGCCACGCGGGATCCGTGATTTCGGCTTCCAGCTCCTCTTCGTGGCCGACAAAGATCCGCTGCCGGAGGGCTTCCAGTGAGACCCCAGGCTGGCGGCGGCGCTGCTCCCACAGAACTTCGGCCACCCACTGGCACAGCTGGCGGACCGCCTCCCAGTAAGCAAGCACCGCGTTGGTGGCCTGCTGGAGCTCGGCCTGGTGGCGGCCCAGCTGCGGGGCCGACCTGCCACAGGTAGGCGTGATCGACCAGACGGCCTATCCACGAGGCGAGAGTGGCGTCTGCTTGCTCAAGGGGACGCACGAGGTTCTGCGCCGGATCCGGGCCGGTGAGGGCCACAAATGTCTCGTGGAACAGGCGCCCCAGGAGCGGGAGGGACGGCTGCCCGGGGCCGCCCGGGCAGCCGGCAGTCTGGTACAGGTGCTGGCGAATCTCGGAAACCGTGAGCGTCCGAGGCATGGCTTCTCCCCTATGGTCGCTCGACTGCCTCAGGATGGAGAAACACCACCGCCGGAGGCCCGGGCAGGTAGCCAACCTCTCGGGCATACTGCCTTGCCAGAGAAGCCACCTGCTCCTCCGCAAGGCCCAACTCCTGGACTACCTCCGTGAGGCGCAGCAGCCAGCGACCCACCAGGTGCTCCCGGAGGCGCTCGAGCGCCTCCGGAGGCACCGCAGAGCCTTCCAGCACGTCAGCGAGGAAGTCCTGAAGGGGACGAGGAAGGTGCTGGCACAGCCAGGGCCCTTCAGTTCCCCGGGAGAAACGTCCCGGCCGTCGACCGTCAGGTCTCCTGCTTCGGCTTCGTTGAGAAGCCGCCGGGCAGCGGCCAGGGCGGCATAGGCCTCGGCCGAAGGCCGAAGGAGCCGCTGCCCGCTCTCTTGCAGCTGCTTCAGATACTGGCGCGTCGCTTTGGCAGTGGCCGGGATGTCCCGCAGCCGCCGGTCCCGGATAAGAAGCAGCCGGGGGAGCTGGCCCCGCTGGACGAGCCCGAGCAACCGCCGCAGGCGCGCGGCCAGGCTCGTCATGTGCTCGGCGTGGCAGACCGCCACCCCCCATTTGCTGACTCCCGTACCATTAGCAGATCCACGTCTCGCATCGGCGAGCGCTTTCCTCGCATCCCGGCTGGTCGGCTTACTTCGAGAAGAAGGGCCAAGCCCCCGGCATAGACGCCCTCGTCTAGCTTGGGCCGCGGGCGCTCGAGCTCCTCGTCAAAGACCCTCTCCCATACTGTTTCGAGATCAAGCAGGGGAGGCGGTGGCAGCGGCGGGCGGTGGATCAGTACCCGCCGCCTTGCTTCAAACAGGTCCCGGCAGGCCCAGAGGAACTTGCGGGCAGAGATCCCTTCCGGCGGCACGGCAGCCTCGATCTCGGGGCGCGTCAGCGGCCAGAAGGGATCCGGGTCCTGGCAGAGCGCCCTGGCCCGCTGGAGAGCTTCGGAGACTTCCAGCCGCTTGGCGGCCAGCACCAGGGCCGTTTCGCGGTTAAGCAGGTCCAGTGTGGACTCATCCTGGGCTAACCGATGATAGTGGGGCCGCGCGGACTGAGTCCCGCAGGACCCGAAGAAAGGACGTCTGCACGCAACTGATAACGGCTAAGTTGCGACGCTCGATGAACAGGTGGTCAGCGATGCCGCTGGCAAAGACCCAAAGCCCGTATTGGTCCGCCGGGTCGATCTGGAGTCCCTCCATCTGGTCAAAGGCCAGGACGATGGCAAAGGGGTGGGCAGCCAGCCGGGAGAAGGTAACGATCGCCTGCTTGGCCCGCTCCTCGTCGTCAAGAGTCCCGGCCGCGCCAAGCCGCTCCGCTGCTTCGTCTCGCACGGCTCGGCCAAGTAGCCATTGGTAGGCTTCGAGCCGATGGACTCCGGCCAGGTAATACCGCAGCACCGTGCTCACCTCGGGATCCAGCCAGAGGCGGAACACCAGCCTTGTCAAAGGTTCTGCGAGCCAGGCCAGCAGGGCAGGCCCCGGGCGGATGCTCGGTCCGGAGCCGCTGCCACCAGGCCGTGACCTCACTGAGCGAGGCGTCAGCGCGTCCCAGGAGCTGCCGGCCCACCACCAGTTCCACCTGGCTCAGGTCGTCTTGGCCGGGGGTGCTACGGGCGAGGTCCTCCACCAGGCGACTCAGGAGGTGGCGGAAGAAGCGATCAGGATGGGTAGGGGGCGGCACGTAGATAAACCACCCCTCGGCGTCTTGCTGCACCCGGCGCCGCAGTCGCTGCAGCAGATGGGTTTTCCCCGAACCGGGCTCGCCGTGAAGCATCAGCCCCCGGGACTCACCCTCCTCCCGAACCTTCCGGACGGTCTCCAGACACGCCTCGAAGGCCCCTCCGGTTGATCGTTTCGACGTCCACCGGGACTTTGTCCCAGGCGGAATCGACTCGGTCCCCCTCAAAGGGATTGGGAACCGTGCTGAGCAAGGGTTCCAGCTCTGGCTCCATAGCTCACTCCAGCCGCAAGCCGATGGCCATGAAGTAGCTCCCCCATCGATTTGGAACCATCCTCTTCCGCTCCTCCGGCGTCAGCTGAGCCGGTCGGTCGTGGGACTGGAGCTGCACCTTGCCTTGCTCGGCCAAGCGGAGAACCGCCTGGTTAAAGGAGAGCGTGTCGGAAAAGTAAGAGCGAACCGCCTTCCGGAGGTCGGGAAGGTAGACCAGAGCCCCGCGGACGGCGTGGGGGTTGAGGTGGAGCATGGCATCACGGATCGCTTGCTTCCCGGCCTCCCAGAGAAAAGCCCGCAGCGCTGCCCAGATGCTTCCGGGAGCAAAGCCCTGCTTCTGGAAGGCGCCTACCAGATTCTCCACCGCCGGTCGGAGGTACTCCTGCAGCTCGGGAGGGGCGAGGCCATAGGGTTCCCGGCGGCCGCGCCTTGGGTGCTTCCAGACGCGGCCTGCTTGGCAGAGTTCGTCCAGCGTCCTGTCCACCAAGGATTGGGCAGCCCGCGGCAGCTTCTTCTTCAGGGCGGCCTTGGTGAGCGGGCCGTGCCGCTCCAGGAGCTGCACGACCCGCTCTTGGACAAAGAGCGTAAAGCGACGGGACGCGTATCCTGGGGGACGAAGCGGCCACTTGAAAAGGCGGCCCTGCCGAACCAGGAGCGCAAGCCGCTCGTTGAGCCACTCCGGCGAGAGCCGCAGGCCAGGGGGGAAGGGCGCGCCGGATCTTGGACAGGGTGAGAGGCTCAGGCCCTGCGGCGACAACCTTGCAGATCAGTTCTTCCAGATCGGCAGGAGGAAGCGCTGGCTCGCCACGCTTTGGCATCCGATCGGCTCCTTCCTCTCGCAGGGTCGCCCCGCCGCCAGCGCGGGCGACCTTATTTCCGGCCTGACATCCAGTGCCGCACGCAACACTTGGAAACGACAATACTGCCATGAATTGATGCAACGCAGAGGATGCCATGGACAGAAGGAAGGGTCAAGCCGGGGGAGGCCCAGCCGCTGGGCCAAGGCCGCATAGACGGCATCAGCGCCCCTCAAGTGGAGCTGGGCTGCCAGGCTGGCACTGCGCTGGGCCAGCGACCGGTCCACGGGCACCAGCGGGACGTTGGGTAGCCGCTGGAGCAGGGCTACCACGCGGGTGGCCAGGGCTGACGATCCCGTCCGGCGGGCCACGGCCCCCTGCCAGCTCGGGAAGAAGTAGGGCGGGGCTAGCGAGAGCCTCTCCTTCTTCCACGCGCTCTCTGAGCCAGGCATGACTTGCCTGGTGGTGAGCGTCGGTAGGAACGAACCGCACCACCCACACGCTGGCGTCCACCACGTACACCCTACAGCTCCCGCCGCTGCTCTCGGACAGCCTCAACGGCAGAAAGGCCGGCGGGCCAGCAGGCGCCAATCTCCTGGGCCAGTGCCTCCATGTCGGCCCAGACCCTGAAGGCCTCAGCCCGCACTCCCTCCGTCTCCGCCACGGGCACCAGCCGTGCGATGACGCGGCTCCGATAGGTGATAGAAATGACCTCGCCCTCGCGGACGCGGCGTAACACCTCGCTGGTGCGTTGCTTCAGCTCCCGAATTCCAATCTCCTCCATAACCCCTCCTTATGTGACTACATACGCGACACACGCCAAAAGTGCAGCCGGCACATGAGTAAGGAGGGCGTGCTGGGCAGTGGCGCCGGAGCACGCAAGCGGTGTGCGTTGAGCGCCGCAGGCGGCAGCTTGCCCCACGGCGCTTTCCCTGGCATAGTATGCGGGGAGAAGCCGCGAGAAGGGCAACCCTCCGGCTCGGGTTCACCACGGGTGGCTAAAAGGCGCTACGTTAGGAGATAAGGAGGCTCAACATGCCGACCCCTGGTCCACAAGGGGGTGCGGCTGGCCTACGAAGACCGCGGCGCGGGCAAGCCGGCGTTTGTCTTCGTCCACGGCTGGACGTGCAACCGCTCTTTCTTTGCCCCGCAGGCCGAGTACTTTGCGCGGCGCCACCGGGTGGTGTCGGTGGACTTGCGCGGCCATGGCGACAGCGACAAGCCCCAGGGCGAGTATTCGATTGCCACCTATGCCGACGACCTCGCTTACCTCATCGGCCAGCTGGGGCTCGGCAAAGTGATTGCCGTGGGTCACAGCATGGGCGGCATCACCGTGTTGCAGCTGGCCGCCGCCCATCCCGACTGCGTGGCCGCCATCGTCATGGTCGACCCGGCCCCTTTTGTGCGTCCGCCCGAGCTGCGCCAGGCTGCCGAGACGATGATCGCCGCCATCGAAGCCGGCAATCAGGAGCCCCGCCGGCAGTTCATCACCGAGCGCCTCTTCTTGCCCACCTCCGACCGCAAGCTGGTGGAAGACGTGCTGGCCGTCATGCTGGCGGCGCCGCCGCACGTGGCTGCCAGCGCCATGCGGGGCATTCTGGCCTTCGACGGAGTAGCAGCGGCGGCGCGGTGCCGGGTGCCGGCCCTGCACCTGGCCGCCACGCCCCCTCTTAACCCGCCGCACCAGATGGCGGAGTGGCTCCCGGGAGTGGTGCAGGGCTGGACGGTGGGGGCCGGGCACTTCAACCAGCTCGAGGTGCCCGAGCAAGTCAACGCCATGATCGAGGGCTTCTTGCGCCACTACGTTTAAGACCCCTGCGGCGCGAACAGAGAAAACGCGACGGGGAGAGAGCGAAAATGGACGGCGAAGCGCAGGCCACACCCCCACCGCCCTTACAGGTGCTGGCCGGGGTGCGAGTGCTCAGCTTTACCCAGTTCCTGCTGGGCCCCTCTGGGGTGCAGTACCTGGCCGACCTGGGCGCCGAGGTGATCAAAATCGAGCCGCCCGGCGGCCGGCTCTGGGAGCGCCACTGGTCGGGGTGCGACCTCTTTCTCAACGGCATGAGCGTTTTCTTTCTGTGCGCCCACCGCAACCAGCGCAGCCTGACCCTGGACCTCAAGCACCCCGAAGGGCAGGAAATCGCCCGGCGCCTGGTGGCCCAGGCGGACGTGCTGGTGCAGAACTTCCGTCCCGGGGTGATGCAGCGCCTGGGGCTGGACTACGACGCGGTGCGGCCGCTCAACCCACGGCTGATCTACGTTTCGGCTTCCGGCTACGGCATGCAGGGGCCCTACCGCGACCGCCCTGGCCAGGACCTCCTGCTGCAGGCGCTCTCTGGGCTGGCGAGCATCTCCGGGCGCGCCGGGCAGCCACCGACACCGGTGGGGACGCCGGTGGTCGACCAGCACGGGGCGACCTTACTGGCCCTGGGGGTGCTGGCTGGGCTGCTGGAGCGGCAGCGCACCGGCCGCGGCCTGCACATCGAAGTGAGCATGCTGCGCGCGGCGCTCAACCTGCAGTACGAGCTCCTCTCTTACCTGCTCAACGGCGCGCAAATGCGCAAGAGCCCGACCAGCCTGGCGAGCATGTTCCATCCTGCCCCCTACGGGGTCTATGCCACCAAAGACGGATACCTGGTGCTGTCGATGACCCCGCTGCCGCAGCTACAAGCGGCCCTCAACCTTCCCGAGCTCGAGCCCTACGCGCGGGTCCCATACAACTTTGCCGACCGCGAGGCCATCGCGCGGCTGCTGGAGCCGGTCCTGCGCACCCGCACCACCGCCGAGTGGCTCGAGGTGCTGCTGCCCCAGGGGGTCTGGGCGGCGCCTGTCCTGGCCCCCCGGAGAGATCTTCGCCGATCCGGCCATCCCAACCGCCGAGCTGGTTGAGGCGTTTGACCACCCGGTGGCCGGCCGCGTGCGGCTGCTGCGCTTTCCCCTGGAGTTTTCCACCGGCCGAGCCACAGTGCGCCGCCCCCCGCCGCTGCCAGGAGAGCACACCGACGAGATCCTCGCCGAGCTGGGCTTGAGCGAGGCCGACGTCGCGCGCCTGCGCGCCCAGGGTGTGGTATAGGGCAGAGGGTTTGACAGCGGCGGAATTTTGTGGCTAAATAGAAAGCCCTTGTGTAGGTAGAATAAGTGAGCCGCATAGAAGTGGCCGCCCGGCGACGGCCAGCGAAGCGGCTGCGCGTGATGGCATGACAAGGGAGCCGGCATGGCGACGCTGTTAGCGGTGCGAGACCTGACGACGTACTTTTACACCCCGGAAGGGGTGGTCAAAGCCGTCGACGGGGTCTCCTATGATGTGGAAGAAGGCGAGATCGTTGCGTTGGTCGGGGAAAGCGGCTGTGGCAAGTCGGTCAGCGCCCTCTCCATCATGGGGCTCATTCCTACCCCGCCGGGGCGCATCGTGCGGGGGGAAATCCTCTTTCAGGGGCAGAACCTCCTGGCGCTAGACCGCGAGCAGATGCGCCAGATCCGGGGCAAAGAGATCGCCATGATTTTTCAGGAGCCGATGACCTCTCTCAACCCGGTGCTGACCATCGGCCGGCAGCTTACCGAAACCCTGGAAGTGCACCGCCAGGTGAGCAAGGAAGAGGCAACGCGGCGGGCTATTGAGGTGCTTCGCGACGTGGGCATTCCCGACGCCGAGCGCCGCCTGGGGCAGTACCCGCACCAGTTCAGCGGCGGCATGCGGCAGCGGGTGATGATTGCCATGGCGCTCATTTGCCAGCCCAAGCTCATTTTGGCCGACGAGCCCACCACCGCCCTCGACGTGACCATTCAGGCGCAGATCCTGGAGCTGCTCAAAGAGCTCAGCCAGCGCTTCGGGGTGGCCATCGTGCTCATCACCCACAATCTGGGCGTGGTGGCCCGCTATGCCGACCGGGTCAACGTCATGTACGCCGGCAAAGTGGTCGAGCGCGGCCCGGCGTGGGACATTTACTACCACCCGCGCCATCCTTACACCCTGGGGCTGCTGCGCTCGGTGCCGCGGCTGGACCAGCCCAAGAAAGACAAGCTCGACCCCATCGAAGGCCAGCCGCCCGACCTGGTCAACCTGCCCCCCGGGTGCAGCTTTGTCCCGCGGTGCCGCTTTGCCGTCGCGCCCTGCCACCAGGAAGTGCCACCCCTGGTGCCGGTGGGAGACGGCCACCTGGCTGCTTGCTGGGTGGCGGACAAGCTGGCAGAGGAGGCAAAGGAGAAGGCGTAAATGGCAGAAGCGTTAAGCCGCGGTGAAGAGCAGGGATTCCAGGGCTCGGGGGCCACGGCCAACGACTACATCCTGGAGGTGCGCCACCTGAAGAAGTACTTCCCGGTCACTTCGGGCATCGTCTGGCAGCGCGTGGTGGGGCTGGTCAAGGCGGTGGACGACGTCAGCTTTGCCATCCGCCGCGGCGAGACCCTGGGCCCTGGTGGGGGAGTCGGGCTGTGGCAAGACCACCCTGGGGCGCTGCATTCTGCGGCTGGAGACCCCCACGGCGGGCCAGATCCTCTTTGAAGGCCAGGACCTGACGGCGCTGAGCGAGGCCGAGCTCAAACCCCTGCGCCGGCGCATCCAGGTGATTTTCCAGGACCCTTATAGCTCCCTTAACCCCCGCATGACCATCGGCACCATCATCGGCGAGCCGGCCCGCGTGCACGGCATCGTCACCAGCCGGCAGGAGTGCCGCGAGCTGGTGGCCGAGTTGCTGACCGTGGTGGGACTGCGTCCTTCCATGGCCGACCGCTATCCTCACGAGCTCAGCGGCGGGCAGCGCCAGCGCGTGGGCATTGCGCGCGCCTTGGCCCTGCGCCCCAGCTTTATCGTCTGCGATGAGCCGGTCTCGGCCCTCGATGTCTCTATTCAGGCCCAGATCATCAACTTGCTCGAGGAGCTGCAGGCGCAGTTCGGCCTGACATACCTCTTTATTGCGCATGATCTTTCCGTGGTACGCCACATCAGCGATCGCGTGGTGGTGATGTACTTGGGCAAAGTCGCCGAGGTGGCAGACTGGAAAGCGCTCTACGACAACCCGCTGCACCCCTATACACAGGCGCTGCTCTCGGCGGTGCCCATTCCCGACCCCGCGGTGGAAGCACGGCGCAAGCCCATTATCTTGCATGGGGAGGTACCCAGCCCGCTCAACCCGCCCTCGGGATGCGTCTTCCATCCCCGGTGTCCCATGGCCGTTGAGGCCCTGCAAAGCCGAAGTGCCGCCGCTGCGCGAGGTGATGCCCGACCACTGGGTGGCGTGCCTGCGGGTAGGAGAGTAGCGTGGAAGCCGCTTGACAGAAGCGGCAGCGGTGCAAGATAATGCCCTGCCAGATACGGGAAAAAGTCCATTAGGTAGGAGGTTGGCTATGCAACGACTTCGCTTGGTACGCAGCCGCTGGCTGGTAGCGGGCGTGGTGGTGCTGGTTCTCGGGCTGGCGACAGCCGCCTGGGCTGCCGAACAGCCCCGCCACGGCGGCATCCTCACCTACATCGTCTCGGCTTCCGGCTTCCCCAGCATGGACGGCCACCGCGAGACCACTTTCGCCGTCGTCCAGCCACTGGCCCCCTTCTATAGCGTGCTGATCAAAGTCAACCCCGAAAATCCTGCCGATCCCACCGACTTTGTGGGCGACGTGGCCGAAAGCTGGACGGTGAGCCCCGACGGCCGCGTTTACACCTTCAAGCTGCGCCGCAATGTCAAGTTTCACGACGGCAGCCTCATGACCTCGCGCGACGTCAAGGCCACGTTTGACAAAATCATCTTCCCGCCGCCCGGAGTGGCCAGTGCCCGCAAGGGCATGTACACGATGGTCGAGGCGGTGGAAGCCCCGGACGACTTCACCGTGGTCTTTCGCCTCAAGTTTCCCACCGCCGCTTTTTTGCCGGCCCTGGCCAATCCGTTTAACTGGATTTACAAAGCCGACATTCTCGAAAAAGACATGCACTGGTACGAAAAAAACGTGCTGGGCACCGGGCCCTTCAAGTTCCAGGAGTACGTGGCCGGCTCGCACGTGGCCGGGGTGCGCAACCCCGACTACTTCATCCCCGGACTGCCTTACCTCGATGGCTTCCGGGCGATTTTTATTGCCAAGGAAGCCCCGCAGGTGGCAGCCATTCGCGGCGGGCGGGCGATGGTCAACTTTCGCTCGTTTCCGCCCAAGATTCGCGACGACTTGGTGCGGGCCATGGGCGACCAGATCGTGGTGCAGGAAAGCGCCTGGAACTGCGCCCTCTATGTAGTGCCCAACCACAAAGTGAAGCCTTTTGATGATCCGCGGGTGCGGCGGGCCTTGACGCTGGCCTTGGACCGCTGGGGGGCAGCGGAGACGATTTCCAAGATCGCCATCGTTAAGACGGTGGGGGGATTGGTGTTTCCGCACCATCCGCTAGCAGCGTCGCGGGAGGAGTTGCAGCAGATCGCGGGCTTTTGGCCCGATATAGAGAAGTCGCGGCGTGAGGCGCGGCGGCTGCTGCGCGAGGCGGGAGTGCCGGAGGGGTTCAAGTTTCGCTTTCACAACCGGGGGGTGGAGCAGCCCTACAAGGTGCTGGGCATCTGGCTGATTGACCAGTGGCGGCAGATTGGTCTAGAAGCCGAGCACTGGGTGCAGCCCACGGCGCAGTTCTACGCCACCCTGCGCAGCCGGCAGCAGCAGTACGAAGTGAGCATGGACTTCAACTGCCAGTCGGTGGTGAACCCGATTCTCGACATCACCAAGTTCCTCTCCCAGGACGTCTCGTCGCTGAACCACGCCGAGTATGAGGACCGGGAGCTGGACGCGCTGCACGCGCAGATTTTGCGTGAGACGAATACCGAGAAGCTCAAGGCGTTGCTGCGGCAGTTTGAGAAGCGGGTGCTAGACGAGCAGGCGCACTACCTGATTACCCTGTGGTGGCACCGCATTGTGCCGCACAATGCGCGCATGCGGGGGTGGAAGATCAGCCCCAGCCACTACCTCAACCAGGACTTGGCCACCGTGTGGCTGGCCCCGGAGTAACTCGGAGGTGAGATCGCCGTTCCTGAAGGGCTGAGGAAGACCGATGCACCGCTACATCATCCGGCGGCTGTTGTTGATGATTCCCACCCTGCTAGGGGTGGCGATCCTCATCTTCGTGCTCATGCGCCTCCTCCCTGGCGACATCGTGGAGATCCGGCTCGCCTCGGAGGGGGCGTATGTGTCGCAAGAGACGATTAACAAGGAACGGGCGCGCCTGGGGCTGGACAAGCCGCTGTGGCGGCAGTTCCTCGACTGGTTGTGGGGCGTTGCCCGCTTCGACCTGGGCCAGTCGATGTGGACCGGGCGCGCCATTACCTATGAGATCGGTATCCGCTTCCAGCTGTCGCTGCAGATTGCCATCATGGCCACCTTGGTGGCGGTCATCCTGGCCATTCCCTTGGGAACCCTGGCGGCGCTCAAGCAGGATACCTGGGTCGACTACGCGGTGCGCGTCTTTTCCATTGCCGGGCTGGCCACGCCCTCGTTCTGGCTGGGGATTCTCATTCTCCTCACGTTTCTCATTTTTTTCCGCTGGGCGCCGCCCATGGTGTACACGCCCATTTGGGTAGACCCGGTGGCGAACCTGTCGCAGCTGACCTGGCCGGCATTGGCCACCGGGTATCGCTACTCGGCAGTGGTCATGCGCATGACGCGCTCTTCGGTGCTGGAAGTGCTGCGTGAGGACTACATTCGCACGGCGCGGGCCAAAGGGCTGTGGGAGCGGCTCATTCTCGTGCGCCATGCCCTGAAAAACGCCATGCTGCCGGTGCTCACCGTCACCGGACTGGAGTTTGCCTTTCTCATCGGGGGCCTGGTGGTTACCGAGCAAGTCTTCAACCTCAACGGCCTGGGCAAGCTCTTTGTCGACGCCGTGGGCCACCACGACTACACCCTGGTGCAGGGGCTGGTGCTGCTGGTGGCTTTTGTTTTTGCCTTCACTAACTTGGTGGTGGACGTGCTTTACGCGTGGCTCGATCCGCGCATTCGCTATCAATAGGTGGTTGACTATGGCCACACGTGAGACAGTGGTTGCCCCGCCGCCTTCTCCATTAGAGGTCCCGCCGCGTGCCCGGTGGTGGCGGGCGGTGGGGCGTTTTGTGCGCCAAAAGCCGCTGGGCACGGGCGGCGCGGCGATCGTCTTGTTCATGATTCTGGTGGCGGTCTTTGCCGATGTCCTGGCGCCATACGATCCTCTGGACACCGATTACCTCAACATGTTCTCGCCGCCCAGCTATCACCACTGGCTGGGCACCGACGACTTTGGGCGCGATATTCTCTCGCGCCTTATTTACGGCTCGCGCACCGCGTTGCTGGTGGGTTTTGTATCGGCTTTTCTAGGGGCAACGCTAGGGCTTATCATTGGCGTGGCCAGCGCCTATTTTGGCGGCACCACCGATTTGCTGGTGCAGCGCGTGCTCGACGTGTTTCTCTCTTTCCCCTTGATCATTCTGGCGCTGGCGGTGGTAGCGGTGTTTGGTACCGGGGTGGGCAACGTCATTTTGGCCATCACCATCCCCCTGATTCCGCGCTGTGCGCGCGTGGTGCGCTCCAGCGCCCTGGCCATTCGTGCTATTCCTTATGTGGATGCGGCCCGCGCCTGTGGCTTTAGCCACTGGCGCATCATCCTGCGCCACATGCTGCCCAACGTGGTGGCGCCGTACCTGATCATGCTCACCGCCTTCCAGGGGCAGGCCATTTTGCTGGAGGCTTCTCTCTCCTTCCTGGGCCTAGGGGTGCAAGAGCCGGTGCCCGCCTGGGGGCTCATGCTGCGTGGCGGCGCAGAGCAGTATGCTGAAAGCGCGCCCTGGATGGCAATTTTCCCCGGCCTGGCGATCAGCCTCGCCGTGTTTGCGTTCAACATCTTTGGCGACGCGCTACGCGACGTCCTTGATCCGCGGCTGCGCGGCACCACGTAGGCTCCTGCCTGGCGAGGCTGTCTTGACGGCATGGCGACGGCGGCATAGCATCTAAGGCGAGTGAGGTGTGCCTGGGTCGCCCGTAAAAGATCGGGGCTGCCCGGGATGCCAGCTCGCTGCAGACGCTGGCGGTGCCGCCTTGCCCCCTTAGCTCAGCGGGACAGAGCATCGGACTTCTAATCCGAGGGTCGCAGGTTCGAATCCTGCAGGGGGTGCTTGAAAATCAACGAGCTGTGGGAATTGGCAAGGGCGAAAGCGCCGGCGTGGTCCATGCTTGGTCCACTCCTGAAGTGCTCGTAGAACCCTGCGGCGGCATGGGGTGTCTGCACCTGGAGCCGCGGGGCGTAGTGCAGGCCTGCTCCACACCACAACTTGCCCGCCGGCACGTGCTGGCACGCGATGGCAGGGTGTCAAGAGGTTCATGCTCATGCCCAACCGTGCACGAGACTGGTTCCAGCAAGCCGTGCGTGACTTGGAGCAAGCGGAAGACTCCCGTCACGCTGGGCGCCACGAGTGGGCTTGCTTCGCTGCCCAACAAGCGGCTGAGAAGGCTGTCAAAGCCCTTCACCTTCGCCTGGGGCAGGAAGCCTGGGGACAAATGGTGGCACGGCTGCTCCGCGAGCTGCCAGAACACGTCGCAGTGCCAACAGAACTGATCGAACAGGCGCAGGTACTGGACAACTTCCCGACTCGTTATCCCAATAGCCATCCTGAAGGAGCTCCCTTCGAACATTATGGCCTTCTTCAGAGTGAAGAAGCTATTCGCTATGCCCGTGCGATCCTTGCGTTCGTCCGTCTTCACATGGCCCAAAGCTGAGGAAGTGGACCGGGCTGTACGCAGCCGGGCGCAAAAAGTGGCGCAGCAACGCCCGGAGGTCATTCGCATCGGCTATCTCGGCTCCTACGTCCGGGGAGACTGGGGTGTGGGGAGTGACCTCGACCTGCTTATCCTGGTGGAGCGGAGCGCGCGGCCCTTTGCTGAACGCGCATCGGCCTGGGACACCATGGAGCTGCCCGTTCCGGCCGATGTGTGGGTATACACGCCGGACGAGTGGCAAGCCCTGGCCGCGCAGGGAAGCCGGTTTTACCGGGAGGCCAGCCGGGACGCCGTCTGGGTGTACGCAAGGCAAAAATAGAGTTCTGGTCATATCCGTCGATAGCAAGTCCGAAGCAGTAGCGTATTAGAGGCGACGCAGGCGCCAAAGCCCCTAACCTGCCGCCGAGGCGTGAATGCCTTGCGGCCGGGAAGGCAAGGCGGCTTAGGTCCTGGTCGCTATTGCCTGGCAAGGCTCTGTCAGCGAGCAGCACAGGGAGGAAGGGATGGCAAAGCTGACCGCAAAGGAGTGCCGCGCTTTCATCGATGCCGTGGTTGAAAAGGCCGAAGCCATGGGCGTTCCGGTCTCGGTGGCGGTGGTGGACAGCGGAGGGCACCTGATCGTCCTTGAGCGCATGGACGACGCCGGGTTCATCAGCACGGACATCGCGTGGGCAAAGGCCTATACCGCCGTGGCTTTCCGGGCGCTGAGCCCGCGCTTTCCCGATGGGCTGGTGATCCAGCAGTGGTTCAAAGAACGCAACCCGCAGATGCTGGTCAATGCTGCTGTCTTTACCAACGGCCGCATCGTTGCTTCCGGAGGGTGTGCCCCTATCTTCAAAGGGGATGAGCTGGTGGGGGCATACGGCATCAGCGGCGGTACTTCGGATCAGGACGAAATCCTGGCCCGCCACGCGCGTGAGGCCGTGGGGTGGGCACACCGGCCCCAACACGATACCACCCCTGAGGATGTGAAGCGCCATATTCGCGAGATCTACGCCAAGATTGGGCTCGGCGAGCGGGAGCTTTAGGATCCGTGCCCCACATCGAGATCGTTGGCATCACGAAGGTCTACGAGCAGCCGGCGGCTCCCCCGATTGTCGCGCTCGATGGCGTCGACCTCACCGTCGAGCACGATCAGTTCGTGAGCCTTGTGGGGCCAAGCGGCTGTGGAAAAAGCACGTTGCTGCACCTCGTCGGCGGCTTTATCTCTCCCAGCACCGGCGAGATTCGCATCGATGGCCGTCCCGTCACCGGGCCAGGCCCGGACCGCGGCATCGTCTTCCAGAACTTTGCCCTGTTTCCGTGGCTTACGGTGCGCGGCAACGTCGAGTACGGCCTGGCCGAAAAGGGCATACCTCGTAGGGAAAGGCGAAAGGTTGCCCAGCACTTCATCGATATGGTCAAGCTGACCGGCTTTGAGGAGGTCTATCCGCATCGCCTTTCGGGGGGCATGCAGCAGCGCGTCGCCCTGGCGCGCATGCTGGCTTGCGACCCGCAAATCCTGCTCATGGACGAGCCTTTCGGAGCCCTGGACGCTCAAACGCGGCTGATCCTGCAAGAGGAGCTCAAGGAGATCTGGCGCCAGGCTCGCAAAACCGTGCTCTTTGTCACGCACGACGTGCGTGAGGCGGTCTTCCTCTCCCAGCGAGTGGTGGTGATGACGGCCCGCCCCGGCCGGATCAAAGAAATCGTCGATACCGATTTGCCTGCGGATGCGCCGCGGCTGGCGGTGGATGCCTTGGCCGAGGACATCTGGGCCACCCTGCGTGAGGAGGTCTTAAAGGCCGTTGTGCCGGGGGACAGGCGGGAGCAGGCGCCGTGACCACGATCCGTTTTTACCTGCCGCTTTTCCTCAGTCTGGTGGCATGGCAGGCGGCGGTGACGGCCGGCCTGGCGCCTGCGGAGATGGTGCCTGCGCCTCTGGCAGTGTTCGAGGGGCTGTGGCGGCTGCTGCGCGGCGGCGAGCTGCTGCGTCACGTTGGCGTGTCGATGTACCGCCAGCTGGCCGGATTCATGCTCGCCGCGGTGATAGGGACTGCCTTGGGCATCGGCATGGCGCGCCTCGAAGGGGTCCGGCTTGTCTTTGAGCCGCTGCTCAAACTCCTTTACCCGCTGCCCAAATCGGCGCTCATCCCACTGCTCATTTTATGGTTTGGGATCGGCCACAACTCGAAGATCTTTGCTATTTTTCTCGGCTGCCTCCTGCCGGTTGTCCTCAGCGTTTACAACGGCAGCCGTGGGATTCCTCGCTGGCTCGTGTGGTCGGCGCAGAGTCTGGGCACCCGCCCTTACCGCCTGCTGTGGAAGGTGTACTTCCCCGCCACGCTGCCTGACCTCCTGAGCGGCCTGCGCATTGGCCTGGCCCTGTCGTTTACCCTGCTGGTCAGCTCCGAATTCCTGATCGCCCGCGCGGGACTTGGCTTTCTCATTCAAAGTGTGGGAGAAATGGGAGACTACGCCGCCATGTTCGCCGCCATCCTCGTCGTCGCTCTGATCGGGTTTGCCGCCGATCGCCTCTTTGTCCGGCTCATGGCGCGCGCGCTGCGCTGGCAGGAGCCGTGATGCACGCCACCCCTGTTCTCCGCCGTGCTCTCGGGCTCGGCGTGCTCAAACGCTGGGCCTCCGTCATCGCCCTGTTTGCGCTCTGGGAGGGTGTGTGCCGTGCGCGCCTCGTCGACCCGTTTCTCTTGCCCGCGCTCAGCGAGGTGCTGCGTCGCGGGGCAGGCGAGCTCTGGTCTGGTGAGCTGGTGGCCTTCACTGCCCTGACCCTTTACCGGACGCTGGCCGCCTTTGTCTTGGCTGGAGCCATCGGCATCGCGATAGGCGTCTCCATGTCGCTCTCTGCGCCGCTGCGCTGGTTTGGGGAACCGGTCGTTTCCTTTGCGTTTCCCATTCCCAAAATTGCCCTGATGCCGATCTTCGTTTTGTGGTTTGGCGTGTTCGACCTCTCCAAAATCGTCATGACCACGGTGGCCGCCGTGGTGACGGTGATCAGTGCCACCCATCTTGGCACGCGGCATATCGACAAGTACCTGCTGTGGTCGGCGCAAAGCCTGGGTACGCACCGCCGGGCCCTGTTCTGGAAAATCGTGATTCCGGCGGCACTACCCGCCATTTTGACCGGCTTGCAGATTGCCCTGCCCATGTGCCTCATCGTCTCCATCGTCACCGAAATGATCACCGGCGGGCGAGGACTTGGCGGCTACATGATTTACGCTTCGCGGTTTGCCGAATCTGATAAGGTGTTTCTCGGGATCTTTCTAACCGCGCTGATAGGCTACGTGCTAACCGAAGGGCTGGCCATGGCCCGCCGCCGGCTGCTGGCCTGGCATCCAGAGGAGACGGTCATGGTGTAGCCCCCTGCCTTGTGTATGCCGGCCCCAGCGCGTATACTGCCCATGACACCTAACTCAAGGGGAGCCTCCCATGCACGGACTGCGAAGCCTCACGGTGGCGGTGCTTGCGGTGGCGGGCCTGATGGCCGCTTTGCCGGCGCTGGCCCAGCCAAAGCTTCGGGTCGGCTACGTCGTGGTGCCGATCCAGCTCGGTCCGCTCATTTTTGCCAACGACAAGCTGACCGTACACAAAGGAAAAAGTTACACGGTGGAGTTCATTCACTTCCGCGGCAGCGCCCCGCAGCTCACGGCGCTGGTGGCTGGGGAGCTTGAGATTGCTGCCTTGGCGTTTTCCACCTTTGCCGCCGGTATCGTCAATGCACGCCAAGACCTCGTGGCGCTGGCCGATATCGCCCGCGACGGGCCCAGTTTTTCAACCGTTTACGGGGTACTGGCCGACTCGCCTATCCAGACGATTCCAGACCTCAAGGGCAAGGTACTGGCAATCAACGCCAAGGGGGGAGCCGTCGACATGGCGGCGCGCATCGTGCTGTTGCAGCATGGCCTCAAACCCGGGCTGGACGTCACGTTCATCGAGGCGCAGTTCGGTGCCATGGAGGCGATGCTGCGCCAGAGAAAAACCGACGTGGCAACGTTTGTTGCCCCCTTCTGGGCGGCGGCTCAGAGAAAAGGCGGCATCCGGCCTCTCTTCTACCAGCGCGACGGACTAGGAACAACCCAGTTTCTGCTCTATGTGGCCAGACGCGAGTACGTGGCGCAGCATCGTCAGGTGCTGGTTGACTGGCTGGAAGACTACGTGCGCGGGACCCGCTGGTTCCTCGATCCGGCCAACCGCGAGGAGGCGCTTGCCCTCACCGCGGCGTTTACCAAAAGGCCACCCAGCGCCTATGCCGACTGGGCGTTTCTCCCAGGCAAAGACTATTACCACGATCCCGATGGCCGCCTCGACCTCCAGGCCCTGCAGCGCAACATCGATGCGCTGCAGGAGCTGGGTATCCTGCGCCGTTCCTTCCCGGTGGCAGACCACACCGACGCCTCGCTGCTTGAGGCGGCCCTGGCACAGCTGCGCTAACCCTCTTGCGCCGCCAGCAGGCGAGCGGCGAGCCCCGGCATGACCCCCTCGCCGCCCGGAGGCGTCGCCGCTCGCTGCCGGGATGCACGCTGCGGCTTCCTCTTCTATAATAGAGGCAGCCCGCCAGCGCATACACGTCATCACGGCAGCAGAAGGAGCAAGGGCGATGGCCGCAGCCGCTGAGCCCATCTGGTGGTACGAGCACGACTTCTTTGTCGGCATCCGGCAGGGCCTCCAGGTGCGACTGCTGTACACGGAGAGGTCGCCGTACCAAAAGATCGAAGTCTACGAGCACGCCCTTCTGGGCCGTATCCTCGTGCTGGACGACATCTTGCAAACGACGCAGGCCGACGAGTTTGTCTACCACGAGATGCTCGCCCAGGTGCCCCTGCTTGGCCAGCGGGAGGCCCCGGTTTCGGTGCTCATCATCGGCGGCGGCGACGGCGGCGTCCTGCGCGAAGTGCTGCGCCACGCGTGGGTGCAGCGCGTGGTCATGGTGGAAATCGACGAGCGCGTGGTGCGCGTGGCCGCCGAGTACTTGGGCATCAACGGCAACTACGACGACCCGCGCGTGGAGCTGCGCTTCGAAGACGGCAGCGCCTACGTGCGCTCAGCCGCCGCGCGCGCCCAGCCGTTTGATGCCGTGATCATTGACGCCACCGATCCCATCCTGGGACCAGGAGAAGCCCTCTTCTCACGCCAGTTCTTTGCCGACGTGCGCGCCTGCCTTGCCCCCGCCGGAGTGATGGTGCGGCACCTGGGCAACCCGGCTTATCAGCGGGAGATCTTCCGCACCGGGGTGCGGTGGGTGCACGAGGTGTTTGGCAGCGTGCAGGTCTACCGGGCGGCCATTCCGACTTATCTGGGCGGGGACATGGCGTTTGTGCTCAGCACCAACGACGGCCATTCCTGCCAGGAGCCCCGCTTGGCGCTGCGCGGCCGCTACTACAACCACGCCGTGCACCGCGCCGCCTTTGTCCTGCCCACTTGGTGGCAAGAGGTGATGGAAGAAGCTCAGGCGTAAAGGGAGCAACGTCCGATGCCCCTTCCGGCCCTGCGACCCGTCGACGCTTTTCCCATTGAGCACCAGGGACAACAGCTGATCTGCCTGCGCGACGTGGAAGGCTACGTCGAGGAGCAGCTCGTCCTGACGCCGGCGGCGTTTTTTGTCGCCTGTCAGCTCGACGGACAGCACGACGTGGTCGACATCCAGTACGCCTACGCCCGCCAGTTCGGCGGACAGCTGCTTTACGCCGAAGAGGTGCTCAAAGTCGTACACCACCTCGATCAGGCCGGCTTTCTCTACAGCGAGCGCTTTGCTGCCTTGCGGCAGCGCGTGATTGAAGCCTTCCGGCAAGCCGAGACACGCCCGCCCTACCTGGCCGGGAAGTCCTACCCGGCACAGGCGAGTGAGCTGCGCGTGTTTCTCGACGCGTTCTTCCTGCGCCACGACGGCCCCGGCCGCCAACCCGTCCCTGGAAACGGCACCCCCTTGCGTGGCCTTGTCGCCCCGCACATCGACTTTCACCGCGGCGGCCATGCCTACGCCCACGGCTACTTGCGGCTGTTCCAGCAGGGCCCCCCAGAGGTGGTCTTTATTTTTGGCGTGGCCCACGCCGCACCGCCGGTGCCGTTTATCCTCACCCAAAAGCACTTTGCCACCCCCTTTGGCACGCTGGAGACGGCCCGGGAACTGGTCCACCACCTCGAGGCGGCCTGCGCCTGGGACCCCTATGCCTACGAAATCGTGCACCGCACCGAACACTCCATCGAGTTTCAGGCGGTGATGCTGGCGTATTTCTACGGCCCGGCGGTGCGCATCGTGCCCATTCTCTGCGGCGCCTTTGCCGCCGAAGTGCCGGTTGAACCGCAGGCCCTCCCCGAGGTGCAGGCCTTCCTTGCCGCCTGCCAGGAGCTGGTGGCAGGGGCAGGAAAGCGGGTAAGCGTCATCGCCGGCGCCGATCTCGCCCATGTGGGGCGGCGCTTTGGGGATGCCTTCGACATCGACGCGCGCGTCGTGCGCGCAGTGGAAGCGCGGGACAGAGAAGACCTGCAGCACGTGACCGCTGCCGACGCTGAGGGCTTCTACCGCTCGGTAATGCGGGACCAAAACCGCCGGCGGGTCTGCGGCCTGAACTGCATTTACGCGGCGCTCAAGGCCCTCGCCGGCAGTGTGGCCGGCGGCGAGCTGGTACACTACGACTACGCCCCCGACCCTGCGGGGGGCATCGTGTCGTTTGCCAACGTGGCCCTGGCGTGAGCACTAGGGCGTCTCGGCTTGCTTTTCCAGCCAGGCCACAAAGTGTGGCGGCGCCATGTAGCCCACGCCGGCGGCAGCCGCCGCCGTCCTGTCGTCGGGGGCGTCGCCGATGTGGACCACGGTGTCGTAGCGGGCTTTAAGCGATGCCAAGTCGCGCTTGTGAACGACAAAGTCGGGCTGCAGGCCGTGGGCCTGCCACTGCGATTGCTGCTCTTCGGGCGCCTGCCCTCCCGAGCCGCCAATGGCCCAGCCCAGCCGTCTGGCCTTGCGCAGGTGCTCGGGGGTAATCGGGCCAGCAGGAGTGCCCCACACCAGGGTGCCGTCGCGGTCAAAGGCCAGCGCGTTCATCGCTTCCCTCCTGCACGGCGTGCCGCACGAGCACGCCGCGGCGTTGACTGCCAAGGCAAGTTCTCAGTATACTCAAGCCATCGGGGGTGAGCGTAGCTCAGCGGCAGAGCGCTGGACTGTGGCTCCAGTGGTCATGGGTTCAAATCCCATCGCTCACCCTGCCCCGCTTGCTTGCGCCTCGCTTCCTGCCACCGTAAGCACCACCTTGCCCAGGTTACGCCGCTCGTGCAGGTAGCGGTGTGCGGCCGCTGCCTCGGCGAGGGGGAAAGTCTGCGCGATCACCGGCCGCAGCCTCCCTTCGGCCGCCCACGCCAGCAGGGTTTCAAGGGCTGGCCGCAGCCGCTGCTGCGCCTCCCACAGGTGGCCGAGGTGGACGCCGATCACGGCGCGGTTGTCTTGCATCAGGCGCAGGGGGTGAAAGCGGGGCAGGCGCAGGAGCTGCCAGGCCACCGAAAGGAGGCGCCGCCGCGGCCCGCCGCTCAGGCGCGACATGCCAAACAACACCAGGCGCCCCAGCGGGGCCAGCAGGCGGTAGCTCTGGGCAAAGGAGCGCCCGCCCAGCGGGTCGAGAACCAGGTCGAGGCCGCGGCCCTGGGTAAGGCGCCGGATCGCCGCAGGGACGTCCTCGCGGCGGTAGTCGATCAGATGCTCGACGCCCTGCTGGCGCAAGAACTCGTGCTTGCCCGCCGAGGCGGTGCCGTAGATCTCGGCTTGCTGCAAGCGGCACAGCTGCACCGCCGCCAGGCCCACGCCGCCGCCGGCGTTGTGAATGAGCACCCGCTCTCCGGGCTGCAGGTGGCCGCAGAGGTGCACCAGCACGTAAGCGGTCAGGTAATTCACCGGCAAGGCAGCGGCGGTGGGAAAATCCAGGGAAGAAGGCAGGGGAAACACCTGCGCCGCCGGCACCACCACTTTTTCGGCATAGCCGCCAAAGCGCGTCAGGGCCACGACGCGCTGGCCCACCCTGAACCCCGTGACGTCTGGCGCCACGGCTTCCACGGTGCCGGCCACTTCGTAGCCCACCACCACCGGCGGCTTGGGGCAGTCAGGGTACAGCCCCTGCCGTGCCAGGAGGTCGGCAAAGTTGACGCCGCTGGCCCGCACGGCAATGCGCACCGTGCCCGCTTGCAGGGCAGGCTCGGGAACCTCCTCGAGGCGCAGGACCTCGGGCGGCCCGTAGCGGGGGATGCACACCTGCCGCATGGCGCGGCGGCTCAGTCCTCGTTGCGCTCGCGCCGCTGCTCGCGCAAGAAGCGCTCCAGCTCGCGCGCCAGCTCCTCGCCGCTGGGCAAGGCGTCGATGGCCTCTTCCTGGGGCTCCTCCTCCTCGGCGTCGCGCTCTTCCAGGCGCCGCACGTACTCGGCAATCTTGGGATCGGCGGCGAGGGCGGCAGCCACGCGCTGGTCGAAGTCCTGCGCCGCACGCTCCAGCTCGCTGAGGTCGGTGGTAAAGTCGAGCAACGTCAGCACCCGGCGCACCAGCGCCAGCGCCGCTTTGACGTTGGGCGAAGCGGCGATGTAGTGCGGCACGTTGGCCCAGATGCTGATGGCCGGCAGGCCGCGGCGGCGACAGGTATCGTGCAGCACGCCAACGATCCCCGTGGGGCCCTCGTAGCGCGACACCGACAGCCGCAGCCGCCGCGCCAGCGCCGGGTCGCTCGCCGAGCCCGTCAGCCGCACCGGGCGCGAGTATGCGACGTCGGCCAGCAAGGCCCCCAGCGTGACCACCAGCTCGACTTTGCACTGCTGCACGACGTGCAAGATGGCTTCGGTATAGGCCCGCCAGCGCAGATGCGGCTCCACCCCCAGGCCGATGATCACGTCCTGTGCCAGCTCAGGATGGCGGGCATAAGCGAACTCGTTAGATGGCCAGATAATTTCGCGCTCGCCCCGGTTCCAGCGCAGCTGCGGGCGCTGCTCAACAAAGTTGTAAAACAGCTCTGGGTCGATGCTGGCAAACTTCTGGGCTGCCAGCCGCTGCGTCAAAAAGCGAGCAGCAAAAGTGGCGGCACTGCCGGCATCGTTCCAGCCAGCAAAAGCAAGAAGCAAAATAGGACGGCGCAGCGTAGGAAGCATGCTAAACGAGAGGACGTCCATCGCGGACTCCTTCCACCACAGACCACAGGAGACGTCTAGAGCGTGGCCAGCAGCGCCGCTGGCCACGGGCTCTGGGGCAAGTTGTAGCAAAAAACGCCCCCTGCTGCAATCAGGGGCTCAGGAAGCGCCAAAGGCCGCCTTGAGGCGAGCAAGGGCCTCGTGGCGCCGCTGCCGCGCCGCTTCTTGGGTGAAGAGGTGCGGCGGGGCGGCACGCTCGCCGCAGGCCTCAAGCCAGCAGCGCTCGCAGGTCTCGTTGATGGTAAGACGCGGGATGGCCGGGTCGTCCCAAAAGCGCACGGTGGCTTTGAAGGCGTCGTCGAGGCGAAAGCCCAGCGTCACGCTGGTGTTGGTGCCCGGCGTCAAGGCCAGGGGACGAGCCAGGGAAAGGCAGAAGTACTCGGCGTCGCTGTCGGCAAACACCGAGCGCTGTACGCCCAGCAGCGGCGCCTGCCCCTCTCCTTGCTGCTGCCGCTGGGCGAACTCGCGCAGCAGGCGCACCGCCAGCCAGCGGCGGCAGTAGTGCTCGTGCAAGTCGATGCCGTGGGGCAGGGGAAGGTGCGACATGTTGAGGTGCTTGGTCAGGCGGTAAACGCCGCTGCCGGCCACGCTGTGGAGGCGCAAAAAGTGCAGCTGGGGCAGGTGCAAGAACGTCGGCAGGAGCTCGCTCAGCCGGTAGAAGAACATCTCCGGCGTGGCCCGGTAGCGCGCCAGGAGAGCCAGAAACGCCTTGCCGTCCCAGCGCCGCCGCTGCAAAAAGGCGCCGAGGTCAGCCACCACCCGCTCGCGGTTCATGAGCAAGGCCCCGGCAAAGTACGAGGCTTTGAAGTCGTTAAAGACCTGGGCAAAGGAGTTGACCTCGATGGGCGAGGACGTGGCGGCGCGCTCGCGAAGCCCAAGGTAGCAGTAGCCAAGCTCGCGCCCGAGGACAAAGGCCTTCTGGGCCGGCAGCAGGCGGCGGTTGAGGAGCAGGCGCGGCGGGGTGGCGTCGATCCACACCGAGCGCAGCCCCTGCAGCTCGGGATAGGCCTCCAGCGCGGTGTCATCCAAGACGTACCCGTACGTCTCGGTGAGCACCGCCGCCAGCGCCTCAAGGGCCGGCGGCACCTGCGGGTCCCAGCCGCGTTCGGCAACAAAGCGCGCCGCCGCCTCTTCCAGCTCGGGGAAGTAGTTGTGGTGCATCTCCTGGTAAGAGCGCAGCGCCGCATAGAACAAGTGCTCAACGCGCATGTCGTAGCGGCTGGCCACCTCGCCGACCGCCCGAATAAGCGCACTGGCTTCGTGCGGGGCGCGGGTGATGAGGTCGAGCACGTCATGGGGCGCCACGCCGAAGAGCTGAAACGGAAACTCGCGCAGCAGCGGCGACGCAAGAAACGCTCCCAGGGAGTCGAGCTCCTGGTCGAGCTTGAGCGACACCAGCTCGTCGTAAGCAACGCCCAGGGCGGCCGCCAGCTGCATGATCCGGGCTGCCGAAGGATACTTCTTGCCCTTTTCGATTTCCGTCAGGTACGAAGGTGAAAGGCCAGTGCGCGCTGCCAGCGCCTTGAGGGTGTAGCCGCGCCGCTCGCGAAACTGCCGCAGCTTCATGCCAAAAATGGCCCGCACGTGGTCGCTCGACATCGCCGCCTCCTCCCTCCCTAGCATACCCCACTCGCCTCACCCCGCTCAAGCCTCTGTTCGCTTTTAGCGAATTTTGTTTTTTAGCGAAAATTCGCTTGAAACAAAAATTCGCTTGAGGTAGACTCTGCGCCATGGGGTTACCGCGAGAGGGTAGGGCGGGCCGCGCCTGCGGGGTGGCCGCCTTTTTGCCGTGAAGGAGGGACCGATGGCAGTGAAGCGGTGGGAAGACATTGTGGCCGGACGGGTGGCGCCTTCGGCAACACCGGAGGAGCGCTTTTTGGAGTTTCGCTTTCCCCAGGAGCATCCCAGCACGCTGCTGCGGCGGCTGCTGGCTGAAGAACCCTACGTTTTTGCCCCCGGGCTTTACAATGCCGGCGGCATGAAGCTGGCGGCCTATGCCGGCTTTAAGGCAGCGTACCTGAGCGGCTTTTCGTACGCCGTCGAAGAGCACGGCGTCACCGACGTGGGGGCCTTCAGCCGCAGCGAAATTGCCGAGCAGGCCCGGCGCATGGTGCGTGCCTGTAACTACTGGGTGCGCGAGCAGTACGTCAACGAAGGCAAAATCGTGCAGCCCTTGCCCCTAATCATGGACCTCGAAGACGGCCACGGCGGCTTTGGCCAGGTGCAGCAGTTCATGCAGCTGATCGTCCCCGCCGGGGTGGCCGGCGGCCACCTCGAAGACCAGGCGGAGCGGCGCTGCGGCCACCTGCCGGGCAAGGTGCTGGTGCCGGTTGAAAAGCAGATCGAGCGCCTGCTGGCCGCCCGCAGCGAGGCCGAGCAGCTGGGCTGCCCCGACTTCGTGCTTATCGCCCGCACCGATGCCGCCACCGCCCGCTACACCCCCGAAGGGGTGCGCGGCAGCCTCCAGCTGGCCATCGAGCGCACCCTGGCTTACGCGCGGGCCGAAATCCACAACCGCCGCGCCATCGACATGGCCTGGTGCGAGTTCCCCGACCAGGACTTCGATGCCATCGTCTACTGGGCGCGCGCGGTGCGCAAGGAGCACCCCGACTTGCCGCTGGCCCTCAACCTCTCCTCGTCGTTTGACTGGACCAACCCGCGCTACCGGCCCTACACCATGGAGCAGCTGGCCGAGGAAGGCTTTAAGTACCTCTTTATGACCCTGGCTGACAACCACGCCGGGCGCTGCGGCAGCTGGGCGTTCTTCATGGACATCCAGCGCCGTGGCATTGCCGCCTTTGCCGACTTGCAGCGCCGCGAGGCGGCGGTGCAGACGCCCTCGCGCAGCCATAACCTACTGGCCGGCACCAAGGCTTACTTTGTCGGCGGCACGGTGTTTGGCTCGCGCAGCTTCACCGCCGGCGACGTGCGCCAGTCCGACGCCGAGCTGTCGCTGGTGGACGTCAAGGCGTAGGCGAGCGGCGGGGCACCGCGGTGCCCCGCTCGGCCAGCAGCGCGAAGTACTTCACAAAGGCTTTAAGGCCGCCGCTGGCCTGTCCCCAGTCGAAGTACTCGTTGGGGGCATGGTAGCCGTGCTCGGGCAGGCTGAGGCCCAAAAAGACCACCGGCACGCGCAGTTCCTCGGCCAGGGTGACCACGGCGCCGATGGAGCCCCCCTCGCGGATAAACGCCGGCGAGCGGCCAAAGCCAAAGCGCAGCGCGGCGCGCACCGCCTCGGCGTAAAACCCCTCGAAGCTTCCCAGATAGGGCCGCAGCGCCCCCGCTTGGCGCACTTCCACCTCGGGGTGGCACTGGCGCACGAAGTCGCGCACCAGGGCAAAAATGCGCTCGGGGTCCTGGTCGGGGACCAGGCGCATGCTGAGCTTGGCCTCGGCAGCGGCCGGGACGATGGTTTTCACGCCGGGACCGTGGTAGCCGCCGCTGATGCCGTGCACTTCGAAAGTCGGCCGGCTCCACAGGGCCTGGACGGTTTCCGCCACGCTGCGGGTGCGTAGCCGGTAGAGGCCATGGGCGCGCTTGAAGGCCGCCAGGCTGAACCCCGAGGCCAGGAAGTTGGCCAGCTCAGCGCGGCGCAGGCGCCGCACGTCATCGTAAAATCCCTTGATTTTCACCCTGCCGCTGCGCGCGTCGTAACACTGGGTAATCAGCTGGGCCAGCTCCCCCACCGGGTTGCGCGCCGCGCCGCCGGTGAGGCCGGAGTGGCAGTCTTTGGCGGCGGTCTGCAGCCGCAGGGTGAGGGCCAGTAGCCCACGCAGGCCATAAGGCACCGCCGGCCGCGTGCGCGACAGCCAAACGGTGTCGGAGACCAGCACCGACTGGCAAGTCAGGGCCGCACGGCGGGCGCGGACAAAGTGGGCAAAGTGGGGGCTACCGATTTCTTCTTCGAGCTCCCACAGAAACTGCACGTTGAGCGGGATGCCCTGCTGGTGGGCAAAGCGCGCCGCCAGCAGCGCCGTGAGCGCCGGTCCCTTGTCGTCGGTGGTGCCGCGGCCAAGATAGCGGTCGCCGTCGCGGTGAAAGGCAAAGGGCGCAAAGCGCCACTCGGGCTCCTCGGCCGGCTGCACGTCAAGGTGGTTATAAATCGCCACCGTGGGCCATGCCGGGTCTCCCTGCAGCTGCCCAAAGACCACCGGATAGCCGGGGGTGTCGACGACTTCGGCCTGGGCGCCGCAGGCCTGCAGAATCTCGGCGGCGCGCCGCGCCCCGCGCCGCACGTCCTCGGCGTGCGCCGGGTCCATGCTGACCGTCGGGATCTGCACCAGATCCCGCAGCAGCGCTTCGAACTCCTCACGCAGCGCCGGCAGCGCCTGCGTCAAGGCCTCGTTGAGCTCGCCATCGCTGCGCATACTACCTCCTTTTACCGCACACGTGGCAGACACGGTTCCTCAAGGCGAGTATAATAGCGGCGACAACCGCTGACCCTCAGCCAAGAGGAGCCTTCCATGCCCTACAAAATCGTCTTGTCGCCTCACTTGCCTGCGGCCATCGTGGATACCGCCTACGCCTTGCTTCCCCCTGGCTACACCCTGGAAGTGGTCGATCCGGGGGGACCGGAGTTCCTGGAAGCCATGCGCGACGCCGACTTCTTTGTCGGCTTTGCCCGCCTGGGGTTCGACGACGACTTTTACCGCGCGGCGCCGCGCCTCAAGCTGGTACAGCTGCTCAGTGCCGGGTACGACCGCATCAACATCGAGGCTGCGCGGCGCGCCGGGGTGCCGGTGGCCAACAACGGCGGCGCCAACGCCGTGGCGGTGGCCGAGCACACCCTGATGCTCATGCTCGCCGTTTACAAGCGGCTGGCCTGGCACCACCACAACGTCATCAGCGGCAAGTGGCGCGTCGGCGACTTCGCCAACCCCCGCCTGTACGAGCTGGCGGGGAAAACCCTGGGCATCGTCGGCCTGGGCACCATCGGCAAGAAAGTGGCGCGCCGGGCGCAGGCCTTCGAGATGCGGGTGCAGTACTACGACCTCGTGCGCCTCAGCGAGGACCAAGAAGACGCCCTGGGGGTGCGGTTTGTCCTCTTTCCGGAGCTGCTGCGCACTTCGGACGTCGTCTCCTTGCACGTGCCGCTCACCGAGCGCACCCGCGGCATGATGAGCACCCGCGAGTTTGCCGCCATGAAGCACGACGCCATCCTCATCAACACCTGCCGCGGCCCGGTGGTGGACGAGGAAGCGCTGTACCACGCCCTGACCACGGGCCAAATCGCCGGAGCCGGTCTCGACGTCCTGCAGCAGGAGCCGCCGCCGGCCGACCATCCCCTCTTCAAGCTCGACAATGTCGTCTTTACCCCCCATACCGCCGGCCCCACCTGGGAGACGTGGACGCGGGCCTTTCGCAACGCCTATGACAACATCCAGCGGGTGGCCGCCGGCTCGCCCCCCCTGTGGGTCATCCCGGAGCTGCGCCTGCCCTCACTCTAGCCCTGGGCTTTGGGCCCAAAGGGCTCGGGCCGGAAGGGGGCGTCGCGCTTCTCCAAAAAGGCGCGCATGCCCCCCTGGCGCATGGCGACAAAGAGCTCGTCGCGCAGCGGCAAGTGGGAGGCGTGGGCCAGGGTGGAGAGCACGCCGTTGAGCAGCAGGCCGCCGTAGAGGCCGGCAGCCTGCAAGCCCATGCAGGTGATGGCTTTGTTGAGGCGCACCGAGGGCTCGGGCACCTTGGCGATGCGTTCGGCCAGAGCCCGCGCCCGCGGCAGCAGCTGTGCGGCCGGCACCACCTCGTTGACCAGCCCCAGGCGCAGGGCCTCGTACGCGTCGAGATGGTCGCCGGTGAGGGCGTAGCGGTGGGCCGCCTTCCAGCCGGCGAGGGCGGCAAAAAGGAAGGTGGTGTTGGAGATGTGGCGCACCTCGGGCTGCCCGAATACCGCCTCCTCTGAAGCCAGGGTGATGTCGCAGGCCAGGGCGTACCAGAAGCCCCCGCCCATCGCCCAGCCGTTTACCGCTGCAATCACCGGCGTGCCCAGCTGCCACAGGTGCAGCAGCTTGCGCACGTTGTCGGTGTCGTTGTCCCACCACACCTTGAGGTACTCGCCGAGGCTCAGGCCGCTGGGGTCAAGGCGGCTGCGGGGCTGCTCCGGGCTCGGCGCCATGTCGTAGCCGGCGGAAAAGGCGCGGCCGGCGCCGGTGAGGATGATGGCCCGCACCTCGCGATCGGCGTCGGCTTCGTCGAGGGCAGCGTGCAGCTCGGCTTCCAGCGCCGGGTTCAGGGCGTTGAGGGCTTCGGGGCGGTGCAGCGTCAGCGTCACCACCGGCCCCGTCTTGTCGTAGAGCAGGTGCTGGTAAGGCATGGCCTCCTCCGCGGTCACAGCAGCCCGGCGGCGCGGGCCCAGCGGTACTTGGCGCCGAGCACCGCCACCGGCTTCTCGGTGGTGTACGGGTACGCCAGGATGTGGTGCGCCATGAGGTACTGGCAGGCCGCCTCGACTTCCACGTCGCCTACCAGGGAAGCGACGATGGGCTTGTGAATACCGCGCTGGCGCGCCTCTTCCACCACCTCGCTGAGCAGGGTGGCAAACACCATGGGCGGCGTGATGATGGTGTGCCAGTAGCCAAGAATGAGGGCATGCACGCGCGCGTCGTTAAGCGCCACGGTAATGGCGCGGCGGTAAGTGGTGGGCGGCTCGCCTCCCGTGATGTCTACTGGGTTGCCGGCGGCGCCAAAGGGCGGAATGATCTCCCGAAAGGCGGCATCGAGGTCGGGTGGCAGGGTCATCAGCTGCAGCCCGTGGTCGACGCAGGCGTCAGACAGCAGCACCCCCGAGCCGCCAGCACCGGTGAGGATGAGCACGTTTTCCCCCTTGGGGGTGGGCAGAACTTGCAGGCCACGGGCAAACTCCAACATGTCATTGAGACTCAGGGCGCGGATGACCCCGCACTGGCGCAGCACCGCGTCGTAAATGCGGTCGTTGCCGGCCAGGGCGCCGGTGTGCGAGCGGGCGGCGCGGGCACCCAGGGCGGTGCGGCCGGCTTTGAGCACGACGATGGGCTTTTTCTTCGACACCCGCTGCGCCACCTCGGCAAAGGCCCGCCCGTCTTTGAGGTCTTCCACGTGCATGGCAATCACCTGCGTGTGGGGATCCTGCTCGAAAAAGGTGAGCAAGTCGTCCTCGTCGATGTCCGACTTGTTGCCCAGGCCGACGATGGCCGACACGCCCATTTTCGTCGAGCGGCTAAAGCCCACGATGGCCATGCCCACGCCGCCGCTTTGCGACGACAAGGCCACGCTGCCCCGTTCGGTATAGGGGGTGCAAAAGGTGGCGCAGAGGTTTTTGGGGGTGTAGTAAAAGCCGTAGATGTTGGGTCCCATGAGGCGCACGTTGTACTGGCGGGCAATGCGCACCACTTCTTGCTGCAGCGCCACCTCTCCCACTTCGGCAAAGCCCGAAGGAATAAGAATGGCGCCGGCGATTTGCTTCTGCCCCACCTCGGGGAGCACCTGCGGCACCAGGCGGGCAGGAATACAGAAAATGGCAATGTCCACCGGGCCGGGAATGTCAAGGACGCTCTTGTAGCACGGCCGCCCCAGGATGGCCTCGGCGCGCGGGTGAATGGGGTAGATCTGGCCCGCGTAGCCGCCGTTGATCAGGTTTTGCATCACCGCGTGGCCGATTTTCCCTTCTTCGGGAGAGGCGCCGATGACGGCCACCGCCTCAGGTTGCATGATGCGCCGCATGGCGCGCAGGATCTCCTCCTGGGAGGGGCGGTAGCGGTCCGGAGGTGGGCTGAAGTCGACGACCATGCGGGCATCGACTGCCGTGGCCCCTTCGGGTGTCGCAAACACCGGGTTCAAGTCCAACTCGCGGATTGCCGGAAAGTCGTGCACCAGCTGCGAAACGCGCACGATGAGGTCGGCCAGCGCCTCGCGCTGCACCCCCGGGGTGCCGCGCACGCCGCGCAGCACCGCCGCTCCGGCAAGCTCGTCGAGCATGGCCAGGGCCTCCTGGGGCGTGGTGGGCGCCAGGCGAAAGGTGACGTCTTGTAGCACCTCCACGAAAATGCCGCCCAGCCCGAAGGCCACCACCTTGCCAAAGCTGGGGTCGGTGGTGGCGCCGACGATCACTTCCTGTCCGCCAGAGAGCATGCGCTGCACCTGCACCCCGAGGAGCGTGGCGTCGGGCTTGTAGGCGCGCGCGTTGGCCAGCAGCGTGGCGTAAGCGCGCTCGACTTCTGCCGCGCTCGTTAAACCGGTAAGCACGCCTCGCGCTTCGGTCTTGTGAAGGATATCGGGCGAAGCGATTTTGAGAACAACGGGAAACCCGATGTCTTGGGCCAGGCGGACGGCCTCGGCGGCCGAGGTGGCCAGGCCTTGCGGGGGGGTAGGAATACCATAGGCAGCACAGACGCGCTGCGCTTCCGGCGGCGTCAGGGCGCTGCGGCCGGCGCGCCGCACTTCCTCCAGCACGGCCCTTACGGTGTCCCCATCATAGTGCATAGGCAGTCTCCCGAAGACAAAAGGTCATTCCAAGCTCAGCGCTTCTCCAGCGGGTGCTCCTGGCGCGTGCCCCGGTACAGCGGCAGCTCGGCGACGGTGGCCGGCACCGACTCGCCGTCCACCACCACTGCCAGCGGCTGCCCGGGGGCGCTCACTTCCCGGCGCACATAGGCGAGGGCCACGGGCTGCTGCAGGGCCGGAGAATAGGCGGCACTGGTCACCCAGCCCACCTCCCGCTGCGGGCTTACCACCTTGGCGCCGCTGGGCGGCAGGGGGCCGCGGGCGAGCAGCAACCCGACCAGCTGGCGGTTGACGTGGCCGCGCGAAGTGACGCGGGCAATGACTTCCTGCCCCACGTAGCAGCCTTTGGTAAAGCTAATGGCGGCCAGCAAGTTGGCTTCCAGCGGCAAGGTGTCGGGCGTCAGCTCGCGTCCGGCCAGCGGGAGGCCGGCTTCGATGCGCAGCACCTCGAGGGCGTGCAGCCCCACGGGGCGCAGGCCGCAGACCTGGCGGTGGGCCCACAGCGCTTCCCAGACCTCGCCCAGGGTCGCCATGGGCAGCAGCAGCTGGTAGCCCTCCTCGCCGGTGTGGCTGCGGCGGATGAGGCGCACGGTGTGGCTACCCAGGTGCCAGAGTTCGTGGCCGTAAGGCGGCAGCGCGGGAAGGGCAGCCCCGGCCGCTTGCTCTAAGCAAGCGGCCGCCTGCGGCCCCTGCAGAGACAGCAGTCCCCACTGGGCGCTGACGTCTTCGAAGACCACGTCGTCGGCGATGACAAAGGCTTCGATCGCCTGGCAGAAGGGCTCGACCAGCTGCGGCTCGAGGTCGAGCAGGTAGGCTTCCGGGGTAGCATAGACCACGAAGTCCGCGATCATCTTGCCCTTGTTGGTCAAAAAGGCCGCGTAGCACCCCTCTCCCGGGCGCAGGCCGGCGATGTCGTTGGTCACCATGGCGTGCAGGAAGCGCTGACGGTCGCTGCCGGTGACCCGCACCAGCCCGCGGTGCGAAAGGTCGGCGAGGCCCGCCTGCTGCCGCACCGCCCAGTACTCGACCTGGGGGTCGCCAAAGTGCAGCGGCACTTCCCAGTCGGCCACCGTGGTGAAGGTGGCGCCCAGGGCCTGGAAAGTCGAAAAGAGCGGGCTGCGGCGCATGCCGGCTCAGCCTTCCAGGGCGGCACGGAGCTGCTGGGCCACCTGCTGGATGCGCGCCGCGTCGCCTGGCCGCATCTCCCACCACCGCAGGACGCCGTCGCCCTGGCGCCGCGGCACGAGGTGAAAGTGGGTGTGGAACACCTCTTGCCCGGCGGCGCGGCCGCTGGCGTGAAGCAAGTTAAGCCCCTCGGGCTGCAAGGCGCGCCGGATCGCCTGCGCCACTTGCAGGCACAGGCGCATCATGCCGGCTCCCACCTCCGGCGGGAGGTCAAAAAGGTCGGTGCTGTGGGCTTTGGGCAGTACCAGCACGTGGCCGTCGGCCGCCGGGTTGATGTCCATGATGGCCAGGGCCTGGGCGTTTTCGGCCACCACCGTGCTGGGGAGCTGCCCGGCCACAATGGCACAGAAGACACACTCCGCCATGCCTTTCCTCCGTCACTGCCGCTAAGGGCCAAGTCTCTCCCCACTATAGCGGCAGGGACCGGGCAGGGTCAAGGCCGCTACTTGACGACCACGATCTCGACCTCGCCTTCTCGGCGCGTCACGCTCACCCCCACGTCCTGTGGGTAGCGGTAGAGGGTGAGGTCAAGGGTGGCTTGCCCGACGCGCAGGTTGGTGATGCGCACCTCTTGCAAGAAGGGGGGCAGCAGCGGCGCGGTGAAGCAGATCTGGGGCTGGGGATGGCGGAAGGAGAGGCCCAGGCAAGCTTGCAGCAGCAAGAACACCGCGGCGCTGGCCCAGGCTTGCGGCGCGCAGGCCACCGGGTAAAGAGTCGGCCCTTCGCCAGGACGCCGCGTAAAGCCGCAGAAGAGCTCCGGCAGGCGGTGCAAGTCCATGAACAGGCAGGCGTCAAAGAGGCCGGTGAACACCTTGAGGGTGGCCTCCTTGAGGCCGTAGCGGGCCATGCCCGCGGCGATGAGGGCGTTGTCGTGAGGCCACACCGAGCCGTTGTGGTAGGCCATGGGGTTGTAGCGCCGCTCCGAAGAAGAAAGGGTGCGAATCCCCCAGCCAGAAAAGGCGTCCTCGGCCAGCAGCGCGGCGGCCACGCGCCGTGCCCGCTGCGGGCTAGCAATGCCGCTGAAGAGGGTGTGACCGGCGTTGGAGCTGCGCACGCGGCAAGGGCGCTTGTGGCCGTCGAGGGCCAGGACGTAAGTGCCAAGCTCCTCGCTCCAGAAAGCCCGCTCGAACTGCTCTTGCAAGGCCTGGGCCTGGCGCCGCAGCGCGGCGGCGCGCTCCGCTTGCCCCAGCACGGCGGCGAGCTCTGCCGCGCCCTGTTTGGCGGCGTAGACATATCCCTGCACTTCGCACAGGGCGATAGGGCCTTCGGCCAAGCGGCCGTCGGCGTGAAAGACGGCGTCGTGCGAGTCCTTCCAGCCCTGATGCACCAGGCCGCGGGGCGAGCGGCGCGCGTACTCGACAAAGCCGTCGCCGTCCACGTCGCCGTAGGTGTCGATCCAGTGCAGGGCCAGCTCGATGTGGGGCCAAAGGGTTTCGACAAACGCCAAGTCGCCGGTGCGGCGGTAGTACTCGTAGGCCAGCACCACAAAGAGGGGTGTGGCATCGACGCTGCCGTAGTAGCGGCCAAAGGGAATCTCGCCCAGCGCCGCCATTTCTCCCTGGCGCGCCTCGTGCAGGATCTTGCCCGGCTCGGCGTCCTGCTCGGGAATCACCTCCTGGGCCTGGGTGGTGGCGAGGTAGGCGAGCACGCCGCGGGCCAGAGCCGGGTTGACCCACAGGTACTCGAGGGCGGTGATGAGGCCATCGCGGCCAAAGGGCGTGCTGAACCAGGGCACGCCGGCGTAAGGGTAAGGGCCGGTGGGCATGGCGGTAACCATCATGTAGAGGTCGGCGCGCGAGCGGTTGAGCCAGTCGTTGAACTGCTCATTAGACGTGTAGATGGCGCAATCGCCGCTTTTGGCCTCGCGCAGGGCGCCGTCGGCCAGCGTAAAGGCTTCGTGGAACGCCAGCCGCGGCGGCCGCGGCTCGGAGGTATGGCAGGAAATGGTGAGGAAAAAGGCTGCCGCTTCTTTGGGCTGCAGCTGCACCGCCAGCTGCAGCTCGCCGGGGCTCACCCGCTTGGGCGCCGGAGCACAAGCAATGCGGGTATATCTCTTGATGCCGTCAAGCCCTTCGTAGGCCAGGGTGACGCCGCTGGGATCGACGTGCGGGGGCAGCAGGCGGCCCCGCTGCCGCCGCTTGAGGCCGCGCACTTCAAAAATGTCGGCAAAATCGGCGGCAAAGCGCAGGGTGAGGTCGACCTCGAGGGGCTCCAGGGCGTAGTTGCGCAGGGTCAGACATTCGTAGCAGGTACCCTGCCAGAGGAACTTGGAGCGCTGAAGGTGCAGGGTGTCGCGGTGGAGGACCACCTGCCCGTCGGCGGTCACGTCGGGATTGGCCAGGTCCACGGTAAGAAGGGCGTTTTCCTCGTGCACGGTGGAGCTCAGCAGCAAGGGACGGGAAGTGCCCAGAAGCAGCTCGAGACGGCTGAGGAAGCGGGTTCCGGCGTGATAGAGCCCCTGCTCGCCGAGCCCCAGCGGGGTGATGTCGCCGTAGCGGTTGAACACCGCAAAGGTGTCCCCTTCTTTGAGCACCCGGGTGCGGTCGTCGGCGAGGGCCGACGTGGCCAGGATGTAAAACTCGTCCTCAATCCGGATGATTTCCTGGCGGGCGGGCGTCTGTCGCGGCAGCATCCCTAGCGGCATCCTTCTCTTCTACAGACTCAAGACCCTACGCTTGCACTCTTCCTTATGTTAACGGCATGTGGCGTGGCCGTCCACTTTCCCCTCTCTACGGGATATAATCGGCCCTTACGTCGTGTCCCTTCGAACCCGCACAGAAGGAGTGAGAAGACATGGAGCTCGGGCTGCAGGGCAAAGTGGCCATTATTACCGGCGGCAGCGCCGGCATTGGCAAAGCCACCGCGAAGCGGCTGTGCGAGGAGGGCGTCCGCGTCACCATCTGCGCGCGCCGCCCCGAGGTGCTGCGCCAGGCGGCAGAGGAGATCGAGGCGCAGACGGGCGGCGAGGTGCTGGCGGTGCCGGCAGACGTGTGCCGCGACGAGCAGGTGGCCCAGATGGTGCAGCAGACCCTGGATCGGTTTGGCGGCGTCGACATTCTGGTCAACAACGCCGGCGGCTCGCGCGCTTTCTCGTTCTTCGAGGCCACCGAGGCGCTGTGGCGAGAAGACCTGGAGATCAAGCTCTTTGGCGCCATTCGCTGCATCCGGGCGGTGGTGCCTTCCATGCGCCAGCGCGGCGGCGGCCGCATCATCAACATCACCACCATTGGCGGCAAGGCGCCGCGCCCGCACGCCTTGCCCACCACGGTGAGCCGCGCCGCCGGCATCAACCTGACCAAATCGCTGGCCAGCGAGTTTGCCGCCGACAACATCCTTGTCAACACGATTTGCCTTGGCCTGGTCAAGAGCGCCCAGTGGGAGCGCCGCTACGAAGCGCTGCGCCAGCAGCAGCCCGACCTCACCCTGGAGGCGTACTATGCCCAGGTGGGGCAGCGCGTGCCGCTGGGGCGCATGGGCGAACCGGAAGAAGTGGCCGACCTCATTGCCTTTCTCGTCTCCCCGCGGGCGGCGTTTATCACCGGCACGGCCATCAACTTCGACGGCGGCGCCGCGGCAGTGGTCTAAGCGCGTGTGACCCCTTGACATCGGCGTGACTGCTACGTATATTGTTGACCACCAAAGTGGGGTTGAGACCATGATTTACTTGCTGACGGAGTGCCTCAAATTTCCGTTAAAGGGCTCCCCTCGTCACCTGCCCCCAGACGAGGCGGAGCACGAGAAGCGGGGCTGGTGAGCGGGCCTCCAGCCCGTGGGCGTTTCCCGGCGTGGGACGCCGTAAGCAATGCGAGGGGATGCTGCAAAGGGCAGCATCCCCTTCTTTTTTGTCCCTTGTCACCGCCAGGCCGCTGTGCTACAGTCAAAGGCCCTTGACGCGCTTGTGACTGCTGCATGAGGCCTGCTGACCCCGACACCCGCTGCCCGTTTGTGGCGACCGTTGCCGCCCTGCCGGCGGCCTGGCTTGCCGAGCGCCTGGCGGCCCCGGTGACGCTGGCGTGGACGCGCAATCGCGTGGTCATGGTCAGGGTGAGGGTTTTGGCCGGCGGGGGCTACCGGGTGCGGTTGCACGGCTGCTTTCGGCAGGCCCCGATGCCGGTCTGGCAGGCGCTGGTGGCGTACATCCGGCACGGCGACCGCACGGCGCGGGCCATCCTGCGGCGCTTCCTGCAAGGCGAGGGGGCGCTTGCTGGCCCGGAGCCGGCCGGATCGTGTCCAGCGCGTGGTGCGGCGCGCGGCCGCTACTTCGACCTCGAGGAGATCCTGCGCACCCTCAACCGCCGTTACTTTGGCAACCGCGTGCAGGCGCGCATCGTCTGGGGGCGGCGGCCGCCGCGGCGGCAGCGGGTGTCGATTCGACTAGGATCGTACTGTGCCCGCACCCGTCTCATTCGCATCCATCCCGCTCTGGACCAGGCCTTTGTGCCGCGCTACGTGGTGGAGAGCGTGGTCTTTCACGAAATGCTGCACCAGCTCGTGCCGTGCCGCCGCGTGCGGGGCCGGCGATGCCTGCATCCGCCGCGCTTTCGCCAGTGGGAGCGGCAGTTCCCTGCCTATGCCCGCGCCGAGGCCTGGAAGCGACGCCACTTGACGCGGTTGCTCCGTAGCTGACGTGCCATGCCCGCTCCCCACCCGGCCACTCCCGCGACGCAAGCCCCTTCTTCGCCCTGGTTCGTGCTGCTGGTGGCCGTCTTTACCACCTGCCTCATCACCGCCAACATCGTGGCGGTCAAGCTGGTGGTCGTCTTCGGGCTGGTGACGCCGGCAGGCATCGTGGTCTTTCCGCTTAGCTACATTTGCGGCGACGTGCTCACCGAAGTCTACGGCTACCGGCAGGCGCGGCGGGTTATCTGGCTGGGCTTTTTTTGCAACCTCCTGGCCGTGCTGGCGATTTGGATTGGCCAAATTCTGCCCCCTGCCCCTTTCTGGGAAGGGCAGGCGGCGTACGTGCGCATTTTGGGCTATACGCCCCGGCTGCTGGTGGCTTCTTTCCTTGCTTACTTGGTGGGCGAGTTTGCCAATGCCTTTGTGCTGGCCAAAATGAAAATTGCCACCCGCGGGCGCTGGCTGTGGACGCGCACCATCGGCTCGACCCTGGTCGGGCAGGGGCTCGACTCCCTGGTGTTTATCACCCTGGCCTTTGCCGGCACGCTTCCCGTGGCGGCGCTGCTTTCTACGGTGGTGACGCAGTGGCTGCTCAAAACGGCCTACGAAGCGGCAGCCACCCCCCTGACGTACGGCGTGGTGGCGTGGCTCAAGCGGCGCGAGGGGCTCGACGTCTATGACGAGGGCACGCACTTCAGTCCCTTGCGCTGGCGCGACTAGTCCTTCTTGAGAAGGAGCCTTGCGGTGTCGATTCCGCACGAGCCCTCGGCCCCGGCTGATCCGGTGGCCCAGGCCTGGCACTATCCTCTCTTTGAGGCCATCTTGCAGCGCCGGGCCCGGCGCTTCCCCCTAGGGGCCACCATGCCCGGGAAGGCGCAGCACTTCGTTTCCCCGCATCCGCCGCTGCCCTTGTCGCCGCAGGAAGAAGCGCTGCTTATCCTGGCCGGCACCGGCCTCAGCGGCTTGCAGCTTGGCGACCTCCCCTTTGTCGATGCCCAGGGCGCTTCCCTGGGCGGCAACACCCTGCTGCAGTTTGCCGGCCGCGTCTATGCCAGCGCCTGCGGCGCCCACGGCACCGAACTTTTCTACACCAACGACACCGGCGTGTACCTGGTGCGGCTGCGGCCGGTGGCGCCGCAGCGCATGCAGGAGTATACCGGCTGCGAGGATCGCGAGCGGCTTCTGCGCTTGGTCGAAGCCCACACCGTGCGCCTGCAGGCGCAACGCCTCGACATCCCGCGCCGCTGGCCGGCGCTGCTCGCCTTCAACCAGTGGAACGTCAACGTCCCGGGCAGCACGCTCTTCATGCCCGTAACCGACGTCACCGGCGAGTACATCAACCTCCTGCTGCTGCTTTTTGACGCGCCGCACCGGCTCTACATTTACGACGACCTCAACGGCAACGCCGAGCCGCTCAAGCGCTGGGCCGAGGCCGGGAAGCTTGAGCGCCGCTTTGCCTATCCCCTCTCGCAGCTCGAGCGCAGCGCGGCGCAGCAGTTTGTCGCCGTCGAGCAAGCCCTCATGCTGCAAAACATGTACCTGGCCTTGCAGGCCATGGGACTGGGCGGCTGGCTGTTTGGCGCCGGCAATCCGCTGGTGGTCTTTGGCGGGACGCCAGCTCCGGGCCTGGGCTTTCGGTTCTGGCGGCCGCCGGCAGGCAGCAAGAACCCGGCCCCCCATCCGGTGGGCCTCGACGGCCTCTTTGAAGCCTACTGCCCGCCTTACTACCCTTCCATGGCGGCGGCGGTGGAGGCGGTCGTTGCCAGCAAGTGGGGCCAAGGCGGCCTGTTTACCGGCGACGGCGGCCCCGTCCCTTTCCGTGACCCCCAGCACCTGGCCCGCGAAGTGCCGGTCACCCCAGACGAGGTGGTCCAGATGGCCAAGGACCTCTGCACTTACATCTACCAGACCTACGGCCGCTTTCCCGCCCAGCTGGACGCCATGAACATGTGCCTGTGGCTGCAAGCCCACCATCTTGAGACGGCCTACTACGACCGCTTCCTGCAGCCCGGCGCCTACCACGAGGCCATTGCCACCCACCTGCAGCGCTGGCACGCCGCCCCCTCTCCCCCGCGCGAGCCCCCCACCCCTGGCGTCCCGTGCCGCAAAAGACTTGACAAAGCCTGAACACCCGCGTAGAGGAGGCGGCATGGGACGCTATCGCATCAAAGCGGTGGCCCGCATGACGGGGTTTCGGCCCGAGCTCCTGCGGCGCTGGGAGCAGCGCTACGGGCTCTTTGCGCCGCCGCGCGCCGGCAACCGCTACCGCGAGTACGACGAGGAGGACGTGCGGCTGCTGCTTTACATCAAGGCGCAGCTTGCCCAGGGGCGGGCCATTGGGGAGCTGGCGGCAGAGGGGCGGGAGGCGCTGCTGCGCCGTCTGGCCGCGTCGCCTGCTGCCTCCAAGGCGGCAGCGCTCGTCGAAGAGCTCGTGGGCTATCTGCTTGCCCTGCAAAAGTCCCAGTTTGATGCCAGACTGCGGGAGTGCGCCGCGCTTTACCCCTTTGCCGAGCTGGTCACCGAGGTGCTGGTGCCGCTGGTGCAGCGCCTGGGCGCGCTGCGGCAGGCCGGCCAGGCGTCGCTGGGCAGCGAGCGCCTCGCCGTAGTGGCGGTCAAGAGCCGTCTGCTGGCCATGCTCCAGGCCACCGCCCCGGGTAGAGCAGCGCCGCTGCTGCTTTGTGCGTGCCCCGCGGGGGAGGTGCACGAGCTGGGACTGCTGGCCTTTGCCTGCCTTGCCCAGCAAGCGGGGTGGGAGGCGTGCTACTTGGGAGCTGACGTCCCGCTTGCCGAGCTTCTGGCCGTTTGCCGGCACTTGCAACCGGCGCTGGTAGCCCTCTCCTGCACCAGGGTCGACAGCGCCGCGCGCTACGGCGCGCTGGTGCAGGAACTCGACGTCCACCTTGCCTCGCAGTATCCCACCCTCTTGGGCGGGCAGGCGGTCGCCCGCTGGCGGCCCCCCGAGGGGCTGCGCTACCTGCGGCTGTGCCCGTCGCTTGCCGAAGCCAGGGAGATTCTGGCGGGCACCCCGACAGAAAATCCCTTACCCGAATCCCGTCAGCGGAGCTGTGCCCTTCCTTGCAGAAAGGACGCCTAGATGTTTCGCCGCCCGCAGGTGCGAGAGCTTTACCGCGATGCCACCGAAGCCCCCGAGAAACTCAAAGCCCGTGAGGCCATTGCGGCGCTTTACACCGACTTTGAGCCCTGGACCAACTTGCTCGCCTTCACCCCGGCTGTGCGCACCCCCGGCGGGCGTCTTCTGGAAGCCGACCCCCGGGATCCGGTGTTGCAGCGCACCATGCTTGTGGGCGTTGCCCGCTTCGAAGGGCAGGACGTGGCGCTGATTGCCCAGCAAACCCCGCCGCGCGAAGAAGAGCGAGGAGACTACAACTACGGCATGACGCCGGCCGACGGCTATATCCTGGCGCTGAGCATGATGCACTACGCGGCCCTGCACCAGCTGCCGCTGCACACCTTCATCGACACGGTGGGTGGCGATCCCTTTGAGGCCGCGGCGGCCAAGCTGCAATCCTGGCTGATCTCGGAGTGCATCACCACCCTGCTCACCCTCGAAGTGCCCACCGTCTCGGTCATTCTAGGGCACGGCGGCAGCGGCGGAGCGCTGGCGCTGCAGCCGGCCGACTGGCGGCTGATGCTTGAGCGTGCCGTGTTTTCGGTGATCTCGGCGCAAGGCTGCGCCGCCATTCTCTTTCGCGCCGTGACCGAGGAGACGGTAGCCGCCGCCCTTGACGTCTTGCAACCCACGGCCGACGCCATGCTGCGCTACGGCATCGTGGACGCCGTGGTGGCCGAGCCGCCCCTGAGCGCACCGGACTACCGCGCCCGCACCCTCGACAACCTGCGCCAGGCGCTGCGCCAGGCCATGCAGGCGCTTGCTGCTATGTCTTGCGACGAGCGGGTGGCCGCGCGCTTGGCCAAAGTGGCACGCTGCGGGCGGGTGAGCGAGCGCAAGCCCTGGGAGCTGAACCTGCGCGTGGTGCAGCTGACGCGGCGGCTTTTTCGCAAGACGGTGAGCCAGACGCGCGACCCGCACGTGGCGGCTATCCGCTGGCACCTCCATGGCGACCCCAACACCCTGCCGCTGCGGTGTAAAGACGAGCGGGATCCGGCCGACCCCAGCCTCATCCTGCGGCCTGGATGCCGCAAGTACCTCGACGAGGAGGCTTTCCAGCGCTGCTATTTCTCCTGTCCTTACTGTGGCCGCCCGGACAGCATTGACGCTTACCACTATATTGACTTGCTCTTTGATCGGCAGTCGTTTCACGAGCTCTACCCCAACCTGACCGTGGAGGACATCGAAGGCTGGCGCCACTTTTACGACTACACCGCGAGCCGCCGCCAGGCCGAAGCACGCGCCCACGCCAAGGAAGCGCTGGTCATTGGCTACGCCACCCTGCGGGGCCTGCCTGTAGCCTGCGCCATCAGTCACTTTCCCTACCTCGGGGGCTCGCTCGGGGCAGCCAGCGGGGAGAAGTTCTGCGCCATTGCCGACTATGCCCTCGACCACCGGCTGCCGCTGCTCATCGTCACCGCCACCGGCGGCGCGCGCATGCAAGAAGGCACCGTGGCCCTTTACCAGATGGCCAAGACCTGTGCCGCCATGGTGCGGCTGCGCCGCGCCGGTCTCCTCACCCTGGCCGTGCTGGGCCATCCCACCACCGGGGGGACTTTTGCCAGCTACGCCACCCAGGCCGAGTTTCTCGTCGCCGAGCAAGGTGCCACTTTGGCCTTTGCCGGCCACCGCGTCGTCAAGCTCACCAGCGGTGGCCGGGTGCTGCCGCCGGCGGCCACCACGGCCGCCTTTTTTGCCGAGCACGGCCTCCTCCACGCCGTGGTGCCGCGCCCGCAGCTGCCGGCGTTGCTCTATGGGGTGCTGCGCAGCTGGTACGCCCGCCAGAAAGCGCCGGCCTGAAGTCGGGCCGGGCTTGTCAAAGCGCCCCGATGCCGGTAGAATGCCGGCGTGGGAGTACGGGAGATGGACGAAAGAGCGCAAGGGCGACAGGTGCTGGCCCACGGAGAGGTGGAAGCGACGGCCGTGCACCGGTTTTTCCCCCTGCGTGTGGGCTACGTCTGGACGTATGCCGAGCGGGTGACCACGCCTGCCGAAGAAGTGCTGCTCGAGCGACGCGTCACGTTCACCGTGGAGCGCGATCACCGCGGCGAGTATCAGGCCTTCTGGGACTTCCAGAGCGGCCACACGCCCTTGCCCAACGTGCGCTATCGTCTCGTTGCCGACGGCGTCCAGGAAGCCCACCTGATGGGAAATACTTCTTACACGGGCTTTGTTTACCTTCTCAAGGCGCCCCTTCAGGTGGGCACCGCCTGGACGGGGTTGCTGGGCGCCGCGGTGCGCATTACGGCGGTGGCCTTCACGTGGCAAGTCCCCGCAGGACGCTTTTCGCCCTGTGTGGCCACCCTGCAAGAAGAAGAGCCGACACCAGAGGACCGGCTGGAAACGACACGTCACTTTGCGTTCGACGTCGGGCTGGTCTGGCAACAGCGCCGCCTCTTCCGGGGCACGGCCTTGCGGCGCATCGATACCATGACGCTGCAAAAGCTGCCAGAACCCTTGCGGCTGTAAGAAGGGTTCCGCCGTGTCGTGTCTTGTGAGCGCGCTCTGTGGCCTGCGGGAGTAACGCGATGCAGATCCGGCGCCTGGCCGAGCTGGATGCGGAAACGCGCGCGCGGCTGCTGCAGCGAGCCCGAAGCGACGTGCAGCGCGTGCTGCCGCAGGTGCAGGCGGTCATGGAGGAGGTGCGGCGCCGCGGCGACGCGGCGGTGCGCGAGTACACGGCCCGCTTTGATGGGGTAGCACTGGAAGCGCTGCGGGTAACGGAGGAAGAGCTGGCAGCGGCGCGGGGGCAAGTCGATCCGGCCCTGCGGGAGGCCCTGGAAAAAGCCAAGGAGGCCCTGGAGGCCTTTCACCGCCGGCAGCTGCCCCGCGACGAGGTCTTCGAGCTACGCCCTGGCGTGCGCGTTGGCCGCCTGTGGCGCCCGATCGAGAAAGTCGGCCTTTATGCCCCAGGCGGCAAGGCCACTTATCCCTCCACGGTGCTCATGCTGGGCGTGCCGGCCCAGGTGGCCGGCTGCCCGCAGCGTGTCCTGTGCATCCCGCCGCGGCCCGATGGCTCGCTGCCTCCGGCCATGCTGGTGGCCGCCGAGCTCGTGGGCATCCGCGACATCTTCAAGATTGGCGGGGCGCAGGCCATCGCCGCCATGGCCTTTGGCACCGAGTCGGTGCCGCAAGTTTACAAGCTCTTCGGTCCGGGAAATATTTACGTGGTGGCGGCCAAGCTCTGGGCCGCCAGTTCCGGCTTGCCGCTGGCCATTGACTGCCCGCCCGGCCCTTCGGAGATCGTCATCATTGCCGACGACACCGCCCCGCCGGCGTTTGTGGCGGCCGACTTGCTGTCGCAGGCCGAGCATGGCGAGGACTCTGCTGCCCTGCTCCTTACGCCCTCGCCGCGGCTGGCGGAGCAAGTGGCGGCAGAAATCGCCCGCCAGCTGCCGGCGCTGCCCACCGCGGCACGCATCCGGGCGGCGCTCGAGCGTTACGGGATGATTCTTGTCGCGCAAGACGTGGAGGCTTGTGTATACTTTTGCAACGTCTACGCGCCCGAGCACGTCGAGGTGATGACTGCCGACCCGTGGGCGGTATGCGCGCGCCTCGTCAATGCGGGGGCGGTGTTTATCGGGCCGTACGCGCCGGTGAGCATGGGGGACTACCTGACGGGGACCAACCACGTGATTCCCACCGGGGGCTATGCGCGGGCCTTTTCTCCCCTGTCGGTGGATGCGTTTGTCCGGAAGCTCGAGGTGCAAGAGCTGACCCGCGACGGCTTGCGGGCGTTGCAGGAACCCCTGCGCGCGCTGACGGCGGCGGAGGGGCTGGCGGCGCACCAGCACGCCGTTGACATTCGTCTGGCGTAGGAGAACCGCATGGACCGGGATTACCGTCTCCTTGTCGCCTTTGTCCGCCGCGTGCAGCGCGGGCTCTACGGGCGGCGCCTGCTCCAGGGCGGCGTGCTCGCGCTCACCGTGCTCCTGGCGGTGCTGCTGTTGGGCGCCGGGGTGCAGCTGCTGCTGCCCCTGGTGCCGGTGGCGGCGCTGTTTTACAGCGGTTTGGCGTTGCTGGTGCTGGTGGCCACCGCCCTGTACGTGGTATGGCCGGCGGTGCGCCCGGTGCGCCTGCGGCAGGCGGTGGTGGAGACCGAAAAGGCGTATCCCGAGCTCCATGACGACCTCACCAACGCCCTGGAGCTGGATCCGCAAGCACTCGCCCGCCACAACCCTTACGGCATGGCCCTTGACTTGGTGCGGGCCCTGCACCGCCACACCGCCCGCCGCGTGCAGCAGCTCTCTGCGCAAGCGGTCGTGCGCCGCCAGCCGCTCCTTGGCCTGCCGTGGTGCGGCTTGCTGCTGGTGGCCACCGCCCTGGTGGCCTTGCTGCAGCCCACGCTGCTGACAGGGGCGCTACAGGTTGGCTTGCATCCCTGGGAATTCCTGGCCATGCGGCGGCTGGAGATCCGGGTGGCGCCCCAGCACGCCGTGGTGGCGCGTGGCACCAACGTGGAGGTGACGGCGACGGTGCAAGGCCGCGTGCCGCGCCGCCTGTTTTTGGTGGTCAAGCGCGAAGGCGAAGCAGACAAGCGCTATCCCATGGAGGCCGCCGGCGACGGCATATTTCGCTACTTGTTCGTCAAGCCGCAAAACTCTTTTACCTTTCAGGCTGAGGCGCGCGGGGTGAGCTCGCCGCCGGGAAGGGTGGAGGTGGTGCCGGCGCCGGCCGTTGGCCACTTGGTGCTGCAGTACCGGTTTCCGGCCTACACGGGACTAGCGCCGCGCACGCAGGAAGGCGGCGGCGACATCCAGGCGCTGCCCGGCACCCAGGTGCAGCTGCGCCTGCGCACCAACGTGCCGGTGGTCAAAGGGGTGCTGCGCTTTGCCGACGGCAGCCAGCTGCCCTTGCAGATTGCGGAGACCACGCTGCAAGGCGAGATTTTGGTCACCCGGGACGGCGCCTACACCATAGAGGTGGAGGACCGCCACGGGCTGCGCAATCCGCAGCCGCCGCGCTACCAGGTGCAGGTGATTCCGGATCGCGTGCCCACGGTGGCGGTGCGGTTTCCGCCGGACGGGGCAGAAGTGGACGAGACCACGGTGCTGCACGTGGAATACACGGCCGAAGACGACTTTGGACTGCAGGACGCAGCGCTGGTGTACTTTGGTGCCGACGGCGTGGAGCGGCGTATTTCGCTGCATCCCGGGCGCTTTGCTCACCCGCGGGTGCAGGAGACGTTTAGCTGGGACATGCAGCAGTGGCCGCTGCCTGCCGGGGACACGGTGCAGTTTTACGTGGAAGTCTACGACAACGACACCATTTCTGGGCCCAAGCGGGGGGTGTCGCCGACGCAGACCTTGAAGGTGCGCAACCGCCAGCAAGAACACGAAGAACTGCAGGGCTTGCAAGAAAGGCTCGCCGAGGCCTTTCTCGACCTGCTGGCCGACCACCTCGAGCAGGCCGACCGCCTCGAGGCCTGGCAAGCCCGCCTCGCGGCCGGCGAGCCGCCCTCGCCCCAGGCCCTCGAGGAGATGCAAGCGCAGCCGCGCCAGGCGCTGGCGCAGGTGCAGCAGCTGGCGCAGCAGCTGGCCGAAGCCTTGGACCGCGTGCAAAACGATCCATACAGTACTTATGAGACATACGCGAATCTGCGCGCCATGCAGCGCAACCTGGAACACCTGCAGCAGTCGCTGCTGCCGCGGCTGCAGGCGCAGCTGCAGCCGCTGACGCCGCAAGCCGCCTCGCCGTCGCAGCTTGCGCCGGCGCAGGCGGCGCTGGAAGAGACCATCCGGGAGTTGGAGCGCCTGGCCACCCTGGCCGAGCAGACCACGCATGCCGAAAAGCTCCACGATCTGGCTGCCATCAGCAACAAGCTGCTCGAGGAACAAAACCGCTTGCTGTCAGCCCTCAACGACTTGCCTCCCGACTTCCGCGGCGGCGAGCTGCCCCCAGAACTGCAAGCGCTCCTCGACCGCCTCGAAGACCTCATGCAGCAGCTGGCACAAGCCGTCTCCCAGTTGCCCGCCTCCTTGCCCGACGAGTTTCTCAACCGCCAGCTGGAGACCTTGCCGCTCCAGGAGTTGCTGCCGCAGCTCCAGGAACTCCGCCAGAAGCTGGCCGCCGGGGACCTGGAGGGGGCCCGCCAGCTGGCCGAAGCCCTGCTCAAAACCCTGTCGGCGATGGTGGCCGCCTTGCAAAACATGCAGCAGCAGGCCCGCGGTGGCCCTATGGAGGCGATGCAGCAGCAACTCCAGACGTCGGCCAACAAGCTCAACGAGCTCATCCAGCGCCAGGAACGCCTCCTCGACCAGACCCAGCGCATCGATCAGCAGGCCCTGCAGCAGCTCAATCAGGCGCAGCGGCAGGCATACGCGGAAACGCAGCGGCGCCTCGAGGCCCAGCTGCGCGCGCTGTCGCAGCTGGCCTGGGATCTGGTGCAGCAGGCGCAGCGCCACCCCGAGCTTGACGCGGCTTTCCGCCAGGCTTACCAGCAGCTGCTCAAGCAGCTGCATACCCTGCAGCGGCAGCTGGAGGGCCCGCGAGATCCCCGAGATGCAACAGGAGCTGCAAGCAGCGCAGCAGCAGCTGGCCTGGATGCAGCGCCGCGCGGCACGCCTGGCGCCGCCTGACCAGGCGCTGCAGCGCCTGACAGCGCAGGCGCAGGAGCAGCTGGCCGCCATGCATCGCGCACTCGAGCAGCTGCCGCGCGACCGCCACGCCATGCTCACCCCGGCGCAGCGCCAGCAGCTGGCCGAACTGGGGCAGGAGCAAGGCGCGGTGCGCCAGGACACCCAGGCCCTGCAGCAGGCCTTCGAAGGGCTGCTCCCCTTGATGCCGTTTTCTGCCCAGCGAGCTGAGCCAGAACCTGCAAGAAGCGCTGCCCTGGATGGGGCAAGCCGAAGGGGCGCTGCACCAGCACCGCAGCCAGCAGGCCGTGCCGCCCGAGCAGCAGGCCCTCGAGCACTTGCGCAGCGCCCAAAATGGCCTGCAGCAGGCGTTGCAAGAGATGGCCCAGCGCGGCCAGATGATGGGCATGTCCATGCCCATGCTGCGCCAGACCGGGCGGCTGCCCATGCCCATGCTGCCCCAGCCTGACGTCGATGAGCAGCAAAACGGCGTGGCCGGGGCAAGCGTGCGCAACTTCCAGCTGCCCGACCGCGAAGCTTACAAAGTGCCGCGCCTGTTTCGCGAAGACGTCATGGAGGCGCTCAAGGAAGGCTACCCGGCTCGCTACAAGGAGCTGATTGAGCAGTACTACCGCAACATCGTCCGCTAGAGGATCCGTGAAAATGCGCCGGCGCCTACTTGGCCTTGTCCTTTGCCTGCTGCTGGGGTGGCCGCTGTGTGCGCTGGCCACTCGCCAGGCAGAGCCCGTAGAAGAAGCGCTCGATTTCGCCGAGGGGCAGCGTCTTCTCGAGCGGTGGCAAGCCGAGGCGGCACGGCAGTGGGCCGAAGCGCGGCTGGCCCGCGAGCCTTCCCAGCCGCAGTGGCACTTCCTCCACGGCCAGGCGCTGTTTTACCTCGGGGAGTACTCGCAGGCCCTGGAAGCTTTTGCGCGGGCGCTGGCCCTGCTGCCCCACCCGCATTTTCAGGCCTATCGGGACTTTGTTGCCCAGACCCTGCAGAGCACCGCTGCCCTCAAGCGCCTCGAAACCCCGCACTTCTCCATCTTCCTCGACCCCGAGCGCGACGCGGCACTCGTGCCGTACGTGGCCGAGGTCCTGGAAAGGAGCTACCAGCGGCTGGGAGAGCTCTTTGGCTATTTCCCGGCAGAAAAAGTGCGGGTGGAGATCTTTCCCACCCCGGAGACGTTTTACCCGGCGTCTAGCCTGTCGGCCCGCGACATCGAGGTCTCGGGGGCGATCGGTATCTGCAAGTTCAACAAAATCATGCTGCTGTCTCCGCGCAACCTGCTGCGCGGCTACCGCTGGAGCGACGCCCTGAGCCACGAGTACCTCCACTACCTGCTGGTGCACCTGAGCGGCAACCGGGCGCCCATCTGGCTGCATGAGGGGATTGCCAAGTACTTCGAAGCTGCCTGGCGGCAGCCCCAGCTCTCGTGGCTCGACCGCCGCACCGAGACCCTGCTGGCGCAGGCACTGCAGTCAGACGGCTTTGTGGGCTTCAAGAACATGGAGCCGTCGCTAGTCAAGCTGGATACCACTTACCAGGTGCAGCTGGCGTATGCCGAAGCCGCTTCGGCGATTGCTTTTCTCGTGCACCGGCTCGGCACCGAGGGGTTGGTGCGCCTGCTGCGCGCGCTGCCGCAGGCGGGCAGCGCCGCCGAAGCCCTGGCCAGGGTGATGGGCCTGTCGTTTGAGGCCTTTGAGCAGGCCTGGCGCCAGTTCCTGCAAGCGCAGGGGTTGCGGGTGCATCCCGGCGTGCACTTGCCGCAGTTTACGCTAAAGCAGGGCGGCGTGCTTTCTGAGGACGAGGTGCGGCGAGAGATTGCTTCTGCCGCCGCACGGATGCATGCCCGCCTGGGAGACCGCTTGCGCCAGCGCGGCCGCGCCCAGGCGGCGGCCCGCGAGTACCGCCGCGCCCTGACCCAAGAGCCTTACTCCCCCTACCTGCTCAACAAGCTCGCCATGGCCCTCATGGCCCAGGGGGCCTGGCAGCAAGCCCTTGCCCCCCTGCACCAGGCGCGCGACCTCGATCCCGATTACGTCACCACGTATACCAACCTCGGCCGCCTGCACCTGGTGCTAAAGCAGCCCGAAGCGGCCTTTGCCGCCTTGTGGGAGGCGGTGCAGATCAATCCCTTCGATCCCGACCTGCACCGCCTGCTGGCCGAGGTCTACCGCCAGCGCGGAGACGAAGCGAGCGCTGCCCGGGAGTACCAGCTCTTTCAACGGTTACAGGAGAAGTCGTCATGAGCCCCGACGTGGATCCTGCCGCCTCGCCGTTGCCGGCCGATGAGCCAGAGAGCGAAGAAATCGCGGCCATTGCCGAAGTGGCCCGCCAGCGCCAGGCCATCCTGAGCGAGATCAAGAAGGTGATCGTCGGACAGGATCGGGTGATCGAGGAGCTGTTGATTGCCTTGCTGGCGCGCGGGCATTGCCTGCTGGTGGGGGTACCAGGGCTGGCCAAGACCCTGCTCATCAGTACCCTGGCCAATGTGCTCCACCTGCGCTTTAACCGCATCCAGTTTACGCCTGACTTGATGCCGTCGGATATCACCGGCACCGATATTCTCGAAGAGGATCCCGAGACGGGGCACCGGCGTTATCGCTTTTTGCGCGGGCCCATTTTTGCCAACATCGTGCTGGCCGACGAGATCAACCGCACCCCGCCCAAAACGCAGGCAGCGCTGCTGCAAGCCATGCAGGAGTACCGGGTTACCGCCGGCGGGCGCACCTACGACCTTGACTTGCCCTTTTTCGTGCTCGCCACCCAGAATCCTATCGAGCAAGAGGGCACTTATCCGCTGCCCGAGGCGCAGCTCGACCGCTTTATGTTTCACATCGGCGTCGACTACCCCTCGTTTGAGGAAGAAGTCGACATCGTCCTGCACAACACCTCGGCGTACAGCCCACAGCTGCAACGGGTGCTGAGCGCGCCCAAGATCCTGCAGCTCCAGGACCTGGTGCGGCGGGTGCCAGCGACGCCTTCGGTGGTGGGCTATGCCGTGCGTCTGGCGCAGCTGTCGCGGCCGAGCCATCCGGAGGCCCCCGCCTTTGTCAAGGAGTGGGTGAGCTGGGGGGCAGGGCCCCGCGCCTCGCAGTACTTGGTGCTGGGGGCCAAGGCGCGAGCGTTGCTGTATGGTCGCTTTGCCGCTTCGGTGGAGGACATCCGGGCGCTGGCGCCCTCGGTGCTGCGCCACCGCATTCTCACCAACTTCAATGCCGAAGCCGAAGGTGTGACCTCGCTCACCATCATCGAGCGCTTGCTCGACACGGTGCCGCCGGAAGCAGTGGACTTGCGCCACGCCCTGGTGCAGTAAGCGAGCGCAGTGATGCCGGCCTCAGCAAAGCGCTATTTTGATCCCCTCGTCCTGGCCAAAATCGCTTCCCTCTCCCTGCGGGCCCGCCACGTGGTGGAGGGGCTGCTCAGCGGGCTGCACAAGAGCCCCTACCGCGGCTACAGCGTCGAGTTTGCCGAGCACCGCGAGTACGTCCCCGGCGACGAGATCCGGCGTATCGACTGGAAGGCCTACGGCAAGTTCGACCGCTACTTCGTCAAGGAGTACGAAGAGGAAACCAACCTGCGTGCTTACCTCTTCCTTGACGCCAGCGCCTCTATGGGCTACGGCTCGACGGGCCTCAGCAAGTTCGAGTACGGCTGCTACCTGACCGCTTCCCTGGCCTATCTCATGCTGCGTCAGGGGGATTACGTGGGGCTGGTGACGTTTGGCGAGCACATCTTGCGCTATATTCCGCCGCGGGCCAGCCTGCACCACCTGCAGGCCCTCACCGCCCACCTGGAGGCCGTGACCCCGCAGGGGCCCACGCGCCTGGCGGCGGCATTGCAAGAGATGGCCAGCAAGATCACCCGGCGGGGCATGATCGTGGTCATCTCCGACCTCTTCGACAACCCGGACGAGGTGCTGCGGGCGCTGAAGCTCTTTCGCCACCGCCGCAACGAAGTCCTCGTGTTTCACCTGCTCGACCACAACGAGCTGGACTTTCCCTTCCAGCGCCTGACGGTGTTTGAGGATATCGAGGACGCGCGGGTGCGCGTGCTGTCCGATCCGCGCGCCGTTCGCGAGGCCTACTTGCGCCAGCTGCAAGCCTTCCTGGCGGCCTACCAGCAGGGCTGCCGGCGCGAGCGCATCGACTACAGCCTCTTTGCCACCACCACGCCGCTGGACGTGGCCCTGACGCGCTACCTGGCGCGGCGGCAGTAGGAGGACGGGCTTGACGTTTTTGCATCCGGTTTTTCTTCTCGGGACCTTGGCGGCAGCGGTGCCGGTGATTCTCCACCTCATTGCGCGCCGCCGTGCCCTGGTGCACCGCTTTCCGGCCGTGCGCTTTTTGCTGCTGGCCGACAAGCGCACGGCACGCAAGTTTCGGGTCCACCAGTGGCTGCTGCTTGCCCTGCGGGTGCTGGCCATTTGCTTGCTGGCCCTCGTGCTGGCCCGCCCGCGGCTGAGCGGCAGCGGCGCGCAGGCGGCGGTGGCCCAGCCGCCGGAAGCGGTGGTGCTGGTGCTGGACAACAGCCTGAGCATGGCCTATCGCGACGGGCAGCGCTCGCGCTGGGAGCGGGCCCCAAGCGTTGGCCACTCAGGTGCTTCAGGGGCTGCGGCCTCAGGATCGCGCGGCGGTGGTGCCCTTGCTGCCGCCGCCAGAAGCAACGCCACCGTTTTTCAGCAGCGACCGCGGCACGCTCATGGCGCAGCTGGCAGCCCTCACCTTGCGCCATGAGCCCGTGGACGTCGTTCCCCCCCTGCGCCAGGCGCTGGCCTTGCTGCGGCAGAGCCCCGTGGCCCGCCGCCGCCTGGTGCTGATTTCTGACTTCACCACCCAGGGCTGGGAAGACTTCCATGCCGGCCGCCTGGGCACCCTGCCCCAGGGGATGGTGCTGCACTTTCTGCGCATTGGCGGCGAGCAGCGGGACGCCAACGTGCTCGTCGAAGACCTCCAGCTGCACGACGCCCCCTTGATCGCCGGCGCTCCCCTGCGGGCGACCGCCACCGTCTACAACGCCGGCCGCGAGCCGGTTCACAACCTGCGCCTGGAGCTGCTGCTGGCGCACGAAAAAGTCGGCGAGCAGCTTGTCGACCTCACCCCCGAAGCGCGTGTCACCGTGCCGTTTCGCTTCACCGCCCCGGCCGCCGGCCTCCACTGGGGCGTGGTGCGGCTGGCCGGCGACCGCTTTTCCCCTGACGACCAGTTCTTCTACGCGCTGCGCACGGTGACCTCCGGCGCGCCTCCTGGTGGTGGATGGCGATCCAGGCACCTCGCTTTACGACAGCGAGATCTTTTTCCTCACCAGCGCCTTGCAGCCCCTGGGCGCTTTGGGACAGGCGGCGTTTTACCCCAAGCCCGTCACCTGGGAAGGCTTGGCCCACGAGCGCCTGGCCGACTACCAGGCAGTGATTCTCTGTAACGTGGAGGCCTTGCCCCCGCACGTGTGGCAGCAGCTTTACCAGTTCGTCTATGAGGGCGGCGGCCTGGCTTTCTTTGCCGGAAATCGCGTCAAGCCGGCCTCGTACAACGCTCAGCTGTACCAGACGGCCACCCCTTTGTTGCCGCTGCCGCTGGGGGAAGCGGTGCAGCGGCCCGAGACGGCCCCGCTGACCATTGCCGCGTTTGACGCGACACATCCCCTGATGCGGCCTTTTGCCGGAGAAGAAGAGATCTTGCAGCGGCCGCGGTTTTACCGCTATCTGCGGCTGGAAGGCTGGCAGGCGGCTTCGGACGTGCGGGTCATCTTGCGCCTACAGGACGAGAATCCCCTGCTGGTGGAGAAGCGCTTGGGGCGGGGGACAGTGCTGTTTTTTGCCACCACCGCCGACCGGGACTGGACGGACCTGCCCACGCGTACCGCCTATGTGCCCTTGATGCATGGCCTGGCCAGCCACCTGGCGCGCCTGGCGGCGGCGGCGCAGCGTCCTGGAGTGCTCATGCCGCAGCCGTTTGTGTACGCGGCGCCTTCTGTGGAAGCGGGGACGGCCCTGACGGTGATCACCGCCGATGGCCAGCGGCGCCTGAGCCGGTTTCGCCGCGAAGGCGAGCAGAGCGTGGCCGAGTTTGCCGCCTATTCGGTCCCGGGCCTCTATCGCCTGCAAACGCCCGAAGGACCGGATCTGTTGCCGGTCAACGCCACGCGCCGCGAGTCGCGGTTTGAAAAGCTGCAGGCCGACGATCTGCAGACCCGCTGGCGGCCGCTGCCGGTGGTGCTCGAAGACGAAGCGGCCTTCGGGCGGACTGCCCACCAGACCCTGCCGGCCAAAGAGCTGGCAGGCCTGCTGCTCGTGGTGCTGGTTGCCGTGCTGGCAGTGGAAAACGTCTGGAGTAACCGGTTGTGAAGGACAAGTGCTTATGCTGACGCGGCGAGCTTTGCTGCGGCGTGGGGTGTACGGGATGCTGCACGCCATGGGACTGTACGGGGTTGGTGCGGCATGCGCGCGGCAGGCCGTGGCCCTGCCCGCCTCAAATACCTTTGTCCTGGCCCAGCTCAAGTACCGCGGGGGGCAATGGGACCCGCGGCCACGGGCCACGGTCTCGCTCATGCACGAGGTGCGGCTGCGCACCAGTGTCGAAACCCGCGACGAGCGGCAGGTGGTGACGCTTGAGGACCCCTTGCTGTTTTCGTACCCCTTCCTCTACATGACAGGCGAGCGGGCGTTTGCGCCTTTTACCGAAGCAGAGCGGGTGATCTTGCGGCGTTACTTGCTCTTTGGCGGCCTGCTGCTGATCGACGATGCCCGTGGCACCAAGGGCCAGGACTTTGATGCCAGCGTGCGGCGCGAGCTGGCGCAGCTCTTTCCCGACCGTCCCCTGCGCATTTTGCCGCCAGAGCACACGGTCTTTCGCTCTTTTTACCTCATCCGCACCATCGGCGGGGTGCGCATTGTCAACCCGTATCTCGAAGGCATCGACATCGAAGACCGCACGCCGCTCATCTACTGCCAAAACGGGCTGGGCGCCGCCTGGGAGCGCGATTACCTCGGCAACTGGGTGTCCCCGTGCTATCCGGGCGGCGAAGCGCAGCGCCTAGAGGCGTTCAAGCTCGGCGTCAACATCGTCCTGTACGCCCTCACGGTCAACTACAAGCAAGACCTGATTCACTTGCCTTTTATTCGTAAGAAGCTGGGATGATGGCGCTGTACCCCTTTTTCTGGCAAACGACGGCAGGGCTGTTTCGCGGCACCCTCAGCTGGGAGCTGACGTTGCCGCCGCTGCTTACTGTGCTGTTGGCCCTTGTCTTTGCGGCACTGCTCGGACTGCAGTGGCGCCAGCTGCGCGGCCGCGTGCCGCGCCTGACGCGCTGGGGGTTGTGCGTGCTGCGCGGGATGGTCTACTTGCTGATCCTGGGCCTGATCCTCAACCCCACCCTCCTCATTCAGAAAGTCCTGCGCTTGCTGCCGCCGCTGGCGGTGCTGGTGGATACGTCCGGCAGCATGGCCCTGCCGGCAGAAGAAGACACCACCCGGCTGCAGCAGGCCCTGGCCTACCTGCAGCGCGGCGAGCCGCCGCTGGTCCAGGCGCTGGCCGAGCGTTACCAGCTCAAGCTCTACCAGTTTCACGAGGCGCCGGCCGCTTTGCCGCTTGAGCGCCTGGCCGAGGTGACCCCGGGCGGAAACACCACCGATCTCCTCGGTTCCTTGGCGGCGGTCCTCGATACCAGCCAGGCGGCGCGGCCTGTGGGGGTGCTCCTGCTCAGCGACGGTGCCCATCACGGGGCGGCGACGGGGCTTGACTACCTGCGGCAAGCCGGCATTCCGGTGGTGGCCCTCGGGGCGGGAAACCCCGCCACCTACCGCGATATCCGGGTGGGCGCGGTGACCGCCCCCACCCTTGCCTTCTTGCACTATCCCGTGGAAGTAAAGGCGACGATCCAGGCCTGGGGCTATGCGGGCGAACGGCTGCCGGTGGTGCTGCAGCGCGAAGGCCAAGTGGTGGCCACGGTCACCGTTCCCGTCACCACCGATCCCTTCGTCCATGACGTCCATTTCGAAATCGTTCCCGACGCGCTTGGGGAATTTACCTACACGGTGAGCGTGGCACCCCGCCTGGGCGAGGCGCTGACGGCCAACAACCGCCGCGACTTTCCCCTTACCGTGGCCCGCGACAAGATTCGCGTGCTGCTCGTATGCGGCAGCCCGACGTGGAACTATCGCTTCCTGCGCCAGGCCCTCAAGCACGACCCAAGCATTGACTTGGTCTCGTTCGTGATTCTGCGCACGCCCACCGATGTGGTCAACGTGCCGGAGAGCCAGCTGAGTCTCATTCCTTTTCCTACCCGCCGCCTCTTTACCGAGGAGCTGAAGAATTTTGACTTGCTGATTTTCGAAAACTTCAGCTTCCAGTATTACTTCCCGTGGTACTACCTCGAAAACGTTCGCAAGTACGTCCTTGAAGGCGGGGCGTTTGCCATGATCGGTGGGCCGCTGGCGTTTGCGCAGGGCGGCTATGCGGAAACGCCGATCGAGGAGCTGCTGCCCGTGTCGCTGCAGCGGGGGCGGACGGACTACCGCGAAGTCACCCATCGCTTGGTGCTTACCGCCGAGGGCCAGACGCATCCGATCACCCGCCTGGCGGCCGATCCGGAGGAGAACCAGCGCATTTGGGAAAGCTTGCCAGAGCTCGATGCCCTCAATGTGCTCGGGCGCGCCAAGCCCGGTGCGACGGTGTTGGGCGTCAGCAGCCAGCGGTTCAACGGCGAGGCACTGGTGCCGCTGCTGGCCGTGCAGCCCTTTGGCAAAGGCCGCACTCTGGCGCTGGCCAGCGACTACATCTGGAAATGGAACTTCCAGATGGCCGGCCGCATGGATTCCAACCAGTACTACTTGCAGTTTGTGCGGCAGCTGGTGCGCTGGCTGGTGCGTGACCCGGCGCTCAACCAGGTGCGCATTCGCGCCGATGCCAGCGCCTTTCCGCTCGGCAGTGAGGTGGGCGGCACGGTGCAGGTGCTGCGCGACGACTACCGGCCGGCCGCGGCGGCGGAAGTCCGCATTGCCTTGCACACTCCGGGCGGGGCGGTGCAGCCCCTGCCCGCGGCGCCCACCGGGAACCGCGGCGAATTCCGGTATCGCTTCCGCGCCGAGGAGGAGGGCTTCTACCGCCTCGAGGTGACGGCCGACGTGGAGGACAGGCGGCTGGAAGGCAACCGGCTTTTGGTGCACGTCTTCCACCCGGGGGACGAAACGCAGCAAGCAGCGCCGAACCACGCCTTGCTGCGCGACATTGCCGAGCAGACCGGCGGCGCCTTCTTTTCCCTCTCCGAAGGCCGCCCCCCTTCTGCGGCCAGCCTGGCGGAGTTTTTCGGCGGCACCGTCCAGTACCGGGTGCTCGAAGAGCGGCGCCTCCATCTGCGCGAGACCTGGCTTCAGTTCCTCATCGTCCTCGGGCTGCTGGCTGCAGAGTGGGGATGGCGGCGCCGCGCCGGCCTCTTCTAAGCCAGCGTGCGCAGCAAGGCCCGCGCCGGTGCCCCGTCGCCCTCGCGGAGGGCAAGGGGAAGCACCAGCAGCTCGTACGGCCCCGGTGGCACGCCGCGCAAGTCGAGCCCCTCGACGATGACCACCCCGGCGGCCAGCAGCAGGCGATGTACCGGAAAATCCCGGGCGCTGAAGGCATCAACGGACAGGTAGTCGATGCCCACGAGCCGCACGCCCATGTCGATCAGACACTGGGCAGCGTCTGGAGTCAAGGCCACGTAGTCGGGACAGAAGTCCTGCCGCTCCCAGAGCCTGCCGTTTGGGGTCTGGAAAAGCACCCGCGTGGCACCCGCCAGGGGCAGCGTGCGCAGGGCGGCAGCGGTGAGGTGCTGTGCCTGCGGCCAGGCACAGACTTGCGCCGGGCCAACGAGGAGGTGCAAGTCGAGCGCCTCGACGCTGGGGCCGTGGGCAAAGAAGTGCCGCGGGGCGTCGACGTGCGTGCCGGTGTGGGTGCCCAGCACCAGGCGGCTGACGTTGGCGGCGTCGCCCCGGTCCACCTGCGCGACGGGGGTGATCTCCACCCTGGGATCGCCGGGATACACCGGTAGGGCCGGCGAGAGGGGCACCGTGATGTCATAGAGGACCATGCTATACTTCTCCTTGCAGGGTTGCGAGGGTTGCCAAGAAAGGAGGAGCCATGCTGACCCCAGAAGAAATCAAAGCCTTGCGCGAATATACCGGAATGACGCAGGTGCAGATGGCCCAGCTGTTTCGCGTGCGTCCTGCGATCGTGGCCGCCTGGGAAACGGGCGAGCTGGTGCCGGATGAGGAGCAGATGGAGAAGCTCGAGCGCCTGCGCGCTTCCAAAGCCAAGAAAATCACCTTTAAGTTCAACTAGGCCCTCCTCTGGCGGCCCCCCTCCGCAGCGGAATAGGCAGGTCCCACGGCAGCGTTCTTTGACGGTGTGCAGCTTGCTGGCACCGATCACCGCAGAGGAGGGTTCTGTCGTGTCTACGCTTCGTCGCTGGTGGCTTGTCGCTGTGGTGGGCCTTGGGCTGGGATGGGGGTGGCCCTTGCAAGCCGCCGATCTTGAGGCAGGGAAAGCGCTGTACCAGCAGTACTGCAGCACCTGTCACGGGCCAGAGGGGAAAGGCAACGGACCGGCCGCGGCGGCCATGCAGCCCAAACCTCGTGACCATACCGATGGCCGCTACATGAACGCCTTGAGCGATGCCCATCTTTTTAAAGTCATCAGCCAGGGAGGCGCCGCCGTGGGCAAGTCCCCGCTTATGCCCGCGTGGCAGGGAGTGCTGACTCCGCAGCAAATCCGCGACGTGATGGCTTACCTGCGGACGCTTGCCGTACCGCCCTATCGGCCATCCCCGTAAGGGGAGGAGACGTTAGCTGCCGAGTTTTTTGAGCAGCTCTGCCGCCTGGCGCGCTTCGGGCGTGTCGGGGTATTGCTTCTGCACTTGCTGCAAGAAAAAGCGGGCATTGCGCAGGTCTTTTAAGGCAGCAAAAGCCATGCCCTGCTTCAAGAGCGCGGCCGGCACTTTGTTGTCCTTGGGATATTTCTGAATGACTTCGTCAAAGGCGACAATGGCCGCCTCGTACTGCCCTTGTGCGTAGAGAGACTCGCCGATCCAGTACTGGGCATTGCCGGCCAGCGGCGACTGGGGAAATTCGCGCAGGAGCTGCTTCCAAAGGACGATGGCCACCTCGTAGTTGCCCTGTTGGTATTCGCGCATGGCCCGCTCGTAGAGGCGTTCCACCGCCGGCGTGGCCGCCGGCGCGGCGGGTGGCGGGGCTGGCGCCGGGGCGGCTGGGGCAGCAGGCGGCGGCGTCGGGGCAGGGGCGGGGCGGGCCGCCGGGGCGGCGGCAGGCGGCTTGGGCGCCGGCGGGGCTTCCTCGGGGCGCAGGCGGGCTTCGAGTTCCCGCAGGCGCGTTTCCACTTCCGCCAGCTTGGTGGCCAGGGTATCTCCCAAGTCGGTCCCTATCCCGCCGCGGCGTTGCAAGCGGTGTTCGAGCTCTTGCACCGAACCCCGCAGACGCTGCAGCTCCAGGCGCAGCTCGTCGCTGGTGGCCACCATGCGGGCCAGCTGCTGCCGGGTCTGGGCCTCTGTTTCCATGAGGCGGCTCACGCGCTGCTCCAGAGAGTCAAGCTGCGCTTTGACGGCGCTGTCTTGCTGCGCTTGCTGCCGCTGCAGGGCGGTCAGGTCGGCGCGCAGCGCCTGCAATTCGTTCGTACACCCGGCGGCGAGACTCCCCAGGAGCGTGCCGCTCAGCAGCAAAATGGCGTAGCGTTTCATAGGCCTCACACACCTCTACGGACCGAGAAAGACGAAGTGTGCTCTGCGGTTTTTGGCCCACGCTTCTTCGTTGTGCCCTGGATCCAGCGGGCGTTCTTCGCCGTAGCTGACCGTGGACAAGCGGGCGGGGTCGATGCCAAGGGCGACCAGGTACTGTTTGACGGCGTTGGCGCGGCGCTCTCCCAGGGCGAGGTTGTAGGCCTGCGTGCCCCGCTCGTCGCAGTGGCCCTCAATGAGCACCTTGACATGAGGGTGCGCCGCCAGCCAGGCGGCTTTTTTTTCCAGCAGGGCTTTGGCTTCCTCGCTAAGGGCAAAGCTGTCAAAAGCAAAATGAACGTCTTGGTGCAGGAAGTCTTCGGCAGGCGCCAGCGCGGCCACCGTGGCGCTCGGCGCCTCAAAGCGACGGCGCAGGCTCTCCTCGACGATCTGGCGCTCTTTCTCGTCAATGGCCGGCTGGGCGCCGGACTGCGCTGGCGGCATGGCTACCGCGCTTGGTGGCGGCTCGGCAGGCGTTCCCGGCGCGATCGCGCCGGTCTCAGGGGCCGCAGTGTCCGTAACGACCGGGACGTGCTTGGCACACCCTCCTGCCCAGAGCAGGAGAAGCAACCCCACCCAGAGGACGCCGGGAACAAGACGCATCGACCTGTCCCTTTCTTCTATCTCGCCCTTGGACTCCGAGCCGCTCGCGCCGCTCTCCCCAGCCTGGCAGCGCGTCGCTGCGTTGCCCAAGAGCTTAGCAGGGAAAGCCCGCCCCCGACAAGGGATTTTGCTATTGCCGCGGTCAGGGCGCCGGCAGCGCCACCCAGCGGACGCTTTCACAGGCCAGGGACGCCTCGGGCAAGAGGAGGTTGGTCTGGCCGTCGGCACGCGCCAAGTACCGCCGGTAGCCTGCCGCTTCGCGACTCGTGTACATCACAAAGCGCCCGTTGGGGGCCCAGGTGGGCGACTCGCGCAGGCCGCCGCCGTGGGTGAGGCGGCGCAAGGCCGTGCCATCGGCCTGGATGGTGTAGATGTCCAGGGCGCCGTCGGGCGAGCGCCCAACAAAGGCAATGGTTTCTCCGCGCGGCGCCCAGGCCGGCGCCGTATTGTACGACCCCTCGTAGGTCAGGCGCACGGGAGGCCGACCGTGGAGGTCGGTAAGGTAAAGCTGGGGCGTGCCGCTGCGGTCCGAGGTAAAGACCAGGCGCCGCCCGTCTGGGGCAAAGCTCGGCGACACGTCGATTCCCCAGTGGGACGTCAGGCGCTGCCAGCGCCGCGTGCGCCGGTCATAAAGAAACAGCTCGCTATCGCCGTCAATGCTCTGACTCAGCGCCAGGTAACGGCCGTCCGGCGACCAGGCCCCCGGCAGCGCCAGGCCCGCGCCGCTTGTCAGCCGCTCTTCCGTGCCGCGGCGCAAATCGCGCAAGTAGAGATCGGGATGCCCGTGGCGGTACGAGGTGTACGCCAGCAGCGTGCCGTCAGGGGACAGCACCGGGGCCACGTTCAGCGCGCCATCCGCGACCAGCGGCTGCACGCCGTGGCCGTCGTAGTCCATCAGCACGATGTCCTTGCCGCCGGTGCCATCGCGGCGTGGCGCAACACATAGAACTCGGGTATCAAACGGCCCGGCCTCGCCGGTAAACTCGTGGAACACCACGTCGCTAAAGCGGTGGACCATCTCCCAGTAGCGCTCTGGTGGTCCGCGGTAGGTTTTGCCGCGCCGGGGCCGACGTTGCACCACATCGTGCAAAACAAACTCCACCTGTAACTCCTCGCTGGCCGGCGCGGTGTGGAGGCGGCCCACAATGACGCCCACCGCGCCCAGCGGCAGCCAGTTCTCGTAAGCCAGGCGATCCAGCGAGGCGGGGGAATCCTCGAGGTAAGTGGCGGGGTCAAGCACGCGGAAAAAGCCCGAGAGCTCGAGGTCACGCCGCAGCAAGGCGCGGATGGCTTGCCCCAGCTGCGGCGCTTCGGCTTCGCCCAGCAGGCGCGGGATGGCCACCGGCAAGAGGTAGCCCCCCGCCGTGTCGATATCGATGTAGACGCGGGTCTGCGGCGTGGCCTGCGAAGCCAAAAGCCACAGGAAAGTCGCCGCCCACCAGCGCCACCGACGCGGCACGCGTGCTGCTCCTCTACGTCTCACGGGGGCGAAAGCGGATCAGCACTTCGAGATACGCCCCGCGGTAGTCTTCTGGCAGCGGCGGCAGCGGCGCCGCCTGCTGCACGGCACGGCGCAGGGAAGCGTCAAACAACTCGTTGCCCGAGCCCTGCAGCAGCTCGAAGTGCACCACCTCGCCGTCGCGGCCCACGCGCAGGAGCGCCGTGGCTTCCAGTTGGCGCGCCTCTGCGCTGGGCAAGGGCAAGATCCAGGCCGCGGTAATTTTCTCGCGCACCAGCTGCTGGTAAACCTGCAGCCGGATGGTCTGCAGGCGCTCGCCGGCCTCGCCCGCATCGCCTGCCTCTGGCTCCGGGGCGACGAGGTGGCCGTAGCGGGCGCGCAGGGCCGCCAGGCGCTGCGCCACCGCCTGGGCCGGCACGGGTTCGGCACGCGGCGGCGCGGCTTTGGCCTGCGGCGGTTTGGCCTCCTTTGCCGACGGTGCGGCAGGCGCGGCCGGCTTCGCGGCGGCCGCAGGAGACGTGGAGGTCTCCTTTGCCTGCCGCGGGGCGGACTCGGCGGGCTTTGCGGCAGGTGCCGCCGGTTTCGCGGCAGGGGGCGGCTTGGCGGTGGCCGGCGCCTTTGGCTTTTTATCAGGCCCAGCCGCGGGCGGCGACGGCTTGGCCGCCGGGGCTTCCAGCGTCAGGGGGGCATCGACCAGCGTCACCGTATAAACCGAGGGCTTGAGCACCCGCGGCGTGCGCGCCAGCCAGGCACCTGCCAGCATGGCGGCAAGCAGCAGCGCATGGGCAGCCAGCGAGATGAAAAACGCCGCGGTCATGCCCGACCGTTCGCTTCGCGCTGCCTGAAACGTCATGGCCGCTCGGTCAAGGGACGGGTGACGATGCCCAGCTTGTCGATGCCCGCTTGCTTGACGGCCGCGATGACGTTCACCACCACCCCGTAGGGTACCTCGGCATCGGCACGCAGCAACAGCGCTGGCGTGGGGCGGGCCTGCGCCAGGGCTTGCAGCTTCGGCTTTAGGGCCGACAAGGCATACGGCGTCTGGTTGAGGTAGATCTGTCCCGCTTTGGTGACCGTCAGCACCAGCTCGTCGGCCGTGGCCTCACGCGGCGCGCTCGTCGCCGCAGGCAGCTGCACGTCGATTTCGTGCTCGAGCATGGGCGCGGTGATCATGAAAATGATGAGCAAAACGAGCATCACGTCGACCAGCGGGGTGACGTTGATCTCGGCCAGGGCGGTGCGGGGCGTCTTTCCGGAAACCATCGCGCCTCGTTCCGTTAGCGGGGCAGCGGCGAGCGGCCCGTTGCGGGAAGCGTCGCCCGCTGCCCGGCGCGCTCTGCAAGCAACACCAACTCGGCCGCAAAGTGCTCCAGCTCTCCTTCCCAGCGCCGCAGGCGGTGGAGGAAGTGGTTGTACGCCACCACCGCGGGAATGGCCGCTGCCAGGCCTGCTGCCGTGGCAATCAGCGCTTCCGAGATCCCGGGGCCGACCACGGCCAGCGAGGCGCCACTGCCCTTCCCAATAGCGTGAAAGGCCTGCATGATGCCCCACACGGTGCCAAAGAGGCCAACAAACGGGGCGGCGCTGGCGGTGGTGGCCAGAAAGGGAAGCCCGCGTTCGAGCCGCACCAGCTCCTCTGCCTGCGCCTGGCGCAGCGTCTGGCGCAGGGGGTCGAGGTCTGCGGCGGCCGGGCCGCCGTCAAGCCGCGGTCCCCGGGAGGGGGTTTCCAGCTGGTGGTGCACGGCACGAAAGAGGCGCGCCAGCGGGGAGGCGGCAAAGCGTCGCGCCGCAGCCGCAACAAAGGCGAGATCCTCGCCGGTCTGCATGGCCCGCAAAAAGCGCTGGCTGTCGCGCTGGGCCCGGCGAAAGAGCCGCACCTTGTGCAGGATAATGGCCCAGCTGCCCACCGAAGCCAGCGCCAGCGTGGCCAAGACGACCAGCTGCACGATCGTGCCAAAGTGAGCAAGAATGGCAAGGAGATCCTGGAGCCCGTGGCCGGTGAGTGCTACCATCTCCTGGCTGCTTCCTTACGCTGAGGTTGGCGATGGACGCACCGCTGTGCCCTCGTCTGCGGGAGTGAAGGCGCGGCGACGAGGAGGAGAGCCGAGCGTTTTCGATTGTAGCACGTCTTCAGCCGCCTTGCATCCTGCTGGTCTGGTGCGCAGGGGAGGGCAAAGGAGAGCCGCCGTGTTTTCTTACTTCGATTACCTGGAGTGTTCTGCGTGCTTGCGCCGCTATCCGCCGACGGCGGTATGTAACCTGTGTGCTTGCGGCGAGCCGCTCCTGGCACGCTACCGGCTTGCGGCCGCGGCTGCCGCCGTCGACCGCGACGGGCTACAGGGCCAGAGCCTGTGGCGCTATCACGCCCTGCTGCCGGTGCAGAACCCCGAAAGCGTCGTCTCCCTCGGCGAGGGCATGACGCCGCTGCTGCACGCCCGGCGCCTGGGCGCACGCCTGGGCCTTGACTTTCTCTACATCAAAGACGAGTCGCAAAACCCCACCGGTTCGTTCAAGGCCCGCGGGCTGGCGGTGGCCATTGCCCGCGCCGCGGAGCTCGGCATCCGGCAGGTGGCAATTCCTTCCGCGGGCAACGCCGGGGGCGCTGCCGCGGCCTATGCGGCGCGGGCCGGGCTGGAGGCCCACGTGGTCATGCCCCGTGATGTGCCCCGCGCTTTCCTGGTAGAATGCCAGTACTACGGGGCCCACGTCGAGCTGGTGGACGGCCTGATCACCGACGCCGGACAGCGGGTGGCCGAGGGATGCGCGCGCCACGGCTGGTTTGAGCTCTCTACGCTCAAGGAGCCGTACCGGGTCGAGGGCAAAAAGACCATGGGCTACGAGCTAGCAGAGCAGCTGGGGTGGGAACTGCCCGAGGTCATCGTCTATCCCACCGGCGGCGGCACCGGGTTGATCGGCATGTGGAAGAGCTTTGAGGAAATGGAAGCCCTGGGCTGGATTGCCTCCCGCCGCCCCCGCATGGTCGCCGTGCAGGCGGCCGGCTGCGCGCCCATCGTGCGCGCCTTCGAGCAGGGCACGCCGCGTGCCGCGCCCTGGGAGCACGCCGCCACCATCGCCGCGGGCTTGCGGGTGCCCCAGGCCGTAGGGGATGCCCTGATGCTCAAGGCGCTGCGCGACAGCCAGGGCACGGCGGTGGCGGTGAGCGAGGCGGAGATCCGGCGCGGCGTCTTTCTCCTTGGCCGCGAGGAGGGCCTCTTTGCCTCCCCGGAAGGCGGCGCCGCCCTGGCCGGCCTGCAGCGCCTGGTGGCGGCGGGCTGGCTGGACCGGCGGGCGCGCGTGGTGCTGTTTAATACCGGTAGCGGCTTTAAGTACCTCGACGTGCTCGCCCAGGCAGATCCCGCCGCCCTGGCGTAACCCCCCGGCACCCCTGCCGGTGCCCTCTTGGGAGAAACGGCTCGTGTGGGTGGTCCTGGCGCTGATGATCGCCTCTTTGGTCCTGGTTTTCCTGGGGCTGGTTACCGATATTACCATGCGCACCCGCGGTACCTCCCCGCTGGTGCACATGGTGCTTACCTATGCCGGGCTGCTGGTGACCTTGCTGGCGCACATGGCGGCGTTTCTTTACATCATCGGGCTGCGGCAGCTGCTGTTTTCTCAGCAGGCGGCGCGGCACCCTGAAACGGAGGAAGCGGCCGATGACGCTTAACCCCCCGAGGACATGGCCGTATGGCAGGGCGGTGGGCGTGCTGGCCGCGGTCGTCCTCTTTGCCGCTTGCCGCGCGCCGGGTTCGGGCGCCCAGGGTGCCAGCGCACCGAAAATCGCCTCGGCGCTGCAGCAGGTGGTGCAACGCATGCAGGCTGACGGGCTCACGCCGGCCAACGTGGCGGCGCGGCAGCCGGAAGCCTATTCTACCCCGCTGGTGCGCGTCGATGCCCAGGGAAACCTCGAGGTGGCCATCGTGGTCACCGCCCTGGACGAGGCGGCCGTGGCGGCCTTGCAGGCACGGCAAGCGCGCATCGCGCGCCTTGCCCCCGAGCAACGGCTCGTCCTGGCCTGGGTGCCCTTTCACCGGCTGGAGGCGGTCGCGGCGCTGCCGTTTGTGCGCTTCCTGCGCCCGCCAAGCTACGCGGTGCACCGCTAACCAGGGGCTTCTCTATGCACGCATGGTGGTTCCTCTTTGTCTTGCTCTGGGGCGCCGCCTCAGCCCTGGCCCAGGAGGTCTCGCCGCTCCTGGTCAAGCGGGCGAATTCTGGCCAGACGCGCCTCGCGTCGTCCCTGCTTGCCGTGCGCGAGCTGGTGGCCAGGGAAGGGATGGCGACGCTGCGAGCATTGTCTCTGCCCGGCCTGCGCCGCGCCACCGCCGACACCCTGGAGGTTTACCTGCACGTTACCGCCCTGACGCCCGCGACGCTGGCGGCGCTGCACCGGGAGGGGGTGCAGGTGTACCGCACCAGTTCGCGCTTTGGCCTCGTTTACGCCGCCGTGCCCTGGGCGGCCCTGGAAGCCGTCGCGGCGCTGCCGTTTGTGCGCTGGCTCCGCCTGCCCGTCTATGCCGTGCGGCGCACGGGAAGCGTGACCTCGCGCGGCGACGAGGTCATGGGCGTGCAGGCCCTGCGCGCGCAGCTGGGCGTGGACGGCAGCGGGGTGCGGGTGGGCATTATTTCTGACAGCCTGACGCGGTTCCAGGAGGCGGTGGCAAGTGGGGACTTGCCAGCCGACCTGCTCGTCCTCGAGCCCGGGGATCCCCGGGACAGCAACGAGGGGCGCGCCATGGCCGAGATCGTCCACGACCTGGCGCCGGGCGCCACGCTGCTCTTTCACTCCGGCTTTCCCACCAGCCTCGACATGATCGCGGCCGTAGAAGCGCTGGTGGCGGCTGGCGCCGACATTATCGTCGATGACGTGGGCTTCCTCGACGAGCCGGTCTTCGAAGACGGGCCGGTGGCGCAGGCGGTGCAGCAGGCCGTCGCCCAGGGCGTGCTCTACGTGACGGCGGCGGGCAACAGCGCCGACCGCCACTACCAGGGGCCATACCAGGAGTTTAACCCTCACGACGGCGACCCGGAGGTCAACTTGCACGATTTTGGCGGCGGCGATCCCACGCTGGCGGTGGACCCTCGCCGCGGGCGGCTCGCTGGTGGCGGTGCTCCAGTGGCCCAACCCCTTTGACGCCTCGGCCAATACCGCCGACTACGACCTGTTTCTGCTTGACGAAAGCGGCCAGCGCGAGGCCTGTACCTTGCCGGGGCTGACGGGCGTCTGCGCCAGCACCGACGTGCAGCTTGGCGGCCCGGCGCCGCCCCTCGAAGTGGTGACGCTGACCAACCTCACCGGGGCGGCGGTCACCGTCACCCTGGTCATCAACCGCGCTGCCGGAGAAGCCTTGCCACTGGTGCTTAACCTCGACGGCGAGGTGACCCTGCGCGAGCACGGCGTGGCGGCGGGCAGCGTCTTTGGCCATCCCTGCCTGCGCCAGGCCCTGGCCGTGGGCGCCATTGACGCTGCGGATCCCGGCTTCGATACCCTGGAGCCCTTCAGCGCGTGGGGGCCGTGCGCGCTGGCATTCCCCTTTGCCGACACGCGCAGCAAGCCCGACCTGGTGGCCGCCGACGGCGTTGACACCACCCTGCCGGATTTTGCTCCTTTCTTTGGCACTTCCGCAGCGGCGCCGCACGTGGCGGCCATCGCCGCGCTCCTTATGGAAGCCACGGGCGGCCCCGGGGCGCGGCCGGCGACGGCCATCGCCAATGCCTTGCGCCTTCTCGCCGTCGATTTGCCCCCTGCGGGGCCCGACAACCGCTCCGGGCACGGCGCCCTGGTGGTCGACGCCGCGCGGGTGCAAGACGTGCTGCTTTCGGGGCGCAACACGCCGCCGCAGAGCGTCATCGACGCCCCGGCCGACGACGTGGTGGTGGCGCCGGGCACCGCGGTCGCCTTTCAAGGCAGCTGTGTCGACGTGCAAGACGAAGACGGGTTTGCCTTCCGCTGGGACTTTTCTGGCGTGGCCCCGCCAAGCACGGCGCCACGTCCGGTGGTCCCCTTCCCCACCACGGGCCGCTTCGAGGTGACCTTGACTTGTACCGACCGCGACGGCGCTGCCGATGCCACCCCTGCCATGCGCACGGTGACCGTCAACGAGCCGCCGCAGAGCCACATCGACGAGCCGGCGGCCGACGTGCGGGTGACGGCCGGCAGCGCCGTGCGCTTTGCCGGCTCGTGCAGCGACGCCGAAGGCGACGAGCCCTTTGCGTTCCTGTGGTTTTTTGGCGGGGGCACGACGCCGGCCAGCTCGACGCAGCCGGTGCCCGGGGCGCTGGTCTTCGACACCCCCGGTACTTTTGTCGTCACGCTGCGCTGCACCGACGCCCTGGGGCTGGCCGATCCCACCCCGGCAGCGGTGCGCATCACGGTCGTGGCACCGGGCGGGGGCGGTGGTGGCGGCTGTACGCTGCTGGCCGGGCAGACGCCGGCGCTGTCGCCTTGGGAAGCCCTGGGGGTGCTGCTGGTGTGGCTTGGCGTGCCGGCGCTGGTGCGGCGGCTTGGCCGCAGGCGGCAGCGGCGCGCGCCTTGAAGGGGAAAAGGCGCTTGCGCTGCAGGGGGAGACTCCGGTACCTTTTTGAGGGCCGGGGCCCTGGATCTCCTGACTTGCCTGAGCTCGCTCTACCGTCTTACGCGCTAAGGAGACGCGATGCGCCTGTGGGCATGGCTGTGGGGCTGCGCCGTGGCGGCACACCTGCTGCTTGCTCCGGCGGTGGCGGCCCGCACGATGTACGTGACCGACACCTTCGAGATCGTGGTGCGGTCGGAAAAGGACACCAGTACGGGGCGCAACATCATCCGCCTGCTGCCCACCGGCACCCCCGTGGAAGTGCTGGAGACCGACGAATCATGGGCCACCATTCGACTTTCTGACGGGCGTACCGGCTACGTCCTCAAGCGCTACCTCATCAGTCGCCTGCCTTACAAAGAACAAGCCGAGCAGCTGCAAAGCGAGGTCGAGCAGCAGCGCGCGCGGCTTGCCACCCTCGAGCAGCAGCTGGCCGAGCTGCGCACCCAGTACGAGCAGCTGCAGCGGGTGAGCGAGGAGCGGGCCACGCAGCTGGCAAAAGTCTCGCAAGACTACCAGCAGCTGCGGCAAGAAGCGTCTCAGTACTTACAGCTCAAAGCGGCGTATACCAAGCTGCAAGGCGAGCACGGCACGCTACGGCAGCAGTATACCGAGCTCAGCGACGCCTATCTCGTGCTCAAGAAGTCCCGCAACGTCATGTGGTTTCTCAGCGGCGGCGGGGTGATGCTGGCAGGGTGGATCATCGGCATGGTCACCGAGCGCTTTCGCAGCCGCCGCCGCCGGCAGAGCGGCTACTCTTTCCAGCTTCCCAGTTAGACGCAGCCCGCCCTGCGCGCGGGGCGAGGTGCGCTTAGCGAGCAAGGAGGTTGCCATGGGCGTTTTAGACGGGAAAGTGGCGCTGGTCACCGGGGCTGGCCGCCGGCGCGGCATTGGCCGCGCCACGGCGGTGGCGCTGGCAGCAGCAGGGGCCGATGTGGCGGTCACCGGAACCGGGCGCGATCCGGCCACCTATCCCGAAGACGAAAAAGCCGTGGGCTGGCGCGACGTCGAAAGCACGGTGGCCGAAATCGAGGCGCAAGGGCGCCGCGGCCTCGCCCTCATCGGCGACGTCAGCAAGCCGGCCGACGCCGCGCGCCTGGTCCAGGAAACCTACGAAACCTTCGGTCGTATCGATATCCTGGTCAACAATGCCGCGGTGGCCCGCGGGGGCCGACCGGGTGCCCTTGGTGGAGCTGGACGTCGAGCTCTTTCGCCGCGTGCTGGAAGTCAAACTCGTCGGGGCCTTCCTCATGTGCAAAGCGGTGGTCCCTCTTTTGCTGCGGCAAAATCAAGGCGGCCGCATCATCAACATCTCCTCGATTGCCGGCAAGCGCGGCGCGGCGCGCACCACGGCTTACTGTGCGGCCAACTTTGGCCTGCAGGGGTTCACGCAGGCGCTGGCGCAGGAGCTGGCGCCGCACCGCATCAGCGTCAACGCCATCTGCCCGGGGCTCATCGATACGGCGCGCATGGACGTCTTGGGCCGCGGCGAGCAGTGGCAGCGGCACATTGCGTCGATTCCCATGCGCCGGGCGGCGAGCCCGGAGGAAGTGGCCGGCCTGATCGTCTATCTCTGCTCGCCCCAAGCCGAGTACATCACCGGGCAGTCGATCAACATCGACGGGGGGCGGGTCATGTGGTAGGGCTCTCGCGGCCGGCAATGGCGTGGTAGAGCACCTTGGTAAGCTCGTCGGACTTAAAGGGCTTGATGATACAGCCGCAGAAGCCAAAAGCGCGGTAGTTGGCGAGAAGGGGATCGTTGGCGTAGCCGCTGGCCACAATCGCCCGCACCTCTGGATCGAAGGCCTTGAGGCGGGCGATGGTCTCTTTGGCGCCCATGCCGCCCGGGATGGTGAGGTCCAAAATCACGGCATCAAACGGCACGCCGGCGTCTTTGGCGCTGATGTAGGCGGCCAGCGCTTCCACCCCGTCGCGGGCAAAGGCCACTTCGTAGCCGAAGTGGTCGAGAATGGCGCCAATCACATCGCGGATGTCTTCTTCGTCTTCCATGACCAAAATGCGGCCGTGGGCCACCGGCACCGCCTCGCGCTCTTCCTGGGGCGCCACCGCGCGCTGGGGGGTGGCGGGCAAGTAGACGTAAAACGTGGTGCCTTGGCCGAGCGCCGACTCGACGGCGATGTGGCCGCCGTGGTTCTTGACGATGGAATACGAGGTAAACAGCCCCAGGCCGCTGCCCTGGGGCTTGGTGGTGAAGTAGGGATCGAAGATCTTGGCCAGCACGTCTTCGGCAATGCCCACCCCCTGGTCCTTGACGGTGATGCGCACGTACGGCCCGGGCTGCCGCGGGTAGAGATAGCCTGCCGTTTTCTCGTCAATGAAGACGTTTTCGGCCCGCACCTCGAGGGTGCCGCCTTCGGGCATGGCCTGGTCGGCGTTAATGATGAGGTTGTTCATCACCTGGGCGAGCTGGCCGGCATCGGCCTCGACGGACCAGAGGTCTTCGGCCAGCACCAGCTCGCACTTGACGTTGGAGCCGCGCAGCGAAAAATCGACCGCCGCCCGAATGATGTCGGCAACCGAGGTCGGGCGCTTGACCAGCGTGCCGCCGGTGGAGAAAGCCAGCAGCTGCTGGGTGAGGTTCTGGGCTTGCAGCGCCGCTTTCTCGGCGCTGGCCAGGCGGGGCCGCCGCCTTGGGGTGGTCCCCGACGTACAGCTTGGCCAGGGAGATGTTGCCCAGGATGGCGGTGAGGATGTTGTTGAAGTCGTGGGCAATGCCGCCGGCCAACACGCCGATCGACTCGAGCTTGTCGGCTTTGAGCAGCTCTTCTTCGATGCGGCGGCGCTCGGTGACGTCGCGAAAGACGACCACCACCCCCACCAGGCGGCCGTCGCGGTCGTGAATGGGCGCCGCGTTTTCGGCCACCAGATACTCCTGCCCGTGGCGTGCCTGCAAGAGCGAAGGCCGGTCGCGGCTGACCACGTCGTGGGTGCGCAGCACTTCCGCCACCAGGCTCTCACAGGGGAGGTGGGTTTTGTCGTCCAAGAGGCGCAGCACCGCTTCCAGAGGCTGCCCGATGGCCTCCTCCTGCGTCCAGCCGGTCATGTCCTCTGCCGCCTTGTTGAGCAGCGCAATGCGGCCGGCGGTGTCGGTGGTGATCACCCCGTCGCCAATCGAGCGCAGCGTCACGGCCAGGCGCTCTTTTTCCGCCGCCAGGGCCTCTTCTGCCCGCCGCCGCTCGGCAATTTCCTGCCGCAGCTGCGCGTTGACCTCTTCCAGGGAACGGGTGCGCTCCAAGACTTTCTGCTCTAGCGAGGCGTTGATGCGGGCCAGCTCCTGCGCGAGCTGCTCGAGCTTCTCTTTGCTGCTTTTCAGTTCTCTTTCTGCTTTTTTGCCGGCGGTGATGTCTCTGGCAATGATGATTTTGCCAATGCCAACGTTTCCTTGCTTGATCGTTGCCTGAGAAATCGCCACGATTCTCTCGCTATCACGGCCAACCGAAGTTTCGTAATCGTTGTAATCCTGGTTAAATTCGTAGTTTTCAAAAATATTAAATACAGTTTTGGCACTTCTCCCGATGATCTCTAAGGCACTATCGTTAAGTTGAACGATATTTCCATAGTTATCTGTGAGGATAACAGCGTCTTTGACATTAGTAAAGAGATCCTTTGCTGCTTCTTCGATCCCTATAGAGAGAAAATTGAATTTATTAACAGCAGCGAAAACAAAAAGAGATTGTATAGCGCAGGAAGGAATACCAATACGGGGAAAGGTTTTGATGCCAAAAATATAGGGAACGATAAGGTCGGAAATAAAGATGATGACATATGACAACAGAGACCCCTGAATGAGCAAGGACAGCTGCTGCTTTTCGTGTCTGGCACTCGCTTTTCTGTATTTTTCGTGTATCAAATAAATCGAATAAAGCGAAGGAAGGGCAAGGGCTAGAAAGGCCAGCTCGATAAAAAGCGGACCGCCTTCTAAGCTTGCTCCCCACGTGTATTTCTGGTAGCCTTTTACGTAGAGATTCGTAAATACGTTAATAAATATCGAAGAAAAAATAACGAACGAGAAAAATTTGAAGAAGAAGTCTCGTTTTCTTTCGATAAAAACGTAGACAAAGTTCAGAAAACTCAGGGCGACCAGGAATCCTGTGGTAGTGGTGAGTTTTTCAAGCGGCATGAGGAAGCGGTCAGGAAGGTTCGACCACAGAAAAAACACTTCGAGCATCCAGAGGGCAAGGCAGAACGCAAAGAAGCTGTAGGGCCCTGTTGACCGGCTTTTTGCCTTTCTGCGCCAAGATGTAGGCGAGGGTGAAGACGTTGATGACAAAGGCGAGCAGAGGGATGAGCGCATAAAAGTTCATGCTGCAGCCTCCACGGCACGTCGGCCGCAACCGTTGCCAACCGCCCGGCAGCGTTCAGCGCAAGGCCTGTGGGCTTAGGTGGGGGCGTTCACGGAGGGGGTTCTCCTCTTCTTGCGACGCAGAAAAGGGCGGCTCTTTGGCCATGCAACGGCAATGATACACCCTTGTGCGGCAAATGCAAACGCCGAACAATCTATCCCCTGCCGGCTGAAATCCCTTTGCGTTGGCGGTCGCGCCGTGCGCGGCAGGCGGTGAAAAGGGCGGTAGCCACGCAGCTCAGCCCTGCCGCAGCCACTGGCGCAGGCCCTCGGCCAGCCGGTGCACGTGCGGCGCGCGCAAGAGGCTGAAGTGGTCGGCTTCCAGGACGTGCACGCGCACCCGGTGGCGGGTAAAGCGCTGCCAGGCCGGCGGCGCCGGGAGGCGGCGCCGGGTGTCGGCGGCCCACCAGACGCCCAGGGGGCAGGCCAGGGGGGAGAGCGAGACGCGCTGGGCCAGGGCCAGGTGCTGCGCGGCCAGCTGCAGGCGGCGCTCGCTTTGCGCCTCCGGCACGGCCTCGCACGGCAGCCCCTGCGCCTTGGCCCAAGCTCGCAGCCGCGCCAGGCGCTGCCGCGGGGGGAGGTCCTGCAGCGCCTGGCGCAGGGCCTGCTGGGTGGCTTCGGGAAGCGCCAGGAGGGCGCTGGCTGTTTCCCCGCCGCAGGCGGCCAGCAGGGCCAGCCAGGTGGCGTCGGCGGCGGCGATGCCGGGAAGGAGGGGATCGAGGAGGCCCACCCCGGCCACGGTCTGCCCTTGCTGCTCTAAGACCGCCGCCACCGCCAGGGCCAGCAGGCCGCCCAGGGACCAGCCCAGCAGGACGTAGGGGCCGCCGGGCTGCTGCTGGCGGATGGCCGCCGCATAAGCCGCGGCCATGGCGGCAAGGGAGGGAAACTCTGCTTCGGCACCGGCCCAGACGCGCGACTGCAGGGCATAGCAGGGCTGCTCGGGGCCCAGCGCCGCGGCCAGCTCGCGGTACACCAGTCCCTCGCCGCCGGCGGGAGGGCAGCAAAACAGGGGCGGCAGGTGTCCCTGCGGCTGCAAGGGGACCAGCAGCGAGGCCGGCGGCGCGGATTCCTGCTCGAGATGCGCTGCCAGCGCCGCCACCGTGGGGGCCTGTAGCAGGGTGGCCAGCGACAGCTCGCGGCCAAAGGCTTCCTGAATGCGCTGCAGCAGCCGCACCGCAAGGAGAGAATGGCCCCCCAGGGCGAAGAAGTCGTCGTGCACGCCAACCGCTTCCACGCCAAGCAGCTCGGCCCACAGCGCCGCCAGGCGGGCTTCCGTGGCGGTGCGCGGCGCCTCCGGGTTCCCCCGCGCTTTCCTGGCGCGGCGCCGGCAGCGCGCGCCGGTCGACTTTGCCGTTGGGGGTCAGCGGCAAGGCGTCAAGCACCACAAAGGCGGCGGGCAGCATGTAGGCAGGCAGCTGCTGGCGCGCAAAGGCGTGCAGGGCTGCCCTTTCCAGGCCCTGCCCCGGGCGCGGCACCACGTACGCCACCAGCCGCCGCTCGCCGCCTTCGTCGCGCACCGTGACCACCGCCTCGGCCACCTGCGGGTGGCGCCGCAGAACGGCTTCGATTTCCCCCAGCTCGATGCGGTAGCCCCGCAGCTTGATCTGGTGGTCGCGGCGGCCGAGGAATTCGAGCTGCCCGTCGGCGTGGTAGCGGGCCACGTCGCCGGTGCGGTAAAGCCGCTGTCCGGGGACGGCGCTAAAGGGATGGGGCACAAAGCGGGCCGCCGTGAGGCCGGGGCGGTGGAGATAGCCGCGCGCCAGCCCGGCGCCACCGGCGTAGATCTCTCCCGGCACGCCGATGGGCACCGGCTGGCCGTGGGCATCCAGGAGGTAGATCTCGGTGTTGGCAATTGGCCGGCCAATGGGGATCCATCCCGGCTTTTCGCCCATGCGCTCGGGGTCGTACCAGGTGACGTCGGCCGCCACTTCCGAAGAGCCGTAGAGGTTGAGCAGGCGGCAATGCGGCAGGCGCTGGCGAAAACGCCGGTAGAGCTCGAACGAAAGCGGCTCGCCGCTGCAAATGCACAGGCGCAGCGGCGGCCAAGGCGTCGCGTCGGCAACGTGCAGCAGGGCCTCAAGCAGCGAGGGCACGAGCACCAGCCGCGTCACCCCGCGGGCGGCCAGCAGGCGCAGGAGGCGCCGCGGCTCGCGCACCACGGCGTCGGGAATGACCACCGCCGGCACGCCTTGCAGCAGCGGGCCAAAGATCTCCCACACCGAGTCGACAAAGTTGAGCGAGGTCTTCTGGCAGCTCACCTCGCCGGCGGCAAAGGGGTACTCGCGCCACATCCAGGCGCAGCGGTTGACGGCGCCGCGGTGCAGGCCCACCACGCCTTTGGGCTGCCCTGTTGACCCCGAGGTGTAAAGCACATACGCCGCGCTGTCCGGGGTGGTGGCGGTGGCCGGGTCGCGGTCGCTGCAGCGGGCGATGTGGGGCCAGTCGCGGTCGAGGCAAACAGGGTGGGCCGCGTGCGGCGGCAGCCCCTCTAGCCAGCGCTGCTGGGTGAGGAGCACCGCGGGGCGGGCGTCGGCCAGCATGTAGGCCAGCCGCTCGCGCGGATACGCCGGATCGAGGGGCACATAGGCGCCGCCGGCCTTGAGAATCCCTAGCAGCGCCACCACCGCCTCGAGCGAGCGCTCCAGGCAGAGGCCAACGCGCACTTCCGGCCCCACGCCGAGCGCTTGCAAGTAGTGCGCCAGGCGATTGGCGCGGGCGTTGAGCTCGGCGTAGGTAAGCTGCCGCTCGCCTTCGATGAGGGCCACCTGCTGCGGCGTGCGCGCTGCCTGGGCGGCAAAGAGGTCGTGCAGGCAGGCGGTGTGCGGATAGGGGGCAGCGGTGGCGTTCCAGGCCCCCAGCAGCTGGTGGCGCTCTGCCGGGGTGAGCAAGGGAAGGGTGGCGATGGGCTGCGTGGCGTCGGCGGCGATGCCTGCAAGCAGCGTGCGGTAGTGGCCGAGCAGGCGCCTGATGGTTTCGGCGCCGAAAAGGTCGGGGTCATACTGCACGCTGACCGCCAGGGAAGACCCCACTTCGGCGGCGGCCAGCACCAGCTCGCAGGGCACGCCGGGGGGATCTAGGGGAAAGGCCTCCAGGCGCAAGCCGCCCACTTCGACGCGCACCCCCGGCACGCCGGCGGCCAGCGGCGTCAGATCCGGTTTTTCCCCGTACTGCGCCTTGTGCAGCAGGAACATCACCTGAAACAGCGGCGGGCGGCCGGCCACCCGCGGCGGCTGCAGGCGCTCGACCATGAGGGCAAAGGGATAGTCCTGGTGCGTGAGCGCCTGGCGGACGGTTTCCTGGACGTGCGCCAGCATCGCCGCAAAAGGCTGCTGCGGCCGCAGGCGCACCCGCAGCGGCACGGGATTGACGCAGTAGCCGACGACTTCGGCCCATTCCCGCCGCGTGCGCCCGAGCAGCGGCGAGCCCACGACCAGGTCGTCCTGGCCGCTGTAGCGAAAGAGAAGCACGTAAAAGGCGGCAAGCAGCGTCGTGTAAAGCGTGGCGTGGTGCTGGCGGCTCAGGGCGCGCAAGCGGGCGGTGAGCTCGGCGTCAAGGGTATCGGTCACCGCCGCTCCCCGGCGGCGCGGCCGCGGCGGCCGCGGCTGGTCGGTGGGCATGTCGAGGGCCGGCGGCGCCCCGGCCAGCTGCGCCTGCCAGTAGGCCCACCCCTGCTCGCCGGCCGGGCCGGCCAGGGTGTCATGCTGCCAGCGGACGAAGTCCGGGTACTGCCGCGGCGGCGGCAGTGGCGGCGGCGCCGCCCCGCGTGCGCTGTGGTACAGAGCCAAAAGCTCGTGCAGCATGACGGTCAGCGACCGCAAGTCGGCCACCAGGTGATGGATGACGACGAGGAGGACGCTTTCGTGCGGCGCGCGTAGGGCGAGCACCACCCGCAGCAAGGGCCCCCGCTCGAGCGCGAAGGGCTGCGCGGCCACCGCTTGCAGGCGCTGCCGCAGCGCCGCTTCGTCCCCGCTGCCGGCTTGCCACACCTCAAAGGCGCAGGGCAGGTCGGCGTGAACCCGCTGTACCGGCTCCCCGGCCGCAAGGGCAAAGGTGGTGCGCAGGCTGGCGTGCCGCGCCACCAGCTGCTGCAAGGCCTGCTGCAGGGCCTCGACGTCCAGCGCCCCGCGCACTCGCAGGGCCACGGCGATGTGGTAAGCGGCGCTCTCTGGCGCCTGCTGCTGGGCCAGCCACAAGGCGCGCTGCCCAAAGGAGAGGGGGTAAGTGCCGGCCGCGGCCGGGCCGCTGGCGGGCACTGCCCGCGGCGCCATCTCCTGCGCCACGTGCCGGGCCAGGGCGGCCAGGCTGGGGTGTTCCCAGGCCAGGGTGGCCGGCAGGGCGCAGCCCAGGGCGTCTTCCAGCTCGGCGACCAGCTCGACGGCGGCAAGCGAGTCAAGCCCGTAGCGCGCCAGCGGCGCCTCGACGTCGATCTCCTCCGGCGCCACCCCGAGCCGCTTGGCCACCTGGGCGGCCAGCCAGCCACAGAGGGCGTCTGGGGAGCTAGGCGGCAAGGGCCTGGCCTCCCAGCCGCAGGGCATGTCGATCGCCAGGTGTGGGGTCACCGTCTGTTCCTCCCTGAGGTCCGTGGTGCTGGCCGTGGCCTCGTCCTCGCGGGGGCCACGGCGGTTCGTGCTCGGGGAGCGCTAGGGGGGCTTGCCACTTCTCTACCACTTCCAGCGTCTGGCTGAGGAAGCCTTCTTTGCAGGCGTGCCGCCGCACTTTGCCGCTGGAGGTCTTGGGAATGCTGCCGGCGCGCAGCAGCACAATGGCAAAGGCCTGCAGGCCATGGGCTTCGGCAACCGCTTGGCGAATGCGGTCGATGACGGCAGTGAGCTCGGCAGGAGCAGGGACGGCTGGCTCGAAGCTCGGCATCACCGCGTCGCGGCGCCGCTCGGGGCGGTGGTGCCGCGCGGGCTGGTAGCGCCGCTCGACTTCCTGCACGATGACCAGCCGCTCTTCTCCGGCCACCTCCACGGTAAAGGCGGCGCCGCAGCCAGGCCGCAGGGCCGGGTGGCTCTGCTCGACGGTGCGCTCGATGTCCTGAGGGTAGTGGTTGCTGCCGCGGATAATGAGCACGTCTTTCAGGCGCCCGGTGACAAAGAGCTCGCCCTCGGCCAAGAAGCCCAAGTCGCCGGTGCGCAAAAACGGCCCCGCCCCGCTCTCGGCAAGATACGCCTGAAACGTCGCCTGGGTGTCCTGCGGCCGGCGCCAGTAGCCCTGCGCCACGCTCGGCCCTGCCACCCAGATCTCGCCCACGCGCCCCGGCGGACAGGGGCGACTGCTGTCCGGGTCGACGATGAGGAGGGTCTGGTCCGGGAAGCTGCGGCCGCACCCGACCAGGGTCTGAGATCCCGGGGCGCCCGGGAGGCGCAGGCCGCACGCGGTGGTGTTCCAGGGCCGCTTTTTGCACCGAATACAGCACCGGCGGCGCGGTTTTGGTACCGCCGGTTACCATGAGTGTGGCCTCGGCCAGGCCGTAGCAAGGATAGAAGGCCTGGCGGCGGAAGCCACAGGCCGCAAACGCCGCCGCAAAGCGCTCCAGGGTCTCGGGCCGCACGGGCTCGGCGCCGTTAAACGCCACTTCCCAGCAGCTCAGGTCCAAGGTGGCGCGCTGCGCCGGGGGGATCTTGCGCACGCAGAGGTCGTAGGCAAAGTTGGGGCCGCCGCTTGTGGTGGCGCGGTAACGCGAGATGGCGTGCAGCCAGCGGTAGGGCCGCTGCAAAAAGGCAATGGGCGACATGAAAATGCAAGGAAAGCCCACGTAAACCGGCTGCAACAGCCCGCCGATGAGGCCCATGTCGTGGTAAAGGGGCAGCCAGCTTACGCCCAGCGAGGCGGCGGTGTGGCCAAACGCGTGCTGGATCCGCTGCGAGTTGTGCAGGAGGTTGCCGTGGCTCAGCATCACGCCCCGCGGCGTTCCCGTGGCGCCCGAGGTGTACTGCAAGAGGGCCAGCGTGTCGCGGCCGGCCGCCGGGGGTTGCCAGGCGTGCCCGGCCTCTGCCGGTAAGGTGTCGGTGGCCAGCCAGGGAAGGGTGGCCAGGGCCGGCACGGCCGTGGCCGCCTCGCGCAGCCGCTCGGCAAGCCCCTGGGTCGTCAGCACCACCCGCACCTGCGCGTCTTCGGCGATGGCCTGCAGCCGCTCGAGCATCCGGTTGAAACGGGGCGGGTAGGCCGGCACGGCCACGGCGCCGGCGTAGAAGCAGCCAAAAAGCGCGGCCACGTATTCCAGCCCCGAAGGATAGAGCAAGAGGGCCCGTTCCCCGCTGGCGCCGTGCGCTTGCAGCAGCGCGCCGATGGCCCGCGCCTGGCGGTCGAGCTGCGCGTAGGTGAGGTGTGCTTCGGCCGTTTCGCCGTCCGTCAGAAACGTGAAGGCGCGCTGCGCGGGCTGCTGGGCTGCCCGCCACTGCAAGATCTCGACAAAGGTGTCACCCGGAGGAGACACGGGCCGGGAGGCGCGGTGTGGCATGTCTCAGAGCTCCTTAGAAAAATCGCACCTGCATCGAGCACGAAGCCCCATGGCGCTTGCAACCGGGATACCCTACGGTAAGGCAATTTTTATGCCAGATGCGGCCAGCAGGGCCCCCCGCCGGCTGGCGGCTGCCTCCCGCCGCCCCGGGGAGGAAAAGGGGTGGCCGCGGCCGCAGCCAAAAACTTGACAGCTTGCCGGGGCTGGCGGCTGCCCGCGCAGGGTGGTCCTGGCGGCCGCCAGTCTCGCTGCGCCTTGCGCTGGTTCCAGGTGTCAGCGGCCTGACGGCCAGACCTTGGCGGGGCTGTCAAAAGGCTTGACAGGGTGGCGGGCAAATCGGGGTGGCGCCGGGGGCCGGCCTTCGCTATGCTTTGTGCCAGCGGGGCGACCGCGGCAAGGAGCGCAGAGGATGGCAGGACCCCTGGCAGGCATTCGCGTCGTTGACCTGACGTCGGTGATTGCCGGCCCCTTTGCCAAGTTTTCCGCCACCCCGGCCAGCGTGCGCCTGCCCCCGCCGCGGCTGGGAGAGCACACCGAGGCGGTGCTGGGCGAGCTGGGCTACCGTGCAGAGGCGATTGCCGCCTTGCGCCGGCAAGGGGTCATTGGGCCGCCAGAAGGGGAAGGGCGATGAGCAAAGTGCGTTTTGGCCTCATTGGCCTGGGCATCCACGGCCAGCGCTACGCGCGCCATCTTCTGTACGACATTCCCGAGGCCGAGCTCTACGCCATCTGCCGTCAGGATCCGCTCAAAGGCGAGGCCTTTGCCCGTGAGCACAACCTCCGCTACTACCGCGAGTACTACGACCTGCTCGGCGATCCCCACATCGATGCCGTGGTGGTGGTGACGCCGCCGTACCTCAACGAGCGCATCTGCACCACCGCCGTCAGCGCCGGCAAGGCGGTGCTGGTGGAAAAACCGCTGGCTTGCAACACGCGCCAGGCGGTCAACATCCTCGAGGCGGTCGCCCGCAGCGGCGCCCTGCTCATGGTGGCCCACACCCTGCGCTTTAACAGCGTGGTGCGCACGCTGGAAGACCACCTGGATACCATCGGCCCCATCCACACCATTAGCATCAACCAGCGGCTCGAGCCCTCGCCGCGGGCGTGGATGGACGATGTCGCGCAGGCCGGAGGCGGGGTCATTCTGCACACCGGCGTGCACATCTTCGATCTGGTGCGCTACTTTTCGGGCGACGAGGTGCAGCGCGTTTACTGCGAAGTCGACCGGGTGGTTTACTCCCGCCTCGAAGACGCCTTTGTGGCCTTGCTGCGGCTGCGGCGCCACCACATCCACTGCCTGGTGGATGCCGCGCGCTATACCGGCGGGCGCTCGGGGCGCATCGAAATCGTGGGAGAGAAAGGGCAGCTGCTGGGCGACCACGTGCACGGCTTTGCCATGACCCTCGTGGGCCGCCAGGCGGTGCCCTTGGCCGTGCCGCCGCCGGTGCATACCGTGGAGCAAGCGCTTAGGGCGTTCATCCGCGCCTTTCGCACCGGCGAGCCGCCGCCCATCACCGCCCTGGACGGCGTGCAGGCGGTCGAAATTGCCGAAGCGTGCTATCATTCGGCCAGCAGCGGCGAGGCGGTGGCGCTCGAAGACGAAGAGTCCGAGAGCGACGGCATGGACGAAGAAGACGAGCTGTGGCTGCATGAGTAAGGCGCTGCACCGTGACGCCGCTGCCGCGCCCCGCCATCCACACCGTCATTGCGGCGACCCGGCCTTAAGCGCCGGCGGCGCGCTGGCCGCCGGGGTCAGCCGCGGGGTAGCAATAATGGTGGCGGCGCGCTCCGGGGTCACGGTGCGGCGCAGCTCCGCGACGAGCTCGGCTTTGTCCACGGCCAGCAGCGCCTCGAGCAGGCCCGCCACGTCCTCCAGCCGGGTGCCGTGGTACTCCAGGTCGGCGAGCAGTTCGGCCCAAAAGCCAGGGCGCTTGAGCATGAGCGGGACGCTGTGGCGGAGTTGCTGCCGCAGGGTGGCCATTTCCTCATCGGTTGGCCCTTCGGCGACAAACGCCGCGACGACTTCTTTGGCGGCGCGGAGGGCTTCCTCGACGCGGTGGGGATCGGTGGTAAAGGCCACGTAGAGGGCGCTCAAGCGCGGGTACACCTTGTGCGGGCGCGCGTAGGCCCCAATGGCGTACGTCAGCGCTTGCCGCTCGCGCAGCTCCTGGTACAGGCGGCGGCTCAGGATCTGCGCGGCCAGGCGGATGCGGCGCCGGCCGCCCACGTCTTGCCAGTCGGCACAGCGCCACAGCAGCAGCACGTGGGCCCGTGGCGTGAGGGTGTCGACGTCCACCGTGCGCACCACCGGCCCCTGAAAGCCGGCCACCTGCCGCTGCGCCGCCGGCGGCGGCGCCAAGGGCTGGCGTGGCGGCAGCGACCCCAGGTAGGTGGCGGCCAGCGCCAGGGCCCGTGCCTCGGGAAGGTCGCCGACGATGGCCACTTCCATGGGCGCTTGCCGCAAGAGCCGGTCGAGCCAGGCCTGCGCCGCTGCCAGATCCGCCGCCCGTGCTTCCACCTCCTCAAGGGTCAGGGGCGCCAGGCGCGGGTCGTTGCCGCTGAGGACGGCGAGGGCCGCCTGGTAGGCCTGCCCCCGCAGGCTGAGGCGCAAGGCCTCGAGCGCCTGGTGCTTGCGGCGCCGCCAGCGCGCCACCGCCGCCGGCTCCAGGCGGGCGTCCTGCAGCAGGAGGTGGACCAGCTGCAGCCCGCTTTCCAGGTCTTCCGGCGTCGCGGTAAGGCGCAGCCGCAGCGCGTCTGCCGTGACGTCGCTGTGCAGCTGCACTTTCTTGTCGGTCAAGTACGCCTCGATGGCCGCTGCAGACAGGCGGGAGGTGGCCGGCTGCCGCAGCGCCACGCTGGCCACTTCGGTGAGGCCGCGCTCGGCCGCCCCTTCCTCGATCTTCCCCCCGCCCAGGGTGAGCAGCACCGTCACCTGGTCTTTTTTGACGTCCATGAAGCGGTAGTGCAGGCGCACCTGGTTGGCGAAGGTAACGTGTGTGGTGTCCAAGGGCGCAAAGCGCGTCTGCGCCGCGATGGCGCCAGGGGCGGGCACGCGGGAGAGCAGGGCCGCCGGCGGCGCCTCGGGTTGCCACGGCGCCACCGGTTGCGCCAGGGTGCGCGCAACCAGCGCCAGCACTTCGCGCTCTTTGGGCGCGGCCGGCGTGGCGGGCAGCGACACGAGGTAGGCCAGGTGCTGGGGCGAAAGCAGCGCCGCAAAGGCCTGCTTCACCTCGGCCAGGCCAATAGAGGGAAGCAGCTGGCGTACCAGCTGCAAGTGCTGGGCGGCCGAGCGCGGGCGTTCGCCAAGCGACAGCGCTTGCAGCATCGCCGCCAGCAGGGCGCGGGCGTCGCGCGTGGCTTCGGTCTGTGCCGCGTACTCGGCGTCGCTGCGCAGGGCGTTTTTGGCTTCTTCCAGCTCGGGCGCCGTAAAGCCGTGCGCGTGGACCCGCTGCACTTCCCGGAGCAGGGCCTGCAGCGTCTCGGCCCAGCGCGGCGGCGCCGCCTGCGCTTCAACGCGCACTTGCGCGGCAAGCCCCAGGAATGCCCCCTGGCTTGCCGCGGCGCTGTGAAAGGGCGTGTTCCCTTCGTGCAGGCGCCGCTGCAAGCGCCGGTGCAGCATCCACACCGCCAGCTCCTCCACCAGGGAGCGGCGCAGATCGGCCAGGGTCTGGCGCGGGCGGTGCGGCCGGAGGCCCAGGATCTCGACTTCCGCGGCGGTCAGCTCGGGGTCGGTGAGCACCACAGCCCGCGGCGCGGCAAAAGGCGCGATGTCCACCGGCGGGTCGGCAGGCGGCGGCGTAGCAGGTTGCCAGGCGGCAAAGTGCCGGTGGATGGCGGCCACCAGGTCGGCCACCGGCAAGTCGCCCACCGCCAGCAGGGTGATGCGGCTTGGGTGGTACCAGGTGCGGTAGTACGCAAGAAAGTCCTCGCGCTGCAGCCGCGCGAGGCTCTCCGGGCGGCCAATGGGCAGCCGGCGGGCCACCCGCGACCCGGGCAGCAGGGCCGCAAGCAGCCGGTCGCGCAGGCGCTGCCGCACCCCCTTGCGGGCGCGCATTTCTTCAAGAATCACGCCGCGTTCTTTGTCAATTTCCTCCGGCAGCAAGAGCATGCCAAAGGCCACGTCGGCCAGAAAGCGCAGGCCGCGCTCCAGGGTTTGCGGGCGGGTGTCGGGCAGCGTGAGCAGGTAAGTCGTCTGGTCAAAGCTGGTAAAGGCGTTCTGGTCGCGCCCAAAGCGCAGGCCAAGGGACTCGAAGGCGCGCACCGCTTCGCCGGGCGGAAAGTGGCGCGTGCCGTTAAAGGCCATGTGCTCCAGGAAATGGGCCAGGCCTTCCTGGCCGTCGGCTTCGTGCAAGGAGCCGGCGGCCACGTGCATCCAGAGGCTGACTTTGCCGGCAGGGGTGGCGTGCGCGCGCACCCAGTAAGTGACCCCGTTGGGCAAGCGGCCCATCTGCACGGCCGGATCCACGGGCAAGGGCACCTCTTGCCCCCGCGCCATGCCAACGGCCAGCAGCAGGCCAAAGACCACCACCCCCCACCGCAAGCGACGCAGCCAAGCGTCCATAGACGGCCCTCCTTCCTTTGCACCATGGCCAACACCGCAAGTATGACGGGGCGGCACGGCGGCCGTCAAATCGCTGCGCCAGAGTTCCCTGGCCCCTTGCCCGGAAGCGGCAAGTGTGGTATGCAAGCCGCAAGGCCAGGGCCTTTCCGGCGTGCGGGGAGGCGCGATCGTTTCCTCGCAGAAGCCGCAGGGGCGGTATCCTTTGGCAAGGAGAGGCGATGGCATCTCTTGAACCGAGGCTGGTGGGCGCCCGCGTGCCGCGGGTAGAAGACCGGCGCCTGCTTACCGGGCAGGGGACGTACGTCGACGACCTGCGCCTGCCCGGGATGCTGCATGCTGCCTTCCTGCGCAGCCCGCATGCCCATGCGCGCCTGGTGCGCATCGACACCGCGGCGGCACGGCAGGCGCCTGGGGTGGTGGCGGTGCTCACCGGCGAGGCCCTGCAGCCGCTGGTCAAGCCGGTGCAGGCCCGCTCCACCATGGCCGGTTACCGCGTCACAAGTTATCCGCCGCTGGCCATCGGCAAAGTGCGCCACGTGGGGGAAGCCGTGGCGGTGGTGGTGGCCACCGACCGCTACCGGGCCGAAGACGCGCTGGAGCGCCTGCAGGTGGACTACGCGCCGCTGCCACCGGTGGTCGACGCCGAAGCGGCGGCGCACCCCACCGCGCCCTTGCTGCACGAAGAAGCCGGCAGCAACGTCTTGCTGGCGCGCGAATTCGTCCGCGGCGACGTGGCGGCGGCCATGGCGCGCGCTGCGGTGCGGGTGCGGGAGCGCTTTCGCTTTCGCCGCCACACCGCCGTGTGCCTGGAAAACCGCGGCTGCCTGGCCACTTACCACCCGGCCACCGGCACCCTCACCCTGCACGCTGCCACTCAGTGTCCGGGGCTGGTGCGCGAGGCGCTGGCCGACTTGCTTTCCCTGCCTGCCCACCGCGTCAGGGTGGTGGCCACCGACGTGGGAGGCGGCTTTGGCGCCAAGTCGGCCCTTTACCCCGAAGAGCTCGTCGTCTGCGTGCTGGCGCGGCAGCTGGCGCGGCCGGTGAAGTGGTGCGGCGACCGGCGCGAGGACTTGCTGGCTACCACGCAGGCCTGGGACGAGGTGGTGGAGGCCGAGCTGGCCCTCGCGGCCGACGGCACCCTCCTGGGCTTGTGGGCCGAGGTGACGGCAGACATCGGCGCCTACTCGATTTATCCCTGGACGGCGGCCATCGAGCCGGTGCAGACGGTGAGCTTCCTGCCCGGCCCGTACCGGGTGCCGCACTATCGCGGCCGGGCGCGGGGGGTGGCCACCTGCAAGGCCCCCACCGGGCCCTACCGCGGCGTGGGGCGCCCGGTAAGTACTTTTGTCATGGAAGGGCTGCTCGAGCGCGCCGCGCGGCAGCTGGGGATGGACCCGGTGGCGCTGCGCCTGCGCAACGTCGTGCGGCCGCAGGAGTGCCCTTATCGGGCGGCCACGGGCATCGTGTGGGACACGGTGAGCGTGGCGGCTTGCCTGGAGCGGGCCTGCGAGGTGATCGATTACCAGGCCCTGCGGGCCTGGCAGGCCAGGGCACGGGCCGAAGGGCGCTGCGTGGGCATTGGCTTCTCCGCCTACATTGAACTTACCGGCGTTGGCTCCGCCATTCCCGTTTCCCCCGGCATGCCGCTTGCCACCGGCACCGAAGCGGCCACGGTGCGCGTCGATCCGGCGGGCACGGTGACGGCTTTTTTCAGCCTGGCGCCGCAGGGCCAGGGGCTCGAAACCACCCTGGCCCAGGTGGTGGCCGAGGAGCTGGGCCTGCCGCTGGCGCAGGTGCGCGTGGTGTGTGGTGATACGGCAACCGCCTCGCACGGCACCGGCACCTACGCCAGCCGCAGCGCCGTCCTGGGCGGGGGTGCCGCCATCCTGGCCGCACGCGCGGTGCGGGAAAAAGCCCTGGCCATTGCCGCCCACTTGCTCGAGGCGGCTGCTGCCGACTTGGAGCTGCGCGAGGGCCACATCGTGGTGCGGGGGGTGCCGGCGCGCGGCCTGCCGTGGGCGGAGGTGGCGCGGGCCGCTTACGGCGGCCAGCGACGCCTGCCCCAGGGCATGGAGCCGGGGCTTGAGGCCACGCGCTTCTACGACCCTTACTTTGGCACTTCCTCCAATGCCGTGCACGCCGCCGTGGTGGAGGTCGACCGCGAGACTTGCACCGTGAAGGTGCTGCGCTACGTGGTGGTCGAAGACTGCGGGCGGCTCATCAACCCGCTCATCGTCGAGGGGCAAGTGCACGGCGGGGTGGCGCAGGGCATTGGCGCCGCCCTTTTCGAAGAAGTGTGCTACGACGAAGCGGGACAGCCCCTCACCGCCTCGCTTATGGACTACCTGGTGCCCACGGCAAGCGAGCTGCCGCGCTTTGAAGTGCACCATCTCGAGACGCCGTCGCCCACCGCGCTCGGCGGCTTCCGGGGCATGGGGGAGGGGGGAACGATCGGGGCGCCGGCAGCGATTGCCAACGCGGTCAGCGACGCCCTGGCGCCGTGGGGGGTGGCCGTCTGCGAGCTGCCCTTTACCCCCGAGCGCCTCTTCCGGCAGCTCTACGCCGCTTCTTGAGACGGTTTTGCCCATGCGACGCCCGCAGGCCTTTGCCCCGCCCGCTGCCGACGGCCGGCAGGCGGCGGCACGCCGCGCCCTGGGGTGGCTCGCCCTGTGGGGAGCGGTGGGGACAGGGCTGCTGCTGTTGCCCACCCCTGCGGGCCTTCCCCCGGCCGGGCAGCGGGTACTGGCGGTGGCGGCGGTGGCCATTGGCCTGTGGAGCAGCGAAGCGCTGCCCATGGGGGTGACCGCCCTGCTGGTGGTCTTGCTGCTGGCCCTTACTGGCGGCGTGGGGAGCCTGCAGGAGGCGCTGGCGGGCTTTGCGCAGCCGGTGGCCTACTTCCTGATCGGCGTGCTCACCCTTGGCCTGGCGGTGGCCAAAAGCGGCCTGGCAGAGCGGGTGGCGCGCTTTTTCCTGCGGCGCTGCCGGGGGCGGCCGCGCGTCCTCTACGTGCAGATGCTGCTGGCGTTTCCGCTGCTCACCCTGCTGCTGCCTTCGGCCACCACGCGCACCGCCATTCTCCTGCACGTGTACGAGCAGGCTCTGGCGCTAAGCGGCGTGCCGCAGGGCACGCCGCTGGCCCGCGCCGTCATGCTCGCCCTCAACTCGCTCAACCGCCTTGCCTCCACTGTGCTGCTCACCGGCGGCATCACCCCGGTGGTGGCCTCCGCCCTCCTGGGCGGCATGGCCTGGAGCCGCTGGCTGGTGCTCATGGGGGTGCCGTACGCCAGTATGCTGCTGCTGGGCGGGGTGCTGATTTATCTCCTCCACCGCCGCGGCTTTCCGGCGGCGCTGCCGTCCTTGCCGCCGACGGCGGCCCGCCCCTGGTCGGGCGACGAGCGGCGCGTGCTGCTCATCACCCTGGGGACCTCGGCGCTGTGGCTCACCGACGCCGTGCACCACTGGCATCCGGCGGTGCCGGCGCTGCTGGCCTGGGTCTGCCTGCTGCTGCCGGGACTGGGGGTGCTCAGCTGGCGGGACTTCGAGCGCCAGCTGGGGTGGGCCAATTTTTTTGTGCTGGCGGCCTCGCTGTCGCTGGCGCAGGCGCTCAGCCGCAGCGGCGCCGGCGCCTGGCTAGCGGCCCTGGTGGTGCGCCTGCTGCCGGCGGCTTCTCCCTCGCCGTGGCTGGTGGCCGGGGTGCTGCTGCTGGCCGCCACCCCGGTGCGGCTTTTGATTCCGAACATCACCGGCTTTTTGGCCATGACCATTCCCATTGCCATGTCCATCGGCACCGCGGTGGGCGTCAACCCCGTGGTGTGCGGCCTGGTGGTCATGATGGCCGGGGACGCCGTCCTCTACTATCCGGCGCAGAGCGCCTCCTCGCTGGTGGTCTACGAGCGGGGGCACCTGCGCGCGCCAGAGATCTTTCGGTTTGGGCTCTGGATGACCGCGGTGGCGTACGCCGTCGTCTTGCTGGTGGCCTTGCCTTACTGGCGCCTGGTGGGCGAGCCGCTGCGGGCCGGGCCGCCGCGCTCAGGGCACGTCGCAGACCCACTGCTGGCGGGCGGCGTCAAAGCGCCAGGGGTGGCGCCAGTGGCCCGCCTCGTCCATGGCCCAGCGCCCGCTTTGCAGCTGCGCGTGGAAAATGCGCAGGCCCTCTTCGAGCTGGGCGCGGCTGTAGAAGGTCGGGCGCTTTCCCTCGAGTTCTTCTTGCAGCAGCTGGCATTCCAGGCGCAAGGTGCCTTCGATGAGCTCGCGCAGGCGGCCGGCTTCGCTGCCCAGCAGCCGCCGCATTTTGGCCATGAAGTTGAGGACGAGGCCGGGCTTTTTCTCCAGCACCCAGCCCAGGCGGTGGTGGCGCGGGGAGAGGTCGCCGGCGTAAGAAAAGGCCGGGATGCGGCCGGTGAGCTTGTTTTCGACGAAGCTGCACAGGCCGAGGATGGTCAGGTCGCGGCGGCGCAGCAAGTCAAAGGGGCTAGGGTCGCCCTCGGGCTGGCCGTAGCGGTTGACCACCCGGCAGTTGATGCACACAAACGCCGTGTAGAGAATGGCGGTGCCCTTGGCGCTGCCCGGGCTGTCGGCCAGGGTGGGGGCCGGCAGCGGCTCGCCGCCGTAGTTGGCAAAGACGGTGCCGGCGCCGATGTTGCTCACGTTGGGCAGGCCGGTGAGCAGCGCTTCGCGGCCTTCGGCGGTCAGGATCGGATACGCCGCCGGCGCCAGGAGGCTGAGGTACGCGTTTTGGTGCTCGCTGGTAAAGCCGTCGCCCAGGATGAGGGTTTTGCTGAGCTCCGAGCCCAGCTGGCAGTGGGCGGCGGTGCGGCTGCGGGTGATGTTGGCAAAGCGGCGCAGCGCGTTGTGGGGGCCGATGCAGCTGGCCTCGATGAAGGCGGCCACGCCGCTGCTGGCGGTGCCCACGACGCTGTTGACCACGTAGGCGTGGCTCAGCGACACGCCGTCTTCGAGGCGCGTCTGGCGCACGTCGACCGCCGCCCCGCAAAACGCAAAGGGATTGGCTTCCCCGGTGGAGCGCACGTGACACCCTACCAGCGTTACGTTGTCTCCAAGAATGACTGGATATTCCGCGGTGCCCTCCACCACTGAGTGGAAGATGCGGCAGCCGCGTCCGGCGATGACGTGGTGCAGGCGGCTGTGGTGGACCTCGCTCTGCGGTCCCAGGCGAACCGTGGCATCGAGCGCTCTGCCCATGGGGTTCCTCCTTGCCTTGCTTCTTGGTGCTAATCGTACCCCGGGCGCCCCGGCAAATGCCATGCCCTTGACAAACGCCGGCAAGTCGAGTGCAATTTAAAACGCGCGTGCTTGGCGTCTGTGAGACGAGGAGCCTGCCGTGGAGTTTGGTGTTCACCTGTTTGGCGTGGGCCCGCTGGCCGATCCGGTGACCCTGGGGGAAGTGGCGCGCCTGGCCGAGGCGCTGGGCTACGACGCGGTCTTTGTGGCCGATCACGTGCTCTTGCCGCGCACCCTGCGCTCTTCTTATCCCTACACCCGGGACGGCCGCTTCCCTTACGACGCCGACCAGCCCTGGCTCGATCCCCTGGTGGCCCTGGGCTACCTGGCCGGTCAGACCACCACGGTGCGGCTGGGAACGAGCGTGACGGTGCTGCCGATGCGCCATCCGATCATCACCGCCAAGCAAATTGCCACCGCCGACTGCCTGTCGCGCGGCCGGGTCATTTTTGGCGTCGGGGTGGGCTGGATGGCCGAAGAATTCGCGCTGCTTGGCGCTTCGTTTGCCGACCGCGGCCGGCGCACCGACGAGTACTTGCGGCTCATCAAGGTGCTGTGGACCGAAGCCAACCCGAGCTTTGCCGGCCGCTACTTCCAGATCGCCGACTGCGGGTTTGCCCCCAAGCCGGTGCAGAAGCCCCACGTGCCCATTTGGATTGGCGGCGAGAGCCCGGCGGCCTTGCGCCGCGCCGCGCGCCTGGGCGACGGCTGGCACTCGGCCGGCACGGCGCTGGCCGAGCTGCCGGCCAAGCTGGCGATTTTGCGCCAGGCCCTGGAAGACTACGGCCGCCAGCCCGAGGCCTTTACCATCAGCGTCTTTCCGACCGACCCCCTGACGCCGCAGCTGGTTGAGCGCTTTGCCGCCCACGGCGTCAACCACCTGCTCGTGCCGGTCTTCAGCTTCCACCGCGATACCGTCCTGCGCCGCCTGGAGCAGATGGCCACCGGCGTCATCGAACCCTACCGCGCCGGCAGGTAAGGCGGCCCGCGGGGGCGCGGCGCCGGCAGACAGCCAGGACGTATGGACATGCCCGATGGCCCAGTTGCCCCATGACCCACCGGTGGCGCCCGCTGCCGCCCAGTACGTGGAGCGGGTGGCCCCCGAGGCCTGCCTGCGCGTGCGCGGCGAGCTCTCAAGCGCCGCAGGGGCCGAGCTGTACCGCGCGGTGCAGGCGCTGCTCGCCGAGCGCCCCTCCGAAGTGCGCCTCGACCTGGCGGCGGTGCCGCGCATGGACAGCCTGGGCGGCGCCTGGCTGGTGCGGGTGGCCGACGTGCTGCGCCAGGCCGGCGTCCCCTGGCGCATCGTTGCGGCCAGCGGGCAAGTGCAGGACTTTCTCCAGCTCATCCGGCCCACGCTGGAGACGCCGCCGCCGCCGCCGCCGCGGCGCCCCGGCTTCTTTGAAACCCTCGGCGAGGCGGGTTTTGCTGCCCTCGAGGAGGCGCGGGACCTCGTCGAGCTCGCCGTGGATACGATTTACTGGGGGATCCTGGCCCCCCTGGGGGGCCGCGGGCTGCGCTGGGGCACGCTGATCGAGGAACTGACCGCCATCGGCGTGCGCGCCGTGTTCATCGTGGTGATGATGAACCTGCTCATGGGGCTGGTCATCGCCTTGCTGGCCGCGGCGCAGCTGCGCCAGTTTGGCGCCGAGATCTTCGTCGCCGATTTGGTGGGCATCGCCTTTGCCCGCGAGCTGGCGCCCATGATGACCGCGATCATCGTGGCGGCGCGCTCGGGCTCGGCCATTGCCGCCGAGCTGGCCACCATGGTGGTGCAGGAAGAAATCGATGCCCTCAAGAGCATGGGCTTCAATCCCGCGCAGTTTCTCGTGGTGCCCAAGTTCTGGGCCGCCGTGCTGGCCCTGCCGGCCCTCACCCTTCTGGCCATGTTCGCCGGCACCCTGGGCGGCATGGAGCTGGGGGTCCTGGTGCTGGGCATCAGTCCCCAGGCCTGGCTGCGCCAGACCCTGGCGGCGGTGACCCTGGGCTACGTGCTGCACGGCCTGCTAAAAAGCGTGGTCTTTGGCGCCACCATCGTCTTTGTGGGGTGCCACAACGGCCTGCGCGTGCGCGGGGGGGCGCAGGGCGTGGGCCGCGCCACCACCCGCGCCGTGGTCATGGACGTGGTGCTGCTGATCATTCTCGACATGTGCTTTGCGCTGCTCTATGAGTTCGTGGGGTGAGCCATGACGGTGCTCATCGAAGTCGAACACCTCGTCGCGCACTACGGGGAGCGCTGCATCCTGGACGACGTCTCGTTTACCGTGCACGAGGGCGAAATCCTGGTGATTCTTGGCGCCAGCGGCTCGGGCAAGAGCACCTTGCTCAAGCACATGGTGGGGCTGCTGCGGCCCACCGCCGGCACCGTGCGTTACCACGGCCAGGACCTGATCCACATGGAAGAAGAGGAGCGGGCGGCCTTGCTCAGGCGCGTGGGCATTTCTTTTCAGTCAGGGGGGCTGTTCAACTCCCTCACCTTGGCCGACAACATCGCCCTGCCCTTGCGGGAGCACGGCGGCTTTGACGAGGCGACGATCCAGGCGCTGGTGCGCATGAAGCTGAGCCTGGTGGGGCTGGCCGACGCCGGCCACCTGCTGCCCGAGGAGCTCTCCGGCGGCATGAAAAAGCGGGCCGGGGTGGCGCGGGCCCTGGCCCTCGACCCGGAGATTCTCTTTTTTGACGAACCCTCGGCCGGCCTGGATCCCATCACCGCGGCAGGGCTCGACCAGATGATCCTCTCGCTCCGGCGCCTGCTCGGCCTCACCCTGGTGGTGATTACCCACGAGCTTACGTCGATTTACACGCTGGCCGACCGCGCCTTGATGCTCGATCAGGGCAAGGTGATTTTCCTCGGTTCTCTGGCCGAGGTGCCCCGCAGCACGCATCCCCGCGTGCGGCAGTTCTTCCAGCGCCAGCCGCCCGCGCGGGCGGTGGCGGCGACGTCCTGAAAGGAGGGGATCCGATGGCCACGCCGCGGCAAAAAGTCCAGGTGGGCCTCTTTTTAAGCCTTTGCGCCCTGCTGCTGGTGGGCACCCTGGCGGTGCTTTCGGGCTGGCAGCGCGAAGAGACGGTGCCGTACTTTATCGAGTTTGACGAGACGGTCTCCGGCCTCTACACCGGCTCGGAAGTGCGCTACCGCGGCGTGCCGGTGGGGCGGGTGGCCGACATCGCGGTGACGCCCCAAAACCGCGTGCGCGTCAAAGTCGACATTCGCCCCAGCGCCCTGCGCCTGCGCCAGGGCATGCGCGCCCAGCTCAACCCGGTGGGAATTACCGGCCAGCTCTACATCAACCTCGAAGGCGGCGAGCCCGGCGGCGAGCCGCTGCCCCCGGGCAGCACCATCCCCGTCCGTGCCTTCGCTCTTTGCCAACCTGTCGGCCGAGCTGCCCACCCTGCTGGCTTCCATCAACTCCGTGCTCATGCGGCTGGACGCCGCCCTGGGCGAGGGCGGGCAGATCGTGGGCATCCTCCAGGACATAGAGGGCCTCATCACGGCCCTCAATACCACGGTTTCCGGGGTGAACACGCAGTCGCAGCAGCTGCTGGCGCAGGTGCAGGCCCCCTGACGGAAAAACGAGGTGCAGGCGCTGCTGCGGGAAGTGACCGCCACCGCCCGCGCCGCCCGCCAGCTGCTGGCCCAGACCACCCCCCAGGTGACCGCCTTGCTCGCCCGCGAGCACGCGCACCCTGGCGCACGTCGAGCAGCAAGTGCAGGGGGCCCTCGACCTTCAGGCCACCAACCGCCGCCTGCAGCAGACCCTGGCGCAGGTGAGCGCGCTGGCGCTGCAGCTGCAGCGCAGCAGCGAGGCCTTTACCCTTACCCTGGAGCACCTGCAAGGCAGCTCTGCCAACGTGGAGTTCGAGCTGCGCCAGGCGCTGCGCGGCCTGCGCGACACCTTGCAATCGGCCCAGCGGCTCTTTGACTACCTCGAGCAGGATCCCTCGGCGCTGCTCGTTGGCAAGCGGGCCCCCGGGCGGCTCTACGACGGGCAGCGACGCTGATGCGCCGGCGGGCGATTTGCGGGCTCCTCGTGCTCCTTGGCCTGGGGGGCTGCCTGGGGCGGGCCGCCTTCACGCCGGTGCGCTACTACAGCATCGAGAGCCTGCCGGCGGCCTTGCCGCCGCCGCCGCGCACCTGGCCGGTGATGCTGGGGGTGCGGCCGTTTACCGCCGCCTCGCGCTACCGCGACCGCATCCTTTACCGCCTCTCCGAAGTCGAAGTGGGGGTTCTACGAGTACCACCGCTGGGTGGAGCCGCCCGAAGAGATGGTCACCCGCGTCGTCAAAGAGCTGCTGCAGGCCTCGGGGCTCTTTCGCGAGGTGGTGGCGGCGGCCGACGTGCGCCTGCCGGCCTGGGTACTGAGCGGCGAGGTGCTGCGCTTCGACGAGGTGCGCGACGCGGCAGGCACGCACGCCGAGTGCTGGCTGCGGGTGGCCCTGCACCGGGCGCGCGACGAGCGCTTTCTGTGGTCGGCGGTGCTCAGGGGCCGCCGTCCCCCAGGGCGAAGAAACCCCGGCGGGGCTGGCGCGGGCGATGAGCCGTGCCGTGCAGCAGGCGGTGCTCGACCTCATTGCCCGCCTGGCGCGGCTCGACTTGCCACCGGAGCCAGAATCGGGTATCGGTAAACCGTCCGCCCCGAGAGGAGGAGCGCCATGAACGAAGAAGCCAAAAAGACCGCCCTGCGCATGATCCCCTACGGCCTTTACGTGCTCACCGCCGAAGGCGCCAGCGGCGCGGTGGCCGCCGCCACGGTGAACTGGGTCACCCAGGCCTCCTTCAGCCCGCCGCTGGTCGTCGTGGGGGTCAAAGCCGACTCGGGCGCCCACGCCCTGATTCGGGGAAAGCGGCAAGTTTGCCCTCAACGTGCTTGGGCAAAGGGCAGCAGGGCATGGCCTTTAACTTTTTCAAGTCGCACCAGCGGCAGGACAACACCATCGGCGGCGAGCCCTTCGAGTACAGCCCCGCCGGCGTTCCCATTTTGCTCAACACCCCGGGCCCTGGATCGAGTGCCGGGTCGTGGAGACCGTGGCGCGCGGCGACCACACCATTTTCGTGGCCGAGGTCACCGAAGCCGGGGTGCGCCAGCCCCCGCAGGGGCGCGCCGACGAAGCCACCCTCTGGCTCAAAGACCTGGGCGAAAAGGTGTTCTACGGCGGCTAGCGGCGCTGGGTCTGGCGTGCCGGGGCAGGGCTGACCCAGAAGGGGCGGCCTCTGGATCATCCCTGACCCAGCGGCGGCCGGCCGCGGCGCCCAAACCCCTTTTGCCGGCGGGCCGGGGTTTGCTGGCATGATCTTTGCTTTGCGGAGGGAATGCTGCACCATGTTCCCCTCTCACGGCGCGTGAGAGCGTTCCTTCCCGTCCCTGGGAACATGGTGCCAGCGTCTCCAGGCGCTCCATGCCACATGCCGGTGCGAGCGGGGGTTGCCTTGCGGGCGCCCCGCATGGCATGATAAACGGCGTTCCTCTCCGGTAGCACGCTTTCCTGCGTCAGAGCGATCCGCTGCGCTTGCATGGGTGAAGCCAGGAGGAAAGGCGCCATGCGCATGAGTCGCCTGTTCAGTCAGACCTTGCGGGAGGTGCCCGCCGAGGCCGAGCTGCCCAGCCACCGCCTGCTGCTCAAGGGGCCGGCCTGGTGCGGCCGTTGGCGGCGGGGATTTACAGCTATTTGCCGCTGGCGCGGCGGGTGCTGACCAAAATCGAGAACATCATTCGCGAAGAGATGGACGCCATTGGCGGGCAGGAGATCACCATGCCGGTGGTGCATCCTGCCGAGATCTGGAAAAAAAGCGAGCGCTGGTACCAGGTGGGGCCGGAGATGGTGCGCTTCAAGGACCGCGGGGGCGCGCGACATGGTGCTGGCCATGACCCACGAAGAGGTGGTGGCAGAACTGGCGCGCCAGGAGATTCGCTCCTACCGCCAGCTCCCCTGCCTGGTGTACCAGATTCAGACCAAGTTTCGCGACGAGCCGCGCCCCCGCGGCGGGCTGATCCGCGTGCGCGAGTTTACCATGAAAGACAGCTACAGCCTGGACGCCGACTGGGAGGGGCTCGACGCCCAGTACCGCGCCCACTACCAGGCCTACTTCAACATTTTCCACCGCTGCGGCCTGCCGGTCATCGCCGTGCAGTCTGACGTCGGCATGATGGGGGGGCAGATGGCGCACGAGTTCATGTACCTGACGCCCGTTGGCGAAGACACCCTGGTGCTGTGCGACGCCTGCGGCTATGCCGCCAACCGCCAGGTGGCGCGTGTGCGCAAAGCCGCGCCGCCTGCCGAGGCGCCTTTGCCCATCGAGAAAGTGGCCACCCCGGGGGTGACCACCATCGAGGCGCTGGCGGGCTTCCTGAACCTTCCCCCCAGCCGCACCGCCAAGGCCCTCTTTCTGGTCGCCACCTGTGCCGACCCGGCCCGCCCCGAAAGGGAGCGGCAGCAGCTGGTGTTTGCCGTGGTGCGCGGCGACATGGAGCTCAACGAGACCAAGCTTGCCAACGCCATTGGCGCCACCCACCTGCGTCCGGCGCGCGAAGAAGAGATCCGGGCCATCGGCGCCGAACCCGGCTATGCCTCGCCCGTGGGGCTCGAGCTGAAGGACGTGCTGGTGGTCGTCGACGACCTCATCCCGCAGTCGCCCAACCTGGTGGCCGGCGCCAACGAGCCGGGGTACCACCTCCTGCACACCAACTACGGCCGCGACTACCAGGCCACTTTGGTGGCCGACATCACCGCGGCGCAAGAGGGCGATGCCTGCCTCAAGTGCGGGGCGCCGCTGCGCACCGCGCGCGGGGTGGAAGTGGGCAACATCTTCAAGCTGGGCACGCGCTACAGCGAGAAGCTGGGCGCCACCTTTCTTGACCGCGACGGCACCGAAAAGCCGATCGTCATGGGCTCCTACGGCATCGGCAGCGGGCGGCTGCTTGCTTGCATCGTCGAAGAGCACCACGACGAGCGCGGCATCTGCTTTCCCATCACCGTGGCGCCTTACCACGTCTACTGCGTGGTGATGAGCCCGCGCGCCCCGGAAGTGGAGCAGGTGGCCGAGCAGCTTTACCGGGAAGCCTGGGCGCAGGGCATCGAGGTGCTCCTCGACGACCGCGACACCACGGCGGGCGTCAAGTTCAACGACGCCGACCTCATCGGGCTGCCCTTGCGGCTCACCGTCAGTGCCCGCTCGCTGGCCGCCGGCGGGGTAGAGCTCAAGCACCGCCGGGGCGAGGGAGACCCGCATCGTGGCGGTGAAAGACGTGATTCCGACCCTGCGGCAGGAAATCGAGCAGCTCACCGCGGCCATTCGCGCGCGCGTGGTGCCGGTGCCGTTTCCCGACTGAGGCTCAGCGGCCGGGAGCCGGCGCAATCGTCGTATCGGGCGCCGCGGGGCGGTGCCGCGCCAGGTACCGCTGCAGGGCCGGGGTGAGGAGCGCGGGGCGGCGGGCGATGGCCTGCTCGTACTTCTCCACCGCCTCGCGGTGGCGTCCCAGGCGCTCGAGAGCCACCCCCCAGTTGTAATAGGCCTCTGCCTTGTCGGGGTCAAGGGCCAGGGCCCTGGCGGAACTTGTCGAGGGCCTGCTGCGGCGCCCCGCCGCGCGAGAGGGCCACCCCCCAGTTGATCCAGGCGTTGACGTGCTGCGGGTCGGCCTCCACCACCTGGGCGAACTTGGCCGCTGCTTCCGCGTAGCGGCCGGCCTGGTAGGCGGCTTTGCCCTCGGCGTAGAGGCGCGCAAGGGCGTTGGCCTCTGGCGCCGTGGCGGCCGGGGGGCGCGGCGGCGGGGTGCAGGAAAACACCGCCAGCACGAGCGCCACCCCCAGAGCTATCGTGGCGGTGCGCATGGCGTGCCTCCTTTTTTCGAGCTTAGCCGGTGGCGGCGCGCCGCGCAAGCGGTGTGCCCCGGCGGGGGCTTACTTGGCGGCGATCACCGTCATTTCCACCCGCAGCTCGGGCCGCGCCAGCCTGGCCTGCACGGTGGTGCGCGCCGGCGGGTTGGCCGGATCGATCCAGGCGTCCCACACCGCGTTCATAGCCGCAAAGTCCCGGATATCAGCCAGATACACCGTGGTTGCCAGGATTTTGGACTTGCTGCTGCCGGCCTCTTGCAGCAGCCGCTCGATTTTGCCCAGCACCTCGCGCGTCTGGGCGGCGGTGTCGCCCTCTGGCCGCTCGGCCACCTGCCCGGCGAGGTAAATCGTGTTGCCGTGGATCACGAGCTGGCTCATGCGCGGTCCGGTGTGGCGGCGCTCGATATCCATGCGGGCTCCTCCATGCCTGAGGGTCGGCAGCGCTTAGTGCATGTTCAAGCGACCTTTTGGGGCATAACCAGATGATCCTCCGGATCACATCCATAGTAGGCATAGACACGGGATTCCAGCTCGTCCGCACCCAACAGGCGCTCAGCTTCCGACACGGCCCGCTTGCCATGCACCCATTTGGCCTCGATCGGGTTGAGCCAGGGACTTTTCACCGGCAGGTTAAAGGCCACGATCCGGGCTCCCTCGCCGGTCGCTTTCACCTTGCGGTTGTGCTCACGCAGCCAGCTGCGCACCGCCTGACTGACGTGCCACGAGGCATTGTCCCAGATCAGGACCAAGGCCTCGATACCTTGTTGCCTCAGACGCTGCGAGCACCAAGCCAAAAAGTCGATGGTCACGGCGCTCACCGGACGCCCTTGAACGAAGCGAAGCCGCATCTGCCCCTGGGGCTCCCGGCCATGACAGAGCCAAAGCCCGTAACACGCCAAGGCCTTGGGATCTGGGTCGCCTTTGGGACGCTGGAGGTCATACAGCCGGGGCGGCTCCCCGGCCTCGACCCAGCGGTGCTGCTCGGGCTGGGCCAGGCGACTCCACCAGACTTCATCGCCAAAGCCCACGGCCCACGAGGGCCGACGCTGCGCCAAACGCATTAGGCGATCGCGCCGTTTTTTTTCCGTTGGTAGGCCGGATCGGGACTGGTCATCCAGTGTTTGGCCCGTTTCCAGCGGCCACCGAGCCGGGCGATGGCGGCACGAATGGTTTCGTAGCTGACGCGACGCGGGGTGATGCCCTGGGCAAAGCAGACCTCGGCTGCCAGCTCGAGCGTCCAGACGCTGGTGTCTTTGCCAAAGGCACGCGGACTCTGGTGCAAGAGGGCCCGCAACTGTTCGAGACGCTCGGCATTGAAGACGGCCTGCGTGGTGTGCGGCCTGGAGGATTTGGGTTGGAGGGCGGCAAGCCCCCGACGGTGGAAGTCGTGGATGGCATTTCGCACGGTCTGCTCGTTGCAGCGTAAGGTCTTGGCAATGGCCGGGACATGCACGCCGTCGGCGCTCAAAAGGAGAATGTGACAGCGGCGAACGGTAAAGCCATTGGAGGACCGCAGCCCGGCTTTGAGGGCTGCCCGTTCGGGGTCCTCCAAGGGTCGGATAAAGAGTGGTGCTTG
>BPKO01000006.1 GCA_026005175.1 Candidatus Tectimicrobiota bacterium
CCCCGGTGGGCGGCGACATCCTCTACGTCGAGGCCACGCGCATGGCGGGCAAGGGCAACCTCACCCTCACCGGCCACCTCGGCGACGTCATGCGCGAAAGCGCCCAGATTGCCTACAGCTACGTGCGCTCCAAGGCGGTGGAGCTGGGCATCGACCCCGAGGTCTTTGCCCATGTCGACTTGCACGTGCACGTGCCGGCCGGGGCCATTCCCAAAGACGGCCCCTCGGCGGGCATTGCCATGGTGACGGCGATCACTAGCCTCTTCACCGGCCGGCCGGTGCGCTCCGTAGGTGGGCATGACCGGCGAGATCACCCTGCGCGGGCCCGCGTGCTGCCGGTGGGAGGCATCAAGATGAAAGTGCTGGCTGCCCACCGTGCCGGCCTCACCACGGTGATTTTGCCGCGGCGCAACGAGCGCGACCCTCGACGAGCTGCCCGAGGACGTGCGCCAGGCGCTGCGCTTCGTGCTGGTGGAGACCATCGACGAGGCCCTCGACACCGCCCCTGCCGCCGGTGGCGGTGCCGCTGGCCTCCGAGATGAACTAGGCTGCTACCACACCGCCTGCGGCAGCGGCAGGCCTGCAAAGGCGTCGGCGGGCAGCGGCAGCGACGACGTGATGCCCGCCGCGTCGAGCAGGGCGTAGAGCTGCCGCAGGTGCTGCGCCGCGTGCCACACGGTGCGCTCGAGCAAGTCCGCGGGCCACCTGGCGGCCGTAGTAAGTGTCGACCTCGCCGGCAGTGGCGTGAGGCTGCCCCAGCCATGCCGCCAGCTGCCGGCGCACCCTTTCGCCGTAAGCGGCCAGCGCCTCCCCGCTGTCGAGGGCGCTGGCGGCCGCTCCTCAAACCACGCCTCGGGCAGGTAGCCCTGTTCTTTGGCGTCGCGGTAGCTCAGGGCAACACGAAAAATATGGTAGCCCAAGTCGCGCAGGGTGCGGTCGCGCCCCGGGGTTTTCACCGCCAGGTGCTGTGGGGGCACCTGGCGCAGGGCCTGGGGGGCCGCGGCTTCCAGGATGCGGTCGAGGCGGCGGCCCAGTTCCTCCGGCGGCAGCCGCTCCCCCTCGGCGTAAGCCACCCCCAGCAGTTCTGCCAGCGCCTTGGGATTCCATCCGTGCACGGCGCGCTCGCCCGCCACCACCGCCGGCACGCGGGGAATACCCAGGCGGGCCAGCTCCTGCATGGCGGCAGGCTGTGCCTCGGTATCGATGGCCACAAAGGCAATGCCCCACGACGAAAGCAACTCTTTCGTTTTGGCGCACGAGCTTCAGCCCGGCCGGTAGTAAAGACGCACCGTCATCGCTCCCCTCCTCACAAAAAGGGGACAGGCGACTTTTTTGCCCGCACTCTGAAAAAGTAGCCTGTCCCCTTTTTCAAAGCAGCATGTCGAAAATGGCGGTGGCCCGCTCCCAGTGGCTCGTCTGGGGGTTTTTCAGCTCCGGGTCGAGCACTTTGAACGTCCTGGCGAGGCTGATGGTAAGCGCGCCCACCAGGTCCGGCAGCTGCTGTTCCACCTCGTCGCTGTAAGCCAAGTCAAGGGCGGGGAGCTCGGCCAGCTTTTCCAGGATGGGGGACAGCGCCAGGGTCACGTCCAGGATGCGGAAGCGCCGCATCGACTCTTGCAGGCCCCTTGGTGATGGGCAAGTCGTAGACCTGGATGACGTCGCGCCCGTTGGCGCGGGCGGCCACTTCGCCCATGAGCAGCAAGTCGTGGAGCTTGTGCTTGACAAAGTCGGTCAGGCGTTTGAGATCGTCCTCGTCGACGTCGAGCGAGGCGGTAAGGCGAAACAGGCGTTCGAGTTGCGCAACCCCCATGACCATGCGCAGATACTCCTCTGTGGGTGAACCGTCACTCCACGATACGGGCGCGGCACAGGCAAGCCCCAAAGCGAACAAGGGGCCTGAGACACCTCTGGCCCCAGGCCCCTAAATTCTAGCGCTTGCGGCGCTGCGGGCTAGCCAGCTTCAGGGCGCCTTTGAGGGGGCCACGCCCGGCACCTCCCACTCCTCCCACATCTCGTCCACCATCAGCTGCACGAACTGGATGTCGTCCTCCCTCAGGTGGGCAAACCGCCCCTGACGGGTGAGGTACGCCCGCACCGGGATCCGGCCCTTCCCCGTCTTCCGCGCGTCGTAGGTGTAGACCACCTCGCCCGTCGATGATCTCGTACAGCGGGCAGCAGGCCGCAGCGCACCCCCAGCTCGCCCAGCTCGTGCGAGTAGCGCGGGTGGTAGTCCCACCCCTTGGGGCACGGGTCGTAGCTGTGGATGAACGTCGGCCCGCCGATGGCTCAGGGCCTTCCGCACCTTGTTGAGGAAGTCCACCGGCGGGTAGGTGGCGCAGGCGGTGGCCACGTACCGGCAGGTGGGGTGGCCCACCGCCAGCATGGCCGGCCACGTTCTTCTTCCACCGCTCGCTGCATGATGCGCTCCGCCTTGCTGCCACGGCGGCGTGAACGTCGTCTGGGCGCCCCGTACGTGGTCAGCCCCGTGGCCTGGATGTCCGTGTTGGCCGCCGACTCGTTGTCGTACAGGATGATCAGCAGGTCGTAGTCCGTCTGCAGCGCCCCGGAGATCCCCGACAGCCCCATGTCCCCGCCTCCCAGGTCCCCGCAGAAGGAGATGACGTTGATCTTCTCCTGCGGGATCCGGTGCTTGCGCATCAGGGCCCGCAGCCCCGGCGGCCATCCCCACCGCCGAGGAGCCCCCGGCCCCCAGCTGCGTGTGCATCCACGGGCACGATCCACGGGGTGGTCATGTAGCTGGTGTTGGCCACGTACATGCACCCCGTGGAGCCCGTGCCACCACGGTCCGCGGGCCCCGCGGCCTTGACGAACTGCACGCATCACCGTGGCCGACTCGCAGCCCCTGGCACGTCCGGTGGCCCGGACGTGTAGAACTCCTCCAGCGGGATCTGCTTGACGCCCTTGATGCGGTCGTAGGCGATGGACGTTCGTCACGCCGTCGCCATGGCGCATCTCCCCTTTCCTTACTCCCGCACGCCGATCCAGTGCACCGGCGGCTCAGCGACCCCGGCCGCTTGGGCCTGCAGGGTCAAGTCGAACATCTTGATGGCGTCGGCAATCGAGACGTCGCGGCCGCCCAGGCCGGTGATGAAGTTCACCGTCACCGGGTGGCGCGGCAGGGGGTAGAGGCAGGAGCGGATCTCGTGCAGCAGCACGCCCCCGTCGTCGATGGCGCCGTGGGCAAAGTCGCGGTCGATCACCCCCACGGCCTGGAAGCGGCTCAGGCAGGCACGCAGCTCCGCGGTGGGGAAGGGGCGGAACCAGCGCAGGTTGACGTAGCCCACGCGGTGGCCCTGCTGGCGCAGGCGGCGCACGGCGGTGCGTGCGGGCTGCGCCACGGTGCCCATGCCGATGAGCACCGCCTCGGCGTCCTCGGTCATGAACTCGTCAAAAAAGGGCGTCGGGTAGCGGTTGCCGAAGACCTCGTTAAAGGCCTGGTAGGCCTCCACGATCACCTGCCGCGCCCGCCGCGCCGCCTCCCAGTTCTGCCGCCGCAGCTCCATCACCCAGTCCTCGTTGACCTGCGGGGCAATGGAGATGGGGTTGTCGGGGTGCAGGCGGCGCTCCCCCAAGGTCGTAAGGCGGCAGGAAGCGCTGCACCGCCTCGGGGGAGGGGATGCGCACGATGTGCTGGGAGTGGGTAAGGAAGGCGCCGTCCATGGCCAAGGCCATGGGCATGTGCACGCGCCGGTCCCTCGGCCACGCGGTAGCCAATGAGCACGTGCTCGAGCGCCTCCTGCGGCGTGGTCACCCAGCACAGCAGCCAGCCCATGTCGCGCAGCGCCAGGGCGTCGTTGTGCTCGACGCCAAACGCGCCGGGGTCGTCAAGGGCGCGGTTGCCCACCAGGAAGAGCACCGGCAGGCGGTCGGTAGCGGTCACCACCAGGGCCTCAAAGCCGTACATCCAGCCGGTGCCGCTGCTGCCGGCAAAGGCGCGAGCGCCCACCGAGCTGGCGTGCTTGACGATTTCGAACTGCGAGTGCTCGCTGTCGGCGATGATGTACTCGGCATCCAGCTTGCCGTCGGCGATGAGCTTGGAGATGGCGTCCATCACCTCGGTGTAGGGCCGGATGGGGTAAGCCGAGATGACGTCCACGTCGGCCAGGCGCACCGCCTCGGCCACCGCCTGGCAGCCGGTGAGGAGGTCTTCGCGTTCGTAAACCTGTTCGGCAACTTGGGTTGCGTTCATACCGTCTCCCTCTTGCTCTTGCTGCGGGTTTGCCCTTTGGCAGGCAGCTTCTTGCCCTGCGGCACGGCTTCCGCGGTCACCACCTCGAGGCCGGTACCGGTGACAAAGGGATAGATGACGCGCTCGCGGCCTTTTTTCTCTTCCGCCCAGGCGATGTAGCCCTCAGGGTCGCGGCGATAAAACTCCCAGGGGCTGCTGTTGTCGGTAAAGCGCAGCTCGTCGACCATGACGATGCACTCTTTCACCGGGCAGACCTCGGCGCACTTGCCGCAGCCCACGCAGTACTCGTAGTCGATGTCGTAGAGGCCGTCGGGGGTGGGATCGAAGCACTCGTCCGGGCACTCGAGCCAGCACAGCGTGCACTTGGTGCACAAGTCGAAGCGCACCACCGGGCGCTGGGTTTTGGTGGTGCCGCGCTTGAACTGCGGGTTGCGCGACTGCCCGCGCGGCCCCAGCTGGAAGCCGCGGGGCACCGCGGGCACCACGATGCCTTCGCGAAATTCGTGCCACTTGGGCAGGGTAGGCACCTCGTAAGGCCACTCGATGCCGTCGGCGGGGGTTACCGTGTAGAGGCGCTCCCGGACTTCTTCGTAAGCGGCGTTGGCGGCCTGCACGCGGCGTTCGTCGCGCGTCTTTTGCCACAGGTACTCCTGCACCGCCTCCAGAGAAATAATCTGGGGATCGAGGGCAGCGATGGCACCCAGGACGCGCTCGTGCGTGAGGTCGTCTTTGAACACCCAGAGGCCCGAAAAGCTGGCGTCGCCTTCGAGAATCGCCAAGTGGTAATTAAAAGGCTTCTTGCCGATAAAAGGCAGCAGCTCCTGGGGCTGGCGGCGCGACACCACCAGCAGGTGGCCGCCTTCCACGAGCTTTTCGTTGATAGGACGAATGCCGTGCCAGGCCCAGGGCTCTACCCCTTTGACCATGGTGTCATCAAGGACGATAGACACATTGGCTTCGTCGATGTCGAGCTTGGCGCCGCACTCGGCTTCGAGCTCTTCCTCGGAGAGGTCGGGGGAGACGAAGGCAAAGTACTTGCAGGGAATGCCATTGCGCTCGGGCGAGTCGCTGTAGCGGCCGTTGGAGAAGCCCACCTGGCCCATGCGCGCCGCGATGAGGACGATGTCGCTGCCGATTTTCTTGGCCAGGGTCTTCTGGAAAATGCCGCGGTAGTTGATTTCAATGCGCTTGATCATACACGGCTCCTCTTTCCTCAGCGGGCAGCAAGCCGGCAAGGGCGTCTTCGGCCAGCCCAAAGAGCAGGCGGTCGACGCGGGTGATGTGGTCCGCCATGGCCTGGTAGGCCGCCTTGGCATCGCCGGCGCGCACGGCGTCCAGGATACGGGTGTGCGACTCGAGGGAGAGCTGCACCCGCGCCGGCGTCTGCAGATGGGGGTTGCGGCAGGGGGCCAGCACGTCCATCAGCGCGGCCCCCAGGCGCCGCAGCGCCCGGTTGTGGGTGGCTTCGGCCAGCGCGGCGTGGAAGGCCTCGTCGGCGGCCACGCCGCTTTCGCCAGCACGGAGGTGGCGCGCCTGGGCTGCCAGGGCGGCTTCGAGGCGGGCGAGGTCCTCGGGGGTGGCGCGGCGCGCCGCCAGGGCGGCAAGGGGCGGCTCGAGAAGGAAGCGCAGCTCGAAGATGTCCCGCAAGGTCTGGCGCTCCTCACTCAGGTGGGCAAAGGCGCGCAGCAAGTCGTCCTGGGGCATGGCGGCAATAAACGTCCCGGCGCCCTGGCGGCTGCGCACCAGCCCTTGCAGCTCCAGGCTGCGCAGGGGCCTCGCGCAGCGAGGCGCGGCTGACCCGCAGCTGCGCCGCCAGCTCCCTCTCCGCCGGCAGGCGGTCGCCCGGCCGCAGCTGCCCCTGCTGGATGAGTTGCGCCAGCTGCGCCAGCACCGCCTCGTAAACGCGCCGCCTGTGCCTGCCAGAACGCATCCCCACCTCCTGCCAAATGGTCTGACCAATTTATCTACCGCATCCTGCGCCTGCCGTCAAGCCCAAAAAAAGGGGACAGGCTACTTTTTTGCCTGCGCTGTGAAAAAAGTCGCCTGTCCCCTTATTGACACGCGGCGGGAGAGGTATACAATAAGCGCTGCCGCGGGAAGGGGCAGGCAGTCCCGGTGCCCCTTGCGGGAGCGGGAGATCCTTAACACGGCAAGCGGCTCTATGGGCAGAAGGAGGCCGGGCGATGAAACGCATGGCTTTGTGGAGCGCCGTTTTCCTGCTGGCTTTCGTGGCGGTGTCCTGGGCGCAGCAGGCCTTTCCGCAGCGCCCCATTGAGTTTGTCATCATGGCTGGTACCGGCGGCGGGGCCGACCGCTACGCCCGCTTTATCAGCGCCCTGGTCGACAAGCACCGGCTGTCGCCACAGCCCCTGCTGCCAGTCAACCGCCCGGGCGGGGCGGGGGCGGTAGCCATGAACTACGTGTACAGCAAGAAAGGGGACCCCTACGTCATCGTCATCACCCTCAACAGCTTTATCACCACCCCGCTCATCCAGCGCTTGCCCTTTAGCTACCGCGACTTTACCCCCATCGCCATGATGGGCCTTGACACCTTCATGCTGTGGGTGCCGGCCGACAGCCCCTTCCAGACGGCCAAGGATCTTCTTGACGCCGCCAAAGCGCGCAGCCTGACGGTGGCCGGCACCGGTTCCAAGCAGGAAGATGAGATTCTCTTTCGTACCATGGAGCGCCGCTTTGGCCTCAAGCCCTTCCGCTACGTGCCTTACAAAGGCGGAGGGGCGGTGGCCGCCGCCCTGGTGGGCAAGCAAGTGGAAGCCACGGTGAACAACCCCAGCGAGCAGCTGTCGTTTTACAAAGATGGCCGCAGCCGTCCCTTGGCCGTCTTCCTGAAGCAGCGGGTGGATCAGCCCTTGTGGAAAGACGTGCCTACCATCAAAGAAGCCACGGGGGAGGAAATCGAGTACGTGATGATGCGCGGCATTTTTGCCCCGGGCGGCATTCCAGAAGAGGCCCGCCGCTGGCTCACCGGCCTCATGAAGAAAGTGTTTGCCACCGAGGAGTTCCAGAAGTTCCTCCTCGACAACGCCCTCTTTCCCAAGTTCATGCCGGGCGAGGAGCTGGGCCGCTTCGTGGCCGAGTTCAGCGCCTTTCACGAAGGCCTAATGCGCGACTTGGGCTGGATCCAGTGAGGCAAGTGGCATGCGCACGGCAGAGCGCCTCGCGGCCGCGGTTTTTCTTGTCCTGGCAGCAATTTTGGTGCGCGAAGCGCTGCGCCTGGGAGTAGAATGGACGACCACCGGGCCGGGCGCGGGCTTTGTCCCCTTGTGGCTGGCCCTGGCCATGGGCCTGGCGGCCTTGGGGGTGCTGCTGGGCACGTTTAAGGACACGGCGCGGCAGGCGGCGCCGTTTTTCTCCTCACGCCAGGCCGGGGTTTTCTGGCTCAAGGTGCTGCTGCCCATGGTGCTGGCGGTGGCGCTCCTGCCCTACCTGGGCATTTACCTGGTGGCTGCTCTCTATCTGGCGGTGTTTGCAGCCTGGATTGGGCGCCACCGCTGGTACCTGGTGGCGGCGGTGAGCCTCGGGGTGCCGCTGGCCATGTACTTGAGTTTTGAGCGTTTCTTCCGGCTTCCCTTGCCCAAGAGCCTCTTTTACGGCAGGGGGCTGCCCTTTTAAGGAGGCGCAATGGAAACGTTCAGCGGGCTGCTGCAGGGCTTCCAGGTGGCCTTGGAGCCCGTCAACCTGGCAGTGGCCTTTCTAGGGGTGGTGCTGGGGCTGGTGATCGGCATCCTGCCCGGGCTGGGGGGCACCAGCGGCGTGGCGATTCTCTTGCCGCTGACGGTCTTCATTGCCCCCACCTCGGGCATCATTTTCCTGGCCAGCATTTACTGGGGAGCGCTCTTTGGCGGGGTAATCACCTCGATTCTTTTTAACATCCCCGGCGAGCCCTGGTCGGTGGCCCTGCTTTTTGACGGCTACCCCTTGGCGCGCAAGGGCCGGGCCGGCCTGGCCCTCACCGCCGCCTTTCTAGCCTCGATTTTCGGGGCCCTGGTGGCGGTGGCCATCTTCAGCTTCCTCATGAAGCCGCTGGCCGAGTTCTCGCTCAAGTTCGGGCCGCCGGAGATGTTTGCCATCATGCTCATGGCCTTTGCCACGTTTGTCGGCCTGGGCGGCGCCGCGCCGCTCAAAACGGTGATCATGCTTGTCACCGGCTTGCTGCTGGCCATGGTGGGGCTGGACGTGGTCACCGGCATGCCGCGCTTTACGTTTGGCACCATCACCCTGCTCAACGGCTTTCACTTCGTGCCGATTACCATTGGGCTTTACGGTCTGGGAGAGATCCTGGCGAGCGCCGAGGAGGGGGTGGCCAAGCTGGTGGGGCTGCAAGGGCGGGTGGGATGGCGTGACTTGCGGGAGACGCTGCGGGAGCTCAAGGCGCGCTTTCTGACGCTGCTGGGCAGCACCGTGTTGGGCTTCTGGGTGGGCATTCTCCCCGGCACGGGCGCCACCCCGGCTTCGTTTCTGGGCTACGGCATTGCCCGCCAGTACTCCAAAGAGCGCGAGGCCTTTGGCAGCGGCAAGCTCGAAGGGGTAATCGCGCCGCAGGCGGCGGCGCAGGCGGCCGGCATCGGGGCGCTTTTGCCGATGATCACCCTGGGCATTCCCGGCTCGCCCACCGCGGCGGTGCTGCTGGCCGGGCTCTTCACCTGGGGCTTGCTGCCCGGGCCGCAGCTCTTCGTGGAAAAGCCCGACTTTGTCTGGGGGCTGGTGGCCAGCATGTACCTGGGCAACTTCATGGCCCTGCTTATCTGCCTGCTGGCGGTGCCGCTGCTGGCGGCCATCATGCGCACCCCTTACGCCATCCTTACCCCGTTCATCGTCCTTATCAGCCTGGTGGGCTCGTACGTCATCCAGAACAGCCTTTTTGACGTCTGGCTGACGCTGCTGTTTGGCCTGGTGGGCTACGTGCTCAAGAAGCTGCGGTACCCGCTGGCGCCGCTGGTGGTGGCGCTGGTGCTGGGCGACTTGGCGGAGCGCTCGCTGCGCCAGAGCCTAATCATGGCCGACGGCTCGCCGGCGATTTTCTTCACCCGGCCTCTGTCGGCGCTGTTCATGGCCCTGGCGTTTCTCCTCTTTCTCTGGCCCTTGCTGCGCCCCGCCCTGGCGCGCTTGGCGCCGCGGCCGCTTGAGCTCTAGTCTCTCGTAAGCCTAGGGGACACAGGCGGGCTGGCTTGCCCAGTCGGGGGCAAAGGCGAAGTGAAGAATGGCGCCGGTGGGCCGCAGCGCCTCAATGTAGCGCTGCAAGCGCTCGGGGGTGATGGCGCCCGCTTCCTGCAAGCCCGTGGCTGGCGCGACTCGCGTGCGGCCAGGCGGGTGTACACCTCGGCGAACTTGGCGGCAAAGGGCGCTTCGGCAGGGCCGCGGTAGTGCTCGGCCACAAAGCGCGCTGCCTGCGCCGCATCCAGGGTGTAGGTCCAGATGCCGGCAGCCACGGCGATTTTGGCCTGTGACTGCGGCGCCAGGGCCTGCAGCTGGGAGGTGGCCAGCAAGTCTTCGTGGCTGGGCAGGGACAGCAGGGCGTTGAGCCAGGGCGGCGGGTGCACGCTCGGGCCCTGCTGCCGCGGCTGCAAGTGCACGTGGTAGAGCACCACGTGCAGCGGCGTCGCAGCCGGCTCGCGGGCGGTGGCCATCAAAGTGCGCAGCAGCTGCCGCTTCAGGGACTCTTCGGCCGCCGAGTAAGTGGGATTGGTCTCCAGCGGCGCCAGGAAAGCCTCCAGGGCGGCGGCGTCGCCGCCTTTGATGGCGTGCAGCCACTCGAGCAGCGAAGCCAGGGCATCCCAGGCGGGCAGGGCGGCGTCGCCGCTTTCCATCAGGCCGAGGTTGATCCACACCCGGTCGCCAAAAATGCCCCGGAAGTTGGCCCAGATGTCTTCGGGCACCTCGGGGTCCACCAGGGAGCGCTTGGCGTAGGCGATAAGATGGCGCTCGCCTTCTTCCGGCGTGCACAGGTAAAGGGCCCCGATGCCTGGGTCAAACGCCGGGGGAACGGGGCAGGTGGCCGAAGGCGGGGGTGAAGCCCGCAGGCTGGTGCTCCAGAAGATCCCGACGAGGATCGCGAGGGCGAGGCGCTTTCCGCACACAACGGCTCTCCTTTGGCCGGCATTTCCCTCGCAGGGAAAAAAGCCTGCACGTATTATACCTCTCTTGAAAGCCCCGATCACCGTCCCGAGGCGCCCGGCTCCGAAAAACGGCGGTCCAGAACCCCGGCGCCCCGGGCGGCCACTTGACACCCGCAAGACCGCTTCGTACTTTTTGCCAGGTAAGAATTTTTGAGAACCTTACCAAAGGGGAAGACCGCGATGAAGGCCACCCTGACCAGCAAGGGCCAGGTGACGATCCCCAAAAAGGTTCGGGACAGACTCGGCCTGCGGCCGGGCGACGAGCTGGAGTTTGTCTTCGAAGGCGACCGGGTCCAGATCCGGCCGCTCCGCCGGTACCGGGCGGCGGACCTCCCTGGCCTCTTGCGCGGAAGCCGCCTCCCCTTTGCCGGGCATGAAGCCGAGGCGGAAGCCCTGGCCCGCGCCCTGGCCGAAAAGGACCGGCGGATCATCGAAACGATACCGGAGCCCTCTGGATGAAGTTCTGGGTCGATACCAACGTGCTCGTGCGCCTTGTCACAAAGGAACCGGCGGCGTCTTTCCGCCGCGCCCTGGCCCTGGTGGAGGAGGCGGAAGCGGGACGCCTGTCCCTGGCCGTGCATCCCCTCCACGTGGCGGAGGCCACGTACGTCTTGCGAGCCCTCTATGGCTATTGCCGGGAAGCCATCCGGGACGACTTGGGCGTCGTCCTCCGGCTTCGCGCCTTGAAAGTTTACGATGAGGGCCGGGTGAGACGGGCTCTGGAGTGGATGGCTGCCCGGAACGTCGACTTCGACGACGCCTACCTGGCCCTCTGGGCTTCAGACCGTGGCGAGGGCGTGGCGTCTTTTGACCGGGATTTTGCCCGATTACCGGTGCAGTGGCGAGAGCCTTAACGTGCCAGACCTTGCACCGCCAGCGGCGCGCGGGCGCCAAGGGCCTTTTTCCCTCGCAGAGGAGCCAAGCCATGACGCCAGCTTGTCCCGGGGCGGCAGACCGCCTGTCCCAGCTGCTGGCCACTTTGCCCCGCTACTGCCCGGCGGAGCAGCGCTTCGCCTTGCAGCTCTACCGCCGGCTGGCCACCGGAGAGCCGGTGCCCCGCGCCGCCCTAGCAGCCGAAGAGGCCCTCTGGCAGCGCTTTGCCGGCCGCCTGCGCGATGACGCCGCGGGACGGGTGGTGGCCTTTGGCGGCCTGTCGCTGCTGCCCACGGCGCACCGCATGGAGGTCGCCGGCCGCCTGCTGTACGCCTGGTGCGCCTGGGATACCCTGTTCCTGCCGGCGCTGCTGCAGCAGCCGGCCCGGGTCACTTCGTCTTGCGCCGTGACCGCCACCCCCGTGTGCCTGGAAGTGACGCCGCAGCGCCTTGCCCGCTGCCAGCCCGCCAGCGCCGTGGTGTCGTTTGTGGTGCCTGCCGCCTGGGAGGGCGACGTGGTGGCCGCTTTTTGCTGCCACGTGCGCTTCTTCCGCGACCTGGCCACCGGCCGGCAGGGGCTGGCGTCACACCCTGAAGCCTGGCTGCTGCCGGTGGCCGAGGCCTTTGCCCTTGGCCAGCGCAAAGTCGCCTTGCAGTTTGACGCCGTGGCGCTTGGGCAATGCGAGGCATGCTGAAAATCGGCCAGCTCGCCGCCCGCTCGGGGCTGAGCCGCGACGCCATTCGCTTTTACGAACGCGAGGGGCTGCTGCCCCGGGCGCCCCGCACCCCGAGCGGCTACCGCCTCTACGCCCCGGAAACCCTGACGCGCCTGCAGTTCATTAAGCGCGCCCAGGCCCTGGGCTTTTCGCTTGCCGAGATCCGGGAGCTGCTTGCCGGCTACCAGGACCCCGAGGAGTGCCGGCGCGTCAAGGCGCTGCTGGAGCAGAAAATCGCCGAGCTCGACCGCAAGCTGCACGACATGCAAGCCCTGCGTGCCGTGCTCGCCCGCTACCACGAGGCCTGCTGCCAGGCCCTGGCCACCCCCCAGCCGCCCCAGCCCTGCCCAGTGCTGCAGCTCATCCACGATGCCCCTTGACCCTAGAGTCGACTCCAGGGTGTAGCATAAAAGCGAACCCTTACGACTTGGGAGGAAGCCCATGGCACGACGGCACTGGTACGGCAAGGAGGGGCTGCTCGGCCTGGGGGCGGCGCTGGCCGCCTCCACGTGCTGCCTGCTGCCCCTGGCGGTGGTGTTCCTGGGGCTGGGCAGCGGCGCCTTCATGATGACCACCATGCGCTGGCGCCCGGTACTCCTGCCCCTGGGGCTGTTGGGGCTGGCGGCGGCTTATTACCTGCACTTCCGCGAGCGGCGCCGCTGCCGCACCCAGGGCTGCGCCATGGCCGGCAAGACCTTCAACACGGTGATGCTGGCGCTGGCCACGCTGATCATGCTTGGCGTGATCTGGGCTGACTTTTTTGCCGCCCGCTAAAGGAGAAGCGTATGCACCCGGAAGTGGTGGTCTACACGGCAGCCTCGTGAGGGGCCTGCCAGCACGTGAAAGAGTTTCTTTCCGCACACGGTATTGCCTTTACCCCGCGCGACGTGACCCGGGATCCTGCCGCCCGGCAGGCGCTGCTGGCCCTCACCGGACAGTCGGCCACGCCGGTGGTGGTGGTGGGAAACGAAGTGGTGGTGGGCTTCGACCGCGGCCGGCTGCAGCGCCTGCTGCGCCTGCACCAGGAGGCTCGCTGATGCGGCTCCTTTGTCCCGGCTGCGGCCAGGCGCGCGAGCTTGGCCCCGAGGTGCGCCTCGGCGACGAGCTTACCTGCGAGGCCTGCGCCGGCGTGCTGCTGCAGGTAGTCGAAGAAAACGGCGTCTTGAGCCTGCGCGAGGTGCCGCAGGCTTCCTGCCCGCAGTGCGAAACGCGCCTGCGCCTGCCCGCGGGCGTGCAACCCGGCGACACCCTGGTGCACTGCGGCCGGCGCCTGGTGGTGACGTACGCCTTTGGCGCTTACGCCCTCGAGCCGCCAGGGCGCTTCTAAAGGGGTCTAGCGCCCTCCTCGTCAAGGAGACACGCCATGCAACGCCAAGCACGAATAGCCGCAGTCCTGCTCTTGCTGCTGGTGCTGCTGGCGGGCTGCGGCACCTCGGAGGCGCCGGGCAACGGCGCTTCGCCGTCGGCTGGAGCGGCCCCGACGTCCTCCCCCGCGTCCCTGCAGCGCCTCACCCTGCGCATTACCGGCATGTCGTGAGGCTCCTGAGCGCTCATCGTGCAACTGGCCTTGGCAAGGCTGGAAGGCGTTTACGAGGCAAAAGTGAGCTTTGGCGAGCAGCGCGCCTGGGTGCAGTACGACCCGCAGAAGGTAACGGCAGCGCAGATGATAGAGGCGGTGCAGCGCGCTGGCTTTGGCGCCGAAGTCCTGGCAAGCGATTAGCAGGGGAGAGCAGCCATGGCCCCGCTCTGGCGGCGCCAGGCGGCAGCGCCGGCCGATGCCGCCCTCATGCAACGGGTGGTGGCCGGCGACGCCGAAGCCTTTGCGCAGCTGGTGCGCCGCTACGAGCATCCCCTTTACAACTACCTGCGGCGCATGGTCCAAGACGAGGCGCTGGCCGCCGACTTGCTGCAGGAGACCTGGCTGCGCCTTTTCCAGCACGCCCACCGCTACGATCCTGCCCGCCCGCTGAGCACCTGGCTGTTTGCCATTGCCTACCACAGCTGCCTCGACGCCCTGCGCCAGCGGCAGCGCCGCCAGGTCGTAACGTCCGCCGCTGCCGCCCCTGGCCCCGCCGATCCCCAGCGGGCGCTGCTCGCCCAGGAAGCGCAGGCGGCGGTGCGGGCCGCGGTGGCCAGCCTGCCGCCAGCGCAGCGGGCGGTGCTGCTCCTGCGCCACTACCACGGCCTGTCGTACCAGGAAATCGCTGCCGTGGTGCAGTGCCCGGTGGGCACGGTGAAGTCGCGCCTGCACCACGCCCTGCGCCACTTGCAGCAGACGCTGGCGGCCTGGGGCGTGGTGGAAAACGCCGCCACCGACAGGCTCGTGGAGAAAACCCGCGGCGAGTGAACCTAACCGCCTCCGGCGGCGTATTACCCGTGTGAGAACTTAAGAAGGAGACCCCTGATGGCCACCCCCCCGATAGCCCGACGGCGCTGGCGCGCCACTCTGAGCGTGGTCGTTGCTTTGCTGACTTGTCCCTGCCACTTGCCGCTGTGGCTCGCGCTCCTGGCGGGCACGGCGGCAGGCGGCTGGCTTAGCCACCACCTGTGGCTGGTGCTGCCGGCCATGGGAGGTCTTTTCGCGGGGGCGCTGTGGGTTGCCGCCCGTGCCCTGGCCGGCGGTGAGGCGGCGTGCTGTACGGCGGCGCCAGAGCAGGCGGAGAAAGGTGCGCCCTCCGCCGACGCCGTCGCGGAGAAGCGGCCATGAGCGGGCGCTGGTGGAGCGCAGGGTCGGTGCTGGCAGCGCTGGGCGTGGCGGTGTGCTGCCTGGGGCCGCTGCTGTTTGCGGCGCTGGGGCTGAGCACGCTGACCAGCCTGTGGCTCCTGCGCCACCTGGTGCCGTACCGCAACGTCTTTCTGGCCCTCACGTTTTTCTTCCTCGGCCTGGCGTTTTATGCCACTTACCGCCGTGGCCGGCGGGCCCGCTGGCCCGAACAGGCGGTGCTGTGGGGGGCGACGGCCTTGGCCTTGGGGCTGGTGGGCTACAGCCTGGCCGTGGAAGGGTTTTGAGAAGGAGAGGGGCGGTGGACTGCCGGGCCGTCCAGGACGCACTGGTGGAAGCGCTTTACGGAGCGCTGCCGGCGGCACGCCAGGTGGCGGCGCACTGCCAGGCCTGCCCGTCTTGCGCCGCGGCCTGGGAGGCGCTGCAGCGCACCGCGGCCCTGCTCGCGCAGTGGCCAGACGAGCCACCGCCGGCTGCGGTGCGGCAGCGGGTTCTGGCGCAGGTGAGGGCCCTGGCGGCGGCGGGGCGCCGGCCCTGGTGGCAGGGCGGACTGGCGCGCACGGCGCTGGCCGTGGGTGCTGGACTGGCGCTGCTGGTGCTCACCGTGCTCGTGCTGGCGCCCTGGCTTCCCCTTGACGCCGTAACCCCTCGTCTTTTGCTCCTCTGCGGCGCCCTGTGGGGCGGGGCGTACATCGGCCTCTGCCGCCTCGCCTTTGCCGGCCAGGAAGAAGGCCTTGCCGTGGCGGCCGCGCAGCTGGCCCTGCTGGCGCTGGCGGTGGCGACCTTGCTGCTTGCTGCGGCGCGGGCGCTCGGGCTGGCGGCCTGGCTTCCGGCGGCCGGGCCTGCGCTTTTTGGCGGCGGCCTGGCCCTGGTGGCCTTGGGGGTAAGCAGCGGGTGCAGTGGCCGCTGGCTGGCGGTGCGCTCCGCCGTGCAGGCGCTGCTGGCGGCGTGCTTCTTCTTGCTGGCCGTCGCCCCGGGATTGCTTATGTTCTGCGTTCCCTTCACCCTGGGGGCCTACGCCGGGCTGCTGCTGGCCGTGGGGTGTGGCGCCGGGGCAGGGGTGCTGGGCGGCGCGCTGGCGCAGGGAGGAATCTGGCGCCATGGGCGGGAATGAAGCGAGGGCAAGAACGCGAGCCCCCTATCCCAGCGACTTAAGCGAGCGGCAGTGGCGGCGCATTGCCCCGCTGCTGCCGCCGGCGCGGCCCGGAGGGCGGCCTGCGGAAGTGGACCGCCGGGAAATCGTTAACGCCATCCTCTACCGGCTGCGCAGCGGCTGCTCCTGGCGCATGCTGCCGCACGACTTGCCGCCCTGGGGCACGGTGCACTTTTACTTTCGCCAGTGGCGGCGCGACGGCACCTGGGAGCGCGTCTGCCGCGCGCTGCGGCTGCGGGAGGACTCCCAGGCGGAGGGAGACAGGCGGGAACAGGTCTTTACAATGCAACAACAGAGAAACAACGGAGAACGGAATGATGATCTGTTTTGTTCGAAATCGACTCGCAATTTTGACACTTGTGATTAGCAGTTTGAGCGCCATCCCCCTGGGGGCAACGGCCCAGCAAGGGAGCCCACCGCCATTTCAAATGGTAGTTCTATCCAAATATGACTTTTCAGACACACTGGCTTTGCTGAAGGCGGCTATCGAAAGCGAGAATTTAATGCTCATCAAAGAGATTGACCCGCAGCAGATGCTTCGTTTGGTCGGTGTGAACCCCAATGGCATGCGCCAGCTTCTCTTCTTTCATCCGCGTTTTATGAAGCGCATCATGGAGGCCAATCCGCACGCTACCCTTGAGCCGCCGCTGAAAGTTGTCGTTATGGAGGCCCCTCAGGGAAAGGCAATAGTTAAGTACGTAAAGCCGTCGGCGATTTTTAGTCGCTACGAGGGTCTTGCGGCCCTTGCGCAAGAGCTGGACACCTTACTGGCCAGAATCGTAGCCAATGTGCAGCAATAGCGTCGGAGAAAGCCTATGCCTTCCGTGGGAGCCCGCGTGCAGCGTGCCGTCCTCGTTCTGCTGGCCCTGCTTGCCGGTGGCGCGATCCCCATTCAGCTGGTCACCCTGTCGTTTGGCTATGCCCAGTACATAAAGAAAGTAATGCTTGGCCCTAAGGTGATCATGACCGCCCACCAGTTTGCCAGCTGGTACCTTCCCTGGGTCTATCTGCCTGCCATGGGAGTGCTTGCGGCCATTGTCTTATACGCACGCCGGCGTCATCCGGACCTCTGCCGTCGTATCCTCGTTGGCTTTGGCATGGGCGCGGTGGCCACCGTAGCACTCGATGCGGCCAGAGAAGCCGGGGTGATTCACGGCTGGCTGCCTGGTGACACGCCTGTGATGTTTGGCAAAATGGCAACCGGAAGCCAGCATTTTGCCGTTGTTTACGCCACTGGCTTGCTGATTCACTACCTGAACGGCGCTGACTTTGGCTTGGTGTATGCCTTTGTTTGGGGCAAGAGAAGGAGCTATCGAGAAGCGGTACTCTGGGCGACAGGATGGGCGTTGCTCGTCGAGTTGGGGATGATGCTGGGGCCTCCGATGGGGCCCATGGTAGGCCCCCTTTGGGGTCCGTTATGCCTGGCCCCAGCTATTCCTGCTTACCCTGGTGGCGCACGTGGCCTTCGGGGTTGCCCTGGGGCTCTTGGTGCAGACGTTTTTACAGGATGCAGATCGCGGGTGGTTCTGGCACTTCCTCAGGGGGCCCACCCCGCTCCACAGCAGGGCAGTGTCTTCACACCAAGCGCCGGTGTAATTTGTCCGCTGAGGACTCGATCGCTTTACGAGGCAGCGTATGTCCACTCCGCTTGAGTTGGCTCTCTGCTGCGGCGTGTTCCTGGCTCTTATGCTTGCATTCTTCAAGACATGAGGAGATAGCCAATGTACGACTACGACCTGCTGGTCATTGGCACCGGCGGTGGGGGAATGGCGGCCGCCATCCGCGGCGCCGAGCTGGGAGCGCGGGTGGCCATTGTCGAAGCCGGCACCATCGGCGGCACCTGCGTCAACCGCGGCTGCGTGCCCTCCAAGACTCTCATGCGCGCCGCCTTGGTCTACCACCAGGCCGGCCACCACGGCTTTGCCGGCGTGCACACGCGCCAGGAAGGCGTCGACTGGCCCAAGCTCATCGCCCAGAAGGAGGCCCTCATCGAGGGCCTGCGCCAGGAGAAGTACCTCGACGTGCTGGCCGCTTACGACCGCATTACTTTGCTGCGCGGCTGGGCACGGCTGCAAGGAGAAGGCCGCGTCGCCGTAAGCGAGCGCCTCTACCGCGCCCAATACGTCGTGCTGGCCACCGGAGCGCGCCCGCACATCCTGCCTCTGGAAGGCATCGAGACGGTGGAAGTGCTCACCAGCACCACCGCCATGACCCTGCCGCAGCAGCCGCGCTCCTTGCTGGTCATCGGCGGCCGTGCCGTGGCGCTGGAGCTGGGACAGATCTTTGCCCGCCTGGGCACGCGCGTCACCCTCTTGCAGCGCAGCCCCCGCCTTTTGCCCGAGCACGAGCCGGTGATTGCCGAGGCCCCTGGCCGACTACCTGCGGCAAGAAGGACTGGAGGTGCTCACCGGGGTGCGCCCCCTGGCCATTCGCCAGGAAGGCAGCGAAAAAGTGGTGCTGGCCGACGTCAACGGCCAACCGCGGCCTTTTCGTGCCGAGCAGGTGCTCATGGCCACCGGGCGGGTGCCCAACACCCAGGACCTGGGGCTGGAGACGCTGGGCATTGCCAGGCGTGAGGGCGGCGCCATCGAAGTGGACGCCACCCTGCGCACCAGCCACCCCCGCGTCTACGCCGTGGGCGACTGCACCACCTTGCCGCAGCTCGTCTACGTGGCGGCAGCGGCCGGCAGCATGGCAGCAGAAAACGCCCTCACCGGCGCCGGCAAGCCGCTCGACCTCACCGTGCTGCCCGACGTGATCTTCACCGATCCCCAGGTGGCCACTGTGGGCCTCACCGAGGCGCAGGCGCAAGCAGCCGGCTATGTGGTGCAGACGGCGGTGCTGCCTTTGGCTTACGTGCCGCGGGCCATTGCGGCGCGCGACACGCGCGGGCTCATCAAGCTGGTGGTCGACGCCGCCAGCGGTCGCTTGCTGGGGGCGCACGTGCTGGCCGCCGAAGGCGGGGAGGTGATCCAGACGGCGGCGCTGGCCATCGAGTGCGGGCGGCGCTACGGCTTTCGCGTCGAGGACCTGCGCCAGCTGCTCTTCCCTTACCTGGTGCAAGTCGAAGGGCTGAAGCTGGCGGCGCAGACCTTGGCCAAAGACGTCACCAAGCTCTCCTGCTGCGCCGGCTAAAAAAGGGACAGGCGACTTTTTCAGGGCGAGGCGCAAAAAGTCGCCTGTCCCCTTTTCTACAGCAACCTCAGCTCTCTTAACACCCTGGAGCACCGGCGGCAGAGGCTCCTGCCAAAGCCAATCCACCTTGAGCCAGAAGCCGGGCAGCACCTGAGAGCGGTAGTTCCCCTCCGCATCCGGCTCCAGCAAGCGGTATCGGCCATCCCCCACCCAGGCGGTAAAAAATCGGCCCGCCGCGCCTCAACGTCGAGCAGCCAGTACTCCCGCACGCCGCCCAGCTCGTACTCGGCAAACTTCTCGCCCCGATCCCGCAGGCGGCTCTCTGGAGAAAACGACCTCAATAACCAAATCGGCAGGGCCTTCCAGATGGGTCTCTTTTAGCCGCTCCAGATTTTCCCTAGCGATAAAGAGAAGGTCAGGTTCACGCCCCGGAAGCTCAGGTCCTGTCTTCATCTGAAATGGCGCGCTTAACACCACGCCGAGCCCTTGCTGCTCAACAAAGGCGCCCAGAACCCTAACGAGAAAGACCACCAGTTGCTGGTGTCTCCGCGACGCCGGTGAAAGCAAAATGACCTCCCCATTCACCCACTCCGCCCAGGTGTCTTCGTCGCACCACTTGAGGAACTCCTCATAGCTTAGCTTTCCCCTCGGCCCCTCAAGCTTCGCCATTCCACTTCCTCCGGAGGCCGCCAGCGCCCTTCTCTTCCCGCCGCCACGTCGGCCGCGCCCGGGCAGGACACGCTTTTCTTTCAGGCTAGCACAGGCAGGCGCGCAAGGACAAGCGCGGCCGCCCCAAGCCGCACCCCTGCCCCGGCTCCTTTGCTGCCCATTGCACAGAGCCCTGCAAAAGAACCGCGCACCGGTCACCGTCCCAAAAAAGTAGCCTGTCCCCTTTTCGCTGAGCCTGTGTAGCAACTGGACGGCTTCCTGCAAGCGGCCCGCGCGGGGCGGCTTGCACCGCGGCAGCGGCCGGAGGTATGCTCAGACACCCCGCAGTCCCCAGCCAAGGAGACCCCCGATGCTCGACTGGCGCCGCTTTGGCCTCCTGACGTTTGACTGCTACGGCACCCTCATCGACTGGGAGCGCGGCGTGGTGGAGGCGGTGCGGCCGCTGCTGGCGGCGCGGGGCCTCGCGGCCGACGAGGCGGCCATTCTGGCCGCCTTCGGGCGCCACGAAGCGCACGTGGAGCGCGAGCTGGCGCCGCGCTGCTCGCCGCCGCTGCTGTACAAGGAGGTGCTTATCCTCACCCTGGCCGCCCTCGCCGCCGACTTTGGCTTTACCCCCACCGCCGCCGAGCTGCTCGCCCTGCGGCAGTCGCTGCCGCGCTGGGCGCCCTTCCCCGAAGTGCCTGCGGCGCTGCAGGCCTTGCAGCGGCGCTACCGGCTGGCGGTGCTTTCCAACGTCGACGACGACCTCTTTGCCTTTTCCCAGGCCCAGCTCGGCGTCGACTTTGCCTGGGTGGTCACGGCGCAGCAAGTGGGCCGCTACAAGCCCGACCCGGCCCACTTCCACGCCATTTTGGCGCGCTCGGGGCTGCCGGCAGGGCGCATCCTGCACGTGGCCCAGAGCCCCTACCACGACTTGGGCGTCGCCAAGGCGCTGGGCTTTGCCACCGTGTGGGTCAACCGCCGCCAAAGCCGCCTGGGCCTCACCGCCGACGCCCAGCCCGACCTAGAAGTGCCCGACCTTGCCGCCCTCGTGGCTTGCCTTGAGGGCGAAGCGGCGCCTTAGCCCACCGTGGCTTGATGGCGCGCCGCGATGCGCTCGCGCAGCAGCGGTAGGACCGTGGCGCTGACGCGCTCGCACTCTTCGAGGTGCGGGAAGCCCGAGAGAATAAACTCGTCGATGCCCAGCTCCCAGTACCCCAGCAGCTCCTCGGCCACTTCCTGCGGCGTGCCGACGATGGCGGTGCCGCAGTTGACGCGCACCGTGGACAGCCCGTTCCACAGGCGCGGCCCCAGGCGGTATCCGGCAACGCGCCGGGCCTGCACCTGTTGCCCGCTCATCGGCGTGCCGGCGATCACCGCCTGCCGCTGCGCCAGGACGCGGGGATGGGCGTGGGCGATGAGCTCTTCGGCAGCGGCCCATGCCGCTTCCGGGGTGTCGCGCACCACCAGGTGGGTACGCAGGCCAAAGACCGGCTGCCGCCCCTGCGCCCGGTACTGGGCGCTGACCCGTGCGATGCGCGCCGCCAGGCTGTCGCGGGGCTCGATCCAGAAGAGGTAGACGTCGGCCAGGCGCGCCGCCATGGCCTCGGCGCGCGGGGAGGCCCCGCCCTGGTAAATGGCGGGCGTGCCCAGGGGCGCCGGGGAGCAGCGGGCGCCGCGCAACGTGATGTACTTGCCGGCAAAGTCCACCACCCCGCCCTGCCACAGGGTGCGGCAGGCCTGGACGAACTCCTCGGCCAAGGCGTAGCGGTCGTCGTGGCCAAGTGTCACCCCCAGGCGCTCGAAGTCGTGCTGGATGCCGCCGGGAACGAGGTTGAGGTCGATGCGCCCGCCGCTGATCTGGTCCAGGGCGGCCACCATCTGGGCAAAAAGCCCGGCGGCGATGAAGCCCGGGCGCACGGCGATGAGGAAGCGGATGCGCTGCGTCACCGCGGCCAGCGCCGTGGCCGTCGTCCACGTCTCCATCAGCGGTGCCCCTTCCTCAAAGAGGCCGTTGACAAAGCGCGTTGGGATGAGCAGCGAGTAAAACCCGAGGCGCTCGGCGGTCTGCACCACCTGGCGCAAGTAAGCAAAGGTGGGCGGTCGCTGGGCGGTGAGCGTGCCCAGGTGCACGCCGTCGCCGTCGATGGGAATGAACCAGTCAAAGCGTGGCTCTGGACGTGCGGTCATGGGAAACCCTCCTTATGGAAAAAGGGGACAGGCTACTTTTTTTCTGGTAGCGGCCCTGCCGTTTCGGCTTCGCGCAGCTTGAAGCGCTGGAGCTTGCCGGTCTCCGTGCGCGGCAGGCGGTCGACAAAGACCACGGCCCGCGGGTACTTGTAGGGGGCAAGCTGGGCCTTGACGAAGTCCTGCAGCTCTTTCACCGTGGCCTCGCCGGCCTCGGCAGGGTTGCGCAGCACCACGTAGGCTTTGACGATCTGCCCGCGCTCGGGGTCCGGCGCTCCGATCACCGCGCACTCCTGCACTTTAGGGTGCTCGAGGAGCACGTTCTCCACTTCCGGCCCGGCAATGTTGTAGCCGGCCGAGATGATCATGTCATCGGCACGCGCCTGGTACCAGAAATAGCCGTCGGCGTCCATGAGGTAAACGTCGCCGGGCAAGTTCCAACCCTGCTGCACGTAAGCGCGCTGCCGCTCGAGGTTGTCGAGGTAGCGACAGCCGGTGGGACCGCGCACCGCCAGCAGGCCCGGGGTGCCCGGCGGCACGGGATTGCCGGCCGCGTCGACCACCCGCGCCGTGTAGCCGGGGATGGCCTTGCCGGTGGCGCCGGGGCGAATGGCGTCGCCGGCGGCAGAGACGAAAATGTGCAGCATTTCCGTCGAGCCCAGGCCGTCGATGATCTTCAGGCCGGTGGCCTGCCGCCAGGCCTCAAACGTCGCCAAAGGCAGCGTCTCCCCTGCCGAGACGCACTGCCGCAGGCTAGAGAGGTCGTAGCGCGAGACGTGGGGGAGCATGGCACGGTAAGCGGTAGGGGCGGTGTAGAGGGCGGTGGCACGGTAGTCCTGCACCGCCTGCAGCAGTCCTTCGGGGCTGAACTGCTCCAGCAGCACCGCCGAGGCGCCGAAGCGCATGGGAAAGAGAAGCAGCGCCCCTAGGCCAAACGTAAAGGCCAGCGGCGGCGAGCCGCAGAACACGTCGTCGGGACGCGTGCCGGCCACATAGCGCGGGAAGCAGTCGCACACCGCCAGCACGTCGCGGTGAAAGTGCACGGTGCCTTTGGCTTGCCCCGTGGTGCCGGAAGTGAAGGCAATCAGGGCCACGTCGTCGGCCGCGGTATCGACGTTGGCAAAGGTGGCCGCCTTGCGCGCCGCGCGCGCCTCCAGGTCGGCGTCCTCGCTGCCGCCCTCGCCCAGCGGGGTAAAGTAGGCGATGCGTTCGAGCACTGCGGTGCGCGCCCTGGCGGCTTCTAGCTCGGCCGCCAGACGGGTGTCGCAGAGGGCCAGGCGTACCTGGGCCTTTTCCAGGATAAAGGCCAGCTCGCGGGCACGCAGCAAGGGCATGGTGGTCACGCAAATGCCGCCGGCTTTGAGCACCGCAAACCAGCAGGCCACCAGCATGGGCGTGTTGGGGGCGCGCAGCAGCACGCGATTGCCGGGCACCAGGGCGAAGTCTTCCACCAGCACGCGGGCGAGGCGGTTGGCCTGCTCGAGGAGCTGGCCGTACGTCCATACCCGGTGCGCGTAGTGCAGCACCGGCCGCTGGCCGTAGCCGGCGGCCACCGCCTGGTCGAGGAGCACGGTGGCGGCATTGAGGCGCGGCGGGTAGGCCGCCAGCTCCGGCAAGACGGCGTAGTCCATCACCGGCCACAGGGCGCGTGGCGGCAGGCGATCGTGGACGAAGCGGTCGACCTGAGCAGAGGGAACACCACCGGGGAGGTACATGGAGGGCTCTCCTCTCCTGGGACATGCCGCCGGGCGGCGGCACGCTTGCAGGACCACACCGGAGTATGATAGAGACCGGGACGTTGCTTGCCAATCCCTTTGTGGCCGCGGGAGACAGGGCCGTGTTCTCCTACGACGTCATCACCCTGGGCGAGACGATGCTGCGGCTGACACCACCTGGGACGCTGCGCCTCGAGCAGACGGCCGTGCTGGAAGTGGCGGTGGGGGGCAGCGAGGCCAACGTCGCCGTCGGCCTGGCCCGCCTGGGGCTGCGGGTGGCCTGGCTGTCGCGCCTCACCGACAACCCGCTGGGGCGGCGCATTGCCCGCACCCTGGCGGCCCAGGGAGTGGACGTGGCGCATCTGGTGTGGACTCCTGAAGATCGCGTTGGCCTGTACTTCTTCGAGCCGGCGCCGCCGCCACGCGGCCACCGGGTGCTTTACGACCGCCGCCACTCGGCCCTCAGCCGCATGCGCCCCGAAGAGCTGCCCGCGGCGCTCTTTCAGCCCCAGGCGGCACGGCTGCTCCACCTCTCCGGCATCACTCCCGCACTGGGACCGGCGGCCGCGGCCACGGCGCGGCGCGCCGTCGAGCTGGCCAAAGCGGCCGGGTGGCAGGTGAGCTTCGACGTCAACTACCGCCGCCAGCTCTGGACGCCGGAGGCAGCGCGGCAGGGCTGCGAACCCTTCTTGCACGCCGCCGATCTCGTCTTTGCTCCGGCCAGCGACGTACGCCTGCTCTTTGGCCTGGCGGCCACCGCCTCGCCGCAGGCGGTTCTCGAGCAGCTGGCCGCCCGCTACCGGCAGGCGACGTTGGTGCTCACCCTGGGCCGCGAGGGGGCACTGGCGCAGGCCCCCTCGGGCGAGCGCCGGCAGCAGCCGGCCCTGGCTGCCGAAGCGGTAGAGCGCCTGGGCGGCGGCGACGCCTTTGCCGCCGGCTTTCTCTATGCTTACCTGACTGCCCCGGCGGCCGAGCGGCTGGCGCTGGCCCTGCGCTGGGGGGTGGCGATGGCAGCGCTCAAGTACACCATTCCCGGCGACCTCCCCCTGGTAGAGCGCCACGAGGTGGAAGCCTTGCTGGCTCAGGAGGGAGAAGGGCCGGCGCTGCACCGCTAGGGCGGCGCCGCGACCTGCGCTGGCGGTGGCAGCGCTCGGGGCAAGTGGCGGAGATACGCCACCACGTCCCATATCTGGGCCGGCGTCAGCACCGACTCCCAGGGCGGCATGACCAGCCAGCCGCGCTCGTCTTTGACGCCGTCGCGGATGGCCACAAAGATCTCCCAGTCGCTCCGCTTTTGCATGTCGGCCAGATCGGTGTGGTCGGCCGGCCGGTGGCCGATGCTCTCCAGGTACGGGTTGCGGTCCCCTTTGCCCTGACGACCGTGGCAGTTGTAGCACAGGCGCTGGTAGATGCGCTCGCCATTGCGGATGGCGCGGCGTAGCGCTTCGCTCTGCGGGTCGCTGCCTGCGGGCAGCGGCACTTGCGGCAGCAGGGCCTGCGGCACCGGCTCTGCCACTGGCCGGGGTGGGGGTGGCGGCGCCGCAGGGGTGGCCAGCCACACCCCTAGCAGCGCGGCCAGCAGCAAGCCACACCCTAGCAAGAGCAAGCGCGCCAGCGTCGGGGACATGGCGGCGTTACATGAACTCCTGCAGCAGGGCCTCTCCTTCCTCTGGCGTCAGCCCCAGCCGCTGCCGCACCAGCGGGCCGTGCTTGAGCGCCGGCTCGCCGTCTTCGTACGTGGGGCGGCTGGTGCGGTAAAACAGCCCGATGGGAATGCGCTCGCCCCACTCCTGCGCCTTGCGCAGCGCCTGCACCAAGTCGGTGGGCTCATAGTCGGTCTCTTCCAGGGCGTAGACGCGCTGCTTGAACCAGGGGTAGGTGTTGTGCTTGTTGTACGTGACGCAGGGGCTGAAGACGTCGATGAGGGCAAAGCCGCGGTGCTGGATGCCCTGGGCGATAAGGCTGGTGAGGTGCTCCTGCTCGCCGGAAAAGCCGCGCGCCACGTAAGTGGCGCCGCACACCAGGGCCAGGGCCAGGGGGTTGAGGGGATCCTCGGGGCAGCCTCGCGGCGTCGACTTCGTCCAGTCGCCGCGCTCCGTGGTAGGCGAGGCCTGGCCGGTGGTGAGGCCGTAGATCTGGTTGTCCATGACGAGGTAAGTGAGGTCCAGGTTGCGGCGCATGGCGTGGATGAAGTGCTGGATGCCAATGCCGTAGCCGTCGCCGTCGCCGCCGGTAATCACCACGTGCAGCTCGTGGTTGCCCAGCTTCATGCCCGTGGCCTGGGCCAGGGCGCGGCCGTGCAGGCCGTGGAAGCCGTAAGCGTGGAGGTAGCCGGGCAGGTTCGAGGAGCAGCCGATGCCCGACACCACCAGCAGGTCCTTGGGGCGGATGCCCAGCTTGGCCACTGCTCGCTGCAGGGCGCGCAGCACGCCAAAGTCGCCACAGCCCGGACACCAGTCGGGGTCTACCGGGCCTTTGTAGAGCTCGAGGGGAAGTTCAACGACCGTGGCCATGGAGGAACTCCTTTACGCGTTCGACGATGTAGTGGGGTTCAAAAGGCTCGCCGTCGTACTTGCGGATGCCGCCGTCGACGGTAAAGCCGGTTTCGGCACGCAGGTGGCGCGCCAGCTGGCCGCTGTAGTTGTTTTCCACCACCAGGGTGCGCCGGCAGCCCTGCAAGATGGCCCGCACCTCTTCCTCGTGGAAGGGCACCAGGTAGCGAAGGTGCAGGTGGTTGGTGCGGATGCCCTCGCTAGCCAGCTGCGCCATCGCCTCGCGGATGACGCCCTTGGTAGAGCCCCAGCCAATCAGGGTCACCTCGGCGTCGGGGGGGCCAAAGAGCTGGGGCGGCGGGCAGTCGCGTCGCAGGCCTTCCATTTTGCGCATGCGCTTTTCCATCATGCGGGCGCGCATCTGCGGGTTGGTGAACTCGTCGCTGATGAGGATGCCGACCTCGTCATGCTCGTCGCTGGCCGCCACGTACTCGGTGCCCTCAGTGCCGGGCAGGGCGCGCGGCGACACCCCCGAGGGGGGTAATGGCAAAGCGCTTGTAGGTGCCGGCGGCCGCCGCCTCGGTGACCAGCTCGCCGCGCTCGATGGGCACATCGAAGCGAAAGGCATCGGGGTCGGCGGTCTCGCGGTGCTCGGAGAGCAGCAAGTCCGAAGCGATGAGCACCGGGCACTGGTACTTCTCGGCCAGGTTAAAGGCCTCTATCACCGTATAGAAGCAGTCCACCACGTCCGCCGGGGCGATGATGGCGCGCGGGTAGTCGCCCTGCGAGGCGCCAAAGAGCTGGTTGAGGTCGGCCTGCTCGGTCTTGGTGGGCAGGCCGGTAGAAGGCCCGCCGCGCTGCACGTTGATCACCACGATGGGGGTTTCGGTCATGCCGGCCAGTCCCACCGCTTCCGTCATCAGGGCAAAGCCGCCGCCGGAGGTGGCACACATGGCCCGCACCCCCACGTGCGCCGCGCCCACCACCATGTTGATGACGGCGATTTCGTCCTCGCACTGCTTCACCACCATGCCGTAGCGCTCGGCGTGGCGGGCCAGCCAGTGCAGGATGGCGGTGGAAGGCGCCATGGGATAGGCGGCGTAGAACTTGCAGCCGGCAGCCACGGCGCCCATGGCGAACATCTCGTTGCCGGAGACCACCATGCGCCGCTTGCCGCTGAAGCGCCAGGGGTAGTCGAGCGGCGCGAAGTGCTGGCGCGCGTACTGGTAGCCGGCGCGGGCCACGCCCACGTTGGTCTCCACCACGGTGTCGCCTTTGCGGCCGAAGGTGGTCTGCAGCACGCCTTCGAGCACCGCAAAGTCAAGCCGCAGCAGCCACACCAGGGCACCCAGGGCCACGGTGTTCTGCACCACCTGCTGGCGTCCCAGGGCCTGGGTGAGCTCGCGCACCGGCAGCGGGTAGAGGTGCACGTCGGGCTGCAGGTCGTCACGGATGACTTTGAGGCGATCGCCGTTATAGAGGATGCCACCGCCGGGTGCCACTTCGGCGGCGTGGCGGTCGAGGGTGTCCTGGTTGAGGGCGATGAGCAAGTGCAGGTGGTCGCCATGCGTCAGCACTTTTTCCTCGGCGAGGCGCAGCCGCAGCCACACGTGGCCGCCGCGGATGAGGGACTGGTAGCTGTTATAAGCAAAGACATGCAACCCCAGACGGGCGCAGACTTTGGCCAGGGTATCGCCGGTAGCGCCGATGCCGTCGCCGGCAGCACCGCCGATGCCCACGGTGACTTCGCGCATCGCGGTTCCTCCTCTTGTGGCACCCGGGGCAGGAGGCAGTGGCGGGAAAGGCGATGCAGGCAAAGCGCACGGCGGTGCGGCCTGGGCACAGGCGCGGTATGTCCCGAGTGCCTGGGATTGGCCCATAACGCGGGAACCCACACCATCCCGCGTGCCTTTCATTATACTCCGTTGTCGGCCGCGGTGCAGCGGCCCGAGCGAGTGGACGCCAGGGGCGGAGTGTGGCATTAATTTATAGGTACGTCTGCATCGGTCACGGCAAGGGCGCAAGGAGCAAGGGGACGATGACCGACAGGGCAGAATACGACAAAGGGGCTGCTGAGCTCGAAGCCATCGAAACCCGCGAGTGGCTTGAGTCGCTCGACTACGTGCTGCAAACCGAAGGACCAGAGCGCGTGCGGCGGCTGCTGCAAGAGCTGCAGCGGCACGCCCAGCAGCAAGGTGTGGAGCTGCCGTTTTCGGCCAACACGCCTTATATCAACACCATTCCTGCCGAGCGCCAACCGCCCTTTCCCGGCAGCCGCGAAATCGAGCGCCGTATCAAGAGCCTGGTGCGCTGGAACGCCATGGCCATGGTGGTGCGCGCCAACCGCGAGGACCGTGATATCGGCGGCCATATCTCCACTTATGCCTCGGCAGCCACCCTCTTCGAGGTGGCTTTCAACCACTTCTTGCGGGCCAAGGGGCTGGGACGCCGCGGCGACCAGGTGTACTTCCAGGGGCACGCCTCGCCGGGCATTTACGCCCGCGCCTTCCTCGAAGGGCGCCTCACGGTGCAGCAGCTGGAGAACTTCCGCAATGAGCTGCGCCCCGAGGGGGGGCTGTCGTCTTATCCGCACCCCTGGCTGATGCCCGACTTCTGGGAGTTCCCCACCGTTTCCATGGGCCTGGCACCGCTCATGGCCATTTACCAGGCGCGCTTCAACCGTTACCTGGAAGACCGCGGCCTGCTGCCTCCTGACCCCGAAGCCAAGGTGTGGGCTTTTCTGGGCGACGGCGAAATGGACGAGCCCGAAGCCCTGGGGGCCATCAGCCTGGCGGCGCGCGAGCAGCTCGACAACCTCATCTTCGTCATCAATTGCAACCTGCAGCGCCTCGACGGCCCGGTACGCGGCAACGGCAAGATCATCCAAGAGCTGGAAGCGGTGTTTCGCGGCGCCGGCTGGAATGTCATCAAAGTCATCTGGGGCAGCGACTGGGATCCCCTGCTGGCCAAAGACCACGACGGCCTGCTGGTCAAGCGCATGACCGAGGTGGTAGACGGTTGGTACCAAAAGTACACGGTAGAGAGCGGCGCCTTCATCCGCGAGCACTTCTTTGGCGTCGACCCGCGCCTGCGCGAGATGGTCAGCCACCTCTCCGACGAGCAGCTGCAGAAGATGCGCCGTGGCGGCCACGACCCGGAGAAAGTCTACGCCGCCTACAAGGCGGCGGTAGAGCATCGCGGTTCGCCCACCGTGATCCTGGCCAAGACCATCAAAGGCTATGGTCTGGGAGAGCACGGCGAGGGGCGCAACGTCACCCACAAGCAGAAGCTGCTCAACGAGCAGGAGCTGCGGGAGTTTCGGGCCCGCTTTGGCATTCCCATTTCGGACGAAGAGCTGCCCGAAGCGCCGTTTTACCGGCCGCCGGAGGAGAGCCCGGAGATCCAGTACCTGCACGCCCGCCGCCAGAGCCTGGGCGGCTACTTGCCACGCCGCGAAGTCAACTGCCCGCCGCTGCCCACTCCGCCTGAGAGCTTTTTTGAGGAGTTTTACCGCGGCACCGGCGAGCGCCCGGTGTCCACCACCATGGTCTACGTGCGCCTGCTCTCCAAGCTGCTGCGCGACAAAGATCTCGGCCGCCTCATCGTGCCCATCGTGCCCGACGAGGCGCGCACGTTTGGCATGGAGGCGCTGTTTCGCCAGTGTGGCATTTACTCTCACGTGGGACAGCTTTACGAGCCAGTCGACGCCGATAGCCTGCTTTACTACCGCGAGGCCAAGGACGGGCAGATCCTCGAAGAAGGGATCACCGAGGCCGGCGCCATGGCCTCTTTCATCGCCGCCGGCACCGCCTACGCCACCCACGGCATTCCCACCATTCCTTTCTTCACGTTTTACTCGATGTTTGGCTTCCAGCGCGTCGGCGACCTCATCTGGGCGGCCGCCGACATGCGCACCAAGGGCTTTCTTATCGGCGCCACCTCGGGGCGGACCACGCTGGCCGGCGAGGGCCTGCAGCACCAGGACGGCCATAGCCACCTGTTTGCCTATGCCGTGCCCAACCTGCTGGCTTACGACCCCGCGTTTGGCTACGAGCTGGCGGTGATCATCCGCGAGGGCATCCGCCGCATGTACGAGGCCCAGGAGGACATTTTTTACTACATCACGGTGACCAACCAGAACTACCCATGCCGCCCATGCCCGACGACCCGGCGGTGCGCGAGGGCATCCTGCGCGGCCTCTACCGCTTCAAGACAGCCGACCTTTCCGGGGCCAGGGCGCACGCGCAGCTTTTGGGCAGCGGTGCCATTCTCAACGAGGTCCTCGAAGCCCAGCAGATCCTTGCCGAGCGCTACGACGTGGCCGCCGATGTGTGGAGCGTGACCAGCTACAAGGAACTGCGCCGCGACGGCCTAGAAGTGGAGCGCTGGAACATGCTGCACCCCACCGAGCCGCCGCGGGTGCCTTACCTGACGCGTTGCCTGGCCGGCGCGCCCGGCGTCTTTGTCGCCGCCTCGGACTACGTCAAGGCGCTTCCCGACTCGGTGGCTCGCTGGTTCCCCAAGCCGCCGGTGTCGCTGGGCACCGACGGCTTTGGCCGCAGCGACGGGCGCAAGGCGCTGCGCGATTTCTTTGAAGTCGACGCGCGCCACATCGCCTTTGCCGCCCTGGGCGCCCTGGTGCGCGAGGGCCAGTTGCCCCCGGAGGTGGTGCGGCAGGCGCTCAAGGACTTGCAGATCAATCCCGAAAAAGTCAACCCGATGACGGCCTGAGGAAGGGACGCGGCCCATGGCCACCTATGCCTTTACTCTGCCCGAGCTGGGCGAGGGCATCGCCGAAGGGGACGTGGTCAACGTCCTGGTGGCAGTTGGCGAGCAGGTGAGTAAGGACCAGCCGGTGCTGGAGCTGGAAACCGACAAGGCGGTGATCGAGGTGCCGGCACCGGTGAGCGGCATCGTGCGGGCCATCCACGTCAAGCAGGGGGAAAAGGCGGCGGTGGGGCAGCTGCTGCTTACCCTAGAGACGGCCGAAGCCGAAGCGCCGGCAGCCACGGCGGCGCCGGCAGCACCAGCAGAACCCCCTCCGCCGGCGGCGGTCCCGCCACCCACCCCGCCGCCGGCGCCGGAGCCGGCCGTGGCGGCGCCGCCCGCGGCTGCTGCGGAAGCCGAAGCAGAAAGGCCGGCGGTGGCAGCGGACGGGCAGCGGGTGCTGGCCCCGGCCGCCCCTTCGGTGCGGCGCTTTGCTCGCGAAATCGGTATCGACATTACGGAAGTGCCGGGCAGCGGCCCCGGCGGCCGCATCACCATCGAGGATGTCAAGCGCTATGCCCGCCAGCTGCATGCCGCGGGCAGGCAGGGGGCAGCCGTCCCGGCAGTGGCCCTGCCCGACTTTGCCCGCTGGGGTCCAATCGAGCGCCAGCCGCTGCGCGGCGTGCGCCAGCGCACCGCCGAGCGCATGGCGCAGGCCTGGGCGCAGGTGCCGCACGTCACGCAATTCGACAAGGCCGACATCACCGACCTGGAGGCGCTGCGGCAGCGCTACGCGCCGCGGGTGCAGGCGGCCGGCGGCCGCCTTACCCTGACGGCCATCGTCCTTAAGGTGGTGGCCGCAGCGCTCAAAGTCTTCCCCCAGTTCAACGCCAGCCTCGACCTGGCGCGCCAAGAGGTGGTGTACAAGCGCTACTACCATCTCGGCGTGGCCGTCGACACCGAGCACGGGCTGCTGGTGCCGGTGATCCGCGACGTCGACCGGAAAAACGTGCTCACCCTGGCGGTGGAACTCACGCAGCTGGCGGAGCGGGCGCGGGCGCGCAAGCTCACTCCCGAGGAGCTGCAGGGGGGCACCTTTACGGTGACCAACCTGGGCGGTCTGGGCGGCACGAACTTTACGCCGATTGTCAACTTCCCCGAGGTGGCCATTTTGGGGCTGGCGCGCAGCCAAGTCGAGCCCGTCTACCGCGACGGCACCTTTGTGCCGCGGCGCCTGTTGCCCCTGGCGCTGTCGTACGACCATCGCCTCATCGATGGCGCCGACGGCGTGCGCTTTCTGCGCTGGGTGGTCGAGGCGCTCGAGCAACCTTTTCTCCTTGCTTTGGAGGGCTGAGCGGTGGCGGTGCAGACCACGGAGCTGGCCGTCGTGGGGGCCGGCCCGGGCGGCTACGCGGCGGCGTTTCTCGCCGCCGATCTGGGCATGCAAGTCACCCTTATCGACCCCAAGCCGCACCCGGGCGGGGTGTGCCTTTACCACGGCTGCATTCCCTCCAAGGCCCTGCTGCACGTGGCCAAGGTGATCGACGAGGCGCGGCAGGCGGCACGCTGGGGCGTGCGGTTTGGCGAGCCCGCCATCGACTTGGCGCGGCTGCGGGCCTGGAAAGAGGAAGTGGTCGGCCGGCTGACCGCCGGCCTGGGGGAACTGTGCCGCCGGCGGCAAGTGACGTACTTGCAGGGGCGGGCGCGGCTGCGCGACGCCACCACCTTGGCGGTGCAGACAGAAGAGGGAGAAGAACAACACGTGCGCTTTGCCCATGCCATTTTGGCCACCGGCTCGCAGCCGGCGACGCTGCCCGAAGTGCCCATGGCCTCACCGCGGGTGCTCACTTCCACCTCGGCGCTGGCCCTTTCCGAGCTTCCCCGCAGCCTGCTGGTGATCGGCGGTGGCTACATCGGCCTCGAGCTGGGCAGCGTCTACGCCGCCCTGGGCACGCGGGTGACGGTGGTCGAGGTGACAGAAGGACTGCTGCCCGGGGTAGACCGCGACTTGGTGAGCGTGCTGGCGCGGCGCCTGGAGCGGCAGTTCGAAGCCATTCTCCTCAACACCCGCGTGGTGGCGGCGCAGGAGACCCCTGAGGGCCTGCGCGTCACCCTGGTAGGGCCCGACGGCCGCGAGGGGCAGCAAGTCTTTGAGCGCGTGCTGGTGGCGGTGGGGCGGCGGGCCAATTCTGCGGGACTGGGGCTGGAGGCCACGCGCGTCGAGGTCGACGCGCGCGGCGTGGTGCGTGTCGATGCCCAGCGGCGCACCGCCGAGCCCACCCTTTACGCCATCGGCGATCTTACCGGCGAGCCGATGCTGGCCCATAAGGCGGCGCACGAGGGGCGGGTGGCGGTAGAGGCCATTGCCGGGCGGCGGGTGGCTTTCGAGCCGCGGGCCATTCCGGCGGTGGTGTTCACCGAGCCCGAAATCGCCTGGTGTGGGCTTACCGAGACCCAGGCGCGACAGCAGCAGCGGCGCGTCGAAGTGGCCCGCTTTCCCTGGGCCGCCAGCGGAAGGGCGGTCACCCTCGACCGTCCCGAAGGGCTCACCAAGCTGCTCATCGATCCCGACAGCGAGCGCGTCCTGGGGGTGGGCATCGTGGGCAGCGGCGCCGGTGAGCTCATCGCCGAGGGGGTGCTGGCAGTGGAGATGGCGGCGTTGGCCACCGACTTGCGGCTGTGCATTCACCCCCATCCCACCCTGTCGGAAACGGTGATGGAAGCGGCGGAAGTTTTCTTCGGGCAAAGCACCCACCTTTACCGGCCGCCGGCGCGGGCGCGTGCCACTTGACGCCAGGGAAAGCGGCCGCTAGAATGCGGAGGAACCTGCCGAAGAAGGAGAGCGAGGTGGAGATTTTCATCGAATACTGCACGGAGTGAAACTACCTGCCCCAGGCTGCAAGTTTGCAGTCGGCCATCAAGGAAAAGTACGGCATCGTGGCCAAGCTGGTAGAAGGCCACGGCGGTGCCTTTGAGGTCACCATCAACGGCAAGAAGGTCTTTTCCAAGCTCAAGAGCATGCGCTTCCCCGAGCACGAGGAGATTCTGGCCAAGATCGCCGAGCTGCAGGGGGCCCCTGAGGGAGCGGGCTTGCCGGTGTGGACCGGAAGCCCGCTCGCGGGGCGAGACGAGAGGGCTCTTGACATCTGGCAGCGCTCTGCTAGCCTTCCCACCCGCAGAGAGCGCCGTAGGGTAGCTCAGTCGGTAGATGCAGCGGACTGACAATCCTCGTGTCGGCGGTTCGATTCCGTCCCTCGGCAGAACAGGCGCCAGCCTACTCGTGTCTGGGCCACACGCGGAGAAGGAGCCTGTCCCCTTTTGTCTCAGCGGGCGCTGTGCTGGTCCTCGACGCCAGCGGCCCTCTTTTCTCATCCTCACTGCGAACTGCTCCCTGGGCTTGCCGCAAGGCGTGGCCCTGCCCGTCGCATCTGGACATAGAGCGCTAGCGTAGGCCGTGCCAATGCATCTGCCGGGCTGTCGCAGTGCAATTCGGTCCCGGCTTGCCAGCTGCTGCACGAGCCGGTCTACGATCTGAGAGCCTCGAGTCCTTGGCGGGCCTCCTGTTGGTGCCGACAACGTGCGCTATTTCCAACAGGATACGTCATGGACCGCCTGCCCTACACTTCGGTGGCACGCCCGATCTTCGGCCGAAACACGTTGGCTGCCACGTCATTCTCAAGCGTGAGCCCGGACCAGCTGCGGCGGGACGAGGGAGCACGTGGGTCGCCCTTGAGGAGCGGAGGATGAGATGGCGCAGGCGAAGACGGTGCATCCGTACATCACGCAAGATGAGCGCATTAGTCGAGGCAGCCCCGTGCTGATCCGGGGGACGCGGGTGCGGGTACTGGCCATCGTGCTGCAGTACGAGTATCTGCGGCGCTCGTCCTGCCGAGAATCGTGACGGCCGCACCCCCGGACTCACCCTGGCCCAGGGCCACGACGCGCTCTCCTACTACTACGATGCTCCGGGAGGAGCTGGACAGTCGGACGATCCGGCGGCGCAAGGCCGAGGTAGGAGTGCGCTCCGCATAGCGCCTCGAGTATCGGGCTCCTAAGCGAAAGCGGAGATGGCCGAGCCCGTCCGGCTCTTGCACCGACGCGAGCGTCCCGGTGGCGGTGGCCGCAGGCCTCAAGCGCCGGGGCGTGGATGCCCGGTCCGCCCATGAGGTGGGGAACCGCGGGTCGACGGACGAGGAGCAGCTTGGCCTACGCCTGTAAGCGAGCAGGCGGCGATCTGCACCCACGACGATGACTTCCGTCCGGCTGGCGGCCGAGGGGGAGCACGTGCACTACGGGTGTCATCTACGCGCACCAGCAGTGCTACTCGCTGGCGCAGTGCATTCGGCGGCTCACAGGCGCTGGCCGAGTCCCACACCCGCGAGGAGCTGAAGAACCGGGTCGGTCTTCCTTCGACGCTCGACTCTTCGAAGCGGCTCTCGGGGATCAGCGACGGCGGTGATCACGGAATGTGCCGGTGCCCCGAAGTCATCAGTGCGACCTTCGGTGCGCCAGCATCCGGACGCACGGCCCTGCGTATGGATCCTCGTGGTCCTGGCCGTCCTGGGGATCGTGGCCGTGGGCATCCGGTTCCTGGTCGAGAACCCGGACTCCCCGTACGCGAATCCGCGTGATTTCTTCAAGCTCTTTAGGGGGGGAACTCAAGTCCAACCCGAAGCCGAGCCCGAAGCGGAGCCGGACCTGACTGCTGCGGGACCTGGAGGGCTGGAAGCTGGTGACCGAGGGGCCGTCGGAGGCGCGGGGAGGAGAAGGGGGAGCCGCCAGTCCCCTCTTGAAGCGGGTATTATTGCCGGGAACCCGAGGGTGCGCGGCCAGGGAGTTCGGCCTCTCGATCGCCCTGTTCCGCTTTAGCTCCGTGGAGATGGCCTGCAAGTGGCTGGGGCAGGCCTGCTTCCGGGCGCAGCGGAACGCGCCCTACAAAGAAGCCTTCGAGGTGGGGGACCTCCAGAGCGATTATGACTTGGTGCCCGACTTTGAGGGCGAGGAGGGCTTCTACCCGGCCGACGTGGAGAAGGCCAGGGGGAAAGAGCTGTGGCTCAGGCTGGATGTGATCGTGGTCGTGATGCACGCGGGGATGGGGACGGACCTATTGGAGTTGGCTAGTCGGCAGGGGGAGAGGGTTGCTGGGGCTCTAATTGCGTGTGGGATTTATGCGCGGGACTCCTACGCCCGGCCCCGGGGCGGGACTCCGGCAGCAGCCTCTGCTTTGCCCCTTCTTTCCTGCACGCTCCGTCTCGCTTCATCAGCACCAACAACGACCACTTCATCCGCATGGGCTGGAGCGTTCCCGGGCTCATCGGTGCCCAGCTGGCCAACCCCGCCCATCCGGCCATCGCCTTTGTCGGCGACGGCTCTTTCATGATGACCGGCATAAAAGGGGACAGGCTACTTTTTCCAGCACCAAAAAGTAGCCTGTCCCCTTTTTACTTGAAGACGCGCTGGTCATAGGTGCTGGCGTGGCAGACGATGCAGGAGGCTTGACCGCGCTCTTCAAAGTCGGAGACCAGGACGTAGGTCAGGCCGTTGTCCATCCAGGTCAGCACTTTCCAGCCGTGGATGGCTGCGAAGTGAAACTCCAGCCCCTGCCACGGAATCACCTCGCCGCCGCTAGGCTGGGCAACGGTGGCAGCGGTGATCAGCAGCGAGATGGGTCGATTGCGCAGACGATAGACCACATACGCGGCGTAGTTCTGTTGAAAGCCCAGCAGGCGCCCTCCTACCACTTCGTAGGGCTTGCTCTGCCCCGGTGCTTCGGGATAGTTGGGCAGCTTGAGGTTAAAAGGAAGTCGGCCGGCAAACCAGGCCGAGATCTCGGCCGGCGAGTCGCTGACAATGTCAAGAGGCAGCTGGCCGCGGGTGTAGCGCTGGTGGGCCTCGACGGCAGCCAGGGCAAAGGCAGAAGGATGGGTAGGGGCAGCCGGCCTGGCGCGCAGCGCCAGCCACAGCGCTCCGCCGCCCATGACCACCATTGCTGCCAGCAACACTGCTATCTGCGGCAGGCGGCGTGAGGCGCGCCGCTCCCGCCGCAGCAGCGACGTCACCTGGTCTCTGAGCTCCTGCGGGGCCCGGTAGCACGGACGCGCCTGGCGAAGCTGCTCAACCAGCCAGCGCTCGCGGTCCAGCGCTGCCCGGCAGGAAACACAGCAACGGATATGGGCCTCGAAGGCCTGGCGTTCGTCTTCCTGCAGTTCGTCGTCGAGATAAAGCGGAATGTGATGGCGCACGTGCTCGTCCACGGTCGTCCTTACTCTCAGGCACAGCACCAAGCCAGAGGTGCTTTTCCATTATGCCCTACGACCATCGCTCCTGCCAGGCAAGCGCCGCCGCCGCAAGGGCACTCGCCTGCTTAGCCCTCGTGCTGTTCAGGACGGCGTACCGGTGCTTCTTCTTGCTCTGTCAGGTGGCGCAGCTGCCGGCGCAGAGCAGCTTTGGCCCGACTGAGGCGTGACATCACCGTGCCCGCGGGGCAACCAAGCACTTGGGCAATTTCGGCGTAGCTTAACCCTTCAAAGTAGCGAAGGACGATGACCTCCCGGAAGGCCTCCGGCAGGCACTCAATAGCCCCCTGCAGGTGTCGGTGCAGGCGAGCCTGCTCCAGGAGCTGTTCTGGGCACAGCCGGTCATCAACGAGCCAGCGGTCCGGGAGCGCCCCGTCTGCACCTTCGGCCATGAGGGGGACAAATTCCGGGGCCCGCGCGTCTGGCGCCGACGCTGGTTGATCCAGATGTGGCGCAGAATCGTAAACAGCCAGGGCTTGAGGTCGCCGCCAGGCACCTCCCGCCGCGCCCCCCGGACGGCACGGTAACAGGTCTCTTGCACGAGTTCTGCCGCCGCCTCCGGGCTTCGCGTCAGCGCCATGGCATAGCCGTACAGGGCATCAAGGTGTGCAAGAACTGCGGCTTCAAAATCGGCCCGCTTTTCCCGCCCCTTTCCAAATCGCCCCCACACCACTGCTCTCCCTGACCACGACCACCGCTCTATTCCCTCTGCGGCCCCATCCCCAGGGAATAAAACGCCGCGAGGGGTGTGTCAGCAAGAGAGACCATCGCAGCGGCAGATTAACAAAAAGCGCGGGAGCTGGCAATGGCAAGGAGCGGTCTCGCAAGGGTGCAAGCAGTCCTCCTGGCAAGGGGATGGCCGAAAATAGCCTGGAGCCTCAGCCTGGTGGCATTATGGGTGGCAAGTGTCGCAGGTGCCGAGGTCTGGGTGACCAACCAGGCCGACCATACCCTCAGCATCCTCGAGGTGGCGCGCGGTACCGTGGTGACTACCATTCCTTCTGGCGGGCGTGGCCCCCACAACGTCACCTTCACCCCGGACGGCCGCGAGGCATGGGTCGCCCACGTCGATTCAGACACCGTCAGCGTCATCGACACCGCCAGCCATCGCGTCGTGGCCATGATCCCCGGTGGCCGGCGCAGCCATGCTGTGACGTTTACTCCCGACGGCACCTTGGCTTACCTGGCCAACCCCGGTTCGCATGACCTGTGGCTCATCGACGTGGCCACGCGCACCGTGCAAGGCCGATTGCCCGTGGGAAAAGGGCCTCAGCTGGTGGTTTTTTCCCCCGACGGCCGCTACGGGTTTGTCTCGCTCAGCGGCGAGGAAGAGGTCTGGATGTTCGACACCAGGGCGGCTTGGCACAGTGCCACCAGCGAAACGGCAAGTACCCCGGTTGTGGCCCGGTTCTTGGCAGGTAAGGACGTGATGGGCCTCGCCCTCAGCAGCGACGGGCGTTACCTCTACGTTACGGCAGGCGGAGAAAACCGGGTGGTGGTCATCGACACCGTGGCCCGTGCCGAGGTGGCCTCTATTCTGACCGACCTTGACGCCCATGGCTTGGCCATCACCCCCGATGGTGCCTACGTGTACGTGGCCAACCGGGGCGCCAACACCCTGTCGGTGATCGCCACCGCACAGCATGCCGTGGTCGCTACCCTGCCTACCGGCGCCAGTCCTGACCTTGTCGCCGTCTCTCCAGACGGGCACTGGCTGGCTGTCACCAACAGGCAAGACAACACTGTTTCTCTTTTTGATCTCAAGACGACTCGTATGGCGGCAGTGGTTCCCGTAGGCCGGGAGCCACACGGCGTCGCCTTTCACCCCCGACCCCGAGACAGGGAATAAACCGTCCCCTCGTGTGTAATAACTTGCAGAGAGACCGCTGCGAGGGGCATCCACTAAAAATACCAAGGGAGGGGATATGGGTCGGTTGAACCGTGTGAGCATGGGTTTGGCAGCGCTGATGCTAGTGGCGGTCGCCGTGCCGCCTGCGGGGTCCTATCAGGCGGTGGCCGTCACCGAGGGCGGCACGATTAGCGGCAAGGTCGTCTTTGTAGGAACCCCGCCGCCGCTGCGCACCGTGATTCCTACCAAGGACAAGGAGGTCTGTGGCGGCCCGCGCCAGGAACCCCGCATCGTTCTTGGGGCAGACAGAGGAGTACAGGAAGCCATCGTTTACCTCAAAGCGGTGACGCGTGGCAAGCCGTGGGCGCAGCAGGCAGGAGTGCTGGTCATCGACAACGTCAAGTGCCGCTTCGAGCCCACCGTGCAGGTGGTGCCCGTAGGGGCCAAGCTGACGATTCGCAACTCCGATCCCGTGCTGCACAACACCCACGGCTACTTGCGCTTCAACAGTCAGCGGCGGACGGTGTTCAACGTGGCCCTGCCGACGCAGGGACTGGAGATCGAGCGGGTGTTGCGGCGGCCAGGCATCATCGACGTGGAATGCGACGCGCACGGCTGGATGCAAGCCTGGATTCTGGTGGCAGAAAACCCCTATTACGCCATCACCACTGCTGACGGCTCATTTACCCTCACCGACGTGCCACCGGGGACGTACACCCTGGTGGCGTTTCACCACTACACGGGGGCGGTGGAAGTGCCGGTGACGGTAACGCCCAACGCCACCACCCGTGTTACCGTGGAGCTGAAAAAGTAGCAGGGAGGGATACGTGATGGACCGGACGGATGCGCTTCGGCTTGAGCACGTGCGGCGCCAGCAAAGGCGACACCAGAACTCGGGGGAGCTGGCACGGCTGCGGCGCGAGATGGACAAGACCTTGCGCCCACCGGGCGTCCATCCCGATCGCTCGCTGGGCATCACCCGCCGCACCTTCCTGCACCGCTCGCTTTTAACCGGTGCCGTGGCCGGGGCGGCGGCCTATGGCTGGTTTCCGCTCCTCAACACCATCGAGCTGGCCTACGGGGCGGAGACGTTTTCCTTTGCCTGGATTTCTGACACCCACCTCTATCCCAAAGAAGTAAACACCCGCTTTGTCGAAAAGGCGGTGCGGGCCGTCAAAGAAGTGCAGGCCATGCAGCCGCCTGCCGATTTCCTCATCTTCGGTGGTGACCTGGCGCAGCTTGGCGATCCGGTGGAGCTGCAGCTCGGCAACGAGATCCTCAAGGAGCTGACCATTACCAAGTATTTCATCCCTGGGGAGCACGACTGGTACCTCGACATGGGCGCCACTTGGGAGAAGCTCTTTGGTACTTCGCCGTGGAGCTTCGACCATAAAGGGGTGCGCTTTATCGGCCTTGACACCATCAGCCATGCCCCGGACTACTGGTCGGCCAAGAAGATGACGCCCAAAGAACGCATGGCCCACATGGCCACCCTCGACAGCTCGGTGGCCGGCGCTTGGGCGGCGGTGGGACGCGAGCAGCTGACGTGGCTCGACCGCACCCTGTCTGACTGGCCCAAGGACCGCCCGGTGGTCATCTTCAGCCACAACCCGCTTTACGAGTACTACCCGCCGTGGAACTTCTGGGTGCGCGACTGGCGCGAGGTGCACGAGGTCTTGCGGCCGTTTACCAACGTCACCAACATTCACGGGCATGTGCACCAGGTGCTCTATAACGAAATCGGCACCCTGCGCTCCATCGGCATGCTGGCCACCTCCTGGCCGTGGCCCTATGCGCCCGAAGGCGTGCCTCCGCTCACCATCCCCATGGTGCGCGTCGACCCCGGTGACCCCTTTGACGGCGTGGGCTGGGGCAAGATGACGGTGCGCCAGGGCGAACGGGTGGACTACGAGTACATGATGTGGCGGCAAGACGTGCTGGCCACGGCTCCGTGGGACGCCGGGACCGGGGACAACATCAACCAGATCCTTAGCCCGCGTCTGGCCGACCGCATGTGGCCGTACCAGTAAGGGAGGGAACGACCATGAGACGACAGCGACGGTACTGGCTGGGCGTGCTGGGTGGCTGTCTGGGACTGCTGCTGCTGGCAGTTCCGTACGGTCAGGCGCACAAAGTCAAGCACACCCCGGCAGAGCTGAAGGCTTTCCAAGAGGTGTTCCTAGAGCAAGTACGCCTTGGGGACTTGCTCTTTCACGGCGATGCCGAAACCGAACGGCAACTGGGGGTACGGCTCTCGCGCACCGGCATGGCCTGCGCCATGTGCCACCCCTTTGCCTCTGACACCCACCCTCACGAGTTCCCCAAGTTTCAGGAGCAGATGCAGGAGTTTGCCACCTTGCGGGAGATGATCAACTGGTGTATCGAGAACCCCAACGAAGGGGAACGTATTGACCCCAACTCGCCGGCCATGAAGGCCCTGGAAGCCTATATCTACTGGTCCAACCGGGGCTCGAAGCTCGATCCCGGCCGGCATTGAGGGAAAGCGCATGGGACGGGGGCGCGACGGCGGCGTGACGCCGCAGGGAAAGGGGACGGTCGGCCCGCTGCAGGGGCGAGGCTTGACGCGACGCCACTTCTGCCGCGCGGTCACTGGCTTGGCGGCTCTGGGCTGCTGGCACAGCACGGTGGTACGCCGGATACATGCGGCGGCGCGGTCCCCAGCGGACCGCACGCCTTCGGCCACGCCGCTTGCCGCGCTCCACCGGCCGGTGCTGCGGGTGCCGGCCACCACCCGCAACGGGGCGCATGTGCCTATCGTTGTCGAGATGGACCACCCCATGCACCCCGACCACTACGTGGCCAGCGTGCACCTGCGTAATGACAGCGACCCCATCCCCTCCAAAGGGATTTTCCATTTCACCCCTGCCAATGGCCGAGTCTACCTGGCCGTGCAGGCACGCATGCACAGCGGCACCTCTACGGTCCAGGCGGTGGCCGTGTGTACGCAGCACGGCCGCTGGGTGGAGCAGCGCGCCATCACCATTCCCGAAGGGGCGGGTGGCTGTGCCACGGCCGCCCCAGCTGCCGCGGCGGCGCCGTCTGCCCTCCACCCCCCGGTCCTCCGCATCCCAGCCCTGGTGGCGCGGCGGCCTATCCACCAGGGCGACATCATCCACGTGCAGGTCAAAATCAAGCACCCCTCGCACACAGGTCTTGCCTTCCGCGACGGCACCTTCGTGCAGGTCTCGCCGCCGTTTTACCTTGAGGAAATGCGGGTGTTTTACGGAGAACGCCTGGTGAGTCGCTACGAAATGACCCCGGCCATTAGCGACAATCCCTTTATCACGTTTGCCTTGCGAGTAACCGAGGCGGCGCCGGTGCGCGTGGTCTTCACCAACAACCACGGCCAGCAGTTCGAGGCCGTAACCTCCCTGGGGCTTTCCTGACCGCAGGAGGGTGCCTATGGCAGCAGCAACGGTGGCCGGGCGCAACGACGAGCTGATCAATCGCGACCTCATCCGCCAGTGGCTCTTGTGGGGCTTTTTCTGGGTGCTCTTTGCCCCCACCGTAGGGGTTGTTGTGTCCACCAAGTTCAACTACCCCGAGTTTCTGGGCCATTATCCCTGGCTGACCTTTGGACGGCTGCGTCCGATCCACGTCAACGGAGTGATCTTCGGGACGTTTTCCACCCTCTTTATCGGCCTGTGCTACTACATCGTGCCTCGCCTCACCGGCGTGCGCGTCTACAAAGAAAAGCTCGGGTATGTCTTGCTCTGGTTCTGGAACTTGACGCTGGTGGCTGGGGTCGTCTCCCTGGCCCTGGGCTACAACCAGGGGCTCGAAGCCGCCGAGTTCCCCCTGCTGATCGACATCCTGCTGTGGCTTGGCCTGCTAGGGCTGACGGGGCAGTTCCTGATGACCATCGCCCGGCGCCGCGAGCCCCGGCTGTACGTCAGTCTCTGGTATCTCATCGCGGCGTTTATCTGGACGGACATCAACTGGGCCCTGGGCAACTTCATCGTGCCCTATAACTTCCCCGGCATCAACAACGCCGCCCTGCACGGCCTCTACATTCACTACATTGTCGGGCTGTGGATTACCCCTGCTGGCTATGTGCTCATGTATTATTTCCTGCCGGCCAGTGTGCAGAACCCGATCTACAGTCACAAGCTGTCCCTCATTGGCTTCTGGTCGCTGGCCTTTTTCTATCCCTTTGTTGGCATCCACCACTACCTCTACAGCCCAATCGCCGACTGGGCAGAGACGATTTCCATCATCACCAGCATGATGCTGATCATCCCGGTGTGGACGGTCCTGCAAAACTTCTTTGGCACCATGATTGGGCGCTGGCAGAACTTTGGTGGCAACCTGCCTGCCAAGTTGCTCATCACCGGGAGCCTCATGTACCTTGTGGGATGCTTCCAGGGCTCGACAGAAGCGCTGCGTGCCCTGCAAACGCCCACCCACTTCACCGACTTTGTCATTGCCCACTCTCACCTTACGGTCTTTGGCACCTTCGTGCTCTGGGCCTTGGGTGGGGTGCTGTACGTTTGGCCGCGCCTCACTGGGCGGGAACCGCGCAGCTTCCGCCTGGGCAACTGGGGCTTCTGGCTTATCACCGTCGGCATCAGTGCCATGGGGCTGGTGCTGACGGCGCAAGGCTTGCAACAGGGCTACATGCTCATGCAGCGGGTCGAGTGGGTGGACTCTCTGGTGAGCATCAAGCCGTACTGGTGGTTCCGGACGTTTACCGGCATCTCGATGGACGTGGGGATGGACTTGCTGCTGCTGAATCTGCTTTGGTCGTCGCGGCGACGCAGCTAGCGGAGGAAGACCGTGCGCTACGCCAGAACCGTGTCGGTGATCGCCGGCTTTGGTTTCATTACCCTGGCACTCTTCATCCAGGGCTTCTTGTCCGCCCTCATTCCGGAAACGCGGCAGGCAGCGACGACAGTGGCGGTGCGGACCAACTTAGGCGAGCTCAAGTGGGTCTGGCACGAAGCCAGCGACTATACCGAGCTCGAACAGCTGGGGCGCCGCGTATACATCCGCGAGGGCTGCTGGTACTGCCACTCCCAGTACGTGCGGCCAGTAGCCGGGGAAGAGCAGCGCTGGGGCCCGCTGTCGCAGGCCGGCGAATATGCCTTTGATTTGCCGCATCTCTTTGGCACCCGCCGCATCGGGCCCGACCTTACCCGCGTTGGGCTTAAGTACGGCGACGACTGGCACTACGCCCACTACTGGAACCCCCGCCTGGTGGTGCCCGACTCCACCATGCCGGCCTTTCCCTGGCTTTTTCACCAGATCCGGGCCCAAGTGCGCCGGGAAAACGGAGACACCCCGGTGCTGGTAGAAAACGCCGCCTTGCGGCAGGTCTTCAACTACGACAGCGACAAAGAGATCCTCCTCTTTCCCAATCCTGAGGGCCTGACCTTCGCTAGGGAGACCGACGGCAAGCCCGTCCTGGCGACGCACCTGCTGCCTGAGCCCTTTACCAAAGACGAGGTCACGATCCTCGTCCCTACCCAGGAGCTGCGCGGCTTGGTGGCCTATGTACAGAAGCTGGGGATGAACCGCGGCCAGTGGCGCGACTTGTTCGAGCCCCAGCGCCTCTTTGTCAGCGAGCTGTCGATTCCCGCCTCACCGGAGTGGATCGAGGCCGGCAAGGAGGTGTACCTGCGCCGCTGCGTAGGGTGCCATGGAGAGAAAGGCGATGGCAACGGTCCTGCCGCGACCTTCATGGACCCGCGACCGCGTAATTTCAAGGACGCCGTCTTCAAGTTCCGCGTTACCCCTTCTGGGGCCTTGCCGACCGATGGCGACCTCTTCCGCACCCTCACCCGCGGCATCCGCGGCACCGCGATGCCCAGCTGGCATGAGCTGCCGGAGAAGGACCGCTGGGCCGTGATCCAGTATATTAAGACGTTTTCGCCTTTCTGGGAGGAACCGTTCGGCAAGGAACCGCCCATCCTCATTCCCGAGCCGCCGCCGCCCAGCCCGGAACTGGTGGCGCGCGGCCAGGAGATTTACGTCACCAAGGGACGCTGCTGGCAGTGCCATGGCGGGCCGGGGCTGAAGGACGACCAGCCGTATACGTACCCCTGGGGGGCCGGGCCCTCGGCCGACGAGCTACAGGATGACTGGGGCTTTCCCATTCGCCCGACCGATTTTACCCGCGGTATTTTCAAGTCGGGGCCCACGGTGGCCGACATCTTCCGTACCATGACCACCGGTCTCAATGGCACCCCAATGCCCGCATTTAGCGACTCGCTTAGCGAGGAGGAGCGGTGGGCTATCTCGTATTACCTTCTCTCGCTCTCAGCGTATACCGATACCTTGCACCACGCCAAGCTCGACCTCCCGCCGGCGGTACAGGCCGCTCTGGATGCGCCGGCGCTACAGACGCCAAGCTGGCGGATGGCTTTTGATCCTGAAACCATGCGCGTGCGGGTGGCAACGCCAACCTCACGCTCGTCGTTGGGGATTGCGGAGTAGCCGATGCTGATACACCTGACGCTGTTTGAGTTTTTGGTTGCCCTGTGTATGGGCCTGGCTGCCCTCTGCTTCTTTTTCTGGGGAATCATGGAGGGGGCCTTCACCAACGTTGAGGAAGTCAAATACCTCCTGGTAGAAAGGGAGCGGCATGAGCAATAAGCACGCGCCGGCCGAAGGGCAGCCTGAACCGGTGGAAACCTACGCCGGTGGGGAAATCACAGCCCGCCACGGCGCCATCAACAAGTGGCTGCTGCTGGTGTACGCCGCACTCTTTCTCTGGGCCCTGTACTACGCGCTGGGACCATTTGACGGCCTGCGGCCGACGTTTGCTTACTGGGGCGGCCTGGGGCCAGGGCTGGTGCGTGAGGCCACCGGCGCCTTGGGCGGCCCCGGAGCCGTGGCATTTGTCCTCTTTACCCTGGGCGTGGTGGCGTTCTTTGTCTGGGTTGCCGTGCTGGCGTGCAAGAAGTAGGGGAGAAGCCTATGGGGATCGGCGAGCGCCTCGTCTTGGGGTTGGTCTGGCTCGCTCTGCTGGTGCTGGCGGCCGACGCGGTGTTTAACGTCGTGCAGGCTCTGCGCCACGGCGCCCTCGACTAGGAGCAGGCAAGCAGTGCTGCTGCACGCGGCCCTGCTTGGGCTGGCAGCCCTGGGCGGGTCTTTACACTGTCTGGGTATGTGCGGCGGCATGGTGGCCTGTGTGCATGCCCTGTGCGGCGGGGGGCGAGGCCGCTTGCAAGGGCAGCTGCTTTACCACGGTGGGCGGCTAACGAGCTATGCGTTTCTGGGTGCCCTGGCCGGGGCCGGAGGAGCGTTCCTCACCCGGCCGGCTCCCTTTCTTCACTCCCTTCTTGACGCCCTGGCCGGTGTGGGGATGGTGATCGCCGGGTTGCGGCTTGCCGGGATGCTGCCACCTCTGCGTGGTCTGCGGCTTGCCGAAAGCCCTGGCCCTGCCCGCCTCGCTGCCACGTTGCGCCGTGGCGGCGGCCCCCAGGCTGCCATATCCCTGGGATTGTTCAACGGCTTCATTCCCTGTCCCCTCATCGCCGCTTTTCTGGCCCAGGCGGCAGCGACCGGCTCGGCGCTGGGCGGCGCCTTGACTCTGGCCATCCTCGTTCTCGGGACAGCGCCGGGCATGCTCCTGGCAGGCCGCCTGGTTCTCTCCTGCACCACCCGCGGGAAGGCCTTGCGGGTCGTCGGCGTGGCCCTGAGCGGGCTTGGCATTTTAAGTCTGCTGCACGCTGTAGGGATGCTGCCTTCCCCCTTGGGAGGTCATGGGTGACGACATCCCTTGCCTTGCCGTCGCGGCGGTGTGCCCACTGCCGCCTTCCCCTGCCGTCGCGTCCTTACATGGTGCGTAGCGACACCCAATGCCTTGCTTTTTGCTGTGCTGGGTGCGCCTTTGTCTACCGGTTTACCGGCCAGCTTGGCGAAGCGGGGGAAGCGGCCTTCTGGCTGGCCAAGCTCGGCCTGGGCGGCTTCTTTGCCATGAACCTCATGACGCTTAGTCTCCTGCTTTACACCGACTACCTTGCCCCCCTGGAGGCGGAAATCCTTCCATACCTCACTTATGCCAGCTTTGCCTTGGCCACGCCGGTGATGGTCATCCTAGGCGGACCGTTTGTGCGCCATGCCTGGCGCGAGGTGCGCCACGGCACGTGTAGCCTGGAGAGCCTCATCGCCCTCGGCTCGGTATCGGCTTACCTGGCCTCGGCGTATGCCACGTTTCGTGGTAGCACCCGCATCTACTTCGATACCGCCACCATGATCCTCGTCCTGGTGACCCTGGGGCGCTTCCTCGAAGCGACGGCCAGGGCCAAGGCAGCCGCCGGCATCGCCAATCTTCTGGAACTGGCCCCGCAGGAAGCCACCGTCCTCGCCGAAGGGGAAGAGCGCAGGGTGCCGGCAGTGACGCTGGTCGTGGGAACGCGCGTCGTGGTGCGTCCCGGAGAGCGTATTGCGGCCGATGGCGTGGTCGTTGAAGGAGAAGGCTTGGTGGACGAGGCAGCACTAACCGGGGAGGCCAGGCCGGTGAGCAAGCGCCCCGGCGATCCGGTGCTGGGGGCCACCATCAACTTGGCCGGTCGTTTCATCCTGACCGTCACCCGTTGCGGCGAGGAGACCGTGTTTGCCCAGATGGTGCGCCTTATGGAAGCGGCACAGGCCGCGCGGGGTCCTTCCCGTCTCTTGGCCGATCGCCTCGCCGCCCACTTCGTTCCTGGCGTCGTCGCCCTGGCAGGGCTTACATTCCTCTACTGGTTGCCGACAGGACTGGAAACGGCCGGCCTCACGGCTCTGGCAGTCCTGCTCGTGGCCTGCCCCTGTCCCCTGGGACTGGCCACTCCCCTGGCCACGTGGGTCGGTCTGAACCGGGCTGCCGCAGCTGGGGTGCTGGTACGCAGCGGGGCTGCCCTGGAACGATTGGCCCAGGTGCGCGCGTTCTGCTTTGACAAAACGGGAACGCTAACGCACGGAGGGCTCACGCTCCAGGCCGTCAGGGTCGATCCGCCGCTCGATACAGCAACTTTTCTCAGCCTCTGTGCTTCTGTAGAAACCTGCTCCGAGCATGCCCTGGGAGCCAGCCTGGTCAAAGCCGCCAGAGCCAAAGGCCTCCCCCTCTATCCGGTTAGCGAGTGCCAAACACATTCCGGCCTGGGACTCGAAGGGGTGGTGACCCTGCCGTCCGGGGCGCCCCTGCGCGTATGGGTCGGCAATACCCGCTTCCTGCAGCAGCAAGGAATGGCCCTCAGCAGGCAGCTGGCGCAGGAAAAAGTAGCGCTCGAAGCAGCCGGTCTCACAGTGGTCCTTGGCGCTTGGGAGGGGAAAGTCCGGGGCCTGATGGCCTTTGGCGACCGCGTGCGCCCCGAAGCCAAAGCGGCCGTTGCCGCTTTGCGTCAGCTGGGCCTCGAGGTTTGGTTGGTGAGCGGGGATCAGACAACAGCCGCGTCCGCCGTGGCCGCCGAAGCCGGCATCCCTCGGGTGCACGCCGCCCTCTTGCCAGCCGACAAGGCGGCGCTGATCCGTGAGGCTCAGAGGCTGGGGCCGGTGGCCATGGTGGGCGACGGCATCAACGATGCCCCGGCGCTGGCCTCGGCGGCGGTGGGCATCGCCATGGGGTCGGGCACCGACTTGGCCAAGGAGACGGCCGACGTCAGCATCCTTGGCAACGACTTGCGCAAGCTGCCCTGGCTCTTCACCCTGGCCCGGGCGACCCGGCGCACCATCCGGGGCAATCTCTTCTGGGCCTTTTTCTACAACACCCTGGGGCTGGCACTGGCTGCCGGCGGCGTGCTGACTCCCCTCCTTGCCGCCTTGGCCATGGTGGCCAGCAGCCTCTTCGTGCTCAGCAACTCGCTACGCTTGCGCCGCTTCACCTACGCCCCAGCGTGAGCAGCCCCCTGCGGCCGGCCTTCGCCCCCGCGAGTGCCCCAGGCGCTGGCCTCTGCTCATGCCGAAGACCGCTCTTGCCACAAGGGTCTCCCCGCTCCAGTAGCAGGTGTCTCTGTTTCGATTAAAGCAACGGCGCTATTGCGCCCGGCGTCCCTGGCGCGCTACCGTGAGGGGCATCCTGTGAGAGGGGAGCCGGCGCATGCAGCAGCGGGTGGAAGCGTACTGCCGGGCACGGGGGGCCAGCTGGGTGACCCTTGGGGCGTACCAGCAAGCGTGCTGGAAACGCGACGACTGAGGCGAGAGAAGCGATGATGATTCAGGGAGGCTATGCTCCGGTGATTCTGCGCGTGGCGCTCGATACGGGCGCCATCAGCAGGGAAGATCTGCCCGAAGAAGCGGTGCTGCGCGCCCACGTGGGCGGCACCGGGCTGGGGCTGTACTACCTGCTGCGAGAGGCGCCGCCCGACGCCACCGCCACCGATCCCCGCACGCCGCTTATCTTCATGACCGGCCCCCTGGCTGGCACCCCGGCGCCGAGCTCGAGCAACTACGTGGTGGTGACGCTTCACTACGAGACGCCTTACGCAGCTGCCACCGGCCATGCACACGGCTTCTGGGCCGCCTACCTCAAGCACGCCGGCTACGAGGGCCTCCTCATCACCGGCGCTTCCCCACAGCCCGTGTACTTGTGGATCGACGACCAGCGGGTGGAGCTGCGCGACGCCCGCCACCTGTGGGGCCAGGACACGCGAGAAACGGAGCGGCGAATCAAAGCCGAGCTGGGCGGTGATCCCGATCGCATCAGCGTGGCCTGCATCGGCCCGGCAGGAGAAGCGCTGCTGCACGGGGCATCGATCAAGAACGACCGCAACCACGGGGCGGGCAAGGGCAGCCCGGGGGCGGTAATGGGCGCAAAGAAGCTCAAGGCCATCGCCGTGCGCGGCAGCGGCCGCGTGCCTCTGGCCCGCCCGCAGGCTTTCCTGGAGGCGGTACGGCAGTGGGAAGCCAACCTCTTCCTCACCCCAGAAGGCGGCGTGCCGCCGGCCAGCGTCGGCGTGCGTCGCGCCGGCATCACCCGCATTTACCACGTGCTGGGCAAAGCCTCGCTGCTGGCCGGCAAGAACCTGAGCGACCCGCAGTGGGGCCGCCGCTACGGGCAGAATTTTGTCGAAGGCTGCGCCCGCTGGCGGGTCACTCCCAGGCCGTCGTACAACTGCCAGATCGAGTGCGCTTACGACGTGCACATCACCAGCGGCCCTTTTGCCGGCATGACGGTGAGCCCCTGCGGCGGCGGCGAAAACACCGAGGGCGCCGCGGCCATGATCGGCGTCGAGGATCCCGGCGCCGCTCTGTGCCTGACCGAGTTCTACGACGCCATGGGGCTTGAGTCTTCCACCGCCGGCTGCGTGGTGGCCATGGCCTTTGAGGCTTACAACCGCGGCCTTCTGACCCCGCAGGACACCGGCGGCCTGCACTTGCAGTGGGGGGACTACGAAGCGGCCATGACCCTCATCGAGCAGATGATCCGGCGCGAAGGGTTTGGCGCTGTGCTGGCCCAAGGCCTCAAAGGCGCGGCGGCAGCCCTTGGCCGCGGCGTGGAGCGCTTCACCGTGCACATCAAGGGCGGCGGCATCAACCTGCACGACTGGCGCGCCGCCTGGAGCGTGCTCTTTGGCCAGATCATCGCCGGCGCCGGCGTCTGCTGGCAAGCCCCAGGGGTAGACGCCCTGGCGGCCGAGCCCGACCTTGGCTACCTGCGCTACGCCCCGGGCACCGTGGCCACCCTGGAGGAGGCGCTGGAAAAAGTCACCCAGGTGCGCCGCACCCAGCTCAAAAAGCTGTGGGAAGACTGCCTGGGGGTGTGCTGGTTCGCCACCTGGGGCGTCAAAGACGTCCTGCGTCTGGCGCCGCAGGCGCTGGCAGCGGCGGTGGGATGGGAAGACTTTACCCCGGAAGAAGCGCTGGCCGTGGGGGAGCGGGTGGCCAACCTCATGCGCCTCGTCTACGTGCAGCGTGGCTTTACCAAAGCCGACGAGTTTGACGTGTCGCCACGCCTTCTTGAGCCGCCGCCCAGCGGCCGCGCCCAGGGCAAGTCCCTGGCGCCTTTCTTGCCCCAGATGGTCGACGAGTACTACCGGCAGATGGGCTGGCACGTAGAAACCGGCATTCCCACCCGCGCCACCCTCGCTCGCCTGGGCCTGGAGGCCTACGCCGACCGCCTCCGCTGAAAAGGGGACAGGCGACTTTTCGGCATGCCGCTTCCCTTTTCTTCCGGCCGCCAAATGCGCTAACATAGCTCCCGCCAGAAGGAAAGACCCGAGGCCAAGACGGGGGAGGGCAGCCATGCAAGCGGCTCGCTGGTACGCGGCGCGCGACGTGCGCGTGGAAGAAGTGGCAGAACGCCCGCTACAGCCCGGAGAGGTGCGCCTGCAAGTGAAGTGGTGCGGCCTCTGCGGCTCTGACCTGCACGAGTACACGCACGGCCCGGTGCTCATCCCCACCCGCCCTCACCCGCTTACCGGCAAAGTGCCCCCCGTGACTCTGGGACACGAGTTTGCCGCCGAGGTGGTAGAAGTAGGGCCGCAGGTGACAGCCTGGCAGGTGGGGGACCGCGTTACTGCCAGTGCCTGCCTGGTGTGCCACCGCTGCCCTTGGTGCCGCGCGGGGCGCTTCAACCTCTGCGAGCGCCTGGGCAGCATCGGCCTCTGCGCCGACGGCGCCTTTGCCGAGCAGGTGGTGGTGCCCGACTACACCCTGTTTCGCTTGCCAGAGGGGCTCTCCTGGGAGGCCGGGGCGCTGGCCGAGCCGGCTGCCGTGGCCCTGCACGCCTGCAAGCAAGGCCGCCTCCAGCCCGGCGACACGGTGGCGGTGGTGGGTGCCGGCCCCATCGGCCTGCTGGTGCTGCAAGCGGCCCGCAGCTGCGGCGCCGCCCGCGTCTTTGTCGTCGAACCCGTGGCCGGCCGCCGGCGCCTGGCCGAGGCGCTGGGCGCCGAAGCCGCCCTGGATCCCACGGCGGTGGCGGTAGACCGGGAAATCCACCAGCGCACCGGCGGGCTGCGCGCCGAAGTGGTTTTTGAGTGCGTGGGCACGCCCCCGGCGGTGGAAACGGCGGTGAAGCTGGCCGGCAAGGGCGGCCGGGTGGTGCTGGTAGGCATTTACACCCAGGCTTCGCCCCTGGCCTGGGGCAGGATTCAGGCGCACGAAAAGACCCTGGTGGGGGCCAGCGCCTACACCGACGAGTTTCCGCTCGCCCTGGCCATGCTCGCCGACGGCCGCCTGCAGGCCGCGCCGCTGGTCACCGACCGCATTCCCCTGCGCGACCTTGCCACCCGGGGGCTGCAGCAGGTGCTCGCCGAGCCCGACCGCCACGTCAAGATCCTCGTGTCGCCTCAGTGAGGAAAAGGGCCATGGATTTTACGCTGCGCGAAGAACACCGGCTGCTGCAGGCCTTGTGCCGCGACTTTGCCCGCCAGGAAATCGCCCCCTACGCCGAGGAATGGTACAACACCGGCCGCTTTCCCGTAGAAGTCTTCCGCAAGATGGCCGACTTGCAGCTCATGGGCCTGCTCATTCCCAAAGAGTACGGCGGCAGCGACGCTGGCACCGTGGCCCTGGTGGCGGCCATGGAAGAAATCGCCAAAGTCGACCAGTCGATCGCCGCCTCCTGGCAAGCCCACCTCACCATTGGCTCGCTGCCACTGCTGCTCTTTGGCAGCGAGGCGCAGAAGCAGCGCTGGCTGGTGCCCCTGGCGCGGGGCGAGAAACTGGGCGCCTTTGGGCTCACCGAGCCGCAGGCCGGCTCAGACGCCGCCAACATCCAGACCACTGCCGTCTTGGATGGCGACAGCTGGGTGATCAACGGCCGCAAGTGCTTCATTTCCAACGCCGGCACCGAGCTGAGCTACGGCGTGGTGCTGCTGGCGGTAAGCGGCACCAACTCCGACGGCAAAAAGCGCTACAGCGCCTTTGTCGTGCCGCGCGACACCCCTGGCTACACCATCGGCCCGCCTTACCCCAAGATCGGCTGGCACACCGTGGACACCCGCGAGCTGATTTTCGACCACTGTCGCGTGCCGCGCGACCACTTGCTGGGCGAAGAGGGCATGGGCTTTCGCCAGTTCATGCGCACCCTGGAAGTGGGGCGCATCAGCATCGCCGCCCTAGCCCTGGGGCTGTGCCAGGCCTGCCTGGAGCTGTCGCTGGCTTACGCCCGCCAGCGCTACGCCTTCGGCAAGCCCCTCTCCCAGCACCAAGCCATCCAGTTCAAGCTGGCCGACATGGCCACCGCCACGGAAATGGTGCGGCTGCTGACTTACAAAGCCGCCTGGCTGCGCGACCAGGGGCTGCCTTACGGCCGCGAAGCGGCGATGGCCAAGCTGGCCGCTTCTGAAGCGGCGGTGCGCGCCGCCGACGAGGCGGTGCAGATCCACGGCGGCTACGGCTACATCCGCGAGCTGCCCGTGTCGCGCTTTTACCTCGACGCCAAGATCCTCACCATTGGCGAGGGCACCAGCGAGATCCAGCGCCTGGTGATCGCCCGCCAGCTGGGGTGCTAGAGGAGCGGGGCCATGGAGGAACGGGAGCGGCGCATTCCCGAGGCCTCCTACCGGCGTATTGGCAAGCAAAAACCCGCGGCAGAGGAGCAGGAAAGCGAGGCATGACGCTGTCCGTCTTTGACTTGAGCGGCAAAGTGGCCATCGTTACCGGCGGCAGCAAGGGTCTGGGGCGCGAGATGGCCTTGGCCTTGGCCGAAGCCGGCGCGGCAGTGGTGGTGGTGAGCCGCACCCTGGAGGCGCTGGAGAAAGTGGCCGACACCATCCGCCAGCAAGGGGGCACGGCGCTGGCCGTGGCCGCCGACGTGACGCGGGCCGAGCAAATCGAGGCGATGGTGGCGCGCGTCATGGCCACTTTTGGGCAAATCGACATCCTGGTCAACAACGCCGGCATTGGCGGCACCACCCCGGTGCTGGAGCTCGACGAAGCCGAGTGGGACCGCTTCCTCACCGTCAACCTCAAGGGGCCGGTGCTGTGCGCCAAGTACGTCGGCCGCGAGATGGTCAAGCGGCGCCAGGGCAAGATCATCAACGTGGCCTCGGTTTTTGCCCAGGTCACCGCCCGCTACATGGGCGCTTACGCGGCGAGCAAAGCGGCGCTGGTGCAGTTTACCCGCATCCTGGCCCTGGAGTGGTCACGCTACAACATCCAAGTTAACGCCCTCTGTCCAGGCTACTTTGCCACGCCGATGAACGCCGAGTTCTTTGCCAGCGAGGCCGGGCAGCGCCTCATCCAGCGCCTGCCCATGCAGCGCATCGGCCGGCCCGAGGAGATCCGCGGCGCCATTGTCTTTCTGGCTTCAGCGGCCAGCAGCTACATGACCGGCGCGGCGCTCTACCTCGACGGCGGCCATACCCTGGTGTAATCGGGGAGGACACCCGTGCAAACGGTGATTCACAGCACTACCATCGTCACCGCCGATGCCACGGGCACGGTGTGGGACGACGCCGCTATTGCCATCGACGGCGCCCGCATTGCTGCCCTCGGTCCCGACGCCGAGGTGCTGGCGCGCTTTCCCAATGCCGTACGTGTCGACGGCCGGGGCAAAGCGGTGCTGCCGGGCTTTGCCAACACCCACACCCATCTGGAGCTCACCTTGGCGCGCGGCCTTTACGAAGACCTCTCGCCGGGGCACGCCCCGCCTTTTGAAGGCCGGCCGCCGCGGCCGCCGCTGCCCGCGCTCTCTGAGGCCGAGCGGCAAGTGCTGTGTCAGCTCGGCCTGCTCGAGGCCCTGCGCAGCGGCACCACCTTGCTCCTGGAAGACGCGGTGGGCATTGCTGGCTACGTCGAGGTGCTGCGTGACAGCGGCCTGCGCTTCTTGCTGTGCGAGCGCGCCTGGGATCGCGCCGGCGCCACCTACGGCCAGCCCGGGCCGTTTGTGGCCGACCCGGCGCTGGCTGCCGACGGGCTGCGGCGTATCGAAACCCTATACCGCGACTGGCACGGCGAAGGCGACGGCCGCCTGCAAGTGGGGCTGGCGGCCTGGGCCCCGGACATGTGCTCTCCCGAGCTGCTGCGCCAGCTGCGCGCCCTGCAAGAGAAGCTGGGCGTGGTGGCCAGCGTGCACCTCAACCAGCTCTGGGGCGAAGTGGCAGCGGTGCAGGAGCAACGGGGCTGCCTGCCAACGCAGTACTTGGCACGCTGTGGCTTTCTTTCAGAGCGCCTGGTGGCCGCGCACTGCCGCTGCATGACCCCCGAAGAGGAAGCCATCCTGGGCGCCAGCAGAGCCACGGTGGCCTTCAACGCCGCCATTGCCGCCCGGCGCGGCCTGCAGCCGCGCATTGCCGAGCTGGAGCGCTACGGCTGCACCATTGCCTTGGGCACCGACAACATGGCTGAGGACATGGTCGAAGTGATGCGCACGGCGCTGTTTATGGAGCGCGTGCGCCGGCGCGACGGGCGCCACCCCACGCCCGAGGAGGTGCTCGTGTGGGCCACCCGCCACGGCTACCGCGCGCTGGGGATTGACGACGCCGGCTGGCTGGCGCCGGGCAACCGCGCCGACCTCATTCTCGTCGATTTGCGCCGGGCCCACCTCGTGCCGCTGTTGCGCGTGGTTTCCTGCTTCGTGCACCAAGGGCAAGCGCGCGACGTCGAGGCGGTGATGGTCGATGGCCGCTGGCTGATGCGCGACGGCGTGGTGCTGACCCTCGACGAGGCGGCCCTCGTCGAGGAAGCCAACCGCATCGGGCAGGCCGCCTGGCGCCGCCTCTTTGCCGCGCGGCCCGAGTTGCCACGGCCCCCGGGGCTGCACGCCGCCCTTTGGCAGCGATGAGCAAGGCCAGCTGCAAGTGGCCAAGCGCGCCGCGGCCGGCTACATTTTCAACGCGCCTGCTTGTCGCAGGACGCCTCTTACGCCCGCGATGAGGAGGAGAGCCATGCCGGTATACGAGTTTTACTGCGCCGATTGCCACATGATTTTTAACTTTTTCTCGCGCCGGGTAAACACCGACAAGCGCCCCGACTGCCCGCGCTGCGGGCGGCCGCAGCTCGAGCGGCAAGTGTCGCTGTTTGCCATCTCCAAAGGGCGCAAAGAAGAAGACGAAGGCGACCTGCCCGACTTCGACGAGAGCCGCATGGAGCGGGCCATGATGGAGCTGGCCGCGGAAGCGGAAAACATGAACGAAGACGACCCGCGCCAGGCGGCGCGCATGATGCGCCGCCTCTACGAAACCATGGGGCTGCAGCCCGGCGCCGGCATGCAGGAAGCCATTCGCCGCATGGAAGCCGGAGAAGATCCCGACCAGATCGAAGCCGAGCTGGGCGACTTGCTGGAAGAAGAAGACCCCTTCAGCGGCGCCCTGCTGAAAAAAGGCGTCAAGGGCGTGGCCAAGGCCTACACGCGGCCGCGCGTCGACGAGCGGCTCTACGAGTTGTGAGTGGGAGAAAAAGAAAATGGGCGAGTTTTACGTAGCCGTGGGCGATGCGGTGCGCTTTGCCAAAACCGTAGGGGAAAGCGACGTTTACCTCTTTGCCGGCATCACCGGCGACCTGGGCCCCAACCACGTCAACGAAGAATTCATGAAGCGCTCGGCCTACGGGCGGCGCATTGCCCACGGCGCCCTGCTCATTGGCTTCATGTCCACCGCCTCCACCCTGATGATCGCCAAAAGCGGCGCCGACCAGGGCGACGCCACCCCGGTGTCGCTGGGATACGACCGCGTGCGCTTTCTCAAGCCCGTGTACATCAACGACACGGTCACGGTGCACTACGAGATCGTCGAAGTCGACCTTGCCAAGCGCCGCTCCCGCGCCCGCATCGAGGTGGTCAACCAGCACGGCGACCCCGTTGCCGTGGCCGAGCACCTCCTCCAGTGGGTCCCAAAAATGGGGACAGGCTCCTTTTCTGAGCCAGCCGCAAAAGAGTAGCCAGTTCCCTTGCAAATGGCGCGGGACAAAATGAAGCAATCGTCCTGTGGACGGGCGCGCCCCATGCCGGTATGGTGACGTTGCCACCAAGCGCTGCAAGGATGGCTTCTCATCGTTCTGGTAAGGGGTCAGGCGCGCGTGCAACGTTCCATCTCTACCCACGAGAGGGCAAGCGGGCAGCCGCCAGTTCGCCCCAGGCTGGCGCTTTACACAGCCGTTTCTCTCTACTGGATGGCCCTCTACCTCTACGTCCCCATCCTTGCGTGTGGTCCACCAGGGCGGCTCGCTACGCGTCGTCGGTCTGGTGGTCAGCGCCTATGGCCTAGCCCAGCTCTTGCTGCGGCTGCCCCTGGGGCTGGCCTCCGACGCCAGGGGCCGGCGCAAACCCTTCCTCGTTCTCGGCTTCCTGGCAGCCGTGGCCGCCAGCTTTGGCTTCGTCCTCGCCCCGCATCCCTGGTTCATGGTCGCCGCTCGCTTTATTTCCGGCATTGCCGCCTGCGCCTGGGTGGCGTTTACCGTCCTCTTTGCCAGTTCCTTTCCGCCTAACGAGACCATCAGAGCCATGGGTTACCTCTCCTTCTGCAACAGTCTAGCCATCATGGCAGCGACGTATGCCGGCGGCCGTATCGCCGATGCCTATGGCTGGCAGGCTCCCTTCTGGACGGCCGCCGGTGTTGGCGGCCTTGGCCTTCTTTCCCTCTGGTGGGTGCAAGAGCAGCCACAGGCACAGCCCGAGCCACAACCGCCCTTGCTGCGATTACGCGAGCTGGTGCGCTACCCCGAGCTCCTGCTCGCCTCGGCCATCGCGGCCCTGGGACACTGGACCATTTATGCCACCACCTTTGGCTTTGTTCCCCTCTACGCTGCAGGCATCGGTGCCACCAAGACGCAGCTGGGCCTGCTTGCCACCCTAAGCACCCTTGCCGGCTCCGTAGCCGCCTTGCTCAGCGGCGCTGGTATGGCACGCTGGCTGGGCGCGCGCCTGGCCGTTGCCGGCAGCCACCTGCTCATCGCTGTTGCGACGCTGGCCATCCCGTACCTGACTACCGTGGGGTTGCTCTACTTCTCCCAGACCCTGGCCGGTTTCGGCCGGGGTCTGGCGCAGCCGGTGCTCCTGAGCCTCGCCGTTACCCGCCTTCCCGAAGGGTTGAGAGCGACGGCCATGGGCCTGTTTCAGGCCATCTACGCTGTGGGAATGTTTGCCGGGCCCGCTACCGCTGGCCTCATCGGCAGCCTGGCCGGATACGCTGGCCTCTTCCTCGCCTGCGGAGCGGTGGCCGCGCTCACCGCCAGCCTTGCCCTCTACCTGCCACGCTCCTGGCAGTAGTGCCTCTGGCACTGCGCCCGCACCGATGGTATGCTGGCGGCAACTCTGCCCCAGGAAGGCAGGCTCGTGCCCCTTCATGAACGCAAAAAAGGGGACAGGCTCCTTTTCTGAGCCAGCAGCGAAAAAGTCGCCTGTCTCCAGAGGGGGAGGTGTTTTCTATGCCAAGCGGCGCTTTACTCCTGTCCCTGTTGCTTTGCTCGGTCTTGGCCGCTTATGGCCTTCCCAGGTCTGCCCGGGCCCAGGCGGTGACCCTTATCGTGGATACCACCAGTGACGTGAGTGACTTTGGTGGTGCCCAGCAAGTAGACGATCTGCCTGGCCCGGACGGGAAGGTTTCGCTGCGCGAGGCCATTACAGCCGCCAACCATACCCCGGGGCCAGAGCGCATCGCCTTTCGCATCCCCACCGGCGACCCGGGTTTTACCGGTAGCGTCTTCTTCATTCAAATCGCGAACACGCCTCCCCTTACGCTACGCGACGACGGCATCACCCTCGACGGCACTACCCAGACCGCCTTTACTGGCGATACCAACCCGGCGGGGCCAGAGGTCGTCCTGCACACCACCCCGCCGCTGGCAAGCCTCAACGGCCTGACGCTCGATTCTAACGACAACCTCATTACCGGCCTGGGCGGCTTCAGCACCTTCCGCTACGGCATTGAAATCAATGGCAGTCGCAACCGCATCGTTGGCAACGTCATCGGCGGCTTGAGCGCCGGTGTGCACCTCACCGGCAGCGACAACCGCATCGGCGGCCCGGCGCCCGGCGAGGGCAATGTCATTTCCAGCGGTGGCAACGGCGTCTGGATCCGCTTTGCCTCCGCCACGGGCAACGTCGTGCAGGGCAATCTCATCACTGGCAATCACAACAACGGCGTGGCCATCGAGGCAGGTGCCACGGGCAACCTCATTGGTGGTCCGGCACCGGGAGAAGGCAACGTCATCAACAACAACGGGCACCTGGACGCCGAGAGACACCCGGTAGGGGCCCAGGTAGCCCTCGCCGCAGACCACAACACGGTGCAAGGCAACTACCTGGGCGTTGACGCCACGGGCCAGCAGGACGAAAGCGGCTCTGCTCGCTGCGGCATCAGCCTTGTTGGCTCGTTCAACACCCTCGGCGGGCCCTTTGCCGGCAACGTCATCTCCGGCCACGGCTTTACCAACGTCGGCTTCAGAGCCGGCATTTGCATCAGCGGCGGCGCGCACAACGTCATCCAGGGCAATTTCATCGGCACCGACGCCAGCGGCTTGGCCCCTATTCCCAACGAGAAGGGCATCCTCGTCTCCCCGTTCTTGCTCGCCGATCCGCCGCGACAGACGGTGATCGGCGGGCGAGACGCCGGCGCCGGCAACTTTATTGCCTTCAACGACGAGTTCGGTGTTGCCGTGGAAGGTTTTGGCGAGAGTCCCCCCATGGGCATTACCCTTACCGGCAACGCCATTTTTGCTAACGGCCAACTCGGCATCGATCTCGGGAACGACGGGGTGACACCCAACGATCCCGGCGACGGCGATACCGGACCCAACGGCCTGCTCAACTTCCCGGTGCTGACGGCGGCCATTGACGACGGGACGGCCACCGTGGTAAGCGGAGTCGTTGATACACTGGCGCCGGAGACGCTCACCGTCGAGCTCTACAGCAACGACGCTGCCGACGCTACGGGGTTTGGCGAGGGACAGGTGTTCCAGGCCACGGCCACTCCGGAGGCCAGCGGGCGCTTTCGCGCCTTCTTGCCGGCAGGCCTGGCAGGGCACTTCATCACCGCCCTGGCCATCGATGCCCAGGGCAACACCTCGGAGTTCTCGCCGGCGATGGCTGCCGTGGCGGCTGAGGCCCTCCTCACCCTGGAGGGCCCGCTTCCCGGGCAGGCCGGGACGCTCAACACCTTCACCCTGACGCAGGCCACCCCCGGCGCTTCCGTCGCGCTTCTTGCTGGCGTGGCAGCCGGCTCCTCGCCCCTTGCCGGCTGCGGCGAGACGCGGCTGGGGATCGGACGGCCGCGGCGCCTGCGGCGGGCTATTGCCGACGCCGCGGGCCGCGCCCGCTTCCAGGTAGTGATTCCGGGCCGGCTGCGCGGGCGCACGCTGCTGTTTCAGGCCGTAGAGCGCGCCAGCTGCCGGGTAAGCAACCTGATTCTTTCGTCTTTCTGAAGCTGCCCTGGCAAGTGACTGTGCTGAAGACCAGTGTGGTGCCCGAACCCGGCTCCATGCTCTTGCTCGGCACCGGCTTGCTGGGCGTTGTGGGCTATGGTTGGCGACGCAAGCAGCGGGGGCAGGCGCTCTGAGGGTATCGACAAGCGACTTGATGGGGGTCTGTGGCACCGAAGCCAGCAGGCCCCTTCATTGCAGGGTTTGCAGCAAGCGCACGAGCAACGCCTGGCGTGGCACCAGCCGGTCCAGGAAGATGTGCTCCTCGTAGGTGTGCGGCCCGGCCCCATCGGCGCCCAGCCCGTCCAGGGTCGGCAGCCCCATCACCGCCGTAAAGTTGCCGTCCGAGCCACCCCCGGTGGCGGTCTCCGGCAAGGCAAAGCCCAGCTCGGCTGCCAGTGCCCGGGCATGGCGGTAAAGGGCGTCGATGGCTGGCGTCTTGGTGTAGGGCGGGCGGTTGAGCTGCCCGCGGACTTCTAGGGTCACCTCTGGCGTCACCGGCTGCAGGGCAAGGAGGGTACGTACCATCGCCTCGGCGTCTTCGGGAGTGCTGACGCGCAAGTCGACTTCGGCCATGGCCTCTGCCGGCACCACGTTGGCGCGCGTGCCGCCTGCCGCCACGCCAACATTGACGGTGATGCCACGGGCGTAATCGGTCATGCTCTCCAGGCGCAGGATCTGGTGAGCCAGCTCCCGCAAGGCGCTGCGCCCCTGCTCGTGGTTGACGCCAGAATGAGCTGGACGGCCGGTAATCTTCAGCCGGAAGCGCCCCGTGCCGCGCCGCGCCGTTACCACGCAGCCGCCGTTGCGCCCCGGTTCGGTAACCAGGACGTACTTGGCTTGGCGCGCGGTCTCCTCGATGAGGCCGCGCGAGGTGGGGCTGCCCACTTCTTCGTCGCTGTTGTAAATCAGGGTCACCGGCAGCGGCGTGGTCTCGCCACGCTCCACCAGGTAGCGTAGGGCGTTATAGGCCAGGTAGGCGCCGCCTTTCATGTCGGCAATCCCCGGCCCGTAAACGCGGTTGCCCTCGAGGCGAAACGGGAGACGGCTGTGCAGGGTGCCCAGGGGATGTACGGTGTCGAGGTGCCCCAGGACGAGAATGCCGGCCTCGGGGCCACCCCAAGGGGTGCGGGCGCGCAGGTGGTCGCCCAGGCCGTCGCGGCCTGCAATGCGCTCCACTTGCAGCCCCAGCGCCCGCAGCTGCGCCTCGACCAAGTCGACCAGCCGGTTCACCGCCGCCGGCTCGGTGGTGGGAGATTCGAGCTCCACCCACTGGCGAATGCCAGCCACCAGCGCCATAGCGTCAAAGGCAGAAAGAAGCATAGGCAGCTCCTCGAAAAAGGGGACAGGCTACTTTTTCGCGGCTGGCTCAGAAAAGGAGCCTGTCCCCATTTTACCCACAAACCGCCTGGAGAGGGCCGGGTTGCTCCAGAAGTGGAGATGGACGTAAGAGGCCCACAGGGTCCCCAGGCATGCGCCTTCCGGTTGCGGGTGCCCCTGGCCGTGTGGCGGCAGCAAGTGGAAGGCCGGTGGCAGGCTGGCAGGACGGCCTTCCCACACAGAGTAGTGAAACTCGTGGCCGCGCACCCTCTCCCCGGCACGGAACAGCCAGGAGTCGCTCGCTGCCTGGGCCACCCGGTAGCCCAGGGTAAGGCGCCCGGTCATCACCGAGCGCCCTGGCAGCAGGCCGACCATGGCGTACTCCCGCCCCTCCAGATCCACAATGGCTTCCGTCAAGAGCATCAGGCCGCCGCATTCGGCATAGATAGGGATGCCCCGCGCATAGGCCTCTCGCAACGCCCGGTGCATGGCGGTATTGGCGGCCAGCTGCCGGGCGTAGACCTCCGGAAAGCCACCGCTGAGGAGGATTCCAGCCGTTCGGGGAGGCAGGGCGCGGTCGTGCAGCGGGCTGAAGAAGGCGATCTCTGCCCCTGCCGCGCGCAGCAGATCGAGGTTGTCCGGGTAAGTGAAGTTAAAAGCCTCGTCGCGAGCCACAGCCAGGCGGGGGCGCGGGCCGGTGGCCGACCGCTGAAGGCCAGGGAGAGGCGCCGGCGAGGCAGCCACCGGAGGGGCTGCCTGCGCACAGCGCAGCAACCCTTCTAGGTTCACGTAGCGGGCCACGCACTCGGCGGCAGCGGCGATGAACGCCTGCCAGCGGCCGGGCTCGACAGTGGGAATGAGCCCCAGGTGGCGCTCCGGGATCTCCAGCGCCGGGTCACGGGGTAGCGAACCGAAAACCGGCAGGCCGGTGACCCTCTCGATGGCCGTCGCCACACCGCGACCGTGACTTTCGCCAGCTATCCGGTTGGCGATGAAGCCGGCCAGGAGCAAGTCAGGGTCGAAGTGGCAGTAGCCCAGGGCAAGGGCCCCGGCGCTGCGCGCCATCTGGCCGGCGTCCAGCACCAAGACCACGGGGGCCCCCAGCAACTTTGCCAGCTGCGCCGTGCTCCCCGTCTCGTCTGCATACTCAAGGCCGTCATAGAGCCCCATCATCCCTTCGATAACGGCCACGTCGGCGTCGCTGGCAGCACGGGCGAAAAGGGCACGCAGGCGCTGCAGGGGCACCATCCAGGTGTCCAGGTTACGGCAGGGGCGGCCGGCGGCCAGGGTGTGGTAAGTGGGATCGATGTAATCCGGCCCTGCCTTAAAGGGCTGGACGGTAAGGCCACGGCGCCGCAGGGCAGCGATGAGCCCGACCGTCACCGTGGTCTTGCCCACGCCGCTGTGGGCACCGGCAACGACCAGGCGCGGCATCGGTCGGCGCCGCGGCATTTTTAAAACTCGATCCCTGGCTGCGCGCCAATGCCCTGGTCAAAGGGATGCTTGACCTTACGCATCTCGGTGACCAGATCCGCAAACGCGAGAAGTTCGGGAGGCGCATCGCGCCCGGTGATGATCAGGTGGAGGGCAGGGGGCTTGTGGGCGCGCAGCCAGGCAATCACTTCGTTTGTGTCCAGCCAGCCGTATTTGAGCGGATAGGTGAACTCGTCGAGGAGGATCAAATCGTACGCCCCGCTAACGATCTTTTCCTGGGCCACCTGCCAGGCATGCAGCGCTTTGGCTACCGTCTCGTCCATGTCCTTGGAGAGCCAGGTGAAGCCATCGCCCATCTTGTACCACTCGAGGCCAATTCGGCGTGCGGCTTTGACTTCGCCCCAATTTCCAGCCTCGTGTTTGATGAACTGGAGAACGCACACCCGCAGGGCCGCGCCCCCAAGCCCGCAATAGCGTCCCCAGGGCAGCGGTGGTTTTCCCCTTGCCGTGACCGGTGTTGACCAGGATGAGACCCTTGCGTCCCCGTTGCGGGGTGCGGTCGTGCTGGATGTCCGTCATATGACACCTCATCCTTTCCCGCCGCACAGCACCGGATCAACGAAAAAGTAGCCTGTCCCCATTTTACTCGATGACTTCCCAGCGGCCGGCATGGGCCGCAAGCGCCGCGGCGCTGTAAGCATCGAGGGAATGATCGCGGGCCGGCACCTCAATTTCTTTTGCTTCCCCGCACAACGCGGTGGTGAAGTAGCGCTGCCCGGTGTCGCTAAGCACGGTGACGATGCGGGCCAGTTCGGGGTGCGCCTTGGCCAGCTTGAGGGCAGCAGCGACGTTGCAGCCCGAAGAAATGCCGCAGAAAAGCCCTTCTTCGCGCGCCAGCCGCTGCGCCATAGCCACCGCCTCGGCGGTGGTGGTGGTCACCACACCGTCGAGCAGGGCCAAGTCGAGGGTGCGGGGCACGAAGCCGTCGCCGATGCCCTCGATGCCGTGCGGGGCCCCCAGCCGCGGCGGCTGAGCAGCGGGCACTCTGCCGGCTCCACGGCGTAAATGCGCACCGCCGGGAGCTGCTCGCGCAGGTACCGGCCTACGCCGCTGAGCCAGCCGCCGGTGCCCTGGGAGGCGATGACGGCGTCCACACGGCCGCCCAGCTGCTCCCAGATCTCGGGGCCGCTGCTCAAGTAGTGGGCCTCGGGGTTGTCAGGATTGGTGAACTGTCCCGGCACCCAGTACTGCTCGGGGTTGGCGGCGCGGATCTCTTCCAGGCGCGCCAGGGCCAAGTCGACGTCGCTCTCGCCCCCCGGGGTGAAGACGAGCTCGGCCCCGTAAGCGCGCAGCAGCTTCTTGCGCTCCTCGCTCATGCCTTCGGGCATCACCACCACGCAGCGGTAGCCCTTCACCGCCGCCACAAAGGCGCACGCAATGCCGGCGTTCCCCGTGGAGCACTCGAGAATGGTCATGCCCGGCCGCAGCGCGCCGCGCTCTTCCGCCGTGCGAATCATGTGGGCATAAATGCGGTCCTTGAGGCTGCCGGTGGGCGAGTACCACTCGACTTTGGCAAACAGGGTGGCCTTCACCCCGGCGCTCACCCGGGAAAGCTGCACCAGGGGCGTGCAGCCAATGGCGTCGAGCAGGCTGCTGCAGGGGCGGCGCAGGGCATCCCAGGCGGGCGCTGGCATGGTCGCAAAGCTCCTCGTTAAGCTTCGCTGGGGGTCTGGCATGGGGGCTCCTCGTGAGCCCCGGCCGGCGCTTCAGCCTAGCGCATCGGGCCTTGCCTGTCCAGAGGGGGCCACAGCCCGCTACGGCCCGCCGCCGCCGCGCACCCTGGGGAAGGTCCAGACCACCGCGTGCACGCGCTGTAGCTGCCAGCCGCCGCTACCCTGCCGCAGGTGCCAGCGCAGGCGCAGGCGCTGGATGTCGTCGCGACGCTCGACGTCGAAGTACGTCTCGACTGTCGCTTCCTGCGGCGCCGGCTGCGCAAAGTTGACGAGTGCGGCGCGCGCGGCAGCGGCAAGCAGGGCCCGCGCTTCGGGCTGCTGCACCGCCAGGAACAAGGGCTCCTCGACTTCCGGGGCGCGCTCTACCGCGCGCACCAGCATGGCGTCGGGGGTGAGCAGGCCATCGAGGGCCGCCGGGCTACCGGCCGGCAGCGCTGCCCAGAACGCTTCCAGCGTCTGGCGCACTGCCCGCGCTTCAGGCACGCGCTGGGGAAGCGGCCGCACGCAGGCAGCCAGTAGCAGCCCGGCCAGGGCGGTAAGGATGAAACGTCCGGCATGAGGCATCGCCATTCCTCCTGAAGGGAAAGGGAGTGCTGACACGTCTTGACAGGAGAACGCGCCGGCAAGGGGGAAAATTGCGGGAAAAACGCTTGCCGCCGGGGGCGCGGCAGGGTCAGGCCTGCAGGCGGGGGAGGATCTCCCGCGCGATGAGCTCCACCTGCCCTGGCTCGTAGCGGTAAGGGATGAAGACGAGGCGCTTGACGCCGGCGGCGATATGCGCTTGTAGCTGCGCCGCGCACTCTTCCACGGTGCCGTAAATGGCGCTGTCTCGCGTTGACTCACTCCACGCCGCCACGTCCCACTCGTGCTGCAGCCACGCCATGAGCGGCGCCTCCACCGCCGCCCGCGAGCGGCCCACGCAGATGGCCAGCTGGTTGCCGTTGTCGAGGATCTCGGGGTCCTTGCCCGCCTCGCGAGCAAACTGCTGCACCCGCGCCCAGCTGCGGGCAAAGGCATCCGGGGTGTAGAAGTAAGTCAGCCAGCCGTCGCCGAGCACTGCCGCCCGGCGCAGCGCCGCTTCCACGTAGCCGCCGATGAGGATGGGGGGCCGCGGCCGCTGCACCGGCTTGGGGAACTGCACGGCGCTGCGCAGCCGGTGCGGGGGGTAATCCCCTTCCACCACGTCCTCTTGCCACAGGCGGGTCAGGATTTCGAGGTTCTGCTCTAGCAGGCGGCCGCGGCGGCGGAAGGGCACGCCCACCGCCTCGAACTCGCGCGCGTACCACCCCACCGCCACGCCCAGGATGAGGCGGCCGCCGGAGAGCTGGTCGAGGCTGGCCAGCTGCTTGGCCAGCACCACCGGATTGCGCAGCGGCAGCACCAGCACCCCGGTGCCCAGCCGGATGCGGCGGGTGCGCGCTGCCACCGCCGCCAGCAGGGTGAGGGCTTCGAGGATGGGAAAATGAGGGTCGACGCCGAGCAGGATGTGGTCCCACACCCACAGCGACTCGTAGCCCAGCGCCTCGGCTCGCTCGGCGTAGCGCAGCAGGCCCTCGGGGTCGGGCAGGGCAGGGTAGGCGGTGAAGTTGGGCATGGCCAGGCCAAAGCGCACGGCACCCATGGCGGGTCTCCTTATGCCGTGTAGAGGCGCTCGGGGTCGAGGTGGCGCAGGGCGGCCAGCTCCTGCGGCCGCGGCGGCTCGGTAACCGCCACCTCGGGGGCAAAGAGGAGCTCGAAGCCTGTCTGCGCCTGCACCTGCTGGCGCGTCACCCCAGGATGGAGGGCTTCCACTTGCATGCGGCCCGTTTCGGGGTCAAAGCCCAAGATGGCCAGGTCAGTCACCACCCGGTACGTCCCTCCCGGGGGCAGGGCCGGCTTCCTGGCGGCTGTTGCCGCCGCGTAGGCGGCCGGGACTGGTGATACAGTCGACGTGGGGCACGAAGCGCCGCTTTTCGTGCCGCATGGCAACGATCACCTGCGCCAGGCTGGCGATGTCGTTGCCGCCGCCACTGCCCGGCAGGCGCACCGTGGGCCGCTCTGCCGGCCCGAGCCAGGAGCTGTTGAGGTTGCCGTACTGGTCGATCTGCGCCCCGCCCATGAACCCCACGTCGACAAAGCCCCGCTGCAAGAGCAAAAGCACATCGGTGATGCTCAGCAGCATGCTGGCGCGGCGCGTGCAGCGCTGCTCGTTGGTGCTCGGCGGCAGCTGCCCGGGGACGATGGTGGGGGCGATGACCCCACCCTCAAACAGGATGGTGAGGCCAGGGGCGTGCAGGCGTTGCGCCAGGCTGGCCGCCAGCAAAGGGATGCCCACGCCGGCAAAAACCACCTGCCCGTCGGCCAGCAGGCGCGCGCTCATCACGCAGAGCAGTTCGGCTGCTGTGTACTTCTCAGTCATCGTAAATGCTCCGGCCTCGGCGGGTGGCGTCGAGCAGCGCTTCCAGGCCGACGCGCTCCAGGTAGTCGAGCCAGGAAGCGGGCTGGTAGTAAAACGTCTCGAGGTAGGCCTGCACTCCGGCGTGCGGGTCCTCGCGCGTGCGCGCCGCGTAGGCGTCCAGGTGGGGGTAGAGCGGCTCGTACTGGCCGTAGCACTCGTGGGGGACGCAGCCATAGGGCACCTCGACCACCGCGTCGACGACGAAAAACGGGATCTTGGTGTGATCCGGGGCGCGGCGGATCTGGTCGCTCGAGACAAGGCGCTCGGTGGTAAGAATGACGCGGTGGGCGGCCATGGCGATGTCCTGGTCCATGAAGGGCAGGCCGTCGATTTGCGCGTTGCCGTAAGGGTCGCAGCGCTGCACGTGGATGAGGGCCACGTCGGGGTGCAGGGCAGGCACCAGCAGCAGCAGCTCGCCGGTGAAAGGGCAGCGCAGCTGGGGCAGCTGTGGCAGGCGGGCGAGCAAGTCCGAGCCCTGCATGGAGCGCAGGGGGAGAAAGGGCACGCCCATGGCTGCGGCACGGTAGCGCAGCCCCAGGGCCAGGTGGCTCCACTCCTCAAAGTGCGCCCGTCCCGCTTCCACATACTGGCGCATGACGCGCGACACGCCCCAGACGATGCCCTGGCTAAACCAGCTGGTAATCACGTGGCGGCTCACCCCGGCCGCCAGCAGCAAGTCGCCTTCGGTAGAGACGATGCTGCGCGAGATGACCAGGTCCCGCTTGCGGGCGCGGATCAAGGGCCCAGAGCATGGCCATGGGGGTACGCGAGGCGGTACAGCCCCCCAGCGCCACGTGGTCGCCGTCGCGCACCAGGGCGGCAGCTTCCTCCAGGCCCATCACTTTTTCGCGCTGGCGGCGGTCGCGGGCCTGGGTGCGCTGGCGCAGCTCCAGGTAAGAAAGGACGTGCGGCTGCTCTTGGGGAAAAAACGCCACGGCGATCTTCCTCTGCGGGCGCCCAGGGCCTCGGCGCCGGTGCAGGGAGTATAGCACGCCGGCCGGCGCGGCGAAAGCGCGGCGGCGACTGCGCCTGCCCCTGGAGCTCGATATGCCTTCGCAATTTCAATGTGGTTTTATTTTTGTTTAAACGAAAAAATTTTTTCGTTGACCTCAGGAATGACTTTGTGTATTATACGGGCCACTCAGACATCGAAGCGCAGTAAGGCGCTCATATATCACGAAGTATACCAAGCTTGTCCGGCAATACGAAGCTTTGTAAGGAGTAGAAGGCGAGTTCGTTACGTCGCAACGGAGACGGTGGGCGAGGCAGACAGGCCGGACGAGCAGCACGACGTGTAAGGGGTGTGTGTAGTAAGGGAGGTACGAGCGATGAGACGGCATGGGTGGTATTTGGGATTGATCGGTCTGCTGGCGATCGGCCTTTTGGGGGTACCGATGGGTCAGGCAGCGGTGATCGAAGTGAGCCAGGCGACCCAGCTCACCGACAGTCCTCGCCACGACCGCAATCCCAGTCTGCTCAAAGCGTCAGATGGCACGTGGTGGCTCTTTTTTGCCCGCGGCGAAACGGTCCCGGCGCCTGCCAATCCCGACGCCGATAAATATGACATCTGTTGGCTGAAGTCTACGGACAACGGGAACACCTGGACGGATGACACCGACGCCAATTGCCTGGAGGTTCCCGACGCGCAGGGCATCGGGGGCTTCTCGCCAGCAGCCGTCGAAGTGGCGCCCGGGACCCTCTGGCTTTTCTACAATTCAGGGGACAATTACTACTTCGAATCAACGGACAACGGTGCCACTTGGACGGGGCCCATCGCACTGCCTGCAGATCCCGAAAGTGCGCCCGTCAATAACCACCTGGACGTGCTGAAAGCCTCGGATGGCAAGATCTGGATCTTCTACTGGAGCGGATCGGTCGTACGCGCCCGGTTCTACGATGGTACTTCGTGGTCGGCATCCCAGCAGATCAGTGACCCCAGCCTGGCCTGGATTTGTGTACCCAAGGCCCTGGAAGAGGCCGGCGTTCTCTATGTTGTTTATTGTGCCAACAACGGCATGTGGCTGGCCCGCTCCACCGACGGAGGCACTACCTGGACGAATACCTTCATCATTGCTCGGGGAGCCCCGGCGGACATGGACTTTGATGGGGCTCTGATCCACTATGGAGGCGCCTGGTATTTCTTCTGGGCGCCGTACAACTCGAGCACGGATCACCAGTGGCTCGAGGTCATCTCCTCCACGGACTTGAGCAGCTGGACGCCGCCGCGGCGGGTAACGGCCGGCGAATATAGCAGCACCACCTGGTGGGACTTCTGGCCAGAGGTGACCACCGGCGCCAGCCTGGTGCTGTTCTACGCCTCGATGAAAGATGGTTCCGCGCGTGGAGATGTGAATATTTGGGCGTACCACCCCATCGACTGGGACCTCAGCCACGATCACTTCGAAGCCATCCAGCCGGCAGTCGATGCAGCGAGCCCGGGAGACACCATCAAGGTTGGACCGGGAACGTATTATGAAAACGTAAGGATTGATAAAGACCACCTGACGCTACTTTCCAAAGAAGGCCGCGATACCACTTTCATCGTGGGCAGTGCCGATGGTCCCGGCCATGGGACAATCTTTCTGACCAACAATACTTCTGGCGTGCAAATTGGGGACCGGAACCATGGGTTTACCATCGTCGGCTTCGACTTTCCGAATCCAGGGCTCGAAAAGGCAGCTATTTACTTCCAAGGGCCACACAGCGATACGGTGATTCGCGGCAATGAAATTCAGGCCCAAGGGGAAGCTGGACTGCTCACCGAATTTAACGCCGCAACCACGGGCTTTCTTGTCGAGCAAAACATCTTTTCAGGGAAGACCTTTGTCGGTGATGAACCCGGAGGCTGCGGTTTTAGTCAGCAGTTCACCGAACCTAACGTGCCGCGGCAACTGGTGGTCCTTGGACAAGGAGCCAATGCCGCAAACATGACGTTTAAGGAAAACGAGATCACCGGTATTGCCGGCGGCAGCAAGCCAGGGTGCAACAACGATGAGCAGGGAAATACGCTTGTGACTATTGACGCTGCGGGATCGGTCGGTGAGCGATAACCTGTTTGCCGGGACCTCGACTCGCTTCGCTGCCAGCCTGCGCGTGCGACGGTCCAATACAATTGTGACGAGGAATACCTTTGCCAGCACGCCCATTGGCCTCCTAGTCGGTGACGCCACGGAGCCAGGTGTACTGCAACAACATCACGAACCACCCGCTGGCCGGGTTGGCGTTTATCGGAAGCGGTACGCTGAACGCCGAAAACAACTGGTTGGGGCGATGCCTCTGGACCGTTCCATCCCACCCTCAACCCCGGCGGTAGTGGCGATCCGGTCAGCGACAACGTCGACTTTGATCCCTGGCTGACCTCCCCGGCCCCTCCCGCGCCGACCTCGACGGCGACTGCAACGCCGATTTCGACGATTTCCTGATTTTCCTCGCTGCGTTCGGAAAGCAGGAAAGGGGATCCGGGCTTCAATCCCGATGCCGACTACGACCACGACGGGAAGATCACCTTCGTGGACTACCAGATCTGGTACGGGTTCTTCCTCGGAACCTAAATGGCCATCAGGGGGTGGGCCTTTGCTCACCCCCTTCTTGCAGCACAAAGGGCCTGCGGGTGTACGCCCGCAGGGCCCCGAAAAGGACGGCCAGGGCACTTGCTACTGCCTGCCGCAGGACATGCGAACGGCAAAATAACCGTCACTGTCTCACGGTTGAGGCAGGCATCCGACATTCGTAACGCTTCGTATGTATACAGGAAAAACTGCATTTCACCCTTCTCCTGTCTCTTCTGGTTCTCAAATCTGAGAACACCCTTGTCTTTTTCTTCGGCCCTCTAAACCCCTTTCATATCATTTTTCCCATACAATCCTCGTGCCAAAAGCCAATGGCATGCCTTTTGCTGAATTTTTCATACAGACACAGTGGTTGCCGTAAGTATAGGAGGATCTGTCATGAAAAAAACTCTTAGGGCTCCTGCTGGTCTGCCTGCTTCCCGCCTTGGGCTGGGGCCGACCCTGTTACGGTTTTTTTCGAGCCGTCCACTTCGGTGGTGTTGCCCGGGGGACGTTTTCACCGTCGACATCAAAGCCAATATCCCAGACCCCGTGCTGGGCTGGGGGCTGGGATGTCACGTTTGATTCGAGCCTCCTTACCCTCGTGGGGGCGCCGGCCATTGGCCCATCCTGGGTTGCGGCTTTTGCTCCTGATGGCGATGGGCTGGCCGGACTGGCCTTTCCGCTGCCTGTCTCCGGCAACGATATCCTCCTGGCTACCCTCACCTTTGAGGCGACGGCCTTAGGGACTTCCTCGCTGATTGCCAGCGTGACCCCGCTTGACCTCACCGAAGGATTCCCCCTGGCGCCTCCTGCCTCGCCGGGAAGCTTTGCCGATGTGGTGTTCACGGCGGGCACGGTCCCACGTGGTGCCCGAACCCGGCACGGTGGTGGCTGCTGAGCAGCGGCCTTTTTGGCCTGCTCGGCTACAGCTGGCGGCGCCGGCAGCTGGCAGCATGAGCCTATTGAGAAAGGGGACAGGCTCCTTTTTGTGGGGCGCCGAAAAAGGAGCCTGTCCCCTTTAGGCGTCTTGTGCAACCGCTTCCGGAGCGAATGAAGCAAGCGGGGGATATACACGGGGGCAGGAACTGGTCTATAGTATGCAGCCGGCCCTGGACGCTCCCCGGGGGCGCCTTGCAGGAGGGAGGAGCCGATGCATGCTGTGGTCAACGTCAAGCTGTGCGGCCTCCTGGCACGGCTTGCCGGACACTGTGCCACGCGGGTGGTAAAAGTCTCCGAGCAGACGACCGTCTACGACGTGCTGGTGGCCCTGGCCGAACAGTACGGCCCGGCCCTTTGCCGCCGCTGTCTTCTGTTCGCCCGACACGCTACGGGCCCAGCTGCGCGTCTTCCTTGACGGGCAGGAGGTAGGGGCCAGCGACCGCCTGCTGCGCTATGGTGCGGTCCCCGGGCAGGTGGTGGTGCGTATCGTGCCCGCCGCACGCAAGGAGGCACCGGCGAGGTGCGGTTGCCAACCGAGCAGCGGGCATCCTGAGGGTGCCTCTGGAGGAACCGTGATGACCGCCTACCCCCACCTTCACCCTGGCCGTGGCGCAAGCCGCGCCAGTGTTCTTTGACCGCGAGGCCTCAACGGAAAAAGGCCTGCCGGCTCATCGCCGCGGCCGCCGAGCAGGGCGCCACCCTGGTGGCTTTTGGCGAGGCCTGGCTCCCCGGCTACCCCTTCTTTGCCTTTGCCAGCCCTTCCAAGCTGTGGTGGCAGGCGGCGGCAGAGTACTTGGCCAGTGCCGTGGAAATCCCCAGCCCTACCACGGAGCGGCTGTGCGCCGCGGCACGCCGTGCCGGCATCGACGTGGGTGATCGGCGTGGTGGAGCGCGACCGGCGCACGCAGGGCACGGTGTACTGCACGCTGCTGTTCATCGGCCGCGAAAGGCACCATTCTCGGCCGCCACCGCAAGCTCAAGCCCACCCACGCCGAGCGCACCATCTGGGGGGAAGGCGACGGCCAGGGCCTGCGCGTGTACGATCGCCCCTACGGCCGCTTGAGCGGCCCTCAATTGCTGGGAACACAACATGGTGCTCCCCGGCTACGCCCTCATGGCCCAGGGCACCCAGATCCACGTGGCTGCCTGGCCGGGGCCGCGAGCCCAAGGCAGCCCCCAGAGGCGCCCATCGCCGTGTGGCCGCGCCAGCTCCTGCTGTCGCGTGCCTTCGCTTCCCAGGCCGGCTGCTACGTCCTCGTTGCCAGCGGCCTGCGCCTGCCCCGAGGATACTCCGGAGCGCTACCGCGAGCTGGCCACGTTCTACCACACCGGCGACAGCTGCATCATCGACCCGCGCGGCGAGATCCTGGCCGGGCCGGTGCGTGGCGAGACCCTCCTCACGGCGCAGGGGTCGCTGGAAGCCGTCTATGCCGCCAAAGCCCGCCTGCGACGTGGGCGGCCACTACTCCCGCCCGGACGTGTTGCAGCTCTTGCTCCGCGCGCGGCCACCGCAGCGGCTGCTGGAAACGGTGCCTGCGGACAGCCTGGATGACGCTCCCGCTGGCTGCCGACCGCCAGGCTGCGGTGCTGCCGGAGCAAGCAGAAACGGCCAGCCGCGCCGGGCCAGCCGAGGTCCCAGGGCGCATAGCCCGGCCAGAAGGCGCTTGCCCTTGCCGACTTCGCTCGCGCTGATGCATACCGCAGAGAGGACACCGCCCCATGACCCAGACTGCTCTAGCAGATCTTCGCGTGCTGGAATGGTCCCACCGCGTTACCGGCCAGTACACGGGAAAACTCCTGGCCGACCTGGGCGCCGAGGTGATCAAGCTCGAACCCCCTGAGGGCGATGCCACGCGCCGCGAAGGCCCCTTTCCCCAAGACAGGCCACATCCCGAGCGCAGCGGCCTTTTTGCGTACCTTAACACCAACAAGCGCGGCATCACCCTCGACGTCACCACCGCCACCGGCCGGGCGCTGTTCGTGCGGCTGGTGCAGCAGGTGGACGTGCTCATTGAGGACCATCCCCCGCAGGAAGTGGAAGCCCTGGGTCTTACTTACCCGGCGCTGGCCCAGCACCACCCTCGCCTGGTGATGACCTCCATCACCCCCTTTGGCCAGAGCGGCCCCCGCCGCAGCTGGCGCGGCAGCCACCTTACCTCTTTTCATGCCAGCGGCCAGGGCTACCTCTTGCCGCCCGGCACGCGGTTTCCAGAGCGGCCGCCGGTGGTGGCCGGGGTGCGGGCCGGCGACTACCAGTGCGCTTTTGGCGCTGCCATCGCCACCCTGGGCGCCTTGCTGTGGCGCGAAACTTCCGGCCAGGGGCAGCACGTCGACCTCTCCGAGCAGGAGTGGGGCCTCAACCTCAACGCCATCACCCTGGCGCGCTTTTTCCTCGACGGCTTTGTCGAGTCGCGCCAGAGCCAGCGGTACACCTTCCTGGGCAAGCTGCCGTGTAAAGACGGCTATGTGGTGATCCTCACCCCGGAGGAGCGCCACTGGTGGCAGCTGGTGGAGATGATGGGACGCCCCGGCCTGGGCCCTGGAGGAGAAGTACGCCGACGCCGCCAACCGCCGGCGCGACGGTCCCCTGCTGACGGCGCGCGTCGCCGAGTGGCTGCGCGACAAGAGCAAGCACGAGCTCCTTGAGCTGGGGCTGCGCTACGGCGTGCCGATTGGCTACGTGGCCACGCCGGCCGACCTCTACGCCTCGCCGCAGCTGCAGGCCCGCGGCTTCTTCGAGCGGGTAGAGCACCCGGAACTCGGCACCCTGCTGCTGCCCACCGCGGCGTACCGCTTTTCGCAGACGCCGTGGCGCTTGCAGCGGCCGGCGCCGCGGCTGGGGGAGCACAACGCCGAGGTCTACGGCGAGCTGGGCTATACCGCCGCCGACTTGGTGGCCTTGCGCCAGTGCGGCGTCATCTGAAAGGAGAAGGCATGGAAGCCTTGCGCGGCATCCGCATCGTCGACTTTACCTGGGCGGCGGCCGGACCCTACATCACGCAGCTGCTGGCTTACCTGGGGGCCGAGGTCATCCGCATCGAAAGCACGCGCCGCCTCGACCTGCTGCGCGTGCTGCCCCAGGTCCTGGGCTGGACCGAAGCGATCGATGTCAACCAGTCGCCGCCTTTCCACCAGATCAACGCCAACAAGCTCAGCGTCACCCTCAACCTGCACCACCCCAAAGGGGTGGCGCTGGTCAAGCGGCTGGTGGCCATCAGCCAGGCGGTGGTGGAGAACTTCAGCCCCGGGGTGATGGATCGCCTCGGCCTGGGCTACGAGGCGCTGCGCGCCGTGAAGCCGGACCTCGTCATGCTTTCTTCTTCGATTTCCGGCCGCCACGGCCCGGAAGCCGCCCTCAAGGGCTATGCGCCGATCATGGCGGCGCTGGGCGGTGTGTCGCACCTGACCGGTTACGCCGACGACGAGCCCAGCGAGATCCGCGGGCCGGCAGATCTCATCGCCGCCACGCAGGCGGCTTACGCCCTCATGGTGGCGCTGTACCACCAGCGCAAGACCGGCCAGGGACAGTACATCGACTTTGCCTCGCGCGAAGCCCAGTGCGTGCTCATCCCCGAAGCCCTGCTAGAGTACGCCATGCACGGCCGTATTCTGTCTCGCCAGGGCAACGCCGCCCCCGGTCTGGCGCCGCACAACTGCTACCCTTGCCGCGGGGAGGACCGCTGGATCAGCATCGCCGTGTCCAGCGAGGAACAGTGGCAGGCGCTGTGCCGCCTCATGGGCAACCCGGCGTGGTGCCGCGCGCCGCAGTTTGCCGATGCCTACCAGCGCTGGTGCCACCGCGAGGCGCTGGACCAGCACCTGGCAGCCTGGACCCGCCAGCAGGAGGCCGAGGAACTGGCGGCGCGCCTGCAGGCGGCGGGCATTGCCGCTGCGCCGTCGATGGACGCGCGGCAGCTGGTCAGCGATCCCCACCTGCAGGCACGCGGCGCCTTCTGCCAGCTGCCCCACCCCGAGTTGGGCACGGTCACCGTGCTGGGGCCGCCCTTTAAGATGTCGTGCACCCCGCCTGCCGTGGTCAGGGCGGCACCGGCGCTGGGCGAGCACAACGACTACGTCTTCGGTGAGCTGCTGGGCCTGTCGGCGGCAGAGCGCCGTGCTCTGGCCGCAGAAGGAGTCTTTGCGTGAGAGCGCGCTTGCCCGCCGCGCGCCCTTACTTGCGGCAGAGGTAATGGCCCAGAGGCGTCACGGGCCACGTGGTAGAAAATCGATGGCCTCCAGCGTCACATGGGCGGCAAGAAGGCGGAAGTGTCGATCGTGATGGAGTAGTACATAGCCATGGCTCATGGCCAGGAAGGCGATCAAGAGGTCCACGGTCGGCACGGTCACGCCGCGGCGGCGTAGCCCAAAGCCCATTCGATACAGCTGCTGCCAGTTGAGGTCATGCAGCGGGAGCTGCTCGAGACTGGCCAGGCGGGCTTCTAGCGCTTCGAATTCCTGCGGCGTCTTGCACCCTTGAAGCAGTTCAAGGACAACCAGTGGGGTGGTGGCGACCTGATCGCGGTCGAGCGCCTCGCGCAATAGCGCATGGAGTTCTGCCGGTCCATCACGGCGGAATCCGGCGATCCACGCCGAGGTGTCGACCAGAAGGCGCCTATTCTTCACTACGCATCTTCTCCAGGTCCTCAAACGTCAGCGCAAACGCGTCATAGGTGCCAATCATCTCGCGTAACTCTTGGCGCCGCTTGCTTCGGAGATACTCGGTGAGCGCGATGACAATGGCTTCTTTCTTCGTTTTTGCTCCTGCCACCCGCTGTACTTCCTGAAGCAACGCGGCATCGATGTCAAGCGTGGTGCGCATCCCTTTTCCTCCTGTGGAGACCTCCTACTGGCACGAGGACATCATAGCGCGGGATGGCGCGGCGGACCAGCTGGCAGGTCTGGTTTCGCCCGCCGCGCGCCCTTACTTGCGGCAAATGTAAATGCTGTTTTGCGGCCCCCGGAGCGTCGACCACCTCGATGGAAGTGAAGCCGGCAGCGTGCAGCATCTGCCGCGCCAGCTGCTCGCCCCAGGCAGTGCCCAGTCCGGCGCCGCCTTCGGCCAGCGACACGGTCATGCAGTGCAGCACGCTCATGCCGTACATGTACGGGGCAAAGGGGTTGCCGAGGTTGTCTTCTAGGCGGCTCGACGCCTTGGGCTCGACCATCATATAGACGCCATCTGGCGCCAGGGCAGCGGCGATGCGCCGCAAGGTGGTGGCCGGGTCGCGCTGGTCGTGGATGGCATCAAAAGAGGTGATGAAGTCGAACTTGGGCTCTTCTGGCAGCTGCGTGGCATCGAGCACCTCGAAGCGGGCGTTGGTGAGCCCCATGCCCTGCGCTTCGGCGCGGGCGCGGGCGATGGCCTCGGCGCTCAGGTCGTAGCCGACAAACGTCGACTGCGGGTACTCGCGGGCCATCACGTTGATGGCGTGCCCCGTGCCGCAGCCGATGTCGGCGACGCGAATGCCGGCCTTGAGGCGCTCGGGCAGGCCGGCCACTTTGGGCAGAAAGCCCCGGATGAGCAGGCCGTCGTAGAGCAGGCGCCAGGAGGCGTCCATGGCCTCGGTGAAGTCCGGCCGGTAGGCGTCGTAAGGCACGCCGCCACCGCGGCGGAAGCACTCCGTCACCTGCGGCAGGCGCTTGGCCAGCATGGCCACCACCTGGCTGCTGGGGGCCAGGTTGCGGCTGGAGGTGCCGGTGAGGCAAACAGCGTGCTCGGGGGGCAAGGAAAAGACCCGCGTCGCCGCGTCGTACTCAATGAGGCCGCCGGTGGCCATGGCCGCCAGCCACTCGCGCACGTAGCGCTCGTGAAGCCCGGCGCGCGCTGCCAGCTCCTCGCTGGTGCCTGGGCCCTGGGCCAGGGTCTCGAACAGCCCCGTCTTGTGGCCGATCTCCACCAGCATGGCGAGGATACCGCTGGTGTAGAGGCCAAAGACCTTGCGGGCAAACTCCTGCACTTTCTTCTTGTCCAGGGGCTGGTTCATCGCCCTTCTCCTTCTTCCAGCTCGGCCAGGACCTGCCGCAGCACCTCGGCAAAGAGGCGGCGCTCGGCCGGCGTGCCCACGGTGACGCGAAAGCAGCAGTCAAGCGGCGGCACGCTCGGCTTGCGCACGAAAACGCCGCGGGCCAGCAGCGCCTCGAGGATGGCCTGGGCACGCCGAGCGCTGCCGGCGTCGAAGCTGACAAAATTGGTCGCCGAGGGCAGGGTGGCCAGGCCCACTGCGCGAGCCAGGGCCTCGTAGTCGCGCCGGCCTTCGGCGACCGCCTGCACCACTCCCTGCACGAAGCCCGGATCCTGCAAGGAAGCCAGGGCGCCGGCCTGAGCCACGCGGTTGACCCCAAAGTGCAGCCGGATCTTGTCAAAAGCGGCCACCACCTCAGGGGCAGCCAGGGCGTAGCCCACGCGCGCCCCGGCCATGCCGTGCGCTTTGGAAAACGTGCGCATGCGGATGAGGCGCGGATCCTCTACGGTAAGGGGCAAGATGGCCTCAGGGGGCGCAAACTCGCAGTAGGCCTCGTCAAGCACGAGCATGCAGTGGCGCGGCAGCGCGGCAAGGAACGCCTGCAGCGCCGCGGCCGTATGCCAGGTGCCCGTGGGGTTGTCGGGGTTGGCCAGAAACACCAGAGGGGCGCCGGTGCGGGCCGCCGCTTCCGCCAGCCCTTCCAGGTCGTTGTGGTCGTTGCGGTAAGGGACAAAGTGCAGCCGGCCGCCGTAGCCCTCCACGTGGTAATTGAAGGTGGGATAGGCGCCCAGCGAGGTGACCACCGCCGTGCCAGGCGCCACAAAAGCACGCACCGCCAGCCCCAGCAAGTCGTCGATGCCGGCGCCTACGGTTATCCTGGCCATGGGCACCCCGCAGGTGGCGGCCAGCGCTTCGCGCAGCTCGTAATTTTCCGGGTCGTTGTACCAGGAAATGCGGGCCAGCGCCCGCTGCATCGCCTCTTGTGCCTTGGGCGAGACGCCAAAGGCGCTTTCGTTGGCTCCCAGGCGCAGCCGGAAAGGGCGCCCAAAGCGGCGCTCCAGCGCCTCCGGGCCCACAAAGGGCACCGTGGCGGGGAGCTGCTTCAGCAGCGAGGTAAACGGTAACTCTGCCATCGCCTCCTCTACCTACACCGGGGTATGCTGCCCTCTGCCGCCGGTGGCAGCGGGCAGCATAGCAAAGGCTGCAGCAGCCGTCTAGCCTGCCCGAACACCTCGGCATTGCTTCCGGCGGAGGGTTCCCGGTACAATGGCGGCCGGGTGACGCCAAACAGGGGAGGAAAAGGCCGTGCGTGTGCTTGTTTTGGGCGGCACCGGGGTGATCAGCCGCGCCATTGTCGAGCAGCTGCTCGCTGCCCACCACGAGGTGGTGCTGTTCAACCGCGGCACCCGGCGGCTGGCCTTTGCCGGCGAGGTGGCGCAGCTCACCGGCGACCGCCGCCACCGCGAGGCCTTTGAGCAGGAGATGCGCCGGCACCGCTTCGACGCCGTCATCGACATGATCTGCTACGACGCGGCCGATGCCCGCTCCACGCTGGCCGCCTTCCGCGACACCACCGGCCACTTGCTGGTCTGCTCCAGCGTGGCTGCCTACAAGCGCCCTTATAAAACCGTGCCCACGCTGGAAGACGCCGAGGTGCTGTGGGACGACCCCGCGTTTGGCTACGGCTTTCACAAGGCCGAAGCAGAGCGCGTCCTGTGGCACGCCATTGCCAGCGAGCAGCTGCCGGTGACCATCTTTCGCCCCTCTCTCACCTTTGGCCCCGGCGCCACCAACGTCGGGGTGCTGCGGCAAAACTACGGGATCGTGACCCGCATCCGCCAGGGCAAGCCCCTGGTGATGTTTGGCGACGGCAGCACGTATTTTAGCTTTACTTTCGCCCCGGATGTGGCGCGGGGGGTGGTTGGCCTCCTAGGCAAGCCAGAGACTTTTGGCCAGGCCTACCACATCTGCAGCGAAGCGCGCACCACCTGGGAGGACTTTTACTTGACCTGGGGTGCCATTCTGGGCAAGACGCCACATCTCGTGCACCTTCCCGCCGAGCTCCTCTACCGCGCCGCTCCCAACCTCTGCGCCCACCTTTACTTTGAAAAAACTTACGGCGGTCTCTTCGATAACAGCAAAATCAGAGGGGTGCTGCCGCACTTCCAGGCCACCATCTCCCTGCGTGCCGGCCTTGAGACGCTGCTGGCGTGGTTTGAGCGCGAGGCCAGTACTGTGGACGCCGAAAAAGACGCCCTTGAAGACCGGCTGGTAGAGGCCTACCAGGCGCTGGCAGCCCAGCTTACCAACCTCTACCTCAAGTGAAGGAATTGACCATGTACAAGCTCGACATCTTCAACCACATTTTCCCCAGGGCCTTTTTCGATAAGATGCTGCAAGTGGCGCCGCACCACAAAGACATGGGCAAGCGTGTGCGTAACATCCCGGCGCTGGTGGACCTGGAGCAGCGCTTTCGCGTCATGGACCAGTTTGCCGACTACGCCCAGATCATCTGCCTGGCCTCGCCGCCCTTAGAAGCACTGGCCGGCCCGGAGGTGACGCCCGAGCTGGCCAGGATCGCCAACGACGGCATGGCCGAGTACGTGGCCAAATACCCCGAGCGCTTCCCCGGCTTTGTGGCTTCCCTGCCCATGAACAACCCCGAGGCCGCTCTGGCTGAAATCGACCGCGCCGTCCTCGAGCTCGGGGCCGTAGGGGTACAGATGTTTACCAACGTCAACGGCGCACCGCTCGACCGACCCGAGTACCGGCCCCTCTTTGCCCGCATGGCTAGCCTGGCGCGGCCTATCTGGCTGCACCCGGCCCGCGGCGCCGATTTTCCCGACTACCGCACGGAGGAAAAATCGCGGTACGAGATCTGGTTCGTCTTTGGCTGGCCTTACGAAACCAGTGCGGCCATGGCGCGGCTGGTCTTTGGCGGCTACTTTGACGCCTTTCCCAACCTGACGATCATTACCCACCACATGGGCGGCATGGTGCCTTACTTTGAGGGGCGGGTGAGCACCAGCTGGGCGCAGCTGGGTAGCCGCACCTCGGATGAGGACTACAGCGGCGTGCTGGCGCGGCTCAAGCGGCCGCACTTGGAGTACTTCAAGATGTTCTATGCCGACACCGCCCTCTTTGGCGCTGCCGCCGCCACCCGCTGCGGCCTGGAGTTTTTTGGCGTCGACCACGTGCTGTTCGCCTCCGACAGCCCCTTTGACCCGGAAAAAGGGCCAGGCTATATCCGGGAAACCATCCGCATCCTTGAGGCGCTGCCCCTGTCCGCGGCCGAACGCCAGCAGATCTTTGCCGGCAATGCGCAGCGGCTGCTGCGCCTGGGGGAACCCCGCTAGGGCTGCCGCGGCCGGCGGCTTTTCTTGCTCCCTTGCCCACACAGGAAAAAAGGCGTACGATGGCGCCACACACAGCAGGAACGCTAGCGATGCCCGTGCTGACCAGCCACGTCGATCCACACAGCGCGCAGTTTCAGGCCAATGCCGCTGCCATGCGGGCGCTGCTCGAGGAACTCGAGGCGCAGCTCGCCCTGGCCCGTGCCGGCGGCGGAGAAGCTTACGTGGCACGCCACCGCCAGCGTGGCAAGCTCCTGCCCCGCGAACGCATCGAGCTGCTGCTGGACCGCGACGCGCCGTTTCTGGAGCTGTCGCCGCTGGCTGCCTGGGGCACCGAGTACCCGGTAGGCGGCTCGGTGGTGACCGGCCTCGGGGTAGTGAGCGGCGTGGAGTGTGTGCTCATCGCCCACGACCCCACGGTGCGCGGCGGCGCCATCAACCCCTACACCCTGCGCAAGATGCTGCGGGCCATGGACATCGCCCGCGCCAACCGCCTGCCGCTCATCAACCTGGTGGAGTCAGGCGGCGCCGACTTGCCGCGGCAGGCGGAGATCTTTCTCCCCGGCGGCGCCATCTTCCGCAACCTGACGCAGCTGTCGGCGACGCGCATTCCCACCGTCGCCCTGGTGTTCGGCAACTCCACCGCCGGCGGCGCCTACGTGCCGGGCATGTGCGACTACACGGTGATGGTCAAGGGGCAGGCGCAAGGTGTTCCTGGGCGGCCCGCCGCTGGTGAAGATGGCCACCGGTGAGGAGCCGAGCGACGAGGAGCTGGGCGGCGCCGAGATGCACTCCCGCCAGTCTCGGGCCTCTCCGACTTCCTTGCCGAGGACGAGTCGACTGCATCCGCCTCGGGCGGCAGATCGTCGCCCGCCTCGGCTGGCGCAAGCTCGGCCCTGGCCCGTACCGAGCCGGTCGAGGACCGCGCTACGACCCCGAGGAGCTGCTCGGCATCGCCTCGGTCGACCTCGCGGTGCCGTTCGACATCCGCGAGGTCATCGCCCGCGTCGTCGACGGCTCCGCGCTTCGACGAGTTCAAGCCCCTGTACGGCACGCAACCTCGTCACCGGCTGGGCCTCCATCCACGGCTTACGCGGTGGGCATCCTCGCGCAACAACCGCGGCGTGCTCTTTTCCGAGGAGTCCCAGAAGGCGGCCCAGTTCATCCAGCTGGCCAACCAGATCGACGTGCCGCTGCTCTTCCTGCAGAACACCACCGGCTACATGGTGGGCAAGCGCTACGAGCAGGCGGGCATCATCAAGGACGGCGCCAAGATGATCAACGCCGTGGCCAACAGCCACGTGCCGCACCTGACGCTGATGATCGGCGCTTCCTACGGGGCCGGCAACTACGGCATGTGCGGCGGGCCTACGACCCGCGCTTCCTCTTCCGTGGCCCAACGCCAGCATCGCGGTGATGGGCCCGCGAGCAGCTGGCCGGCGTGCTCTCGATCGTCGCCCGCCAGGCAGCGGCCGCCGCCGGCCGACCCTTCGACGAGGAGGCCGACGCCCGGCGCCGCCGGCGGTCGAGGAGCAGATCGAGCGCGGAGTCTCGGCCCTCTTCACGACCGGCCGGCTCTACGACGACGGAATCATCGACCCGCGCGACAGCCGCACCGTGCTCGGCATCGCCCTGTCGGCTTGCCACTCGGCCGCAGTGAGGGCAGCCGCCACTTCGGCGTCTTCCGGATGTAGCGATGATCCGCAAGCTGCTCGATCGCCAACCGCGGCGAGATCGCCCGGCGCATCGCGCGCACCTGCCGCGCGCATGGGCATCGCCACGGTGGCGGTCTACTCGGAGGCCGACGCGCGCGCCCTACGTGCGCGAGGCCGACGAGGCGGTGCCCTGCGGCGGCACCGCCGCCGAGACCGTACCTGCGCGTCGAGCGATTCTCGAGGCCGCCCGCGCTCGGGCGCCGACGCCGTCCATCCCGGCTACGGCTTCCTCGCCGAGAACGCCGACTTCGCCCGAGCCGTGCGAAGCCGCCGGGCCTGTCTTTGTCGGGCCCGCCGGCCGAGGCGATCGCCGCCATGGGCTCAAGCTCGAGGCCAAGCGCCGCTGGCGGCCGGGGGTGCCGGTGCTGCCCGGCTGGACGGTGGACGCGACGACCGGCGGCGCTGCGGCGCGCGCCGAAGGGCTGGGCTGCCCGCTCTGGTCAAGGCCGCGCCGGGGGCGGCGGCGCGGGATGCGCTGGTGCGCCGCCCGAGGCAGCTGGCGGCGGCCGTCCACGCCGCGGCGCGAGGCAGCGGCGGCCTTCGGCGACGGCACCGTCTTCCTCGAACGCTACCTCGAAGGGGCCGCCACGTCGAGGTGCAGGTCTTCGGCGACCGCACGGCGACGGTGGTCCACCTCTTCGAGCGCGAGTGCTCCATCCAGCGCCGCTACCAGAAGCTGCTCGAGGAAGCCCCCTCGGTCGCCGTCGACGAGCCCGCTGCGCGCCCGCTCTGGCGGCGCGGCGGTGGCGGCGGCCAAGCGCTCGGGCTACGTCGGCGCCGGCACGGTGGAGTTCCTGCTGGCGCCCGTGACGGCGCTTCTATTTCCTCGAGATGAACACCCGCCTCCAGGTCGAGCACCCGGTGACCGAGCTCGTACCGGCCTCGACCTCGTGCGCTTGCAGCTGCGGGTGGCCCGCGGGGAGCCGCTGCCTCCCGAAGCGCCAGGCGCCGCTCCTTCAGGGCCACGCCATCGAGGCGCGGCTCTACGCCGAAGACCCGCAGCGCGACTTCCTGCCCACCACCGGCACCCTCTATCGCTTCCGCGCCCCGACACTCCCGGGGGTGCGCGTGGACAGCGGCGTGGAAGAGGGCACGGTGCTCAGCCCCTACTACGACGCGCTGCTGGCCAAAGTCATCGCCCACGCCCCCACCCGCCTGGAAGCGGCGGCCAAGCTGGCGCGGGCCCTGGTGGAAATGCGCCTCCACGGGGTTGTCACCAACCGTGACTTCCTCGTGCGCCTGCTGCGCCACCCGGCGTTTTTGGCCGGGAGCACCGATACGGGTTTTTTGGAGCGCCACGCGCCCGAGCTGGCCGTCCCCCTGGCCGATGCCCAGGCCGAGCGCCTGCACGCCGCCGCTGCCGCGCTGGCCGCGCAGAGCGCGCGCCGGCAGCAGGCGCGGGTGCTGGCCACCCTGCCTTCGGGTTGGCGCAACAACCCCTCGCAGCTCCAAGAAACGGTGTTTCGCGGCCGCTACGGCGACGTGCGCGTGGGCTACCGCTTTACCCGCCACGGCCTGTACCTGCACCTCGACGGGGAAGAACAGCCGCGGGTGCGCCTGGGGCGCTGCACGCCAGACGTCGTGGAGCTGGAAGTGGATGGCGTGCGCCGCACGTACGAGGTGCACGCGGTGGCCGACACCTCCTTCGTCGATAGCCCCCTGGGGGCCAGTGTGCTGCGCGAGCACCCGCGCTTTCCGCCGCCCGCGCCGCCGGCAGAAGCGGGGACCCTGTGCGCTCCCCTGCCCGGGCAGGTGGTGCGGGTGGCGGTGCGAGAAGGGGAGGCGGTAAGCGCCGGGACGCTGCTGGTGGTCATCGAGTCGATGAAAATGCAGCACCTCATCACCGCCCCTCGCGCCGGACGGGTGCATGCCCTGCGCGTGCAGGAAGGACAGCAGGTAGAAGCGGGGACGGTGCTGGTGGTGCTTGATGAGGCAGCCGGCGCTTGAGCGTGCGGCCCCTGGAGTCCTTGGCTGCTGTAAAACGCTTCACGGAGGAGAGCATCGTGGCGGAAAAGGTCCTCACTGCGCAGCAAGGGCGCGTCTTGCTGGTCACCCTCAACCGGCCCGAAGTGCGCAACTGCGTGGACGACGAGACGGCCGAGCTTCTCTACGCGGCGGTGGAGCGCTTCCGCACCGACCCCCGACCTCGACGTGCTGGTGCTCACCGGGGCGGGCGAGGCGGCATTCTGCGCCGGCTTTGACTTGAAGTACGCTCACGCCACCGACGTGCACATCACCCGGCGGGCCGGCGCCGACCGCTATGGCCCCATGGGCATCACCCGCATCACGGACGTGCCCAAGCCCACCATTGCCGCCATCAACGGCTACTGCGTGGCCGGGGGGCTGGAGCTGGCCTGCTGGTGCGACGTTCGCATCTGCGATGTGGCAGCCCAGTTCGGGGTCCTCAACCGCCGCTGGGGGGTACCGCTGGTCGACGGCGGCACGCAGCGCCTGCCCCGCCTCGTGGGGCTGGGCAACGCCCTTTACCTCATCGAGACGGGCGTGCTCATCGGGGCGCAGCGAGCGTTGCAGATGGGCCTGGTGCAGGAAGTGGTGCCCAAAGGGCAAGCGGTGGCGCGCGCCTTGGAGGTGGCCCAGCACATGACTACCTATCCCCAGATCTCGCTACGCAACGACCGCCTGGCCGCCCTGTGGGGCCTCGCCCTGCCCCTGCCCGATGGCCTGGCGCTGGAGGCGCGCCTGCACCAGGAAAGCCTGCGGGCAGAAGAGATGCGGCAGGGGCTGCGCCACTACGTAGCGCGGCAGCGGCCGCAGCCCTTGCGCCCCGCGCCCCTGCCCTGGGAGGCGCCGTAACCTCCGGACACTGCTGGAGAGCATGCCCATGCCCAAACGTGCTTTGTCTTCTGCCGTCTACGAAGCCGCCGACGTCTTTGAAGTCAACGAGCTCTTCTTTCGCAACGGCTGGACCGACGGCTTGCCGGTGCTGCCGCCCACCGAGGAGCGGGTGGCCGAGGTCTTGGACGTCCTGGGCCTGGAGCCGGACGCCGTCATCGGCATCGAGCCCGTGCGCCGGCGGCGCCTTACCGCCGAAAAAGTGGCCATCAACGCCGTCATGGCCGGCTGCCGGCCGGAGGACGTGCCGGTGGTCATCGCTGCCTTGCAGGCCATGTGCGAGCCTGCCTTCAACCTGCACGGCAGCTCGGCGAGCACGGGGGGCAGCGCCCCCCTTCTCATCGTCAACGGGCCTATCCGCCGCGCCCTTGGCATGAACGCCACCCACAACGTCTTTGCCAACGGCAGCCGCGCCAATGCCACCATCGGCCGCGCCGTGCGCCTGGTGATGATCAACGTGCTGGGGAGCATTCCCGGGCAGCTCGACCGCTCGACGCTGGGGCATCCGGGCAAGTTCACGTTCTGCATCGCCGAAGACGAAGAGGACAGCCCGTGGCTGCCGCTGGCCCAGGAGCGGGGCATTCCGGCTGGCACCTCGGCGGTGACGGTCTTTGCCTGCGAGTCGCCGCACCAAGTGATGAACGAGTGGACGCACGACCCGCGGGACCTTCTGGAGACGTACGTGGCGGCGATGTGCGCCAACATGCTCACGTACTCCATCTGGCCCGGCAACTACGTCCTCGTCATCCCCAAGCAGCAGCGAGATCTGTTTGCCCGCGCCGGCTGGCAGAAGCGCCACATTCGCGAGTACCTCTACGAGCGCGCGCGCCTGAAGCGGCGTGCCTGGCGCACGGTTGGCAAGCAAACCCTGGTCCACGCCGGCAACGAAGACCAGGAGTTCACTGCCCTGCGCACTCCCGACGACCTCCTGGTGGTGGCCGCCGGCGGGGCCGGCAGGCGGCTTTGGCGCCCTCATTCCCCCGTGGTACGGAGCAAAATCGCTGGCCGTCACCCGGCCCATTGCTCCTTCCCCCCAAAGAGGAGAAAGCCCATGAGCCTGCGTGTCCTCGACCCCACTTCTTCAGACGAGATGGCCCAGGCGTGCCTGGCGCCCCGGCTGCCGCGCCTCGAAGGAGCGACCATTGGCTTGCTCGACAACGGCAAGCGCAACGTGGCCCGCTTTCTGGATCACCTCGAAGCCCTCCTGCGTGCCCGTTACCTGGTGCGCGGGGTGGTGCGCCGCCGCAAGCCGGACTTCAGCCGCCCCGCCCCCCCAGAAGTGATCGCCGACTTTCGCGGCTGCGACGCCCTTATTGCTGCGGTGGGTGACTGAGGCAGCTGCTCGTCGTGCAGTGTGCACGACGCCATTGCCGCCGAGAAGATGGGCCCCTGCCGGGAGTCGCTATCATTACCGACCGCTTTGTGGAGACGGCGCGAGCGATGGCCCGCCTGCAGGACCTGCCCGCCTACCCCGTGGCCGTCATCGCCCATCCCATCAGCGACAACACCGACGAGGAACTGCGCGCCAAGGCCGAGGCCGCAGTCGAGCAGTGCGTGGCCATCCTCTGCGGGCAGGAGACAGGAGAAGGGCAAGCTTGCTTGGGATGAAGCCCGCTGCCGGCAAAAGGCGGCTTCAACCCTTGCTTTAGAGAGGGTCCTGAGATATATTAGGCCGCTGCTGCCGGCGGGCAGGCGATGCGGCAAGAGGGAAGGCGGTGACGGCCACGCAGATCTTCTTGGAAAACTTCCTGCAGTCCCTGGTAGCCGGCTTCCAGGTAGGCAGCCTCTACGGCCTGATGTGCGTGGGGCTGGGGCTCATTTTTGGCGTCATGCGCGTCATCAACTTTGCCCAGGGCGACTTCCTCATGCTGGGGATGTACGTGGCCTACTACCTGGTGGTTGGCCTGGGGCTCCTGACCCTTCTGGGGGCCGGCTTTGGGCCCTTTGTGGGGGCTTGTCTGGCCGGGGCCGGTGGTGTTCGTGGTGGGCTACGCCTTGCACCGCGCCCTCCTCACGCGGGTCACCGGGATTCGCGTGGTGGCTGCCGAAGCCGAAGGCCACTACGCGCAGCTCATCCTCACCCTGGGCATCTCGCTGGTGATCCAAAACGGCGGCCTTATCGTCTTTGGCTCCACGCCGCAGCTGGTACGCACGCCGCTGGCCTCGCGCGCCTGGGAAATCGGCCCATTCTTTGGCGACTACGGCTCGGTGTTCGTCAACCAGGCACGCACATACAGCTGCCTGGTGGCGGTGGCCGTCCTGGTGGGGCTTTTCCTGTTCATGAACCGCACGCGCCTGGGCAAGGCGCTGCGCGCCGCCGCGGACGATCCCGAGGCGGCAACTTACATGGGCATCGACGTTGACCGCGCCCACCGCCTGGCCTTTGCCCTGGGGGTGGGCATCACCGCGGTGGCCGGCGGCCTGGTGGGAACGTATTACCCGTTCCAGCCTTATGTGGGCCTGGAGTTTGTCATCATCATGTACGCCGGGGTGGTGCTGGGAGGCATGGGCAGCACGCTGGGAGCATTCCTCGGCGGCCTTACCATTGGCTTTGTGCAGCAGCTGTCGGTGCTGGTGTTGCCCACACAGCTACAGAACACGGCGATTTTCGTCGTCTTTCTCCTCATCGTCATGCTGCGCCCCCAGGGACTGTTTGGCCGCAGCGCGGAGCGCACGTAAATGCAACAGGGCAGCGCGTGGCGGCAGGTGCTGATCATTTTCGCCTTTGCCGCCGTTTACCTCGCGGTGACCGTCGCCATTCGCAACGCCTACTACCAGCTGATCATGACCCTGGTGCTGATCTGGGCGGTCATGGGGCTGGCGTGGAACATGCTGAGTGGCTACGGCGGCCTGGTATCGTTTGGCCACGCGGCGTTCTTTGGCCTGGGGGCGTACACGGTGACCCTAGCGCTGGTGCATGGGGGCCTTACGCCGTGGCTGGGCATCCCGCTAGGGGCGCTGGTAGGGGCCCTGGCGGCGGTCCTCATCGGCCTGCCCACGTTTCGCCTCCGCGGCCATTACTTTGCCTTGGCCATGCTGGCCTATCCTCTGGCTTTGCTTTACGTCTTTGAGTGGCTCGGCTATCAGGAAGTGCCGCTGCCCATGCAGCGCGAGCATCCCGCCCTTTACATGCAGTTTCACGACCAGCGCCTCTACGTGCTGCTCGCCCTGGTGTTGCTCGTTGCCGCCATGCTGGTGTCGCTGCGCATCGAACGCTCGCGCTTTGGCCTGTCGCTGCTGGCCATCAAGCAGAACGAGCCGGCGGCGGAAGCGGCGGGCATTGCCACGCTGCGCTGGAAAATGGCGGCCATCGTTCTGAGCGGCGCCACCCGCGGCCACCGCCGGCGGACTGTATGCCGTGGTGCTGCTGGTGGTGACACCGCAGACGGTCTTTGGCCTGCTGGCCTCGGCGCAGGCCCTGGTGGTTACCCTCTTTGGCGGCGTAGGGGACCCTGTGGGGGCCGGTGATTGGCGCCTGCGTGCTGATTCCGCTGGCCGAGATCCTGCATGCCGAGTTTGGCCACCTCATCCCGGGCATTCAAGGGGTGGTGTTTGGCCTGGGGATCATCGGTGTCATCTTGCTGGCGCCAGAGGGCCTCTACTGGAGTCTGCGCGACCGTCTGGGGCGGCGGGGCCGCCCCCGGGGAGGCCCAAGAGCTTGGCCAGCCGGCGCGGGTGGTGGCCGTGCCGGCCAGGACCAACGTAAGCGCGGCGGGCGACGATCCGCCGCTTTTGCAGCTCGACGGCGTGAGCAAGGCCTTCGGGGGGTTGCAGGCGCTCGACGCGGTGAGCTTCTGCGTCGCAGAGAGGGAAATTCTCGGTATTATCGGCCCCAACGGTGCCGGCAAAACGACGCTGTTCAACGTGATCAACGGCTTCATACCGCCCGATCGCGGCCGCATTCGCCTGCGCGGCCACGACCTGGTGGGGCTCAAGCCCCATGCCGTGTGTCGCCTCGGGGTAGGACGCACGTTTCAGGTGGTGCGTCCCTTTCCCCGCATGACGGTACTCCAGAACGTGGTGGTGGGGGCGTTTGCTGCCACGCGCGACGATGCCGAAGCGGTGGCCCTGGCGCACCAGGCCCTGGCGCGGGTCGGCCTGGCGGCGCTGGCGCAGCGGCGGGCGGACGGCCTCACCAACGTGCAGCTGCGCCTCATGGAACTGGCGCGGGCTCTGGCGTCGCAGCCGCAGCTGCTGCTTCTCGACGAGACCCTGGCCGGGCTGGGGCACCAGGAAATGGACCACCTGCTGCAGGTCATTTCCCAGCTGCGCCAGGAGGGCATCACCATCGTCATCATCGAACACACCATGCAGGCCATGGTTCGCCTCGTCGACCGCTTTGTGGTGCTCGACCATGGCCGCGTCATTGCCACCGGTGAGCCCGAGCAGGTGGTACAGGACCGGGCGGTGGTCGAGGCGTACCTCGGACGCAAGTGGGCCGATCATGCTGGACATTGAGGGGCTCTACGTCAGCTACGGCGGGTTGCAGGCCTTGCGCGGCGTCTCGCTGACGGTGCGGCAGGGGGAGTTTGTCACCCTGGTGGGGCCCAACGGGGCGGGCAAGACGACGCTATTTAAGGCCATCTCGGGCACTGTCCCCCTGGCAGGCGGGAAGATCCGCTACCAGGGGCAGGATTTGCAGCGCTTGCCGCCGGCGCAACGGGCGCAGCTGGGCATTGCCCACGTGCCTGAGGGGCGCAAGGTGTTTCGCAGCCTGACGGTGCTGGAAAACCTGGAAATGGGGGCGTTGTCGCCGCGGGGCCCCCGGGCGCGCTGGGCGGAGAATCGGCGGCGCATTGAGGAGCTCTTTCCCGTGCTCGTCGAGCGGCGCCACCAACTGGCCGGGACGCTGTCGGGCGGGGAGCAGCAGATGCTGGCCATTGCCCGCGGGCTGGCGGCCGCACCCGAGCTGCTCCTGCTTGACGAGCCCTCGATGGGACTGGCCCCGGCGCTGGTGGAAGCAATTTTTGCCTGCATTCGCGACATCCATCACCGCGACGGCGTCACCGTGCTGCTGGTCGAGCAGCGCGCTGCTGAGGCGCTGGAGCTGTGCGATCACGGGTATGTTCTCGACACCGGGCGTATCGTGCTGGAAGGCTCGAGGGAGACGTTGCTGGCCGATGCACGCGTGCGCCAGGCGTACTTGGGCATGTGATTGTCGACCTGCCCCGGCCGCCGTGCTCCGGGGCTTTGAGGGAGGAACGCCGCGATGACGCATTCCCTGCTGCAACGCGCCCTTGCCTGGGGGTTGGCCGTGCTCGTCCTGCTTGGCTTGGCCGGCGCTGCACTGGCCCAGCCGGCTGAAGTGAAAATTGCCCTTATTGGTCCGCTCTCTGGCCCCTGGGCTCGCCAGGGGGCCCTGATGCGCCTGGGTGCCGAGATGGCTGTGGACACCATCAATGCCCAAGGCGGTATTCAGTCCCTGGGTGGCGCCAGGCTGCGGCTGGTGATCCAGGACGCTGGGGACTCGGCAGAAAAAGCGAAAAACGCCGCCCAGCGCCTGGTGGCGCAAGAGCCAGATCTGGTGGGCGGCATGGGGGCCTGGCTCAGCTCCTTTACCCTGGCGGTTACCGAAGTCACCGAGCGTGCCCGGCTGCCGTGGATCACCTTGTCGTACTCGGACCTGATCACCGAGCGGGGCTTTCGCTATGTGTTTCAGACCTCGCCCACAGGCGGCACGCAGGCGCGCAACGCCTTGCCTACCCTGCTTGACCTGGCGGAAAGCGCCACCGGCCGGCGTCCCCGCACCGCTGCGATCATTTCCGACAACACCGCGGCGCCCCTGAGCTTTGCCAAGCCCATGCGCGAAGGCGGCTTCGAGCGCCTGGGGGTCAAGCTGCTGGTGGACGAGATCTTTACGCCACCCCTGTCGGACGCCACGCCGCTGGTGCAAAAAGTGCGCTCTGCGAGGCCGGATTTTCTACTCCTGCTGGCCACCAGCGTTCCCGACGACACCCTGATTCTGCAGAAGCTCAACGAGTTTGGCCTTACGGCGCGGCGCCTGCCCCGCATTGGCAACGGCGCCCATCTGGGCGTGCCGGAGCTGCTGCAAACGGTTGGCCCCGAGCTGCTCGAGGGGCTGCTGAGCATCGTTGCCAACTGGCCGGGCAAAGGGCACGAGGCGCTGGTGGCGGCGTTTCGCGAGCGCACCGGCGAGCCGTGGATGACCCAGGACAGCCTGTCGCTTTACGGTGCGGTGTGGATCTTGAAGGAGGCGCTGGAGAGAGCCGGGGTCGCCGAGCGCGACGCGGTGGCGCAGGCCATTCGGGAAATGGACACCACCAGCGGCCCCGCGCACTACTTCCCTGGCGGCCGTGTCAAGTTTGAAGCCAACGGCCGCCGTGCCGGCGCCCCGGTGGTGGTCTTTCAGTGGCAAAACAGCGTGCCCGTGACCGTCTATCCGCCCGAGATGGCGGTGGCCAAGCCCTACTGGACCCAGTAAGGGGCAAGGCATCTGGGAAAGGAACCGCGATGCGCCTGGGCATTGCCCTTCCGACCCTGTGCCCCGATGGGAGTGAGCTGACGGGTGCGGCGCTGCTGGAAGCCGCACGGCAGATCGAAGCGGCGGGGTTTGACAGCCTGTGGTGCTTTGACGCCATTGGGCGCGGCTTCCTGCTGCCCGATCCCCTGCTGGCGGTGTCGGCCGCCGCGACGGTAACGCGCCACATTACTGTGGGGACCTGTGTCATACAGGTTCCGCTGCGGCGGCCGGTGGAACTGGCCCACCGTGTCCTTACCGCGCACCTCCTCTGTCAGGGACGCCTGCTGCTGGGCGTCGGTGCCGGCTCGACGCGTGCCGACTTCGATGCCGTTGGCGTGCCTTACGAGCAACGCATGCGCTTGTTTGAGGACGCCGTGGTGCTCATGCGCCGCTTGTGGCGAGGCGAACAGGTAGGAGCGGCCAACCTGACGCCTTGGTCCACGGTACGCGGCGGGCCGCCGGTGCTGATTGGCAGCTGGCGGGGTAAAACCTGGATTCCACGGGCAGCGCGAGAGTTTGACGGGTGGATTGCCTCGGCAGCGATGACCAGCTTTACTGCCCTCAAAGAAGGCATTGCCCGCTACCGTGCCGCGGGAGGCACACGCGCCGTGGTCACCAACCTTGCCGTCGACCTCAGTGCCCCTACCGAAGCGCTGGCCGACGACGCCCCCTTTCACCTGCGCTGTGCCCCCGCCGCAGCCCGAGAACGGTTGCAGCGTCTGGCCGACCTAGGCTTTGACGACGCCATCTTGGTGGCACCCCGGCAGCCACCGGAGCTTCTACACCGGCTGCGGGCCCTGTGGCCAGGGTGATTCGCCGAGGAAAACGGCGGCGGTGCGCGCTAGCCTAGTGGCTTATCCCCACAGGCGCGCGCTGGCCAGATCGGCCCCCTGGCGCAAGGCCCACAGCTTGGCCCACACCACGCTCTCGGCCACCAGGGTAGAGCCGGCAAATGTGCTAAAACCGCAGTCGGTGCAGGCAATGACACGCTCGCGGTCGCCCACCGCCTCAACGATGCGGAGCAGACGCTCGGCCACCACCTCGGGATGCTCGACGTAGTTCACCGTGGAATCGATCACCCCGGCAAGCAGCAGCATGTCGTCGGGCAGTGGGTATGTCTTGAAGAGGCGGTATTCGTGCTGGTGGCGGGGATTGGCCAGTGGGATGGACAGCGCGCCGACCCGCGCCTGGTACAGCAAAGGCAGGATGGCTTCCAAGGGCACGTCGTGCACGTGGGGTCCGTCGTAGTTGCCCCAGCAGACGTGCAACCGGATGCACGCGGGCGGAATGTTGGCCAGCGCGGTGTTGAGGGCGGCAATGTGCAGCTCGACGACGTCCAAAAACTCTCGCAGTGAGAGATGCTGGAAGAGGTAGGTGCGTTCCATGGCCAGGTCGGGGGCGTCGATTTGCAACAGCAGTCCCTTGGCATGGATTAGCTCGTATTCTTTTTGCATTTCGCGAGCCAGAGCAAAGACGTAGCGCTCGTGCGAGTCGTAGTAGGCATTGAGCAGCGTGGTAGCGATAATGCCCGGCGAGGCGGCGGTCATGAAGCCCTCGACGAAGGCTTGGGGCTGGGCGGCACAGCACTGAAGGAAGAGGTCGCATTCCGCGGTCGCGGCGCTCAAGTCGGTATAGACCACCTCGGCAATGGCCTGCGGGGCATTGAAGATCTTGGCCGTGTGCCGCCGCCGTGCTTGCAGCAGGGCAGCGTAGTCGGGGAACGCCACCCAGTCGCGCGGTCGCGGGCGGGCACTCTCCCCGCCAAAGCCTTGCATGCGCTGCGCCACGTAGGTCTGGAAGCCCACCCGGGGCTGCTCACCGTCGTTACCGATGTCAATCCCCACCTCTAGCTGCTTCTGTACCACGTGTGCCACGGCAGCCGCCACCAGCCGGTCGCGCTCTTCGGTGGCGATGGCTTCTCCCTGCTCCTGGCGGATGAGGAGGTCGGCCAACGCCGGTGGACGGGGCAGGCTGCCCACGTGGGTGGTCAAGAGACGCCGCTCGCTGCGCTGCATGGGGGGCCTCCTGTGTCGCTAAACCTGTGGCTGCGGCCGATACTCGCCAAAGACGCCGCGCAGCACGCCGCAGATCTCGCCGATGGTGGCGTAGGCACGCACCGCTTCCAGGATGGGGTACATGAGGTTGCCGCTGCCGCGGGCTTCCTGGGCCAGCGCCTTGAGCGCCCGCGCCACCCGGTCGTTGTCGCGTTCCTGGCGCAGCTTCTGCAAGCGCATGACTTGCTCCTGCACCACTTCTGGCCGCGGCCGGTGGAGGGCAACGCACACCGGCGTGGGGTCGGCAAAGCAGTTAACCCCCACCAGCGGCCGCTCCCCGCTGTCGAGCTGGCGCTGGTAGGCGTAGGCTGCCTGGGCGATGTCGTGCTGCACCCAGCCCTGCTCGATGCCGGTCAGCATGCCGCCGCGCGCCTCGATGTGAGAGAGCTGCCGCTGCACTTCTTCCTCGATCTGGTCGGTGAGGCGCTCGACGTAGTAAGAGCCGCCCAGGGGATCGATGACTTCGGCCACGCCGCTTTCGCAGGCCAGGATCTGCTGGGTGCGCAGGGCCAGCAAGGCGGAGTGCGCCGAAGGCAGGGCCAGGGCCTCGTCGTAGGCGGCGGTATGAAAAGACTGCACGCCACCCAAGATGGCGGCCAGAGCCTGCAAGGTGACGCGCACCACATTGTTTTCGGGCTGCTGCGCGGTAAGGGTGCTGCCGGCCGAGCCGGCGCCAACGCGCCAGGCCCAGGAAGCGGGCAGCCGGGCGCCGAAGCGCTCCCGCAAGAGGCGCGCCCACAGACGGCGTGCGGCACGGAACTTGGCCGCTTCCGGGAAAAGCTCGCAAGTGACGCTGAAATTGAAAGCCAGGCGCGGGGCAAAGGCGTCGATGTCGAGGCCGCGTGCCAGGCAAGCCTCGATGTAAGTGATGGCATTGGCCAGGGCAAAGGCCACCTCCTGCACCAGGGTGGCTCCGGCCTCGCGCAGGTGATAGCCGCAGATGTTGATGAAGTTCCAGCGCGGCAAGTGGCGCACGCAGTACTCGATCAGGTCCACGGTCAGGCGCAGCGACGGCCGTGGCGGAAAAATGTATGTACCGCGGGCGATGAACTCTTTAAGAATGTCGTTCTGCGTGGTGCCGGTGAGGCGTGCCGGCTCTAAGCCCTCGCGCTCGGCCACCACCACGTACATGGCCAGGGCCACGGTGGCGGCGGCGTTCATGGTCAGCGAGGGACTGGCTTGCTCCAGGGGCAAGCCGCGGAAGATGGTCTCCATGTCGTACAGGGAATCGACGGCCACCCCCACCACCCCCACTTCTCCCTGGGCCCGCGGGTCGTCGGAGTCCAGCCCCAGCTGCGTCGGCAAGTCGAACGCCACCAGCAGCCCACGCTGCCCTTGTTGTAGCAGGTAGCGAAAGCGCGCGTGGGTCTCGGCCGGCGTGCCAAACCCGGCATACTGCCGCATGGTCCAGAGCCGCCCCAGGTACATCGAGGGGTAAATGCCCCGCGTGTAGGGATACTCGCCGGGGAAGCCCAGCGCGCGCAGGTAGTCATGCCCTGCCGTATCCAGCGGCGTGTACAGCGGCTTCTGCGCCACGGCCGTGGGCAGGCGCTGGCGCTCGCCTTTGGCGAGTGCCGGCGCGAGCCGCTCCTGCTCCCAGCGCCGCTGCGCTGCGGCCAGTGCTTGCAGCCTCTCGTCGTCCATGGCCTCTTCTCCTCATGCAGAGCGCCCGCACCACGGCCGCCAGCATAGTAGAGATCGGTGCGCCCGTCCAGCACAAAGCGCTTTGGCCAAAGACCAGGGCATCCCAGGGCAAGACGAACCTCATCGGAATTTTGGCGTTGCGCGCCGCCAAAGGCAACACTACAATGCAGACTGTCTCTGCGAAGGCCTCCCTCTGCTTGCCCCTGTGGGGCCTGCGCCCAAGGAAGAGGGCAGGGAACTCGGGGCAGAGGGTCGCTATTTGGCGGGAGAAGACCATGCCGCTGGCAGAACGAATGCCAGAAACCCCAGAAGAGCTCGCCCGCTTTATCCGTTCGGTAGTCGATGAGCGGATCCTGGAACAACAGCGAGAGCTGCTGGTGGAGGTACGCCGCCTTGGCGAGCAGCAAGCGCGGATCGAGGGCCGCCTCGACGGCCTCGAGCGCGCCGTCGAGATGTATCGCGAAGACATAAAAGACTTTCAGGCCGCAATTCGGGCTGAGTTCAACCAGTTCCGCCAGGAAATCAAAAGCGAAAATGAAAAATTCCGCCAGGAAATCCGCGCCGAGCTCAGCCAGTTCCGCCAGGAAAACGAGGCCTTCCGCCAGGAAATCAAAAGCGAAAACGAGAAGTTCCGGCAGGAAATCCGCGCTGAGCTCGGCCAGCTTCGCCAGGAAAACGAGGCCTTCCGCCAGGAAATCCGCGCCGAGTTCAGCCAGTTCCGCCAGGAAAACGAGGCCTTCCGCCAGGAAATCAAAAGCGAAAACGAGAAGTTCCGGCAGGAAATCCGCGCTGAGCTCGGCCAGCTTCGCCAGGAAAACGAGGCCTTCCGCCAGGAAATCAAAAGCGAAAACGAAAAATTCCGCCAGGAAATCCGCGCCGAGTTCAGCCAGTTCCGCCAAGAAAACGAGGCCTTCCGCCAGGAAATCAAAAGCGAAAACGAGAAGTTCCGCCAGGAAATCCGCGCCGAGCTCAGCCAGTTCCGCCAGGACGTCAACGCGCGTTTTGCGGCGATCGAAGGGCGCCTCGAGCGTCTAGAAGGGCGCTTCGAGCGAATGGAAGGGCGCCTCTTCGACATGCAGAAGTCGATGACCTCCCAGACGCGCTGGCTTCTTACGCTGTTGCTGGCGGCGCCGGTGATCTACAGCCTCATGCAAAAGCTCTTGGGGTTGCTGTAGAGCCGAGGCGAGGACTTCTATCTGCCTGCGGCTTTTGCCACTTTCCCCTCCAACGGGAGCTCAGCCAAACACGTGATGCTCGATAGCGGCCAGCAGGCGGGCCAGCGTCGCGTCTGTGGCTGTTGGCGCCCGCAAGGCCACTTGCGTCTTGTCGCCAGCTCCCAGGCCCAAGGCCACGGCCCGCCGGATCTGCCGTTGCTCCCACACCCCTTTGCCGGCCACCGGCGGCCACTGCCCAAAGTGCTTGAGCAGCCCCAGCCCCACCACGTCTACGGCAATGCGGTCGCCCCCTAGCAGCAGCAGGCCGGGGGCCACGGTAGGACCGTGCCAGGGGCCGCCAGCGACCATGACGCGGGTGGCATCCACAATGGTGAGATGGGGGTGTACGGCCAGGTTGAGCTCGGCGATGACTTCCTCCCAGGCCGCGCGGTCCACCACCCAGGGGGTGTAGCGGGGGTGGACGAGGCCCACCAGGTTCTTGAGGCTGAGGGTGTAGCTGGCAGAGCGGTGCGTCTTGAGCACCGGCAGGTTGATCAGTACGTCGGCGTCGTAAGCTGCTTGCGCCACGTAGTACTGGGGCACGTGTACCGCCTGTGGCGGCGCTACCCGCACCCACGCCGCCTCCTCAAAAGCTATCACTTCGGCCCCAGCCTCGCGAGCGGCGTGGGCCACGCCGGTGCGCTCCAGGTTGTCCCTGGTGGGCAAGGTGAGAATGGCCGAGCGCTCGCCCACTACCACCCTGGCCGCCCCTGCCGCGTAAAGCAGTTGCACCACCGCTGCCACCAGCTCGGGGCTGGTGGTGGTGGGGGGGGGATCGTCGGCCACGACGTTGGGCTTTACCAGCACCGTCTTGCCGGCCACCGGCAGGCGCTCCAGGCCGCCCAGAAGCGTCAGGCCCTCGCGCAGCAGCTGCGCTACCGGGGCGCCCCGCACGAGGGCTACCAGGCTTTTGCCCTCGGCGGTAAAGGGATTAGGAGGCAGTGGCTTGGGCGGACGGGTTTCGCCGCGGGGAGCAAAGAGCAGATGGCGCAGGAGAGGGCCAAGGGCAAGCGGGCGCACCGCCACCATGGGAAGCAGCGTGACAGCCAGCCCCAGCAGGCGACGGCGGGAAAGCGGCATGCCTCCTTCCTCGGGCACAGACGCAGAGGGCAGACCGGTGGTCTCTTGCCTGGCTAGACGCCGCCGGCGCGGCGCTGCAACACCTGCTGGACCACTTGCCCCAACTCCTGCCCCGTCAAAGGCTTATAGAGAAAAGCCGAGATACCGAGCTGCTGCGCCTGCGTGGCATCGACGATGTGGCTAAAGCCGGTACAGAGAATCACCGGGACATCGGGCCGCAGGCGACGCAGGGCCTCGATGAGCGCCACGCCGGTCATCTCCGGCATGGTCTGATCGGTAATCACCAGGTCAAAGCGTTGCGGGGCGGCACGGAAGGCCGCCAGCGCTTCCGCGCCACTGGTGTAGGCTTCCACCGTATAGCCGAGCTGGGCCAGGAGGCGCTGGGCGATGTCGACGATGGCCGCTTCGTCGTCGACGAGCAGCACGCAGCCCTGGCCCGCTGGCGAGACTTCTGGTGGGGTGGCCACCGCAGGCGGCGCGGCATGGCGCGGCAAGTAAACGGTGAACGTCGTGCCGGCGCCCGGCGCACTTTCCACGGTGATGGCGCCGCCGTGGCTGGTGACGATGCCGTGCACCACCGCCAGGCCCATGCCGGTGCCCTCTCCCGGCCCTTTGGTGGTGAAAAACGGCTCGAAAAGGCGTTCCTTCACCTCCGGCGGCATGCCGTGCCCGGTGTCGCGTACGCGTAGGCGCACGTACGAACCCGGCGGCAGCTCGGCCAGCTCCGGCGGCGGGCTGGCAGGCAACGCCACGGCGTCCACTTCCACCTCCAGCACGCCGCCCCCCGGGCGCATGGCGTGCTCGGCATTGGTACAGAGGTTCAGCAGCACCTGGTGCAGCTGCGTAGGATCGGCGAGTACGGTGCCGGCATCCGGGGCCAGGTGCTGGCGAATGGCGACCGTCGCCGGCAGTGAGGCACGCAGCAGGGTGAGGACTTCTTGCACGAGGGTGGCGAGCGACACCGGTTCGCGCTTCTGCGAGCCCTGGCGGCTGAAAGTCAAGATCTGGCGGATCAGGTCGCGGGCCCGCTTGCCCGCAGCGAGCACTTCCTCCATGCTGCGCCGTGCCGGACTCGCCGAGGGCAAGTCGTAGAGGGCCAGCTCAGTGTAGCCGAGGATCGCCGCCAGGATGTTGTTAAAATCGTGGGCAATGCCACCGGCCAGGGTACCGATGGCTTGCAGTTTCTGCGCCTGGCGCAGCTGGGCCTCAAGCCGCCGGCGGGCGCGGATGTCCCGGTAGGTGCCGTGAATGCCCACCGGCCGGCCGCTGGCGTCGCGAACGAAGCCGGTGCGGCACTCAATGGGCACCACTTGCCCGTTCCGGCGCCGGATCTCGGACTCGAAAATGCGCGGCAAGCGCTCGCCGGCCAGGGCACGGCGGGTGCGCTCGTCCCACTGCCGCAGAGACGCCTCGGTGGCTACCAGCCCGTAGTGGCGCCCGATCAGGGCCTCCCGCGGCCAGCCCAGCATGTCGGCCATCGCCCGATTGACACGCAGAAAGATGCCGTCGAGCGACAGCATGAGCATAGGGTCGTTGGAGTGCTCAAAGAGGATCTCGTAAAGGGCCTTGTACTCTTGCAAGGCTTCCTGAGCATGGGCGTGCGCTGCCACCGCGGCCTCTAGCTCTTGCACCCGCCGGCGAAGTGCCGCCAGCTCTTCCATGAGCTGCCTCTCTCTCTCCGTGGCAGTCTCCATGGTCTCTCTCCGGTTCCGTGCTGGGCAGAGTGTACAGCCGTGACACGGCCAGCACAAGCCGCTTGTCATTGCCCTTGTGCTTCTGCGCCGGCAGTGCTATGCTGGCAAGCAGCAAAGAGGAGGGCCGCGATGGCAGAATCCCTGGCGCAGTACTTCCGCGACATCCGGCTACTGGCCGCCTTGCAGTGTTTTCCCGGCGAGCAACCCTACGAGGCGCAGCCGCCGCAGCAGCCAGAGCGCAAGGCGCTGCTGCTTTACCTTGGCTGCAACGTGTTGCGCACCGCCCACCTGGCCAAGACCGCGGCGGCGGTGCTGCGGGCCATGGGCTTTGACTTCCACGCCGTGGGCGGTCCGGCTTACTGCTGCGGGATCGTCCACTACCTACAAGGCAAGCGCGAGGCGGCCCGCCACTACGCCGCCAGCAGCCTGCGCCACGTTGGCGCTTACGCCCCTGAGCACGTCCTCATCTGGTGCCCTTCCTGCCTTGAGCACTTCGACGAGGTGGTCAGTCAGGAGCAGACGATCGGCTTCCCCTACGAGCACTTCACCGCCTTTGTGGCCAGACATCTCGATCGCCTTTCCTTCGTGCGCCGGGTGGAGAAGAAAGTGGCCTTGCACTACCACTGCGGCCATCCCCAGCCCGAGCAGGACTGGGCCCACACGCGCGCCATCCTGCAGGCCATTCCCGGCCTGCAGTACGTCGAGATTGCCAACCCGCCGGCGCTGGGGCGCCACTGCAGCCCCAAGTACATCAGCCGTCTTGGCCAGCAGGCCTGGGCGCAGCACCTAGACGAGGTCTTTCGCCAGGCCGCCGCCGCCGGGGTGGAGGTGCTGGCCACGATTTACCACTCCTGCCACCGCGTTCTCTGCCACCAGGAGGCCGCCTACCCCTTTGCGGTGGTCAACTACATCAGCTTGCTGGGCGAAGCGCTGGGCCTTGACTACCCCGACGTCTACAAGCGCTACCGCCTGCTGGGTGACCCGGAGGCCATTCTGGCCGAGGTGCAGCCCTACGTGGCTGCCCACCACTTGCCGCCCGAGCAGGTGCGCGACGTGCTTTACCGGACGTTTATGCCGCCATGTGCCAGGGGCTAGGCGGGCGCGGGGTTTCTAGTGCACGCGGCGCTCGTGGCCCTGCCAGTAGGGCTCGCGCAGCACCGTCTTGAGGATCTTGCCCGAGCCGCTTTTGGGGAAGGGCTCGCTGCGGAACTCCACACGGCGCGGGCACTTGTAGTGGGCGATGCGCTCGCGGCAGTGGGCGATGAGCTCTGCTTCCGTGGCCGCCATGCCCGGCTTGAGCACCACCAGGGCCAGCACCGCCTCGCCCCAACGCTCGTCGGGCACGCCAATGACCGCGGCTTCCAAGACCGCCGGGTGCTGGTAGAGGACGTTTTCCACTTCGGTGGAATAGACGTTCTCGCCGCCGGTGATGATCATGTCCTTTTTGCGGTCGACGATGAAAATAAACTGCTCGGCATCCACCGTGGCCAGGTCGCCGGTGCAGAACCAGCCGTCGCGAAACGCCGCTGCCGTCTCCTCGGGCTTGTTCCAGTAGCCGCGCATCACGTTGGGGCCGCGGGCCACGATTTCTCCCACCTCGCCGGGCTGCACGTCCTCCATGCGCGCGTTGACCACCCGCACCTCCACCCCAGGCACGGCGCGGCCGCAGGAAGCCAGGCGCCGCACTTTGGCCTCCTCGCCCTCAAAGGCCAGGTACTTGGGGTGCATCATGGTGAGCAGGGGCGAGGTCTCGGTGAGGCCGTAGAGCTGGATGAAGGGGCAGCCAAACACCTTGGCAGCGCGGCGCAGCAGCTCCACCGGCATGGGAGAAGCGCCGTAGCAGATGCGCCGCAGGCTGCTCAGGTCGTACTGCGTCACCCGCGGGTGATTGACCAGAAAGTTGATCATCGTAGGCACTAGAAGGAGCGAGGTGACGCGCTCGCGGGCGATGGCCTCCAGCACCGCTTCGGCGTCAAAGCCGGGGAGGATGACGTGGGTGCCGCCCAGCCAGGTGATGCGGTGGCTGGTGGGGCCATCGGCGAGGTGAAACATGGGGCAGCAGTGGAGGTAGACCTCGCCTTCCTCTTCCTGCACCGCGGCCAGGAAGTGGAGAGCGTTGCTCATCAGGTTGCGGTGGCTGAGCATGACCCCCTTGGGATGGCCGGTGGTGCCGCTGGTGTAAAAGAGGCCGGCCAGGTGGTCCTCCGCCACCGCCACCGGGGTAAAGTCGGGGCTGGCCTGGGCCAGGAGCTCCTCGTAGGCTTGCGCGCCCGCCCACCCTGCCGGCGCGGTGGTGATGAGCCGCGGCCGCGCCTCGAGCCGCTGCAGGGTCTCGGCGCCCAGCGCCTCGTGCCCCTCGCCCACCACCAGCACACTGCTGCCGGAGTCCTGCAGGATGTAGGCCAACTCTGCCGGCGCCAGGCGGAAGTTGAGGGGCACGATGGGCGCTCCCAGGGCGGCGGTGGCGTAGTAAAGCTCGAGGTAAGGCAGGCTGTTGGCGCTGAGCACCGCCACGCGGTCACCCGGCTGCACGCCCAAGCCGCGCAGCGCGTTGGCCAGGCGGTTGACGCGGGCGTGCAGCTCACGGTACGTAAGGCGCACGTCTCCGGCCACGCAGGCCGTCTGCTGCGGGAAATAGCGTACGGCGCGCTCGAGGATCTGCGTGAGCGTCATCGCCTATCCTCCCCTCCACGCGACCGCCCTGCCGCTCAGGCGGGGGCAAAAATCCCCCCTTGCGGTGCCGCCTTGGCCGGGGCGTGGGCTGCTGTTCCTCCGGCAAAGGCCGGATCGCGCTGCAGCACCGGCAGGACGCGGTCGGCAAAAAGGCGCATGTTGAGCTCGGCTTCCTCGTGCGGCATGCCGCCGTAAGCAAACTCGGTAATCAGGTGGTCGGTGCCGGTGAGGCGCTGCAGCTCGGCAATCTGCTCGAGGCAGTCGGCGGGCGTGCCCACGATCTGGATCTTCACGTAAAACTCGGTGGCCTTCTGGCGATAAGCCTCGTCTTTGAGCTTGGCGTACGTCTTGGCCATCTTGCCGTAAAACTCGTAGCCCTTCACCGTTGCCAGGTGGCCATCGGAAAAGTGATAGTGGTTGTCGATGGAATCCCACTTGCGGCTCAGGTACTTGAAAGCCCGCTCCTGGGCCTCGGCGCGGCTTTCGGCCACCGAGACGTTGGTGAGGATGATGGGCGGCCGCGGCGTGTGGCCAACGCTCAGGGCAATTTCGCGGTAGCGCTGGATGTCGGCGGCGGCCACAGCCCACTCGTTTTGCATGATCATGAGCACACCAAAGCCGAGCTTGGCCATGATTTCGGCCGACTCCGGGCTCACCGAGGAGGCATAGAAACGCCGCTCGGGATGCGAGATAGGGCGCGGGCGAATGGAAATGGGCGGAATCTTGTAGAACTCCCCGTCCCAGTCGAAGACCTCCTGCGTCAGGGCCTTGATGACGATTTGCGCCGCCTCGACAAAGCGCGGCCGCGCTTCTTCCATGGGCACGCGAAAGCCGGCGTACTCGGCACTGGCGGCACCGCGGCCAAAGCCAAAGAGACAGCGGCCGCCACAGAGGACATCGAGCAGGGCAATTTCCTCGGCCACCCGCACCGGGTCGTGCCAGGGCAAGACAATCACCGCCGTCCCCAGGGTGAGGCGCTTGGTGCGGCCCGCAAAGTAGCTAAGCAGCTGCGTGGGCGAGGGCGACATGGCATAGCCGGTGAAGTGGTGCTCCAAGGCAAAGAGGGAGTCGAAGCCAAGCGGCTCGGCAAGGTCGCCCAGCGCCAGGTGATCGGCAAAGACCGCGGCGTCGGAGCGGCCTTCCTCGGCCAGCATGTTGAGGGCAATGCCCACCTTCATCCCGTGTCTCCTTCCAGCAAGGGAAGCTCGGCGCGCTCCGGCGCGCCACTGCCGCCAGTATACGCCGCCCGCCAGCAAAGTCAATCGCCTACCAAACGGCTGGTCAATAGTGCAGGTGCACCAGTGTGAAATGAAGCGGCTGTCGCATGGGCAAGCGAGGAAGCGGCGCCCATACTTATCGTGTCAGAAGATATAGGCTTACCCGTGCCATGCGGAGAAGGAGCCGCCCATGCAGGAAAGACATCAAGGGTCCAGCCTTAGCCGCCGCAGCTTCCTGCGTCTGGGGGTGGCGGCCGGTGCCCTGCTGGCGCACGAGCGCGCCTTTGCCGAGTTTTTCACTTTCTTTCACCCGGTGGACGTGGCCAATCCCCTGGCCGCTTACCCCAACCGCGGCTGGGAGCGGGTCTACCGCGATTTGTACCGCTACGATACGAGCTTTGTCTTTCTCTGCGCGCCCAACGACACCCACAACTGCCTGCTGCGCGCCCACGTCAAAAACGGCGTGGCGGTGCGCATCGCCCCCACGTTTGGGTACGGCCAAGCTGATGACCTCTACGGCAACCGCGCTTCGCACCGCTGGGATCCGCGCTGCTGCCAGAAGGGGCTGGCGCTGGTGCGCCGCTTCTACGGCGACCGGCGCTGCAAGTACCCCATGGTGCGCCGCGGTTTTCTTGAGTGGGTGCAGGCCGGCTTTCCCCGCGATCCTGCCAGCGGCCGCCCGCCGGCCGAGTACTTCCGCCGCGGCCAAGACCACTGGGTAAAAGTCGACTGGGAGACGGCGTTTGCCCTCAGCGCTCGTGCCTTGATGAACATCGCCGAGACCTACAGCGGTGAGGAAGGCATGGCGCGGCTGCGGCGCAGGGCTACGACGAGGCCATGGTTGCCGCCACCCGCGGCGCCGGGGTGCAGACCCTCAAGTTCCGCGGCGGATGCCGCCGCTGGGCGCTGCCCGCATCTTTGCCCAGTACCGCCTCGCCAACATGCTCGCCTGCTCGACGCCCACCTGCGCGGTGTGGGGCCGGAGCAGGCCCTGGGGGCACGCGGCTGGGACAACTACAGCTGGCACACCGACTTGCCCCCCGGCCACCCCATGGTCACCGGCCAGCAGACGGTCGATTGGGACCTGGTGGCCGTGGAAAACGCCCGTCTGGTGATCGTGTGGGGCATGAACTGGATCACCACCAAGATGCCCGACGCCCACTGGCTCACCGAAGCCCGTCTTAAAGGGACCAAGGTGGTGGTCATTGCGCCGAGTACAGCGCGACCGCCTCCAAAGCCGACGAGGTGCTCATCGTGCGCCCGGGCACCACGCCGGCCCTGGCCCTGGGCTTTTGCCACGTGCTGCTCAAGGAAAAGCTATACGACGCCGAGTACGTCAAGCGCTATACCGACTTGCCCTTCTGGTGCGCTTGGACACCCTGCAGCTGTTGCGCCCCAGTGACTTACAAGCCGACTACCAACTGGCACCGCTGCGCCGCTACATCCAGGTCCTGGAAGAGGGGCAGGTGCCACCGCCGCCCCTGCAGCAAGCCACGCCTATTGTGCCGGTGCGCCTGCGCCAGGGCCTGGGGCGACTTCGTGGTCTGGGACCAGCGCCGCGGCCGCCCCGTGCCCCTGAGCCGCGACGACTACGGCAAGGCCTATGACGAAAAAGGCATCGACGCCGCCCTCGAGGGCCGCTTCCGCGTCACCCTCCACGGCGGCCAAGAGGTGGAGGTGCGGCCGGTTTTCGACTTGCTGCAAAGCTACGTGCTCGACAACTTCGACCCGAGCCACGGTGGAAGAGATCACCTGGGCACCGCAGCAGCCATCGTCCACCTCGCCCGTGAAATTGCCGCCCACAAAGACCAAACCCTGTTTGCCATGGGCATGGGGCCCAACCAGTTCTTCAACAACGACCTCAAGGACCGCGCCGTTTTTTTCCTGGCGGCGCTGACGCGCAACATCGGCAAGGTGGGCGGCAACGTGGGCAGCTACGCCGGCAACTACCGCGCCGCGTTCTTCAGTGGCCTGCCCCTCTACATCGCCGAAGACCCCTTTGCCATCGCCACCGAGCCGCAGCAGCCGGTGCAGGTGAAGCGTTACTTCACCCCCGAGTCGGTGCACTACTTCAACCACGGCGATACCGTGCTGCGCATGGGCACGGCGCTGCTGACCGGGCAGACCCACCTGCCCACCCCCACCAAGGCCATCCACGTCTCCAACAGCAACTCCCTTATCGGCAACGCCAAGGGGCACTACGACACGGTGATGAACGTGCTGCCCAAGGTGGAGTTCATTGCCGTTAACGAGTGGTGGTGGACCGCTTCCTGCGAGTATGCCGACGTCGTCTTTCCCGTCGACAGCTGGGCCGAGTTCAAGTACCCCGACCTCACCATCTCGGTGACCAACCCCTTCCTCTACGTCTTTCCGCGCACGCCGCTGCCGCGCATCTTCAACACCCGCTCCGACTTGGAAGTGGCCGCCGGGCTGGGCAAGGCCTTTGCCGCCCTTACCGGCGACCGGCGCTTTGCCGACTACTGGCAAGGGGTGTGGCAGGACCAGGGGACGGGCTACTTGCAGCGCATTCTCGACGCCAGCAACGCCACCCGCGGCTACCGCCTGGAGGCGCTGGAGCGCAAGGCCCAGGAGGGCATCCCCGCCCTGCTGCTGTCGCGCACCTACCCCAAAATCGCCGGCTGGGAGCAGGCCTACGAGGACAAGCCGTGGTACACCAAGACCGGCCGCGTGGAGCTCTACCGCGAGGAGCCGGAGTTCATCGCCAGCGGCGAGAACTTGCCGGTCTTCCGCGAGCCCATCGACTCGACCTTCTACGAGCCCAACGTCATCGTCGCCAAACCCCACGAGGCTCTGCGCCCCAAGACGCCGGCCGACTACGGCGTGCCTGAAGACGACGTGGGCGGCGACACGCGCCAAGCACGGCACGTGCGCAAGGCCTGGCACGAGGTGCGCCGGACGCAGCACCCGCTGCGGCGCCACGACCCCGCCTACCGCTTCATCTTCCACACCCCCAAGTACCGCCATAGCGCCCACACCACGCCTATCGATACCGACGTGGTGGCCATCTGGTTCGGGCCCTTTGGCGACATTTACCGCGAAGACCCGCGAAAGCCGTTTGTCACCGAGGCTTACCTCGACATCAACCCCCTCGACGCCAAAGAATTGGGCATCGAGGATGGCGACTACATCTGGGTGGACGCCGACCCCGAGGACCGGCCCTACCGCGGCTGGAAGCCCACCGACGCCGCCTACCGCGTGGCGCGCCTCATGTGCCGGGCCCGCTACTACCCGGGCACGCCGCGCGGCGTGACGCGCATGTGGCACAACATGTACGGCGCCACCTTTGGTAGCGTCCACGCCCATCTCACCAACCCCTCGGGGCTGGCCAAAAACCCCGAAACCGGCTACCAGGCCATTTTCCGCTTCGGCAGCCATCAGAGCTGCACCCGCGGCTGGCTGAAGCCAACGCAAATGACCGACAGCCTGGTGCGCAAGGGCCTCTTCGGGCAAGTGATCGGCACCGGCTTCGTGCCCGACGTCCACTGCCCCACCGGGGCACCGCGCGAGGCGTTCGTCAAGATCGGCTTCGCCGAACCCGGCGGCGTGCACGGCGAGCGCCTGTGGCGGCCGGCCGCTCTGGGGCTGACACCAACGTACGAGAGCGAGGCCATGCAGCGCTTCCTGCGCGGCGGCTTCGTGCGGGTCAAAGCCTGACAAAAAGGAGCAGCCCATGGCAACCGTCTACAACTGGCAGCTCAAGCGCGACATGGCGTACCTCTACGAGGGGCAGCGCCCCAAGCGCCAGATCGCCTACGTCTTCGATACCAACAAGTGCATCGAGTGCCAGACTTGCACCGTGGCCTGCAAGACCACCTGGACCTCGGGCAAGGGACAGGAGGTCATGTTCTGGAACAACGTCGAGACCAAGCCTTACGGCTGCTACCCGCTGCGCTGGGACCTCAAGACCCTGGAGCTGCTGGGCGAGCAGAGCTGGGAGGGCGAGACGTACACGGGCAAGACCGTCTTCGAGGCTGCCCCGCCCGGGGAGCGCGTGCTGGGCTACCGCCCGGAGGTAGAAGATTACGCCTCGCCCAACCTGGGCGAGGACGTCATCGCCGGCCTGGTGGAAAAAGGGGCCTTCTTCCAAGGCGTGCACCAGGTGTGGATGTTTTACCTGGCGCGCATCTGCAACCACTGCACTTACCCCGCCTGCCTGGCCGCCTGCCCGCGCAAGGCCATCTACAAGCGCCAGGAAGACGGCATCGTGCTCATCGACCAGAGCCGCTGCCGCGGCTACCGCGAGTGCGTCAAAGCCTGCCCCTACAAGCGGGTTTTCTTCAACATGGTGACGCGCATCTCCGAAAAGTGCATCGGCTGCTATCCCCTGGTGGAGCAAGGCGAGCAGCCGCGCTGCGTGCAGACGTGCATCGGTAAGATCCGCCTGCAGGGCTGGCTCAGCGCTCCCGAAGCGCCGCGGCGCGACAACCCCATCGACTACCTGGTCTACGTCCGCAAGGTGGCCCTGCCGCTTTACCCGCAGTTTGGCCTCGAGCCCAACGTCTACTACATCCCGCCGGTGCACGTGCCGCGCGATTTCCTGGTGCAGATGTTCGGCCCCGGCGTCGATGCGGCAATCGCCGCCTACCGGGCGGCCAAGGACGACCCGGAGCTGCTGGGAGCCCTGCTGCTCTTTGGCAACACGCCGCGCATCGTGACGTCGTACAAAGTGCAGGACCAGCAGGCCATCGGTTACGACGAGGCGGGCCGCGAGGTGGTGCGCGTGCCCTTCCAGGAACCCGTGTACATCCGCCCCTACTTCGATGCCGAGCGCGGCGTCTACCGGCACAACATCACCTAGGAGGGTGCAGCATGCGAAAGCTCCTTTTCCTTAGCCTCCTCAGCCTTGCGTCCCTGGCCCTGGCCCAAAGCGAGGTGCGGGTGCGCTACGTCAACGTCCCCGCCGATGCCTTTCCAGCCCAGGATCCGCTGGCCGCGCTGTGGCAGCGCGCGCCGGTGACGCGCGTGACGCTACTGCCGCAGACGGTGACCACCCCCAGCCTGACGGCGCCCTCGGTGCCCTGGCTGGAAGTGCAAGCCCTGCACAACGGCACGCAGGTGGCCTTCCTGCTGCGCTGGCCAGATGCCACCCGCAACGCCAGCATCGACGTCGACCGCTTTACCGACGCCGTGGCCATCGAGCTGCCCCTTGACCACCAAGCACCCCCTTCGTTCATGATGGGCCACCCCGGCGGCCGCGTGCACATCATCCACTGGAAGGCCATCTGGCAGGAGGACCTCGACCAAGGCTTCCAGGACGTGGCCTCTCTTCACCCCAATTACTGGGTTGACCTCTACTTCTTTGCCGACACGCCGGTGCCGCTATACGCCGAGGGCGAGTTCCCTCACCACCCGGCGGCGCGCAGCTTCAAAACCCCGGAGGCGCTGGCGCAGCTCTCTGGCGCTTACGTGCGCAACCCGGTCTCCATTCTCGACCGCCGCGTGCCGGTAGAAGAGGCCATGGCCGAAGGCTTTGGCACCCTCACCAGCCAGCCCAAGCAGAACGCCACGGGCCGCGGCGTCTGGGCCGGCGGCCAGTGGCAGGTGGTAATCAGCCGCCCCCTGGTGACCGACGACGCCCTCGATGCCCAGCTTGGCCCTGGCCTGCGCAGCGTCATCGCCTTTGCCGTGTGGGACGGGGGACAGCAGAACGTGGGGGCGCGCAAGCACTACGCGCCGTGGGTGCCCCTGGTTTTCGAGGAGCTGCCGCAATGAACGCTGCTGAGCCGCTGTTGCGCGCCGATGTCTACCGCCTGCTGGCCCTGGGCTTTGCCCACCCTTCGCCAGAGCGCCTGCAAGCCCTGGCTGCCCTGCTCGAAGAACTCCTCGCGGCGGCGCTGCCTTCGCCCCTGCGGCTGCCCTTGCAGGCCTTGCAGGCCGCGTTGGCGGCAAGTTCCCAGCCCGAGGTAGAAGGCGCCTACCACCGCCTCTTTGCCACCACGGTGGCAGTGCCGCCCTGCGAGAGCTCTTATAGCCGCGAGGACAAGGGAGCGCTGCTGCTCGACGTCAGTGGCTTTTACCGCGCTTTTGGTCTCGCTGCCGGCCGCGCCCAGGAGCCGCCCGACTCCATCGGCCACGAGCTGGAGTTCATGGGCATCCTCGCCCTCAAAGAGGCGCTGGCCCGGCAGCAGGGCAGGGCGGAGGCCGTGGACGTGACGGTGGCGGCCCAGCGCGATTTCCTCCAGGAACACCTGGGACGCTGGTACGCCGCCCTCGCAGCACGCTTGCAGGCCGCCAGCCCGCTGCCTTTCTACCAGGCTCTGGCCGCCTTGCTGGCTGCCTGGGGACAAGCCGAGCTCGCCCGCTACGGCCTGCAGCCCCAGCCCCTCACCTCCGCCCTCCCGCTGGTTGAAACAGAGACGCTCTCTTGCCCGCTGGCCGCTCCCCAAAGCTGACAGGGTGTCCGCATCCTGGACACCCTGTCAGCCTGGCACCCCCACGGGGGCAGGGCAGGGGAAGGGTGGGGTGAAAGAACGGCCTGGTACTGTCCTTGCAGTGCCGTAGACGAGAGGAACGCCCAGGGTGGAGGACTCGCGATGCTGGTCAAAGATTACATGCACACGCAACCCATTACCGTTTCCCCGCACGAGCGCCTGCACGTGGCGCACGAGCGGATGCGCCAACACCGCATCCGCCACCTGCCGGTCGTGGATGAGAACGGCAAGCTGGTGGGGGTGATCACCGACCGCGACGTGCGCCAGGCTGAACCTTCTGACGAGCCGCACCTGGCCGAGCACGAGCTAACTTACCTGCTGGCCAAGGCAGAGGTGCAGGAGTTCATGACGCGGGAGGTGGTGACGGTGCGGGCCGAGACGCCGGTGGCCGAAGCGGCGCGGATCTTCCTCGAGCGCAAGTTTGGCTGCCTGCCGGTGGTGCGCGACGACCATACCCTGGAGGGCATCCTCACCGTCACCGACTTGCTGCGGGCGTATGTCGAGCAGCACGAAGCGGCCGCACGGCCAACTTAAGAGCGGTGGCCGCGCCGGATGCCTTCCTGGCTCGGCTTTGCTACACCTGCGAGGCATGAGGCGTAGCAGCGCGAACCAACAGCACCGGCTGGGAGGTAGCGCGCACCACTTTTTCTGCCGTGCTGCCCAGCAGCCAGCGGCCCACGCCACTACGCCCGTGGGTGGCCATGACGATGAGGGAGATGCCCTCGGTGGCCGCATGGTCGAGGATCTCCTCGGCCGCCTTGCCGTAGCGCACCACGGTGCGCACCGGCACCCCCTGTGCGGCCAGCCGCTGCGCTGCCTCTGCGAGGTACTGCTCGCTTTCTTCGACCGCCGCCCGCTCGGCTTCAAGCGGGTCGCGGCCGGGGGAAAAGGGGGCATGGGCCACGCGCAGCAAGACCAGCTCGGCACCAAAGGTTCTGGCCAATGCCACAGCGTGGGGCAAGGCCACTTCTGCCACTTCAGAGCCATCGAGGGGAACGAGGATCTTTGTGTACATGGAACCGCTCCTCTGCAACGTGCTCACCGCCAGGCGCGCCAGTGCGGCGCACTTTGCCCGCAAGGGGTGCAAAAGCGGTGCCAGTTTTCCGCCGCAGGGCGGTCTCTCTGTCGACAGATTGTCACGCCTGCGGACGGGTTGTCCGCGCTGCGGGGTTTGCCGGGAAGGGGATTGGCCGGCAAGCCCCTGGCGGCGCCAGGCATCCCTTTTTGGCACGCCGTATGCATGCGGCCAGGGGTCAGCTGAAGCGCTCAGGTGCGGAGGAACTCGCGGTGGATGCCCCGCCCTCCCTGCTCATCGTCGAAGGCAACGCCCACATGCTGGCGCTGTTGCAGCGCTTCCTCGCTCGCCAGCAGCTCATGACTGCGGCGGCCACCAGCTTGCCAGAAGCGCGCAGCCTCATCGCGCAGCAGTACTACCCGGTGGTGCTCACCGACCTGTTCTGGCCCCAGGACAGCGGCCGCGAGCTGCTGCGGTACATCCGCCAGACCTCACCACGCACGCGGGTGGTGGTGATGACTCCTTTTGGCTCGCCGGCCCTGCACCAGAGCCTGCAACAGGAAGGCGCCTATGCCTGCATTCCAAAGCCTTTCAGCCTGCACCGCTTGTGGCAGCTGCTGCAGCAGGCCTTGCAGGCCGAAGAGCGGGCGACCACGTAAGCGGCCCCAGCGCCGCCAAGAAGAAGACCCTCCCCGAGAAGGAGAAGCACCGTGCGCGTGGGCGACATGATGCAAACCAACGTCATCACCGCTACCCCCGACATGTCCCTGGCCCAGGCGTGGCGCCTGATGCGCGACAAGCGCATCCGCCACTTGCCGGTGGTCTCCGGCAAGCGCCTGGTGGGGATCGTCACCGACCGCGACCTGCGCGAGGCCATGCCCTCGCCGGCTACCACGCTGACGCGGGGCGAAATCGCCTACCAGCTCGACACCACCCCGGTAAAAACCTGCATGACCCGCGAGGTGGTTACCGTTACCCCGGATACCGACGTGGTACAGGCGGCGCGCTTGCTGCTCGACCGCAAGTTCGGCTGCCTGCCGGTAGTGGAGCATCACCGCCTGGTGGGCATTGTCACCGAGATGGACTTCCTGCGCGCTTTTCTCGCCATGGCCCAGGGCCCGCAAGCGTAGCTTGCTTCTCACACGCCAGGTTGCGTATACTGTGTGCCACACCGACACCGATGTGGCCCCGTGGTGGGGCGAAGCGAAGTTTGCAAAAAGAGGGACGAGGGAACGATGAACACGGCGGAAATTCGTACCCAGACACCCCTGTGGACCCGCCGGCAGCTGCTGCAGACCGCCGTTGGCGGCAGCGTGGCCGTGGCCACCCTGTACCCCGTGCTCGCCAGCACGCAAGAGTCGCCCAAGTATGGTGGCATCCTCAACGCCACCCACCGCGGCGATCCCCCCAGCCTGAGCATCCACGAAGAGGCCACCATCTCCACCGTGTGGCCGGCCATGCCTTGCTACAACAACCTGGTGCTCTTTGATCCCCTTAAGCCGCAAGAAAGCGCCGACACCATCATCGGCGAGCTGGCCGAAAGTTGGGAGTGGCAGGACGAGGGCCGCAGCCTCGTCTTCCACCTGCGCCGCGGCGTCAAGTGGCACGACGGCAAGCCCTTTACTTCCCGTGATGTGCAGTACACTTTCGACCTGGTGCGGGAAGCACCAGGCATGACGGCACGCCTGCGCGTCAACCCGCGCAAGCTGTGGTACGAGAACGTGGAACGCATCGACACGCCGGATGCCTGGACGGCGATTTTCCGCTTGCAGCGGCCACAGCCCTCGCTGCTGGTGCTGCTGGCTTCGGGCTACTCGCCCATCTACCCGGCGCACGTGCCGCCCTCGGTGCTGCGCACCCGCTGCGTGGGGACCGGCCCCTTCCGGTTCAAAGAATACCGCCGCGGTGAGGTGCTGGAGCTGGAGCGCAACCCGGATTACTTCATCGAGGGGCGACCTTACCTCGACGGCATCCGTTACCTCATGATCAAGGACCGCGCCACGCGCACCGCGGCACTGCAGGCGCGGCAAGTCGACATCGCCTTTCCCGGCGAAACCACCAAGACCATTGCCGAGACCCTGCGCCGCAGCAACCCGGAGCTGGTGATCATCGAGACCAGCCAGAACGTCAACGACAACATCCTCATCAACTTCACGCGCTCGCCTTTTGACAACCCCGAACTGCGCCTCGCCATCAACCTGGCCATCGACCGCAAAGCATACGTGCAAGCGGTCCACCAGGGTGGCGCCTTGCCCGGGGCCGCCATGCTGCCCAGGCCTTACGGGGTGTGGGGCCTGCCGGAAGAAGAAGTGGCCAAGCTGCCGGGCTACGGCGACCCGCGGGCCCAAAAAGAGGAGGCGCGGCAGATCCTGGGCAAGCTGGGCTACGGGCCGCGCAACCCGCTGCGCGTTACCATGTCGACGCGCGCTATCGCCATTTACGTCGACTTTGCCAGCTTTGTTATCGACCAGCTCAAGCAAGTGGGCATCGAGGCCACCCTGGAGCAAGTGGAAACCGGCGTCTGGCACCCCAAAGTGACGCGCAAGGAGTACGAGCTGGCCGCTAACTTGACCGGCATTGGCCCCGACGACCCTGACGCCAACTTCTTCGAAAACTACAAGTGCGGCTCGCCGCGCAACTACCCCGGCTACTGCAATCCCGAAGTGGACGCCTTCATCCTGGAGCAGTCGCAGCTTTCCGACGTAAGCAAGCGGCGGCAGCTCGTCCACGCCATTGACAAGCGCCTGCAGGAAGAGAGCGCGCGGCCCATCATGGGCTGGCGCATCGACTACTTCACCATGTGGCCGCAGGTGAAGAATCTGGTCCCCCACCAGAGCATTTACAACTACGGCCGCATGCAGGAAGTCTGGCTGGCCACGTAAGCGCCGCGCCGCAGGGCTTTTGCCCTGCGGCCAAGCAAGAAGGGAAAAGGCGTGCACGCATACTTGCTGCGACGGCTGGCAGGCAGCGTGCTGACCCTGCTGGGGATGTCGATGATCATCTTTGCCCTTTTGCGCCTGGCGCCGGGCAACATCGTCGACATCCTCTTTGACTCGGCGGGCTACGTTGACCCTGCCGACAAGCAGCTGCTCATGCGCGACTTGGGGCTGGACAGGCCGCTGGTGGTGCAGTACGTGTCGTGGCTTGGCAACTTGCTGCGCGGCGACCTGGGCAAGTCGTACCACTACGACATCGCTGCCTGGGAAATCATCCGGCCGCGCATCCCGGTGACGGTGGAACTGGCGCTGCTGGCCATCGTGGTTACCGTGCTCATTGGCGTGCCAGCGGGGGTAATCAGCGCCATCCGCCAGGACACGTGGATCGACTACGCCTTTCGCGTCTTCAGCCTGGCCGGCCTGTCGATGCCCGCTTTCTGGCTGGGCATGCTCATCATCTTGCTGCTGGTGCAGGGCTTTGCCTGGATGCCCTCGCTGCTGTACGTGTCGCCTTTTGAGGACCTGCGCGCCCACCTGCTGCAGTTTCTGTTCCCGGCCCTGGCGGTGGGCTACCGCAGCTCGGCTCTCATCATGCGCATTACCCGCTCCTCGCTGCTGGAAGTGCTGCGCGAGGACTACATCCGCACCGCCTGGGCCAAGGGGCTGCCCGAGCGGGCGGTGGTGTTTCGCCACGCCCTCAAAAACGCCTTGCTGCCGGTGGTGACGGTAATCGGCATCGAGTTTGCTTTTCTCATCGGCGGGTTGGTGGTGACGGAAACCGTCTTCAACCTCCCCGGGGTGGCCCGCTTCCTGGTGGAGGCCATCTTGTGGCGCGACTACCCGGTGGTGCAAAACCTGGTGATGTTCATCGCCATCGTGGTGGTCACCACCAACCTGATCGTCGACGTGCTCTACGCCTGGCTTGATCCACGGGTGCGCTATGAGTGACACTTCTTCCTTGACGCGTCCTTCGCGGTTGCCCACCGCAATCCCGCAAGCGGCTAAAGAAAGGCGCCGCCGCCGCTGGCTGCGGCAGCTCAAGCGTTTCTTCCAGCGCAAGCCGCTGGGCGCCACGGGGGGACTCATCGTCTTGCTGCTGGTGCTGACGGCGATAGGGGCCGAGTGGCTGGCTACCCATGACCCGACGCGCACCCATGCCACCCAGACGCTGCGCCCCCCGGGGGCGGCTTTCTGGCTGGGCACCGACCACCTGGGCCGTGACATTTACAGCCGCATCGTCTACGGTGCCCGGGTGTCGCTGGCGGTGGGCCTGGGCTCGACGCTGCTGGGCGCCATCGTGGGCGGCATGGTGGGGCTGTGGAGCGGCTACCTGGGCGGCCGCACCGACCTTATCACGCAGCGCTTTCTTGACATGATGCAGGCCCTGCCCTTGCTCGTGCTGGCCCTGGTGATGTCGGCCGCACTGGGACCGGCCATCCACAACGCCATTCTCGCCATTTCCATCCCGCTCATCCCGCGCGCGGCGCGGGTGATCCGCTCCAGCACCCTGTCGATTCGCGAGATGGCTTACATCGAGGCGGCCCGCGCCATCGGCGTGCCGCAGCTGCGCATCGTCTTTCGCCACGTGTTGCCCAACACCCTGGGGCCGTTTATCGTGCTGGCCACCGCGCAGCTGGGCAGCGCCATTTTGGTCGAGGCGTCGCTGAGCTTTCTGGGCCTGGGCATCCCCGAGCCTTACCCCTCTTGGGGGCGCATGCTCTCCGTCTCGGCCGCCGAGTATGCCCAGAAAGCGCCCTGGCTGGTCATCTTTCCCGGAGTGGCCATCAGCCTGAGCGTCTTTGGCTTTAACCTCCTTGGTGACGCCCTGCGCGACGTGCTCGATCCCAAGCTGCGGCTGCAGTAAGTCGCGGCTTGACACCGCCTGCCGGAAGGCCTATAAGCAGGAGTGACAGCACCACGGAGCGACTTCCCGGTGCGACAGACGACGCGTGATGAGCAGCGCAACGCAGGTGCAGGGTGCTGTCTTGCCTCCCAAGCCCAGTCCCGGCGCTGCCTGCGCTCTGCCTTTTAGCTTACACGCGTAACCGTGAGCTTGGTTGTTGCTAGCAAGGTGGCACGTGCGCCGCGGCGCAGGCGCGCCGCGGGCTTAGGCGCCAAGAGGAGACTGCCATGATGCTTTCACGCCGGGCGTTGTTACAAAAAGCTGCCGCCGCTGGCTTCCTGCTGGCCGGCGGCGCGGGCCTGCGCTTTGCCTCGTCGGCGCGGGCCGCAGCGGGCAAAACCGTGCCTTTTGCGCAGTACTTCTACGCCAATCCCCCGCAGGCCTGGAGCGAGGCGGAGGTGCGCCGCGGCGGCCAGGTCACGTTTGTTTTTTCCGGCGACCCGCCACACTTTGACCCGGCGCTTACCACCTCCTGGTACATGCTGGGGGCCGTGGGGCCGGTGTACGACCGCCTCATTCGCCCCAAGTGGGGGGACTACGCCAACCCCAACACCCCGGAGATCGTGCCCGATCTGGCCGAGCGCTGGGAGGTGTCGCCCGACGAACTCACCTATACGTTTTACTTGCGGCGCGGCGTGCGCTGGCACGACGTGCCGCCGGTCAACGGCCGCGAGTTCGTGGCCGACGACGTCAAGTTCACTTTCGAGCGCTACCGCGGCTCGGTGGTCGACTTCCTGGTGGCGCCCATCCGCAGCATCGAGACGCCCGACAAGTACACGGTGCGCCTTACGCTCAAAGAGCGCAGCCCGGGCTTCTTCCCCAACCTGGCTTCCACGTACGCCGTTATCACCCCGCGCGAGGTGGTAGAGCGCGACGGCGACCTGAAAAAAACGCTCATCGGCACCGGTCCTTTCATTCTCAAAGAATACGTCCCCAAGACCCACCTTACTTACGTGCGCAACCCGCACTTTCGCGACCCGGGGCAGCCTTACCTCGACAGCTACCGTATCGTCATCATTCCCGACGAATCGGCGCGCGTCGCCGCCTTTCGCGCCGGGGAAATCGACTACTTGTGGACCAACGACGTCGAGATCATCAAGGCGGTACTCGCCTCGCACCCCAAGACGGTGGTGCACCGCTATCACATTCCGGCCGCCTCGTTCCATATTGCGTTTCGCCTCGACAAGGATCCTTACCGCGACGTGCGGGTGCGGCGGGCTATCTCCATGGCCATCAACCGCGAGGAGATGAACCAGCTCGTCTACGCCGGGCAGGGGCGCGCGTACGCCCTGGGCATTCCCTGGCCGGTGGCGTTTGACGACTGGCCCAACAAGGAAGCTTACGGCCCCTACTACCAGTACAATCCCCAGCGTGCCCGCGCCTTGCTGCGCGAGGCCGGCTACGGGCGCGGCTTCAAAGCCAAGCTGATTTACTACGCTTATGGCGACGACCGCGTGCTGCAAGCGGAGATGATCCAGAACTACTTGGGCGACATCGGCATCCAGGTGGAAGTGGCGCGGCTCGACTACGGGGTGTGGATCGACCAGTACCTCAAGGGCAAGTTCGAGGACATGGCGCTAGGCTTCACCGTGCCGGCCGGCGGCATGGAGCTGGGCCACGACTGGACGTACGAGCTCATGCGCTGCCAGGGGGTGAAGAATAGCTGGCACATCTGCGACCCCGAGCTCGACGCCCTCCTCGAGGCGCAGCGCGAGGAGACCGATCCGGCAAAGCGGCGCGCCATTTTTCGCCAGATCTGGGACAAGGAAGTCACCAACGTCTACCGCGCTTACATCGCCCAGGAAGTGCGCTTCAACATGTGGCACCCGTGGGTGCGCAACACCATGGGCTGGGGAGGCTACCGCTGGGATCTCCTCACCTATGGCAGCTCGCACATCCGCACCGTGTGGGTGGATGAGCGCCTGAAAGGCTAACGCCAGGGGGCGGCGGCAGGCCGTGCCGCCGCCCTGAGGGAGGCTGCGCGGTGGGGACGTACATCGTCAAGCGGCTGCTGCTGAGCTTGCCCCTGCTGGTGCTGGTAAGCCTGCTGGCGTTTTCGATCATCCGCATCGTGCCAGGGGACGTGGTGATGCTTATGCTCGCCGAAGTGGGCAACCTGCGGCCCGAGCAGCTGGCGCAGCTGCGCGCCGAACTGGGCCTGGACCAGCCCTTCTTGGCGCAGTTCCTGCGCTGGCTGCAGGGCGTGGTGCAGGGAGACCTGGGAACGTCCATCTGGACCGGGCGGACGGTGGGCGGCGAGCTGCTGCGCACGTTGCCAGTCACTGCCGAGCTGGCGTTTTTTTCCCTCGTCATTGCCCTGCTGGTGGCCATTCCCATCGGCATTCTCTCGGCAGTGCGCCGCAACACCCTGCTTGACTACGCTGGCCGCTTTGTGGCCATCGTCGGCCTCTCGGTGCCGGAGTTTGCCCTGGCCACTATTGCCTTGCTGCTGCTGTCGCTTTACGTAGGCTGGATCCCGTCGCTGGTCTACGTGCCGCTGTGGGAAGACCCCTTGCGGAACCTGGGCACCATGGCCTTGCCCTCGCTCATTCTTGGTTTTTCCCTGGCGGCGGTGATCATGCGCATGACGCGCTCGGCCATGCTCGAAGTGCTGCGCGAGGATTACGTGCGCACGGCGCGGGCCCAAGGGCTTACCGGAGCGGGCGGTGGTGCTGCGGCATGCCTTGAAAAACGCCTTTATCCCCATCATTACCCTGATTGGCATCCAGGCTCGCCGCCTCATCGGCAGCACGGTGGTAATCGAGACCATTTTTGCCCTGCCCGGCCTCGGGCGCCTCACCATCGACGCCTTGCTCAACCGCGACTTCACGCAGCTGCAAGGCTGCATTCTCTTCATTGCCTTGGTCGTCGTGCTGCTCAATCTTGTCGTGGACCTCTCTTATGCCTGGTTCGACCCGCGCATCCGCTACCGCTGAGGCAAGATGACGCTATGACCTCGCCTGCAACCACCACGGCGACGCCCCCGCTTTCCCAGCGCTCGCGCCGGCACTGGGGAGCGCAGGTGCTGCGGCTCCTGCGCCGCCACCCTGCCGGAGCGCTAAGTCTGGCCATCACGGTGGCTATTGTGCTGGTGGCGGTGTTTGCCGACGTGCTGGCGCCGTACGACCCGACACGCATTGCCGCCGGCCCCCCGCTTGGCCCCACCGAGCTGGCGCCATCCCTTTGGGACTGACCAGCTGGGCCGCGACCTGCTGAGCCGCGTCATTGCCGGAGCACGCACCGCGGTGTTTCTCAGCACGGTTTCTATTCTCGCCGGCAGCCTGGTGGGAACGTGTATTGGCCTGGTTTCGGGCTGGCTGGAAGGCACGGTGGACCAGGTGTTGCAACGCTTCATCGACGCCCTCATGGCCGTGCCCGGCCTGGTGCTGGCCCTGGCCCTGGTGGCCATGCTCGGCCCCGGGTTTAGCAAAATCGTCCTTGCCCTTTCCGTATTTACCATTCCCACGGTCACCCGCACGGTGCGCGGCACGGTGCTGTCGGCCAAGCAAAACGTCTACGTAGAGGCAGCGCAAGCGCTGGGCGCTTCGCAGCTGCGCCTGCTCTGGCGCCATATTTTCCCCAACGTTACGGCGCCGCTGATCGTGGTGATGACCGTGCAGCTGGGCACGGTGATTCTGGGCGAAGCGGCGCTTAGCTTCCTCGGGCTTGGCGTGCAACCGCCGGCCGTGTCATGGGGGCAGATGCTGAGCGGGCAGGCGCGGCGCCTCATGGAGCAGGCCCCCTGGCTGGTGGTTTTCCCCACCCTGGCCCTCAGCCTGACGGTGCTGGCCATCAACTTCCTGGGCGACATGCTGCGCGACGTCTGGGATCCCAAGCTGCGCGGCAGCCAGTAGATTCCAGCGGGCCGGCGTTTGCACCCCCTGCCCCCGCCTGTTATGCTGGTGACGTACCCTGTCGCCAGGGCAAGGGGACGGAGCAATGGACCCTGCCGAGTTGCCGGTGCCGCCCGACTTCCTGCAGCAGGTCCGTTTTTTCCAGGGCTTGAGCGAGGCCGAAGCTGCCGCCGTGCTTGACGCCGCGTGGCCGCGCCGCGTGGCGCGGGACGGCTTTTTCTTTCACCAGCACGACACGGCCACCACCCTCTACGTGCTGCGGCAGGGACAAGTCAAGCTCTCCCAGCTCACCCCCGAAGGCCACCAGGTCCTCTTGCGCTACGTGGGACCAGGCGAGATGTTTGGCGGCATCGCCGTGCTGGCCCAGAGCGCCTACCCGGTGTCGGCGCAGGCTGTGGAGGACTCCCTGGCCCTGGCCTGGGATGGCGAGCGCATGGCACGGCTCATGGAGCGGTATCCCCGCCTGGCCCTCAACGCCCTGCGCCTGGTCGCAGCGCGCTTTCGCGAGCTTCAGGACCGCTACCGCGAGCTGGCCACCGAGCGCGTCGAGCGCCGCGTGGCGCGGGCCCTCCTGCGCCTGGCACGCCACCGCGGCCGCAAGGTGCCCGCGGGGGTGCTCATCGACTTGCCGCTGTCGCGCCAGGACCTGGCCGAGCTCACCGGCACCACCCTTTACACCGTGAGCCGCCTTCTCAGCCGCTGGGACCAGCAGGGCCTGCTGCACGCCGGGCGCGAACGCGTGCTCATCCGCACCCCACACGAGCTGGAGCGCATCGCCGAAGACCTGCCGCCTTCTGCCCCCTTGCCTCCCGCCGGCGAATAGGGGCAGCCCCATGGCGGCCCTCGACGTCCCTACGGCGCCCCGGGGGCCAGGAGGCTACTGAAGAGGCGGTAGCCGCCCAGCCAGGTGCCCAGCAGGCTGCCCAGGCTGGGGAGAAGAAAGGCGAGGAAAATGCGCAGCAGGCGGTTCTGCCACCAGCGCCGCAGCCGGCGCACGTCCTCGGTGACGCTGCGCAGCTCGCGCACCCGCGGGGGCCGCACGTAAGCCTGCACCAAGGCGGTGACGTAGCCGGCCCCGATGACCGGGGTGAGGCTGGTAAGGGGCGCTGCCACAAAGGCCGCCAGCACGGTCAGCGGGTGCGCCAGCGCTGCCAGTGCCCCCAAGGCGCTGGGGATGCCGTTGACCAGGGTCCAGTACAGAAGGTTCTCTCCAACCACCGCCGCCCCCCGACGCCAGCCAAGGGCAAGCAAGGCGCCGACGACGAGCCCCGGCACCGCCCAGCGCAGCCAGATCCCCAGCCGGGAAGGCGGCGGCACGGCGGTGAGCGCCGCGAGGTCAACGGGCTGCGGGTGCTGCAGGGCACGGCGAATGCCCTCCACGTGCCCGGCGCCTACCACCGCCACCAGCCGCTGGCCTGCGGCATTGCGAATGCAATGGGCCAAGTAGGCGTCGCGCTCGTCGATGAGCACCCGCTTCATGGTGGGCAGCGCCGCGCCCAGCTCTTGCAGAAAGGCCGTGAGCACGTCCTGCTGCCGCAGCTGGTGCAGGGTGGCTTCGCCAAGCTCGGGGGCATCGAAGAGACTGCCGAGCAAAACGGCAAGCAGGCGCAGCTTGTGGCGAAACGGGGTCAGGCGCCAGGCGCGCTGAAGGGTCACCCGCAGGTCGCGGTCGCATAGCACCACCGGAATGCCCCGCTGCTGCGCCAGGGCAATGGCTTCGAGCTGCTCGCTGCCGGGCAGCACCCCGAGCTGCGCGCCCAGCCGGTGCTGGTAAGCGGCCAGCAGCAAATTGACCAGCAGCACGCCAAGGCGGCGCTGGCGAATGACGGTCTTGAGGTCGAGGTCCTCCCAGCGCCGCTGCTGGGTGAGGGCCGCGTAGCGCTGGGCGTCGAGCTCCACGCACACCGCGTCGGGCGCGCTCTGCGCGATCACCGCGCGCACCAGCTCTGCCGAAGCGCGCGACACGTGCGCCGTACCCACCAGTACCACCTCGCGCCCGTCACAAGTCACCACCTGCACCTCAGGCGCCAGGTGCTGAAGCTGCACGGAGAGGGGTTCGGGAAGAGAAATGGCGGTCTCCTTCGCGCTGGTCGTTGCTGAGAGTATACAATCGCCGCCGCCCGCCACGCCACGCCTTCTCCACTCTTTGCGCCAGCGCAAAGACAGTCCTGTCGTTTCGTGCTACGTCCCCCGCCGCGACTGACAGCCTGTCAAGGGACCGCGACAGCCTGTCTGGCAGCCACGGGGAGGCCTGCGAGAAGCTGACGCAAGACGAAGAAAAACAATCTCTTAGGCTCAAAACGCGATGGTACGGGGCTTGCACTTATTCCCCGGCGGGCACACGCCGTGCCCGCAACCCCGCAAGAGCCTTTAGCACGAGGAGATTACTTCATGCGACAGGACCACAAGAAGACCTGGCTGTGGGGCGCAGGCATTGCCCTGGCCGCCCTGCTTGCCCTGGTGGGCGGGCTGTGGTTTGGGTCGCCGGCCCAGGCCCCAGCGCCCGAGCCTGAGCGGCGAGGCGGCAGCGGTGGCGCAGGCGCGTGGCCTCACCCCCGACGACGTGGTGGCGGCGCTTAAGACTTACGTGCCCACCGGCAAGTACGATGACTACGTGATGTTCGCCTCGGGCGGCCATGCCGGGCAGGTGCTCGTCATCGGCCTGCCCTCGATGCGCCTGCTCAAGGTGATCGGCGTCTTCACCCCTGAGCCTTGGCAGGGCTACGGCTACGGCGACAGGCACCAGGCGGTGCTCGCCGCCGGCGAAGGTCAAGGCAAGCCGCTGCGCTGGGGCGACACCCACCACCCGGCGCTCAGCGAGACCAACGGCGACTACGACGGCCAGTTCCTCTTCATCAACGACAAGGCCAACGCCCGCGTGGCGGTCATCGACCTGCGCGACTTCGAAACCAAGCAGATCGTCAAGAACCCCATTGCGCTCAACGACCACGGCGGCACGTTCGTCACCCCCAACACCGAGTGGGTGATCGAAGGCGGGCAGTACGCCGCCCCGCTGGGCGTGGGCTACGCCGCCCTCCGCGACTACAGCACCGCGTACCGGGGCATGGTGACCTTCTGGAAGTTCGACCGCCAGCAGGGACGCATCCTGCCGGCAGTCCTTCTGCCATCGAGCTGCCGCCCTACTGGCAAGACCTGTGCGATGCCGGCAAGCAGGTCAGCGAGGGCTGGGTGTTCTGCAACTCGCTTCAACACCGAGATGGCCACCGGCGGCATCGAGGAGGGCAAGCCGCCTTTCGAGGCCGGCGCCTCGCAGCGCGACATGGACTACCTGCACGTGATCAATCTGCGCAAGGCGGCCGAGGTGGTCGGGCCGGAAGTGCGGCGAAGATCAAGGGCTTCAGGGTGATCCCGCTGGCTACGGCGGTGGCCGAGGGGCTGCTTTACTTCGTGCCCGAGCCCAAGAGCCCGCACGGCGTCGACGTGGCGCCCGACGGCAACTACCTGGTCGTTTCCGGCAAGCTCGACCCGCACGTCACCGTCTACAGCTTCGAGAAGATCCAGGCGCCATCGCCCGCGGCGCCACGCGACGGACGACTACGGCGTGCCCATTCTGGACTTCGACGCCGTGGTCGAAGCCCAGGTAGAGGTGGGCCTGGGCCCCCTGCACACGCAGTTTGACGACAAGGGCTACGCCTACACCAGCCTCTTCCTCGACAGCGCCGTGGCGCGCTGGACCCTGGGCGGCCCGTATGCCAAGCAGCACCCCGACCGGCCTGGACCCTGGTGCACAAGATCCCCGTCCACTACAACGTCGGCCACATCGCCGCGGCCGAAGGCGACACCGTGAGTCCCGACGGCAAGTACCTGGTGTCGCTCAACAAGTGGTCGGTGGACCGCTTCCTCACCGTGGGGCCGCTGCTGCCGCAGAACTTCCAGCTCATTGACATCGCCAGCCCGGAGCGCGCATGCAGCTGCTCTACGACATGCCCATCGGCATCGGGGAGCCGCACTACGCGCAGATCATCAAAGCCGACAAGCTGCCAGCCTGGGAGGTCTACCCCGACATCGGCTGGGATCCGCAGCGCCAGGCCAAGGATCCCAACGCCGCCCTGCCGGGCAAAGAGCGCGTGGAGCGCCGCGGCAAGACGGTGGAGATCTGGATGACGGCCATCCGCAGCCACTTCACGCCCGAGCGCATCGAGGTGCAGAAAGGGCGATCACGTCATCTGGCACATCACCAACATCGAGCGGGCCAAGGACGCCACGCACGGCTTTGCCCTGCCCGGCTACGACATCAACCTGAGCATCGAGCCGGGGAGACGGCGACGTTCGAGTTCGATGCCGATCAGGACGGGGTCTTCTCCTTCTACTGCACCGAGTTCTGCTCGGCGCTGCACCTGGAGATGACCGGCTATTTGCTGGTGAAGCCGACAGACCAAAGCGCCCAGGTGCTGCCTAACCGGTAATCCCTGGGGTCCGCAGGGCGCACCCGTGCTCTGCGGCCCCCCCACGAGAAAGGAGAGACCATGGCCGAGACGCTGGAAAAGCTGCTGGGGCCGCGCACCCCGGCCGAGCTGATGGCCCAGCACCGCTGGCGCTACCGGCTGCCCACGCTGTTTATGGGTCTGGCCGGCTTCTGCCTGCTGGTGTCGATTTTTTTGCCGTACTGGCGCATGACCCTGCTCGCCCCGCAGTACCCGGGCGGGCTGCACGTGCACGTCTACGTCAACCGCCTCAGCGGCGACGTGCGCGAGATCGACCTGCTCAACCACTACATCGGCATGCGGCCGCTGGGAGAAGCGGCGCAGCTGGAGCGCTCGCTAAGCATTTTTGCCATTGCCGTGCTGGCCCTGCTGCTGGTGGCCACCGTTTACGTGCACAACCAGTTCGCTGCCCTGCTGTCGCTGCCGGCGATGCTCTTTCCCGCTATCTTTCTTGCCGATCTCGCTTTCTGGCTGCGCAACTACGGGCAGAACCTCGACCCGCGCGCGCCGCTAAGCAGCGCCATCAAGCCCTTCGTGCCACCCCTGCTGGGCGAGGGCAGGGTGGGGCAGTTCCGCACCGTGGCCGCTCTGGACACCGGCTTTTACCTGGCCGCCTTGGCGGCACTGCTTATTCTCGTTGGCCTCTACTGCCACCGCCGCGCCTACAAGCCGCTGGTGGAGGCGCAGCTGGCCCAGGAAAGGGAGTAACGTGCGCCGCGCTCGCTGCTGGGCTGTGGTGCTGGGGCTGCTGGTGGGGCTGCGCGCTCCGGGGTGGGCGCGCACCCTGGTGGTGTCGCCGCAAGGGCCTTTCACTACCCCGGCGGCGGCTCTCGCTGCTGCCCAAGCCGGCGATACCATCGAGGTGCAAGGGGGCACCTACGCCGGGCCGCTGGTGGTGGACAAGCGGGTGCGGCTCGTCGGCCGCGACTGGCCGGTGCTCGACGGCGGCGGCCGCGGCACGGTGGTCAAGCTGACCGCTGCCGGCATCGTCTTCAGCGGCTTTGTCATCCGCGGCAGCGGGGCCTCGCTCGACCAGGAAAACTCCGGTATCGCCGTAGAAGCGCCCGACGTGGTAGTGGCACACAACCGGCTCGCAGACACCCTCTTTGGCATTTACCTGCGCCAGGCACCAGGGAGTGTCATCCGCGGCAACGTTATTGACGGCAAGGCGCTGCCCGTGCCGCGGCGCGGTGACGCCATCCGCGTCTGGTACAGCAACGGCGTGCACATCACCGGCAACACGGTGCGCCGCGGCCGCGACGTGGTGCTCTGGTATTCGACGGCCCTCAGCGTGCGCGACAACGTGGTCCAAGACGGCCGCTACGGCCTGCACTTCATGTACTGCGACGATGCCCGCATCGAGCACAACCTGCTCAGCGGCAACTCCGTAGGGGCCTTTCTCATGTACAGCCGCCGGCTGCACCTGCACCGCAACACCATCGCCCACAACCGCGGCCCCAGCGGCTACGGGGTGGGGCTCAAGGACATGGACGATGCCGTGCTCGCGGCCAATCTCTTTTTGGACAACCGCGTCGGCGCCTTTGTCGACAACTCGCCGCGCGAAGTGACCAGCACCACCCGCTTTCAGGACAACGTCTTTGCCTTCAACGACACCGGCGTCAGCCTGCTGCCTTCGGTGCGGCGCAACTTCTTCAGCAACAACAGCTTCATCGACAACGGCGAGCACGTGCAGGTGGCCGGCGGTGGGCAGCTGCGCGGCAACGTCTGGCGCGGCAACTTCTGGAGCGACTACGCCGGCTTTGACGCCGACGGCGACGGCACGGGCGACCTGCCTTACCGTGCCGAGCGCCTCTTCGAAGACCTGCTCGACCGCTATCCCTCGCTGCGCCTCTTTCTGGGAAGCCCGGCCGCGCAGGCCATCGACTTTGCAGCGCGCGCCTTCCCTCTGGTAAGGCCGCAGCCCAAGCTGGTGGACCCGGCACCGCGGATGGCCCCGGCGCTGCCGCAGGGGTTGCCTGCCCTGCCGCGGCCGCGGCGCTGGCCCCTGGCCCTCAGCGCCACCGGGCTGCTGGCCGCCGGCGCCCTGCTTGCCCTCTTTACCCGCTGGCCGCCGCGCGTGCCGGCGCCTGCTGCCCCGCCCTCCGGAAGCGATCCCATGCTCGCGGTCAAGGCGCTGACGGTGCGCTACGGCTCGCTGCGGGCCGTGGCGCAGGTCTCCTTTGAGGTGCGCGCCGGCGAGGCGGTGGCCTTGTGGGGGCCCAACGGCGCCGGCAAGACCACGGTGCTGCGCTGCCTGCTCGGCCTCTTGCCTTACCAGGGGGAGGTGCGGGTTGCCGGCCTTGACCCGCGCCGCCAGGGCAAAGCAGCGCGCCGCCATGTGGGCTTCGTGCCGCAGGAGCTGCACTTCCACGACGACCTCAGCGTGCAGGAAACGCTGCAGCTCTACGCCCGGCTGAAAAAAGCCGTCCCTGACGCCGCCCTGCTGCAGCGCCTGGGGCTGGCCGCCTGCCTGCCGCAGCGCGTAGGGGAGCTGTCGGGCGGTATGAAGCAGCGCCTGGCACTGGCCGTTGCTCTGCTGGCCGATCCGCCGCTGCTGCTGCTCGACGAGCCCACTGCCAATCTTGACGCCGCGGCGCGTCAGGACTTCCTGCGCCTGGTGGCGGCGCTGCGGGCCAGCGGCAAGACCCTGATTTTCTCCTCGCACCGCCAAGAAGAAGTGCTGGCCCTTGCCGACCGCGTGCTGGTCTTGGACAAAGGGCGCTTGGTGGCCGACGCCGCGCCGGCGGCGCTGCGCCAGCTCCCGGCCTGGCAGGTCACCTTGCGCCTGCACCTCCCGGGTGACCGCCTTGAAGCGGCGCGTGCCACCCTGGCGGCGCACGGCTACGCCGCCCACCGCAACGGCCGCAGCCTGTGTGTTGCCGTGCCTCCTGGGGACCGCGGCCGGCCCATTGCCTTGCTGCTGGAGGCGGGCATTCCGGTGCCGGACTTCGACCTCGAGCCGGGCAACCACGAGGAGGCGTGAGCCATGCCCGATCTGACCGGTGTCCTTACCCTGGCGCAGAAAGAACTGCGCGACGCGCGGCGCAACCGCTGGTTTGTACTCTATAGCGTCGCTTTTGCCGGCCTGGCCCTGGCTCTGGCCGGGCTGGCCCTGGCCGGGGCAGGAAGCTACGGTCTGGCCGGCTTCAGCCGTACCGCCGCCAGCCTCATTAACCTGGTGATGCTCGTCGTGCCCCTCATGGGGCTGACGCTTGGCGCGCTGAGCCTGACCGGCGAGCGCGAGAAGGGCACGCTGCTTTATTTGCTGGCGCAACCCATCACGACAACGGAAGTGCTGCTGGGCAAGTCTCTAGGGCTGGCCCTGGCGCTGCTGCTGACCCTGGCAGGGGGCTTTGGCCTCAGCGGCCTGCTCATCGCCTGGCAGGGGGGGCACCGCAGCCGCCAGCACCTACCTGGCGGTGGTGGCCCTGGCGTTTCTTCTTGCCCTGGCCAGCCTCGGCCTTGGCCTGCTGCTTTCGGCTGCGGTGCGGCGCGCCGCCACTGCCCTGGGGCTGGCCCTCTTCTTGTGGCTGGTGCTGGTGCTCTTTGGCGATCTGGGCCTTATGGGCACTGCCGTGGTGCTCAGGCTCGGCCCCGGCGAGCTCCTGGCCCTGACCCTGCTCAACCCGCTGCAGGGGTTCAAAATGGCCGCCATCCTGGCCACCGGCAGCAGCCTGGAGGTGCTGGGGCCGGCAGGACTCTACGCCATGCGCACATACGGCGCGCTGCTGCTGCCGCTGCTGCCAGGGCTGCTGCTGCTGTGGGCAGCGGTACCGCTGCTGCTCACCGCCCTGGTATTTCGCCATCGAGGAGCCCGGTGATGTGGAACGCCATGGCCGTGGTGCTGCTGCTCGCCTTGCTAGGTGCCGGCTGCCGTTCCTCGGTAGACCCCGACGCCCCGCCCGACATCCGCTACGGCGAAGACGCCTGCGATCAGTGCCGCATGCTCATCAGCGAGCCGCGCTACGCCGCGGCTTACGTGACGCGGCAGGGAGAGGTGCGGCGCTTTGACGACATTGGCGACATGCTGCTTTACGACGCAGCCCACGGCGAGGAAGTGCTCAGGTTCTGGGTGCACGACTACGCCACCGCGGCCTGGCTGCCGGCGGCGCAGGCGGTCTTTGTTTACAGCCGGGCGCTGTCCACTCCCATGGCGCATGGCATTGTTGCCTTCGGTGACCCGCAGCCGGCCAGAGAGCTGGCCGCCCGGGTGCAGGGAGAGATTTTAAGCTTTGCCGAGCTGCGCCGCCGCGCCGCCGCGGGCCACCTGAAGGTCGAGCACGGGCCTGCGGGAAGCCACACCCACCGGTGAGCCGCCGCGTCTATGGCCACAGGGCGCGGGCCAGCCGCGCGTCGCGGCCGTAGATGTCGCGGCGAAAGTGCACCGTGCCGTCCGCTTCTGCCCACGCCGTCCAGTAAAGCAAATGCACCGGGATGGGCTGCGGCAGCACCACCGTTTGCTCCTTCCCCCGTGCGAGGGCCTCGAGGATAGTGTCGCGGTTCCACTTGGGATGGTCCTTGAGCAAGTAGAAGGCCAGCTCTAGTGCTTTCTCGAGGCGGATGCAGCCCGAGCTGAAGGTCCGCTCCGACTTGGCAAACAGCTCCCGTGCCGGCGTGTCGTGGAGGTAGACGTTAAAGGGGTTAGGGAACATGAACTTGACCCGCCCCAGGGCGTTTTGGGGACCGGGGTCCTGGCGCAGGCGGTAGGGAAAGCGCTGCGCCGTAACGCGGGACCAGTCGATGCGCTGGGGATCGAGCTCACGGGTCTCGGCGCCCCAGCCCTGCAACACCCGGATCCCCTGGCGAGTCAGGTAAGTGGGGTCTTTCTGAATAAGGGGCAGGAGGTCCTGCACGGCAATGCGCGGCGGCACGTGCCAGGAGGGGTTGAGCACGAGATAGGTCATGGTGCTGCTAAATACCGGGGTGCGGCGATAGTCACGGCCAACGACGACCCGCATGTGCAGCACGCGGCGTCCCTCCTCGACGACTTCCAGCTCAAAACTGGCAATATTCACCAGCACGTAGCGCCGCCCAAGGTGAGCGGGCAGCCAGCGCCACCGCTCGAGGTTGAGCGCGATCTGGCGCACGCGCTGGGGAGCCGGGACGTTGAGTGCCGCCAGCGTCGCCGCCCCAACGATGCCGTCTGCTTCCAGGCCGTGCCGGCGCTGGAAGCGGCGCACCGCCTCTTCTAGGGCTGCATCGAAATCCCCCCCGGCACCTGCTGTGGAGGGCAAGTCTCCGGTGGCGGCCAGCCGTCGGCGCAAGGCGGCAACCCGCGGGCCAGCATCGCCGCGCCGCAGGGCAGGGCCGGTGGACACGTGCGGCCAGCCGCCGGCAGCAGCCAGGGCGCGGTAGCGTGCCAGGGCCGCGCGCAGCCAGGCATAGCCGGGATGGGCAGGCAGCAGGGCCTGAAGACTGGCGCTGATCGTGTCGGTTTCCAAAGCCCGCTGAAGCACGGCAGCCAGGTCGGCCTCACGCCGGTTGGCATGCCACTCCGGGTCAAGGCGCACCGGGTCCACCTTCCCGGCCAGCAAGTGGGCGCCGTAGGTCAGAAAGGCGTCGGTGAGCAACAAGTCAAGGTCGGTAAGCAGCGCCGGCTGGGGGTGCTGGCGGGCTGCGGCAAGCAGTGCCTCGAGCTGACGGAGGTGGTAGGCCCCGGGGTCGAGCCCCTCACGCTCGGCGTCGCGGATGGCCGCAACGAGCTCCTCAGCCCGCGGCAGCAGGCCTTCGGCGCTGCTCCAGGCGGGCCAGTAGCCGCGGCGCTCGTAAAAGCGGGGCAGCACGACCGTCGCGTAAAGGGGCGTGCTGCCCACGCGCAGGGGCAGCGATTCTCCAGCCGCTTCGATGCGGCTGCGCAGCCGCTCGCGCACCGCTTCCGGAAGGCTTTGGGCCCTGGCGAGAAAACCCACGCTGACCACCAGCCAGATCGCCAGGAGCCACCGCATCCTCAGCCTCCTCCTTCTCTTATCGTTCAGGCATGCCGGGGTCGCGGCCGACGAGGCGGGCGGCAAGGGCGTGCACGTCGTAGATGACGTAAATGCGCAGCGGCTCCTCCCGGTTGCGCACGGCGATCTCGTGACAGGGATAGGCGGCCACCTCGAGCTGCGCCTGCTGCGCCACGCGCTCCGAGAGAATGAGCGGGCAATCGTACGTCTTGGTCAGCTCCTCGAGCCGGCTGGCCACGTGCACCGTATCTCCCACCGCCGTCAGGTAGGTGGCTTCGGCATATCCCATGCGGCCGACCACCGCCGGCCCGCTGTGCACGCCGATGCCCATGCGCAGGGGAGCAGGCAGCTCCTCGGCCAGCGTCTGGCTAAGCGCCTCCAGGCTGCGCAGCATGGCACTGGCGGCGCGCAGCGCCTGCCGGCACCCTTCGGCTTCCCCTTGCTCGATGCCAAAGAGGGCCATGACGCCGTCGCCGGTAAACTGGTTCACCAGGCCGCCAGTTCCTCGCACCGCCTCGCCAATGGCGGCAAAGTAGCGATTGAGGAAAAAGACCACGTCATAAGGCAGTTTGGGCTCGGCCAGGCGGGTAAAGCCGCGCAAGTCGGCAAAGAGCACGGCAAGCTCGCGCTCTTCGCCGGCAGCGTAGCGAGGACTGGCAACGCCGGCCCTGGGGCTCACTTCAGGAGGCAGCAGGGGAACGACGCCCAGAGCCTGGCGCGGCCGCAGCTGGCAAGCCAGCCGCACGGTTGCCGGCACCCCAAGACGCGCCAGCACCCGCTGCTCTGCCGGGCTCGGCGGTGGCAGGGCCTGCGCTCCGTGGGTGACGCGCACGCGGCAGGTAGAGCAGCGGCCCCGCCCGCCGCACACCGAGGCGTGGGCAATGCCAGCCTGGCGGCTGGCTTCAAGCACCGAGAAGCCCAGCGGGACCACCACCCGCCGCCCGCCCGGGTAAGTGATCTCTACCGTGCCGCGGCGGCGCTCGCGGCGCTGCCGCACCCCGCGCGCCCCCAGCGTCAGCGCCACCGCCAGGCCAAACGCTGCGGGAATGATCTGCCGCGCACGGTTTAGCTGCTGGCGCGCTGCTGCCTGCGGGGCACGCGCCTCGCGCAGCATGGCCTGCACCCAGGCCGGGTCACGGGCACGGATTGCCAGCTCGCGGCCGGCTTGCACGAACCCCAGCAGGGCCAGCACCGGTACCAGCAGCGCGGCGGCAAAGAGCAGCGGGGCCAGGCGGGCATGCCACGGCTTGAGCCGCAGCCAGAAGTAAAGGCCGGTGCTGCCGTGGACCCAGGCCAGCAGCAGCACCAGCGCCTGCTGCACCCCCAGGTCGGGGCGAGCGAGCCACAAGGCGGCCACCACGTAAGCGTAGGTGTCGTTTACCTCAAACCAGGCGTGTGCCAGGCGTGTGCCCACCACGTGGGTGGTCAGCAAAAGCGGGATGAGCAGGCCGCAGCCCAGCTGCAGGGCTTCCCCCCAGGGCATGCGCAGGCGGCGGCGTTGGTAGAGGGCCCAGAGGGCCAAGCCGAGGTGTAGCAGCAGGGCGCCGTAAAGCGCCAGCGTGCCCAGCGGGTGGCGCCAGAGGGCAAGGAAGAGACGGCGCCCTGCCTCCATGGCGGCCAGGGAGACAAGGCCCAAGGCGTGGTTGAGGAGGTGGGTAAGGACAAACGTAAAAAGCATCAGGCCGCTGGCCAGCCGCAGGCGCCGTACCGTGGCGGCGGTAGGCCACCAGCGCGCCGCCAGGGAAGGGCTTCTCACGGATGCGGCCCCCTGATTTAGCGTGCCGCGGCAGCCAGGGCCTGCTCGGCGTAGTCGAGCACCTGCTCTGGACTGAGGCGGTAGCGCCGCGCGATCTCCTCCAGACGCCGCTGCCAGGCAGCCGGCGGCCCGTCCAAAAGACGGCGAGCCGCCACCAGCGGCCAGGGCTCCTCACGCACCTGAAGGGCCAAAAGGTCGGCGCGCGCGTAGTGGCCCACGCAGTCAAAGTAGGCCTTGGCCAGGCGCCGCTCCTCGGCATCGAGTGTTGCGCTCACCAACGCCTCCTGCTCGAAGACCGGCTCCGCCAGGTAAACCCCGGCAGGGTTGAGGACACAGCTGCCGCCCACCGCCAGGTTGTAGCGCATCTCGGCTTGCAGCGCCGCGGGAATCGCCTCAGGCGGCAGGTACCAGCTCGAGGACACCACAAAGGCCTGGTTCTCGATGGCGTACTCGCGAATGGCCGGCTCGAGGTCCGAACGGCTCGAGCGCGGCTCGGGCCGCTTGTCGCCCAGGTGCCGCTCTACCGCCCACCAGCCCGGCCACACCGCGCAGTGGATCTCCTCGCCTTTTTGCGCCATGGCAGCGCGCAGCAGGGTCATGTGGTGCTCGTAGCAAATAAGGCCACCCACCACGCCAATGTCGAGGGCAAAGACGACGATGTCGGCAGCATCCCCCATGCCCCAGTAAACGCGCTCGGAGTGGGTGGGCATGAGCTTGCGGTGGCGGCCCACGTAGCCTTTGTCACGGTCGAAAAAAAGTAGGGTGTTATAGAGCGTCAGACTGCCCGGCCGGTCGTCAAGTTCGTTGCAGCCCACCACGCAGTGCACGCCACAGCGGCGGGCCTCGGCCTCAATAGCGCGCGTGGCCTCATCGCCCACGCGCAGGGCGCTTTTTTGCATCTCCACCACCAGCTCGGTGGAGCGCTTCACCGACACGGCGCCGCGCCAGAAGGGGTAAGCGGCAAAATACGTCTCCGGAAAGACCAGCAAGTCGATGCCCTGCTCGCCCGCCAGGCGGATGTAGTGCAGGGTTTTTTCCAGAGTGCCGATTTTGTCGAAAAACCGCGGCGCGATCTGCGCTGCGGCCACACGAACTTGCTCGCGCATGGCGCGCCTCCTCCCTCCACAGGGTTGCCTTCGTAGCCGCCCATTTGCCTTTACGACTATACAGGCCAAAGGACACCCCGACAATAGCTACACCCTCTGCCTGCCACAAGCCCCAAGGCGGGCGCAGGGTCTGCCCGGGACGTACGGCAGCCGGGGCCGTTGCCGCCGACGCCGCAGGGGGAGAAGGGGAGGCTTCCTAGCCCCCCCTTGTCAGGAGGCCCTGCGGGCCCTGGAGCGCACCTGGCGTGAGGAAGGCGCGCGCAGGCCCCGCTTTCAAGCGGAAAGAGGGCCTGCACGGCAACACGGTGCGCTTTACCGGCGCCATGCGGGTGTGGCCGCAGCACTCAGGAGATCACATCTGCCGCTACTGCAACCCGGAGAGGGAACGAGCACGGGGCAACGAAGCCTCGGAAGTAAGGGCTCGCCGCCCTGAGAGGCTCTACCGCCAGTTGGGCGGGAAGCGACGCCTGGGGAGTCGGCTCTGCAGCGCAGCAGTCCTTGTAGTCCGGGCGACGAGCACTCAGCCGTCGAAGCAGGAAGTGACTGACCATTTGGTTCACTATGGATCGGCGCATTAGCAAATGATGATGTGTTACGGAATAGGGCTTGGAGACTGTCATATCTATCTTGTCAGCCTCACTCCCAGTCTTTTGATTAGATTATTTCCAGACACCCCACCTTGACGCAATACCCTATGCGATACCCTCCAGCTTCCTTGAACACGGGATGGAAGCGACCGCCCAGTGGCATTGCCCGTGTCGCCAGTCAGCCCCATGAGCCCGCCGCGGCGAACCGGGTTCCCCGCGTGCTGCGCGCAGGAAGGGGAACCCGGTGCCGGTACGGACGGAATGGGAGGCCCCATATCAGGGCGCTAGTGGGAAGAAAAAGATCTTCTGGTCGATACAATGGGCATAGGCCGATGCCTGGATGGACGTGTAGAAATGCTTGTTGACGACGATCACCCCCCACGTCTGCTCGTCCAGAGGACGCGACGACAGGACGTACCAGTTTTTGGGGTTTTGTCCAGACGCAACGGAATAACCGCCGCCGGCAACCGGATCCATGGGATCGCATGCAGGTGCCAACAATACGCCTCCAGGGCCCGGCGGTATGTTGGCAGTCTCTTCAACGGTGTAGAATCCCTGGATTTTCCCTATGATGGGGGTGTCCGCCCGGACGGTGGGCGTCTGCCACAGCATCACGACAGCCATGGCGGTGAGCACGACCGACAAGACCACAGGGCCCCCCGGGAAGCGCCCTGGTCGATCGATGTCGAGCGAAGCATACCGGTCTCCTCCACATGTACTTGGTTGGGGTCATATGCGAGCTCAAGGTTCCACCGGAGCCGCAGGCGCAGACCACAATGCGCCGACGCTCGGGCTCAACACGGTGTTCTCATCGCTTCGGTGGCGGTATGGGAAACTTGAGGGGTGTCCCGGCACACCGGGCGAACGCGATGACCGTCAACGTTTTCTCGGACGACTTGTTGTGAATGCTAACACGCCACGACGTTTCGCTTTCGATGCCATTGTAAATCAAAGTCCAGAATGGCTCTAAGGGATCATTTGGAACTCGACCACCAGGCTCGAAAATAATCTCAAACCCTCCTCCCAGGACCCAGTCAAGTGGCGAACAATTGGCCTGGGCTGCTCCCGCCTCTTCTGGCGCAACTTCGACAGAGTCGCTTTCCACGGTATAGACTTGGAGAATCTTCAACGGTTTCGCCACGGCCACAGCGCTCAAAAGTGCCAGGACCATCGCGGCACTCCCGAACCACACGCCCAGCAGGAGCGCAAGCCGTCCGGGTCGTCGTACGTTCGAGTCGGGTAGACACCGCATACGGTTTTCCTTCTACGAAAAGGGAATCGATCGATGACTCTATCCCGGTTTTCCAAAACGCCACTTCTAGGGAAATCCAAAGTTGAAGTGCGGCTTGACCTTCGCACACCGCGCCTGGGCGTTGAAGACAACCGTCTCGGTATCAGGATTGTCGACGACGACCAGCCAGCTGTGCTCGTTGTAGTTGCGGTTGACCACGATCCGCGGTCTGGTGCCCAGACCTGTGAGGATGGCACCCTCACCGCCAAGAAAGAAACCGCCCCCAATAACCTGATCGAAGGAGTCGCAGGTTGCTATGGCGGAGTAGAGCTGGCCGGGCTTTACGTGTACAAGCTCCGACTGGACACTATAGAACCCTTGGACTTCTTTCACCGCCCCTGCCACCGTCGGGCTAGCGGACAGCAGCTGGAGTCCCGCCACACTGCCAAGCAGCAGAAAGACGCTCGCGAGTCGGCGTAAGATGCCTCCACGACACCATCTGATCCAAGAGCACATGCGTCATCCTCCTGTTATGCAAGTTCGCAGGTTGCCGTGATGCGTGGTCATGCCAATCCTTTACAGGCCACTCCGGAAGGCGAAGGCCCAGGACGCAGACACGCCGCTCCAGGGCGGCGACCCGATCGGACAGCACCGCTCCTGTCACGAGAATCTACCCGAACACCTGGTCTCGAGTCCTGACGTTTTTGTGGCTTTTTTGTGGCTTTTTGAGGCGGCAATGGTATGATTTCCGTGTTCCAGCCGAGGAGCCCCGTCTATGCCGCGATACAGATTTGGGGACTGTGCGCTTGACACCCGTCGGCGTGAGCTTTCACACGCCGGACACATCGTGAAGCTCCGCCCCAAAGTGTTTGACCTTCTGGCCTACCTCCTCGAACACCGCAGCCGCGTGGTCTCCAAGTCCGAACTGCTCGAGCGCCTGTGGCCCGATCAGTTTGTCAGCGATGCCACCCTGAACGCCTGCATCAAGCTGGCCCGCCAGGCAACAGGGGACAATGGCCGGAGCCAGCACATCATTCAGACACGCCACCGCCAGGGGTACCGCTTTGTCGCCGAGGTCACGGTCCTGCCAGACGCCGACGGAGAAGCGCCCTGGAATCCGTCACCACCTTGCCCGGCCTGCCACCAGACCGTGCAGGCGTCCGATGCCTTCTGTCGCGCCTGTGGCACGCCCCTGCAGGAGCCGTGCCGCCATTGCGGCGCCCCGGCCTCACGCCTGGCCGCCTTTTGCCCGGCGTGCGGCCAGAACCTGTTGCAATCCGAGGCCCTGCCCCCCCCACCCGGCGAGCGCAAGGTTGTCACCGTCCTGGCCTGCGATCTCGCCAGCGCCGACTCGTCGACCGATCTCCATGCCGAGACGCTGCACCGCCAACGACAGGCCTTGCTTTCCTTGGTATCTGAGACCATTCGACACTACGGCGGTACGGTCGAGCGTCAGCTGGACGCGGGGGTGCTGGCCCTGTTCGGCGCGCCCGTCGTCCATGAAGACCACGCCCTGCGGGCGGCGCTGGCGGCAACGCGGCTCCAGCAACGCCTGCGCACCTCGTCCCTTCTTCGGGAACCGTTGCCGAATCACCGCCTGGACGTCCGCATCGGCATCCACACCGGCGTGATGGTGATTAGCTGGTCCGACGGGACGCAACAGCTGATGGCGACCCCGATTGGCGACACGACGCAACGCGCCGTGCAGCTCTGCGCGCGAGCCGCAGCCGGGAACATTCTAATCAGCGAATCCACCCGACAGCGCATCCAGGCCAGGGCACAGGTCGTGGCGTACGCGGCGGCCGACGCGTCGGACACGGACGCTGCCTTCCGGCTCCTGGAGGTGAGACCCCGGCATGCGGTCTTGGACACCGCCGGCCGCCCCCTGCTGAGTCATTTCGTGGGGCGCGAGCACGAACTGGCAACCTTGCAAAGGCTCTCGCGCCGGCTGCGCCACGGCCGGGGCCACGTGGTGAGCGTGGTCGGGGATGCGGGTATTGGCAAGTCGCGCTTACTCTACGAGTGGCTGCAGCACGTCTCGGCAGAGGAAACGACGTCGTTGCTCGGGCGTTGTGTCTCCTACGGGGTTTCCACGCCGTATCTGCCCCTGCTGGACATCCTAAAACAGGTGTGCGACATCACGGCCACGGATGACCGCGGCGACATCGGGGTGAAAGTCCAACGGGCCATCCAGCGGATGGGCATGGATCTCGATAGCAGCGTGCCCTATTTGCTCCGCCTCTTCGACGTCCAGGATGACACCGGGGCCCTGACCCGCCTGAGTGGCCCGGCCATCCGGATGCGCACCTTCGAGGTGCTGCGGCAGATGTGCTGGCACGCCAGCCGCCGTCGTCCGCTGGTTCTGGCCATCGAAGACGCCCACTGGATCGACGCCACCTCCGAAGCGTGGCTGCTCTCCCTGGTGGACCGCCTGGCCGGTTTTCCCTGCTTGCTGGTCGTCACCGCGAGATCGGGCTACCACCCCCCCTGGATGGCAAAGTCCTACGTCACGCACCTGACGCTGCCCCCGCTCAGTGACCCGGAAAGCCGCAGGCTCCTCGATTCCCTGGTCGACCCGGCGCGCGTTTCCAAGGGCGTACTCGACCGTCTCCTGCAACAGGCAGAAGGAAATCCCTTCTTTCTCGAAGAGTTTGCCCGTGCGCTTGGCGAACGCCCCCGGCCCGACACTCCCCTGGGGGTTCCCGAGACCATTCAGGCCGTGCTGGCCGCCCGTCTCGACCGGCTGCCGGCGGTCGAAAAACGGCTCTTGCAGCTTGCCGCCGTCATCGGGCACGAGATTCCGCTGTCGCTGCTGCGTTTCCTCAGCGGCCTTCCCGACGACGCCTTGGAGCGCTGCCTCGAACACCTCCAAGCCGCCGAATGGCTCTACGAAGCCCGCCTCGTTCCAGAAGTCGTCTATGCCTTCAAACACGCCCTCATCCAGGACGTGGCCACCCACATGCTCCTCCCGGACACCCTCCGGAGGTGGCATCGCCGGGTCGCGGGCGTTCTGGAACAACGCGTTCCTCAGGTGGGAGAACAACAACCTGAGCGTCTCGCCCGCCACTACACCCTGGCGGCCGAACCACGGCGGGCCCTGTCCTACTGGAAGCGGGCCGGACAGCAGGCCCTCGAACGCGCAGCCACAACCGAAGCCATTCACCATCTGAGACACGGCTTGGAGGTTGCCGCGACGCTTCCCGATCCCGTCGAGCGCCGCGATGCCGAGTTGTCCCTGCAGCTTCTCCTGGGCTCGGCCTGGATGGTGAGCAAAGGCTACGCCTCGCCGGAAGCAGAACAGGCCTATGCACGGGCTCGCCTCCTGTGTCAACAGGTGGAGGCCGTTTCGCAGCGCTTCCTGGCGTTGACCGGTTTGCGGGCGTTTTACTTCGTCCGCGGCCAGTTTCAGACCGCTTATGAACTGGCCCAGGAGCTTTTTGAGCTGGCGGAACGCGCCCAGGAGCCCCATCTGCTCGTCGAGGCCCATGAAGCCCTGGGACGCAGCTTGTTTCATCGTGGCGATCTGCGAACGGCACGCGCGCACCTCGAACAGAGCCTGGTCTTCATGAACCTGTCCAACCCCCCGTCCCCGGCCTCCCTGCATCTGTGGAATGCCGGGGTCATCTGCCAGTCGTACTTGTCCTGGCTTCTGTGGACCCTTGGCTATCCCGACCAGGCGCGCCAGCGAAGCCGTGAGGCTTGCGCGCTTTCCGAGCGCCTGACGTATCCCTTTAGCCGCGCCATTGCGCTGTGCTTTGCCGCCCTCTTTCAGCAGCTCTGCCGTGACGCCGCGTCCGCCAAGGCTTATGCGGACACGGCCCTGGCGCTCAGTACCGAGCAAGGATTCCCCTACTGGCGCGGCTATGCGCTAGCGGTACGCGGCTGGGCACTCGTCAAGCAGGGAGACGTTCAGACCGGTATCGAGCAAATGCACGAGGGCCATGCCGCCATGCAAGCGACCGGAGCCGCCGTGGGCTGGCCCCTGTTTCTGGGCTACCTGGCGGAGGCTTACCTCGAAACCGGCGATGTAGCCAGGGCCGACACCGTGCTGGCCGACGCCAAGGCGGCGGCAGCGCGCAACGGCGAACGCGAATACGACGCCGAACTCTTCCGCCTCGAAGGGGAGATACGGCTACAAGCCGGGAACGACCCTAGGCAGGCCGCCCCGGCTGCCGAGGCGTGTTTTCAACAAGCCATGCACATCGCCCGACGCCAGCAGGCGCGCATGTTACAACTCCGAGCGGCCATCTGTCTGGGCCGGCTGTTGCTGCAGCAAGGCAAAACCGCCGACGCCCGGCACGTCGTCGCGCCACTTTACGACGGGTTTACCGAAGGCTTTGACATTGCTGACCTATATGACGCTCGGGCCCTTCTTGATCTGTGTCAACAGGATGGCAATCGGCCTCAAAAGCCCACGCCGCCATGAGGGGGTTGCAACGGGCCCCGGATGCTGTCACGCCCGTTTGGTCTCTTGAACACTCAAAACCGACACCCTGGGCTCAAGAGCCCTTGCAAATCGGTGTTGAACAAGGGCATGATGAGCAGGAACTTCGGCCTCGTCGACGACCTCTCATGTCTCAGGGCTCCGATCCGCTCATCTTGACCTACCTACCGGCTTTCATCTACCTCACTTCCCGCTGGAAACGGGCCAAACACTGGATGACCAGTCCCGATCCGGCCTACCAACGGAAAAAAAACGGCGCGATCGCCTAATGCGTTTGGCGCAGCGTCGGCCCTCGTGGGCCGTGGGCTTTGGCGATGAAGTCTGGTGGAGTCGCCTGGCCCAGCCCGAGCAGCACCGCTGGGTCGAGGCCGGGGAGCCGCCCCGGCTGTATGACCTCCAGCGTCCCAAAGGCGACCCAGATCCCAAGGCCTTGGCGTGTTACGGGCTTTGGCTCTGTCATGGCCGGGAGCCCCAGGGGCAGATGCGGCTTCGCTTCGTTCAAGGGCGTCCGGTGAGCGCCGTGACCATCGACTTTTTGGCTTGGTGCTCGCAGCGTCTGAGGCAACAAGGTATCGAGGCCTTGGTCCTGATCTGGGACAATGCCTCGTGGCACGTCAGTCAGGCGGTGCGCAGCTGGCTGCGTGAGCACAACCGCAAGGTGAAAGCGACCGGCGAGGGAGCCCGGATCGTGGCCTTTAACCTGCCGGTGAAAAGTCCCTGGCTCAACCCGATCGAGGCCAAATGGGTGCATGGCAAGCGGGCCGTGTCGGAAGCTGAGCGCCTGTTGGGTGCGGACGAGCTGGAATCCCGTGTCTATGCCTACTATGGATGTGATCCGGAGGATCATCTGGTTATGCCCCAAAAGGTCGCTTGAACATGCACTAGCGCTGGCGCAAGTGGACTGCCTCGCGAAGCCGTGGCCCTGCGCCACGCGCCCCGGGGCTTGCCGCGCAGGACAAAGAGACGCAGAATGCCGCGGGGTCTCCCCGGCAGTAAAAGCGCCAGCAGGAGGAAGCACCATGGCACGCTTTGAAGACTACGCCCAGGCTTACCAGACCATTCGCATGGAACGGCGGCACGGCATCCTCCAGATGACGTTCCACACCGATGGCGGGCCGCTGCGGTGGGGAGAGCTGCCGCATCGGGAATTCCCCCGGGCCTTCCGCGACGTAGGCAGCGACCCCGAGAACAAAGTGGTGATCATGACCGGCACCGGAGAGGAGTTTTCCGGCCCGCGCGCCACCCCGCAGATGCGCCTGCGCCGCCCCGCCAGCCAGTGGGACCCGATCTACTGGGAAGGCAAGCACCTGCTGTTTGCCCTGCTCGACATCGAGGTGCCGATGATCAGCGCCATCAACGGCCCGGCCTGGCGCCACTCCGAGCTGCCGCTGCTGTGTGACATCGTCCTGGCCAGCGAGGAGGCCGCGTTCCAGGACTCAGCCCACTTCGCCAACGGCATGGTACCCGGCGACGGCATGCACATCGTCTATCCCTTGCTGCTGGGCCTCAACCGGGGCCGCTACTTCCTGCTCACCGGCCAGACGCTCGACGCCCGCCAGGCCCAGGCCCTGGGCCTGGTCAACGAGGTCCTGCCACGCCAGGAACTGCTGCCGCGCGCCTGGGCCCTGGCCGAGGAGCTGGTCCGGCGCCCGCCGCTGGTGCTCCGCTACAGCCGCGTGCTGCTGACGCAGTACGTCAGGCGCCTGCTGCACGACTTGCTGGGCTACGGCCTGGCGCTGGAAGGCCTGGCGGTGGCGGCCGAGACCGAAGCGCAGCACTGAGGCGCCAGCCCGAGCTGCTTTTCAGGCCCCCGGTGCCAGCAGGGCGCCGAGCGCCCGCAGGTCGGGCAGTTCTTCCAGCGCCTCGAGGGTGGCCAGAAGCTGCGCCACTTGCGCGGGCGCCAGCAGGCGCCCGGCGCAGGCGCGGAACTTGGCGTGGTGTTCTGGGCGCGGCAAAGGCTCACCGAACGCGCCCGGAAAGCGGTGGCAGGTGTAGCTCAGCGCGCGCCCGTCGGTGGTTTTCGCCCGCGCCACTGCCCAGGTGCGGCGCAAGTCGGCGGGAATGGCGGGGTTGGGGCGCACGCGCACCTTGCGCAGCGCCGCCTGCACCGCCGGCGAGGCGTACACGGCGTCGCTGAAGGCGTCGATATCCACTTCCTCACGCACCAGGGCCACGGCGGCCCCGTACGCGAAGCTGAACTTGCCCTCCAGGCCGCTTGCGGGCACCGGCCGCAAGTAAGCGGCGCGCGCCGCCGGGACTTCCACTTCCAGCGTTTCGACTTCGTCAAGGTGCAGCCCGTAGCGCTGCCGCAACATGCGCACCGCCTCGATGGGCCACTGCAGGGCGATGTGCGCCGGGTAGCGCTTGATGATAAAGCCAGGATCGACGAGCCCAAAGGTGGTGCCCAGGCCGCGGGTGAGCTCTTCCCAGTTGCAGGCGCCCCCAAAGAGCGTCTCAATGTAGCCCTGCGGCGCTTCGAGGATGGCCTGGTGGCTGATAAAGCCCTCGCGCGCCAGCAGCGCCGCTTCCACGCCGGTGCGGGCCGCCGCTCCGGGATGGGTGGCTTTTACCATGGTGCCGGTGTTGGCGGTGAGGCCGCCGGTATGCGAGGCGGCAATGCCCAGGGCCATGCGCACTTGCGGCGCTTCCAGGCCAAGCATCACGGCGCTGGCCGCTGCCGCCCCCAGGGGGCCAAAGAGGCCGGGAGGATGGAAGCCGCGCAGCTCGGCGTGCGCCGTGGCGCGCCGCAGCCGCGCCTGCACCTCCCAGCCCACCACGTAAGCGGCAATCAGGCGGCGTCCCGAGGCACCTTGCCATTCGCCCAGGGCCAGCGCCGCCGGCAGCACCGCCGACGTGCCGTGCGTGGGCGGGTCGCCCTGAATCTCGAAGTCGAGGCAGTGCAGGAAAACCCCGTTGGCAAAGGCGGCAAAGGCGGGGCTGGTGCGGTAGTCCTGGCCGGCCACGCGACACACCGCTTCCCCGCCCATCGCCCGCACGTAGCGGCTGACGAGAGCCGCCACGGGCTGCGTGGCGCCGGCCAGCAGGCTGGCCACCCCGTCGAGGATGGCCACTTTGGCTGCCGCCACCACCGGTGCCGGCAGCGGCGCCTCGCCTGCTGCGGCGATGAACTGTGCCAGCTGCGCCGTGGCCGACATCACGGCTCCAGCGCGGCGCGCGCCGCGTGCGTGCCGGCCAGGCGGCCAAAAGTGGCGCCGGCCATCAGCCCCGAGCCCGAGGCGTAGTTCCAGTGCCACAGCCCGCCCAGCATCTCTCCCGCCGTGTACAGCCCGGGAATGGGGCGGCCGGCCACGTGCTGCACCTGCGCCGTGGCCGGGTCGACGCGCAGGCCGCCAAAGGTAAAGGTGATGCCACAGCAGACGGCGTAGCCAAAAAACGGCGGCTCGTCAAGGCGCATGGCGTAGTTGCTCTTGGGCGGGGTGAGCCCCTGCGTGCGGCGGCCGTCGGGGCGGAAGGGGTTGGGGGTTACCAGACCGGCAGGGGCGGCCTGGTTGAAGGCGGTTACCGTAGCCACCAGGCCGGCGGCGTCAATGCCCAGCTTGGCGGCCAGCGCCTCCAGGGAATCGGCGCTGGCGCCGGTGGCTTGCTCGTAACCCTTGAGGATGCCTAGGCGCTGCGCCTTGGCGTCGAAGATCTGGAAGGCCTTGCCGCCGGGCTGGGCCAGGATGGCGCGGCCCATCTTGGCGTAGGTGAGGGCGCGGATGTCCTCGCCCTCGTCCACGAAGCGCTGGCCGTGCACGTTGACCAGCAAGCCAAAGGGATACGCGTAGCGGTTCCACTCGCGGCCGCCGAGGCTGCGCGCCGAGGGCAGGCTGAAGCCGGGGCGCTGGAGGTCCTGAGGCGAGGCGTGGCAGCTGCTCCAGCTGCCGTAAGGCAGGGCGCCGATTTCCAGGGCCATGCGCAGCCCGTCGCCGGTGTTGTAGGGGACGCCGCGCATCTTCACCGTGTCCCAGCCCGGCCCCAAGTAGCGGGCCCGCATCTCGGCGTTGCTTTCAAAGCCGCCGCAAGCCAGCACCACCGCCCGCGCCTCCACGGTGAGTATGCCCTGCGGGGTGAGGGCCCGCACCCCTACCACGCGGCCGCGGCTGTCCTGCACGAGCGCCAGGGCCGCCGTCTCGTAGTGGATAGTGACGCCCTCGCGCTCCAGGACGGCAAAGCTACGCTGCTGCAAGCCGTAACCCCCGCCCTCCATCTGCACGATGTTGCCGGCGGTGGCCTCGGTGTAGTTGGGCACCCAGCGGTGGCCCTTGCGGCTCAGCCAGAGTACTGTGGGATAGGACTCGCGCACGTGCACCTGGAGCAGCTCGGGGTCGCTCTGGCCCCCGGTGGCGCGCATGATCTCGTCCCACAGGTCGGCTTCGGTGCGCCGCGGCAAGAGCTCGGCAATCGCCCGCAGGTCCTGCTCGCTGGCGCCGGGCATGAGGGGGCGCAAGTCGTCGACGCTGTTGTAGACAAAGCGCATCTGGGCAGTAAGCGCGCTGTTGCCGCCGCGCTCCTGCCGCGGCGCCTTCTCCAGCACCCCCACACGGGCGCCGGCCTCGCGCGCCGCCATGGCGGCACACAGGGCGGCGTTGCCACCGCCGACCACCACCACGTCGTAAGCCGTCGTTTGCTCCATGGCACCTCCCCGCTAGTCGGTTGGCCAGACGGTGCGAATGGGATCGCGGCCGTCCCAGTGGCGCGCCGCCTCGGCGATGCGCGCAAAAATGCGCGCCCGCGCCCCGCTCAGGTCGAAGAGCTCGACCACCGTGCCCGGGTGCGCTTCGGTAAGCAAGTAGACAAAGGGGCCACGGCCGGCTACGCTTCCCGACTGCCCAACGACGTAGCCGGCGGCCTGCAGGCGGGCCAGGTCGGCCTCGAACTGCGTGGTGCCGTAGCCCAGGTGCTGCAGGCCCTCGTGGCCCGCGGCAAGAAAGTCGCGGTACATCGACGGGGCGTCGTTGCGCGGCTGGATGAGCTCGATCTGCAGATCGCCGGAGTTGGCCAGCGCCAGGGAGATATCCACCGGCGAGGGCTGGCCGCGGTAACGAAAGTCGGTGAGGGGCAGGTGCTCGACGTAAAACCACGGGCCCACGCCCAGCACCTCGCTCCAGTGGCGCATGGCCGCTTCGATGTCGCGGACCACGTAGCCGTTTTGCCGCACAGGGCCAAAGAGCCGGCTCATCGTCGCGTCCTTCTGCGTGCGCGGCTTACTCGATGGGGATCTCTTCGCCTTTGGTCTTGCGCGGCCACTCGATTTCCAAGACGCCGCCTTCCTGAAGCCGTACTTTGATTTCGTCTTTTTTGATGTCGGGCCGCAGCTGCAGCCGCACGATGTGGCTGTCGGCAGTGCGCGTGTAGCGGGCCCGGAAGGGGCGCGAGAAGGCGCTGACTTGGAAAGGACCAAAGCGAAAGTCGAACACGTCCTCTTCTTCCTCAAACGCCATGGGGATTCCCTCCTTACAGGACGCGGTTTAGTTTCAGTATGCCAGAAGGCGGCGGCCCCGGCAACGGCAGTGCCCTGGGCACGCTCCGGACAGGTGGTGTACACTTTGCCGCAGGCGGAGGAGAAGGCCGTGTCTGGATTGCTTTCCCGTCTGGCGGAGGGCCTCTTGCTGGGCGATGGTGCCATGGGCACCCTGCTGGCCGACCGCGGCGACTTGCAGGGGCAGCCGCCCGAGGCGCTTCTCCTGCGGCAGCCCGCGCGCATCGTTGCCGTGCACCGGGCCTACCTCGAAGCCGGGGCGCAGCTCCTTACCACCAACACCTTTGGCGGCAACCGCCTGCGCCTGGCCCGCGCAGGCCTGGCCAGGCAGGTGCGGGAACTCAACCGCACCGCCGCCGCCCTGGCGCGCGAGGTGGCCGGCACGCAGGCGCTGGTGGGCGGCTGCCTGGGTCCCACCGGCACGCGGCGCGGAGAATACGCTGCCGCCACCTTGCAGGAGGTCTTTGCCGAGCAGGCCGCTGCTCTGGCCGAAGGCGGCGCCGACTGCCTGGTGCTCGAGACGCTGAGCGCTCTGGAAGAAGCGCAGGCCGCCCTGGCTGGCGTCCGCATGGCCACGGATCTGCCCGTGGTGTGCCTGATGACGTTTGGCGCAAACCTGCGCACCGCCACCGGGGTAACCCCCGAAGAGGCGGCGCAGGCGCTGCTTTCCTGGGGGGCCGACGTGGTGGGTGCCAACTGCGGCTTGGGCCCGCAGCAAGTCGAGGCGGTGCTTTGCCGCATGCGGCAGGCGTGCCCGCAGGCATCCCTTGCCGCGCGGCCTAGCGCCGGCTTGCCGCGCCAGGTGGGCAAGCGCGCCGTCTACGATCTGGGACCAGAAGCCTTTGCCGCCGCGGCGCGCCGCCTGGCCGCCCTGGGGGTGCGCCTGCTGGGGGCGTGCTGCGGCAGCACCCCGGCTTGCATTGCCGCCATGGCCAAGGCCGTACAGAAGAAGCGCTGAAGGAGCCGCCCATGGCCCACCAAAGCGACGTGCTCGTCATTGGCGGAGGCGTCATCGGCCTCTGCTGTGCTTACTTTCTGGCACAGCGCGGCTACCGCGTCACCGTCCTGGAAAAAGCCCGCCTCGGGTCGGGCTGCTCATACGGCAACGCCGGGCTTATCGTCCCCAGCCACAGCGTGCCGCTGGCCGCGCCGGGGGTACTGGGCAAGGGGCTGCGCTGGCTGCTCAACCCCGAAAGCCCGCTTTACCTCAAGCCGCGCCTTGACGGCCAGCTGTGGGCCTGGCTGTGGCGGTTTTGCCGCGCCTGCACCGCGCGCCACCGGCAGCGTGCTATGCCGCTGCTGCGCGACTTGCACCTGGCCAGCCTGCGCCTTTACAGCGAGCTGGCGGCTCTCGAGGGAATGGACTTTGGCTTGGCACAGCGCGGCCTGCTCACCGTGTGCCGCACCCCACAGGGCTTTGCCGCGGCGCGAGAAGAGGCCCACCTCCTGCAAGGCATCGGCCTGGAAGCCCACCCGCTCAGTGCTGCCGAAGTGCAGCAGCACGAGCCCCGCGTGGCTTTTCGCACCGTGGGTGGGGTCTTCTATCCCCAGGACGCCCACCTCGACCCGGCGCGCTTCGTGCAGGCTCTGGCCCGCCACCTGGCGGCGCGCGGCGTGGCGCTGCAGGAAGCCACCGAGGTCTTTGGCTTTGACACTGTCGGGTCGCGCCTCACGCGGGTAAAGACGACGCGGGGCGACTTTGCCGCTGAGGAAGTGGTGCTGGCCGGCGGCGCCTGGTCGCCGCAGCTGGCGCGCCTGCTCGACCTGCGGCTGCTGATGCAGCCGGGCAAGGGCTACAGCCTCACCGTGCGCCGCCCGCCGGCGGCGCCCCGCACCCCGCTCATGCTCGCCGAGGCCCGTGTGGCCGTCACCCCCATGGACAACGTGCTGCGCTTTGCCGGCACCCTGGAGCTGGCCGGCTTCGATTTTTCCCTGTCCCGCCGGCGCCTGGCGGCCATCTGCCGCGCCGTGCCTGCCTACATGCCGGCACTGGTAGTAGAGCGGCTGGCGCTGGTGGAGATCTGGCGCGGCTGGCGCCCTTGCACGCCCGACGGGCTGCCCTACCTGGGCCGCACGCGCCGCTATGCCAACCTCACCATCGCTACCGGCCACGCCATGCTCGGTGTTTCCCTGGGTCCCATTACCGGCTTGCTGGTGGCGCAGCTGCTCAGCGGCGAAGCGCCGGCGGTAGACCTTACCCTGCTGCGCGTGGAGCGCTTTGCCTGAGGGCAAAGTCTATTCTTCCGCCTTTTCCCCTTGCCTGACGCGGCCTGTCGCGATAAAAAAGAGGCAGGGAGCAGCCCCGCCGCAGTACCTCCCGCAGAGGAGCCAGCTTCATGGGCATGACCGAGACCCTTACCACGTTTGCTGCCAGTGTGCGCTTTGCCGAGCTGCCACCGGCGGTGGTAACGGCAGCCAAGCGCGCTTTCATCGACACCTTGGGGGTTATCCTGGCCGGTGCCCAGGAGCCCTGCACGCGCCTGGTGAGCGACTACTGCCAGCGGCTGGGTGCCAGGCCCGAAGCCACCGTGCTCGGGCACGGCTGGCGCACCGCCGCGCCGCTGGCTGCCCTGGTCAACGGTACCGCCGGCCACGCCCTGGACTACGACGACGTCAACGAGACGATGCACGGCCACCCCAGTATTCCCATCCTGCCGGCGGTGCTGGCTCTGGGCGAGCAGCGCCGCCTCACCGGGCAGGAGGCCATCACTGCCTTTGTTCTCGGCGTAGAAGTAGAATGCCGCCTGGGTGCGGTGATGGGCCACGGCCACTACCGCCACGGCTGGCACGCCACCGCCACCCTGGGCACCCTGGGCGCTGCCCTGGCCGCGGCCAGGCTGCTCGAGCTGTCGCCTCTGCAGATGCGCCACGCCCTGGGCATCGCCACCTCCATGGCAGCCGGCAGCCGCCAGAACTTTGGCACCATGACCAAGCCCCTGCACGCCGGGCTGGCGGCACGACACGGGCTGGAAGCGGCGCTGCTGGCCGCCAGCGGCTTTACCGCCGACCCCGACATTCTGGAAAGCCCTATGGGCTTCTGCCGCCTCTTCTCGCCTGCCGGTGAGGCCCCCGAGCAAGCGCTTGCCAGCCTGGGCCAGCCCTGGGCGCTCGTCGACCCTGGGGTGAGCGTGAAGAAGTACCCTTGCTGTTTTGCCACCCACAGCGCCCTCGACGCCACCCTTGACTTGGTACGGCAGCACGACCTCAGCGCCGAAGCGGTGCAGGCGGTGACCGTGTACGCCCCACCGGGGACGGCGTCGATCCTCATTCACCCGCGGCCCCGTACGGGGCTAGAAGGCAAGTTCAGCATGCCTTACTGCATTGCCGCTGCCCTCCTTGACCGCCGCCTCACCCTGGCTACCTTTACCGACGCCATGGTGCAGCGGCCGGCGGTGCAGGCCCTGCTCCAGGGCGTGCAGCTGGTAGAGGATCCCGAGGTGCGGGGGTTTGGCGCCCAGGTTACCCTTACGCTCAAAGACGGGCGCACGTTGACCCAGCGCCTTGATGCCCCGCGCGGCGACCCGAGAACCCCGCTCAGCCAGGAGGAGCTCGAGGCCAAGTTCCTTGACTGTGCCACCCAAGTGCTGCCGCAAGCCCGGGCACAAGAGGCCCTGACTTTGCTGTGGCGTTTGGAGGAAAGCAAGCTCGCCGACTTGGCCCAGCTCCTGGCCTGAGACGGCTTTAAGGACGTCTTGCGCCTGGCACCGCAGACACCGGCCGCTCCTTGCCGGCCGAGGGCAGCGACGCCTGAACGAGAGCCTCTTTGCGGGGATGGCCGCGCGCCAGGGGCTTCACCTTGAAAAAAAGTAGCCTGTCCCCTTTTCATGGAGGAGCGATGCAGCGAGCGCTGGAAGAGATTGTCGTTGTCGACCTGACGCGCGGCGCCGCCGGGGCGCTGGCCACCATGCTGCTTGCCGACCACGGGGCGCGGGTTCTTCGCCTTCTCGATTCCCATGATTCCGGCCTGCGCTGCGGCGGCTACCGCGTCTGGGACCGCGGCAAGGAGAGCCTTCGCTTGCCGCTGACGTCACCGCCTGCCGAGGCTTACCTCAACCTGCTGCGCCGTGCCGATGTGCTCATCGAGGACCTGCCGCCAGCCTCGCCGCTGCAAGCCTTGGTGGACGACGCCTGGCTGGCACGCCTCAACCCGCGCCTGGTGCACTGTTCGCTTACCGCCTACGGCAAGCGCGGGCCGCTGCGCGACGAGCCGCCGATCGACGAGCTGGTCATGGCCCGCGCCGGCATTCTCGCCTCGCAGCCCGGCTTTCGCCCCGGCCCCGTGCACGTCGTCCACCCCCTGCCCAGCGTGGGTGCGGCGCTGCTGGCCGCGCTGGGTATCGTTGCTGCCCTCCTGGCCCGCGAGCAGACCGGGCAGGGACGCCCGGTGGAGACCTCGCTGCTGGCCGGTGCCCTGCTGTACCACCCCAAGGTCAGCGGGGAGCGGTTAGAACCGCGGCCCTTCCAGACCCATCCGGCAGGCAGTGCCCCTTTTTACAGCGTCTACGCCTGCGCCGATGGCCAGTGGATCCAGCTGGGCTGCGTGCACCAGGGCTTTATCAATGCCGCGGCCACGGTGATGGGACTGCGGCACGTGCTCGACGAGCCGCGCTTTGGCCAGGGACGGCTGCCCCAGGATGAGGCGGCAGACCAGGAGCTGCGCGCCTTGATCGCGCGCACCCTCAGTGCCAAGCCCTACGCTGAATGGGCGCGGCGCTTCGAAGCCGCCGACGTCCCGTTTGCCCCGGTGCGCACCACCGAGGAGGCTCTCGACGACCCGCAGGTGCGGGCCAACGGCATGGTGGTGACCCTCGTTGACCCGGAAGTCGGCCCTATCGAGCAGCTCGGCGTCCCGGTGCAGCTTTCCGCCACCCCCGGGGCGGTGCGTGGCCCGCGGCAGGGCCCCTCCCTGCCGCCGGGAGAGCTTCCCGCCGACTTGCCCCCGCCGCGGCCCGCGGTTGCCCAGCCGGTGCCTCCTCCCTGGCCGCCGCCGCTGGCCGGCCTTCGCGTGTTGGAAATTACCAACCTCATTGCCGGCCCCACTGCCGGCCGCCTGCTGGCCGACTTGGGCGCCGAGGTCATCAAACTGGAGCCGCCCAGCGGCGACCTCTCGCGCCCCATCGCGCGCACCTACTTCTATCACCTCAATGCCCACAAGCGCTCGCTGGCCGTCGACCCGCGCAGTCCGCAAGGGCAAGAAGTGGTGCAGCGGCTGGCCGCCACCGTGGACGTGGTGCTGGCCAACCTGCGCCCGGGGGCGGTGACCCGCTTGGGCATCGCCTGCGAGCGCCAGCCGCGCCTTATTCTCACCCACATCAGCGGCTACGGCACCCGCGGTCCTTACGCCCACCGGCCGGGCATCGATCCCCTGGCGCAGGCGCTCATTGGCCTGGAGCGCGCCCAGGGCGGGGAGGGCAACCCGCCAGTGTTCCCGGCCCAGCTCGCTCCTACCGACTACACCGCCGGCGCCCTGGCGGCGCTGGGCACGCTACTGGCCCTTTTCGTGCGGGCCAGAACCGGCCAAGGACAGGAAGTGCACACCAACCTGCTCAACGGCGGCATTCTCCTTTGCTCGGAGTGGTTTACCCGCTACGCCGGCCGCCCCCGGCGCCCGCTGGCCGATCGCGGCCAGTACGGCCTTGGCCCTTTTCACCGCCTCTACGCGGTAAAGGACGGCTGGATCTACGTCGTGGCCCCGTCGCCGGCCGCGCAGCAAGCACTCTGTCACGCCCTGGGCAGCCCCGACCTGGCAGCCGTGGCAGACGACGTCCCTGCCGGCGGCCATGCCAACGACACGCCGCTGGCGCACGCCCTGGCCCAGCGCTTTGCGTCTTTGTCCCAGACCGAGGCCCTGGCCCGCCTGCAGGCAGCTGGCGTGCCGTGCGCCCCGGTGCTCCCCGGTGACAGCGAGGTCTTTCTCGGCGATGCCCATGCCCTGGCCAACGACATGGTGGCCACCTACGCCCACCCTCGCCTTGGCCAGCTGCGGGTGGCGCGGCACTACTTGCGCTTTGGCCACACCGCCGAAGTGCGCGGGCGGCCGACGCCGCTGTTGGGCGAGCACACGCAGGAAATCCTGGCGGAACTGGGCTTTAGCGCCGAGGCGATTGCCGCCCTCTTTGCCTGCGGCGCCGTGCACCGCGAGCCGCTGTCGGCGTGAGGCAAAAAGCCGGCTCAGGCCTGGCGCAGTGCTGGCAGCACCTCGCGGGCAAACTGCTCGATCTGCGCCCGGCGCTCTGGCCAGTGCGGCACCATGAACTGCAGCGCCAGGTGGTGCACGCCGACGGCCTGGTAGGCCTGTAGCGCTTCCACCAGCTGGGCAGGGCTGCCCACCAGGCGGTCTTCCTCTCGGGTCACCGGGGCAGGGGTGAGCTCGATGGGCAGGCAGCAGCACAGCCGCACTTGGGCGGGGTCGCGGCCGGCCGCTTCGGCAGCCCGGCGCACGTTGGCGAATTTGGCGGCCAGCTCCTGGGGCGTCGTGCGCACGAAGTAAGGGAACCAGGCATCCCCGTACTTGCCGGCACGCCGCTGCGCCGCCGGCGCCTCCCCGCCTACCCACAGCGGAATGCGCGGCTGCTGCAGGGGCTTGGGATAAAAGGCAAGATTGTCAAAGCGGTAGTAGCGCCCGGCAAACTGCGCGCGTTCGTCTTGCCACAGCCGAGCCACCACCTCGAGCTGCTCGTCGGTGATGCGGCCACGCTCGGCAAAAGGCACCCCCAGGGCAGCAAACTCTTCTTCCATCCAGCCAGCGCCGATGCCGAGGATGAAGCGCCCGCGTGAGAGGTGATCGAGGGTGGTGGCAATTTTGGCCCAGTAGAGGGGATGGCGGTAGGGCAGAACGAGCACGCTCATGCCCAGCCGGATGCGCTGCGTGCGGCCGGCCAAGAAAGCCAGACAAGTGAGCGGCTCCAGAAACGGGCGGTCGGGCGGCACGATGAAGCGGGCATCGAGGCTGTAGGGGTAGGGAGTGGAAATCTCCCACGGAATGACGAGGCGGTCAGCGGTCCACACGGCATCAAAGCCCAGCGCTTCGGCTTGCTGGGCCGCTTCTGCCAGCACGTGCACCGCGGCCCGGCCGGAGATCGGAAGAAACACGCCCAGTTCCATCGCGTCGTCTCCTCGCCTGGTGGCCTGTGCCGCTAACCCTGAAAGGGAGGCCATTGTACCGGGGCTTGCCCGGGTCCGCAAGGGGTGGCCTGCCCGCGCCACTTTGCTATACTTTCGGCGCAAGTCCCCGCGTGCCGAGGAGCCCGTACGCGATGACCCCTCTGTATGCTTCCGAGCTGCGCTCGCTGCCCCTGTGGCGGCGCGGTAAAGTGCGCGACATCTACCTCGTGGACGACGCGCACCTGCTCATCGTGGCCAGCGACCGCCTGTCGGCGTTTGACGTCGTGCTGCCTACGCCCATTCCCGACAAGGGCCGCGTGCTGACTGCCATGTCCAACTTCTGGTTTGCCCGCACCGCCTCGCTGGTGCCCAACCACCTCACCACGCGGCGCCTCGAGGACGTGCTCAGCCCCGAGGACCTCGCGCAAGTGCGCGAGCGGGCGGTCATCGTGCGCCGCTGCACGCCGCTGCCCCTGGAAGCCATCGTGCGCGGCTACCTGGCTGGCTCGGCCTGGGTCGAGTACCAAAAGCACGGCGCGGTGTGCGGCTTGCCGCTGCCGGCCGGGCTGCGCGAGTCGGAGCAGCTGCCCGAACCCCTTTTCACCCCGTCCACGAAAGCCGCCGGCGGCGAGCACGACGTCAACATCTCCTTTGCCGAGATGGTCGCCTTGCTTGGCGGCAATACGGCACTGGCGGCGCAGGTGCGCGACCTCAGCTTGCAACTTTACCGCGAGGCGGCTGCCTACGCCTTGCAGCGTGGCATCATCATCGCCGACACCAAGTTTGAGTTCGGCCTCGACGACGGGCAGCTTTGCCTCATCGACGAAGTGCTCACTCCTGACTCCTCGCGCTTCTGGCCCCTTGCCGGCTATACCCCAGGGCGGCCGCAGCCCAGCTTCGACAAGCAGTACGTGCGCGATTACCTGGTGGCCAGCGGCTGGAATCGCCAGCCGCCGGCGCCGCCGCTGCCGCCCGAGGTGGTGGAGAAAACGGCCCAGAAGTACCGCGAGGCGCTGCGCTTGCTCACCGGCCTGACGTAAGCCCCCCTCGCAGAGTGCTAGGCCTCGCCGGCCACCTGCGGGGAGGATGGGGTAGCGTGGCTAGCGGCCGCCGGGGTGGGGGACAGCGGTGCGGTGGCCAGCACGGCGCCCAGCAAAATGGCGGCCCCGAGCAAGTAAGCGGGGGCATAGCTGCCGGTGGCATCGGCCAAAAGGCCGCTGAGCAGCGGCCCCAGGGCCCCCAGGGCCCCCACAAACGCCATGAGGGCCCCGGTGATGGTGCCCACGGCGCGCAGCCCGAAGCACTCGACGATAAGGGTGGTGATCTGCGGCGTGCCCCCGCCGTAGCCAAAGCCAAAAAGGCCACTCAGCCCCAGCAGCAGCGCCGGGTGCCGTGCCGGCACCAGCGCCGCCATGGCGAGCAGGGCCAGCAAGGTGGTGGCGGCAAAGGTGGGCCGCGGCCCCAGGCGGTCGCCCAGCCAGCCCACCAGCATTTTCCCCAGCCCGTTGCCGGCGCCAAAGAGGGTGACGGCCAAGGCGGCCAGCCGCAGCCCTTGGCCTTTTTCCAGGAGAAACGGCGCCAGCTGCACGTAGACGATCGACCCCCCGCACCACCACAGGCCAAACACCGCCACCAGCAGCCAGAAGGCACGATGGCGGATGGCCAGAGCCAGGGACAAGCCGGTCGCCGGGGTCAAGGGGGCCGCCGCAGCAGGGGCGGTGGCCCCATAAGGGAGCGCGCCTTTGCTCTGCGGATCGCGCCACATGAGCATGGCGGCGCCCACGATGAGCACGGTGGCCAGCAGGCCGCAGAAGGCATAAGCACGGCGCCAGCCATACGTCAAAATGAGGTGGCTGACCAGCGGCGCCAGAAAAAACGTCCCCGTGCCGCCCCCCAAGGAGCCGATGCCAATGGCCAAGCCGCGCCGCTTCACGAACCAGCGCGAAATCGTCGACACCAGTGGCGCCCAGGCCGCTCCCATGCCCATGGCGGCAAGGCCGCCGTAGAGGGCGTAGAGGTGCCACAGGGCACTGATCGCACTGCCCAGAAACGTTCCCAGCCCGAAGAGCAGGCCGCCCAGGCCGATGGTTAGCCGCGGGCCCCCAGCGGTCCAGGAGCCAGCCCATGGGCAAGGCAAAGACGCCATAGGCCACCAGCCCCACAGAGAGCGCGCCGGAGACCGCCGAGCGGCTCCAGCCAAACTCTGCCACCAGGAAGGGGTAAAAGAGGGTGAAGGAGTAGTAGATGCCATAGGCGGTGATGCCAACGACGAACGCCGCTGCAGTGATCACCCAGCCGTAGTGCAAGCGCCCCCTTAGCACGCGGCGTCCCATCCTTCTTGCCCCAGCAGGGGGACGAAGCGGCAGGGAACACTGCGCTCTTCCTGGTACGTCTCCCCGTGGCGGGTGATGATGAGCAGGTCCTGCGCCAGGGCATCGCCCACAGGAATCACCAGGCGGCCGCCATCAGCCAACTGCTCTTTAAGCGGCGGGGGCACGCGCGGCGCGGCCGCCGCCACGATGATGCCGTCGTAGGGCGCGTACTGCGGCAGGCCCAGGCTGCCGTCGCCCACGATGACCTCGACGTTGTCATAGCCCAGGCGCCGCAGCACCTCCCGCGCCCGCTCCGCCAGGGTGGCAAAGTACTCCACCGTGTAGACTTTGGCCGCCAGGCGGCTGAGCACCGCTGCCTGGTAGCCCGAACCGGTCCCCACTTCCAGCACGCGCTCGTGCCCTTTGAGGCCCAGGCTCTGCACCATCAGCGCCACCATGTAGGGCTGCGAGATGGTCTGATCCTCGCCAATGGGCAAGGGCCGGTCTTCGTATGCCTCGTCGCGCCACTCGGGCGGCACGAAGAGGTGGCGCGGCACCTCGCGCATGGCCTGCAACACGCGGGCATCGGTGATGCCGCGGCGCTGCAGCTGGTAGCGCACCATGGCCTCCCGCGCCGCCGCATACGCGTCGCCGCGACTGGCGCCGTTGGTTGTCTCCATGGGCCAGCCCCTCATCGCTGCCTCAGAGGATCTTTGACAGAAACGCCCGCAGGCGCTCGTGGCGCGGGTGGCTGAAAAACTCCCGCGGCGGCGCCTCTTCCAGGATCTGCCCCTGGTCCATAAACACCACGCGGTCGCCCACCTCGCGCGCAAAGCCCATCTCGTGCGTCACCACCACCATGGTGGTGCCCTCGTGCGCCAGGGTGACCATGACGTCGAGCACCTCGCCGATGACCTCCGGGTCGAGGGCCGAGGTAGGCTCGTCGAAGAGCATCACTTTGGGCTCCATGGTCAGGGCACGGGCAATGGCCACACGCTGCTGCTGCCCGCCGGAGAGCTCGGCTGGATACTTGTGCGCCTGCTCGGGAATGCCCACTTTGGTAAGGAAGTACATGGCGCGCTCTTCAGCTTCTTTTTTCTTCCAGCGCCGCACTTTGATGGGGGCGAGAGTGACGTTTTGCAGCACCGTGAGGTGGGGAAAGAGGTTGAAGGACTGAAAGACCATGCCCACCTCGCGGCGGATCTGGTCGATGTGGCGCAAGTCGTTGGTAAGCTCGATGCCCCCCACGCGGATAATGCCGCGCTGGTGCTCCTCGAGGCGGTTGATGCAGCGCAGAAACGTCGACTTGCCCGACCCCGAAGGGCCAATGATCACCACCACTTCGCGTTCGTGCACGGTGAGCGTGCAGCCGCGCAGGGCGTGGAAGGTGCCAAACCACTTGTGCACGTCGATACACTCGATGATGGGCGGCCCCAGCACTTTGCCTTGCCGCTCGGCCATCGCACTTCTCCCCGCTAGCGAACCCCTACCCCCAGGGGCCTTTTCCAGGCGACGGCTGGCCAGGGACATGCTGTAAGTGAAGGCAAAGTAGACCAGCGCCGTGAACGTAAAGACCTCGAAGACCACGCCGCCGGGAATCGCCTTCCACTGCGGCTGCTCCAGGACGCTTTTGGCAATGCCCAGCAGCTCCAGCAGCCCGACGATGGCCGCCAGGGAGGTGTCTTTGAAGAGGGAAATGAACTGCCCCACCAGGGCCGGAATCACCGCCCGCAGCGCCTGCGGCAAGATAACGTAACGCATGCTCTGCGCCCAGCTCAGCCCCAGCGCCGTGGCCGCTTCATACTGGCCCCGGGGGATGGCCTGCAGCCCGCCGCGCACGTTTTCCGCCACGTAAGCAGAGGTAAACAGGGTAAGACCCACCGCCACCCGCAGCAGCATGTCGGGCCGCGACAGGCCGGCCGGCAGGAAAAGCGGCAGCAGCAGGGCAAACATCATCAGTACCGACACCAGCGGCACGCCGCGCACCACCTCGATGTAGACAATGGCAAAGCCGCGCACCACCGGCAGCCGGCTCTGCCGCCCCAAGGCCAGCAGCAGCCCTAGGGGAAAGGAAGCCACGATGCCGATGCAGGCCAGCAGCAAGGTGAGCATCAGCCCGCCCCATTGCGTGGTGGGCACTGGGGTAAGGCCAACCAAGGTCACGCCGCGCAGGAGTACCAGCGCCAGGGGCAGGCTCAGCACCCAGCCCAGCAGCCACAGGGCCGAAACGTGCCACAGGCGTCCCAAGGCAAAGCCCCCCACCAGGAGGGCGGCGGCCGGCAGCCCCAGCAGGCGCAGCGTCTCCCCGCCGGCCACCCCCAGCAGCAGCAAGCCGGCGCCCAGGGCACCGGCTACCCGCCGCAGCGCTTTGCCCCCGCGGGCAGCGCTGCCCCCCAGCAGAAACGCCACCAAAAGCAGCAAGAGACCCGGCCGCCACAGCTGTGCCGCCGGATAGAGGCCCACCAGGAAGAGGCGCAGGTTGCTGCTCACCGCCCGCCAGTGCGCCTCCCACACCAGCCAGCGCCACAGCGGGCCGGCGGCAAGCCCGAAGCCGGCCAGCAAGGCCAGGGTGATCAGGGTGTTGTACCAGGTGTTGCAGAGGTTGGCGCGCACCCAGCCCAGCGGCCCAAGGCGGGTCACCGGGGGCGGTAGGGCGGGCGGGGCGGTGGTGGTCTGCATACTCATCCTGTCTTCAGGGCCAGGCGGCGGTTGACCAGGTTGAGGACGAGCGAAGTAAACAGGCTCATGCTCAAGTAAGTGGTCATGATCATGAGGACAAAGGGAATCGCTTGGCCGGTCTGGTTGTTGATGGTGAGCCCAACGCTAAAGAGGTCGGGATAGCCAACGGCGATGGCCAGCGAAGAGTTCTTCGTCAGGTTGAGGTACTGGTTGATAAGCGGCGGGATGATCACCCGCAGCGCCTGGGGGAAAATGATCAGGGTAAAGGTCTGCCAGTCAGAGAGCCCCAGGGCTTTAGCCGCCTCGCGCTGCCCGCGGGGCACGGCGAGGATGCCAGCGCGCACCACTTCGGCAATGAAGGCCGCGGTATAGAGCACCAGGCCGAAGAGCAGGGCAGCAAACTCCGGGCTCAGCACCAGCCCGCCGCGGTAGTTAAAGCCGCGGACGAAAGGCTTGGACCAGACAAGCGGCGGTGGCGCTGCCAGCGCCACCTGCCGCACGCCGTCAGGCAGGTGGGGCAAAGCAAAGCGGCCGTCGGCCAGGGTGTGGCTCTGGAGCACGGCCGCCTCGGTGTAGAGGGTCACGCGCACCCCGGGCAGCGGCGGCTCGGCGGCGTCCCAGACGCCGTTGCCGTTGCCGTCGAGAAAGACGCCGCCGGCTTCCAAGTCCACGGCTGCGCCCTGCGGCAGGCGAGCAGTGGCCCAGGTGAGGCCAAAGCCAAAGGCGGCGAGCAGCAGGCCGGCAGCCAGCCCCCACAGCGGGGCGGAGACGGCGAGCGCTTCGCCGCGGCGGTGGGCGTGCCGCGCCGCCGCCAGCCACACGCCCAGGCCGGCGGCGGCAGCAGCCAGCAGCCAGGGCCAGAAAGCGGCAAACGTCGTCGTTGCCTGCGGCCAGGCCAGGGCGATGCCGCGGTTGGAAAGCAGGAGGTGTCCCCACAGCAGGGACGGCCCCTGGCGCAGGCGCGGCAGGCTCTCGCGAATTGCCGCGTAAATGAACACCAGCCACAGGAGCAGCGGCACGTTGCGAAACGTCTCCACGTAGGCCGCTGCCAAGCGGGCCAAAAGCCAGTTGCGCGACAGGCGGGCCACGCCGATGCCGATCCCCAGCAGGGTGGCCAGCACGATGCCACTGGCGGCGGCGCGCAACGTGTTGACCACCCCGACGGCAAAGGCGGTGAGGTAGGACTGCGCGGGGTCAAAGCGCGGGCCTTCGGAAATGCCAAAGCCGGCCGGCTGCTTGAGGAAGGCAAAAGAAATGGGGATGCCCTGGCGGCGCAAGTTGCTCAGCATGGTGGCCAGCAGCAGCCCCAAGCCGGCGCAAACGGCCAGGGCAAAGACGACCTGCCCCCCGACCGCCAGCACCCGCACGTTGCGGTAAAAGGGGATGGCCTCGCGGCGGCCCGCCATCTGGCTTGCTCCCCTCTGCCTCCAGGGCTAGCGGAAGGGCGGGGAGTAAAGCAGCCCGCCTTCGGTCCACAGGGCGTTTTTGCCGCGCTCCAGCCCCAGGGGGGTGAGGTGGCGGGCAAAGATCTCGCCGTAGTTGCCCACCTGGCGGATGATGCGCACCATGAAGTCCTCGCTCAGCCCCAGCATGGGGCCAAAGCCGCCTTCCAGGGCCCAGGAAGCGGCGGATGTTGGGGTCGGCGCTGTTCATGAACGAATCGAGGTTCTGGGAGGAAATGCCGAACTCCTCGGCCTGGATGAGGCCAAACGCCACCCACTTGATGATGTCGAACCACTGGTCGTCGCCGTGGCGCACCACCGGGCCGAGGGGCTCTTTGGACATCACCACTCCCATGACCACGTGGTCCTGCGGGCGCTTGAGGGTGGTCTTCTGCGCCAGCAGCTGCGAGATGTCCGAGGTCACGGCGTCGCAGCGGCCGCTGTCGTAGGCAGCATAGGTCTGGTCTGGGGTTTCAAAGACCACCGGGGTGAAAGGCAGGCGCAGGCGCCGGAAGTGGTCGGCAAGGTTGAGCTCGGTGGTGGTGCCCGACTGCACGCAGATGGTGGCCCCTTCCAGGTCGCGCAGGGTGCGGGCGCCCAGCTTCTTGGGCACCATCATGCCCTGGCCGTCGTAAAAGAGGGTAGGGCCGAAGTTGAGCCCCAGCGAGGTGTCCCGGGTGAGGGTCCAGGTGGTGTTGCGGCTCAGCACGTCGATTTCCCCTGACTGCAGGGCGGTAAAGCGCGCCTGCGCCGTCAGGGGGCGAAACTCGACGCGGTCGGCGTCGTTGAAAATCGCCGCGGCCAGCGCGCGGCAGTAATCCACGTCGAAGCCACGCCACTTGCCGTCGGCGCCAATGGTGGCAAAGCCAGTAAGGCCGGTGTTGACGCCGCAGACCAGCTTGCCGCGCGCTTTGACCGTGTCCAGCGTCGACGCCCAGGCACTGGCGGCCAGCGCCATCCCCAGCAAGACGCCACAAACCATACGCGTGCGCATAGACAGCTCCCCTCTCTGCGTGGAAGAAGTCGTTTGCCCGCCAGTATAGGGCGGGTGGCGGAGGGAAGGCAACAGGGAACGTCCTGCACGCAGAGAGGCGCTGCCGCGGCGTTCAGGGGCGCCACTCGCCAACGTAAGTGCGGCCGTCGGGAAAGGTCCAGGTACCCTGGCCCACGGGGCGGTCGTCGCGCCACGTGCCACGGTAGGTGCGGCCATCGGGGAAAGTGAGGGTGCCCTGGCCGTGGCGCTTGTCGTTTTGCCACTGCCCCACGTAAGTGCTGCCGTCGTGAAAGCGGTAAGTCCCCTGGCCATGGCGCTTGTCGTTTTGCCAGGTGCCTTCGTAAACGTCGCCGTTTTTGAGCCGCAAGGTGCCCTGGCCGTGGCGCTGGCCCTGATGCCACTGGCCGGTGTACGTGGTGCCGTCGTGTGCGGTGTAGGTGCCCTGGCCGTGGAAGAGGCCGTCGGCGAACTCGCCTTCGTAGCGGTCGCCGCTGGCAAAGGTCAGCACGCCCTGGCCGTGGCGCTTGTCATTTCGCCACTGCCCCACGTAAGTGCTGCCGTCGTGAAAGCGGTAGGTCCCCTGGCCATGGCGCTGGCCGCCGCGCACCTCACCCTCGTAGACGTCGCCATTTTTGTACTTGAGTGTCGCGGCCGGCGCTGCCTGCGGCAAGACAAGGCCCCACAGGCCCAGCAGCAAGACCAGCCAGCAGGCGCGGCGAGGCGCGCGTTGCGCGTGCCGCATCACGAGGTTCCTCCTTACTCGCTAAAGCGCGGCACGGCGTGCGGCGGCAGGATCCAGACCTCAAGGAGGTGGCCGACGCGCCCCCCGCCTTCGCCACCCACCGTGTAGCCCACGTGCATGCCAGGGCGCAGGGCATAGCGGTTGCCAAACGGCGGAGTCTCCCGGCCGCGTGGCGCTTTCGCCTCTCCCCATAGGTAGACGCGCACCGTGGCCGGCAAGACGTAGCGCATGTCGCTGATAACGATGGTATCTTCTTCGGGGCTGACGCGGTCGATCACCCCGAAGCGCTCGAAAGGTAAGCGAGAGCTTTCCCGCGGCGCGCCCCAGGCAAGGGCGGCCAGTCCCAGCAGGACGAAAGTCACGAGTGCCGCACGCATGGCTGCTCTCCTCACTGCAGCTGGCGCCAAGCCTGGCGGCCGATGGCGCCCGGTCCGGGGTTTTCCGTGGTGGTGAAGATGCCGCCGGTGGAGCCGCTACTGTACTTGAGCTCGGTGGTGCCTGAAGAAAGGACGGTGGGGGTGGGCAGGATGCCTTCGGTGGAGATGACGCCGCTCACGGCCACCGTCAGTTCTTGACCGTCGATGCGCACGGTGACCAGGTCATCGGCGTCGATGTCGTGGTCCTCGTCGAGGTCGAAAGGCGACTCGCTCAGGCGGCTGCCGCTCAAGGCGTCGAGCTCCATCAGCCAGCCGCCACCGCCGAAGCTGCACACCTGGGGGTCGGGAATAAGGGTAGTGAAAATGATGCGGTTGTTGCGCAGCACCGAGTCGGTGACCTGCCGCTCGCCCTGGGTGGGCAGATCCAGGTACCAGCCCAGGTGCTGGGACCAATCGATGGGGTTGTCGCTGGTGATGCGGCGCCCGTTGACTTCCTTGAGCACCGTCTGCGCGAGCAAGTCACGGCGGCGGATGGTGGAGAGGGTATCCTCGTTTTTGTCCCAGATGGCATAAAACGTCTGGGTGGGCACGCCGGCCACGCTGTTGTCCCCGACCTCCAGGTACTTGCCGGTACCAAAGTAAACGAGAACGCCGTTGGGGTCCTTGGGGTGGTGGCCGGCTTCGGGGCGGCTGGTGATGGGCTGCGGCGTGCCGCGGGCGTCGGTGGCGGTGAACAGGGGTTTGGGGTTGACGCCCTGGAAGTAAGCCACTTTCCAGTTGCGCGGGTTGGGATCGCGCACGTCGAACTTCCACAGGTTGCCGCGCAGGTCACCGGCGTAGATGTAGTCGGCGGTAAAGTCGCCGTCGACGTCTACCGGTGCCGGGGTGGCCAAGCCGTTGGGGGTGTCGGGGTCGCCCTACCCGGGTGTCGATTTTGATAAAGTCGACGCCCGGCGTCCAGATGCCGTCCAGCCCGCCTTCGAGAAAGAGGATATAGAGCACGGCGTGGCCGGTGAGGCTAGGGTGGCCGTCGCCCTCGGTGTTGTTGTAGCCGTTGCCGACCACCGCTGCCCACTTGCCGTTGGCCATGCGGACGATCGAGGGCTGGCTGAAGGAGTAGCCCAGGTCGGGGTCGTCGGCGTCGGAGAACTCCCACAGCACCAGGCGGGCGGCGTTGCTTTCGGCAAAGCGCGAGGGATCGGTGACGTCGAGGGCGAAGAAGCCCTGGCCGCCGCCACGCAGGCCGCTCACCAGAATCGTGCGCCACTCTTTGCGGCCGTCGCCATTGACGTCGAGAAAGGCATCGCCGGCGGTGGGCGAGCCGTCGACAAAGTAGCGGTGGGCGTAGTTGGGGGCAGTCAGCTTGCTAAGGTGGGGGAAGACGAGGTTGGGAACGTAAGCCAGAACTTCGCGGCCGCTGGCGGCACTAAAGCCGTGCAGCATGCCGTCGTTCCCCCCCACGTAGACCACCGGGGCGCGGCGGGCATAGGCGCTCCGGAAAGCCGCATAGCCCTCGCCCAGGGCATCGGGAAAGCTCGGCGCGCCGACGAAGTAGGGGTCCGAATGTACCAGGTCGCCGAGCAGGTGCCGGCGCACGCGGTAGCGGTTGCCCTGGCCCTCGTGCTCTTTGCTGCCGCGCAGGTACTCGAGGCGCGCTTCGCCCTGGCCGTCGTTGTTGCCACTGGCATCGGTGTGCAGCTGGAGCTGCTGCGTGGGAGCAAGGTCGCGCCAGCGAAACGGCACGCCGCGGCGGGTCAGCGGGTTGTACGTCAGAATCACCCGGCCGGCGTCGTAGTCCTGGGTGTCGAGCACGGCGCCAGCGTCCCATTCAGGCGACTGCACCACGCCGTGCTCGTCGATGGGCAAAGACAGCAGCTGGCCGCTCCAGTCGCCGCTGTTGAAGCGCGCCTGGTAGAGGCGGCTTTCGGTGCTGTGGGTGCCGGCGTTAAGAGCCACCGAGGCGGCCGAGCTGGTGCGCTCGGCAATGCTCTGGATGGCTCGCTGGAGGGCCTCTGCGAGCTCGTCGGGGTTGGCGGCGTTGAGGTACTCGCCTCGGGCATTGTAGGCGGCGTGCAGCAAGTCGTCGATTCTGGCGGCGTCGCTGGCGAAGGGGTTGGGCCAAGGAAAGGGGTCGTTGGGGTTGGGCGGTGGCCCTTCGAGGGTGCCTTTGAGGCCAAAGGCCACCGTGTACGTGACCACGTGCTGGTGCGTGGCTTCGTCCACCCCGGGGGTAATGGGGACGGTATCGGCCAGCTCCGGGTGCAGGTCGCGCTCGTAGTAGTACATGGCCACGTCGGCCAGGGTATCGCTGCGGTCGTCGGCGTAAGCGCCGCCATCCCATGGGGTGTTGCCGCTGCCCGGGCCGTCGGTGTTGCCCACGTGCGGGGAGTTGCCGTTGTAAAAGCCGTCGGTCATGAATACGATGAAGTTCTGCTGGCAGGCGCCCCCTTCCTCGGCGGGCAGCACCGGGCACTCGGGGAAGTAGTTGTTGGGGCGGCACTCGAAGTAGCGCCCGGCGTTGTCGAGGGTGACGCGCAGCGGCGTGTTTCCCGAAGACTCAATGGAATAAAGCGCATCGAGGAGGGCGCGCTTGTTGCCGGTGGTGGGATCGGCATTCATGGAGCGGATAGGGGTTTTGGCCTGGCCGCCGGCGTTGTTGTTGTGCAGGGTGACCAGGCCCATGCGCACATTGGTGGCCTCGGCGATGATTTTGGCAAACGCCGCTTTGGCCACGTATTCGCGCTTGCGGTAGTAGCTGAACCAATTGGCAAAGTTCTGCTGCGTGGCGGGATCGGCATCCTTGATCAGGTGCTCGGTCTCTTCGCCGTTGTCAAACAGCCCGTTGCCGTTACGGTCGGTCCAGGTGTAGTAGCGAAAGCCGTCGGGCAGGCCGTCGCCGTCGCGGTCGCTCGTGTCGCGGTGGCGGCCGCCCAGCCAGTTGGAGTTGTGGCGCGTAAGGTCGATGGTTTCCGAAGTGGGGTCGTACGGGTTGGCCCGCGCCGCGGTGATGGGCATGTTCTGGAAAGGCACGCCGGCGGCATCCACGCCGGGCCAGGGTTTGTAGGTCTTGTTGGGGTCAAAGTAGAGCGGGTTGAAGTCGTGGTTGCGGATGCGCCAGGTCTGGTCGTCGGCGGTGTTGCAGTCGCGGCCGTCGTCGGGGTAAGTGTTTTCCCCAAACTCGACGATGTAGAGATAGCCGTAGAACGTGCCGCTGCTGAACGTGCAGTCGGCGTCGCCGTCGTCGTCGCTGTCGCGGTGCTTGACGCTGCCGGCGCCAGGCGGGTTGCTGCCGTCGGGCTGGCTGCCGGTAAAGAGCCCATCGTTGGCGGCATCTTTGGTCATGACTTCCCAGTCCATGCTGCCCGAGTCGTCGACAACGAAGAGGATGTTGGGCTCGACGCGAAAGCCCAAAAAGAGAGGCACCTGGCTCAGGTTCAGGGGGGCAGCCCAGGCACCCAGGGCCAAGCCGCAGCCAAGCACGCCAAGGACCAGCCCTTTCTTCAGTACGCGCATCTGTTCCTCTCCTGCACCGCCTTTAGTCGTAGCGCATGGCGAAGATGGTCTGCAGCACCGCCTCGGCAGTGGCGTCACCGCCCGTGCCGCGGCCGGTGATGTTGAACTGGTAAACGCCGGTGGGCACGCCAATGCCGATGGTGTAGCTGTCGCGCCGGAAGAGGCGCTCTTCAATGGTGTAGCGCGGATTGGCGGCCACCTGGCGCAATCCCTGAGGAATGGCGTCGGTGAGCACGGCTTCCGAGTCGGTATCGTCCCAGTTCAGTTCGTCCCAGGCAGGCTGCGTGCCCCTGGCGTAGCGGCCGGGCTTCGTATCTTCTTGCAGTTCGGCGCGGTTGGGCAGGGTAGCCACCACGTTTTCACCCACCACCAGCGCCACCTCGGCCGCGTAAAACGCCTCTTTTTGCTGCCGGTCGTTGCCGGCCACCTGGCTCTCCAGGGTGCTGGTGGTGGTGGCGGCAATGCCGATCAGGGTAAGGAGGGCCAGGGTGAGCAGGCCCACGGCCAGCACCGACCCCTTCTGGCCGCGCAGCGTGTTGCTAAGGCACCGCATACCCGATCTCCTCGCGTTATAAATTGGACTTGATAAACGAGAGGTTGAACGTGCGACCTGGCGGCGAGAGCTGGGTCACGGTGATGTTAACCGTCTTGTGATTCGCCGCCGGCGCCTCGGCGTCGACTTGCCACTGCACCGCAAAGCCTGCCGGCGCATTGGGATCCCGGTAGGCGGTAAAGACGCCTACCGGGGTATCGTCCTGTAAGTCCGCATCATCGTAGGGCAGCGCCAGCAGCCGCTCGAGGCGGTCCTGGGCAATGGTCATGCCCTGGGTGAGGGTATTGGCAGCGGCATTGACGCGCATGGCGGTCAGCTGCATCTGGGCCACGGCGAGCAGGGCAAAGGCGAGAATGACGATGGCGACCATCACTTCCACGAGGGTAAAGCCTTTGTCGTTCATACGCCGACTCCCCTGAGGCTAAAGGCCGAGGTTGCGCAGCTGCACGGTGGTGAGGTACAGCCGCCGGCGAAAGTGGTCGCCCGGGCAGTCGCGGCACAGCGAGCGGCCGTACCGGTTGGTGTAGACCGTGGTGGTGGTATAGGTCGGGTCGCTGCGGCTGGTACGTGCCAGCAGGGCGATCTCCACGGCGCGAAACGCTGCCGGGTCTGTCGTCTGGTTGCCGTTTTCGTCGAGAAAGACAAAGTCAAGGGCGTCGACGTTGGTGGCCACCGGCAGCCAGGCGTTGGCCGCCACACTGAAGCGCTCTAGCGTGGTACCGTTGAGGCGGTAGGCGACTTGCTCGTTGTCGTTGGCGTCGATGGCGCCGTCGCCGTCGTCGTCAAGGGTAAAGGCCACGATGCTGGTGTCCCGGGCGTAATCGATGGTAAAGGGCGGATTGGGCCCCGGAAACTGGGTAACGATGCCGGCATTGGCGGTGCCCGCCGGATCGAAGCCGGCCGAGCGCAGCTCACGGGTGAGCAGGTAAAGGGCAGCGCGCAGGTTCTGCTGCATTTCCACCACCTGGTTCTGGGCCAGGAAAGCGCGCTGCTGCCCGTGAAAGACTTGGTAAATGGCAGCGATGACAATACCGGCCACCGCCATGGCAATGACCAGTTCGAGCACCGTGAAGCCCTGCTTGCCCCGCATCTTCCTTACTCCCAGCCCGTGCCGGTCCACGTCTCGATTTTCGGGGTGCCGGCGAGCACGGGCACGCCGACGCGGCAGAAGCGATTCTCCCCGGAGGCCGACAGGTAAGCAAAGCCGACGGTGTTGGCCAGGCCGTTGGCGGTAAACGTGATGGCCCGCACGTCGTACTTGGTGGCCGTCCGCGGGTGGCGGTAGAGAACCTGACCCTGGTAGTCGGCTGCGAAGTCCACGGCGCGCACGCGGGCGCCGGCGGCGTCGAGCACCTCGTAGCCGTTGTCGTTAAAGGCCAGCGTCCAGGGGCGGTTCTGCTTGATGGCGCCGGTGCGCGCCAGCTGCAAGGCCGCATAGAGGTCCAGGCAGGCGCTGCGCAGCCGGTAGCTGCGCGACCAGCTTTTGAGGTTGGGGACAGCGACAGCGGCCAGAATGGCGATGACGACCACCACCAGCAGGCCGTCGAGGAGCCCAAAGCCGCGCTCGGCGGCGTGCGGCCTCTGCCATGACGGGCCAGGCGGCGTCAAGCTCGGGCGCACCAGCGATCACCCCCCGCTTGGCAGGGCAGCCGCGCGCCTTCTTGCTCGAGAAGGACACGTGCCCGGCAGCCCTGCGACCCTATCCCCTTAGAGGACGTAGGCCAGTGGCTTTGCGTCCCACCCTTTCGGATGGTTTGCCTTTGACGGGTGCTGCCCTGTGGCGGCCAGGCGGGGCAGCCACAGCGGCACTTCCTGGATCGGCAGGAGGCGGGAAAAACTTGAGAGGAAAATGCTCAGACGCCGCGGCGGGCCCCCCCACAGCAGCACGTGCAGGCGCGGGGAGTAGCCAAAGCCGCGGGCTTTGCAGAGCTCGACGAGCCAGCGCGATTTTTCCAGCACCTCGGCGGCGGTGAGCCCCTGCGGCATGAGCAGCACGCGCTCGGCCGGCAGGGACAGCGCCTGCACCAGGGCATCCACTTCGGCAAGGTCTTCGGGGCGGTCGATGACGAACTTGAAGTAGGCTTTGCCCGTATCGCGCAGGAAGCGCAGCACCGGCAGGCAGATGCGCCGCGCTTCGGGCACCCCCGAGTTGGCCAGCTTGGGCGAGACGTTGAGCTGGTCGGCCAGAGGAGCACACTGCACGCGGGCCAGTGGCACAAAGGCAGCGGTTTCGATTTCGATCGTGTACCCCTGGTGCCGCAGCGCCGCAAGCAGCGGCGCCAGGTCCTGCTCAAAAGGCTCGCCGCCGGTGACAACGACGCGGCGCGCCGGATAGGCGCACAGCGCCGCCACCAGGGCCGCCACCTCCCACGCCTGGCCGCCGTGCCACGCGTACTTGGTGTCGCACCAGCGGCAGCCAAGCGAACAGCCGCCAAGGCGAATAAACACCGCGGCGCGGCCGCATGTGGCCCCCTCGCCCTGAATGGAGTAAAAGATCTCGCTCACCTGCAGCGTGGCCATGCCCTGCACCTCCCAGCAAGAAAGGTACCAGAACACCGGCAGGGTGCAACCCCCGCGCGGCTTGCACCGCCCCTTGCCCTGGCGTATGCTCAAACGACCAACCGTGACCTGCAAGGAGAGAGCCGTGGCCCCAAAACGTGTTGCTCAGGACATCACCATTGGCACGCAGCTGCGCCCGGTCACCATGACCCTCGCGGCGGAAACGGTGCGGCGCTATGCCGAGGTGGTGCAGGACGAGACACCCTGGTACGGTGAAGCCTTTGCCCAGCCGGTGGCCCCCCCCGGCGTTTCTGGCCATTCTGTCTGGCAAACCCATGGACGCCACCTACGAGGCGGTCCCCGGCAGCATCCACGTGTCGCAGGAGTTCGAGTTTCTGCGGCCCCTGGTGGTGGGAGAAACGGTTACCGTCAGCGGCCAGGTGGTGGACAAGTTCGAAAAGCGCGGTCGTACTTACGTGGTGGTAGAAACGCTCTATCACGACGCCGCCGGCAATCTGCTGGCGCGCGGCCGTGCCGAGACCATCGTGCCCCCAGCGGCCCAAGAGGAGTAAGCCATGGCCATCGCCACCCGCGACACCGCGATCGGCAGCACCCTGCCGTCGCTCAGCAAGCACGTGACGCAGGCGATGATCAACGCCTACGGGCAAGTCAACGGCGACCGCAACCTCATCCACTACGACGGCGACTATGCCCGGGCGCGCGGCTTTCGCGACGCCATCGCCCACGGGCTGCTGACGTTTGCTTTTGTCTCGGAGATGCTGGCCCGCTACTTCGGGCCGCGCTGGACGCAGGGCGGCAAGGTGCGCGTCAAGTTCACCGCGCCCGTCTATCCAGGCGACGTGGTTACGGCCGGCGGGCAGGTGACGGCCAGCCGGCCACACGGCGACGGCCAGTTCCTGACGGTGGAGGTCTGGTGCGACACGCAGGACGGGCGGCGGGTGCTGGTAGGGGAAGCCAGCGCCGTGGTGGCTTAGGATCGCGCCGCCCCGCTTATCTGCTGCGCCTCAGCGCCCCGGCGCCAGGGCCTCCACGAGCTCGAGGTTGGGCAGGCGCCCTTCGGTGGCCAGGGGCAAAATGCAGACGTGGTCAGCGCCGGCGTCAAAGTGCGCTTGCAGCCGCGCCCGGATGGCCTCGAGGTCGCCCCAGGCAACGATGTCGTCTACCAGGCGATCGCTGCAGCCGTTGGCAAAGTCGGTCTCGCTGTAGCCGAGCTCACGCAGGTTGTTGGTGTAGTTGGGCAGGCGCGGCACGTAAGTCCTCATGTACTGCCGCGCCGCGGCGCGCGCCTTGACGGGGTCGGTTTCCCAGATCACCGCCTGCGCTGGCGCCAGCAGCTTGCCGGGCCCCAGGATCTCTCTGGCCTTGCGCGTGTGGGCCGGGGGCACGAAGTAAGGGTGCGCCCCATCGGCTTTGTCGCGGGCCAGGGCCAGCATGCGGGCGCGCAGGGCGGCCAGTACCACCGGCGGCTTCTCTGCCGGCGCCGGCGCGTCGTACGGCGCCGCCGCCATTCGCTCCAGGTAGGTGCGCATGTAGCTCAGCGGTCGCTGGTAGCGGTGGCCGCGCACCCCTTCCACCAGGGGAGCGTGGCTCACCCCCAGGCCCAGCAGGAAGCGGTTGCCCGAGACTTCTACGAGTGTCTTCTGTGCTGCCGCCATGGTCACCGGGTCGCGGGCCCAGATGTTGGCGATGCCGGTGGCCAGCACCAGCCGCGAGGTTTTGGCCGCCAGGTAGGCCAGGTGGGCAAAGGGCTCGCGGCCCAGGGCTTCGGGGATCCACAGGGCGCTGTAGCCGCAGGCTTCTACGCGCTGGGCAAAGGCCACGGATTGCTCGATGGTCATGGCGTTGTGCGAAAACCAGATGCCGAGTTTCCCAAGGTCGAGCATGAATCTCAGCTCCTTTAGAGAGGTTGTCGCCACTGCCGGAGAAGGGCCTTTTATCATACCACGCAAGGCGGAGAGGAGGTGACCCGTGCTAAAGCTGGTGATGATGCCCCCGCCGGATGCGCTCAAGCGCCAGTGGGCGCAGCGGCTCATGCAGCTTTTGCCCCAGTACCGGGTCGTGGTACCCGAGACCGACGAAGAGGCGCGGCGCGAGATTGTCGACGCCGACGCCGCCTATGGCTGGGTGCCCCCAGAGGCGCTGAAAGTGGCTCGCAAGCTGCGCTGGCTGCAGAACCCCGACGCCGGTCCTTTCCCGGGCTACTACTATCCGGAGCTCGTCGCCCATCCGGTGGTGGTCTGTAATCCCCGCGGCATTTATTTTGACCACATCAGCCACCACATCCTGATGTTCGTGCTGGCCCTCTCGCGCGGGCTGCCCTACTACTTTGAGGCGCAGCGCCAGCGCCGCTGGGACCGCGACGCGCGGCGCAGCCCCTATATCTACTTGGCCGAAGCCACTGCTCTTATCGTCGGCGTGGGGGGGATCGGGCACGAAACGGCCCGGCTCTGTGCCGCGTTTGGCATGCGGGTGCTGGGCGTCGACCCGCGGCCAGAATACGACGTGCCGTTTGTGGAGCTGCATCCGCCGGCAGACCTGGACATGCTCTTGCCGCAGGCCGACTTCGTCATCGTCACCACCCCGCACACGCCGGAAACCGAAGGCATGTGGAACGCGCAGCGGTTCCGGCGCATGAAGCCAACGGCCTACTTCATCAACGTCGGGCGGGGCAAAACCACCAAGCTCGACGACTTAGCCGCCGCCATTGCCAACGGCGAGATTGCCGGGTGCGGCCTTGACGTCTTTGAGGAAGAGCCGCTGCCGGCAGACCACCCGCTGTGGACGCTCCCCAATGTGCTCCTGACCCCGCACGTGGCCATCAAAGATGCGGCCAACATTCCCGAGCGCCGCTTCCAGATCCTGCTGGAAAATGCGCGCCGGTTTGCCGCCGGAGAGCCCTTGCGCAACGTGGTGGACAAAGCAGCCTGGTACTAGAAGAGGAGAGCAAGCGGTGCACGAAACGTCGCCACAGGGACTCCCCAACCCTTACGGCTATGGCGAGCTGGACTGGGCGGCCCGGCTCGATCCGGCTTACACGCAGGCCCGCGACGTGCTGCGCCGGCTCAGCGTTGGGGAAGGCGGGGTGCTGCCGGTGAAAGTCAAGGAAATGGTGGTCATCGGCGTGCTGGCAGCACACGGCTTGCAGTATGCCGTCGAGGCCCACATGCGCCGTGCCGTCCAGCACGGGGCGACGCGGGCAGAGCTCTTTGAGGCGATCAAAGCCGCCGCGCTGCCCGGGGGCGGCGTGGCCTATAGCACCGGCCTCCGTGCCCTCAAGCGCCTTGACGAAGAAGGGGCATTTGGGCCTGCGCAGCCCGCAGGGACAACGGATACGCCGCGCTGAAAGCCCGCGCAGGCAATGTTGTGGTAGCGGCTACTAGCGGAGTAGATACAGTGGCAGGGAAGAGCTGAAAGCCGCTGTAGCGACGAGTATCAAGACGATGTTAACACGCGACCATCGGTCACCTGCTGCACGTGCAAGTCTCGCGCCAGCCGCCGCGCCGGCGGCGTGATGGTAGCCCCAGCCACCACCGGCACGGTAACCGTTCCCGTCTTGGCCAGTAACGTAGCCCGCTCGGCGGCACGCTGCACATCCCTGGGCCCCACGCCCCAGGAGACCTCGACCACCAAGTACACGGGGACGTCGTCCTCGCGACGCCGGCCGGTGACGATGATATCTGCCTGCGTCACTTCCTCGGCCTCAGCCTCGCTCAACTGGCCCTGTGCTATGGCTTCGGCAAGCAAGGCCACCAATTCGTCCCCAAACACCACGTGCGGCCGCCTCACCAGCGGCGCAAAGTAGGCAAAGGCCCGCTCGCGGTAGCGCCGCTCCAAAGCATCGCCTTTCAGCATGCCGACCTCCACAGTGAGACGGTCGAGGCGCCGCTCAGTGCGCCGCTGCGCTGCCACCAGCTGGGCGACTTGCTCTTCCAGGTGCCGCTGGGCCTCGCTGAGCTGCTGGAAGCGACGTTCGGTTTCAGCACGCAGCCCCGCTAGCTCTTGCTCGGTGCGCTGCTGCGCTGCCACCAGCTGGGCGACTTGCTCCTCGGTGCGCTGCTGGGCCTCGGTGAGCTGCTGGAAGCGACGTTCGGTTTCGGCACGCAGCCCCGCAAGCTCTTGCTCAGTGCGCTGCTGCGCTGCCACCAGCTGGGCGACCTGCTCTTCCAGGTGCTGTTGGGCCTCGGTGAGCTGCTGGAAGCGACGTTCGGTTTCGGCACGCAGCCCCGCTAGCTCTTGCTCGGTGCGCTGCTGGGCCTCGCTGAGCTGCTGGAAGCGACGTTCGGTTTCAGCACGCAGCCCCGCTAGCTCTTGCTCGGTGCGCTGCTGCGCTGCCACCAGCTGGGCGACTTGCTCCTCGGTGCGCTGCTGGGCCTCGGTGAGCTGCTGGAAGCGACGTTCGGTTTCGGCACGCAGCCCCGCAAGCTCTTGCTCAGTGCGCTGCTGCGCTGCCACCAGCTGGGCGACTTGCTCCTCGGTGCGCTGCTGGGCCTCGGTGAGCTGCTGGAAGCGACGTTCGGTTTCGGCACGCAGCCCCGCTAGCTCTTGCTCGGTGCGCTGCTGCGCCTCGGTGAGCTGCTGGAAGCGACGTTCGGTTTCGGCACGCAGCCCCGCTAGCTCTTGCTCGGTGCGCTGCTGCGCCTCGGTGAGCTGCTGGAAGCGACGTTCGGTTTCGGCACGCAGCCCCGCTAGCTCTTGCTCGGTGCGCTGCTGCGCCTCGGTGAGCTGCTGGAAGCGACGTTCGGTTTCGGCACGCAGCCCCGCTAGCTCTTGCTCGGTGCGCTGCTGCGCCTCGGTGAGCTGCTGGAAGCGACGTTCGGTTTCGGCACGCAGCCCCGCTAGCTCTTGCTCGGTGCGCTGCTGCGCTGCCACCAGCTGGGCGACTTGCTCTTCCAGGCGCTGTTGGACAGCGACCAGCTGCGCCAGGCGCTCCTCGGTACGCTGCTGGGCCTCGATGAGCTGCTGCATCAGCGCCGGCAGGCCCAGCAGCTCATCGGTGAGCACCAGACGGCGCACCTCATCTAGCCATTCAGGCCGTTCGCGCAACAGGCGCAGAAAATCGCGCAAGTCATCGGCGGTAAAAGGCATCCTTCCTCCTTCCCTGGCAATTATAGCACACGAGGAAGGGCTTCCTTTGTTATGTGGGATGAGCAGAGGCGGCACTCCCTGCTCGTAGCAGCGGCCTGCCACAGTGGGGTACAGCGTAGCATGGGGGAACAGCGCTGGCGCTCAGCAGAGGTCGGCCGCAGACGGCGAAGGGCTCTCCGGCGCCGTAAGCAGGCGCACGAGCTGGGCGAAGCGGGCTTTGAGCCGGTGTAGCTCCCCGAGCTTGCGGTCTACCGTGTGCTTGAGCTTGAGGGCTGTCTCGATACGGGCCAGCAGTTCTTCCTCGTGCACCGGTTTGGTGAGAAAGTCGTCGGCGCCCGCCTTGATCCCTTCGACCCGATCTTCTACGGCGTCCAGCGCGGTCATGATGATGATGGGGATCAGCCGCGTCTCGTCGTGGCCTTTGAGGATACGGCAAACGCTGAAGCCGTCCAGCACCGGCATCATGATGTCCAGGAGAATCAAGTCAGGGACTCGACTGGCCACTTGGTCGAGGGCCTCTTGCCCGTTGGCCGCACGGATCGTCTCGTAGCCCAGCTCTTCCAGAACCTGCGTGAGATAATCCACCGCAAAGGGCTCGTCGTCGACGATGAGGATCCTGGAGCGCCTGGCCGCTGCCTTAGGGTCGTCAGCGGCTGCCGGCAGCGGCGGCGGCGGCGCCGTCTCCACAGCTGCCGTGAAGCGGTAGCCCTGGCCATAGACGGTGTCGATCACCGGCGCGGCGCTGCCGGCCGGTTGCACTGCCCGGCGCACTTTGGCCAGGCACTGGGTGAGCGCCGCTTCGCTGACAAACGTCTCGGGCCAGCACTGGGCGAGGAGCTCGTCTTTGCTGACCACGCGCTCGCGATGCTCGAGGAGGTAAACGAGCACTGCGAAGGGCTTGGGCTCGAGGGCCACTGGCTGCCCGGCGCGGCGCAGTTCACGGCGCGCGGTGTCGAGTTCGCACTCCCCGAAGCGGTAGCGCATACCGGTTTCCTTTGGTCATCCTGCAATTCCCTGCTGGTCTTTTATACCGCCACGCCTGGCAAGTCGTCAAGCACGTTTCGGCGGTTCCAGGCTGTCCACGCGGCCGTCAGGGGCGGTCAGCAAATCATCAGAATGTCGTCAAGATCTGCCGGGGCCGGCGGGGTATATTGACGGGTACCTCTTGCGGCAGGGCTTCTGGGTGGAGCCAGCGCAGCCCCCAGGGGGTGTCCCGCAACGACCAGGAGGGAAGCGCCATGAAAACACTGGTTGTGAGTGGTCTTTTGCTCACGCTTGTGGTTCTCGGGGGGCAGGCCAGGAGTTGGGGGGAGGCGGGGCCAGCGCCGCGGGGAGAGATCCACGTTGTGGATCAGCATCCCCTGAACTGGATCTGGGTGACGCTGAGCGTTTTCGAGCACCTTATTACCCTCGATAAGCACGGCAAGTTGGTGCCACGCCTGGCCACCGGGTGGCGGTGGCTCGATGACCGCACCCTGGAAGTCACCCTGCGCCAGGGGGTGCGCTTTCACAACGGCGAGGTCTTCGATGCCGAGATCGTCAAGCTCAACTGGGAAGAAAATACCCGGCTCAAACAGCCCTTTGTACCGGGGCAATTTTTGAGCTTCAAAGCGGGATCGACCCTGCAAATCATCGATCCGTACACGGTCCGGTTTGTCTTTCCAGAACCCGACGGCGGCGCCCTGGCCAAGCTCACCATCGTGCACATGGCCAACCGGCAGTTCTATCGTGAGTTCGGCTGGGGGGAGAAACACTGGTGAATCGTCGACGGTGCCGGCCCGTGGGGCACCGGCCCCTATAAACTGGTCGCAGGCTTTTCTCTCCCCAATGAGCGTGCTGAGCGCCTCGTGCTGGAAGCCAATCTGGACTATTGGGATACGGCGCGGCGGCCACGCCTGCGGCGCATCGTCTTCGACAACACGCAGGGGCAAAAAGACGCCCTCGAGGCGGTGAAGACCGGTGAAGGAGAGGTGGACCTGGTCACCGGATTAAGCCCCCTCGAGACCCTGCAGGTGGCCCAGAGTCCTTTTGCCACGGTGGTGAAAAACCGCGGCGCTCTGGTGACGGTGTTTGGCATGTTCAACATGCGGAAACCCGGGAGCCCGTGGACCGACGTGCGCCTGCGCCAGGCAGTCAATTATGCCATCAACCGCGCCGACCTCATTCGCTATGCCACCAAGGGCAATGGGGTGATCATTCCCGCCCTGGTGCCGCACCAGGGGTTTGGGTACGACCCCGATCTGGCTCCCTATCCCTTTGCTCCCGCCAAAGCGCGGCAGCTGCTGCAGGCCGCGGGTGTCCCGCAGGGCATGGCCATCACCCTGGTGGCCCCGGAGGACCTGGAAGTGCAGGCCACGGTGATCGGCAAGATGCTGGAGCAGGTGGGCTTTACGGTGCGGCGCGAGGTGCTCGACGCCTCTGCTTACAATCGCAAGACGTTTCTCAGCCATCTGGCGCAGCCCGCCGAGCACCAAACGTGGGATATTGCCCTGGCCTCGTGGCTGGATCTGCTCAATTTCCCGGTTTTTCAGGTCTACCACTTTTTCGCCCTCGATGGGCCGTACGATTGGGTTCGCGAGCAGCCGGCGCTGCGCCAGCTGCGTGACCAGGTCCTGCGCACCGTGGACCGGGAGCGGCAAGCGGCGCTCATCCGCCAGATGGAGCGGCATACGCACGAGCAGGCGTATTTCCTCTTCCTGTACAACCCCATCCAGCTCTACGCGGTGAACAAGGCGGTGCAGTTCGTGCCCTACTTGCACGTGTTCAGCCTGGCCGAGACCGCGGTCAGCGAGCAGCACTGGTCGCTGCGCAAGCAGAAGGCCGCGGTGCCCGAGTAAGGGCTCTGGGAGAAGGAGCGCAGGATGAGTACCGCGCTGGAAACCCTCCTCAAGCGCGACCGTCTGGTGGTCATGAGCGGTCTGGTGGGCATCGCGGCGCTGGCCTGGGCCTACATGGGGTATCTCGCCGCTGACATGGCGGCCATGGACGCCGCCATGGCCCTCGCTATGCCCCGCCTGCAGGCCTGGGGCCTCCTGGAGCTGGTGCTGCTCGGGGTCATGTGGGCCGTCATGATGGTGGCCATGATGGTGCCCACGGCGGCCCCCATGCTGCTGCTCTTTGCCACCATCAACCGCCGGCGTCGCGCCCAGCAGCGGCCCTACGTGCCCACGGCGATCTTTCTGGGGGGCTATCTCCTGGTCTGGACCGCGTTCAGCGCCGTGGCCACCCTGGCGCAGTGGGGGCTGCACGCGGCGGCGCTGCTCTCGCCAATGATGGCGAGCCGCAGCCCCCTCCTGGGCGGCGGCTTGCTGCTGGCCGCGGGGATCTATCAGTGGACACCTCTCAAGTACACCTGCCTCCGGCACTGCCGCACGCCGCTGGGCTTTCTCATGACCGACTGGCGTGAAGGAGCAAAAGGGGCGCTGGCGATGGGCATTAAGCACGGCCTGTACTGCACGGGCTGCTGCTGGGTGCTCATGGCGCTGCTGTTTGTCGCCGGCGTGATGAACCTGCTGTGGGTTGCGGCCATCACCGCGTTTGTGCTGGTCGAAAAAGTCGCGCCGCGTGGCGACTGGGTAGGGCGGCTGGCCGGCAGCAGCCTCGTCGCCGCCGGCCTGGTGCTGCTCGGCCAGGCCCTGGCCAGGTAAAGGGCATGGCCGGCAGGGGCAGGGGATCCGGTGGTCCCTTGCCGATTCACAACCTCTGACAGGAGAAAGACATGAGCGAGACCCCGACCCGGACACCCTGGCGGCTCAAAGTGCACAATCTGGAAGCGTGTAATTGCAGCAACGGCTGCGGCTGCCAGTTCAACGGCTTTCCGGACTACGGTGGCTGCGAGGCCATCATCGGCTACGAAGTGATCGCCGGCCACTACGGCAACGTGGACCTCAGCGGCGTGCGGGCGGTCTTTGCCGGCAAGTGGCCCGGGGCCATTCACGAAGGCCACGGCCAAGGCGTGCTCTTCATCGACGCGGCGGCGCGGCCCGAGCAGGTGGAAGGCCTGGCCAAGATCTTCTCCGGGCAGGCCGGGGGCATGCCCTGGGAAGCCCTGGCCGCTACCCTCGACACCGTCGAAGGCCCGCTGCTCAAGCCCATTGCCATGACCGTCGACGGCCGCCGCTCGCACTTTGCCATTGCCGGCGTCCTCGAAGTCGCCATGACCTCGCTCATCAACCCAGTGAGCGGGGAGGAGAGCGAAGTGCACATCGTCTACCCCAAAGGCGGCTTCCTCTGGAACGACGGCGATGTGGGCACCACCTCCACCATGCGCATCGACCACGGGGCGTTGCGCTTCCAGTATCCGGGCAAGTGGGCTGCCTATGCCGTCGCCGAGTGGAGCAATCAGGGATAAGGCCCGCCTGTACGCAATGGCCGGCGGCCATGCCGCTCCGTGGTGTGGCCGCCGGCAGTGGGCATGAGAGGCTGGACAGCCGCGGGAGCAGGAGCCAAGGATGGGCGGCAAGCGGCGGAAGGCGTTCCGCAACCTCAGCATCCACGGCAAGATGCTGGCCATCGTTGTGCCGCTGATCGCCATCCCCATGCTCACCCTGGCCACGGTCGGGTTTGTCGTCGCCAGCCGTGAGGCGGCCAAGACCAGCACGCGCTACCTCAAGCAGCGCGAAAACGACCTGCGCACCCTGGCCGAGCACCCGGCCATCCGCGACTACTACTACAACACCATGTACGGCCCTGACAGAAGAAGCAGAGGTCTACCGCCGCGAACTCGCCCGTTCCCTGCAGCGCTTTGCCGAGCGCAGCAACAGCATCGAGCGGATTTACACCCAGGTGCGCTACGTCGACCACCGTGGCTTCGAAGCCGTCAAGATTCTCTCCGCGCCGGAGAAAGCTGCCCACGCGCTTGAGGCGCAAACGGCTGCCGCCAGCCACAGCCGCCGCGAGCACACGCGGGTCGCTCCGTCGTTTTTTACCGCAATGCGCTCCCTTGCGCCACAGCAGCTCTACCGCTCGCCGCTTGGCCCCGCCATGCACTACGCCATGCCGGTGTATCAACCTGGCAGTGAGGCACAGCCCCCGACTTTCCTGGGCGCGGTGGTGCTCGACTTCGTCTATCCCTTGCGGGAGTTCCAGCGCACTGCCGGGGCGATCACCCTCTGGTTCGCCGTCCTGACCGCCCTCAGCCTGGGCGTGGCCCTGTGGCTCACCTTTAACCGGGTGCGGCGCCTGGCCGCTCCCATCCGCCGCCTGGCCGAGGCAGCCAACCGCATTGCCGCCGGTCAGCGCGCGGTCACCGTGACCTACGACGCCGAGGACGAGATCGGGCTGCTGGCGCGGTCTTTTAACGCCATGGCCCAGAGCCTGGACGCCCAGGAAGCGGCTTTGCACCGCAAAGTGGTCGAAATGACCGCGCTCTACGAGATCGGCAAGGAAATTGCTGCCCGGGTAGCCCTGGCACCAACGCTCGAGCTCATCGTAGCCCGCGCCCGGGCGCTTCTTCAGGCCGATGCCAGCCTGCTGGCCCTGCGCCAGGAGGAGAGCCACACGTTCGTCATCGAGGCCCACAGCGGCACCGTCCCGGACGCCATAATCGGCACCCGCTTTCGGCCTGGAGAGGGGCTCGGCGGACGCGTGGCCGCCACCGGCCACCCCCTCCTGGTGGGCGACTACGCGACGGAATGCGCCGATAGTCCGTTCCTCCAGACCATCCAAGAAGCCGGACTGCGCGCCTGGCTCGGCGTGCCGCTGCAGGCACGCCACACGGTGATCGGGGTCCTCTACGTCGTCAGCCGCACGCCGCAGCAGTTCCGTGACGCCGATCAACAGCTGCTGAGCGCCCTGGGCGACCAGGCCGCCATTGCCATCGAGAACGCCAGGCTCTACGAGCAGGTGCGGCAGTATACCGAAGCGCTCGAAGCCAAAGTGGCCGAGCGCACGCAGGCGCTGCAAGAAACCAACCAGAAGCTGGAGGCGGCATCGCGGCACAAATCGGAGTTCCTGGCCAATATGTCGCACGAGCTGCGCACGCCCATGAATGCCATCATCGGCTTCACCCGGCTGGTGATGCGGCGCTCCAAGGATGTCCTGGCACCGCGCCAGTACGAAAACTTAGAAAAGATTCTCATCAGCGCCGAGCATCTGCTTTCCCTGATTAACAGCATTCTGGACCTGTCGAAAATCGAAGCCGGCAGGATCGAGGTCTACCCGGTTGAGTTTGCCCTGGCGCCTCTCATCGCCGAGTGCGTGCACACCGTCGAACCGGTGCGCAGGAGTGATGAGGTGCAGCTGGTACAGGACCTCGAAGCCGGCTTGCCGCCCCTGGTGACGGATCGGGAGAAAGTGAAGCAGATCCTGATGAATCTCCTAAGCAATGCGGTGAAATTTACCCCGGCCGGCACCATCACCGTCACCGCCCGCTGCCGCGGCGACACGCTCACCATAGCGGTCGCCGACACCGGCATCGGCATTCCCGAGGCGGCACTGACACACATCTTTGAAGAATTTCGCCAGGTGGATAGCAGCACCACGCGGCAGTACGGCGGCACTGGGCTGGGACTGGCGATCAGCCGCCGCCTGGCCCGCCTTCTGGGCGGGGAGATTACCGTGCAGAGTACGCTGGGAGAAGGCTCCACCTTCACCGTGACGCTGCCGCTGCGCTACGGTGCCGGGCAGCCGCTGCCGCGCCCGGCAGAGGTGCCGGCGGCGCCCGCGCTCGGGGCAGAGGACAGGCAGGTGGTGCTGGTTATCGATGACGACCCCAACGCCATTTACCTCCTGCAAGAAAACCTTGGTGAGGCCGGCTATCGCGTCATTGGGGCCACCCACGCTGAGGAAGGACTCCGCAAAGCGCGGCAGCTCAAGCCCTATGCCATTCTCCTCGACATCCTCATGCCCCACAAAGACGGATGGCAGGTGCTCCACGAGCTCAAAGCCGACGCGGCCACCCGCGATATCCCGGTGGTGCTGCTCTCCATTGTGGACCAGAAGGCGCTGGGCTATCGCCTGGGCGCCTTCGACTACTTGTTGAAGCCCGTTGATCGCGAGGCCATTCTTGTCACCTTGCGGCGTATCTCACCGCAGCGCCGCCGCCTCCTGGTAGTGGACGACGACCCCCAGGTGGCAGAGCTGGTGCGCCAGTGCCTCGAGGACGAGCCGTACCTTATTGAAGCCGCCAGCGACGGCCAGGCAGCCCTGGAAGCCATCGCCCGGCAGCAGCCGGACGTCATCCTGCTCGATCTCCTCATGCCGCGGCTGGACGGCTTTGGCGTGCTGGCCCACTTACAGCGCCATCCCCGCCACCAGCAGATTCCGGTGATCGTTCTCACCGCCAAACCCTGCACCAGGGAAGAAGAGGCGCGGCTCCACGAGCGCGCCCGCACGATCATTTACAAGCAGGGGCTAGAGCCCGCGGCGCTCATCCGGGAGGTGCGCGCGGCGCTTCTGGCCTACCGTCCCGCGGGCGGGGAGTCGTAAGGATGAAAAAAATCCTCATTGTGGAAGACGTCGCGTTCAATCGCGACTTGCTCGTGCAGCTGCTCGAAGACGACTACCACGTCCTCACCGCCACCGACGGCGCGGCCGGCCTTGCCCTGGCCGCGCACGAACGCCCCGATCTGATTCTCCTGGATCTGTCGCTACCGGTCATCGACGGCTGGGAAGCCGCGCGGCGCCTCAAAGCCGACGCGGCGTTACGCCATATCCCGATTATCGCCCTCACGGCCCACGCCATGCAGGGTGACGAAGAGAAAGCGCGGCAAGCCGGCTGCGATGGCTACTTGAGCAAGCCGATCGACGAAGAGCTGTTGTTTGTCACCCTGCGGCGCTTCCTGGGGACGGACGAAGAAGCGCGCCACGAGCGACGAGGAGGCAGCCATGCGCAGGCAGGCGAAGATCCTGATCGTTGATGACGAGCCGTTTAACGTGGACTTGCTCGAGCAACTGCTCGAAGAGCTTGGCTACGAGACGGTAAGCGCCTGCAACGGGCAAGAGGCGCTGGAGAAAGTGGCCGCTGCTGCCCCCGACCTCCTTCTCCTCGACGTGATGATGCCGGGGCTGGACGGCTTTGCGGTCTGCCGCCGGCTCAAAGACAACGAAGAGACCCGCCTCATCCCCATCGTCATGATGACCGCGCTGGGAAGTGTCGAAGACCGCATCAGAGGCATCGAAGCAGGCGCCGACGACTTCCTGACCAAGCCGGTGGACGAGCGCGAGCTCCTGGCGCGGATTCGCACCACCTTGCGGCTGAAAGAGACGGTGGAGCGCAAGCTCGGGGAGCTGCGCCGCATCAAAGACCACTTCGCCAAGTTCGTGCCGGAAGCGGTCAAACGCCTGGTGGCGGCCAATCCCGAGGCCCCTGAGCTGGAGAAGCACCCCCGCGACGTCACCGTATTGTTTCTCGATATCAGCGGCTATAGCCACCTGAGCCAGCGGCTGCCCCCTGCGGTGCTCAACGGCCTGGTGGAGCGCTATTTCTCTGCCTTCCTCGATTGCATCCACGCTGCCGGCGGCGATATCAACGAGACGGCCGGCGATGGCTTCATGGCCATCTTTCAAGACCCGCAGCACGCGCTCACCGCCGCAGACACCGCCCTGGCACTTCTGGCGGCCACTGAGGCCCTCAACGCCGAAAACGCGGCGCAGCCCCTCAGCGTGCACATGGGCCTCAACTCCGGCACCGCCCTGGTCGGTTCGACCCGCTTTGAGGGGCTGCGGGGGGCGCGCTGGACGTTTACCGCCAGCGGCCCAGTCACCAACCTGGCGGCGCGCCTGGCCGGCCTTGCCGCGCCCGGGCAGATTTGCCTCGGCCCGGAGGCGGCGCGCCGCCTTGGCGGCCGCTACCGCCTGCGCCGCCTGGGCCAGGTGCATCTGAAGCATCTTGATGCCCCCGTGGAGGTCTATTGCCTCGTGGGTCCCGTCTCAAGAGGCGCGGCGTGAGCCGCTGTGCCGTGCCGGCCACACGGCCCGCTCCGCGCTTCTCGAAGGCTTCCAGGGTCCTGTCGCTTTTCCCGCGTCCTCCTGAAGGGCGCCTCTTCCGCCACCACCCACCCGTCTTCAGAGGCCGCGCGGCGCAGGCAGCGGGCCAGAGCGGCCAGCGTCGAGGGCGAAAGCGCGCCGCTGCGGCGCAGCCGGGCCAGGAAGTCGTCGGGCTCCTGGTAGGCCAGGGCACTGATTTCGGCCGCCAGCTGGAACGTCTTGCGGACTTTCTTTGCCATCGCCTGGCTCAGGAGAGGGTGCAAGAGGCGGGCGACCAGCGCCAGCACGGGATGGTCGATGCGCACGTAGCCGGTAAGCCCGGCCTCGGCGTAGGTGTCCCCACCGTCGCGGTGGTGGCGATAGTCGAGGATCAGCACGGCGCGGGCACGGATGGTAAGGAGGGCCGTCTCGTAGCTGCCCCAGACGAAGATCACCCGCCGGCCTGCCGCGGCGTGCACCACCGCGAAGTGGCCTTTCATCCCCCGCGCCTGCCTGCCTTCCGCATCGGCGTAGTCCTGCGCCCGGTAAATCGCTCCTTGCCGCTCGATGCGGTATTGGCTCAGGCGCAGGGCGCGGGCGACCGCGGTGGCCACGTCGGGATGGTCGAGAAAGTACTCAAAAAGGGGAGGGTGGGAAAGAAAACGAACTCCGATGACGGTGTGGACAAACGTTGGGTGGTCGACGACGGTGGCGAGGTCGGCGTGTTCTGCCGGCAGCAGGGGCTGCGGGGCCGAGCCGGCCCAGGCCGCAGCGGCCAGCCCCAGGCCGGCCCCCACTGCCCACGCGACAGCCCGGCGCAAGCGTCCGCCTGGGCTCTTTTCCCTGCCGCGTCTCGCCCTCCTTGCCTTGCCCGGCATAGCCAGCCCCTCCCCTTTACCGGCGCCCGCGCTTCAGGAGGCGGCCGCCAGGGCGGCGCGCAGGTGCTGTAGCGAGACGTTGCCGCCGCTCATCACCAGCACCACTTTCTTGCCGCGCAGGCGGTCGCGCAGCTTCAGCGCCGCCGCCAGGGAAGCAGCCCCGGCATGCTCGGTGAGGTTGTGGGTCTTTTCCAGGTGCAGCACGATCGCCTGCTGCATTTCCGCTTCTGAGACCAGCACGAAGTCGTCGAGCAAGTCGCGCAGGATGCCCTGGGTGAGCTCGTAGCCGGTGGCCGTGGCCAGCCCCTCGGCCTCTGTCTCCATGGGCGCCTCGACAATGCGGCCTGCTTTCCACGACAAGTACGCTGCCGGGGCCTTTTCGGCCTGCACGCCGATCACCTGGAGGCGCGGATTGAGGCTCTTGCCGACGATGCAGGCGCCGCAGGCGCCGCTGCCACCGCCGATGGGGACGATGAGTACCTCGGCGTCGGGCAAGTCCTCGAGGATCTCCAGGCTGTAGGTGGCCACGCCGGCGATGAGCAGGGGCTCGTTGACGGCGTGGATGTAGCGGTAGCCTTTTTCCTGGGCCAGCTTCTCGGCGTGCTGGCGCGCCACGTCAAAGTGGGGCCCGTAGAAGTGCACCTCGGCGCCCAGGTTGCGGATGGCCTCCACTTTGCCCGGGTTGGCGTTTTCCGGCACCACCACGAGGGCTGGCACGCCGAAGACCCCGGCGGCGTAGGCAATCGACTGGCCGTGGTTGCCCGAAGAGGCGGTGGTCACGCCGCGGAGCTTTTCCGTGGCCACCAGCTGCGCCATCAGGTTGATGCCGCCGCGGACTTTGAAGGCGCCGAGCTTCTGGTGGTTCTCGTGCTTGACGTAGACCTCGGCCTCCAGCAGGCGGTCGAGGGCCAGGTGGCGGTGCAGGGGGGTGCGCCACACGTAAGGCGCGATGCGCCGGCGCGCGGCGAGCACGTCGAGCAGCGTCGGTCGGTACACGGTTCGCGTCTCCTTTTGCCAAAGCGGGGTGCCGCCAGTATAGCGCAGCGGCCGGCAAAAGAAAATCGGAGCGGTTTTTGTTCAGGCAGCACGCGACACGCGCACATCCAGCGCATCGCGCAGGCCGTCGCCGATGCAGTTGATGCTCAGCACCGTAACCATGATCGCCAGCCCGGGGAAAATGGCCAGCCACCAGGCAAGCGTAAAAAAGCCGCGGGCACCGCTCAGAATAAGGCCCCAGGTGGGGGTGGTGATTTTCACCCCCAGCCCCAGGAAGGAAAGCGTCGACTCGGCGAGGATGGCGTAGGAGACGCTCACCGTGGCCTGCACGATGAGGGGAGCCAGGCTGTTGGGCAGGAGGTGGCGCAGGATGAGGCGCAGGTCGGAAGCGCCGGTGGCGCGTGCTGCCACCACGAACTCTTCCTCGCGCAGGGCCAGCACTTCGGCCCGCGCCAGGCGGGCAAAGTCGTCGATGTAAGCCAGCGCCACGGCCACGATGACGTTGCCCAGCCCCGGGCCAAGGATGGCCATGAGGCCGACGGCGATGATCAGCGCCGGGAAAGCCCACTGCAAGTCGATGTAGCGCATGATGAGCAAGTCGACCCAGCCCCCGTAGTAGCCTGCCACCAGCCCCAGGGGTACGGCGGCGAGCATGGCCAGGAGCACGGCAGCAAAGCCCACAGTGAGGGAAATGCGGGCCCCGGCGATGAGGCGGCTGAGCAAGTCGCGGCCAAACTCGTCGGTGCCCAGGGGGTGTTGCCACGAGGGCGGCGCCAGGAGGTCGAATGCCTGCGCGTTGGGGTCGTACGGCGACAGCAGCGGCCCCAGCAGCGCGGTGAGCACCAGTCCTCCCAGCACCAGGAAGCCGGCCACCACCTTGACGTCGCGGCGCAAGTAGCGCACCGCCCGCCGCCACTCGCTGACCGCCGGCGCCGGCGGAGCCGCTGCGGCAGAAACAGAAGACGACACAGCTGGCCTCATTCGTAGCGAATCCGCGGGTTGATGTACGTGTAAAGGATGTCCACGAGCAGGTTCATGCCCACGAAAATGCCGGCAATGAGCAGGATGGCGCCCTGCACCACGGGGAAGTCGCGGTTGATGATGCTGCGCACCAGGGTGCGCCCCAGCCCCTGGATGGCAAACACCTCCTCCACCACCACCGCCCCCACCAGCAGCAGGGAAAAAGCGATGCCGATCACCGTGATCACCGGGATGAGGGCGTTTTTCAGGGCGTGCTTGAGAATCACCACCCGCTCGCGCAGTCCCTTGGCGCGCGCCGTGCTGATATAGGGGGCGTGCAGCACCTCCAGCATAGCCGAGCGCGTCATGCGCATGATGATGGCGGCAAAGGCGGTGCCGGAAGTAAACGCCGGCAGCAGCAAGTGGCGCAGCCAGGGCCAAAAGCCTTCGCTGAGGGGCACGTAGCCCAGGGCGGGCAGCCAGCCCAGCTTCACGGCAAACACCAAGATGAGCACGATGCCCAGCCAGAAGTTGGGCATGCTCAACCCCAGAAAGGCCACCACGGTGGCCACGTGGTCGGGGAAAGTGTGCTTCTTGAGCGCCGAGACGATCCCCGCCGGGAGGGCCACTGCCAGGCTAATGGCCAGGGCCAGCACGGCAATGGCAAACGTGCGTGGCGCCGCCTGCCCCAGCAGCACCAGCACCCGCTCGCCGTTGACGATGGAGCGCCCCAGGTCGCCGCGCCCCAGGTTCCAGAGCCAGAAAACGTACTGCACGTAAAAGGGCCGATCCAGCCCCAGGTTGTGGCGCAGCTGCGCCACCGCCTCCGGGGTGGCCTCCGGGCCGAGCATGACGCTCACCGGGTCACCGGGGATGGCGCGCAGCATGAAGAAAACGAGCGTCGCCACCCCCCACATGACGAGCACGGCATAGAGGAGGCGCTTGCAGAGGTAGCGGCGCATCGCTCAGGCCAGCCACACCTCACTCAGGTCCCAAGCCGGCGTCGGGGCAAAGACAAAGCCTTTGACTTCCTTGCGCATGGCCAGGTACTCGATGAGGTGGTGGGTAAAGGCCATGGGGGCGTCGGCCATGATGAGGTCCTCGGCCCGGTGTACCAAGGCGATGCGCTTTTGCACGTCGAGCTCGCGGAACTGCTGCTCGACGAGGGCGTCCACTTCCGGGTTGCTGTAGCCAAAGCTGTTGAACTTGGCCCCGGTTGGGAAAAAGTCGCGGATGGAGTCGTTGGGGTCGAGGTCGGCGCCGCTACCCCCTAGCAAAGTTTCGAAGTCGCCGGCCACCTGGCGCTTGAAGTAAACCGAAGGGTCGACTTGCTCGATGTCGAGCGTGATGGGCAGCACCTGCTCCAGCAGCGGCTTGAGCACCTGCGCGCCGCGCAGGTTGCCGCGTACCACCGAGGTGAGCAGTTTTACTTTCAAGGAGCCAACGCCGGCTTCCTGCCACAGCCGCTTGGCCGCTTCGGGGTCGTAGGCCTGCGGGCTGGTGGTGAGTTTTTCTGGCCGCCAGTAGAGCTTCTGCGCCGCCGGGATGGGTCCGGTGTCGGGCTGCACGCGGCCAAAGTAGCCGCGCTTGGCCAGCGTCTCGCGGTCGATGGCCTTGGCAATGGCCAGGCGCACCCGCCGGTCGCGAAACGCCAGCACCGTCTTCTGGTTGAGGATCAAGGCCTGGAAGCCCGGGTCAGGGCCTTGCAGCACGGTGACGCCAGGGTCGGCTTCCAGCAGGGGCAAAAACTGCGCCTGCACGTTGTTGAGGAACTGCACCTCGCCGGTGCGCAGCGCCGCCACCGCCGTTTCTGCCTCCGGCACCGGCACGATGGTAACCATGTCCAGCTTGGGCTTGCCCTCAATGAAGTAGTCGGGGAAGCGCTCCAGCACCAGCCGCTGGCCGACGATGTGCTCTTTGACCCGGAAGGGGCCGGTGCCCACCGGCGTCACCTTGTACTGCTGCGGCCCCATTTTCTCGAGCGCCGTGCGGCTGACGATGGTCATCGCCCGCGCCGGAAAGCGCGACAGGGTGGCGATGAGAAACGCCGCCGAAGGGCTTTTGAGGGTGAACTGTACTTCGTACGCCCCCAGCTTGGTCACCGCCTCGATGTTGGCCAGGCGCGGGCGGTGGATGGAGCCGACTTTGGGGTCGTTGGTGCGCTGGTACGTAAACAGCACGTCGTCGGCGCTAAACGGGGCGCCGTCGTGAAAGCGGACGCCGCGGCGCAGCTGGAACGTCCACTGGCGGCCGTCGGCCGAGACCTCCCAGCGCTCGGCCAACTCCGGCTGCGGGGTGAGGGCGGCGTCGATATGCACCAGGCCGCTAAAGATGTTGGCCGCTGCTTGCATCTGCTCGGTGACGTTGATAAACGCCGGGTCGAGGATGGCAAACTGGTCGAGGTTCCAGCCTGCCTTGAGGTGGCCACCGCGGCCCGCCGCCGCCAGCGGTGGCGGCAGGGAGGCCGCCAGGCCCAGCAGGCCGGTGGCCGCCAGCAGGCGCAGCACCGCCCGCCGGCTCATCGGCGGGCCGCTGAGCTCGGCGGCAGTCAGCCCGAGCATGGGATCGCGCGGGTCAAAGTCCCAAAGGTCGACGAGGTGGTGCGGTGCCATCAGCTTTCCTCCCTTGTAACCGTAAACTACGTCAGCCCGGTAGCCAGATCAAGATCCTTCCTTGTGTTTTGGGAAGCGCCACGTATACTCGCGGCATCAGAGAAACCGGGCGCCGCGCGGCGGCGCCCTGCAGAGGAGCAGACCATGGCAACGCCCCAGCCCGAGCCGCAGCCCATGCGGCGCGAGATCGTGTTTACCGCCGAAGTGCAGACGCTGACGCCCATGCTTAAAGTGGCCACCGTGAGCCGCCAGGGGCAAGACCATTACACGTTTGCCTGCGACGAGGGTCCGGCCCTGGGCGGGCTGGGCTCGGCCCCCACGCCGCTGGCTTACTTTACCGCCGCCGTGGCTTTTTGACTGCTGACGCAGGTGTCCCGGTACGGGCACATGCTCAACCTGCGCGTCGACAAGGCGCGCGTGCACGTGGAAGCCACCTTTCGCCTCAGCGGCTCGGTGCTCGCCGACACCGTGCAGGCCGAGGCGGTCGGCGTCACCACCCGCCTGGAGCTCGAGTCTCCCGAAGACCCGGCACGCCTGGCACGCCTGGTGCGGCTGGCCGAGCGCGGCTGCTTCGTCATGCAGGCCCTGCAGCGGCCGGTGCCGGTGACCACCGCCACCCTGGTCAACGGCACCCCTCTGGCCTGAGGCTAGGCCGGCACCTCCAGGCCGTAGGCGGCGATCTGCGCCTCGAAGGCCTCGAAGACGCGGCGGCGCAGCTCGGCCATAAACTCCGGGGTGATAAAGTGCGGCAGCTGCACGTTGGGGTTGCGCTGGTAGGCGCGCGCCGGCAGGTCGTAGTCCTCGAGCGTCGTGCCTTGGCGGCGCTCCAGCAGCAAGCCGCGCAGGTAAGTGCGCTGCGTGGCGTGCCACAGGTCGTCGTGGGTAATGTCCAGGCCGTAGACCTCTTTGAAGACCGGCTCGATCACCCGGTCGGGGGTGCCGGCGAACTTGCACAGCCCCAGCAAGTCGTCGCGGGTGTAGTAAATGCCGCGGTTGACGATGGCATCCACCCAGTAGTCAAGGTCGGTCTTGCCTTCAAAGACCAGCAGCAAGAAGGTGCGCATCGACATGTGGCCGCCGGCAATAGCAAAGGGGTAGCCGGGGTTGGTTTCCGGCAAGTACGCGGGCAACTCCAGCCCCTTGCAGTGCATGGCATACGCCGTCTCGCCCAGAGACTCGGCCAGGCGCTTGACGCCGCGCCCGAGCTCTGGCAGCTCGCCAGCAGCAGCGCGGCGAATGAGGCGGCAGGGCCCCCTGCGAAGTCGCCAAAGGTAACGCCCTCGAGGATGGGGCGCTCGGGGTGCTGGCGGTTGTAGTCCATGACGTAGCCCAGGGTGGCCCCCAGGCTGATGGCGTCAAAGCCCAGCTGGTCGACCAGCTCGATGATCTCCAGAGCCTGCTGCTGGTCGTAGATTCCCAGGTTGATGGCCAGCAGGTCGACAGGCTCGTAGTCGACTTTGGTGTAGAACTTGCCCGCCTTGCGCTGCCCGTTGACCGGCACCGCCTCGTAGACGTTCTTGTGGCAGGCGATGCCGCACTTGAAGCACGACTCGTCTTTGATCACGTAATTTTGTTCGACCGAGCTGCGGTAAAGGGCCACCGGCTTGTCGTCGCCCTGCGGCCAGAAGTTTTTCTCGGGCAGCGCCCCCAGGGGGTGCAGGGCCGGCCACGTTGCGCCAGGTGCCGCCGGCGCCGCCGCCCTTGTCTGGATCGCGGTAGTTGCGCGAGCCTTCGCCGCGGCTGATTTCCCGATTGGCCGCCAGCAGCGAGGGGGCCAGCTTGCCGCGCTTGGGATCGGGGGGCCTGAGCAACGATGGCGATGAGGTTCTTCGAGCCCATAAGACTGCCCATGCCACCGCGGCCGGCAAAGCGCGGCTTGCAGTCGCGGCTCTGCAGCTCGTTGACGGTGCTGCAGGCAATGGCGGCGTAGTAGTTCTGCGACCAGTGCTCGCCTGCCGGCCCCAGCACCGCCATGTGGGCATCGGGGTAGCGGTCGGCCAGCCACAGAATCTTCTCGTGGGTGGTCTTGCCCAGCAATTCCGTGGCGTCTTCAAACGCCACCGTGGGCGTGCCGCCCTGGGAGCCGATGACCAGGTAGACGGGACGGGCGGCGCGGCCCGTAAAGATCACCTCGTCGGCGCCGGTGGCGGCGAGCTTGGTGCCGAACTTGCCCGAGGCCGCCGACCACATGGCCAGGGGGCGGCCGTTTTTGGCCACTTTGAGAGGGCTGTAGCCGGAGAAGAAAACGCGTAGGCCGGTCATCAGATCGGTGCCGGTAAACACGCCGGTGTTCATGATGAGCGGCACTTCAGGAGCAAAGGGGTCGCTGACCCGGTAAGCGCCCAAGAGCTTGAAGGCGCGGCCAATGCCGCCCAGAAAGTCCTCAAGGTCGGCACAGACCACCGTCTCCTGGCGCACGCGGGCCTGCGTCAAGTCGATGGTGAGGCGCCGGAAGCGGTAGTCGCCGATTTGTTTGCGCGCGCTCGTGCTCTCTGTCCACATAAGTGGGATGCTCCCTTGCAAGGTCCAGCCAAACCGTGGTAAAGGGGCTCTGTCGTAATGTTTACCGGTTTCCCCCGGGCGCGTCAATGCGCCGGAGTCTGCAGAGGAGAACGCGATGCGCGCCAACACGCTGAAGGCCATCTGGCGCCAGGGCGGCGTGGTGCTCAACGGCTGGCTCTCCATCCCCAGCGCCTTTGCCGCCGAAGTCATGGCACACCAGGGCTTTGACTCGCTCACCATCGACTTGCAGCACGGCGTCATCGACTACCAGACCGCGGTCAGCATGCTGCAGGCCATTGCCACCACGCCGGTGGTGCCGCTGGTGCGCGTGCCCTGGAACGAGCCGGCGCTGATCATGAAGCTGCTCGACGCCGGGGCTTACGGCGTCATCTGTCCCATGGTCAATAGCGCCGAGCAGGCCGAGGCGCTGGTGCAGGCCTGCAAGTACCCGCCGCGCGGCTACCGCAGCTGGGGGCCGGTGCGTGCCTTGCTTTATGCGGGCACCGACTACGCCGAGCACGCCAACGACGAGCTGCTGGTCATCCCCATGATCGAAACCGCCACCGCCCTGGCGCAGCTCGACGCCATTCTCAGCGTTCCCGGCATCGACGCCGTCTACGTGGGGCCCTCTGACCTCAGCCTGGCGCTGGGCCGCGCGCCGCGCCTCGACCAGAGCGACCCCGAGGTGGTGGCCGCCCAGCAGCAAATCGTCGCCGCCTGCCAGCGCCACGGCATCGTCGCCGGCATCCACAATGCCACCGTCGAGTACGCGCAGCAAATGATCGCCGCCGGCTATCGCTTCATCACCGTTGCCTCCGACAGCCGCTTTCTCGCCGCCAAGGCGGCCGAAGTGGTGGCCGCCCTGCGCCAGGCCAAAACCCCCGCGGGCAGGCAGCCGGCATACTGAACTTTTGCTTTTGTTCATCGTATGTCTCTGCTATACTGAGGTACCCCTAGCCGTAAAGGTGCCGTATGCCATGCATACCTCAGCGCCTGAAGAACAACCGTCACAAATCGATAACAATGACTCGTTCTGCTTTGCAGAGGTCTTTGCCGTGTCATAACTGGTAGGAAAAGTAGCACCATATATCGCAGACATGTCTAAAGCGTGCTCGATGCTGTTCATCCTTGGTGAGGATGAAGGATGAAGCAGGAGAGGGAAGAGGTTAAGCCCTCTGCGAGTGACTGGGTAGCCCAGTTACAGCGGCGCGTGGTGGCCTTGGAAAAGGCGGCAGTAGCTCCGGAGGGGTCCGGCCTGTTGGAGACGATGGCGGCCCTGACCACGGCCCTCATCACCGAGCCGCGGCTGGCGGTGCTGCTGCAGCGGCTTGTCGAGCAAGCGGTGGGGCTGATTCCGGCAGCAGACACGGCGATGCTGTTTCTGTGGGACGCCGAGCGCGAGCGGCTGGTGCCGGAAGTTTGGTATGGTACCGACCTGCCCTTGCCCCGCATCCCCTTGCGGCTGGGCGAAGGGGTCACGGGCACGGTGGCCTTGCGGCGGCAGGGGTTGCTGGTCACTGACTACCTGCACTCGCCCTATGCGCTGCCGGTGTTTGCTGAGCATTTCGGGCCCCATGCGGTCCTTGCCGAGCCGCTGCTTCACGGGGCGCAGCTGGTGGGGGTGCTTGTGCTCAACAACTTCCATCGCCAGGTACCCTTCACGCCGCGTGACCAGCAGCTGCTCGCGCTGCTGGCAACGCAGGCGGCGGCGGCGATTGCCACGGCACGCCTGCGCGAGGCCCGCCAGCGTCACCTAGAGCGCCTGCGGACCCTCACCCACCTCCTCCAGCACATCACCGCCTCGCTGTAGCTCGAGCAGGTGCTCAAAGAGATTGCCCAAGCCACCGCCCATCTGATGGCCGTCCCGGTGGTTTCAGTCTGGCTGGCCGACGAGGCGGAGCAAACCTTAACCCTGGGTGCCTTTTCCGATGAGCACTTTGGCGCCGACTTCCCGGTGCAGCAGCTCCCCGTCAGCGAGGGAGGTATCGGCTGGGTGGCACGCCACCGGCGGCGACTTGAGGTTGCCGACGTTTTTGGCGATCCCCGCTTCGTGGCCCTGACCTGGTGGCGGGCGCGTGGCCTGCGCAGCTTCCTGGGTTTGCCCATCCTCTTTGCCGGACGCCTCCTGGGCGTCTTGTCCCTCAACGGCGACCGGCCGTTTCGCTTTGGTGAAGAAGACTACTGGCTCCTGGACACCCTGGTGGCCCAAGCCAGTATTGCCATCGAGCACGCGCAGCTCTTTGCCGCCATTGGCAAGCAGACGCAGCAACTGCTTACGGCCAATGCCCAGTTGCGGGCGGAAATCGCCGAGCGCCAGCGCACCGAAGCGGCGTTGCGCGAAAGCGAGCAGCGCTTCCGCAAGATCTTCGAAGAAGGTCCGCTGGGCATGGCCATCGTCGACCGGGCATACCGCTACACGCACGTCAACGCCACCCTGTGTCGCCTGCTGGGCTATGGCGAAGCCGAGCTGGTGGGCCGCTCTTTTCTCGACATCACCCATCCCGAAGAAGTCGAGCGGGACCGCCAGCAGGCGGCCCGGCTGCTTGGCGGTGAGCTGGCCGTCCTGCGGACGGAAAAGCGGTATCTACGCAAAAGCGGCGAGCCCTTGTGGGTCTCCCTGACGGCTTCGGTGATTCGTGACGAAGCCGACCAGCCCTGCTACGTCCTGACCATGGTCGAAGACATCAGCGAGCGCAAGCGCTGGGAGGCAGAGCAGCAGCGTATTCAAGCGGAGCTGGAGCGCCGGGTAAAGGAGCGCACCGCGGCACTGGCGCAGGTCAACGCCGAACTGGGCCCGCTCCAATGCCGAGCTGGAGCAGTTTGCTTACGTCGCCTCCCATGACCTGCAAGAGCCCCTGCGCATGGTGCGCAGCTTTTTGCAGCTTTTGGAGCGGCGCTACGCGGAGCGGCTGGACGTCGACGGCCGCACGTTCATTGCGTATGCCACGGACGGCGCCGCGCGGATGCAGCAGATGATCCAGGACCTCCTGGAGCTGGCGCGCCTGCAAGTGCAGGAGCCGGTGGTGACGCTGACGGACTGCCAGGCGGTGCTAGAAGCCGCGTTGCGCGATCTGCAGCTGCGCGTGGCCGAAAGCGGCGCCGTGGTGCAGTACGGGGCCGCTGCCTACCGTGCGGGCCGATCCGCGCCAGCTCGAACGTCTGTGGTTCAACTTGCTGAGCAACGCCCTCAAGTTTCGGGGCGACGCCCCGCCCCGCGTGGAAATCCATGCCCAACGCCAGGAGGCGCAGTGGTGTTTTGCGGTGCGCGACAACGGCATCGGATTTGATCCCCAGTATGCCGAGCGCGTATTTGGCATTTTTCAGCGCTTGCACCCGCGTGAGCGTTACCCGGGCACCGGCATTGGCTTGGCCTTGTGCAAGCGCATCGTCGAAAAACACGGCGGGCGTATCTGGGTGGAAACGCAGCCTGGCAAGGGAACCACGTTTTACTTCACGCTACCGGACTCACCCGCAAGGAGCACGCCATGAGCAGAGGGGACAAAGCAGCCACGCCGATCGAGGTCCTGCTGGTGGAAGACAACCCTGGCGACGTCTACCTGACCCAGGAGGCGCTGCGCGACAGCCGTGTGCAGGTGAACCTGCACGTGGTGGGCGATGGCATGGAAGCGATGGCCTTTCTACGCCGCGAGGCGGCCTACGCCAGTGCTGTGGCACCCGACCTGATCCTCCTCGACCTCAACCTGCCACGCAAAGACGGGCGCCAGGTGCTTGCCGAAGTGAAGCAAGACCCGCACTTGCGCCGCATTCCTGTGGTGGTGCTGAGCACTTCCAGTGCCGAGCGCGATATCGTCGAGAGCTATGACCTGCACGCCAACTGCTACATTGTCAAGCCTGCCGACTTTGACCACTTCGCCGGGGTGGTGCGCACGATTGAGGACTTCTGGTTTGGCATTGTGCAGTTGCCCCGTCACGGAGCTGCTGCGGATGGCACCGGATAAAGTGCGCGTGCTGCTTGTTGAAGACAATCCAGGCGACGTGCGCCTGTTGCAGGAAACCCTGGCAGAGGCCAAAACGAGCCACTACGTGCTGTCCCCGGTGACCGACCTGCGCAGTGCCCTGCGGCGGCTGGCCGAAGAGGTCTTTGATGTCGTCCTTCTTGACTTGATGCTGCCTGACAGCGTAGGGCCTCGACACCTTCCTGCGGCTGCGCGAGGCAGCCCCTTCGGTGCCTATCGTCGTCCTTTCCGCTCTGCCCGACGAGCACCTGGCCCTGCAGGCGGTACAGGCTGGTGCCCAGGACTACTTGGTTAAGGGGCAGACCGAGGCGCCGCTTCTCGAGCGTGCCTTGCGCTACGCCATTGAGCGCCACCGGCTGGCGCGGGCCTTGGAACAGGCGCGCCAGCGCCAGCAGCAGGAGCAGGAACTGCGCTCGCTGGATCGTCTCTCGCACACGGCGCCGGCGGCGGTGACGGCGCATCTCTTTGGAGACGCGCCCTTGCGGCAGACCGCCCCCGAGGTCTTTCAGGCCTGGGTGGCGCGCTACGGCAGCCTTCTCGACATGGCCCTCGAGCAGCGCGCTTACAAAGTCGACCACCGTCTGTCGGCGCACCTGCGCACGCTGGCCGAGGAACTCGGCTTCATGCACGCCGGGCCGCGCGACGTCATCGACGTGCATACCCAGGCGCTACACCCCAAGCTCCGCGACGTGCTGCCAGAAAAAGCCCAGGCCTACCTGGAAGAAGGGCGAATGCTGGTTCTCGAACTGATGGGGCACCTGGTGGCCGTTTACCGCGTGTACGCGCTGGGGCGGCGCAGTGGGGGTGAATCCCGTCTCGCCCCCTAGCGGAAGGGGTTGCTCATGTCTAAGTATCTCTTGAAGCTTTACATCACCGGAAGAACTCCTCGCTCTGAACTCGCTATTCGCAACCTACGTCGTCTGTGTGCCGAAGAGCTGCAAGGGCAGTACGAGCTGGTCATCATCGACGTGCTGGAGCGGCCGGAGCTGGCCGAAGCGGCCAAGATCCTGGCCACTCCCACGCTCAGTAAAGAACTGCCGCCGCCGCTGCGGCGCATCATCGGGGATCTGTCGGACCGCGAACGCGTGCTGCTGGGACTGGAGCTTTTGCCCTTTGCCGAATAACCCCGTGCCAGAAGGAGAGCACCGCACCATGGCCATCCCTGAGCTGACGCCTGTGGAGAAGCTGGCCACGGGCATTCCTGGCTTTGATCTCATTGCGGCCGGGGGACTGCCCAAGGGCCGCACCACGTTGGTGTCCGGTACGGCAGGCAGTGCCAAGACGGTCTTTGCCGTGCAGTTTCTGGCCGAAGGCATCCGTCAGGCCCAGGAGCCCGGCGTCTTCGTAACCTTTGAGGAGCCTCCTGCCGATATTCGGCGCAACATGCTGGGCTTTGGCTGGGACATTGCCCGCTGGGAAGCCGAGGGCAAGTGGGCCTTTGTTGACGCCTCGCCGCAGCCCGGCAACGAAGACATCGTGGCCGGCAGCTTCGACCTCGGCGCCCTGCTGGGGCCCCGCATCGAGTACGCAGTGCAGCGCCTGGGGGCCAAGCGCGTCTCCATGGACTCTATCGGTTCGATTTTTTCCCGCTTGCCCGACGCAGCCCGCATTCGCAGCGAGCTGCTGCGCATTGCCGTCGCCCTCAAGGCGCTGGAGGTCACGGCGGTGATGACCGCAGAGCGCACCGAAGAATACGGCGACATCGCCCGCTACGGCGTTGAGGAGTTCGTTGCCGATAATGTCATTATCCTGCGCAACGTGCTCGAAGAAGAAAAGCGCCGCCGCACCATCGAGATCCTGAAGTTCCGCGGCACCGTCCACCAGAAAGGAGAGTTTCCTTTCACCGTGGTGCCGCAGGTCGGGATCATGGTGATTCCGCTTTCGGCCATCGAGCTCAAGCAGAAGTCCTCTGACGTGCGTATTACCTCGGGCAACGCCGAACTGGATCGCATGTGCGGGGGAGGCTTCTTCCGCGATTCGATCATTCTCGTCTCGGGCGCCACCGGCACCGGCAAGACGCTGCTCACCACCGAGTTCATCGCCGGCGGCGTGCGGCAGGGCGAGCGCTGTCTTCTCTTTGCTTTTGAGGAAAGCCGCGATCAGCTCTACCGCAACGCCTCCGGCTGGGGCGTCGACTTCGCCCGCATGGTGGACGACGGCAAGCTGGTCATCGTCTGCGAGTACCCCGAAGCCGCCAGCCTCGAAGACCACCTCATCAACATGAAAGAGGCCATCCGGCAGGTCAACCCCGACCGCGTCGCCGTCGACAGCCTTTCGGCGCTGTTTCGCGTGTCGACGCCCAAGGGCTTTCGTGAGTTCGTCATTGGCCTGACCTCGTTCATCAAGGAGCGTGAAATTGCCGGCCTGTTTACCTCCACGACGCCCACCCTGCTGGGCAGCCCCCTCGGTCACCGAAGCCCACTTTTCTACCATTACCGACTCGATCATTTTGCTGCGCTACGTCGAGATGTACGGCGAGATGCGCCGCGGCATCACCGTGCTGAAGATGCGTGGTTCGGCACACGACAAGGACATTCGCGAGTTTACGATCGACAACCGCGGCATGCACATTGGCCGTCCCTTCCGCAACGTTACCGGGATCCTCTCGGGAACCCTGCACCCGGTCATTGAGCAGGAAATGGAGCGCGTCGACGACCTCTTTCGCACTCGCTCACGCCCCCCAAACGGCTAGGCGCAGGGCCCGGCTGCCAGGAGTGGCGCACATGACGGCTATTTCGGTTCTCCACATCACCGACAACGTTCCTGCGGCACAACGCGTGCGGCAGGTGTTGCGTCAGGCCTCCTGGCCGGGGAACTCCCTGGCCTTCCACCTCCTGGAGGCCACCACCCTAGCCGCCGGCCTGTGCCGTCTGGGACAAGGCGGCGTGGACGTGGTGCTGCTCGACCTCACCTTGCCTGACAGCCAAGGGCTCGCCACGCTGCACGCCGTGGTGTCGCGCTTTCCTGCCGTGCCGGTGGTGGTGCTGCTTGACGAAGGCGAAGCCCCCGAGCTGGCGCTCAAAGCCGTCCAGGAGGGCGCCCAGGACTGCCTGCGCCAGCGCGAGGTGGAGGATCGGCTTCTGGTGCACACGCTGCGCTACGCCCTGGAACGCCATCGCCTGTGGCGGGCGCAGCAGGCCAGTGAGGCGCAGCTGCGCCGTGTCATTTACAGCAACGTCGATGGCATTCTCGTCATCGACCGGCGCGGCATCATCCGCTTCCTCAACCCCGCGGCGGAAGCGCTCTTTGGCCGCCCGCGCGCCGAACTGCAAGACCGAGTGTTTGGCTATCCCCTGGTGGTCGACGACACGGCGGAGATCGAGATCCTCACCCCAGGCGGCCACCTGCGGCGAGTGGAGATGCGCGTCGTTGACCTCGAGTGGGAGGGCGAGCGGGCATACCTGGCCTCGCTGCGCGATGTCACCGAGCGCCACTGTGCCGAAGAGGCCTTGCGCCGGGCGCAGAAGCTCGAAGCCCTCGGGCGCCTGGCCGGCGGCGTGGCCCACGACTTCAACAACCTCCTGACCGCCATTTTCGGCTACAGCGACCTGGTGCTGCGCCACCCCCGCTGCGATCCTGCTTTGCACCACTACGTACAGCAAATCATCAAGGTGGCCGAACGCGGCGCCGGGTTGGTGCGCCAGCTCCTCACTTTCAGCCGCAACCAGCCCGTCGAGCCGACGCTGCTTGACCTTAATGCCGTGGTCATTGACTTGAGCCGCATCTTGCGGCGGGTGCTGGGCGAGGATATCCTGCTGGACACCCGCCTGGCCCCTGATCTGGGCCTTATCTGTGCCGACCGCAACCAGCTCGAACAAGTGCTCATGAACCTGGCGGTGAACGCCCGCGACGCCATGCCTGGTGACGGGACACTGCGCATCGAAACGGCCAACGTCGAGCTGGACGCCGCGACAGCGCAGCGGCAAGGGGCCGTGACAGGCCCCTACGTGTGCCTCACCGTCAGCGACACCGGCTGCGGCATGGACGAAGCCACGCAGGCGCGGATTTTTGAGCCCTTCTTCACCACCAAGGCGCCGGGGAAGGGCACAGGATTGGGCCTCGCCACCGTTTACGGCATCGTCAAGCAAAGCGGCGGCCACATCGAGGTGCGCAGCCAGGTGGGGAGCGGCTCGACGTTTACCATTTACTTACCCCGGGTGGCACCCGGACCGGCAAGGCCAGAGACGGCTGCCCCGGTGGCCCAGGCCCTGCACGGCACGGAAACCGTTCTCCTGGTGGAAGACAACGAGGCTATCCGGGCGGTGATGAGCGCTTCTCTGCGCGAGCACGGCTACCGCGTCCTGGTGGCGGGCGATGGAGCGTCGGCCCTGGCGCTGGTCGAGCAACACCAAGGGCCGCTGGACTTGCTGATCACCGACGTGGTCATGCCGCAGCTGGGCGGCCGCGAGCTGGCAGCACGGCTGCAAAGCTGGCACCCGGGGCTGCGGGTGCTGTACATTTCGGGCTACAGCGGCACCAAGGGGCCATCCCCAGAGGCAGGAAGCGCTTTTCTGCCCAAGCCGTTTACCCCCGAAATGCTGGTGCGCAAAGTGCGCGAGCTCCTCGATGCCCCCTAGCCTGCAGCCGCTCCTGTCGCCCCCGCAAATCGCCGAGGCCGTGGCGCGCCTTGCCGCCGCCATCCGCCAAGACTACGCCGGCCGCCAGCCGCTGCTGGTGGGCGTGCTCAAAGGGGCGTTTGTCTTCCTGGCCGACCTGGTACGCGCCCTGGACATGCCGCTGAGCGTGGGCTTCGTGCGCCTGGCCAGCTACCGCGGCACCGGCAGCAGCGGTGCGGTGCAGCTCCTGTGCGACCTGCAAGAGCCGGTGGCCAAGCGGGACGTGCTTCTCGTCGAAGGCGTCGTCGACAGCGGGCGCACCGCCGCCTGGCTGTGGCAGCACCTGGCGGCGCAGCAGCCGGCGTCGCTGCGGCTGTGTACGCTGCTCGACAAGCCGGCTCGCCGCCAGGTGCCGGTGCAAATCGACTACCGCGGCTTCACCCTTCCAGACGTCTTCGTGGTGGGCTACGGGCTCGACTGCAACGAGCAGTACCGCCACCTCCCCGGCCTCTACGTGCTGCAAGCGCCCGGCGACACAGCGTCCCCAAGGGGATTTGAACCCCTGTTACCGGATTGAAAGCCCGGTGTCCTAGGCCTGGCTAGACGATGGGGACGCTCAGGTGAGCCGTGCTGGATTCGAACCAGCGACCCGCTGCTTAAAAGGCAGCTGCTCTGCCAGCTGAGCTAACGGCCCGCGGTCGGAGCGGGAAGCCGCACGGAAACAGTGTCGTGCAGATGATAGCGAGGCTGAAGCGCCTTGTCAACCGCGGGAGCCGAAAAAGGCTTGCGCCGGCGGCGGCGCTTTGCTAGAGTTGCGCCCAGGGGAGTAGGGGGTGGGACGCCCGGAGGAGAACCGCGAAATGGTGCAGGCGACGCAAAAGATCTGGATGGATGGGAAGTTCGTCGATTGGGACAAGGCCCAAGTGCACGTCCTTAGCCACACGCTGCACTACGGCCTTGGCGTTTTCGAAGGCATCCGCTGCTACGAAACGGTGCACGGCCCGGCGATTTTTCGCCTCCCCGAGCACCTCGAGCGCCTCTTTCACTCCGCCCACATCGCCGGCTTGAAGGTCCCCTTTTCGCCCGAGGAGATCCGCCAGGCGATCATCGACACGGTGAAAATCAACAACCTGCGCGCTTGCTATATTCGTCCCCTCATCTACCTTGGTTACGGGGAGATGGGCATCAACAACAGCCGCAACCCCGTCTGCGTCGCCATCGCCGTCTGGCCCTGGGGCGCCTACTTGGGAGAAAAAGCCCTCACCGAGGGCATCCGCGTGCGTATCTCCTCATTTACCCGCCACCACGTCAACGTCATGATGACCAAAGCCAAAATCGTCGGCAACTACGCCAACTCGCAGCTGGCCAAAATGGAGGCGGTGGCTTCGGGGTACGACGAGGCCATCATGCTCGACGTGCACGGCAACGTCGCCGAAGGCACCGGCGAGAACATCTTCATCGTGCGCCGCGGCGAACTCAAAACGCCCCCCCTGACGGCCATCCTCGAAGGCATCACCCGCAACTCGATCATCGACTTGGCCCGCCACCTCGGCTACACCGTGCACGAAACCGTCTTTTCCCGCGACGAACTCTACATCGCCGACGAGGCCTTCTTCACCGGCACCGCCGCCGAGGTGACCCCGATTCGCGAGGTGGACAACCGCACCATCGGCAGCGGCCGCCCAGGACCGGTGACGCACCGGCTGCAGCAGGCTTTCTTCCGCATCGTGCAAGGCAAAGACGACACATTTAAAGCATGGCTGACTTACATCTAGCGCTGCCCCTCCCACCGCCCCCGTCCCCGGCGGACCACTTCCCACTGCCGCCTTGCCCCCGGCTGGCGTTTTTTCTTGACGCTGCCCGCAACTTCTGGTAGGATGCTCGCAGTCAGGTACAACTTCCCGTCTCAACAAGATGGCCGGATTATTTCGCAGCGATCAAACATAAGCGTGCATTTTTCATGTGTTAGTGCAATGAGAACAACATCCATTTTACCAGTTCAGTTCCTACAAAAATCTTGCTCGAATGCCAACTTCATTGCCCAAAAAAGGCACATAATGGTTTTAATACTGACTAATTGACAAAATGGAGCTTGATTGGCAGGGAACGAGTGAGGGGGAGTGTGAGACGGAGGAGGGCGAGGGGTTGTCGGGTGGGGGAGGCGGACGCCTTAAGCCTTGGCAGCGGAGGGCGGGGAGATGGCGTGTGCCAAGATTCTGGTGGTAGACCACGAGGAGGAAGGCTACGAGGCCCTCAAGCCGGGCCTGTTCCGCCACGGCTACGAAATGCACACCACGCGTACGGTGGCCGAGGCGCTGGCCCTGGCCGGGGCGCACGACTACAAGGCCGTGTTTGCCGCCTTAGCCCTGGTGGACGAGACGCCCCTGGTGGAGGGCCTGCACGCCGAGCGCCCCGACTTGCCGATTATCCTCGTGCTCTCGCCGGGCAATGCCCACCGCATTCCGCCCAAGGTGCTGCGCGTGGCCGACAACACCATCGGCAAGCCCCTGGCGCTTGAACCGGTGCGGCTGATGCTCGACCGCACCCTGGAGCTGGTGACGCTGCGGGCGCGGCAGCGGGCGCAGCGTCAGCTGTGGCAGCCCCTGCGCGACTTGCTCAGCGACCCTGCCACGCCGGCCGCCGAGGCGCCGCGCTCGCTGGAAGAGGTGCTGGCCAGCAAGTTGCGCGACATCGTGCCCGGGCTGGGGGCCTGGGGGCGCGGGGCGCTGTACCAGGCGGTGCTCTCTTACGTGGAGCGGCTGCTGCTCACCATCGTGCTGCGCGAGTGCCGCGGCAACCAGGTAAAGTCGGCAGAAATCCTGGGTATCAACCGCAACACGCTGCGCAAGAAGATCCGCGACCTCAACATCGCCGTACCGCGAGGTCAGCCCTAAGCCATGACGCCGCTTGCCGTCATTGTTCTTGCTGCCGGCAAAGGCACGCGCATGCGCTCTGCCCTGGCCAAAGTGCTGCACCCCCTGGCCGGCCGTCCTCTCGTCGCCCACGTCCTGGAGCTGGCCCGGCAGCTGATGCCGCAGCACCTCCTCGTGGTGGTGGGCCACCAGGCGGAGGCGGTCGAGGCCGTATGCCGCCCCTACGGCGCATGCTGCGTGGTGCAGCAGCCGCAGCTAGGCACCGGACACGCGGTGGCGCAGTGCGCGCCGCGGCTGGCCGGCTTTGCCGGGGAGGTGGTGGTGCTCAGCGGCGACGTGCCGCTGCTGCGGCCGGCCACGGTGCAGGCCCTGTGCGCCGAGCACCGCCGGCAGCAGGCGGCGGTGACGCTGCTGACCGCCACCCTGGCCGAGCCCCACGGCTACGGCCGCATCGTGCGCGACGCGCAAGGCCGCGTGGTGCGCATCGTCGAAGAGCGTGACGCCACCCCGGCAGAAAAGGCAATCGGCGAAGTCAACAGCGGCATTTACTGCTTCCACGCCCCTTTTCTCTTCGCCGCCCTGCGCCGCGTGGGCCGCAACAACGCCCAGGGCGAGCAGTACCTCACCGACGTGGTGGCCCTGGCAGTGGCCGAGGGCCTGCCGGTGGCGGCGGTGGCCGCCACCGACCCCGAGGAAATCACCGGCGTCAACACCCGCCTCGACTTGGCCCGCCTGGAGGCGCGCCTGCGCCTGCAGCGCTGCCAGGAGCTCATGCTCGCCGGCGTTACCATCCAGGACCCGGCCTCGACGGTGATCGAGGCGCCGGTGCAGGTTGGTCCCGATACCGTGATTGCCCCCCACACCCACCTCTTGGGCCACAGCGTCCTGGGGCCTGGCTGCCACGTCGGCCCGCACGTGGTCATCCGCGACAGCGTCCTGGGCGAGGGGGTGCGCGTTGAGCCCTTCTGCTTGCTTGAAGCCTGTCAGGTGGCCGCCCACACCACCGTGCCGCCTTTCTCTCACCTGCACCCGTGAGGCCTGCGGCCATGGACGACTTGCTGCAGCCGCTCAACCCACCCCAGCGCCAGGCGGTGCAGTGCACCGAAGGGCCGCTGCTCATCCTGGCCGGCGCCGGCTCGGGCAAGACGCGGGTGATCACGTACCGCATCGCGTACCTGATTCGCGCCTGCCAGGTGCCGCCGGCGCAGATCCTCGCCGTGACGTTTACCAACAAGGCCGCCGAGGAAATGCGCCAGCGCGTGCAGCAGCTCCTGGGCGTCACCGCCCTGCCGGTGTGGGTGGCTACTTTTCACGCCACCTGCGCCCAGATCCTGCGGCGCGAGGCGGCCGTCCTGGGCCTGTCGCCCCACTTCGTCATTTACGACACCGCCGAGCAGCTCACCCTGCTAAAGCAGTGCCAGCGCGAGCTCGACATCGACCCGGAGCTCTACCCGCCGCAGAGCCTGCTGCGGCGCATCAGCACGCTGAAAAACGAGCTCATCGACCCCGAGGCCTTCGTGCGCGAGGCGGCCGACTTTGGCCTCGACGAGAAAGTGGCCCGCCTCTACCCCCTCTACCAGCGCCGGCTGCGCCAGCAGGCGGCCGTCGACTTCGACGACCTCCTCATGCTCACCGTCGCGCTGTGGCAGCGCCACCCCGAGGTGCTGGCCCGCTACCAGCAGCGCTGGCGCTACGTCATGGTCGACGAGTACCAGGATACCAACGTCGCCCAGTACCACCTGCTGCGCCTGCTGACGGCCGCCTCGCGCAACCTGTGCGTGGTGGGCGACGACGACCAGAGCGTCTACCGCTTCCGCGGCGCCAACGTGCGCAATATCCTCGAGTTCGAGCGCGACTTTCCCGACGCCACGGTGATCAAGCTGGAGCAGAACTACCGCTCCACGGCCACCATTTTGGAAGCGGCCAACGCCGTGATCGCCAAAAACCCCCACCGTAAGGCCAAAACCCTGTGGACCACCAACCCGCGCGGCGAGCCGCTGGGCTACTTCTGCGCCCAGGACGAGGTGCACGAGGCCGAGGTGATCTGCCAGAACCTCGTCGGCTTGCACCACCGCGAAGGCCTGCCCTGGGGGGCAATGGCCGTCTTTTACCGCACCAACGCCCAGTCGCGGGTGCTGGAAGACAGCCTGCGCCGCGCCGGCGTACCCTATCAGATCGTGGGCGCCCTGCGCTTTTACGACCGGCAGGAGATCCGCGACGTGCTCGCTTACCTGCGCCTGCTGGTCAACCCGCAGGACATGCTGAGCCTGCGCCGCATCATCAACGTGCCGCGGCGCGGCATCGGCCCCACCACCTGGGGGCGGCTAGAAGCCCTGGCCGAGGCGCAGCAGCGCTTCGGCCTCGATGCCCTGGAGGCGCTGCTGGCCAGCGGCACCCTGGGCAAGGCGGCGCAGGAGAAGCTGCGCGCGTTTGCCGAGCTCCTGCGCGGCTTGCAAGCCGAGGTGCCCTATCTGGGGGTGGCCGATCTGGTACGCGAGGTGCTGGCGCGCACCGGCTACGCAGCGCAGCTCGAAGCCGAGGGCACCGCCGAAGCGCAGGCCCGCCTCGACAACCTCGGCGAGCTGATCAGCGCCGCCGACGAGTTCGAACGCCGCAGCGGCGGCGCCGGCCTGCAGGCTTTCCTAGAGCAGCTGGCGCTGCTGTCGGACCAGGACAGCTTCGACGCGAGCGGCGGCGCGGTGGTGCTCATGACCCTGCACGCCGCCAAAGGGCTGGAGTTCCCCGTGGTGTTCATTGCCGGTATGGAAAACGGCCTGCTGCCCCACAGCCGCGCCTTTGACGACCCGGCGGAGCTGGAAGAAGAGCGGCGCCTGTGCTACGTAGGGATGACGCGTGCCCAGCAGCGCCTCTTCCTCACCAGCGCCGCGCGCCGGCGCGTCTACGGCGTGCAGCAGCAGCATACCCCCTCGCTGTTCCTCGCCGACATCCCCGCCGCCTGCGTGCAGGACTACTCCCCCCAGCCAGTGCTGGCGCAGCTGCGCCAGCCCTGGAGCGCCGCCGCCCACTTCCCTCCCGCGGCCGCCCCCGCGGCCCCCGACGGCTCCCCCTACGCGGTGGGCACCCGGGTGTGGCACGCCCACTTTGGCCGTGGCGTGGTGCAAAAGCGCGAGGGAGAAGGGGAGGACCTCAAGCTCACCGTGCGCTTTGACGAGCACGGGGTGAAGAAGCTGCTGGTTAGGTTCGCCCCCCTGCAGCCGCTGCCCTCCTGACAGGCAGGGCAGAACTTGCTATACTTGCCGCTGCAAGGGGGAGAGCCGTCATGATCAGCGAAGCCGACGTGGAACACGTGGCCAACTTGGCCCGCCTGGCCTTGAGCGCCGAGGAGAAGCGGCGCTTTGCCGCGCAGCTGGGCGCCATCCTCGGCTACATGCAGCAGCTTGGCAGCGTGCCTACCGCCGACGTGGAGCCAACCTCGCACGTCCTCGACTTGGTCAACGTCTTTCGCGACGACACCGTGCAGCGGACCCTGACCCTGGCCGAAGCCCTGGCCAACGCGCCGGAGACCGCCCACCACTACTTCGTCGTGCCGCGCGTCGTCGAGTAAACCGCCATGGAACTGTGGCGCTACACCGTCCACGAGCTGCACGCCCGCCTGTGCCGCGGCGAGATCACCGCCACGGCGCTTACCGAAGCGGTGCTTTCCCGCCTGCACGCGGTCGAAGACCGCATTCATGCCTACTTGACGGTGACCGCCGAGCTGGCGCAAGAACAGGCGGCAGCTGCAGACGCGGCGTTTGCCCGCGGGGAAGTGCGCTCGCCGCTGCAGGGTATTCCCCTGGCCATCAAGGACAACATCTGCACCCGAGGGGTGCGGACGACCTGCGCCTCGCGTATGCTCGAGCACTTCGTGCCCCCCTACGACGCCACGGTGGTGGAGCGCCTGCGCGCCGCCGGGGCGGTGCTGGTGGGCAAGACCAACCTCGACGAGTTCGCCATGGGCTCCTCGACGGAGAACTCGGCCTTTGTGGCCACCCGCAACCCCTGGGACCTGGAGCGGGTGCCGGGCGGCTCGAGCGGCGGCTCGGCGGCGGCGGTGGCGGCCGATGCCTGCATCGCCGCCCTGGGCTCGGATACCGGCGGCTCGATTCGCCTGCCGGCGGCAATGACCGGCGTCGTGGGGCTCAAGCCCACTTACGGCCGCGTGTCGCGCTACGGCCTGGTGGCCTTTGCTTCCTCGCTTGACCAGATCGGACCGCTCACCAAGGACGTGCACGACGCCGCCCTGCTCTTGCAGGCCATTGCCGGCCACGACCCGCGAGATGCCACCTCGGCCCCCGTGCCGGTGCCGGACTATACGCAGGCGCTGGGGCGTGGCGTGCAAGGGCTGACCCTGGGGGTGCCGCGCGAGTACTTCGTGGCTGGCATGGACCCGGAAGTCGAGGCGGCGGTGCGTGCCGCGGTGGCGCAGCTCGAGCAGCTGGGCGCCAAGTGCCTTGACGTCTCGCTGCCCCACACCCCGTACGCGGTGGCCACGTACTACATCCTGGCCAACGCCGAGGCCAGCTCCAACCTGGCCCGCTACGACGGGGTGCGCTACGGCCTGCGGGTGGAGGCGCCCGACGTGGTCGAAATGTACCGGCGCACCCGCGCTGCCGGCTTTGGCGCCGAGGTAAAGCGCCGCATCATGCTCGGCACCTACGTGCTGAGTGCCGGCTACTACGAGGCTTACTACCGCAAGGCGCAGCAGCTGCGCACCCTCTTTCGCCGCGACTTCCAGGAGGCGTTCCGCCGCTGCGACGTGCTGGCCACCCCTGTCTCCCCGGTGCCGGCGTTTCGCCTCGGCGAGCGCCTCGCCGACCCGCTGCAGATGTACCTGGCCGATATCTTCACCATTCCCGTCAACCTCGCCGGCTTGCCGGCCATCTCCCTGCCCTGTGGCTTTACCGCCCAGGGGTTGCCCATCGGCCTGCAACTTATCGCGCCGCCGTTTGGCGAGGAGACGCTCCTGCAGGTGGCAGCGGCGTACGAAGCGGCCACGCCTTTTCACCGGCGCCAGCCGGCCCTGGCATGAAAGAGGAGGGCAGGATGGAGTACGAAAGCGTCATTGGCCTGGAAGTCCACGCCCAGCTCCTGACCCGCTCCAAGCTCTTCTGTGGCTGCTCGACCGCCTTTGAGGCCGATCCCAACGACAACACCTGCCCGGTGTGCCTGGGCATGCCGGGGGTGCTGCCGGTGCTCAACCGCCAGGCGGTGGAGCTGGCCATCCGCACCGGCCTGGCCGTGCAGGGAACCATCGCCACGACGTGCCGCTTTGCGCGCAAGAACTACTTCTACCCCGACTTGCCCAAGGGCTACCAGATCTCGCAGTACGAGGAGCCGATCATCCAGGGCGGCTGGCTGGACATCGAGGTCAACGGCCAGCGCAAGCGCGTGCGCCTCATCCGCATCCACCTCGAAGAAGACGCTGGCAAGTCGATCCACGGCGAGCATCTGGCCGACCCCACCAAGAGCTACATCGACCTCAACCGCTGCGGCATCCCCCTGCTCGAAATCGTCAGTGCCCCCGACTTGCGCTCGCCCGAAGAGGCCAAGGCTTACCTGCAGCAGCTCAAAACCCTGCTCGAATACCTCGAAGTCTGCGACGGCAACATGGAGGAGGGCAGCCTGCGCTGCGACGCCAACGTCTCGGTGCGCCCCAAAGGCGCCCAGCGGCTGGGGACGCGCACGGAAATCAAGAACCTCAACTCCTTTCGCTTCTTGCAGCGGGCCCTGGAGTACGAAATCGAGCGCCAGATCGAGGTGCTGCGCCAGGGCGGCACGGTGGTGCAGGAAACCCGCCTTTTTGACGCCCAGCGCGGCATCACCCTGCCCATGCGCACCAAGGAAGAGGCCCACGACTACCGCTACTTCCCGGAGCCAGACTTGGTGCCGCTGCGCGTCGACGAGGCCTGGATCGCCCGCGTGCAGGCCAGCCTGCCGGAGCTGCCGGCGGCGCGCCGGCAGCGCTTCGTTACCCAGTACGGCCTGCCGGCGTACGACGCCGAGGTGCTCACCGCCTCGCGCGCCCTGGCCGACTACTTCGAGGCCACGGTGCAGCGCTTCCCGCAGCCCAAGGTGGTAAGCAACTGGGTCATGGGCGAGCTGCTGCGCGCCCTCCATCGCTTCCAGCACACCCCGCCGCAGGCGCCACTGACCCCGGAGTACCTGGCCGAGCTGCTCCAGCTCCTCGATAGCGGGGTAATCAGCGGCAAAATCGCCAAGGCGGTCTTCGACGAGGTCTACGAGACCGGCCGGCGGCCCCGCGAGGTGGTGGAAGCAAAAGGCCTGGTGCAGATCAGCGACGCCGCGGCGCTGGAAGCGGTGATCCGGCGCGTGCTGGCAGAAAACGCGGCGCAAGTGGAGGCTTACCGCGGTGGCAAGAAGCAGATCTTTGGCTACCTGGTGGGGCAGACGATGAAAGCCACCCAGGGCAAGGCCAACCCGCAGCTGGTCAACCAGCTGCTGCGCCGCCTGCTTGAGGAAGACGGCCCATGACCCGCCCCCGCGTTTACCTCGTCGACGGCTCCTCTTACATTTACCGGGCATTCTATGCCATCCGCCAGGGGCTCAGCACCTCGCAGGGCCTGCCCACCAACGCCGTCTTTGGCTTCAAGAACATGCTGCACAAGCTGCTGCGGGAGGAAAAGCCCTCGCACCTGGCGGTGGCCTTTGACGAAGCCGCCCCCACCTTCCGCCACGTCGCCGATCCCAGCTACAAGGCCCACCGGCCGCCGATGCCCGACGCCCTGGCGGTGCAGATCCCTTACATCCACCGCCTCGTCGACGCCTGGCGCCTGGCCCGCCTCAGCCTGCCGGGTTACGAGGCTGACGACCTCCTGGGCACCCTGGCGCGGCGCTTTGCCGCCCAGGGGTGCGAGGTGGTGCTGGTGAGCGGCGACAAGGACCTCTGCCAGCTGGTGGACGAGCACATCACCCTCTACGACCCTATGAAGGACCAGCGCCTGGGCGTGGCAGAAGTAAAGCAGCGCTTTGGCGTGGCCCCCCACCAGGTGGTCGACGTGCTGGGCCTCATGGGCGACAGCTCCGACAACATCCCGGGGGTGCCGGGGGTGGGGGAGAAGACGGCCACCCGGCTCATTGCCGCGTTTGGCAGCCTCGAGGCCCTCCTGGCCCGCCTGGAGGAGGTAAAGCCGCCCGGGCTGCGCGACAAGCTGCGCCAGTATGCCGAGCAGGCCCGCCGCAGCAAGCAGCAGGCCACCATCGCCGTGGAAGTGCCCCTCGAAGTGACGCTCGAGGACCTGGCGGTGCGCGAGCCGGACGCCGAGGCGCTGCGCGCCCTCTACGAAGAACTGGAGTTTCGCAGCGAGCTGCAGGCGCTCGGCAACGCCGGCCAGCCCGATTCGCCTCCGGTGCCCAAGCGCTACCACACCCTCCTTACCCTGGCCGAGCTCGAGGCCGAACTGGCGGCGCTGCGCGCTGCCGAGGGCTTTGCCCTCGACACCGAAACCACCAGCCCGGACCCCATGCAAGCCGAGCTGGTGGGCCTGGCCCTCGCCCACCGGCCGCACGAGGCCGTCTACATCCCCTTGGCCCACACCTACGAGGGGGCACCGCCGCAGCTCGACCGCGACACGGTGCTGGCCCGCCTGCGCCCCTTGCTGGAAGACCCCGCGGTGCCCAAGTACGGCCAGAACCTCAAGTACGACTTTATCGTCCTGCAACGCCACGGCATCACCCTGCAAGGGATGGCCTTTGACACCATGGTGGCCGGCTACTTGCTCAACCCTTCCCGCCACAGCCACAACCTCGACACCCTGGCGCGCACCTACCTGAACCACACGCCGCTGAGCTACGAGGCGGTGGCCGGTAAAGGGGCACGCCAGGTGACGTTCGACCAAGTGGACATCGCCCGCGCCACCGCCTACAGCGCCGAGGATGCCGACTTGGCCCTGCTGCTCACCCGCGTGCTGCGGCCGCAGCTGACCGAGCACGGGCTGGCGCGCCTCTTTGAGGAAGTCGAAATGCCCCTCATCGAGGTGCTGGCGGCCATGGAAATGCGCGGCATCGCCATCGATACCGCTTACTTGCGCGCCATGTCCGAAGCGCTGCAGGCGCAGCTGGAGGCCCGCTTGCAGGAGATCTACGCCCTGGCCGGAGAGGCCTTCAACGTCAATTCCTCGCCGCAGCTGCAGCGCATTCTCTTTGACAAGCTACGCCTGCCGCGCGGCAAGCGCACCAAGTCGGGCGGCCACTCCACCGACGTCTCGGTGCTGGAAACCCTGGCCCTCGAGCACGAGCTGCCGCAGCTCATCCTCGAGTACCGCCACCTGGCCAAGATGAAGTCGACTTACGTCGATGCCCTGCCGCAGCTGGTGCACCCGCAGACGGGGCGCGTGCACACTTCGCTCAACCAGACGGTCACCGAAACCGGGCGGCTGAGCAGCAGCAACCCCAACCTGCAAAACATCCCGGTGCGCTCGGAGCTGGGCCGGCAGCTGCGGCGCGCTTTTGTCGCCGCCCCTGGCCACCTGCTGGTCTCTGCCGACTACTCGCAGATCGAGCTGCGGCTGCTGGCCCACTTCAGCGAGGACCCGGTGCTCATCGAGGCCTTTCGCCAGGGCCAGGATATCCATACCCGCACCGCCATGGAAGTCTTCGGCGTGCCGGCGGCGGCTGTCGACGAGCAAATGCGGCGGCTGGCCAAGACGGTAAACTTCGGCATCATTTACGGCCTCAGCCCCTACGGGCTGGCGCAGCGCCTGCGCATCGGCCACGACGAGGCACGGGCTTACATCGAGGGCTACTTTGCCCGCTACCCGCGCGTCAAAGCCTACCTCGAGGGCATCATCGCCCAGGCGCGGCAGCAGGGCTACGTCACCACCTTGCTGCAGCGGCGGCGCTACTTGCCGCAAATCAACCACCCCAACCGCAGCGTGCGCGAGGCGGCAGAGCGCACCGCCATCAACATGCCCTTCCAGGGCTCGGCGGCCGACCTCATCAAGCTGGCCATGGTGCGCCTCTACCAGCAGATCCGGCGCGAGCGCCTCCCTTGCCACCTGCTGCTCCAGATCCACGACGAGCTGCTTTTCGAGATCCCCGAGGCGGCGGTGGACGCCATGGTGGCGCGGATTCGCGAGACCATGGAGCAAGTGTGGCCCTTGCGCGTGCCGCTGACCGTCGAGGTGGGCCAGGGGCGCAACTGGGCTGAGGCGCACTGAGGTCCGGCCATGCCCCGCCGCCGCGCTTTCTCTCTCCCGAGCGAGGCCCAGCTTCTGGCTCTACTGCAAGAACGGGCGCCCCAGGCAGCCAGCCTCCAGCAGCTGGCTGCCCATTTTCAGGTGCCGGAAGCGGCGCAGCCGGCCTTGCGCCGGCGCCTGCACGACTTGGTGCGGCGCGGGCGCGTGCAGCTCCGGGAGGGACGCTACTTCCTGCCGCCGCGGCCGCAGACCCTGGTGGGGGTTGTACAGCGGCACGAGGACGGCTACGGCTTCTTCGTGCCGGACGACCGCACCCAGGCCGACGTCTACTTGCCACGCCACGCCATGCGCGGCGTGCTGCACGGCGACCGGGTGCGGGTACGGGTGGAGACGGGGCGCGACGGGCGGCGCCGCGGCCGCGTTGTCCAGGTGCTGGCACGCGGCCAGAGCGACGTCATCGGGACAGTGCGCTATGCAGGCCGGCGCTACTGGCTGGTGCCGCTTGAGCCACACCGCTGCCCCCAAGTTGCCCTCCCGGCGCGCACGCGGCAGGAGGCCAAACCGGGACAACTGGCGGTGGTCGAGCTCACCGGCTTCCGCGGCGCTCAGCCGCAAGGGCGCCTGCGCGAGCTGCTGGGGGAGGCCGGGGACCCCGGCATGGCGCTCGCGCTCGTGCTGCGCAAGTACGACCTGCCGCGCGCCTTTCCGCCGGAAGTAGAAGCCGAAGCCGAGGCCGTCGCCCGCCCTGTAGACGATGAGGGGCGCGGGCGGCGCGACCTGCGCTCGCTGCTCACGTTTACCATCGACGGCGAGACGGCACGCGACTTTGACGATGCGGTGTCGCTGGAAGAGCTGCCTAGTGGCCACTATCGCCTTGGCGTGCACATCGCCGATGTGAGCCACTACGTGCGCGAGGATTCGGCTCTCGACCGCGAGGCTTTCCGGCGGGGCACCAGCGTCTACTTTCCCGATCGCGTCATTCCCATGCTGCCGGACCGCCTGTCGAGTGACCTCTGCTCCCTGCGGCCGGCGAGCGATCGGCTGACCATGAGTCTGCTTATCGAGCTGACGCCGGCCGGCGAGCCACGGGGCTACGAGCTCGTCGACGCGGTCATCCACAGCCGGGCGCGCCTCACCTACCGCCAGGTTGCCGCCTACTTGGAGGGCGACCGCCGCGCCCTCGCGGGAACACCTGCGGCCCTCGGCGAGGTGCTAGCGCGCATGGCGGCGTTGGCGCAACGGCTGCGGCAGCGGCGGCTGCGGGCAGGAAGCCTCGACTTTGACTTGCCGGCTTCAGACCTCGTCCTCGACCACGAGGGCAACATCGAGCGCATCCTGCGCGCCGAGCGCACCGCGGCGCACCTGCTCATCGAGGAATTCATGCTGCTGGCTAACCGCACGGTGGCCGCGCACCTGGCGCGGCGCCGCGTGCCGACGCTGTACCGCGTGCATGCCCCGCCCGAAGCCTCCAAGATCGCCCAGTTCAACGCCTTTGTGCAAGCCCTGGGCTACCGCGTCCACACCAAGGCAGGCGCCATCCGGCCGCGGGCGGTGCAGGCCGTGCTGCAGCAAGCCCAGGGCAAACCCGAAGAGCGCCTGATCAACCACTTGCTGCTGCGCACCCTGCAGCGGGCGTGCTACGCCACCGAGAACACCGGCCACTTTGCCCTGGCCTTTCCCCACTACACCCACTTTACTTCGCCCATCCGCCGCTATCCCGACCTGGTGGTGCACCGGCTGCTGCGCGAAGCCGCCCGGCCACGCGGCATGCCGGCCGCACGGCGGGCCTTTTGGGCGCAGCGCTTGCCCGAAATCGCCGCCCACGCCTCGCAACGCGAGCGCCTTGCCGAAGAAGCCGAGCGCGAGGTGGTGGAGCGCAAGAAAGTCGAATTCATGCGCGACAAAGTGGGGCAGGCCTTCACTGGCGTCATCACCGGGGTCACCGGCTTCGGGCTTTTCGTCGAGCTCGAAGACCTGCTGGTAGAAGGGCTGGTGCCCCTCGCCCGCCTGCCCGGGGCCTTTGTCCACCACCCGCAGCGCCACTGCCTGCTCAACCCGAAGACAGGACAAGCCTATCGCCTCGGCGACCGCCTGCGCGTGCGCCTCGAGCGCGTCCATCGCGAGCGCGGCCGCCTCGACTTCTCCCTCTGCTAAAAAATGGGGTCAGAGTACATTTTCTGGTGGCCGCGTTGCCGAACGGCAGCCGGCGGGGTATATTCTAGAGTGCCTCCAGCGGGCGGCGAGGATTTCGGCATGGCTGACAACGGCAAGAAAATTGTCTGTGTCAATCGTAGAGCGCGCTTCGACTACGAGATCCTCGAGACGTTGGAAGCCGGCTTGGTCTTGCAGGGAACCGAAGTCAAGTCCCTGCGCCAGGGCAAAGTGAGCCTCAAAGATGCCTACGCCGACATCGAAGACGGCGAGGTGTACTTGCGGCACGCCCACATTAGCCCCTACGAGGGGGGTGGCTACGTCAACCACGACCCGGAGCGGCCGCGCAAGCTACTGCTGCACAAGCAGGAAATCAAGCGCCTCATCGGCAAAACGCAGGAGCGGGGCTTGACGCTGATTCCCACGCGCATTTACTTCACGCGTGGCAAGGCCAAAGTTGAGCTCGGTCTGGCGCGAGGCAAGAAGCAGTACGACAAGCGCGAAGAACTCAAGCGCCGCAGTGCCAAGCGTGACGTAGAGCGGGCCCTGCGGGGCGAAGAATAGAGGGGGCGAACAGGGTTCGACGGAGGTACATGAGGTCACAGTTGCATGCCGAGGGCTCCGCTGGCCTCGTAAAAAAGCGGAACAACAACAACTGCCAACGATTACGAATTGGCACTGGCTGCGTAATCACCCAGCCAGCGTCCTCCCGTCAGGCGCCCACCTTGACGGATGAGGGCGTCAGAGCAGTGGGCTAGCCTTTTCCCTTCCGCGCCTGGGGAAGGGAAAGGCGAAGCGCCAACCGGGCTAGCCTTCTCCTTGCCCTGCCGGGGAGGTTGGGAGGAGGCGAAACGCACTCCCCGGATAAGCATGTAGAGACTGTGGCTGAAGGCTTCCGGACGTGGGTTCGATTCCCACCGCCTCCACTGGCGCCGCCACCTGCGGGTGGCGGCGCTTTTTGTTTCTCCTTCCCAAAAGCCGTTCTGACCGCCTGCGGTGACTTGACTTTTTGCCCAGAAGCGAGAGAATAGGGCGGCCGCAAAAGCCGCTGACCCCGGGAGAGGAGAAGAGCGATGCGCCGGATAGCTTGGGTGGCAGCCCTGCTGGTGGTATGGGCGGCAGGGGCCTGGGGCGTAACGCTGCGGGTGATTCCCCATGCCGACCTCAAAAACCTCGACCCCATCTGGACCACGGCGTACATTACCCGCAACCACGGCTACATGATCTATGACACCCTCTTTGCCCTCGACGCCAACCTGCAGCCGCAGCCGCAGATGGTAGAGAGCTGGGAAGTAAGCGACGACGGGCTCACTTACACCTTCCGGCTGCGCCCGGGGCTCAAGTGGCACGACGGCACGCCGGTGCGGGCTGCCGACTGCGTGGCTTCCATCAAGCGCTGGGGCAAGCGCGACGGCATGGGGCAAAAGCTCATGGACTTTACCGCGGCGCTGGAAGTGGTGGACGAGCGCACCTTCGTGCTGCGGCTGAAAGAGCCTTACGGGCTGGTGCTGCACTCGCTGGGCAAAATCAGCAGCAACGTGCCCTTCATGATGCCCGAGCGCCTGGCGCAGACCGACGCCTTCACCCAAATCACCGAGCCCATTGGCTCGGGACCGTTCATTTTCAAGAAAGACGAATGGGTTCCTGGCCACAAGGTGGTTTACGTCCGCAACCCGGCGTACGTGCCGCGCCCCGAACCTCCCAGCTTTGCGGCCGGAGGCAAGCGCGTTTACGTGGACCGCGTGGAGTGGCTCTACATTCCCGACCCGGCCACCGCGCAGGCGGCGCTGACGGCTGGGGAAGTGGACTACTACGAGCGGCCACCGGTGGACTTGCTGCCGCTGATGGAGAAGCATCCCGACATCGAAGTGGCGATCATCGACCCGCTGGGGACGCAGGGATGGCTGCGACCCAACCACCTGCACCCGCCCTTTAATCACAAAAAGGCGCGGCAGGCGCTGCTGTGGATGGTGAAGCAAGAAGACTACATGCGGGCTATCATCGGCGACCCCAAGTACTGGCGGGTGTGCGGGGCGTACTTCATGTGCGGCACGCCGCTGGAAACGGACGTGGGTGCCGAGCCGCTGCTGCAGCAGGACCTAGAAAAAGCACGGCAGCTGATGCAAGAGGCGGGCTACGACGGGCGGCCCATCATCATCATGGACCCCACGGACATTCCCATCCTGCACGGCGCGACGCTGGTCACCGCGCGGCTGCTGCGCAAGATCGGCGTCAACGTGCAGGTGCAGGCCATGGACTGGAGCACCCTCACCTCGCGGCGGGCAGAAAAGAAGCCCCCTGAAGAGGGCGGCTGGCACATCTTCCACACCTGGGCCACCGGCGCCGATGTGGCTTCCCCGGTCGCCAACATCGGCATCTCGGGGGGCTGTGAGGAGCGGGCCTGGTTTGGCTGGCCCTGCGACGAGCGCATCGAAAAGCTGCGCGACCAGTGGGCCCGCACCACCGATCCGCAAAAGCAGAAAGAACTCGTCATCGAGCTGCAGCGGGTGCTCTACGACGTGGTGCCTTACGTCAACTACGGGCAGTGGTTTTTGCCCACGGCGTACCGCAAGACCCTGCGCGGGGTGATCGTGTCGCCGGTGCCGTTTTTCTGGAATATCCGCAAAGTGGAGTGAGGCGGAAATGGGCACCTACCTGCTGCGGCGGCTGCTTGCCACGATCCCCGTCATGGGGGTGGTGGCCCTTTTCGTCTTCGCGCTGCTCCACCTCACCCCGGGCGACCCGGCGGCGGTGATTGCCGGTGACTACGCCTCGCCGGCCGACGTGGAGCGCATCCGCCACCAGCTGGGGCTCGACAAACCCCTCCATACGCAGCTGGGCATCTGGCTGTGGCACGTGGTGCGCGGCGACCTGGGCACGTCGATTTTCTCCGGCCTGCCGGTGACCAAGCTCATCGCCCAGCGCATGGAGCCCACCCTGGCCCTCACCGTGGCCACCATGACCATTGCCGTGGTGGTGGCCGTGCCGCTGGGCATCCTGGCCGCCTGGAAAGCAGGCACCTGGATCGACCGCCTGGTGATGGTCTTTGCTGTCTTGGGCTTCTCTATTCCGGTGTTCTGGCTGGGCTTTCTCTTCATTTACGGCTTTTCCATCCGCCTGGAGCTGCTGCCGGTGCAAGGCTACGTGAGCTTCAAGAAGGGGCTCCTCCCCTTCCTGAAGCACCTGGTGCTGCCCAGCCTGACGCTGGGCATGGTGTACATGGCTCTCATCGCGCGCATGACGCGGGGCCAGCATGCTGGAGTGCTGCGCGAGGATTACGTGCGCACCGCCTATGCCAAGGGGCTGAAAGCCGGCGCCGTCTTGCTGCGGCACGCGCTGAAAAACGCCGCCTTGCCCATCGTGACCATCATCGGCATCGGCGTGGCCTTGCTCATTGGCGGCGTGGTGGTCACCGAAAGCGTGTTTGCCATCCCGGGCCTAGGGCGCCTCACCGTGGATGCCGTCCTGCACCGGGACTACCCGGTGATCCAGGGCATCATCCTGGTCTTTTCGGGGGTGTACGTGCTGATCAACCTGGGGGTCGACATCGTCTACACGCTGCTTGATCCGCGCATCCGCTACTAGCAAGTGAGAGGCGTATGCTGACAGCCGAACGCGAGACCGCATCCCAGCCCCTGCGGCGGCGCCAGGCGCAGCTGTGGCGGCTGTGCCGGCGCCACCCCACCATGCTCTGCGGCCTGACGCTGCTGGCGGCCATGGTCTTCGTGGCCCTTGCCGCCCCTTACCTGGCCACGTCCGACCCCCTGGAGCTTAACCCCATCGACCGGCTGCGGCCGCCCTCGGCCAACCACTGGTTTGGCACCGACATGCTCGGCCGCGACATTTACAGCCGCACCGTGTACGGCAGCCGCATCTCGCTCATCGTCGGGCTGTGCGTCGCGCTGCTCAGCCTGGCCGCTGGCCTGGTCATCGGCCTGATCAGCGGCTACAACCGCCACGTCGACGCCGTGGTCATGCGCATCATGGACGGCCTCATGGCCATCCCGGCCATTTTGCTGGCCATTGCCCTCATTGCCCTGGTCAGCGCCAGCGTCCACAACGTCATCATCGCCCTTACCATCCCTGAAATCCCGCGCGTGGTGCGCCTGGTGCGCTCGGTGGTCCTCAGCCTGCGCGAGCAGGCCTTTGTAGAGGCTTCGATTGCCACCGGCGCCAGCGTGCTGCGCGTGCTGGGACGCCACATCATGCCCAACACCCTGGCACCGCTCATCGTGCAGGGGACGTACATCTGTGCCTCGGCGGTGATTTTCGAAGCCTACCTGAGCTTTCTGGGAGCTGGCACGCCACCCGAGATCCCGAGCTGGGGCAACATCATGGCCGAGGGCCGGACATACATGCAGCTGGCTTTCTGGATTATCCTTTTCCCCGGCCTCTTCCTGGCCCTCACCGTGCTGGCCATCAACCTCGTCGGCGATGGCCTGCGCGACACCCTCGATCCCAAGCTGGCACGGCGCATGTGACGTTGCCTTGCGCCGCCTCTGGCACGAGGGATAGAATTCCCCGTAGTGCGGGGGTGCTCCGGAGCGGGGTCGTCGAACATGCAAGACGTCTTTGTTGGCAGGCAACCCATTTACGACCGGCAGCTCGACGTCTTTGCCTACGAACTCCTCTTTCGCAGCGGCGAGGCCAACCAGGCGCGCTTTGTCGACGGCGACCTGGCCACCTCGCAGGTGATCCTCAACACCTTTCTGGAAATCGGCCTCGACACCATCGTCGGGCAGAAGCGCGCGTTCATCAACCTGACGCGCGGCTTTCTCCTCCAGGATTGCTCGCACGTCTTCCCGGCCAAACGCGTGGTGCTGGAAGTGCTCGAGGACGTGCACGTCGACGCCGAGCTGCTCGCCGCGGTGCGGCGGCTGGCCGCGGCAGGCTATACCATTGCCCTGGACGACTTTGTTTACCACGAGCGCCTGCGGCCCCTGGTGGAGCTGGCCGATATTGTCAAAGTCGACGTACTGGCTTTGGACCGCGAGACGCTGCGCGAGCACGTGGCCCGCCTGCGCCCCTACGGGGTGCGCTTGCTGGCCGAGAAAGTGGAGACGCAGGACGACTTTGCTTACTGCAAAGACCTGGGGTTCGACTACTTCCAGGGCTACTTTTTCTGCAAGCCCGACGTGGTGCGGGGCCAGCGCCGTCCGGCCAACCGCTTGACCCTTCTGCAGCTGCTGGCCAGGCTGCAAGACCCGGAAATGGAGTTTGGCGAGCTCGAAGCGCTGGTCAGCCGCGACGTGGTGCTTAGCTACAAACTGCTGCGGGTGGTCAATGCGGCCTTCTACGGCACGCGCAAAGTCGACTCCCTGCACCAGGCCCTTTTGCTGCTGGGCACCCGCGTCATTGCCAGCTGGGCGAGCATGATCCTGCTGGCCGGGATCGACGACAAGCCGCACGAGCTCATGCTCACCGCCCTGGTGCGGGCCAAGATGTGCGAGCTGCTGGCGCTCGCCACAGCCCAGGCCAATCCGGCCACCTCTTTCACCGTGGGGCTCTTTTCTGCCCTCGACGCTCTGCTCGACGCGCCCATGGCCGACATCCTGCGCTCGCTTCCCCTAACCGAGGAAGTCGCGCGCGCCTTACTGGCCCACGAAGGCCTTCTCGGCCAAACGCTGCGCTGTGTGCTCGGGTACGAGCGCGGCGCCTGGGACGACATGCCCACCCTGGGGCTGCCTCCGCATCGCGTGCGCGACGCCTACCTGCAAGCCCTGCACTGGGCAACAGAGACCAGCAGCCTGCTGAGCCACCTCTGAGGACGGGCAACAGGGGCACGCGGCCGCGTGCCCCTGCGTCGTCCCTATTTGATGGCGCCGGCCGTGAGGCCGGAGACATAGTAGTCCATGAAGAAGGCGTAGACGACGATGATGGGCAGGGTGCCGGTAATGCAGGCGGCCATCAGCGAGCCCCAGAAGTAGATGTCTCCCCGGATCAGCTCGGTGAAGACCCCCACGGAGAGCGTCTTCTGCAACTGATCCTGAATGAAGACCAGCGAGTAGAGGAACTCGTTCCAGCACAGGGTGAAGGCAAAGAGCACGGCGCAGACGATGCCCGGCAGGGCCATAGGCAGCACGATGCGCACCAGGGCCCGCAGGCGCGTACAGCCGTCGATATAAGCGCACTCTTCCACCTCAAACGGCACGGTGCGGAAGTAGCCCATCAGCAGCCAGGTGACAAATGGAATGAGAAACGTCGGGTAGGTAATCACCAGCGACCAGATGGTGTCGCGCACCGGGATGATCTTGTCAATCTGGTTGATCACCTCCATGAGGGGGAGAAAGAGCAGCGACGTCGGCACCAGGTAGGTGATAAACACGGCGATGCCAAACGTCTCCACGCCGCGAAAGCGTAGCCGAGCCAGCGCGTAAGCGGCCAGGATGCCGATCACCACCGAAATGGTGGTGGCCAGCACGGCCACGATGAGGGTGTTGACCAGCCAGTGATCGAAAAACGGCGTGCGCTCGGCCAGATACTTGTAGTTTTCCAGGGTGATGCCGGTGACCCAGAACGGCGAGCTGAAGGGGTCGTTGATTTCCTGCTTCGTTTTCAGCGAAGTCACCAGCATGAGGTAAAGGGGAAAGAGGGCAAAGGCCACGTAAGGGATCAGGGCCGTATAGGTGACAATCGCCTGGCGGATGCGCCAGCCCGGCGTTTTGGCCTTGACCCCTACCCCCACCGCCATCGTCGCTGCCCTAGACGCCATAGCTCGACTCCTTCCGGATCATCTTGAGCTGGAAAATCACCACAAAGAGCAGAATCGGGAACAGGAAGAGCGAAATCGCCGCCCCCAAGCCGATCTCGTGGTTGAGGATGCCTACGGTAAACGAGTAGGTGGCAAAGAGGTGGGTAGAGTTCATGGGGCCACCGCGGGTGAGCACGTAGACGATGTTGAAGTCCGCCAGGGTGAAAATCGTCGAGAAGAGAATGACGATGGCCAGCACCGGCCGCAGCAGCGGCAAGGTGATGTGCCAGAACTTGCGAAACGTCGTCGCCCCCTCGGTATCGGCGGCTTCGTAAAGCTCCTGCGGGATGGCCATCAGCCCGGCAAAGATGGTCACGGCGAAAAACGGCAGGCCGCGCCAGAAGTTGACAAAAATACAGGACGCCAGGGCCAGCGTCGGGTCGCCGAGCCAGTGGTAAGGCCCCAGCCCCAGCAGCTTGATCGGCCAGACGTTCTTCAGCACCCAGTTGATCTGGCTGTAGGTGGGGTCAAAAATCAGCCACCAGCCCAGCGTCGTCAGCCCCGTTGGCGCCACGAAGGGAATCAGCACCGAGCCGCGAATGAAGCGCTTGAACTTGGTGGCCCGCTGCAGCAAGAGGGCCAGGCCCAAGCCAAAGACGCTCTTCAGCGTCACCGAGGTGATGGCAAAAATCAGCGTGTTGCGCAGGGTGCGGCGGAAGATGTCATCCATGGTCAGAATGTAGATGAAGTTCTCCAGCCCCACCCAGTGCCCCCGCTCGCCGATCACCGCGTCGCTCAGGCTAAACCACAGCGCGAGGCCAAAAGGGTAGATGAGGAGGCAGACGATGATGATCAGCGCCGGCAGGATAAACCCGTAGCCGTCAATATCCGGACCAAAGGCGCGCTTGAGCTTCACCGCGACCGGCGTGGGCGCCGCCACGCCAACCAGAACCTCGCCTTTTGCTTCCTTGGTGATGGCCATCCTCGTCTACCCTCCTGTTCGCCGCACCGGTATCCCGCCTTAGGCGTAGCGCCGGTACACGCGCTTGATTTGGAACTCGGCTTTCTGCACCGCCTCCTCAGCACTCAGCTTGCCCGTGGCACACTCGGCCGCCGTGTCGGGAATGATGTAGCGATCCCACACCGCCTGCGTGGCCGCCGTGGGTGGCCCCGGCCAGCCCGGAGCGTGCGTGTACCAGCCAATGTAAGGCGCAAAGTAAAACTTGGGATTGGAGGCGTAAATGGGATGCATGGCAAAGGCACGTAGCAGCGGCTGGTTGTAGCCCAGGCTCGCCGTGATGAACCGCTCCTGCTGCTCCCTCTGGAAGTGGTACTCGAGGAACTGCTTGGCCAAGTCCTGCACCGGCGAGAACTTCCAGATACCAATGGCGTTGTGTGCCGCCGACATGTGCCGCCCTGCCGGCCCCTTTGGGCGGCATGATGTGGTTGATCACAATGTGAATCGGGATGTTCGTCCCCGGAATCAGCGCGTTGTCCTTGCGCGCCGAGTTGTACGCACTGATGGGATTGAGAATCATCGAACACTTGCCCGAGTTGAGACACACGTTGTTGTTGCGATCATCCCACGCCAGCACCTCGGGCTCCATGCAATCTTCGTAAAGCGCTTTGATAAACTTGTACGCCTCCACCGTCTCCTTGGAGTTGATGGCCACCGTCTTGCCGTCGGCTTCCACCAGCTTGCCACCCCAGCTCCAGATGATGCCGCGCAGAATGTGGTTGGAATCGGCAGAGTGGGCGAGCTGGATGCCCACGGGATGGCCTTTGGCTTTGAGCTTTTTGCCAATGCGGTGCACGTCTTCCCAGGTGTCGGGCAAGTCCTCGCCGATTTCCGCCACCAGGTCGGTGCGAATGGCAATGGGAAAGGAAATGAAGTACCAGGGAATCGCGTGATAATGGTTGTCGGGGCCTTTCCCCAGCTCCAGATTGGTCCAGCCCCCACCGCTGCGGCCGATTTTGTCGTGCAGGTCGTCGAGCACCACCAGGTGGTCGGCGTAGAGGTGCGGGTTCCCGCCCCCCGCAATGGTGATGTCGTGACCCTTTTGCCCCTGCACCTCGCTGGCCAGTACGGCCGGCAGCTGCAAGTGGGCCACGCGGTCCATGCGCACTTTGATGCCGGCCATCTTGCCGAACTCTTCAAGCTGCCGCTGGAGCTCTTCGTCCGAGGAGGGCACAAAATGCGACCAGGTGAGCAGCTTGAGCTCGCGCTCCTGGGCCAGCACCGGCGCCTGCCGCGCCAGCAGTATCCCCGCCAGCCCCGCCGAGGTGCCCAGCGAAGCGCGCAGTAAGGCACGTCGCGAAAGCATGCCCTGCATGCTGGATCTCCTTCTTTTCAGAGTCCAGGCCACTCCCGCGGACCCCGTGCCGCTTAGGTCCGCAGCCTCCCCACTTCCGGGCTTCTCCGGCGGGCTCGCGCGCCCTGCCGGGAAAGCCCTTCCAGCGCCGCCTTCCTGGCCTTACGCTCAGGCGTAGCGGCGGTAAATACGCTTCATCTGAAACTCGGCTTTCTTCACCGCCTCCTCTGGGGTCGCCTTGCCCGTGGCACACTCAGCCGCCGTGTCGGGAATAATGAACTGGTTCCACACCACTTCAGAAGCCGCATTGGGTGGCCCAGGCCAGCCGTCGGCATGCGAGTACCAGGCAATGTAAGGCGCAAAGTAAAACTTGGGATTCGAGGCGTAAATGGGATGCATGGTAAAGGCGTGCAACAACGGCTGGTTGTAGCCCTGGCTGGCAGTCAGGAACTTTTCCTGCTGCTCTTTCTGGAAGTGCCAGTCAAGGAATTCTTTGGCCAAATCCTGCACCGGCGACCACTTCCAGATGCCGATGTTGATGTACGACGCCGACATGTGCCGCCCTGCCGGCCCCTTGGGCGGCATGATGTGGTTGATCACAATGTGAATCGGGATGTCCGTCCCCGGAATCAGCGCGTTGTCCTTGCCGCGCCGAGTTGTACGCGCTGATGGGATTGAGAATCATCGAACACTTGCCCGAGTTGAGACACACGTTGTTGTTGCGATCATCCCACGCCAGCACCTCGGGCTCCATGCAGTCTTCGTAGAGCGCTTTGATAAACTTGTACGCCTCCACCGTCTCCTTGGAGTTTATGGCCACCGTCTTGCCGTCGGCTTCTACCAGCTTGCCCCCCCAGCTCCAGATGATGCCGCGCAGGATGTGGTTGGAGTCGTTGGAGTGGGCGAGCTGGATGCCCACGGGATGGCCTTTGGCTTTGAGCTTTTTGCCAATGCGGTGCACGTCTTCCCAGGTGTCGGGCAAGTCCTCGCCGATTTCCGCCACCAGGTCGGTGCGAATGGCCACCGGGAAAGAAATAAAGTACCAAGGGATAGCCCGGTAGTGGCCGTCGGGCCCCTTGCCCACCACGTGGTCGGTCCAGCCCCCCGCACGGCGGCCGATTTTGTCGTGCAAATCGTCGAGGTTCACCAGATGATCGGCATACAGATGGGGCGAGCCTACGCGCAAGTAAGTCAGATCGTGGCCTTTTTGTGCTTGTACCTCACTGGCCTGCACCGCCGGAATTTGCAAGTGGGCCACGCGGTCCATGCGCACTTTGATGCCGGCCATCTTGCCGAATTCTTCGAGCTGCCGCTGGAGTTCTTCGTCCGCCGAGGGCACAAAGTGCGACCAGGTGAGCAGCTTGAGCTCGCGCTCCTGGGCCAGCACCGGCGCCTGCCGCGCCAGCAGCATCCCCGCCAGCCCCGCCGAAGTGCCCAGCGAAGCGCGCAGCAGCGCCCGGCGCGACAGCACCGGAGAGGAGAGAAGGGAACCCATCACCTGCCCTCTTTGCATCTTTCTTCCTCCACTCAAGGCAAACACACCAGGCATGAGAGACGCGACACCCTGTCGATTAACACGGTGCATGCCCGAAGTCAACCATAAACTTCGAGCGCAGCTCCGGCCGCGGGGAGCCGCACCGCCTGGCGTCAGGCACGCCGGCGGTACTCGCGTTTAATCTGGAACTCGGCTTTCTTCACCGCCTCTTCGGCACTCAGCTTGCCTGTGGCACACTCGGCCGCCGTGTCGGGAATGATGTACTTGTCCCACACCACCTGCGTGGCCGCCGTGGGCGTTCCCGGCCAGCCCGGAGCGTGCGTGTACCAGCCGATGTAAGGCGCAAAGTAAAACTTGGGATTCGAGGCATAGATGGGGTGCATGGTAAAGGCCTGCAAAAACGGCTGATTGTAGCCCTGGCTGGCGCGGATGAAGCGGTCTTGCTGCTCTTTCTGGAAGTGGTAGTCAAGGAATTCTTTGGCCAACTCCTGCACCGGCGACCACTTCCAGATGCCAATGACGTTGTATGCAGCGCACATGTGCCGCCCTGCCGGCCCCTTGGGCGGCATGATGTGGTTGATCACAATGTGAATGGGAATGTTCGTCCCCGGAATCAGCGCGTTGTCCTTGCGCGCCGAGTTGTACGCGCTGATGGGATTGAGAATCATCGAACACTTGCCCGAGTTGAGACACACGTTGTTGTTGCGATCATCCCACGCCAGCACCTCGGGCTCCATGCAGTCTTCGTAGAGCGCTTTGATAAACTTGTACGCTTCCACCGTCTCCTTGGAGTTTATGGCCACCGTCTTGCCGTCGGCTTCTACCAGCTTGCCCCCCCAGCTCCAGATGATGCCGCGCAAAATGGCGTTGGAGTCAAAAGAGTGGGCGAGCTGGATACCTACGGGGTGGCCTTTGGCTTTGAGCTTTTTGCCAATGCGGTGCACGTCTTCCCAGGTGTCGGGCAAGTCCTCGCCGATTTCCGCCACCAGGTCGGTGCGAATGGCCACCGGGAAGGAGATGAAGTACCAGGGAACAGCGCGGTAGCTGCCGTCTTCGCCCCGGCCCACCACCTGGTCGGTCCAGCCGCCGGCCCGCTGGCCAATCTTGTCAACCAGGTCGTCGAGGTTGATGAGGTGGTTGGAGTAAAGGTGAGGCTCGCCGATCCACATAAAAGTGATGTCGTGACCTTTCTGCCCTTGCACCTGGGTGGCATGCACCGCCGGAATTTGCAAGTGGGCCACGCGGTCCATGCGCACTTTGATGCCGGCCATCTTGCCGAACTCTTCGAGCTGCCGCTGGAGTTCTTCGTCCGAGGCCGGCACAAAGTGCGACCAGGTGAGCAGCTTGAGCTCGCGCTCCTGGGCCAACACCGGCGCCTGCCGCGCCAGCAGTATCCCCGCCAGCCCCGCCGAGGTGCCCAGCGAAGCGCGCAGCAGCGCCCGGCGCGACAGCATCGGGGAGGAGGGATGACCAACGAGGTCACACAGAGCACGCATGCTTTACCCTCCCTGAGAAGACCGCTTGATGAGCCAACCAGCGTCCTTTCGATTAACACAGCGCATCGTCCGAGTCAACTGGAAAGCGCACGCCGGCGGCAAGCGGCGTGTACGGCGGGAGTTAGCGCGCAGGGATCAGTTGGCCGTTGCGGGCGAGGGACGTACAGCAAGCGGTCCGCTGCTTGGCGATATCGAGCGCCGCCACGCGGTAGGCTTCGGCAAGGGTAGGGAAGTTGAAGATGTGGTCGATGAAGGTATCCACTTCGCAGCCGGCCAGCAGCGCCATCTGCCCCAGGTGAATGAGCTCGGTGGCCCCTTCACCGATGATTTGCACGCCCAGGAGGCGCCGCCCCTGGGCATCGGCCACCAGCTTGAGCAGGCCGTCGGTGATGCCGGCGATTTGCCCGCGGGCCAGTTCGTCAAAGCGCGCCCGGCCGACGAGGACTTGACCGTAGCGCTGGCGCGCCTGCTGCTCGCTGAAGCCGACACTGGCCAGCTCGGGAATGGTGTAAATGCCCACCGGGATCAACTCCGGCGGCTCTCCGAGCTCAAGGCCCAGGGCGTGGCGCACCGCCCGCCGCCCCTGTTCCATGGCGCAGGAGGCCAGCGCCGGGGGACCGATGACGTCGCCAACGGCATAGATGTGCGGCACCGCGGTACGGCAGTAGGCATCCACGGCGATGAAGCCGCGCTCGGTAAGGCGAAGGCCGGCGGCGGCAAGGTTGAGCCCTTCGACGTTGGCCACGCGGCCCAGGGCGCAAAGCGCCTTCTCGCTGCGCAGGGTCTCCCCGCTTTCCAGCGTGGTGACCACCGCCGCCAGCCCGTCCCAGGCCACGCGGGTCACCCGCTGCCCGCCAAGGAAGCGCCCGCCGCTGGCGGTAAAGCTCTGCACAAAGCGCTCGCTCAGCTCGGCATCGAGGAACCCCAGGGGTCGCGGGGCACGGTCGACCATCGTCACTTCTACCCCGAGGGCGGCAAAGATGGAAGCGTACTCGCTGGCAATGATGCCCGAGCCCAGCACCGTCAGGGAAGCGGGCAAGTAGAGCATGGAGAGCAGCGAGTCGCTGTCGAAAATGTGCTCGTGATCCACGGGGATCTCGGGAGGGGTGCGCGGCCGCGAGCCGGTGGCGATGACGATCACCTCGCCGGTGACCTGGCGGCGGGTGCCGTCAGGGGCCACCACTTCCAAGAGGGTAGGGGAGAGGAAGCGCGCCCGCCCGTGCCACTGCGCGACGCCGTTGCGCTGCAGCTGGTCGTGCATGAAGCGCTCGTGCGCCTGCACCACTTGGCGCAGGCGGCTGGTGAGCGTGGCCACCGCGATTTCCGGATGCAGGCGCAGGTCGAAGAAGCCGGCACAGCGCTGCCGGAAGCCGGCCAGCGACACGGCCGTCTCCCGCAGGGTCTTGCTGGGAATGGTGCCGTAGTGCACGCAGGCCCCCCCGACGCGGGAGCCCTGCTCGATGATCACCACCCGCCGCCCGGCCTTGGCTCCCTGGATGGCCGCCTTCTGGCCGGCAGGCCCGCTGCCGATTACCACCACGTCAAAGCGCTCGGGCATCAGGCAAAGGCCTCCACCAGCTGCAGCATCGCCTCGCGCTTGGCGAGCAGACTCTCAACGTCTTCGGGATAAAAGTCCAGCTCGGGCAGCACCGGGTGCTGCCGTACGCTTTCCACGTCAAAGACCTCGGGCTGCAGCAAGTGATAAGAGAGGACATCGGCGAGGCGGGTGATCATGACCGCCTCGTTGCACGCCGGCGTCACCAGGTACTCGTGGTGGTAGGCAATGCTCTCGATGACGTGCGGCGGCAGTTCCCAGCGGCGCGCCAGCCGCTCGCCCACCCGGGTGTGGTACGCCTCAAGAAGCGCCTCCACGATACCCGGCTCGAGGAAAGCGCCGCACGCTTTCTGCACGTCGACCAGCGCCTGCAAGATGACCGGCTTGCCCACGTCGTGCAGCAGGCCGCAGAGAAAGGCCCCTTCCACGTTGCTGCGCCGCATGCGGGCGATTTCCTTGGCATAGGCGGCAGCGCCCACGGCGTGCCGCCACAAGGCCCGCAGCTCGCACTCGTAGCCGGGGACGTCAAAAACGCGGCTCTGCAGGGCAACGGCAAAGACGATCTCGCAGAGCTGGGCAATCCCCAGGCGGCTCACCGCCTGCTGCAACGAGACGATGGGCATGCGCGGCAAATAAGCGGGCGAGTTGGCCACGCGCAGCACGTGTCCGGCCAGGGCCTGGTCGCGGTGAATCAGGGTGGCGAGCTTGCGCGCATCGGTCTCGTCGGCGGTGCTCAGCTCCAGCACTTCCCAGACCACGTCGGGCAAAAGCGGCAGCTCGAGCTCCTCGCCCTCTAGGCGGCGCAAGAGGGCGGTGCGCACCTCGGCGGGCAGGGCGGCCACTTCCTGAACAAGCGCGCTTTCGTGCATGATGGCGGTTCTCCCTCGACGGCGTGATGGCGGTCTCTGTCGTATGCATCGGCAGCGCAAGCGGAGAACTTGAGGAAGTGGCCGCTTCCTCAGCGCCGGACGCGAAAGCGCTCCCCACAGGTTAAGCGCACCTCAGGCTCTTCCGGCGGCAGCGAGCCCCCGTATGACCTCTGCGGCCGGGGTTATCCAGCCAAACTTCATGGCGAAGTTCTTCAGCGTGGCCGCGTGCAGGTCGGGCGCAAACAACGACACGGCATCGGCGACGAGGGTGGTCAGGGAGCCGTGGTGGAAGGCTTCACTCTACAGCTGGCGCACCTGCGTTTCCACGTGCCAGTGGAGCAGCAGGCGGCGCGTCCAGGCAACAACGCGCATGGTACCGTAGCCAAGCAGGGAGACGGTGACGATGCCGGCAAAGACGCCGCGCGAATCGGCAAAGCGCTGCGCCAGCATCATGGCGTCGCCCAGACCGCCGCCGCCCAGCAGCATCTCCGTCACAAAGACGACAATAAAGCAGATGGGCAGGGCGATCTGGGCGCCGTTGAGCACCTGGGGCAGGGCGGCGGGCAGCACCACTTTCCACAGCAGCCGCACCTCACCAGTGCCCAGGTTGCGGGCCGACCACAGCAGGGAGCGGTCGACCCCCAAGGCCCCAAGATAGGTGGCGCTCAGAATGGGGAAGATGCCTTCCAGGGTGGCCATGGCGATCTTGGGCAGCTCGTGCAGGCCAAACCAGAGCATAAAGACCTGGACAAAGACGATTTTGGGGGCCGGAAAGCCCACCGCCAGCAGCGGCTCGCAGAACCAGCGCACGCCGCGCACCCGCCCCATGGCCAGCCCCAGGGGCACGGCGATGAGCAGGGCAAGGGCAAAGCTGACGAGCGTGCGGTAGAGGCTCAGCGCCAGGTGCCAGGCCAAGTCACCGGCCAGCAGCTGCTGCCCCAGGCGCCAGGCAATGGCCGAAGGGGCCGGCAGCAGAAAGGGGGTTACCAGCCCGGCGCGGCACACCCCTTCCCAAGCCAGCAGCAGCCCGTAGACGGTTGCCGCCGGCGAGAGCCCGCGCCACAGGCGCCTCACCGCCCTTCCTCCAGGTGCCAGACGAGCAGGCGGCGCATGCCCTGTACGTAGAGGCGATCGGCCCCAAAGCCCAGCAGCACCACGGTGAGCACCACGGCAAACATCTCCTCGTAAGCGCCGCTTTCCCCCAGAAAGAAGCACAAGTAGCCCAGCCCCGCCCGCGCCGCCAGGATCTCGGAAGTCACCAGCAAAATAAACGAAATGGAAAGTGCCATGCGGATACCGCCGAGGATGTCGGGCAGCGCCGCTGGCACAATGACCCGCCACAGCAAGCGGTGGCGCGGCGTGCCCAGGTTGGTGGCTGACCACAGCAGGTAGGGGTCGACGCCACGGGCGCCGTTGAGGCTGCTGATGACCACGGGAATGAGGCAGCCCACGAAAATCACCGCGATTTTCGAGGCATGGCCGATGCCCAGCCAGAGCATGAACACCGGGATGAGGGCCTGCTTGGGCACGGGATAGCTGAGGGCCAGCAGCGGCTCGCAGGCGCGGCGCAGGCGGGGAACCCAGGCCATGCCGATGCCCAGCGGCACGCCCACGGCGACGCTGAGGGAAAATCCCGTGGCTTCACGCCACAGCGAGGTAACAAGGTGCGGCAGCAGATCGCCTCCCCACCAGAAGGCCGCCCAGCGTTCGAGCACGCGGTCAAGCGGCGGCAGCACTTCCGGAGGCAGCAGGCCGCCGCGGGTGAGCCCTTCCCACAGCAGCGCCAGGACGAGCAGCGGCACGCCGCGCCAGAGCCGCCCGCCCACTTCGCCGCCTCCTTACTCACCCAGCGCCGCGCTTTTTTCCACTTCCTCGCGCACCAGCGCCCACACGGCGTTGGCTTTGGCCACCAGCTCTTCGGATTCGAGCAGCTCGTGGCGCCGCGCTGCTGCCGACAGGCGGGTGTCGACAATGGCCTTGATGCGGCCGGGCCGCGCCGTCATCACCGCCACCCGGTCGGCCAGGTAGACCGCCTCGCGCACGTCGTGGGTCACAAAAACCACCGTCTTTTTCTTGCGCTCCCACAGCGCAAGCAGCTCTTCCTGCATCAGGCGACGCGTCTGGGCATCAAGGGCCCCAAAGGGCTCGTCCATGAGCAGCACCGCCGGGTCAAGGGCCAGGGTGCGGGCAATGGCCACGCGCTGCTTCATGCCGCCCGAGAGCTGGTGCGGGTAGCTGTTTTCGAAGCCGGTGAGCTTCATCTGCGCGATGTAGTGGCGGGCGAGGCGCTCACGTTCGGCTCGCGGTACCTTGCGCTCTTCCAGGCCGTAAAGGATGTTGCCTTTTACCGTCTTCCAGGGAAAGAGGGCAAAGTGCTGGAAGACGATGCCACAGTCGCGCTGCGGGCCGCGAATCGGCCGCCCGTCAAGAAGGAGCTCGCCGGCCGTGGCATCGAGAAAGCCGGCCATCAGGTAAAGCAGCGTGCTCTTGCCACAGCCGCTGGGGCCAACGATGGCCAGAAACTCGTTCTCGTAGACCTGCAAGTCGAGGCCGGCCAGGGCGGGCACCGCCTCCCCTTTATCCCGCGGGTAGACTTTGTACAGGCCGCGCGCCTCGATTTTGACCGCCACGCGCCCCCCTCACTGGCCGGCGAGCCGCTTTTTGGCCTCACGGACAAAGGAAAGGTCGAGGTAGGGCCGAAGGTCGAGCCGCCGCGGAATAAAGCCCATCTCGTAGAGCACGTCCACGTTGCCCTGCAGCATGGCGGCATCGACCAAGCCATCGGGATCCCGGTAGTAGTCCTCGGCGGTGAGGAACCAGTCGGCAAAGGCGGCTTCGGGGCGCTTGGTGAAGGCCGCGGCCAGCCGCACCGCTTCTTCGCGGTGGGCCGGGTCGAGCATCCAGCGCCAGAAAATGAGGAAGTCGGTAAAGAAGTCCTGCACCACCTCGCGGTGCTGCTGCAAGAACGCCGTGCGCCCCACAAGAAACACCAGCTGCGTGGGGCCCATGGCCTGCGCCACGTCGAAAATGGGGCGAATGCCGCCCTTGCGGCTGGCGATGCTCCAGAAGGGCTGCACCAGGCAGGCAGCGTCAATTTTGCCCTGGCGCAGCATGGCTTCCTGGTGGGGAAAGGCCACTTCCACGATGCGGTAGTCGCGCTTGTCGAGCAGGCCGTGCTTTTTTAGCATCACCCGCAAGGCAAGGTCGACGGCGGTGCCAAAGGCGTTGATGCCGATGGTTTTGCCGCGCAAGTCGGCGACGGTCTTGATGTCCGAGTCCTCGCGCACCGCCCACTTGTCGGCAAAGTGGCCAGGAACGCCCGACTTGAGATCCTCGGCGAGGATCCGGAGGTCAAGGCCGGCATTGAGCACCGCCAGGGCAAAGCTCGAGTAAGCGAGGTTGCCCAGGTCGAGCTGCCCGGCGGCAAAGGCGGTGATCATCGGCGAGGTGCCGCGGAAGCGAATCAGCTCTACCGTGTACGACTTGCCATAGTGCTTGAGGATGTCGGTCTTCTGCCCGAACAGCGAAATGAGCTCGAGTGCCGGTACCGTGTACGAAATGCGGATGGGGAGGGGGTCGGCCGCGGCCGGCCGCAGCCCTGCCCACAGCAGGAAGCCAACAACGAGCCCGCAGATCCCGCGCCATGCCATGGCAGTCCCTCCTCGCAGCGGGTGACCGGTTGCGCGCACGCGCCAGCCCAGTGTATACCACGCGGTGGCGATGTCAATGGGCGGGTCTTGCCCGGAGGCGGGCACATGCGCGATGCCGAGTGCGTGGCCTTTCTGCGCTGGGCGCTGCCGCAGCTGCACTTGCACTGGCCGGGGTTTCGCCGCGTGCGGCGCCAGGTGTGCAAGCGCCTCGCGCGGCGCCTGCGCGCCCTGGGGCTCGGCGAGGTGGCGCAGTACCGGCAGTACTTGCTGGCGCAGCCGCAGGAGTGGGCGGTACTCGACCGCCTCTGCCACATCAGCATCTCGCGCTTTTACCGCGACGCCGAGGTCTTTGCGGCCCTCGCGTCGCCGCTGGCGGCGCTGGCCTGCCAGGCGCAGCAGCAAGGAGAACGCACGCTGTGGTGCTGGAGCGCCGGCTGCGCTTCCGGGGAAGAGGCGTACAGCCTGGTGCTGCTGTGGGCCTTTGTGCTGCAAGGGCGCTTCCCGGCGCTGCGCCTGCGGGTAGTGGCCACCGACGCCGACGTGGCGCTCTTGCGCCGCGCGCGCCGCGCTTGCTACCCGGCGAGCAGCGTGCGCGGCCTGCCGCCGGCGTGGCAAGCGCAGGCGTTTGCTCCCTGCCGCGGCGGCTTCTGCCTGCGCCCTGCTTACCGCGACCCGGTGCTGCTGTGCGCCCAGGACTTGCGCTGCGACGCACCGCAGCGGCGCTTCTGGCTCATCCTTTGCCGCAACGTGGCCTTTACGTACTTCGTGCCGGCGCTGCAGCGCGAGGTGCTGCGGCGCCTCGTCACGCACCTCTTTGCCGGCGGCCTGCTGCTCATCGGCGCCCGCGAGGCCCTGCCGGTGGCCTGCCCTGAGCTTGCCGCAGTGGAGGGGGTGCCGGGGCTTTTCCGCCGCCGCTGAACCCCTTACGGCCAGATGCCAAGCTGCTCATAAGCCACCACCACTTTCTGCAAGCCGCAAACAAAGGCAGCGGTGCGCATGTCCTCAATGCCGTGGCGCTCCATGGTGGCCAGGATCTGCTGCAGCCCCTGGCTCATGGTTTCTTCGAGGCCCGAGTTGACCAGCTCCAGCTCGTCGATGCCGTGCAGCACTTCCTCGCGCAGCGCTGCGGGGAAGGTGCCGCCGGTGAGGGCTTCGATGCCGGCGATGAGGCGCCGCTGCGTCTGGATGCCGACGCGCTTGGCCATGCGGCCAAAGCGCATGTGGGAGAGGTTCTTCACCCACTCGAAGTAGCTCACCGTAACGCCGCCGGCGTTGGCAAAGACGTCGGGAATGATCACCTTGCCGCGGCGGCGCAGGATGAGGTCGGCTTCGGGGGTGGTGGGGCTGTTGGCCGCTTCAACGATGAGCGGCGCTTTGATGCGCGGCGCGTTGGCCGCCGTGAGCTGGTTTTCCACCGCCGCCGGCACCAGGATGTCGCAGTCAAGCTCCAGGCAAGCGCCGGGGCTGTCAAAGGTGGTGGCGTCGGGAAAGCCGCGGATGCTGCCGGTGTGCGCGCGCCAGGCCAGCACGTTGTCGACGTTGAGCCCCTCAGGGGCATAAAGACTGCCGTCGGACTCACCGATGCCCACGATGCGGGCCCCGGCCTGCTGGGCAAAGCGGGCGAAGTGGCTGCCCACGTTGCCTAGCCCCTGCACCACGAGGCGCTTGCCTTCGAGGTCGCCGCTTAGCCCCGTGGACTGAAGCAGCTCCGGGTGGCGGAAGCACTCTTGCAGCACGTAGAGCACGCCGCGGCCCGTGGCTTCGCGGCGGCCGCGGATGCCGCCCAGGGTCACCGGCTTGCCGGTGACACAGGCCATGTTGTCGATGCCGGTGGGGTGCAGCATGTTGTAGGTATCGGCAATCCAGGCCATCTCACGCTCGCCCGTGCCCAAATCGGGCGCCGGCACGTCGACGCCGGGGCCGATGAAGTTCTTGCGCACCAGTTCGGCGGTGTAGCGGCGCGTGATGCGCTCGAGTTCTTCGGCTTCGTAAGCGCGCGGGTCAAGCGCGATGCCCCCTTTGGCGCCGCCAAACGGCACGTCGACGATGGCGCACTTGAGGGTCATGATCGCCGCCAGGGCAGCGACTTCGTCGGCGTCAAGCTGTGGGGCAAAGCGAATGCCACCTTTGGTAGGCAGGCGGTGCTGCGAGTGCTGGGCGCGAAAGCCCTGAAACAGCTGCACTTTGCCGCGAATGCGCACGGGAAACTGGAACGCGTAAAGATGGTGGCAGACGCGGATGTTCTCAAGCAGGTCGGGCGGCGCTTTGACGTAGCGTGCCGCCCGGGCGAAGGTGGTGTTAAAGCCTTCGAGCATGGAAGGGCCGTGCTTGCGCGACCCAGAACCGCCGCGGCGCCCGTTTGGCATGGCGTGGCACTCCTTCTGCGCGGGACTGCGGTTTTGGCAATTATAGCCAGCCGCTCAGGCGCTTTGCCGCCCCGCTTAGTGCATGACGAAGCCGCCGCAGACGGTAAAGCACTGCCCGGTCATGCCCGAGGACTCGTCGCTGGCGAGAAAGACGGCCACGCTGGCAATCTCTTCGGGCTGGATCACCCGTCCCAACGGAATCTGCTGCGTGTACCACCGCTCGGCTTCGGCATAGGAGGTGCCTTCGGCTTCGGCCTTGGCGGCAATGACGCGGCTGAGGCGCTCGCCGGCCGTGGTGCCCGGACACAGGCAGTTGACGCGGATATTGTAGCGGCCCACCTCGGCGGCCAGGGCGTGGTTGAGGCCGATCATCCCCCACTTGGAGGCGGCGTAAGGGGCACGGCGCGGGTAGCCAATGCGGCCGGCCACGGAGCCGATGTTGAGGATCACGCCCTGGCGCCGCTGCCGCATGTCCTGCAAGGCGTACTTGGCGCAGAGAAAGGCGCCACGGAGGTTGACGTTGAGCGTCTCGTCCCACTCCGTTGCGCTCAGGTCCGCCACTTCTTTGGTAGGACCGGCAATGCCGGCATTGTTGACCAGGATGTCGACGCGGCCAAAGGCCGCGAGGCAGGCCTGGACCATGGCGCGCACCTCGTCTTCCTGCGACACGTCGGTGGGCTGCACCAGGGCGCGCCGCCCCAGGGCCTGCACTTCGCGGGCCGTTTCTTCCAAGCGCGAGCGGTTGCGAGCCGCCAGTACCAAGTCGGCCCCTTCGCGGGCAAAGGCCAGGGCAATGGCACGGCCGATGCCGTAGCCGCCGCCGGTGACGATGGCAATGCGATGTTGCAAGCGCATGGCGTGCTCCTTCGCGTTTGGCGCCGCAGCTTACCGCCGGGCGCCAAGGTAAGGGATGAGCGCCTCCGGCCGCGGCACCTCCTGGCGGCTGCCGGCAAAGCAGAGGCGCCCCGCTTCCAGCACCAGCACGGTATCGGCCACCGCCAGGGCAGCTTTGACTTTCTGCTCTACCAGCAAGAGGCCCATGCCTTCTCGTGCCAGGGAGCCAAGGGTGGCCAGGACGCGTTGCGCCACCAGGGGCATCAGCCCCTCCAGCGGCTCGTCGAGCAGGAGAAAGCGCGGGTTGGTACACAGCGCCCGGGCGATGGCCACCATCTGCTGCTCGCCGCCCGAGAGCAGGCCGGCCGGCTGCCGCAGCCGCTCCCCGATGACTGGGAAGAGCTCGCACACCCGGGCCAGCGTCCACGGGCCACCCCGGCTCAAGCGCAGCCCGAGCCGCAGGTTCTCTTCGACGGTGAGCTCCGGAAAGAGGCGCCGGCCCTGTGGCACGTAGCCCAGCCCCAGCAAGGGAATGCGGTAAGGGGGCAGGCGGGTGAGCGCCTGCCCGTCGAGGGCGATCCGCCCGGTCACGGGACGCACCAGGCCCAGGATCGCTTTCAGGACGGTGGTCTTGCCCGCCCCGTTGCGGCCGAGCAGGCACACCACTTCGCCGCTGCGCACCTGTAAGGAAAGGTCGCGCAGCACCGGCGCGCCGCCGTACCCGCAGCTGACGCGCTCGAGGACGAGCCTCATGCCTCACCCACTCCCAGGTAGAGCTGCTGCACTGCCGGCGCGGCTTCCACTTCGGCCGGCGTGCCTTCAAAAACAACGCGGCCGCGGTCCAGGACGGTGACGCGATGAGCCAGGGAGAGCACCACCGGCATGTTGTGCTCGATGAGCAGCACGGTGGCTTCCCGGGCCACCTCGCGCACCAGCCCCACGAACCCCTCGATCTCCTCGGGCGTGAGCCCCTGCGTGGGCTCGTCCAGCACCAGCAGGGCCGGGCGCAAGGCCAGGGCCATGGCCAGCTCGAGCAGCCGCTGGTGGCCGTAAGCGAGGCTGCCGGCCGGCTGCTGCCAGGCCGCCTGCAAGCCCACCCGCGCCAGCACCTCGGCGACGGGACCGCTGAGATGCGAGGCGCGCAGACAGAAGAAGTCGCGCAGGCGGCGCAGCCGCAGGCGCTGCGCCGCCAAGGCCACGTTGTCAAACACCGTGAGATTGCGCAGCACCGCCGGTATCTGAAACGTGGCAACGATGCCCAGCCGCACGCGGTCCTGGGCGCGCCAGCGGGTGATTTCCCGCCCGGCAAAGAAGAGGCGCCCGGCGCTAGGCGCCAGGCGGCCGGTGATCAGGTTGGCCAGGGTGGTCTTGCCCGCGCCGTTGGGGCCGATGAGGGCGCGGATCTCTCCGCGCGCAAGGCGCAGGTCGACGCCGCTTACGGCCACCAGCTCGCCAAAGCGCCGCTGCAGCCCCCTTGCTTCCAGCAGCGGCTTCATGGCAGCCACCTCCAGCGGGCACGCACCCCGCCCAGAATGCCCTGGGGAAGGGCGCGCATGACCACCACGATGGCCAGCCCTACCACCAGAAGATAGGCGCTGGTCAGGCGGCTGGCCAGCTCGATGGCGTACGTCATAAAGGCCACTCCGAGCAGCGGCCCCAGGGTGGTGCCCGCCCCTCCAAGGAGGACCCAGAGGAGGGGCAGCACCGAGTAAAGGATGGCGGCAAAGGCGCTCCCCACGTAGGAAAACAAAAGCGCGTACGCCGCCCCGGCAGCCCCTGCCATGCCCCCCGAGAGCACCAGCGCCAGCCACCGGTATGCCAGCGGGCTGTAGCCAAGCAGGCGGGTGCGCTCCTCGTGCTCGCGCAAGGCCACCAGCACCCGGCCAAAAGGGGAGCGCACCAGCCAGAGGGTGAGCCAGGAGGACGAGGGCAAACAGCCCCAGGGCCAGGGCGTAGCGCACCGCGGGGGCGTGCAGGGCCAGGTGCCAGGGCCCCAGGCGCAGCGGGGCAAGGCGGCCGGCAAGCACGAGGCCCTGGTCGCCCAGGGTGATGCGGTTGAAGTAAAGGGTCAGCAAGTAGCCAGCTTGCCCAAAGAGCATGGTGACAATGGCAAACGCCACCCCGCTGGTGCGCAGGCTCGGGCCGCCGATGAGCGCCGCCAGCAAGAGGCTTGCCCCCAGCCCGCAGAAAAAGGCCGGCGCCGGCGCCACCTCCCAAGTAGTAAACGGGCAGGCCGGCCCCGTAAAGCCCGGCGGCAAAGAACAGGGCGTGCCCCAGGCTCATCAGCCCGCTATAGCCCAGGAGCAGGTTGTAGCCCGCCGCGTACGTGGCAAAGATCAGCACGCGCGTCATCATCCCCAAGTGGAAAGGGGACAAGACTAGCGGCAGAAACCCCAGGCCGGCAAGGACGCCCAGGTGTAGGGCGAGGATCCGCGCGGTGGCAGTCATGCCCGGGCCTCTCCGAACAGGCCGCCGCCGCGCACCACCAGGGCCAGGGCCACAAGCAGCGAGGCGAGGAGGCGGGCCAGGGTAGGGGTGAAGAAAATCGACACCCCGGCATCGAGATAGCCAATGACGAAGCTGGCCGCCAGGGTTCCCCGCAGGTTGCCAAGGCCGCCCAGGATCACCACCATGAACGAAAGGAGCAGGGCGTCGAGCCCCATGAGGTAGTGCGCCTGCTGCACCGGCACCACCAGGACGCCGGCCACCGCCGCCAGCGCTGCCCCCAGGGCAAACGCGCCGCGGTACACGCGGGGCACCGGCACGGCAAAGGCCTGGGCGATTTCGGCATCCTGCTGGGTGGCGCGCATGAGCAGCCCCAGGGTGGTGCCGCGCACCAGCCACCACACGCCGCCCAGGAGGCAGGCAGCCACCGCCGCCACCAGCAGCTTGTAGCGCGAGTAGCCAAACCAGGGAAGGGAGACCGTCCCGAGGAGCGGGGGCGCCACGGCGCGCGCCTCCGGCCCGTAGAGCAGCAGGGTGAGCTGCTGCAAGATGTAGAGCCACCCCAGGGTAATGACGATGGTGGCGTCGGGGGCATAGCGCACCGGGCGCAAGGCCAGGGCGTCGATAAGCACGGCCAGGCCGGCCACCCCCAGCGGCGCCACCACCACCGCCACCAGGAAGCTCCCCGTGGCGGCCGTGATGGCCCAGGCCAGCACCGCCCCCAGCATGAAGAACTCCCCGTGCGCGATGTTGACGATGCGCATGACGCCAAAGGTCAGCGACAGGCCCACCGCGGTGAGGGCCAGCAGGAGGCTAGACACCGTGCCTTCAAGCAGCGCCAGGGCAAGCTGGCCGGTCATAAGGCATGGGCGCTAGAGCGGCTGGGTGGTGTAGTCGGCCTCGGGCGGGTACAGGCTCTCCTCGATGCGCGTCCGGTGCACCACTTCGAGCTTGCCGCCCACCACCCGGGAGATAAACTGCTGCGCAAAGACCTGGTGGATCTGCCCCACGAAGCGCTTGGGCCCTTGCGGGTGGGCGAGGCCTTCCTCGAAGCGCTCGATTCCCTCTAGAGTCTCAATAAAAGCGCGGTAATCCTGGGGACCCCGGTAGCCGCTTTTTTCCACCACCTCCTTGATGACAAAAAGCGTCTCCCACACCCCGAACATGTGCGAGTACGTCGACACGTCGCGGGGGTCTTCGCGGCTTGCCCCGTTGGCGTCTACCCCCACCGCCTCGCGGTACTGCCGCTCCCAGGGGGTGTCGTACTGGCCGGCATAGCGCGGCAGCGCCTCCCACAGGTACGAGCCTTCCAAGTATTCGAGGCCCGGGCTGGCCAGGTCCACGCCTTCGAGCGAGTCGATAAAGCCAAAGAGCTGCGGCCGGCGCGAGCCAAAGTACTCTCCCAGCTCGCGCACAAAGGTGAGCACCCCCGGTCCCACCATCACGTGGTAAATCACGTCGACGTCGCGGGGAAGGCGCGGGAAGTACTTGGTGAAGGAAGTCTCGGTGGGCGGAATGGGCACTTGCGCGACGATCTCGGCACCCAGGCGCCGCGCCGCGGCCCCGAAGAAGTCGCGGTGGTCGTAGCCAAAGGCGTAGTCAGGGAAGATCATGGCGATGCGCTTGCCCAGGTTCTCGACGATCCACGGCGCCACCGCCGTCACCTGGGCGCGCACGTCGGTGATGCCGGCCTGAAACGTCCAGCGGTTGAGCTTGCCCGAGGCCACGTGGTACCCCTCGCTGACCACCAGGTAGGGGATGCGCAGCTCGCCGGCCCGCGGCGCCGAAGCCAGGACGACATTAGAAAAGAGGGTGCCGAAGATAAAGTCTACCCGGTGCTGCAGGGCAAGCTTTTCCACCACCTCGATGCCGCGCCGGGGATCGGTGCCGTCGTCTTCGATGATGAGCGCTACCGGGCGGCCGGCGATGCCGCCGCCGGCATTGATCACTTGCACCGCGGCGCGTGCCGTGCGCTCGTACCACTTGCCGTAGACGGCGCCAATGCCCGTGCGGTGGGCCTGAAGCCCGACTTTGAGCGGCGCCTGGGGGCGTGCGCCGAGGGGATCAGGAACCGGCACCAGGCCCCAACACCGGCCAGGGCGCCCAGAGCCTTCAGCATTTCTCTGCGCGTGAGCCTTGCCGACGGCATCTCAGCCCTCCTTCTTGGTCGTCGTGCCAGGCCTTCAGCCTAGCGAGGGCGCCTCCCCCTGTCAAGCGCCGCCAGGCCCGCCTGCCGGGCCTCGCCTCACCTGCGATTTAGTCTGAGGGAACCACCTGATACTCGACGCGATAGGGCTGCCCCACCCGCTGTGAGGCGTCGACCGTGATCCCCCGTCGTGCCATCTCAAACCGAGCATGTTCTGTAAAGCCGTACGCCTTGAGGGGGTCGAGAGACATATGCGTTTTCCCGCTGTTGCCGCCAAACGGCCGGCAAGGCGGATGGGTTGATGCGGGGACGCGCACTGTCAGAACCATACCATAAGGAGGGGAAGCAAACCAGATGGCGTCAGGGTATTGCATCCCCCCTTGACAGACGGCCCGGCAGGGGGTATAAGTGTAGGCACTGTACGAACGCACTCATGACTCCCCGCGACAGGTTTCAGGGAGGACGATGGATACCATGAGCAGTGAGGTCGGCAGCCGCCAGCGCACCCGAGGGTGCGGGCTGCGGTGCACGTCACGGCTCGTGGTGTCCGTGCTGCTCCTCCTCTCCCTTCGCTAGGGGGACCTCGTCGGCTTCCTGACGCCCGGCGGCGCGGGAAGCGAGAGGCCCCCCGGTCATCCCCGTCGTAGTTCCCGGATCGAGGTCTCTCGTCTTCCGTGCATGCCGTGGTGGCAAGCCCGCGGGGCTATGGGCCACAAGAGGAGGGTTATTCCATGCGCAAGATTGACATCTTCGATACCACGCTGCGCGACGGCGAGCAGTCGCCCGGCTGTAGCCTGAACGCTGCCGAAAAGCTGGAAATTGCCCACCAGCTGGCGCGCCTGGGCGTGGACGTCATCGAGGCGGGCTTTGCCGCCTCTTCGCCCGGCGACTTTGCCGCCGTCAAGACCATTGCCGAGCAAGTCAAGGGGCCGATCATCACCGCCCTGGCCCGCGGCATCCGCGCCGACATCGACGCCGTGGCGGCGGCCGTCAAGCCGGCGGAGCGGCCGCGCATCCACATCGTGGTCAGCGCCTCCGACATCCACCTCGAGCGCAAGATGCGCAAGTCCAAGGAAGAGGTGCTGCAGATGGCCATCGACTCGGTGCGCTATGCCCGCAACTTCTGCGATGACGTGGAGTACTCCACCGAGGACGCCTCGCGGGGCCGACCTTGACTACCTGTGCCGCATGATCGAAGAAGTCATCAAGGCCGGCGCCACGGTGGTCAACATCCCCGACACCGTAGGCTATGCCGTGCCCGGGGAGTGGTTCGAGACGTTCCACGCCATCATGCAGCGCGTGCCCAACATCGACAAGGTGAAAATCAGCGTCCACTGCCACAACGACCTGGGTATGGCGGTGGCCAACTCCCTAGAGGCCATCCGCGCCGGCGTGCACCAGGTGGAGGGCTGCTTCTGCGGCGTGGGCGAGCGGGCCGGCAATGCGGCGCTGGAAGAGATCATCATGGCCCTGCACATGCGGCCGGATTACTACAACGCTTACACCACCATCAACCTCAAAGAGCTCTACCGCACCTGCAAGCTCATCGCCAACCGCATGGG
>BPKO01000007.1 GCA_026005175.1 Candidatus Tectimicrobiota bacterium
ATCCGCCGCCTCCTGCAAGAGCGCCTGGCCCCAGCTCCCCGCAGCCCCCGCGACAGAAAAAAACGGCCCTTCACCAAAATCAAATTATCCTATTCCAGAATATGTCTTATTCAAAGATAATTCTTACCAGGATAAATGGAGATTTAAAATAGCATGGGAAATCATAGTTTCCGAAGATATCTCGAAAGAATCATTAAATTCTTTGTTGAATGTTTTATATAATAAAGCCAAAGAAAAAATTTCCATGAATGATAAACGTGCAATAGTAATAGACATTAAAGCTTATGTAAGTCCAGAGCATGCTACTTCTGGAATGGGACAATGGATTGGATGGCTAAATCAAGAAGGTATTGACAATAAACCACGTATCGTTTTTCGCGATGATTATTTTAAATACATAAACAATAAACCAAAGGTAAAATTTGGATTAACAGAAAATGAGAGAATGGAAATATGGAAAGAATTAATAAAAGCTGAAGATAGAGCTACTAAAGAAGCATTAAATAGATATCCCAACATGAATCCTTTTTCTGAATACAGTAAGCTTGAAAAAAATCTGACCTTAAGATATAAATTAGATCTGGCCAAAAGGAAAAATATTTCCATTGAACAGCTTGATGAAATTGCCAAAGAAGGTCGCAGGAAAAACTGGCCCTTCCCACGGTGAAAAACAGTGGCTCTGACTACGTTGAAAATAATCTCCTAGGTGGCCGATACTGGTTCGAGACTTACCCGGTAGCCGAGCTGTTCAATGCGTCGTGTTAAGCGCCCAAGGGTCTGGTGGCGTCGGAGGGTATCAAAATAGTGGGGGGCCCCCAGCTCACGATAAGGTTCACCGCGTAAGAGCATAGCATATGGAAGGCGCTCACCAGAATCGCGTGTGCCACGGCCATGAGGGCGCGCTTTTTCCCGCGCCGGGCGGCGAGGCGTCGATAGAGGGCGGAGAGATAGGTCTGCTTCGTCCGGGCGGCCCCATGGGCGAGCTGCACCAGCCCCGTGCGCAAAGGGCGATTGCCTTTACGCGTTTTGCCTGACCGCCGTTTCCCTGCACTTTCGTCGTTGCCCGGAGCGACGCCAGCCCAGGCTGCCAGACGTTTCGCAGAGCCAAAGCGTGCCCTATCGATACCGATTTCCGCTCCCAGCAGTTGCGCTCCCCGCCGATCGACGCCAGGGCTCGTGTCAAGCAACGCCACGGCTTGCGTAAACGTCAGCGGCGTGCCCTGGGCCGTCGGCACAGGCGCACACCGCCCGGCTGCCTCCGGAGGGGCTGGTGGGGCGGTGTCCGCTGCCGCACGGAGATCGGCCAGGCACCGGGCAATCGCCGTGCGCAGCGTGTCGATCTGTTCCTCAAGGAAATCGAGGTGCGCCAACTGGGTCGCCAGCAACAGACGGTGCTGGGGCCGCACCAGCCCGCTCAAGGGCCCCTGCTCTAGCAGCGGGATTTTGCTCCGGAGCTGTCCACGTGCCCGTGCTGCCCTCGTGGCAGGATCGGCGTGCCCGGCAATCAAAGCTTCTCCCATGGCGCGACCGGAGACCCCCATGATGTCTGTGACGACCGCGGCCAGCTTGATATTGGCCCGCTCCAGCACCCCTTGCAGGCGGTTGACCTCACGGCGGCGTTCCTGGATCAGTTTCGTCCGCTAGCGCACCAGATCCCGGAGGTCACGCTGTCCCGCTGGCGGAATGAAGCTGGCCTGCAGGAGGCCATGGCGGAGGAGTTTTGGCCAACCATCGGGCGTCGGCTTTGTCTGTCTTGCGCCCGGGGACATGCTTGACGTGGTTGGCATTGACCCGTACCACCTCAAAGGTGCCTTCCAAGAGGTTATAGAGTGGTTTCCAATACTCGCCGGGGCTTTCAATGGCCACTCACCCCTGCCGCCGCCAGCCAGTCAGCCAGAGCCAACAAGTCGGGGGTCATCGTGCCAAAGACCTGGACCGCGACCTGCCCATCGGGCTGCTGCCCCGTCGGATCCGGCGTCACCCGACAGGCTGTCACGCTCCTTTTATGCACATCGATACCCGCACAGTGAGTGAAGATGACATCCATAGCGCTCCCTCCAAGGTGCAGGCTGGCTGGATACCCGTGACTCATGCGTCTACGTTGCGTGCTCTGCTGCCAAGCGGCAGCGTGCGACACTCCCTGGGGGCCCCTGCGAGTATCCGGGTCCCCCTTTTCCTCGGGCGTGCGGCACCAGTCAGAAAACGACCCCATGGCCAGCCCTGGTAGAGGGATCTTATGCCGTCTGTCTCATGCAGGAAAGTTCCGGGTCATTTTCATGCCTCCTGGTGTCCCTGGGGACATGACCACTTTTCCGCATCGTGATCTCGGGTTGTATTCACGCGGCCTTGCGCCCAAGACGCCATGAAAGTGCTTCTAATTCAAGTAGTTCGGATGGACAAAGCGCCAGTGCTGCGTCACGCTGAACCCCAGCGCCGCCATGGTTACGTGCCGCTTGCAGACCACGCGGGTGGTATAAAACAGGACCACGTAGCCCATGAGCCGCAGCACCAGATGGCCCCAGTAGGCCGCTTCGCTCTGCACCTGGCAGGCCGCCGTGCTCAAAGTTGACAGGTATGGGTCATGGGATCACGCGGCCTTGCTCATCTGAAGGCACTGTCGGGCCATCTGCCGCGGGGCGCACGCCCTGCGCCTGCATCACCTCCCAGGCAAACGCCCGCCCGTGCCAAAGGCGCTCCAGGGACGATCGGCAGGGATGTCCCGCGCTTGCACCTTGAGCAAGAGCAGATACGCCATAACCGCCACGGCCACCGAGCGCTCGACGCGCTCGGCTTTGCCGCTCACCTGGTGTTGCCCCAAGCCCACGACGCCCTTCAGTTCTCTGTGCAGCAGCTCTATGGCCCACCGGCGCAGGTATACCCCGACGATCTGGCGCGCCGCCGGCGTCTTGGGCAGATGGGTCACGAGGATGCGGGTCTGTTTGGGCCCATCGTTGCGCCGCGGCTTGCTCAGCACGATCGTGACGTCTCCCAGATGGCGCAGCTGCGCGCGCTTGGAAAAGACCCAGAAGGGGCGCCGGCGCCCGGTGGGGAGCGCAGGGCACCCCGATGCGCTGGTACAGCCAGCGCGGCAAATGCCGCACCAGGTCCTTGAGGTGCTTGCCATTGGCCAGCTTCCAGGTGCGCGGCAGGGCAAAGACATACCACCAGTCGAGCTTCCGAATGCGTTTCAGGGTGTCCCGTGCCGCATAGGCGGCATCGGCCCACCACGATGACCTCGCTGGCACCAGGGAGCCGGCGGGCGTAAAATCCCGCAGCATCTGCCGAAACAGGGCGTTTTCTTTCTGGTGGCCCGGGTCGTCCTTGCGGTGCAAAGCAGGGCAAAATCCACCGCAGCCCGATAGGGTCGTGTCGCTAAAGTTGTGTAGAAAACGAAAGTGACAGGAGGCGACGGATGGAGAAGGAGGAGCTGCGGGAGCTAGCGCGGGAAGCGGTGCACGCCCGCATAAGGGAGGGCGTTAAGGCGGTCATCGAGCAGGTGCTGGAGGAGGAGATGCGGGAGCACCTAGGGGCGGGCCACCGGGAGAGGACGCCCCTCAGGCGGGGCTGGCGCAACGGCCACTACACCAGGGAGCTCATCACCCCCGTGGGCAAGCTGGAGCAGCTGCGGGTGCCCAGGGACCGGGAGGGGGAGTTCGTCACCGAGGTCTTCGAGCGCTACAAGCGGATGACGGGGGATGTGGAGGAGGCGGTGCTGGAGATGTACCTGCAGGGGGTGTCGGTGCGGCGGGTGGCCGAGATAACCCGGGCCCTCTCGCGGGTGAAGGTGGGCAAGGACGCCGTGAGCCGCATCGCCCGGCGCCTCCAGGAGGAGCTGGCCCTCTGGCGGGGGCGGCGGCTGGAGCGGTCCTACCCCTACCTGTTCCTGGACGCCACCTACCTGAAGGTGCACTGTGGCGAGCGGGTGCGGGAGGTGGCGCTGCTGGTGGCGGTGGGGGTGGACGAGGAGGGCTACCGGGAGGTGCTGGCGGTGGAGGCGGCAGGAGGGGAGCGGCGGGAGGCCTACCGGCAGCTGCTGCGGGGGCTCCTGGACAGGGGGCTCAGGGGCGTGCTGCTGGTGGTGAGCGATGACCATGAGGCCATCAAGCAAGCGGTGGCCAGCGAGCTGCCGGAGGCGAGATGGCAGCGTTGCCTGGCCCACTTCCAGCGCAACGTGCTGGCCCATGTGCCCATAAGCGAGGCTGGGGAGGTGGCAGCCGACTTCTGGGCCATCTTCGGGGTACGCCGGGAAGAGACGGCACGGGCCCTGGCCCAGGCCTTCCAGGAGCGCTACGGGCGGCGCTACCCCAGGGCGGTGGAGACCCTTGTGCGGGGCCTGGACGACGCCCTCACCTACCTGCACTTCCCAGGCCCTCACCACCGCCTCATCAGGACCACCAACCTGCTGGAGCGGCTCTTCCGAGAGCTGAAGCGGCGCACCCGGGTGGTAGGCGTCTTCCCCAACCAGGAGAGCGCCCTGGACCTGGCCACGGCCGTCCTCCTGCGCGCCAGCGAGGACTGGGCCCTCAGGAGGTATATGGACATGGCGTCCCTCAAGGCCCTCTACACAGAATTCGCGACTTGACCCCCGATAGACGCCCCACTGGGCCATCAAAAACACCACGCGGAAGCCAAAGACGCAGGGATGATGCCGGCTGAGGCGGGTGTGGTAGGCCACGGGATGCTTGTGCCCGCGCTTGCCTTTGAGGGTGCTGTCACCCACGAGATAAAGCAGGCCGTCTTGGGGCGGGGGCAAGGCCTGCATGGCCTGATGGGCAAACCACCACAGCAAGGCTTTGGTGCACCAATAGGCCGCACAGAGCAGGCGACGGTAATGCTGGTAGGCCAGGTGGGCGGGGCCATGGCGGGCGAGGGCTTGTAGGTTGGCCCGCTGGCCGTAGAGGATATGCAGCACCAGAGCCAGCACAACTGGGATACGCGATCTATCGGCCGTTGGTGATCGAGTATCCCCAGGAGGGCCCCTGGACTGTAAAGGGATGCTGTGATTCCCCCTTCCTCAACCTGTCAACTTTGAGTTACTAACTTCTAATAACGACCGTGGCCCCTAAGCCGGGCGCCACGGGCGCCGCCCTTTTCTTGCCTCTCCTAACTTCTGATAAGGATTCTTATGTCAACTTCCGGCCTCGCCGGCCGGTACGGCGCCGCGCTCGCGAATCGCCGCCTTGTGGCTGAGCTTGATCCGCCCGTTGCGGTCGACTTCCAGCACCTTGACCAGCACCTGGTCGCCTTCGCGCAGCACGTCGGTCACTTTGTCGATGCGCTTGTCGGCCAGCTGCGAGATGTGCAAAAGGCCGTCGGTGCCCGGAAAGATCTCCACAAAGGCCCCAAAGTCCATGATCTTGCGCACCGTGCCGACGTAGATGCGGCCAACTTCCACTTCCTGCGTCAGCTCCCGCACCATGCGCACCGCTTCTTGCGCCGCCGCCCTCGTCTGCCGAGGCAATCACCACCGTGCCGTCGTCTTCTACGTCGATGGTGACGCCCGTGGCGTCGATGATGCCACGGATGGTCTTGCCGCCGGGCCCAATGATGTCGCGCACCTTGTCGCGGTGCACTTTCAGGGTCACGATGCGCGGCGCATAAGCCGACAGCTGCTTGCGTGGCTCTTTGAGAATGCCCTCCATACACTGCAAAATGTAGAGCCGCCCCTGCCGGGCTTGCTCTAGCGCCCGCTCCATCACCGCCCGCGACACCCCCGTCGTCTTGATGTCCATCTGGATGGCGGTAATGCCCTGCGCGGTGCCGGCTACCTTGAAGTCCATGTCGCCCAGGTGGTCCTCCAGCCCCAAGATGTCGGAGAGAATCGCCACCTGGGCCCTCTTGCTCAATCAGCCCCATGGCAATGCCCGCCACCGGCGCCTTGATGGGCACCCCGGCGTCCATCAGCGCCAGCGAGCTGCCACAGACCGTGGCCATGGAGGAAGAGCCGTTGGATTCGGTAATGTCCGACACCACGCGCAGCGTGTATGGAAAGCGCTCATGCGGCGGCAGCACCGGGCGCAGCGCGCGCTCGGCCAGCGCCCCATGACCAATCTCGCGTCGCCCTGGCCCCCGCAAAGGCGCCACCCTCGCCTACGCAGTAAGGCGGAAAGTTATAGTGGAGCATGAAGTTTTTGTAAAACTTCCCTTCCAGGTCGTCGACGAGCTGTTCATCGCTCTTGGTGCCCAGGGTGACCACCACCAGCGCCTGGGTTTCGCCGCGGGTGAAGAGGGCCGAGCCGTGGGGGCGCGGCAAGAGGGAGACCCGCCCGCTGATGGGGCGAATGTCTGCCGGGCCGCGGCCGTCGGCGCGGCGGCCTTCCTCGAGGATCTGGCGGCGCATTTCCTGGCGCTCAAACTCGTGGAAGAAGGCCTTGGCGGCTTTGGTGCGCTGCGCTGCCTCGGCAGCCGGCAGCTCGGCAGGCACCACCGCAGCCAGCACTTCCTGTTCCAGCGCCGCCATGGCGTCCTGGCGGGCCAGCTTTTCAGGGATGCGCAGCACCTGCGGCAGCCGCTCGCGCACCAAGTCCCAGACTTGCTGGCGCAACGCCGTGTCGACGACCACCGGCGGCAGGACCATTTTGGGCTTGCCGGCCAGCCGCTGCAGTTCACACTGCAAGTCGATACAGGGCTGCAGCGCCTGCTGGGCCGCTTCCAAAGCCTCAAGCATGAGCGCTTCCGAGACCTCTTGTCCTCCGCCTTCCACCATGACCAGCGCCGCGCGGGTGCCGGCCACCACCACGTTGAGCTGGCTGCGCTCAAGCTCTTCGTAGGTTGGATTCACCACCAGGCGGGCCATCGACATACCCCATGCGCACCGCGCCGATGGGCCCCAGAAACGGGATGTCAGACACCGTCAGCGCCGCTGAGGCGGCGATCATGGCCACGATATCCGGGTCGTTTTGCTGATCGGCCGACAGCGCCGTGCAGAGCACCTGGGTGTCTTTGCGATACCCCTCGGCAAAGAGCGGCCGAATGGGCCGGTCGATCAGCCGCGAGGTGAGCACTTCTTTCTCACCGGGGCGTCCTTCGCGCTTGAAAAAGCCGCCGGGGATTTTGCCGGCGGCGTACGCCCTTTCGCGGTAGTCGACGGTGAGCGGGAAAGAAATCGATGTCGTCGCGGTCTTCCTTCGAGGCGCCCGTAGCGGCGGCCAAGACCACCGTGTCCCCGTAGCGAACCAGCGCCGCGCCGTTGGCTTGCTTGGCAATCTCACCCGTTTCAATGGTCAGCGTGCGACCACCGATGACGGTCTGTACGACATGATGACTCAAGGTCGGTCCTCCACTGTGGTGAGGCTCATCGGCGAATGCCAAGACGGCCGATGAGGTTCTGATAACGCTCGAAGTCCTGCCGTCGCAGGTAATTCAGCAAGCGCCGGCGGCGTCCGACGAGCTTGATCAGGCGCCCGCGGCGCGAGTGATGGTCCTTGCGGTGGGTCTGCAAGTGGGCGGTTATATAACGAATGCGTTCCGTTAAGAGCGCCACCTGCACTTCTGGCGAGCCGGTATCGCGCTCGTGGGTGCGGAACGCTTCGATCAGCGAGGTCTTCTGCTCCTTCTCTAACGCCATCTTCTCCTCTCCTTATCGGCAGTACCGCGTCTGCCTTCAGGCCTCTAGGTACTGGAGCTTCCAGCGCTCGGGGGCGGTGCGATAGGCGACGGCAACGGTCTCCTGGCACCCCACGCAGAGGCGAAGCCCGGGCGCCTGGGGAGGCACGCGGGCATGCCGCACCATTGCCTCCAAGTCTCTTCCCTGTCTGGTGCGCAGTACGGCGAGCTGCTGCGGCGTCAGCGTCAACGCGGGCAGAAAAGCCAGCGCCTGGGACAGCGGCAGACACAGCCGCTCCCGGGCGGCGTGGCGGTGAAGAAAGTCAAGTGGATAGGCGTCGCAAAGCCGGAAAGGGCCCACACGGCAGCGCTGCAAGTGAACGAGGTGGGCGCCGCACCCCAGAGCCAGCCCGATGTCCTCGCACAGGGTGCGAATATACGTCCCCTTGGAACACGTGACACCAAGCGTCAGCCACTCCCCGCGCACATCGAGCAGCTGCAAGCGCTTGATGGTCACTTGCCGCGGTGGCCGCGGCACCGTCTGGCCGCGGCGGGCCAGGCGGTAAAGGCGCTGGCCGTGGTACTTAACCGCCGAATACATGGGGGGCGTCTGCGCGATCGTCCCTTGGAAGCGGGCCAGCACTGCCTCGAGCTGCGCCCGCGACAGCGGCGGCACCGGTCGCTGTTCGATCACGCTTCCCGTGGCATCTTGCGTATCCGTGCGCATTCCCAGGCGCATCACCGCCCAGTACGTTTTGTCGAGCGCTTCAAAGTAGCGGGCATACTTGGTGGCGCGGCCAAGGCAGAGCACCAGCACGCCGCTGGCCCTCCGGGTCCAAGGTTCCCGTATGGCCAACCGCCTGCAGCCCGAAGAGCCGCCGCACCTGTGCCACCGCCCCGTGCGACGTGAGGCCTCGGGGCTTATCGACCAAGAGGACACCCCCGCAGGACATCACGACTCCTCGGCCTCGTCGGGGAAAAGGTCGTGCAGAAGGCGTGAGATCCGTACCCCGTAGGCAATCGCCGTGTCGAGCTTAAACGTCAGCTGCGGCACGTAGCGCAGTTTCAGACGCTTTCCCAGCTGCCCGCGAATAAAGCCGCTGGCGCGGGCAAACGCCGCCATGGTCGCTTGCTGCTCGGCCTCGTCGCCCACGCGGCTGATGTAGACGGCGGCGTGGCGCAGGTCCGGCGACACCTCGACCCGCGACACCGTGGCCATGCGCAGGCGAGGATCCTTAAGCTGGCGCAGCAGCAAGTCGGCAATCTCCGCCTGAAGCAATTCGCCAACGCGGACAGGACGGTAGCGGGTCATGGCTGGCTCACCAAATTTCGATGTGATAGTCAATCAAGTCAACGACGTACATCGACTCGATAAAGTTCACCACCTTGCTCAAGATGCCGTTGGCATGGTCGGTGGCCGTGCTGACCACCGCCACCCCCAGGGTGGTTCGCTGCCACTTGTCTTGATGATCGACTTCCGCAACGGCGACGTTGAACTGGTTGCGCACCCGGGTAATGATGCTCTTGACGACTTGCCGCTTGGCTTTTAACGAGTGGGGTTCCCGCATGCGCAGTTCGATCGTACACACCCCGACGTGCATCGCCGCGCCTATCCTCTGCTGCCACTAGAGCTTCGGGGCCACCTCTTCGAGCGTAAAGGCCTCGATGATGTCCCCTTCCTTGATGTCCTGGAAGCGTCCCAAGCTGATGCCGCACTCGAACCCGGCCGCCACTTCCTCAACATCCTCTTTCAGCCGGCGCAACGAGGCAATGCGCCCTTCGTGAACCACCACGTTGTCGCGCAAGACCCGCACTTGGGCGTTGCGGCGTATCACGCCTTGCTGCACGTAGCAGCCTGCCACCGTGCCCACCCGAGAAATGTGGAACAGGGCCCGCACTTCGGCACGCCCCAGGGTGCGCTCCTTATAGGTGGGTTCGAGCAGGCCGAGCATGGCTTTCTTCACGTCGTCGATGGCCTCGTAAATCACCGTGTAGAGCCGCAAGTCGACGCCTTCTCGCTCGGCCAACTCCGCCGCCTTGGGAGTAGGCCGCACGTTGAACCCCAGCACCACGGCGTTGGACGCCGAAGCCAGCATCACGTCCGATTCGGTGATGGCGCCGGTCGCCCCGTGAATGAGGCGCACGCGGACTTTGTCGCTGTCGAGTTTGGACAGGGCATCCCACAGGGGCCCTGCACCGAGCCCTGCACGTCGGCCTTGATCACCAAGTTGAGCTCTTTGGTTTCGCCTGCCGCAATGCGGCGATAGAGGTCTTCGAGGGTGACCCGCCCTGGCTGGGTCACGTGCGCGGCACGCTGCTTTTCCTGGCGGATGCTGCTGATCTGGCGGGCTTTGCGCTCGTCTTCCACCACCATGAAGACGTCCCCGGCATCGGGCACCCCGGAAAGCCCCAATACTTCCACTGGCTTAGCGGGTCCGGCGGCCTTGATCTTGCGCCCTTTATCGTCAAACATGGCGCGCACCCGCCCGAAATGAACGCCGGCAACAAAGGCGTCCCCGACCCGCAGTGTCCCTTTCTGCACCAAGACCGTGGCCACCGGACCTTTGGCGCGGTCGAGGCGGGCTTCGATCACCGTGCCGCGAGCCATCTGCGTCGGATCGGCGCGCAGTTCCAGCATCTCGGCTTGCAAGAGGATCATCTCGAGCAGCTCGTCGATGCCAAGCCGCTTCTTGGCCGACACTTCCACAAAAATCGTCTGCCCGCCCCACGCTTCCGGAATCAGCCCCAGCTCGGCGAGCTGCTGCTTGACCCGATCGGGGTTGGCTTCGGGGAGATCGATTTTGTTAATGGCCACGATGATCGGCACGCCGGCGGCCTGCGCGTGGGCGATGGCTTCGCGCGTCTGCGGCATGACGCCGTCGTCGGCCGCCACGACGAGCACGACGATATCCGTCACCTGCGCCCCGCGGGGCCCGCATGGCAGTAAAAGCCTCGTGCCCTGGGGTATCGAGAAAGACAATGCGCCCTCTTTCGGTCTCTACCTCGTAAGCCCCAATGTGCTGGGTAATGCCCCCCGCCTCGGTGGCCTGCACGTTCGTTTGCCGAATGGCGTCGAGCAAGGAGGTCTTGCCGTGGTCGACATGCCCCATCACGGTGACCACCGGTGCGCGGGGCTCCAGGTGGACTTCTGCCGGCGCCTCTTCGGCGACTTCCGCCTCGGCTTCCTCAGACACCAACGTGACGTCCTTGCCGAGCTTTTGGGCCACGGCGCTGGCGGTTTCCAAGTCGAGGACGGAGTTGATCGAGGCCATGACGCCCATATTGAGCAACTGCATGAGGACGTCCTTGGCCTTTACCTGTAGCGCCTCGGCAAAGTCTTTGACCGTCACCGCTTCGGGGAGGCGCAGCACTTTCCCCTTGGGTGCCGCAGGTGGCGGAGGCGCGGCGGGTGGCGCTGCCGCGGCAGGCGGGGCCACGGTCTCCGCGGCGGCAGGCGCTTCAACTTCCGCTTCAGGAGGCGCTGTCTTCTCCTGGCTGCGGTATAACTCAAGCACGAGCTCCGCCGTCTCCTCGTCCAGCGTGCTCATGTGGCTCTTGATGGCAATTCCCTGGTTGCGGAGCTCTTCGACCAACGCTTTGCTCGGGATGCCAATGTCCCGAGCCAGTTCATAAACTCGAATTGACATGCACCGCCCTCCGCCACGAATTAACGCATGGAAAAGTCCGGCCGGCTATAACTATATCGAGCGCCCATGCTGGGCTTCAAGCCCGGCGCCGGCGCACTGCAGGCGCTGCCACCGGGCATACCACGCCGCAAAGGCCTGCCCAAAACGCGCCTCGGTAAACCCCACTGCCCCGCGCGGCGGCTTGCCCAGGCACCGCCCGAGCTCCTCTTTGGTAAACAAAGACACACACGGAATGGAAAGGCGCCGGCACCACGCCTCGTATGCTGCCGCCCGCGGGGCGGCCAGGTTCTCCGCCCGCACCACGTAGACCACCGTCCCTTGCGCCAAAGCACGCGACAGCGCCCCGTGGCCCGAAACCACCGCCCGCGCCCGCTGCGCCATGCCAAGGCAAGCCTGCAACCGCTCGCGCAGCAGCGCCTCGACCTGCCGGCAGGCCTCGGCAAAAGGGGACACCCGCACCGGTCGGCGCAGGGCCTTGGTCAGTTTGGCGGCCTGCCAAGCGCGACGCAAACACCCGGCATCATAGCACACGTAAGCGCCACGGCCAGGGGCGCGTCCCGTGCGATCCACCATCACTTCCCCGGCTGGCGAACACACAAGACGCAGCAGCTCTTGCGGCGGGCGCTGGGCTCGACATCCCACACAGGTACGTATGGGAAGGTGACGCGGTGGCGCGTTCCTGGCTTCCCCAGCGGCACGCTCGGTGTTCATGGCGCCTGCGCTCTCGCGTCGCGCTTACTCCTCAGCGGCCGGCAGCGAAGGCAGCACGTCCCATGGGGAGGGCGAGCGTGAGGCCTCGGCCGCCGGCCCAGCCGGCGGCTCGCCTTCCGCCGCCAGCGGCGGCGTATCGGATGGCGGCTCGCTGCTGCGCCGCGGCAGCTGAAACGCCAACTCGGCCTGTCGCAAGGCCTCAAGGCGCGCCCGCTCGGCTTCAGCGTCGTCTTCGCTCTTGATGTCGATTTTCCAGTGTGTTAGCTTCGCCGCCAGGCGGACGTTCTGCCCGCGCTTGCCAATGGCCAACGAGAGCTGATCGCGCGGCACGATCACCTGCATGGTTTTTTCGTCCGCATTCATGTAGACGCGCGATACCTTGGCCGGGCTCAAGGCATTGCAGACAAACTGCACGGGGTCGCTTGACCACTGGACGATGTCGATTTTCTCCCCGCGCAGCTCTTGCACCACTGCCTGGACGCGAATGCCCCGCACGCCCACGCAGGCGCCAATGGGATCGACGTCCTTGTCGTGCGACACCACGGCGATTTTCGCCCTCCCGCTCGGGTCCCGCACGGCGGCTTTGATTTCCACAATGCCTTCGTAAATCTCCGGCACCTCAAGCTCAAACAGCCGCATGAGGAATCCCGGGTGCATGCGCGACAAAATGACCTGCGGCCCGCTCGTCGACCGCTTGACCTCGACGACATAGGCCCGAATGCGGTCTCCGCGCTGAAACGTCTCGCGAAAGGACTGCTCCCGCCGCGGCAAGAGAGCCTCCGCCTTGCCCAAGTCGACGATGATGTTGCCTTCCTTTTCCACCCGGGCCACAATGCCGTGGACGAGCTCGCCTTCGCGATCCTTGTACTCGCGGTAGACCATATCGCGTTCGGCTTCACGCACTTTCTGAATGATCACTTGTTTTGCCGTCTGCGCCGCAATCCGGCCGAAATCGCCCACGTCGTGCACCACTTCCACCGTGTCGCCCACCGCCACTCCCGGCTTGAGACGCTGCGCTTCCTCCAGGCCGATTTCCGTGTGCGGATCGCTCAGTGCGTCGTCGGGAACCACGCGCTTGCATGCATACAGCACCAGCGCTCCTGTTTGCTCGTCAAAGCGGGCCTGAAAGTTCTCCGTCGTGCCAAATCGCTTGCGCGCTGCCGACAATACCGCCGACAGCACCGCATCGACGAGGGCCTCCTTGGCGAGGTTCTTTTCCCGACTGATTTGCTCAAGTAGCTGGAGTAACTCGTGATTCACTGGCCCCTTACTCCTCATTTCACACGGGTGTGCAGCAAAACCCAGAACTACTTAAACTCGAGCTCGACGACGCCATGGTCGATCTGGGATACGGGAATGGCCAGGGGCTCCTCGGGAGGATCGTGGAGGATCACGTGGGTGTCGGTCACCGCCGCCACGCGCCCCCGATACGTGGCGGCTGCGGGCTCACGGAGAAACAGCGTCACCAGGCGGTGCTGCTGACGGCGAAAGTCGCGCACCGTGCGCAGCGGACGATCGAGCCCAGGAGAGGAGACTTCCAAGATGTACGAAGTCGGCATCAGATCCTCCACGTCGAGGACGCGACCAATCTCGAGGCTGAGCCGCCGGCAGTCCTCAAGCGATACCCCTCCCTCGATGTCCACAAAAATCCGCAGATGCCAGCGTCCTTTGCGCTGCTGTAGCTGGAGCTCGACGAGCTCCACCCCTTGCGCCTCCAAAAGCGGCGCCACGACTTCGGTAATGCGTTGCAGTAGGGCCTCGCGATACATCGACATACGCCGCACAACGAAAAAAAAAAGCGGGCACAACGCGCCCACCTTCCCGGGGTCTTTTCTTGTCTCCTAAATATGCCAAAAAATCCCCACCGGCGCAAGGGACCTGCCGGCGTGCCGGGCGCCCTGCCCGCCCCTCAGCGACGAAAGAGCAAATTGACGATGTCGTTGTAAAAGGCAAAGACCATCAACGCGACGAGAATGAGCAGGCCGAGCTGCTGCGCCAGTTCTCGCTTGCGGCTGCTGAGCGGGCTGCCCTTGATGAGCTCAATGGCAAAAAAGAGAAGATGGCCGCCATCTAGCACCGGAATAGGCAAGAGGTTGAGAATGGCCAGACTCACACTAATCCCGGCAGTAAAGAAAATCACGTTGCGCCATCCGTGGTGGGCCTGGCGGCCCACTTCCCGTGCAATCCCTAGCGGGCCGGCCAGGCTCTCCGAAGCAGGAATTTCGCCACTGAGCACTTCGCCCAGCCCCACAATGGTGAGGTACGTAATGCGCCACGTCCACACCACCCCCTGCCCGAGTGCCGCCAGCGGGTTGGCCCGCTCGACCCGCACCGCAGCCGGACGCAGCTCGACGCCAATCCGCCACTCCCCGGCCAACGGATCCCGCTGCGGCGTCACGGAGACGCTTAGCACCTCTCCGCCGCGTCGCACCTGAAAGACCAGCGCCTGTCCCTCGCTGTCCACGATATGGCGCTTTAACTCGCGGATGCGCGTCACCGGGTGGCCATTGACGGTGACCACGACGTCTCCCGGTAACAATCCGGCCTCTGCGGCCGCGGACTCGGGCAGTACCTGCCCAATCTGCACCGATTCTTCGACCGGAATGCCCACGGTATAAATAAAGGCAATGAGGAAAATCGCAAAGAAGAAATTGAAGAAAGGCCCCGCCGCTACGATGAGGATCCGCTTCCAGAGGGGCTGGTGCGTGAAAGAGCGTCCCGGCTCCCCCACCTCTTCCTCCGGGCTTTCGCCGTACATCTTGACGTATCCCCCCAGCGGGACCGTCGAGATCCAGTACTCGGTCTCGCCCCAGCGCCGGCGCCACAGCGCCGGCCCAAACCCCAAGGAAAAGCGCTCGACACGCACGCCTGCCCATTTGGCCAGCAGGAAGTGGCCAAGCTCGTGCACGAAAATCAAGGCGCCGAGGACAAGAAGGAACAATAATCCCGTATCCAGAATCCCTGCCGTGGTCACCTGCAAAACGGGTACCTCCCTGCGCCAATGGGCGGCTGCCCCAAAACCCCTGCCAGCTTACCGTGGCCCCCGGATATCCGCAGGGGTAAGGATTTCCGTATCTGGAGGCAGCGTGAGGGCAAACGTCCGGGCGGGCAAGCTCGCATGACGCTGCACGGCTGACAGGCGTATTTCGGTCACATTGCCAATGGGGTCGAGAATCCGCAGCTGCTCGATCAAAGACGTCTGGGCGTTCACTGCAATGTGCAACTCCGTAAAACCCGCCTGCGGCATCCGCGGCTCAAGGCGCAACCACTCCCTCCCTGCCTCCTGCGTGGGAAGGGGAGTGATGACAAACGCCTCCTGCAATTTACCAACCCCGGCCAGAAAAAGCAACGCTACCCCCGTGCGCTCCGATTCCGGCACCGCGCTGCGCAAGACCTGCTTGCGCCGCGGGGTATAGATCTGCAACGTCTCCCCGTCGTACAGCACCGTCTGGGCTTCCGGAGCCGTGTATTCCCACCGCACGTAGTGCGGCTTGGCAAGATAGAGGCGGCCCGACGACGTCTGCTGCCGGTTGAGTGCCGAAAGGGTGGTGACTTGGACGAACTCGGCACTCAGCGCCGGGGTTTGCTCGTAAGCCTGCTGGATTTTGGCCACCAGCGCATCCAGTTCCCCTGCCCAGCTGGCCACCCCTAGCCCTAGAAGGATACCCCAGACCACGAGGTGTCTCGACACTGCCCTTCCCCTTTCGCGTCTTCAAGCCCGCAGCAGAGCCTGGCGCAAGCACCGCACCAGCGCGATGTTCTCCGTGTGCCCGGTCATAGAAGCACGAAGGTGACCGCGCACCGGCCGGCCGAGCAGGCAGAGATCCCCGAGGAGGTCTAAGATCTTGTGGCGCGCCAGTTCGTCGGGGAACCGCAGCGGCGTCGTGTTGATCACCCGCCCCCCGTCGAGCAAGATCACGTTGTTGAGGCGCCCCCCGGCCACGAGCCCCAGCGCGTGAAGCCGCTCGACGTCCTGCACCGAGGCAAAGGTGCGCGCCGGCGCAATCTCGCGCCTGTAGCTGCTGCCATCGCGATGCTCGTACGACACCTCCTGCACCCCAATCGGCGGGGGATACTGCAACCGGTACGTCACCCGCAGTCCGTCGTACGGTTCGATGACCAGCGACCGGAAGGGGGACTGCCCCACCGTGTAACAGCGATCAACGACCAATTCTTCCACCGTGGCGGGCTGCTCTTCGATTCCGGCTTCGGCCAGTGCCTGGGCAAAGGCCAGCGCCGAGCCGTCCATGATGGGAACCTCGCTGCTCAGCTTGACCAGCACGTTGGTCACCCCGTAGGCGCAAAGCGCCGACAGGAGGTGCTCGACGGTCCATGCCGCGACGCCATTCTTGCCCAGGCTGGTGCAAAAGTCGGTGGAGGTGACGAAGTCCACCAGCGCCGGCATCCTTTCGCCCGTCGCCAGGTCGTGAAACACAATCCCGCTGTTAGGCGGCAGCGGCGCCAGCACCACCCCGGTGCGCAAGCCCGTCTGGAGCCCCTGGCCGTGCAGCACGACCGGGCGGCGCAGGGTGCGCTGCCGCCGCTTCCCTTGAGGGAGAAGCCCCGCGGGCACCGCCCGCGGCAAGGCCGACAGCGCAGCCGGGGCGGCAACCGACGCTACCTGCTCCGCAGTGAACCTTCTGGCCTGCGCCTCGCGTTGCTTTGGCTGCTTGAGGTGGCAAATGGCTCGCAGCACGGACTCAAACGCACAGGGCTTTTCGAGATAATCTGCGGCCCCCAGCTTGAGCGCCCGCACTGCCAGCGGCACGTTGCCGGACTCTGTCGTGACGATGGCCACCGCGGCACTGCCCGCGGCACGCAGCGCCGCGAGCAACTCCAAGCCGTCGAGGCCAGGCAGCCAGAGGTCAAGCACCACCACGTCGGGCACGAGGGTGTGTGCCATGGCCAGTCCCTGCACGCCGTCCGGCGCCCACCACGCCTCGAAGCCCGCGTGGCGTAGCGCTGCAAGCAAGGCGCTAGCCCATGCCGCATCGCTGTCGACGATCAAAACCGTGTCTTTAGCCATACCCTCGTGATCCAGACGAGCATCCTCCTTTAACCGGCATGCTACCGAAGGCCCGCGTTGCAGACAAGCGCCGGGCACGCTTCCCGCACCGTGGCCGCTACGGCAGTTTCCTGGCCATCGCCTGCAGTTCGGCAAGCTTGTTCAGCGCCGCCAACGGGGAGAGTTCCTCCACGGGGAGCTGCTGCAATTCGCGAATCAGCCGGGCTGAGAGGTCGTCAAAGAGCGACAGCTGCTCGGGGCGCTTCTCTGCCGACCGCGCTTCCAGCGCTTGGCCCACCGGCCGCCGGGCGGTGGCTTCAAACGTGGCCAGGATCTGGCGTGCCCGCTCCAGTACCGCCGCCGGCAGTCCGGCCAGGCGCGCCACGTGCAGGCCATAGCTGCGATCGGCGCTGCCTTCGAGGATCTTGCGCAGAAACACGATGCTTTCTCCCCACTCGCGCACCGCCGCGTTGTAGTTCCGCACCCGCTCTAACGTGGCGGCCAAGGCGGTCAGCTCGTGGTAATGCGTGGCAAACAGGGTGCGGGGGCGCAAATCGCCGTGGTTGTGGAGGTACTCGATGACTGCCCAGGCAATGCTCATGCCGTCATAGGTGCTCGTGCCACGCCCGATTTCGTCAAGGAGAATCAGGCTACGTGCCGTCATGTTGTGGAGGATGTGGGCCGTCTCGAGCATCTCGACCATGAAGGTGCTGCGGCCTTTTGTCAGCACGTCCTGCGCGCCAATCCGGGTAAAAATGCGGTCCACCAGGCCAATGCGCGCCTCCCGGGCCGGCACAAAGCTGCCGATCTGCGCCAGAAGCACAATGAGAGCCACCTGCCGCATATACGTCGACTTGCCGGCCATGTTCGGGCCGGTCAGGAGCACGATCTGCTGGCGGTGGCGATCCAGAAAGGTATCGTTAGGAACAAAGCGTTCCTCCTGGTAGACCGCTTCCAACGTGGGGTGGCGGCCATCGACAATGGACAGCACGTCGCTGTCGTCGAGCTGCGGCCGGCAGTATTGCCGCCTGACCGCCACCTCGGCCAGCGCGGCGACCGCATCGAGCTGGCTGAGAACATGGGCCATGCGCTGCAGGCGCGGGATGTGGGCGACCAGCTCCTGCCGCAAGGCCTCGTAGAGCTGCTGCTCGAGCTGCAACGCCTCTTCCTCGGCGCGCAGCATCTGTACTTCGCGGTCCTTGAGCGCCGGAGTGATGAAGCGCTCGGCGTTGACCAGCGTCTGCTTGCGGACGTACTCCGGCGGCACCTGCGCCAGGTGGCTCTTGCGCACCTCGATGTAGTAGCCAAAGACGCGGTTGAAGCCCACGCGCAGCGAGGGAATCCCGGTGCGCTGGCGCTCTTGCGCTTCGAAGAGGCTCAACCAGTCCTTGCCAGAAGACCCGGCAGCGCGCAGGGCATCCAGTTCGGCATGGTAGCCGGGGCGAATGACCCCGCCTTCCCGCACCGTGGCAGGCGGATCATCGACCAGCGCCGCCGCGATGCGCTCGGCCACGTCGGCCAGCGCATCCCACTGGGCTTGCAAGCGTTGGAGGAAAGGACTCTGACACGGCTGCAAGGCAGCGGCGACTGCCGGCAGCTGGGCAATCGAGTGGCGAAGCGCCAGCGCCTCCCGCGGCCCCAGCGTCCCCAGGGCCAGCCGGCCGACCAAGCGCTCCACATCCGCTACCGCGGCCAGGGCCTGGCGTACGTGCTGCCGCACGGCGGGCTGCGCCACCAGCTCTGCCACCGCTTCTTGCCGCTCGCGCAGCGGCTCAAGCTGGCACAGCGGCTGGGACAGCCACTGGCGCAGCAGGCGGCCGCCCATGGCGGTGACGGTGTGATCGATGACGTCAAACAGCGACCCTTTTTGCGTCCCCTGCGCGGTAAACACCTCCAGATGGCGCTGGCTGGTTTCGTCGAGGATCAGAAAATCGCCGGGGTGATAAAGCCGCAGGCCTGTCAAATGCGCCAGGGCCTGCTGCTGCGTCTCTTGCACGTAGGCCAGCAAGGCGCCCGCCGCCGCCACCACCAGAGGGTTGTCTTCACAGCCAAAGCCGGCCAGGGTGGTCACGGCAAAGTGGGCCATCAAGCGGCGGGCGGCCTGCGGGGGCTGGAAGTGTTCGGCGCCCCAGGGCTGAAAGACCACCGCCGCGCCTGGCGGGTCCTGGGTGAGAAAATCCAGCGGCACCGGGGAGGGCTCCGGCACGAGCACCTCGCGGGGCTGCACGCGGGCAAATTCGCAGCGCAGCGCCTGTTGCCACGTCGCCTCGCTCCAAGCAGTGGCGGCAAAGGTGCCGGTCGAAAGATCGAGGTAAGCAAACCCCGCTCCCCCCGGCGTCGGGGCGATGCTGGCAAGAAAGTGGTGCGCCTTGGGGATCAGCAGCCCGCCGCTGGTCACCGTCCCCGGCGTGATCACCCGCACGATGTCACGCGACACCAGCCCTTGCGCCTGCCGCGGGTCCTCGAGCTGCTCACAGATGGCGACTTTGAATCCCTGCTGCAAGAGGCGATCGATGTAGCCCTCGGCGCTGTGGACGGGAACCCCACACATGGGAATGGGGTCCTCCTTCTGGCGCGAGGTCAGCACGATGTCCAGCGCCCGGGCAGCCACCACGGCGTCCTCAAAAAAGAGCTCGTAAAAGTCGCCCAGGCGGAAAAGCAGCAGCGCATCACCAGCCTTCTGCTTCAGGCGCAGGTACTGCGCCATCACCGGCGTCAGCTGGCGCGGCGGCGAAGCCGCTGCCGTTGCTTCTTTCTGCTCAGCCACCCCGCGTTCCTCCGTCGGCTAGGACATAGGCCAGGACGGCGCGTTCGCGCCGGCGCATGCGGCGGTGCTCCTGTGGCGAGCGCTCGTGGTCGTAGCCGAGCAAATGCAACAGCCCGTGGATGGCCAAATACGTGACGTAATCGAGCAAGGACTGGCCGGCCGCCTGGGCTTCCCGTGCGGCCGTGGGCAAAGAGACCACCACGTCGCCGAGGACCCGTGGCCCTGCGGGGGGCTCTCCCTCTTGCGGAAACGCCAGGACGTTGGTAGGGGCATCACGGTGCCGGTACGCACGGTTGAGCCGCCGCATGGCGCGCTCTCCCACCAGCACCACGTTCACCTCGCAGTCGGCACACCGGAGGTAATGCAAGGCCCGCTGCAGGCGCCGTTTGAGCGCCGCCGTCGAGATGGCAAGCACGCGCTGGCGATTCTGGACACTGAGGGCCATGGCGAGGCATGGCTTCAGGGCTCGCGGGAGGCAGCCCGGCGCCGCTGTTCGTAGCGTTCGTAGGCCCTGATGATGTCTTGCACCAGGGGGTGACGCACCACGTCACGCTCCGAGAAGTAGACAAAAGCGATGCCTTTGATCCCCTGTAAGACGTGCTGGATCTGCACCAGTCCGGACTCCTTGCCGTTGGGGAGATCAATCTGCGTAATGTCCCCGGTAATGACGGCCTTGGAGTAGAAGCCCAGCCGGGTGAGGAACATCTTCATTTGCTCGGCAGTGGCGTTTTGCGCCTCGTCCAGGATGACGAACGAGTCGTTGAGGGTTCGCCCCCGCATAAAGGCAAGCGGTGCCACTTCAATGGCCCCGCGCTCGATGAGCCGCTGGGCTTTTTCAAAGTCAAGCATGTCGTAGAGGGCGTCGTAGAGCGGACGCAAGTAGGGATTGACTTTTTCCAAGAGGTCTCCAGGCAGATACCCCAGCTTCTCCCCCGCCTCGACCGCCGGTCGCGCCAGGATGATGCGGCTGAACTCCTTGCGGTCCAGCCCAGACACGGCCATGGCCATGGCGAGATACGTCTTTCCCGTGCCGGCAGGGCCAATGCCGACCACGATGTCGTTGTCGCGAATGGCCTGAATGTAGCGGCGCTGCCCAAGGCTCTTGGGGCTGACGTAGCGCTTTTTGGAGGGAATTGGAATGCGGTCGGCGAGCAGGGCCGAGGCGTCGATCTCCTCGCCGTCTTCGAGCAAGCGCAGCAAGAAGCCAAAGTCCGTCAGGTCCAGATGAATGCCCGCCTCCAGGAGGCCCTTGGCCCCTTGCAGCAGGCGCGCCGCCAACGCCGTGGCCGACTCCTCCCCGCTGATGGTCACCTGCGTCTCGTGCGTGGTGATGCGGACGCCCAGCTGCGCTTCGATATAGCGCAAGTTGGCGTCGTGGATGCCAAACAAAAGCGGCAAGACCTGGCTGCGCTGAAGCTCTAGCGTACGCTCCATGGGTGTGTTGCTCAGCCCTCCTTTTTCAAGTCAACGCGGCAAGCAGGGTTTCCTTGAGGCGCGCCAGCGTCGCCTCGTCGACGATTTTCTTCCTCGCGGCGTCTGTGACGTAGAACACGTCGATGGCGCGGTTGGCTTCCGTAGAAATTTTGGCCAAGGCCACGTCAAGACCGCTCTCGTACAGCAGCCGGGTTAGCTTGTAGAGCAGGCCGAGCTGGTCCTGCGCCTGCACTTCAATGACGGTATAGCTGTCCGAACAGGCGTTGTCGATGGTCACCTGAGGGGGCTGCGCAAAGGCTTGCAGTTTGCGCTCGTACGAGGGCAGCCGGCGCAAGGTCGGCACCTCGGGCCAGGTGCCGGGCGCGGCCAGCGCTGCCACCAGGTCCGCCTGCACCTGTCGCCAGACGTGGGCGTCGGTCACCGGGGTGCGCGAGAGGGTCTCGACTTGCAACGTATCGATGGCCAGCCCCTCTTCCGAGGTGTAGATCTGGGCTCCGAGAATGTTGAGGCGGTTTTTGCTCAGCGCCCCGGCAATCATGGCAAACACCCCGCGGCGCTCGCGCAAGCAGAAAGTGACGGTGGTAAAGCCAACCGCGGTGTTGTGCTCCACGTCCAGCACCACCGGTGCGGTGAGCTGCGGCTGCGTCAGGCGAATGTGCTTGGCAATGGTCTCGGGCGGCGTCACCACGAGGTACTTGACGGGCATGGTGGCCAGGAACCGCTCGACGTTTTCCGGAGCGTAGCCTTCACCCAGGCTCTCGAGCACCAGCGGGCGCAGCCGCTGCTGCAGCTCTGCCCGTGACAGGGTGGTCTCTGCGCCGCGGCGCAGCAAGTAGTCAAGGGTGCGGCGGTAGAGGTCGGCCAGCAGCGACGCCTTCCACACCGTCCACACGTCTGGCCCCACCGCCGAGGTGTCGGCGTAGGTCAGGAGATAGAGGTGGTCGAGGGCCGGCACGCTCCCTACCCGCTCGGCAAAATCGGCAATGACTTTGGGATCGGTGATGTCGCGGCGCTGGGCAAGGTGATTCATCACCAGGTGATTGACCACCAGCTTGTCGACCAGCTGGCGCTGCTCGTCGGAAAGAGCCAGGCGCGCACACACCGCGGCAGCCAGCTCGCCGCTGCGGTAGACGTGGGAGGCACGTGCGCCGGCCCCACGTCCTTGCCGAGGTCGTGCAGGAGCAAGGCCAGCTTGAGCAGGGCCTTGTCCGGGAGCTGGCGGTAGAGCTGGGCAAAGGGGCGAAGGTGCGGCTCGCGCGTGGTTTCTAGGTCCTCAAGCACTTCGATGCTGCGCAGCGAGTGCTCATCGACCGTGTAGCGATGGTACAGATCGTACTGCACCAAGCACGTCAGCGCCGCAAACTCCGGAATGTATGCGCCCAGTACGCCGTGGCGGTGCATGGCCCGCAAGGTGGCCGCGGCTTGCGGCTGGGAGAGAATCTCCCAAAACACCGCCCGCGCCTGCGGCGAGCGGCGCATGGCTTCAGTAGCCAGGAGGGACGCATGGGCGCGGATGGCACGCGACAGCTCTGGAGCCAAGGCGGCGCGGTACCGCTGCGCCTTGGCAAAGGCCTGCAGCAGAAGAAGCGGCTGCTGCGCCAAGTGCTCGGCCACGGGAAGGTGGGCGTAGTGCAGACGCCCGTCGCGAGAAGGACAAAGCCGTCGCCCACCGCTTGCGGGCGGCGGAACCACCAGCGCGGGCGGGGGACGTGGGTCACGGCATCCAGGGTGGCAAGGCAGAAGTCGTAAATCACGTTGGCGTGCAGGTAGTACGTCTTGAGAAACTGCTCGACGGCCCGCTTTTCCGCCGAAGGCGCAAAGCGCAGCTCCGCTGCCAGCTTTTCCTGCACGTCGACGGCAAGCACGTCGTGCTTGCGCCCGTAGTGGTAGTGCAGCCCGTTGCGCACGGTAAAGAGAAAGTCGAGCGCCGCTTCCACGGCCTCGGCCTCGGCCGAGGACAGCACGCCGCGGGCCACCAGCTCGGCAAGCGAGCGCGTCCCATAGGTGGCCATGCTCAGCCAGAGCGCCGTGTGGTAGTCGCGCAGGCCACCGGGGCTCTCTTTGACGTTGGGCTCCATGAGGTTGACGGTGTTGGCAAACGCCGCATGCCGGCGGCGACACTCCGTCACTTTCTGCCGCACGAAGAGACGCCGGCGCCGGCGCGTGAACCGCCGCCCCCCCACCTCTTCCTGAAACCACCGAAAGAGCGACTCATCCCCGTCGACCAGCCGCGCTTCCAGCATCGCCGTTTGCGCCGTGACGTCGGTCTCTGCCATGCGCAGCGCATCGCGCCGCGTCCGCACGCTATGCCCCAGGGTGAAGCCGGCGTCCCACAGCAAGTAGAGCGTCTCCCGGATCACCCTGTCGGGGGGCTGGGGGTGGCAGAGGAACATCAAGTCAATGTCCGAAAACGGGTTGAGCTCTCCGCGCCCATAGCCTCCCAGCGCCAGCACCGCACACGGCGAAGTGTCGGTTGGGTGGCAGGCCAGCGCATAGCGAAACACGGTGCGCACCACGTCGTCGACCAGCGCGGTCAGGTGGCGAACCACATTGCGTCCGCGGGCGCCCCCGCAGTGTTCCTGGTAAATGCGCTCCCGCGCTGCGGCAATGAGGCGTTTGAGCCCTTGCAAAAAGACGGGGCGGTCGTAGCGCCGATCCAGAAGGGTGGCAAAGGAGCGGGGAAACGCCGCTTCGGAGGCCGAAAACGTCATGCATGCCCCCTATGGGCGCGGGTGATACGTTTCGTAAAGCCGCCGCAAGTGCTGGGTGGCCACGTGCGTGTACACCTGGGTGGTGGCAAGGTCGGCATGGCCAAGCAAGATCTGTAGGACGCGCAAGTCCGCTCCTCCTTCTAGCAGGTGGGTGGCAAAGGCATGGCGCAGCGTGTGTGGGCTGGCCGGCTTGCCGACGGCGGCCTGCTGTACGTACTTTTTGACGATTTTCCAGAGCCCTTGCCGACTCAGGGGGCGGGCAGAGCGATTGACAAAGAGGTAAGGCGTCTGGCGCCCGCGCAGCAACCGCGGCCGGCCACGGCTCAGGTAGGCCTCAAGCCGGACCAGCGCCACTTCCCCAATCGGAACAAGGCGCTCTTTGCCGCCCTTGCCCCGCACGCTCACGTACCCTGCCGCCGGGTCCACGTCCCCTACGGTCAGGGCGGTGACTTCGCTGGCGCGCAAGCCGGCGGCATAGAGCAGCTCCAGCAAGGCGGCGTCACGCTTGCCAAGGGCGGTGCGCGGATCGGGCTGCTGCAACACGCGCGCGACTTCTTCAGGGGTGAGCACGATCGGCAACCGCTGCCAGGGCCGCGGCGTCTCGAGGTGCGCCGTGGGGTCGGCCGCCAGCACCCCGTGCTGGCAGAGAAAGCGCGCAAACCCTCGGATGGCCACCAGCTCACGGGCAATACTGCGGGCCGCGCGCCCGGCCTCCCGCCGGGCTTGCAAGTAAGCCACCACTTCCTCGGGGCGCAGCGCTGCCCATGACCCTACACCGCGGGCCGTTACGAAAGCCGCCAAGCGCCGCACGTCTCCCAGGTAAGCGGCCAGCGTGTGCGGAGCACGGCCGCGCTCGACGGCCAGGTAGCGGGCGAAGGCCTGCACCCATGCCGCCAAGGCCGGCGGTATCGCTGGCATCCCCTTGCTACAGCGACTGCGGCTTACCACCCCGTCTCCTTGCGAGCGCCCCCTCTCCAGCCCCTACGCCAGGTCACCGGCAAAAGCATACCGTAAAATTCCTGCGCAGGGAAAGGAAAACCGCGTTGACACCCGACTTGCCGCTTTGGTATACTCCAGCGCGGCCGCCAAGAGAAGGAGAGAGAGGTCGATGGCCAAGAAGCACTTAAGTGTGCGCAAGCGCGAACGCCAAAACGAACGCCGACGCATGCGAAATGCCATGCTGCGCTCTGCCATGCGCACAGCGGTGAAGAAAGTCAGGCTGGCCGTGGCGCAGGGAGACGTCGAAGCGGCCAAGGCGGCGCTTCCTGAAGCCATCCGCATGCTGTGGAAAGCGAAGTCCAAGGGGGTCATTCACCGCAATCACGCCGCCCGCAAGACGTCTCGTCTCACGCGGCAAGTGCGGGCGCTTGCCGCAGCGCGAGCCTAATCCCCAAGACAGCACCGGAAAATCAATCCCTCCAAGATGGCCCTGGCCGGCTGGGCGCTGGTTTTAAAGGCCATGTCGGCTTCAACAGCGGCCGTATAGAGCCGGCGCAGCCGCGCCGACGAGTAACGGCGGCTCTGCCCGAGGAGCTGCCGGCACACGGCCCGCGGCAGGTTCAGCGTTTTCGCGATTTGCGTCAAGTCTTGCCGCTGTGCAGCGAGGTGCTTGACGGCCCACAGCAGCCGCACTTGGCGCACGATCATGCTCAAAATCACCAGCGGCGGCTCGCCCTGCCGCAGCAAGCCATCCACCACCGCCAGCGCCTGCCCGAGGTCACCGGTCCCCAGGGCGTCGGAGAGCGCAAACAACGAGTAAAGGCGGGTTGTCGGGCTGAGGCGCTGCACGTCTTCGAGGGTAATCGTTGCCCCCTCGCCGGCGTAAGTACAGAGCTTGGCAATCTCCCCGGCGAGCGTGTAGAGGTCGTTTTCGTGCGCCTGCACCAAAGCTTCTACGGCAGCCGCGGCGATCTGACAGCCGTGTTGCCGGACCTGGCGCCTGATCCACGCCTGGAGGCGCGGCCCCTCCAGGCGGTGACAGGCCACCACGGCCGCCTGCTGCCAGAAGCGGGGTAGCGTTTTTTCTACCTGATTCCCGGTGGCGGTGGCAATGAGCACCGTGCTGGCGACGGGCTGCGCGGCATACTGCTCGAGCAGCGCCACCTCGGCATGGCGCAGGCGGTGCACGTGGTGCACCACCACGACGCGGCGCGGCGCCAGCATGGGCAAGGTCTGCGCCACACCCAGGGCCTCGGCCAACGCCTCTTCTCCAGCGTCGAAGACGTGGTAGTTGAGGTCGCGCAAGGCCGGTGCCAGCGCGCGGTCCACAAGCAAGGCGAGGTAAGTGCGCACGAGGTAAACCTCCTCCCCCCACAGCAGGTAAAGCGCCTCCAGCTCGCCCTTATCGAGCCGGGAGAGGAACTCCGCTTCCGCCAGCAGCGGCATCGCCGTCTCCTAAAGCAGGGCAGCCACCAGCAGCGCCACGCACCGCTCGGCAAATTGCTGCGCCAGGCGCCACAGGGCTGCTTCTTTGGCCACCGTGTTGGCCCGCACGTCGCCCGTGGAGGATACCAGCCATACTGTCCACACGCTGAGCTCTTGCTCAAGAAGCGGCACAGCGGCGGAGGGCTCTGCAAGGCGCACCGCCACCACCGCTTCGAGCCGATACTGCAGCACCGTGTCGGCAGCGGTAAACGACACCGGCACGGCGCGAAAGCGGCGCACGACGCCGGTAACCCGCCAGGCCGCAGCCTCTTCGGCAGCCAGGCGAAACGGCGGGTGGCGCACCAGCGCTTGTCGCAGCGCCGCCGTCATGTAGGTCTCCAGGCCCGGCTCCCGGGTGCGGTTGGCAAAGGGCGCCACAGCCAAGACGGCCGGCGCGGCCGCTCCGCCATGCCCCACCATGCGGTAGCCGCACCCCCCTACGGCAAGCCCAACCAGCCAGCAGAGAAAGAAGGCGCCCGCGTACCGGGGCCGCACGGCCATCGCCTTTCGCTCCTCGGGACCTCCCCAAGCGCCACACAAAGCAGTTGCCCACCACGCCCAGACGCAGTATAGTATACAAGTACGGTGCCCCCGTAGCTCAGCCCGGATAGAGCAACGGCCTCCGGAGCCGTGGGTCGGACGTTCAAATCGTCTCGGGGGTACCTCCCTTCCCACACCGCCTGGCTCTCTCCCCGGTGGTTAAGCGCCCCTGGGCAAGGAAACGACGATGGCTTCGCCAGGACGCCGCTTACGAGAGCTCATTGCTGCCCCGGAGATTCTGGTGCTGCCCGGGGCGTGGGACGGCCTTTCGGCTCGCCTGATCGAACTGGCCGGCTTCCAGGGGGTGTACGCCACCGGCGGCGGCATTGCCCGCAGCACCGGCGTGCCCGACGTCGGCCTGATCACCATGAGCGAGCAAGTGGCGCGCGTCAAGATGATCTGCGAGGCAGTAAGCGTGCCGGTGCTGGCCGATGCCGATACGGGCTACGGCAACGCCCTCAACCTCATGCGCACGGTGCGCGAGATGGAGGCAGCAGGAGCCGCCGGGGTGCACATCGAGGACCAAGTGACCCCGAAGCGCTGCGGCCACTACGAGGGCAAGGCGGTGATCGGGCGGCGCGAGTTCGTGAAAAAAATCGAGGCGGCGTGTGCCGCCCGCGCCAGCGACGACTTCGTGATTGTGGCCCGCACCGACGCCCGCGCCGTCCTGGGCCTGGAAGAAGCCATTGCCCGCTGCAAGGCCTGCCGCGCCGCCGGCGCCGACGTGCTCTTTGTGGAAGCCCCGCAGAGCCGGGAAGAGGTGGAACGCATTGCCGCTTCCTTAGACGCCCCGCTGCTCATCAACATGGTCACCCGCTGGGGCAAAACGCCGTACCTGTCGCCGGCCGAGCTGCAGCGCCTAGGCTACGCGGTGGTCCTTTTTGCTTCTGAGGTGCAGCGCGCCGCCATTTACGGCATGCAGCGCCTCCTTCAGGCCTTGCGTGCTCAGCAGCCGCTTGACACCTTTGCCGAAATGGTGACTTTCCAGGAGCGGGAAGCCCTCGTCAACACCGCGCACTACCTGCAGCTTGCCGCCCAGTACGTGCAGTGACCCATGGAACGGCTCGAAGTCTTGCCGGCACGGCGGCTTGCCCCCCAGCATGCCGTCCCCGGCTCGAAGAGCTACACCAACCGCGCCCTCACCTTGGCCGCCCTGGCACGCGGCACGACGACCCTTTACGGGGCGCTGGACAGCGACGACACGCGCGTGGCGCAAGCCGCCCTGCGGCGGCTGGGCGTGCGGATCGAAAGCCATGACACCACACTGCGCGTTTACGGGTGCGAGGGGCGCTTTTTGCCTCCGCCAGGGCCGCTGGATCTGGGCAACTCGGGCACGGCGATGCGCTTTTTCACCGCCATGCTGACCCTGGCCGGCTTTCCCTGCATCCTGACGGGCAACGCGCGCATGCAGCAGCGCCCGATTGCCGACTTGCTCGACGCCCTGAATCAGCTGGGGGCCGAGGTCACGAGCGTCAAGGGCACCGGCTGCCCGCCAGTGCGCATTGGCGCCCGCCGCCTGCGCGGCGGCACGGCCACCCTGTCGGGGGCGGTGAGCAGCCAGTTCCTTTCTGCCTTGCTGATGGTGGCGCCTTACGCCGAGCAGGACGTGATCCTGCACGTGCGCGACACCCTGGTTTCTCAGCCCTACGTGGACATGACCCTGGCCATTATGGCCCACTTTGGTGTCGAGGCGACCCACGAGGCCTACCGGCGCTTTGTCGTGCGCGGGCGGCAGTGCTATACGGGCAGGGACTACGCCATCGAAGGCGATGCCTCGGCGGCGACGTACTTCTGGGGGCTGGCGGCCCTGCTGGGGCAGTCGCTGTGGGTGACCAACGTCCCCCTTACGTCGCGCCAGGCCGACGTGCGCTTCTTGCAGGTGCTCGAGCGCATGGGCTGTACGGTGGTGGCCAGGCAGCAGGGGGTCGAAGTGAGGGGGCCGGCGGTGCTGCGGCCGCTGGGGCGACATCGACCTCAATGCCTTGCCCGATGCAGCGATGACCGTGGCGGTGCTGGCGGCTTTCTGCCCGGGCGAGACCTGCCTCCGCAACGTGGCCAACCTGCGGGTGAAAGAAAGCGACCGGCTACACGCCCTGGCCACCGAGCTGCGCAAGCTCGGCGCCAAGGTGGAGGAGCTGCCCGACGGGCTGCGCATCGCGGGGGACCCGACAGCGCTCCACGGGGCAGAAATTGCCACGTACGACGACCACCGCCTGGCCATGTGCTTTGGCATGGCCGGGGCCCGCCTGGCGGGGATTCGCATCCAGAACCCGGCCTGTGTGGCCAAGACGTACCCGCGCTTCTGGGACGACCTGCAGCGCGTTGGGGTGGGCATCCAGAAGGCATGAACGTCGTTCTTACCGGCATGCGCGGTACGGGCAAAAGCAGCATCGGCCGCCGGCTGGCCGCCTTGCTCGGCTACGCCTTTGTCGACACCGACACCCTTATCGAGGCGCAGGCGGGGTGTCGCATTGCCGAGCTGGTGGCCCGCCACGGCTGGGAGCACTTCCGCGCCCTGGAGCGCCAGGTGGTGGCAGAGGTGGCCGGCGGCGACCGCCAGACCATTGCCACCGGAGGCGGGACGCTGATGGACAGCACCAACGCTGCCCTCCTCAAGCGCAACGGCGTCGTCGTGCTGCTGGTGGCCGACCTGGAGGTGCTGCGGCGCCGCGTGGCGCGCGGGCGCAACCGGCCTTCGCTCACCGGGCAAGCAGCGCCGGCCGAGGAGCTGGCGCAAGTCTGGGAAGCCCGGCGCGCGCAATACTACGCGGTGGCCGATGCGGTGTACGACGTCTCGGCGGAAAGCCGCCACTGCGGGGCCGACGTGCGCCGCAAGGCACGGGAAATTTATGCCCTGTTGCGGCGACTGCCAGGGTTTGAGGCGTAAGGAGGAAAGGTGGAAGCACTCCATACCCTTTTTGCCGTGTGCAAGTTTCTTTTTGGCCTGGGAGCGCTGGGTATGCTGCTGGCCATCGGCGCCGGGCTGCTCTGGTTCGCGCTGCGGGCCCTGATCTTGCCGCTGCTGCGCGCCCAGCCGGCGCCTCGCTTCGGGCTGCTGCGCAAGCTCTTCCTGGAGCCGTAAGCATTATTCGTCTTGCCCCAGGCGGGTCGGCGCCGCCTGGGGAAACGCCGCCGCGCTCTCTTCAAGGCGCCACCGCCGCCATGTGACTAAAAGAACGCGAATGACAGCAGCAGCAGGGGTAGCCAGAAACACCCCGGCGGTGCCGGCCAGTTCGGCGCCGCAGAGGACGGCGACGATGATCACCGCCGGGTGCAGGTGGATGTGCTGCCCCATGACGCGGGGCACCACCACGTAGTCCTGCACCAGGCGCAGGAAAATGAGGGCCAGGGCCACCCACAGGGCCAGCAGCGGGTCGCGCACCACGGTCACCAGGCAGATGAGCGTCCCGGCCAAAAGCGGGCCAAAGACCGGGATGAACTCCAGCACCGCCGCGATCACCCCCAGCAAGAAACTGTACGGGATGCGCAAAAACGTGAGCAGCCCCACGATCCACAGGCCCATGATGACGCAGAGGGCAAGCTGGGTGCGGATAAAGGTGGCCAGCACCTCCTCGATGGCGCCAAGCAGCTCGCCCACCCGCTGGCGGCGGCGCGGCTCGGGGAAAAAAGGTCAGGAGCCCTTCCCACAGCCGCTCCCCGTCTTTGAGCAAGAAAAAGGCCAGCAAGGGCGGCAGCAGCAGCCACCAAGCATAAGAGAGCGCCGTGGTCAGCTCGCCCACCACCGTCTGCAAGAGGTTAAGAAGCGCCTGCGTGCCCCGGCTCAGCCCCGTGTCCACAAACGACTGCCAGGCCGTCGGCAGGTGGTAGCGGTGGTACAGGGCGGCCAGCTGCGCCGCTTTTTCCTGGATGAAAGCCATGTAAGCGGGGACACTCTCCAGGAAGCTTCTCCCCTCTTTCAGGGCAATGGGCAGCACGACGAGCACCAAGGCGGTGATGACCGCCAGCCCCACGAGATAGACGAGGCAGATGACCAAAAGACGCGGCAGGCGCGGCACCGGCCAGCTGAAGCGGCCCGTCTGGACCCGCCCGCGGCTAAAGGCGTCGACGATGGGCTCAAGCAGGTAGCTAAGCAGCAGCGAAACCAGCAACAAGAGCAAAATGGTGCGCAGGGCGTACAACCCCCACACCAGCCCCCCGATGAGCAGGCCGGTAAGCAAGATCTTGACCGTCAGGCGCACGTAGTGGCCGTTTGCGTGCCGGCCCGCGGGCGCCGTCTCGCCGTGGAGGTCTTCTTCCATCGCCATCTCTCAGAACGCCACGCCTCACCCGACTGCCTAAGGATTATAGGACAGGCGTTGCAGGGGGTTCAATTGGCACGTCTTAAGGGGAGAGCCGAAAATACCAGGCCAGAAGCCGCTCGCCCCAGAAGAGGGCCACCAGGGCGCCCAGGCTGAGGAACGGCCCAAAGGGAATGGGCTCTTTTCGCTTCTTCTTCCCGAGCAGGATCAAGGCGATGCCCACCACCGCCCCACTCAGGGCACCCAAGAAGACGGTCACCAGCACCGCCCGCCAGCCCAGGAAGGCGCCGACCATCGCCAGCAGCTTGATGTCCCCGCCTCCCATGCCGCCGCGGCTGAGCAGGGCAACGAGCAGCAGCAGCCCGCCGCCAAGGCCGGCGCCCAGGAAGGCGTTGCCCAGCCCCACCGGGGTGAGCCAGGCGCTGGCCAGCAGACCGGCTCCGATGCCGGGGAGGGTGATGGCATCGGGCACGATCTGATAGTCAAGGTCGATAAACGACACGATGAGCAGCGCCGTCACCAGGGCCGCCGCTACGGCGGCTTGGGGTGAAAAAGCCCACTGCCAGAAGAGCCCGGCGTAGAGCAGGCCACAGAGGCCCTCTACGAGCGGGTAGCGCCACGAAATGCGCGCCTGGCAAGCCGCACAGCGGCCGCCAAGCAGCAAAAAGCTCAGCAGGGGGACGTTGTGCCAGGGGGGGATGCGGACCAGACAGAAAGGGCAAGACGACCCCGGGGCGATGAGCGACTGGCGGCGCGGCAGGCGGTAAATACACACGTTGGCAAAACTGCCCACCACCGCGCCAAGGACAAAGGCCCCCACCAGCCCGAGCGAATACACAGGCGCTTCCTTTCAGACTCCCAGAGTCCTTTCTTCTGCCCGGCTGCGACGCCAAGCCTTGCCCGGCCAGCGGCCTTCACCCGCGGGGCCGCGGCGTTACACGACGCCGGCGGCAAGCGCGCGTGACAGCATCCGGCCACACCCGCGCCCACCCAATACAGTACGGGGCGGCACACAGCCGTGTGCCGCCCCGCAGGCCTGGGAAGTCTAGGGGTTCACTATCCGCCTTGGCCTTGGCCTTCGCCTTCGCCTCCGCCTCCGCCGCCGCCTTGCTGCGGCGCTACCTTGGTGATCCCTTCCGGCGTCACCGTCAGCTGCCATCCCGCGACACTATCGGGAACCCCCACCACATTCAGGGTCAAGGTGTAGGTATCGTCGATGTTGTCGCCGTCACTATCCCGGCGATCGTAAGGATTGTCCGGAAGACTGATCTGCTTGTCAATATCGTCGCCCAAGTTGCCTCCGTTGTTGTTCACGATGGCTTTCAGTTGGTCCAGGTTAGTTATTTGATCATCTGCTGGGTACATGTTGTCGGCACTGTCGGCGGCGTAGGAGGCCAGCGCGGCGCGGATGCTTTCGGCAGTGGCCACCGCTGCCGCCACGCGGCTCTTGTTGCGGTAGCTGATGAAGTTAGGCACGGCGATGGCCGCCAGCACGCCGATGATGGCTACCACGATCATCAACTCGATGAGCGTGAAGCCTTGGTCGCGTCTCTGCAATAGCTTGAGGAGCATGGATGCACCTCCCTCAGGTTTGGGTTCAACAAGCGCCACTGGGCACGCGGAGTTCTGGGCCAGCGCTAGCCCTCCCTACCCGGACGGCAAACGTCAATCCTACCGCCGAGCTGGTTCGGGCGAAGTCCCGTGACCAGGCAGGGAGACCAGAAGCGGCGCGCTCGCTTCTGGCAAAGCCGTTGCCCGCCCTGGCGCAACCGGCCCAGCACGCAGGGACCGCCGCCACCCCAAGAAGACGGGCACGGTCCTCTCCGGGCATCCCTCTTATCGGCAAGGCTTCACCCTCACTTTAGTTGTCCGCGCCGCTCCGCGTTCTCACCCAGCAGCGCTTCGCGGTCCGGCTGCCGCCGCAGGCGGCAACGCCACTGTGTGCACCACCGTGTACCGTGCCCCCTGGGGATGCAGGTGGCTCTGGAAAAGATGCAGCGCCTCCACCGGAAAGGCGCCAAACTTGCGCTCCCGGAAGGCCTGCACCGCGGCCAGCCAGCGCGCGCGGTCGGTGACACGCTGGATGCGGGCAAGCGTCAGGTGCGGCCGAAACGGCCGCGTCTCGGCGGCAAACCCGAGGGCCACCAGCTCTGCTTCCAGGCGCCGCAGCAGCGCCAGCAGGCGCTGCTGCGGGTCTTCGAGTCCCACCCACAGCACCCGCGGCGCCGCGGCGCTGGGAAAGCAGCCCAGGGCGCGCGCGCAGAGGGTAAAAGGCGCCTGCCCGGCCGCGGCCCGCTGCATGGCCTGCATGACCGCAGGGAGCTGCGCCTTGGCCACGTTGCCCAGGAACTTCAGCGTCAAGTGCACGTTCTCCGGCGCCACCCAGCGCCACCCCGAGGCCTGCCAGGCAAACGCCGCGCGCACTTCCTCCAGCGCCTGCTGCAAGGCCGGCGGCGGCGTGACGGCAATAAAGGCCCGCAGCGTTTCTGCCACCTCACCCTCCAACCAGCCACAGCAAGACGCGGGTGCCCAGCTGGGCCAGACCGGCGGCGCAGAGGTCGTCGAGCATCACCCCCCAGCCCCCTTGAAGCCGCTCCAGCCAGGGCAGCGGCTTCAAGATGTCAAAAAGGCGAAACAAAACGAAGGCTGCCGCAAGCGACACGGCACTTGGCGGCAGGGCGCTCAGCGCTGCCAGCATGCCCACCACCTCGTCGATGACGATGGGCGAGGCGTCCTTGCGGCCCAGCAGGCGCTCGGCTTCGCCGGCACACCACACCCCCACGGCAAGCAGCGCCGCCACCACCAGCCCGTAGAAGGGAAGCGGCAGCGCCGCCAGGGGCACAAAGAGCCCCAACCCGAGCAGCGACCCCCAGGTGCCCGGCGCCAGGGGCAGGAAGCCCACGTAGGCGCCGGTGGCCAGGAAGCGCACCAGGCCGGCTCTAGCTGGCGCGCTCTTTGACGAGGGCCAGCGCATACTGGCGTGCCCACTGGTCGGCCTGCAGGGCCACCGCCACGCTGTCGACGGCCACCGGCGTGTGCGCCCGCATGGTGGCCTCGATCACCGCCGGGATGTCGAGGAAGCCGAGCTTCTCCTCCAAAAACGCCTGCACCGCCACCTCGTTGGCGGCGTTGAGCACGGCGGGCATGGTGGCCCCGATGCGCGCCGCCTCGTAGGCAAAGCGCAGGCACGGGAAGCGCTCCAGATCGGGAGGGTAAAAGGTCAGCGTCTGCACGTCGAAAAGGTTCAGCGACGGCAGCGCATTGGGCAGGCGCTCGGGATAGGCCAGGGCATACGAGATGGGAATGCGCATGTCGGGAATGCCAAGCTGGGCGAGCACCGAGCCGTCGCAAAACTCGACCATCGAGTGCACGATGCTCTGCGGGTGCACCACCACCTGAATGTCTTCCACCGGCACGCCAAACAAGTAGTGCGCCTCGATGACCTCCAGCCCCTTGTTCATCATGGTGGCAGAATCGATGGTGATTTTTTTGCCCATTTTCCAGTTGGGGTGCTGCAGGGCCTCGGCGACTTTGACGTGCCGCATGGCTTCCAGGGGCCAGTCGCGGAAGGGGCCCTCCCGAGGCGGTAAGGAGAAGGCGGCGCACCGCGGCGCGGGAGTGGCCGTGCAGGGCCTGGAAAATGGCATTGTGCTCGCTGTCAACGGGAATGATTCTGCCCCACCCTGGCCGCTCGGGCCGCACCACCAGGTCGCCAGCCATCACCAGCGTCTCTTTGTTGGCCAGGGCCACGTCGATTCCCGCTTCCACGGCGCGCAGGGTGGGCAAAAGCCCGATCGCTCCCACCACCGCCGCCACCACGAGGTCCACCCCCGCACAGGTGGCGGCACGGCAAAGGCCTTCGAGGCCGGCGTCAACGGCCACCTCCAGGCCGCGCAGCCGCCGCTGCAGCAAGGCGGCTTTTTCCTCGTCGTACAGGACGGCCAGGCGAGGGCGGAAGTGGCGCACCTGCTGCTCGAGGAGGTCGACGTTGGAGTGTGCCGCCAGCGCCACCACCGTGAAGCGGTCGGCGTGGGCGGCGACGACGTCCAGGGTGTTGACGCCGATCGAACCGGTAGAGCCGAGGATGGCGAGACCTTTTCTGGCACCCATACCCTCTCCTCCCCTGGCTACGCCCCCTGCTCGCTTTAGGGCGCTCCCCCGGACAGCAGCATCAGGGTGTAGTACATGGCAGGGGCGGCCAGCAGCATGCTGTCGAGGCGGTCGAGGAGGCCGCCGTGGCCGGGAATGAGCTGGCCGGAGTCTTTGACCCCGGCAAACCGCTTGAGCATCGACTCCCCAAGGTCACCAAGCTGCGCCGCACAGGCCAGGACGCCGCCCAGCACCAGGCGCTGGGCAACGGAAAGCGAGGGCACCAGCACCTCACTTCCCAGAAGCGCCGCGGCGACGCTTCCTCCCCACACACCCGGCGGCACCTTCCCATGTCTTGCCCGGGCTGACGGCCGGGGCCAGTTTGTGTCGCCCCAGGGCTTTGCCCACGTACATGGCCACCGAGTCCCCCGTCCAGACCACGGCGCATAGCAAAAACAGCAGCCACGGGCCCTCCGCCTCGCGGCGCAGCAGCACCAGGTGGCTCGCCCCCCAGGCGACAAACCAGACGGCAAAGAGGCTGTAAAGCAGCGCCGGGAAGGCCGCCTCCTTGCGGCCCCGCGCCCCGCGCGCCACCAGGAGCGCGGTAGCGCCCGTCAAAGCAGCGGGAAGCCAGCGCGCGCCGCCCAAAAAAGCCACCAGCACGAGGCCCACTCCCGCCGCGTACCCCGTGCCCGCATAGGCCGGAAGCCGCGCCTCTTGGAGCAGCGCGAAGTATTCCTTCAGGCTCAAAACCACCAGCACCAGCACCAGCCCTGCCACCGCGGCCGCCGGGGCGAAGTAGAGAAACGCCAGCAACGGCGGCAAGAGCACCAGCGCACTCAGGAGCCGCTGGCACTGCTCTGGTAGCCGACGGCAGGCCGGCGCCACAGCGGGCAGCTCAGCGCGGCCGGTGCGGCGGTTTTTCTGGTCCATCGGCCCGTCTCGCGGCGTGTGACGCGAGTTGCTCTTTGGTGAGCCCAAAACGACGTTCGCGCTTCTGGTAGTCAAGGAGCGCCAGCAGCAGGTGGTCGCTGCGAAAATCGGGCCACAGCACGGGCGTGAAGTAGAGCTCGGCGTAAGCCAGCTGCCAGAGAAGAAAGTTGCTGAGGCGCTGCTCGCCGCTGGTGCGGATGAGGAAATCGACGTCCGGCAAGCCCGCAGTGTCCAGGTGGGCGGCAAAGAGCGCCTCGTCGATGTCCTCGGCGCGCAGGCGTCCCTGCTGCACCTCTTCTGCCAGGCGGCGCGTTGCCCGCACGATCTCGGCGTGCGCCCCGTAGCCCAGGGCAAGGGTAAAAATCATGCCGTCGCACCCCGCGGTGCGGCGCTTGGCTTCGGCAATCAGGCGCTGGGCGGCCGGCGGCAGCACGCTGAGGTCCCCGATGGTGTTGAAGCGGATGTTCTCCTGGTACATGCGCTCGATTTCTTTGCGCAGGTAGTACTGCAGGATGCGCATCAGCACCCGCACTTCGGTGCGCGGGCGCTCGAGGTTTTCGGTAGAGAGGGCAAACAGGGTCAGCGCCGGAATGCCCAGGCGCCGGCACGTCGAGACGATTTCGTCCACCGATTGCACCCCGGCTCGGTGGCCGGCGTTGCGGGGCAAATTCCGCTGCTGTGCCCAGCGGCCATTGCCGTCCATGACGATGGCCAGATGCCTGGGGAGCTTCTCCTTGTTGAGCTGGCTGAGCAGCGCTGGATCCACCCTCACCTTTCCTTCTTGCCTGGGAAACGACGAGTGGCCCGGCAGGCGGGAAGCGGCCTTTCTTTTTGTTATCGGCAGCGGGCGGCCCCGGCTTAACCGCTGCCTACCCCTCCATCACTTCGCGCTCTTTGGCGCTCAGGATCTCGTCGACGCGGCTGACGTAGCGATCGGTGATTTTCTGCACCTGCTCTTGCGCCCGCCGCCAGTCGTCTTCGGAGAGTTTTTTGTCTTTTTGCAGGGCCTTGAGCGCCTCGTTGCCCTCACGCCGGATATTGCGCAGGGCGATTTTCGTCTCTTCGGCGATTTTTCGCACCTGCTTCACCAGTTCCTTGCGGCGCTCTTCGGTCAGCGGCGGGATGGTAATGCGGATGAGGTTGCCGTCGTTGCTTGGCGTCAGGCCGAGGTCCGAGCGCTGGATGGCCTTTTCGATCGCCCCGATTTGCGACTTGTCCCAGGGCTGAATGGTAATGAGGCGGCTTTCGGGCACGGCCAGGGTGGCCAGCTGGTTGAGGGGGGTGGGGGTGCCGTAGTAGTCGACCACAATACCGTCGAGCAGCGCCAGCGTGGCCCGCCCGGTGCGAATCCGTGCCAGTTCTCGCCGCAGCGCCTCCAGGGAGCGCTCCATTTTGCGCTCGACTTCTTGGTAGACCTCTTCCACCATGGTCACTCCCCCTTTACCAAAGTGCCAACGGGTTTGCCCTCCAAGATGGCACGCACGGCGCCCGCATGCCGGAGGTTAAAGACCACAATGGGCAGCCGGTTCTCCATGCAGAGCGAAATGGCAGTGGCATCCATCACCTTCAGCCCGCGCTGCAGGGCCTCGAGGTAGGTCAGGCAGGGCAGTTTGACCGCCTCGGGATGCTGCAGCGGATCGGCGTCGTACACGCCGTCCACTTTGGTGGCTTTCAGCACGATCTCGGCGCCGATTTCCGCCGCCCGCAGCGCTGCCGTGGTATCTGTTGTAAAATACGGATTCCCCGTACCGCCGGCGAAAATCACCACGCGGCCTTTTTCCAGGTGGCGGATGGCGCGGCGGCGGATGTAGGGTTCGGCCACCGCTTTCATTTCGAACGCCGTCTGCACCCGCGTCACCACCCCCACGCGCTCCAGGGCCGACTGCAACGAGAGGCTGTTGATCACCGTGGCCAGCATGCCCATGTAGTCGGCCGTAGCGCGCTCGATGCCGTAGACTTCGGCTTCGGTGCCACGGAAAATATTCCCCCCGCCGATGACCAGCGCCAGCTCCGCACCCAGCTGGTGCACTTCGCGGATTTCGGCGGCAATGTACTGGAGCATGCGGGGGTCGATGCCATAGCCCTGCTCACCGAGCAGGGCCTCACCGCTCAGCTTCAGGAGCGCTCGACGGTACACCAGCGCGGCCACGGGCATTCCTTCGGGAAAGAGAAAGGGGTTGGGCGAGAAGCGGCCGGCTGCCCTAGGCCGTCTCCCCCACCTGGAAGCGGGCAAAACGCCGGACGGTGATATTCTCACCGACCTTGGCGATCACGCTCTTGATCCGTTCTCCAACGGTGATTTTGGGCTCCTTGATAAAAGGCTGCTCGAGCAGACAGACCTCCTGGAAGTACTTCTCCAGGCGCCCCTCGACGATTTTGGGAATCGCCTGCGGCGGGCGGCCGGCCTCTTGGGCCTGCACCTCGAGGATGTGCCGCTCCTTGGCCACCACCTCCGGCGGCACGTCTTCGCGCGAGATGTAAAGGGGGTTGCTGGCCGCAATCTGCATGGCAAGGTCGTGCACCAGGGCCTGAAAATCGTCGGTGCGCGCGACAAAGTCCGTCTCGCAGTTCACCTCCACCAGCACTCCCAGGCGGCCGCCGGCGTGAATGTAAGCCCCCACCAGCCCCTCCTGTGCCTGGCGCGTGCTGCGCTTGGCTGCCATCTGCAGCCCCTTTTTGCGCAGGTACTCGATGGCCTTTTCCATCGAGCCCTCGGAAGCGATCAGCGCTTCCTTGCAGTCCATGATGCCCGCCCCTGTCTTATCGCGCAGCGCTTTCACCATGGCTGAGGTAATCTGCATGGCCTCTATCCTCTCACAGGCTTTAGGCTTCGTCGTCCTCGTCTTCCAGGGGCAGCACGTCTTCCTCGTCTTCTTCCAAAGAGGCCACCGCCGTTGCGGAGGGGGCCTCGGCCGCCGCGGCCGCTTCGGCCTCCAGCGTGCCGGCCACCCCTTCCGCCGCTGGCAGCGCAACCGCCGTCCCGAGCAGCGCCTCGCGCTCCTGCAACCCGGCCAGGGCGGCATCGGCAATTCTGGAGGTAATCAGACCGATGGCGCGAATCGAATCGTCATTGCACGGAATGGGGTAGTCCACTTCTTCGGGATCGCAGTTGGTGTCCACCATGGCCACCAGGGGAATGCCCAGCTTGCGCGCCTCGCTCACCGCAATGCGCTCTTTCTTGCAATCGATGACAAACAGGGCATCGGGGAGCGCCTCCATGTCTTTGATGCCCCCAAGGAGTTTCTCCAGCTTGGCCATCTTCTTTTGCAGCCTGAGGGCTTCTTTTTTCGGCAGGCTCTCCAAGACCCCGGCCTCGCGCATTTGCTCGTACTCTCTGAGGCGGTTCAGGCTGCGCCGGATGGTATCAAAGTTGGTCAGCGTGCCGCCAAGCCAGCGCTGGTTGACGTAGAACTGCTGCGCCCCGCCGGGCCTCGGCGGCCACGATCTCTTGTGCCTGCTTCTTGGTGCCGACAAACAGCAGCTTGCCGCCGCGCGCCGTGGTGTCGCGCACAAAGGCGTAGGCCTCGCGAAACTTAAGCAGCGTCTGCTGGAGGTCGATGATGTAAATACCGTTGCGCGACCCGAAAATGTAGCGCTTCATTTTCGGGTTCCAACGGTTGGTCTGGTGGCCAAAATGGGCCCCCGCTTCCAGTAGCTGGCGCAACGTGAGAACTGCCAAAACGCTCTCCCCTCTGTGCAGGCGTTTCCTGCTAACGCTTCGAGTACTGGAACCGCTTGCGGGCTTTCTTCTGCCCGTACTTCTTGCGCTCTTTGACCCGCGGGTCGCGGGTGAGCAACCCGGCCTGTTTGAGCACCGGCCGCAGCGAGGCGTCCACTTCGAGCAGGGCGCGGGCAATGCCGTGGCGCAGCGCTCCCGCCTGCCCCGAGATGCCGCCGCCGCGCACCGTGGCCAGCACGTCGTACTGGCCAAGCAGGTTGGCCAGGCGCAGCGGCTCCTGGATCAGCGCCCGGTGCGTCTCCAGCGGAAAGTAGTCGGCAAAGGCACGCCCGTTGACTTTGATGTCGCCCGTGCCGGGCCGCAGCCACACGCGCGCGGTGGCCGTCTTGCGCTTTCCCGTCTGGTAGTACTGTGCGACTTCTGCCATCCTTCCTTCCGCTCCTTAGGGCAAGACAAGGGGCTCGGGACGCTGGGCCGCGTGCGGGTGCGTGCTGCCAGCGTACACTTTGAGCTTGCGCAGCATGGCGCGTCCGAGCTTGGTCTTGGGCAGCATCCCGCGTACCGCCAGGGTGATCAGGCGCTCCGGGTGGCGCTGCCGCAGCGCCTGCGCCGACACCTCCCGCAGCCCTCCGGGGTAACCGGTATGCCAGCGGTAGTGCTTTTGCTGCCACTTCTCGCCGGTAAGGGCAACTTTTTCGGCGTTGATGACAATAACGTAATCCCCGGTGTCCACGTGGGGCGTATAGATGGGCTTGTGCTTGCCCCGCAGGATCTTCGCCACTTCACTGGCCAGGCGGCCGAGCACTTTGTTCTCGGCGTCGACGAGATACCACTTGCGCGTGACGTCTTCCTTGCGAACGGAAACCGTTGGCATGATACACGATCCCCTTGAAGTTCCAAACGGTGAAAGGATAAGAAGCCCCTAGGCGTTTGTCAAGCCCGTGCTCCTGGCTAGTAAAAGAAGCGCGGCGGGGGTGAAAACGCCGCCGGAATATGGGTAATCTCGGGCGCGCGACCGGGCAAAAGCCAAATGGCCACCACGTCGAAGCGCACCGCAACGCGCGGCAACCGCTGCTGCTGGAGGTAGGTGACCGCCGCCTGCACCAGGCGCGCCTGCTTGCGGCGGTCGACCATCGCCTGGGGCGCATCGAAGGCGGTCTGGGCTTTGCTCTTCACCTCGACGAAGACCAGGGTGTCGCCATCCCAGGCGACGATATCAACTTCCCCACCGCGGCAGCGAAAGTTGCGCGCCGCCACCCGGTAGCCGCTGCGCTCAAGATACGCCACGGCCAGATCTTCACCGCGCTGCCCGTGCCGCTGCCGCTCTGTGCTCATCGTCCCTCCGCCACCACGCCGCGAAAAGAGCGCCGGTGGATGGCACAGGCGCCAAAGCGCCGCAAGCGGCGGTAGTGCTCGGCGGTGGCATACCCCTTGTGCCGCTCAAAGCCGTAAGCAGGATAGTGGCACGCATAGGCCGCCATCAGGCGGTCGCGCACCACTTTGGCCACCACCGAAGCGGCGGCAATGGAAGCACAGCAGGCATCGCCCCGCACCACGGGGCGCTGCGCCACCGAAAGCGGCAGGGGCACGGGGCCGTCAATGAGCAAGAAGTCCGGCGGCCAAGCCAGCTGCCGCACCGCCGCCTGCATCGCCGCCTGCACGGCCCAGGCAATCCCGTGCCGATCAATGGCCGCAGCCGTCACGATGCCTACCCCGTACGTCAGGGCTTGCCGGAGGATGACGCCGTACAGCGCTTGCCGCTGCCTAGGAGACAGCTGTTTGGAGTCCCGCAAGCCGGGAATGCGGCTGCCGGCAGGCAGCATCACCGCTGCCGCCACCAGCGGGCCGGCCAGGGGCCCGCGGCCGGCTTCGTCAACCCCGGCGATGTAGCGATAGCCGGCGCAGCGCGCTTCCGCTTCCAGCGGCAAAAAAGCTCTCCGGCCGCGCTGCGGCGGCTACCCCGCACCCCCGGGGCCTCCGGCGGTTACGGCACAAAGCGCTTCTCTTTGATGCGGGCCGCCTTGCCGCGCAAGTTGCGCAAGTAGTACAGCTTGGCACGCCGCACGCGGCCCCGGCGAACGACCTCGATGGCCTCGATGCTGGGGGCATGCAGCGGAAAGATGCGCTCGACGCCGATGCCGTAGGACACCTTGCGCACGGTCACCGTCTGCCGCAAGCCACCACCCCGCAGGGCAATGACCACCCCCTCAAAGGGCTGGACGCGCTCGCGGTTGCCTTCGACGATGCGCACGTGCACGCGCACCGTATCCCCGGGCCGTAGCTCGGGAAGGTCGGTCTTCATCTGCGCTTTTTCGATCTGCTCGATCGCCTGCATCCACCCCTCTCCTTGTGTCCCGCTCAGCAGCCGAGCAGCCGGTCCAGCAGGATGCCGGCGGCCACCCGCACCGGCAGATGGTTAAAGGCCGTCGGCCCGTAAATCGGCATTAAGACGTAGTCGCAGCGGGCGATCAGCTCCTCGGCCAGCCCCCACCCCGTACCCAGGAGCAACAAAAACGGCGCTTCCTCACTCCACAGCAGCTGGCGCAGCGCCCGGTAGGAAATTCCGCGGGCAAAGCGGCGGGCATCGGTGGCCACGCGGCGCGGCGGCATGCCACACTGCTGGGCAATTTCTCCTTCGGCCACCGCAAGATCGGCCACCACCCGCACGTGCCGCAATGCCTCAGCCCGCGTAGGATTATACGCCGCGCCGTGCCCTTGCGTCCAGTGGGCGATGATGTGGTTGGCCAGCTCCTGGTGGCGCCGCAGCGGGGTGACGATGTAGCAGCAGCGGACCCCATACGTGGCGGCCACGCGCCCCAAGTCGTGCACGTTGATCGTGGTGAGCGAAGAGGCCACCACCTGGCGTTCTTTGTTGTAAACGGGAAAGTGCACCAGGGCAAGAAAGAGCGGGGGCACCTCACGAGGCATGCGGTTCTGCCTTTTCTGCCAGCAGCTCCTGCAAGATGGCCTGGTCCTGTGGCGTCAGCTGGGCACGGGACAACAAGTCGGGACGGCGCGCCAGGGTGGTGGCCAAAGCCTGGCGTCGCCGCCAGCGGGCAATGGCGGCATGGTTTCCCGACAGAAGCACTTCGGGGACGCGCAGGCCGGCAAACTCTGCCGGCCGCGTGTACTGCGGCCCTTGCAGCAGCCCGTGAAAAAGGGAGTCGTCTTCGACCGAGTGGCGGTCCCCCACCACCCCCGGCACCAGGCGGGCCACGGCGTCGATGACCACCAGGGCCGGCAGCTCGCCGCCGGTTAGCACGTAGTCCCCAATGGACAACTCCAAGTCAACGTAGTGCTCCACCCGCGCGTCAACGCCGCCGTAGTGGCCACACACCAGCAGCAGCCGCGCCTTGCCGGCCAGCGCTTTGACCCGCTCCTGGGTGAGCAGCACCCCCTGGGGGCTCAGCAGGATGACAAACGCCGGGCCAAAGCGGGCCTGGATGTCTGCGATGCCGCGCACGATGGGCTCGGGTTTCATGATCATCCCCGGGCCGCCCCCGTAGGGATAGTCGTCGGTGACGCGGTGGCGGCCGATGGCATAGTCGCGCAGGTGATGGAGGTGAATGCGCAACAGACCACGGGCCTGCGCCCGCTGTAGCAGGCTCACCTGCAAGGGGGACGCAAACATCTCAGGGAAAAGGGTGAGCACGTGAATGTCCATAACGCCTTAAGTGAGGTCTTCCTCACGCACGGCCAAGTGCATCTCGCCGCGGGCCAGATCGACGCGGCGCACCACCTGCTTGAGCGCCGGCACCAGCACTTCCCGCCTGCCGCGGCGCACCACGTAGACGTCGTTGCTGCCCGTGGCGATGATCTCGACGACTTTTCCCATGTATTTCCCGCCCGGCGCGTAAACCGCGAGCCCTTCGATCTCGAACCAGTAGTATTCTCCCTCGGCCAGCGGCGGAAACCAGGCACGCGGCACCAGGACCTCGTAGTTGCGGAAGCCTTCGGCCTGGGTGCGGTCCTCGCAGGCCTCCAGGCGGATCAGCGCCCGCCGGCCAAACCGCCGCCAGCCGGCCACCCGCCGCCCCTGGGGCGGTTCTTCGCCACGCCGCAGGACCACGGTGCGCTCGCGCAACTCGGGCACCAGGGCGAGGTCCGCCACGTAAGGCAAGAACACCAACTCGCCGCGCAAGCCGTGGGGTTTGGTGAGGCGCCCGATGGCGATCAGCGTCTCTGGCGCCTTGCGGTGAGGCATCGCTGGCTACTGGTCCTGCAGGACACCAGCACGGGCAAAGAGCCGCTTGACCGGTTCAGAGGGCTGGGCACCCCGTGCCAGCCAGAGGCGCACCTTGTCCACGTCGAGCCGGATGGCCGGCGGATCCGGCAAGGGATCGTACGTACCCAGGGTATCGACGAAGCGCCCGTCGCGCGGGGCGCGGGCGTCTGCCACCACCACGCGGTAAAAGGGCCGCTTTTTGGCCCCCATGCGTCGTAAGCGAATCCGTACCGCCATCGCTGCTTTCCTCCTCGTGGACGCTAAAAGGGACGAGGGAAAGGGAACCTCCCCCACTTGCCTTTGCCAGGTTTCTGGGTCAGGAGCGCTTTCATCATTTTTTGTGCCTGCGCAAACTGCTTGAGCAGACGGTTGACGTCTTCGACGCTGGTGCCGCTACCGCGGGCGATACGCCGCCGGCGGCTGCCGTTGATGATGGCCGGATGGCGGCGCTCCTCGGGGGTCATCGAGTTGATGATCGCCTCGATGCGCTTGAACTCCGCCTCGCTCACCGCGGGCAGCTTGGCCCCTTTCATCCCGGGAAGCAGGCTCAGCAGGTTTTCCAGGGGGCCCATCTGCTTGAGCTGCTGCAGCTGGGCCTGAAAGTCCTCCAGGGTGAAGCTGGCTTGGCGCACTTTTTGCGCCAAGGCGGCAGCCGCCTCGCGGTCCACCGCCTGCTCGGCTTTTTCGATGAGCGTCAGCACGTCCCCCATGCCGAGAAGGCGCGAGGCCATGCGCTCGGGGTAAAACGGCTCCAGCGCCTCGAGCTTCTCCCCCACCCCCACAAACAGGATGGGCTTGCCGACCACGGCGGCGATGGACAAGGCCGCCCCGCCGCGCGCATCGCCGTCGAGCTTGGTTAAAATGACGCCGTCAAGCCCCACGGCTTCCTCAAACGCCGTGGCCACTTTGACCGCTTCCTGGCCGGTCATGGCATCGACGACCAGCAGCGTATACTGAGGGGACACGGCCGCTTTGATCTCCTGCAGCTCCTGCATGAGCACGGCGTCGATTTGGAGGCGGCCGGCGGTGTCGATGACGACGACGTCACAGCCCTGCTCGCCGGCACGGTGCAAGGCCTGACGGCAGATGTCGACGGCCTTCTGGGGGCCCTCGCCGCCGACCACCGGCACCTTGAGGCTGGCGCCCAGCACCCGCAGCTGTTCGGTGGCCGCCGGCCGGTAGATATCGGCAGCGACGAGCAGCGGGCGATGTCCCATGCCCTGCACCAGCTTGGCCAGCTTGGCCGCGGTGGTGGTTTTGCCCGAGCCGTGCAGCCCGGCCAGCAAGACGACGGTGGGCGGCTTGGGCGCCAGGGTAAACGGCCGATGGGTGCCGCCCATCAGCGCTGTCAGCTCGTCGCGGACGATTTTGACGACCTGCTGTCCGGGGGTGAGGCTGCGCATGACCTCTTGCCCCACGGCTTTTTGGCGCACGCGCTCGACGAAGTCCCGCACCACCTGGAAATTGACGTCGGCTTCCAGGAGGGCCAGGCGGATCTCGCGCATGGCCTCTTTGATGTCGGCTTCGCTCAGCTTGCCGCGCCCGCGCAGGCGCGCAAAGATCTGGTCCAGTTTGGCCGTCAGCGCCTCAAACACTGCCGCTCCTTCCCTGCGATGGGGAACTGCCGCGCTCTCAAGCAGAGATTATACTCGACCTTTGCCCTGTGGGCACCCCGGGCTTAGCCGCGCAAGGCCCGAATGGCCTGGGCGTAATCGGGCTGGGCGAACACCGCGGTGCCGGCCACCAAGATATCCGCGCCGGCCTCTCGCAGCTGGGGGGCATTGGTGGCATTAACGCCGCCGTCGACGGCGATGGCCACGGAGAGGCCGCGCGCCGCGATTTCCTGCTTCAAGGCGCGGATCTTGGCCAGTGTCGACGGGATGAAGCGCTGGCCGCCAAAGCCAGGGTTGACCGACATCACCAGCACCAGGTCGAGCTCGGGCAGGATCTCCTGCAGGAGCCAGATGGGGGTGGCCGGGTTGAGCGCCACGCCAGCACGCACGCCGGCGGCTTTGATCGCCTGCACGGTGCGGTGCAGGTGGCGGCAGGCCTCCACATGGACCGTCAGCCCGGCGCTGCCGGCCTCGACAAAGGCGGGCAGCAGCCGCTCGGGCTCTTCCAGCATCAAATGGACGTCGAGCGGCAGGCGCGTCACCGCCGCCAGGGCCTTGACCACCGGCGGCCCAATAGTCAAATTGGGCACAAAGTGGCCGTCCATCACGTCGACGTGCAGCAAGTCGGCGCCGGCCGCTTCGACGCGCGCCACTTCCTCGGCCAGGCGGGCAAAATCGGCAGCCAAAATAGACGGAGCGATCTGAACCACGGCCTTTACCCTTGCCTGCCAAAACAGGCCACAAAGACCCCTTCCGTCCCGCACACCTCCGGGGTGAGGTCGAGCACCCCTTCGCGAAGGGCAGGGCGGACGGCGGGCGGGAGCGCTGCCGTCGCCAGAGGCTGCAGGTGCAACTCGGGATGCGCCGCTAGGAAACGCGACACCACCGCCCACGTTTCTTCCGGCTCATTGGAACAGACGCTATAAATCAGCAGGCCGGCCGGGGCCAGGAGCGGCACCTGCGCGTGCAGCAGCTCGAGCTGCAGCGCCGACAAGGCAGCGAGGTCGGCCGGCGTCCTGCGCCACTTGATATCCGGATGCCGCCGCACCACCCCCAGCCCCGAACAGGGGGCATCGACCAAGATGCGGTCGAAAAGCGCGCCGGGCGCCAGCGGCGGCCGCCGGGCATCGGCAACACAGAGGGCCACCCGTCGGAGGCGCAAGCGCTCGACGTTGTGCTGCACGAGCCGCAAGCGCCCCCACTGCGGATCGCAGGCCAGAATCCACCCCGTGTCTTCCATCAGCTGCGCCAGATGCGTTGTCTTGCCGCCAGGGGCTGCGCAGGCGTCGAGCACGCGCTGGCCTGGGCGGACTTGGCAGGCGTGCGCCACCAGCATCGCCCCCTCGTCCTGCACCTGGAAAAGGCCTTCGCGGTAACTGGGCAAGGTATCGAGGCGGTCGGTGCCACGCACCACGAGACCTTCGGGGAGCAAGGCCGAAGGGGCGACCTGGCGCAGCCCTTCCTGGCACAGGCGCTGCGCCAGCGCCTGGGGGGAAGTGCGCAGGGTGTTGACACGCAGCGTCACCCCTTCTACCCGGTTGTTGGCTTCGCACAGGGCCCGCGTCCGCTCCCAGCCGTAGCGCTCCAGCCAGCGGGCCACCAGCCACGTGGGATAAGAATAGACCACGGCCAAGTGGGCCACGGGCTGAGTGGCGGCATCGGGAAACGCCCAGCTGGCATGCTGCCGGAGCAAGGCGCGCAGCACGCCGTTGACCAGCTGCGCCGTGCCGCGGTGGCCGTAGCGGCGGGCCAGAGCCACCGTTTCGTGCACTGCCGCCCACGCCGGCACGCGCAGCCACAGGCACTGGTAGACGCCCAGCCGCAGGGCGTTGCGGATCCAGGGGGTAAGTTCGCATAAAGGATAGCGGCAGACCTGGGACAGCAACCAGTCGAGGCGCTCGCGCCAGCGCACGACCCCGTAGACGCACTCGGTGACAAAGGCACGGTCGCGCCGCGACAGGCGGCTGTGGCGCAGTCGCTGCCGCAAGGCCACGTCGGCGTAAGCGCCTTCGACCTCGATGGCGTAGAGGATCTCGAGTGCCAGCTGCCGCGGCGACGCCCGCTCAACCACCCTCGCCAAAGCGATCCCCCTCCTGCACGCGATACCCTTGGGCGAATTCGCGCCCCGTCATGCGGCGGCGGTTGGCCGGCTGCACTTCGCGCAGCCAGAGCGCGTCCGCGCCGCACGCCACGCGCACCCCTTCTGCCGTCACCGCCGTCACCGTTCCTGGCGCGGCGCCGCTGTCGCCGGCTGCAACGGCGGTGCGCCACAGTTTGACCATGTGCCCGCGGAACGTCGTGGTCGCCCCCGGCCAGGGCACCAGGCCGCGCACGAGGTTGTGAATGGCGGTGGCTGGCTGCTGCCAGTCCACTTGCCCCAAGGCACGACTCAGCTTGGGCGCCCAGGACGCCCCCTCGGCAGGCTGCGGGCGCGGCGTCACTTCTCCTTTTTCGAGGGCCGTCAGGACGTGGACCAAGCCGTGGGCCCCGGCTTCGGCCAAGCGCGCCCCCAGGGTGAGGGCGTCGTCTTCGGGCAAAATGGGACAGGGCTCGCTCCAGAGAATGGGCCCGGTATCGACCTGCTCGTCCATCTGCATGATCGTGTACCCGGTCACCGTCTCGCCGCGGATCAGCGCCCAGTTGATAGGCGCCGGGCCGCGATAGCGGGGCAGCAGTGAGGCGTGCACGTTGAGGCACCCGTAGGGCGGCAGGCGCAGCAGCGAAGGGGGCAAAATGTGGCCGTAAGCCACCACCACAATGGCCTCGGGACGCCACGCCGCGATGGCCGCTACATTCTCCGGCGTGCGCAAGGTGGGCGGTTGCAGGACCGGCAGCCGGTGCTCCAGGGCCAGCACCTTGACCGGCGGGGGGGCGGGGTGCTGGCCGCGGCCGCGCGGGCGGTCGGGCTGTGTCACCACGGCAAGCACTTGATGGGAAGAGACAAGGAGATGCGAGAGAGTGGGACAGGCAAACGCCGCGGTTCCCATAAACAGCACCCGCATGCCCACCTCCCCCAGGCCTAGCGCCGCTCTTGCTGGCGCTTGAGACGGCGAAACCGCCGCTTGATCAAGTCGCGGCCCATCAGGCCCATACGATCGAAAAAGAGCCGGCCGTGCAGATGGTCCACTTCGTGCTGAAAAGCCCGGGCCAGCAGCCCTTCGGCTTCCACTTCCACCACTTCCCCGGCCCGGTTGCTGCCCCGCAAGGTCACCCTGGCCGCCCGCGGCGTTGGTCCATACACGCCCGGCACGCTCAGGCAGCCTTCCTCCTCCCGCACCCGCCCCGTCGCCGAGACGATCTGCGGGTTGATGAATACCATCAAGGCGTTGGGATCTTTTCCCCCCGAGACGTCAACCACGAACACCTGCAAGGGAACCCCCACCTGCGGAGCGGCCAGCCCGATCCCCGGCGCCGCGTACATGGTCTCGATCATATCGTCGATGAGCCGCTGCAGCTCGGCGTCCAGCGCCGTAACGGGGTCTGCCTTGCGGCGCAAGACGGCTTCTGGATACTCGCGAATGGGCAAGACCGCCATGCTCGTTCCTCATCGCCCAGGAATCGCTAATGTATACCGCATTCGCGGCGGCTGCCGCAACGCGCCCTGCCGGCAGGCAGCCGTGGCTCCCGGATCAAAGAAACGACTGGGGATCGACGTCGAGGCTCAGGCGCACGCCCCGCAGCGGCTGGTGGTCCTCGCCTACCCGCTGCAGGGCGGCGGCCAGAAAGCGGTGCAGCATGCGGCTGGTGGCGGCTTTGACCAGCATGTGCCAGCGGTACCGCCGCTGGAGCCTGCCAATGGGCGCTTCCGCCGGCCCCAGCAGGTGGAGGCCCGGGAAGCGCCGGGCCAGCGCTTGCCACACGCCGCCTAGCCACTGGCTGGCTTCTTCTACCCGCTTGGCGTCAAGCCCGTCGAGCACCACCCTGGCGAGCCGCACAAAGGGGGGATAGCCCATCGTCTGGCGGTTGGCCGCTTCCTGCGCAAAGAAGCCGGCAAAATCGTGGTGCTGGGCGTAGCGGATGCTGTAGTGCTCCGGGCGGTAAGTCTGAATAAACACCTCACCCGGGGCCGCTCCCCGCCCGGCACGCCCGGCCACTTGCGTGAGGAGCTGGAAGAGGCGCTCGGCGGCGCGAAAATCGGGCAGCGCCAGGGTGGCATCGGCCGCCACCACCCCGACGAGGGTGATGCGCGGGTAGTCGTGCCCCTTGGCAATCATCTGGGTTCCCACCAAAATGTCGACTTCGCCGCGCGCCAGCGCCTGCAAGATCTGCTGTGGCGCCGCTTTGCCCCGGGTGGTGTCACGGTCCATGCGCCGCAGCCGGGCCGTCGGGAACATGGCGCGCAGGGCCTCTTCCACCTGCTGCGTCCCCAGGCCGTGTGGCTGCAGCCGCGTCCCCTCACACCCACGGCACCGCTGCGGGGCGGGCTGCTGCCAGTCGCAGTAGTGGCACTTGAGGCGGCGATCGGCACGGTGATAGGTCAGCGAGACGCTACAGCGCACGCACTGGGGCACCAGGCCGCAGTCGCGGCACTGCAAATACGCGGCGAAGCCGCGGCGATTGACCAAAATCAGGCACTGCTCTTGCCGCTGCAAGCAGGCGGCAATCGCTTCGGCAAGCGGCGGGGTGATGACCCGCTCGGGTGCCGCGGCATAGGCGCGCTGGTCAACAAGGGTCACGTGCGGCAGGGGCTTGGCGTCGATGCGCTGCGGCAGCTCAAGCAGCAGGTACTTGCCGCGGCGGGCGTTGTGGTAGGTTTCCAAGGCAGGGGTGGCGCTGCCCAGCACCACCACCGCCCCACTTTGGCGGGCCCGCACAATGGCCACGTCGCGCGCGTGGTAGCGCGGCATTTCTTCTTGCTTATACGCGGTGTCGTGCTCCTCGTCGACCACGATCAACCCCAGGTGGCGCAGCGGGGCAAAGACGGCAGAACGTGCGCCCACGGCAACCCGTGCCTCGCCTTGTGCCAGGCGGCGCCACTCGTCGAAGCGCTCGCTGGTCGAGAGGCCGCTGTGCAGCACGGCGATGGCTGGTGCAAAGCGCGCCGCGAGTCGCCGCACCAGCTGGTCGGTCAGGGAGATCTCCGGCACGAGGACGAGCGCCGTTTTGCCGCGTGCCAGTACCGCAGCGATGGCCCGCAGGTAGACTTCGGTTTTGCCGCTACCTGTAACGCCATGGAGCAGCACGGGGATGCTGTCAGAAGCGGCCAGTTTGGCCTCAATGTGTGCCAGGGCGGCTTGCTGCGCCGCCGTGAGTTGCAGGTCTGCGGCGGCCAAGGCAGGGCTCTCGGGGACCACGCGGCGCCACTGCTCGCTTTCGACCACCTGCACCACGCCGCGCTGGACCAGGCGGCGTACCGCCGCCGCGGCGCCGGGAACCTGCGCGCGCAGCGTGGCCAGCTCCCATTCTGGCTGCTTGAGGAGACACGCCAGCACCGCCGCCTGCGCCGGGGCGCGCTGCTGGAGGGTGTGCTGCAAGGCGCGGGCCTCCGCGACCGAAAGCTGCAGGCGGACCTTGGACACCAGGCGCGGGCGGGCGGGCGGGGCCAGGCGCCGGTATGTCTGCACGATCAGCCCTTGTTCCTCGAGGCGGCGTAAGAGCCCCGCGATGCGGGCGGGTCCAACGCGGCGTCCTAGCTCCTGCCGGCTCAGGGCTCCCTCGCGGCGCAAGCAGGAAAGCACTTGCGCCGCGTCCGGCGCAAGGCCGGCGGCCTCGCCGGAGTCCGGCGAGGCCAGCGCGTACACGGGCTGGGTGCGCACCCGGAACGCTCTGGGGACGGCCGCTTTCAGCACCTGTCCCCAGGGACACAGGTAGTACTCGGCCACCCAGCGCGTCAGCGCCAGCAGCTCCGGCGTCAGCAAGGGCGCCTCGTCGAGAATCTCGGCCAGCTCTTTCACCTCGGCCGCGGCACTCGCCGACGCCAGGCCGACCACGTACCCCAGAACGTGACGCCGTCCTACCGGAACCAGGACGCGCTGGCCAAGACGGCACACCGCACGCAAGGGAGGCGGAATGCGGTAATCGAGCGGGGTAGGAATCGGGAGCTCAACGGCAACCTGAGCGATGGCGGGGAGCGCCCCCATGGCAGGTGGTCCAAAGTCAGCGACGGCAGGCGGCAGCGCCATCCCCCCACTCTTCGCTTTCAACGGCGCGGCCGGCGGGCATTAGAAGCGCTCTGCCTCTGGGCCTCCCGCAGCGCTGCGGCTCTCGAGCTCTTCCTGGCACGAGCGGCAAAAGCGCGTCCAAGGCACCGCCTCGAGGCGCTTGAGTTCGATCGGGTCTTCGCAGTGGGCGCAGATTCCGTAATCGTCGCTGTCGATGCGCTGAAGGGCGTCCTCGATGGCCCGCAACTCGTCGAGATCGCGGCTCTTGAGCATAAAAGAAATCTCGCGATCCCCGGCGCTGGTGGCAATGTCGAGCGAATCACCGCGGGCAAGCTCCTGGCTGGCCGGTGTGGGCTGCTCGCTGGCGAGCTTGTCGAGGATCTCGCGACGCCGCTTTTCTAGATTTTCTCGGATCTTGCGGAATTCTTCTCGCATGCTCCCCCACCCCTCTCGCTCTTGATGTGGCCTGTGGGTCTCGCGCGCCAGCCGCCGCTCTCTGCTTCACCCGCCCTCCTCTGCGCCGCGGCACACCCCACAGGGCCATCAAATATAGCGGTAATGTTCCCCTTATGTCAACGACGCCAAACGCGGTTGGCTTCTGCCTTTTGCCATTTTCGTCACACCTGACCCTGCCAGGGGTTGCCGGGGGGGCGGCGCTGGCCCCTCGGGATTCAGGAAGACGCTGCTGCCCGCTGCAGCGCAGCGAGCGTTTCGGCAGTGGGCGGCATAGCGATCCCTGCTTCGGTGATCAGCGCGCGGATGTAGTGCGCCGGCGTGACGTCAAACGCGGGATTTTCCACTTCCACCTCGGGGGGAGCAATGTAGCGATCTCCCACTTTGCGCACCTCGTCGGCTGCTCTGTACTCAATGGGAATCTGAGCGCCGCTAGCAGTATTTGCATCAATCGTAGAAAGAGGCGCGGCGACGTAAAAAGGCACGCGGTGCGCCTGGGCCAGCACGGCCAGGCTATACGTACCGATTTTGTTGGCCACATCCCCGTTGGCGGCGATGCGGTCGGCCCCCACCAGCACCAAGTCTACCCTGCCCTGCGCCATCAAGGAGCCGGCCATGCTGTCGGTAATCAAGGTGACCGGAATGCCCTCGCGCTGGAGTTCCCACGCCGTCAGGCGGGCGCCTTGCAGCACGGGGCGGGTTTCGCCCGCCAGCACGTGCACCTGGCGGCCGCCGTAGTGCGCCGCCCGGATGATGCCCAGCGCCGTCCCGATGCCGGCCGTGGCCAGCGCCCCGGTATTGCAGTGGGTGAGAATGGTGCTGCGCGGGGGAATCAGGGACAACCCGTGCTCGCCGATGCGGCGGCAGATCTCGCGGTCTTCTTCGAGAAGGCGGCGTGCCTCGGCCATGAGCAGGCGCTGGAGCTCGGGCAGCGGAGCCCCCTGGTGGCGCTCGACACAGGCCCGCATGCGCGCGATGGCCCAGAAGAGGTTAACGGCGGTCGGGCGGGTTTGCGCCAGCGTCTCGCAGATAGCGGCAAAGGCAGCGGGGAAGTCGTCTTCGGGCCGCAGCTGCCTGACGCCCAAGGCGATGCCGGCGGCAGCCGCCACGCCGATGGCCGGAGCGCCGCGCACGACCAGGCTGCGGATGGCTTCGGCCACCTCGTGATGGCTATAGCAGTCGACGTAGGTTTCCTCAAGCGGCAGCCGGCGCTGGTCGAGAAGGCGCAGACGGTCGGGATAAAGCTCGAGGGCACAAACGGCGGGCCTCATGCCTGACCCTCCGCAAGCGTGCAGCCCTCCCCTGCCCTGCACCTGCTGGCACAGGCCGCGGGCCGGTCCTGAAGGCATTGTGGCACCTGTGGAAGCCTCCTCAGTGGTCTGACAAACGCCCCAGGGCTGCCGAGCGCTCGGTGGCCAGGCGCACGGCGTCCATGAGCAGGCCGCGCAGCCCGCCGCGCTCCAGGGCGTGCAGGCCGGCAATGGTGGTTCCTGCCGGGGAAGCCACCATGTCTTTCAGCTCTCCGGGGTGCTTTCCCGTCTCGAGCACCAGCTTCGCGGCGCCCAACACCGTTTGTGCGGCCAGCACCACCGCCATCTGGCGTGGCAACCCCACCAGCACGCCGCCATCGGCCAGGGCTTCGATGACGGCAAAGACAAACGCCGGGCCGCTGCCGCTGAGGCCGGTCACCGCGTCCATCAGCTCGTCGCCGACGACCACGGCACGACCCACCGCGCTAAACACCCGCTCTACCAGCGCCACGTCCTCGGCGGTGGCCGCCTTGCCGGGGGCAATGCCCGCGGCGCCTGCCAGGACGAGCGCCGGCGTGTTGGGCATGACGCGCACCAGGCGCACTTCCTCGCCCAGCGCCGCCTGCAGGGTGCGCAGCGGCACGCCGGCGGCAATCGAGATCACCAGGTGCTGGCGCGTCACCACCGGGGCAATGGTGGCCAGCACTTCCGGCAGGTGCTGGGGCTTCACCGCCAGGATGATGACGTCGTGCTCGCGGACGGCCTGGCAGTTGTCCGCGGTGGTGTGGATGCCGTAGGTCTTTTCCAGGTAGTGCCGGCGCTCCGGGAGGATGTCGGTTGCCGTGATGCGCGCCGGCGGGACGGCCAGGCCCTGCATCAGGCCTTTGATGAGGGCTTCCGCCATGTTGCCGCCGCCGATAAATGCGAACCGGGAGTCCATGACGCTGCTCCCCAAGGCCTACCCCCCCGGGCGGGGACCAAAAATGGCGGTGCCGATGCGCACCAGGGTGGCCCCTTCCTCGATGGCCACTTCAAAGTCTGCCGTCATGCCCATGGACAGCTCGGCCAGCTCCAGCTCGCCGCCGCTTTGCCGCTGCAGCTGGTCGCGCAGCTCGCGCAAAGCGCGGAAAAAGGGCCTGGCCTCCTCGGCGGTAGGCGTTGGCGGCGGAATGGTCATCAGGCCGCGCACCTGCACGTGGGTCAGGCCCGCCAGCCGCTCGAGCGCAGCGGGCAAGTCGTGCGGCCGAAAGCCGCTCTTGGTGGCCTCGCCCGCCAGGTTCACCTCCAGCAGCACGGGCATGGTGCGCCCCAGCCGCGCCGCCCGGCGGTTGAGCTCCTCCGCAAGCAATACGCTGTCCACAGAGTGAATCATATCGAACAAGTCAAAAACGTAACGAACCTTGTTGCGCTGCAGCGTTCCGATGAGGTGCCATTCGACGGTGGTGCGGCCCAGCTGGCCGATCTTGCGGCGTGCTTCTTGGACGTAGTTTTCTCCCACGATGCGCACCCCAGCCGCTACGGCAGCCCGAATGCGGGCCACTTCTACCGTCTTGCTCGCCGCCACCAGCCGCACCGAAGCCGGATCCCGCCCCGCCCGCTGCGCCGCTTGCCGGATGCGCTCCTGCACCCGCGCCACGTTGGCAGCAATGGACAACACGCGTTCCGAAGCGTGCACGCCTTTCCTCCCTCCTGCGGCCCTGCATTATACCGCACCGAGGCCGTCTGGCAAATGCCCTAAGCCAAGCGGAGAACGGCAAGGGCCATGCCACGGCCCGCCGCCCGGCCCTCGGCCCGGTAAGAGAAAAAATACCGCTGGTTGCACACCGTACACAGCCTCAAGGCCTGGATGTGACCAGCCGGCACGCCGCCCTGCCGCAGCTGCAGGGTGTTGGCCGCCACGAGGTCCATGGCCCACTGGCCATCCCGGCAGCGGCAAAAAAACTGGCGCCACGCCTCGCCCTGGCGGCGGAACGGCGCCACCGCTCGTTCATCCAAAACGTAGCAGCAAGGCCCAATGGCCGGACCCAGCAGCGCAAAGACCTGAGCTGGGGCAAGCCCAAAGCGGCGCTGCAGCGTCGCCAGCGCAGACAACACCACGCCTTTCTCCGTTCCTTTGCGCCCGGCGTGCACCACCGCCACCACGGCCGGGGCAAGGCTGTAGAGCACCACGGGCAGGCAGTCCGCCACCAGCACGCCGAGCACCACGCCGGGCAATGCCGTCACCAGGGCATCGGCCGGCGTCGCGGCCACCCCGCGGCGCAACGCGCGCTCGTCCACCACGCACACGCGCTTGCCGTGAACCTGCCGCACCGTCACCAGCGGCGCCTCGGCCAGTCCCAGGGCGCGCAGGACCCGGGCGCGGTTGGCCAGCACTTCGTCGCGCCTTCCCTGCGCCAAGCCGAGATTGAGCGGTCCTCCCGCCTGTCCTGCCCAGCGCGTGGTAAAGGCACACCGCACCGGAAGCGCCGCTTCGAGCAAGGGCTCCAACCACAGCACGCCGTCCGTGGCCCGCCAGCCAAACACTTCCCTTGCCCTCAGGCCAGCAACTCGCTGAACCACTCGCGCATGCGGTAATAGACGCGGGCAAAGAGGTGATCCCCGGTGAACTTGTAGGCTTTGCCGTCGCGGCGTTCTTTGAGGCCGTAGCGGAGCAAGCCAATGGCCGTGGCGTACCTCGGCGTCTTGACCATCTCCACCAGGCCGCCGATCCCTACCGGCACGCCCCGTCGCACCGGGACGCGCAGCACCTCTTCGGTCAGCTCGACGATGCCGGGCAGCAACGCCGTCCCGCCGGTCAACACCACCCCGGCCGGCAGCGCCTCACAGCCGTGGTGGCGGAGTTCCTGCTGGACCATCTGCAAGATCTCCTCCACCCGGGGGGCGATGATCTCACAGAGGTCGCGTCGCTTCACCAAGAGGGGTGCCCGCTCCCCCACCCGCCGCACCTCGACGGTCTCGTTGGCCCGCAGCAAAGAAGGGTGGGCGCAGCCAAAGGCCTGCTTGACGCGCTCCGCTTCCTGGACTGGGACACCCAAGCCAAAGGCCAGGTCGTTGGTAATGTGGTTGCCGCCCACGGCCAGCACCGCCGTGTGCTTCACGCCGCCGGCAGCAAAGACCGCAAGGTCTGTCGTCCCGCCCCCCACGTCGACCACCGCCACTCCCAACTCGCGCTCTTCGGCAGCCAGCGTGGCTTCTCCCGAGGCCAGCTGGGCCAGCACGATGTCGTCGACGTCCAAGCCCGCTTTGTGCACGCACTTGACGATGTTGTGGGCCGAGGCCACCGCCGCGGTAACCAGATGGACCCGCACTTCCAGCCGCTTGCCCGCCATGCCCAGGGGTTCGGTAATGCCACCCTGGTCGTCGACGAGGAATTCTTGGGGCAGCACGTGAATCACTTCCCGATCCATGGGCAGGGCCACGGCGCGCGCCGCGTCGATCACCTGCTCCACGTCGCGCCAGGTAATCTCGCGGTTTTTCACCGCAATGATGCCCCGGCTGTTGATGCTGGCAATGTGGCCTCCGGCAATCCCCACGTACACCGACCCCACGTCAAGGCCCGCCATGAGCTGCGCTTCTTCCACGGCGTGGCGAATCGAGTCGACGGTGCTGTCGATGTTGACCACCACCCCCTTCTTGAGCCCCCGCGAGGGGTGCGTTCCCACCCCGATGACGTCCAGGGTGCCGTCGGCCTGCATCTCCCCGATGACGGCACAGATCTTGGTGGTGCCAAGGTCGAGCCCGGCCACGACCTGCCGTGTCTTGCGTCCCATGGGTTGCCCTCCCCGTGCTTTAATGATATGGCACGACGACGATTTTCTTGCGATACGACAAATCGACAAGCCGCACCGCCAGCTGCCGCCGGTGGATGTACTCGAGCACCAGGGGCAGTCGTCGCAGCTGCTGCGCCACGGTGTCAGGTTCTACCCGCAGCTCAAAGGCGTAGGGAGCCACTTGCCAGCGCACCGTCCCCGCCGGCTCAAAGCGCATGCCGACCACCTGGAGTTGCGCCGCCACGGGCGAGGTGCGGTACGCCTGCAAAAGCGCCAAAGCGCGCTGGACCTGGGAATCCTGCACCGCCATTCCCGGCAGCAGAACCCGATTTCCTTCTAGGGCCAAGCGGGGCAAAGACCCGTCGCGCTGCGGCTCAAACGCCCGCACCACCACCCCTTCTTCGTCGAGGACGACGTGCTGTGAGCCGGCCACCAGATGGAGGGCGGGACGCCGTTCCACCAGGGTGACCTGCAGCGTGTCGGGGAAGCGGCGGCGCAAGGTCACCGCCTTGATGGCCGGATGGTGCTCCAGCCGCCGGCCCATGCGCACCAGATCGAGCTGAAAGAGCGTCGCCCCGGGCGGAATGGCCAGCAGGTAAAGGACCTGTTGCCGCGTCAGCGTCGTGTTGCCCTGAATCTCTACCGTGCGCAGGCGAAAGTAAGCTGCCTTGCTCACCGCCTCGTAGAGCCGCATCCCACCCCACCCCCCCAGAGCGAGCACCGCCAGCGCCAGGACGCCCTTGCCCACCCACCGCCAGCGCCGACCAGGCTGCGGGTGGGCCTTGTCCCGCGGGCGCCGGTGCCGCTGGCGCTTCTTTACTCCGAACATGCCGGCTCCCCGACGATGCGGACTTCGAGCTCGAGCAGGACGCCAAAGGCTTGCCAGACCCGCTGGCGTATCAGGGCAATGAGCGCCTCCACGTCCGCCGCCCGCGCCCCCCCGACATTGACGATGAAGTTGGCGTGCCGTGGCGAGACCATGGCGCCACCGATGCGCGTGCCTTTCAGGCCGGCCGCCTCGATGAGCCGTCCCGCTGCAACGCCCGGCGGGTTTTTGAACACCGAACCGGCGTTGGGCAGCCACAGGGGCTGCGTTCGCTGCCGCTGCCGGTAAGCCTGGCGCATGACGGCTTCGATGGCAGCGCGCTCGCCACGGTGCAGGCGCAGCCTGGCGGCCAACAGGATGGCCTGGCTCGGGTACGAAGAAGTCCGGTAGCCCAGGCCGAGCGCCGCGACGGGCAGCTCACTCACGCGGCCATCGGCCAGCAGCAGGCGCGCCGCCACCAGCACCTGGCCTAGCTCGCCCAGCGACGTTCCGGCGTTCATGACCATTGCCCCGCCCACCGTGCCGGGGATGCCGTAGGCAAACTCCAAGCCGCTCCAGCCCTGCTGCCCTAACTGAAGCGCCAGGCGCGACAGCGGATAGCCGGCACCCACCTCGACGAGGGCGGTGGTGTCTTCGGCCATCAGCCGGTACCGGCGGAAGGCCCCGCGCAGCAGCACCACGATGCCGCGAATGCCCCCGTCGCGCACCAGCAGGTTCGAGCCCCCGCCGAGCACAAAGAGCGGCAACCCGTGCCGGCGTGCCACCGCCTGCAGGCGGCATAGGGCCGCCAGGTTCTCGACGGCCACCAGCGCCTCGGCCGGACCGCCAATGCGCCACGAGGTGTAGCGGGCCAGAGGCACACCAAAAGCCTTGTCCCCGGGCACTTCGCGCAGCAGGGCGGGAAGATCGACCCGTGCCGCCTGCGGGCTCATGGCTCCGCCTTCCCCGTGAGGTGGGTCACAAACGCGCGGCTTACTTTCCACACGTCACCGGCCCCCAAGGTAAGCACCACGTCGTTTTCCCGCACGCAGCGGCGCAAGAAAGCCACCGCGGCATCGTGGTCAGGCAGGTAGTACACCTCGCGCTGGCCGTGGCGTTTGATGCCCTCGACGAGCAGCGCCGTCGTCACCCCCGGCAGCGGCGGCTCGGCCGCCGGATAGATGTCGAGCAGCACCAGCACGTCTGCCTCGTAAAAGGCGGTAAAAAACTCGTGCTGCAAGAGCTGCGTGCGCGTATAGCGATGGGGCTGAAAGACGACCACCAGGCGCGCCTCCGGCCACACCGACTTTGCCGCCCGCAAGGTCTGCCGGATCTCCTCCGGGTGGTGCCCGTAGTCGTCCACCACCGTCACCCCCCCGGCGGTGCCGAGGATCTCGAACCGCCGGTGAATGCCGCTGAACTCCTCCAGAGCTTTGGCAATAGTGGCCAGGGGCAGCTCCAGCTCGCGACCCACGGCAATGGCAGCCAAGGCATTGGAGACGTTGTGGACGCCCGGCAGGTTAAGGGAGAAGTGCCCCAGGCGCTGCCCTCTATAAAAGACGTCGAAGTACGAGCGGGTACCGACAAAACGCAAGTCACGGGCCACGTAGTCGGCCTGGCTGGTTAGCCCGTAGGTGATATACCGCCGGTGGATCTGCGGCAGCAGACTCTGGATATTCGGCTGGTCAAGGCACACGACGCTGCAGCCGTAAAAGGGCACTTTGTTGATAAACTGCACGAAGGCCTGTTTGATGGCCTCAAGCGAACGGTAGAAGTCCAGGTGTTCGGCATCGACGGTGGTCACCACGCCGATGGTGGGCGACAGCAGCAGAAAAGACCCGTCGCTTTCGTCGGCTTCAGCTACGAGATAGGCGCCCTGTCCCAGCCGCGCGTTGCTTCCCAGGCTTTTGAGCCGCCCGCCGATGACCACGGTGGGATCGAGTCCGCCGTAAGCCAAGGCGGTGGCGATCAGCGAGGTGGTGGTCGTTTTGCCGTGGGTGCCGGCGACGGCGACGCCGTACTTCATGCGCATGAGCTCGGCCAGCATTTCGGCCCGCGGAATCACCGGAATGTGTTGCTCGCGCGCCGCCACGATCTCCACGTTGTCGGGCCCTTACGGCCGCTGAGACCACCACCACATCGGCGCCGCGCACGTGGGCGGCGGCGTGCCCCTGGTACACCACGGCTCCCAGCTGCTCGAGACGACGGGTGACTTCGGACTGGACGAGATCCGAGCCGCTGACCGTGTAGCCTAAAGTCAGCAGGACTTCGGCGATCCCGCTCATGCCAATGCCGCCAATGCCGACAAAATGCACGTGCTTGGTTTTGCGCATCGCCTTTCCCTTTACTGGCCTATCACCCGCAGGCAGGCGTTGACAATCGCTGCCGCCGCTTCCGGCCGCCCCAAGCGCCGGCTGTTGGCTGCTTGCTCTAGCAGGCGAGCCGGCTGCGCGAGCACGGCAGCAAGCGCTGCGGCAAGCCGCGCTCCAGAGAGTTCCCCATCCGGAATGACCTCGGCAGCACCGTGTTGCTGCAGGGCGGCGGCGTTGCGCCACTGGTGGTCATCTGCCGCGTGCGGGTAAGGCACCACAATGGCCGGCCGGCCACAGACGGTCAGCTCTGCCAGGGTACTGGCACCACCGCGGCACACCACGAGATGAGCCCAGCGGTAACACGCTGCCATGTCGTGGAGAAACGCCGCCACCTGCGCCTCGAAGCCCCTCTGGGCGTAGGCGGCGCGGACGCGGGCCACCTCGGCAGGGCCCGTCTGGTGCACGAAGGCCAGCTGCTGCCGGTAGGCTTCCAGCAGCGGCAGCGCCTCGATCACGGCTTGGTTGATGCGATGCGCTCCCTGGCTGCCGCCGCACACGAGCACGTGCAAGCGGCACGTCAGGGGAGGCAGCGCGGCCGTGGCCAGGGCGCGGATCTCGGGCCGCACCGGGGTCCCCGTGCACAACACCGGCGCCCGGGCAAGGAAGGCCTCGGTGTCGGCAAAGGACGTGCATATGAGCTGCGCATAGCGGGCCAGCCAGCGCACCGTCAGCCCAGGCACGAGGTTCTGCTCGAGCAACACGCGCGGGATGCGCCGTAGCGCCGCTGCCAAGACCACCGGGGCCATCACGTAGCCGCCGGCGCCAAGGACCAGCTGCGGCTGCAGCCGGCGCAATAGCCTCAAAGCCTGCAGCACCCCTCGTCCGAGAACCCCCAGGGCCCATAGCTGGGCCCCCCGCGGGCGTCCCTGCAGGGGCTCGACCCGCACCGCATGCACGGCAAACCCCTCGCGCCGCACCAAATCGAGCTCCCAGCCGCCGCGGCGCCCCACAAACACGATTTCGGCATCCGCCACGCGCGCCTGGAATTCCCTGGCCACGGCAATGCCGGGGTACACGTGTCCGCCGGTGCCCCCGGCGGCGATCACCAGCCGCAAGCGCGCCACCTCCTCAAGTCTCCTGGGCCACGCTGAGCATGGTGCCAATGGCCAGCAGCGTCGTCACCAGGTTCGAGCCGCCAAGGCTCAGCAGGGGCAAAGGCAAGCCCTTCGTCGGCAAAAGGCCGGTCACCACCCCCAGGTTGGTGCTGATTTGCACCGCCAGGGACAAAAACACCCCCAGCCCCAATAGCGTACCAAACGGCTCTTGACACCGCAGGGCAAGACGCAGAATGCGCCACAGCAAAAGTCCATAGAGCAGCAAAAGAGTTATTGTCCCAATAAACCCCAGCTCTTCTCCAACCACCGCAAAAATAAAGTCGGTGTGCGCTTCAGGCAGGTAGAAGAGCTTCTGCTGGCTCCGTCCCAGCCCAACGCCCAGCAGACCACCCTGCCCAAGCGCCAGCGCCGCCTGCACGGCCTGATAGCCGCTGCCCTGCGGATCGGCCCAGGGATCAACGAAGGCGAGCAGCCGCTGCAAGCGAAAAGGCACGTAGAGCAGGGCCCAGAACAGGACCGGTAAGGCGGCCGCGGCGGTATAGCCAAGGAAGCGCCAAGGCATGCCGGCCACGAGCAGGTGCAGGCTTACCGTGACGGCCAACACCACGGCCGTCCCCAGGTCCGGCTGACAGACGATCAGCAGCGCGCACAGAGCGACCCCCAGCAAGTGAAACAGATACCAGCCCTCAGGCACCCGCCCCGCGCGTTCGTACTGGACGGCCAGGGTACTGGCCACCCACACGAGGAGGCTATATTTGGCAAACTCCGCCGGCTGCACCAGAAGGGGCCCCAGCGCCAGCCAGCGTCTGGCTCCCCCTACCGCCTTGCCCAGGCCGGGGACGAGGACGAGGGCCAGGGCCACCAGGGTGAAAAGCAGGGCCGGGGCTGCCAGGCGACGCTGCACGCGGTAAGGAAGGGTCCACGCGGCCCACATGGCACCTAGTCCCACCAGCGCCCACTGCAGCTGCCGTTTGACAAAGTAGAGGGAATCGCCGTAGCGCTCCTGGGCGAGCACCGCACTGGCGCTGTAGAGCATCACCAGCCCCACGGTGAGCAGCAGCAAGGTGAGCGTGAGGAGCACGAGGTCTGTGCGGCGCCAGGCCGTCATCGTCCTCACCGCAGTTTTAACGTGCTCAGGCTCAGGAGCGCCAAAATAATGGCGATGATCCAGAAGCGAACAATCACCTTGGGCTCTTCCCACCCCTGTTCTTCGAAATGGTGGTGGAGGGGTGCCATGCGAAAGACGCGTCTGCCGGTGAGCTTAAAGGAGACGACCTGCACGATGACCGACAGCGTCTCGATGACAAACAAGCCCCCGATGAGGAGCAGCAACAGCTCATGCTTGACGAGGACGGCTACCGTACCCAGCGCACCGCCCAAGGCCAAGGCGCCCACATCGCCCATGAAAATCTGCGCCGGATAGGCGTTGAACCAGAGGAACCCTAGGCTTGCCCCCACCAGGGGCCCCGCAGAAAACGGCGAGCTCTCCTGCCCCAGGCACATAGGGAATGTTCAAGTAGGCGGCAAAGCGAGCATGGCCGGCCACGTAGGCAATGCCTGCATACGCAAAAGCCGCGACGCTAAGCGGTCCAGTGGCCAGCCCGTCTAGTCCGTCGGTCAGATTCACGGCGTTGCTGGTGCCTACAATCACACAGATACTGAAGGGGAAGTAAAACCATCCCAGGTCGGGCATGACCTCTTTGAAAAACGGCACGGCCAGCCGCGTGACCTGCCAGCTCGGGTCGGCCAGGAGGTAGAGCAGCCCAGAGACCACAGCAGCAACGAGCACCTGGAGAGGAAACTTGTGCTTGGCGCGCAGCCCCGCCTCGCTACGCCGCGAAATCTTGCGGTAGTCGTCCCAGAAGCCAATGGCGCCAAAGGCCAGCGTGGCCCCCAGCGCGAGCCACACCTGAACCACCGTGAGGTCAACCCACAGCAGGGTCGACAAGCACAGGGCGCCCAGGATGAGCACCCCTCCCATGGTCGGGGTTCCTGCTTTGACGTAGTGCGACTTGGGGCCATCGCGGCGAATGATCTGACCGATTTGCCACTTTTGCAGCCACCGGATCACGTAGGGCCCCAGGAGCAAGCTCACCAGCAAGGCGGTCAGCGCCGCGTAGGCGGTACGAAAGGTGATGTACCGAAAGACGTTGAACGCCGAAAAGGTTTGGTGGAGCGGGAAAAGAAGGTGATACAGCATCAGTGCCCCTTTCCCTGGGCACCCAGCCCTTGCACCACGCGTTCCATGGCCATCCCCCGTGAGCCTTTGACCAAGACGACATCCCCCGCCTCGAGGAGCCGCCGCAGCACGGCCAGTGCCGCCTCGTGGTCCTCCACGCATACGATTCGGGGCCGCGGCATGCCGGCGGCTGCCGCCCCCTCGGCCATATGGCGCGCCAGCGGCCCGACCGTAATCAAGTAGGCCAGTCCGCTGCGGGCGGCCACCGCGCCAATTTCCGCGTGCAGGGCCGGTGCCGCTTCCCCCAGCTCGAGCATATCCCCCAGCACCGCCAGGCGCCGGCCTGCGCCTTCTAGCCGTTGCACGAAGGCCAACGCCGCCTGCATCGACTGCGGATTGGCGTTGTAGGTGTCATCCACCACCACCACCTCGCCCAGCCGGTGCACCGTCAGCCGCCCCGGGACGCCGCGGTAGGCCTCTAGTCCGGCGACGATGCGCGCTGGCGGCACGGCCAAAGCCAACCCTACGGCGGCCGCAGCAAGCGCATTGCTGAGGTTGTGCCTCCCCGGGAGCGGCACGTGCACCTCCCAAGCGGTTCCTTGCAGCTCGAGAAGGCACCGAAACCCATCCAGGCCCGCGTCGTGCAGCAGGCGTCCCCGCACCTCGGCCGTCACCGCCTGGCCAAAAGTGACCAGCCGCCCGCGCGCCCGGCGGCCTAGCGCCAAGGTCCGTGGATCATCGGCATTGACCACGGCCACGGAAGAGGCATCGAGCGCCTCGATCAGCTCCCCTTTGGCTTCCTGAATGCGCTCGATGGAGCCCAGGTACCCCACATGGGCCAGCCCGATGTTGGTCAGCACCCCCACGTGGGGCTGCACGAGCTCGCACAGACGCCGGATCTCGCCCAGATGGTTCATGCCGAGCTCAAAAACCGCCATTTGCGCCGTCGACGGCAGCTGCAGCAGGGCCAGCGGCACGCCAATATGGTTGTTGTAGCTCGCCGGGGCTTTAAAGGTGGGGTAATGGGTTTGCAGCACGGCGGCCGTCATTTCCTTCACCGTGGTCTTGCCGTTGCTGCCGGTGACGGCAATCACCGTACCGCCATAAGTCCCTCGCCGCGCCTGGGCCAGCGCCTGCAAGGCCGCCAGCGGATCGGCAACGACGACGACGGCCACCTCTGCCGGCACCGGGGGAAGGGCAGCGGCCCGCGCTGCCGCGACGATCACGGCACGGGCCCCGCGGCGCACCGCCTCGGCGATGAATTGGTGACCGTCAAAGCGCGCGCCTGGCAGGGCCACAAAGAGCTCACCGGCGCGCAGGGTGCGCGAATCCGTGCTCACCCCGCGGACTTCTTGCTGCGGGTGCCCCTGGCGCAAGCAGCCTCGGGTATGGGAAACGATGTCGGCCACCTTCCACACCGGTTGGGGTCCTAGCCGCCACGGGCGGTCAAGAGGGAGCGCACGACCTCGCGGTCGTCAAACGGCAGGCGCTGCTGACCGACGATTTGATAATCCTCGTGCCCTTTGCCGGCAATAAGCACCGCGTCGCCCGGGCGGGCCACCGCCAGGGCATGGGCAATGGCCTCCCGCCGATCGGGAATGGTGACGTAGGCACGGTCTTTGGCAATCCCCGCCACGATGGCCGCGATGATCTGCAACGGGTCCTCACTCCGCGGATTGTCCGAGGTAACGATGGTGTAGTCACTGAGCTGGGTAGCGACCCGGCCCATCAGTGGACGCTTGCCCGGGTCGCGGTCGCCACCGCACCCAAAGACCGTAATCAGCCGACCGGCGGTGTCGGCGCGCAGCGAGCGGAGGACCTGCTCAAGTGCCGCCGGGGTATGGGCGTAGTCGACGAAGACGGCGAACGGTTGCCCCGCCTCAACCCGCTCAAGGCGCCCGGGAACCTGCCGCAACTGGGCAATGCCTTCGACAATCGCCGCCGCCTCCACTTCCAGGGCCACGGCCACCGCAATGCCGGCAAGAAGATTATAAACGTTGTGACGGCCAACGAGGGAGGAGCGAATGGCAAGACGCCCGATGGGGGTGGGCACCACACCGCGAATGCCGTGGAGGTCGTGGTGCAGCGTTTCTGGGGTGAGCGTGGCGGCGTGATGCAACCCGTACGTGAGCAGCCGGGTAGAGGTCGCCTGTGCGAGCTGCCGGCCACGAGGATCGTCCAGGTTGAGGATGTGCCAGCACGCGGGGTACTCGCGGAACAGGCGGGCCTTGGCCTCAAAATAGGCCGCTTCGCTGCCGTGGTAGTCGTAGTGATCGCGGCTCAGGTTGGTAAAAACACAGGCAGCAAAGTGGCAGCCGCGGACGCGTTCCTGCACCAACGCATGGCTTGAAACCTCCATCGCCGCGTAGCGGACGCCTGCGGCCACCATCTGCGCCAGCAGGTGCTGCAAAGTTGGCGCCTCGGGGGTGGTGTGCGGCGCGGCCATACAGTGAGAACCAAAGCGGTAGTTAATCGTCCCCAGAACCCCCACGGAACGCCCGGCAGCCCGCAGAATGGCTTCGATGACGTAGCAAGTGGTGGTCTTGCCGTTGGTGCCGGTTACCCCGACGAGCGCAAGCTGGCGCGAGGGATGGCGGTAGAAGGCACTGGCGAGGAGGCCAAGGGCCTGCCGGCTATTGGGTACCTCGATCACCGCCACATCGCGCGCCTGGGCCTGTTGCAGCAGGGCCGCTGTGGTCTGCTCGACCACCACCGCGGCGGCCCCTTTGGCCAGGGCCTCCTCGACAAAGCGATGGCCGTCGGTGGTGTCGCCCCGCACGGCAACAAAGAGCATTCCGGGAGCCAGCTGGCGCGAATCGGCAGTGATGCCCCACACCTGGCGTTGCAGCGAGCCGCTGCGCACCCGTCCGGACACTTCGGCCAGCAGGTCGTGAAGCCACCGAAATAGCATGGTGTTTACTCCGCTCTTGGCGCAGCCCTGGCCACCCCTCTGTCTGCTACCGTCATGTAGGGGACATCAGGCTGCGGCGCGCGTACGGTCAGCGCCTTTCCCTGAGGTGGGGGGACGCGTAGGTAGTGTAAGGCTTGCTGCGCGATGCGGCGAAAGAGGGGGGCTGCGGCCTGTCCTCCCCAGCGATGCCGCTGCGGTTCGTCGAGCATTACCAAGAGGACCAGTTCTGGCGCCTCGGCAGGCAGATAGCCCACAAATGAGGCGAGCACCCGCTGCTGGCTGTAGCCACCCGTTTCGGCATCGACTTTCTGCGCCGTTCCCGTTTTACCCGCCACCGCATAGCCGGGAACGGCCGCCAGTCGTCCGGTCCCGCGCACAGTCACGCCGGTGAGGATGGCAGTGAGCTGCTCGGCCGTGCGACGCGACAGAACTTGTCGCCGCAGCCGTGGCGGCAGTGTCTGCCGCGTGTCGCCGCGGACAAGCGACCGCACCAGCCGCGGCTGGACGAGCCAGCCGCCGTTGGCTATGGCGGCATAGGCGGTGATGAGTTGCAGGGGCGTTACCGCAATTTCCTGCCCCAAGGCCAAAGAGGCCTGGGAAAACCCCGACCACGCTTTTGGCGGCCGCACCTCACCCGGGGATTCCCCCGGCAAGCCCACGCCGGTGCTTTCGCCAAAGCCAAAGCGCCGGATGTAGCGGTAGAGCTGTTCGGGAGTGAGCCGCTCGGCGATTTTTACCGCCCCGATGTTGCTCGAAAACTGCAGCACTTCGGCAAAACTGAGGAAGCCAAACGGCTCGTGGTCGCGGATGCGCCGCGGCCCTCGCTGCAGCAGGCCCTCTTCGCAGAAAAACGGCTCTTCGGGGCGGGCCACCTCCGCCTCGAGGGCTGCGGCGGCCACTATGACCTTGAAGGTGGAGCCAGGTTCCACGGGATCGGTGACGGCCCAGTTGCGCTGCCACTGCTGCTGCGCAGGGTCGCGAAAATCGTTGGGGTTAAAAAAGGGGTAGAGGGCCAAAGCCAAGATATCCCCAGTGTAAGGCTGCATGAGCAAGGCAAGACCCCGGGTGGCTCCTGTCTCTTCTACCCGCGTGGCAAGTTCTTTTTCGGCAAGATACTGGAGCTGGGCGTCGAGGGTGAGGTGCACGTCGGCGCCACGCGGAGGGTCAGCGGCAAGAAGGCGGCGCCGCAGGGCATCGCGCGGCACGGTGACCTGCCGTACCTGCCCGGAGAGGTGGCGATCGAAGGCGTACTCCACCCCGCCCAATCCCTGGCCGTCAACACCGACAAACCCCAGGACCTGGCCGGCCAAGTGCCGGTAAGGGTAGTAGCGCCGCCGCTCCGAAAGGACGTGGATCCCCGGCAAGGCCAAGGCCCGCAGGCGCTGTTCGACCTCGGGGGTGACTTGGCGCGCCAGCCAAACAAAGGGGCCCTGCGCTTGGAGCTGCTGATGCAGGCGGGCACGCGGGGACTGGAGCACCTCGGCAAGCTGGGAAGCGACTCGGTCGGGATTGGCCACTTCGTGCGGCACGGCATAGACCGAAGGCACGGGCAGGCTGGTGGCCAGCACTCTTCCCTGGCGATCCACGATTTGCCCCCGCTCGGGGTGTAGCGTCAGCTGCTGTTGGTACTGGCGAGCCGCCAGGCGGCGCAGCGACTCGTGCTGCACGATCTGCGTTAGGTAGAGCCGCCCCGCGATGGCCATAAAGCCAAGGGCAAAGCAGCCAAGCACCAGGCCCAAACGCGCCTTTCGATAGGGCCGGCGCTGCCAGGGGTTCATGGGGCCTCCCTCTCCTGGGGCAGGCGGGGTTCGGCCCGCACGTAAATCACTTGCGAGGCTTCGGGCTGCCGCAACCCAAGGCGCTCTTTGGCGAGGGCTTCGATGCGGGACCACTGGCGCAGGGTTGCCCGCTCAACCCGCAGCTCCTCACGACGACGCAGCACCGCTTCCCGCTCGGCTTGCAGCTGGCTGCGGCGGTAGTTCAGCGCAACGAGCTGCATTTGCGGCCAGAGGTAAAGCAAGGCGCCACCCAGGAGCATGGCGGCACAGAGCACGAGCACCACGTAGAGCCGCGCTTGCACGGAACCTCTCCACGACCCAGGCAGGCTGTCGCGGCGGATGAGGCAGGTCTTACGCCTCTCGGTGGCAGCCCAGCGCCGCACACGCCGCTTGGTAAAGCCGCAAGGCAATCTCCAACGCCTGTGCCGGGTCTTCGTGCCAGACTTTCACCGTCGGTTTGGGGATCCCCTGGGCGTCCGTGGTGATTTCCACGGAAGAGGCCGGCGCAGGAGCGACCGCCACGGTACGCTCACAGACCGAGCCGTCTCCGGCATAGACGATCGTCTCAGTGACGTGCGGCATAGCTGACCTCCCTTGACCCAGCACTTCTCAACCTCTCCGCGACCACCCGGGCGCGGGCGCCCCGGCCACGACGCCGTGGCGGGACAAGACGAGCTCCCTTTTCTTCCCCTGGACATGGCCAAGGGGGGAGCAGCGGCTTTAGAGTTGCAGCTCCATGAGCCGCGCATGCGAGTCAAAGCGGGCACTTTCGCTGGCATCGTAGGCTTCCCATCGCGCCGGCGACCACAGCTCGAGTTTCTTTAGGACACCAATAAGCAACGCTTCCGTTTCGATGCCCGCGTACTGCCGGAGCTTCAGGGGGATGAGCAGGCGGCCCTGGCGATCCAAGTGACAGACGCTGGCGCTGGCACAGAACTGGCGCAAAAACGCCCGCGTGCTGGCGTCATTGCGCAGGCCGAGCAGCTGCGCCTGAATATCGAGCCACACCGCTTTCGGATACAGCACCAGGCACTGCTCAAAGTACTTCGTCACCACAAACGTCGTGTCGTGCGGGGCATAGAGCTCGTGCAGCGTCTGCCGCACCGCCGCGGGAACGCTCAGCCGCCCTTTCTCGTCGAGACTGAGGCGATATTCCCCGAGAAGCAAGCGCCCTCACCTTTTCCCACTTTCTCCCACTTTCTCCCACGCGACAACTATACCCCTCCCCCTGCAGCCCTGTCAAGGGAATTCTCAGCCGGCAAGGGGGCAAGGCAACAGCGGAGACGGTGTGAGGGGATAAGGAAGAAGAGACGGAAAGGGGACAGGGCAAAGCAGGCCGTAAGCCGGGTTCTGTTCCGCCCGCAGGCGGGCGGCGATGATCATTCCTCTGGGACACGCGTTGCCGCGTGCCTCTAGCGACCAACCCGGAGGCCTCGGGCGAGCAACCCTTATCCCACTTCCTCCCACGGAAGCGGGAACGCCTCCCTATTTGGTCTTGCTCCGGGTGGGGTTTGCCGAGCTCCCGATGTCACCATCGGGACTGGTGCGCTCTTACCGCACCGTTTCACCCTTACCGGGTGGGGAAGCGGAGCGGCTTGCCGTTCTCCGCGCCGACCCGGCGGTCTGTTTTCTGTGGCACTTTCCTTGGGGTCACCCCCACTGGACGTTATCCAGCACCCTGCTCTGTGGAGCCCGGACTTTCCTCCCCTCGCCTAAAGCGAGGAGCGATCATCTGGCCTCCTTTGCCCTGCCCGCTCCACGACACAGGCTTCGTCCGCAGACGGCGCGGGCTCTTGCACGGGCCATAGCAGCATGCGGCGGCAGTGCGGGCAGGTAAAGAGCTTTTCCTGGCGGCGAATCTCGGCAACGAGCTGCGGCTGGACTTTGAGGTGACATCCCCCACACGTGCCGTCTTGCACTTCCACCACCGCCAGGCCACCGCGCGCTGCCACGAGCTGTTCGTACTGCGCATAGAGCCCCGCCTCGAGGCGCTCCACGAGTCGCTGGCGCGCTTCCTGTTCTTCCCGCAAGCGCTGCGCCAGCTCGGCCTGTCGCACCTGCAGCAGCTGCTGCTGGCGGGCCAGTTCCTGCTGGGCCGCCTCCACGCGTTGCTGCTGCGCCTCGCAGGCCAGGCGCTGCTGCTCGGCCTGTTCCATCAGCTGCAGGATCTGCTCTTCTAAAGCCTCGATGCGTTCTTTACCCGCGGCAATCTCGGCCAAGACGGCACTGTACTCGCGGTTCGTCTTCACCTCGCGCAGCTTGCGCTGGGTCTTGGCCAGCGCCGCCTGGCACTCATCGAGCTCGCGCTCACGTGCCCGCCGCTCGCGCTCACTCGCTGCGAGCTCCGCACGCAACTGGTCCAGAGCCTGACGCGCTTCTCTACACGCCTGCTCGTAGGGATGGAGCTGCTGGGGGAGCTGCCGGTGTTCGTCTTCCAGACGGCGCAGCCGCTCGTCGAGGCGCTGCAACGCCGCCAACAGCACCAACTGGCTGCGCACGCTCACGCTCCCTTTCCTCTCAGTGGGCCCACCTGGCTTCGAACCAGGGACCAACCGGTTATGAGCCGGTAGCTCTACCCGCTGAGCTATGGGCCCATGCCTCTGTCGATCAATCTACTCAACCCTGGCAAGGGGTGTCAAGCAGCCGCGCCGCCAGGCGCTCAGCCGTTGTCAAGAAAGCTGCGCAACAGCCTGCTGCGGCTTGGATGGCGCAGCTTGCGCAGCGCCTTGGCCTCGATTTGCCGCACGCGCTCGCGCGTGACGTCGAAGTCATGTCCCACTTCCTCAAGCGTGTGTGCCGCATCGACGCCAATGCCAAAACGCTTGCGCAGCACGCGCTCTTCGCGCGGCGTCAGCGTCTGCAAGACCCGTAGTGTCTGCTCCTTGAGGTTCATGCGGATGACCGCCTCGGCCGGCGAGGCCACTTTCTTGTCCTCGATAAAGTCGCCGAGGTGACTCTCCTTGTCCTCGCCAATGGGCGTCTCAAGCGAAATGGGTTCTTTGGCAATCTTGAGGACCTTGCGCACCTTGTCGACCGGCATCCCCATGCGCTCGGCGATTTCTTCCGGCGTGGGTTCCCGCCCCATTTCCTGTACCAGCTGGCGCGTGGTGCGTACCAGCTTGTTAATGGTCTCGATCATGTGCACCGGAATGCGAATGGTGCGGGCCTGATCGGCAATGGCGCGGGTGATCGCCTGCCGGATCCACCAGGTGGCGTAAGTGCTGAACTTGTAACCGCGGCGGTACTCAAACTTGTCGACTGCCTTCATGAGACCGATGTTGCCTTCCTGGATCAGGTCCAGGAAGTGCAGCCCACGGTTGGTGTATTTTTTGGCAATGCTTACCACCAGGCGCAGGTTGGCTTCCGCCAGTTCGCGCTTGGCCTCCCGGTCCTTTTGCTGCCCGCAGCGGATGCGCTCCAGGGTGGTCACCAGGGCCTCTTTGGTGGTGGCGGTCTCTAGCTCGAGGTGCCGCAGCCGGCGCGTGGCCAAGCGCAGACGCCGGGCCAGATCTTGTAAGGCCTGCTGTTCGGGGGCGTATTGCTGCTCGCCTTGGGCGGTCAAGCGGGTCAGCTCTCGCAAGCGGTGGCGCAGGGTCTTGCGGTCGCCGCCGCCTTGCTGCAGGCAGGTCTCGATTTCCCGTTCGCAGGCCAGCATCTGCTGCAGCACCGCTTCGAGCCGCTCGATGATGCGCTCCACGGTTTCCGGGCGCAGGTTGAGCTCGCGCGTGAGCTTGGCGATGGTATGACGGAGGGTTTTTTCGCGTTTGGACTGCTCTCGCTCGCCAGCCATGGCCTCCTGTGGCGCCAGCGTCGGGACTTCGGCGTAGAGCTCGCGCAAGCGGGCGACGATCTCTGCCACGCTGGCCCCTGTCTTGGCCGCGGACGGCAGCGGCTCGCCGTCTGCGTCATCGTCTTCTGCCGTCTTCGCCACGGGCTCGCGCTCGCTAAGCGCCAACAGCTCTCGTACCGCCAGCGGATTGGTGACGATGGCGTGCACGACCTCGTGCTGGCCTTCTTCGATGCGGCGGGCGATTTCCACTTCTCCCTCGCGCGTCAGCAGGGGAATGGTTCCCATTTCGCGCAGATACAGGCGCACCGGGTCGTCGGTCTTGCCCAGCGCCTCAACGGGGAGCTCCCCGCGTCCTCCTTCTTCTGGCTCGGGATAAGCCAGCACGCCGCCGTTTTTCCGGCCGGCAACGCGCCGTGTCGGCGGTTCGACCCCTGGCAAATCGAGGTCGAAGTCATCGATCATCATGAGCTCATCGCTCTGTGGTGCCGCAGAGACCTCGGGAGAGAGAAGCTCCTGGACGTCCTCGTAGGCGAAGTATTCTTTCTTCTTGCCCAGAGCAAGCAGGCGTTCAACTTCCGCACGCTTGTCGTTTTTTGCCATAGCGCTTCACCCCTTGACCTTGGCCTTTCTTTCGTTCCACCCGCTACGTCCGCCCTCTTCCTGCGTGGCCCTTATGGCTTTCTCCCACTTACGAAAATCCCGAGTGTAGCTCGCGGCTCAGCTCGTGGTAGGCCCGCAGCAGCGAATCGGCCACGGGCACGCCGCGGCGCTCTGCTTCCTGGATCTGGGCTTTGAGCTGCTGGCGCTTGGCCTGGAGGCGCCGCTGCTGGAACTTGGCCATACAATCGGCCAGCGCCCGGGCGATTTCAGCCGCTTCGGCCTCCAGGGGTTCGACGGCCATCTGTGCCAGCAGCTGTTCCTGAGCCGGGGTCTCGGCATGACGGAGCAGGGTGGCAAAGACCGCCTCTTCCCCTTGAGGGGCAAGGCGAAGCAGCAAGGCATACAGCGCCCGCAGCAGCGGATCGCGGAAATCCTCGGGGCACACGCGCTCGCGCACCTCTTGCAGCAGCCGCGGCTTGTGGCACAGGAGGCGCACCAGCGTATACTCTTCCGCCGGCCTGCCGGCCGCGGGCACGCGCGGCGGTGGCGCGAGAGGAGGACCTGCCGGCGCCGCGTCCAAGCCCACTTCGCGCTGTAAAACGGCCACGGGCACCCCGCTTTTGTCCGCCAGCTCGACGAGGTAGCCCCAGCGCTCGACGGGGCTGGGAACCTTGCGCAGCAGCGGCACGATTCGCGCGATCCAATCGGCCCGCCCTGCCGGCGTGTCAAAGGCCGGCTGCGCCCGCCCCCGCCCCACCAAGTAAGCCACGAAGCTCTCTGCGGCTTCCACGCGCCGCACGAACGCCTCCGCCCCGTAGCGCCGCAGGCAGCTGTCGGGGTCCTCCCCTGCCGGCAGGACAGCGACCCGCACCCGCAAGCCGGCATCCAGCAGCAGGGCCAAGCCCCGCTCGGTCGCCGCGCCCCCCGCGGCATCGCTGTCAAAGACCAGCACCACCTCGCTCGCCAGCCCCTTGAGCAGGCGCACCTGCTCCTCGGTCAGCGCCGTGCCCAGCGTCCCCACCACGTTGGCGATGCCGTGGCTGTGGCAGGCAATCACGTCCGTGTAGCCTTCCACGAGGATGGCCAGCCCGCGCTGCCGAATGGCCGCCTTGGCCAGGTGAAAGCCATAGAGGAGACGGCCCTTGTGAAAGATCGGTGTCTCGGGCGAGTTGAGGTATTTGGGCACTGCCGGTGCCTCACCCCCCGTCTCGAGCGCGCGTCCCCCAAAGGCCACCGGCCGGCCGTAGCGGTCGTGGATTGGGAAGATGAGGCGATGGCGGAAGCGATCGTAGCAGCCACGGCCGTCGCTGCGCATCGCGGCCAGCCCGCTCGCCACCAGCAGCTCGCGGGCAAACCCCTGCCGCTGCAGCTCCCGGCTGAGGGCATCCCAGCTTGCCGGCGCATACCCGAGTTCGAACCGGGCAATACTTTCCGGGCTCAGCTGGCGCTGGCGACAGTAAGCCCGGGCTGGCTGGCCTATCGCCTCTTGCAGGCACTTCTGGAAGAAGGCCACCGCGGCGCGGTGCAGGCGATAGAAGGGCTCGAAACGGTCCGGCGGTGCCGCGGTGTCGGCCAAAGGGACGCCATAGCGCGCGGCCAAGTGACGCACGGCTTCCGGGAAGGAGAGGCCTTCGCGGCGCATGACAAAATGGACCACGTTGCCGCCGGCCTGGCAGCCAAAGCAATAAAAAAGCCCTTTGTCAGGGCTCACAGTAAAGGAAGGCGTCTTTTCCTGGTGGAAAGGGCAAAGGCCCTTGTAGCTGGCGCCGCTTTTGCGCAACCGCACGTACTCGCCGACGACGGCCACAATATCGGCGCGGCGGAGGACTTCCTCCACCACAGTCTCAGGAATTCGGTGCGCCACGCCGCCTATCCTTTGAGCTCGACGATGGTGGTGCCGCCTCCGGGATCACCGGCCTGGAAGCGCTCAACCAAGGGGTGTTGCCGGAGCAGTTCGCCAATGGCTTCGCGCAACCGTCCACTTCCCACCCCGTGAATGAGGCGCACCCGCCCTACCCCCTGGACGCACGCCTGGTCGAGGTAGCGCTCCACCACGGGCAACGCCTCGGCGACCGTATACCCCAGCAGCCGCAAGACGGTGGGAAAGCGCTCGTCGTCCTTTGACGCCCACGCCACCGCAGGCGCAGAGGTCGGTTCCGCTGCCGTGGCACGCTCCAGGGCCGCTGCCGCCACCGTCAGCGTCTTGTTCCCCACTTCCACTTGCACTTGCCCCTGGGCCGAAACCGGCGTGCGAATTCGCCCCACCACGTTGAGGCCGCGCACCCGTACCCGCTCGCCCACCTGCCACGCCGGCGCCGGTGCCGCTCCGGCGGCGGCAGGACGCAGCGCCTCGACGCGCTCGACGGCACGTTGCCACGCCTGCTGCGGGAAAGGCAGCGGGCCTGAGGCAGAATTTTGGCGCCGCAGGGCCGCCAGCGTCGCGTCGAGCTCGCGCCTGACCGCCTGCAGCAGCGCTTTGCCCTCGTCGTAAAGCGCCTGCCGCACGCGCTGCTCTTCGGCCTTTGCCTGGTCGAGGGTGCGGGCCGCTTCTTCTTGCAAGCGCGCCACCTCGCGGCGTGCTTCCTCCAGGCGCTGCCACTCGGCCGCCAGCGCCCGCCGCTCGCCCTCAAGCCAGTCCAGAAGCTGCTCGCTGCGCTGCCGCGTCAGCCCGGCTTCCTGCCGGGCCCGCGCCAGGATAGCCTCAGGCAGCCCAAGCCTGGCGGCCACCTCAAAGGCCAGGCTGCGGCCGGGCAAGCCGTAAACGAGGCGGTAGCGAGGCTGCAAGGGTGTCGGGGTCAAAGTCGACCGCCGCACAGGTAATGCCCGGGGTGGACACGGCAAACGCCTTGATGCTCCCGTGGTGGGGTGGTGGCCAAGGTCATCACCCCGCGCTGGTGCAGGGACTCCAAGAGAGCGATGCCGAGCGGGCCGCCTTCCAGGGGGTCGGTTCCGGCCCCCGAGTTCGTCCAGCAACACCAACGCCCCGGGGGGCGCCGTGGCGAGGATGGTGCAGATGTTGGCCACGTGCGCCGAAAAGGTACTGAGGTTTTGCTGCAAGCTCTGCTCGTCGCCGATATCCACAAAAATGCCGGTAAAAACCGGCAAGGTGCTGCCGGCCTCGGCCGGGATGTGCAGCCCGCACTGGGCCATCAGGGCAAGGAGGCCCACCGTCTTAAGTGCCGCCGTTTTGCCACCGGTGTTGGGCCCGGTGATAACCAGGGTCCGCGCTTCGGGACCCAGCTGCACGTCAATGGGCACCGGGTTGGCAAGCAGCGGGTGGCGGGCGCCGCGGAGCCGCAGCTGCAGCTGCGAGCTAAAGCGGGGCGCCACGGCCCGCATCTCCTGGCTAAGGCGCCCTTTGGCCACCAGCAGGTCAACCTCACCGACGATCTGAAGGGCCTGCTCGAGGGCGGTGCGGCTGGCGGCAAGGCGCTGCGTGAGCTGGCGCAGGACCTCGCGGACCAGGCGCGTTTCTTCGGCCCGCAGGTGCTGCAGCTCATTGTTCAACGTCACCACCGCCGCCGGCTCCAGGTACACGGTAGCGCCGCTGGCCGACTCGCCGTGCACGATGCCCGCCAGGGCCTGGCGATGGGCGGCCTTAAACGGCAACACGAAGCGGTCGTTGCGCAGCCGGATGACGGGTTCCTGCACCAGCGGGGCGTAGGCGGTCAGGGTGTCGTGCAAGACTCGCTCGATGCGGGCGCGCAGCCGTCCGAGCTGCTGGCGCACCGCGGCCAGCGCCGGGCTGGCATGGTCGCGCACGTGCCCTTTTTCATCAACCGTGTGGCGGATTTCCCGCAGCAGCAAGCCCAAGTCGGGGAGGCGCTCGAGGCGACGCACCAGCAGCGGGGCGTGCGGGGCCGCCGTGCGCGCGTAGCGCCGCAGGCGCTGGCTCACCTCGAGGCAGGCGGCAACCTCGAGAAACTGCCACCCTTCGAGGTAAAACCCTCGCAATCTGCGCCTGCGCCAGGTAGGGGGCGATATCCGGAAGCGGACCAAGCGGCGGGGCGGCATCGGCGGCGAGCAACGCCACCATTTCCGAGGTTTCCTGCTGCGCCACCGCCAGCTCGGCCGCGTCCCATCGGGGCTGCGAGCTGCTCGGCAAGACGCTGGCCCGTCGGGGTCACGGCGTGGGCGCGGAGCCGTTCCTTGATTTCGGCAAAATCAAGGGCTTCCGCCGCGTGGGCGTTCACCGCCACCCCCTCTCGGGGAGCCGCCCCGCAGGCTGGGAGATCGCGCTTCGTCTCATGAGCTGCCACGGGTTAAGCGCTCGCGCACCAGGCGATTGAGCTCGCTTCCCGCCACCCGCCCCCGCAAGGCAGGCATCAAGACGCGCATCACGCGTCCGACGTCCTGGGGGGAGGAAGCCCCCACGTCACGAATCGCCGCCTCGATGTGCTGCCGGAGCTCTTCTTCACTCAGCGGGGCCGGGAGATAGGCCTCGAGAATCGCCAGTTCACGCTCTTCCTTTTGGGCAATCTCTTCGCGGCCGTGTTGGCGGGCAAGGTTGATGGTTTCGCGTCGCTGTTTCACCGCCGCTTGCACCACTTCCAGCTCTTCTGCTTCGGCAAGCGGCCTTCCCAAAGCAATCTCGCGATTTTTGAGAGCAGCACTGAGCAGCCGCAGCGTCGAGACCCGCTCGCGTTCCCCCCGCTTCATGGCCTGCATCGTTTCGCTTTGCAGCCGCTCACGTAAGGACATAAGTGCCCTCACATGCCCAGGAGCTGACGGACTTTTGCGGCTTTTTTGCGCGCCGCAATGAGCTTGCGCTTGCGGCGCACGCTCGGCTTTTCGTAGTATTCGCGTTTGCGAATTTCCGAAAGGATGCCGGCTTTTTCACACTGCTTTTTAAAGCGCCGCAAGGCGCTCTCAAAGGATTCGCTATCCCGCACCCGGACACCTGGCATACGGACCTCCTCTCCCTGTCACCAAGACGCCAGTTTCCCTTCCCCGCATTCCAGCCCGCACGACCGTATACGAGGTCATCCCTGGCAGTTTAAGCCCGGGGATTTCGCATAACCTCTTATTATAAGAGGAACCGAAGACACGTGCAAGGAGTCGTGTCTCTGGAACCGCAAGCGAGCCGCCCCGTCTCTAGGAGCCGGCCGGCTCCGCAGGCTGGACGCCGCCAGGCGCCGCGGGCTTGCCGCCACCGGGCTTGCCGAAGCGCCGCTGCAGTTCGCCCAGCACCTCGTCCGGCGGCACCCGGTGGGTGCCGAGCAAGACGAGGGTATGAAACCAGAGGTCGGCCATTTCGTAAACCAGCTCCGGTCTGGCCCCATTTTTGGATGCCAGCACCACTTCGGCGGCTTCCTCGACCACTTTCTTGCAAATGGCGTCCTGGCCGCGCTGCGTCAGCCGCCAGACGTACGACGCCTCCGTGCCGCTTTCCTGGCGCTCCACAATGCGCTCGTACAGCGCCGCCAGCAGGTGCGCGCGCGGCGGCGCGGCATCGGGCCGCCGGCGCCACCAGGGGCGCGATGAAAGCATGTTCGCTGACCCGTATGGCACGCCACGCCTTGTTGCTCGACCTGAAGCAGCAGAGCGTCTTGATCGCAGTCGTAGTAGACGGGCCTTGACGCGCTGCACGTGGCCAGAGGTTTCTCCCTTGCGCCACAGGGCCTGGCGCGAGCGGCTCCAGAAGTGTGCATACCCGGTTTGTAGCGTCCGCTCGAGCGCCTCGCGGTTCATGTAGGCCAGCATGAGCACCGTCCCGTCGCGGGCGTCTTGCACGATGCGCCGGCAAGAGGCCGTCGGGACCAAAGCGCAGGGTGTCTATGGCGTGTGGCACGGCTTGGGGTCTCCCGGCATCAGGGGCTCGTAGCGTACACGGACGCCGCGCGCTTTGCAGGTACTGCTTTGCCTGGGCGATGGTGTACGTACCAAAGTGAAAAATCGACGCCGCCAGCACGGCATCGGCCCCGCCGACGGTTAGGCCTTCGTAGAGGTGGGCAAGCGAGCCAGCCCCCCCCCGAGGCGATCACAGGAATCGGGACGGCTTCGGCCACGCGGCCGCGTCAGGGCGAGATCGTAGCCGGCCTGGGTGCCGTCGCGGTCCATACTGGTGAGCAGGATTTCCCCGGCGCCCAGGGCGGCCACCTGCTGCGCCCCACGCCACGGCATCCCTTCCCCGTCGCCACGCGCCCCCCCGTGCGTATAGACTTCCCCAGCCGCCCGCGGGGCGCTGCTTGGCGTCGATGGCCACCACGATGCACTGGCTGCCAAAGGCCTCTGCCGCCTCGCGCACCAGCTGGGGGCGGCCGGACGGCGGCGGTGTTGAGCGACACCTTGTCGGCGCCAGCGCGCAGGAGGTCGCGGATTTCTGCCACCGTGGTGATGCCGCCGCCGACGGTAAACGGCATGCAGATGCTTTCGGCGGTACGGCGGACGACCTCGATGAGAATGCGCCGCTTTTCGTACGAGGCCGTAATGTCGAGAAAGACCAACTCATCGGCCCCCTGGGCGTCGTAAGCCCCGCGCCGCCGCTACCCCGGATCTCCGGCGTCGCGCAGCGAAACAAATTTTACTCCCCTTGACAACACGACCGTCTTTGACATCGAGACACGGGATGATGCGCTTGGCGAGCACCGTTTACTCCGCTTGCACGGCAGCCTGTGCCTGCTGGTAGCTGAAGCGGCCCTCATAGAGGGCCTTGCCGACGATGACCCCCGTTACCCCCAGCGGCTGCAGAGCTGCCAGCCGCCGCAAGTCCTCCAGCGTCGCCACCCCTCCCGAGGCAATCACCGGCACCGAGACCCCCTGGGCCAGGGCAGCAATGCCGGAGAGGTCAGGGCCCTGTAAGGTGCCGTCACGCAAGATATTGGTGTAAATGATCGCCGCGATGTCGAGCGCCGCCACGCGCGCGGCCACCGCCTGCGGCGTCACGGCGGCCGTCTCTTGCCAGCCCTGCACCGCCACGCGGCCGTCGCGGCTGTCGATGCCCACACACACCCGGCCGGGGAAGCGGGCCACCGCCGCCTCGAGGAACTCCCACTGCGCCACCGCCGCCGTCCCCAGCACGGCCCACTGCACGCCGCTGTCAAACACCGCCTGCAACGTCGCCAGATCCCGGATTCCCCCGCCCACCTGGAGCGGAATTGCCACGCTGCGCGCCAGCTGCGCAATCACAGCCAGGTTGTGCATTTTCCCGGTGAACGCCCCGTCGAGGTCGACAACGTGCAAGCGCGGGGCCCCGGCCTCGGCCCAGCGCTGGGCCACGCTCACTGGATCGGTATCGTAGACCGTCTGCCGCGCGGCCTGCCCCTGCACCAGGCGCACGCAGCGGCCGCCGCGCAAATCAATGGCCGGAATTACCTGCACGGCCGCTTCCCCCGGCTCAGCGTCACGAAGTTCTCCAGGATGCGCAGCCCCCAGCCCTGGCTCTTTTCAGGATGAAACTGGGTGGCGTAGAGGTTGTCGTGCCACAGCACCGAGGCAAAGTCGAGGCCGTAGTCGGTGGTGGCCACCACCACCTCTTCCTGACACGGCACCGCATAGTACGAGTGCACGAAATAAACGTAGGCACCTTCTGGAACGCCGGCCAGCAGCGGGCAAGGGCGCCGCAAGTGGAGCTGGTTCCAGCCCATGTGCGGCACTTTCAAGCGCCCGGCCGGGGTGGCTTCTGGAAAGCGCCGCACGTGTCCGGCCAGCAGGTTCAGACCCGGCGAGGGGCCAAACTCTTCACTCTCGCTGAGCAGGGCCTGCATGCCGACGCAGATGGCCAGCAGTGGGCGGCCGGCCTGCACCACGGCCCGCAGGGCTTCGTCGAGCCCGCGGGCCCGCAGGTGGTGCAGGCAATCGCGGAACGCCCCGACGCCGGGAAACACCACGGCATCGGCGCGGACCACTTCCTCGGGATCGGCGCTGACGCGAGTCTCAACCCCAAGGCGGGCAAAGCCCTGCTGCACGCTGCCCAGGTTGCCCCGTCCGTAATCCACAATGGCGATCATGGTTTAACCAAAGGCCTCCTTGGTCGTCAGCAGCCCGCGCAAGCGCGGATCGCGCTGCGTCGCTTCATCCGCCGCGCGGCCAAAGGCTTTGAAGAGGGCCTCAGCAATGTGGTGCCGATTACGCCCGTAGTGCAAAATGAGGTGCAACGTGGCCCGGCTGTGGCTGGTAAAGCCCAAGAAAAACGTCTCCACCAGCTCGACGTCGAACGTCCCGATGCGCCCCGCCGGAATGGCCACGTTGTACACCAAGTAGGGACGGTCACAAAAATCGACCACCGCCGAGGCCAGGGTCTCTTCCAGCGGCACGCTCGCCGAGGCGTAGCGGCGCATCCCTTCCTTGCTGCCCATGGCCTGGTGGAAGGCCTGCCCCAGACAAATCCCCACGTCTTCGACCGTATGGTGGTAGTCGACGGCCACGTCGCCGCTGGCCGTCACCTCAAGGTCAAAAAAGCCGTGGCGGGCGATCATGCCCAGCATGTGATCCAGAAAAGGAATCCCGGTTTGGATACGTGCCGTGCCCTGGCCGTCGAGCTCCAGAACCACGGTCACGTCCGTTTCAGCGGTGCGGCGATGCACGCGGGCACAGCGGGCCATCTTACGCCTCCAGAGCCAGGCGCAGCTCGTGGATGAACTGCGACACGCGCTCGAACTTGGTCTTTTGACTGGCACGGTTGACCACCAGCCGTGCCGTGGACTGCAAGATTTCTTCTACTTCGACGAGACCGTTTTCGCGCAAGGTGCGGCCTGTCTGCACAAGATCGACGACGAGGTCACTCAGGCCCACCAGCGGGGCGAGCTCCACCGCCCCCCCCAAAGTGATAATTTCTACCTGTACCCCTTTTTTGCTGAAGTGGGCTTCGGTCAGGCGGGGAAAGGTCGTAGCCACTTTGATGTTGGACCAGTGCAAGACGTCGGTAGGGCGCCGCGGCGCCTGCGGCCGGGCCACCACCAGGCGGCAGAAGCCAAAGCGCAGGTCCAGGGGCTCGTAAATGTCCTTTTGCTGCTCGAGCAAGATGTCTTTGCCGACGATGCCGAGGTCGGCCGCCCCGTACTCGACGTAGGTGGGAATGTCGGTGCCGCGCAGCAGCAAAAAGCGCACCCCGCGCTCGGGAAACGGCCACAGCAGGCGGCGGCTCTCGGCCGCCATCGCCTGGCAGTCAAAGCCCACCCGCTGCAAAAGGGCCAGCGCCCCAGGCAGAATCCGCCCCCGCGGCAAGGCGACCGTAAGCTCGTTCATGCCCTCTCGCGCCATATCCGTGCCCCCAGGAGGGCGAGCTTCTCTTCGATGGCCTCGTAGCCGCGATCGAGGTGGTAGACGCGCGACACCACGGTGCGACCCTGGGCGGCCAAGCCGGCCAGAATCAGGCAGGCCGAAGCGCGCAGGTCGGTGGCCATCACTTCTGCCCCACTGAGCGGCGTCCCGCCGTAGACGGTGGCCACCTGGCCCCGCACCGCGATGTGGGCCCCCATGCGCCGCAGCTCGGCCACGTGCATCAGGCGGTTTTCGAAAATCGTCTCGCGGATGACGCTGATGCCTTCAGCCTGCGTCATCAGCACGGTCAGCTGCGCCTGCATGTCCGTCGGGAAGCCCGGGTAAGGCGCCGTGGTGACCCGCACCGGGCGCAAGGGCCCCTTGCAGCGTACGGCGAGGGTGGTGGGGCCGGCTTCGACTTCTACCCCGGCCTGGCGCAGCTTGCGGATGACCGCCCCCAGGTGGTCGGGCCGGCAGTGGGTGATCGTGACTTCCCCGGCGGTAATGGCCGCCGCCACGGCAAAGGTTCCCGCCTCGATGCGGTCGGGAATGACCGTATGCTGGAAAGGCGACAGGTGGGCTACCCCTTCGATTTCAATCGTCTCGCTCCCCGCGCCGCGAATACGCGCCCCCATGCGGTTGAGCACCTCGGCCAGGCACACCACTTCGGGCTCGCGGGCCGCCGGGGTGATACGCGTCCGTCCCGCCGCCAGTGCCGCCGCCATCATGAGGTTTTCGGTGCCGGTGACCGTGGGCAGGCGCAGGCGGATGTCGGCGCCGCGCAGCCGCCGGGCCCAGGCGTGGATATAGCCGTGTTCGAGCTTGATCTCTGCCCCCAGAGCCTGCAGGCCGGCGAGGTGCTGGTCGATGGGCCGCGCGCCGATGGCACAGCCGCCGGGCAGGGACACACGCGCCTGGCCGCAGCGCGCCACCAGTGGCCCCAGCACCAACACCGAGGCGCGCATCGTTTTTACGAGCTCATAAGGGGCTTCGTAGCCTGAGAGCCGCGCCGCATTGACGCGCACCTTGCCGCCTCCCAAGTCCTCGACGCGCACGCCGAGCTGCTGCAGCAGCCCGCCGATGGTGCGGATATCCCCCAGCGCCGGGACGTTGGCAAGCTCGCAGGGGCCGTCGGTCAAGAGGGCGGCGACCATGAGCGGCAAGGCGGCGTTTTTGGCGCCGCTGACCGCGACCTGGCCGCGCAAGGGATAGCCCCCCTCGATGACCATGCGCTGCACGCCCGCCTCCTAGCGCACTTCCGCCCACACCACCCGCGCGATACCGCCAAAGTCTTCGTACACGCCCATGGCGCCAAACTGTCCCTGTTGCTGCAAGGCGGCAAGCACCTGAGCGGCCTGCTGCCACCCCACCTCTAGCAACAGCCGACCCCCTGGCGCCAGCACCTCGCCGCAGGTGGCAATCAGCCGCCGGATGAGCGCCAGCCCATCCTTGCCGCCCACCAGCGCCACCGCCGGTTCATACTCGCGCACCTCCGGCGCCAGCTGCTCCCATTCTTCTTCTGTAACATAAGGCAAATTCGCTACGCATAGCGCGAAACGCCGCAGGCCGGGGCGCAAGGAAGTGAGCAAGTCGCCACACAGCCACGTCACGCGCGCCGCCACCCCCAGCCGCCGGGCGTTGTCTTGGGCCACCCGCAGGGCCGGCAGCGAAAGGTCGATGGCACAGACCCGGCTTGCCGGCAAGGCTGCCGCCAGGCTGATCGCCAAGTTGCCGCTCCCGGTCCCCACGTCGAGGAGCCACAGCGGCTCCTCCCCTCGCGCCGCTTGCCACTGGCGCGCAAAGCGCAGGCCGTGAGCCACCAGCAGCTCGCTTTCGGGGCGAGGAATAAGCACTTGCGGCGTGACGCGAAACGCCAGCGACCAGAACTCTTGCTTCCCGGTAATGTACTGCACCGGTTCGCGCCGCATCCGCCGCTGCAGGCGCTCGGCGTAGCACCGCTGCTGCTGCGGGGTCAAGACACGGCCGGCCTCGATGTAGAGGTGTGAGCGCGGAATTGCCAGCACCTCGGCCAGCAGGATCTCGGCGGCTGCCCGTGCTTCGGGAACGCCGTGCGCTTCGAGGGTGCTAACCGCGGCGCGCAGCACCTCACGAACGGTGTTCTGCACTGCCTATGGCCTGTAGCTTCGCCGCTTGCTCGGCCAAGAGCAGCGCCTCGATGAGCTCATCGAGGTCGCCCTCGAGGATCTGTCCGAGCTTGTACAGGGTGAGGTTGATGCGGTGGTCCGTCACTCGCCCCTGGGGAAAGTTATAGGTGCGAATGCGCTCGCTGCGGTCACCGGTGCCAATTTGGGCCCGCCGCTGCTCAGAGATCTGCGCCTGTCGCTCCCGCTGCAAGAAGTCAAGAAGGCGCGCCTGCAAGACCTTCATCGCTTTGGCCCGGTTTTTGTGCTGCGACTTTTCGTCTTGGCAGGTCACCACAATGCGCAGGTCCTTGCGGTCCTTGGGCTCATAAGTAATGCGCACCGCCGAGTCGGTGGTATTGACGTGCTGCCCCCCTGGCCCGGAAGCCCGAAAGACGTCGATGCGCAGGTCCGAGGGATCGATGTCCACTTCCACCTCCTCGGCTTCTGGCAAAATGGCCACGGTGACCGCCGAGGTGTGGATGCGCCCCTGCGCTTCGGTTTCGGGAACCCGCTGCACGCGGTGGGTGCCACTTTCAAACTTCAAGCGGCTGTATGCCCCTTTGCCCTCGATGAGGGCGATCACTTCTTTAAACCCTCCGGTTTCCGTGGGGCTGGAGCTCAGCACTTCCACGCGCCACCGCTTCGACTCGGCGTAGCGCGTGTACATGCGGAAGAGGTCGGCGGCAAAAAGGGCCGCTTCCTCCCCTCCCGTACCGGCCCGGATTTCGAGAATGACGTTGCGTTCGTCGTTGGGATCGCGCGGCAGCAGCAGCAAGCGCAGCTCTTCTTCCAGTGCCGCCAACCGGCGCTGCAGGGTTGCCACTTCCTCTTTCACCAGGGCGGCAAAGTCGGCTTCCAGCGGCTCGGAGGCAAGAAGTTCCTGGTGCTCCTGGAGCTCCCGCGCCAGCTGGCGATACGCTTGGTACTTACTCACCACCGGGCGCAGCTCGGCTTGCTCTTTGGCATAGCGCCGCAGTGCCTCGGGATCGGCCAGCACCGCCGGGTCGCTCAGCTGGGCAGTGAGGGCCTCATAGCGCGCCTCAAGAGCAGAGAGTTTTTCCAGCATAGGGACTCATGAAGACGTACCGCGCTTGCCGGCTGCCTTGCCGTACTTGCGCTCAAAGCGCTCTACCCGGCCCGCTGTGTCGACGAGCTTCTGGCGGCCGGTGAAGAACGGATGACACTTGGAACAAATCGCCACGCGCAGGTTGGGCACCGTGGAGCGGGTACGAAACGTTTCGCCACACGCACAGGTAATCACGGTTTCGACATACTGAGGATGAATGCCTGCCTTCATACGGGCGGTCCTTTGTCTGCAGAGGGCGTCCGCTCGGCCTTGAGCATACCACACGCGCGGCTCGGTGACAAGCCGTCGCTTGGCCTTAGCTGTTCATGGCCGCCAGGAACTCGGCGTTGTTCTTTGTCTCTTTGATCTTCTCGATCAGCAGCTCCATGCTGTCGACGGTGCTCAGCGGGTTCAAGACCTTGCGCAGGATCCACACGCGGTTGAGCTCGTACTCGCTGAGCAGCAGCTCTTCCTTGCGCGTGCCGGAGCGGTTGACGTCGATAGCCGGGAAGACCCGCTTGTCTGCCAGCCGCCGGTCGAGGTAGATCTCCATGTTGCCGGTGCCCTTGAACTCTTCGAAGATGACCTCGTCCATGCGGCTGCCGGTATCGATGAGCGCCGTGGCGATAATCGTCAGGCTGCCCCCTTCTTCGATGTTGCGCGCCGCCCCAAAGAAGCGCTTGGGCTTCTGCAGGGCGTTGGAGTCCACCCCACCCGAGAGCACCTTGCCGCTGGGCGGCACGATGGTGTTGTACGCCCGCGCCAGGCGCGTGATGCTGTCGAGCAAAATGACCACATCGCGCTTGTGCTCGACCAGGCGCTTGGCCTTCTCGAGCACCATCTCCGCCACCTGCGCGTGGCGCGACGCCGGCTCGTCGAAGGTGGAGCTGACCACTTCGCCTTTGACCGAGCGCTGCATGTCGGTCACTTCCTCGGGGCGCTCATCGATGAGCAAGACAATTAGGATGATTTCCGGGTGATTGCGGGCAATGCTGTGGGCAATGGACTGCAAGAGCATCGTCTTGCCGGTCCGCGGCGGGGCCACGATGAGGCCACGCTGCCCCTTGCCGATCGGCGTCAGCAGGTCCATGATGCGCGTGGAGATGTCGCCGTTTTCCGTCTCCAGGCGGATGCGCTCGCAAGGATAAAGCGGCGTCAGGTTATCAAAGAGCACCTTCTCCTTGGCGCGCTCGGGGCTTTCGTAGTTGATCGCCTCCACCTTGAGCAAGGCGAAGTACCGCTCGTTTTCCTTGGGCGGTCGCACCTGCCCGGAAATCGTATCCCCCGTCTGGAGATCAAAGCGCCGGATCTGCGAGGGCGACACGTAGATGTCATCAGGGCCCTGGCAGGTAGTTGTAACTCGGCGAGCGCAGGAAGCCAAATCCGTCGGGGAGGATCTCCAAAACCCCTTCGCCGTAGATCAGACCGTTGCGCTCGGTCTGCGCTTCGAGGATCTTTAAAATGAGGTCTTGTTTGCGCAGGCCACTGGTGCCATTGACGTTCAGCCGTCTGGCAATTTCAGAAAGCTCGGGGATTGTCATCTCCTTGAGTCTGGCGATGTTGATCACCTCAAGGTCCTTTTCGGTTGCGGGTGCAGTCATCTCCTTAGGCATCGTTACATTCCACCTCCTCACTGGCCACTGCGAGCCAGCCGAAACCGTCTGAGCCACCACACACCAAGGCACTTGAGCCCTCTTGCCCAAGGCCATCACCCCGCAGCAGCCCTGCCGACGTCCGCGGAAGACGCTGCCGCGGGCCTGCCGATGTTCCCTCTCCTCACATGCGCACGGAGTTGGGCCATCTGGCAAACGGGGAAGGTTCGTGCTCCTTAACGCAGGGATGCCCTCCGAGGTCGCGCCACCCTGTGCCGCACAGCACGACCCGCCTTACCTGTGTCGGGGCGTGTCCCCTCTTGTGGACAAGATCGTTTCTTTCAAGGCACACAGGGGAGCGCGTTCCTCACCTGTCGCTGCGGCGTGGATAGAGACAACCCTCGGTAGCCAATCGTTCGAGGCAACTGACCCTAACGTTTTTGTAATCGCCCCTCTCCTCCTTGCAGAGGCTATGGCCCTACATCAGAGGGGCTCTCCGAAGGCTGTGGAGCGTTCTGGTTGCATGGGGGCTCTGAAGTAGGATCACCACAAAATATACGCACCCTTTTCGCTACTGTCAAGCGACCAACGCGGCACGGGGTCCGCCCTCCCGCAGGCAACCCGGCTTTGGTGGCCTGCGTGTAGCACCCCCTTTGGCTTGCAAGACGACGGCAGCGCGTTTAACTTTGGCAGCGCGCTCGGCATCGGGCAGGGCGAGGCCTTGCTTCTCCAATTTTAACCCAGGGGAGGCGCCGCGCCCCAGAGAAACCGCGCCGGCAGCGTAGCACAAGCCGTGCACCGCTGTCAAACCCCAGACCGCCGTGGTGCTTTGGCTTGCCGCCGCTTACAAGGCAAAGGGAGGTGTTCCATGGTGAGGCGCCACGTCCCGCAGCGCTTTTTCTGTGCCCAGAAGCGAGCCTATCTTGACCCCACGGTTTCTATGGCGCACGTGCTTCGCCATCACCAGGTCACGGCGGCCGACCTCGGCCTGCGGCCCACGGTGATCGTGTCGCTCGTCCCCCCACTGGCCCGGCGCCTTTTTCGCCAGTGCGGCACGCCGGCGCCCGCCGCCCTGCGGGTGTTGCACCAGCCCCTCTACAACCCCGAACGCGCCTTTTTTTCCTGCATCGCCTCGCCCATGGGGGCGCCGATGGCGGCGATGCTCCTTGAGCAGCTTATTGCCTTGGGAGGGCGGCGCTTCCTGTACCTGGGCTTTTGCGGCGCCCTGCAGCCCGAGCTCCGCATTGGGGACCTCTTTCTTCCCACGCGGGCCCTCCGCGAGGAGGGGACATCTTACCACTACTTGCCGCCCACGGTCGAGCCCGCGGCGGCCGAGCGCCTCACTGCCGTGTTGCAGGCGCAGGCGCACGGCGGCGGCCTGCGCCTGCACCCGGGGGTGATCTGGACCACCGACGCCCCCTACCGCGAGACCCGCGCCAAGATCCGCCGCTTTCAGGCCGCAGGCGTCGCGGCGGTCGACATGGAGATGGCGGCGCTGTTTGCCGTGGCCAGGTATCGCCAGTGCGAGGTGGCAGCGCTGCTGGTTGTCTCCGATGAGTGCTATCACCCCGTCTGGCGCCCGGGCTTTGGCGCTCCCTCGCTGCGCCAGGCCTGCCAGCAAGCGGTCGCGCTGGCGCTGGAGGCCGCTGCCGCCATCGCCGCCCTTCCCGACCCGGGGGTTGACGGGGAGAGACGAATACGGTAAGTATGAACCGCGCTTGCGCGCCAACGGCAACCACCCCGTTTGCTGAAGTGTAGAGGTTATGCATGCATACGCGATGATCACCGCCGAGGAGGCGCTGGCGATTGTCCTTCGCCACGTCCAGCCTTTGGCGCCCCAGGTGCAGCCCCTGCTTGAGGCATTGGACTGCGTCTTGGCGCAAGACGTCGTGGCCCAGGAAGACCTCCCGCCTTTTCCGTGCAGTGCCAAGGACGGCTTTGCCGTCATTGCCCGCGATGCGAGCAACCCCCGGCGCCTTATCGGCGAACAGACGGCCGGGTACGTGGCCGGGCTGCGCGTCGAACCGGGGACTTGCGTCCGCATTACCACTGGCGCGCCGCTGCCGCCGGGGGCCGATGCCGTGATCATGGTCGAAGACACGCAGGAAGCCAACGGCATGGTGACCCTGCTGCGTCCTGTGGCCCCTGGCGCTGACGTGCGTCCCGTGGGGCAGGACGTGGCCAAAGGCGAGCGCGTCCTGGCGGCCGGCACGTGCCTGGGACCCCAGGAAATTGGCCTTCTGGCCAGCCTGGGGCACTCCTCGGTCCTGGTTTACCCCCGTCCCCGGGTCGGGGTGCTGTCGACGGGCAATGAAGTCGTCGAGCCCGAGACGCCGCCGCGCCCGGGCCAGATCCGCGACAGCAACCGCTATGCCTTGATGGCGGCGCTGCGGCGTGCCGGCGCCCAGCCCGTGTCGCTGGGGATCGCCCCTGACGAGGAGGCGGCCCTCACGGCGGTCATCGACGAGGCGCTGGCCACCTGTGACGCGGTGATCACCTCGGGGGGCGTTTCCATGGGCAAGCTCGACCTCATCAAACCCCTGCTGGCGCGGCGCGGTCAAGTGCACTTCGGGCTGGTGAACATGAAGCCGGGCAAGCCCCTCACGTTTGCCACCGTGGAGGGCAAGCCGGTCTTCGCCTTGCCCGGCTTTCCGGTGTCGTCTCTGGTCTCTTTCGAACTTTTCGTGCGGCCGGCGCTGCGTAAGATGAGCGGCCATCGCCTGCTGCTGCGGCCGCGGGTGCCGGTGACTCTGGCGGAAGCCATCCGCGGCGATGCCGGTCGCCCCGAGTTTCATCGCGCTGTGGTGTGGCGGGAAAACGGTGGTTACAAGGCCCGCTCGACGGGCCTGCAATCTTCAGGACGCCTGCTGTCGATGGTGGGGGCCAATGCCCTGCTCGTCTTGCCGCAGCAAGATCGGCCCTTCCAGGCGGGAGAGACGGTGATGGCGATCCTGCTTGACCATCCAGAAACCGACCCTGACCCCGTGGCGGCGACGGAACCCTGAGGGGCTCCGGCCCAAGGGAAGGCGCATCTCCGTGGAGGACGACCTTGCGAAACTTCGAGTACTTTGCCCCCAAGACAACCCGACAGGCAGTGCGGCTACTGGCTAAATACCAAGGACAAGCCAAGCTCCTGGCCGGGGGCACGGACCTTTTTCTGCGCATGCGGCAGCGCGTGGTGCTGCCCGAAGTGGTGATCGACCTCAAGCGCATCCGCAGCCTCGCAGGCCTGCGGTATTCGTCCCAAAAGGGCCTGCGCATCGGGGCCACGGTCACCCATGCCGAAGTCGAGCAGCACCCAGCAGTACGCCGTCACTACGGGGCGCTGGCTGAAGCCGCGAGCTGGGTAGGGTCACCGCAGACGCGCCACCGGGGAACGGTGGTGGGTAATCTGTGCAACGCCTCGCCGGCGGCCGACACCGCCCCGGCCCTGATTGCTTACGGCGCCACGGTGCACATCGCTGGCCCCCACGGGGAGCGCACCGTCCCGGTGGAGGCCTTTTTCCAGGGGCCGGGGAAGACGGTGCTGGGCCCGGACGAGATGGTGGTGGCTGTCTCGCTTCCTCCCCCCCAGGGCCGCCACGGCTGGGGCTTCTCGCGCCGCACCCGCACCGCCATCGACATTGCCCTGGTCTCGGCCTGCTGCGTGGCGTGGGCCGAGGGGAACGCCTGCCGCGACGTGCGCATCAGCCTGGGAGCGGTGGCGCCCACGCCGCTGCGGGCCACGGCAGCAGAGGAAGTCCTGCGCGGGCAGCGTCCCACCCCGGAGCGGCTGGCCGAGGCAGCGCGGCTGGCCGCTGCGGCCTGTCGTCCCATCTCCGATGTGCGCTGCTCTGCGGCCTACCGCCAGGAGACGGCCGCTGTCCTCACCCGCCGCTGCCTGGAGGCAGCGTTTGCCATGCTGGGGTTGCGCTGAGAGGAGAAAAGGGTGAAACGCCTCATCACGCTGACGGTCAACGGCGAAACGCACCAAGTGGCAGTCGAACCGCGGCAATCGCTGCTGCACGTGCTACGCCAAGAACTGCACCTCACCGGCACCAAGGAAGGCTGTGGCGAGGGAGAGTGCGGGGCCTGTACGGTCTTCCTCGACGGCAAAAACGGTCGACGCCTGCCTTATTTTTGCGGTGGAGGCCGATGGCCGTGAGATCGTGACCATCGAAGGGCTGGCGCAGGGGGACACGCTTCACCCCTTGCAAAAGGCGTTTGTTGACTACGGTGCGGTGCAGTGTGGTTTCTGTACGCCGGGGATGATTCTGGCCGCCAAGGCTCTGCTGGATCGCCACCCCAACCCGAGCGAAGAAGAGATCCGCCGCGGCATCTCCGGCAATCTCTGCCGGTGCACCGGCTACGTCAAAATCGTCGAAGCCATCCAGGCTGCAGCCAAGATGCTGGCTTCCTGATGCATGTGGTGGGCGTGGTGCTGGCGGCCGGAGAATCCCGCCGCATGGGACGGCTCAAAGCGCTGCTGCCTTTTGGGCCGGTCACGGTGATCGAGCAAGTGGTCGAGGGGCTTCGGCGTGCCCCTTTGGCGCGGGTGGCGGTCGTGCTGGGCCACCGCGCCGCTGAGATTGCCGCCGCCCTTGGTCGGCTGCCTGTCGATATCGTGTACAACCCGCACTACCGTCAAGGCATGACCACCTCGGTGCAGGCAGCTCTGCGTGCCCTGGTGCCACCGCCCGACGCTTACCTGCTGGCCCTCGTCGACCAGCCCCATCTTGGACTCGAGCCGGTCATGCAGGTGCTGACGGCTTATGTCCAAAGCGGCAAGGGGATCGTCATTCCGACGTACCAGGGCAAGCGCGGCCACCCGATCGTGCTTTCGGCGGCGTACCGAGAGGCGGTGCTGGCGCTGGGGCCGGAGCAAGGCCTGCACCTGGTGACGCGCGGCCATCCTGAGGACACGCTGGAAGTGCCGATGGCCACCGACGACGTGCTGCATGACATGGACGAAGAGGCCGACTATCAGGCCTTGCTGCGGCGCTGGCAGCAGCGGATGCCGTCTTAAGTAGGGGAGACCAGGCATGTCGAGCGACATCGAGGCCAAAATTGCCGAGCTCTGGAACACCATGGACGAGTCGTGGGAGAGCTACGGCAAAATCCTGGAAGACAAGGCGGCGATGAACGCTGGCAAGATCGCCATCGTCACCGAGCACGAGCAGATTACATACGACCAGCTCGACGAGCGGGTCAACCGCGTGGGCAATGCCCTAGAAGCCCTGGGGGTGAAGAAAGGCGACAAAGTCTGCGTCATGCTCCCCAACACTCCAGAGTTTCTCTACGTCTGGTGGGGAAATGCCAAGCTGGGGGGCATTACGGTGCCGCTCAACACGGCGCTCAAAGGCGAGGGACTGGCCTACATCATCAACCACTCGGACGCCGAGACCCTGGTGATCAGCCACCGCTACCTGCCAGCGCTGGAAGAGATCCGCGAGCAGCTGTCGAACCTCAAGCGCCTCATCGTCTTGGGGCCCGGCGGGGGAGCGACCTTCGCGCCTGCCGCCGGGCGCCATCGACTTCGCGGAGCTGCTGACTGCTCCGGCCACCAGCCCGCTCAAAGAAGTGTGGTCGGACGACATCGACTCGATCATGTACACCTCGGGCACCACCGGCTTGCCCAAAGGGGTCATCCACCGCCACTCGCGCTGCTACGGCGGCTTCGTCTTGCCCATTATGACCGGCTACACCGCCGAGGATGCGGTCTATAACCCCTTGCCTCTCTTTCACATCGGCGGCCAGAACATGGTCTGGATGGCCCTCGTCTCCGATACCCGCGTGGCCCTGGCCGAACGCTTCAGCGCCAGCCGCTTCTGGGACGACGTGCGCAAGTACCACGCCACCTTCACCCTTTTTCTCGGCGCCATGATCCCCATTCTCTACAAGCAACCCCCGCGGCCCGACGACGCCGACAACCCCCTGCGCGTGGCGCTGAGCGCCGCTGCCCCCCGCGACATCTGGGAAGCCTTCGAGCGCCGCTTCAACGTTAAAATCATCGAGCTCTACTCGCAGACCGAGGGCGGGTTCATCATCAACCCCGACGCCCACAGTGCCGGCAAAATCGGCTCCATGGGCAAACCTGGCGCAACGTTCGAGATGAAGGTGGTGGACGAAAACGACAACGAGCTGCCCCCCGGGCAGGTGGGAGAGCTGATTTACCGGCCCAAGGGAGCAACGACGCTGACCGAGTACTACAAGAATCCGGAAGCCACGGCGGAAAAGACCCGCGGGGGCTGGATCCGCAGCGGCGACCTCGCTTACCGAGACGAAGACGGCTACTTTTACTTCGTCGACCGCAAGAGCGACTTCATGCGCCGGCGCGGCGAGAATATCTCGTCTTTCGAAGTCGAAAAGATCATTAACCAGCACCCCAAAGTGCTCGAAAGCGCCGCCTACGGCATCCCTTCGGAACTGGGAGAAGACGAAGTGATGGTGGCCGTGGTGCTCCAGCCCGGAGAACGGCTGGCACCAGAAGAGCTGATCCGCTACTGCGAAGCGCGCATGGCTTACTTCATGGTTCCCCGCTACGTGCGCTTTGTCGAGGCGCTGCCCAAGACGGGCACCGAACGCACCATGAAGTACCAGCTCAAAGCCGAAGGCATCACGCCGGATACCTGGGACCGCGAGGGCCGCCGGCTATGAGCTCAAACGCCAAATTTGAGAGGCTTGACACGCCCGGTGAAGTGTGAAACAATCGCCCCCGGGGAAGACGGGCATTCCACCAGGAAGGAGGCCTTTCGGCACGCCGACTGCAGGTCCAGAGGAGAGGAATGCCGCAAGGAGGAGGGAGCGATGGCGCAGGTAATTTTGCGCAACCTGGTGAAGCGGTTCCCGCCGAATGTGGTGGCCGTGAACAACGTAAATCTCGACATCCAGGATAAAGAATTCGTGGTGCTGGTAGGGCCGTCGGGCTGCGGCAAGACCACGACGCTGCGCATGATTGCCGGGCTTGAAGACGTCACCGAGGGCGAAATCTACATCGGCGACCGCCTGGTCAACGACGTGCCACCCAAGGACCGCAACATCGCCATGGTGTTCCAAAACTACGCCCTTTACCCGCACATGACGGTATACAAGAATATGGCCTTTGCCTTGAAGCTGCGCAAAGTGCCCAAGGCAGAGATTGACCGCCGGGTGAAAGAGGCGGCGGAGATCCTGGGCATTAGCGAACTCCTCGACCGCAAGCCCAAGCAGCTCTCCGGTGGCCAGCGGCAGCGCGTCGCGGTGGGCCGGGGCCATCGTGCGCCAGCCCGAGGTCTTCCTCTTTGATGAGCCGCTCAGCAACCTCGACGCCAAGCTGCGCGTCAACATGCGCTCCGAGCTCATCAAGCTGCACGAGCGCCTCGATGCGACGATGATTTACGTGACCCACGACCAGGTGGAAGCGATGACCATGGGCGACCGCATCGTCGTCATGCGCGACGGCTTCATCCAGCAGGTGGGGGCCGCCCATGGAGGTTTACGACCATCCGGCAAACCAGTTCGTGGCCGGCTTTATCGGCAGCCCGCCGATGAACTTCCTCGATGCCCGCCTGGTGCAGGAAAACGGCGAGACGCTGGTCGACCTCAAGGGGCTGCGGCTGCCGCTGCCCCCGGACAAAGCGAAGCGGGCGGAGGCGTATCTAAACAAGGAGGTCGTCTTCGGCATTCGCCCCGAAGACATCTCCGATATCGGCCAGCTCGACAGCAAGTACCTGGTGCCGCTGCGCGCCAGCATCGAGGTGCTCGAGCCGCTGGGTGCGGAAATCATCCTGGAGCTGTCGTGTCGGGGCTACACCTTCACGGCGCGCATGGAGCCACAGCTGCGCGCCAAAATGCACGACGAGATCCAGGTCTACTTCGATATGGAACGCTGCCACCTGTTCGATCCAAAGACCGAACAGGCCATTTTCTAGCTTCCGGGCTCATGCCCTCAGCCGATGTGGCTGAGGGCATTTGTCCGTGTGCCTGCCGACCACCTGCGAGGCGGACCGTGCGCTGCGATAAGGAGAGACAGCATGGACTTCGGGTTTAGCGACGAACAGGAGATGCTCAGGCAGACGGCGCGCGCTTTTCTGGCCGAGCACTGCCCCTCGCAAGTTGTGCGCCAGCTGATGGAAGACGAACGGGGCTACTCGCCAGACCTGTGGCGGAAAATGGCCGAACTGGGCTGGCTCGGCCTGGCGTTTCCCGAGGCTTACGGCGGCCAAGGCCTGGGCTTTGTTGACCTCACCGTTATTCTCGAAGAAATGGGCGCTGCCCTGTTGCCCTCGCCGTTTCTCTCCACCGTGGTGCTGGCCGGCCAAGCCATCTTGATTGGCGGCTCTGAGGCGCAAAAGCAGGCCTACTTGCCCCGCATCGCCGCCGGGGACTTGCTGGCCACCCTGGCCCTCACCGAACCCTCGGGCCGCTTCGACGCCGAAGGGGTAAGCGAGGTAAAGGCCGTTCCCGAAGAGGGGCGCTTTCGCCTCTCGGGCACCAAGCTCTTTGTCCTCGATGCCCACATCGCCGACGTGCTCGTCGTCGTGGCGCGCACCAAGGACGCCGGCGACAAGAGCTTTGGCATCAGCCTTTTCCTCGTTGACCGCACCGCGCCCGGGGTGTCGACGACGCTGCTCAAGACGATGGACCAGACGCGCAAGCAGTGCGAGGTGACATTTGACAACGTGGTGGTGGAAGCCGACCGCCTCCTGGGGCCCCTCGATGGCGGCTGGCCCATCGTCAGGAAAGTCTTGGACATCGCCACCGCGGCCCTGTGCGCCGAGATGGTGGGGGGTGCCCAGCGCGTGCTCGACATGAGTGTGGCCTACGCCAAGGAACGGGTGCAGTTTGGACGCCCCATCGGTAGCTTCCAGGCCATCAAGCACAAGTGTGCCGAGATGCTGCTGCAAGTCGAGTCGGCCAAGTCGGCTGCCTACTACGCCGCCTGGGCGGTGGACGAGGACGTGCCGGAAGCGCCGCTGGCGGTTTCCATGGCCAAGGCGTACTGCAGCGACGCCTACCGCAACGTGGCGGGCGAAGGCATTCAGGTGCACGGCGGCATTGGCTTCACCTGGGAACACGACATGCACCTTTACTTCAAGCGCGCCAAGTTCTGCGAGTTCATGTTCGGCGACGCCACCTACCACCGCGAGCTGGTGGCGCAGGAGGTCAACCTGTAGCGGCGGGCTCAGTAAAACGGCCAGGGCACGCTGCGGCGCGAGCGCGGGCCGGGAAACTGCGGGCAGGCAAGCAGGCGCGCCATGCGCGCCTGCAAGGCCTCGACTTCCAGGGGATGCAGCAGAGCGGGCAAGCTGCGAGGCGAGGCCCGTGCCGGCGGCCAGCTCGCCGGCAACGCGCCGCACGTCGGCCAGCAGCGCCGCGGGGACCGGCTCGCCGGCAAAGTCCCAGATCACCGTGCGCAGCTTGGGCTGGGGATGAAAGGTCAGACCGTGGTCGATGCCCCAGAGGCGGCCGTCTTCGTCCCGCAGGCAGTGGCTGGCCTTGCGGTCGGCGTTGTTGGTAAGGAGGTCAAACACCGCCAGCGCTTTCACCTCGTCCGGGTGCGTCTCGCGCAGGGCGAAGTAGTCGGCGTCCTCGGCACGGTGGTGGATGTAAAGCTGGAGGCTGCCGATGCCCTGCGGGCCGCTGCGAATCACCGTGGGGGGCACGAGCTGCCAGCCCAGGGCCTCGCTGAAGAGAAAAGCGGCGTACTCGCGCTTGTACAGGGTGCCGTCGGGAAAGTCCCACAAGGGCGCCTCGCCGCGGCGTGGCTTGTAAACGGCCAGCAGCGGCGCCGAGAGTCCCACCTCCATGGCCACCAGAAACGTGTAGTTTGACCCCCAGGGAATCAGCACGGCTTCCTCGATGCGCCCTTCCCGCAACAGGGCACAGATCTCGGCCGTTGGCTGGGTGCGGGGGTCGACTTTGATGTAGCGTCCGCAGCGGGGAAAGCGCCCGTCGATCACCCCTCTCCCCTCCCCTACGCGCCGTCGGTTTCGGCGTACACCGCTGCCGCGCGTGCCACGCCGGCCCCCGGCGGGCAGGCATGACCCAAACGGCGTAGCACGTCCTCGAAGGCATAAAGGGCATGGAGAATGACGCGTGGCGTGGCCGTCACCCCCATGTGCCCGACCCGCACCACGCTCTCCCGGTACTCCCCCAGCCCCGGCAGGGTGGTCAAGCCGTGGTCCTGGCGCAGGTGGCGCAGGAAATCGGTTGCCGACAGCCCTGCCGGCAGGCGAATGCAGGTCACGGTGGGCGAGACCACCTCGGGATGGGCAAAAACGTGCAGGCCCAGGGCCTCAATGCCGGCGCGAAAGGCAGCCGCGTTGCGCCGGTGGCGGGCAAAGCGCGCCGGCAGCCCTTCTTCAAGGACCATGGTGAGCGCCTCGTGCAAGGCGTAAAAGAGGTGCACGGCGGAAAATACCCCCTGCGGCCGCTTCAGGCGCGGCCGCCGGTGGCGGTGGGGTCAGGGCGGGCCTTCCAGGCCAGCAGGTTGCCAAACACGCTGCCGCAGGGCTGGCGGCGCCGCGCCATGACCTCCCAGGCCCGCTCGCTGACGGCCACATAGGCATGGCCGATCGGCGCGCCGATCGCCTTGTGGTTACAGCCCACCACCAAGTCGACGTCCCAGGCATCGGTGGCCACCTCGGCACCGGCCAGGGAAGAAATGGCGTCAAGCAGCAGCAGCGCCCCATGGGCGTGCGCCAGGCGGGCCACCTCCCCAACCTGCGGGTAAAGCGCCCCCGTCGACGTTTCGTTGTGGACCATGGTGACCAGCTTGTAGGAGCCGGCGGCCAGCTTCTGGGCCAGCGCTTCCAGGTCGAGCGGTTCTCCCCAGGGAGAGGCAAACACGTCGGCTTTGCCGCCCAGGGCGGTGACGATGCGCACCGCCACTTCCCCAAAGTAGCCGCAGACGATGGCCAGCACCCGATCCCCTGGCTCCAGGACGCTGGTAATGGCCCCTTCCAGGCCACTGCGCCCTGAGCCCGGCAGCGGCACCACCTGGTTTTTGGTCTGAAAGACTGCGGCTAGCAAGTCCAGGGTCTGCTCGTAAAACTCCTGAAACTCGTCGTAGACAGGACAAACGCCGGGGCGCAGCATGGCTCGCAGCACCCGGTCGGCAATTTCGTTGGGGCCAGGACAGATGAGGATGTCTTCCGTCTGCATGCGCTTTTCTCCGTGCCGCTACCCTCCGTGCCGCCGCTTGCCGCGCGGCCTGCCGGCAAGGATAGCAAAGTCCCGCGGCGGCGGGCAACACGGCGTTGTGTCGAGCGCCCTCTCCTGCTACCATGGCGCTGAGTGCGCTATGGCTTTTCTTGTCCCGTGGAGGGTGGTGGCAATGACCCAGCTCCGTTTTGGCGTGCATACCGGGCAGCAGAACTGCTCCCTTGACGAGCTGCGCCGTCTGTGGCGCTACCTCGACGGCGCCGGCTTTGACTGGATCTCCGTTTGGGACCACTTCTACGAGTCTCCCCCGGTGGACGGTTCTGGCGATGCCTTCGAGGCCGTTTCTGCCCTGACCCTGCTGGCCACCGAAACGCGCCAGGTGCGCGTTGGCTGCCTGGTCTTTTGCATGGGGTACCGCCATCCCGCCGTACTGGCCAAAGCCCTGGTGACCATCGACCACGCCAGCCACGGCCGCCTGGAAGTGGGCCTTGGCGCCGGCTGGCACGAGCCCGAGTACCGGGGCTACGGCATTCCCTTCCCGCCGATCAAGGAGCGCCTCGACCTGCTCGAAGAGGGCATCCAGGTGATCCGCGCCCTCTTGAACAACGAGCGCAGCACCTTCCGCGGCAAGTACTTCTCGCTGCACGACGCCGCCTGCAACCCCAAGCCCGTGCAGCGGCCGCTGCCGCTGTGGATCGGCGGCAACGGCGAAAAGCGCACCTTGCGCCTGGCCGCCCGCTATGCTGACGGCTGGAACGGGCCGTACATTTCGCCCGAGACCTTTCGCCACAAGTGCCAGGTGCTCGACCGCTGGTGCGAAGCCGAGGGGCGGGATCCGGCCACCCTGGTGCGCACGGTCAACGTGGGCTTTTACATGGCCACCGACGCCGCCAAGGCACGGGCCCTGCGGCGCACCCTGGAAGCGCAGTGGGGTAGCGCCTTTGCCACGCGCGCCGAGGGCTTCCTCATGGGCACGGTGCAGGAAACCATCGATCGCCTCGGGGCGTATCGCGAGGCGGGCGCCGCCCGCGTCAACATCGCCCTGCGCGCGCCTTTTGACTGGGAGGCCTTGCAGGCTTACGTGGAAGAGGTCATGCCGGCCTTCCGCTGAGCGCTTACAGCACCAGCAGCAGGCGCGACGGCTCGGCCAAGTAGTCCATAAGGGTGTTGAGGAAGCGCTGGGCCGCTGCGCCGTCCAGCGCCCGGTGGTCAAAGGTAAGCGACAGCGGCAGCACCCAGCGCACCGCCACCGTGCCCGCATGGACCAGCGGCTTCTCGACGAGCTTGCCCACGCCCAGGATGGCCACCTGCGGCAAGTGCAGCATGGGCGTGGCAAAGAGGCCGCCCACCGTCCCGTAGTTGCTGATGGTAAACGTGGCGCCGCGCAGCTCGGCCAAGGCAATGCGCCGGCTGCGGGCCTGCTCGGCCAGGCGCTGCACCTCCCGCGCCAGGGTCAGAAGGTCCTTGCGGTCCACGTCTTTCACCACCGGTACGATGAGGCCGTCGGGGGTATCGGTGGCAATGCCGAGGTGGTAGTAATCCTTGAGGATCAGCTGCCGCTGGTCCTCGCTCAAGGTGGCGTTGAGGTGGGGGTGCTGGCGCAGCGCCGCCACCGTGGCCTTCATGATAAACGGCAGCAGGGTGAGGTTGACCCCCTGCGGCTGCGCCGCCTCTTTGCTGCGCCGCCACAGGCTGACCAGCTCGGTGACGTCCACTTCGTCGGTGGTGGTGATGGGCACCGCGGTCTGCGCCGCCCGCACCATCGCCTCGGCAATGGTGCGCCGCAAGGCGGGCAGGGGCTGGCGGCGGATGGGGCCGTAAGCGTCCCGCTCCGCTTCTTCCGCCGGCGCCGCGGGCGCCGCCGCGGGCGCGGCCGCCCGCAGCACGTCTTCGCGGCGAATGCGCCCGTGCGGCCCGGTCGGGGTGACCTGCGTCAAGTCCACCCCCAGGTCCCGCGCCAGCTTGCGCACCGACGGAATGGCCAGGGGGCGCCGCTTGGGCGCGACCTGCGGTTTTGCCACTTCCGGTGGCGGCGGCAAGTCGCGCGCCGTACTCTCCAGCCGCCCCACCACCGCCGGGGCGGGCGGGGCTTCTGCCGCCTCGCCTTCCTCGGCGATCACCACCAGCACGTCGCCGACGCGGATCTTCTCTCCCTCGCGGGCGCCCAGGCGCAGGATGGTGCCGGCGCGCGGCGCCGGGATCTCCACCACCGCCTTGTCGGTTTCCACCTCCACCAGGGGCTGGTCAAGCTGCACCCGGTCTCCCTCGTGCACCAGCCAGCGTACGATTTCTCCCTCGACGATCCCCTCCCCCACGTCAGGAAAGCGAAAGGTGAAGGCCATGGCCTCTCCCCAGGGTCAGAAGGCCAGGACGCGCCGCACGGCCTGCGCGATGCGCTCGGCATTGGGCAAGTAGTACTTTTCCAGCTGCGGCAGCGGAAACACCGTGTCAAAGCCGGTGACGCGCTCCACCGGCGCTTCCAGGGCCAGCAGCGCCTTTTCGTTGATCTGCGCCACGATTTCCGCCCCCAGGCCGCAGGTGCGCGGCGCCTCGTGCACCACCACCGCGCGGCCGGTCTTTTCCACCGAGGCCACAATGGCCGGCACGTCCATGGGCGACAGGGTACGCAAGTCGAGGATGTCGAGGGTAATCCCTTCGGCGGCAAGCTGTTCTGCCGCCTGCAGCACCTCGTGCAGCATCGAGCCCCAGGCGATCACCGTCACGTCGTTGCCTTCCTGCACCAGGCGCGCTTTGCCCAGCGGCACCGTGTAGGGCTCGTCGGGAATTTCCTGGCGCACGGCGCGGTAGATGCGCTTGGGCTCTAGAAAAATCACCGGATCCGGGCTGCGGATGGCGCTGATGAGCAAGCCTTTGGCGTCGTAAGGCGTGGCCGGCACCACCACCTGGATGCCGGGGGTATGCACCAGCATGGCTTCCGTACTTTCGGAGTGGTGCTCTGGAGGCCGGATGCCGCCGCCGTAGGGGACGCGGATCACCACCGGGCAAGTAAAGCGGCCGCGGGAGCGGTTGCGCATGCGCCCCAGGTGGTTGATGATCTGGTCAAGGGCCGGGTAGAGAAAGCCCATGAACTGGATCTCCACCACCGGGCGCAGGCCGGCAATGGCCATGCCGATGGCCATCCCTACGAGGCCCGACTCGGCAATCGGGGTGTCCATCACGCGGGCCGCGCCGAACCGCTCCTGCAAGCCCTCGGTGACGCGAAAGACGCCGCCTTCTTTGCCGATGTCTTCGCCCAGCAGGATGACGCGCTCGTCGGCGGCCATCTCCAGCCGCAGCGCTTCGTTGAGGGCTTCCACCAGGGTGCGCTTTTCCATCCTTCCTATCCCCTCTGCTGCAGCGACGCCAGCAGCGCTGCTTCCTGCTCGCGCAGCGGCGGGGTGAGCTCGGCAAACAGGTAGCGGAACATGTCCTGTGGTGGGGGCGGCGGCACGGCTTCGGCTTCGGCCATCGCCTGCTCGACTTCGGCGGCACAGGCGGCGAGGAGCTCCTGCTCCCACGCCTCTGACCATAGACCCCGCTGCTGCAAGTACCGCTGCACCCGCACCAGCGGATCGCGCTGGCGCCACGCCTCGACTTCGGCCTCGTCGCGGTACTTGGTGGGGTCGTCGGCAGTGGTGTGCGCCCCTAGCCGATACGTGTAGGCCTCGATGAGGCTGGGCCCCTCGCCCCGGCGTGCCCGCTCGACCGCCTCGCGCGTCACGGCGTACACGGCAAAAATGTCGTTGCCGTCCACCAGCACTCCGGGGAAGCCGTAGGCCAGGGCCTTCTGGGCAATGGTGCGCGAGGCGGTTTGCAAGTGTCTGGGCACCGAAATGGCGTACTGGTTGTTCTGGCAGAAAAAGACGCAAGGCACCTGGAAGACGCCGGCCAGGTTCATGGCCTCGTGCACGTCGCCTTCAGAAGTGGCGCCGTCGCCAAAGTACGTGATGGCGATGCTGTTTTCGCCCCGGTACTTGCTGGCATAGGCCAGGCCCACGGCGTGCAGGGGATGCGAGCCCACCGGGATGGATATGGGCAAGACCCGCACCCCTTCAGGCATGTGGCTGCCCCACTCGTTGCCCATCCAGTAGAGCGACAGCTGCTTCAGCGGCACGCCGTGCAGCCACATGGCCCCGGTTTCCCGGTACGACGTCACCATCCAGTCTTGCGGCGCCAGGGCGTGGGCGCTGGCCACCAGGCTGGCTTCCTGCCCTTCCATGGGGGCGTAGGTGCCAAAGCGCCCCTGCCGCTGCAGGGCGATCGCTTTGCGGTCGTAAAGCCGCAGCAGCCACATCTGGCGGTACATCTGCTGCACCTGCGCGTCGGATAGCGGCGGGCGCAGGGCCTCGTTGCATGTGCCGTCAGGGGCCAGGATGCACACCATTTCCTCTTTGAGCGGGTCAAAACGCCCAAAAAACTCAGGCGTGTGCCGCCGGGTTTTCGATTTCCGGCGTGGCGAGAAGCGCTCGGAAGCCACAGCCCCCTCCTTCGCTCAGATGACCCCGGCCGCACGCAGCCGCTGCAGCGTAGCTGCCGTCATGCCGAGCTCGCCCCCGTAGATCTCCTCGTTGTGCTCTCCCAGGGTGGGCGCGCGGCGCCACAGCCGCCAGGGAGTGGTGGCAGACAGCCACGGCGCCGTGGTGTAAGGAAGCTCTCCCAGCCCTTCGTGGGCAATGGGCACAAAGCCGCCGCGCGCCTGGAACTGAGGGTCGGCCAGGTTGTCTTCGGGCCGACGCACCACCCCCCAGGGCAAGTCGTGCGCCTGCGCGGCGTGGTAGACCTCCTCGGCAGTGTGCGCGGCCACGTAGGTCTGGATGTAGCTGGTAAGCAGCTGGCGCGCTTCCAGGCTGTCGGCCCAGGCATCGTCGGCAAAGCGCGCCAGCACCTCTGGCGGCGCCGCCCCCACCGCCACCAGGAAGCGGGCTGCCTTGCGCATGCCAACCGGCCCCGGGGTGATGCCGGCCCAGACGTAGTAGCCGTCTCGGGCCCGGTGCGACAGCGGCTGGGTGATGTAAGGAAACGCGTGGCGGTTGGTCTGGCGCAGCACTTCGAGCTCGTTGTACATGAAAAACGGCATCGACATCTCGGTATTGGAACAGCACGCCTCGTGGATGGAGACGTCGATAAACTGCCCTTCGCCGCTGCGGTCGCGGTAGCACAGCGCCCCGAGCAGCCCCAAAAAGGCGTAGTGCGACGCCATGTGGTAGGCGTGCCACATCTGCGGCGCGATGGGCGGCGTGTCGTAGTGGCCGCTGGCATCGGGATCGTAGCCGCAAATGGCCATCTGCCCGCCCAGCGCGAGGTGGACAAGGTCTGAGGTCTTGTAGTGGCGGTAAGGACCGGTTTGGCCAAAAGGGGTGATCGAGACCATGATGAGGCGGGGGTTCAGTGGCTGCAGCGCCTCGTAGTGCAGGTGGTACTGCCGCAGGAAGTCAAGCGGCGTGGCATCCACGAGCATGTCGGCCGTGGCCACGAGGCGGCGAAAGATCTCGCCGCCTTCGGGGGTGCGCAGGTCGAGGGTGATGCCGCGTTTGTTGACGTTGTAGTGCCAGAAGTGAAGGCTGCGCTCGGGATGCGGCTGGTCGTGCACGAACGGCCCGTACGTGCGGCTCTTGTCGCCCCAGGGTGGCTCGATTTTCACCACGTCGGCGCCGTTGGCGGCAAGCAGCTTGCCGCAGTAGGCCCCCTTTTCGTCGGCAATTTCCAGCACGCGCAGGTCTGCCAGCGGTCCTGCCGGCTCGCCCATCGCCGCCTCCCTCAGATGATCCCTTTAGCCCGGTACTCGGCCACTTGGGCCTCCGAAAGGCCAAGCAGCTGGCGGTACACGTAGTCGTTGTCCTCTCCCCAGCGCGGGGCGCCGCGCTGTATCGGCCCCCCTGGGTGCATGGGGGTGCGGGAAAAGCGCATGGGAATCCCCTCCACCGGCAGCAGCCCGAAGCGGCTGTGGCGCACCGGCACGAAGTAGCCGCGCGCTTGCAGCTGCGGGTCGCGGCGCACCTTGTCGGCCGCCGTCTGCACCACGCCGGCGCGCACCCCGTGCGCTTGCAGGCGCTGCATCACCTCTTCGGCCGGATACTGGCGCGTCCAAGAGGCCAGCTCGGCATCGAGGCGGTCCTGGTGCTGCAGCCGGCCCTCCAGGGTGGCGTACTCGGGCCTGGCCGTCCACGGCGGGTTGGCCATGGCGCGGCACAGGGCCTGCCACTCCTCGTCGTCAAAGACGGCAATCGCGCACCAGCGGTCTTCTCCCTGACAGGGATAGACGCCGTGCGGCGCGGCTGCCCGGTAAGGCGAGCGGTTGCCGGTGCGTGTCGTGGGGCGCCCGTTGACCACCGCGTCGAGGATCGCTGTACCGGTCAGCACCAGCCCTACCCCAGTCTGGGACAGGTCGATGTACTGGCCTTCGCCGGTGCGGTGGCGGTGGTGCAAGGCACACAAAACGGCCATGGCGCCGTAGTAAGCCCCGGTGTGGTCGAGGTAAGAGTAGCCCCACCCGGCCGGCGGGTAAGGCTCGGGCAGGCCCGACTGGTAGCTAAGGCCGCTGAGCGCTTGCGCTGTGGGCCCGTAGCTGATGTAGTGGCGCTGCGGCCCGCTGTTGCCCAGCCCCGACATCTGCACGTAAATGATGTCGGGCTTGATGGCCCGCAGCTGCGGGTAGCCAAAGCCCCACTTTTCCATGGTGCCGGCGCTAAAATTCTCGGTAACCACGTCGCCAAGGGCCACCAGGCGCCGGAAGAGGGCCTTGCCTTCGGGCGTCTCCAGGTTGAGCCGGATACCGCGCTTGCCGGTGTTGATGTTGAAGTAGTAGCCTGCCCGGTCGAAGCGCTCTTCCACGCTGTACGCGGTCCCAAACGGGTCCTCAGGGGGGCCAGGGGTGTCGGGAATAAAAGGCGGCACGTAGCGCGCCAGGTCGACGCGGCGCGCCTCGGTGGGCTCGATGCGGATGACTTCGGCTCCCATGCTGGCCAAGAGGCGCGTTGCCCCGGCACCGACCAGAATCCAGGTCAGGTCGATGATGCGAATTCCGGCAAGCAGGCGTGGCGGCTGGGCAGGCAGCATCTTCCATCCTCGCAGCGGGCAGGCCTATTGTAGGGAAAAGCGGCGGCCGCTTCAAGCCCGGCCATGCCGCGCGGTATACTCGTACAGGGCCGCCAGCACGGCAGCCACGTCGTCGAGGCGGTGCAGGAAGCGCACCCCTTCGGCGATCATCTCCCGCACGATCTGGCTCTCCAGCGGCGTCATGGCGGTGGCCAGCACCAGGGGCTTGGAGGCACGGGCCTGCAGGGCCCGCAAGCCCTGAAGCATCGCCTTTTCTTCTTCCAGGCGCTGCCGCACCATGGCCGGCGCCTCGGCGCCCCAGAAGCCGGGCGCCCCGTAGCCATGCACCACCACCGCGCCCAGTACGTCACAGTCGAGCAGCCGCTGCACGATCTGCAAGCGGGCTTCTAGCGAGATACTCCCCGCTGCTGCGCCGAAGTCAACGGGATTGCGCACCGAGGCCCGCTCCGGCATGCCCAGGCGCCGCAGCTCGGCCTGCAGCGCTGCCGGCAGCTCCGGCACGCGCAAGCCGTGCTGCGCCAGAGCGTCGGTGAGCATGACCCCCCAGGACCCCCCCAGGGTGACGATGCCCACGGTGGGCTGCCGCAGCGGCGGCAGCTCCAGCAGGGCATGGGCCAGGGTGAGGCTGAGCTCGAAGTGGGAGGCCTGGATGACCCCGGCCTGGCGTAGCGCCCCGCGGTAAACCGCGGCGGCACCTGCCAGCGCGCCGGTGTGCGAAGCTGCCGCCCGGCTGCCCTCAGGCGTGACGCCCGCTTTGAACACCACAATGGGCTTGTGCGGGGCGATGCGCCGCGCCACTTCCAGGAAGCGGCGCCCCTGGCGCAGGCCCTCGATGTACAGGCAGATGGCCTGCGTCTCGGGGTCGTGCTCGCAGTACTCGAGAAAGTCGACCACCGTGACGTCGGCCTCGTTGCCGGTGTGCAGGAACTTGCCAAAGCCGCGGCCCAGGCTGGCCTCGCGGGCGGCGATATCGGTGATGGCGTAGGCGCCCTGGCAGATAAAGGTCACCGGCGTTTTGCGCAGGTAGCGGCCGTCGGCGGGGTGCGCTTTGAGGCCGTAGTGCAAGTTGATGACCCCGGAGACGTTGGGGCCAATAAGGCGCAAGCCGTGGGCACGGGCGTAAGCCACCATTTGTGCTTCCTGGGCCCGGCCCTCGGTGCGGGCTTCGCCAAAGCCCGCGGTGACAATCAGCGCCACTTTCACGCCCTTGGCCACGCAATCCCGCAAGACATCGAAGACCCCGGCCGCCGGCACGGTCACGATGGCCAAGTCAACAGGGTCGGGAATCTCGGTGACGCGGGCATAAGCAGGCTGGCCGAGCACGGTGCCGGCCCGCGGGTTGACCGCGTAGACCTGCCCCGGGAACGCCCCGTGCAAGAGCTCCCGCAGCATCCAGTGGCCCCAGGTGTCCGGGCGCTCGGTGGCGCCAATCACCGCAATGCGGCGCGGACGCAGCAGCGCTTCAAAGTCGATGGCAGCCGTCACGGTTTCCTCCTTGCTGCACAGGGAGACGCAGGCGTCACGGGTCTTACGACAATCCCAGCTCTTTTACGCTCAGCTCGCGCAGTTTGAACTTTTGCACTTTGCCGCTGGAGGTCATGGGGAAGCGCTTCATGAAGAGGACGTGGCGCGGGATCTTGAAGCTGGCGATCTTTCCCCGGCAGAAGGCGATCAGCTCTTCGGCCGTCACGTGGGCTCCGGGAGCCAGCACCACGCAGGCGCAGGGCACTTCGCTGAGCCGCGGGTCCGGCACCCCCACCACCTGCGCCTGCGCCACCGCCGGATGCTGGAGCAGCAGGGCCTCGACTTCGATGGGATCGACGTTTTCGCCACCCACCTTGAGCATGTCTTTGTAGCGCCCCAGGAAGCGGATGGTTTCGTCTTCGCGCATGACGGCCATATCGCCGCTGTGCAGCCAGCCCTCGGCATCGATGACTTTGGCGGTCTCTTCGGGCTTCTTGTAGTACCCCTGCATGACGCCATATCCCCGGCAGCACAGCTCCCCGGGGGTGCCGTAGGGCACGGGCTGGCCGCTTTGCGGATCGATCACTTTGAACTCGTAGCCAGGCAGCGGCGCTCCCGAAGCCAGGCAGCGGTCGTCCTCGCTGTCGGTGAGAAAGCCCAGGGCGGCGCCCACCCCCACTTCCGTCATGCCCCAGCCGCTCACCGTGGGGCAGAGGAGCCGCTGGGCGCGGCGGGCTACCGGTTCGCTGCTAGAGAGGCCGGCGGCGAGGATGCCGGTGCGCAGGCTGGAGCGATCCGTGTGCGCGCAAGCCGGATGGGCCATGAGGTCGTGGAAGTGGGTGTCGAAGCCGTGGATCAAGGTTACGCGTTCGCGCTCGATAAGGCGCAGCGCCTCGCCAGCGTCGAAGTGCGCCATGAGCACCTGGCGCGCGCCGGTGACCACCGACATGAGCGGCCCTTCGTAGAGGCCAAAAGCGTGGAAGAGGGGCAGGTACATGAGGATGACGTCGCGGGGGCGCACCGCCAGCCGGTTGGCTTCGTCGGTGATGTTGCGCAAGATATTGTGGCAATGCATGACGCCTTTGGGGAAGCCGGTGGTGCCGGAGGTATACATGATGAGCACCGTGCCGTCGGGATCAACCGCCTGCTGGCGGGCGAAAAGCTCGGCCTCGTCTACCGCCGCTGCGGCAGCCACCACGTCGCGCCAGCGCAGCGTGCCGGGGTAGGCCTGCTCGCTCACCACGATGACGCGGCGCAGCTCGGGAAAAGCCGCGGTGCGCAGGGCCTGGGGGTCGGGGCAGGCATCGAGCTCCGGGATCAGGGCGCGCACCATCTCCAGGTAGCCCACCGGCCCGGAGTGGTCGGTGGTGATCAGGGTGGTGCTGTCAGACTGCCGCAAGACGTACTCCAGGTCGGCGGTGCGGAAGCGGGTGTTGATGGGCACGAGCACGGCACCGATTTTGGCCACCGCAAAGAGGATGTGGATCCACTCGGGCCGGTTGGGCAGCCACAGCGCCACTTTGTCCCCGGGGGCAATGCCGCACCGTATGAGTCCGCGCGCTGCCCGGTCGCAGTCGGCCTTGAGCTGGGCAAACGTCCAGCGCTGCTCGCCAAACACGAGCGCCTCGCGCTCGCCAAAGCGCCGCGCCACCCGGTCCAGCATTTCTCCAAACGTCACCTTTTCGAACCACTCGCCCATTGCCTGCTCCTCGCGCCCAGGTCTATGCTATCGCCTTCTGCCCGCCGTGGCCGCCGGCCCGGCCACGGCGCTTGCCATAACCATGCCACAAAGCAGCCCGCCGATCCAGCCCGCCCTTGCCGCCTGGCACAGCGCCCAACCACAGCGCGCGCGGCAAGCCCGCCCTTGCCTGAGGTCCGCTGCGCCAGACCATGCCCGGCCCTGCGCGGCCTGGCCGCGAGCCGCGGTGGCAGACGGCGGCCGGCGCGCCCAGGGAATGCCATAGCGGTGCCGCCTCGGCGGGCACGCCTTGCCGACACACTGAGAAATTTTTTCTTGCCAAATCGATCAAATTCCTCTATACTCTTCCTAACTTTCCGTCATTTAATCCCTTCCGGCAAGGGGGATCCCATGGCCCTGGGTAGCTCTCTTCACTCTCGGGGCCAGCCCCCCAAACTTCTCGACCGTGTGCGCCATGCCATACGCGCCCGGCATGATAGCCTGCGCACCGAAGAGGCCTACTGGAGCAAAAACTCTTCCACCCCAAGCGACATTTGCCTTCTCTCGCAGCACGTGCTTCAGCAGGACATTGGCTGGCTGGACGGCGGTGTCCGGGCCAAGCCGCCTCACCGGGTTCCGGCGGCCTTGAGGCGAGAAGAGGTCAAGGCAGCCAAACGGTCCCAGGACCCGCACCGCGGCATCCTCCGGCGGCATCCTGTGAGCAACCTGGTGGTGCAGCGGGCCGTGAAAGCCGCTGTGCGCCAGGCGGGCATCGCCAAAGCGGCGAGCGGTCATCCCTTGCGGCACTCGTTTGCCACCCATTTGCTCGAAGACGGGTATGACCTCCGTACTGTCCAAGAACTCCTGGGCCATAAGGACGTCCGCACGACGATGGTCTACACCCATGTCCTGCGCCGCGGGGGCCAGGGGGTCAGGAGCCCTGCGGATCTCTTGGGAGCTTCGCCGTGAGGAGCGTGGTGCCTCTGAGTTGTTTCTGGCTACAGAAACGGCCTCGCCTTGCGCGTCCCAAGGCGCTGTCAGCACCCGGGACCCTGCGGCGGGCAGTGTCCCGGTTTTATGTCTCATTTTTTGATACCTTTGCCCGCCCATTTTATCAACGCAAATGATACACAAGTCATTGATAGTAAAATAATTACGAGACATGACGGCGGCGCGCCAGTTATGGATTATGTATCACTTCACGATGCTTTTGCCGGATCGGTTGGGATACATAATTTTAGTTAGGCCCGGGCATGAACGGGACCAATGCCCGCGCTTTCATCCTGTGATTGGCCCCATGTACCATGCAGAAAGGAGAACACCATGAAATCTTGGCTCGACACCGTAGCCGTCGTCCTCGTCGGCTCCTGGATCGCCATGTCTGCGAGTTGGGCGCAGGCAGGGGGGCATCAGATGATCACCCCGAGTGACCTCAAGTGGAACGACGTTCCCTCCTTGCCGCCGGGCGCAAAGATCGCGGTGATCGAGGGGCCAATGAACGAAGCGGTTCCCTTTACAGTGCGCATCAAGTTCCCCGCCAACTATAGCCTTCCAGCCCACTGGCACCCGGCCATCGAGCGGGTAACCGTCCTGTCCGGCACCTTCCATATGGGCATGGGCGACAAGCTCGATCCCCAGAAGACCTCGCCCTTGGGGCCGGGAGGCCTAATGATCATCCAACCCAAGACAAACCATTTCGCGTGGACCAACGAGGAGGTGATCGTGCAGCTCAATGGGACGGGGCCGTGGGGTATCACCTATGTCAACCCTGCTGATGACCCTCGGAAGAAGTGATCTCACTCACCGCACGCCCCGCATGTGAGGCGTGCGGCCCATTGTGCCAACTCCAAGGAGGAGAGACAACCATGGCTGCAAAATGGCAACTGGCAGGAACGTACCATGCAACTGTGAGGTGGCGTGTCCCTGCGTCTTTCTGAGTGCGCCGACGACAGGGGAATGTACCGTGCTCGTGGGGTGGCATATCGAGCGGGGCTCCTTCGACAATGTCACCCTCGATGGGCTCAACGTGGCGCTCGCGGTCCACTCTCCCGGACACATGGCGCAGGTCAAGTGGAAGGCGGCCCTCTATTTTGATGACAAAGCGAACGAGGCGCAGCAGCATGCGCTCACCCAGATCTTTACCGGCCAAGCGGGCGGGCATCCTGGGATGTTGGTGTCTCATGTCGGCGAGGTGCTGGGTATCAAGAGCGTCGCCATTGACTATCACGCCGAGGGGAAACGACGTCGCATGCGGCTTGCCGACATCGCCGAAGCCGAGATTGAAGCCCTGGCAGGGCAAGGCGGAGCGGACATTACCATTAGTAATCACCCCCTGTGCGTCGCGCCTGGCCATCCCGCAGTGGTGGCGAAGTCCCAGCACTTGAGCTACCGCGATCATGGGCTCCAGTGAGAGTTGTCTGAGAAAAATGGCTACTATTCTCCCTTCACCTACGAAGGGGCGTGAGGGCGTCATGTACAGGGCAATCGGGGGTGACGTCGGCTTTTCCTGTGGCGCCCTGCTTGGGAGATGCGATAGCGAGATGGGCGAGGCCCTGTAGGATCAGGGGAGCATCTTGCCTTCCCGCTAGCCCTGGGCAGCGCCTTGGCCTAACATTCGCGTGCAGGCGACCGCTTACAGCCTCCGCTCGTGTCTCGCTTCGGCTTCCAGCGGCGCCTGACGCGTAGCGTTAGACGCCACGAGTCAGGGAGCTGTCAAACATTTTTTGTGAGGAGGTACTATGCGCATCGCCGTCTTCGGAGTCGGGGGTGTCGGCGGCTATTTTGGCGGACGCTTGGCTCAGGCGGGAGAGGAGGTGGTGTTTATCGCCCGTGGGGCACATTTACAGGCGTTGCGGACGCAGGGGCTGCGGGTGGAGAGTGTACTGGGGGACTTTGTGGTACAGCCCGTCCAGGCGACAGACGACCCGCGGCACGTAGGCGTTGTGGATGCGGTGCTGGTCACGGTGAAAGCCTGGCAGGTGCCCGAAGTGGCGGAGGCCATGCGCCCGCTCATCGGGCCAGACACGTGTGCCGTCCCCCTGCAAAACGGCGTCGAAGCGCCAGAGCAGTTAGCGGCGGTGCTGGGGCCGACCCATGTCGTTGGCGGCGTCTGTGGGCTGGTGAGCTTCATTGTGGCCCCAGGCCATATTCGCCATGCGGCCGCCGAGCCCTTCGTGCAGTTGGGGGAGTTGGATAACCGTCCGAGCGCGCGGCTGGATCACCTGCGGCAGGCGTTCGAGCGGGCGGGAGTCCGGATCGAACTCGCCGCAGATATCCAGTGTGCGCTGTGGATGAAGTTCCTCTTTATTACGCCGTGGAGTGGTCTCGGCGCGCTGACGCGGGCTCCTATTGGCGTCTGGCGGAGCCTGCCGGAGACGCGCCGGCTGAGTGAACAGGCCGTGGGTGAGGTCCTGGCGGTGGCTCACGCGCGGGGTGTGGCTGTCCCAACAGACGCGCTGCAGCAGACCATGGCGCTGTTGGACAGCGTGCCGCCAGAGGCAACCGCCTCCATGCAACGCGATGTGATGACGGGGCGCCCTTCGGAACTGGAGGCGCAAATTGGCGCCGTCGTCCGCTTGGGGGAGGCGGTGGGGGTGGCCACCCCGCTGCATGCCTTTATCTATGCGAGTTTGCTGCCTCTGGAGCAGCGGGCACGGGGCCAGCTCCAGTTCCCACTCTAAACGACACACCTGCGGAAGGCAAGAGCAGTAGAAGCCGGCGCGAGGCGGTGTGGTCAGGCACCCCGCGTCTAACTATGGCGGGGGCGTGGGGTCAGGTCTTGAATCGTGAATCAAGAGCTTGGTCTAACGTCTCGGGTCAGGCGACGGCTCACAGCCTCCGCTGTGCCCCGCGACTCCCCCACGCCCGCTTCGGCAGCAGCCGTTCTCCAGCGAAGTCGCCCTTGAGGTCCCAGGCCCGGCTGCCCTCTGCGCATCGAGGCTTTTACATCCCGAGACGCTGCCTGTGGTCCCTGACGCGCTGGAGCCTCTTTTACCAATGACCTCGTGCCGTGTTCCCCTGCTGTGCTATGCTGTGCATGTGACAGGCCGATCGCAGCGCAACCAGTCCGTTGTCACGGGGGAAAACGGGAGGAGGGCCCAAACCGCGAGAAAGAGCAAGCCTCCCTATGTGGTATGCCGCAAAGACTATTGTGGCAGCCGCCCCCTCATCAAGGGCACGAAATTCCCTGTGGGTGCGGTGGTGCACTATATCCTCAAACAGGGCCTGACGCCCGAAGAACTGGTGCAAGAATTCCCCCTCCTGACGCTTGCCCAGGTCTACAATGCGCTGTCGTATTATGACCACGTGGAAGACCTCGAGTGCGAGCTGTATGAGAGCGGCGAACTTGGAGGAGTTGAGAGATGAAACCGTGGAGAGAGTGGATTGTTTCAAACCCCTCAATTATGATGGGCAAGCCAGTGATTGCTGGAACTCGTATCACAGTAGAACTCATCTTAGAAAAGTTAGCTGCCGGTGAGACGGTGGAGGATTTGCTTGAAGCGCACCCCAGGCTAACCCGGGAGGCTATTCAAGCAGCCCTGGCCTTTGCCGCTGAGGCTTTGCGCGCCGATGTCGTTTATCCCATAGAGGTATCGGCGTGAAACTTCTGGCCGATGAGAGTGTGGATCGCCCTATTGTGGAGCGGCTACGTCAGGAGAGCTATCAGGTATGGTACGTTGCCGAAATGGAGCCAGGGGTCTCTGACAATGTCGTCCTGAATCTGGCGAATCGGGAAGGGACTGTATTGCTCACAGCAGATAAGGACTTCGGTGAACTTATATTTCGTCAGAGACGAATGACAAGGGGAGTCATTCTCGTTCGGTTAGCCGGTATATCTCCGGTTCTTAAGGCGGAGATTGTGGCGTCTGCCCTCGTGGCGCATGGCGATGAAATGGAGAAAGCTTTCACGGTTGTTACTCCGGGAGCCATTCGTATCCGACGGAGGATGCCTTAATCTCAACTCAAAGTTGACAGGTTGAGGGATGGAGGATCACCGCAGCCCTTTACCGTCCAGGCCGGGTGTGCCTCCATTTTGTAGGGAGTCATGTGGCTGCCTGCATAGGTAGACCCCGACGGGCCCAAAAGGCATCCAGGGTGTTGTTCAGGCGCGCAAGGCGTGAGGCCTAGGGTCAGGTCTTGAATTGTGCATGAATGACTTGGCCTAATACGGCCCCGGCACCGACGCCCTTCCACGTTTGCTCTGCGTCCCCTCCAGCCTGCCCTTGCCTCAGGTCAGCCGTCGCTCCAGACCATGCAGGGCCCCGCGTGGCCTGGCAGCGAGCCGTGGCAGCAGGCGGCAGCCGGCGCTGCGCGTGCCCAGAGCGCCGAGACAGTGCCGCCTCGGCGGGCGCACCTGGCCGGGGTACACTGTAAAATTTTTCTTGTCAAATTGATAAAATTCTTCTATATTCCCCCGCAAAGGGAATGTCATTGCCTTGGGTAGCTCCCTCGCCGCGCGGGGCCAGCTCCCCAAACGGCGTCCGCGGGAGAAGGGGGTGACGAGGTGCGGCAGTTCCTGACCCATCTGGCGGTCAACGCCCACGTGGCGGCGTCCACGCAAACTCAAGCCTTGCGTGCCCTCCGGTTTCTCTCCCAGCACGTGCTCCAGCAAGGCATTGGCCGGCTGGACGGCGGTGTCCGGGCCAAGCCGCCTCACCGGGTTCCGGCGGCCTTGCTGCGAGAAGAGGTCAAGGCGGCCAAACGGTCTCAGGACCCGCACCGCGGCATCCTCCGGCAGCATCCTGTGAGCAACCTGGTGGTGCAGCGGGCCGTGAAAGCCGCTGTGCGCCAGGCGGGCATCGCCAAAGCGGCGAGCGGTCATCCCTTGCGGCACTCGTTTGCCACCCATTTGCTCGAAGACGGGTATGACCTCCGTACTGTCCAAGAACTCCTGGGCCATAAAGACGTCCGCACGACGATGGTCTACACCCATGTCCTGCGCCGCGGGGGCCAGGGGGTCAGGAGCCCTGCGGATCTCTTGGGAGCTTCGCCGTGAGGAGAGCGGTGCCTCTGAGTTGTTTCTGGCTACAGAAACGCCTCGCCTTGCGCGTCACAAGGCGCCGTCAGCACCCGGGACCCTGCCGCGGGCAGTGTCCCGGTTTTATGTCTCATTTTTTGATACCTTTGCCCGCCCATTTTATCAACGCAAATGACGCACAAGTCATTGATGATAAAATACATGATGACAGCATGCCAGTCATGAATTATGTATCACTTCACGATGCTTTTTCCAAATCGTTTGGGATACATAATTTTAGTTGGACGGCACGCGCGTGTCATATTTCAGAACGGGTTCAAAGGGGTGAAGGGTAATGAGCTTCAAGAATTTGAGAGTTGGATCCAGTGATCGTGTCGGGTGGATCGAGTTTCGACGGCCTCCACTCAACGCGTTCAATTGGGAGATGTTGCATGAGGTGCCAAAAGCGCTGACGCAGCTATTGAACGACTCTGATATCCGTGTGATCGTCTTTGCCAGCGCGTTGGAAAAGTACTTCTCCACTGGAGCCGACCTGAAGGTGTTTGAGGCGATGAGCCAAGACGATATTCGCCTATGGGTCGAATCGTGCCACTCCCTCGTCCTTCAGATGAGAGGGGCCCAAAAGCCGCTTCTTGCCGCGATCCACGGCACTGCCGTTGGTGGGGGACTAGAAATCGTGTTGCACTGTGACGTCAGATTCGTTGCGGATAACGCGAAATTGGGTCAACCCGAAATTAACATTGCCTTCATACCACCCGTTGGCGCGACGCAAGCTTTGGGAAGGTTGCTCGGGCGATCGAGAGCGCTCCGGTTTCTCTATGAGGGCACGCTGGTGTCAGCCCAAGAAGCGCTAGAGATGGGGCTCGTCGATGTCGTGGTGCCAGCGGACCGACTCCGGGCAGAGACGCAAGCCTATGCCGCAGCGCTCGCAACAAAGCCGGCCGGCGCTTTGGCAGCGATCCGACGCTGCATCACAGCGGGTATCGAGAGGCCATTTGAAGAAGGTCTCGGGATTGAAATGGATGCCGCAGTAGCACTCGGTGGCAGTCGCGATTTCGCGGAGGGACTGCAGGCATTTCTCGAGAAGCGCGCACCCAAGTGGGAAAGTAATCCGCAGCGGTGAGATCATACAGTGCTCAATGTCGTTCTAGGGAGCTCAGTGGACGGGTTATAGCCCAACCAAGGTGTACAGGCGACGGCTTCCAGCATACGCTCGTGCCTCGCTCCCGCTTCCAGCCGCGCCTGACACCCCGCGTTAGGCTGCGGTGTGAAACCGCTTTGTGTTCACTCATTGGATGAGAGAAAGGAGGAGAGTTTCAAGTAAGTAGTGGCATTGCCAACAGCTCCCGATCGTCGCCGTTCACATGAAAGCGAGCAAACAAGGCCAGAGTCAAGTTGACCATCTCCAGCGACCTGGAAACCACCAAGGATCTCCGCTTGAATCGCGCAAACCAATGCCGCAACCGACGGTGATTCCGCTCAATGGCTTTCGTCACCCGCTTGCCCATCGCCAGCTGCTTGCCAGGAATGACAGAAGAATAAACGGCATATTCGTCTGTGCAGTAGATCGCCACATTCCACTTCTTCAGTCGCTCATAGAGTCTCAGGAAGGTTGCTCGATCACGATCCCCACATTCCCAGTCAAGCAGCTGTCCTGTATCACCATCCAGAGCTTTCCAGATCCAGAGAGGTCGCTGTTTTTTTTAAGATAATGCCACATCTCATCGACTTCGACAATGATCGCTTTGCCGCTTGGCTGCGGCTTGGCCTCCTGCTCACGGGCATACTGGCGAATCCAGTTGAGCACAGACTGGGCAGAGACATTGAGGAGCTTGCTGATGCGATTCATCGAAAGACCACTGATGTAAAGCCAGACGGCGAACAGCTTGATGCGAAGGGGCATGCCGCGTGGCACATGCACGATGTTTTTGGTGAATTGATACCCGCAGGTTTGACACTTCTTTTTGGGAATGCCTCTGACGCTGCCGTTTTTGATGACGTGGGTGCTGCCACATTTGACACATGACGGTTCCATGGAGACCCCCTTGCGACGACGCATGACCTCCACAGAGACAGTGTACCACGGCAGTGCCAGTTTTTCCACTACGAGATTGAAACTCTCCCCCCAAGGGTAGTAGGGTGGGCCCAAGACAAGGAGACCAGCATGGACATTGAAATGACACAGGTCGCGATGCTCAAGAAGGATTTATCCAATGATGAGCGAATGCAGTTTGATATACAATTTGCAGTTCGGCGAAAAAGTCCTACGACAGCCTTGATTCTTGGTCTTTTCCTTGGTGCGTTGGGGATCGACAGATTCTACATCGGACACATTGGTCTGGGGTTCGGGAAACTTCTCACCCTTGGCGGTCTCTGGATCTGGCAGATCATCGATTGGTTCCTGATAATGGGGGCTACGAGACGACGTAACATCGAGATCGTCCAGCAGATTCGTGACACTATCGTCCAGATGCGATCCAGGGGCATGGGGTCAGGTCTTGAATCGTGAAGCACGCGCTTGGCCTCACACGGCCCTGGCGCCCTCCCACGTCCGCTCTGCGCCCGCTGCCGGCCGCACCTGAGGCGTTCGGCGCCCAAAAAGGGGTGCGTCCTGGCCAAAGGTCGGCCACGCCCCTTCGGCGCGGGCCGCAACGGCTGCCTGCTCCAAGCCTGCTGCGCCAGCCCGCCCTTGACGCCTTGCCAAGGCGGCGCTATGCTCCCTTTGACGCCAGCAGCGCCTTGCGCAAGGAGAAGCTATCCCTATGGCCACGCATCGCATCGCCGTGATTCCTGGCGACGGCATCGGCCAGGAAGTCATCCCGGAAGGGCTTAAAGTGCTGCGCACGGTGCAGGAAATCGTCCCCGGCCTGCACCTGGAATACGAAGAGTTTCCCTGGGGCACCGATTACTACCTGCAACACGGGGTGATGATGCCCGAGAACGCCCTTCAGATCCTGGCCACGTTTGACGCCATTTACTTTGGCGCCGTGGGTGATCCGCAACGGGTGCCCGACCACATCACCCTCAACGGCCTCATCCTCCCCATCCGCAAGCACTTCCAGCAGTACGCCTGCGTGCGGCCAGTGCAGCTGCTGCCCGGCGCCCCCTGCCCCCTGGTGGGCAAAACGCCGGCGGACATCGACTTTGTGGTGGTGCGGGAAAATACCGAGGGGGAGTACGCCGACGCCGGCGGCTGGATTCACCGCGGGGCGCCGCAGGAGGTGGCCATCCAGACGGCGATCTTCACGCGCGCCGGCTGCGAGCGCATCATGCGCTTTGCCTTCGAGCTGGCGCGCAAGCGCAACAAAAAGCGGCGCGTGACGTCCATCACCAAGTCGAATGCCCAGAAATACGGCATGGTTTTCTGGGACAGCATCTTTCGGGAAGTGGCGGCCCGCTATCCTGACGTCGAGGCCAATGCCTACCTGGTCGACGCCGCGGCGATGAACTTCATCCGCTGCCCCGAGGTCTTTGACGTGGTGGTGGCTTCCAATCTCTTTGCCGACATCCTCACCGATCTGGGAGCGGTGATCATGGGCGGCATGGGGTTTGCCCCCAGCGCCAACCTGAACCCCGAGCGCACTTACCCCTCGATGTTCGAAGCCGTGCACGGCTCGGCTCCGGACATTAAAGGCCAAGGCATTGCCAACCCCATTGCCACCATCTGGGCCGGGCAGATGATGCTCGACTTCCTGGGAGAAGCGGAAGCCGCAGCGCGGATCTTGCGCGCTCTGGCCACCCACGTCCAGCGCGGCACGGTACGTACCCCAGACCTGGGCGGCCACCACCGCACCAGTGACGTGGGGGACAGCATTTGTGCCATCCTGCGCGAGCAGGCTGCCATCTAACGCCCCGCCAGGCTATTCTGCTTCTACCACCGGCGTGCGCTGCACTTGCAAGGTGCCGTCGGCAGCGCGGCAAACGAGGAGGTTACAGCGCCAGGCGGTGTCGTCTTTGGCAGGGAAGTCTTCGCGGTAGTGGGTGCCGCGGCTCTCCTGGCGCGTCAGGGCGGCCAAAGCGATGGCCTCGGCGACCAGGCAGAGGTTGCTCAGCTCCAGGCAGCGGGCCACCTCGGCCGGGCGCGTGCCGCCGCAGGCCTGGGCTGCTTCGCCACAGGCCCGAATCTCGGCCAGGGCCTGTTGCAGGGTGGCTCCCTGGCGGATGATGCCCACGTGCTCCCACATGGCCTGCCGCAGGCGCCGCCGCACCTCGCGAGGATCGAGCGCCGTCGCCGGCTGGAACCGCCGCTGCACCGCCTGCACCTGCTCGCGCACCAGGGCCCGGGACACCGCGGGCACCCCCTTGGCGGTGCCGGCGGCGTGCTCGCCGGCACGCTTGCCAAAGACGTAGCATTCGGTGAAGGCATTGTTGGCCAGGCGGTTGGCGCCGTGGCAGCCGCCGGCCACTTCCCCCACGGCGTAAAGCCCTGGCAGGGCCGTGGCACCCCAGGCGTCGGTGCGAATTCCCCCGCAGAAAAAGTGCGCCTCCGGCCGCACCAGGAAGCGGGCGGTGCGGTAGTCGAGCTTTTTGAGCTCGGCAATGTGCGCCATGTCCGGGGCGTAGCGGCGAAAGTCGGCTTCCGGAATGTCGGCCAGCGACAGCACCACGGCGTCGCCTATGCCGCGGCCGGCGGCAATCTCGCGGAAAATGGCGCGCGCGCGGATATCCCGCGTCACGTTTTCCGTCCCCTGGGGCAAGGCAGCCATGAAGCGCTCGCCGTGCTTGTTGTAGAGCTTGGCCCCTAGCGGGAAAAGCGTGGGGGAAGCCAGCAGGCGCGTCACCGGCCAGCGCAGGGCCACGGGGTAGTACTGCACGAACTCCATGTCCACCAAGGCCACACCGGCCCGCAGGGCCATGGCCAGGCCGTCGCCGGTGACGCCGCTGACGTTGGTGGTCTGGGCATAGACTTCGGCGCCGCCGCCGGTGGCCAGAATGACCGCGCCGGCCAAGACCACGTAGGGCTCTCCCGTGGTGCGGTGGAATCCCACGGCACCGCCGCAGCGGCCGCGGTCTACCAGCAGCTCCTGCATCATCAGGTGATCGAGGACGGCGATGCCGCGGCGGTCGACCTGGGCGCGAACCGGCCGCGCGACTTCCGTGGCCACGTTGCGCACCGTGTAGCAGCCCCGCGGCAAGCGGTGGCCGGCCGAGGGCTGCGTCTCAAGGCGCCCGTTGCGGGTAAGAAACGGCACCCCCCAGGCCACGAGCTCTTCGAGGCGCGCACAGGCCTCGCGGCACATCGCCTCTACCATCGGCCGGTGGTTGAGCCATTCTCCGCCACGCAGCACGTCCTCGGCAAAGATCGCTGGCGCGTCCTGGGGATGAAACGGCGCCGAGTGGCCCGAGCGGGCAATCACCGTATTGCCGCTATAGCCTGGCGTCTGTTTGGAGACGATCACCGTCCTGGCTCCGGCGTCGTGTGCGGCGATGGCCGCCCGCATGGCGGCCGCGCCGCCGCCGATCACCACCACGTCGCTCCGCACTTCCTGCATGCTCAAGCTTCCTCTCGCGTGTTCTCTCAGCCATCAGCGAAACGCTTGCAGTGACTGCGTCGCGGCTAGCCCGCGGCAGATGGCCCTTTAGACCCCAGAGCATAGCGCACCCGGCGGCCCGCTGCCACGGATCGCTTGCCGGTTGACAAGTGGGGAATTGGCCTCTATGCTGGCCATGTCGTCGCACGACAGGCGCACCGCGGCCCGCGTCCCTTTAGCGCAAGGAGAGCGAGCGATGAAAGCCTGCTGGTTCCACCTCATGCCCTACCCCTACTTGCCGGACGATTTTAAGCAGAAGTACCGCAGCGTCTGGGTGGACGTGCCCAGCACCCTGTATGATCCGGAAAAAGGCCACTGGGTGTACAACGAGTACCTCGACGAGCTGGAGTTTGCCGATCAGGTTGGCTTTGACGGCATCTGCGTGAACGAACACCACGCCAACGCCTACGGGCTGATGCCCTCGCCCAACCTCATGGCGGCGGCGCTGGCGCGCCGCACATCGCAGGCGGCGCTCATCGTTTTGGGCAACAGCCTCGCTCTCTATAATCCCCCTATCCGCGTGGCCGAAGAGTTTGCCATGCTCGACGTGATGAGCGGGGGCCGCCTCGTGGCCGGCTTTCCCGTGGGCAGTTCCATGGACACCAACTTCGCCTATGGCCAGACGCCGGCCACCCTGCGCGAGAAGTATCAGGAGGCCCACGACCTCATTCTTCAGGCCTGGACGCGCCCGGAACCCTTTGCCTTTAACGGCAAGTACACGCAGCTGCGCTACGTCAACCTCTGGCCGCGGCCGCTGCAGAAGCCCCACCCGCCCATCTGGATCCCCGGCGGCGGCAGCATCGAGACCTGGGACTGGGTGCTGGAGCGCAACTACATGTACAGCTACTTGAGCTACTTTGGCTTCAAGCACGGCCGCCGCGTCATGCAGGGCTTCTGGGAAGCTGCCGACCGCAAGGGCGTCGACCGCAACCCGTACCGGGCCGGCTTCTTGCAGCTGGTGGCCATTTCTGACACCGATGCCAAAGCCGAGGCCGAGTACGCGGCGCACGCCGACTACTTCTACAACCGTTGCCTGCACGTCTTTGAAGGCTTCGCCGATGCCCCCGGTTACCGCACCCAGGCCACGCTGCGGCGCGGCTTTCGCCCGCAGGTGGGGGCGCGCGCCATGCGCATTCGCGAAGGGCTGACCTGGAAGGACTTCGTGGAGCAGGGCTATATCATCGGCGGCAGCCCGGCGACGGTGCGCGATCGCCTCAAAGAAGTGGTGCGCGAGATGAACATCGGCCATCTCATGGTGCTGTGCCACTTCGGCAACATGCCCAAAGAGCGGACGCTGCAAAACACCGAGCTGTTTGCCAAGTACGTGCTACCCGAGCTGCATACCTTGTGGCAGGAGTGGGAAGACCACTGGTGGCCCCAGCCGCTGGCCAGGCGTGCCCAACCGGGCGCGGCGATAGAAGCGAAAGCAGAGCGCGCGTAAAGGAGAGCCCGATGGTTCAGGAACAGATGGTTGCCGTGCGCGACGGCATGTTCAACGTCAAGCTGCGCACGGCCGGCAGCGGCGATCCCCTGCTATACTTGCACGGCGCCGGCGGGCTGCGGGGCTGGGAGCCGTTTCTGGCCGAGCTGGCCAAGCGCTTCCGCGTCTACGCCCCTGCCCATCCCGGCTTTGAAACGAGCACGGGCATCGAGCACCTGGACGACATCATCGACTTGGTGGTTTTCTACAACGACTTCCTCGACACCCTGGGACTGGCCTCGACGCACGTGGTCGGCCACTCCTTGGGGGGTATGCTGGCAGCGGAGCTGGCCGCCTTGAGCCCGCACCGCGTGCGCAAGCTGGTGCTGGTCAGTGCCGTGGGGCTGTGGCTCGACGCCCACCCGGTGGCCGATTTCTTTGCCATGACCCCGGAGGAGCTGGCGCGGGCGCTGTGGTTCAATCCCGACTCGGAAGTGGCGCGGGCAATGATGGCGCTGCCCGAAGACGAGCAGGCGCAGCTCGAGGCCTTCCTGCTGCGCAATCAGCACCTGGCCACGGCCGGGAAGTTCCTCTGGCCGATTCCCGACAAGGGCCTCAAAAAACGCATTCACCGCATCAAGGCGCCAACCCTGATCCTCTGGGGGCAAGCCGACGGCATCGTGCCTCCCGTGTATGCGCAGGAGTTCCAGCGCCGCATTGCCGGGTCGCAGGTGGTGGTGATGCCGCACTGCGGGCACTTGCCCATGTACGAAGCGCCGGAGGCGTTCGTGCAGCTCGTCAGTGACTTCCTCAGCGGCTAGCCGCGGGAGGCGGCCGGCACGCACCGGCCGCTACGCCGTCCCGAAGGTAATCACCTGCTCGGCCTCGGCGGCAATCCACACCTGAGTGCCCCAGGCAAGCTCCTCGACGAAGCGGCGAAACACGCGGCGCGAAGGAAACGCGGTCACGTAGCGGGGCCGGTAGCCCATGGCGACCGGCTGGCGCACCAGCGCTTGCAGTCGGGCCAGCCGGGCGGGGGTGATAGGGCCGCTGCTGGCCACCACTTCCACCACCACCAGGAGGCGCTCGCTTTCGCACAGCAGGATGACGTCCGGCAGCTGCGCTGTCACTTGCAAGGGCAAGTTGAGCTCGCGCATGAGGTCGCGGTTTTGATAGCCGCCCTTGTGGCGCGTGTCGCCGACGTAGACGACACGGGGGGTGCGCAGGAACGTCGGGGCATAGACGGCCACCACCTCGGCAGCCAGGCGGCTGTGGGCGCCGGGGCTGAGGAAAAAAGGTTGCGGCTGTCCCACTTCGACGGGAATTTCGGCCCGCCGCCGCTGCTGCTTCCAGCTCTGCCCCTGCGCCAGCCGCGCGGCCAGCTCGCGTGCCAGCCAGCGACGCTCCAGCGGCGCCGGGCAGGTGAGCACGCGCAGCATTTCGGGATGGAGGCGGTAGAAGGTCTTGGGATCGTTGGTGCTCAGCTGGTGCCGGATCACCAGCCCTTCTTCGCACAGCGGCTGGAGCGACAGCTTGCGGTACGACTCGCGGGTGTTTTCGGCCACCTCACGGCCGCACTCCTGGCGGGCAAACTCGATGATGTCGTGAATGCGGGCGCCATCGCGCAGGCGGCGCTTGCCGGGCAGCAGGCCCTGGCGCTCCACGCCGTCGGCCAAGGCCAGCAGGCAGATGGCGCTCTGGTCGGTGATCAGCCGCCGGTCCAACCCCAGCTGCTGCATCAGCACTTTGACTTCCTCGAGGTCGAGGCGCGTTTCGTCGTCCCTGGCCGCCGTCACAGCAACCGCAACTCCTCTGCCCACACCGGGTTGGCCGTCGTTCCCAAAGCAAGGGGTTCCACCACGGCGCTTGCCAGTCCCTGCATGCGCTGCAAAGCCGCCTGAAGCCTGGTCAGAAACGACAGGGGAAGCCCCACGGCCGCCAAGACCGCCCGATCGAGCCCTTCTCGCTCGCGGCCGCCGCTGCGCAAGAAGTGATCATAGGCCTGCGCCAGCGCCTGAAGGCTGGCTGGGGAGAGCTGCCGTACGTCGAGCACCGGCACCGCCCCGAAGCGGCCGGGGCTCAGGTTGTAGACGCCGCCGCCGTAGAGGTGGGCGTTGGCCCGCATGGCCACTTCCGTGGGGCTGGCGTTGAGCACCGCCAACAGCGGCCGCAGGGGCACGGCGGGTCTGGGAATGAGCTCGATGAAGTTTTCGCCCGCCACCCAGCCGGCCTGGTTCCAGACCACCTGGTAGCGCTGGTAAATGCGGCGTGGCACGAGCACCGGGGCGGTGCCGCGGCGCTCGAGGGTGGTGAGCAGGTTGTACCAGGGCCGGCGCCGGGTTTTGCGCAGGCGCGGCAGGTTCTGCACCCCGCGCACCGGCCGGGCAAGGCCGCGCGGTTTGAGGACTTGCTGCTCCCAGTACTCGATGTAGCGCAGCAGCCGCGTGCCGGCCAGGTGTTCTTTGCTCCAATCGCAGGCGACCACGAAGTGGCGTACCGGCGTCTCGTGGCTTACCAGAGGGGCGGTCACGTCTTTGGGCGACATAAGGAACGGGCGCAGCCAGCGCCGCTCCAGGGCCCAACGCTGCTGGGTGGCGGCAGAAACAAGGTAAAACATCTTGGCGAAAGACTGCAGGCCAATCCGGGCCTGGGCCAGGGTGGTCAGGGGGGTCAGCCACGGCTGCTGCTGCAGCTCTTGCCAGGCGCGGGGCATATACAGGTAGGGCGTCCAGCTGGCTTCCGGCGCCAGGTCTCGGGTGGCCACGACCGTCCCGGTAGCCGCAGGGGCTTCTTCCAGCAAGCGCTGCGGCTCGGCGGGCAAGGCGCTGGGCATGCGGCTGTGAAGGGCAACAAACGGCACGTGCTCCGGCCCTTTCTCTTCTGCGGCGTGGCGCTTTTCGGCAAGCAGCATCACCGGCCGCACCAGCACTTCGGGAAAGACCTGGGACTGGAAGCCCACGATGCCGCGCAAGCGGAAGGTACGCAGCAAGTAGGCCTTGAAGGGCTTCCCGTAGCGCATGTCGAGCCAGCTGTCGGACACGATGAGGGCGAGCCGGCCGCCGGGTTTGAGGAAGCGGGCGCTGTAAGCGATGAAATAGCAAGCCAGGTCGGTGAGGCGCGACGAGGCACCCAGTTCTTGCTCGGCAGCCAGCTGCAAAGCCGCCACATCTTTTTGCCACCACCGCCGCACGTAGGGCGGATTGCCAATGAGCACGTCTACGGGCGGAAAGTGCGAGGCAAAGAGGTCGCCCACGAAGACCCCGGGCACCTCGGCCGGCAGGCCATCTTCCTGCAGGCCCTGCCGGAGGGCTTGCAGCGCCTGGGGGTCGGCATCCACCCCGTGCAGCTGGTGCGCCACTTGCGACCGCGACGCGCCCAGGGCGAGCAGGCGTCTGGCGCTTTCCCGCAGGAAAACCCCCTCGCCAAAGCCGGCATCGAGCACGTGGTCGGTGGCCGCCCGAATGGCCCACTGCGCCAGCAGCGCGGCAATGGGCCGCGGGGTGCGAACAAAACCGTGTGCTTTCAGGAGGCGGTGCATGCCGCGGTGGCGCTCCCGTGACCTGGCAAGCCCCTTGATTGTGGCGGCTGGCAGGAGACGGTGCAAGCAGAAAAGCACGTGCCGCACGCGGCGGCAGCGCGCGTACCAGGCGGGGGTTATTTTACCAGGCGAAGCCGGCGGCGGGACTTGGCGGGCCCGGACCGCGCGGGGGGGGCGTCTCGGCTTCCTCCTCGGCCAGTTGCAGCAAGCCGAGCGAGTCGAAGAGGTCAGCCAGGGCATAGAGGGTGGCGTCGTCGGCACGAATGATTTCCCCAATCAGCACCACCCGCAGCAATGAACTGTCAGGATGATCACAGTAGGGGCACGGCCGGTCCATCCGCACGCTCCTGCAACCTGGCCTTGAGATGCGCTTGAGCGGCGCCACCCCGGCGTCTGCGGCATGCCGGGCAGCTTCGCAACGCAAGAGGCGTCCTCGTTTTCGCCCGCTCCTGCACGTTATCGGCAGGAAGCGGCGGAAGCTTTAGGCCGCCGCCCTCATCCTCGCAGCAGGTCGCGCAGCACCGCGGGCAGAATGCCGCCGTGGCGGTAGTAGGTCACTTCGACGGGAGAGTTGATGCGGACAATGGCCGTGAAGACTTTCTCCTGCCCTTCTCCATCGCGCGCCCGCACCGTCACTTCTTGCAGGGGCTTGAGCTCGTCGCTGATGCCGTCGATGTCGTAGACTTCCAGTCCGGTGAGGCCCAGGGTGCGGGCGTTTTCCCCCGGCTTGAACTGGAGCGGCAACACGCCCATGGCCACCAGGTTGCTGCGGTGGATCCGCTCGTAGCTCTCGGCGATCACGGCCTGACGCCCAGCAGCGCGGTGCCCTTGGCCGCCCAGTCGCGGCGAGCTGCCGTGCCGTACTCCTTGCCGGCCAGCACCAGCAGCGGCGTGCCCTCGCGCCGGTAGCGCATGGCCGCGTCGTAGATGGTCGAGAGCCTCGCCGCGTGGGCAAGTGGGTGGTCAACGCCGCCCTCGTTCCGGCGGCCAGCAGCGGTTGCGCATCCGGATGTTGCCGAACGTGCCCCGCACCATGACCTCGTGGTTGCCCCGCCGCGCCCCGTAACGTGTTGAAGTCCTCGGGCGGCACCCCCCGCTCGATGAGGTAGCGGCCCGCCGGGGCTGTCCGGCGGGATGTGCCCGGCCGGGCGAGATGTGGTCGGTGGTCACGGAGTCGCCCAGCACGCCAGCACCCGGGCCCGCGGATGGCCTGGATGCCGGCGCGGCTCCAGGGTGCAGGTCCTGGAAGAACGGCGGCTCCTGGATGTACGTGGAGGCCGGGTCCCACGTCGTACAGCTCGCCCTCCACGGGCAGCGATGCGTTCCAGTGCTCGTTGCCCTGAACACTCCGCGTAGCCTCGGCGGAACAGCTCCGGGCGCACGGCCGGTCCACCGCTCGCGGACCTCGGCGTCGGGGGCCAGATGTCCTCGCAGGTACACCGGCCGTCCGTTGGGTCGTGCCCACGGGCTCCTCGGTGAGGTCGATGTCCACGGTGCCCGCCAGCGCGTAGGCCACCACCAGGGGCGGGCTCGCCAGGTAGTTGGCCTTCGGACGAGCGGGTGGATGCGGCCCTCGAAGTTGCGGTTGCCGCTGAGCACCGCGGCCACCACCAGGTCGTGCTCCACGATCGGCCCGGGCCACGGGTTCGGGCAGCGGCCCGCTGTTGCCGATGCAGGTGGTGCACCCGTAGCCCACCAGGTGGAACCGCAGGGCCTCCAGGTAGGGCAGGAGCCCGGCGGCCTGCAGGTACCGGGTCACCACCGCGGAGCCCGGGGCCAGGCTCGTCTTGACCCAGGGCCGCACCGAGCCCGCGTCTCCACGGCCTTCTTGGCCACGCAGCCCGGCCGCCAGCATGACGACGGGTTCGAGGTGTTGGTGCAGCTGGTGATGGCCGCGATCACCACCGACCCGTGGGTCAGCTCGGCCTCGCACGCCGTCCAGGTCGCACTCCGGACCCGCTGGCCGCGGCTGTCGCGGCCGACCGCCACCGCGCCTCCGGGCTGGCCGCGCCCGCCCTCGAGCCACCGGGAGTCGGCTCGTCGTCGGCCAGCTCGGCTGTCCGCCCCCTGGGCCGAGGTGGTGCGAAGGGCCTCGTAGAAGGCCGCTTGCCCGTCGCCAGGGGGACGCGGTCCTGCGGCCGCCTGCGGCCCGCCGACGCCGGGCTCCACGGTGGCCAGGTCCAGCTCCACCACCTCGCTGTACCGGGGCTCGGGCCGCCGTCGGTGCGGAAGAGCCCCTGCTCCTTGGCGTACCGCTCCACCAGCTCCACCTGCTCGGGGCTCCGGCCCGTGCACGCGCAGGTAGCGCGAGGGTCTCCTCGTCCACCGGGAAGAACCCGGCCGTGGCCCCGTACTCGGGGCCATGTTGGCGATGGTCGCGCGGTCCGGGAGCGCAGCGTGCTGAGCCCGGGGCCGAAGTACTCGACGAACTTGCCCACGACCCCGTGCTTCCGCAGGAGCTCGCGTGACGCGTGAGCACGAGGTCCGTGGCCGTGAGCCCCCGGCGGCAGCTCGCCGGTGAGCCGCACCCCCACCACCTCCGGGGCACCAGCATGTACACGGGCTGGCCCAGCATCACGGCCTCGGCCTCGATGCCGCCCACGCCCCAGCCCAGCACGCCGAGCCCGTTGATCATGGTGGTGTGGGAGTCGGTGCCCACCAGCGTGTCGGGAACGCCACCGCGCCGTCTCCTGCGGGCCACCACGCCTGGCCAGGTACTCCAGGTTCACCTGGTGCACGATGCCCGTGGCCGGGGGCACCACCCGGAAGTTGGCGAAGGCCTTCTGGCCCCACTGCAGGAACTCGTAGCGCTCGCGGTTGCGCTCGAACTCCGCTCGGCGTTGAAGGCGAACGCGTCGCCGGTGCCGAAGCGGTCCACCTGCACGGAGTGGTCGATGACCAGGTCCACCGGGATCAGGGGGTTGATGCGCTTGGGGTCGCCGCCCAGCCGGGCCATGGCCGAACGCATGGCCGCCAGGTCCACCACCGCCGGCACGCCCGGTGAAGTCCTGCAGGAGCACCCGCGCCGGCTTGTACGCGATCTCGCGCTGCTCCCCGGCCGCCCGGGCCGCCACCCGCGCCAGCTACGCCGACGTCGTCCGCGGTGATCGTGGTACCCGTCGCACTGCCGCAGCACGGCTCTCGAGGAGCACCTTGAGCGTGAACGGGCAGGCGTCGAGACCCGGCCCAGGCCCTGGCGCTCCAGAGCTGCTGCAAACCGGTAGATGACCGCCGTGCCGCTGGGCGTGGTCCAAGCGGGTGCGGGCGCCAAACGGATCCTGAGAAGACTGCGGTGTGCTCATGGCCGGGTTTACCTCTCCCGAAGACAATTTGTCATCCAGCCCCTGCTCTGGTAAGGACACAAGGCGCAAGGGCTGCCCCCTTCCCCGGGGCTGCCAAGCGCGGTAGTAGACGCTTTTATTGTAGGCCAGGGCCGTGCCGTTGCAAAGCGAAAAACGCCAGCGGCACGGGGTGCACGGCCAGCCGCCTTGTGGCACAATCATGTATCGTACTGGCAGCAAGCGGCCGGTTGCACAACCAAAAAGACGATTGAGCAAGAGGAGACGGTCTTTGGCTTCTTCTCCCTTGCCTGGCCCCCCAGCGCCTGAGGTGCTGCGCAGCCACGGCGACCCCGAGCGGCGCCCGTTTCGCCTGCTGACCCTGCATGCCCATCCTGACGACGAAACCACCAAAGGGGGCGGCAGCGTGGCGCGCTACGCCGCCGCTGGCGTAGGTACGGTGCTGGTGTGCTGCACCGGCGGTGAAGCCGGCAGCGTTCTCAACGCAGCTCTGGATTGGCCGGAAGTCAAAGCACGCCTACCGGAGCTTCGCCGCCAAGAGCTTACCATCGCCACCATGCACCTGGGCTACCACCGCGTCTGGCTCCTCGGCTACCGCGACTCGAACATGCCCGCCAGTGGCGAACCCGGTACCTTTGCGGCGGCCCCCTTGGCGGAGACGGTGCAGGCGCTGGTGCGCCTGCTTCGTGCGGAGCGGCCCGCACGTGGTGGTGACTTACTCGGACAACCAGCGTGGCTACCCGCACCCGGACCACCTGCGGGTGCACGAGGCTTCGCTTCCGGCTTACGAGGCGGCTGGTGACCCGAATTTTCATCCCGAGCTGGGGCCGCCCTGGACACCTCAGAAGCTTTACTACGTGGTGTGGTCCCGCGCCCGGCTGCAGGCCCAGCACGCTGCCCTCGTGCGCCTCGGCCTGCCCTCGCCGTTTAACCCCGAGCGCTGGCGGCGCTGGCCGTCAATGGATCACCGCCTCACCACGCGGGTCTTCGTGGGCGACTGGTGGGACCAGGTACACAAGGCGCTGCGGGCCTACGCCACCCAGATCGACCCGCGCACCTCGCATTGGTTCGCTTTGCCGCCGGCGGTCGCCCGCACCACCTATCCTTACGACGACTACATCCTGGCGCACAGCACGGTGCCCACCCGCCTGCCCGAAGACGACCTTTTCGCCGGCGTTGTCGGCGACCACGGCCAGCGATGGAACCCGCAGCGGGCAGGCACGGCAGCCGGCTGAAGAAAGGAAATGCCTGTGGCAAATCTGGTGCGCTACGAGCAAGACGGACACGTGGTGACCATCACCTACAACCGCCCCGAGCGCATGAACGCCATCAACGGCCAGATGCGCGCCGAGCTCAACGCCGCCTGGCTGCGCTTTCGCGACGACAACGACGCTTGGGTGGCCATCCTGACCGGCGCCGGGAAGGCCTTCTGCGCCGGCGCCGACATTCGCGAGGGCGGGGCGGCCGGCACCTTTGCCGGCACGTTTTGGGAAAAGCCGACCATCAACTCGTTCGAAAGCGGCCTTGAGCTCTTCAAGCCCACGATTGCCGCCGTCAACGGCCCGTGCCTGGGCTACGGCCTGACGGCGGTGTCGTTCTGCGACTTCGTGATCGCTTCGGAGCGGGCCACCTTTGGCTTCCCGGAAGTCCGCCTCGGGGTGCCAACCATTGTCGGTGCCATCCGCATGCCACAGCGGCTGCGCTGGGCCGACGCCATGGAGCTGCTGCTCATCGGCGAGCCCGTTGACGCCTGGCGGGCAAAAGAAATGGGACTGGTGTGGAAAGTGGTGCCCCACGAAGCGCTGATGGACGAGGCCCGGCAGCTGGCGGCCCGCCTGTGCCAGGCCGCCCCGCTGGCGGTGCGGGCCACCAAGGAAGTGGCGGTGCGCACCCGCACCATGGCCTGGGTAGAAGCGGTGCGCTTTGGCGAAACCATGCGTCTGGTGGCCAACGCCACCGCCGATGCCGCCGAAGGCCGCACCGCGGCACGGGAAAAGCGCCCACCGCAGTGGAAAGGCCAGTAAACGGAAGGAGTTGCCGGCGTGCTTGCGGTCGAGGCCCCCGCTGCCCCCGCCTGGGCCGCGTTGCCCCCTGAGCCCCCTGAAGTGGCCGCGCAGCGCCAGGCGGCGCGGCGGGCGGTGGCCGCACTGCTTGCGGCGATGAACCGCTTTGTCGTCGGCCTGCCCCACGTGGTGCACCGCCTGGTAATGGGCCTGCTGGCCGACGGCCAGATCAAGCCCGGCAAGGCGGTGTGCGGCCACCTCCTGCTCGAAGCCGTCCCCGGTACGGCCAAAACCCTACTCTCAGAGACGCTGGCCACGCTGCTCGACGTTTCTTTTTCCCGCATCCAGATGGATGCCGACAAGCGCCCCAGCGACATCCTGGGCTACTACGACCACGATCCGCAGCGGCAGAGCCTGGTGTTTCGCAAGGGCCCGATTTTTGCCCACATCGTGCTGGTAGACGAGATCAACCGGGCGCGGCCCCGAGGTCAAAGGCGCCCTGCTGCAGGCGATGGCCGAGCGCGAAGTGAGCATCGACACCGTGACTTATGAGCTGGAGGAGCCCTTCCTGGTGCTGGCCAACCAGAATCCCATCGAGCAGGAAGGGACTTACCCGCTGACCGAGGCCGAGCTCGACCGCTTCATCGCCCGCATCCCTATTGGCTACCTTTCCCGCGAGCAGGAAGTGGCCATGCTGCAACGGGTGGCGCAGTTTCCTTCCCTGACGCGCACGCCCCTGGCCGGCCTCGACGGGGCTGGCGTGGTGGCCTTGCGCCGCTTCATTCGCGAGCACATGTACGTGGATCCCGCCGTAGCGGCTTACGCCGTGGATCTGGTGCGCGCCACGCGGCCCGAAGAACCCTCCCACGCCGCTTGCCTGGCCGACCTTTTCCTTGAGGGCCGCTCGCCCGTGCAGGTGGGCGCCTCGCCCCGCGCTTCTCTGGCGCTGCTGCACTTTGCCAAAGTGGCGGCTTTTCTGCACCCGCCCCTCGACCAGCCCGGCCGCAACTACGTGACGCCGGCCGACGTGGCGGCCGTGGCGTTCGACGTGCTCAACCACCGCCTCATCCTCCACGAACTAAGCCTTTATGCCCTGCTTGGGCGGCGGCCGGTGCCTTACCTCAACGCGGCGCTACGCGTCGAGGGACAGCGGGTCCTGCAGCGCCGCGAGGCGCTGCTGCAGCAAATCGTCCGCCGTATCCTGCGCGGAGTGCCGCTGCCGTGACGTTTACCGACTGGCTGCTCAGCTGCGAAGCGGCGCTGGCCTTGCGGCTGCGCGCGGTGCTGCGCCACGGCCCGCCCGGCGCGTACCGCGGCCGCGAAGCGGGCAAGGGATTTCGCCTCCACCACTACGAAGCCTACCGGCCAGGAGACGACCGCCGCGGGCTCGACTGGAAAGCGAGCCGCAAGGAGGGCACGCTGCTGGTGCGGCGCTTTACGGCCGAAAGGCGCCTCGAGGTGCTGGCGCTGTGCGACGTCAGCGCCTCGATGTGTTTTGGCCGCACGCAGCCCAAGTTGCGCATCGCCCTCGACTGTGCCGGCCTCCTGGCGCTGGCGGCGCTGCGCCGCGGCAATGCTTTTGGCCTGCTGGCCTTTGCCGCCGACGTCGTCGCCTATTTCCCGCCGCGCCAGCGCCGTGACGCCGTGTTGGCTGCCCTCGAGTACTTGTGGACGTACCGGCCTGAAGGGACGGCTGCCCCTACGCGCCTGGCCGCCGTGCTGCCGTACCTCTCCCCGCAGCGCCCCCGCCTGGTGTGCCTCCTGTCGGACCTGCGCACCCCTGATTGGCAGGAGGTGCTAGCCGCCCTTTGCGCCCACCACGACCCCCTGGTCGTTCGCATCGCCGACGAGGGAGAAAAGACGCTGCCGACCCTTGGCCCCTTCGTGGTAAAGGATTTGGAGAGCGGGGAACACCGCCTGCTCGATACCGCCTCTTTGGCAGTGCGCCGGGCTTATCGCCAGGCGGCCGAGGCCGTGCAAGCCGAGCACGAGCGCGCCTTGCAACGCCTGTGCGGCACCGCCTACGTGCTGGCAGAGCCAACCACCGACTACCGGGAGGCGCTGGTGCGGCTGTTTCTGGAAAAAACATACGACACGGCGAGATAACCGGGCATGCGTGTTGGCTTGCGCTGCGTCATCCTCCTGAGCCTGTGGCTGGTGCCGGCCGCAGCACGGGGTGCCCCGGCCTACTACACCCTTTCTGACTTCCAGCTCTACACGCGCCAGGCCGACGGCACCCTGCGGCGCACGGAAGTGCTGTCGCAGCTGTCACGGCAGCAGGTGGTAGGGGCGGTGGCCTGGACGACCCCGGCAGAGCGCGACGCCAAGCTGCAGCGCTTGCAGGCCTTCCTCCAGCACCCCCCACGCGGGCTTCCTGCCTGGCGGCAGGCGCGCCCGGGACCGCAAGGGGCCTCATTTGCCACTTACGTCTTTACCCTGGCTGGCGAGCAGAGCCTGGCGCAGCTGGCGGTGGTGCTCAACGCCTTGCAAGAACAACCGGCGCTCGACTACGCCTTGCCTGTGCTGACTTTGTCCCAGGGCGCGGTCGTCCCTTCGATCGACTTCACCGTGGTCTTCGCAGCCCACGCCGACGAGGAGGCCATTCGCCGCGTGCTGGCGCGCCAGCCGGTCAGCGTGGTGCAGCAGCAGGGAACGACCTACACGCTGCGCCTGCGGCCGCAGGCGGTAACCAACCTCTTTGCCGTTTGGCGCGCTTTTGCCGAAGCCGCGCCGCTGGTGGCGGACGTCCAGCCGGCCTGGCTCGACCTTGCGGCAGCCTCCACCACGCCGCCCCCCGGTGGCCGCGCCCCCGGTGACGCCAGCGCCCCTTGCCCCCGCGCAGGTGCCGCCCGCGGCCGCCCTCACCGTACGCACGGCGCTGGAGACAGGCTGGGCCTTTCCGCTGGTCGAGGTGCGGCAGCCGGTGCAATACCGCCTGGAGATCGAGCGCTCGCCCGAGGTGACGGTGCTGGCCGAAAGCGTGGCCGCCTCCTGCCATCCGCCGCCTTCTGGCACGCAGCACAGACTTGCCAGAAGAGCTTTTGGAGGTCACCGAGGCGGCGCGCACGCACCACGTGCTGGACGAAGCGCGCGTGCGCGAGACGTGGGTGTATACGCTGCGCTTTTCCAAGCCCGGCACCTACATCCTGCCGCCGCTACCCGTCGTCTACCGCCGCAGCGGGGCTGCCCCTCGCACGGTGGCAAGCGAACCGGCCCGCGGCCACACCCTCACCGTGGATGCCCACCTCTCCCCTGCGGTGGCCGGCATTCCGGGCGAGCTCCTGGAGCTGCCCGCCAACTTCTGGCCCCTGTGGCGCTGGCTGCCCTGGCTGGCCGCCGTGCTGGGTGCCGGCGGCGGCATGCTTCTGGTTGCCGGCCTCTGGCGCCGCCCGCCACGGCAAATGCGGGCCCCCGCGCCGCCGTCGCCCCGCCAGCTGCGGCAGCAGGCCCTGCAGGCGCTACAGCACTTGCGCCAGACCCTGCCCGAACACGGGGACGCGGTGCGGCCCTGGCTGCGCCGGGGCGCAGGGCTGCTGCGGCGCTTTCTTGGGCAGTGGTGCTGCAACGACGCCACTGCCTTTACGGGAGCGGCCGGGCTGTCAGCCACCACCATCCTGGATTACTTGCAAGCTACGCCCGAGGCACAGGCGCAGCTTGAGCCCGCGCTGCACTTGCTGGAAACCCTTGACCGCCTGGCCGCGGCGCCTGAAGTGACGCTGACTGCCGAGGCCTGCCGGCAGCTCTGTGCCGAGCTGGAAGCGGCCCTTGCGCGCCTTATGCAGGCCGGGAGGTCCCATGACTTTCGCTAAGCCCCAGGCCTTGCTGCTGCTCGTTGCGGTCGCCCTGCTTTGGCTTCCCCGCCGCCAGCCACGTGTGGTGCTGGCCTTCAACCTCCTTGAGGCCATGCCACCGCTGCGCCGGCGCTGGCTGCGGCACCTCCCCTTTTTCCTGCTCACCGCCGTGCTGGTGCTGCTCATCGTCCTCGCGGCCGAGCCCACGGGCGGCAGCCAGGAGCTCTACACGGTGCAGGAAGCCCGCAACATCTTGCTGCTGATTGACACCTCGGCGAGCATGGAAGGCGCTCCCATCCGCACGGTCAAGGCGGTGGCCGAGGCGTTTATCCGCCGGCGACCGCCTGACGACCGCATCGGCATCGTGCTGTTTAGTGACGTGGCTTCGGGGGGCATTCTCACGCGCAATCACCGGGGACTCATCAAGGAGCTGCGCCGGCAGGAAGGCATCGGCATTAGCGGCACCCAGCTTGGCCTGGGGCTGCTGAAGTGCCTTGCCAGCTTTATCGAAGACGAGGTGGAAACCGTCCTGTGGCGTGACCGCACGCTGAGCATGGCGCAGCGCGAGCAGCGCTTCCAGCACGCCCTGGCAGAAACGGCACGCCTGGCCCGCCACCTGCGGCACCGGCAACCCGGTCCCTTCACGCTGCATCTGCCCGAGATTCCCGACCCACGCCAGCTGGGGCGAGGCAAAGTGCTGATTATCCTCAGCGACGCCAAGGTGCAGTTGGCGCCGGCGGCCGAGTACATCGACCACGTGCAGGTCCTGCACCTCTTTGAGCAGTGGGGATTCGAGCACCTGTACTTTATCAGCGTCGACGCTCTTCCCGAGCACCTGCAGCCGCTGTTTCAGCGCCATCCTTTCTGGCGTTTCTTCCGGCTTCGCAGCCTGACCGATGCCGCACAACTGGCCCAGGTCTATGCCGAGATCGACCGCCTGGAGCGAACCCCAAGTCGCGTCGAAGGGCGCCTTGTGCCCCGGCCGCTTTTTCTCTATGGCCTGCCAGGACTGCTGCTGGTGCCGCTGGCGCTGCTCCTGCAACGCTGGCCGCCGTTTCGGAGCGAGGGATGAGAAACCGTCGCGTGGCGCTGGCAACCGGGACCTTGCTGGTGCTGGCAGGGATCGTCCTTTTCGGGCTATGGCTGCTGGGCGCGGACACTTACCGCCTGTTGCAGCAGGCAGAAGACCACTACCGCGCCGGGGAGTACCGCGCCGCGGCCACGACCTACGCGCAGGTGCAACAGCGCAGCGCCTCGCTGCTGGGCCGTCTCGTTTCCTGGCTGCTGGGGTCGGCGGCCCACCCGGCGCGCTTGGCCCTGCAGGTGGCCAACAGCCGCGGCCATCTCGCCGAGCAGGCGCTGCGGCAGTACCAGCAGCGAGCGCAGGAGACCTCCTTACCCCCTGAGCCGGTGGAGGCACAGCGCTTGCTGCTGGCAGCGCGCCAGGCGTACCAGGACGTTCCTGCCAGCGCGGCGCGCGCGCACGTGCTGGCCCAGATCAACACCGCCCGCCTTGACACCTGGTTGCTGCTGCTGGCGGCGCTGAGCGACCGCAGCGCCGGGCAACAGGCGCTGCAGGAACAGCTGCGGCGCGCCCTTGCGCAGGCAGCGCACGCTGCCGACCTGAGCCATACGTACGCCAAGCTGCTGACGCCGCAGGAGCGCATGACGGCCCTGTTGCTGCTTGAAGCGCTAGCGGGTACAGAACAGGTGCCTGGGCCGGGGCGCGCGCTCCTGAGTCGCTTGGGGCAGCTGCTGGGACAGCCGCCGCAGGCGCTCTCGGCGCAGGAGCGCCAGCGCTTTCACCAGTTCTTTTTTGCTCTCCCCTTGGAAGCAAAGCACCCCTGGCCCCGGGCCGGCGGCGAGCAGGCCGGCGCCGGGACGCCCCAGGAGGCCCACTAGGCGCGATGCCGGCGTTTGCCCACCCGCAGGTGCTGTGGGGCTTGCTGCTGCTTTTCCCCTTGGCTTGCCTGCTGTGGCGCGCCAGTTGCCGGCGCCGCCGGCTCTTGCGGCAGTGGAGCGCCGTGCCGGAAGTGCACTGCCGCAGTCGCCTTCCCTCGGGCTGGCGCGAGTGGCAAAGCGGCCTGTCGCTTTTGGCCGGCTTTGTCCTTGCCGTGCTGGGCTTTGCCTCACCCATGTGGCACCGCGTGCAGTGGGAGCCGGCCTGGGAACGGGTCGCCCTGGGGCTGCTGCTCGACGTGTCGCGCAGCATGGATGCTCCGGCGCTGCCGCATGCGCCCGAGCTTGGGAGTCGGCTGGCAGTGATGAAACAGGCCGTGCAGGAGTTGCTGGCCCGGCTGCCGCCCGGCGTGCGCATCGGGGTAGTCGCTTTTGCCGGCGTGGCCGTGCCGCTGGTGCCCGAACCCAGCGCCGACCACCAGGCCGTGCTGGCCAAAGTGCGCCGCCTGGACACTGACTTTATCGCCCATCCGGGAACGGATCTCGCCGCCGCCCTCCGCGAAGGGCTGGCGCTGTTTGTGGACGACGAGGCGGCAGCCGCCAAGGCCCTGGTGCTACTCAGCGACGGCGATGCCGCACCGACGCCCGCCTTGCAGGCCGTGCTCGATACCGTCTCGGTGCCCATTTTTGTGCTGGGGCTGGGAACGCCGCAGCCGGTGGCCCTTCCTGCCGCTTCAGGGAGCTGGCCGCCGCGCCAGCGCTACGCGTCCGTAACCACCCGGCTCAACGAGCCCCTGCTGCGCCTGGTGGCCGCCCGCAGCGGCGGCACGTACTATCCTATGCGGCAGCAAGCGCACCTCACCGACGTCCTGCGGCGCCTTGTCGCGCAGCAGGGCATGCAAGTCGCCAAGCCGGTGCCACGGCCACGCTCGGTACGGCACTGGCTGTTCCTGGCTGCCAGCGCCTGCCTCTTTGCCCACCTGTGGCCGCAGCGGCCACGCTGGAGAGGCCCGCGCTGAAGGCGCTATAATGGGCCACACGCTGGCCAAGAGGGGAACCGGCATGGACCTGGCTCTAACTCCGGAACAGGAAGCGCTGCAGGCCCTGGTGCGGCGCTTTGCGACGCAGGAAGTGGCGCCGCGTGCGGCGGCAACCGATCGCGACGGCACCTTTCCCGGCGACTCTGGTGCGCCAGGCCGGGGCGCTGGGGCTCCTGGGCATCCTGACGCCGCCCGAGTATGGCGGCACGCGCATGGGGTATCTGGCCCTGGCGCTGGTGGTGGAAGCGCTGGCTGCGGCCTGCGCCAGTACGGCGCTGGTGATCGACGTACACGTCTCCACCGTCATCGACCCCCTGCAGCGCTTTGGCCTCCCGGAGCAAAAAGCGCGCTGGCTGCCGGCAATGAGCCGCGGTGAGCGCCTGGGCGCTTTTGTCCTCAGCGAGCCGGAAGCAGGATCAGACGCCGCCGCCATTCGCACCCGTGCCGTCCGTGACGGCGACACGTATGTCCTGGACGGCCACAAGACCTTTATCACCAATGCCGGGCAGGCCGACGTGTACGTGGTCTTTGCCAAGACGGCGCCCCAGGCCGGCAGTCGCGGCATCACAGCGTTCCTGGTCGAGCGCGACACCCCGGGCATGACCTTTGGAGCGCCCATGGCCAAAATGGGCCTCAACGGCTCTGCCACGGCCGACGTGCACTTCGACCGCTGCCGCGTTCCGCTCGCGCACCGGCTGGGCGAAGAAGGCCAGGGCTTCAAAATCGCCATGATCACCCTTGACTACGGCCGCATCGGCATTGCCGCGCAGGCCGTGGGGCTGGCCCAGGGCGCCTTTGATTACGCCTTCGCTTATGCGCGCCAGCGCCAGGCCTTTGGACAGCCCATCGTGCAGTTCCAGGGCCTGCAGTTCCTGCTGGCCGACCTCATCACCCGCATCGAGGCAGCCCGCTACCTGACTTACAAAGCGGCCCACGTGGCCGACCAGGGCGACGCCCGCCTGAGCCGCTATGCCGCGATGGCCAAGCTCTTTGCTTCGGAAACCGCCATGCACGTCACCACCGAAGCGGTGCAGGTCCTGGGCGGCCACGGCTACATGAAAGCCCACCCGGTGGAACGCATGATGCGCGATGCCAAGGCAAGCCAGCTCTACGAGGGAACCAGCCAGATCCAGCGCCTGGTCATCGCCCGCCGCTTGCTGGCCGAACATGCTGCGCGCTAGAGAATCCTCGCACCGGCATCCCGCCCGTCCCCCCTGGCGTGGGGGACGCTCCCGTCGCTGCTTCTGGCGACAGCGACCGCCCTGCTGGTGGCGGCCGCCGGCTTTGTCGAACAGCTTTGGCCCCTCACCTGGCTGGCCTTTGTGCCCCTGCTGGTGGCCTTGCCGCACGGCTCGCCCTGGCGTGCTTTTTTCTTGGGCTGGTGGACGGAGGCGGTCATCATCTGGCTGGGGTTTTACTGGCTGGTGGGCACCATGGTGCGCTACGGCTTCATTTCCCTGCCCCTGAGCCTGCTCTTCTTCGCCGTGATCGGCATCGGCAACGGCGTGCGCCTGGGGCTGTTTGCCGGGTGGCTCCGCCTTGCCGGCGCGTTTAGCGCCCCGTGGTGGTACCGGCTGCTGCTGCCGGCCTGTACTTACGTGGCCCTCGATTACCTCTTTCCGCGTGTCTTTCCCTGGTATCTCGGCGTCACCCAGTTCCGGGCCCTGCCCCTTATCCAGAGCGCCGATCTGGTGGGGGTTCACGGCATCACGTTCCTGCTGCTGGCGGGCAGCAGCTTCGGTACTGCCCTCTTGTCCCGGGCAGTGGTGCCGGCGGCGGCGCGGCGCCGCATGGGCTTGGCCTTTGCTGGCCTTTTCCTCCTCAACCTGGGCTACGGGCTGTGGCAGCTCGCGCGCCTCCCCGAGCGCCTCGCCCGTGCCCCTTCCCTGCGGCTGGCGGTGATCCAGCCCAACATCGGGATTGGGGAGAAAGGACGCCATGACTTGCGGGCGCAGCACCTCGCGCGCCAGGTGGCCATGAGCTTGGACGCCTTGGCGCAGCACCCCGCGCTCATCGTCTGGCCCGAGACCATGTATCCCTTTTCTGTCTCGGCGCAGGCACAGCGGCTGGCCCTCCCTCCCCTGCCCGAAGAACACCGCACGACCCACTGGCTGGTAGGGGCGCTCACCTACGCGCAGCGCGCCGACCAGCGGCAGGTGTTCAACTCGGCGCTGCTCGTTGGCCCCGATAGCAGAATCGTCGGGCGTTACGACAAGCAGCGGCTTTTGGCTTTTGGCGAGTACATTCCCTTACAGCGCTACTTGCCCTTTCTGCGCGGGATCTCTCCCACCATCGGTAACCTTACCCCGGGGGCCGGGGGCTTGGTCACCTTGCCGCAGGGCATCACCCTTGGGCCGCTGATTTGCTACGAGGACATCCTGCCGGCACTGAGCCGCCAGGCGGTACGCAGTGGGGCACAGCTCCTCGTGAACCTCACCAACGATGCCTGGTTTGGCGACACCCGGGCGCCTTACCTCCACCGCATGCTAGCGGCTTTTCGCGCCATCGAACACCGCGTCTACCTGGTGCGAGCAACCAATACGGGATTGACGTCGATCATTGATCCCCTGGGCCGCGAGGGCGCCGCTCTCCCCCTTTTTGAGCGCGGCACGCTGATCGCTTCCGTGCAGCCGCTGCGGCTGTCCACCGTTTACACCCGCTTGGGGGACTGGTTTGCCCAGATCTGTAGCGTGGCTGCCCTCGTGCTTCCCCTCTGGCACCGTCGCCGGGGGGTACCAAGGCGAGCAGGCGAGATGGCAAGAAGCTAAAAGCCCACGAGCCCGCCACCAGGCATACACGGGAGTGTCCTGTGGACCAGATGACGGGCTGACACGTTGCGGACACAGGAAGGAGAAAGAAGCAAGGGACGCCGAGGCGCTGCGCTTATCCCTCAGCGTCCCCCTGCGGGATGGCCCATCGACACCGGCTCATAACCAGCGCCTGCAGCCAGGGAGAGCGCAAAAGACCGGGACCTTCTTGCCGCCCGTGTCCGCCTCATTCCGGGCGCAACTCATTGACTTTTGCCCGCGCGGCATCTCGATCTTGGTACCACAGGGCATTGATCTCGGTGTACACTTTCCATTCGTCAGGCACGTCTTCTTCAGCAAAAATAGCCTCAACCGGGCATTCTGGCTCGCATGCGCCGCAGTCGATGCACTCGTCGGGGTCGATGTACAGCATGCGGTCCTTCCCCTCCTCGAAGTGAATGCAGTCGACCGGGCAAACGTCCACGCACGCCTGATCCATCACGTCAATGCACGGTTCGGCGATCACGTAGGTCATTCCTGTGTCCTCCTTCGTCTGAGATCGCGCTTGCCGAAGAAAGCTTGAGGGCAGCACTCACCCTTCTTCCGCTTTCCAGGCCGCATAAACATAACGCACCCCCATAGATCCTGGCAAGCCGTTCTCTGCTCCAACGCCGCCTCCGCACGCCGCAGCCCTCGTGTTTTTCTTGGCTGTGGCCGGTTGACACTGCCGCTGTCGCGGGCGTATAACGCTCGCACCAGCCGGCTTGCCGACCTGCGGCAGGCAGCTCCTGCCAAGCATCGACATGGGGAGGAGAGGGTATGGCACCGCGGTTGCAGCCGTTCAGCCTCCAAGAATGGATCGACGCCCACCGCGAAGCGCTCCGGCCACCGGTGGGCAACAAAGTCATCTGGGAGGATTCCGAGTTCATCGTCATGGTCGTCGGCGGCCCCAACGCGCGCAACGACTTTCACATCGACCCCGGCGACGAGGTTTTCTACCAGCTGCAAGGCAACATCGTCGTTGAGATTATCGATGCGCAGGGACAGCGCCGCCCGTGTCGCCTGCGCGCCGGCGACGTGATGCTCTGTCCGGCCATGACACCCCACTCGCCGCAGCGCGGTCCAGACACCCTCGGGCTGGTGATCGAGCGCAAGCGGCGCCCCGAAGAGAAAGACGGCTTTGCTTGGTTTTGCGAGCGGTGCAACGCCAAGCTCCACGAGGTCTGGCTCAGCCTCCAGGACCTCGAAGGCCAGCTCAAAGCCGTCATGGAAGCGTTTTACGCCGACGAACGGCGACGCACCTGCACCGCCTGCGGGGCGGTGCTGCCCGTGCCTACCGGTCCGCGGTTGTAGCTACTCGACGATAAGCGACCGCGGGCGCGCGGCGGCGTGGCGTTGCACTTGCGCTTGCAGGCGCCGGGCAATGTCTTTAAACGCCTGCGCCTGTGCAGACTCAGGGGCAGCCACCACCACCGGCACCCCGCTGTCGCCGCCGATGCGGATGGCCGGTTCGAGGGGAATCTCCCCAAGAAACGGGACCTGGTAACGTTCACAAGCTCGCCGGGCGCCACCGTGGGCGAAGATCTCGGTGCGCTCTCCGCAGTGCGGACAGCAAAAATAGCTCATGTTCTCAATAAGGCCCAGGACAGGGACTCCCACGGTGCGAAACAAGTCGATGCCTTTCAGGGCATCCTCGAGGGCGACATCCTGGGGGGTTGAGACGATCACCCCGCCGCTCAGCGCCACCGCCTGGCACAGCGTCAGCTGCGCGTCGCCGGTGCCCGGGGGCAAGTCGACGAGCAGGTAGTCCAGCCGCTCCCACGCCACATCCAGCAGGAAGCGCCGCACCATCTTGGCCACCAGGGGACCGCGCCAGATCACCGCCTTCTCGCTGCCGCCGAGAAAGCCCACCGACATCAGAGCTACCCCGTACCGCTCGAGCGGCCGGATCTTCCCCCCTGACCCCGGCTGGGGCTGCTGCCGCACGCCCATCATGGTGGGCACATTGGGTCCGTAGATGTCGGCGTCCAGCAAGCCAACCCGCAGGCCCTTCCTGGGCCAGGCTCACGGCGAGATTCACCGCCACCGTCGTTTTCCCCACGCCCCCCTTGCCGCTCGCTATCGCAACGATATGCCGTGCCGGTTGCGTTTGCTCTGGCATCGCCTCTCCCCTTGTGCCACAGCCCGCCTGCCTCAGAGGTTGTGCTGAAACTATACCATACCCTCTTCAAGACACCCCGCCTGCCGCGCCGCCGTGGTAGAATAGAGACCTGTGGCCGCTGTCACGAAAGGGAGACCATGCAACCGCTTGCCGATGTGCGCATTATTGCTCTCGAGCAGTACGGTGCCGGCCCCTTTGGCACTCTGCACCTGGCCGACTTGGGCGCCGAGGTGGTGAAAATCGAGGACCCGCGCGTGGGCGGAGACGTCGGCCGCTACGTGCCGCCTTTCCAAGAGGGTGAAGACAGCCTGTTTTTCGAAACCTTCAACCGCAACAAGCGCAGCCTCAGCCTCGATATTACCACTCCGGCCGGCCGCCAGGTCTTTGAGGACCTGGTAAAAATTTCCGACGCCGTCTACTCCAACCTGCGCGGCGACGTCCCCGAGCGGCTGCGCATTCGCTACGACGACCTGAAGCACCTCAATCCGGCCATTGTCTGCTGCGCCCTGACCGGCTTTGGCATGAGCGGGCCGCGCCGCGCCGAACCCGGGTATGACTATATTCTGCAGGGAATCGCGGGATGGATGAGCCTCACCGGTGAACCCGACGGGCCGCCCACCAAGTCGGGTCTCTCCCTGGTCGATTACACCGGCGGCCTGGTGGCGGCGCTGGCCCTTCTGGTGGGCATCCACGCCGCCCGCCGGGACGGGGTGGGCATGGACTGCGACGTCAGCCTGTTTGACACCGCCGTTAGCTTGCTCACCTACCTGGCCACTTGGCACCTCACCGCCGGCTACACCCCGCAGCGCACCGCCCGCTCCGCCCATCCTTCGCTGGTGCCGTTTCAGAACTTCCAGACCGCCGACGGCTGGATCGTCATCGCCTGCCCCAAAGAAAAGTTCTGGCAGCGCCTCACCGAGGTCATCGGCCGGCCAGAGCTGGCCCGCGATCCGCGGTTTGCCACCTTTGCCGCCCGCCACGCCCACGCCCAGGAGTTGCTGGCCATCCTCGAACCCATCGTGCGCAGCCAACCCTCCAGCTACTGGCTGCCGCGGCTGCGTGACGCCGGCATTCCCAGCGGCCCAGTCTTCTCAGTGGCCGAAGCGCTGCGCGACGCCCACACCCTCGCCCGCGGCCTCATCGTCGAGACGCCCCACCCGCGTTTTGGCACCGTGCGCCAGCTGGCTAGCCCGGTGCGGGTAGGAAAGCAGCCGCCCCGCTACCGCCGGGCACCGCAGCGCCATGAAGATGCCGCCTACGTGCTCGAGCAGCTCCTTGGCTATTCTCCCGCCCGCATCGCCGAGCTGCGTGCCGCCGGTGCCTTCGGCACGCCCGCGCCGGATTAGCGCGCCCGTTGCCGCTACAGGGAGCGGGCCGGCGCTACCAGCTCTCCTGCCATCTCTTCTAGGGCGGCCTCCAGCCGCTCTAGCCGTGTCGTGGGGTTAACCACCACCAAGTGTTGCACCCCGGCCTCGCGGTACTGCTGCAGGCCTTCGCGCGTGACGGGACGCATTTTGCTGAAAGGACAGAGGCTGACGAGGAGCTCGTCGAAGCGGCGTCCGACTTCTTCGGCATAGGCGCGCAGGCGCTGCACTCTCTCCCTGGCCTCTAGCGGGGAGAGATCAAAGCCAAACCAGCCGTCGCCCACCTGGGCCGCACGGCGCAGCGCCGCGTCGCTGTTGCCACCGAAGAGAATCGGCGGATGCGGCTGCTGCACGGGCTTGGGCAGCGCCTTGAGCGGCGGAAAGGCACAGAACTCGCCCGCAAACGACGGGTTTTCTTGGGTCCACAGGACCTTCATCGCCTCGAGGTACTCGCAAGTGCGCTCTGCCCGCCGCTCGGGCGGGACGCCCAAGGCGCGAAACTCCTCTTTAAGCCAGCCAATGCCCACACCAAAGAGAAAGCGGCCCTTGCTGAGGCGGTCGAGGCTGGCCACGAGCTTGGCCGTAATGAGCGGGTTGCGCTGCGGTACCAGGCAGATACCGGTTCCCAGCTTGATGCGCTGCGTGTGCGCTGCCGCGTAGGCCAGGGCCACAAAAGGGTCAAGCCAGTCGACTTCTTCGGCGCCGATTTTGCCGCTGGGGTGATAAGGATAACGCGACGTATAGGCGTCTTGGGCAAACAGCACCACGTGCTCGGGGGCCCACAGCGAGGCAAAGCCCAGCTCGTCCGCTTTGCGCGCAAGCCGCGCGATGACCTCGGGGTCTGCCGTACGTCCCAGGCCGATGGCAAAAAGGCCAATGTCCATGCGCAGGCTCCTTGTCGGTGAGACAGCAGGCTAGCGCGCCACGAGCATCACCCCCAGGGTGACCAGCACGATGCCCAGGGCGTGCTGCGGCGTCACGTTTTCTTGCAACACCAAGGGGCCCAAGACCAGGGTGATGGCCGGGTACGTGGCCGTCAGGGCGACCACGATAGCGGCGCTTCCTTCCCGGATGGCCACCGCAAAAAGCAGCACGCCAATCGCCCCGCACACCCCGCTGAGGAGGGCAAAGGCGAGCGCCGCGGGCGAAGCGGGCAACGGAAAGCGTTGCCAGGCGTAAGCCAGCGTAATCACCGCCGCACTGGCCAGCGACGAGAAAAAGGCCAGGGCCAGCGGCGGCATGGCGTGGTTGGTGCTGAGCTTGCCGAACATGCCCCAGAAGGCCCACGCCACGGCACTGAGCAGGGCCAGTGCAACCCAGCTCTGGCGCATGCGTTGCCTCCAGGCAGGCCGCTAGGCGCGCGGCGCCACCAGCAGCCGGCCGCGCACTTTCCCCTGCAGGATGTCGGCAATGGCGCCGGGAAGCTCCGCCAGGGTGATGACCCGGGCGATCTGGTCGAGGTGGCGTGGTTTGAGGTCGGTGGCCAGCCGCTGCCACACCGCTTGGCGGTACGGCATGGGGCACATGACGGAGTCGATGCCCAGCAGGTTGATGCCGCGCAGGAGGAAGGGGATCACCGTGCCAGCAAAGTCGTGGCCGCCCACCAGCCCGCATAGGGCAATGTTGCCGCCGTACTGCGTGGTGCGGATGAGGTAGCTGAGGGTGGCGCCACCCACCGTGTCGACGGCCCCCGCCCAGGTGCCTTTGAGCAGCGGCCGCGGGCGCTCGTCGCGCAGGGTGACCTCCTCGCGGCTGAGGATCTGGCTGGCCCCCAGCTGGCGCAAGTAATCGTGCTGGTCGGCCTTGCCGGTGCTGGCCGCCACCGTGTACCCCTGCTGCGCCAGGATACTGACTGCGATGCTGCCCACGCCGCCCGTCGCCCCGGTGACGAGAAAGGGGCCCTGGTCGGGCTTGCTGCCGTTGCGCTCCATGGCCAGCAGGCAGAGGGCCGCGGTGAAGCCAGCCGTGCCCAGCGCCATGGCCTCAAACGGCGTCAGAGCAGCCGGCAGCTTGACCACCCAGGCAGCCGGCACGCGGATGTACTCGGCATAGCCGCCGTAAACGCCCACCCCCAAGTCGTAGCCCGTCACCAGCACCGGGTCGCCAGGGGCAAAGGCCGGCACTTGGCTCTCCACCACCGTGCCGGCGGCGTCGATGCCCGGCACGTGCGGGTACTGGCGCACGATGTTGCCCTGTCCCGTGGCCGCCAGGGCGTCTTTGTAGTTGAGCGACGAGTAGGCCACGGCAATGGTGACCTCTCCCGGCGGCAGCCGGTCGGCGGGAAGGGTCTGCACTTCCCCGCGCACTTGCCCGTTTACCTTGTCTACGACGTAGGCCAGAAACGACGCTTTGACGCTCATGGCTGCATGTCCTCTTGCGCTGGCGGCTTGCCGGGCCCTGTGGCCAGGACGGTACCACGGCGGGCCGGACCCTGTCAAGACAGGCGCCGCTTAGCACACCACAGGTGGGGGGACGTCGAGATCGAGGTACCACGCCGCCGGCGCCACGGCAGCCACCACCGCGGCCGCAAGGTCGAACCAGCGCCCGACACGGTCAAGAATGCTGCTGTCAGAAGTGGCCACGATGTGCGGGACTCTGCTGCAAGAGGGGATCGGCACTGGGCACCAGGGTGGCCTGCCACGGCCAGCCCTGCGCGGCGGCCAGCGCCCGGATGTAACCGGCCAGGCGCCCGGAGTTGGAAACCACCGCGTCGATATAGAACACCACCTCGCGCACCTGCAGCGGGGCCAGCCAGGTGCCGATGGCTTCCAGCGCCCGCTGCGTCTCGGCCATGGTGCGGTAAGTGCCGTGCACGCTGGCCAAGTCGCGTAGCGCCCCGTCGTGGCCGCGCAGCAGCAGCCCGCCGGAGAGGGCTGCCTCGATGGTGATAAGCTGGTTCAGGGCGTCCACGTGCAAGCAGGCGCCGCACAGGGCTGCGGGCGAGACGTGGCGCTGCCGCCGGGCCCGGGCCACTGCCGGCGGGGCCACCGCCCGCGACAGGGCGCGGCGCTGCCGCAGGTGGAGCTGGTAGCGATTGCCCACCAGGGTAAGGGCTGCCTCGGGGGCGTAGCGGCGGCCCAGCAGCCAGGCCAGATCGCCCGCCGCCAGGCGCAAGCGGCGCAGGTGCTCCGGATGCCCAAAGAGGAGGGCATCTTCGGGGTGAGGGCCGCGATGGCGACGGCTGTCGGGCATCGGCTATGCTTCTCTGCGTGCGAGGGAGTCTGTCTTAATCTTACCAGAGGAGGAGCGAGGCGTATGCAGGCAGACGGCAGCGAAGTCGTCCTCGTCGACGCCCACGCGCACCTCTACGACGCCGCCTTTGCCGCCGATCTCGAGGCGGTGCTGGCTCGCGCCGCGGCGCGCGGAGTGCGGGCGGTGCTGACGGTCAGCGAGACCCTCGAGGAAGCGCAGCAGATCCTCAAGCTCGCCGAACGCCACCCGCTGGTGCGCCCCTGCGCCGGCCTCTACCCCACCATCCTCGACGAAGAAGCGGCGGCGGCCATGCTGGCCTTTATCCGCCAGCACGCCGAGCAGCTGGTGGCCATTGGGGAAGTGGGGCTCGACTACTGGAAAGTGCAGGATGAGGCTGGCCGGGCCCGCCAGCGCGCCATTTTTGCCCAGCACATCGCCCTGGCCCGAGAGCTTGATTTGCCCCTCAACGTGCACTCCCGTGCCGCCGGCCGGCATGCCATTGCTTGGTTGCGCGAGCACGGGGCGCAGCGCGTGCTGCTACACGCCTTCGACGGCAAAGCCAGCACGGCGCAGGCGGCCCTCGAAGCCGGCTATTACTTTTCTATTCCGCCGTCGATCGTGCGCTCGCCGCAGAAGCAGAAGCTCGTCCGCCACCTGCCCCTGGAGCGCCTGCTGCTCGAATCCGACGCCCCGGTGCTGGGCCCCGACAAAGACCAGCGCAACGAGCCGTGCAACGTCTGGGTGGCCTGTAGCGCCATTGCCGCCATTAAGGGCGTGCCTGCCGAAGACGTGGCGCGCATTACCACCGACAATGCCCGGCGCCTCTTCCCGCGCTGCCTGCCCTAAAGGGGGGCGTCCCCGCCTGAGCGGGGACGCCGCGGCTTACTCCACGGTTACCGACTTGGCCAGGTTGCGGGGCTGGTCGATCTCGCACCCCCGCGCCACCGCCGAGTAGTAAGCAAAGAGCTGCAAGGCGACGGCTGCCGGAATGGGCTGGAGGAAGTCGAGGTTGGGCGGGGTATAGATGACGTGATCGGCAATGTGGGCAATTTCCTCGTCGCCTTCGGTGGCCACGGCGATGATTTTGCCGTTGCGGCTTTTGATCTCCAGCATGTTGGAGAGGGTCTTCTCGTACGTCGTGTCTTTGGTGGCCAGGCACACGGTGGGGAAGTTCTCGTCGATCATGGCAATGAAGCCGTGCTTCATCTCGCCGGCGGCACACCCCTCGGCGTGCACGTAGGAGATCTCTTTGAGCTTCAGCGCCCCTTCCAGGGCAATGGGGTAGTTGTACTTGCGGCCAATAAAGAGGAAGTTGCGGTAGCGCGCGTAGGCCTCGGCAATGGTGCGGATGTAGTCGGCTTGCTTGAGCACGGCCGCAATCTGCTCGGGCAAGCGCTCAAGGCCGGCGACGATCTCCATGCCGTCGGTGATGGAGAGGTGCTTGCAGCGGCCCAGCAGCAAGGCCATCATCACCAAGATGCAGCACTGGCTGGTGAAAATTTTCGTCGAGGCCACGCCGATTTCCGGGCCGGCGTGGTTATAGACGCCGGCTTCGGTGATGCGGCTGATGGTGGAACCCACCACGTTGACCAGACCGAGCAGCAGCGCCCCCTTGCGCCCGGCCTCGCGCATGGCGGCAATGGTATCGGCCGTTTCGCCCGACTGGCTGATGGCCAGCACCACCGACCCGGGGCGGATGTTGGTCTTGCGGTAGCGCATTTCGCTGGCCACTTCCACTTCCACGATGAGGTCGGTGAGCTTCTCGAAGACGTAGCGCCCGTAGAGGCCGGCGTAATAGCTCGTGCCGCAGGAGACGATCACCAGGTGGTGGGCTTCCTTGAGGCGATCGAGCACCGAGCGCAGGCCGCCGAGATTGGCGATGCCCTCTCCCGGCAGCAGGCGTCCGCGCAAGGCGTTGGTAATCGCCTCGGGCTGCTCGAAGATCTCCTTGAGCATGTAATGCGGGTAGCCGTTGAGCTCCACGGCGTCGGGCTGCCACTCAATTTGCTGCGCCTGCCGCTCTACTCGCTCGTCGGCCAGGGTGTCGATGACGAACTCCTGGCGGGTGATGCTGACCACGTCGTCGTCTTCGAGGTAGACGACTTTGTCGGTAAGGCGCAAGAAGGCAGCCACGTCGCTGGCCACCAGCATCTCGCCGTTGCCCACGCCGAGCACCATGGGCGAGCCGCGGCGGGCGGCAACGAGCTGCTCGGGGTGGCGGGCGTGCATAACCACCAAGCCAAAGGTGCCGCTGACTTTGCGCAGCGCCCGCTTGACCGCCTGCACCAAGTCGCCGTCGTACTCGGCGTCGATGAGGTGGGCAACCACTTCCGTGTCGGTCTCGGAGCTAAAAGTGTACCCCCGCGCCGCCAGCTGGTGGCGCAGCGTCTGGTAGTTCTCGATAATGCCGTTGTGCACCAGCATGAGGGTGCCGCTGGCGTTGGCGTGGGGGTGGGCATTTTCTTCCGAGGGCTTGCCGTGGGTGGCCCAGCGCGTGTGGCCAATGCCCATGGTGCCTTTAAAGGGCTGCCGGGGCCAGGCGCGCCGCCAGCTCGTCAATTTTGCCCTTCACCCGCACCCGCTTCAGGGTGTCGCCTTCGAGCACGGCAATCCCCGCCGAGTCGTAGCCCCGGTACTCCAGCCGGCGCAGGCCCTCAATGAGGATAGGGACTGCAGTGCGGTTGCCGATGTAGCCAATGATGCCGCACATACGTTGCCTCCACGCAACAAAGACGCTTTTTGGTTGTTATCGGCAGAGCCGGCGGCAAGCTTTACGCGTTTCTTTCCGTGGTTCCCACCTCCTTTCAAAAGCCACGGCGCGCGGTGGCCCGTTGACACCGCTTCCCGGCCTCGCTACAATCGCTGGGGTGGAAACTTCGACCTGCCCAGAAGGCATAGTAGCCTATGCTGCGCTTTTTCAACACGCTGACGCGCCAGAAGGAAGTCTTCCGCGCCATCGAGCCTGGCAAAGTGCGCATGTACACGTGTGGCCCCACCGTGTACGATGCCCCTCACATCGGCAACTACCGCGCCTATACGTTCGAAGACCTCTTGCGGCGCTACCTTAAGTACCGGGGCTATGCCGTCACCCAGGTGATGAACCTCACCGACGTCGACGACAAGACCATCCGCGGGGCCCAGCGCGCCGGCCTGTCGCTGCAGGCCTACACCGCCATTTACAAGCGCATTTTTTTTGAAGACCTGCGCACCCTCAACATCGAGCCGGCCGAGTACTACCCGGCAGCCACCGAGCACATTCCCGACATGGTGGCCCTCATCAAGCGCCTGCTCGAGCGGGGCTATGCCTACCGTGCCGACGGCTCGATTTACTTTCGTATCTCGCGCTTCCCCGACTACGGCAAGCTGTCGCACCTCGACGTCCGCGGCCTGCAAAGCGGCGCCAGCGGCCGCATCGACAGCGACGAATACTCCAAAGAAGATGTCCGCGACTTTGCGCTGTGGAAGGCGTGGACGCCGGAGGACGGCGACGTCTACTGGGACACCGAGCTGGGCCGCGGCCGCCCGGGCTGGCACATCGAGTGCTCGGCAATGTCGATGAAGTACTTGGGGCCTCACTTCGACATCCATACCGGCGGCGAGGACAACATTTTCCCGCACCACGAAAACGAAATCGCCCAATCCGAAGCCGCCACCGGCATGCCGTTTGTTAACTACTGGCTCCACTGCCGCCACCTGCTGGTCAACAACCAGAAAATGTCAAAGTCGTTGGGAAATTTTTACACCCTCAGAGACCTGCTTGACAAGGGGTTTAAGCCCAAGGGCATCCGCTATGCCCTTCTTTCCACGCATTACCGGCAGCCGGTTAACTTCACCCTTGAAGGCCTGCGCGCCGCGGAAAGCGCCGTGCAGCGCTTGCTCGATTTCATGGCCAACCTGCAAACGGCGCGCGGCAGTGGCTTTGACGTCGAGCCCCTGCTGCAGCAGACGCAGGCGCGCTTTGAGGCGGCGATGGACGACGACCTGAACATCTCGGCTGCCCTGGGCGCCATTTTCGAGATGGTGCGGGAAGTCAACCGGGCCCTTGCCCAGGGACAGCTCAGTGCGGCCGACGCGCAGCAGGTGGCCGCCCTCATGCAGCGCTTTGATACCGTGCTCGGGCTTTTGACCCCGGAAGAGGCCCCGGTCAGCGACACGGTGAGGGCGCTGGTGCGCGAGCGGCAAGCGGCGCGCCAGGCCCGCGACTTTGCCCGCGCCGACGCCCTGCGCGAGCGCCTCCGGGAGCTCGGCTACCTGGTGGAAGACACCCCGCAGGGGCCGCGCCTCAAACGCCTGTGACGACCGTGGAACGCCTCCTGTACGTGGTGCGGCATGGAGCCACGGACTGGAACGCCGCCGGGCGTATCCAGGGCCACCTGGACCCGCCGCTTAACGCCGCCGGGCGCGCCCAGGCGTGGCGGACGGCGCAGCATCTGGCCGCGGTGGGGGCCACCGCCCTCTACAGCAGCGACCTGCAGCGGGCTTACGAAACGGCACAGATCATCGCCCAGCACACAGGCCTGCGGGTCATCCAGAGCGTGGCCCTGCGCGAGATGCACTTTGGGGCCTGGCAAGGGCTGACGGTGGAAGAGATCCGCGCCCGCGACCCCGAGGTTTACGCTGCCCGCCGCGCCAATCCCTACGAGGTGCCGCCGCCAGGCGGGGAGAGCTGGCGGCAGTTTTACACCCGCGTGGTGCGGGCCGTGGAAGAGATCCTGCACCGCACGCCGGCGCCGCGGCTCATTCTGGTTACCCACAGCGGCGTCTGCACGGTGCTAGGCCTGCACGCCCAGGGGTTGGGCTACCGTGGCAAGCGAAATTTCGGCAACACCAACTGTGCCATCCATACGTTTGCCGTAAGCGCGGCGGGCTGGCGGGTGGTGAACTTGCACGCGGTGGCCCACTTGGCAGAAGTCAAGGCATAAGGCCATGATGCGCACCGTCAACCTGGCCGTCTTGCTTTCGGGCTCGGGGCGCACCCTGGAGAACCTGCAGCAGGCCATCGCCGCCGGCCGCTTGAGTGCGCGTATCGCTGTCGTCATCAGCAGCCGTCCAGATGCCTACGGGCTGGTGCGCGCCCGGCGCCTGGGGCTAGAGGCCTTCGTGGTGCCGCGCAAGGCATACGGCGACCTGGCAGCCTTTAACGCCGCCATCAACGCCATCCTGGCCCGCTATCCCATCGACCTCGTGGTGCTGGCCGGCTTTCTTTCCCTCTACCAGCCGCCGCCAGCGCTGCAAGGAAAGGTGATGAACATCCATCCCGCCCTGCTGCCGGCGTTTGGCGGCAAGGGCTACTACGGCGACCGCGTGCACCGGGCGGTGCTTGAGGCAGGGGTGAAACTCACCGGCTGCACCGTCCACTTCGCCGACGAGCACTACGACCATGGCCCGATCATCCTGCAAGAGGCAGTGCCCGTCGAAGACGACGACACCGTCGAGAGCCTGGCCGCACGCGTCTTTGCCGTCGAGTGCCGCCTCTACCCGCAGGCGATCCAGCTCTTTGCCGAAAACCGCCTGCGCGTTGAAGGGCGACGGGTGCGCATTCTCCCCCCGGGTAGCCCTTGCACCACCCAAAAAGACGTGGCAGGATAAAGGAGGCGCAAATGCAAGTTGCAATAACTTGCGGCGCGCCGCGGTTGCTCCCAGCAACGAGGGGGACGGCGATGAGAGGCTTTGACTTTGAGGCCATCGGGCTGCGCAGCGACGACGCCGAGTCGCTCGACTTTTTCCCGCCCCACTACCGCATCGGGCGCACCAAGTACATCATCGTCACGGGCGGCGTCATGTCGGGGGTGGGCAAGGGGGTCTTTACCGCTTCGCTGGCCCATCTGCTCCAGTTTTTGGGCTTTTCGGTGTCGGTGATCAAAATCGACGGCTACCTCAACCTCGACGCCGGCACCCTTAATCCCTACCGCCACGGCGAGACGTTTGTGCTCGACGACGGCACCGAGTGTGACCTCGATCTGGGGACGTACGAGCGCTTCCTGGACACCACCCTCAACCGCAACAACTACATGACCTCGGGCAAGATCTACTCGCGCATCCTGGCCAAGGAGCGGCGCGGCGAGTACTTGGGCCGCGACGTGCAAATCGTGCCCCACGTCACCGGGGAGATCAAGTACCTCATCCGGGAAAAGGCCAAGGAAGGGCCCTACGACATGGTGCTGGTGGAAATCGGCGGCACGGTGGGCGACATCGAAAACCTGCACTTTATCGAAGCGGCGCGCGAGCTCATGAACGACGAGGGCCGAGACAACATTATGTTCGCCCACGTCACCGTGGTGCCCTGGTCCGATACCACCGGAGAGCAAAAGAGCAAGCCCACACAGCACAGCGTCAAAAAGCTGCTCGAGATGGGCATCCAGCCCGACATCATCGTCTGCCGCTCCAAGGATCCCCTGCAGCGCAAAGTACGCGAGAAAATCAGCCTGCACTGTAACGTGCCCATCGACCATGTCATCAGCAGCCCCGACGTGGAAAGCATTTATACCTTGCCGTTTCTCTTCCAGCAGCAGCGCCTGGCGGAAATCACCGTGCACCGGCTGCACCTCAACATGCCTTACCCGGCCAAGGAAGATGCCCAGATCCCCTTTGAACCCTACGTGCAGCACGTGCAGCGCCACAACCCCACCCTGACGGTGGCCGTGACCGGCAAGTACTCCTCGATGCGCGACTCCTACATCAGCATTACCAACGCCCTGCAGCACACCGAGCCGTTCGAGCGGGTGCGCATCAACTTGCGCTTTATCGACACCACGGAGTACGACGACCCCACGGTGCCCTTGCACAAGTGCCTCGACGGCGTGCACGGCATCATCGTGCCGGGCGGCTACGGCCTGCGCGGCACCGAGGGTATGATCCGCTTCATCCAGTACGCGCGCGAGCAGCAGCTTCCTTACCTGGGCCTCTGCTTGGGCTTCCAGCTCGCTGCCATCGAGTTTGCCCGCCACGTCTGCGGCCTGGAAAAAGCGACCAGCACGGAGTTCGATCCCCACACCCCGGAGCCGGTGATCTCCTTGCTGCCAGAGCAGGAGACGATTCGCGACTTGGGCGGCACGCAGCGCCTGGGCGGCCATGAGGTGGTGCTGCTGCCGGGAACGCGCGTGCACCACATTTACGGCAAGGACGTGATCCGCGAGCGCTTCCGCCACCGCTACGAGCTCAACAACCTGTACAAGGACACCCTGGAAAAAGCCGGCTTGCTCTTCTGCGGCATGACGCCCGACCACCGCATCATGCAGATCCTCGACTACCCGGCACACCCCTTCTTCATTGCCACCCAGTTCCACCCCGAGTGGACGTCGCGGCCGCTGCGCCCGCACCCGCTGTTTCGGGAATTCATCCGCGCTGCCAAACGGCACCAGGAACAGTAACCGGAGAGCGCCGTGTTGCAGACGCACGTCCTCGTGGTGAGCGCCGCGCCGCACGTCCCGGATGTGCGTGGCCAGGCGCTCTGCCAGGCCATCCGCGAGGATCTGGGTTTGCCCGTCGAAGCGGTGCGCACCGCCTTCGTCTACACGATCCATACCTCGTGGGCGCGCGCCGAGCTGGAAGAAGCGCGGCGGGTGCTGTTTACCGATGCCATCGTGCAGACCTCCTACTGGAACCGCCGGCCGCCGGAGCCCTGCCACTGGATCGTGCAGGTGGGCCTGCTTCCTGGGGTGACCGACAACGTGGGGCGCACCGCCACCGAAGCGCTGGCCGACATCTACCGTCGCCCCCTGCCCGGGGCCGTCTATGCCTCCTCGCTTTACCTCTTGCGTGGCGCCCTGGCTTACTCCGATGTGGAGCGCCTGGTGCGCGAGCTGCTGGCCAACCCGCTCATTCACCAGTGGCGCATCACCGCTGCTGAGGCCTGGCACGACGACCCCCAGGCTTTCCTGCCACCGCCGGTGGCCGGAGAGGAAAAGCCGCCGCAAGTGGCCACCATTTCGCTGGCAGACGATGACGCGGCGCTGCTGCGCCTGAGCGAGGCGCGCCTGCTGGCGCTCAACCTAGAAGAAATGCAGGCCATCCGGGCATACTTTCGCGACCCGGCGGTGCAGGCGCGCCGCCGCGCTTACGGCTTGGGCGGCGCGCCTACCGACGTGGAGCTCGAGTGCCCTCGCCCAGACCTGGTCCGAGCACTGCAAGCACAAGATCTTCAACAGCCACCATCGCGTACCACGACGGCGAACGGGGGCGTCCGCACGGTCATCCGCAGCCTCTTTCAGCACCTACATCGTCGCGCGCCACCGAGCGGGATGCGCCGGGGACGGGCGACCGTGGACATGGCTGCCTCTCGGTGTTTCACGGACAACGCCGGGGTCATCACCTTCAACGATCGACTGGAGCCTGTGCGTTCAAGGTGGAGACCCACAACTCCCCCTCGCGCCCTCGACCCCTACGCCGGCGCCCTCACCGGCATCCTGGGCGTGAACCGCGACCCCTTGGGCACCGGCATGAGGCTGCCCGGCTGCATCTTCAACGCCGACGTCCTTCTGCTTTGCGCCGACCCCTTCTACGAGGAGCGCCCTGCCGCCCCGCCTCCTGCACCCCAAGCGCCGTGTTCTACGAGGGCGTGCTCCGGGGCGTCGGAGCACGGCGCCAACCAGAGCGGCATCCCGCACCGTCAACGGCTGCCGTGGTCTTCGACGACCGCTACCTCGGCAAGCCCCTCGTGTTCTGCGGCACTGGCCGGGCCTCATCCCCCGGCGCGCCTCGGCGGCCGAGCCGGCCCACCACAAGCGCGCTCGGCCCTGGCGACCGCCATCGTCATGGCGGGCGGGCCGCATCGGCAAGGACGGCATCCACGGCGCCACCTTCTCCTCCGCGTGCCCTCCACGAGGCGTCAGCCCGGCCTCGGCGGTGCAGCTCGGCGACCCCTTCACCCAGAAGCAAAGGCTCTTCGACTTTCTCCTCGATCGCCCGCGACCGGCGGCTCTACACCGGCATCACCGACAACGGCGCGGGAGGGTTGTCTCTCCTCGAGCGTGGGGGAGATGGCCGTGCTGAGTCGGGCGGGGCTGCGAGCTCGCACCTGGCCCGGGCCCCGCTCAAGTACCCGGGCCTCGATCCCTGGGAGATCCTGCTTTCGGAGTCCCAGGAGCGCATGACCCTGGCGGTGCCGCCCGCGCGCCTTGACGCCCTGCTGGCGCTGGCGGCCGGCGCGAGGTGGAGGCCACGGTGCTGGGCACCTTTACCGATACGGGGCTGTTTCACGTCCTCTACGCCGGCAAGACGGTGGCCCTGCTCGACTTGGACTTTCTGCACCACGGCCTGCCCGAGCTGCACCTGCAAGCCCGCTGGCAGCCGCCGCGCTACCCCGAGCCCTCTTTCCCCTGCCCGCCGGATCTGACGCCGTCGCTGCTGCAGATGCTGGGGCGCCTCAACATTTGCAGCAAGGAGTGGGTGATCCGCCAGTACGACCACGAGGTGCAGGGCACCAGCGTCGTCAAGCCGCTGGTGGGCGTCGACAACGACGGCCCCAGCGACGCCGCGGTGCTGCGGCCGCTGCTAGACTCCATGGAAGGGGTGATCGTGGCCAACGGCATCTGCCCGCGCTATGGCGACATCGACACCTACCACATGACTGCGTGCGCCATCGACGAAGCCATCCGCAACGTCCTTGCCGTGGGCGGCAGCCTGGGCCACATCGCCGGCTTGGACAACTTCTGCTGGCCCGACCCGGTGGCTGGCGGCGACCAACCCCGACGGGCCCTACAAGCTGGCGCAGCTGGTGCGCGCCTGCCAGGCCCTTTACGACTACTGCACCGCCTATGACGTGCCCTGCATTTCGGGCAAAGACAGCATGAAGAACGACTACCACGTGGGCAACGTCAAGATCTCGGTCCCGCCCACGCGTGCTGTTTTCGGTGGTGGCGCGCCTGCCCGACGTGCGGCGGGCAGTGACCATGGACGTCAAGCGCCCCGGCGATGTGGTCTTCGTCTTGGGCGAGACCAAAGCCGAATTGGGCGCTTCGGAGTACTATGCCATGCACGGCGCCATCGGCAACCGCGTGCCGCAAGTCGACGCCCGGCGCGCCCGCCGCCTCTACGAAGCGCTGGCTGCGGCCACGCAGCGCGGGCTAGTGAGTGCCTGCCACGACTGCTCCGACGGGGGCTTGGGCGTGGCTGCAGCCGAGATGGCCTTTGCCGGCGGCTTGGGCATGACCCTTGACTTGCGTGCCCTGCCGCGCGAGCCCGACCTCGACCGCGACGACTTCCTGCTCTATTCTGAGTCGGCCAGCCGCTTCGTGGTCACCGTCCCGGTGGCAAACGTCGAGGCCTTCCGCCGCCTCATGCGCGGGCTGCCCGTGGGCGAAGTCGGCCACGTCCTGGCCACCCCCGATTTTGTCGTTATCGGCCTGCACGGCCGCGAGGTCGTCCGCAGCCACCTGGCCGAGCTCAAGGCGGCCTGGCAGCGCCCCTTGCGCTGGTAGCGAACCCATGGTGCGCCCCCGCGTCCTGGTCCTGAGCGGCTACGGCATCAACTGCGAGCAAGAAACCGCCCACGCCTTTAATCTGCCCAGCGTGGGCGGCGAGGCCACCGTGGTGCACCTGGGCGACTTGCTGGCTCGCCCCGAGCAGCTCGACCGCTTCCACATCCTCGTCCTGCCCGGGGGCTTTTCCTTTGGCGACCACATCGCCGCCGGCGCCGTTTTGGCTACCAAGCTGCGCTACCGCCTGGAGCAGCCCTTGAGCCGCTTTCTGCGTGATGGTAAACTGGTCATAGGCATTTGCAACGGGTTTCAAGTGCTGGTGCGGCTCGGGTTGCTGCCGGCCAGCGGCGGCTTGTGGCAGCAAGAGGCGACGCTGGCACCCAACGATTCGGGACGCTTCGAAGACCGGTGGGTGTACCTGCGCATCGAGCCGGCGTGCCCTTCGCCGCTGGTAGAGGGGATTGAGCGGCTTTATCTGCCGGTACGCCACGGAGAAGGCAAGTTCGTGCCGCGCGATGCCGCCGTGCTGCAGGCCATGCAGCGGCAGCACCTGGTGGCGGCACGCTACTGTGCCCCCGATGGGGGCCCTGCCTCTTACCCCTGGAATCCCAACGGGTCGGTCGATGACATTGCTGCCGTGTGCGATCCGAGCGGTCGCGTCTTCGGGCTCATGCCCCACCCCGAGGCCTATGTACACCGCACACAGCACCCGCGCTGGACGCGCGAGTGCCTGCCCGAAGAAGGCATGGGCGTGCGGCTTTTTCGCAATGCCGTAACCTTTGCCCGTACCCACCTGCTGTGAGGGCAAGCTAAGGGACACAGGCCGTGAGCGCAGCACGCTACGATCAGTACGTCAACCCGCTGGTGGAGCGCTACGCCAGCCAGGAGATGAGCTGGATCTTCTCGCCGCAGAACAAGTTCCAAACCTGGCGGCGCCTCTGGGTGGCCCTGGCCGAAGCCGAAGCCGAAGTGGGCCTGCCCATCAGCGAAGCGCAGCTGGAAGAGCTGCGCACCCACGTGACGGACATCAACTTTGAGGTGGCCGAGCGCTACGAACGGCAGCTGCGCCACGACGTGATGGCCCACATTTACGCCTACGGCGAGCAGTGCCCCAGCGCCCGCAGCATCCTCCACCTGGGAGCCACCAGCGCGTTTGTGGGCGACAACACCGAGCTCATCCAGATGCGCGACGCCCTGTGCTTGGTGCGGCGGCGCCTGGTCAACGTCATGGAGGCCCTGGCGCAGTTTGCCACCCAGTACCGCGACCCTGGTCACCCTGGGCTACACCCACTTGCAACCGGCGCAGCTGACCACCGTAGGGCGCCGCGCCGTGCTGTGGCTCCAGGACCTGGTCCTCGATCTTGAGGACCTCGAGCACTGCCTGGGCGGGCTGCAGTTTCGCGGCGCCAAAGGCGCCATCGGGACGCAGGCGAGCTTCTTGCAGCTGTGCAACGGCGACGAAGAGAAAGTGCGCCACATCGACCGGCGGGTAGCCGAGAAGATGGGCTTTGCACGCACCCTCATCGTCACCGGGCAGACGTACCCGCGCAAGTACGACAGCCGGGTGCTGGCGGTGCTCTCGGGCATTGCGCAGTCGGCGCACAAGTTCAGCAACGACGTGCGCTTTCTCCAGAGCCTGGGGGAGCTGGAAGAACCCTTTGCCAGCGGCCAGGTGGGCTCTTCGGCCATGGCCTACAAGCGCAACCCGGCGCGCAGCGAGCGCCTGGCGGCGCTGGCCCGCTTTGTGCTGTGCACGGCGCTCAACCCGGCGTTTACCGCCGCCGGCCAGGGGTGTGAACGGACTCTTGACGACTCGGCCAACCGGCGGCTGAGCCTTCCTGAAGCCTTTCTGGCCACAGATGCCATTTTGATCCTGTACCGGGAAATCGTACAGGGACTGGTGGTTTATCCCACGGTGATCGCGCGGCGGGTAGCCGAGTTTTTACCCTTCCTGGCGGCGGAGAACCTGATGATGGAAGGGGTCAAGGCGGCCGGTGATCGCCAGCGCCTGCACGAGCGCATTCGGCAGCACGCTATGGACACCTGGCACCGCCTGCGCGTCGAAGGCGGCGACAACGACCTGTTGCAGCGCTTGCGCCAGGATCCGGCTTTTGCCGCGGTGCCGATCCCCGAGCGGCTCGACCCCCAGGCCTACACCGGCCGGGCGCGCCAGCAAGTGGACGAGTTCTTGCGCCACGTGTATCAGCCGCTGCGCGAGCGCTACCGCGACTTGCTCGGAGAGACGCCGCAAACGCGCGTGTAAGCGGGCCGCGGGAGAAACAAACGGGAGAGGGCGCGATGCTCGATGTGCGCTTTATTCGTGAGCACCCCGAGGTGGTGCAGGAAGCAGCGCGCAAAAAACACCTCGACTTTGACGTGCAGCAGCTGCTCGAGGTCGATGCGCGGCGCCGGCAGCTGCTGGCCCGCGTCGAGCAACTCAAGGCCCTGCGCAACAAGATGTCCAAAGAGATCCCTGCCCTGCAGGGCGAAGCCAGGGAAGAAGCCATTGCCCGTATGCGGCAGGTGGCGGCAGAGAGCAAGGCCCTTGAGGAGTCGCTGCGCGAAGTGGAAGCGCAGTTTACCGAGCTCATGCTGCACGTCCCCAACATCCCCGACCCTGACGTGCCTGAAGGCACCAGCGACGCCGACAACGTCGTGGTGCGCACCTGGGGCGAGATCCCGCAGTTTGACTTCCCGCTGCGTGACCACGTGGAGCTGGGCGAGCTGTTGGACATTATCGACATTCCCCGCGCCGTGAAAATGGCCGGCTCGCGCACCTACTTTCTCAAAAACGCCGGCGTTCTGCTCGAGCTGGCGGTGCTGCAGTTTGCCCTGCACCACATGGTGCGCAAGGGCTTTACGCCGCTGATCGTGCCGCACCTGGTGCGCGACGAGGCGATGATCGGCACCGCTTACTTTCCTGTGGGCAAGGAGCAGGCTTACCGCATTCCGGAAGACAAGCTGAACCTCATTGGCACTTCGGAAGTGCCCATTACCGCCTACCATGCCGACGAGATCCTGCGCGAGGACGAGCTCCCCAAGTACTACGTGGGCATTTCCAGCTGTTACCGCCGCGAGGCAGGCACCTACGGCAAGGACACGCGCGGCCTCTTTCGCATCCACCAGTTCCAGAAAGTGGAACAGGTGGTGCTGTGCGTCAACGATCCCGAGGTGTCGGCCCGCGAGCACGAGCACATCGTGCGCAACGCCGAGGAGATCCTGCAAGCCCTGCGTTTGCCTTACCGCGTGGTGCTCGTGTGCGGCGCCGAGCTCGGCCTGCCTCAGGTAAAGAAGTACGATATTGAGACTTGGATGCCTAGCCGCCAGGCTTACGGGGAGACGCACTCGGCTTCCAAGTTCCACGACTTCCAGGCGCGGCGCCTGAAGCTGCGCTACCGCGACAAAAGCGGCGCGCTGCGCTTTGTCCACACCCTGAACAACACCGTCATCGCCTCGCCGCGCATTCTCATTCCCCTGCTCGAGCTCAACCAGCGCCCCGACGGCAGCGTGGCCATTCCCGAGGTGCTGCAGCCCTACATGGGCGGCATGCAGGAAATCGTGCCGCCGTAGCCGGGTGCACGCCGGCGGCGGGGAGAACCCACAGTGGCCAATCGGGCTCAAGACTGGTTGCAACAGGCCCAGCACGACTTGGCGCACGCGCGCCGCGCCGTGCAGTCTGGAGACTACGACGGGGCATGCTTTGCTGCCCAGCAGGCCGCGGAAAAAGCGTTAATTTACAGTCGCTTCATCGACCGTGAAGCGGTACGAGCCGCGCTGCAGCAGTGCGCGCTGCGTCTCAAAGCATCGCAACCGGCAGTGCGCGCTGCGTACTTGTTTGGTTCTTTTGTGACCAACACGGCCACGCCGCGCAGCGATGCCGATATTGCGGTAGAAATCGCCCCTGCCGGTCAGGCCTGCCGCCAGGCGGTGGCGGAAACAGCGCGGACAATTTTCCTGGCAGCTCCGGTGGCCGTTGACCTCTTTGTGCTGAGCACGCCGCAGCTGGCCGCCCCGCACGGCCTGGCCGCCGCCATCCGGCAACAAGGACTGCGGCCGGCATAAGCCTCACAGTCCCCCGCCGTCGGGCAGCAAGGGATCCGGCAAGGGAGGGCCGGTGTAGAGAGCTACGATGCGACCGCGCACCGCTTGCGGCCGCACTTCCAGGCTCACCTTGTAGTCTTCGTGCAGGCTCCAGAACGCCTTGCCGCCGCGGGCCAGCAGGGTGAGAAAAGTCTCCTGCACCTCTGCCGGCACCTGGGCGCGCTGCAGGAGGTCCCGCAGCGCCGCTGGAGCAAAGCGAAACTGCGTCTCCAGAGGATAGAGCGCCGCCACGCGCTCGAGGGCCTCGCCGCGCGGGTGAAAGAGGGCAATGAGCGTCTGGCCCTGCTGCGGCGCTTTTTCCAGGCGGTAGTAGCGCAAGACGCGGCGCGGGGCGCGCGGGGCAAAAGGCTGAAACAGCAGGGCTTCGGAGAGGGCATCGGCGCGCTCGAACTGGACGTCCTCAAAGGGCGGCGCGAAGTACGCGGCAAACGCCTCGGCATCGAGGGCCAGCTCGAGCAAGTAGCTGCCCGGGGGAAGCGTCAGGTGCAGCGGCGTCTTGCCGCGATAGGCCTCGGGATCGGTGGCGTGCGACGGCAAGCGCTCCGGATCGTAGGGCTGGAGGTAAACGTCCGCCCCTGCCGGGATGGAGGCAATCCACACCTCATCTTCCGCCACTGCAACCGGCAACGCGGTTTCAACTGGCTCGGTAAATACCCACGACTGGTAAAGCGGCTGGCAACCGGCAAGCCCCAAGAGGAGAAAGGCAGCGACAAGTCGGCGCACCACGGCACGCTGCTTACATCTGTTTGACCCGTTCCACTCCGTGACGCGCTTCGAATTCGAGCAGGCAGTCATTACACACCAAGGCCACCCCAGAGGTGTTGTTGTAATAGCCCAGGGCGCTGTCACCGGCAAAAGGCTTCATCTGCTCGCAGTTGGGGCAAAGAAACTTCGTGCCCCCCGATTCGCCCAGCTGCACCGCAGCCCGCCGAAACTCCCAGACACTGTGGATGATCTCGCTGACATCCAGACGATCCATGTCCATGGCAGCACTCCAATGGCAGCTGATAAGGCCTGATAACACACGCCCTTGCCACGCCGGGGAGACTATACAGAAAGCCCTGCGGCATTGCAAGCCTTTTCCCGCGCTAAGCGCGGTCGTACACCTCCGGGTTGACCACGTGCGGTGGGCGCTCGCCGCGCAGGGCGGCTACCAGGTTCTGCGCCGCCATCACCGCCATGCGCGTGCGCGTGGCCACCGAGGCGCTGCCAATGTGCGGCGTGAGCACTACGTTGTCGAGCTGCGTAAGGGCCTCGGGGACCTCGGGTTCGTGGGCAAAGACGTCGAGGGCGGCCCCGGCGATCCAGCCTTCCTGCAGGGCGCGAATGAGCGCCGCTTCGTCGACCACCGCGCCGCGGGCGGTGTTGATCAAGTAGGCGGTGGGACGCATGAGGCGGAGCTCGGCCTCGCCGATGAGGTGGGTGGTCTCCGCGGTTAGCGGCACGTGCAGGCTGACAAAGTCCGAACGCTGCAGCAAGGTGGGCAGCTCGACCCAGGTGGCCCCTAGCTCGGCTTCCAGCGCTGGGCTCACCCGCCGGCGATTATGGTAAAGCACCGTCATGCCGAAGCCACGCGCCCGACGCGCCACCGCCTGGCCGATGCGCCCCAGGCCCACGATGCCCAGGGTCTGGCCGTAGACGTCGTGGCCCAGCATGAGCATGAGCTTCCACTCCGTCCACTGGCCGGCCCGCACGAAGCGGTCGCCTTCGGGGATACGCCGGGCCACGCTGAGCAGCAGTCCCCAGGCCAGGTCGGCCGTGGTTTCCGTCAGTACCCCAGGGGTGTTGGTCACCACGATGCCACGCCGAGTGGCAGCCGCCACGTCGATGTTGTCGTAGCCCACGGCCACGTTGGCCACCACCTTGAGGCGCGGACCGGCTTCCAGCACCGAGGCGTCGATGCGATCGGTGATCAAGCAGATAATCCCCTCCTTATCGGCCACCGCCTGCCGCAACTCGGCCGGCGAAAGCGCGCGGTCGTCAGGGTCAAGCTGCACCTCGCACGCCTGCCGCACAAGGGCCAGCGCCGCTTCTGGCAGCAGACGGGTGATGAGCACCTTGGGCTTCACACCTTAGCCTCCTCCGCTCTGCACCTTGTGTCGCTCGGCTTCGATGAGAACCCGTCGCAAGATCTTGCCCGACGCCGTTTTCGGAATCGAGGTGACAAACTCCACCTCGCGGATCTTCTTGTAGCCGGCAATACGGCTGCCCACGAATTCCATCAGGGCCTCGGCGCTCACCTCTGCCCCTGGCCGCAGAATGACCAGCGCTTTGGGAATTTCTCCCGCCTCGGGGTCGGGCTTGCCGATCACCGCGCAGTCGGCCACCGCCGGGTGCTTGAAGAGCACCGCCTCCACTTCTGCCGGTGCGACGGAGAAGCCCTTGTACTTGATCATTTCTTTCTTGCGGTCGACGATGTAGACGTAGCCCTCATGGTCCATTTTGGCAATGTCGCCGGTATAGAGCCAGCCGTCGCGGATGGTGCGTGCCGTCTCTTCGGGCGCCTTCCAGTAGCCCTTCATCACGTGCGGTCCCTTGACCAGGAGCTCGCCGATTTCGCCAACGCCGACTTCTCGCTCGCCGGTTTCCAGATCAACGATTTTTTGCTCCTGGTTGGGCACCGCCAGGCCCACCGACTCCAGCTTGATGCGCCCTTGATCCACGGGATTGAGGTGGGTAATGGGCGAGGCCTCGGTCAGCCCGTAGCCCTGCAAAATCGGCACTTTGGTCTTGTCCTGCACCCGCCGCGCCACGTCAGGCGCCAGGGGAGCAGCACCGACCATAATGTAACGCAGGCGTGAGAGGTCGAATTTGGCCAAGTGGGGATAGTTGTCAAGAGCAATCAGAATCGGTGGCACGGCAAAGTACCAGGTCACCCCGTACTGCTGCGCCAAGGTGAGGGAGCGCTCTAGGTCAAACGCCTCCATCACCACCAGGGTGGCCCCGGCGTAGAGGCCCCCGCCGATGAGCATGGTGCCGTAGATGTGGTAAAACGGCAGGAAAATGAGCAGCGTGTCTTGCTCCGTCAGGCGCCCGCTGGAGATGAACTGGATGGCGTTAGCCACCAGGTTCTGGTGGGTAAGCATCACGCCCTTGGGCATGCCGGTGGTGCCGCTCGAGTACGGCAGGGCCACCATGTCCTCGGACCAACACAGCTTGAGCTGCGGTGGGTGCTTGGGGGAGGCGCGCCGCACCAAGTCCCGGAAGAGGTGCGTGCCTTCCTCGGCGTGTTGGCCGACGATGACGATGTCGCGCAGGCTCTTGACCTGCTGGCGTACTGCCTTGACCAGCGGGTAAAGCGACTCCTGCACGATCAGCACCGAGGCTTCAGAATCGTTGAGGTGGTGCTCAATTTCGGCCTCTTTGTACGTGGGATTCATAGGGGTAAAGACCGCCCCCAGGCGGGCAATGCCAAAGACGCTGATGATGTACTCGGGCCGGTTGGTCATGTAGAGGGCCACGCGGTCCTGCTTCTTCACCCCCAGGTTGGCCAGGGCATTGGCACAGCTGTTGGCCAGGCTGTCGAGCTCGCGATACGAAATCTTCTGGCCCTGAAAGACAACGGCGATCTTCTCCGGGAAGCGCTGCGCCGACTCCCACAGCATCTCGCCATAGGGAATCTCGGGGATGTCAACCGCGGCACGAAAGAAGTCGCCCAGCGTGCTCTCCGCTGTCATGCCTTTACCTCCTTGTTGTCGGCGCCCTTCTGTGGAAAATCAGCCAAGCTATGATGCCATAAGACGTTGCAAGCATACTCGCCAGCCGCAACCCCTGTCAATGCCAAACCCGCTACCGGCGCCCGCCGCAAGCCGGAAGCAGCGCCTCAAGCTGCGCGGCGAGCTTGTGCGGATCGTGCCGGATGAGGTGGAGCCCGACGTGCATCCCTTTCCCCGCTGGACGGGCGTAGGCTTGTAACGCCTCCGCCGCGGGCCACGCCGCCACGTCGGCGGCCCACACGGCGTCACCGGCTAGGTCGTTGACCACCGGGGAAAGCGCCGTGGCGGGCGTAAAGATCGAGCAGCGAGGGGGGTAAGGCGCCGGTGTTGACGATGACGACATCGGGCCCGCCGCCCCCAGATAGCGCTCGAGCACCGCCACGTGCTGCGCCGCGGTGAAGCCGTCGGTTTGCCCGGGCTGGGTCATCAGGTTGCAGACGTAAACGCAGCGGGCTCGGCTCTCGGCGCACGCCGAAGCGACGCCGGCGTGCAAGAGCACCGGCACGATGCCGGTAAACAGCGAGCCGGGACAGATCACCAGAAGATCGGCAGCGGCAATGGCTTCGAGCACGGCCGGGCGCGCCGCCGCCGCGGCTGCAAGAAGACGCGGGTGATCGGACTGCGGGGCTGGCGCTGAATGATTTGCCATTCGCCAACGAGGCGACGGCCGTCGGCCAGCTCGGCGCCCACCCGCGTACTGGCATCGGAGACGGGCAGCACCCGCTGCGGGAGGGCCACCTCGCGGCACACCGCTTCCACCGCCGCCCCCAGTCCTCCCCGCAGGCGGCTGAGCGCTGCCAGGATGAGGTTGCCGACGCTCACCCCACGCAGCTCGCCTTCGCTGAAGCGAAAGCGCAGCAGCTGACCCCACAGCGAAGCCTCGTCGAGCAAGGCCTCCAGGCACTGGCGCGTATCGCCCACTTGCGGCAGGCCCAACACGCGGCGCAGCTGGCCGCTGTGGCCGCCGTCGTCGGTCACCCCGACCACGGCGGTCACCTCACCGGGCACGTGGCGCAGCGCCCGCAATACCGTGGCCTGTCCCGTACCGCCGCCCAGGGTAACGATGCGCATGGCCCACCTCCTCACACCGCTGGCTTGTGGTCTCTAAAGTCCCTTGACAGCCCGCGGCCGGCCACTACACTTCTCTTGCGTTGCACGCAAGGGAGGAAACGATGCAGCTGGTTGCCAACGTCTACGGCTACCTGTGGGATGGCTACGAGAACAACTGCAACAGCTATCTTATCGTCGATGACATCACGGTGCTGATCGATCCGGGCCACACCCGCTTTACCGAGCGGCTGGTAGCCAAACTGGCCGCCGACGGCTGGCGCCCGCAGGACATTGACTGCGTCATCAACACCCATGCCCACCTGGATCACTGCGAAGGCAACGGCCGTTTTCTGCACGACGACACGGTGATTGCCGCCATGCACCCTGCCGACGTGCAGTACTACCACGAGGAAGGGGCGCAGCTGCTGCGCGCGCTTGGCCAAGAGCCCCCGCCCTTGCTGCTGGGGGGATTCCTGCAAGACGAGGTGCGCCTGGGCAAGACGCGCTGGCAAGTGATTCCCACTCCCGGGCACACCCCGGGCAGCGTTTGTCTTTACTGGCCCGAGGGAAAAGTGCTGATTGCCGGCGACACCCTTTTCGAGCGGGCCATTGGCCGCACCGACCTGCCTGGCGGCGATGCCCGGCAGCTGCGCGAGAGCCTGAGGCGCTTGGCTTCTCTGGACGTCGAGTACCTCTTGCCCGGGCACAACGACATCCTCCGGGGCAGGGAGCGGGTGCAAGAAAACTTTGCCCTGATTCAGCAGGCCTTTTTCCCGTTGCTCGGATAGTCCGTGCCGAACCGCACCTGCCAGAAAGCCGCCTTGGCTTCCGCCAGCTGCGCGTCGTGGTCGGCGCGGAGGGCGTCACGGCGCTGTTGCCAGGTGCGGCTCTGCCGGGCCACGGTGGGATAGTCGACGCGCAGGCCGGCCGCCTCGAGACGCCGCAGCCGTTCCTGGGTGCGGAAGTGGGCCACGCAGTCGGCAAACGCCTTTTCCTCCTCCTCTCGCAGCGCAGCGGCCAAAGCATGGTAGCGCGCAAGAAGGGCCTCACCCGCCTCCCCGCCCCAGGTGGTCAGCAGCGCTTCGGCCCGCTGGCAGGCTTCTTCCAGGCGTAGCGCCTGCAGGACGGCATACCAGAAGCCCTGCCAGACCAGCTCGCGGCGCTCGGCGGGTAGGCGCTCGACTTCGCCTTCCACTTTTTCCTGCGTCAGAAAAGGGTCTTCGAGGTAGCGTCGCCCCAGGCTCTGGCCCTGGGAGAAGTAGTACTCGCGCCGGCTGGCTTCGCGCTCTTCGGGCGTGGTCTGTGCCTCCAGGCGCCGCAGTTTCTCTAGCGCCAGTTCCAGTGCACTCTTCATCGCTCACTCCTCTAGCCGGTGCGGACAACTTGCCCAGGTATCTTGAGAGAATGTACACCAGAAGCGCGCCTCCGAGAAGACCCTTGATCCCCTAGCCGGCTTTGGGTAGAGTGGCTTGTCAGGGACAACCCGGACGCGGGGGACCTCGCACGCGATGCGCGCTGTACGGCAACGCCGGGTCAGACAGGGGATGCTGCTCGTGGCCGCCCTCTTGGGCATGGGGGTGTGTTTGCGCGGGCTGGCTTCCACCCTCCGCCTGGGCGATGCGCAGCGGCAGGGGCTCTTGCTCGTCCCTGCCCTTTCCCCCACCCTTGCTTGGGTCATGCTGGGCATCGTCTCGGCCTACGCGATCCTCACGGTTTTTCTCGGCCTGGGGCAACGGCGCCGGCGGCGGCAGCCCGAGGCAGAGCCGGAGCGGCGCCTTCCGCTGCGGTCCAGCTGGCAAGTGGCGTTGAGCCTGACGGTGTGGGGCGTGGCGCTGTGCTTTGGACTGGCATGGCTGCTGCGCCACAATCCGCAGCTGCAACAGCTCATTACGGACTTGCATACGCGGCTTCTCGAGCTTCAGACGCTCTTGCACCGCAGTGGAGGGATGCTGGAGCGCCAGGTACGCTCATCTCTTGCCGGCTATGCCCTTTTTCTGGCCGTCAGCGGCATTTACGGGGGTCTGGCGCTGCTGGCCTTGTGGGCGCTGCTTGAGGAATGGCGGCCGCAGAGGACAGGCCGCGTGGCCATCCCCCGCCGGCTGCGCCACGTGCAGCAGGCAGTAGCGGCAGGCCTGCAAGCCCTGCACCACATTGCCGATCCCCGGCAGGCAATTGTGGCTTGTTACGGCCGCCTGGAACACCTGCTCGTCGACTACGGCGTGCCGGTCTCCCAGACGCTGACGCCGCAGGAGTCAATGGACGTGGCCCTGCAAGGGCTCGACCTGCCGCAAGAGGCGCTCGCCGGCCTGGTAGAGCTCTTCGAGCTGGCGCGCTACAGCCTTCATCCCCTTGACGACACGGCGCGGCAGAGGGCTTTGGCTTACCTAGAGACGCTTCAGGCCGCGCTGACCCAGGAGGCGGCCAGTGGCTGAGCGCCTGCCGATGCGGCTGCTGCGCGACCTCGGCATGCTGGCCTGCTATGCCCTGCTGTTGCTCCCCGTTTACTTTCTCCTCAACGCCTACTGGAAAAGCGTGCTGGAGCTGGTGCTCCTGTATGGAATCCTGGCCCTGCTCTGCTGGCGCTTGGGCTACCATGTCCGTCGCGTCATGCGGCGGCTGCCCGCCGAAATCCCGCCCTGGCAGCCGCTGCCTGTTGCCGAGACGCGCCCGCCGGCCGCCGGGTGCAGTGCCGTGGAGACCATCCGCAGCGTCGGCAAGGACCCCGTCTACCTGCAGGAGGTCTTCAAGCCGCGCCTGCGCCATCTGCTGGCTTATCGCCTCAGCGGGCGTGCCGACACGCCGTTTGAGGCCCTCGACGCCCGTCTTGCCCCGGCCCTCTTTGCTTTTTTGGCACAGCCCGAAGCGACGGGTCTGTGGGCTCGCTACGTGCACCGGAGGCGCCGCTTGCGCGCCGTGCTGGAGGCCCTCGCACGTCTAGAGGCCCTGTGATGCGCATCGCCGAAGCGGCCAAGCTGTCGCAGGCCATTCTCGCCGAGCTGGAGCGGGTCATTGTCGGCAAGCGGCAGGTCCTCCAGCACCTCCTTCTGGGGCTTTACTGCGGTGGGAACGTCTTGCTCGAAGACTTCCCGGGCCCTGGCCAAAACGCTGGTGGTACGCTTTGTTGGCCCAGGTCACCGGGCTGGCTTTCAAGCGCATCCAGTTCACCCCCGACTTGCTGCCGGGCGACATCACCGGAGGGTTTATTTACGACCAGAAACGCGGCGAGTTCGTCTTCCGGCCTGGACCGCTCTTTGCCAATGTCGTCCTTGCCGACGAAGTCAACCGGGCGCCGCCCAAGACGCAGGCGGCCCTTCTCGAGGTCATGCAAGAGCGGCAAGTGACCATCGAAGGCGTGACTTACCCCATGCCCGAGCCCTTCCTGGTGCTGGCCACGCAGAACCCGATCGAGCTGGAAGGGACGTATCCCTTGCCCGAAGCCCAACTTGATCGCTTCCTCATGCGCCTGCGGCTGGGCTATCCTAGCCAGGAGGAGGAGCGCGAGATCTTGGCACGCCGCGGGGCACGCCGCCAAGAGAAAGTGGAGCTGGCGCCGCTTCTCGATGCGGCGCAAGTCCTTGAACTCCAGGCTGCGGTGGAAGAGGTACACGTCAGCGAGGCGGTAACAGCATATATCGTGCGCCTTACCGCCGCCACCCGCGATCATCCGCAAGTGCAGGTGGGGGCTTCGCCGCGCGGCTCGCTGGCGCTGTACCAGCTGGCCCGTGCTCATGCCCTGGTGCAAGGGCGCGACTTCGTGGTGCCCGACGACGTCAAGGCCATGGCGCCGGCAGCGCTGGCGCACCGCCTGCTGCTCAAACCGGAGTTCTGGATCCGCGGCGTCCAAGCCGAGGCGATCATCGGCGAGATCCTGGCGCGCACCCCTGTGCCCAAAGCGGACCCCGACGGTGCAGCGACGTAACGCAGCGCAGAATTACTACTACTTCGGGCTGCTCCTGGCGGGACTGCTGCTGGCGACCATCAGCCGGCGGCTCGAGCCCCTGCTGGCGGTGGTGCCGCTGCTGGTGGCACTGGTGGTCGGCCGCCTGCCGCGCCAGGCGCCGCGCCTGCAGGTGGCGTGCACGGTGGCCCCCCAGCGCCTCTTTGAGGGCGACCGCCTCACGGTGCACCTCACGGTCACCGCCCAGACGCGGCTCCCGCCCACCGAACTCTGGCACCTGCTGCCGGCCGCAGCACAGGCCATCCCCCCGCGCAGCCGCTTTCTCTTCACCCTGGAGGCGGGCGAAACGCGCACGTTTACCCACGAGGTGACCTTTGCCCGTCGCGGCCGCTACACCTTGGGGCACCTCTACTGCCGCGTCCATCCGGGCCCGGATCTGCGCCCTTTTCTGGCCGAGTACCACTGCGAGCACGTCTGTACCGTCTACCCCCGCTTTCCTTCCCTGCCGCGGCCCCTGCCGCCCCGCCGCACCCACGCTTCTTTTGGCCACTACGTCTCGCGCACCGCGGGTGAAGGGCTGGAGTTTGCCGGCATCCGGGCCTACCAAGCCGGCGACCGCCTGCGCCGCGTGCACTGGCGCGCGTCGTCACGACGGCAGGCGCTGTACGTCAACGACTACTACTGCGAGCGCAATGCCGACGTGGTCATCGTCCTCGACACCCTGGCCGACGCCGGCGTCCACGACCGCACCCTCGACGCGGCGGTGCGCACGGCGGCGGCGTTGGCCGTGCACTACCTTCATCACAAAGACCGGGTAGGGCTGATCACGTATGGCGGCATCTGCACTTGGGTGTCGCCAGGGCTGGGGCCAGCGGCAAGTGCACCGTATTCTTGAGGCGCTGGTGGAGGCCCGCCCGCACTTCAGCTACCTCACCAAAGACGTTACCCTTATTCCCCCGCGGGTGCTGCCGCCGCAGGCCCTGGTCCTGGTTGTCACTGCCCTGCTGGACCCGCGCATTGAAACAGCCCTGCACGACTTGCTGTCCCGGGCGTTTCAGCTGGTGCTGGTCGTCGTGCCGCCGCTGCACGCCCTGCAGGCCCTGCGCCGCCCGCAGCACCGCGAGGCCGCCATCCGCCTGTGGCGCTTAGAGACCGAGCTGCACCTGCACCCCTTCCGCCGCCTTGGCATTCCGGTGTTGCTGCTCGATCCCCAGGCGCCTGAGCATCTCCCTTTCCTGCTCTGGCGAGGTGCTCCATGGCCGCGCTGACCCTGGCCCTGCGCCTCTGGGTGGGACTGCTGGCCCTCCTGTGGGCTGCTTATCCCTTGGTGTTTTCGCAGGCGCGAGGCATTGCCTTGCTGGCCGCCGTCACTGGTGCGTTCGCCTTTGTCGGCTGGCTGCTGGAAACGCCCCTGCTGGTGGTGTGGGGGGGCGGACTGGGACTGGGCAACTTCACCCTAGCGCTGGTGCTTACCGGCCAGCCGCTGCGGCTGTGGGCAGGGCTTGGCGCCGGACTGCTCCTGCTTGCGCTCGTGGACGGCACCCACCGCCTGACGTACCTCAGCCGGTGTCACTTTGCCCCGCGCGTGCTCTGGCCACTGTACCGTTCTTTTGCCTGGCTCAGCGCCCTTTCCCTGCTCTGCGATCTCGGCATTGGCCTGCTGGTGCTGCTCTCCCCTCGCTCCGCCGCGCCGGCTGACGCTGGCCTGGTCACCGTCCTGGGGGCTTGCCTGCTGGTGAGCGGCCTCGCCGCCTTCCTGTCAGCCACTGACGACGATGCCTAAGCACCCATGGCACTGCCTGCGGGAACCCTCAGAAGTCGGGATGCCCAGGGCGAAAGACGCGGCGCAGGAAAGCGATGGCCTGCACCTGCCCGTGGCCGTCAAGATGTACCTCAAGGTCAAACCAGCTGCGCTGGCGTCCCGGAACCACAAACCGCAAGTCATAGTAGCGAACGACTTGCCGCGTGCCCTGCGACTGCCATTCGACAACCGGAAAGCGCGCAAAATCCAGAAATACGCGGACCAGACGGTACTCGTTGAGCCGCGATACGAGGTGGTGGTCCAACCCCTTGGCAATGAAGCGCGGGGGAGTACGGGTCGAGGACAGCAGGCGAACGTCTCCCACCACGTACCCCGTGGGCGTTTCGGCAATGCCGCGCCAGCGCAGGGGACCGCCGCCGGGCACCGGAAGGGCCGCTACGCGCTGGATCTCGACGGGAGGCAAGGCCGCGGCAAAGCGCTCTCGAGCTATGGCGTGCGCCCCGAGACACATGGCCACGTAAGCCGCCACGGCAACCAGGGCCGCAGCGGGCCACACGCCAAGCGTACGGTGCCGGCCAGTGCCGCCCCAGCCTGGCCACGATACCGACCACGGCCGCCGCCGCGGCTAAGTGGGCGGCGACGCTGCGCACCAGCAGCCGCAGCAGGGGCGGCAAAGCCAGGAAGGACTCGCCCAGCCACAGGCCTATTCCCACCAGGAACCACAGAACGCTCAAACGGCCATAGCGTCTCTGCCGCTGCTGGCGAAGCATGCGCACCAGGAGCAGAGCCGTAAGCAGCAAGCCGGTAAAGGTGAGGTCGATGATAAAAATGGCATCGGCGGTATCGCGCCGCGCCGTAAACGGCAACCAGAGCTGAGTTCCGTAGGCGGTGAGGTAATCCATGGCGAGATGCAGCACCACGCCCAGATAAACCAGGGCCACCAAGTGCCAGTAGTGACGGTAGCGTAGCACCCGATAAAGGACGGCCGCACCCAGGAGGGCCAACCCCAGACCGCCGACAAACGCGTGGGTCATGCCCCGGTGGTGTTGCAAGGCGGTGACAGGTCCCGCAAGATCGAAGAGAACATCGAGGTCGGGAAGCTCGGCGCCCAGCACCAGCGCGACCGTCGCTGCGTTGCCGCAGCGCTGTCGCCAGCCGGCGTGCGCCAGCAAAGCGCCGGCCAGTCCGTGGGTGAGGTTGTCCATTGGCGCGCCTCGTTTGTCCCGTGCCGGGGCTCAACGGAACCACGGAGCCCCGCAGAATTTACAGCGGCTCTGCCCTCTGCGTTTCTGAACCCGCTGGCGCCGCTGGCAACGCGGGCAGCGACGCCAGCGGCGCCAGATCACACCCAGGATTGCCCATAAAAGAGGGCTCATGCATTCACCTCGCCGGGCAGGATTGCGGTAGATTTCCGGCAATTCAGAGGATATCATAGAGAAAAGCCACCCGGGGTGTCCATTGTTCTGGAGACCGGCAGCGGCCATGGACCCGGCAGAAGAGCTGGTCACCATCGTGGATGAACACAACCGCGTTGTCGGGGTGGCGCCGCGGCGCGAAATGCGGGCGCGGCGCCTGCCCCATCGCAGCACGTACATTCTGGTCTTCAATCCCTGTGGGGAGCTGTACGTCCACCGGCGCACCCTGACCAAGGACATCTTTCCCGGCTATTACGACCCCGCGGTGGGCGGGGTGGTGCTGGCAGGTGAGAGCTACGAAGAAGGGGCCAGACGCGAGCTTGCCGAAGAGGTGGGAATTCGCGACGTGCCGCTCACCTGGCTCTTTACGTTTTATTTTGCCGACGCCCATACTCGCGTCTGGGGCGGAGCGTTTTCCTGCGTCTACGATGGCCCCATTGTGCCGCAAGCCGAGGAGATTGCCAGCGGCGGGTTCCTGCCGCTACCCGAGGTGCTGGCGCTGGCCCGCACGCAGCCCTTTACCCCTGACGGCCGCTACCTCCTGTCGCGCTACCTGGCGGCGCATCCTGGCACCGCTCGGCAGTGACCGCCACTGCAAAGGCCGACGCCATGCTCGCCCTCTACTGGAACGGTCGGCGCCTGCTCCGCAAACGGACTTACCCGCGGCCTTCTCTTGCTCCCGACACGGCGCTGGTGCGGGTGCGGCTGGCCGGTATCTGCGCCACCGACTTGCAGATCTTTAAGGGATACATGGGCTTTCGTGGCGTGCCGGGGCACGAGTTCGTGGGCGAGGTAGAAGAAGGGCCCGCGGGCCCCTGGTGGGAAAGCGGGTGGTAGGGGAGATTAACTTTGCCTGCGGCCGCTGCCCTGCCTGCGCCCGGGGGCTGAGGCGCCACTGCCCGCAACGCCGCGTCATGGGGATCCTCAACGCCGACGGCAGCTTTGCCGAATACGTCGCCCTACCCACAGCCAACCTACACCTCGTGCCGGACAGCCTCAGCGACGAGGAAGCCGTGTTTACCGAACCCCTGGCCGCAGCCTTCGAGATCTTAGAACAAGTGCACCTGCAGCCGGCCGACACCGTGGTGGTCCTTGGCGACGGCAAACTCGGGTTGCTCTGCGCCCAGGTGCTGCGCCTCACCGGCGCTGCCGTGTGCGTGGTCGGCAAGCACCCACACAAGCTGGCTCTGGCACAACGGTTCGGCCTCACCACGGCACTGCTGCCATCCTGGTCGCCCCAGCCTGCCGACGTGGTGGTCGAGGCCACCGGCTCCACCAGCGGCCTCAAGCTGGCCATGGACATGGTGCGGCCACGCGGCACCCTGGTGCTGAAAAGCACGGTGGCCGAGCCCCACCACCTGGCGCTGGCGCCGCTGGTGATCCATGAAGTGACCGTGGTAGGCTCTCGCTGCGGCCCCTTCCCACCCGCCTTGCGCGCCCTGGCCCAGCGCCAGGTCATCGTTACTCCCCTGCTCGACGCCATTTACCCGCTTGCTGTCGGGGCCGACGCCATCGCTCACGCGGCCCGCCCCGGCGCCCTCAAAGTGTTGCTGCGGCCATGAGGCAAGTCATGCGTCCTCGCTGGAGACCACGGCGATGTTCTCCGCCGGGTGTTCGGTGAAGCGCGGGCGCTTGATGTACGAACTGAAGCGGCTGATCAGCCACATTTCGGGCAGGATCTCGGCAATGAGCTTGCCCCCGCTGAAGACGCGCACGATCGAGCTCTCCGAGACCACTACCGCCACGGCGTCGGTCTGCTTGGTGATGGAAGCGGCTGCGATATGCCGGGTTCCCAGCCCCAGCAGGAGGTCGATCCCGGCAGAAGAGGCATCGAAGTAGCGCGTCGCCGACAGCACGACGCCATCGCCAGAGACGATGAAGCCGCCATCGAGCTGCGCCAGCTCTTTTACCGTCTCACGCAGGTTGGGATCGGTCAGGCGCTTCTTTTCCTTGGCGTGCCCGTAGAGGGGGTCGAGGATGAGACAGCGGCTGCGCTTTTCCACTTCGCGCTCGTCGCCCACCACAAACAGCGTGCCGATTTTGCGCCCTTCGCGGCCTTCACGGGCGATCTCGATGGCCAGCTCGAGGACCTCGACCAAGACCTCCCGCCGCACCTTGGGGCTGTGCGGGATCTCCACGAAGAGATCACTGCTGTGCCCGTGGCCCCACGTCCATGGCCTCTGCTCTCGCACCATATCGCGTCCCCGCCTCTGAAACCCGCCTCTAATTTTACCCTACCCCTGCAACGGATACCGCTGCGTCGCTCGCCACCGCCCCGCCCGAGGGTTGTCTTTTCCCTTGACATGAGGTATAACCCCAGAAGGCAAGCAAGAAGGAGCGGTATGAGACGGAAAGCACGTCGTTTTCGGCGTCTCTGCGGCCGGGCGCTGCGGCCGGCGGTGAGCCTTCTGGTGCTGGGCGGGATGTTTGCCTGTGCCCCTGCACGGCCTGCGCCGCCTGCGGGGTCGCTGGGCCATCCGCGGGTGGAATATGGGGTGGCCTCGTGGTACGGCAAGGACTTTCACGGGCGCCTGACGGCGAGTGGAGAAGTGTACAATATGTTCGCGCTGACCGCGGCACACCGGGAAGCTCCCCTTGGGGTACAGGCCCTGGTGACCAACCTCAGCAATGGCCGCACGGTGCGGGTGCGCATCAACGACCGCGGGCCTTTTGTTGAGGGCCGCCTCCTTGACCTCTCTTACGAGGCGGCCCGCCGGCTGGATATGCTGGAAGCAGGGCTGGCTCGCGTCAGGGTCGAGTTTCTCCCGGCCACCGCACCAAAGCCGGCGTTTGTGGTACAGGCCGGCGCCTACCAGCACCACGGCCGCGCCGTCCGCGTCCAGCAGACCCTGGCCGCTTACTATCCTCGGGTCTGGATTGCCCCCGTGCGGTACGAGCGACGCCTGCTTTACCGCGTGCAACTCGGGGTTTTCGACGAACGCCGCGCCGCCGAGCAGGCCCGCCCGCCGGGTGCGGGCGCTGGGCTACGAGGCGGGCATCATTCCCTTGCTGGCCGCCACCCCCTAGGCAGCGGCAGGGTATGGGCCTGCGCCTCAGTCTGCCTTTCCCAAGAGGTGGCGGATGTCAAACGGCGAGGTGAGGCTCAAGCCGCCATCGACGGTGATCGTCTGGCCGCAGATCCAGGCGGCATCGTCAGAACAGAGAAAGGCGACGACGCCGGCAATGTCTTCCGGCGTCCCCACCCGCCGAAGCGGCGTGTAGGTGACGATGTTCTGGGCCAGCACGCGGAACACCCGTTCGCCAAAGACGTGGGCGGAATCGGTGTCGACAAAGCCGGGGTTGACGCCGTTGACGCGGATGCCCCGCGCGGCCAGCTCGCAGGCGAGGTAGGCGGTCAGCACTTCCAGCGCGCCCTTGGCAGCGGCCAGGGCCCCGTGCAGCGGGATGTAGCGGTGGGCGTCGATGCCCGACACGGTGACAATTTTGCCTGCCCGCCCCTGCATGAGCTCTGCGGCCAACTGCACGGCCCGCACAAAAGACTTAAGGGTAATGGCCAGCGTTTTTTCCAGGTGGTGCGCTTGCAGCTCGAGAAGGGGCTTGAAGGCTGTGGCGGCGGCATTGGCGACGAAAATGTCGAGCGCGCCAAAGACCTCGCCGATGCGGGCAAACAGCGCCTCCACAGCCGGTTGCTCGCCCAAATCGGCCGGCACCACCAGGGCCCCGGCGGCCAAAGGCACGGATGGCTGCTGCTGTTTCTTCTGCTGCTGCCGCCTGCCGGCGGTAGTGCACGACCACATCGGCGCCTTCGCGCGCCAGCCGCAGAGCAATGGCCCGCCCAATCCCCCGCGAACTGCCGGTGACCAGCGCCACCTGTCCGCAAAAGCGCATGGCTCATTCCTCCACGGATTGGCCGAGCAAGCGCGGTATGGCCTGGGGCTCGAAGCGGTACGCCGCGGTGTCGGGGAGCGCGGCCAGCTGCTGGCGTAGGGCCTCCAGCCGCTGCACGAAGGGACCTATCGCCACCCCCCTTGTAGGGCGAGGGATAGCCAGCCAGCCGGCGCAGGCCGGTATGCAGGAGGGTAAGGGCGCCGCGCAGGTTATGGCTTTCGAGGTGGCGCATGGCCACCGCCACTTGGATCAGCCCTTGGTAAAACGCGCTGGCTGCGTCGCCACTGCGTCCCCATAGGGTCTCCAGGTACTCGTGACAGGCAAAATACAGGCCGGCGTCAAACAGCGCGGCGCCGCGCAGGAGCTCGAGCGGCACCGGCGTCTCTCGTACCCCATGCACCTGCAACGCCGCCTGCCACGTGCGCCGGGCGTAAGCGGCGATCTCCTCGCGGTGCGGCTGCAAGGCGGTAGGAAGGCACACCGTCTGGGCGCCCCAGACCTCTAGGTCCTGCCAGGTTGCTTCTTGTGGCCACGTTGTCCCTGTGCTCTCTAGCCATTTCCCTTCGCGCAGCGTCCGCACCAGCGCCGTCGGCGCCAGCGGCTGGGGCCCCAGGGCGGCAAAGGCCACCGGCGTGGCACTTCTACCAGCTGCGCAAGCCGAAAGCCGGCCGAGGAGACGGGCAAGGTATAAGCTCTCAGCAGCCAGTAGGCCTGTACGGCGGGCTGCGGCTGCTGCACCGCGTGCACCGCCAGCGCTTCCAGCGCGTCGATGAGCGTATCGTACGTCCAAGGCGATGCCATGGCGTCGCGTAGCGGCTAGTGAGCCGTGGCCAGCGAGGCGGCCGCCTCGCCGTGGAGTTGGCTCCAGATGACGTCCTGCATGCGCTCGATCAGCCGCGGCAGGGTGCGGCGGTCCTGCGCCGAGATGGCCACGCCCTGGTAGAGGCGCTCGAGGTTCGCCACCACCTCCGGGCTCACCAAGTCGATCTTGTTGAGAACCAGCAAACGCGGCAGGTGGTCGAGGCCGAGCTGCGCCAGGATTTTCTCCACGGCCCGGATGTGGTCCTCAAAGGCCGGGTTGCTGACGTCGACCACGTGCAAGAGCAAGTCGGCGTCGTGCAGCTCGTCGAGCGTGGCCTGGAAGGCCGCCATCAAGTCGCGAGGCAAGTCGCGAATAAAACCCACGGTGTCGGTGATGATCACCTCCAGGTCACGGGGAAAGCGCAGGCGCCGGCTGGCAGGATCGAGGGTGGCAAAAAGCTGGTCCTGGACCAGGACACTGCTCTTGGTCAAGGCGTTGAGCAGCGTCGACTTGCCCGCATTGGTGTAGCCGATGATGGAAATTACCGGCAGCTGGCGGCGCTGGCGCAGCTGGCGGCGCAAGTGGCGCTGGCGCGCGATGCGGCGCAGTTCCTTCTCCAGGTGATGAATGCGGTCCTGGACGCGGCGGCGGTCGATTTCGAGCTTTGTCTCGCCAGGGCCGCGCCCGCCAATGCCGCCGGCCAGCCGCGACAGGGCCGTTCCCTGGTTGGTGAGGTATGGCATGCGGTACTTGAGCTGCGCCAGTTCCACCTGCAGCTTGCCCTCGCGGCTGTGGGCGCGCTGGGCAAAAATGTCGAGAATGAGCATGGTGCGGTCGATGACTTTGAGGTCGGTGCGCTCGGCGATGGCCCGGCTCTGGCTGGGCGTCAGGCTTTGGTCGAAAATCAGCAGGCTGGCGCCTAGCTGCAAGCTGCGCACCATCACCTCGTCGAGCTTGCCCCGCCCAAGCACGTAGTGGGGATCCAGGCGGCTGCGCTGCTGAATGACACGCCCCACAGGCACCACGCCGCAGGTGCGGGCGAGCTCTGCCAGCTCGGCCAGCGAGTCCTCCGCTGCCGCCTTGCTGCCGGCGGTGACGCTGACCAGGATGGCCCGCTCGTGGGCATCCCCCACCGCATAGGCACGCTGGGTGCGCTCGAACTCGTCTTCGAGCGACTGGATAAAGCCCAGAAAATCGGCTTCTAGCTGCGCCAGGGGCACGTGTTCCTGGACTTCCCACTGCCGCCCTTCGGGGTTGTCCGGCAGCAGGTGCGCCACGTGGGCGCTGGCAGGAAGGCCGTCGGCCGCCACGTTGAGCGCCACCATGATATCAAAGCGCAGCTGCGCCAGGTCGGCCATGTCGTCGGAGGTGAACGGTTCGCCGCTCAAGTGCGTGTGAATGTAACGCAAGCCGCGCAGGCGGTTGGGTGCCACCCGAAAACGGCCCAGATCGGGGAGGAAAATGCCGCGGTGGTCCCCCACCACCACGTACTCGATGCTGCCCTGGCGGTCAACCAAGATGCCCACCTGGCGGTTGAGCTCCCATGCCAGGGAACAGAGGGAACGGGCCAGATCCTGGGTAATCAGCCGCGGCGCCGGCACCCGGCGGCGGTAGATGTGCTGGAGCCGACGGATCTGGTTCGCCTTGAGTCCAGTCACCTGACCGTGAATGCGCTTAATCGGCCTGTCTCCTCTCTGCACGGACGCACCACGCTTCCCTGCGCCGTACGCATTGCAATTCCGGTTGTGTAGGAAAGCATAGAACCCAGGTGGGGGGAAGTAGCACGGCGCGACAGGGCACCCCTTTCTCGGCCCGCCACAGGATCGCAAAGGTATCGCCTGCGAATACCCTCTCCCCTCCCTGGGAAGAAAGACACCTCGGGCACGTTTCATTATATCACACGCCCCCCCTTCAGCCTTTGCCTGCTGCCGCCAGGGCGCGCTGGAGGTCGTCGATCATGCGCTGCGTCGCCGCGCGTGCCGCCTGGGCATAGGCCGCCGCCCCGTAACGCTGGGCATAGGGTGCGGCGCGATAGGCAAAGAGAAGGCTGCGCGCGGCATTGACCAGCGCCCCTTGCCCTCGGGCATCAAAACAGGCCACCACGTCGGCGGCCGTGGCGCCCTGGGCCCCGTAGCCCGGCAGCAGAAAGAGCGTATGGGGCATCAGCTCCCGCAGGCGCGCCGCCTGCCGCGGATAGGTGGCGCCGACCACGGCCCCAACCAGCGAGTAGCCGCAGGCCCCGCGCAGCGCCTCGCCCCACGCCGCCACCAGGCGGCCGACGTGCTCGTAGAGAGGGCAACCGTCGACGGGCAAGTCCTGCAGCTCTGCCGCCGAAGGGTTGGAGGTTCTGACCAGCACGAAGACGCCCTTGCCGTAGTGCTGGGCGCGCCGCACAAAAGGCAGCACCCCTTCGCTGCCCAGGTAAGGGTTGACGGTGAGGGCATCGGCGGCAAAGTCGCTGGGACAGACACCCCCCAAGACCGCCGCCTCACCAAGGAAAGCATCGGCATAAGCTTCCGCCGTGGTGCCGATGTCGTTGCGCTTGGCATCGGCAATCACCAGCAGCCCTGCCTGGCGGGCATAGCGCACCGTGCGCACGAAGGCCTCTAGCCCGGCGAGGCCATAGCGCTCGTAAAAGGCCAGCTGGGGTTTCACCGCCGGCACCAGATCGTGCACGGCGTCGATGATGGCCCGGTTGAACTGCCACAGCGCCTCTGCCGCCGCCGCCAGCGGCGTCGCCACGGCGCGGCGCGCGGCGGCCAGCACCGGTTCTGGCAAAGCGTCAAGGCGCGGGTCAAGCCCGACCACTACCGGACTTCCCTTTTGCGCCACCGCCGCACAGAGGCGGTCGGCAAAGTGGAGCGTCATGCTCTCTCCTGCTTTTCCTTCCGTAGAATTTCTGCTATAGTCACAACGCCCTTTCACCCCAGTATACCACCGCAGCACGGGTCCAAGGAGATGACTTCAGCAGCAAGCGGCGCCGGCAAACGCACCCCGCTCTACGAGATCCACCGCCGGCTCGGGGCGCGTATGACCCTCTTTGGCGGCTGGGAAATGCCCCTTTCTTACACCGGGATTCTTGACGAACACCGACAGGTGCGGACCCATGCCGGCCTCTTTGATGTCAGCCACATGGGCGAAATCGAAATTAGTGGCCCGCAAGCAGAAGCCGCCGTGCAGTATCTGACCATCAACGACGTGCGGTCTCTCCAGCGCGGCCAGCTGCAGTATAGCGCCATGTGCAACGACCGCGGCGGCATCCTCGACGACCTCACCGTGTATCGTCTGGCAGCCGACCGCTTCTTGCTCATTGTCAACGCCGCCAACACCGACAAGGACCTGGCTTGGATCGAGCAGCATGTGGGAGCCGGAGCGCGGGTGCGCGACGTAAGTGCCGCCAAAGGGTTGCTGGCCCTGCAGGGGCCCGAAGCCGAAGCCATCCTGCAGCGGCTGACCCCCACCGACCTGGCAGCCCTGCCCTACTATCACGCCACGTGGAGCACCGTGGCCGGCCTCGAGGTGCTGGTGTCGCGCTCGGGCTATACTGGCGAAGACGGCTTTGAGCTGCTGGTGGCCGCCGAGGACGCCCCTGCCCTGTGGGAGGCCCTGATGGAGGCAGGAGAGGATTTTGGTCTCATGCCGGCAGGCCTGGGCGCGCGCGACACCCTGCGGCTGGAAGCCCGCTACTTGCTCTACGGCACGGATATGGACGAGACCACCAACCCCTTTGAGGTGGGGCTAGGCTGGATCACCAAGCTGGATAAGGGGGCGTTCATCGGCCGCGAAGCCCTGCAGCGCATCAAGGAAGCAGGGGTGCTGCGCCGCCTGGTGGGCTTTGTCATGGAGGAACGCGGCGTGCCGCGAATGCACTACGCGGTCTGGCACCACGACGAAGGCGGTCGGGGAGGTGCGCAGCGGCACCCTGTCGCCGACCCTGGGCCAGGGCATTGGGACGGCGCTGGTGCGCGCCGCGTGTGCCAAAGCGGGCACCGAGTTGGCGGTGGACATTCGCGGGCACCAAACGCAGGGCCCCGCGTTGTGCCCCCACCTTTTGTTCCCGCGTCGGGTCAAGCGCTGAATGAGGCAAGCAGGAGAGGCCTATGGAGAATCCCGGCAGAGCTCAAATACACCAAAGAGAACACGAGTGGGCGCGGATTGAGGGCAACCGCGTGGTCGTCGGCATCACCGACTTTGCCCAGAAGGAACTGGGAGACGTCGTCTATGTCGAGTTGCCCGCG
>BPKO01000008.1 GCA_026005175.1 Candidatus Tectimicrobiota bacterium
ATCGTCTTTGCCGTCCCCGGAGGTCCCTCCAAGTAGATGTGCTCACGGGCAATCAGTCCCAGGAGCAGCGCCTCTTTGACGTCGTCGTGGCCGACGACGTACCGGTCCATTTCTGCGCGAATGTGCCGTAACCCTTCGAGAACGTCCATAGAGGGACCTCACCTCACTAGGAAAAAGCCCGATTCCGCATGCGCTATCAACCTACCACACCCGTGCCGGGAAGGCAAACCCAAATTGCGCGCCCGCCCTAGCGGTCCCAGCGCAGGTCGAGCCGCAGCCCTTCTCCTGCCGCGTCGTAGGGCCGGTCATGGTAGTCATCGCGGCCGCCCAATCGCCAGCCCTCGGCAAAGCGCGTGGCGCGAAAGGCAGAGACGTCCACCGTGGTGGCCTGGCCGGCAGTGACGAGCTCGGCCAGGGCGATGCCCACCGCCGGCGAGAGCTTGAAGCCGGTGCCGCTGAAGCCCACCCCCAGGTAGAGGCCTTCGAGGGCCCGGGGCGCGGTCGACGATCATCTTGCCATCAGGGGTGAGGGTGTAGCAGCCGGCATAGCCCCGCCGCAGGCGGGCCTGCTGCATGGCAGGATAGCGCGCCACCAGCGCCGCTGCCCCCTGCACCCGCACCGTCTCGTCGACGGCGTCGCGGTAGGCATCGGGATCGACCCCGTTTTCGCCGGGGCCATAGCCCACCAGAGTCAGTCCTGCCGCATCGGGACGAAAGTAAAGCGACCCCGGCGCGATGCAAGTAAGGTGGCGGGACACCTGCGGCGGCCGTTCCATGAGCATCACCTGGTGGCGCGAGGGCACCAGCGGCAGCGCCACGCCCGCCTGGCGCAGCAGCGGCCCTGCCCAGGCGCCGGCCGTGACCACCACCGCCGGCGCAGCCAGAAAGCCAGCAGTGGTCTCCACCCCCTGCACCCGCCCCCCCGCCACGCGCAGCCCGGTGACCCGCACCCCTTGAAGCAGCTGGGCGCCGCCGCGGCGCGCCGCTGCCATAAACGCCTGCGCCGTGGCGTAGCCGTCGGCGTAGCCCGACTCGGGCTCGTACGCCGCCACCTCGACGTCGTGCACGGACAAACCGGGATCGAGACGGCGCAGCGCCTCGCCGTCCACCAGGCAAGTGGGCACGCCGATGGCCTGCAGGCGTGCCACGTTGCGCCGCAGCCGCTCGGTGTGCTCGGGCGCCACCAGGCGCACAAAGCCCGTCTGCGTGAAGCCGCAGCTGCCGCCCACGCGGTCTTTCCACTCCTGAAACCAGCGCAGCGACGCAAGGGCCAGGCGCGCTTCGGGCAAAAACGGGTAGTGCAGGCGCACCAGGGCCGAGGACTTGCCGCTCGCCCCGGCGCCCAGGGCGTCTTTTTCCACCACCACCACCCGCCGCACCCCCCGCTGCACCAGCTGGAAGGCGGTGCTCGTGCCCATCACCCCGGCCCCCGACGATCACCACCTCGGCATGACGCGCCATGGCTCCTCCTTGCACGCTGGCCGGGCTTGCTCCCGCAGCACAGCCGTGCTATAAGGGCAGACGTCCCCCGGATCGCAAAGGCAGCGAGGAGACGCCGTGCACATCGACTTAAGCGGCAAAGTGGCACTGGTGACCGGCGGCAGCCGCGGCATCGGCCGCGCCATCGCCGTGGCCCTGGCGCGCGCCGGCGCCGCCGTGGCCCTGGTGGCCCGCCACGCCGATGCCCTCGCAGAAGCGGCGCACGAGGTGGCCACCGCAGGCCGCCTCGCCCTGCCCCTGGTCTGCGACGTCACCGACGCCGCCCAGGTGCAGCGGCTGCCGGAGCGGGTGACCAACGCGCTGGGAGCCATTGACATCTTGGTCAACAGCGCCGGCGCTGCCGGCAGCCACAAGTTCCTCGACCACCCCGACGACCTCTGGGCGGCCATGCTGGCGTGCAACCTTACCAGCGTTTACCGCGTCTGTAAAGCCGTGGTGCCCGGCATGGTGGCGCGGCGCTGGGGCCGCATCATCAACCTTGGCTCTACGGCGAGCAAGATCGGCGCCCGCTACACCGCAGCCTATACTGCCGCCAAGCACGGCGTGCTCGGCCTCACCCGTGCCCTGGCGGTCGAGCTCAACCCCTACCAGATCACCGTCAACGCCATCTGCCCCGGCTATGTCGACACCCCCTTTACCGCGGGGGGTGATCGCCAACATCGTGGCCCGCACCGGCAAGTCGCCAGAAGCGGCGCGCCAGGCGCTGGCCGCCTTCAATCCCCAGCAGCGGCTCATCACCCCCGAAGAGGTGGCGGCGGTGGCGGTGCTGCTGGCCAGCGAGGCAGCCCGTGGCATCACCGGGCAGGCGATCAACGTCGACGGCGGCGAAGTCATGTTCTAGGAGACCCCCCATGCCCGACAAAACCCTCATCAATCCCCCTACCCTGGCGCGGCCCGTGGGCTACAGCCACGCGGTAAAAGTCGAGGGCGGCACCACCGTCTACCTGGCAGGGCAAACCGGCCAGGACGCCTCGGGGCGGATCGCCGCGCCGGGGGACATCGTGGCCCAGTTCCGCCAGGCCCTGCACAACCTCAAGGCGGTGGCCGAAGCCGCCGGCGTGGCCCTTACCGACGTCGTCAAGCTCACCCTCTACGTCACCGCCTGCGACACGTACCGCGCCAACGCGCGCGCCATCGGCGCCGTCTACCGCGAGTTCTTTGGCAGCTACTACCCGGCCATGACCCTGGTGGAGGTGCGGCGGCTGTGGGACGAGGCGGCGATGGTGGAAATCGAGGGCATTGCCGTGCGCTAAAAAAAGTTGCAGCGCCAGCAGCGGCGCGCTAGTGTATTGGTGCCACCGAAAGCGGCAAGCCCAGGCAAGCGCCCTATGGAGACGATCCTTTTCACCCAGGGAATCGAGCTGCCAGCAGCGATCGTGGAGCTGGCCTACGCCCTTAAGCCGGCAGGGTTTCGCCTCCACCACCTGCCGCCTGCGGCCAGCGCTGCCGACATTACCGCTGCCTTGCGCGAGGCCGATTATCTCATGGGCTTTGTGCGCGAGCTGCCCGACGAGGCCTTCCTGCAGGCCAAGCGGCTCAAGCTCATCCAGGTGCTCAGCGCCGGCTACGAGCGCGTCAACATCGCCGCGGCCCCGCCAGGCGCGCATCCCGGTGTGCACCAACGGCGGCGCCAACGCGGTGGCGGTGGCCGAGCACGCCATCATGCTCATGCTGGCCGTGTACCGCAAGCTGATCGCCTACCACGCCAACGTCGCTGCCGGCCGCTGGCACCAGGGCCTGCCGCGCGCCGCCGACGTCTTCGAGCTGGCGGGCAAGCGCGTGGGGCTCATCGGCTTGGGGCAGATTGGCGAGCAGGTGGCACGGCGGCTGCGCGCTTTTGAGGCGCGGGTGCTTTACTACGACCCGGTGCGGCGCGCCACGGCCGAGGAGCGGCGGCTGGGCGTCGAATACCTCCCCTTGGAGGCGCTTCTGGAAAGCGCCGACATCGTCAGCCTGCACGTGCCGCTCAACGCCGCCACGCGCGGCCTCATCGACGCCCGGGCCCTGGCGCGCATGAAGCCCAAGGCCGTACTCATCAACACCAGCCGCGGCGCCGTGGTGGAGGAGGAGGCCCTGGTGGCGGCACTGCAGCAGGGACGGCTGCTGGGCGCCGGGCTCGATACCCTGGCGCAGGAGCCGCCCGACCCCGGCCACCCCCTGCTCAAGCTGCCCAACGTGGTGCTCACGCCGCACAGCGCCGGGCCGACGGTGGAGAGCTTTGACAAACGCTTTCGCAACGGCTATGCCAACATCGAGCGCGTCGCCGCCGGCTTGCCCCCGCGCTGGGTGATCCCGGAGATGCGCGACTTGTTTCCTGCGTCGTAAGGAGAGCCAAAGGATGGACGTGACCCCGAGTGCGAGCTATAGCATCACGCTGCGCCTGGAGATCCAGAACCGCGCCGGCATGCTCGGGCGCGTCACTTCTGAGATCGGCCGCTTGGGCGGCGACATCGGCGCCATCGACATCGTGTCGGTGGGCAAAGGCGTCATCATCCGCGACATTACCGTCAACTGCCGCGACACCGAGCACGCCAAGCAGCTCGTTGCCGCCATGCAGGCCCTGGAAGGCGTAAAGCTGGTTAACTACTCCGACCGCACCTTCCTCTTGCACCTGGGCGGCAAGATCGAGGTGGTCAGCCGCGTGCCCATTCGCACCCGCGACGACCTGTCGATGGCCTACACCCCGGGCGTGGCGCGGGTGTGCATGGCCATTTACGACGACCCCGACAGGTCTTCACCCTCACCATCAAGAAGAACACGGTGGCCGTGGTCACCGACGGCAGCGCCGTGCTGGGGCTGGGCGACATCGGCCCGGCGGCCGCGCTGCCGGTGATGGAGGCGAAGTGCGCTTCTGTTCAAGGAGTTCGCCGGCGTCGACGCCTTCCCCATTTGCCTCAACCGCAGGACTCGCGACGAAATCGTCGAGCCGGTGAAGCGCATCGCCACCGTCTTTGGCGGGCATCAACCTGGAAGACATCGCTGCCCCGCGCTGCTTCGAAATCGAGGAGTGGCTGCAGGGCGAGCTCGACATCCCGGTGTTCCACGACGACCAGCACGGCACGGCGGTGGTGACCCTGGCGGCGCTGATCAACGCCCTGCGCATCGTCAAAAAAGAGCCCGCCGACCTCAAAGTGGTGATTAGCGGCGTGGGCGCCTCAGGGGTGGCGGTGAGCAAGATCCTCATGGACTTTGGGGTGCGCAACATCATCGGCTGCGACCGCGCCGGCGCCGTTTACCGCGGGCGTACTGAGAACATGAACTTCATGAAGCAGTGGTACGCCGAAAACACCAACCCCAACCAGGAAAAGGGCTCCCTGGCCGAGGTGATCCGCGGCGCCGACGTCTTCATCGGCCTCTCGGGGCCGGGCGTGCTCAGCGTGGACATGGTGCGCCGCATGAACGACGACGCCATCGTCTTTGCCATGGCCAACCCGATTCCGGAGATCATGCCCGAGGACGCAGCACCATACGTGCGCATCATGGCCACCGGGCGCTCGGACTACCCGAACCAGATCAACAACGTGCTGGGCTTTCCCGGCATCTTCCGCGGCGCCCTTGACTGCCGGGCGCGGGTGATCAACGACGAAATGAAGAAAGCCGCTGCCTTTGCCATTGCCTCGGTGGTAAAAGAGGACGAGCTCAGCGAGGAGTACATCATCCCTAGCGTCTTCAACAAAGCCGTGGTGCCGGCGGTGGCGCAGGCGGTGATCGAGGCCGCCCAGCGTACCGGCGTGGCCCGGCGCGAGCCCAAGACGCCCGACGTGGTGCAGGCGCTGCGGCGCTAGGGCCTGGAGGCGACACCGCGAGAAGCGCACCGCGAAGAACCGTACCGCAAGGGAGCGAGGAGCCGTGGCCGCAAAAATTACCATCGTGGGCGCCGGCAACGTCGGCGCCACCGCCGCCCACTGGGCGGCCAGCAAGGAGCTCGGCGACATCGTGCTCGTGGATATCATCGAGGGCCTACCCCAGGGCAAGGCCCTTGACTTGGCCGAAAGCGCGCCCATCGAGGGCTTTGACTGCCGCATCGTGGGCAGCAACGACTACGCCGCCACCGCCGACTCCGACGTGGTGGTGATCACCGCCGGCGTGCCGCGCAAGCCGGGGATGAGCCGCGACGACTTGCTGCACACCAACGCCCGCATCGTCGCCGAGGTGGTGCGCCAAGTCGCCAAGTACTCCCCCAACGCCTACCTCATCGTGGTCTCTAACCCGCTTGACGCCATGGTCTACGTGGCCAAGCAAGTAAGCGGCTGGCCCAAGCAGCGGGTGATGGGCATGGCCGGGGTGCTGGACGCGGCGCGCTTTCGCTACTTCATCGCCCAGGAGCTGGGGGTGTCGGTAGAAGACGTGCACGGCTTCGTCCTGGGCGGCCATGGCGATACCATGGTGCCGGTGCCCCGCTACGCCACGGTGACCGGCATCCCCATCACCCAGCTCCTGTCGCCGGAGCAAATCGCGCGCCTGGTGCAGCGCACCCGCGACGGCGGTGCGGAAATCGTCAATTACCTGAAGCAAGGCAGCGCCTTCTACGCGCCCGGCGCGGCCATCGTGCAGATGGTGGAAGCCATCGTCAGGGACAAGAAGCGCCTGCTGCCCGCCGCCGCTTACCTGGAAGGCGAGTACGGCATCCACGACCTCTACGTCGGGGTGCCGGTGCTGCTGGGGGCCGGCGGCGTGGAAAAAGTCATCGAGGTGGAGCTGACGCCGGAGGAGCACGCGGCGCTGCAGCGCTCGGCCGACAGCGTGCGCGCCCTCATCCGCGCCCTGCCGCCCCTAGAGACGCTCATGGCCGCCGGGTGAAAGTGGACTTGCCAGGGAGGGAAGCGTCCTTGTATACCATGGAACGAGGTGTAAGCACGCCCCCGACGCGTCGAGGCCGGCAGATGGTGTCGATTCTCAAAAAAGCGATCATGGCGGTGACCGGCCTGGGCTGGTTCGTCTACGTGGTCCTGCACCTGGCCGGTAACCTGCTGCTCTTTAAGGGCCCCGAGACGTACAACGCTTACTCGGAGTTTCTGGTCTCCAATCCGCTCATCATCCCGGCGGAACTCGGCCTGCTCGTCTTTCTGGTGGCCCATCTGGCCTCGGCCTGGCGGGTGACGCGGGAAAACAGCGCGGCGCGGCCGCAGCCTTACCTGGAGCGCGTGCTGAGCCGCCGCGGTGGCACCACTTCGGCCAGCGGCTGGTTTAGCACCTTTGCCTCGCGCACCATGTGGTACGGCGGCGTGCTGCTGCTTTTCTTCCTCATCCTACACGTGTGGATGTTCAAGTACGGCGACCGCAGCGGCGCCCACGGGCTGTGGGGGCTGGTGGTGCGCAGCTTCAAAAACCCGTGGATCAGCGCCATTTACATTGCGGCCATGCTTCCCCTGGGCTTCCACCTGAGCCACGGCTTTGCCAGCGCCCTGCAAACCCTGGGACTGCTCAAGCCGCGCTGGTATCCCGGGGTGCGGCGCCTGAGCCAAGTGGTGGGCTGGGTGCTGGCCGCCGGCTTTATCCTGCTTCCCCTGTGGGCTTTGCTCTTTGCAGAGGTGTGAGATGGACACGACGCTCGACGCCAAAGTCCCTTCCGGACCGCTGGAACGCAAGTGGAGTGACTACAAGTCGACCATCAAGCTGGTGGCGCCGGCCAACAAGCGCAAGTACACCCTCATCGTCGTCGGCACCGGCCTGGCCGGGGCCTCGGCGGCCGCCAGCCTGGGCGAGCTGGGCTACAACGTGCTGTCGTTTTGCTTTCAGGACAGCCCGCGGCGCGCCCACAGCATCGCCGCCCAGGGCGGCATCAACGCCGCCAAGAACTACCAGAACGACGGCGACAGCGTCTGGCGCCTGTTTTACGACACCATCAAGGGCGGCGACTACCGCTCGCGCGAGGCCAACGTCTACCGCCTGGCGGAGCTGAGCGTGAACATCATCGACCAGTGCGTGGCCCAAGGGGTGCCGTTTGCCCGCGAGTACAGCGGTGTGCTGGCCAACCGCTCGTTTGGCGGCGCCCAGGTGTCGCGCACGTTTTACGCCCGCGGCCAGACCGGCCAGCAGCTGCTGCTGGGGGCTTACGGCGCCCTCATGCGCCAGGTGGCCGCCGGCCGTGTGCGCCTTTTCCCGCGCCGCGAAATGCTGGAGCTGGTGGTGGTGGACGGCGTGGCGCGCGGCATCGTGGTGCGCAACCTGGTGGACGGCAAGCTCGAGTCGTACGTGGCCGACGCCGTATGTCTGGCCACCGGCGGCTACTCCAACGTTTACTTCCTGTCCACCAACGCCAAAGGCTGCAACGTCACCGCCATCTGGCGCGCCCATCGCAAGGGGGCGTTTTTTGCCAACCCCTGCTTCACCCAGATCCACCCCACCTGCATTCCGGTAAGCGGCGACTACCAGTCGAAGCTCACCCTGATGAGCGAAAGCCTGCGCAACGACGGCCGCGTGTGGGTGCCCAAGCAGGCCGGCGACAGGCGCCACCCCAACCAGATCCCGGAAGCGGAGCGCGACTACTTCCTGGAGCGCAAGTACCCGGCCTACGGCAATCTGGTGCCGCGCGACGTGGCCTCGCGCAGCATCAAGGCGGTGTGCGACGAGGGCCGCGGCGTGGGACCCGGGGGCCGCGGCGTTTACCTCGACTTTGCCGACGCCATCAAGCGCGACGGCCGTGCGGTGATCGAGCAGAAGTACGGCAACCTCTTCGACATGTACTACGAGATCACCGGCGAGAACGCCTACGAGGTGCCCATGCGCATTTACCCGGCGCCGCACTACACCATGGGCGGCCTGTGGGTGGACTACAACCTGATGAGCAACCTGCCCGGCCTCTTCGTGCTGGGCGAGGCCAACTTCTCGGACCACGGCGCCAACCGCCTGGGCGCCAGCGCCCTCATGCAGGGGCTGGCCGACGGCTACTTCATCCTGCCGGTGACCATCGGCGGCTACCTCGCCGACGCCCGCCTGCCCAAGCTCGACACCGACCACGCCGCGTTCAAAGACGCCGAGCGCGAGGCGGCGGCGCGCATCGAGAAGCTGCTGGCGGTGCGAGGCAAGCGCACCGTGGACAGCTTCCACCGCGAGCTGGGGCTGCTGCTGTGGGATAAGTGCGGCATGAGCCGCAACGAGACCGGGCTCAAGGAGCTGCTGGAGCAGATCCCGGCGCTGCGCGAGGAGTTCTGGCGTGACGTCACCGTCACTGGCAGCGCCGGCACCTTCAACCAGGTGCTGGAGCGCGCCGGCCGCGTCGCCGACTTCCTGGAGTTCGCCGAGCTCATGGTCATCGACGCCCTGGAGCGGCGTGAGTCTTGCGGCGCCCACTTCCGCGAGGAGTACCAGACCGAGGACGGCGAAGCCCTGCGCAACGACGACCTTTACGCTTATGTGGCCGCCTGGGAGTTTACCGGGGTGGGCAACCGCCCCATCCTGCACAAGGAACCGCTGATCTTCGAGTACGTCAAACCCACGCAGCGCAGCTACAAGTAGGAGCGACGATGGACTTCATCCTCAAGGTGTGGCGACAAAACGGCCCCGACGCGCCGGGACGCCTGGTGACGTACGAGGCAACGAACATTCCGCCCGAGGCCTCGTTTCTGGAGATGCTCGACATCGTCAACGCCGGGCTGGAAGCGCGCGGCGAGGACCCCATTGCCTTTGAGCACGACTGCCGCGAGGGCATCTGCGGCAGCTGCGGCATGATGATCAACGGCCGCCCGCACGGCCCCGGGCGAGGCATCACCACCTGCCAGCTCTATATGCGCCAGTTCAAGGACGGCCAGACCATCGTCGTCGAGCCCTGGCGCGCCAAGGCCTTCCCGGTGATCAAGGACCTGGTGGTGGACCGCTCGGCGTTTGACCGCATCATCGCCGCCGGCGGCTACATCTCGATCAACACCGGCAGCGCCCCGGAGGCCAACTCGATCCTGGTGCCCAAGGAAGACGCCGACCTGGCCATGGACGCCGCCGCTTGCATCGGCTGCGGCGCCTGCGTGGCGGCCTGCAAGAACGCCTCGGCCATGCTCTTTGTGGCCGCCAAAGTGGCGCACTTGGCGCTTTTGCCTCAGGGCAAGCCGGAGCGCCGGCGGCGGGTGCTGGCCATGGTGGCGGCGATGGACGCCGAGGGCTTTGGCAACTGCACCAACGAGGGCGAGTGCGAAGCGGAGTGTCCTAAAAACATCTCCATCGCCCACATCGCCCGCCTCAACCGGGAATACCTCCGCGCCAAGTTCTTCTCGCGCTAAGCGCTGCCGGGGTGCCCTGGCGGGTGCCCCGGCGGCAAGTGGCGTCGCACGTCCCAAGCGCCGCGGCGTGCGTGCAAAACCCTGTTCTCTGCCAAACCGATGTCCCTCGTGGTTGCCGTAGAAACCCTTTTGATTGGCGGCGTGACGGGGCTGCTTGCCGGCCTGCTCGGGGTGGGCGGCGGCTTCCTCCTCATTCCCCTGCTGTCTTTGAGCGGCACCCCGATTCACACCGCCATCGGCACCAGCCTGGCTTTTATTGCCTGCGTCAGCCTGGCCGGCAGCGTGCAGCACCTGCGCCAGGGCAGCATCGACTTGCTGGTGGCCCTGGCCCTGGCCTTGCCAGCAGCGGTGATGGCCAGCGTGGGCGCCCGCCTCTCGGGACTTCTTTCTCCCGCCGTGTTGCACCTGCTCTTTGGCCTGCTGGTGCTGGGGGTGCTGGCTTTTTTCCACTTTTCGCCGCTGCCCGCTTCGGCGCCGCCCCTTCCGCCGGCCACCGGCCCCCTTTACGTGATCGAGCGCCGCCGCCGCATCGCGCAGGTCACCTACCGCTACCGCGTCAACCTCCTCAACGCCGTGCTCAGCGGCATGAGCACCGGGCTGGTGAGCGGCTTTTTCGGCGTGGGCGGCGGCTTTCTCCTCGTGCCCCTGTCGGTGAGCGTGCTGCACATTCCCTTGCAAATCACCGCCGGGACCTGCCTGGCGGTGACCGTGCCGCCGGCGCTGGTGGGGGCCATTACCCACGGGCTGCTCGGCCACGTCGATCTTGGCCTGTGGCTGCCGCTGGTGCTGGGCGGCCTAGCCGGCAGCCAGCTGGGGGCCCGCCTCACGGTGCGCGTGCGGCCCCTCACCCTGAAGCGCCTCTTTTCTGCCGTGCTGCTTCTGGCCGCCCTCTCCATGCTGGCCCGCGGCCTGCGCGCCTGAGCCCTTACGCCAGGCGGTACGCCTGCGGCGCCGGCCGCACCGGCCGCAGCAGCCACAGGGGCCGCCGCAGCCCCTCGGGGCCAGGCGCGGGGCGCGTCTTGGCCAGCCACCGGCGGTACACTTCAAAGGCGCGGGTGGTGTCCACGAAGACGTCGCCGTAGCGGTCCTCGGGCCCGGCCGGCTCGAGGCGCACTTTCTGGTGCCAGCAGTGCATGCCGCTCACCGGGTCGGGCTGCACCGGGAAAGTGAGGTTCTGGTGCACCCCCGTCTCCTGCCACCAGACGCGGGCGGCATCGGGATCGCTGCTGGCAAAGGGGCCAGGGCCCTGGCGGTAGCGCAGGCGCCACTGCCCCGGCGCCACTTCTTGCAAGTCGGCCAGGGCGGTCGACCAGCGTTCGCCCCCTTCGGGGGCCAGCCGCCAGCGCCCCAGGTGGTGCGAGCAAGCCACCACCCCCGGGCGGATGGCCTCGGTGACCCAGACGCGGTTGACGAAGTAGCCGATCTCGGTGTGCACTTTCACCAGCGCCCCCGTCTGCACCCCCAGGCGCTCGGCGTCGCGCGGGTGCAGCCACAGCGGGTTGGTGTGCGAGATCTCGTAGAGCCACTTGGCGTTGCCCGAGCGGGTGTGGATGAGGGTGGGCAGGCGGAAGGTGGGCAGCAGCACGTACTCCTCGCGGGGCGAGGTGGCTGCGGTGCACGTGGCTCTTGATGTAAGTGGGAACCGCGTACTCCGGCCAGCCCCAGGCCTTGAGGGTGGGCGAGAAGAACTCCAGCTTGCGCGAGGGCGTACTGAAGCCCACCACCGGCGTGCCGTCGATCTCGACGCCGATCACCTGCCCCTCTTTGCGCACCAGGTGCGTCACCGGGTCGATCTCGGCACCGGCAAGCTGCGCCGGGGATAGGGGCTTTTCGTGCTCGCCGTATACCTCGCGCTTGACCTCAAAGGCGCCATACTTGCGCATGTACTCGAGGGGCGTCAGCCCTTCGGCCGCCGCCGCCTCCGGCAGCCCGGGCACGCTGTGCTCGAAGATCCAGCGGTAGTACTCCTCCACGGTCAGCTTTTCCCCCGGGCGGTAAGGCGACTCGAAGTACTGGCGCACCCCCAGGCTGCCGTCGGGGTCGATGCGCCAGGAGAGCTCGATCCAGAACTCGTCCTCCTCCCAGACCTCGCCGGGGTTGGCTTCGTACGTCCAGCGCACTGGCTGCCCCAGCTTCTCGCGCGCCACGCGCAGCACCGGCTGGCGAAAGGCGATCCAGCTGCCAGCCTGCGTCTCCTGGCTCATCAGGTCGTGGCGCTCGGCGGCCGTGCCCATGGGCAAGACGTAGTCGGCAAACCAGGCGGTCTCGCTCCACACCGGGGTGAGGGCGGCAGTGCAGGCCGATTTTCTCCTCGTCCCGCAGCACCTCGATCCAGGTGGCGCCGTCGGGGTTGGTCCACACCGGGTTATAGACGCGGGTAAAGTACGTGTCGAGGCGGCCGCGCCCTTCTTTCAAGAAGTGCGGCAGCAGGAAGCTCATCTCGTGGTGCGCCAGGGGATACTCGCGCGGCCACAGCAGCTCGTTCCACACCTGCTGCGGCGGCGGCTTGAGAGGCGGGGCGGGCACGAACTTGTCCCAGCTGTTGGGCGAGGTGCCGCCGCGGGTGCCCACGCTGCCGGTCAGCACGTGGAGGAATTCCAGGCAGCGCGCCACCTGCCAGCCACCTCGTGGCCCGAGGCGGCGCTGCGCCAGATGTGGCTGGCAAAAGCCGGGGCGGCAGCGGCGATCTGCCGCGCCACCTCGACGATCCGCGCCGCCGCCACGCCGCTTTCTGCTTCGGCAAAGGCCGGGGTGTAAGGGGCGTAGAGCTCTTTGAGGCAGCGTTCGAAGGTTTCAAACGTCGGCGCCGCCCCGGGGTGCTCGCTGCGCAGGTAGTCCTCCCAGTTCACCCAGCGCCGCAGGAAGTTGCGGTCGTAAAGCCCTTCCTGAAGGAGGACGTGGGCCATGGCCAGCAAAATGGCCGCCTCCGATCCCGGCCAGGGGGCGAGCCAGTAGTCGGCCATGGCGGCGGTGTTCGAGAGGCGCGGGTCGATCACCGCCAGCTTGGCCCCGGCCAGCTTGGCCTCGAGGATGCGCTGGGCGTGCGGGTTGAAGTAGTGGCCGGTCTCCAGGTGGGCGCTGAGCAGCAGCATGAAGCGGGCGTGGCTGTGGTCGGGAGAGGGGCGGTCGGCGCCCTGCCACAGGGCATAGCCCAGCCGTGCCCCGGCGGAGCAGACGTTGGTGTGGCTGTTGTGGCCGTCCACGCCCCAGGCCTGCAGCACGCGGTCCATGTAGCCGTCGTGGCCCGGGCGGCCGACGTGGTAGACGATCTCGGTGCGCCGGTTCTCCTGAAGTGCCTTGCGCAGGCGCGCCGCCAGCGTGTCGAGCACCTCTTCCCAGGTGGTGCGCTGCCACTGCCCGGAGCCGCGCGGCCCGCAGCGCTTGAGCGGGTAGAGGATGCGCTCGGGATCGTAGACCTGGTTGATGGTCGCCGGCCCTTTGGCGCAGTTGCGGCCGCGGCTGCCCGGGTGCACGGGGTTGCCTTCGAACTTGCGGATGGCCAGCGTCTCCTTGTCGACGTAGGCGAGCAGGCCGCAAGCCGCCTCGCAGTTAAAGCATACGGTGGGAATCAGCATATACCGCCGCGTCACTTTGCGCGGCCAAGCCGCCGGATCGAACTCCTGCCAGTCGTCCCAGCGCTCCGGCGGGGGAAAACTGGCCAGCGCGCCAGTAGGGGCAAACCACGTGGGCATAAAAGGGCACTCCTCTCGATTAGCTCAGCGGCAGCACCTGGCCGGCCAGCAGCCACAGGTGCTCGAAGACCAGCAAGCCGAGCAGGGCCAGCAGCCCGGCCAGCGCCGATACGGCGGCCGGTGCGCCCGGCACCAGCAACAAGAGCAGCAGCGGCACGGCGTGCCCCAGGGCCACCACCAGACCCCAGAAAGGCCGGCAGTAGGCGCCGCGCAGCAGCAGGCGCGCGGCACGCCGGGCGTCCTCGCTGCCGTGGGGCATCCCCAGCTCGGCCACCAGGATGATGAACAAGTCGGCGAGCAGGCTCCACAGCAGCACGTCGTGCAGCAAGCGCGCCGTGGGAGGATTGCCGGCCACCCCCAGGGCGAGCACCGCCAGGGGCCGCCGCGCCGGCCAGCAGCGCCTGCACCAGCAAGTGCAGGGGGAGGGCCGGGCTGAGCCAGAAGTCGCGGCCTTTGGCCTGACCAAAGAGAAAGCCGGTATAGATGGCAGCCAGAATGGCCAGCAGGCCGCCGGGCCACAGCAGCGCCCGGCGCAGCCCCGTCGCGCCCAGCAGCGCTGCCAGGAGGCTCAGCCCCAGCACGGCGCCGTAAGCGAGCAAGACAAAGGCGCCGATGGCCAGCCAGGAACGCCACTGCGGCCGCAAGAAAAGGGTGTAAAAGCGCTCCGGCCGCTTGAGGTCAAAGATGAGCAGCGCGCCAGTGAGCGCCAGGAAGACCAGCGCCAGCAGCAGCGAGCCCCAGCTCAGCAGGGGGCTGTCGGGCACCCGCCCCAGGGCCACCCCCAGGGCGGCCAGCAGCAAGGCGCCGGCGGCAATCGACTTGCTCCAGATGTAGAGGCTCACCTTGCGGCCCCAGGGCACGGCGTGGGCCACGTCGTAGACGGTGCGCGGCGCCGCCGGGGCCAGGTCCTCCAGCGGCGGCGCCACCGGCAGCGCCGCCAGGCCCGGCAGCGTCAGGTCAGGGGTGTGGCGCGGCGGCAGCTGCGACCACATGCCCAGCGGCGGCTGCGGCTGGACCGCCGCCGGGGTGAGGCTGTGGGCGTCGGCGTCGATGTAGAAAAGCTGCGGGCGGGTGCCCTTTTCGGGCTTTCTCACCTGCACCGGGGCGCGGGCCACCACGCGGGCAATCAAGCTGTCGGGATCGTCGAGGTCGCCGGAGAGGATGGCCTGCGTGGGGCAGACGATCTCGCAGGCCGGACGCAGGCCGGCGTCGATGCGGTGGGCGCAGAAGTTGCACTTGGCCGCCGTGCCCTGCTGCGGGTCGAGGTAGAGGGCGTCGTAGGGACAGGCCTGCATGCAGGCCTTGCAGCCGATGCACACCGCGGGGTCAAAGTCGACGATGCCGTCGGGGCGCTTGTAGAGGGCGGTCACCGGGCAGATGGTGACGCAGGGGGCGTTGGCGCAGTGGTTGCAGCGCAGCACGGCAAAGTGGCGCCGCGTGTGGGGGAATTCCCCCTTCTCCACGTACTTCACCCAGGTGCGGTAGACGCCCAGCGGCACCTGGTGCTCTTCTTTGCAAGCGACGCTGCAGGCATGACAGCCAATGCAGCGGCGGTGGTCGATGAGGAAGCCGATGTTCATAGCCACTCCTTGTCAGGGCGAGGCGCTGCCGGGGTTTAATAGCACACCGGCGCGGGCGGCACAAGGGCGGCGGGTCCTGGCATTTCTCGCTTGACCTTGCCCCTACCTTTCGCTATACCTGGCCGCGGCGGCTTGACAGGGGGAAGCCCCCTCTCTAGAATAGGGCGGCTTCTAGCCTGGGAACCTGAAGAGGAGGAGCGGACATGATCAAACGATGCTCTGTCCAGCTCGGGATAGTGGTAGCGGTTCTGGCGGTTGGGCTGGTACTTTACCCGCCGGGCGCGGCGTGGGCGCAGAAGACCATAACCCTCAAGTTCCAGGCCAGCTGGCCTTCGGGCCTGACGCTCTTTGACAACTTCAAGATGTTTGCCGAAAAAGTCGAGAAGATGTCCGGCGGCCGGCTGAAAATCGAGACGCTGCCCGCCGGCGCCGTGGTGGGGGCGTTTGAAGTGCTCGACGCCACCGCGCGCGGCGTCATCGACGGCGGCCACACCGCCCCGGGCTACTACACCGGCAAGCACTGGGCAGCGATTCCCCTCTCCCACGGCCCGGTCTTCGGCATGGACTTCATCGACATGTTCGGCTGGTACTGGGAAGGCGGCGGCTGGGAGCTGCTCAACGAGTGGTACCAGAAAGTGCTGCGCCTCGACGTGGTGAGCTTCCCCATCCTCACCGCCGGCCCCCAGGCTCTGGGCTGGTTCAAGAAAGAGATCAAGGGCTGGGAGGACTTTAAGGGCATCAAGTTCCGCATCTACGGCATCGGCGCCGACGTTTTTAAAGAGGCGGGCATGACCGTGGTTACCCTGCCGGGCGCCGAGATCCTGCCGGCGGCCGAGCGCGGCGTCATCGACGGCGCCGAGTGGGTGGGCGGCATCGAGGACTTGAAGCTCGGCTTCTACAACGTGTGGAAGATCCACTACACGCCGGGGATGCACGAGCCGGTCACCGTGGGCGACGTGATCATCAACAAGGGCGTCTGGGAGCGCCTGAGCCCCGACCTGCAAGAAATCATCAAGACGGCGTCGCAGGCCGTCTTCTTCCGCTGGTGGGTGGGCTGGATGCGCCAGAACGCCGAAGCCTACAAGAAAATGGTGGAAGAGTACGGCGTCGAGGTGCACCGCACCCCCGACGACATCCTCTACAAGTTCCTTGAAACGTATGACAAGATCCTGGCGCGCAAGGTGGCCGAGGATCCGTTCATCAAGAAAGTGATCGACTCCCAGAAGGCCTACGCCGGCCTGGTGGTGCCTTACCGGCTCTCCACCTGGCCGCCGTACGAGTTCCGCGGCAACTACTACTGGAAGGAGAAAGTGTACCTGAAGTAGCCAAGGGGCTTGGGGGCGGGGCGCCTGCCCTGCCCCCGGCGGTGGCGTGAACGCCCTGGAGAGGACCTGGCATGGCGACCCAAGAGGAAATCCAGGTGAGCGAGCAGCCTCCGCGGGCGCTGCTCACCATCGTGACGGTGATCGACACGGCGGTTGGCCAGTTCACAGGGCAGCTCTTTGCCTGGCTGGTGCTGCCCATGGCCCTGGGGCTGGCCTACGAGGTGCTGGCGCGCTATCTCTTTCACGCGCCCACCGTGTGGGCTTACGACGTGACGTACATGCTCTATGGCTCACACTTCATGCTCGGGGCGGCGTATACCCTCTACCGCGGGCAGCACATCCGCACCGACATGCTCTACGAGAAGTTCTCGACGCGCTGGAAGGGCATCGTCGACGCCACCCTCTACTTGCTGTTTTTCTTCCCGGGGATGCTCTTTTTCTTCCTCGCCGGCTGGGACGAGGCCATGCACTCGTGGAGCATCGGTGAGCGCTCGGACGCCAGCCCCTGGCGGCCGATTATCTACCCCTTCAAGACGGTGATGCCGGTGACGGCGGCCCTGCTCATCATCCAGGGGGTCTCGGAGTTCCTCAAGAGCGCGTATGCGGCGATTAAGGGGAGGGAGCTGATCCCGAAGGAAGCGGAACCCGTTGAAGCAAAGGTCGACGTGCTATGAGCCCTGACATCCTCGGTCTGATTCTGCTGGGCGCCCTGATCACCGGCATCTTCGTCGGCTTTCCCATCGCCTTTACCCTGATCATCCTGGCCGTGGTCTTTGGCTACATCGGCTTCGGCAAGGTGGTCTTTTTCCTCATGGTCTTCCAGACCTGGCAGCTGATGAAGGAGGAGGTGCTGGCCGCGGTGCCCCTGTTTGTCTTCATGGGGCACATCCTCGAGCACGCCGGGCTCATGGAGCGGCTGTTCATGTCCTTCCAGTTCATCCTGGCGCGGGTGAAGGGCTCGCTCTACCTGGGCGTGCTCTTTGTCTCTACCGTGTTTGCCATGGCCACCGGCATCATCGGCGCCTCGGTGACGGTGATGGGGCTGCTGGGCCGCGCCGGCGATGATGCGCAGCCGCTACAACACGGCGCTTTCGGCGGGGGTGATCACCGCCGGCGGCTGCTTGGGCATTCTCATCCCGCCCAGCGTCATGCTCGTCGTGCTGGGGCCGGTGGTGGGCGTTTCCGTGGTGCAGCTCTTTGCCGCCGCCATGATTCCCGGCCTCATCCTTTCCGGCCTTTACTTCATGTATACCTTCATTCGCTGCCAGATCAACCCTAGCCTGGGGCCGCCGCTGCCGCCGGAGCAGCGGCCGCAGTCGTTCTGGGTCATCCTGCGCGAGCTCTTCCTGGGCATCGTGCCCCTGGCGGTGGTGGTTTTTGCCGCCCTGGGCAGCATCATCGCCGGCCTGGCCACGCCCACGGAAGCCGCAGCCATGGCCTGCGTGGGGGCGCTGGTGCTTACCATTGCATTTACGGGCGGATGAGCCTGCGCGTGCTGCACCGGGCGGTGATGAGCACCCTGGCCACTTCCAGCCTGGTGCTTTTCCTCGCCGTGGCTTCCAACATCTACGGCGCCGTCTTTGCCCGCCTGGGCACGGCGACGCTGATCACCGAGACCATGCTGTCGCTGCCGGTGTCGCCGATGATGATGATCGTTATTCTCATGCTGGTGATCTTCATCCTCGGCTGGCCGCTGGAGTGGCCGGCGATCGTGCTCATCTTCGTCCCCATCTTCCTGCCGGTGGTGCAGGAGCTGGCCGGCTCCCTCATCCCCGGGGTGGACGAGCAGCAGGTGCTGGTGTGGTTCTGCACGCTCACGGCGGTGAACCTGCAAACCGCCTTTCTCTCGCCGCCGGTGGCCATGGCCGCTTACTATCTCAAAGGGGTGGCGCCGGAGTGGGACCTCGCCGACATCTACAACGGCATGCTGCAGTTCATGGTGCTGCAGTGCATCGGGCTGCTCATCGTCCTCTTCTTCCCGGAAACGGCGCTGTGGCTGCCGCGGGTGCTCTTTGGCAGCTAGGCTGGGGCGGGGCGTGAATCCGCCCCGCCCACCTCAGTTCCCCAGAAAGCCCTCGAGAATCGCGACCGCCCCTTGCAGGCGCTGCCGCACCGCGGCGAGCGCCTGCTGCTGCTCGGCGGTGAGGGCGCTGCCGGGGCGCACCTCGGAGGTGAGCAGGGTCTCGAGCTGCCGGACGGCGCCGCTTACCCGCTGCAGCTGCGGGCGCTGGCGCGGGAAGCGCAAGGTGAGGTAGTAAAGCAGCCGCTCGGTGCGCTGGGCTTTGAATTCCGGAAACAGCGGCGCAAAGCCCGACCAGAAGCCCGGCGCCGGCTCGCCCCGCAGCGCCTCCCAGGCCCGTGCCCAGGCGCTGGCCTCGATTTTTTCCCTCTCCGGCGCCGGCAGGTTCTCCAGAATCGTGGTGAGGCGGTGCAGGCTCTCCAGGGTGTAGCGGCTCGTCTCGCGATAGGCCCTCGCGCGCCGCCTGCTGCGCCTGCCACGTCCCCACCAGGCTGCTCAAAAAGACAGCAAAGAGGGCAAAGACCACCAGCGGCGTGTTGCAAAAGTGCCACAGCGAGCGCAGCCGCTGCCGGGGCGCCTCGCAGCACTCCAGCAGCAGGGCGCCGGCAAAGCCCAAGACGAGGCAGACCAGGGCCAGGGGCGCCAGCGCCAGGGTGCCGCTGAGCAGCTCGTGCAGCCCGAACCAGGACTGCGGCTCGCGCAGCCAGCGGCTGAGCGCGGGCACGGCATCCAAGACCAGCGACAGCGGCAGAGCAGGCCAGGCGCCGTCGCGCAACCAGACAAAGGCCTGGTAGCCCAGCAGGGCAAGCCCGGCAAGAAAAACCAGGGAGAAGACGCCAAACAGCACGTCGCGCAGAAAGCGAAGCCCTACCCCGATGGCCCTGAGCACGAGCCCGATAAGCCGCATCGCCATTTCCTTTCATCATTGGCGCCCCGCCGCATTATAGCGGAACCCCCACCGCCTTGCCGCCTTGAAAATTGTTCTCTGACCCCATTTTTGCGAGGGGGGTTGCACGCGCGCGAGCCCTGCCGTAGTGTATAGGCAACGCGCCGGCACGAAAATTGTTCTCTGACCCCATTTTTGGGAGGGAAGACGATGGCTCTGGTGACCCGACGTGCCCTGCTGCGTGCCGCCGGCCTGGGCGCCCTGGCCCTGGCCACCGCCGGGCGCCGCGCCTGGAGCGCCACCGAGACCTCGACGTACATCTTCGGGCAGCCCAGCGAGTTCGATACCCTCGACCCGCATCTGGTCTTCGACGTGGGCCGCGTGGCCTCGCGCATCAACCTCTACGACAGCCTCCTGCGCTGGGAGGACAACCCGCCCAAGCTCCACCCCTGGCTGGCCGAGCGCTACACCGTCTCGCCCGACGGCCGGCGCTATACATTTTTCTTGCGTAAAGGCGCCAAGTTCCACGACGGCAGCGAAGTGACCGCCGAGGCGGTGCGCTACAGCATGGAGCGGCAGCTGGCCCTGGGCAAAGGCGCCGCCTCGCTCTTCAAGCCGGTGGTCGAGCCCGGCAGCACGCGGGTGGTGGACCGCTACACGGTGGAGTTCAACCTGCGCGAGCCGCGGGCGACCTTCCTGGCCACCATCGACGCCCTCTACATCGTCAACCCCGCCGTGCTCAAAGCCCACGAGAAAGACGGCGACTGGGGCAGCACCTGGCTGAGCAGCAACGAGGCCGGCTCCGGCTCCTACCAGCTGGAAGCCTACAACCCGGCGGTGGGCTTCACCGGCCGCCGCTTTGCCGAGCACTGGCTGGGCTGGAGCGGCCGCCACGTGGAGCGCATCGAGTTCCGCACCATCCGCGAGCCCGCCTCGCGCGTCAATGCCTTGCTGCGGGGCGACATCCACGCCACTGACGGCTACCTGCCCGCCGACCTCATCGACAAGCTGAGCCGCTCGCCAGAAGTAAAAATCATCGAGCAAGAGTCGATGCGCATCTTCGTCATCATGATGCACAACCAGCGGCCCCCCCTCAACGACGTGCACGTGCGCCGCGCCATCAGCTACGCCTTCGACTACGACAGCTTCATCAACAACATCATGAAAGGCCGCGTGGTGCGCAACCCCGGCCCCATCCCCAACAACATGTGGGGAGCGCCGCGCGACCTCCAAGGCTACACGTACGATCTGGAAAAGGCCAAGGAGGAGCTCGCCAAAGCCAGCGTGAAAGTCGACCGGCCGCTGGAAATCAGCCCCCTGGTGGGCTACCCGGTGACCCAGGACGCTGCGGTGGTGCTGCAAAGCGGCCTGCGCAAGCTGGGCATCGAGCTCAAAATCAAGCCCGAAACCTGGCCTACCCTGGTGGGCAAGGCGCGGCAGCAGGAAACCACCCCCGACTTGTGGGTGCTGTGGGTGAGCACGTACTACGCCGATCCGGCCAACTGGATCAACGAGATGTACGACTCGGCCAACTGGGGCGCCTGGAAGGCCTCGAGCTGGTACAAAAACCCGCAGGTGGACGCCCTGCTGCGCGAGGCGCTGCGCATCACCGACCAGGCGCAGCGCCAGAAGCTCTACGAAAAGGCGGCGCGCCTCATCGTGGAGGAAGCGGCCAGCCTCTGGATCTACAACACCAAGTGGTACGGCCCCTTCCGCACCAACGTGCAGGGCGTGCGCTTCTGCCCCATCGGCAACGGCCGCGAGGCCCGCTGGATCTACCTGACGTAGCCCGGCGGCCGGGGGGCTTTTGCCCCCGGCTGCCGGCGGTGGCAGAGGAGAGAGCATGCGGCGCCTGCTCTACACGGCAAAACGCCTCGCGCTCATGGTCCCGACCCTGTTTGGGCTCGTGGTTCTCGTTTTCGTCATCTCCCGCGTCATCCCCGCCGACCCGGTGGCCTTGCTGGCCGGCGAGCGCGCCACGCCACAGCAGATCGAGGCGCTGCGCCACCGCTACGGCCTCGACCGACCGCTGCCCGTGCAGCTGCTGGCCTACTTGCGGCAGCTGGCGCGCGGCGACTTGGGTACCAGCCTCTACAGCGGCCGCCCCATCACCACCGACCTCTTCGGCCGCTTTCCCGCTACCCTGGAGCTCACCCTGGCGGCCATGGCCATCACCGTGCTGCTCGGCGTGCCCCTGGGCGTGCTTGCCGCCCTCTACCGCAATTCCTGGTTCGACCACCTGCTGCGCGCCGTCACCGTTTCCGGCCTGGCCATTGCCAGCTTCTGGCTGGCCATCATGCTGCAGCTGCTCTTTAGCATGGAGCTGCGCCTGCTGCCCCTGGGCGGTCGCATCGGCGTGCCGCCGCCGCGCGCCCTCACCGGCCTCTTCGTCCTCGACGCCCTACTTACCGGCAACGGCGCGGCGCTGCGCAGCGCCCTGCAGCACCTCTGCCTGCCCGCCTTTACCCTGGCCTTTCCTGCCCTGGCCACGGTGGTGCGCTTTACCCGCGCCGGGGTGCTCGACGTGCTGCACAGCGACTTCATCCTCTACGAGCGCGCCATGGGCCTGCCGCGGCCGCTCATCGTCGGCAAGTACCTGCTGCGCAACGCCATGGCCGCCACGCTGACGCAGATCGGCCTGCTCTTTGGCGTCCTGCTCGCCGGCGCGGTGGTGGTGGAGACGGTTTTTGACTGGCCGGGCATCGGCCTCTACGCCGTCAACGCCATCGTGCTTTCGGACTACAACGCCATCCTCGGCTTTACCCTGTGGTCGGGCTTTCTTTACGTGCTGGTCAACCTGCTCACCGACCTCGGGCTCATGCTCCTCGACCCGCGCGAGGCCACGCGATGAGCGCCTTTCTCAAGCAGCTCTACGCCGACCGCCTGGCGTTTGCCGGCTTGCTCATCGTGCTGGCCCTGGGCCTCAGCGCCCTGCTCGCCCCCGCCCTCGCCCCTTACCCCGAGGACGTCTACGACATCCACCCGGCGCAGCGGCTGCAGCCGCCCAGCCGCCAGCACCCCTTCGGCACCAACCACATGGGCGCCGACCTCCTCAGCCGCGTGCTCTTTGGCGCCCGCATCACCGTGGTCATCGCCACCGTGGCGGTGGGCTCTGCCTTGCTGGTGGGGGTCCCCATCGGGCTGGTGGCCGGCTTTTACCCCGGCTGGGCCAGCGAGCTGCTCATGCGCCTGGCCGACGTCTTTTTGTCGCTGCCGCAGGCGGTGCTGGCCATTGCCATTGCGCAGACCCTGGGCCCCAGCATTCCCAACGTCATCCTCGCCCTCTCGATCACTTACTGGCCGTGGTTCGCGCGCGTCGTCTTTGCCGAAGTGCGCTCGCTCAAAAACGAGGTCTTCGTGGAAGCCACCCAGGCCCTGGGCGTTTCGCCCTGGCGCACCCTGCTGCTCCATGTGCTGCCCAACGTGGCCACGCCGATCATCGTGCGCAGCTCCATTGGCATGGGCTACACCATTCTTACCGCTGCCATGCTGGGCTTTCTCGGCCTGGGGGCGCAGCCGCCCACCCCGGAGTGGGGGCGAGAAATTGCCGAGGCGCGCCAGTACCTCCCCGAGGCCTGGTGGTACGCCACCTTTCCCGGCCTGGCCATTTTCGTTACGGTGATGGGTTTTAACTTGCTGGGCGACGGGTTGCGCGACGTCCTCGACCCGCGCCTGCGGAGGGGCAGGCCGTGAGCAGCGCGCCGCCGGTGCTAGAAGTGCGCGACCTCTGCCTGCGCTTTCACACCGACCAGGGCACCGTGGAGGCCCTGGACGGCGTCAACTTGCGCGTGCTGCCGGGGGAAATCCTCGGCCTGGTGGGGGAAAGCGGCTGCGGCAAGACGGCCACCGCCCGCGCCATCCTCGGCGTGGTGCCCGCGCCCCCCGGGGAAATCACCGGCGGCCGCATTCTCTTTGGCGGCGAGGACCTGCTGCGCTTGCCGGAGCGAGAGCTGGCGCGGCGCATCCGCGGCCGCGCCATCACCCTCATCCCCCAGGACACCTTGGGGGCGCTCAACCCCGTTTTCCCCCTGCGCACCCAGCTGCTCGACGTGCTGCGCTGGCACCCCCCCGAGGGCGACGGCGGCCTGTGGGGACTGCTGCGGCGCTACGGCCGCCGCTGGCGGCGCCAGGCGCTGGCGCAGATCCTGGCGCTGCTGCGCCAGGTGCAGCTGCCCGACCCCGAGGGGGCGCTGGCCAAGTACCCCCACGAGTTCAGCGGCGGGCAGCGGCAGCGGCTGCTCATCGCCATGGCCTTGCTGCCCAACCCGGTGCTCGTTATTGCCGACGAGCCCACCACTGCCCTCGACGTCACCATCCAGGCGCAGATCCTGCGCCTGCTGCGGCGCCTGGTGAAAGAGCGCGGCACCTCGGTGCTCTTCATCACCCACGACTTGGGGGTGGTGGCGCGGCTGTGCGACCGGGTGACGGTGATGTACGCCGGCCAGGAGGTGGAGACGGCGCCCACCGCGGCGCTTTTTACCCGCCCCGCCCACCCCTACACCCAGCAGCTGCTGGCCAGCTTGCCCGACCACCGCAAGGAGGAGCTCGAGGGTATTCCCGGGGTGGTGCCCAGCCTTATCGACCCGCCCCGCGGCTGCCGCTTCCACACCCGCTGCTCGCAGGCGCGGCCGGAGTGTGCCCTGACGCGGCCGCCGGAGCGGCTGCTGGCCCCCGGCCACACGGTGCGCTGCCACCTTTACTGAGAGGGAGGCCATGGCGGAAGCGCTGCTGCGCCTGCACGACGTGAAAAAGTACTTTCCGCTGCGCCGCGGCTGGCTGCGGCGCCCCGGCTGGCTGCGCGCCGTGGACGGCGTCAGCTTCGAGGTGCAGACCGGAGAGATCTTCGGCCTGGTGGGGGAAAGCGGCTGCGGCAAGACGACCCTGGGCAAGACCATCCTGGGGCTCTACCGCCCCACCGCCGGGGCGATCACTTTCAAAGGCCGCCCCATCCACGCCCTGCCGCCGGCGCAGGCGCGCGCCCTGCGCCGCGAGATCCAGTACGTCTACCAGGACCCCGGTGCCTCTCTGGATCCCTGGTGGACGGTGGGGCGCTCGCTGCACGAGCCCCTGGTGGTGCACACGCGCCTGTCGCGGCGCGAGCGGCAGGCGCGCGTCGAGGAGATGATCCACGCCGTGGGGCTGGAAAGCGCCCACCTGCGCCGCTACCCGCACGAATTCAGCGGCGGCCAGCAGCGGCGGCTGGGGCTGGCGCGGGTGCTGGTGCTCAACCCCAGCCTCGTCATTTTCGACGAGCCCACCTCCGGCCTCGACGTCTCGGTGCAGGCAACCATCCTCAAGCTCTTCAAGGAGCTGCGCGCCCGCTTCCGCCTCACGTACGTCTTTATCTCGCACGACCTCAGCGTCATCCGCCTCATGTGCCAGCGCGTGGCCGTCATGTACCTGGGGGTGGTCGTCGAGCTGGGCAGCACCGCGGCCATTTTCGACACCCCGCGCCATCCCTACACCCGCGCCCTGCTGGCTGCCATTCCCCGGCCGGTGGTGGCACCGGAGGGCGACGAGGGGCCGCTGCTGGAAGGCGAGCCCCCCAGCGCGCAGCAGCTGCCCGGCGGCTGCCGCTTCCGGCTGCGCTGCCCCCTGGCGCGCCAGGACCCCTGCGCCCGCCTGGAGCCGCCGCTGGCCGAAGTGGCGCCGGGACACTGGGTGGCCTGCCACTTTGCCGACACGGTGCCCTCAGCCGCTTCCTGAGCCCACCGCGTAGCCGAACTTCTCCAGTACGTCGCCGGCCAGCGCCTCGAAGGCCTCGACGTCGGCCGGGGCCAGCTCGCGGCGCCACACCCCGATGCGCGCCGCGGTGAGGGGCACGAAGGTATTGCGGTGCCAGGCGTGGCGTGCCGGCGGGATGAGCTGGCGGGCGGCGTTGTCGGCGTAAAAGCGCAGCATGCGCTCGTACTCCAGAGGAATGCCCAGAAAGTCGCAGAGGCGCGCCAGCACCGGCCGCGGCGAAAGGCAAAGCGCTTCGTAGCGCACCTCCAGGTAGTGCGCCTCCCCCAGGGCCAGGCCGTGGCGGTGGCCCTGCAGCACGCAGGCCTTCCACAGGCGGGCCGCCCGCGCCACCGCGTGCACGTTGAACGGCGGCTGGCGGTGCGAGACGGCAACGTCGCGGCCGTCGCGGATGAGGTGAATGAACTTGGCGCGCGGAAAAAGGGCGTGCAGCAGCGGCACGTGCAGCACGTAGCGCGGGTTCTTGTCCCCCCAGCGCTGCTTGCCCGGCTCTTTCTGCGCCAGGTAGGCCCCTGTACACGGCGTCCACCAGCGCCGCGTAAGACGCAGGCCGGCGCGCGCGGAGGTAAGCGCGCAGGGCATGGGGCTCGAGGCCCCACTCGCGGCACTTGGGCAGGGCATAAAAACGGGCCAGGAAGGCGTCCAGCCGCGCTTCGTCGAACTGCGGCCAGTGGCCAAAGGCCGGGTAGAGGTCGCGGATGAAGGGCCCTTCGGGGGGAATGCCCAGCTGCGAGTGGGCAGTCAGCATGAGGCGCAGCAGCGTGGTGCCCGAGCGAGGGCAGCCGACGATAAAGACCGGGCTCTGATCGCATTCACAGGCCATCGCGGGCGTCGTCCTCCTTCTCGCTGGTATCGGCAGCAGGCACAGGCATTTCGGGGGTAGCGGCGGCCGGCGCTTACGCCAGCCAGGCAGTGCGCAGGCCGCCACCACGGATGCTGAAGAGGCCGGACACCGAAGGCTGGTAGCCCTTCAGGTGCAAGACGCCGGCCTCCAGGAGGGTGAGGTGGTGGAGGTAAAGCACCGGCAGCTCCGCGTTCACCAGGCTGTCGATTTCGGCGCACAGCTGCTTGCGCTTGGCTTTGTCGGCAGTGCGGCGCGCTTCCAGGATGAGCCGGTCGGCCTTTTCGTTGCGGAAGCCCGAGTGCAGCTTCGTCGAGGGTGCCGTGGAGAGCAAGACGCGCGAGAACCAGCCGTCGGGATCGAAGCGGTAGCTGGCCGAAGAGGCGTCGGCGTCAAATTCGCGAGTGCGGCGCTTTTGCTGCAGCACCGGCGCTTCGTAAACATAGTAGCGCACGTTGAAGCCCACCTCCGACCACATCGCCTGCACCAGCTCGCCCGTCTGCCGCAGGTACGGGTAGGTGCTGAGGGCCTGCAGTACCACTTCCGTGCCCGCGGCGCGGGCCTGGCGCAGCAAGAAGCGGGCCTTGTCGGGATCGTAGGCAGGCGGCGGGGTGACGTCGGGCATGTACCAGGGGCAGCCTGGAGGGTAGAAGCCGCGGGCGATGGTGCCGCGGCCGTGGAACACCGCCTGGTGGATGGCCTCGCGGTCGATGGCGTGCGCTGCCGCCAGGCGCAGGCGCTTGTCGGTGAAAGGGCCGCGGTCGAGGTTGAAGATGAGGTACGAGGTACCCAGCGCCGGCACCTCCCAGGTCTGGAAGCGGCCGGCATACTGGGTGGAAAACGCCGCGGCGTCGGCGTAAGGCATGCTGTCGATGAGGTCCACTTCGCCGGCGCGCAGGGCGGTGAGGCGCACGCGGTCCTCGCGCTTGGGCAGGCCCAGCAGGCCGTCGAGGTAAGGCAAGGGGGTGCCGGTGGCGTCGGTTTCGAAGTAGTGCTCGAAGCGCGCCAGCTCGGTGAGGCGGTAGCGCTCCCAGCGCACGAACTTGAAAGGGCCGCAGCCGATGGGGTGCAGGTGGGCCTGCGCGGCGCTTTCAGGAGCAATGAGGCTGCAGGGGTAGTAGACGACGTTGGCGGGAAACGCGGCGCTGGGCTCGTGCAGGTGGCAGCGCACCGTGTAGCGGTCCACCACCTCCACTTCCTTGAGGTTGGCCAGCGCCGAGCGCAGGAAGGGGTGGGCGGTTTTGGGGTCCTGCATGCGCGCAAAGTTCCACTTGACCGCCGCCGCCTCCACTTCCTGGCCGTTGTGGAAGAGCACCCCTTTGCGCAGGCGGAAGGTGTAAGTCAGGAGGTCGGCCGAGGCCTCCCAGGCCTCGGCCACCCCGGGCGCCGGCTCGGAGTGCAGGTCGAGGTCGAGCAAGCCTTGCGAGATGGCGGCCAGCGGCACAGAGACCGGGTAAAAGGTGTGGCGGTGCGGGTCAAGACCGGTGGCATCGCCGCGGGTGGCAAAGCGCAGCACGCCGCCGCGGCGCCGCGGGTGCGCCGCAACCCCGGCCGCCAGCCCCAGCAGCCCAGCCAGAAACTCCCGCCGCGAAAAAGGGGACAGGCTACTTTTTTGCTTCATGCCGTGGTCTCCCGCGTGGGCGCAGCGTGGCTTCCAAGCCGAGGTGCCTGGCCACCTCGGCCTGCCACGCCTGGGCCCCAAAAGGCCGCTGCCGCTTGACGCACTCGCGCACCGCCTCCAGCTCCCGCTCGGCCAGGGGCAAGGCCGCCGCCGTTTCCCACGCCCTCTCTTCCCCCAGGGGCCAGGGATCGACGAGGTGGCGCCAGCGCAGGCTCGACCAGGGCCACTCCCCGGCCTGCGCCACCAACCCGGCGCGCACCGGGTTCTGCACGATGTAGCGCAGCACGGTCAGCAAATGCTCGTCGCGCTGGATGGGAAAGCTCTTGAAACGCCCCTGCCACACGTGGCCGCTGCTCTGGTAGTGGTGATGGTAGCGGCGCACGTGGCTGGTCAGCAACCACTGCATGAACTGGCTGAGGGCAGTGCTGGAGGCAGGTTCCAGGAGCAAGTGGAAATGGTTGGGCATCAGGCAAAAGGCAAAGAGCCGCACCGGGTGGCGCGCTTTGGCCCTGGCCAGAAGCTCGACAAAGGCCTCGTAATCATGCGCCTTGTGGAACACCGGCGCCCGCGCATTGCCCCGGTTGATCACATGATAGGCGTAGCCCGCCATCTGGCCTCGTGGAATCCTGGGCATCCTTCTCCCTCATGCCACGGCTTCACCGCCCCTCAGAAAAAGTAGCCTGTCCCCTTTTTTGGAGGAAGAGGCGGGTGTCGCCGCCGTGGCTGAGCAGGCCGCGGCGCCTGGCGACGGCGAGCAGCACCACTGGCGGCTGGCCGCGCAGGGCCACGATGCCGCTTACCACGCCGTCAAACTGCGGGCTGACGGGGGTCAGGGTGTAGCCAAACCCCTCGGCGCGCAGCAGCAGCACCTCGCCGCCGGAGAACTGGTTGAGGTTGGGCATGAAGCCCAGGACGGCCTGGTTGCGCGCCACCAGCACCTCGTCCACGCCGTCGCCGTCGAGGTCGACGGCGGCCGGCGCCGGCTCGAAAAAGACCGGCTCCTTGACCGGATCCCGCGACTGCGCCTTTTCCACTTCGCCGTAGACGTAGCTGCCGCCCACTTCGGTGGGCGACTTCCACACCCGCTCGGCGCCCTGGTAAATGTGCAGGCTGTGCAGGGCGCTGATGAGCACCAGCTGCGGCGGCCCCGCAGGGTTCAGGCGGGCCAGGGTGGCGCCGGTGGCGCGGAAGCTGTCGGGCACCTCGACGCGGCCGTCGACTTCCAGGGCGTCGCCGGCCAGGCGGTAGCGCTGCACCAGGCCCTTGCGGAAAAACTGCTCGCGATCAAACGGCTGCCCCCACAGCGTCTCCCGCACCCCGTCGCCGTCGCCGTCGAGGGCGAGCAGGATGGCGTCGAGGTGCTGCTGCCACCGCACCAGGCGCTCGCCTTCCAGGCGCAGGATAAACGAGTCCATGCCGGTCACGTTGCGCTGCCAGTTGACCACCACGCCGACGGGGTGCGGCGGGTCAAGCCGCAGCAGCTGCGCGCTCAGCACCTTGCCCTGCGGCCCGCTGCGGAAGGTGGCCAGGCGCTGCAGGCGCTCGCCCGCGAGGCGATAGAGGGCCACCTGCGTTGCCGTGGCCAGCACCACTTCTGCCTGGCCGTCGCCGTCCACGTCGGCGGCGTCAATGGCGTGCACCAGGTAAGGCAGGCGCTGCAGCTCCACCAGCCCCTCGCTCAGGCGCCACGCCTCCCGCGCCGGCAGCGGCTGCTTGAACACCTCGCGGGGTGCGGGGCGAGACGGCAAAGCCGGGGGCGGAGACGGCGGCGCGGCGGCAGCCGGCGGCGCAGGCGGCGGCGCGGGCGCCGGGGCGGCCACCGCCGGCGGCGCCAGCGCCTGCGGGGGCAGCAGCGCCATAGCGCGGGCCACCGGCTGCTGCGGCCGGGCCGGGGCAAGCACCAGCACCTCCAGCACCGCCGTATCGCCCAGCGTTTTCACCAGCGGCATGAGCAAATAGGTGACGCGCAGCGCCTCGGCCAGCGGCGGCAGCAGCGCCGGGGCCACCACGCCCTGCGGCGGCACCCCGCGCTCCAGCAGCCACACGGCAAGGCGGTCGTGGGCCACGACGCGGAAGCGCCCGCTGGCCGCCAGGGCGCGCTCCAGCTCGGCCAGCAGCGCGGCAGCAGGCAAGGGCAGGGGCGCTGCGCCACCAGGGGCAGCAGCGCCACCGGGATGGGCCCGGCGGTGATGCGCACCGTATCGCCGGGCCGCGCCGGCAGCGGCGCGCCCGCCACCGGCTCGGCCACCGCGTAGCTCTCCGCCACCTCCACCACCCTCACCTCGCCAAGCGGCTCTTCCAGGCGGGCCACCACTTCGCCGCTGGTGGGATGGGTGAGGGGTTCGCCCTGGCGCACCACGCTGAGCCAGGTGCCAGCGGTGAGGCCCTGGCGGGCGCCCAGGCTGAGGTAGAGGCGCTCGCCTTCCACTTTGAGCACCTCGCCGCGCACCGGCGGGAAGCGCGCCGCCAGCTCCTGCGCCAGGCGCGCCGCGGCGCTAGACAGGCCCGGCGCTTCCTGCGCCAGGCCAAAGCCCCTGTCGCCAGCAGCCAGGCTGCCAGCAGCGCCGCGGGCAGGCTAGTTGTTGAGCACCGTTTGCGCATTGCCGTCGCCTTTTTCAAACTGCTCGCGGTTGCGCCAGGCCAGCACCACGCGGTAAGTCCGCGCTTGCGGCGGCATGCGCACGGCCAGGTAGACGCTATCGGGGTAGCTGGGGTCGTGGCTGCGGCCCACGAGCACCGCCAGGCCGTCGTGCAGCGTGGCGTGCCGCTGCAGCCACGCCGCCAGGGTGCCGCGCTCGAGCGCGTACTGGATATACGTCTCCGCCAGCGCCGGCGCCAGCAGCCGCTGCTTGCCAAACAGCGGCACCCCCTGCACCGGCAGCCGCCGCAGCACCCCGTCCACTTCCACCGCCACCTCGGTCAGCTCCTGCCAGTTGGCCTGCGCCCGCCAGATGCGAAACACCGCCGTTTGCCCCGACGTGCCTTCCCAAGCCAGCACCGTCCAGGCCCGCGCTCGCCCTGCCGGGGTCAGGCGCGCGCTCACCGCCTCCCAGCCGTTGGCCTCGGCCAGCGCTGCCGGCAGCGGCGCAATGCTGTAGCCGTCGAGCACCACGCGCCAGGCGCGGCGCGCCTCGTCCAGAAACGCCGCAAGCTGCGGCAGCACGTGGCGCTCGGCGCGCAGCGGCGCCCCTTGCGTTTGCACGTAGCGGGTAAAGAGCAGGTGGTCGACGTGGGCCAGGTGCAGTTCGTACGCCGCGGCACGCCCCGCGGCAAGCAGCAAGAGCAAAGCGACGAGGACACGTCCCATGGCCGTTTCTCCCCCAAGTGACACCCTGTACGGCGTGCCTCAAGGGTAGCTTGGGCCAGGGGGCGCTGTCAAACCCGCCGCCGCGGCGGACAAAACGAGCATAGCCCCCCTCCTTGAGGGTAGCAACGTGGGGAGGCCAGAACCCACATGAACCCAAGGAGGGAGGCTATGCCCTACTTGCGCGCGCCGTCTGGGGCGCCACTAGAAGCGGTAAATCATCCGCGTGCCGCCGGCGGTGGCGTCCTGCGCCTCCTGCAACCCGGTGTCGGGGTGGCGCAGGTTGAGCGCATCGCCGATAAAGGCGTGGGCGAACCAGACGTCAATCGAGGTGTTGGGGAAGATGTTGTACCGCACCCAGAGGTCGATCTCGGTGCCGATGTACTTGTCCTCCCCCGTGTAGTTGAAGTTAGACCCGGCAGCCGTCGAGGCCACCGCTGGCCCCAGCCGGGCCGGCCGCCCCACGTCCTCGGCAGCGGAGAAAAAGCCCACCGCGCCGTTGAGGGTGATCTTGGGCGTGGCCTTGTACTGCCCCAGCACCGCCCCGTGGATGAGCCCGAACTGGTCAAAGCTCGAGCTCACGCGGATCGAGCGCGTGTCGCCAAAGCCAAAGCTGGGTGGCGAGGTGGTGTCGAGGTTCCACCCCAGGATCTGGAACCACTCGGAGCTCTTGTGCACGGTGTCCGTGCCCATGGTACGGAAGGTGTTGATGTCGCTGCCCGGCCCCAAGTCGTCCGTGGCCTCGTTGCCGGGGTTGAAGACGAACTTGCCGGTGAGGGTGAAGGGCCCGATGCTGTAAGACGCCCGCACGTCCAGCAAGAAAGCGCTGATGTCGGCGTCCGCCCCGGCGGTGAACTCCCGCGTGCCCCCGGCATAGATAAACGTGGGGTCAAAGCTGAAGTTGCCCATCTTCCAGCGCGCGTCGACGCCCAGGTACCAGCGGTCCTCGCTCTTCAGGCCCGCCACAGGGAAGACGCGCACGTTGCCGTCGGCGCCGCCAAAGCTCGGCGCCTGCAGGTGCTGGAAGGCGACGATGAAGTCGACGTCCAGCCCCTTCATGGGCGTCGTCTGCAGCGTCACGCCGGTGAGGTAATCCTCGCCCAGCCTGCCGCCAGCGAGCAACTCGTCAAAGTCCTCTTGCGTGGGGGCAAAGTAGACGAGCGCCTTGACCTGGGGGTGGAAGTCGATGTCGAGGGCCACCGCCGCCACGTCGTTGCCCCAGAGGATCCACTGCTTGAGCCGCGTATTGATGAGATAAAAGCCGCCGGCCCGCAGCCGCACCGGCAGCCCCGGTAGCTTGGCATCGACATACATCTGCTTGAGCTCGGTCACCCCGGTGTTGTCGATGGCGATGTCAAAGCCTGGCGCGCTGGTGCCCGGAATCCCGGTGTTCTGGCCCCAGGCCTGGTCGATCTCGAAGGCGATCACCGCCTTGGTGTTCTCCGTGGCGGCGACGTTGAAGAAAATGCGGCCGCGGGTGCGCAGGTGCCACGAGTCGTCCTCGTCGCAGCCGTCGGCCTTGCACCCGAGCGCCGTGCCGTCGGTGAAGTTGTCGTCCGTAGGCGACACGTTGCTGTACAGGGTCATGTGGGTGTCGATGAAGCCGGTGACCTTGAGCCGGTCATCGGCAAGCGCCGGCAGCGCCAGCACCCCGGCCAGCAGCCCTGCCGTCAAGAGAAAAGCCCATCGCTTCATAGCCAGCCTCCTCTCACCTGTGACCTCTGCGGCGGGAGATGCCCGCCTTTCCCGTCTTGTCCCGCAAGGGACTGAGGCCATCTGAGCACCGCGGCGATGGCACTTCGCAAAGCGGCTTTAATTTCACACGAATTTTTTCCTGCTGTCAACAGGAAAATCGGCAAAAATTTTGCGCCCCGGCTGGGGAAAACGCGGGGAGGCGCCCAGATGGCCCCTTGTTACACACGAGCGCCTCCTTGGCCCTATTTCCCGCCACTGCCACACGTGTGCGTTTCCTGCCAGTGCCCGGGGATTGTGTACACAGGGCCGCAGGCGGGAATAGCCTTGAGGGAGCAGGCGTTTATGCCACGGTGGCAAGCGCGGCCACTTGGGCCGCGCTGCCGGTAAGCCTGCTTATGCGAAGGAGGGAGGCCATGGCACGTCGCGCGTATCCCAGCGACCTCACCGAGGCGCAGTGGCGGCGCATTGCCCCGCTGCTGCCGCCGGCGCGGCCCGGGGGGCGGCCGCAGGAAGTGGACCGCCGGGAGATCGTCAATGCCATCCTCTACTTGCTGCGCAGCGGCTGCTCCTGGCGCATGCTGCCCCACGACTTGCCGCCCTGGGGCACGGTGCACTACTACTTCCGCCAGTGGCGGCGCGACGGCACCTGGGAGCGCATCCGCCGCGCCCTGCGCCTGCCCCGCGCGCCGCGCCGCGAAGCCCGAGGCACCGCGGCGCCGGTATGAGTCTGGCGCAGTGTGATCTTCGTCACAGGCGGAATTTCACGCCGGAGCGCATCGTTCTTGCCTGGTGAAAGAGGGAGGCACCCCGCTTCAGGCAGAACGCGCCGTGAACCTTTCGAGGCCGGGCAGCGTACTACCTGATGAAAGACGGAGGGGCCCCTCCCCAGCGCGCAAGTGCCCAGAAGGCACTTGCCCCCCACGGGGCATGTGGCCCGGTGGGGAAGCGAAGCCGTACCTGGAGGGAAGTCCGATGCGTAAGTTCTTCGTATTGTTCGTGGTTGGCTTGGCCCTGACCCTGGCCGGGACGCTGGTGGCCGCGGCCGAAAGCGGGCAGGCCTCACCGGTCAAAGACCTCTCGCTTACCGTGCACACCGACGGCGCCGGGGCGCCGGCGCGCGTGTACCGCGACTTTACCGCCACCGAGGTGAAAGTCGAAGGCGACACCCTGGTCATCGCCGGCACCCTGAGCGGTCCGGCACCGCGCGAGCGCGCCCGCGTGACGCTGACGCTGCCTGTCCAGCAGCGCGCCGAGGATCCTTACTGGCAGGCGCTGTACGAGCAGCAGCGGACCCCGAGCGGGCAGTAACCCGCATCCGGCGCGCCCGGGCCTCTGCCCGGGCGCCGCGCCGCCCCTGCCACCCGCGCCGCCAGCCTTAAGGGATCAGCGTGAACGCCTTGCCGCGCGGCAGCCGGTACACGTAGAAGTCGTGGTCCAGGGTAAAAACCGTGGTAAGCCCTCGCTCTTCTGCCAAGGCGACCAGGGAAGCGTCGGCCAGATCCATCGGCAGACTCCGGTACTGGCTCATCAGGCTCGCCATCCGCTCGAGCTGCCGGGGCATCTCTACCACCAGGTCCCCCCGGCGCAGCAGGCGCCACAGTGCCTCTTGTGCCCGCCAGCCTCCCGCTTCTCCCAGGAGATACATCGCCTCGGTGAACGCCGGCCACGTCGTAAGCAGAGGACCACGCAGCCGCGTGAGCGCCTCCTGGCAGCGGCCGTGATCGGGCTCCCCGCGGTCAAGAAGCGCCACCAGCGGCCCAGCATCCGTCAAGATCATCGTCGCCCTCGTAGCACTTCCCGGAAGGCTTCGCCGGTGCGGCGAGCCCGCCCCCCGCTGGAGTGCACCACCCCCAGCACATCGGCCAGGCGGCGGGCCAGGGAGGCCGCCGTCAGCTCGTCACAATAGCGAGCCGCTGCCCGCCGGATCAGCTCCGACAGCGATACCCCTTCTGCCTCGGCCAACTTCCTGAGCCGCGCTTCCAGTTCCGGATCGAAACGCACACTCGTGGGCATGCCTTCCTCCTGTGTAGTTCAACTTAGTGTTTATTGTCCTACAAAAAAGGCTTCCTGTCAACCGTCCCCTGCCCATCGAGCCTCGCACGGCGGCCTGCACGCTTTCTCCCGCGTTGCCTTCTGCCCTGCTGCCGTGCTACCATGGCGGCGTCCCCTGGCAGGAGGAGCCGCCCATGCCTATTCGCGTTGCCGCCATCGAGGTAAGCCACTGGCACGCCCTCTACGACGCCGCTTACTTGCGCCACCTGGCGGCGCTGCCCGAGGTCGCCCTCGTGGCCCTGCACGACCCCGACCCGCAGGTGGCGGCGCGGCGCGCCGCCGCGGTGGGCCAGCCGCCGACGTTTACCGATTACCGGGAGATGCTTGCGGCGGTGCGCCCCGACTTCGTGCTTGCCCTGGGCCGCCACCGTGCCATGGCCGAAGTCGCCCATTACCTTCTCGACCAGGGCTACCCTTTTCTCATGGAAAAGCCCCTGGGGCGCAGCGCCGAGGAGGCACGTGGCGTGGCCGAGAAAGCCGCAACGCGCGGCGCTTTTGCCGCCGTGCCCCTGAGCCAGCGCTACTTGCCTTTTTCCCTTAAGGCGCGCGAGCTGCTTGCCGCCGGGCGCTTCGGGCCCCTCTCCCACCTCTACTTCCGCCTCAACCGCCCCACCTCGGCGCGCTACCCGGCCTGGGACTCGCCCTGGATGCTCGACCCGGCGGTGGCCGGCGGCGGCTGCCTGCGCAACCTGGGGGTGCACGGCCTCGACCTCTTCCTGTGGCTTACCGGCGAGGTGGCGCAAGTGACGGGGGCGCAGCTGAGCTGGCGCGCCCACGGGCAGCCGGTGGAGGACTACGCCACGGTGCTGCTGCGCACCGCCAGCGGCGTGCTGGGCACCCTGGAGGTGGGCAACACCTTTCCCCGCGACGGCACCGACGGCGAGTGGAAAATCGCCGGCCGCGACGCCCTCCTCGTCTACCGCGACGGCGTGCTGCGCCTGGTCACCGCCGCCGGCGAGGAGACCTGGCCCGGGCAGCCCGCCGAGCCGCCCTCCCTGACCGTGCTGCGCCATACCCTGGCGTGCTGGCAGCGCGGCGAGCCGCCGCCAGTAAGCGTGCAGGACTGCTACCGCGCCGTGCAGCTCATCGATCAGGCTTATGCCCTGGCCGGCCGCCCCTACGGCTGAGGGCGCGCTGGCCGCAACCCAACGAGGAGACCATGCCATGGCCCCGGCCGTGCTTTACGAGCAGCAAGAGCAGATCGTCACCATCACCCTCAACCGTCCCGAAGCCTTGAACGCCATCAACCGCGAGCTCAAGCAGGGGCTGATCGACGCCTTGCAGCGCTTCGACGCCGACGACACGGCGCGAGTGGCCATCATCACCGGCGCCGGGCGCGCCTTCTGCGCCGGCCGCGACCTCAAAGAGCGCGCCGCCGACAACGCCGCCGGCATCCAGGCGCGGGCCAGCGACAGCCTGGGCACCGACAGCCTCTACACCTTTCCGCGGCCCAAAAAGCCGCTCATCGCCGCCATCAACGGCTACGCCATGGCCGGCGGCTGGGCCATCGCCCAGCTCTGCGACTTGCGCCTGGCGGCGGCCGAGGCCAAGCTGGGCATTACCGAAGCGCGCTGGAGCCTGCTGCCGCCCTTTGCCGCCCTGCTGCCGCGGCTCATCCCCATGGCCCACGTGCTGGAGCTGGTGTTTACCGCCGAGCCCATCACCGCCCAGCGCGCCTTCGAAATCGGCTTTGTCAACAAGGTGGTGCCGGGCGAGCGGCTGATGGCAGAAGCGCGGGCGCTGGCCGAGCGCCTGCTTGCCAACGCGCCGCTTTCCCTGCGCATTTTCAAAGAGCTGGCTTACCGCGGCCTGGAGATGAGCGAGCCGGCGCTGGCCGCCCTCACCCAGCAGCTCTACGACCAGCTGCTGCAGAGCGAAGACGCCAAGGAAGGGCCGCGCGCCTTTGCCGAAAAGCGCCGGCCGCGCTGGCAGGGGCGCTGAGGGAGCACGCCGCAGCCCGCCGCCCCCAAATCCCCACGGATAAGGTACAATAAAAATGATTGCAGACCGCCTTGGCGTTCCCTCCTGGGGGGCGGGAGGGGCGCAAGGCGGGCGAACCCTGAAGTGCCGCCGTGCTGCGGCACGGCGGCCGTGTCGTCTTTCACGGACTTATCTTTAGTAAGAGGTACTGGTGCCGATGACGCAACGGACGCTGAGCGAACTCGACCTCCTGCTGGCCGTGCTTCCCCCGCGCCTGCGCGAGCTTCTGCGCGCGCACCCGCAGCGCGACGCCCTGCTCGAGGTGGTCCTTGACCTGGGCCGGCTGCCCGAAGCCCGCTTTGCCGACCACATGGAGGTGCTGTCGGCCGAGCCGGTGTCGCGCGCCGACCTCGACCACGTGGTGGCGCGCGTGGGCACCTTTGGCAAGGACAACCGGGCCGGCATCGAGCGCACCCTGCACCGCATCTCGGCCATCCGCAACCGCCTGGGCACCATCATCGGCCTGACCTGCCGTGTGGGCCGCGCCCTCTTTGGCACCGTGGACATCGTGCGCGACGTCATCGAGAGCGGCAAATCGCTGCTGCTGCTGGGCCGCCCGGGGGTGGGCAAGACCACCTTGCTGCGCGAGGCGGCGCGCGTGCTGGCCGACGAGCTGGGCAAGCGCGTGGTCATCGTCGACACCTCCAACGAGATTGCCGGCGACGGCGACATCCCGCACCCGGGCATCGGGCGGGCGCGGCGCATGCAGGTGCCCACCCCGCACGAGCAGCACGCGGTGATGATCGAGGCGGTGGAGAACCACATGCCGGAGGTGATCGTCATCGACGAAATCGGCACCGAAGCCGAAGCGCTGGCGGCGCGCACCATTGCCGAGCGCGGCGTGCAGCTCATCGCCACGGCGCACGGCAACACCCTGGACAACCTGCTGCGCAACCCCACCCTGGCCGATCTCGTCGGCGGCGTGCAGGCCGTCACCCTTTCCGACGAAGAAGCGCGGCGGCGCCGCACGCAAAAAACCGTGCTTGAGCGCAAGGCGCCGCCCACTTTTGACGTGCTCATCGAGATCCAGGAGCGCGACCGGCTGGCCGTGTACCACAACGTGGCCCAGGTGGTCGACGCCTTCCTGCGCGGCGTGCCGCTGCGGCCCGAGCTGCGCCTGCGGCGCCCCGACGGCAGCGTCGAAGTGCAGCGGGCGGCGGCCCTGCCGGCCGCGGCGCCCGCCAACGGCGCGGCGCCACCGCCGCCGCGGCGGCCGCAAGTGCTGCGCATTTTCCCCTACGCCGTCAACCGCAGCCGTCTCGAGCGCGCCATCCGCGCCTGCCAGGTGCCGGCTTACGTGGTCAACTCCCTTGAAGACGCCAACCTGGTGCTCACCCTGAAGTCGCAGGAAAAGCACCAGGCACGGCGCCTGCACGAGGCGCAGGCGCGCGGCGTGCCGCTCTACGTGCTGCGCAACAACACCGTCACCCAGATGGTGCACTTCCTGCAGGCGGTATTTGACGGCGAAGCGTCCTCGTCGCAGAAAGAAGCGGCGCTGCGCGAGGCCGAAGCCGCCATCCACGAGGTCTTGGAAGAAGGCCACCCCGTTGAGCTTTCGCCCCAGAACACCTACCTGCGGCGCCTGCAGCACCAGCTGGCCGCGCGCTATGGCCTTTTCACCCAGAGCCTGGGCAGCGAGCCCGAGCGCCGCGTGGTGATTTATCCGGCGTAAGCCGCCTTGACCGGCGCGCGGCGCCCCCGCAGCCTGAGTCCCGCCTAGCCGTGCAGGTGGAAGAAGTCCACGGCGTTGCCAGCCCAGATGCGGTCGCGCTCGGCGGCCGGCACGTCGGCGTAGAGGCGCGCGAGCACCGCGCGGCTGTTGGGCCACTCGCACTCGATGTGGGGGAAGTCGGTGGCAAACAGGATGTGGTCCACCCCCAGGTGGTGGCGCAGCTCGATGGCCACCCGCTCGTACTGCACGCTCCAGTAGATGTGCTGGCGGGCGTACGTGCTGGGCAGCTCCTTGAGGCGCTGGAAGCCCAGGTACTGCTCGGCCCAGGGCAGGTGGCGCTGGTACCAGAGGTCGGCGCTCTCTAGCCAGAAAGGCACCCAGCCCAGGCGGGTTTCGGCAAAAAAGACGCGCAGCGCCGGGAAGCGGTCGAAGACGCCGGCCAGGATGAGCTGGGTGACGCTGAGCGCCGGCGGCAGGCCGAAGTGGGCCACCCACTCGAGGAAGGGGCGGCGCAGGCGGCGCATGACTTCCGGGGGCTCCTTGGGGTAGCGAAAAGTGGGCTGGGTGGCGCGCGGCCCGGTGCGGTTGAAGCCCACGTGCACGGTGACGGGCATTTGCACGTCGAGGGCCGCCGCCCAGAAGCGGTCGTCGGCCGGGGTGGGGTAGCCCTGGCCGCTGGGCAGCACGCCGAGCACCACGCCTTTGAGGCCCTGGCGCGCGCAGTGGTGCAGCTCGGCCACCGCATCCTCGACGTTGGTCCACGGGATCACCCCCAGGCCGAGCAGGCGCTCGGGGGCCACGGCGCAGTACTCCTCGGCCAGCCAGTCGTTGTAGGCGCGGATGACGGCGCGGTAGACTTCGTCGTGGCTGATGCTGCGCCACAGCCCCGGGCCGGCGACCATGGCAGGGAAGAGGACTTCGGCGTCGAGGCCATCCATCTCCTGCTCGCGCACGCGCTGCTCGGGCGAGCCGGTGCCGGCGGTGTCCTCGATGCGCAGGCCAAAAGGCTGCCACTGGCCTTCCGGGCGGCCGGCGCGCAGGTCGAGGAAAAAGGCCTCCTGCAGCGGCTGGCCCTCGATGAGGATGGCGTCGCCGCCGTCGGGCAGGCGCACGGTGCGCGGGGCGCGGTCGCGGTAGGGCTTGGGCACGCGGGAGGTCCAGCGCTCGGGAAGCACTTCCAGGTGCCCGTCGCTGGAGATGAGGCGATAGGTGCGGGCCATGGCGTCTCTCCTCTCTGGACAGCACCCGCCAGCCTACGCCATGTGGGCCGCAAAGGCAAGGGGAGGAAAGGAAGATGGACGAAGCGGCAATTCGGCGCGACTGGGCACAGCGGGGCTTTAGCTGCGAGGTGTGGAGCGACCCGCCGGGGCGGGCGTGGGAGAACTTTGTCCACGACGTCGACGAGCTGCTGATGCTCGTTGCCGGCGAGCTGGAAGTGGCGCTTCCCGACCGCACCTGGCGGCCGCGCCCTGGCGAAGAAGTGTGGATTCCGGCCGGGGTGCGCCACAGCGTGCGCAACGTCGGCTCCACCCCCAACCGCTGGCTCTACGGCTACCGGCGGCGCTGAGCCCGGCAGCGCCGCTGGATCGAGCAGTGCTTTCAGAGCCTGAAGCATATGCTCGCCACGGAGGCCCGCCAGGGGAAGCGTGAGTCAGATTCAACGCCAGGGTAGGTGAAGCTCCTCCACCTAAGCCGCTTCACGGAAAGTAGCGGTAGATTTCGCTTCTATGCAGGATTCTGACAAAGATGACTGTATCTCCTTCTATGATCAAACCTATTCTGTAGTCTCCAAGTCTGATGCGATAGTAGCGACCTTCCGTCCTGAGCTTTTTGAGGTCTTTTATTTCACGAATACTCGTGGCTGCTTCGACGTCATTGATTGTCTCCTTGACTCGCCGGAGCAGAGGCTTGTCCCGGATCCGCTTGAGGTCCTTAGCAAAGCTAGCCCTAAACTCTAGCTTCACGTTTGATCTTCTAGAAGCTCGGAAATGTCTTGCCTGCTCACCGGCTCTGTCCCTTCCCCTTCTCGGATTGCACGAGCCAGTGCAATGTCCTCTATGACCTCGGCAAGCAGCTCGTAGAGTACGTCTTTTCGCTCTTCGATGACTTCTATAAGAGTTTCTTTCAGCAATTCTTTGAGTCTGCCTTCGTTAATAAGCGCCTCCATCATTTACTCTCCAAATTCTGTTGACAGCCATTTCCTTCTTTCTCCAAGGACCATAGCCAGACTACGGAATCCGTGTTTTCCTGCCTCTTCGGAGGTTAAGATGGAACCCGTCGAGTTCACTTAAGGAGTGATATTTACGGGAATCTTTCGTATTCCCGTACAAATTCTATTGGCGGAATGCCCACGGAGCGTCCGTCAGCGACAACAATAGGCGAAGGCTGAAACGCTGTCAAGCTCTCTGGGAAGAACGAGGATGCCTACCGCCTTGATCTGTCAAGCACGACCACCCGCGGGGCAACGCTGTGGCAGGGGTCTCAGGCGCGCACCTCCTCTTCAGGCACCAGCACCGCCGGCCGCGCATCGCTCAATCCCGGAGTGGCTGGAAGCGGGTGTGAAGGCTGTAGGCCATTGCCTGAGGCGAGATATTAGGCCAAGCTCGTGTTTCACGATTCAAGACCTGACCCCCATCCCTCTTGCAGCGCCGCCGCAGCTGGTCTACGATCTGGTCGTGATCCGTGGCATACCTCCGGTTGAAAACAATAACGCGCATGGACACGCCATAGACCGCTTCTTATTGAGGGCGCCTTGGCGCTTTGAACTCTGAGAACAACTCCCAGTGAGTGTCAGGAGATATGGACATGAAAAGCCATTACAAGCCGAAACTGCTTGGGCGTTATATCGTGGCTGACCCTAAGATTTGTCACGGTCAGCCAACTTTTCGGGGGACTCGTATCTTCGTCGCAGATGTTCTCGACCAGGTTGCCAGCGGCATGGCCTGGGAGGCCATCATCGAAGAATGGAATGGGAGTATCACCAAAGAAGCCATCACTGAGGCTGTTCAACTGGCGCTTCAAGCTCTGCTCAGGCACGCTGACGAGTTCGTCCTGGAGCCGAGGACGCCGTGAATATCTTAGACGAAAATATTCCTGCAAGTCAGCGTCAGTTGTTGAAAGGCTGGCGGGTTCGGGTTCGTCAGATTGGGTACGACATCGGACGAAAGGGGATGCAGGACAACAAAGTCTATGTCACAATCGATATTGTCTAGTGAGTCTTGCTGTCGATAAGAACGAAGCCGCGTTTTTTGTGCGCCGCCTGCTTCGTCACCCGGAGTTTAACACAAACGCGAAGCGAAGGGGCGCCGTCATTCGCGTTTCAGGAAAGGGGCTTTGGGTATGGCGATTGCACGCAGAGGAGGAGAGATTCTTCGAGTGGGTGGAATAGGCGGCAGAGAATATCCAGAGGTCCGGCGTCTAACGGGCTTTGGCGCAGCCGCTCCACAACAGGACGATCTATGCCTCTCTCGGCCAGGATCTTCCTGCCGCCTCGATCTGTCGGGCATAATTACCTAAGGAGCGGCACTGCGGCAGGGGCCTCAGGCGCGCACCTCCTCTTCGGGCTCGCCCACCAGCACCGCCGGCCGCGGCCGCACCCGCCGCAGGCGCCCCCGCAGCCAGGCTTCGGCTTCCAGCCACAGGGAAAAGACGGTAGGCACCAGCACCAGCGTAAACAGCGTGGAAAGCAGCAGGCCGCCAAGCTGCACGGCGCCCATGCCGCGGTAAAGCTCGGAGCCAGCGCCACTGGCCAGCACCAGGGGCAGAAAGCCCAGCAGGCTGCTGGCGGTCATGAAAATGGGGCGCAGGCGGTCGCGGGCGCTTTCGATGATGGCCTCTTGCGGCGGCATGCCGGCCCGCATGTGGTTGAGCGCTTGCTCGACCAGCAAAATGGCGGCGTTGACCACGATGCCGGCCATGATGATAAAGCCAAGCATGGCCAGCACGTCCAGCTTCACGGTGGGCTCTACGGCGTGCAGCAGGCGCAGGCCGAGGACGCCCCCTACCAGGGCCGGCGGCAGGCTGAAAAGAATGACCAAGGGGTACGTAAAGGACTCGTACAGCGAGCACATGAGCAGGTACGTGATGACCACCGCCAGGAGGAACGACCCCTTGAGGGAATCCCAGGTGCGGTCGAGGTCCCGGGCCTGACCGCTCACCTCCAGGCTGTAGCCCAGGGGCAGGCGCTGCCGCAGCGGCCGCAAGACCCGAGCTTCGAGCAAGTCAATGGCACTCTGCAAGGCCACCTCGTCTTTCAGGTTCACGGTGAGCCGGATGGCCCGCATCCGATCCTGGTGCTCGATGCGCGTGGGTCCTTCGGCCTCGCGGAGGGTAGCGATGTCGGTCAGGCGCACCGGACCGCCGTGGGGCGGGTAAAGCAGGATCTGGTCGAGGGTCTGCGAACGCACCGTGCCCCGCGGTGCCCCCAGCAGGGTGAGGTCGAGCTCCTTGCCGTGCTCGCGGAAGGTGCCGGCCAGGGTGCCGGCCAGAAAGGTCTCTACAATGTAGCCCACGTCGCTTACCGAGAGGCCCAGCGCCGCGGCTTTTTCCCGATCCACGTCGACGTGCAGCTCGGGATTGCCCCATTCAAAGCTCGAGCGCACGAAGTTGACCCCGGGCAGCTCGCGGGTTTGCTGCTCAATGGTGGCCGCCAAGTGGCGCACCGTCTCTAGGTCGTTGCCTTTGACGTCCACGTCCAGGTTGGTGCCACCCAGCAGCTGGCCGCGGCGGCGAAACAGCGACGCCTGGGTGATAAAGACGGCGCGCGTGCCGGGGACGCCACCGGCGCGCCGGCGCAGCTCGGCGATCACCTGCTGCATGCCGCGGATATCGGCATACTCGGGCTTGACGATGATGCCAAGCAGGGGATTTTCGGTGCGCACCACGGTAAACAGGCGCTGGATCTGGGGCAGCTGGGCGAAGCGGCCCTCGAGCTCGACGAGCAGGCGCTCGATCTGCGCCAGGTTGTACCCGGGCGGCACCTGCACCACGGCCAGGATGAGGTTGCGGTTGCCCTTGGGCAGGTAATCGAGCGGCGGCAGGAAGAGCCAGGCCAGGGCCAGGGCGCCGCCGGTCATTCCCCCCACCAGCAGCAGGCGCCGCAGCACACCCCGGCGCAGCCAGGTGAGCAGGCCAAGCAGCGCCGCGCTGAAGGCCCGCCCCAACCAGGCCAGCAGCAGCACGTCGAGCAGGCGCTGCCCGCGGCCCGAAGCTGCAGGCGCCGCCACGCGCAGCACGCGCGCCGCCATCATCGGCACGATGGTGAGGGCCACCACGAGCGACAGGGCCGTAGAAATCGAAGTGGCGATGGCGATGTCGCGAAAGAGCTGGCCGGCTTCGTCTTTGACGAAAAGGATCGGCATGAACACCGCCAGGTTGGTCAGCGTTGAGGCCAGAATCGCCCCCCACACTTCCCGCGCCCCGTCGAGTGCCGCCTGCACGCGCGACTTGCCGCGCTCGCGGTGGCGGAAGATGTTTTCCAGCACCACGATAGAGTTGTCGACCACGTTGCCCACGGCAAAGGCGAGGCCAGCGAGCATGACGATGTTGAGGCTGCGCCCCAGGGCGTCAAGCACCACAAAGGTGGTGATCACCGACACCGGAATCGACAGGCCGATGACCAGCAGGCTGCTGGGGCTGCGCAGGAAAAAGAGCAGCACCATAACGGTAAGCAGCGACGCCCACAGCAGGTTGTCGGTAACCAGGTGAAGGGCGTCGTAGATGTAGTCCGTCTCGTCGTAGACTTGCTGCAGGCGGATGTCCTTGTCGGCATAGAGGGCGTTGAGGTGGGCGATTTCTGCCTTCAGCCGGCGCATCACCTCGATGGTGTTGGCCCCCGTGCGGCGCACCACGCCAAAGCCCAGGGTGGGCTTGCCGAACTGGCGAATGAGCCGGGTGGGGTCCTTGTAGCCAAACTGCACCCGGGCGATGTCGCGCAGGTAAACGGGGTTGCCGTCCTGCCAGGCGACGATGACCTGCTCGATTTGCTGCAAGTCGGTAAACTGCCCCACGGTGCGCACCAAGTGGCGCTTTTTGCCCTCGTCGAGGGTGCCGCCTTTGAGGTTGCGATTTTCGCGCAGCAGGGCGTCGCGCACCTGGTCCACGCGCAGGCCTCGCGCTGCCATGGCCGCGTAGTCAAGGATCACCTGCACTTCGCGTTCCTGGCCGCCAAAGAGCCACACCGCCCCTACGCCTTCGAGGCGCTCGAGGCGCGGCTTGATGACGTCTTCGGCTTCCTCGCGCACTTCGTTGATGTCGCGGGAGGTGTGGACGATGATCCAGGCAATGGGCGTCTCTTCGTCTGAGGAAACGGCGCGAATCACCGGCCGCTCGGCGTCAGGGGGCAAGTCGCGCACCATGTCGAGCTTTTCCGACACCTCGAGGCGGGCCACGTCTTTGTTGACGCCCCAGTCAAAGCGCAGCACGATGACGCCGCGGCCCTCGTACGAAGTCGATTCCATCTCGCGCAGGTTTTGCACCGAGGTGAGGCGCTCTTCCTGGCGGTCGACGATTTCGTGCTCCACTTCCTGCGGGGCCGCGCCTTCGTAAACGGTTTCGACGGAGATCTCCGGGCGCTCGACGGTGGGCGTCATCTGCATGGGCAGGCGCTGCAGGGCCAGGATGCCAAAGAGCAGCGCCAGGATGACGCCGACGACGACCGTCACCGGGTAGCGGATGCAGAAGGCAATCAGTGACATAGGCGGCATTCCTTTAGCGGGCGGCGGGCTCGCGCACCTCTACCGGCGTCTGATCCCGCAGCGTTTCGTTGCCGGTCACCACCACACGGTCCCCGGGCTTGAGCGCGCCCTGCAGGACCTCCACCCGTTCTCCTACGGCACGGCCCGTCTCGACGGGAACGCGGCGGGCGGTTTGGGCCTCCACCACGAACACCACCGTCTGGCCTGCCTGCCGCACCACGGCGTCTTTGGGCACCAGCACCGCCGGCCGCAGCTCGCCCAGGCGCAGGCGCACGCGCGCCGACATGCCGGCTTTGAGGGCGGCGTCGGGCGTGTTGGGCACCTCGATTTTCACCGGAAAGGTGCGGCTGGCCGGGTCGGCCTGCGGAATGATCTGCTGGACGTGCCCGCGAAACGTCTGCCCGGGAAAGGCGTCCAGCACCACCTCCGCCGGGTCGCCCTGGCGCAGGCGGGCCACGTCTTTTTCGTGTACCGGCACGCGCACCAGCACGCGCCGCAAGTCGACGAGTTCCGCCACCGGGCCGCCGCGCTCGACCCACTGCCCGACTTCGGTGTAAAGGCGGGTGACAAAGCCGGCAAAGGGGGCGCGAATCGCCGTCTTCTCGACATCGGCCCGCAGCCGCTGCACGCGCGCCTGCAAGCGGCGCACCTCGGCCTCGGCCGCTGCCAGATCTTCGGGCCGCGTGCCCAGCTCGGCCACACGCAGCGCCTGGCGTGCCCGCTCGTACTGCGCCTGGGCAGCGCGGTAGGTGCTCTCTGCCAGCTCGTAGTCGGCAGTGCTGGCGATCTGGCGCGCTTGCAGCGCCCGCAGGCGTTCCAGGTCCTTGGCGTACTTTTCCACCCAGGCGCGGCGCTCGGCGACTTCGGCGCGCTTTTCCTCGATTTCCTCTGGCCGCAGGCCGCGGCGCAGCTTTGCGGCGGTGGCCTGGGCACGGGCCAGCTCGGCCTCGGCTTCGGCCAGGGCGAGCTCGAGGTCGGTGGCTTTGAGCTGCACCACCACCGCGGTGTCGCCGGCCACGGCCTCGCCCTCGCGCAGCGGCACGCGCAGGGCGAGGCCGGCAATCTCGCTGCTGAGGGTGGTGCGCCGCAGCGGCTCCACCGTGCCCACCACTTCGATGTGCGCCGCCACCGGCTGCACCACCACCGGCTGCACCACCACCGGCACGCGCCGGGGCTGTGCCTGCCCGGCGGGCGCCACGAGCACGGCCAGGCTCAACAGCACGGCCAGGCAGCAGCGCTCAGCGCGGCGGCGCATCGGGCATTTCCTCCCTTGCTGCCTCGTGGCGCTGCCAGAGCTCGACCAGGGCGCGGCGCTGCTGCGGGGTTAGCAAGGCGCGCATGCGCAGCAGGGTGCGCAGCCGCAGCTTCCACTTCTCTAGCTTCAGGGCGCCGATCACTTCCGCTTGCCGCAGCACTTCGGTTTCGTCCGGGTCGTCCTGCTCGAGCAGCTGGCGCAGGCGGCTGTAAGCGGCGTGCAGCTCCTGGCGCAGCTCGGCCTCCCTGGTCCGCGCGGCAGCAGCCAGCTGACGCAGGGTGGCCAGGGTCTCTTCTTCCACGCCCAGCTGTGCGGCGTGCTCGGCGAGCCAATCGGCGGGCAGCCACGACCGCCGCGGCTCCCCGGCCCAGGCGCCGGCGGCCAGCAGCGCGCCCCCAAGCAAGGCGATCAGGAGACGCCTGGCGGCCCGCACCGGCCCTTCCTTCCCTACCCGACGGCTCACGGCTGCGCCTCAGTCCAGGGGCGGTCCAGAAACACCTGCGCCAGCACCCGATACTCCGCAGGCAAGACGGCGCTTTCTTCCTCTGCCAGGGCGTCTTCCAGCACCGCCTGCAGCAGGGGCATGGCGTCGCTTCTTGTTTCTGCGGGCGGCAGCCGTTCCCCGGGGTGGCCGGAAAAGAGGAGCCAGAGGAGGGCTGCGGCAGCGGCGGCACCGGCGGGCAGCAGCCGGCGCCGGCGGCGGCGCCGCTGCAAGCGCGCCCATACCGCAGCGTCAAATGCGGCACGGCGGGCCGCCGAAAGCGGCGGCGGAGCAAAGTGGCGCGCCAGGCGCCCGACAAAGGCCTGCTCGGCAGGCTGCAGCCTGTCGTCCTGGGGAGCGTTCATGGGGCTTGTCCTCCCGTGTCGTCGGCCAGATCGGCCAGCTCCTGGCGCAGCAGCCGCAGGGCTCGGTGCAGGTGGCTCTTCACCGTGCCCTCGGGCTTGGCCATCACCTGGGCCGCTTCGCGCACGCTGAAGCCCTCGAGGTGGACGAGGACAAAGGCAGTGCGCTGGCTAGGGCTGAGGCGCCCCAAGGCGGTAGCGATGCGCCGCCGCAGCAGTGGGTCACCAGGCCCCTGCGGGGCAGCAGGCTGCTGGTCCTGTCGCCGCCAGGCGGCGCGCACCGCTTGCCAGCGCCAGTAACTCTGGGCCTGGCGTACCAGAATGCGGTAGAACCAGGTGGCCAGGCTGGCCTCTTCCCGGAAGCGATCCAAGGCGCGGTAGGCCTTAACAAAGGCTTCCTGGGCCACGTCCTCGGCAGCCGCCGCATCGCCCCCGACCAGGCGCCAGGCCAGGCGCCAGGCCCGCTCCCGGTAAGCCACCACAAAAGCGCGGAAGCGGGCGTCACGTTCTGCCTCCCTCACCGTGCCCACCCGGGCTGCCGGCGCATGCGCCACCCTCCCTGCCATGGCCCCGCTGCTGCGCACGCCGCTTTCTGCTGGCGGCGAGCCACCGCGCCGCCGGCGGCTCAGCGCTCGCCACCGCGGTGCCGCTCGCGGGGCTTGTGCAGCGCTTCGCGCAGGCGCGCGCGCTGCTCCGGAGTCAGTTGCGCGCGCACCGCCAGCAGCGTCCGCAGGGTCTGCTGGCGCAGCTTGGTCTGCAGCTCGCCGATGCGGTCGGCCTGGGTCAGCACGGCGCTTTCATCCGGCAGGTCCTGCTCCAGAAGCGCGCGCAGCGCCTCGTACGCCGCTCGCAGCTGCCGGCGCAGCTCGCGCTGCTCGGCCCGCGCCTTGTCGATGATCTCGTAGACGGCAGTGCGCTTTGCCTGCTCCAGGTCAAGGCCTTCCAGAGCGTGCTCGAGCCGCCACAGGAAATCGCCCCGGTGTCCCCACCCGCGGGCCGCCGCCGTTGTTGCCAGGGCGAGCCCCAGGGCGAGCAGCAGCACGACTTGTCCCATGGTACCATATCGCTTCATCGGTCGCCTCCTTTGCCAGGAATGCCAAAGCGGTCGTCCCTTTAGACGCCGGGGGCGGCCCTGCGGGTTACCTGTTATGCCGCTCAGGGGCCGCAGCGGCGCGCGGTGGCAAAGGCCTCGTGCACGCCGGTGACGCCAAACCCCTGCACCGTGGCGCCCCCGGGAAGGTAAATGCGGTCGCCAAGCGCCGCCGCGCCGATGCCGTGGCGCGGCGTGGGCATGGGCGGCAGCGCCTGCCAGCGGTCGTGGAAGGGGTCGTACACCTCTACCTCGGCAAAGAGGCCGTCGCTGCGCGCCGGGTTGCCCTCGCCGCCAAAGACGTAGAGGCAGCCCTGGAGCACGGCGCCGGCGATACCGCCGCGCGCTGTAGGCAGGGGCGCTTTGTGCACCCAGCGGCCCGTCGTGGGGTCAAAGGCTTCCAGCGCGTTGGTGATGCCCCGGATGCCGCCGCTGCGGCCGCCTACGGCGTAAAACGTCGTGCCCACCACGCCGGCAGCCAGGTGGTTGCGCGGCGAGGGCATGGGAGGCAGCGGCGTCCAGGTATCGGTCTGCGGGTCGTAGACGGCAAAGTCGCGCTCGCGCGGCGCAGGCGAGCCGCCAGCGGCATAGATCTTGCCGCCGATTACCCCGGCAGCAAGGGCACCGCGGGGCTGGGGCAGCGGCGCCTTGCGGTGCCAGGTGCGGGTGGCCGGGTCGTAAGCCCACACCGTGTCCACGGGGGCAAAACGTCCCCCTTGCAGGCCGCCGATGACGTAGAGGGTGCCGCTGACCACCGCGGCGGCGGCATGGTGCACCGGCACGGGCAGCGGGGTGGCAAACTGCCAGCGGTCGGTGGCCGGATCGTAGACTTCCACGGTGGCGGCGGTGCCGCCGCGGGCATCGATGCCACCGATGACGTAGATCTTGCCGGCCAAAGCGGCCACCGCCACTTCCTGGCGCGGCACTTGCAGCGGCGCCAGAGAAATCCAGGTGTCGGCCTTGGCCGGCAGGGCCACGGCCAGCGCAATCCCAAGAAGCAGCGGGCATGCCAGCATGGCGCTCTCCTTCTACAGCCAGGGGCGAGGCGGGGAGAGGGCTCCCCGCCCCCAACGGTAGCGGATCTGCGCCGGCAACGCCAGGGGTGGCAGGCCCCTTGCAGCCGCGGCCCCAAAGGCCTTAGAGTATTGGGAAGCGAAAGGCGGTTTGCAGGGTAAGGATGGGCATGGTGGCCGCAGCGATGCAGGGGCGGGTTTGCCTGATCACCGGCGCCACTTCCGGCATTGGCCTGGTGACGGCGCGGGTACTGGCGCAGCAAGGCGCCACGGTGCTGGTGGTGGGCCGCGACGCGGCGCGGGGCGCGGCGGCGGTGCGCCACATCCGCGAGGCAAGCGGCAACGCGGATGTGGCGCTCTTTCTGGCCGACCTCTCGGTGCAGGGGCAAGTGCGCCGCCTGGCGGCGGAAGTGCGGCGGCGTTTTTCCCAGCTGCACGTGCTCATCAACAACGCCGGAGCGCTCTTTTCGCGGCGCACCCTGAGCGCCGACGGCATCGAGATGACGTTTGCCCTCAACCACCTGGCCTACTTTCTGCTCACCCACTTGCTGCTCGACCGCCTCAAGGCGAGCGCCCCGGCCCGCATCATCAACGTCGCCTCCGACGCCCACCGCAGCGCCACCCTCGACTTTGCCGACGTGCAGGGCGCCAGGCGCTACAACGGCTGGCGGGCTTACTGCCAGTCGAAGCTGGCCAACGTGCTGTTCACTTACGAGCTGGCGCGCCGCCTGCAGGGTAGCGGGGTTACCGCCAACGCCCTGCACCCCGGCTTTGTGGCCACCCGCTTTGGCCACAACAACCGGGGGCTGTGCGCCTGGACGATCCGCCTCGCCCAGCTGGTGGCCTTGAGCCCGGAGCGCGGCGCCGAGACCGTCGTCTACTTGGCCACCGCCCCCGAAGTGGCCGAAGTGAGCGGGGCGTATTTTGTCAAAAAACGGCCGGTGTCTTCGTCACCGGCCTCGTACGACGTGGAGGCAGCGCGGCGGCTGTGGCAGCTCAGCGCCGCCCTCACCGGCCTGGCTCCGGATCCGGCCGTGGCCTAACCCTAAGGAGAAGGCGCCGATGGCAGAACACACCGTGTCTTTTGGCTTTTTGCTGCCCACGCGGGAAGCGGTGATGGCGCAGGGGCAGCCCGACTTCCGGCAGCTCGTGGCCCTGGCCGAGCAAGCCGAGGCCCTGGGCTTTGACTCGCTGTGGGCCGGCGACAGCATCCTGGCGCGGCCGCGGCTGGAGGCCCTCACCACTCTGGCGGCGGTGGCCACGCGCACGCAGCGCGTCAAGCTGGGCACTGCCGTGCTGCTGCCGGCGCTGCGCCACCCGGTGGTGCTGGCCAACGAGGTGGCCAACCTCGACCTTGTCTCGCAGGGGAGAATGATCCTGGGGGTGGGCATTGCCACCAAGAACCGGGCGGTGGAGGCAGAGTTTGCGGCCTGCGGCGTGCCGTTTGGCACCCGCATCGGGCGGTTTGAAGAAAGCCTCACCCTGCTGCGGCGCCTGTGGACAGAGCCCGAAGTGACCTTCCACGGCCGCCACTTCCAGCTGCAGGAGGTGCGCCTGGGACTGCGGCCCCTGCAGGCCGGCGGGGTGCCGCTGTGGCTGGCCGGCGCGGTGGACAACGCCCTGCGCCGGGTGCTGCGGCTGGGCGATGGCTGGCTGCCCAATCCCCCCTCGCCGCAGGCTTTTGCCGAAGCCTGGCAGCGGCTGCAAGCGCTGGCGGCGGAGATGGGCAAACCCCTTGCCGGGCTGCACCGCGGCGTTTACACCACGCTCAACATCAACGACGACGCGGCGCAGGCCGAGCGCGAGATGCAGGCCTTCATCGAGGGCTATTACGGCGCGCCGTACGAGGTCATGCGGCGCACCCAGGGGGTGTGCGCCGGGCCGCCGGAGCGCTGCATTGCCTGGCTCAACGACTTCGTGGCAGCCGGGGCGCAGACCCTGGTGCTGCGCTTTGGCGCCCCCGACCAGCGCCGGCAGCTGGAGCGCTGTGCGCGCGACGTCTTGCCGCACGTGCGCCGCGCCTGAGCGCTTCTCCCGCCGCAGGACGGCGCGCTCAAGCCGGCCGCGGCGGCCAGGGCAAGCGGTCGAGGTCGACGTTGCCGCCGGAAAGAATCACCCCCACCCGCCGGCCGGGCAGGTAGACGGCGCCCGCCAGCAAGGCCGCCACGGCCACCGCTGCCGAGGGTTCGATGATCAGCTTCAGGCGCTCCCAGACGTGGCGCATGGCGTCCACGATGGCCGCCTCGCTCACCGTCACCACCGCCACCGCGTGCTGCCGCAGCAAGGCAAAGGTCAGCTCGCCCAGCGCGGTGCGCAGCCCGTCGGCCACCGTGCGGGGATTGCCCGCCGGCAGGAGCTTCCCGGCTTGCAGCGCGCGGCAGGCGTCGTCGGCGGTGGCCGGCTCCACGCCGATGACCTGCGTCTGCGGCGACACGGCCGCCACCGCCAGCGCCGTGCCGCTGGCCAGCCCGCCGCCGCCCACCGGCACCAGCACGGCATCGAGGTGGGGCACTTCCTGGCAGAGCTCCAAGGCTGCCGTGCCCTGCCCGGCGATGACCAGGGGGTCGTTGTAGGGGTGGACGAAGGTGGCGCCGGTTTCTGCCACCACCCGCGCCAGCGTTTCCTCGCGCGCTTCCAGGGTCGGCGCGCAAAAGACGATGCGGCCTCCGTAGGCGGCCACCGCCGCCTTTTTCACCGCCGGGGCGCTGGCCGGCATGACCACGTGGGCGGCAATGCCCCGCAGCCGTGCCGCCAGAGCGAGCGCCGCGGCGTGGTTGCCCGAGGAATGGGTGGCCACCCCGCGCCGCGCTTCGGCCTCCGGCAGGGCCATGACCGCATTGCAGGCGCCGCGGAACTTGAAGGCGCCGGCTTTCTGCAGGTTCTCGCACTTAAAGAAAAGCCGCGCCCCGCTGAGGCGGTCAAGGCTGGCGCACGTCCACACCGGGGTGCGGTGCGCAAAGGGCCCAATGCGGGCTGCCGCCCGCTCGACGTCGGCAAAGGTAGGAAGGCACGACATCGGTGCTTCTCCTGTGGCCAGAAGCCCGCGGGCGCCGTTGCGCCGCGGGCGCCGGCGTGCCACAATCGCCGCCAGGACCGGTATGTTCTCGTAAGGCAAGGAGGAACGCGCCCATGACGCTTATCTCTCCTCCCTCCTCCCGCAGGCAGCGGGCCGGCCTGGCGCTTCTGGCTCTGCTGGGCGCCCTGGCGCTAAGCGGCTGCGACGTGCTGGATCTGGCGGCCGAACTGCTGCGCATCGATACCGACACGGCGCAGGCGCAGCAGGAAGTGCGCATCGAAACCTTTGTTATCGACGCCAGCTCCTTCCTGCTGCTGGCCGACAGCGAGCCGACCCTCACCGTGCAGGATGGCGCTACCATATATACCATGCAGTCGGCAGGCAGCGTCACCTTCACCCCAGCTGGTGGCTCGCCCCAGACTTTCTCCCTGGAAGCCGGCGACATGGTGATCGAGCGTCCCGGCAGCGGCACCCTGACCCTTCGCCGCGTGCCTTAAGCACCGCCTGTACAGGCGCCCGCGGCAGCGCTATACTGTGTGCACGCCGCGCTCGCGGGCGCTCGCCCCGAGCCGGCGGCTGCCGTAACGAAGGAGTCCCGCATGACACGGTGCCGCAGGATGCCCATGTTCTGGCTCGGCCTGCTTCTGGGCTGCATCCTCTTTCTGGCCGGCCTGCCCGCGCGGGCCACCCACCAGGTGGACCATCGCTTTACCGTCTACGGCACGGTGCGCAACGGCGCCACCTTTCCCGGCACGCCGCTGGCCGGCAAGGAAGTGGTGGTGCGCGATGCCGCCAGCGGCCAGGTGCTGCAGCGGGGCATCACCGACGCCCAAGGCCGCTTTGCCCTCGTGCTCCACGTGCACAACGAGGACCTGGGCCGGCAAGTGGTGGTGCAAAGCGACGGCGCGCAGCAGACGCTTACCTTGCAGTTCGACCCTGCCGACACCACCACCGAGCGGCGGGGGCGGGTCGACCTGGTGATTTTTCCCCGCTGACGCCCCGGGAGCGGCTCAGTGCATGTAAATGCCGCCGTCGACGTTGAGGGCGTGGCCGGTGATGTTGCGCGCCTCTTCCGAAGCCAGGAAGACCACCGCGTGGCCGATGTCTTCGGGGGTCTGCTCGCGCTGCAGCGGCACCCACTCCTGCACGCGCTTTTCAAAGATCTGCCGCGGCGTCAGCCCCGCCAGCGTCCCCTTCTGGGCCAGGCTTTCGGCGATGTAGTGCCACATCGGCGTCCACAGCAGCCCGGGGCAAATGGCGTTGACGTTGATGTTGTAAGGCGCCAAGTCGCGCGCCAGGCAGCGAGTGAACGTGATCACCGCGCCTTTGGACACGCTGTAGGGCGGGCTGGTGGTGCTGCCCAGCTGGCCGGCAATCGAGGCGATGTTGATGATTTTGCCGTAGCGCCGCGCCATCATGTGCGGCACCACGGCCTTGCAGGTCAGGAAGTGGGCCTTGACGTTCACCGCGTAGGCGCGGTCCCAGTCTTCTTCGGTGTTGTTGAGAAACGGCAGGCCCAGAGGAGTAAAAATGCCGGCGTTGTTGACCAGGATGTCGATTTGCCCAAAGGCTTCCAGGGTCTTGGCGGCCAGCTGCTCCACCTCGGGCCAGCGGGCCACGTCGCACGGCACGACCAGGGTGCGGCGCCCCAGGGCCTCGACTTCCTGGGCCACGCGCTGCGCCCCTTCGAGCTGCACGTCGCTCAAGCAGACATTGGCCCCCTCGCGGGCCAGGCACAAGGCGATGGCGCGGCCGATGCCGCCGCCACCGCCGGTGACGATGGCCGTTTTGCCTTGCAAGCGCATTTTGTCGTCCTCCCTCAAGCACGGTCTGGCAGCGGTTATCCTACCACACGGCGTGCCGCAAGAGGGAGAGCGGCGGCACGGGCGGCGGCAGGCGAGCAACCCGGAGGCTGACGATGGAGCTCATCCATACCCTCTATGAACCCCGCGGCGACGGCCCCCACCCCACCTTGCTCGCCTTGCACGGCTGGGGCGCCAATGCCCTGGACCTGCTGGGGCTGGCGCCTTATCTGGGCAGCGGGCAGTGGCTGATGCTCTGCCCCCAGGGGCCCCTGAGTACGCCTATTGGCGCCGGCCTGACCGGCTATGGCTGGTTCCCTCTCACCCTGGGCGGCCCGCCCGATTTGCAGGCGATTTTTGCCGCGCGGGCGCAGCTGCTGGCGTTTGTCGACGCGGCCCTGGCCCGCTACCCCGTCGACCGCGCCAAGCTCGTCATTCTGGGCTTCAGCCAGGGCGGCGTCATGGCCTACAGCCTGGCCCTGCACCAGCCGCAGCGCTTTGCCGCCCTGGTGGCCTTGAGCACCTGGCTGCCCCCGGAGCTGCTCGAAGCGGCGGCGCCGGCGGCGGGCCCCTTTCCGCCCATTCTCATCCAGCATGGGTCGCGCGACGAGCTGGTCGACGTGGCGCGGGCGCGGCAGGCGGTAGAGACCCTGCGGGCGCGGCGCCTGCCGGTGACTTACCGCGAGTACGACATGGGTCATGAGATCAGCCCGCGCAGCCTCGCCGACCTCTCGGCCTGGCTGCACGACAAGGTGCTCTCGCCGATCCTGCTGGCCTAAAGGGCGGCGTTGCGGAGAAGGTGCGATGGACCCCGAGGCCTCTACCCAGCCCGGCCGCACGCGGGCCTTGCGCCCGCGGCGCTTCTTTTACGGCTGGGTGATCGTGGCGGTGTCGTTCCTCACCCTCTTCCTGGTGGTGGGCACGCGCTTTTCCCTGGGCGTTTTCTACGTGGCCATCCTGGAAGCCTACGGCTGGAGCCGCGCGCAAACCGCCGGCGCCTTCTCCCTCATGCTGGTGGTGCACGCCGCCTTTTCCCTGGTGGTGGGCGCCCTCTTTGACCGCCTGGGGCCGCGGCGCCTCTTTCCCCTGGGCGGGCTGGCCATTGCCCTGGGCTTTGCCGCTTGCAGCCAGATCCGCACCGTGTGGCAGCTCTACGTCTTCCTGGGCGTCGTGGCGGCAGCGGGCATCAGCAGCCTGGCCTTCGTGCCGCACATGGCGCTGGTGTCGGCCTGGTTCGTGCGCAGGCGCGGCCTGGCCACGGGCATTGCTTACGCCGGCATCGGCGGCGGCCAGCTGCTGCTGGCGCCGGCCATCCAGGAGCTGGTCTCGGCTTTTGGCTGGCGCGCCGCTTTTCTCATCCTGGCCGCGGTGATCTGCGCCACCGTGGTGCCCCTGACGGCCGTCTTCCAGCGCCGGCACCCCGAAGAGTTGGGGCTCTACCCCGACGGCCTGCCGCCGCCCGCTGCCGCGGGCGAAGCGCCGGCAACCGCGGCCGCCAGAGAGGACTGGACCCTGGCCAGGGCGGTGCGCACGCCGGCTTTCTGGCTGCTCATGCTGGTGGTCATGGGGCTTGGGGTGATGCTCAACACCCTCATGCTGCACCTGCTTGCCCACTTGAGCGATGCCGGCTACGACAAGCTGCTGGGCGCCACGCTGCTTGGCCTCACCGGCGCCCTGCGCTCGCTTGGCGGCCTGGGGGTGGGGTGGCTCTCCGACACCCTGGGGCGCGAGAAGGCCTACACCCTGGGCTCGGCGCTGGCCTTTGGCGGCGTCGTGTTGCTCATGGGCATTCACAAAACCGCGCCAGTGTGGCCGCTTTACCTCTTCGTGCTTTTCTACGGCCTGGGGCAAGGAGCAATGGGGCCGGTGTACGCGGCGGCCACCGCCGACCTCTTTCCCGGCCGCTCCCTGGGCACCATCCTGGGCCTGCTGGAGGCGGCCTACGGCTTGGGCGGGGCGTTTGGGGCGTTTGTTGCCGGCTACCTCTACGACGTGCTGGGCAGCTACCGCGGTTCGTTCCTCATCGTGCTGGCGGCCATCGCGCTTTCCTGCACCAGCCTCTGGCTGGCGGCGCCGCGGCGCCGGCAACGGCCAGGCAAGGAGGAAAAGCCATGAAGGTGGTGATTACCGGGGGCGCTGGCTTCCTCGGGCAGCGGCTGGCGCGCGCCTTGCTGGCGCGCGGGCAGCTCACCGGACCGCAGGGCCGGCCAGAACCCATCGACACCCTGGTGGTGTTTGACGCCGCGGCGCCCGCGGCGCCGCCGGCCGACGACCCGCGGCTGCAGGTGGTCCGCGGCGACATCGGCGACCGCGCGGCGCTGGCAGACGTCCTGGATGCCGAGACGGGCAGCGTCTTTCACCTGGCCGCGGTGGTCAGCGCCGCCGCCGAGGCCGACTTCGACCTGGGGATGCGCGTCAACCTCTACGGCACCCTGGCGGTGCTCGAGGCCTGCCGCGCCCTACCCCAGCCGCCGCGCCTGGTCTTTACCAGCTCCATTGCCGCCTTTGGCGGCGAGCTGCCGGCGGTGGTCGACGACACCACGCCGCTGACCCCGCAGACCTCTTACGGCACGCAGAAAGCCATCGGCGAGCTGCTCATCAACGACTACAGCCGCAAGGGCTTTGTCGACGGCCGCGCCCTGCGCCTGCCCACCGTGGTGGTGCGCCCCGGCAAGCCCAACCTGGCGGCATCGTCTTTTGCCAGCAGCATCATTCGCGAGCCGCTGCTGGGCCAGGAGGCCCTCTGCCCGGTGTCGCCCGAAACGCGCCTGGCCATCATTTCGCCCCGGCGCGCCGTCGACGCCCTGCTGCACGCCCACGAGCTGCCTCCAGAAGCCTGGGGCGCCTACCGCGCCGTCAACCTGCCGGCGCTGTCGGTAAGCGTGGAAGAGATGCTGGCGGCGCTGCGGCGCGTGGCCGGCAGCCGGCCGCTGGGCCGCATTCGCTGGCAGCCTGACCCGCACATCCAGCGCATCATCAGCAGCTGGCCGGCCGTTTTCACCTCGCAGCGGGCGCTGCGCCTGGGCTTCCAGCGCGACGCCCGCATGGAGGAAATCATCGAGGCCTTCATCGCCGACGAGCTGCCGTGAGGCGTACAGGGCCTACTGGGCAGCATCGTGCACGATGGCGGCAAAGATGGCGTCGAGCTCGCGCGCCATGGCGTCGAGCTGGGGGTTGTGGTAGCCGGCAAAGACGTCCGAGGGCTTGATGTACGACACCCTGGCCGTGCCATCGGCCTTTTCCACCACGTAAATGCGCAGCGGGGCTTCGAACCCCGCCTCGACATCGGCGGCCAAAGTGCGGATGGCAAAGTCCGGACGATAGAGCATGAACACCTGGTTGCCGGCGATGCGCACGCCACGCGACGCCGCACCTGCCTGCGCATTGGCCCGACAGACCAAGCCCATCTTGTGCTTGCGGATGGCCGCCAGGAGGTCCTCAATAAACGCCTGAAACGGCTTGCCGGTGTCCAGGATGAGCCGCGGCGAGGGATCCCTGGCGAGCACGGCAGCGGGGAGGAGCAGTCCCCAGAGCAAAGCAACAAGCCCGATGCACACGAAGCGGCGAGAAGAGGGCAGCACGGCAATCTCCTTGGGAAAAGAAGCGACGATTACGGCAGCACGTAGTGCCCCTCGAAAAGAAAGCGGCGGTCTGTCTTGCTTACCGGCTTGATGTGGAGGATGCCTGCCCCCTTGATTCCGGAGAGCGACCCGGTACCGCCGACGAAGCGCCAAACGCCGTTGTCGAGCAATTTGGGCTTACCCTCAGGGCCGGGGACAAAAGTGGCCTGCACCTGCCACTGGATAAAGGCCTGATCGCCCGAGGCGAGGGTAAGGACGAGGTAGCCACGCGCCACGCCTTCGTCCCCCGGCCGGATGTCGTGCATGCCGTACTCTACTGCCTGCGCGCCCTGCCAGATGCCAGAACCTTCGACCGTGCCCGTGCGGCGCACCAGCAGCACAAAGTGCTGCGGCGGCGCGGGAAAGTCGTAGCGAATGGCCTCTCGCGGCGTCATCACTGCCTGCAGGCGGAGACTCTCGAGCGCCTCCGCCGCCGGCAAGCCGGCTGCCAGCAGCAGGCAGCCACTCAGCACCAGTACGCAACCGGGCAGCCATACCGGACACCCTGCGCATGCCTTGCCTCCTGTTTCTGACGAGTTGCTTGCACCTTTGTCTAGGAACGGACGCCACCACCCGCCTATTCCGCCGAATGAGCCGTCTTCTGCTCAAGCGCAGCCGTAGGGAAAAGAGAACCGGCGGCGCCGTGTGGGGCCGCCGGTTTCCGGTTGGCCCCTCTTGCTGCGCCGGCGCCGCCGTGCTAGCCTGCAGCCCGCAAGCAGAGACCTTTCCCCTGGCAAGAAGAGGCACGCATGCAGCTTGGCATCCTCTCCCTGGTCAACCACGACCCGCAGCAGCCCGGCTCCGACGCCGCCATCCTGCGCGATCAGGTGGCGCAGGCGGTGCTGGCCGACGCCCTTGGCCTCGACGCTTTCTGGATCGCCGAGCACCACGCCTGCGACTACGGCGGCATCGTGCCGGCCAACGCGGTGCTGGCCGGCGCCATTGCCAGCGCCACGCGGCGCATCCGCATCGGCGCCGGCGGCGCCATCCTGACCCTGCACGACCCGCTGGAAATCGCCGAGCAGTGGGCGATGGTCGACTGCCTTTCCGGCGGCCGCCTGGAGTTTGGCATGGCCCGCGCGTTCCTGCCTTTTGAATTCGCCCTCTTCGGCGTGGATATGGACGAGAGCCGCGCCCGCTACGAAGAGGCGGTGGCGTTCCTGCGCCAGGCCTGGTCCGGGGCCGATCTGGGCTTCTGCGGCCGCTTCCGCCAGGTCCCGGCCCTGGGCCCCCTCACCCCCCTGCCGGTGCAGCGCCCCCATCCCCCCATGTGGGTGGCTGCCGCCATGACCCCGGAGAGCTTCGTGTGGGCCGGCAAGCAGGGCTTTCGCCTCATGGTGGTGCCCTACCCCATTGGCCTGCGCCGCCTCAATCCCCTCATGCAGGCTTACCTGGAGGCCTACGATGCCGCCGGCCATCCGCCGCAGCACCGCCGCATCCAGGCCACCTATCACCTGCTGCTGGCCGAAGACACCGCCACTGCCAAGCGGCTGGCCGAAGCGCCGCTCATGCACTACCTCGACAGCTTCGTGCGCGCCGCGCGGCGCCTGCAAGCGCGCTCTGCCGACTACGCCGCCTACGGCAAGATGGTGACGGCCCTCTCCCAGCTCACCTTCGACGGCCTTTACGAGCGCCAGCGCATCCTCGTCGGCTCGCCCGAAGACGTCGTGGCGGTGCTGCGCCACATTACCGCCACCAGCCCCATTACCGACTTTGCCTTTGTCGTCGACTTTGGCCTCCTCGACCGCGCCCTGGTGCGCCAGACCCTCACCCTGCTGGCCACCGCCGTGGCACCGGCAGTGCGCCAGCAGGCCGGCTGAAGCAAGGGGAAGCCCGTGGCGGCGCGGACTTGATCAAAGCCCCGCACCTCATTTATCTTCCAGGCTGAAGGGAAAGTGAGATGACGCAAACGATCACGCTGAATCTTCCTGAAGAAGTCCACGAGCACCTGAAACAAACTGCTGATGCTCTGCAACAACCCATAGAGACCGTCTTGGTACAAGCAATTCGCGCAGGCCTTCCTCCGTCTGTAGCGGATGTGCCTCCGGAACACCGTGAGGAGTTCCAGGCCATGGCCCGTCTGAGCGACCAAGAGCTCTGGAATATCGCCCAGAGCACTCTCCCGAAGGCAAAGCAACTCCAGCTTAGTCGGCTGTTGCGCAAAAACGCCGCCGGGATCTTAACTGAAAAGGAACACCGTAAACTGGAGGCGCTGCATCGGGAAGCTGACTTGATCACCCTGCGCAAGGCCCATGCTTATGCCCTACTCAAGTGGCGGAATCGACGAATTCCAACTCTAGATGCGCTTCGCAAGGAATGACCTTGCGGGTCTCGGCTCAGCTGCGCCGGCGCATCTCAGAAGAGGCCGGCTATCGATGTGGCTATTGCCTCACTCCCCAAAGTCTCAGCGGAGCACGCTTGGAGATTGATCACATCCTTCCTAAGTCAGCAGGTGGACAGACGATTGCAGAGAACCTATGGCTAGCTTGCCTTTCCTGCAATCGTTTCAAGGGGACTCAGACCCATGCCGGCGATCCGGAGACGGGGCGAAGGGTCCGGCTGTTCAACCCCAGGAAGCAACGGTGGCGTGTGCATTTTGCTTGGAGCGCCGATGGAACGGAGATTATTGGGCTCACCTCTTGTGGACGGGCCACAGTCCAAGCCCTGCGATTGAACCGCGAAGAGATTGTAAGGGTGCGGCGGCGCTGGGTGAGCGTGAGCTGGTGGCCTCCGATCGAGTGACCTTGAGCACACTTCCCTCATAGACCTCAAGCAGGGTTCGAGGCTTTAAGAGAAACGCGCGCGAGCTTCCTCGCCTGGCACGGAAATTGCCTTGCTTTCCCTGCATGACGCAGCGTGCGCCGCCCCCGATGCCGACCGGCGCGGCAGGCCAGCCCTGGCCTGGCTGCCGGAGGTGTCAAAACGTTGACAACTGCCGGGCACGCTCCGTCATCTTTGTGTCTTGCACTGCCACTGCGCAACGGGTACACTGCCCTCGCTTCTTCAGAACGCAACGCCTGGCGAAAGGGTTGTTCCGTGGTTCCCTCCACCCACCGCGAGGCTTCCTCCCTTGATCGTCGCTTTCGGGCTCTGGTGGAAGGCTCCATCCAGGGGGTGCTCATTCACCGCCACTTCTACCCGCTGTTTGCCAACCAGGCCCTGGCCGCGCTCTTTGGCTATGACAGCGTGGCCGAGATCTTGCGGCTTGGCAACATCCTGCGCCTTTTTGCCCCGCACGAGCACGCGCGCCTGCGCCACTACAACGCCGCGCGCCTGCGCGGCGAAGCCGTGCCGGCGCGCTACGAGGTGCAGGGCGTGCGCCGCGACGGCCAGCTGCTATGGCTGGAGAACCTGGTGACGGTGGTCGAGTGGGAAGGGGCGCCGGCAGTCCAGGCCACGATCATCGACATCACGGCGCGCAAGCAAGCCGAAGAAGCGCTGGCGCAGCACCTGCGCCAGCTCGAAGCGGTGCGCGCTGTGAGTCTCGAGCTCACCCGCGAGCTCGACCTCACCCGCCTGCTCCACCGCATCGTGCAGCACGCCGTTGCCCTGGTGCCCGCCGCCACCACGGGCGCCGTTTACTTGTGGGACGAAGCGGCGCAGCGGCTGCAGCCGCACGCCTGGTCCGGCTACGGCGACTGGGTCCGCCAGCTGCACCAGCGGCTTGGCGAAGGGCTGGTGGGCGCCGTGGCGCAGCAGCGGCGCGGGCTGCTGGTCAACGACTACCCGGCGTCGCCTTACGCCCATCCCGTGGTCCTCGCCCACCTTGCCCCCACCGCCGCCCTCGCCGAACCCCTGCTCTACCACGACCGCCTCGTGGGGGCCATCGTCCTCAACAACCACGGCACCACCCGCCCCTTTACCCCCGAGGACCAGGAGCTGCTGGCCCTCTTTGCCGCGCAGGCGGCAGTGGCCATCGAAAACGCCCGCCTGTTCCGTGAAGCCGGCGAGCAGCAGGCGCGCCTGGAAGCGCTGGTGGCAGTGAACCGCCGCCTCACCCGCGGCCTGGAGCTCGGAGCCGTGCTCGACACCATCGTGCAGGCCGCAGCGCGGCTCTTTGCCGGCGAGGCCGGCTTCCGGCTGCTGCAAGGAGAAGCGCTGGTGCGCGTGGCCGCCACGCCCGGCGCCCTGCCGGTGATGGCGCGCGAGCGGCTGCGCCTGGGCGAGTCGCTCAGCGGCGCGGTGGCCACCAGCGGCCGGCCTTTTGTCACCTCTGACCTTACGGCCGAGCCGCGCCTCATCGGCGAGCACCGCATCGCCGTGGACCCCGAGCGCACCGGCGCCACCCTCGTCGTGCCGGTGCGCACCGAGCAGGAGGTGGTAGGCACCCTGCACGTCTTTCGGGAGCGCGGCTACCGCTTCACGCCGCAAGCGCTGCAGCTGGCCACCAGCCTCGCCGACCAGGCGGCGGTGGCCATCACCAACGCCCGCCTCTACGGCGAGGCGCTGGCGCAGACGGCGCGCCTGGAGGCGCTGCTGCGCACCAGTGCCCGCGTGGCCAGCACGCCGCACCTGGACGAGCTGCTTGCCTGCATCGCCGAGGAAGCGGCGCGGCTTTTGGACGTCGAAGGCGCCGGCTTTCGCCTTTTGCACGAGGCGCGCCTGGTCATTGGCGGTGCCTGGGGCATTGCCCGCCACGTCATGCGCCAGCCTGCCCTGCGCGTGGGCGAGAGCCTGAGCGGCTGGGTGGCGCAGCAGGGGCAGCCGCTGATCGTGACTGACATGCGTGACACGCCGCTTGTCCTGCCCGAGCACCGCGAGGCCGCCCTGCGCTATGGGGTCATCGCCTACCTGGGGGTGCCGCTGCGCTACCGCGACCGCCTCACCGGCGTGCTCAACGTCTATAGCAGCAAGCCGCGGCACTTTTCCGAGGCCGAGCGGCGCCTGCTGGGCGCCTTTGCCGATCAGGCCGCCATTGCCATCGAGCACCTGCAGCTGCTGGCCGAAGCGCAGGCGCAAGCCGAGCGGCTCAAGCAAGCCAACGCCGCCCTCGAGGAAGAAATGGCCGAGCGCCGGCGCACCGAAGCCCTGCTGGCCGGACAGAAGCGGGTGCTCGAAATGATCGTCGCCGAGCGGCCCCTTCCCGAAGTGCTGGCCGAGGTGGTGCACCTTATCGAAGCCCAGGCCCCCGGCCTGCTTGGCTCCGTTTTGCTGCTCGACGAAGACGGCCAGCACCTGCGCCACGGCGCCGCCCCCAGCCTGCCGGAAGCCTACAACCGCGCCGTCGATGGCATTGCCATCGGGCCGCAGGCGGGCTCGTGCGGCACCGCCGCTTACCGCCGCGAAGCGGTGATCGTCAGTGACATCGCCAGCGATCCCCTGTGGGCCGAGTTTCGCCATTTGGCCCTGCCCCACGGCCTGCGCGCTTGCTGGTCGACACCCATTCTGGGCAGCCATGGCCAGGTGCTGGGCACCTTTGCCTGCTACTACCGCGAGCCGCGCGCGCCCACAGAAAGCGAGCTGCGGCTCGTCGAACTCTGCACCCACCTGGCCGGGCTGGCCATCGAGCGCCAGCGCGAGCACGAGGCCCTGCGGGCCAGCGAAGAGCGCTACCGCGAGCTCTTTGAAAGCGCCAGCGACATCGTCTGCACTTTTGACCTCAGCGGCCGCCTCACCGCTGTCAACGCTGCTGCTGAGCGCCTCACCGGCTACCGCCGCGAGGAAGCCTTAGGTGCCGACTTGGTGCAACTTCTTGCCCCCGAGGACCGCGAGCGCGTGCTGCAGGCGCTCAACAGTAAACTTACTGGGGAAGCGTCAGCGACGACGTACGAGCTGGAGTTGCAGTGCAAAGACGGCCGGCGCCTGCCCCTGGAAGTGTGCACGCAGCTGCTTTACCGCGGAGGCAGGCCGGCAGCAGTGCTGGCCATTGCCCGCGACATCAGCGAGCGCCGGCGCCTGGAGACGCAGCTGCGGCAGGCGCAGAAAATGGAAGCCATCGGCACCCTGGCCGGCGGCATTGCCCACGACTTCAACAACATCCTGGCCGCCATTATAGGATACGCGGAGCTGGCGCTTTACGAGGTGGACAAGGACCAGCCGGCAGCACGCCATCTGGGCGAGGTGCTCAAAGCGGCGCAGCGGGCCAAGCGCCTGGTGCAACAGATCCTCGCCTTTAGCCGCCAGCAGCAGGCCGAGCGCCAGCCGCTGCAGCTGCACCTGCTCGTCAAAGAAGCCCTGACCTTGCTGCGCGCCACGCTGCCCGCCACCATCCGCATCGAGACCGCGCTAGCCACCCACGACGACACCGTGCTGGCCGACGCCACGCAGCTGCACCAGGTGCTGCTCAACCTCTGCGCCAACGCCGAGTACGCCATGCGCCCCCAGGGAGGCACCCTGGAGATTCGCCTGGCGCCGGTGGAGGTGGACGCTGCCTTTGCCGCCGCCCACCCGCCGCTGGCGCCGGGGCCGCACGTGCGCCTGACGGTGCGCGACACCGGCTGCGGCATGCCGCCGGAGGTGCGCGAGCGCATTTTCGAGCCCTTCTTCACCACCAAAGGGGTGGGGGAAGGCACCGGCATGGGCCCCTGGCGGTGGTCCACGGCATCGTCACCGCCCACGAGGGCGCCATCACCGTAGAGAGCACGGTGGGGCAAGGCACGCGCTTCGACATTTACCTGCCGCGCCTGGAGCAGGCCAGCCATCCCCAGGCCGCGCCGCTCGAAGCCTCTTTGCCGCGGGGCACGGAGCACGTGCTCTTTGTCGACGACGAGCTTCCGCTGGCCCGCCTGGGGCAGGCGCTGCTCGAGCGCCTGGGCTACCGCGTCACCGTCTTCACCAGCAGCCTGGAGGCCCTGGCCGCCTTTCGTGCCGCTCCCGATGCCTTTGACGTGCTGCTCACCGACCAGACCATGCCCGAGCTCACCGGTGAAGCCCTGATCCAGGAAGTGCGCCGGCTGCGCCCCGAGCTGCCGGTGATTCTCTGCACCGGCTTTAGCCACACCGTCGACGAGGACAAAGCGCGCGCCTTGGGCATCGACGCCTTTGTGCTCAAGCCCCTGGTGGGGCAGGAGCTGGCCCGCCTCCTGCGCCAGGTGCTCGAAGGCAAGCGCCGCGCGGCGCCCTAGCGGCCCTGAAAGCGCGGCGGGCGCTTTTCCAGAAAAGCGCGGCGCCCTTCCTGAAAGTCCTCGCTCTGCAAGCAGCGCTGGCGCAGGCGGCGGATCTCCTCAGCATGCGCCGAAAAGTCCTGAAAGCGCTGCACCAGGGCAAGGACGCGCTTGGTGAACTGCACCGACAGCGGCGCGTTGCGGGCGATCTGGCTGGCCATGGCGTAAGTGCAGGCTTCCAGCTCCGCCGCCGGCACCACGTGGTTCACCAGGCCCATGGCGTGGGCCCGCTGCGCGTCGAAGGTGCAGGCGGTGAAGAAGATCTCGCTGGTGTTGGCAATGCCGATGAGGTTGATGAAGCGCAGCAGCCCCTCGCCCGAGTAAAGCACCCCCAGGCGCGCCGGCGGCATGCAAAAGCGCGCGGTGTCGGCCGCCAGGCGCACGTCGCAGGCGGCGGCCAACTCCAAGCCGCCGCCCATGCAAAAGCCGTAGATCATGGCAAGCACCGGTGCGGGAAACGCCTGCACGGCTGCCAGCACCCGCGCAAAGAGGCCGGTGCCATCGTCCTGCGGCGGAGGCTGCTCCGGGGAGCGCTGCGGCAGGCGGGCGATGTCGTAGCCGGAGCTGAAGGCCTGCGTGCCCTGGCCGCGGAGGATGAGAACGCGCGTTGTGCCCTCTGCCGCCAGCTGCTGCAAGGTGTCGTGCAGGCACTGCAGCAGCTCGGGCGACAGGGCGTTGTGCTTCTCGGGGCGGTTGAGGACGAGGGTAGTGATGTGCGGCTGGCGCTGGCAGAGCACTGGGGACGACACGGGCGATCTCCTGCTGGGGGTTGGCCTTGGCTGCCGGGCAGGCTATTATAGCCCACGGGCGCCGTGCCGTCACCTCCCTGGAGCCAGGCGATGCTGCGCATCACCGACGAGCTGGCCATTCCCGAAGCAGAGCTGCGATTTACTGCCGCGCGCAGCAGCGGCCCCGGCGGACAGCACGTCAACACCACCGCCACCCGGGTCACCCTGCGCTTCGACGTGCTCGCTTCCCCCAGCCTTTCGCCAGCCCAGAAGCAGCGCCTGCTTTCGCGCCTAAGGTCGCGCATCAGCAAGGACGGCATCCTGCGCGTGGTGGCGCAGCAATACCGCAGCCAGGAAGCCAACCGCCGCGCCGCCGTGGCGCGTTTTGTTTCCCTGCTGCGCCAGGCCCCTGGCCCCGGAAGTGCCGCGCCGGCCCACCGCGGTGCCGCCCTGGGCCACCCGGCGCCGCCTGGAAGCCAAGAAGCACCGCAGCCGGCTCAAGCAACAGCGGGCCTTTCGGCCCGAGATCCCTTAAGAGGAGAACCCCATGGAACTCTACGAGGTCATGCGGACGACCTTTGCGGCGCGCGACTTTACCGACGAGCCCCTGCCCGACGCCGTGCTGTACCGCATTCTCGACCACGCCCGCTTTGCCCCCAGCGGCGGCAACCGCCAGGGCTGGCACGTCATCGTGGTGCGCGACCAGAAGACGCGCGAGGCGCTGGCCGCGCTCACCGAGCCGGCGGCCAAGCGCTATGCGGCGCAGCTGCAGGCAGGCGAGAACCCCTGGAACACCATCGACGCCAGCCGCGTCGACGCCGACACCATCGCCCGCACGCCGGCGCCGGCGCGCCTCATCGAGCCGCTGCGGCGGGCTGCCGTGGTGCTGGTGGTCTGTGTCGACCTCAAGGTGGTGGCCGCCACCGACCAGTATCTTGACCGCGTAGGGGTGATCAGCGGCGCCTCGATTTATCCCTTTGTGTGGAACATCCTGCTGGCGGCGCGCCACGAGGGCTATGGCGGCACCATCACCACCTTGGCGGTAGCGGAAGAGCCCCGCATTCAGGCGCTTTTGGGCATTCCCCGCCACGTGGCGGTATGTGCCGTGGTGCCGCTGGGCAAGCCGGCGCGGCCGCTGCGGCGCTTGCGGCGCAAGCCGGTTGCAGCCTTTGCCAGGCTCGAGCGCTGGGACGGGCCGCCGCTGGCGGCAGAGGGGAGCGCCTGAGCGGCCGGGAACTCAGGCGCTGGGGAGTCCCCTCTGCGGGGGTGCTCAGTTGACCAGCAGGCGGCTGGCAGTGACGTCGCCGCAGCGGTACGGCATGCAGTAATTCCTTATCTCCGTATCGTGATGGCGGAGGCTTTTCCTGCCCTGCAGTATCGGCCGTTAGCAACAAAAACTTGAGCGCACAAAAAGGGGACAGGCTACTTTTTCTCGAGCGTCGGGAACACGGGCTGAGGAGGCAAAAGATGGAGCTGCGCGGCACGGTGGCGGTGGTCACGGGCGGCAGTGGCGGGCTGGGACGGCGGATTTGCCACGCGCTGGCGCGCGCCGGCAGCCACGTGGCGGTGGTCTACCTGCAGAGCCGCGAGCAGGCACAGGCCGTGGCGGACGCGCTGCGGGCGCTGGGCGTGCGCGCCGAGGCCATGGCCTGCGATGTGAGCGACGCGGCGCAAGTGCAGCGCCTGGTGGCGCAAGTCCTGGAAGTCTTTGGCCGCCTTGACATCCTGGTCAACGACGCAGCGTACAACCAGTGGATTCCTTTTGCCGATCTTGAGGCGCTCACAGAGGCGGTGTGGCACAAGATCCTCAGCGTCAACCTCACCGGACCGCTGCTGTGCAGCAAAGCCGTGGCGCCGATCATGCGCCGGCAAGGGCAGGGGCGCATCGTCAACATTGCCTCCATCGCCGGACTGCTGCCCACAGGGTCCTCGATTGCCTACGCCGTCTCCAAGGCCGGCCTCATCCACCTCACCCGCTGCCTGGCTGTGGCCTTGGCCCCGCAGGTGCTGGTGAACTGCATTGCCCCGGGCTACCTGGAAGGCACCAGAGCCACTGCCAACCTCGACCCGGCGTACCAGGAGGCGGCGCGGCGTGGGGCCCTGCTGCAGCGGGCCGCGGACAAAGACGACATTGCCGACCAGGTGGTGGCCCTCTGCCGCAGCAACAGCATCACCGGCCAGACTCTGGTGATCGACGCCGGCCCGCTGCTTCCACTGAAGGCGCCGGGGATGCTAAAACGGGACCCAGGACTTCTTCCGCGTATAGTGCGTGTATCCGACGACGAGGACAAAGACCTTTGCGGCATTGGCTCCCACATCGAACCCGAGCGACGGGCCTGTCCAGTGCACCGTGGCGCGCCTGCCGTCCTTGAGCTGCAGCGTGCCGCTGCCATAACGCAAGCCCACAGCGAAGGCTCCGGCGATTTCCTCTCCAGCAATGTAGCCGTTTGGCTGTCCCAGGTCTTCAAAGGCTTTGGCGACGACTTGCGCCAGCGCTTCGGTGCTTTCGCCAAAAAAGGCGGCGATTTCCTTGAGAATCGTGTCCTTGTCGTACGTTTCCTGCGCTGCCGCGGGAGCAATGCCCAGTCCCAACATCGCAGCGAGGAGGCTTATCCACAACCAGGACATCCCGCGTCTCCCCTGTTTCTCGTTGTCACGATGAGAGGAGGCATTCTGTGGAAGCAAAAAGTAGCCTGTCCCCTTTTCGGTGCGCGGTGGTGCTGTTTGAGGGCTTTACCGTGCTTGATGTTTACGGACCGGTGCAAGCGTTTGCCAGCTGCCGCGTGCCGCAGCCCGATGGCAGTGAGCAGCGCCTCTTCACGCTTTTTAGCATGGCCATGGCTCCTGGGATCGTACGCAGCAGCGAAGGGCCGCCTTCGTATGCCGAGTACAGCTTTGTCACAGCCCCGGGCCCCTACGATATTCTGCTCATCCCCGGCGGCCTAGGCACGCGCACCGCCGTCAACGACGCCGATTTTTTGCGCCACCTGGCGGCGGCCAGCCAGCGTGCCCGCCTCACCGCCACCGTGTGTACGGGCTCGGCCCTGCTGGCACGCACCGGCCTCCTCGACGGCCGCCCGGCGACGTCCAACAAGCTCGCCTGGGACTGGGTGGTGCAGCAAGGCCCTCGCGTGCACTGGCAGCGACAAGCGCGCTGGATCGACGCCGGCAACATCGTCACCGCTTCAGGCGTTTCGGCCGGCATCGACATGGCCCTGGGGCTGGTGGCCCGCCTGTGCGGTCGCGACATAGCCCGTGCGGCCGCTCGCCGCATGGAATACCGCTGGCACGAAGACCCCGCAGACGACCCCTTTGCCTGAAGCTTGACGCCACCTGCGGGTGCGGCTAGGATAGCGTCGTACCGGATGCCTTGGGCGCGCACAGACGCTGAGGAGGGCCAACCGCCGTGGCCTCACGCAAAGCGCTGGCAGACGTGCTTACCGTCGTGCGCCTGTGTTGTGCAGGGGTCATCCTCGGCCTGGGACTGATCGGCGGCGCCGATGCCCTGCCGGCCACCGTCCTGGTGCTCATCCTGGCCTGGCTCACCGACGCGCTCGACGGGCCCCTGGCACGGCGCGACCCGGCGCCACGCCACACCTGGATCGGGGACCGCGACCTCCACGTCGATGTGACGGTGAACTTCACGGTGCTCGTCTACCTCACCCTGGCGGGCTACGTGACTCCCCATACGGCCCTGGGGTACACCCTGCTGTGTGCCGTGCTGCTGGGATACTTCCGCTCTCCCCACCTGGCCTGGGCGGTGCAGGCCCCGCCCTACGCCGGCATTCTCTACGTAGCCCTGCGCGACGCCCGCTCCTACGGCCTGCTCGCCGTCGGTTACCTCATCTTGCTCATCATCATCACTTGGCCCCGCTTTCCGCACGAGGTCCTTCCCCAGTTCCTCGACGGCATGCGCAACCTGGGGCGCACCCGCTGGGCTGCCGACCACTCCACGCCACCCGGAAAGGCGGCGGTCAAAGAGCAATAACGGTGCCCGCAAGGGATGCAGAGGGAAGCCGCGCACCGTATCATATGCTGGTGGTGGAAAGGACGATGTGCGGCTGGCAACGCTTCCTGCTCTGCTGCCTGCTGGGAGCCCTGGGCGGCTGTGCCTACACCCTGCCCGTGCGGCCGATTCTGTCTCCCCAGTGGACCGCCACCGTGCACTACCGGGCGCACGCCTTGGACAGCCAGGCGTCGGCGCGCACCCTGGCCTACCTTCAAGCCTGGCGCCAACTCGCGCAAGAGGCCGCGCGCACCGCACGAGCGCCCTCCTCGGCCCAGCCTTCGGCGCTCCTCGCCGCGGCCGTCCTCCCCGTCGTGGTGCACGAGCAGTGGGACGGCACCACCTATCGCCTCACCGCCCGTGCCCCCACTGACGCTGCCGGCCTGGCTGCCGCCTGGCAGCGCCTGGCTCGCTATCCTTATGCCGCCGAGGCCCTGCACGGCGCGCAGCAGCGCCTCGAGGGATTGCTGCGGCAACTGGCAGCGCTGCGTCAGACAGCTGGCGAGGACGCCCACCTGCGGCAACGGTACGCGGCCCACGCCGAGGCCCTGGCCGCGACCGTCCAGTACGTGCGCGGCCTCGTCCACGCTGCCGCGGCGCAGCCGCAGCAAGCGCTGGCCGCCTTTGACGCCGCCCTTGCCCTCGACGCGCACTACGCGGCCGCCTACGTGGCCCGCGGCACGGTGGCCGATGAGCTTGGCGACTACCGGCGCGCCCTCAAGGACTTTGATACCGCTATTGCGCTTGCCCCCGACTTTGCCCTGGCCTATGCCAGCCGGGGGGTGACGTACGCGCGGCTGGCGCAGCACCAGGCCGCCCTGGCCGACTTTGACCGCGCCATTGCCCTGGCCCCGCAGGCGGCCAGAGTCTACTACAACCGCGGCACGCTCTATGCGGAAATGGGCAAGGACCGGCAAGCCCTGGCCGACTTCGACCGCGCCATTGCCCTGGCGCCCCGGGACGCCGCAGCCTACACCAACCGCGGCGCCGTTTATGCCCGCCTGGGCAAGGACCGGCAAGCCCTGGCCGACTTTAACCGCGCCATTGCCCTGGCACCCACGCACCCCGGCGCGTACTACAACCGCGGCACCCTGTATGCCAAGCGGGGCAAGTACCGGCAGGCCATTGCCGACCTGCAGGCCGCCCTGCAGCTGGGCCTGCGGCAAGCAGAGCGCAAGCTCCTTGCCCTGCGCCAGCGCCAGCTCGTCCTGGAGGTGCAAGAGCGCTTGCAGCGCGCCGGATTTAATCCCGGCGCCCGCGACGGCCTGCTGGGGCCGCAAACGCGCGCCGCCCTGCGCCGCTACCAGCAGCGGCGCGGGCTGCCCGTCACCGGCGAGCCCGACCCTGCCACCTTGCAGGCGCTGGGCCTGGCGGCAGCGCAGTAAGCGCCAACACCGCTTCAGTCTGCCACCGCGGCCGACTCCGCCTCCTGCGGCCTTCCCAGCCGCCCGGCCAGCAGCTGCAAGCCCTGCCAGATGCCGCCTTTGAGGAAAAGCACCACGAGGATGAAAATGACCCCGACGATGAGGCGCCAGCGGTCCCAGTACGCTGAAAAGAGGTCTTGCAAGGTGAGCATGAACGCTGCCCCCAGCACCGGCCCAAAAAGCGAGCCCATGCCGCCGATCAGCGTCATCATCACCACGTCGCCAGAGGTGGTCCAGTAAAGCAAGTCGAGGTAGGAAAAGCGCAGCAGCATGGCAAACAGGCCGCCGGCCAGCCCCGACAGGGCGCCGGAGATGACGAAGCAGCAGAGCTTGTACACCTGCGTGTTGTAGCCCACCATGCGGGCGCGCTCTTCGTTTTCGCGGATGGCGTGCAAGACACTGCCAAAGGGGGTGCGCACCAGGCGGTGGAGGAACGCAAAACTGACGGCAAAGACGGCCAGCACGAAGAAGTAAAACGCCAGGTTGTCGTTCATGTCCCAGCCCAGCAGCGCCGGGCGCCAAAACGGCAGCCCGTCCTCGCCACCGGTGAGGGTCTCGACCTGGTTGGCAATGAAAAACAGCACCTGGGCAAAGGCCAGGGTAACCATGGCCAGGTAAATGCCCCGCAGCTGGATGGAAAAAAAGCCGATGAGCGCCGCCAGCGCCGCCGACACCACCAGCACCGCGGCAAGGGTAAGGAGCATCGAGTCCACCGGCGCATACGTGACAAACAGGGCAGCGGTATAGGCGCCGACCCCCAAGTACGCCGCGTGGCCAAACGAGAGGATGCCGGTGTGGCCAAAGAGCAGATCAAAGGCAATGGCAAAAAGGGCGAAAATGACGATCTGCGCCAGCAGCATGGTGCGCGGCACCACAAAGGGCACAAGGACAAACGCCAAAAGCAAGAGCCACACGCCGTAGGCGCTCGCGCGCTGCAGCGGCGCCGCCACGCCGGCGCGGGCTTCTTCCTGGCGGGCCAGCTTTTCCACCGGCATCACACCACTCCTTTGCCACCAAAGAGGCCTTCGGGTTTGAGCAGCAAAAAGGCCGCCATGAAGACGAAAATCACCGTGTTGGAAAACTCCGGCGACACGATGGCCGTGAGGTTCATCACCAGGCCCACGAAGAGCCCGCCAAAGAGGGCACCGCGGAAGTTGCCCAGGCCGCCCAATACGACGACCACGAAGCTCTCGACCAGAATGGAGTTGCCCATCAGGGGCTCGATGGTTACCAGCGGCGTCATCAGCGTGCCGGCCACCGCGGCCAGGGCCACGCCCACGCCGTAACCGGCGGTGAACAGACGGCGGATGTTGATCCCCAGGCACTCCACCATCTCCGGCCACTCCACCCCCGCACGGAGGATGGCCCCGTACTTGGTGGTGCGCAGGAAGAGCCAAATGAGCAGCACCAGCACCGCGGTAAAAGCGATCAGGAACAGCCGATACAGGGCCACTTTGGTAAAGCCCAAGTCCACCGTCCCCTGAAGCAGCGCCGGGGGATGGGTCGTCCTTCCTTCTAGGCCCCAGACGATGGCAATGCCTTCCTCAAAGATCAGGGCCAGGCCAAAGAGCAGCAGCAAGTGGTAGTGCGGATCCTCGCTGTAAAGCGGCCGCAGCAGCCCCGCTTCCACGACGATGCCCAGCAGCCCGGTAAGAAGGGCGCTGCCCACCAGCCCCAGGAAGAAGCTGCCGGTGGCCTGCGTCAGGGAATAGGCCAGGTAAACGCCCAGGGCGTAAAAGACGCCGTGGGCAAAGTTGATGATGCGCAGCATGCCAAAAATAATCGACAGGCCCACGGCCACCAGCACCAGGCTCATCCCCGTGACCAGGCCGTTGAGCGCCTGACTGACCAGAAGTTCGAGCATGGCTCCTCGCGGCAATCGGCTCCTGCTGGGAGTCTTTTAAGTCTCGCCGGCCCGGCGCAGGGGGCGCCCCAGGGGCACGCCCCTGCGGGGGCGCTTAGATGCGCTCCTTGAAGTGGCACTGCGCCCGCGCTTGCGTCCAGGCGATTTCGGCCGGGTTGGACACCGTGTGCAAGAAGACCCAGTCGTCCTCGTAACGCTTCTCTTCGGGCTTTTTGCCCACCGCGGCGTAGTGCGGCTTTTCCACCACGTGGGTGTCCGGGTTCATGCGCTCCGGGCCGGTGAGGCCGTCGAACTGCCACTTCTCCAGCGCCAGGATGTTGTCGCGCGCCTTGAGCGACTGCGTCTCGGCCACGGTCTTGAGGTACATGAGCAGCGTGGCGTAGCCTACGGCGTGATACCAGTCCGGGGTGCGGTTATACGTCTTCCTGAAGCGCGCCGTGAACTCCTGCGACAGCGGGGGCCTCGACGGTGTGCCACCACAGGAGGTTGGTGATGGTGCCCTGCAGCACCTGCGAGCCGCAGTTCTGGAAGGGGTTCAGCCCGCCCAGCGTCCACAGCACCCGCATTTCCTCCATCAGCCCCATCTGGTAGGCCTGCTTCAGGGCGTTGATGGTGGCCGGCGCGCCGATGCCGATCCAGAAAAGGGCGTCGGGCTTCTGCACCCGCGCCTTGTTGAGGTGCGAGGTGAAGTCCGAGGCTTTGGGGTCAAAAAAGCTGTCCTCCACGATCTGAATGGGCAGCTCTTTTTCCTTGATGTAGTCCAGCACCACCTGCCGCGACTGCTTGCCCCAGTTGTAGTTCACCGTCGCCAGGGCCCAGCGCCCTTGCCGCAGCTCTGGATACGTCTCCAGGGCGTAAATAAACGGCGTGCGCAGCTGGGTGAAGTTGGTGGCATTCCACTTGAAGACGTAGCGGTTGCACTTCTCGCCAAAGAGCTCGAACTGCCCGGTGCCGGTGGTCATGGTGACGCGGTTACCGGAGGCGATGGGGGCCAGTGCGGTGGCCGTTGAAGCCAGAATGGCGCCGTCGAGGTGATGCGCCCCGCGCTCCAGGGCCTCGTGCGCCTTGCGCACCGCCACCCCGGGATTGGACTGCGTGTCGTAAATCGTGTGCTCCACCTCCAGGCCCCGGCGCTTGAGCTGCGGCCGCATCTCTTCCAAGGCCAGCTGCGCCCCTTCGTTGTAGTAAGCGCCGTAGAACTGGGCAAACCCCGACATGCAGTAAAGCGCGGCGATGCGCAGGGTCTTGTTCTGGGCGTGCAGGATGCCGGGGAAGCCCACGGCCGCCAGGCTGCCGGCGGCAAGGGTGGCGCGGAGCACCTGGCGGCGCGTGACACGCGGGACGGCTTGCGGTTGCGTGGAGGTCTGCATGGTCTTTCCTCCCTTAAAATTCCCAGGCCACGCCGCTACACGCCGAGGAAGGCCTCCTGCACCTGGCGGTTGCGGCGCAAGTCCTGGGTCGTGCCCTGGTAGCGGATGACGCCCTGGTCGATGATGTAGTGGCGATCCGCCACCGCCAGGCAGAGCTCCAAATTCTGCTCTGCCACCAGCAGGGTAACGCCTTCGCGCTTGAGCTCCAGCAGCAGCGCTTTGATGGCCTGCACGATCAGCGGGGCCAGGCCTTCGGAAGGCTCGTCGAGGAGGATCAGCCGCGGGCCGTTAACCAGGGTGCGGGCGATGGCCAGCATCTGCTGCTCGCCGCCGCTGAGCGCCCGGCCGCGGTGGGTGCGGCGGGCGGCCAGTCCGGGAAAGGTGTCCAGGACCCGCTCAATGGTCCAGGGATGGCCTGGCCGCCAGGCAATAGTGAGATTCTCCAGCACCGTGAGCTCGGTAAAAATGAGGCGGTTTTCCGGCACGTAGCCCAGCCCCAGGCGGCTGATTTCGTAAGGGCGCATGCCGGTCAGCGCCTTGCCGCAAAAGCGCACCTCACCGCGCCGCGGTGGCGTCAGCCCCATGATCGAGCGCAGGGTGGTCGTCTTGCCGGCGCCGTTGCGGCCCAGCAGGGTGACCACTTCGCCTTCGGCCACCTGCAAGTCGATGCCGTGCAGGATGTGGCTCTTGCCGTAGTAAGTGTGCACGCCGTGCAGCTCAAGCATGCTGGAGCCCTCCCAGGTAAGCCCGCTGCACGGCTTCGTTTTGCCGGACCTCCGCCGGCGTGCCTTCGGCCAGCACCGCGCCCTGGTGCAGCACCGTGATGCGCGTGGAAATGCTCATGACGATTTTCATGTCGTGCTCGATGAGCACGATGGTCCTGCTTTCCCCGATCCGCTCGATGAGCTGCATCATGGCGCGCGTCTCGTCGCGCGACATGCCGCTGGTGGGCTCGTCCAGCAGCAGCAGGCGCGGCTCGGTGGCCAGCGCCAGTCCCACTTCCAGCGCCCGGTAGTCGCCGTGCGACAGCTCCCGCACCAGCTTGTGGCGCTGCGCGTACAGCCCCACCTGCGCCAGGACCGCTTCGGCACGCTCGTTCACTTCCTTAAGGGAGGAGGCCAGGCGCAGCAGGCTGAAGCGGTACGGGCTGCGCGCCTGCACCGCCAGGCGCACGTTCTCGTACACGCTGAGGCCGGGAAAGAGGCTGGAAATCTGGAAAGAGCGGCCGATGCCAAGCTGCGCAATGGCGTAAGGCTTGAGCCCGGTGATGTCGCGCCCCTGAAAGAAAATGCGCCCCGCCGTCGGCGCCAGGTGCCCGGAGAGAAGGTTGAAGAGGGTGGTCTTGCCCGCCCCGTTGGGCCCGATGATGGCGTGGATGCTGCCCGGCGTGACCCCCAGGTTCACCCGCTGCACCGCCACCAGGCCGCCAAAGGCCTTGGTGAGGTCGCGAGTCTCGAGAATAAATCGCCCGTTTTTCACGTGCCCTCCTCTGGTCCCTGCCGATGGCGGCAGTCTACGCCGAGGCCCCGGGCGCTGTCAAGCCCAGAGGGCACCCGGCGCCCTGTCAGGATTCCTGACGGCGGCCATCCTGGCGCCAACGCCTTGGAATTCTTGCCCTTTGGGCGGCAGGCGGGCGGGCGGTGTCGGATTGCTTGCCACTCTACCACCGGCCGGGCCGCCCGCATCAAGGCGGCGCTGCCGCTCCCCAGGCCTAGCGGATGCGTCGCTTCCACGACAGCTGAGCCCTGTATGCGAAGAGAGACAAAATGCGGTTCCTGCCGCCAGCAGGCGAAGCCGAAACGAGCACGGCCTTTGCATGCGGAGGCCTGCCAGGGGCACGCACGGGGAGCCAAGGGAGGAGCAGCGACATGCGAGGCATCAAAGTGATTCTCCTCGGCGTGGGACTGGCCGTCAGCCTGCTTGGCCGCCCGTGGCCGGCCTGGAGTTACTCCCTGTTCGGTCCTGGCTGGGATGGCCCCGGGCTGGGCAGCGCCACGGTGCTGTACCACTTCGGGCCCCTGACCTCCGACTTGCCAGAAGACGTGGTCAAGGACACCCTGCGCGCCGCCCTCGACGTCTGGGCAGCAGTGGCCAACCTCACCTTCATCGAAACGGCCACTGCCGGCCTGCCGCAGGCCATTGATTTTTCCTTCACCACCCTTTCCCCAGGCGACATTCTCGCCTTTGCCTTCCCGCCACCGCCCTGGAATTCCGAAACCCACGCCGGGGACGTCGTCTTTGACGATGCCGAACTCTGGGAAGTGGGCAACGGGCTGGGCGGCGCCGCCTATGACTTGCTCTGGGTGGCGGTGCACGAGGTCGGCCACGCCCTGGGGCTCGGCCATTCTGACGTCTTTGGCTCGGTGATGTATCCGTTTGTCAGTGCGGATACTGCCTTCACCGGGCTACACGCCGATGACATCGCCGGCATCTTGGCCCTCTACGCCGCGGCGCCCGAGCCGGGCACGCTGGTGCTCCTTGCCAGCGGGCTCGGCGGCCTGCTTGGCCTGCGCCGCCGCGCTAGATCACCCCTTCCTGGCGCAAGGCGGCAAGCTCTGCGGCCGTGAGGCCCAGCAGCCCGCCGAGGATCTCCTCGGTGTGGGCACCCAGAGGCGGCCCGGCGTGGGTGACGCGGCCCGGGGTGCGCGACAGCTTGGGCACCACCCCGGGCTGCGGCAAGGCACCAACGTGCGGCTCTGGGGCCTCGATGATCATCTCGCGCGCCCGGTAGTGGGGATCGGCAAAAATATCGGCAATGCTCATGATCGGAGCGTAGGGCACCTGGTGCGCCTCCAGCTCGCGCGCCGCCTCCTCGTAAGTTCTCGCCGCAAACCAGGCCTCCACTTGCTGCAGCAGCGCTTCGAGGTGCTCGGCCCGCGCCTCGGCCGTGGCAAAGCGCGGGTCGTCGACCAGCTCGGGCTGCCCCAGCAAGGCGCAGAGGCGAGCGAAGAGGTGCTGCGCCGGCGCCGTGTAGGCCACCCAGCGGCCGTCTTTGGTCTGGCAGGCACCGCCCGGCCAGGCCACGTGCTGCCGCAGGCCCCGCTCGCGCACCACCCCCTGGCGGCCGTACAGGGTAGCCGTGTACTCCAGGACGCGAAAGGCCGACTCGTAGAGCGCGGCGTCGATCCACTGCCCCTCGCCGGTGGCGTCGCGGTGGCGCAGGGCAGCGAGAATGCCAAAGGCGGCAAACAGCCCCGTCAAGTAGTCCGGGTAGACGGGGGTGGGGCGGATGGGGGGCAGCTCCGGCACGCCGTTGAGGTACCAGGTACCGCCGAAGGCCGAGCCGATGGCGGCAAAGCCGGGGCCGTGGCGCCGCGGCCCGCTCTGGCCAAAGGCGGTGATGCGGGCCATCACCAGGCGCGGGTTGAGGCGGCTGAGCTCCTCCCAGCCCAGGTGCCAGCGCTCCAGGGTGCCGGGGCGGAAGTTCTCGATGACCACGTCGCACAGGGGCACCAGGCGCCGCACGATCTCCTGACCGCGAGGGTGGCGCAAGTCAAGGGTGAAGACTTTCTTGCCGCGGTTTTCCAGCGCCCACCAGTAGTGACACTCCCCTTCTGCGGGGCCCATGCGCCGCAGGTCGTCGCCGCGGCCGGGCAGTTCGGCTTTTAACACCTCGGCGCCAAACTCGGCCAGCAGGGCGCCACAGAAAGGACCGGCGACTACCGAAGCCAGCTCCAGCACGCGAATGCCTTCCAGGGGTCGTCGTCCCGCGCTCATGCGCCTTTTTGCTCCTCTGCAAGCAGCGGTAGGGTGTTTCCGGCCCTTCTGTATACCACGGCCGGCCGCAGCGCACCAGCCGCGCCGTGGCCACCGCCCGCGCTAGCCGCGCCTGCCGTCGCCGCACAAGGTGAGCAGGGCGACGGCGATGAACCCCAGGGCGTACAGCCCCAGCAGCCCGGCCATGGCCAGGTGGCCACGGGTGGCGTAAAGCCATGCCGCCACGGCGCAGCCGGCACCGCCCAGGCCGTCGAGGAGCACCGGCCACGACAGCGGCAGGCGGTATTCTCCCAGGCTGCGCGCGGCGCCCCGCTTGGGGGTGCGCACGAACTCCCCGGGTCGCCGCCGCAGCACCTGCCAGAAGGCCCGCGTGGTGTTCATCGCCAGCCCTGCCCCCAGAGGCAACAGCAGGGGCAGCAGCCACAGGCGCCGCCACCCGTCGCGGTAAAGGACAAGTTGCGCGGCGCCGTAGCTCAGCAGCGGCCCCAGCACCCCCACGGCAAACAGCGCCAGGTCCACGGCCGTAAGGGGTTGAGGCGCCGGGACCAGGGGCAGCTGCAGCAGGGCCAGCCCCACCGAGGCCAGCATCAGCGGGTGAATCAAGTAGACGGTCAGGTGCAGCGTCGCTTGCAGCTTCACCCACCCCGGCAGCGGCGCTTGCCAGAGGCGGGGCAGGAGCTTGCGCGCCGTCTGCAGCGATCCTTTGGCCCAGCGGAACTGCTGCGCTTTGACACTGCGCATGTCTGCCGGCAGTTCTGCCGCCACCGTCACCTCGGGCAGGTAGGCGATGCGCCAGCCTCTGAGCTGCGCCCGGTAAGAAAGGTCGAGGTCCTCCGTCAGGGTATCGCCTTGCCAGCCGCCAGCGTCCTGGATGGCCGCTGCCCGCCACACTCCGGCGGTGCCGTTGAAGTTGCCCAGCAGGCCGTTCCACAGGCGGGCAGCCTGCTCTACGGCAAAGTGGCCGTCGATGGCCAGGGCCAGCACGCGGGTAAGCAGCGAGGCGTCACGGTTGAGGTGCGTCCAGCGCGTCTGCACCGCCCCCACGCGGGGATCGGCCAGCAAGTAAGGGATGGTTTTCTGGAGCCAGTCGCGCGGCGGCACGAAATCGGCGTCGAAAATCGCCGTAAAGGGCGCCTGGCTGCGCTTCTGCCCTTCTTGCAAGGCACCGGCTTTGTAGCCGTGACGCACGTGGCGCCTGAGGTGCTGCACGTCCACCCCCTGGGTGCGCCAGCGGGCCACTTCCGCGGCCACCAGCCAGGGCGTGTCGTCGGTGGAGTCGTCGAGCACCTGCACCGTCAGGCGCTCGCGCGGCCAATCAAGGGCGCAGGCCGCCTGAATCACCCGCCGCACCACCTGCTTTTCGTTGTAGACCGGCAGCTGCACGAGCACCGCCGGCCACGCCTGCCGCGCGGCCGGCAGGCCAGGACCCTGCCGCTGCTGGCGGATGACCTTGCGCCAGCGGCGCAGCATCAAGGCCAGCAGCACGTACCAGTTCACCGTGTAGGCAAACAACGCCAGCGTCACCAGCAGGTGCAGGATGACCAGTGCCCACGCTCCCAGCATGCCCACCCCGATGCGCCCTCGGCCCGAGAAAGCCGCAGTTCCGGTTCCTGCCTGAGCGGCGGCAAAGAGCATAGCACAGCCTCTCCTGCCGAGGCGAGGGCTGCCGGTAGGGGCAGCGCGCGCAAGCCGCATGTGGTATAAAATGGGCTGGTGAGAAAGAGGGGTGCCATGACCGCCCTGCCCGAACCCTTTCCCCCTTGCACTTGCCCGCGCTGCCAGGCCCTGTGCCGGCGGCCCTGCTGGCCCACGCCGGCCGAGGCCGAGGCGCTGCTTGCCGCCGGCTACGGCCCGCAGCTCATGCTGGCCTGGTGGCCGCGGCCACGCCAGGGAGAGATTCTGGTGCTCTGCCCGGCGGTGACGGGGCGCGAGGGCTTCTGTGCCCCGGCGCCGGAAGACTGGGAAGCGGAGGCGCCAGGGCGGCGCTGCGTCATGCAGACCCCGGAAGGGCTCTGCCGCCTCCATGCCCTGGGGCTCAAACCCCTTGAGGGCCGCCTGGCAAGCGGCTGTGCCCCTTACCCGGGATGGCAGGTGCGCCAGGCGATTGCCGCCCTGTGGGATACCCCCGAGGGCAAGGCGGTGGTGGACCGCTGGCGGCAGGATGCGGGCTGACGCGGTGGCCCAAGACGCGCCGCTGGTTTCGGTGTTGCTGCCGGTGTGGAACGCCGCAGCCACCCTGCTCGCCTGCCTGCGCAGCCTGCAGCGGCAGCGCGAGCGGCGCTGGGAGTGTGTTCTCGTCGACGACGGCTCTTGCGACGCCTCCCTTGCCGTGGCACGCCGCGTTGCCGCCCGCGAGCCGCGCCTAAAGGTGCTTGCCACGCCGCACCGCGGCCTGGTGGCGGCGCTGCAGACCGGCCTAAACCACTGCCGCGGCCGCTTCGTGGCGCGCATGGACGCCGACGACCTCATGCACCGCGAGCGCCTGGCCTTGCAGAGCCAGTGGCTCCTGAGCCACCCCGAGCTGGCGGCAGTGGGCTGCCACGTGCGGCTCTTCCCGCGCCGCTTTCTGCGTGCGGGGCGGCGCGCTTACGAGCGCTGGCTCAACAGCATCGACAGCCCGCAGCGGGTGCGCCAGGAAGCCTTCGTGGAGTGCCCCGTGGCCCATCCCACGCTCATGGTGCGCCGCGAGATCCTGCTGGCTTTTGGCTACCGCGACTGCGGCTGGCCCGAGGACTACGACTTGCTCCTGCGCCTGCTCACCAGCGGCCTGCACGTGGGCATGGTGCCGCGGCGCCTGCTGCTGTGGCGCGACACGCCACAGCGGCTGTCGCGCACCAGCCCCACGTACGCGCTGTCACGCTTTACCGCCTGCAAGGCGGCCTTTCTTGCCGCCTCGTTCCTTGCCGGCAGGGACACCTACATCCTGTGGGGGTTTGGCGAAACCGGCAAGGCCCTCCACCGCGCCTTGCGGGCGCACGGCAAGCGCCCGGCCTACATCGTCGAGCTGCACCCGCGGCGGCTGGGCAAAACCATCCACGGCGCGGCGGTCATCCCTCCTGACGCCCTGCCCCGGGTGGCGCGCCTGCCGCTGGTGGTTTCGGTAGCCGGGGCGGCCGCCCGCACCGAGATCCGCCAGGCCCTGGCGCAAATGGGCTTTGTAGAAACCCGCGACTTTGTCTGCGCTGCATAAAAAAACGCCAGGCCGCAGGGCGCCACCTTCCCTTGTTTTCCAGGGGCAGGTGGCGTAGACTGCGGCGGCAACCCGTACGGAGGAGGATCCCCATGGGCGAGCTGCGGCGCACCGTGCGCACCATGTGCCCGATGAACTGCCACCCCACCCTCTGCGGCATGCTCGTCACGGTCGAAGACGGCCGCCTGCTGGAGATCCGGGGCGATCGCGACAACCCCGACAGCCAGGGCTTTCTCTGCGTGCGCGGCCAGGCTGCCGGCGAGATCTTGAGCAGTCCGGCCCGCCTGCGGCGGCCGCTGCTGCGCCGCCGGCTTGCGGATTCCTGGCGCGAGGTGAGCTGGGAAGAGGCCCTCGCGCTCATGGTACAGCGCATGCAGGCCGCCGGGCGCGAGGCGGTGGGCATCTGGGCCGGCCACGGGGCGCTGAGCACCAGCTACGGCACGCGCATCGGCGCGCAGCTGCTGCGGCGCTTTGCCAACTTTTACGGCTGCCAGTGGTGGAACCCGACGATGATCTGCTGGGGGCTGGGGGCTTTTGGCCTGGGGTTGACCGGCGTGCTGGCCACCCACACCAAAGAGGACATGAGCGCGCACGCCCGGCTGATCCTTCTCTGGGGAGCCAACCTCACCAGCCAGCCCAACACCGCCCGCCACCTGGTGGCCGCCAAGCGGCGCGGCGCCTTCTTGGTGGCCATCGACGTGCGCCGCAGCGAAGCTGCCGACTTGGCGCACGAGGCCCTCTGCCTGCGCCCGGGCACGGACGCGGCGCTGGCCCTGGCGCTGATGCACGTGCTCATCGGCGAGGGACTGTACGACCGCGACTTCGTGGCGCGCCACACGGTGGGCTTTGCCGAGCTGGCAGCGCACGTGCAGGCGTTTTCTCCGGCCTGGGCGGAAGCGATCACTGGCGTGCCGGCCGCGCGCATCGTGGCCCTGGCGCGCCGCTACGCCACCACGCGGCCGGCGATGATCGTGCTGGGCGGCAGCTCGATGCACAAAGGCGCCAACGGCTGGCAGGCCAGCCGCGCCATCGCTTGCCTCCCTGCCCTCACCGGCAACCTGGGCATTCCCGGCGGCGGCTTTGGCCCGCGCCACGGCGCCGCCAGCCACGGCCAGGCCCTGGCCAGCATCACCGCCGAGGACGTGCGCCCGCCGGGCAGGTACCTGCCCAACCAGATGGCCCGCCTCACCGCGGCGCTGCTGGAAGGGCAAGTGCGCGTGCTGTTGCTCTTTGGCACCAACATGCTCTCTTCCTTTGCCGCCGCCGGAGAGGTGGCCGCGGGACTGGCGCACGCCGACCTCGTGGTCTGCCACGACCTCTTTCTGAGCGACACGGCGCGGCGCTTTGCCCACCTCGTGCTGCCCGGCACCGCCTGGCTCGAAGAGCTGGGGTGCAAGATGACCAACACCCATCTCTACCTGATGGAGAAAGTCCTGGAGCCGCCACAGGAGGCGCGCCCGCTGGCCTGGGTCCTCAGGGCGCTGGCGGCACGCCTGGGACTGGAGGGGTTTTATCCCTGGCAGAGCGAAGAAGAGGTGATCAATGCCATTCTCGACCACCCCTGCACCGGCCACCTCACGGTGGCCGAGTTGCGTGCCCGGGGTGGCATAGCGCCGCTGCACGTGTCGCCCGTGGCCTACCCCGACCGCCGCTTCCCTACCCCCTCGGGCAAGGTGGAGTTTTACTCCCAGCGTGCCGCCGAGCTAGGCCTGCCGCCGCTGCCGATCTACGAACCGCCGCCGCCCTTGCCTTATCCCCTGACCTTGCAGCAGGGGCGCACCCTCACCCACTTCCACGCCTTTTATGACCACGGCCGCGCCTTGCCCACTCTGGCGCGGCTGGATCCCGAACCGCGGCTGTGGCTGTCGCCGGCCGACGCCGCGGCGCGCGGCCTGCGCGAGGGCGACCCAATCCGGGTGGTCAACGCGCGCGGGGTTTTCGCAGCGCGGGCGCAGGTGACGCCGCGCTTGCCTCCGGGCACGGCGTGGATCCGCGACGGGTGGGCCGGGCTGAACGAGCTGACCGACGGCGAGGCCTGTCTGCCCGACGCCGCCGTCGACCTCTTTGGCTTTGCCGCCGGGCAGGCGCGCTTTACCGCCCAGGTGGAGGTGGAAAAAGGCTGATCAGATCATGAAGTTCATCTGCCGCACGATGGTTTCGCCCAGGGCGGTGTCGCCGCTGAGGCGCACCTTGCCTTGCTGCAGCACCCATTCTGGATCCCAGCGGCCGCAGCCCAGGCAGTTGAACGTCTCCACGTCCATGGTCAGGCGCACCGTGGGCGAGGCGGGGACGGTCTCCAGCGGCTTGGCCCGCCTTCCTTCCACGCCGATGGCCAGGGTGCGGCCGGCCGGCCCCGTCACCTCGAAGACCACCGTCGTGCCGTCAGGGGCCTGCGCCTTCTTGCCCACCACGTACGGCATGGCCAGGGCGATGCGGCCCACGGCGTGCTCGGCCACTGGCCCCTCCAGGTGGCCGGGGCGCCCTACGGCGCGGCGCATATCCTGCTCGTGCACCCAGCAATCAAAAATGCGGATCTCCAGGAAATCCCGCACCGTTCCCGGCCCCACCGGCGTCTGCGTGGGGGCGGCAAAGTCCTCCGGGGTCATGGCCCGCAGCCGGCGCAGGCGCTCTCCGGTCACCTCACGGAACTCGGCCAGCACTTCCGCGCCGCGGCGCGAGCGGCGCCAGTCCACCTGGATCTCGTTGCGTCGGGCGATGTCGTTTTTCACGTGGCTCATGTCCTGCGGCGTGTGCTCTGGCGCCGGCCGCCCCAGCAGGGTGGCCTCGGTGCCCACGATGTGGGACAGGTGGTCCTGCACCGACCACTTGGGGCAGTCGGTAGGCCGCTTCCACTCCTCCTCGCTCAGCGTCGCCCCCAGTTCTTCGAGCGAGCGCCACACGCGCTCCAGCTTGTCCACCAGCGCCTGATCGCTCATTTTCTCTCTCCTCTGCACGGATGCCGGTCACGCCTCGCCGGGCTCGGGCAACGTCACTTCAAAACCGCGAAACCGTCCGCTGCGCATCGCCTCGCTTCTTGCTGGCGATCAGAGCGGCCGCCGCCCGCGCAGCTTGCGCAGGATCTTGGCGTGGTACTGCCGGTGCGCGGCGCCACGCACGCGGCGCTCCATCATGATGTTGTAACGCAGGATCTTGTCGTTGAGCTCCACCTGCAGCTCCTGGCGGGTTTCTTCGTCGTAGCAGGCGTTGAGCAAGTCCTGCAGGGTAAGGATCTCCTTGCGCAGCTGCAGCTCTTCGGGCAGCACGCCGGCGTTTTTGAGCAGGCGGTAGGCCATGCGCAGGTCCTCGGGGACGCTCGAGAGGTCCTCGGGAATGACGGGAATGCCGTGGAAGGGCAGGTTGTCGAACTCCCCGCGCTCCATAGCCTCGCGGATCTTCTGCTCGGCGATTTTGGCAAAGATGTCCATGCCCCGTCCTTTCTGGCAAGCCGTGTGCCCTAGTTTCGCCCACCTCTCCCGCTCATGCAAGCCTTTTGTGTGCCGCCGCCGCGGCCGGTTGACTCCGGCGTCAGGGGCAAGCTATAGTCAGAGGCAGGCCCCTCGTGCCGGGACGCGAAACCATGACCTTGCCCGCTTACGAGACGCTGACCACCGACATCCTTATCCTGGGCAGCGGCGGCGCCGGCCTGCTTGCCGCCCTGCACGCCCACGACGCCCAGCCTCGCGCCTCGATCCACATCCTGGTCAAGGGCCTGCTGGGCAAGTCTGGCTGCACGCGCATGGTGCAGGGTGGCTACAACGCCGTGCTGCACCCCCAGGACTCCCTGGAGCTGCACTTTCGCGACACCCTGGCCGGGGGGGCGTACTTGAACGACCAGGAGCTGGCCTGGACCCTGGTGGCGCAGGCGCCCGAGCGCATCCGCGAGCTGGAAAGCCGCTTTGGGTGCTTTTTTGACCGCAACCCTGATGGCACCCTGCACCAGAAGCCCTTTGCCGGGCAGTCCTTTGACCGCACCGTGCACCGCGGCGACCTCACCGGCATCGAGATCATGAACCGCCTCGCAGAGCAGGTGCTGCGCCACGGCCTTCCCACCCTGGAGGACCACCGTGCCCTGGCGCTGCTGCCCAGCGCCGACGGCGGCGGCGTTGCCGGGGCGCTGTGCCTCGACGTGCGGCGCGGCACTTTCCTGGTCATCCGCGCCAAAGCCACGCTGCTGGCCACCGGCGGCGGCCCCACGATGTACAAAATCACCGCCGCCTCGGCAGAAAAGACCGTCGACGGCCTGGCCATGGCCTTTCGTGCCGGTGCCCGCCTGGTGGACATGGAGATGGTGCAGTTTCACCCCACCGGCTTGCTGGTAGGCGAGTCGGGAATGAGCGGCACGGTGCTCGAAGAGGGGTTGCGCGGCGCCGGCGGCCACCTGCTCAACGGCCGCGGCGAGCGCTTCATGGCCAAGTACGACCCGCAGCGCCTGGAGCGCTCCACGCGCGACATCGTGGCGCGCAGCGCCTATCTGGAAATCATGGCCGGGCGCGGCACGCCGCACGGCGGCGTGTACCTCGACGTCTCGCACCTGGGCGCGGCGTTCGTGGAGCAGCACTTCCCGGGCATGGTGGCGCGCTGCCGCGACATGGGCTTTGACCTGGCGCGCGAGCCGGTCGAAGTCTCGCCCACCGCGCACTACCTCATGGGCGGGGTGAAAATCGACACGGCTTGCCGCAGCAACCTCGAAGGGCTCTTCGTGGCCGGCGAGGACGCCGGAGGCGTGCACGGCGCCAACCGCCTGGGCGGCAACGGCGTGGCCTGCTCCACCGTCTTTGGGGGAATTGCCGGCGACAGCATGGCGGCCTACCTTGCCGGCCGGGCACTGCCGCCCCTTGACGAGGCGCAGGTGCGCGCTGCCCTGGCGTGGGCGGTGGCGCCCTTTGCCGCCGCTGGAGAGGAAGACGTCTACGCCTTGCGCGACGAGCTCAAGGCGCTGATGTGGGAAAAGGCGGGGCTGGTGCGCCACGCGAGCGACCTCAAGGCGGCGCAGGAAGCCTTAGCGCACTTGCGGTGGCGTGCTGCGCGCGTGCGCGTGCACGGCACGCCGCGCCTCAACCTGGAGTGGCAGGAGTGGCTGAACCTCGACAGCCTGCTCACCGTTTCTGACCTCATCGTGGCCAGCGCCCTGGAGCGACAAGAAAGCCGGGGGTCGCACTACCGCAGCGACTACCCGCACCCGGACGACGGCCAGCTCTACAACGTCTACGTGCAGCGCGAGGGCGAAGCCTGGCGCCTGTGGCGCCAGCCGGTGGTTTTTTCCCGCCTCAAGCCGCCGGCCACGGGCACGCCCGAAAGGGCTTACTTGGCGCAGGAGGGGGAGTGATGGCCAGGCCCTCCTTGCCGGCCAGCGGCAAGCCGGCTTACCTGGGCATGTGGACCTGGCTGGTGCAGCGCCTGGCGTCGCTGGCCTTGCTGGTGCTGCTGCCCTGGCACTGGCTCAACCCTTACTTGCGGCCGGTGCGCATCGCCGTTTTGGCCCTCGTGCTCTTGCACGCCATGGCCGGCATCCGCGTCATGCTCCTCGACCTGGGCTTTGGCGAGCGCTGGCAGCGCGGCCTGGTGTGGCTGCTGGCTGCCCTGGGGGCCGGGCTGTTTTTCTTCTTCGTGCAGTTTGCCTGAGGGCGCCATGGAGTGGCTGGTGGAGGTTTACCGCTACGATCCCGCGCAGGACACGGCGGGGCGGCTGGTCACGTACCGGGTGCCGGCGCGGGAGAAGCTGACCGTGCTCGACGCCCTGCTGTACATCCAGCGCCACCACGACCGCTCGCTGGCCTTTCGCTACGCCTGCCGCCTGGGCATGTGCGGCACCTGCACGGTGATGGTCAACGGCATTCCGCGCTGGGCCTGCCGCACCTCGCTGGCCCGCCTGAAGGGGCCGCGGCTGCGCATCACTCCCTTGCGCCACCTGCCGGTCATCAAAGACGTGCTCGTTGACTTTACCCCCTTTATGGACAAGTACCGCGCCGCCATGGGCTACTTTGTTCCGGCTGGGGAGGCGGCTGCGCCGGTGCGCCTGGCCCCGCAGGGGCGCGAGCGGCAGACCATCGACCCGCACCTTCAGTGCATCACCTGCGGCGCCTGCTACGCGGCGTGCACCATGCTGGCGCAAGACCCGCAGTACCTGGGGCCGGCGGCGCTCAACCGCGCCTTTACCCTGGTGCACGACTCCCGCGACGGGGCGCGGGCGGCGCGCCTGGCCGCCGTGGGCGGCGAGCACGGCTGCTGGCGCTGCCACACCCTGGCCAACTGCACCGAGGTCTGCCCCTTGCAGCTGCGTCCCTCGCGTGCCATCCAGGGGCTCAAGCGGGCCATTGTTAGCGACTGGCTGCGCCGGGCGCTGTTCCCCAGCCAGCAGCGGGAGGAAGACCGATGATCCGCACGGCCACCATTTACCAAGCGGCCTGCGAGCTGCACCGCCTGGCAGCGATCAAGATCCCGGAAGACGTGCGCCGGGCCGTGGCGCGCATGCACGAGCGCGAAACCCATCAGCTGGCCAAGTACGTCCTGGGGCAGATCGTGCAGAACTACGAGCTGGCTATTGCCGAGCAGCGCCCCATGTGTGCCGATACCGGTCTGCCGCGCTTTTACGCCAAGGTGGGCAACGAGGCCCCGCATCGAGGGCGGCATGGTGGCCCTGGAGCGGGCGCTGCGCCAGGCCACGGCCGATGCCACCGCCGCCATTCCCCTGCGCCCCAACCGCGTGCACCCGCTGACGCGTAAGGACCCCAACAACAACGTCGGCGTGCACGCCCCCACGGTGGACTACAGCTTCGAGCCCGACGCCGACTGGCTCGACCTCACCGTGGTGCACAAGGGCGGGCTATTTGGCGGCGACTACCGCATGCTCTTTCCGGCCGACGGCCTTGACGGCATCAAGCGCTTTTTCCTCGACAGCATCAGCGAGTTCTTCCGCCGCGGCATGGCCTGCCAGCCGCTGGTGGTGGGGCTGGGCATCGGCGGCACCAAAGACGTCTGCGTGCGCCTGGCCAAAGAAGCGGCCTGCCTGCGCCTGGTGGGCGACCGCCATCCCGACCCGGACATCGCCGCCCTGGAAGAGGAACTGCTGGCGCTGGGCAACGCCACCGGCTTTGGCGCCATGGGCTTTCCTGGCGACAGCAGCATCATGGACGTGCACGTCGAAATTGCTTACACCCACACCGGGGGCATGCCGGTGGCCATCCAGCAGTTCTGCTTTGCCCACCGGCGCATGAGCGCCCGCATCGACGCCGACAACCGCGTCACGTACCGCGAAGATCCGCAGTGGTTCACCCCCTACTACCGCCGCGACGGCATTGCCTGAAGGAGCGCCGCCATGACCCAGGCCACCCCGCCCGGTATGCGCGAAGTGCACCTGCAGCTGCCCCTGAGCGAGGAGAGCGTGCGGGCCTTGCAGCTTGGCGACGCCGTCTTCCTCAGCGGGCTGCTCTTTACCGGCCGCGAGGGCGTGTACCGGCAGCTTTTTGAGCGCGGCCTTGCCCCGCCGCTTGACCTGCGCACCTGCAACGTCAACTTTCACTGCTCTCCGGCGGTGAGCGAGGTGGCGCCCGGGCAGTACCGCATGCCCTCGGTAACCGCCACCGCCAGCTTCCGCTTTGCCAAGTACGTGCCGCTGCTGCTCGAGCGCTACGGCGTGCGCGCCATCATCGGCAAAGGCGGCATGCAGCCGGAGGTGTACGAGAGCGCCTTTCGCCGCTTTGGCGCCGTTTACCTCACCACCGTGGGGTACGGCCTGGGCGCCACGTACGGCAAAGGCATCCGCCGCGTCAAGGACGTCTTCTGGAAAGAGGAGCTCGGCCTGGCGCAGGCGCTGTGGGTGCTGGAGGTAGAAAACCTGGGGCCGTTTCTTGTGGAATGCGACGCCGAAGGGCGCAGTCTTTTTGCCCGCGCCAACGCCGAGATCAACGCCCGGCTGCAGCACCTCTACGCCGGGCTGCCGCCGCCGGCCCTGCGGCGGCTCGGCGAGGTCACTTCCCCTACCGAGGAAGTGCTGTAGCTTTCCGGCCGCGCCCGAGCGCCAGCGTGCTATAATGGCGGCAGGAGGATTGCAGCCATGCTGCTGTTCAATCCCTTACGCCTGCGAAACCGCCTCGTCGACAGTGGCATGCCCGTGGCGCAGGCCGAGGCACTGGCCGAGGTGCTCTGCGAGCCCGAAGTCACCGAGCTGGCGACCCGAAGCGACCTCACCGAAGTGCGCGGCGAGCTCCAGGGCCTGCGCAGCCAAATCCGGGAACTGCGCACCGATCTCCAAGGGTTGCGCACCGAGGTCTACGGCCAAATTCAGGAACTACGGGCCGACGTCCAGGGTCAAATCCAAGGCCTGCGCACTGAGGTCCACGGTCAAATCCAGGAACTGCGTGCTGAGGTCCAGGGTCAATTCCAGGAACTGCGCGCTGAAAACCAAACCCTACGCGCTGATCTCCAAGGGCTGCGCACCGAGGTCTACGGCCAATTCCAGGAACTGCGCGCTGAAAACCAAACCCTACGCGCTGATCTCCAAGGCCTGCGCACTGAGGTCCACGGTCAAATCCAGGAACTGCGTGCTGAGGTCCAGGGTCAACTCCAGGAACTGCGCGCTGAAAACCAAAGCCTGCGCACCGAGCTCCAGGGCCTGCGCACCGACGTCCAGGGTCAATTCCAGGAACTGCGCGCTGAAAACCAAACCCTACGCGCCGAGCTGCATGGCCAAATCCAGGAGCTACGCACTGAAATGCGCACCGAGATGCAGCGCTTGCGCAACGAAAACCAGGAGCTGCGGACCGAAGTGCGCACCGAGCTCCAGAACCTACATAACGAAAACCAGGACTTGCGCACCGAAGTGCAGCGCGTCTTGCACGAACTGCGCGCGGAAATGGCCCGCACCGAAGCCCGCCTGATGCGCTGGATGATCGCCGGCGCCGCCCTGGGCGGCCTGGTGGGCAGCTTCGTGGGCAGCCTGGCGCGCTGAGGACTTGCGGAGAGGGGGCCGATGCCCGACGCCCTGCCTGCGCAGGCGACACCGGCAGCCGCGCTGCGGGCCCAGGTGCAAGGCCGCTTCGGCACCATCCTGGCCGACCCGCCCTGGCGCTTCACCAACCGTACCGGCAAGATGGCCCCCGAACACCGCCGCCTTGCCCGCTACCCTACCCTCACCCTGGCCGATATCCTCGCCCTGCCGGTGGCCGAGCTGGCCCTGCCGCAAAGCCATCTCTACCTCTGGGTGCCCAACGCCCTGCTGCGCGAAGGCCTTGAAGTCATGGAACGCTGGGGCTTTACTTACAAAACCACCCTGGTGTGGTACAAAGTGCGCCGCGACGGCGGCCCGGACCGGCGCGGCGTGGGCTTTTACTTCCGCAACGTGACCGAGCTGGTTCTCTTTGGCACGCGGGGCAACCTGCGCACTCTGGCGCCGGGACGGCGGCAAGCCAACATCATCGTCAGCCGCAAGCGCGAGCACTCGCGCAAACCCGACGAGCTCTACGATGTTATCGAGCGCTGCAGCCCCGGCCCCTACCTGGAGCTCTTCGCCCGCCAGCTGCGACCCGGCTGGACGCAGTGGGGCGACGCGCTCGCCCCGCGCTAGCCGCCACGGAACCCAAGCAGGATCAGGCCCAGCAGGGCGACGGCCATGTAGCTGGCCAGCACCGCCGCCCCCGCGTAGTCCTTGGCCAGGCGCTGCCCGAAAAAGAGACAGAGCAGCGACACCACGGCAAAAACCATGCCCAGCAGCGCCAGGCCACTGCCCAGGCCGACCAGCAGCTGCAGTGCCCCCAAGCCGCACAGCCCTCCGGCGAGCGACTCGAGCACGGTGATGGTCCAGAAGAGAAAAGGGACCAGGGCGCGCAGGGGAGAAGCGGCAAAGTGCTCGCGGAGAAAGGCGAGGTTGCCGGCGCGGTCGAGCCACTTGTCAGCCGCCGATTGCCCAAAAGCAGTGGCAAAAAAGGCGGTCACGGCCAGCCGGCCAAACCACAGCACCCAGCCCTCCATCGTCTCCTCCCGCAAAGCAGGTCTCTCAGGTGTGCATGGTCAGCGTTTCGTGCAGCAGGGTCCCCTGGGCAAAGCGCTCCAGGCGCAGCGGGGACACGTCAAGGGTGCGGGCCTGGCCGTACAGGATGAGCTCGGCCACCACCTGCCCGGTGGCCGGGCTGTGCATGAAGCCGTGGCCGCTAAAGCCGTTGGCCAGGAAAAAGCCCTCTACCCCCGGCGCCGGCCCAAGGATGGCATGGTTGTCCGGGGAGATCTCGTACAACCCAGCCCAGCCGCGCACGATGCGGGCCTGGGCCAGCGCCGGCAGGCGGTGCGCCGCCCGCTCGCAGGCCCATACCGTGGCTTCCCAGTCCACCGTGGTGTTGAAGCTGGGCTCCCGGTCCTGGGGCCCGTACAGCATGTAGCCTTCGCCTTCCCGCCGGTAAGTGGTGCCGGCACCCAGGTCGATAATCTGCGGCGTTTCGTCGGGCAGCCCCGGCACCGGGCCGCTGATAAACACCTGGCGGCGGATGGGCTTGACAGGAATCTCAAGCCCCACCATGCGTCCCACTACGGCGGCATAGGGGCCGGCGGCGTTGAGCACCACCGGCGCGGCGATGTCCCCTTGCGGCGTCCTTACCCCCTGCACCCGGCCGTGGGCCACCAGGACGTCGATTACCGGCGTCTGCTGGTAAATGCGCACCCCCAGACGCCGCGCCGCCTGGGCATAGCCCTGCACCACTTCGTGCGGCCCCAGGTAGCCATCGCAGGCGCAGTACGTTGCCCCGCGCACATCCTCGGTGTGGATGTACGGCCAGCGATAGCGCACCTCCTCCGGCGTCAGGTACTCCACCGGAAGCTGGAACTGGGCATAGAGCGGCCGGTTGCGCTGCAGCTGCGCCAGCGCCAAGTCGGAAGTCGCCAGCATCAGGTAGCCAATGCGGCGAAAGCCGGGGTCAACCCCCACCTCCTCGGCAAAGCGCGCCAGCTTGGCAAAGGCCAGCTGCGAAAACTGGATGTTGATCGCCGTGGAGAACTCCAGCCGCGCGCCGCCGGCGCAGCGCCCGGTAGAGCCTTCCCCCAGGGCGTCTTTTTCCAGCAGCACCACGTCCTTGGCCCCCAGGGCTGCCAGGTGGTAGGCCGTACTCACCCCCACGGCGCCGCCGCCAATGATCACCACCTCAGCGGTTCGCGGCAGCATGGTCACTGGCCCTGGGCGCGCACCGCAGGCAGCACATCGCGGGCAAAGCGCTCCATGACGCGCTGCATCTCGGCCACTTCGGTGGTCTGCACGTCAAAGACCAGGTGGCTGACGCCGCAGTCGGCGTAGCGGCCGATGTCCTCCTGGATGGCCGCCGGGCTGCCGGTAAGCGGTGTGCGCGGGCCGCTGGCGGCCTCGCGGAAGACCAGCGGCGCGCGAAACGAGATGGTGATCTCCTGCGGGTTGCGGCCGGCGCGTGCCGCTTCCTCGCGCAGCTGTGCCACCGCCTGCCGCATCTCCTCAGGGGCCAGGCCAGCCGGAGGCCGCAGCCCAATGGGATGCCAGCCGTCACCCAGGCGCGCGGCGCGGCGGATGGCTGCCGGCGTGTGGCCGCCTACCCAGATGGGCGGATGCGGGCGGCGCACCGGCTTGGGGGCAAAGCCAATGTCGGCAAAGCGCACGAAGCGCCCCTCAAAGCGAGGATCGTCGCTTGTCCACAGCACCCGCAGCGCCTGGATGTACTCGTCGGTGACCGCCCCGCGCTGGTGGAAGGTGTCAAGGCCCAGGGCCACGAACTCCTCCTCCATCCAGCCCACCCCTACGCCCAGCAGCACCCGGCCGCCGGCCAGGGTGTCCAGCGTCGCCACCACTTTGGCGGTGAGGAGCACGTTGCGGTAAGGCAAAATGAGTACGCTGGTGCCAAGCTGCACGCGCTGCGTGCAGGCCGCCAGAAAGGTGAGCGTGGTCAGCGGCTCGAAGTAAGCCTGCTCGGGCGGGGTGGGAAAGCGCCCCTGCGGGTCGTAGGGATAAAACGAACGAATCGTCTTAGGCACCAGGATGTGGTCGCTCACCCAGACAGAATCAAGACCCAGCGCCTCGACGTGGGTGGCCAGGGTGCGCAGGTTCTGCGTCGTCGCCGCCGGCCCGCGGCTGGGCAAGCTGAAGCCAAACTGCATGGGGGTCCTCCTCTGACAAGGGATGGACAGCCATCGCCCGCTGGCCAGGAAGCCTACCAGATCCCTTCCGGCCAGCACAAGCCAGAGCCGGCTTGTGCGCTGCGACAAAGTCAGGTACACTCGAGGGCAGCAGCAAAGGCAAGCAGAAGGAACGGGGGATGGACGTAGAGCAGGCCCGTCAGGGGCTGGCGGCCATCGTCGGCGAAGAACACGTGCTCACCTCGCGTGCCGAGCGTGCCGTCTACTGCTACGACGCCTCGGTTTTTCGCGGCCGCGACCTCCTGGCGGTGGTCTTTCCCGAGACGGCTACGCAGGTCTCGCAAATCGTGCGCTGGTGCCACCAGCACCGCGTGCCCTACATCGCCCGTGGCACCGGCACCGCCATCAGCGGCGGGGCCATTCCCACCCACGGTGGCATTGTCATCGAGCTGGCCCGCATGAACCGCGTGCTGGAAATCGACCTCGACAACCAGGCGGCGGTGGTCGAGCCGGGGGTGATCAACCAGGACCTCAAAGAGCTGCTTGCCGCCCACGGCTACGGCTACACGTACGTGCCCGACCCGGGCAGCCAGGTGGTTTCCACCATCGGCGGCAACGTGGCCACCAATGCCGGCGGCATGCACTGTTTGAAGTACGGCATCACCAGCAACCACATCCTGGGGCTGGAGGTGGTTCTGCCCGGCGGCGACATCGTGGAAGTGGGCGGCAAGGTGGTCGACCAGCCCGGTGCCGACCTCACCGGGCTGCTGGTGGGCTCGGAAGGCACCCTGGGCATTGTCACCAAGATCGTGGTGCGCTTGCTGCGGCTGCCCGAAGCGGTGGTGACGCAGCTGGCCCTGTTTAAAAGCGTGGAGGATGCTGCCAGCGCCGTCTCGGCAATTATTGCCGCCGGCATCCTGCCGGCCGCCTTGGAGCTGCTCGACCGGGCCATCATGCGGGTCATCGACCAGGCCATTCACGTCGGCTACCCGGAGCAGGCCGGGGCGGCGCTGATCATCGAGCTCGACGGCCTGCGCGACGACATGCCGCGCACCGTCGACCGCGTGGCCGAGATCTGCAAAGCCCACGACGTGATCAGCATCGAAACGGCGCAAGATGCCGAAGCGAGCGCGCGGCTGTGGCTGAGCCGCCGCGCCGCTTTTGGCGCCATGGCTCGCCTGGCCCCACACTGCTACATCGTCGACGGCTGTGTGCCGCGCACCAAGCTGCCCGAAGCCCTGCGGCAGGTCATCGCCATCGGCAAGCGCTATGGCTTGTCCATCGTCAACCTGGCCCACGCCGGCGACGGCAACCTGCACCCGGGGATCCCGTTCAACAAGTTCCGCCCCGAAGAGACGGCCAAGGTGCTGCAGGCAGGGCGGGAGATCCTCGAAGTCTGCGTGGCCCTGGGCGGCAGCATCACCGGGGAGCATGGCGTGGGCATCGAGAAGCAAAACGAGATGCTGCTCATGTTTTCCGCCACGGATCTGGAAGTGATGCGGCGCCTCAAGCGGGCCCATGACCCCGAGGACTTGTGCAACCCGAAGAAGATCTTCCCCCTCAGCCTGTTTTCTGATGCCGCATGAGCCTCACCCCTTCTGTGCTGGCCCGCCTGGAAGCCCTGGTGGGCGCCGAGCGCGTGCGCACGGCCGCTGCCTGCACGGCACGCTTTGCCATTGGCGAGGTGCCCCCGGCCGCGGTAGTAGAGCCCGCCACCCTGGAGGAAGCGGCAGCGGTAGTGGCGTTTGCCGGCCGCGAAGGCCTGGCGCTGGTGCCCTGGGGGCAGGGCACGCAGATGCACCTGGGCGGCCTGCCGCGCCGCTACGACCTGGCCCTTTCCCTGGCTGCCTTGCAGCGCCTTGTGGAGTACGACGCCGCCAACCTCACCTTGACGGCCGAAGCCGGGCTGCCCCTGCGCGAGGTCTACCGGGCCACCTTGCCGCAGCGGCAGTTCCTGCCCCTGGGCTTTCCCGGCACGGCGGCCAGTCTGGGCGGCCTGCTGGTTACCAACACCAGCGGCGTCAAGCGTCTGCGCTACGGCAGCCTGCGCGACTTGGTGCTCGGGGTACGCGTGGCTCTGCCAGACGGCGCCCTGGTGCGCTTTGGCGGCCGGGTGGTGAAGAACGTGGCCGGCTACGACATGAACAAGCTGTTCATCGGCTCGCTGGGGGCTTTCGGGGTGGTGCTGGAGGCGACTTACCGCCTGGCCGCACTGCCCGAAGAGAACCAGGCACTGGTGGCGATATTCCCTGCCCTGGCGGCGGCTGCCGCCGCTGCGGCGGCGGTGCGCCGCTCCCCGCTGCTGCCCTCGGCTCTGCTGCTGCTCGACGCCGCAGCGGCCGCCACCTGCCCTCCCTTGCAGTCGCTGCCGATCCGCGACGGAGAGGTGCTCTGGGTGCTCGACGTCGACGGCACCCACGAGGCGGTGGCCCGCCAGCTGCGCGACGGCAAAGCCATCTGCGAGACTCATGGGGCGCGGGAGACGGCGGTGCTCGGTGGCGAGGCGCTGCTTGCCCTGTGGGCGTGGGGCGAAGCCTGGCGCGCGCCGCAGGCAAATGCCGCCGAGCGCTTCGGCCTGCGCCTTGGCCTGCTGCCCTCGGCGCTGGCCACCACCTTGCCGCAGCTGCCGGCGCCCCCGGGAGGGCGGCTGGCCTGGCTGGCCGACTACCCGCACGGCCAGGTGCTGGCCCACGTGGCCTTGCCTGAGGCCGTGAGTGCCCCGCAAGTTCAGGCCTGGCTGCAGCAGGTGCGGACGGCGGTCAGCGCGCAGGCGGGTTACTGCGTCGTCGAACACGCCCCGGCGGCGCTGCGCCGGCAGCTCGACCTGTGGGGGGAAGTGCGCGGCGCCTCGCTCTTGCGGCGCTACAAGCAGCAGTTCGACCCCCAAGGGGTCCTCAACCCCGGGCGCACCGCGGCCGATTTGTAACGCCTCGCCGCCTTGGCGAGCCCGGATAAGGATGGCACGTGATGCTTGAAGTGGCCAGCACCGCTTCTGCTCCCTCGCCGCTGCACCGCGCCGTGCAGCACGCCCAGACCAGCTGCATCAAGTGCGGCTTTTGCCTGCCCAAGTGTCCCACGTATCGCCTGACGGGCAACGAAGCCGCCTCGCCCCGCGGCCGTCTCGATCTCCTGTACCTGGTGGCGCAGGGCGAGCTGGCGGCGACGGACATCGCCGCCGCACTCGATTTCTGCTTGGGATGCCGCGCCTGCGAGACGGCTTGCCCGGCCGGCGTCGCGTTCGGCGAGCTGCTGGTGGCCGGCCGTGCCACAGTGACAGCGGCGCACCCCAAGCCCTGGCTGGTGCGGTGGCTCCTGTGCCGCCTTGTGCCCTCGCCGGCGGGGCTGCGCGTGGCTGCCCTTTTCCTGCGCCTGTACCAGGCCAGCGGCATGCAGAAGCTGCTGCGCGCCAGCGGCCTGTGGCGCCTGGCGCCGGCCCTGGGCGCGCGCGAGGCCCTGCTGCCGCCCTTGCCCCCCTGGCGCACCTGGCGCCGGCTGCCCGCCGTGACCCCCGCTGTGGGCACGGGAAAAGGCACGGTGGCACTGCTTACTGGCTGCGTGGTGCCCGTGCTCTTGCCGCAGCTCAACCAGGCCACGGTACAGGTGCTGGCGCGCAACGGCTACCGCGTCCTCGTGCCGGCAGGGCAGCGCTGCTGTGGTGCCTTGCAGGCCCACGCCGGCGAACTGGAAGCGGCGCGGCAGCTGGCACGCCACCACCTTGCCCTTTTTGAAGCCGCAGGTGCCGACTGGGTCATCAGCAACGCCGCCGGCTGCGGTGCCATGCTCAAAGAGTACGGCGAGCTGCTGCGCGACGACCCGCGCTTTGCCGAGCGCGCCGCCGCCTTCAGTGCCCGCGTACGCGACGTCAGCGAGCTGCTGGCCAGCGCGCCCCTGCGCGGGCCGCTGGCACCCCTGCCGCTGCGCGTGGCTTACGACGACCCCTGCCACCTGCTGCACGGCCAGGGCATTGCTGCCCCGCCGCGCCAGCTGCTGCGGCAGGTGCCGGCGCTAGAGCTGCTCGAGGTGCCCGAAAGCGACTGGTGCTGTGGCAGTGCCGGCATCTACAACCTGGTGCACCCCGAGATGGCACAGCAGCTCCTGGAGCGCAAGCTGCGGCATCTTGCCGCCTTGCGCCCTCAGGTCATCGCCACCGGCAACCCGGGCTGCATCGTGCAGCTGCGCTACGGGGCGACGCGCCACGGCCTGGCTGCCGAAGTGCTGCATCCGGTAGAAGTGCTGGCGCGGGCGTACGGCGAAGCGGCCGGAGCGCCGCAGCCCTAAACGCCAGGAGCCCGCACCCGATGGGCCTGTACCGCCGCCTGATCTTGCCCCGCCTGCTGCACCTGGTGATGCGCAGCCGCGAGCTGACGCCCTATCGGGTGCAGCTGATCCCGCAGGCCGGCGGGCAGGTGCTCGAGCTGGGCATCGGCTCGGGCTTGAACCTTCCCTTTTACACCGCGCAGGTGACGCGCCTCTACGGCCTTGATCCCTCCTTGGCGCTGCTGCGCCTGGCCCGCCGGCAGGCCGCCAGGGCTTCTGTGCCCGTGCTCCTGCTCCACGGCCTGGCCGAAGCCTTGCCCCTGGCCGATGCCAGCCTCGACACCGTGGTATCCACCTGGACGCTGTGCACCATCACCGGCATTGAGGCGGCGCTGGCCGAAGCGCGCCGCGTGCTGCGCCCACAAGGGCAGCTGCTCTTCGTCGAACACGGCCTGGCGCCGCAACCGCGCGTGGCGGCCTGGCAGCGGCGGCTGACGCCGTGGTGGCAGCCGCTGGCCGGCGGCTGCCACCTGGATCGTCCCATCGCCGCCCTGCTTGAGGCGGCCGGGTGGCGTCTTGCTGAGCTTCATACCACTTACCTCAGAGGGCCTCGCCCCTGGACCTACACTTACTGGGGGCGGGCGGTGCCCTGAAGTGCGCCTTGCATGGCCAAAGAGGCCATGCTACGCTGGCAAGCCCTCGCAGCGAAGGAGGAAGCGATGACCCTGCCAAAGACGGCGCTGGAAGGTATCCGCGTGCTCGACCTCGGCCGCTACCAGGCCGGACCGCGCATCGGCTTGGTGTTGGCCCGACTGGGGGCCGAGGTGATCAAAATCGAAGCCCCCGGTGGGGACGAAAGCCGGCAGATGGAGCCGCACGTGCGCGGGCAGAGCGCCTACTGGGTGCAGTATAACAGCGGCAAGAAGAGCCTGGGGCTGAACCTGCGCAGCGACAAAGGCAAGGCCATCCTGCGCGAGCTGGTGCGCGTTTCGGACATCTTTATCCAAAACTTTCGTCCCGGCACCATCGAGGCCATGGGCTTTGGCTACGAGCAGCTGCGGGCCCTCAACCGGCGCCTCATCATGGTCAACGTTTCGGCTTACGGGCAGTACGGTCCCTACCGCGACCGCTTAGGCTTTGACCCCATCGGCCAGGCCATCAGCGGCATGATGTCGCTTACTGGCTTTCCCGGCACACCGCCCACACGCACCTACAACCCGGTTATCGACCGCATCACCGCCCTGCACGGCACCATCGGCGCCCTGGCGGCGCTGCGCGAGCGCGAGCTGTCCGGAGAAGGACAGGCGATCGACGTCTGCCTTGCCGACACCGGCTTTAGCATGACGGAGATCCAGTGCTGCGCGTATCTTGGCGCCGGCATCGTGCCCGAGCGCGTGGGCAACGGCCGCGGGCTGATGAACACTTACCAGACCCGGGACGGCTGGGTGCTCATTGCCGCCATGAGCGACAACATCTGGCCGCGGCTGTGCGAGGCCATCGGCGCTCCCGAGTGGCGAAACGACCCGCGCTTTCGGCGCCTCGCCGACCGCCACCGCGCCTGGCAGGACATCGAGGCGCGCCTGCGCCCCTGGTTTGCCGCGCGCACGACGCGCGAGGCGGTGGACACCCTGGCCCCCCTGGGCATTCCCATCAGCCCGGTAAACGACATTCCCGCAGCGGCGCAAGAGCCCCACTTGCACGCACGCGAGCTGCTCGTCGAGGTGCCCGACCCCATTGCCGGGCGCATCCACGTCTCTGGCAAGCACATCAAGCTCAGCCGCAGCGAGACGGTCATTGGCCCCGCGCCTCTTCCCGGGCAGCACACCGAAGAGATCCTGACCACACTGCTACACTATCGCGCCGACGAGGTGGCGGCGCTAGAGGCAGAAGGGGTGATTTACTGCAGCCGGCTTCCCGCAGCGGCACCGCGCTGACGGAGAGCACTGGCTGGAGGCTGCGGGCCAATCAACGGCGAAAGGAACGAGCCCCGGCCATGGGCCGGGAGGCAGGGCTAAGGTCCGATCAAGTCGCGAACCCGGTCGAGCAACTCCTGGATGGTAAAAGGCTTGCTCAGAAACGGCACGGCGCCAGTGGCCACGTCGGGCAGCGTGCGGCTGTGCGGATCGCCGCTCATGAGCAAGAACCGCATGGTGGGATGGGCGGCCTTCCAGCGCTGGTAAAGCTCGTAGCCCTCTTGCCCCGTGGGCGTCAAGCGCACATCGGCAATCACCAGGGCGATGGCCTCAGGCCCCACTCGCTGCCGGACTTCTTCGGCCTCCTGCACGCTGGCCACCGCGGTCACAGCATACTGCCGCAAGCCCAAGGCCTCCACCAGCAGCTCCCGCACCGCGGCATCGTCATCAACCACGAGAATTCGCGGACGGGGTGGCTCGGCCGCCCTCGTGGGTCTCCTTGCCCGCCCACCTCTTGCCCGCTCAGCCATGCGTCAATCCTCTCGTAGGACGCCTTCTCCCTCCGGCCAGGACAGCTCGTCCCCCAGTCAGTCAGAGGACCTCTGACCCGGCACCCACCCCTCCACTGCAGGCCCGATGGTTCCGTAATCTTAAACACACTCTCACCTCACCTGTCAATAGCTTCCAGCAGACATAACGAGCAGAGATCACATCGAAATCTCACTATGGCAGCAGTGACATAGCATGAAAGTCAAGGCGGGTAATTTCCACAGGATTCGCGGAACGAAGTTGAGTAACCAGTGCAAATTGGGAGACTAATATTTGGATCAAAGGCAAGGTGCAGCTATTTAGGGCAGTCTCGGATGCCTGGTATGGACGACGAACAGGCCCAGGCCCAGGGCGGAGAGACCCAAAGCGGTGGTGGTGCCGACGAGGAAGGCGACGAGGGGAAGGGGCATGGCGAACCTCCACGCTGGAGCAGAACGATCCTTTCTGGAAGATCTCGGCAGCGACGCCACCAGACTTGAGCCGGGCGCGGCAAGGGATGACACGCCCGGCCGCCTGCGCTACGATGGGAAAGCCGCAGTTGCGGCACCGCGCCTGACCTGCATCGCGTACCAAGGCCCTGCTGGCCTACCGTGACGGAGGACGTCCCATGCAGCCCTGGCAAGAACGCTACCGTGACAAGCTGGTGCCGGTGGACGACGCCCTGCGGGTCATCAAGCCCGGCGATACGGTGGTCATCGGCATCAATGGCAACATTCCGTCTTTTCTGTGTCGCGCCCTCGGCGAGCGCCTGGAGGCCTGGCCCGAGCTGCACCTTCTTGGTGCCGGCCTCCTGGAGCGCTTTGCTTTCCACGAACCGCAAGTGGCAGCCCGCTACACGGTGCAGGACATGTTTCTCACCGCCGCCACGCGCCCGGCGATGCAGCAGCGGGCCATTGACTTCTTGCCCTTCAATACCGCCCTCTGGCCTAGCGACGTGCGCCAGGGGCTGCGCACGGTCAATGTCTTTCTTACCAGCGTTTCGCCACCTGACGAGCACGGCTACTGCAGCTTCGGCTTCATGCTCTGGGCTTCGGCAGACCTGGTGGAAGTGGCCAAGGTGGTGATCGCCGAAGTGGACGAAAGCCACATCGTTACTTACGGCGACAACTACGTGCACGTGTCGCAGCTCGACTACCTGGTAGAGAAGCCCGAGGCCACCACGTTCGGCGACGTGGCCACCACCATGGGGTTTTCGGCACCCGACGCGGTGGACCGCCAGATCGCTGCGCACGCTGCCGAGCTCATCCACGACGGCGATACTTTCCAGCTCGGCGCCGGCACCGTCTCCATGGCGGTGATCGAGCACCTGCGCCAGAAGAACGACCTCGGCTTTCATTCCGAAATCTGCCCCACCGGGGTGGCCCAGCTCATTGCCGCTGGCAACATCAACGGTGCCTACAAGACGCTCAACCCGCGCAAGGCGGTCTGCACTGCCCTGTGGGGCGACGAGTTCACCCTCGACTTTGCCCACCTCAACCCGGCCATCGAGCTCAAGCGCATGAGCTACACCAACAATCCGCGCATCATCGCCCAGCACGACAACATGGTGGCCATCAACACCGCCCTGAGCGTCGACCTGACGGGGCAGGTGGCAGTGGAGAGCTTCGGGGCCGGCCATGTACTCCGGGGTGGGGGGTCAGCTAGAGTTCACCATCGGCGCCTTGCTGGCCAAAAACGGCCGTGCTGTGACCGTGCTGCCCTCGACCGCCCGCGGCGGGACGGTGAGCCGCATCGTGCCGCAGCACCCCGAAGGCACGGTGGTCAGCGTGCCGCGCACGTACGTCAATTACGTGGTGACCGAGTACGGCGCCGTCAACTTGCTGGGCAAGTCCCAGCGCGAGCGGGCCGAGCTGCTCATCTCCATTGCCCACCCCGACTTTCGCCCCGAGCTGCGCCGTGCGGCGCGGCGCCTGTTCTGGCCGTAAGATCCAAGGCCCTGCCATGTGGTACGCTTAAAAGCAAGGAGAACGGCGTGAGCGCGGTGGGTATCCTCGCCAATCCAGCAGCAGGCCGTGACATCCGCCGGCTGGTGGCCGCGGGGTCGGTGGTGTCGAATAGGGAAAAAGTGCAGATCGTGCGCCGCGTGCTGCTTGGGCTCGACGCCCTGGGGGTAGAGACGGTGCTCACCATGCCCGACGCTTTTGCCATCTGCCGCCAGGCGCAGCAGGGGCTGCGCCTGCGCGCCTGCGTGGTGGAGGTGCCGCTGGCGGCCGAGTTCACGGCGCTCGACACCACCCGGGCGGCGGCGCTGATGGCCGCCCAGGGGGTAGGGTGCCTCGTCAGCCTGGGCGGCGATGGCACCTGCCGGGCCGTGGCCAAGGGATGTGGCAACGTCCCCCTCCTGCCCTTGTCGACGGGGACCAACAACGTCTTTCCCTATGCTCTGGAAGGCACCCTGGCCGGGCTGGCCGCAGGCCTCGTGGCGCGCGCCCTGGTGCCGCCAGAGGCGGTCATCGAGCAGCGGCCGCGCCTGGACGTTATCCGCAACGGGACGGCGGCCGAGCTGGCGGTGGTCGACGTCGTCTTCTGCACCCAACCCTTTGTCGGCGCCCGTGCCGTCTGGGACGTGCGTACCGTGCGCACCGTGGTGGTGGCCCAGCGCCGGCCGGCGCAGCTGGGCTTTGCCGCCCTGGCCGGCAACTTCCCCGCCGACGGGGCAGGCGGCATGCTCCTGGAGCTCGACCCGGACGCCCCGCCGGTGCTGGCGCCCATTGCCCCCGGAATGGTGGTGCCGGTGGGGGTCCGCCGCGCCGTGCCGCTTCCTCCTGGGGCAGAGGTGACGCTGGCGGCGGGTGCTGGTACCCTGGCGCTCGACGGCGAGCGCGAGGTGGAGGTGAGCCCGCACGACCGCATTGTGGTGCGCCTCAACCCCCACGGGCCGCGGGTCATCAATCCCTGGCGGGTACTGGAGCTAGCAGCCCAGGAAGGCGTTTTTGTGCGGCTGCCCGGCTTGGGAAAGCCGGCCGGCACCGACGAGGCAGAGGCGCAATGAGCGAGGTGCTTTTCTTTACGGAAGCAGCGGCTACCGAGGTCGCCCTGGCCGGCGGCAAAGGGGCCACCCTGGCGCGGCTGGCCCAGGAGGGGCTGCCGGTGCCGGCAGGCTGCATCCTTACCACCCGCGCCCTGGCCGCGTGCCTGGCGCGCTTGCAGCGGCGCGCCGACGCCGCCTCGCCGGTGCCAGCTGACGCGTTGCAGGCCGTCGTTCCCGAGGCGCTGCGCCAGGCGCTGCAACAGGCCTTGCGCCAGCTGGGAGAGGCGCCGCACGGCTGGGCGGTGCGCTCCTCCGCGGTAGAAGAAGACAGCGCCACCGCCTCGTTTGCCGGCATGTACGTCAGCTTTGTCGCTGTGGCCGAAGCCGACCTGTGGCATGCCATCAGCGCCTGCTGGGCCTCGTGGTGGGGAGAGCGTGCGGTGGCTTACCGCCGCCGCCTGGGTAGGGCCGGCGACACGCCGCGCCTGGCGGTGGTGGTGCAGAAGACGGTGCCGGCCCGCAGCGCCGGTGTCGCCTTTACGGCCGACCCGCTCAGCGGCGACCGGCAGCGGCTGGTGATCAACGCCGCGGCGGGCAGCGGAGAGCCCGTGGTGGCCGGGGTGGTAGAGCCCGAGCAGTACGTGCTGGCCAAGAGCCCTACCCTACGCCTGCTGCAGCGCACCCCGGCGTCTTCTGCCGTGCTGCCCGAGCCGGCCTTGATGGCCCTGGCCGCGCTCTGCTTGCGCCTGGAAGCCCTGGGCGGTACGCCGCAAGACGTCGAGTGGGTGTGGGACGGAAGGCAGTGCTGGATCGTGCAGAGCCGGCCGATCACCACCCTGGCAGAGGGCGAGGGCGACCCCGTGGTGTGGAGCAACGCCAACCTCAAAGAGGTGATGCCCGGGCTGGTGTCGCCGTTTACCTGGTCGCTGATGCAGCCTCAGCTCGAAGCGGCCATGCGCTGCCAGTATGCCCAGGCCGGCTACCGCGTGCCGGCCGGTACGCCTTTGCTGCGGCGCATTTGGGGGAGGCCGTACTTCAACCTGTCGCTCTTGCAGCGCGCCGCCTACGCGCTCTACGGCACCACGCCGGAGCCCCACACCGAGCAGCTCGGCGGGGTGGCCATTGCCACGTTTACCCCGCCGGCGCAGGTGCCAGTGTGGCAGCGCCTGCGCTGGCTGGGCAACGCCTTGCGCTTTAGCCGCCTTGCCGAAAAAGTCCGCCGCCGCGCTCCGGCACAGTTTGCCGCCGTGGTGCGCTTGTGGCGCGAAGCCCTGGCGCAGGTCCCGTCTCTGGAGCGCCAGGCCCTGCTTTCCAGGCTCGAGGCCTTTGCTTCCGAGACCCTGCCTTTTCTCTTGCAGCACCTGCACCTGACTTGGGCGATGAGCGGCAATCTCGGCTATTTGCGCGCTTTTGTCGCCCGCCGCCTGCCGCAGGCGCGCCCCGGCCTGGTGGCCGAGCTGGTGACCGGTCTGGGGGAAGTCAGCAGCGCCGAGCAGAGCTACCGGCTGTGGGCACTGTCGCGCCTGGCGCGGCAGTCGCCGCAGGTGATGGCCTTTCTGGCACAGCGGCAGTGGCACCGCTGGCCGCAGGCTCTGGCCGGCACCGCCTTTGCCGAAGCCTGGCAGCAGTTTCTCGACGACTTTGGCCACCGCGGCGTGTACGAAGTCGAAATGGCCAACCCGCGCTGGCGGGAGCAGCCGGATTACCTCTTTGCCACGCTGGCCGCTTACGCCGCGCTTCCTGGGGAAACGCCGCCCTTTGCGCCGCAGGTGCAGAGCCAGCGGCGGCAGGCTGCCGAGCGCGAGCTGCTGCGCCAAGTGGCGCCCTGGTGGCGCCCCTGGCTGCGACTGGTGATTCGCCGCAGCCAGGAATTCTCGCGCCTGCGGGAAAACAGCAAAGCGCACCTCGTGCGGCTCATCGACGTGGGCAGGATGCTGGCCCTGGCCGCCGGGCGCTTCCTGGTTGCCGACGGCCTGCTCCAGCAAGTCGAGGAGGTTTTCCTGCTCACCGGCGACGAGGTGAAAGCGGCGCTGCGCGGCGAGCTGACTGCCTCGGCGCTGCGCCAGCGGCTGGCACAGCGCCGCCTGGAGCGCCAGCGCGATGCTGCCTTGCAGCCGCCAGAGGCCTTCGTCGGCACCCGGCCCCTCTATGGACAGGCCCTGGATGGCGAAGCGGTGTTGCGCGGGCTGCCTTCCAGCCCAGGGCGGGTGACGGCCACGGTGCGGGTGCTGCGCTCGCCGCGCGAAGGCGACCGCTTGCAGCCCGGAGAGATCCTGGTGGCGCCGGCCACCGATCCGGGCTGGACGCCGCTCTTTCTTCTGGCAGCCGGGCTGGTGGTAGAGACGGGCGGCTACCTCTCCCACGGCGCCATCGTGGCAAGAGAATACGGCATTCCGGCGGTGCTCAACGTGCCGCAGGCCACGCGCCGCATTCCCGATGGTGCCATCGTTACTCTGGACGGTGGCGAGGGCCTGGTGCGGCTGCACGCGAGCGCTCCGCCTTGCGCGCCACAAACAGCCCCTCGGTAAGCTCGAAGTAGGCTTCCTGCCCTTCCACGCGCGGCCGCAAGTAAGCCCGCGACGCCGCCGGGGCGTTGAAGAGCCGCTGGCGTAGCTCCTCGACCACCTCGCGGCTCACCGCCAGGCGCGCCACCCAGTCGGCAAAGTTCATCGTCTTGACCAGCACTTCCTCGGCCTCCAGGATGAGCCCGGCAGCTTGCAGCAGCTGGCGCCAGTCGGAAAGCGAATAGGCCCAGTGGTGCGAGGGGTCGCGCAGCGCTTCGAAGTCGTTGATGTATGCCGCGGCAGCCGTATCCTCCGGCATCACGTTATCGGCCAGGGCCACCCGTCCTCCCGGAGCGCAGACGCGAGCCATTTCGCGCAGCGCCCGCGCCACATCGGGGAAGTGGTGCGGCGCGATGCGGCACGTCACCACGGCAAAGCTGGCGTCAGCAAAGGGGAGGTGCTCGGCGTCACCTTGGCAGAAGCCGACGTTGCCAAGGCCGCGCTGGTGGGCCAGCCAGCGGGCTTCACCCAGCATGGGGCGGGTGAGGTCGAGGCCCACCACGTAAGCCACGTGCGGTGCAAACGCCAAGGCCGTGTGTCCGGCACCGGTGGCGATGTCGAGGACCCGCTCGTGGCCTTGCGGCGCCACGAGCTGCACCAGGCGCGCCAAGCTGGTGCCTCGTGCGTGCACGGCACTGGTCGTATAAGCACGGGCGTGCGGGCCAAAGGACGCCTGCACGCGGTTCTTGTGGGTCGAATCCATAGGCTCCTCGCCTTTCAAGCAACCGGGACGCCTTCGCCTTTCGCAGAAGGGAGCATAGCGCTTCCCCGCCCCGCCGTCCACTTCCGAAAATGTACTCTGACCCCATTTTTTGCGGTTAAGTTTTTTGGGCGGGTGGCCGAAAGAGATGGCAGGAAGCCAAAAGCTTCCCATCGTCTCTCCTCCCCTGACCCCGTGCTCCTGGGGACCGCGCGGTTCCCAGGAGCATGGGTGCAAGGAGATGAACCAAGAGGAGTCGGCGCATGCCTCTGCCACCCGAGCTGGCTGCCACGCCCGAAGACACGGCGGTGGTAGGCGACATCGACGCCCTCATCGCTTACATCGAAAGCGGCCAGGCCTTGCAAGATTGGGAAGAACGGCGCGCCGCTTTGCTGCGCGAACTCGAAGAGCTGCTCTGAGCCCGTTTGCCGCACCGTCTTTCCGGAGGCGGGTATGGAATGGCATGGGGGTACCCGCCTCCGGAAGACGGCTTCCTGCCGTCATCCCCCCTTTGCTCGCTTCCGGCCGGTCGCGCCTGAAGGCTGCGGCTGCGCTCGAGATGCGCTATAATCCCCGCGGTGCCAAGAAAAGGCCGGATGAGCGGCCGCCGTGGGGAGAACCGCTGTGGCGCCTGAAGAAATTATTGCCGAGCAGCTGCGCCGCCGCGGCTGGCGCCTGGCGCTGGCCGAAACCACCACCGGCGGCCTCATCGCCGTGCGGCTGGTGCGCCTGGCCGGCAGCTCGGCTTACTTCGACCGCAGCATCGTGGCTTACAGCCGACAGGCTAAAATCGATTCCCTGGGCGTGGACCCGGCGGTGCTGGCGCAGTTTGGCTCGGTAAGCCTGGAGACGGCGCGGGCCATGGCCCTGGGGCTGCAGCGCCTCAGCCGCGTCGAGCTGGTGCTGGCAGAAACGGGCATCGCCGGCCCCATTGCCGGTCGCTCGCCCAAGCCCATCGGCACGGCGTGCTTTGCGCTGTGCACCCCCACGGGAACGATTTGCGAAGAGCACCGCTTCAGCGGCGACCGCCACGCCATTCAGGACCACATCGCCGAGCACGCCCTCACCATGCTGGCGCATTACCTGACGAGCGTCCCCGAGGGAAGCTGAGTGCCACCGCGGATTTTTCCCCCCGCTTTGCAGCCCGGCGACGCCGTTGGCCTGGCGGCTCCGGCCAGCCCCTTTGATCGCCGAGCCTTCGACGCCGGGGTGGCGGCCCTGCAGCGCCTGGGGTTCCGCGTCCGCTACACGCCGCGTGTCTTTGAGGTGCAGCGCTACTTGGCGGGAAGCGATGCGGCACGGGCCGACGAGCTGCACCGGCTGTTTGCCGACCCGCAAGTAAAGGCGATTTTTTGCTGCCGTGGTGGCTATGGCGCGCAGCGGCTGCTCCCGCTTCTTGACCCGGCGCTCATCCGCGCCCACGCCAAGATCTTCGTCGGCTACAGCGACCTCACCAGCCTGCTGCTGTACTTTTACAGCCAGTGCCGGCTCATTTCCTTCCACGGTCCGGTGGTCGCCGGGGAGCTGAGCCGCGGCCTGGCGCCAGCCACGCAGCGGCAGCTGCTGGGCGTGCTGGGCGGCGATGCACAGGCCATGCAGCCCCCGCCCTCGCGCCTGGCCACCCTGCGCGTGCTACGCCCGGGGGAAGCCGAGGGACCCCTGCTTGGCGGCTGCCTCTCCCTGCTGGTCTGTACCCTGGGCACCCCTTTTCAGCCTTGCACCCGCGGCGCCATCCTCTTTCTTGAAGACCGCGGCGAGCGCCTCTACGCCATCGACCGCATGCTCACCCACCTGCGGCTGGCCGGCGCCCTAGAAGGGGTGCGGGGCGTTGTCTTCGGGCAGCACGAAGCGGTGGCTGCCGACCGCCGGCAACCCTACGGCCTGGCCGAGGTGCTGCTCGACGTGCTGGGAGACCTCGAGGTGCCGATTCTTTGCGGCTTTCCTGCTGGCCACTGCCGGCAGCCGCTGACGCTGCCCATCGGGGCGCGGGTGGCCATCCGCGACGGGCGCCTGGTGCTGTGCGAAGTGCCGGTTACCCCTCGCCCTTTGGAGCCCGAGCGCCGTGCAGGCCGTTGACGCGTTGCTGATCCGGGCCACCCAGGAAGGCGCGCTTCCCGGTGCCGTGCTGTGCGTGGGCGTAGGCAGCCAGTTGGTGTGGCAGCGGGCCTACGGCGCGGCGGCGCTGGTGCCGGCCTGGCGGCCGATGCACTGCGACACGCTGTTCGACGTGGCCTCGCTCACCAAAGTGGTGGCCACGACCTCGCTGGTGCTCCTGGCCTGCCACCACGGGCTGTGCCAGCTCGACGACCCGCTGCGCCGGTTTCTTCCTGTGCCGGCGCCGCTGGGCAACGTGACCCTGCGCCAGCTGCTGGCGCACAGCGGTGGGCTGGCGGCCTGGCTGCCCCTTTACCGCTGGCTGCTGCCCCATGGCCCGCAGCCTTGCACGGCTTCGCAGGCGCGCCTGCGGCTGCAGCAGGCCGTGGCACACATCGCTGCTACGCCGCTGGCCTATTGCCCCGGGACGGAGGTGCGCTACAGCGACCTGGGCTTCATTCTCCTGGGCGCCGTGCTGGAAGCCGTCTATGCGCAGACGCTTGACCGCCTTTTTATCGCCCACGTGGCGTGCCCGCTGGGCCTGCGGGCCACCGCCTATCGCCCCCTCTACGGCCCCAGTCCCTTGCCGGAGAGCCCGCAGGCCTATGCCGCCACCGAAGCCTGCCCCTGGCGCGGGCGGGTGCTGGCCGGCGAGGTGCACGACGAGAACGCCTGGGCCCTTGGCGGGGTGGCCGGCCATGCCGGGCTCTTTGCCACCGCTGCGGATCTGTGGCGCTTTGCCACGGCGCTGCTGGAAGCGGCGGCGGGACGCCACGACTGGCTCCCTGCGCCTCTGGTGCGGCTGAGCTGGCAGCGCCAGGCCCCAGGCAGCACGCGGGCCCTGGGCTGGGATACCCCCAGCCCAGGGCAGAGCAGCGCCGGGGAGCTTTTCTCGCCGCAGAGCGTTGGGCACCTGGGCTTTACCGGTTGCAGCCTGTGGCTCGACCCCTGCCGCGGCGTCAGCGTGGTCCTGTGCACCAACCGCGTGCATCCCCACCGCCAAAACCCTGTCCTTGCGCACCTGCGCCCCCAGGTGCACAACCTGGTGATGCGCGCCTTGGGAGTCTCTGCCCCATGATGCCACGCCACGTGCATCTCATTGCCTGCGGTGGCACCGGCATGGGCAGCCTCGCCGGCATGTTCAAAGCCTGCGGGTGCCACGTCACGGGCTCGGACCAGGCCATTTATCCGCCCATGTCCGAGCAGCTGCAAGCCTGGGGCGTCCACGTTTTTGAAGGCTTCGATCCGCAGCACCTCGAGCCGCGCCCGGACCTGGTGATCGTGGGCAACGCCGTGCGGCGCGACAACCCTGAAGCGGTGGCGGCGCAGCAGGCCGGCCTGCCGATCATGTCGTTTCCGCAGGCGCTGGCCCACTTCTTCATCCAAGAGCGCCACGCCGTGGTGGTGGCCGGCACGCACGGCAAGAGCACCACCACCGCCCTTATCGCCTGGCTGCTCTGCCATGCCGGCTACGACCCCGGCGTCTTCGTGGGCGCGGTGATGCGCAACTTCGACCGCACCTTTCGGCTGGGTGCCGGCCCCTACTTCGTCGTGGAAGGCGACGAGTACGACAGCGCTTACTTCGACAAGGGCCCGAAGTTTCTCCACTACCGGCCGCGCACCGCGGTACTCACCTCGCTCGAATTCGACCACGCCGACATTTACCGCGACCTTGCCCACCTGGAGGCGGCTTTTGCCCGCTTCCTGCAGTTGCTCCCGCAAGCGGGAGCCCTCTTTGCTTGCAGCGACTTTCCGCGCGTGCGCGCCCTGCTTGAGCGCACGCCCTTGCGGGCCACGGTGCAGACCTACGGCCTTGCCACCGCGGCCGACTGGCAGGTGCGCGACGTGGCCTACGACCCCGACGGCACCCGCTTCACCGTCTGCTACCGTGGCGCCGCCGTGGGGCGCTTTTTCAGCCCCCTATACGGCCGGCACAACGTGCAAAACGCCCTGGCCGCCATCGCCGTGGGCACCCACCTGGGCCTAAAGCCGCCGCAGCTGGCCGCCGCCTTGGCAGGCTTCCAGCACCTCAAGCGGCGCGGCGAGGTGCGCGGGCAAGCGGCTGGCGTGACCGTCATCGACGACTTTGCCCACCACCCCACGGCGGTGCGGGCCACCCTCGACGCGGTGCGGCAGGCCTTTCCGGCCTCGCGCGTGTGGGCCGTCTTCGAGCCGCGCACCGCCACCAGCCGGCGGCGCGTCTTCCAGCACGACTACGCCCGCGCCCTGCGCCATGCCGACCGCGTGCTGGTGGCCGAGGTGTACCGCAAAGAACAGATCCCCGAAAGCGAGCGCTTCTCCCCCCCGCAGCTGGTGCAGGCCCTGCAAGCCAGCGGGGTGCCCGCCTGGTTCTACGAGCGTACCGAAGACATCATCTCCCACCTCTGTCGCGAAGCGCGTGCGCCGGACGTCGTCGTCATCATGTCCAACGGGGGATTTGACAACATCCACCAGCGCCTTCTTGCCGCCTTGGCACGGCGCGTGGCGCCCTGAGGCGGTTTTCCCCTGGCCACTCGTCAAGAAAACCGCTATACTGCGAAGACATCCAGACTTCTTGAGGTGAGGCGCCATGAAGAAAAACGGGTACGGTGCGGGTCTTGTCGCGCTCTTGTTGTTCATGCTGAGCCAAACCGGCAAAGCCACGCCAACCGCTTATGTGCTGCGCTTTTCCGATGTTCCGGCGCTGCAGCAGGCGGCCAATTCCCATCACGCCTATGTCTATACCCCTCTTGACGAGCCTGAAGCGCCGGCAGCGCCGGCGGTGGACTGGCTCAAGGCACAAGGCTGGAAGCAGGTCTGGCCCCTGCTTCACCCTACCGACAAGTTCCTGACGTTTGCCGGCCCCCACACGCAGCGCTACTTACGCATTGCCACGGAAGACAACTACTACATCTGGACACGCCGTCTCGAAGTCGACCCGCAGCAGCTGCCCATTTTGGAGCTCACCTGGGGGGTAGAGCGCTTTCCTACCGGAGCGGCCCTCGACCTCTACCGGGCCAACGACCGCGCCCTGGCGGTGCTCGTTTTCTTCGGGGAGAAGGTGTCCGCTGGCGGCGTCCTCATCCCCAACGTCCCTCGCGGGCTGGCCTTTTTCTGGGGGGAAACGGAAACCGTCGGCGCCACGTACACCTGCGTACCGGCGCGCAACGGCCCGGCCGAAGTGCGCATGCAGTGCAAGTATCCCCACGTCAAGTACATTGCCCTGCGCCGCGGCGAGGCTGGAACCGTGCACACCGACCGCGTCGACCTCGTGGCCTTGTTCAAGCAGCACTTTCCGGACTACTGGCAGCAGCACCGCCGCGTGCCGCCGGTGGTGGCGGTGAGCTTCGAAGCCGGCTCCAACCAGACCCACAGCGCTTCGCTTGCCCGCCTCTACGCGCTGGTCTTCAAGCCAGCGGGGGCGCCGCTGTTGCAGCCGGCGGCAGGGTCGCGCTAAGCGGGCTGGTAAGGCAAGCGCACGCCCGCTACAATAGCCCTGTCGTGGCGCCCCCCTGGAGATAAGGACGCTGGGCCATGAGCGCGGACACCTCTTCTCTAGCAGACACGTCCTCCACCCTGGTCCAGCGGCGTGCCAAGCACTGGCGTCTGCTCGCGCCTCTTTTGGCGGCGGCCCTTGTGGGACTGGGCTACTGGGGCCTGCGGTGGTGGTGGTACACGCTCCATCACGTCTCCACGGACGATGCCCGCGTCAAGGGGCGCCTCATCACCCTCAGCGCCCAGGTCCCAGGACGACTGGTGGTGCTGAGCGTGGAAGAAGGCCAGCGCGTGCGGCAGGGCGAGCTGATCGCCCGCCTGCAGCCCGACGAGTACGAAGCGCAGGTTGCGCTGCACGCGGCCGCCTTGGAAGCGGCCAGGAGCCAGCTGGCCAGCGCCGAAGCCGAACTGGAGCTGGCCCGCACCACGGCCATCGGCGCCGTCGAGCGCTCCGACGCCGCGCTGGGAATTTCGCTCAGCCAGCTGGCAGAGGCAGAAAAAGCGGCGGCGCTCGAGGCCGAGCGAGTCAAAGCCTCCTTGCGCGAGAAAGAGGCCGCGGTGGAAGAAGCCAAAGCGCGGCTCAGCGGCGCCAAGGCGACGCTCGACAAAGCCGCCGTCGACCTCGAGCGCGCCCGGCGCCTGTTTGCAGACGGCGTCATCGCCGCGCAGCAGCGCGATCAGGCTGCTGCCGCATACGACTTGGCCCTCGCCCAGTACCAGTCGGCCCAGGAAGCCCTCAACAAGAGCCAGGCCCTGCTGGCCATGGCGCAAGCCGAAAGCCGCCGGGTGCAGCTCTTGCTCGACAACGTGCGGACCCGTCAGCGCCAGGTGCTCGAGTCCGAGGCTCTCAAAAAGCTCGCCAGCGCCGAGTGGCAGCGGGTGCGCAAGCAGGAAGAGGTGGTCAAGCACCTGCAGGCCAAGGTGCAGGAAGCCGAGGCAAGGCTCGCGCTGGCCCGCCTGCGCCTGGCCGAGACCACCCTCACCAGCCCCGTCGACGGGGTGGTCAGCCAAGTCATCGCCGATGCCGGTGAGTACGTGCAACCCGGACAACCCATCGTTATCGTCCACGACCCGCGTGACGTGTGGATCGAAGCCAACATCGAAGAAACCCACATCCGCAAGGTGCGCGTGGGGCAGCCGGTGGAGATCGCCGTGGATGCCTATCCTGATCGCACCTTTCACGGCACGGTGGCCCAAATCGGCACGGCCACGCGCTCGGAGTTTGCCCTGATTCCGGTCGGCAGCGCTTCGGCCCACTTCATCAAAGTCACGCAGCGGATCCCGGTGCGCATCGCCGTGGCCAACCCCGAAGGGCTGCTCAAGCCGGGCATGATGGTGGTGGTCGGCATCCGGGTCAAATAGCCACTCGGGCTTAGCGGGACGAGGGCTCCTGGAGCGGAGGCCACCAGCGATAGCGTGCCAGATCGATGCGGCCCTGGAGGTCAAAGACCACCCCTTCCGCTTCCAGGCGCAGGCGCTGCAACAGCGGACTTTCTGGAGGGAAGCGGGGGCTGATCTGCCCGCGGTGGTTGATGACGCGGTGCCAGGGCACATCGCTGGCGCCGCGCAGGGCGCGCAGCGCATAGCCGACGGCACGGGCGGCATGCGGGCTGCCCAGCAGGGCCGCCACTTGCCCGTACGTCACCACCTTGCCCCGCGGTACCTGACGCACCAGGGCGTAGACCCGCTGGTAGAAGTTGGCAGATTCCTGTGGAGACTTATGGTCTGGCGATTGCATTTACCTTCCCTGCGGTGCCTGCGCAGCGCCGCAGGCGCACGGTCCAGCCCTAACCCGTTGGCAAAAGACGTCTGCCCGCCGGCCGCCGCGGGCAGCCACGCCGTGGCGTTTTCTATCACAAGGGAGACGCGGCGGGCAAGCGCGTCTTGCCACTCCCGGAGCGAGGAATTCTGATGGAGCTGTACGAACTGCGGCAGCACGTTGAGCTTGCCCTGGACCTTCTGGCCGCCGAACCCGGCATCGTGGAAGCCGAGGTGTGTGCTTCCTGGTGCACCTGGCACCAGGTCGCCATCGCCTACGACGCCGACCGCCCCGGCGAAGCCCTTGCCGCACCTTGCACCACGCCCACATACGGCATCGGCATGCTGGTGGTCGTCGCGCCTGGACAGCGGGTGGGCTTTGGCTACGACAGCGACGACCTGTCACCCGAGGCCATTCGCTTTGCCCTGGAGCGGGCGCGAGAAAACGCCATGCCCGACCCTGACTTCGTCGGCCTGGCGCGGCCGCTGGCGCCCGTCCCCCCGCTGCCGGCGTTTTTCGACCCCGAGGTGGTGGCCCTGGCGCCGGAAGAGCTGGCCAGCTTGGCGGCCGATGCCCTGCACGGCGCACTCTCTGCTTGTCAGGAGGCCGGCTACACCACGGGGGTGGCGGTCAGCGGCACCCTGGAGAGCCGCACCACCCACCTGGTGGTGGGCAACACCCACGGGCTCCTCCAGGGGGAAACCACCACCGCCGTGCTGGGAAGCCTCTCCGTGGCGCTGCGCCGCGATCAAGTCCACGGCACCGACAGCCGTGGCACCACCCATCTGCAAGATTTTGCCGCTGCCGAGCTCGGCCGTGAAGCAGCACAGCGGGCCCTCCTTACCCGGGGGGGCGTGACGCTTCCTGCCGGCAGCTACCCGGTGATCTTTGGCCCCCGTGCCGTTGCCGACCTGCTGCAAGACCTGGTGCTGCCCGCCCTCAGCCTCGACACCGTGGCGGCCGGCACCAGCCCGTGGGGCACTTGCTTGGGACAGCAAGTGGCCGCGCCGCTGCTCTTCCTTGTCGACGACGGCCGCCAGCCGCGCCTGCTCGGCAGCCACGCCATCACCGGCGAAGGCCTGCCCACCGGTCGCACCGCTCTCCTTGAGGCCGGTCGCCTGGTGGGCTTTCTGGCCGATGTCTACCACGCCCAGAAGCTGGCGCCGCGCCTGGATACCCTTCCCCCCCGCAACGGCATGCGCTTTGCCACCGATGGCGCCAGCTTCCGCATGCGCCCGGGCATCTTCCCTACCAACGTCTTGGTGAGCGGCGAAGGCGCCGTGGCCCCAGAAGCGCTGCTGGCTGCGGTGCGCGACGGCATTTACGTCGATTCGCTGTGGGCCACGCAGCCCCGGGGCGAGCTCCGCAGCGGGCGCTTCACCGCCACGGTCATCGGACCCTCGTTCCACATCCGGCAAGGCAAGCGCCAGCGCCCCTTGCGGCCCGGCACCCTGCGCCTGGAAGACGACTTCTGCGACTTGCTGCGGCGCCTCGACGGCCTCTCCACTGCCACCCTCGCGGTGCCTTTGGCCACCGGCCATTCTCTGGTGGTGGCGCCCGAACTGCGCTGCCCGTTTGCCCGCTTTACGGCGTAGTCTCCCCCTCAGCCACCGGGGGATCCGGCGCCTCCCCGGGGTGCTGCAGGGCCCAGGCCAGCTGGCGGGCGATCCCCCGCAAGAGGGCCACGTCGCGGCGCTCCAGCCCGGCGCGGTCGAAGATGCGGCGCAGGCCCTCGAGCACGCGCGTCACGGCAGCGTCGCCGGCAAAGCCACGAATGGCCAGCGTCTGGCGCACGTGTTCGTACATGGCCGTCACCTCTGCCAGCGGGGCCAGCGCTGGCGGCGGCAGCGGCGGTGGCGGGGCGCTCGCCAGCAGGATCTCGTAACAGACGATGAGCACGGCCTGCGCCAGATTGAGCGAGGTGGCGGCCGGCACGGTGGGAATGGTGAGCAGCTCGTGGCAGAGATCGAGTTCGGCACGGGTGAGGCCGCTGTCTTCGGGACCAAACAGCACGCCGACGCGGTGCTGCTGGGTCAAGGCGGGGAGCTTCTGGGCCCACTGGCGCGGCGCAAGGGGAGGATGGCGGAAGTGGCGGCGGCGTGCCGAGGTGCCCACCAGCCAGTGGCAGTCTGCCACGGCCTCTTCAAGGGTGGCGCACACGCGGGCCTGCTGCAAGAGCCCTTGGGCGTCGCAGGCCATCATGCGCGCTTCGGGATGCGGGAAGCGCTCGGGGGCTACCAGCACCAAGTGGCGCAGTCCCATGTTGTGCATGGCCCGGGCCACCGCGCCGATGTTGCCGGGGCTCTGCGGCCGCACCAGGACGATGCGCACCTGCTCGCTGCGCACTCTGGCGAAAGGCTTTGACATGCCTCGGTCCTTTCGCTACGTTATAACGCGTTGCCTGGGCCGTTGAGGGAGCACCCCGTGACCTGCACCCGCCTCTCCCGGAGCCGAACCTGCCGCCCGTGCGGCGCGGCGTCCCGCCCCGGACGCCATGGTGCAGGCGTTTGCCGAGCTGCGCGAAACCTTGCAGCACGACCTGCACGAGCAGTTCCGCTCCCTGGAGCAGCAGCTTCAGCGCGACGGCCAGCGGCAGCGCGAGCGGCTCGACGCCGAGCTGCACAAGGTCCGGCAGCAGCTGGCCACCCTGGAACAGGAGACCCTGCGCCAGCAGCAAGCGCTGCGCGCCACGCTCCACGAAACCCTGGAGCGGCTGCGCAAAGAAGTGACCGAGGCGCTCCAGCGCCTGGCCCAGGACGTGGGCAGCGCTTTGCAGCAGGCCGACACGCAGGCACAGCGGGCTCTTGAAGCCCTGCGCAACGAGGTGCTGCGCATGTTCCTGGAGCGCGACGCCACCACGCTACGCCGCCACGAGCTTGCCGAGCAGCTCATCGCCCTGGGCAAGCAGCTGCAGGCCACCGCTTCGGACGACGCATAGCCCTTCTCTCCCTGCTGCAACTCATCCCAGGACCAGGCGCGGGTCGATACCGTACTTGCGCAGCCGGTACCCGAGCTGGCGCGGCGTGATACCCAGCAGCGTGGCGGCGCGCGTCTGCACGCCCCCGCAGCGCCGCAGCGCCTCGAGCAGCCGCTGGCGTTCGACGTCTGCCACCGCCTGCGGCAGGGAGGCGGCGTCGGCCGGCGGGTTCGGCCGCGCTGCCGGCGTGGCGAATCCGGGGGCCGGCAGGGGGACGTCCTCGGGGGCGATGATGTCGCGGCGCGCCATCACCACCATACGCTCGATGCAGTTTTCCAGCTCGCGCACGTTACCCGGCCAGTCGTAACTGACAATGAGCTCCATGGCCGCCGAGGAGATCTTGACCTCCTTGTGGTTTTCGGCATTGAAGCGCTGCAGGAAGTGGCCCACCAGCAGCGGGATATCCTCGCGCCGCTGGCGCAGTGGCGGCAAGACGATGGGCACGACGTTGAGGCGGTAGTAGAGGTCCTCGCGAAAGCGCCGCATGCGTACCGCCTCCTCAAGGTCGGTATTAGTGGCAGCGATGATGCGCACGTCGACGTGGATGGGACGATTGCCTCCGACGCGCTCGAAGGTGCGCTCCTGCAGCACCCGCAGCAGCTTGACCTGCACCGCGGGGCCGATGTCGCCGATTTCGTCGAGAAAAAGCGTTCCCTTGTCGGCCAGCTCGAAGCGCCCGCGGCGCATTTTGACGGCGCCGGTAAAGGCGCCGCGCTCGTGGCCAAAGAGCTCGCTTTCGAGCAAACTCTCAGGCAGCGCCGCGCAGTTGAGGGTAACAAACGGCTGCTCGCGCCGCGGGCTGAGCCGGTGCAGGGCGCGGGCAATGAGTTCCTTCCCCGTGCCGCTTTCCCCACGCAGCAGCACCGTGGAGCGGCTGCGCGCCGCCTGCTCCACTTCGCGCAGCACCTGGCGCATCACTGGGCTCTGGCCGATGATCTGGTCGGGATCGTAGGCGGTGGGACTGCTCGGGGCGGCCGGCTCCGGCGGGGCAGCCTTGAGCTGCGCTTGCAAATCGGCATTTTGCACGTACAGCCCCAGCAGGGTGCCGGCTGCCTCCAGCCATGCCAGCTGGGCTTCAAGCGTCGCTGGCGGCGGCGGGGCACAGAAGGCGACCACCACGCCCAGGGCTTGCTGCCAGCCGCGCAGCGGGGCGGCCAGCAGCAGCCCTTCGGCGCCGCTTGTCCCGCCACTGCCGGGCAAGACCACACGCCGCGCCGTAGCCGACGCCGGCGCCTCGAGATTGGCCGCCAGCTCGCGTGCCAGCTCGACCAGCTGCGGCCCCTGGGCGCCCCAGTGGTATTCCGGGGCGCGGCGGCCCACCGCGCGCCGCAAAGCAAGAGCCACACCGCGCGCCGCCAGGGTGTCGGCAAGCAGCGGCAGTGCCCGCTCCAGCACCCCACCGGCGTGCCGCACCCCGCTTGCCACGCTGGCCAGCTGGCGTAGCAGGTGCAAAGAAGCCTCAAGTGCCATTGCGCCTTGCGCTCCCTCTCTTGTTTCATACCTGACGGCAGCGGCACCGGTCAAGGCCGCGAGGGCTCGACAGCCGCGCTGCCGTCGTCTATGCTTCTGCAGGCAACCGCCCCTGGCAGGAGCCTTCGATGCCTCGATACGAAGCGGTCTTTTTTGACGCCGCCAACACCCTGCTTTACCCTTTCCCTTCGGTGGGGGCCGTCTACGCCGAGGTGGCAGCACGCCACGGCGTGGTGACCAGTGCGGCTGCCGTGGAGGGCGCCTTTGGCCGCGCCTGGCAGCAAGTCCAGCGCCAGGCCCATGCCGACCCGGTGCGCTACGGGGTGGGCGAAGCCGACGGCCGGCGCTTCTGGCGCGCCCTGGTGCACGCCACCTTTGCCGAGATCGGCCTCCCGGCGGACTTTGACGCCTTTTTCGACGAGCTCTACTGGCGCTTTGCCCAGCCCGAGGTGTGGCGCCTTTACCCAGAGTGCCATGAGGTGCTTCAGGCGCTGCGCGCGCAACGCTACATCGTAGGCATTATATCGAACTGGGACAATCGACTCCTCGACTTGCTTACCGGTCTTGGGCTTATGCCCTACCTGGACCACGTGAGCATTTCCGCCCTCGTGGGCTGGGAAAAGCCTCACCCCGCCATTTTCCACCACGCCACCGCCGCCGTGGGGGTGGCACCGGAGCGCGCCCTGCACGTGGGCGACAGCCTGCAGGCCGACGTGCTCGGCGCCCAGCAGGCCGGGTTGCAGCCGCTGTGGTTGCAACGGGGCGCTGCCACCCCCAGCCCTTTTCCGGTGATCCGTGACCTCTACGGCGTGCTGGCCTGGCTGCGCGACCACGACGTCCTCGAGGGAGAGCGCTGATGAACGTCCTCGTCATGGGTGCCGGGGCTGTGGGATGCTACTATGGCGCCTTGCTGGCCCGCCACGGCCACGAGGTCTGGTTCATCGCCCGCGGCGCCCACCTGGAGGCCATGCAACAGCAAGGGCTGGAAGTGCGCAGCGTGCGCAGCGGCACCTTTCGCCTGCCCGTGCGGGCTGCCGCCACGCCGGCGGCGGCAGGCCCTGCCGAGCTTGTGCTCTTCACCGTTAAGACTTACGACACCGCCACGGCGGCAGCGCAGCTGCGCCCCGTGCTGACTCCGCAAACGGTGGTGCTCACGCTGCAAAACGGCATTGACAACGCCGAGCAGCTTGCTGCTCTCCTCGACGTGCCGGTCCTGGCCGGCGCCGTGTACATCGGGGTGAGCGTCACCGCCCCGGGCGTCGTGGAGCACAACGCCGGCCCTTGCCGCCTCGTCTTTGGTGCCTACGATGCCGCCGGGGCGGCGCGCGCCCCGCAGCTGCTGCGCGTCTTCCAGGCAGCCGACATCCCCGCCGAGCTGGCAGCCGACGTGCGCCTTGCCCTGTGGGAAAAGTTCGTCTTCATCTGCGCCTTCAGCGGCTTTACCGCCCTTACCCGCCTTCCCGTTGGTGCCTGGCGGGCCTTTCCACCCCTGCGCGAGCTCTACACCCGCAGCTTGCAAGAGCTCTGCGAGGTGGCCCGCGCCAGCGGCGTGTCCCTGCGCCCCGACATGGTGGCGCACGTCCTGGCTTTCACCGACAGCCTGGCCCCCGAGATGACCTCTTCCTTGCAGCTCGACCTGGCGCACGGCAAGCCGCTGGAAGTCGAAAGCCTGCAAGGCACCGTGGTGCGCCTGGGGCGGGCGCTGGGCGTGGCCACCCCGGTGCACGAGCTGCTCTACGCCTTCTTGCAAGTCCACAACCCGCGGCGCTAAGGAGAGGCCGATGGCCGCCCCCTTCTCCTGCCAGCTGCGCGTGCAGTTTTACCACACCGATGCCCAGGGCCGCGTCTTTTACGCCCACTTTTTTGCGTTTCTCGAGCAGGCCCGCTGCGCTTTCTGGGAAGCCCTGGGCTTTGACGAAGCCACCGTGCGGCAAATCGAGCAAGAGACGGTGGTGGTGCACTTGGAAGCCGACTACCTGGGGCCGGCAGCCTTTTACGACTTGCTGCGGGTGGAAGTGAGCGTCGAAGCCCTGGGGAAATCGAGCCTCCGCCTGGGATACCGCATCGCTCAGGCCCGCAGCGGCGAGGAAATCTTTCGCGCCCGCACGGTGCTGGTGCAAATTGACCCCACCACCGCCCGGGCGCGGCCCTGGAGCGAGGCCTTTCGCCAGGCCATCCTGGCGCACTGCAGCCCGCAGGGAGGGCAAGCCTGAGCGGGTCACGGTGACGCCCACCGGAGGGGCCGCTCGATATCACGGCTCACCCCTTTGCCTGCACGCCCTTACGCCTGGTCAGGCTGGTCGAAGCGCCGGATGTCAAGGATGCGCAGCCGCCGCACGCCAGAGGGCACTTCGATGGTCACCTCGTCGTCGGGTTCTTTGCCGATGAGGCCGCGGGCCAGGGGAGACTGGTACGAAATGACGTTCTTTTCCGGCTCGGCGTCGGCAGGGCCGAGAATGGTGTAGGTGACGGTCTCCCGCGTGGCCAGATCGAGGCAGACGACCGTTGTCCCTACCGACACCCGCTCGCAAGAGATGGGCAGTTCTTCGATGAAGCGCGGCGCGCGGAGCTGTTCTTCAAGCTCGTAAATGCGGCGCTGGAGCATGGTGAGCTGCTCGCTGGTGGCCTGGTACTCGGCGTTCTCGCTGAGGTCGCCCTGGGCCGCAGCGGCGTTTTTCGCCCGGCTCAGGGCCGGCAGCGCCTCGCTGCGCAGGCGCGTCAGTTCCTCCAGCAGCCGCGCGTACGTGGCACGCGTGAAGAAGTGGCTCATGGCGTCGCTGCTCCTCCTTCCTGGCATCGTGTCTTTGTAAAGCGTAGCACAATTCCCCACCTAGGTCAGGGGGAGAAGCGCTTGGCCAGGGGCAGGAATTGGGCTAGAATTGTGCGATGTGTTGCGAGGAACTCCTAGCCACCAGGGTGACGCATGCACGAGACCACGGTTTCGCCGCTTCCTTATGATCCCGAAGCGCTGCCGCGGGAGCGGGCGCGCCATTACATCCCGGCCACCGACGACGACATTCGCGCCATGCTGTCGGCGCTTGGCCTGTCGCAGCTCGCCGACCTCTACCGCCACCTGCCGGTGGCGGTGCGCATGGCGCAGCCGCTGGCCCTGCCCGAGGAACTGCCTTACGCGCAGCTCTACCGCCACCTGGTGGCGCAGAGCCAGAAGAACCGCCTGCCGCAAGCGACGTTTCTCGGCGATGCCCTGCCGCAGTACACGGTGCCCGAGCTGGTGCCTTTTGTGGCCGGCCTGCGCGAGCTGCTGACCGCCTACACCCCTTATCAGCCCGAGCGCAGCCAGGGCACTTTGATGACGCAGTGGCTCTACCAGTGCTGCCTGGTGGCCTTGACCGGCTTTGAGGCCATCAACGCCTCGCAGTACGACCGTGCCACCGCCCTGGTGGAAGCGCTCTTTACCGCGGCACGCCTCTTTCGCTTCAGCCGCACCCACTTCCTGCTTGCCGCCACCCTCTTCCCGCAGGACCTGGAAGTGGTGCAGACGCTGCTCACCGGCACGCGCCTGACCTACGAGCTGGTGCCGATGGATCCGGCGCGGGGCACGGTGTCCCTCGACGCCTTGCGTCGCCTGCTTGCGGCGCAGGGCGAACGGCTGGCCGGCCTCGTCTTCCCGCAAGTCAACAGCCTGGGATGCCTGGAAGACGTCAACACCCTCACCGACTTGGCCCATGCTGCCGGCATCAAGGCAATTGCGGTGGTTGACCCCATGCTTTTGGCCACCGGGGGCCTGCGGCCGCCGGCGGCGTTTGGCCAGCACGGTGCCGACTTGCTGGTGGGCGAAGGGCAGCACCTGGCCCTGCCGCCCCACTACGGCGGCCCCGGCCTGGGCGTCTTTGGCATTCGCTACAACGAGGCGCACCGGCAGGATATCCGCAGCGCGCCGGGGCGCTTTGTCGGCGCGGCACGCGACGCCGCCGGGCGCCCGGCCAAAGTGCTGGTGCTGTCGACGCGCGAGCAGCACATCCGGCGCGAGAAGGCCACTTCGAACATCTGCACCAACCAGGGTTTCGTCGCCACCTTGGCCGCCGCCGCCATCCTCGGCCGTGGTGAGCGGGGCATGCGCGAGGCCTGCGCGCGGACCGAGCACAACGCCCGCACCGCCGCCGCGGCGTTGCTGCGCTTCCCCGGGGTGCGCCTGGCCTTTCCCTCCACTCCCTTCTTCAACGCCTTTACCCTGGCCCTGCCTCGCCCCAGCCGGGAGGTGCTGGCCCTGGCGCGCCAGCGCGGCCTGCATCTGGGGGTGGACGTCTCGGCACGCCTGCCGCAGTCGGCGGGCAACCACCTGCTGCTGTCGTTTTCCGACTTGCAGCAGCCAGCCGACCTGGAGCGCCTCACGGCGTGCTTTGCCGAGCTGTTTGGCCCGCCGGCCTCCGAGGCGGCGCCGGCGCTGCCCGAGGTGCCTGCGGCTTACCGGCGGCATGACGTGGTGGCCCTGCCCAACTGGGACACGGCGGCGCTTAAGGCCTTTTTCACCGCCCTGGCCGAGCAAAACGTGAGCCCGGACCGCACTTGCTATCCGCTGGGCTCCTGCACCATGAAGTACAACCCTTACTTAAACGAAGTGGTGGCCAACTTGCCCGGCTTTGCCTTGCTGCACCCGCAGGCCCCGGAAGAAGACGCCCAGGGCACCCTGGAAGTCCTCTATCACCTTCAGGAGTACTTCAAGGCCATCACCGGCCTGGCTGCGGTGGCCTTGCAGCCGGTGGCCGGGGCGCAGGGAGAGCTGGTGGGCTTAAAGATGTTCCAGGCCTACCACCGCAGCCGCGGTGAAAGCCATCGCGACGTCATCCTCATTCCCCACTCGGCGCACGGCACCAACCCGGCCAGCGCCACCATGGCCGGCTTTGAGACCGTGCAGCGCGGCGGAGAAGTGCTCTCCGGGGTGGCAGAGATCCGGGCCGGAGCCAACGGGCAGATGGACGTCGACCACCTGCGCTGGCTGCTGGCGCGCTACGGCAACCGCGTGGCCGGCATCATGATCACCAACCCCAACACCTCGGGAGTCTTCGAAACCCGCTTTCAGGAAGTGGCCGAACTCGTCCACCGCGCCGGCGGGCTGGTCTACATGGACGGCGCCAACATGAACGCCATTGCCGGCTGGGTCAACTTGGGCGCCCTGGGCGTCGATGCCGTGCACAACAACACCCACAAGACCTGGAGCATCCCTCACGGCGGCGGCGGGCCCGGCGACGCCTTTGTGGCGGTGAGCGCCCGCCTGGCCCCCTTTCTTCCCGGCTACCAGGTGGTGCGCACGCCCCAAGGGTACCGGCTGCAGCGGCCGCCGCAGTCGATTGGCTCCGTACACCGCCACTTTGGCAACGTGGCGCACAAGATCCGCGCTTACGCTTACTTGCGGGCCCTGGGGCGCGAGGGCGTGCCGCGCATGGCCGCGGTGGCCGTGCTGGCGGCCCGCTACCTGCACCACCGCCTCAAGCCTTACTTCCCCACCTTGCCGCCGGAGACCCCCGACTCGCCGCGCATGCACGAGTTCATCATCACGCTACCGGAAGAAACCTTTGCCAAGCTAGACGCCATCGGCATCGGCCGCATGAAAGCCGTGGGGCTCTTTGGCAAGCTGTTCCTCGACTTTGGTTACTATGCCCCCACGGTCTCGTTTCCTGAGGCCGAAGGGCTGATGATCGAACCCACCGAGTCGTACACCAAGGCCGAGCTCGACCGCTTTGCCGACGCCATCATTCTCATGCTGCGGCTGGTCAACGAGGAGCCGACGGTTCTGCACACCGTGCCCCACTTTACGCCGGTGGACCGCATCGACGAAGTCAGCGCCAACAAGCACGTGGTGCTCAGCGAACCGCTCACCACGCTGCCGCCGGTGCTGCCCAACCGCATCGCTCCAGATCGCCTGGCCACCATGGACTTGGAGGAGATTGCTGCGGCCATCCGCGCTGCCAGCCGCGAGAAGCTGGCGGCACAGCGCCCGGCAAGTCGCTCCTGATCCGCCCCCAGTCACCGCTGTCCTGCCAGCCACGAGGGCTTCCACCGATGGCGCTTCTTACGGGTTCGCTCTCGCCACGCCAAGACCTCGGCAGCCGCCGGCCGTTGCTGGTCCTGCTGGGGCTGGTGGTCTGGGTGTGGGCTGTCCAAGTACCACCCGTTTGTGGCCGTGCCGCGGGTTTTCGACGACGACGCGCGGCAGCACGTCTACTGGACCTACCGCTTCCGCGACGGCGAGCTGTTTCGCGACGACCTGCTCACCGCCTTTATGTCTTCGCCCAAAGTGGCGCCGCTAGGCTACCAGGCGCTTTACTTCCTGGGCGTGCAGGTGTTTAATCCCTTGCTTTTTAGCCAGCTTCTTTCTCTGGCCCTGGCGCTGCTGGCCACCTGGCTCATCTTTTGTCTGGGCTGTGAGATAGGAGGACGCCAGGGCGGCAGCCTGGCCGCCGGCGGCTTCCTGCTCTACTACTTGTACGCCACGGGCGGCGGTCTGCCCAAGTCGTTTGCTTTCCCCCTGCTGCTGGCCAGCCTCTTGAGCCTCGAGCGCCGCCGCTACACGGGGGTGGCGGCGCTCTTTGTCTTGCAAAGCCTCTTCTATCCCCCCGTGCTGCTTAACACCGCCGCCCTGGTGGCGCTGCGCTGGGGGCGGCAGCGCCGCCTCTGGCGCCAGGCCTGGCGGCAGCTCGCCCTCTGTGGGCTTGGCCTGGGGCTGGCCGGAGGGCTGCTGCTGGGCGTCTACGCCTCCCACCCGGCGGCCTTTGGCCGCCAGATCACCGCTGCCGAAGCGCGGGCCATGCCAGAGTTTTCCGCCCAAGGGCGCAGCGCCTTCTACGGCGATACGCTGCTCCAGACCCTGGCCAACGAGCGCGGGGGCATTGGCGCCTCGCGGCTGCTGGGCTTTGCCGGCCTGCTCTTGCTCCTGGCCCTGCTGCAGCGGCCGCCGCGCCTGCGCGTACCGGCAGTGGTCGGCGAGCTGCTCCTGACCTCCGGTGTCCTTTTTCTCCTGGCGCACGCGCTGCTCTTTCGCCTGCACTTGCCGTCGCGCTACGTGCTTTACACCTTCCCGCTGGCCGCCCTGCTGCTCATAGCCGCCAACACCCCCGCGGCGCTGGCCGGCATGCGGCAGCGCTGGCCGGGCCTCCTCGCCCGCCTGGCCAGCAGGCCACCGCGGTGGAACATCGGCTGGGCGCTTGTCGCCCTGCTGGCCTTTGCTTACGTGCAGAACCGCTACCTGGTGCACCTCGATCCCCTGGTGGTTTACGTCGACCGGCAGGCCATGCCGCTCTACCGGTACCTGCATACCTTGCCCAAAGACGTGCTCATTGCCGGCCACCCGCTTGACCTGGACAACGTGCCGCTTCTGGCACAGCGCACGGTGCTGGTCAACCGCGAGACCTCTCTGCCCTACTTCACCGGGTACTACGGGCAGGTGCGCCAGCGGCTTTTTGACACCCTGGCCGCTTACTATGCCGCCGAGGAAGCCGAGGTGTGGCGCTTTGTCAAGAAGTACGGCATCGACTACCTTTTGCTTAACCGCGAGCGCTTCACCCCTCAGTTCGTGCGCAACGGGGTATACTATGAGCCGTTCGCCAGTTTCGTGCGGCAGCGGCTGACCGAGCCGCCGCGCTTTGCCCTGCTCGCGCTGGCCAAGACGCACACGGTGTATGCCGTGGGGCCCTATCGCCTGTTGTCTTTTCACCGCAAAGGGACGCCGCCATGACCCAGGACGCCGAGGACACCGTCGCCGTCAGCATCGTCATTCCGGCTTACGAAGAAGAGCAGGCCATTGGCGGCGTCATCGAGGCGGTGCAGGCGGCCATGGCGCCCACCGGCTACCGCTACGAGATTCTGGTGGTCGACGACGGCTCGCGGGACCAGACGGCGGCCCGCGCGCAGGCCAAAGGGGTGCGCGTCTACCGCCACCGTTACAACCTGGGCTCGGGTGCGGCCCGCAAGACTGGCATCTTGCAGGCCCGCGGCGAAATCGTGGTGATGATCGACGCCGACGGCACTTACCCGGCGGACGCCATTCCACGCCTGCTGGCCCACTTTCCCGAAGCCGACCAGGTGGTGGGGGCACGCACCAGCGAGCAAGGCACCCACCGGTGGCTGCGCGCCTTTGCCAAAACCGTCATCCGCCGCCTGGCGGCGTACCTGGTGGGGCAGCCGATTCCCGACCTCAACTCCGGACTGCGCGCGTTTAAGCGCGCGGTGATGCTGCGCTACCTTTACCTCTTGCCCGACGGCTTTTCTTGCGTCTCCACCATGTCGCTGGCTTTTCTGGCCAACCGGCACGTGGTGGTGTACGAGCCCATCGCTTACTTTGCGCGCATCGGCCGCTCGAAGTTCCACCCCATCAAAGACACCTACCAGTACCTGCTCACGGTGATCCGCGTCGCCACTTACTTTAATCCCTTGCAGGTCTTCCTTCCCGTCAGCTTGGGCCTCATCGGCTTTGGCTTGCTCAAGTCGCTGCTTGACCTCGTGCTGACCGCCACCATCCAGGAATCGGACATCATTGCCATCTTGAGCGGGGTGGTCGTGGCCGCCATTGGCATTCTGGCCGACCTCATCATCACCCAGGGGAAACGCGACCATGAGTCGCTCCGTTAGCGCGCTGTATGCCGAGGTCGGCCTGCGTGGCCTTCCCAAAATCCTCGGGCTCCTCGACCGCAACCGGCTGAGCCCCACTTACGGCTGCTTTGACAAGGCCTACTGGCACTACCGCACCGCCGCCTTTCCCAGCGGCATGGCGCAGGAGTTCGTCTTGCCCCTGGCGCTGGTGTACCGCTACCGCTTCCCCGGCGGCGAGGGCTATGTGGGGCAGCCGCGGCTGCGCGAGTGGGTGCTGGCCGGGATTCACTACGCGGCACGCTCCGCGCACCGCGACGGCTCCTGCGACGACTACTTCCCTTACGAGCGCGCTCTGGGGGCCGCGGCGTTTTCGCTTTACGCCTGTAGCGAAAGCGCCCTGCTCCTAGAGCTGCGCGATGCCACCCTGGAAGCCTTTTTCCGCCGGCGCGGGCAGTGGCTGATACGCCACGGCGAAAGCGGATTGCTGGCCAACCACCACGCGCTGGTGGTGCTGGCCCTCTACAACGTCTACCTCTACACGCGCGACGCGGCGTTTCGCCACGCGGCCCGCGCCCGCCTGCAGCAGCTGCTGGGCTGGCAGTCGGCCGAGGGCTGGTTTCCCGAGTACGAGGGCTGCGACCCGGGCTACACCACCGCCACCATCGACTTTCTTGCCAAGTACTACCGAAAAAGCGGGGACGCGCAGGTGCTGGCGCCGCTGCGGCGTGCCGTGCAGTTTGTAGCCGACTTCATGCACCCCGACGGCAGCTTCGCCGGCGAGTACGGCAGCCGCAACACGTATCTCTTTTTCCCTCACGGCTTCGAGCTGCTGGCCCCCCAGGTGCCCGAAGCCCTCTGGCTGGCCGAGCGCTACGTGCAAGGGCTGCGGCGAGGCCTGCGGGTGTTTCTCGAAGATGACCGCCTCATTGGCCACCTCACCTACAACCACCTGCAGGCGGCGCTCGACTGCTGGCCGCAGCGCCAGGGGGGGCTGGCGCCGGCGCCAGGCTGCCGCCACTGGCCCGAAGCCGGCCTTTACGTCTATCGCCGCGATTCCCTCTATGCCGTGGTTTCTCTGGCCAAAGGGGGGGTGTGCAAGATCTTCGTTAACGACCGCCTCCTTTACGGCGACAGCGGCCTCATCGCTCGCCAGCGCAACGGCCGCTGCCTGGTCTCTCACCTCATCGACCGCTACGAAAGCACCCTCGCGGAGGACAGCGTGACCGTAGGCGGCTACTTTGGCTACGTGCGCTACCGCCTGCCCTCCTTGCCTGCGGTGCTGGCGTTCTACGCCTTTATGGCCACGGTGGGGCGCCTGGGGCGCAACGCGGTGCGGAGGGTGCTACAGCGGCTGCTGATTGTGGGCAAGCGGCGGGCACCCCTGCGCTTCCGGCGCACGCTGCGCTTTGCGCCCCACGTGACGCTGTGCGACGAGGTGTGGGATCTGCGGCCGCGGCGCCAGGGCAGGCGACAACTCGTAGATCTCTACGCCGGCACCGACCACACCTCGATTTACGTGGCCATGAGCAACGCCTACCACCCCGCTTGCCTTCTGCCCTGGCACGACTACGGGGCGCAGCTGCCACAGCTGTGGCAGACGGGCTACCTGCGCGTCTGCCGCACCCTCTACCCAGAAAGGGTGCAGCCATGAAATGGCTGGCGGCGCTGCTGACCCTGCTCGTGCTGGGCGCCCTCTATCTGCACCTCGACGTGGCCGCCTTACTGCGGCACGTGGCCGGCCTGCGCCTTCCCGTGTTTTTCCTGGCCCTGGGCTTTTTCGTGCCGCAGCTTGCCACCACCGCCTGGCGCTGGCAGCTGATGGTGCGGCACGTTTGTCCCATGGCCCTGACCGAGGCGACGCGGCTGATTCTGGCCGGCAAGGCCTTCAACGCCTTTGTGCCTTCCAAGCTCGGCGAGATGAGCAAAGCCTACTGGCTCACCCGCCACGGCCGTCTGCCGCTGGCGCAAGGGGGAGCGCTGGTTCTCCTGGAAAAGCTTCTCGACGTGGCCGGACTGTGCCTGCTGCTCCTCATCGGCGTGGCCATAGCCCCGCAGCGGGGCACTACGGAAGCCACGGCCGCCTTACTGGCGGCCGGCGCCCTAGGGGTGACGGCTACCCTGCTGGCGTGCCGTACCGCGGGGTTGCAGGGCTGGCTGCGCGCCCGCGGTGCCCTGGGACAGCGGGTGGCCGCGCTGCTGGCGGCCTGGGAGGCCACGGTGCAGGGCTGGAAGCAGGCGCCGGGGCGCCTGGCGGGCATCGTGGCGCTCTCGGGAGGGCTGTGGGTGCTGCACCTGGCGCAGATCACCCTTTTCTTTTTTGCCCTTGGCAGCCACGTGCCGCTGCCGGCGGTGCTCGCTTACGTGCCGATGAGCCTCTTCATCGGCCTGCTGCCGTTAACGATTGGCGGCATGGGGACGCGGGACGCGGCGTTGATTTTGCTCTTTTCCCGGTACGAAAGCGCCGCTGTCATGGCCGCCGTGGGGCTGCTGTGCTCGCTGCGCTACTGGGTCGACACCCTGCTCGGGGTGCCCTTTCTGTCTCACTACGCCTGGCAGAGACGCCCATGAGCCACGCGCGGCACACTTCCGGAGGGACTGCGCTCCCCTTGCGGGTGGCGGTGCTCATCGCACACCGCCCCAACCACCGGGGCGAAGTGGGGGGACTGGCCGGCACCTGGGAACAGCTGGCGCAGGTGGCCGGCGGCCGCCCGGACCTGGATCTGACGCTTTTTTTCCTTGGCGACCGCCCGGCCCGCGTGCCGTACGCCAGCAACGTGCGCGCCGTGCTGCTGCCGCCCCTGCTGGGCACAGAGCGCTTGGCGTTTTTGCGCACCATTCCCACCCACACCGACCTGGCGCCGTTCCATCCGGCGCTCTTTCGCCGCCTGCGCGGCTTTCACCTCCTGCACGCCACGGACGCCTTTTACGCCTTTGCGCAAACGGCCTTGCGGCGTGCGCGCCGCGACCGCCTTCCGCTGGTGGTGTCCCTCCAGACCGACACCATCGGCTGGGCCCGCATCCACACCCCGGTGATCTTGCAGCGGCTGCTGCCTTGGCCAGGGTTCTGGTCTTGGGTGCTCGAGCGCTCCCGGCTGCTTGACTGGCAAGAACGGGCCATGGAGCGGCGCCTGGCGCGCTACGTGCGGCAGTGCCGGGCAGTGTTCGTTTCGCACGCCCGCGACCAGGAGCGAGTGCGGCGCCTGGCCCCCCAGACGCCTTTTTTCTTCTTGCGGCGTGGCATCGACTTGGAATGCTTCCACCCGCGCCACCGCGACCGCAAAGCCGTCGAGGCGCGCTTTGGCCTGCCGCCCGACCACCTCCTGCTGCTTTTCGTGGGCCGCCTCGACCCGGTCAAGGGCATTCTGATTGCCGCCGAGGTGGTCCAGGGGCTGGTTCGCTGCGGCCATCGCGTGCATTTGCTGGTCGTGGGCGATGGCGCCCAGCGCCAAGAAGCGGCGCGGCGGCTCGGGAAGCACGCCACCTTTACCGGCAACCTCCCGCACCGTGAGCTGGGCTCCCTTTACGCCAGCGCCGATCTGCTGCTCTTTCCTTCGGAAGCCGAGGTCTGGCCTAACGTGGTCATCGAGGCGCGTGCTTGCGGCTTGGCGGTGGTGGCCTGTGCCCGCGGGGCGGCGCACGTTATGCGTGGCCACGCCTGGGACGGGGTGCTGCTGCCCAACCGCGATCCGGCACTGTGGACCGCGGCGGTCGAGACGCTCCTGGCCCAGCCGCACCGGCTGCGCGACATGGGGCGCCGGGCGCGCCAGGCCGTCGAGCGCGAGATGCCCAGCTGGCAGCAAGTGCTCGAGGAGGACCTGTTGCCCGTTTGGCAGCAGGTGGTGCAGCAGCCAAGCATGCTGCCGCCAGCGGCTGGCGTATAATGAAGCAACATGCCACCGGCGAGGAAACCCTAAGGAGACGCCTATGGACTTTCCGGGTTACCAGTTACCCGAAGCGCTACGCCTGCTGCAGCAGACCGTACGCCGCATCGTGCAGGAGGAAATCGTGCCGCTGGAGCGGGAGATGGACCCCGAGGCCATCGACCTCGACCCTGACCACTGGCATCGCCTGGCGGCCATGACGCGGGCGGCCGGGCTGTGGGCGCCCGCTGCCCCCAAGGAATACGGCGGTGGTGGCCTGGGCATGTTTGCCTATACGGTGCTCATGGAAGAAATGGCCCAGCACCGCAACGGCCTCTACAACCCCGCCTACGGCATCTTTGGTCGCTACCCTCCCAACGTGTGTTATGAAGGCACCCCAGAGCAAATCGAGAAGTACGTCATTCCCACTATCCGCGAGGGCAAACGCGTCTTTTTCGCCGTCTCCGAACCCAGCGGAGGGTCCGATCCGGCAGGAGCGATTCAGGCCCGCGCCGTGCGCGACGGTGACCACTGGATCCTCAACGGCACCAAGACCTGGATCTCAGGGGCCTTGCAGGCCGAGTGGGGGATTGTCTTCGTGCGCACCGACCCCACCAAAGGCCGCCAGGGCGTGTCGTGCTTCTTCGTAGAACGCGACACCCCCGGGCTCTCCGTGCGGCCCATCCCGGTCATCCGTCCCTACTACCCGGCGGAGCTGGTGTTTCAGGACTGCGTGGTGCCGCACCGCAACCTCCTGGGGAAAGAAGGCGAGGGACTGGAGATGGCCCTGCGGCTGCTGACCAAAAACCGCTTTCCGTACGCGGCAGCCAACATCGGCGTCGCCGTGGCAGCCCTGCGCATGGCCATTGCCTATGCCAAGCAGCGGGTCACCTTTGGCCAGCCGCTGAGCAGCCGGCAGGCCATCCAGTGGATGCTTGCCGACTCGGAAGTCGAGATCCGCGCCGCGCGCTGGCTTACCTGGGAAGGCGCCTGGAAAGTCGACCGCGGCGAAGAGCACCGCCACGAGGCCTCCATTGCCAAACTCTATTCGAGCGAGGTCCTGGGGCGAGTCGTCGACCGGGCCGTCCAGATTCACGGCGGCTACGGCGTGGCCAAGGAGCTGCCGCTAGAGCGCTGGTACCGCGAAGCACGCGTCCGGCGTATTGGGGAAGGCCCCTCTGAGGTACAGCGCATGGTCATCGCCCGCAACCTGCTGCGCGACCGCGTGTCGCTGTAAGCCCCGGGGCAAGGCCACATTCGCCTTGCAGCGGCCACCCGCTTCTTGGTATAAAGGACCCCAGAGGTCAAGAGCGCCCATGAAGGGAGGGCACAGGGAAAGGCGTCACGCTTGCGGCGCAAGCCAGGTAGGGTGGTATGGCAGCAGGAGACGATCGCGTCGCCAACTTGTGGTTAGCCGACGAGCTCTGGCGACTCGGTGCCATTCAGTTCGGGGATTTCACCATCGGCAACACGGCCGTGCACTCCCCGGTGTATGTCAACTTGCGCCTGCTCATCAGCAGCCCGGCGGCGCTGCGGCGCGCCGCCGAGGTCATGCTGCAGGAAGTGCGCACGTTGCAGAGCATGCGCCATCCCCACCTGGCCCCGTACGACTTGGTGGCCGGGGTGCCGTTTGGCGGCCTGCACCTGGCCACCGCCTTTTCGCTCATTTCCGACACCCCGATGATCTATCTCCACCCGGAAAAGAAAAGCCGGCGCGCCATCATCGAAGGGCGCTACGAAGACGGCCAGACGGTGCTCATCATCGACGACCTCATCACCGGCGGACACAGCATCGTGCAAACCGCCTCGCGGCTCGAAGCCGACAACCTCATCGTCGAAGACGCCGTCGTGCTCCTTGACCGCCAGCAAGGCGGCCGCGAGCGGCTCAGCCGCCACGGCATCAACCTCGTCTCGATCCTCACCCTGGAGTCGGTCCTGCACTACCTGGGCTCGAGCCACAAAATCTCTGCCGAGTGGTACCACAAGAGCCTGGAATACTTGCAAAAAAACCGCAGCGGCTACTGACGTCGCCTCAGCGCTGGCACCGGGGACAGTAATAGGTGCTGCGGCCAGCCTGCACGAGGCGCCGGATGGACTGCCCGTCGCGCGGGCAGGGCTCCCCTTCACGCCCGTAGACCCTGAGGCGGTTCTGAAAGCGGCCCGGCTGCCCGCGGCTGTCGACGTAGTCCGCGATGCTGGTGCCATGGTGGGCAATGGCCTCCACCAGCACCTGCTGCACCGCCGCGCGCAGGCGCTCCCATTCTGGCAGGCTGAGGGAGCCGGCCTCCCGCGTCGGGGACAGACGCGCGGCGAAGAGAATTTCGCTGGCATAGATGTTGCCAATACCGGCCACCACCGTGGCGTCGAGCAAAAAGGCCTTGAGCGGGCAGCGCCGCCCTCGTCCCCGCTCGGCAAGATAGGCGGCGGAGAAGGCCTCTGAGAGGGGCTCGGGGCCCAGGTGCCGCAGGCAGGGATGGTGCGGCAAGGACTCAGGCGTCGTCAGAAAGCACAAGCCAAAGCGCCGGGGATCGTAGAAGCGCAGCTCCAGGTCGGCCCCCAGCGCAAAAATGAGATGGTCATGGCGGGCGTCGTTGGCCTGTGGCGGGCCCACGCGCAGGCGGCCGCTCATTCCCAGGTGGAAGATGAGAACCCGCGGCGGCTGCAAAAACACCAGCACGTACTTGCCCCGGCGCCCCACGCGCTCGATGCGGCATCCCACCGCCTGCTGCAAGGCTTCGACGTCCACCGGCAGCCGCAGCTGCCGCTGCCGCACCCGCACCCCGGCGAGGGTGCGCCCCGGCAGCTGGGCCGCCAGACCACGGCAGATGGTTTCGATTTCTGGCAGCTCGGGCATCCGGCCTCACCCCTGCGACTTTTGCAGGAAACCATTATAACTTGTCCCGTCCCGGCGCGGGGCTCTCTGCAGCCAAAACACGTCTCGCTTTTTACGCCCGATGTTGCTACACTACCCCTGCCTTCCGCAGTTGCCCATACTCACGTTGCTTGCAGGGAGGGATCCGTATGGGCAAGGGTGGACGCCCCAAGAAACGTCCGCACGGGAGGAAGTCCGAGGGAAGCAAGGCGTTGCCCGATCGCGTGGTGCTCGACCTCAACAACATCCTGACGGTCATGCTGGGGTACACCGAACTGGCGCTCGCCTTCGTGCCCCCCGACAGCGACGCTCAGCGCCACTTGCAAGAAGTGCTCATGGCAGGAAAACGCGCTAAGGAGCTAATCGAGCAAGCCTCTTCTTTCCCCCGTCAAATGGGAGAATAAAGCTGGAGAAGTCGCATCCCGGCACGCAGCCCCTGAGTAGCGGGCTAGTAAAACAGCGCCTCAAGGAGCTCTAACGCTTTGAGGACGCCCAGCGCCCACAGAGCCGACAGCCCCAGGGCAACCACCAAAATTACCACCGCCCGTTTGACCAGCGCCAGCCATGCCGGCAAAGCGCGCGACGTTCTCTTGGCCTGCGGGAGGACAAGCCCTCGACAGCCATTCAGCGAAGTCCCGTTGTTCACCGTCTCCACCTCCCTAGGCAGTAACCCTCCAGAGGCAAAAAGCGTGCCAGCACGCGGCCAAGCAGCGACAACCAGAGGCCAAGGCGGGAACCAGTCCCAGACAGGCTTGAAAATTCAAGGCTTGCCCCTGGCAGCGGGTGTAGGCCGGCGCGTGGGGCGCCGCCCTACGCCCTTGGCCACCAGGTCATGGCTGACCCGCAACGGGCGAGCCTGCCCTATGGCGAGGAGGCGCCAAGAAGCGATCCCCTTGTGGCTCCGCACCGGCAAATGGCTTATAATGGGGATAACCGGGTCTGGCGACCACGCCGCAACGGAGAAAACAAACCATGGCATCAACGCTTTATTTGCGGCAGCTTGAATGCGGGCCGATGCAGAACTTCGTGTACCTTATTGGGGATCCGACGACGCGTCAGGCGGCGGTGGTCGATCCGGCCTGGGACATCTCGGGTATCGTACAGGCTGCGGCGGAAGACGGCTACACCCTCACCAAGGTGCTGATTACCCATACCCATCAGGACCACACCGGTGGCCAGCTCTTTGGCTACCACATCCCCGGGGTGGTAGAGCTGCTGCAGCAGTACGACGTGCCCGTGTACGTGCACCAGAGCGAGGCCCACGTCCTCAAAGACATCCCGCCCTCTTCCAAAGTCCCCACGCGCAACGGGCAGGTGATCGAGGTGGGCAAGCAGGTGGCCATTACCCTGCTGCACACCCCGGGCCACACGCCGGGGTCGCAGTGCTTCCTGGTGCAGAACCGGCTGATCGCCGGAGACACGCTGTTTATTGGCTCCTGCGGCCGCGTCGACTTGCCCAACAGCAGTCCCGAGGACATGTACCACAGTCTGACCAACGTGTTGATGCGGCTCGACGACGACACGGTGCTCTATCCCGGGCACAACTACGCCTGGAAGCCGTCCTCGACCATTGGCGAAGAGCGCCGTCACAACCCCTACGTGCAGTTCACTTCGCTGCACGACTTCCTGCGTGCCATGGGGTACTGAGCGTGGCGCGCCAACCTTAACGCAAAGGAGGAACGGCCATGAGTGCCTACGACCTCACGGTGTGGAGCTGCTACGTGTGACCCTATGCTTGGCGGGCCACGGAGTGGCTCGAGCGCGTGAAGCAGAAGCTGGGCGATGAGCTGCGGATTACCTGGAAGGCCTTCTTACTAGAGCAAGTCAACAGCCGCCGCGGTGAAGGCTGGAAGGCTTGGAAGGACACCCGCTTCACCAGCCGCGACTTGCCGCCGCACGAAGCGGCCAAGAGCGTGCTGGCCACGCACGGGGAAGCCGCCTTCAACCGCTTTCACCTTGCCGTCTTCCGCGCCTACCACAAGGACAAGCGCGACATTGCCAACCCGCTGGAGCTGCTGGCCATCGCCCGCGAGGTGGATCTCGACACCACGGTGCTGGCCGAAGACCTGCGCACGCGCAAGTACCGCGAGGCCGTGGGCGCCGACCACGAGGAGGCTGACGAGCAGTACGACATTTTTGGCGTTCCTACGATTCTGTTTAACGGCACGCAGCCCACGTTTCTCAAGCTCGAAGGCGGCGACTGGGAAGGCACCGACGACCTGGAGTTCTTCTACGCGCTCTACCAGGTCGCGGCCACCCGGCCCTACGTGCTGGAGATCAAAAAGCCCGTCTCCGCAGCCCTTGCCAGGGCGGCCGAGGCGCGGTATCGTGCGATGTACGGGAACTAGCACGCCGCCGTGCCGGTGGCAGCCACCGGCACGGCGAGGGATTGGAAATGGCTGAGGTTCGCGAGCCGGTTTATCCTGTCGAAGTGCACCGCAACTACCAGGGAACGATGCGCGTGCTCTGGAGCGACGGGCACGAGAGCCGCTATGCCTACGCCGAGTTGCGCAAAGCTTGTCCCTGCGCCACCTGCCGCGAGCAGCGGGCCCAGCAGCAGCAGAACCCCTTCCAGATCCTGACCAGCGTCACCCCCAAGGAAGTAGAGCCGGTGCGCCTGAGCGCGGTAGGCAACTACGCCCTGAGTATCGAGTGGAGCGACGGGCACCGCACGGGCATTTACCCCTGGGAGCTGCTGCGGGCGCTGTGCCCCTGCCCGCAGTGCCGCCCCTCGTCGGCGCCGTGACGCGCCTCAGGCCGGTTTTTTGCGCATCAAGCCGGCGCGCCGCACGCGGGCGACGAGCTCGCCGCGCTGGTTGTAGGCACGGTGCTCGAAAAAGACGATGCCGGCGTTGGGCCGCGAGCGCGACTCGCGCTTGTCGATGATTTCGGTTTCAGCGTACAGCGTGTCGCCGTGGAACACCGGCTTGGGAAACTCCACTTTGTCAAAGCCCAAGTTGGCGATGGTGGTGCCCAGGGTGGTATCGCCCACCGACAGGCCCACGGTAATTCCCAAGGTAAGCAGGCTGTTGACCAGCCGCCGCCCGAACTCGGTCTGCTTGGCAAACTCCTCGTCGAGGTGCAGTGGCTGCGGGTTCATGGTGAGGGTGGTAAAGAGAACGTTGTCCATCTCGGTGACCGTGCGCCCCGGCTGGTGCTTGATCACCTCACCGACGGTGAACTCCTCGAAGTACTTTCCGGCCATAGGGTCCTCCCTTCACGGATCACGCAGGTGCCCTGCGGATAGCGCCGCCATGGTAGCATGAACGGCGGCGGCACGCCATGGGTTGTCCCCTCCATGGCAGGGGTTATAATAAAGCCAAACGCGGGAGTGAGGAGCGCTACTATGCCTGCCAATCTCACGCCCCAGTATCTGGAAGCCGAGCAGCGTTTTCGCCAGGCCAAAACCCCGGCGGAGAAAATCGCCTGCCTTGAAGACATGCTGCGGCTCATCCCCAAACACAAGGGCACCGAGAAAATGCAGGCCGACTTGCGGCGCCGCCTCTCCAAGCTCCGCCACCAGGAGCAGCGAACGGCGGCGACCCGCCGCAGCGGCGGGCCGCGCGTGGAAAGGGAAGGCGCGGGGCAAATTGCCCTCATCGGGCCGCCCAATGCCGGGAAGTCCTCGCTGCTGCGCGCCCTGACCAACGCCACCCCAGAGGTGGCCGATTATCCCTTCACCACCCACAAGCCGCTGCCCGGTATGGTGACGTTCGAAAACGTGCAGATCCAGCTCGTCGACCTCCCCCCGCTGGCGCGCGAGTTCATGGAGCCCTGGGTATCGCAGCTGGTACGCAACGCCGATGCCCTGCTTCTTGTCCTTGACCTCAGCCAGGAAGAGGTGCTCGAGCACGTCGACCTGGCCCTCGAGCTGCTGGCCGCCTGGAAAGTGCAGCCGGTGGGACAGCCGCTCAGCGAGGCGGAAGTGGAGGCCCTGCCTCCCGGCGTTAAGCCCATGCGCCTGCTGGTGCTGGGCAACAAGCTGGACTTGCCTGGCAGCACCGAGCACTGGCAGATTCTCCAGCAGCTTTACGGGGAGCGCTGGCCGATGCTGGCGGTTTCGGTCACCCAAGGCCTCCACCTGGAGGCGGTGCCAGAAGCGCTTTTCCGCTTGCTCGACGTGGTCCGCGTCTACACCAAAGCCCCGGGGAAAAAGCCCGACCTGGAAGCGCCGTTCCTGTTGCCCCGCGGCAGCACGGTGCTAGACGTGGCGGCGGCGGTGCACAAGGACTTCGTCACGCGACTGAAGTTCGCCCGCGTCTGGGGGTCTGGCAAACCCGAAGGCCAGATGGTGCAGCGGCACTATGTGGTCAGCGATGGGGACATCGTCGAGCTGCATGCATAACGGGATGCGCAGGGAGAGGCAACATGGGCGAGAAGAAGCACCGGCGGCCCCCTTCGCCAGCGGCGGAAGGATTTTATACTCCCTTTGCGGCGCTGCGGCAGCAGCTGCGCGCCAGGGCCTCTTCCCCCAGTACTTCCCCCGCGCCCCCGGCTGCGGAGGTCAGCCCGCAGGACCTGGCGCTGTTTCTTGCCGAAATGGCGGACGTCACGCCGCTGCCGGCAGACGTACGCGGCCGCGTGGCAGGGCAAAAGCGCCGACACCCGGCGCTGCCCCCGCCAAGAGCAGAAGCCAGCGCGCTGGCCGAGCTGCGCGAGGTCGTCTCCGGCCAGGGGCCCTTTGTCCTTCAGGACACCGACGAGTACACCGAAGGCGTGGCGCCTGGCGTTGACCGCCGCCTGGCACAGCGCCTGCACCGCGGGGACTACGCCATCCAGGCCCACCTCGACCTGCACGGGGCCACGGCCGAAGAAGCCCGGGCACAGGTAGAGCAGTTCCTGCTCGACGCCTACTTGCGCGGCAAGCGCTGCGTCTTGCTCATCCACGGCCGCGGCCACAACTCGAAAGACCACCGCCCGGTGCTCAAAGAGCACGTGCGCACGTGGCTGAGCCGCGGGCGCCTGAGCCGCCTGGTGCTGGCGTTTGCCACCGCGCCTCCGCACAACGGCGGTGCCGGCGCGGTCTGCGTTCTCCTGCGCCGCGCCCGCCGCCTGCCTCCCAGATGACAAGGAAGCCACTATGCCTCCAGCGCCCAACGACGCTGTCCGGCACCTGCTGGGCCGAGAGTTCGTTCGCCGTCAGGAAGAGGTAACCCGCGACCGGCTCATCGCCTATGCCACCCTGGTGGGGGCAACCAATCCCATTTACTTCGATGCCGAAGCCGCCCGCGCCCAGGGTTACCGCGACATCATCGCCGTGCCGACGTACGTGACCCACCACGGCGCCGAGCCCATTGCCCCGCCAGAATTGGGCTTCCGCGGCGGCGGCATCAACGCCGGATACGACTGCACGTTTTACAACGTGGTCTATCCCGGCGATACCCTGACGTACGCTACCCGCCTCGTTGACCTCTACGACAAGACCGGCCGCTCCGGCACTCTGCGCTTTGTGGTCCGCGAGACGATGGTGACCAAGCAAGACGGGGAAACGGTAGCGGTGATCCGCAACCGCTTTATCCTTGACTGGTAGCGGTGGCTGCGGGCGGTACGAGGCGATGCGGGCGCACCTGCACGCCGCGGCTTGGGGACAATTCCACGAGCAAGACGGAGCCCCAGGGAGACGCCTCTCGCCACGGGGTTAGGGGAGCTCCGGGATAGAAGGCCTTGACGCGGCCCTGACTGACCTCGGTGAGCACGTGGTGGTGCCCGAGCGCCACGTAGTCCCAGCCGCTGTCGCGAATTTCCTCGGCGAAAATGGGTGACGAGCGCTCTGCTGTCTGCCGTGACGGATAGAAAAAGCCGTGCGCCAGCGCCACGTGCCAGCGCCGGTCAGCACGCGCGGGCAAAGCGGCCAGGGGGTGGAACCACGGGGCGTGCTCGACCATGGCCCGCCCCCACACCACCAAGGGCAGCCCCGGGATCTCGCAGACTTGCCCTTCCTCCGCGGTGATCACCTGCACGTTGGGACAGGTGGCTGCGAAGTCGTAACGGTCGTAAATGGCATTAGGGACAAGACAGTCGTGATTCCCAGGAAGCACGACCACGGGCCGCTGCACCCGGCGCAGCTGCTCCTGAACAAAGGCCACGGTGTCGTCAGCGACCCGATTATGATCGAAAAGATCGCCGGCCACGAGCACCAAGTCCACCGCTTCGGCGATCGCCGTGTCAACCACTGCCTGCAAGCCAAGACGCGCCAGCGCCGCCGGGCGCTGCGGGGCGTCGTCGAGATGCAGGTCAGCCGTATGCAGGAGTCGCAAGGGTCGCTGGGTTCCTAACACCATTTCGTCTTTCGATTTCATTTGTCTTTCCGCCTCGCCATCCGGGCCTGCCACGCTGCAAACGCCGTGAGGGTAGCACAGTCTTCTTTTGCCCTCAACCGCCGCCACCGGCGGCGTAATGCACCTCACCGCTCACCTGTGACCGCCATCACCGTCGTCATGGCGAGCAAGGGGTATCTTGGCAGCTAGACCGTAACGAGGAGGGCAACCCCATGATGCTCAGCCAGGCTTCGCGGCTTGACTTCTTCCTTGAACTGGCACTGCTGGCCATCGTCACGTATCTGTGGCTCCACTAGTCCTGTCCGGTCTCCCAGGGACGGGCCTTGCCAGCCTCCTCTCCTGTCCCTGGGAGGCTGGAAGCCAGCCCCAGCAGCGACACGTTTCCCTGTACAGCGGCGCCTGCCACCTTCTATCATTACCAGCGCAACGCGCTTAACAACGTCGGGGGGGAACGCGATGCGGCTTACCGTCTCGTTCTGGGGCGCCCGTTGCCCCGCCCAGGGCTGCTGTCGCCTGGCCCGCCTTGGCCTGTGGGGGTGGCTTTGCTTGTGGCTGACGTGGCCCCTGCCTGCGGTGGCCCTCGACGACGCGGTAGCCCGCCAAACGCTGCGGGGCCTTCCCGGGGTGCTGGTGGCCGTCGAACCCCTCCCCCCAGAAGCCGTGCAAGACGGCCTGCGCACCGAAGAGATCCAGACCGACGTCGTGCAACGCTTGCAGCGCGCCGGCATCCGCGTCCTTAGCGAGCAGCAGCGGGAGCAAGCTCCGGGGAAGCCCCTGCTCTATATCAACGTCACCACGTGGAAAGGCCTGCACGCCAACAACACCCTCTACCTCTTCTCTATTCGCGTCGAGCTGCAGCAAGAGGTGGCCCTGGTACGCGAACCGACCCTGCGCCGCCTGGCGCCAACTTGGCACGTGGGCAGCGTGGGCATGACCAGTGCCTCGCGCCTGCGCACCATCCGCACCTTCATTGGTGACTTCATCGACCAGTTCATCCAGGCCTACCGCGCTGCCAATCCCCAGCCCTAGCGGGCAGCCTCTTCTCGCCACGCCGCTCGCCCGGGCTTGCCTTCAAAAGCGCGCTTGGGTTAGGCTAAAAGCCCGCGGCGCAAGCGCACAGCCACGTTTCCATGACGAAGCACAGGAGCTGCCAGATGCAGCACAGCAACGTGCTCTTTCTTCTCTCCGACGAACATGCGCGCCAGGCCCTGGGCTGCTACGGACATCCGCTGGTGCAGACCCCGCACTTGGATCGCCTGGCGGCGCGCGGCACGCGCTTCACCAGCGCCTATACTCCCTCTCCCATCTGCGTGCCGGCCCGCGCCAGCCTGGCCACCGGCCGCTACGTGCACCGCATCCGCTACTGGGACAACGCCCACCCCTACGACGGCCGTATCCCCTCCTGGGCACATCGCCTCAGGGCCCAAGGGTACCACGTCACCGCCATCGGCAAGCTGCACTACCGCAGCAGCGACGACGACAACGGCTTTAATGAAGAGATCTTGCCCCTGCACGTGGTCGACGGCGTCGGCGACCTTTACGGCCTCATCCGCGACGAACTGCCGCTGCGCAAGAAAAACCGCCGCTACGTCCTTGAGGCCGGCCCTGGAGAGTCTTCCTACACGGCCTACGACCAGCGCATCACCGAGGCCAGCATCCGCTGGCTGCACCAGGAAGCGCCCAAGTACCGCGAGCGCCCCTGGGTGCTGTTTGTCTCTCTGGTCTGCCCGCACCCGCCGCTACTGGCGCCTCCGGACTTCTTTGCCCTCTATCCTCCCGCAAAGGTGCCCCTGCCGGTACAGTATGCGCCCCCCTCCTGGCCCACCCACCCGGCGATCGCCGACTTGCGGCAGTGCCTGGGGATGGCCGAACCCTTCGACGAAGCCACGGTGCGCCGTGCCACCGCCGCCTATCTGGGCCTCTGCTCTTACTTGGATGCCAACCTGGGGCGCATCCTGCACGCTTTGGAAGAGACGGGGCTGGCCACCACCACGCGCGTGATTTACACCAGCGACCACGGCGAGAGCCTGGGCTATCGCGGCATTTGGGGCAAGTTTACTCTCTATGAGGAATCGGCAGGGATTCCCCTGCTGATGGCCGGGCCGGACATTCCTCAGGGCGCGGTGTGCCCCACCCCGGTGTCGCTCATCGACGTTTTCCCCACCCTCCTTCAGAGCGTGGGTGCCCGGCCTCACCCCGAGGACGCCGAGCTGCCCGGGGTGTCCTTGCTGGAAGTGGCCAACGGCGCCGTGCCCTCCCGCACCGTGCTAAGTGAGTACCACGCGTTGGGCTCGCGTGCCGCTAGCTTCATGCTTCGCCACGGCACTTACAAGTACATTCACTACGTCGGCTACCCGTCGCAGCTCTTTAACCTGGCTGCCGATCCCCAGGAAGTCCACGACCTGGCTGCTCATCCCCGCTACCGGCCGCTGCTGGCCAAATACGAGGCCATGCTGCGCTCCCTGCTCGACCCGGAAGCAGTGGATGCCCAGGCCAAGGCCGACCAGGCGCGCAAAATCGCTGCCCACGGTGGCAAAGCAGCCATCAAGGCGCGAGGGTCTTTTGGCTACACCCCGGCACCAGGCGAGCCGGTTGTCTACGAGTAGCTACTTTGCTGGAACAAAGAGCGCCAGGCCGTTCTGGTAGGCGATGCGGGCCGCCACGGCCGGCGGCAGCTGGGCCAGCCAGCGCCGCGTGGCCTGCGCTTCGGCCCCCAGCGCTTGCCAGCGCCAGGGCACCCAGGTATCGGTGCCCACCAGGAAGCGGTCGGCATGGCGCAGGAACAGGTCCCGCCAGGCCGGGTCGAGCTGGCCCTGCGGCGCCACATCGTGGCGCAGCGAAAGCTCCACCCAGAGCTGCGGAAAGCGCGCCAGCAGCTCGCCCACCACTGCCGGCGGTGCCGACATGCCGGCGTGGGCCCACAGCAAGCGTACCTCGGGGTAGCGCTCGAGCAGGGCAGCCGCCGTGGTCGCATCAACATGGGCGTGCAAGAAGAGGCGCTGCGCAGCGGCCACGCGGGCACAGTACTGCACCACGGGGGCCGCCACCGCCGCCTGACTTAGGTGAAACTCGCCAATGCCCCGATAGATCCCCTTTTGCAAGCCCGCGGCCACGTAAGCCTGCACTTCGGGGTCGTGCGCCCAGCCGCCCATGTCGGCCGGGGTGCGGTAAGGCCTAAGGAACGGGACGATCCGCTGCGGTGCCAGGGCGTGCAGCTTCAGCGTACCGTCGTCAGGGGTGCTGGACACCAGGGCCCAGCCCACGCCTGCCGCCTCCAGAAGGGCCAAGGCCTGCGCCGGCGCCAGCTCACCCCAGGCCGACTGGCTGTAGTGGATGTGGGCATCAAAGAGGGGCAGCTCCTGGGCCCGGCCAGCCCGGGTCCAGGCGATAAGCCATATGGCGAGCAACATTAAGGCGGGGCGCCGCATTCGGTTCTCCTTAAGTGGCAAACGCCGGCCGCACCCGCTCGGCAAAGCGCCGCAGGGCCGCGATCCCACGCGTTTGCGGGTGGACGCTGAGGTCGGAAAGAAACAGGGCAAACGACGTCACGCCAAGGGCCACGTGCTGCTGCAGCTGAGCAATACAGGCCTCAGGCGTGCCGCGAATGGCCAGCCGATGCATGTCGCCAAACAGGGCAAAGCGCTCCTGTGCCTCGCGCAGGGCAGCCGGCAGCTCGGCTTCTTCCTCCACCAGCACCACGATCAGCTGGCGCGAGCGGCCGATACGGGCGGGATCGCGCCCGACAGCCTGGCAGTGCGCTTCCAGGACGGCCACTTTGTGGCGGTACTCTTCCAGGGTGGTGCCGGCAGCCACGTTCCAGCGGTCGGCATGCCGCGCCACCAGGCGCAGCATGAGCCGCTCGCCCCGGCCGCCGATGTGCACCGGCGGATGGGGTTGCTGGAGAGGTTTGGGGCGGTTGACGGCACCGGCCAGGGTGTAGTACTTGCCAAAAAACCACGCCTCGTCCTGCGTCCACAAGCGCTTGATGACCTCCAGCGCCTCTTCCAGCTGGGCAATACGCACCGCCGCCGGCGGAAAGGGAAAGCCATACTGCTTGAATTCCCGCTCGTACCAGCCAGCGCCCAAGGCAAACTCCAGGCGGCCGCCGCTGATCACGTCGAGGGTGGCGGCCATCTTGGCCAGCAGTGCCGGAGAGCGAAAGGCGTTACACAGCACCATGGTGCCAAGGCGCACCCGCCGCGTGGCTTCGGCCATCGCGGCCATCACCGTCCAGCACTCCAGCAGCGGCGCATCGACGCTGACGCTGGCGCCGATGAGGTGATCGATGAACCAGATGGCGTCATAGCCCAGCTCGTCGGCGGCCTGCGCCAGCTCACGCAACACCGCATAGGGGGCATCCTGCGGCAAATAGACCCCGAACGTAATCCGCGAGTCGGTCATCGGTCGCTGCCTCTTCCCAGGGACGGCGCTGCGCCCCTAGCACTTAGCGCTTTGCCGTCTTTAGCTTGTCGCCAAATTCCTTGCGCAGCTTGCGCAGCTTGGGGTCGATGACGATAAAGCAGTAGGGCTGGTCAGGGTGGCGCCGGTAGTAGTTCTGATGGTACGCCTCGGCCGGGTAAAAATTGCGGAAAGGCTCGATGGCCGTGACAATAGGACGAGGCCAGAGGCGCGCAGCGGCCTGCTTCGAGGCTTCGGCGAGGCGCCGCTGCGCCTCGGTGTGGTAAAAAATCACCGAGCGGTACTGGGGGCCGACATCGGCGCCCTGGCGGTTGAGCGTCGTGGGATCGTGGATGTGCCAGAACACCTCGAGCAGCTCTTCGTAAGTGATTTCTGCCGGATCGAAGGTAAGCTGCACCACTTCTGCGTGCCCGGTGGTACCGCGGCAAACCTGCTCGTAGGTGGGATTTTCCACGTGCCCGCCGGCATAGCCCGAGACCACCTGCCGCACGCCGCGCAGCTCTTGATAGACGGCTTCCAAGCACCAGAAACAGCCACCGCCCAAGGTGGCAATCTCTTCTGCTCCGGCCATGCTTCTCTCCCCACAGGTGCGCGTTTTTGTCCATTGTGCCAGCCTTGCCCCGCGGCTGCAAGCCCTGCAAGGCGCGCAGAGGATCTCCTTGTCTTGCCGGGCGGGCCGTGGTATGGTCAAGTGTTCTTGTTTTTGCCACAGCCGGAGGCCCTATGACATCCAGCACCCAGAGCCGGGACGGGCAGCGGTGGGTGATCCTTGCCGCGGCGTTTGTCATTGTCTTTATGACCGTGGGCACGCGCTCCACGTTGGGGAACTTCTTCAAGGCCATCATTGCCGATTTGCAGTGGGACCGCGGCACCATCTCGTTTATCGTTGCCGTCAACATCTGGCTCAGCGGCCTGCTGCAGCCCTTCACCGGCCACCTCATGGACCGCTTCGGGGCCAAGTGGCTCTTTACGGGAAGCGTGGCGGCCTTTGGCCTGGGCGTCTTGCTCATCAGCCTGACGCAGAGCGTCTGGTACCTGCTGGTGGTGTACGGACTGGTGATGGCGGCTGCCACTGCCGGTGCCTCCATTACCCTCACCAACGCCCTGGTGGCGCGCTGGTTCACGCAGCGGCGCGGGCTAGCCATCGGATTTACCAACGCCGGCTCGGCGCTAGGGCAGCTGTCGCTTGTCTACATCAGCTACTTGCTGCTCTCTGCCTTTGGCTGGCGGTTGAGCCACGTCTACCTGGGGCTGGCTATTCTCATCGTGGCTCTGCCCATGGCGCTGCTTATTCCCCGGCGTACGGCACGCGGCGACGGGGTGGCCGGTGCCGCGGGGACATCTAGGGTACGGGCGCCGCTGGAAACCCAGAGCTGGCGGCAAGCGCTGCGCAGCCTGCCCTTGTGGCAAATCAACGGCGGCTACTTTGTGTGCGGGATGACGGTGGCGCTTTATTACACGCACCTTATTCCCCTGGCTACCGACCGCGGCTTTTCCCCGGCCACGGCGGCGGCCACCTTCAGCGTCCTCGCTGCCGCCAGCGCCTTTGGCTCCCTGCTGGGTGGCGGCCTTTCTGACCGCCTTGGCCGCAAAAACGTGCTGGCGCTGGCTTACTTTACCCGCGCCGTGGCCTTTGCCCTGCTGCTCGTGTGGCGGCACGAGCTGGCCCTCTATGCCTTTGCCCTCCTGGGCGGCGTGTCGTGGCTGGCCACGCCGCCGTCAGTGATGGCCCTGACGGGGGAAATTTACGGCATGCGGGCCTTGGGCACGCTGGGCGGCATTTCCTTGCTGGCGCACCAAATCGGCGGTGGCCTCAGTGTCTGGCTGGCCGGCGTGCTCTTCGACCTGACCGGCAGCTACGACATCTCGCTGCTGCTGGCCGTCCTGGCCCTGCTGGGGGCATCGGCGACCAGTTTCAGCATCGCCGAGCGCCGCTACTCGGTACGCTACCTCACCTCCACGGCGCCGGTGGGATAAGGGCGCTTCCTGACGCTCTCCTAAGTTCTTCCCGCACCCCGGCTTGTCGGCAATACCGGGGCGTGCTATAAGGGGAACGCCGCGCCGGGGAAAGCGGACTGGCGCTGCCAGCCGTGGCGTTGTGCCCCGGAGTAAGACCTCACCCGACCGCAAAGTGCCGGTGAGCAAGGAGAGATGCCATGCCCCCTACCGTCTGAACGGGGCGTGAGTCCCCACCGCCCCGTCGCGCGAGCCAAGGAGGAAGAGGATGCGCAAACAAGTTCACACCGAGTACCGCGGCTTTCGCACCCCGGGCATTCGCCTCAAGGAGCCTCTGCTGCCCGACATCATCGGCCACTCTTCAGAAGCCGAGCTGCCCCTTCTTTACGCCTACCACATGTTCGACAAGGCGCACCTGGTCATGCTCGCCGAGGAGCAGCTGATTCCCCGTGCCGACGCTGCGGCCATGCTGCGCGCCCTGCGCGACATGGAAGCCGAAGGCATTGAAAAAGTGCGGCTCGAGGTGGGCGGCGGCATGCACTCGGGCGAACAGTACCTCATTCGCCGCCTGGGCGAGGAAGTGGGAGGCCGTATCCACCTGGGGCGCAGCTCCGGGGACCTGGGTGCGGTGGCCCGGCGCATCCGCCAGCGCGACCGCCTGCTGGAACTCATGCGCCATCTCAACGAGCTGCGGGCGACGCTGCTGGCCGTCGCCGAGGCCAACCTGGACGCGGTGATGCCCGGCTACACCCACTCCCAGCATGCCCAGCCGGTAACCCTGGGGCACCAGTTGCTGGCCTGGGCCTCGGCGCTGGAGCGGGATTTCGAGCGGGCCGGCAATGCCTACCAGCGGGTGAACCAGAGCCCGGCGGGCGCGGCAATCATGACCGGCTCCAACTTCCCCCTCAACCGGCACCGCACCGCCGAACTGCTGGGCTTTGACGGGGTGATCAAGAACACCTTCGACGCCATCCTCAACCAGGACGTGGCACTCGACAGCTTCCTCGCCGTGGCTTCGGTGAACCTGAACCTCTCGAAGTGGGCGGCCGATTTGAACTTCTGGTTCACCGCCGAGGCGGGGTACATCGACATCCCGGATCGCTTCTGCGGCACCAGCAGCATCATGATGCAGAAGAAAAACCCCTACGTCCTCGAATACATGCGCGGTGCGGTGGCCGAGAGCATGGGGGGTCTGGTCACCGCCTTTGCGGTCCAGAAGGCCGCCACCGGCGACCCCGTCCAGGACCGCCGCTACATGTACGAGGCGCTCTTTCGCTCTTTTGATCTGGCAGTGCGCAGTCTGCGCTGGATGACCCTGTTGCTGCCGGCCATCGAAGTGAAAAAGGCGCGCATGCGGGAAATGGCCGCCGCTTACTGGGCCACGGCGACCGACGTGGCCGGCGCCCTGGTGCGGGAAAAGGGACTGCCGTGGCGCACCGCCCACCAGATCGTGGGCATTCTGGTGCGGCTGAGCGAGGAGCGCGGCCTTAAGCCGGCAGAGGTGACGCCAGCGCTGCTGGACGAGGCGGCCGTGGAGTACATGGGCGAGCCGGTGGGGCTGAGCGCCGAAGCCCTCCAGCGGGCCCTCGACCCGGTGGTCTTTGTTGCCGAGCGGACCCTCTATGGCGGCCCGGCGCCTGAAGAGTGTCGCCGCCGCCTCCCCGACTATCACGCCCGGCTGCAGGCAGACCGGGAGGCGGTGGCCGAGAAAGAACGGCGGCTGCAAGCGGCGGCGACGGCGCTGGAAAAGGCGATCGACGCCCTGCTGGCCTGAGCCGCGCCCCGGTGCAAGGAGGGGCGATGCGCCTGGTAATCACCGGCGTCACTTCGGGAATCGGCCGCGGCCTGGCCTACCACTATGCCCAGCCAGGGGCGGTGCTGGGCCTTATCGGGCGGCGGCAGGAGCGGCTGGCCGCGGTGACCGAGCACTGCCGCGCCCAAGGCGCCACGGTGCTGCCGGCGCCGCTTGACGTGCGCCACACCGCGGCGATGCAGGCTTACGCCGCGGACTTCATCAAGCAGGCCGGCGGCATCGACCTGGTGATCGCCAATGCCGGAATTGGCGATGCCGACAACCTGTCTCGCGGCGACGCTGCTTACCACGCCCGCCTGTTTGAAGTCAACGTCATCGGCCTGCTCAACACCCTGCTGCCGTTCATCCCGCAGATGCAGCGCCAGGGCCACGGGCAGCTGGTGGCCATTGCCTCGGTGGCCGGCTTTCGCGCCCTGCCAGGCTCGACGACGTACGCGGCAACGAAAATGGCGGTGCGCGCCCTCATGGAAGGCTACGGCTGGGAGCTGCGGCGCTACGGCATCCTCACCACCACCATCAACCCGGGGTTCGTCGTTTCCGAAATGACCGCCGCCAACCGCTTCCCCATGCCGTTCTTACAGCCCACCGAAGTGGCCGTGTGCAAGATTGCCCGCGCCATTGCACGCCGGCGGCGGGTGTACACGTTTCCCTGGCCCATGGCGGTGGTCGCCCGCTTGCTGCCCTGGCTCCCAGGAGCCCTGCTGGCCCGCGTCGCCCCGCGCAGGCCACCGCCGGCGTAATCAGGACCTCTAAGCTGCCGGCGCGGGCAAGCGCAAGTCTACTTGAGGAGGCAGCTCGACGCCGAGGGCTTCGGGGGGCGGGAACTGCAAGCCGCAGGCCACCATGGTCGGTTTGATGTCGTTGAGGAAGTCCTGCATGATTTCGCCGCTGTCGCGGGTTTTGAGTCCCATGGCGATGGCGTAGCGGTTGCCGGGCGTGCCGGGGCGGCCGAAGGAGAGCAGGGCCACGCGCAGCCACTTGGTAAACAGCTGCTGCGCTTCCTCGCGTCTTGCCGGATCGGTGCAGAAGCGGCGCACCACCTGCTCGCCAAAGCCCTCGTGGCCGGCTTCTTCGTCGAGGATCTTGGCGATAATGCGCGCATAGGGGGCGTAGCTGCACGTGCGGTATTCGCGCAGGTGAAACTCGCCGGCGCGGTCAAACAGGAACTGGGCCATGGCCAGCTCCAGCCAGCTTTCGGGATACGGAATCCGCGACAAGCGATCGCTTACTGCCGCGTAGAGGTCGCCGCCGGCCACCTCGGCGTAAAGCGCCGCCACCGCCTCAAAGTGCTCTAGCTCTTCTACCAGCTGCTGGGCAACGAGCCGCTTGGTGCGCAGGTCGGGAATGTACTTGAGGGCGTGGCCAAAGAGGTTGGCGGCCATGATCTCCCGGTAGCCCTGGCTCTCCAGAAGCTGCTGGACCAGGGTGCGGTATTCGGGGGTCATTTCCTCGACGCGCTCCACGGTACAGGTCATGGTCTTATCCTCCATGACAGCGCCGGCGGTGGCCCTAAGGGTTTCTGTTGTGCCGCCTTGGCGTTTTGCCGACGGCACTCTCCGTCTGGCAACATACGTCGCTCCACCGAGGGCGTCAAGGCACCCAGGATGGCATGACAGAGTGGCCGGGGGACGGTAAAGGGGAAAAAGGCAAAGCGGTGTGGTCAGAACTTGACATTCCCGCCGCCTGGGAGCAATCGGCGGCGGCAATCCTGCGCCATCGCTGGCGCAAGATTCTCGTCTTGGGGGCCATCGACCGCGGCAAGAGCACCTACTGTGTCTTCTTGAGCCGCTACCTGCTCGCCGCTGGTCATCGTATTGCTTTCGTCGACGCCGATATTGGGCAGAAAGACCTGGGACCGCCGGCCACCGTTGCCCTGGGGTATGCCGAGACACCCCAGGCGCTGGCGGCGATGACGCCAGCAGCCCTTTACTTCGTGGGCTCGGTGACGCCCGCCGGCCATCTGCTGCCCATGGTGGTGGGCACCAAGCTGCTGGTCGAGGCCGCCCGCGCGCCGTTTGTCATCATCAACACCACCGGGCTGGTACACGGCATCGGCCAGGTGCTCAAAGGCTACAAAATCGAAGCGGTGCAGCCTGACGTCATCGTTGCCTTGTCTCAAGGCAACGAACTGCACGCCCTCACCCGCGCCTACAGCACCTACCGCATTTTTCACCTGGCGCCTTCCCCACGTGCCCGTGCCAAGACTCCCGAGCAGCGCCGGGCAGCCAGGGAACTGGCCTTCTACCGCTACTTCCAGGCAGCCAGCGACGTGGTGCTACCGCGGCGAGCCCTGCTCTTCCAGCGCACCCCGGCACCCGTGGCACCCGACAAGCCCCTGCTGTGCGGGGTGGCCGACCGCCGCAACCGCTGCCTGGGGCTGGCCCTCTTGCAAGACTGGGACGTGCGGCACGACACCCTGACGCTGCGCACGCCCGTGGCCGCCGAGCGCATCCGCGTCGTGCAGTACGGCGACCTCTACCTGACGCCTGAGGGGCACGAGCTCGGCCGGCGCTAGCCAACGGGGACAAGGCTGCCCCTTCAGGCAGCCTGCAGCGCCGGGGCCACCTCGGTGGCAAGGAAATCGAGCGTCTCGAGCATCTGCGCCAAATCGTCGCGCCGAAAGTCGAGAACGAGGTGGCTCAAGCCCAGGGCCTTATACGCGCAGAGGCGATCGATGAGCGCCTGTCGCGAGTCCTCAACCATCTCTGGGGGTAAGCGCAAGCGCAGCGACAGGGTCAGCTGCGCCAAAGGGCGGCCCGCGATGTCGGCCACCCGCTGTAGCTGCTCCAGATGCTGGCGTAGCTCGGCTGGCGAGAGGTTGCTGGCGTGCCAGCCGTCGCCCAGCCCTACAGCACGGCGCAGGGCGGCCTGGCTGTGGCCGCCGATCCACAGGGGCGGATGCGGCTTTTGCACCGGCTTGGGGGCAAAGCCAATGTCGTGAACGCGATAGAACTCACCCTCAAACCGCGGCGCCTCTTCGGTCCAGAGCACTTTGAAGAGCCGCAGCATCTCGTCGGCACGCCGGCCCCGATCGGCAAAAGGCACGCCGAGGGCGGCAAACTCCTCGCGCCACCAGCCCACCCCCACGCCGCAGATGAGCCGGCCATTGGAAAGGACGTCAATGGTGGCTAACATTTTGGCCATCACCACCGGATTGCGGTGGCCGAGAATGAGCACCGACGAGCCCAGCCGCACCCGTTCCGTGCACAGCGCCGCCGCGGCCAGCACCGTCACCGCCTCCAGGTACGGCGTCTGCGGCGAATGCGGAAAGCGACCGCCAGGGTAGTGGATGGCACCTCGGGTGGGAAACACGACGTGATCGCTGACCCACAGCGATGCCAGCTGCCGCGCTTCGGCCAGGCGGGCAAAGCTCACCAGCGCCTCGCGCGTAGCAACCGGTCCCTGCGTGGGCAAGTGGCAACCCAGTTCCATCGCTCGCCCCTCTCTTTGCCACGGCCTCAGCCAGCAAACTCGGCCAGCGGCAAGGCCACGGCCTGTCCTGTCTCGGCGCTGCGATGCACCGCCTCGGTAAACTCCATGTATTTGACCCCGTCGGCAAAGGTGGTGAGCTTTACCTCTTCCTCGCCGCGAATGGCGGCCACAAACTCCTCTTCCACCCGCCAGCGCCCTTCTTTTTCCGGCGGGATGGGGATCTCGCGCAGGGCTGTCTCACCGCGGCGGCCGCCAAAGAGCTTGCCGCTGCTGTGGTCGTAGTGCAGCGTGCCCTGGCTGCCAAAGAGCCAGGCACCCGGCCCTGGCCCCAGACCACACACGGCACTGAACTGGTAGACCGCCTGCGCCCCGCAAGCCAGATCGGCCAGAATATCGACGTGGTCGGGCACGTCCACCGCCACCACCTGGCCGCTTTCGGGGTCGCGGCGGCGGGGGATAAAGATCCGCGTGCGGGCCATCACCCGCGACGCCGGTCCCACCCAGCGCATGGCCGCTTCGTACCAAATGCCCATGTTGAGGATGTTGAGGCCGCTTAGCCGCCGCTGGTGCCGCCAGTGCAGCGGCGCCTCGGGATCGGCAAAGCCCGGCACGGTGCCGCGTACCTCCACGGCATAGAGCTCGCCCAGGTAGCCGTCGGCAATCAGGTCCTGCAGGGTGCGGTCGACGCGCAGGGTGAGTGGCGAAGGCACAAGCTGCGCCACCAGCTCCGGGTGCTCCTGCGCCTTGCGGTACATCTGGTGGGCTTCTGCGGCGTTCATCGCCATGCGCGCCTCGCACAGCACGTGCTTGCCGGCATCGAGGGCGGCGCAGGTCACCTCGCAGTGCATGTACGGCCAGGTGCCAATGACAATAGCGTTGGTGTCGTCCGCCGCCACCAGCGCTCGCCAGTCCTCGTAGATCTTGGGAATGCCAAACTGCTCGGCCACCCGCTGCGAGGAAGCGCGGCTGCGGTTGCAGACACTGACGATTTCCACTCCCGGGATGGCCTGCAAGCCCGGGATGTGCCGCACCCGCGTGTTGTTGCCCGCACCCACGATGCCTACGCGAATGGTACCGTTGCCCATCGGGTTTCATCTCCTCTCTAGACTGGACGCGTCTCGCGGACTGCCTGCATGAGGCGCGGCCAGCCACCGTAGCCCACCCAGCCGCCGTCGACGTTGATGGCGGTGGCGGTCACGTAGCTGGCGTCGTCGGAGACAAGAAAGAGCGCCACCCGCGCCACCTCCTCCAGGGTGCCATAGCGCCCCAGGGGCGTGCGCAGGGTGATGTCTTCCTCGGTGTAGTTGCCCACCTGCATGTCCGACATGTCCATGGCGGTGCGGATATAAGCCGGGTTGAGGGCCACCACCCGGATGCCGTACGGCGCCCACTCGGCGCCAAGCACCTTGGTGAGGCCGTTGACGGCGTGCTTGCTGGCGCAGTAAGCGGCGCGCTTAGGCACCCCCACTTCGCCAAAAATCGACGAGATGTTGAGAATCACCCCGCCGCCTTGCCGCGCCATGACCCGCGCCGCCGCTTGGCAGCCAAAGAAGACGCCGGTGAGGTTGGTGTCGAGCACCTGCCGCCATGCCGCTTCCGAGAGCTCCAGCGACGGCGCGATGGCGTTGGTGCCGGCGTTGTTGACCATGATGTCGAGCCGGCCCCAGGTGGCTACCGCCTGCTGCACCAGGCGCTCGACTTCGGCGTAGCGGCTCACGTCGGCCGCCACGGCGATCGCTTCTCCCCCCTCGCGGGCGATGGCTTCCGCCACCGCTTGGGCACGCTCGTACTGGCGCGAGTTGACCACCACTTTGGCGCCTTCGCGGGCATAGAGGCGGGCAATGGCCTCGCCGATGCCCATACTGGAGCCGGTGACAATCGCCACTTTGCCTTGCAGCTTCATGCCCTGCCCTTTCCTGTCAGCCGTTACTCGGGGACGCGCTCGGGCCGGGTGGCCAGCCGTTTGGCCTGCCCGACGGCCGCGAGGCGGCGCTCGGCGAGAAGGTCGGCGGCGCGGGCCATGGGAAGCTTTTCCTCGTCGCGCAGGCGAATGAGCGCCGCCATGGTCTCGTAAATGCGCGCCACGTTGGCCATGGCCCGCTCGCGCTGAAAGCCCCCGGGGTTGAAGCGGTCGGTGTCGAAGATGGTGCCGCCGGCGTTGACGATGTAGTCCGGGGCGTAAAGGATGCCGCGCGCCTCCAGCAGCGCCCCGTGGTGCTCGTCGCGCAGCTGGTTGTTGGCCGAGCCGCAGACAATGCGGCACTTGAGGCGAGGGATGGTGTCGTCGTTGAGGATGCCGCCCAGGGCGCAAGGGCAAAAGATGTCCATCTCGGCGTCGTACACCGCCTGCGGGTCGAGCACCGTCACCGGGTAAGCGGCGCTGAGGCGCTGCACTTTCTCGGGGTCGATGTCGGCCACCGCCACCTGTGCGCCTTCCTCGAGCAGCAGCGGCACCACCTCCGAGCCCACGGCGCCCAAGCCCTGTACCACTACCCGCAGGCCGTCGAGGCGCTGGCGGCCAAAGACCGCTTCCACGCAGGCCTTCATACCCTGCACCACGCCAAAAGCGGTGGCCGGGGCAATGGGGCCGGCACCGCCCCAGGCGGCGGGCAGGGTCACCACGTAGGGGGTCTCCATGCGGATGTACTCCATGTCGCGCAGCGTGGTGCCCACATCCTCGCCGGTGAGGTAAAGACCGCCCAGGCGGTCGATGAAGCGGCCCAGGGAACGAAACAGGGCCTCGCTCTTGTCGCGCTTGGGGTCCCCGAGGATAACGCACTTGCCACCGCCCAGGTTGACGCCGGCCGCGGCGTACTTGTACGTCATGCCGCGCGCCAGGCGCAGGGCGTCTTCGATGGCCTCCCACTCGGTGGCGTACGTCCACATACGCGCCCCGCCGGTGGCCGGGCCCAGGGTGGTGTCGTGAATGGCGATGATGGCGCGCAGGCCCACCGCCCGCTCCTGGCAGAAGACCAGGTTCTCGTAGTCATACTGCTCCATGTAGCGCAGAATGCGCGATTCCATACGGCGGCCTTTCGCTTACGGCGGGTTGACCACATGCAGCCGTTCCCCGCGCAGGTAGGCTTCGAGGGTGGCAATGGCAATGCGCAGCATGTTGCTGCCCGCTTCGCGGGTGTTGAAGCCGATGTGCGGGGTGAGGAGCACGTTGGGCAGCTCACGGAAAACGTAAGCTGCCGGCGGTGGCTCTTCCTCGTGCACGTCGAGGGCGGCACCGGCCAGGTGGCCCTGGTGCAGCAGCTCGGCTAGGGCCACGGTGTCGACCAGCCTGGCGCGTGCCGTGTTGATCAGGTACGTGCCCGGCCGCATCCGCGCCAGCAGCGCCCGCGACACCAGCCCGTGCGTCTCCGGGGTATAGGCCAGGTGCAGGGTCACGATGTCTGCCTGTGAAAACAGCGCCTCCAGGGACGTGAAAGTAAGGCCGTAGCGCTGGCGCTCGGGGGCCGCGCGGCGCGTCCAGGCCAGCAGGCGCATGCCGATGCCGGCGCCGAGGCGCGCCACTTCCATGCCGATGGGGCCCAGGCCGACGATGCCCAGCACCTTGTCGCGCAGCTCGATGCCCTGGAAGCGCCCTGGCTGCCACTCGCCGGCCTGCATGCTGGCGTGCGCCGCCGGGATGTGGCGGGTGAGGGCCAGGATTAGCCCCAGCGTGTACTCGGCTACCGAGGTGGCCCCGTAGTCAGGCGTGTAGGCCACGGTGATGCCGCGCTGCGTGGCCGCCGCCACGTCGACGTAGTTGGCGTAGCCGATGCCCAAGAAGCAGACAAATTTGAGGCGCGGGCACTGCTGCAGCACCTCGGCGTCGAGCACCGAGTAGTCAAGGATCACCGCCTCGGCCTCTTGCAGGCGGGCGATGAGTTCCGCCTTGTCGCGTGGCACCTCCTGGTAAAAGGTAACGCTTCCCAGGCGATGCAAAGGCTCGAGGTCTTCTGGCCGCTGCACGCAAGCCGCGCCGTCGGGAAATACGATACGCACCGGGTGTGGTCCTCCCCATCACGGCTTCTGCATCGTACTGCGCTGCCGCCGGCGTGTCAACCGCGATGAGCCACTTATTTTGGCACCAGCCCGCGGCTGGCCGCCCTCCAAGTGCGGCCGCCGTCCTCGCTCCGGAAGACGCCAAAGCCAAAGGTACCGGCGTAGAGGCGGGTGGGCGTGGCAGGATCAAAGGCAAAAGCCAGCACGGGGCGGCCGCCCAGGGGACCGACGAGCACCTCCCAGTGCTGGCAGCCGCCGGTGCTGCGAAAGCCTCCCTGCGAGGTGGCGACAAACAGGAGGGCGGGCTGGCGGGGGCTGAGGGCCAGCATGATGGTGTCGTAGACCTCTTTCCCCCGCTGCAAGGCGGCCGTGTCCGCTGCTGCCCCCAGCCTCTAGAGCAGGCCAGCAACACGAGCGCCAGCACCAGCCAGCCGGCGTCTTGGCTCCCTCGGCTTGCCGCTGCCACCGGGCACACTCCTCCCTCGTGTCTTCCACTTGCCTACCGGAGAATCAGTACTGCGGGGTCCAGGGCTGCTTGGCTGCGCAAGGCTGCATCTTGGCCTGCGCCACTTTGGCCATTGTCGTCTCGGGCACCCTTGCCGCCTGTCTTCCCGGCATCCAGGCACACGAGGTGGCAGCAGAGGAACGTGCATGACGGACTGCTATTCCCGCGCAGCCCTCACGTTACCAGCAGCACTCCGGCGGCAAGGAGCAGGGCGGCGGCCCACAGCAGATCGAGGTTGAACCAGGCCTGGCGCAGCAGGGCCAGGCCCAGTTTCTCGTAGACCAGCACCGCTACCGCCGCCGTCACCGCCAGCATGCTCAGGGTGTGCACCCCTACCGCGGCAAGCAGCAGCCCCGGTGAGGCCAGGGGCAGCAGCTCGGACACCAGGCGGGCATGGGCGTAGTCAGCCGCCGGCCAGGCGAGCAACACCGGCACCAGCATGAGCCCGGCGCCGTGTGCCGAGGCCATAAGGAAAGACCAGAGGGTGAGATCCCAGAAGGTAACGCGCATGCCGACCCAGCGCGGGTGCCGCCTGCGCACCAGGCGGTAGCCGCCAAATGCGGCGAGCAGCGCGGCGCAGAAGAGGCGCAGCAGCTTCTCGGGCACCACCACCTGCGCCCCGGCCACCAGCAGCACCACGGCGGCGATGGACAGCGCGTGCCCCAGGGCGATGGGCAACAGGGCGCGCAGCACTGCCTGCCGCTGCTTCTCCTGCAGCCCCAGGGCCACGGCGAAGAGCCAGCCCATCCCCGGGTTGAGGCCGTGGAAGGCACCCAGGGACAGGAGCACCAGCCACGGCCACACGGCGGCCAGGGTCACGGATAGCAGTAGGAATCGGACGAGGCGTCGCCGCCTTCGAGGCGGATCTGGTGCCCGCGCAGCTCGCCAAACTCCAGGAAAAAGGCAGGATCGATGCGCAGGCCACCCTGCGGCGCGGCCTCTAGCTTCACCATCCAGCTGCGGATGCCCTCGGGGTAGAACTGCGCGTCCCAAGGGGCATAGAGGGAGTTGGTAAAGTACACGCGCCGGCCGTCACGGCTGAGTTCCACCATCTGCGGCCCGCCGTTGAGGGGCGTCTCGGGGCCCGGCTGGGGTGTGCCGCCCGCCGCACGATGCCGCCCAGGTGCACCGAGCCGGTGAGCCGCGGCCGGAAGGGATCCGAAACGTCGTACTGGCGCAGCTCTCCCGTGCCCCAGCAGGAAACGTAAAGGAAGCGGTCGTCAAGCGACAGGTTGAGGTCGGTCACCAGCGGCGGCACCGCCTTGAAGTCCTTGAGCAGGGGCGGCAGCCGCTCGGGGTCGGCTGGCTCGGCCGGAAGGTCGATGACTTTCTGCACCTGCCAGCTGCCGTTGCGGCGCCCGGTGAGGCTGTCGTGGTACCACAGCCAGACGGAAGACGACAGGTCCTGCAGCGACACCACGACATTGACAAAGCCGTAGGGACGGGTGGGGTCGTGCGCCGGGCGCAGCTCCAGGGCCATCTGGTACTCGGATCCCAGCTCCAGGGTCTGCTGATGGCGCCGGCGGCGCAGGTCCCAGACGTGGAGCCGGTGGCCGTACTTGCCGCCCAGGAGGAGCTCCGGATTGACGCCGTTTTGCACCATGCTGGGGGTGCCCCATTCGCTGGTGATCAGGGTGTCGTAGCCCAGGTGCCACCAGAAGTCGTAAGCCAGGTACTGCGGCCCGCGGTCGATCTCCCAACGGCCCAGAATGTCAAAGCTCTCCGGGTCCAGGAGCATGATACCGCCTGGCCCTTCCCCCTCGGGAGTCCCCAGGGTGCTCACGTAGATGGCGTCAGGCCCGCAGTGCACAGTGTGCGGCGCCCAGTAGCCAGCCCGCTGTGCCACTGTCTCGGGCTCGATGACCTTGACGATTCGCGGCTGGCGCGCATCGGGTTTGGTATCGACGATGTAGAGCCGGGAGGAGCGAATGCCAGGAACGATAAGATAGCGCCGCTCCATATGAGGATGGGGAGCGTACGGGCAGAGGCAGGCGCTGCAAGCATTCCATCCGAAGTGGTGGAGCTCGTCGCCGGCGTGGGGCATCTCTACCTGCCCCACGATTTGGCCGTACGTCGCCGCTTGCGGATCGACGTCCACCACCGCCAGGGCGTCGTGCCGGCCCCTGGTGCGCCGGGTTGAGCAGGGCCACGAAGGCGAGCCGCTCCGGCGGCGCCTGCATCGCCAGCTTGGGGGAAGGATAGAATGTCGGGTCGGGTCGCCACTGTGCCATGGCCCTGGCCTCCCGCAGAAGAGAAAAAAGGAGAGACTCCTCTTGAGCCCCTTTCCGCAATGTACATCCCGCAGAGCAAAAGGGCCACCTTTTTGAGTAAGCAGGCCGGGCTCTGGCGGCAGCGCTGGAGGCTTACAGCACGGGCACGAAGCGAAAGCCGCCGCCGTGCCGCACGATACGTCCTGGCGTCGGAAAGTGCGCCGCCAGGATCAGGGTGTCGGTGTCGGCGTGCTGTTCCACAAATGCCTGCCGCGTGGCGCGGGACTGGACCGGATCGACGCAGAAGATGCTGCTCCACTGCGGCTCGGCCACTTGCACCGGGCGGTGCATGAGGTCCCCACAAAAAACCGCTTCTCCGGCGCCGGTGGTGAGGCGCAGGCAGACGTGGCCCGGGGTATGCCCCGGCGAGGGCTCAAAGCGCAAGTAATCATTGATGATGTAATCGCTGTCCACGAGGCGCACCTGGCCGGCCGCCACCACCGGCCAGACGCTGTCACCGATGCAGGCGTTGGCTTCGGCGCGCGAGGCATGCTCAGAGCGCCAGAACTCCCACTCTTCCCCGGCAAAAAGATAGGTGGCACGCGGAAACGTCGGCTGCCACACGCCGTCGACGAGGCGCGTGTTCCAGCCCACGTGGTCGACGTGTAGGTGGGTGCAGATCACAAGATCGACCGCTTCCGGCGTCACCCCGAGCGCTGCCAAGTCTTCTAAAAACGTGCCCTGCCGCAAGTGCCACTGCGGCCGCTCGGGCCGCGGCTTGCCGTTGCCGATGCAAGTATCGATCAGGATGGTTTGCTGCGGCGTGCGCACCACATAGGTGTGGATGCTACTGCGCAGGTCGCCCGTGTGGGGATCGAGAAAGTGCGGCGCCAACCAGTCGTGGTGCTTGGCGATGTCGGCCGCGGTGGCCTCGGGCAACATCGCCGTGGTGGGCAGCGAGCCCTGGGACAGCTCGACAACGCGATCAATGGTCACTTCGCCCAGCTGGATGGTTCGCATAGAAGCGTCTCCTTCTAGGGGAATGGCCCGGCTATAGCACACGTGCGCAGCCGGAGCCAGAAAGCGTTCTCACGTTGCCTCCCACAGCTTGCGCAGCGCCTCGCGCTCCAGCAACCAGGAAGCCACAAACCCACCTACCAGCCCCCAAAACGGGGCGCCGATGCGCAGGATCTCGATCTCGGAGACGGTAAGCAGAAAAGCCACCAGCGCCCCGAGCTGAAACTGGGTGCCAAAAGCGACGTGGAAGGCGTTGCCCAGCACCGGCAGCAGCGCCAGGCCGCCGATGAGGGCGATAAACGCCGCCGGCAGGGCCAGCGCCAACCGGGTGGCCGCGGGGGCAAAGAGGCCAAAGAGGAGCATGCAGGCGCCAAAGACGACGCCGCCGGCGTAGTGCTGGCCGCGGGCGCCGCTGCTGGTGAGAATGGCGTTGGCCGGCCCGGTGACGCAGGTAGGTACCGACCCCAGGAGACCAAAAAGACAGGTACCCACGCCGCACAGCACGGTGAGGACGTTGATGGGGGGCGTGTAGCCTGCTGCCCGCAGCACCGCCTGCCCCTGCGCATTCTGGATGGCAATAACGGTGATGGCCAGCGGCACCACCAGCTCCAGCAGCGCCTGCCAGGAAAACTGCGGCGCGTACAGCAGCGGCGCCGCCAGCGCCAGCGGCACGCCTTCGCGCAGCACGACGCCACCGCTGGCCACCAGGGCGGCGGTGCCCGGAACGAGGGCGGCAATCACCGGCGGCAGGTGACGCAGGCGGGCCGCGGCTGCGCGCCGCCAGCACAAAGCTCACCACGGTGACCGTCGCCACCAGCGGAAACGCCCGAAACGCGGTGATGATGCGCAGGCCAAAGGGCAGAAAGACCCCCGCCACCATGCCCATGACGATGGGCAGCGGAATACGGCGCATGAGGTGGCCGATGCCGCCGCTGGCGCCCAAAACGAGGAGCACCGCACCCGTCACCAGGTAAGCGCCCACCACTTGGGCAAAGGCGAGGTGGTCGAGGGCATCGGCGAGCAGAATCGTGCCCGGAATCGTCCACGCCAGCCCCAGCGGCTGCCGGTAGGCCAGGCTGGCCCCAATCGACAGCACCCCGTTGAGGCCATAGGCGGCAAACAGCCAGGAGCCGATGTCGCTTTCGCTCAGGCCGCCGCCGCTGGCCACGGCCAGCAAAATGGCCAGCGGGCCGGTGGCGGCAAAGAGAAAGGCGGTAAAGCCGTTGGCCACCTGCTGGCGGGTGAGGGCGGCACCGACGTCGCGCAGCCGGGGCAAGGGCCAAACGGGCGGCTCCAGGACAGAATGCACCGGGCTATGCCCCCAGCTTCTCTGCCAGGTCGATGAAGTCGAGGGCGTGCACTTCGAAAGCCGGATCAGGCGCCGTGTCCACGGCCCGCTGTGGCCCGTACTCCAGGGGCCGCGGCACGAAGGCCGCCTGGAAGCCCACCGCCTGTGCTGCCCGCAAGTCGTCTTTGTGTGCCGCCACCATCATCACCTCCTGCGGCCGAAGTCCGAGCAGCGCTGCCGCCGTGCGGTAAACTTCGGGGTCGGGCTTGTAGTGCCTGGCCAGCTCTGCCGAAAGGATGCAGTCCCAGGGCAGGCCCGCGTGCTTGGCCATGTTGGTGAGCAGGGCCACGTTGCCGTTGGAAAGCGTGGCCACAATGTACCGCCGGCGCAGGCGCGTCAGCCCTTCCACGGCGTCGGGCCAGGGGTCGAGGCGGTGCCAGACGCGGTTAAGGGCCTCCTTGTCCGCCTCGCTCAGGCCGGTGAGGCCAAACGACACCAGGAGCTCTTCTAAGATCATGCGGTGCAAGGCATCGAGGTTTTGCCAGGGCAGCTCACCGCGGCGCACGCGGTCCATGGCCGGGCGGTAGCCGGCACGCCAAGCATCGGCAAAGCGCGCCCAGTCCACTTGTAGCCCCCGCGCAGCCCCAAAGGCCTGCCCTTCGCGGATGAGCGTGCCACGCCAGTCCACCACCGTGCCAAAGACGTCAAACGTGAGGGCCTTGACCGTCGCAGGCGTCATCGCCGTGCTCCTTTCCCCTTCAAGCTTTACCCACCCACTCGAGGATCTCGAAGCCGCCGAGGCGGTCGACGAGGAAGTAAAGGCCATCGGGGGTGGCAAAGACGTCGTTGCTCTGCGTCACCTGATGGCCCTGCCCGGGCAGCGGCACGTAGTAGCCCAGCTCGCGCGGCTGCCAGGGATCGGCAAGGTCGAGCAGGCGCAAGCCGCCCGCGAACCAAGTTACCGCCAAGCGGGTGTCGTAGACTTGCTCCTGCGGCTGGTGGCAGCCGTACCAGCACTGGGGGTCAAACGGCACGTCGTCGGGACGGGCGCGGTAAGTAGCAATAGGGACCGGGTTGGTTTCCTCGCTGATATCGACGATCCAGAGAAAGGCGTTAGGGACCGGCGCCAGGCGATCGGGCACCTCTTCGTCACTCACCACCAGGATGCGGCGCCCTTTGAGGGGCTGCGGCATGGGCAGGGTGGTGTGGGTGGGGCAAGGAAACGGCGGGCTCCAGTCGCAGTGGGCAATGGGCGTGGGGCGAGCTAGGTCGCTGATATCGAAAATGTACCAGCCGTGGTGCCACCAGCTGCAGTAGAGCCGATCGCCAAGGCGCAGTGGGTGATGGCAGCGCACGCGGCGGCCTTCGGGGAGGGGCGTCTCGCCGCCGCCAACCCACTGCCCCGGCACCCACCAGCGGGCCACGGGCTCGGGCCGCTGCGGCTCGCGCAGGTCGAGAATCTCCAAGATGTTGCCCACGTAGCCCTCGGGAGCCGGCGAGCCGTAGCAGTAGCGGCCATCAAAAGAAAAGCGGTGGTAGCCCCACTCGCCAGCAGGCACAAACGCCAGCTCGCGCGGCCGTTCCGGCCGCGACACGTCGAAGACTTTCAGGCCGCCTTGCGGCCGCTGCGTGCCCTGATAGGGGCGGTACTTTTCGTAGTTGACGAGCATGAGCCCGTTCGCCACGCGTACTTTGTGCGAGTGGAGGTTGGCCGGCACCTCAAGCTGGGCCACCACTTTGGGGTGCTTGACGTCGCGCACGTCGACGATGGTGGTGCCGGCCGGCGGCCGCATGTGGCCAAGGTAAGCATAGCCCCCCTCTACCACCACCTGCCCGGCGCCGGGCAGCTCCAGGCGCGCCAGCTGACGAAATCCCTTGTTGGCTCCCCAGGGGTGCGACATGAAACAGGTCCTCATCCGGTGTGGGCTTTCCCTTGCAGCGTCGTGCTGGAGGCATATGGTACTACACAGGCCGCCTTGGCACAAACCGCCACGCTTGACAGGGGGAGGGAAACTCGCTACAACCCTCGCAGGTCCAAAACGACGCCCTATCACCAGGGAGCCACGCATCCGATGGGGACTTACGCGGACGTGATCGCCACGCTGCTTGCCGAGGCGGGCATCTCGTACCTTTTCGGCATGCCGGGATCGCGGGCTTCGGTGGAGCTCATCGAAGCGGCCCGCAAGCAGGACATTCGCTACGTTCTTAGCAACAACGAAGCGGCCGCGGCGGTCATGGCGGCCACCTACGGCGTTCTTGAGCGCCGTCCGGGCGTGTGCTCTACGGGGGTGGGGCCAGGGGCGACCAACGCCGTCAACGGCGTGGCCCATGCCTACCTCGAACGGGCCCCCATGCTGCTTTTGACCGACCGCTATCCCGACCCCCTTTACCGCTACCTGCCGCGCCAGCGCGTCGACCAGGAACGGCTCTTCCGGCCGGTGACCAAGGGCAGCTTCCCTATTGCCCCTGACAGCGTCGAGCGCTCTGTGCGGCGGGCCCTGCAGCTGGCCATGGAAGGCCGCCCCGGGCCAGTACACCTCGACTTGCCCGACGACGTCTTGCGCAGTCCGGCACCGGCGCTGCCGCCGCCTTGCCCGGTGCAGCGCTGGCACGGTGCCGCCAGCGCCGAGAGCGCTGCCGTGCGGCGCCTGGCGGCGGTGCTCAACGAGGCGGCGCGGCCGCTGGTGCTCGTGGGGCTAGGGGTCAACCGCGGCGGCTGCGAAGCGCCGCTGCAGCGCTTTGTCGAGCGCCTGCAAGCCCCGGTGCTGTGTACCATTTCCGCCAAAGGCACCCTACCTGACGACCATCCGCTGTGTGGCGGCACCTTCCTGGGGTCGGAGGCTCCCCATCCCCTGCTTGCCGCCAGCGACCTCCTCATCGCCGTGGGCTTTGACGTGGTCGAGCTCTTCGAACCGGCGCCGTGGCCTTATTCCCAGCCCCTGGTCAACATCGACGTGGTGCCCCACGCCGACGGTATCCTGCGGCCGGCATACGAGCTCATCGGCGACATCGGCACCAGCCTGGAAGCCCTGACGCCGCTGCTGGCGCCCTGCCGCGGGTGGGAAGGGCGCTTGGCGCGCGCGGCCGGCGCCGCAGAGCGAGGAAGCTGCGCCTCCCAGCCGGCGCCGGCCACGGGAAAGCGTCTGCTGCCAGCGGATGCCATCCGGGTGATGCGCGACGTCTTGCCACGTGACGCCATTCTCACCACCGACGCCGGCCAGCACAAGGTCTTTGCCAGCCGCCTGTGGCAGAGCTATGCCCCGCTTACGTACCTTACGTCCTCGGGCCTGGGCAGCATGGGGGTGGCCTTGCCTATTGCCATCGTGGCCAAGCTGCTGCGCCCCGAGCGTGCGGTGGTGGCGCTCACCGGCGACGGCGGGTTTCTCATGCGCGTGGGCGAGCTGGAAACGGCGCGGCGCGAAAACGCGGCCCTCGTGGTGGTCGTCTTTAACGACGGCTGCCTCAACCTGATCAAAATGAAGCAGGAACGCCAGGGCTATGCCGTGCGCGGCTCGCAGTTTGCGCCGGTGGATTTTGCCAAGGTGGCAGCGGGCTTTGGCTGCCGTGCCGCGCGCGTGGCCGACGCCGCCACCCTGCACGACGTCTTGCAGCAGGCGGTGGCCGACCACGAACCGTGGGTGATCGATGCCCTCATCGACCCCGAGGGCTACTGAGGGGAGGGCGCTTGCATGCCGGGACAGCCGCGGCACATCGGCATTGTCGGCTGTGGCACCATCGGGCGGGCCATCGCCCGCGCCATCGACGATGGCACGGTCATCGCTCGCCTCGTGGCCCTCCACAGCCGCGACGAGGAGAAAGCGCGGGCGTTTGCTGCCTCGCTGCAGCAAGCGCCGCCGGTGGTCTCTCTTGACGAACTCATCGCCCGTGCCGACCTGGTGGTCGAGGCGGCAACGCAAGCCGCGCTGGCTACCATCGCGCCGCGCACTTTGAGCGCCGGTAAGGACCTGATGGTGCTGAGCGTCGGTGCCCTCCTCGAGCATCCCGAGTGGCCGCAGCTGGCCGCCCGCCACGGTTGCCGCCTTTACGTGCCCTCGGGCGCCATTGTGGGGCTCGACGGCGTCAAAGGGGCGTGCGTGGGCCAGGTGGCGTCGGTCACCATTACCACCCGCAAGCCGCCGCGCGGCCTGGCCGGGGCGCCGTACCTGGTGGCCCACGGCATCGACGTGCTGGCGTTGCAGGAAGCGACGGTGGTCTTCGAAGGCACGGCCCGGGAAGCCTGCAAGGGATTCCCGGCCAACGTCAACGTCGCCGCCGCCTTGAGCCTGGCCGGCGTTGGCCCTGAGCGCACGCGCATTCGCATCATTGCCGATCCGCAGTGCACACGCAACACGCACGACATCGAAGTGGTCGGCGAATTCGGCCGCCTGGTGGCCCACGTGGAGAACGTCCCCTCGGAAACCAACCCCCGGACGGGCAAGCTTTCTTACCTCTCGGCCATTGCCTTGCTCAAGGAGCTGACGCAGCCGGTGCGCTACGGCACCTGAGAAGCCAGCGCGGCGGGGTTAGAGGCGAGTGCTCAGGGTTCGCACGCCGAAAGCGAGCAGGCTCAAGAGGACAAAAGGCTGAAAGAGCCGGCGTTCGGCGCGCTCGAGTGCCGCGCCGGCCACTTCCGCCTGCGTCAAGAGCCCTCTGGCGTCGCTCTCGTGGCCGATGCGGCGGTAGAGGCCACCGGTGGCGGCGGCCAGCTGCCGCAAGGGCGCTTCGTTGAGGCGGGTGGTCACCACCTGCCCGTCGACTTGGAGGTAGCCCTGGAAGCGGCCCTGGGCGTCGTAGCGCGGCACAGGAGAGGGCTGCAGGCTGCCAAAGCCCAGGGTGACGATGCGAACGCCTTGACGAGTGGCCTGGGAGGTTACCTCATGCCAGTTGCCCTCGCCGCTGCCGCCGTCAGAAAAGAGCACCACCACTTTCTCGCGTGACGCGGCGGGGGCAAAGAGCCGCAGGCCGGCTGCCAGGGCAGCGGTCAAGTCCGAGCCTCCCACCCCCACGGCATCCACCGTCACCCACTGCCGCAGCATGAAGTCCAGGGCGGTCAAGTCTTCGGTCAGCTCGGCCTGCACAAAGCTGGTGCCGGCAAACAGCACCAGCCCCACCCGGTTGCCGCGCAGGGAAGGCAAGAGCTGGCGGGCTACCTCCCGGGCGCGGGCCAGCCGCGAGCGGCGGCCATAATCCTCGGCCGCCATGCTCTTGGAGACGTCGAGGATCAGCACCACGTCGAGGGCACCACGCCGCAAGTGGGGCGGCCCGGCTGCCACCCGCGGATCGGCCAGCGCCCCCACCAGGCCCAGCAGGAAAGCGAGCGCCAGCCCCACTTGTGCGGCAGGCGTATGGAGCCAGGATGGCGGTGGGAGAAGGCCGGGGGCTTTGCCCAGCTGAGTCAGGAAACGCCGGCGGCGCTTGCCGGCCACGACGAGCAAGCCGCTTAGGAGCGGCGCAAGGAGGAGGAGCCACAGCGCTTCTGGATGGGCAAACCGCATGGCATGTCCTCGCGGGGGTCAGATGTCCGGGCGCGGCTTGGAACGCCCCTGCCCCTCTCCTGTAGAGTGCTTCTCGTCGCGCACCCCGGGGGCCTGCTGGAGGGTCGCTTCTCCGTAGTGCTCTTCTTTGAGGAGCACGAAGTGGTAGAGGCGCTCGAGGTTGAACTTGGCCTCGCGGTCGGCAGGGTCGAGCCGCAGGGCTTCTTTAAAGAGCTCTGCGGCGCCTTCTACCTCGTCGAGCTCGAGCATGACGCGCCCGAGGTTGTACAGCGCCCGCGCCTTTAGGGTGCGGTTGCCCGTCTGCTGCGCCACCTGGCGGAAGTGCTCGGCGGCGCGCGCGTAGTTTTTCGCCCTGAAGGCCAGCACGCCCTGATTGAAGCGCAGCGCCTCAGAATTGGCAAACCAGAAGCGGCGGGCCCGCTCGTAAGCCTGGGAGTCGAAGCGCTGGGCGGCCACCGCCTGGTTGCCGCTGGTCACCAGCTGCTGGTAGCGTAGCTGGAGCAGGCCAAAGCCAAGGCAAGCCATGCCACCCAGGACGAGCAGCGCGAAGCGTGTCCAGGAAGGCCAGCGCATCCTCCACCTCCTCTTTAGACTTCCACCACCCATCCCGCTCTGGCCAGCGTTGCCAAAAGCCACAAGGCCATCCCGGCCGCCAGGCACCACGGGTAGAGCTCGGTGTGCTGCGCAACAGCACGGGCCACCAGGCGCGAGGGCTCCTGGGCCGCGAGGTCCTGCAGGGCCTGCGCCAGTTCTTCACTGCGGTCAATGCTGTATGCACGCCCCTGCGCGCGGCGGGCCAGCTGCACAATCGGCGTCTCTTCTTTGAGCTCGAGCCCCAGGACGCAGAGCTTGACCTGCTCGGCGCGCAGGCGGCGCACCAGAGCCTCGGCGGTCTGCGCGTCGATGGTATCGAAGCCATCGGTGAGCATCAGCAGCAGGCGGGTCTTGCTCGCGCCCAGCTCCCGCAGATGGTCCAGGGCCTTGACCAGGGCATGGCGAAAGTTGGTTCCCCGCAGCTGCGTGGGCAGTACGCCGTCGAGGCGCTCGAGGCGCCGCTGCAGCATGGCGTGGTCGTGGCTCAAGGGCCAAAGGCCAAAGGCATCATCGCCAAAGACGATCAGTCCGAGGCGGTCGCGGGGATGCTGGCGCACGAAAGCGAGCGCCGCTTCGCGGACCACGTCGAGCTTGCGCCGCTGCTGCCGCCCGTGGTCCTGAGAGAGATAGCCTTCCATGCTGAGCGACACATCCAGGACGAGCACAATGTCGCGGCCCTCGCGCTCGGAAACGGTCTGGAAGGTGGTCTTCTGCGGGCGGGCCAGGGCCAGCAGCAGGGCCAGCAGGCTCAAGCCGCTGGTAACTGCGATGAGCAACAGGGGTGGAGACCAGCGGCGGGTGTCGCGCAAGAGGGAGAGGGAGGAAAACGACCAGGCGCGGCGCGGGCGGATGAGAAGCGGCAAGAGAAGCACAGCAGCCAGCCAGAGGTAGGCGGGGTCGGCCAGGCGCATCATGGTGAACGTCCCTGCTGCAGCTTTTCGAAGACGAGCAGCGCTTCCCACAGCAGCCCTTGCGCGTCGGGCTCAGAACTGCCGGGCTGGCGGTACTTGAGGCCGTCACACTGCTGGAGGAGATCGATGAGCTTCTGGCATGCCGGGGTGGCAGGCAGTCGGGCCGCCAGCTCGGAGGGGGTCAGGGCAAAGGCCGGGACGCCGTACGCTGCCTGGAGAAATTCGCGCAGCAGGTCCCCCAGGCGGGTGCTCAGCGGCAGCGGGGAAACCGGCGGGGGCCGCAGCGCAGCAACTTCCTGCTGGAGCCGCTGCAGCGTTTTCTCAAGGGGCGTCGGCTCCTGGTACTCTGCCTGCTGCCGCCGGCGCCGCCACCAGCGCCAGCCCAGCTGTCCCCCCGCGGTGCCCAGCAGCGCCACCCCCAGGGCCAGGCCTCCCCACCCCAGGCCCGCCCGCCTTGCCGGCAGCGGCCCTTTAATATCCATGGGAGGCGTGGGGCGATAGGGACCAAGGCGCGAAATATTGATGATCACGGGCTGGGTCAGCAGCCGTCGGTACCGGAGGCCCCCCGGAGCGGTATCGGCGCGGGCGTAGAGGATCTCTAGGGGCGCAAACTCGACATCCAGCGGGGTGGCGCCAAAGTACTGCAGCGTGTAGTGGGCACGGTACACTTTGTGCCCGCCGCGGCGGTGGGTGGTCAGCGTGACCTCGCGCACTTCAAACAGGCCGTGCTTTTCGCCGCGGCGCGGCAAGTTGACCAAGTCGACCACCACCTCCGCCCGTGTTTCGAGCACCAGGGTGAGGGGAATGGGATCGCCGATGAAGTAGCCGTAGCGGCGAGGCAGTTCAAACCGCGACACCAGCGGGAAGGGGTGCTGCGCGCCCTCTGCCGCTGCGGCGGGAGAGTCCAGCGCAGGGGGAGGCGCAGGGGAAGTCGCCAGCAGGCGGGCGATGGCGAAACCGGCGGCCGCAGCCACCACGACAAGCCCAATAAGGAAGAACCGCTTCATCCGCTTCCCCTCCGGCGTGGTGCCAGCAGCAGGCCCCGCAGCGCCTCGGCATAGTCGCACTGCGGCGTCAGGGCCGCAAAGGGAATCCCCAGATGCTGGCACAGGCGTTGGACGTCTGCCTGGTGGCCGGCCATGCGCCGCGCGAGCGGCGGCGGCGCGCGGCGCGAAAAGCGGTAGGTGGCCAGCCGTCCCGTTTCTAAGTCACGAACCACGAGGCGCGCCGCGGCGCGGGGCCACGTCACTTCCCGGGGATCGTAGAGGCCCAGGGCAAACACTTCGTGACGCTGCTGCAAGCGGGCCAAAGCCTGGTGCAGTCCCGGCAGATCGGCGTCGAGAAAATCCGACAGCAGAAAGAGCAGCGTGGGGCGGCGGAACCGCTCGCATACGTACTCGACGGCGACAGGAAAATCGGCCCTGGCGCGTGGCGTCCCGGAACTCAGAATCGCTTCGGGGATAAGGCGCAAGTACGGCCAGGCTTGCCGCGGCGGCAGCGCCTGAACGACGTGCGTCGTAAAGCCCACGAAGCCCACGCGGCCCTGCTGCACCAGGGCTGAGTAAGTCAGCGAGGCGCAGAGGGTCGCTGCCAGCCGCTTCTTGGTCATGGCGCCGCTGCCGAAGTCCATCGAGGCGCTGAGGTCCACCAGCAGCAAGACCATGGTTTCTTTTTCTTCGAAGTAGGTGTTGATAATCAGCGTGCCGTCGCCCCGGCGCGCGGTCGCCCTCCAGTTGAGGTGGCGTGCCTCGTCGCCGCTTTGGTATTCCCGCAACTGGTCAAACGCCAGGCCGCTGCCGCGCAGGCGGCTGGCCTGGCGGCCCAGGCGCGGATGCTCGCTGCGTCGCGTGGCAATGAGGGGCAAGCGGACGAGGCGTGGTGTCATGGAATTTCCACCTTCTCCAGCAGGCGCTGCACCACCTCTTCCACCGTCACCCCGCTGCTTTCGGCCCGAAAGTCGAGGACGATACGGTGGCGCAAGACGTCAGGGGCCAGCGCTTTGACGTCCTCTGGGAGGACAAAGCGGCGCCCCTGCAAGAAAGCCCACACCCGGCTGGCCTTGCGCAGGTTCAGGGTGGCCCGGGGCGAGGCACCCAGGCGCACGAGGCCGCGCAGGTCCTGCAGCCCAGGGCAGCGTTCGGGCTGGCGCGTGGCGCGCACCAGGCGCACGATATACTGCTTGACCGGTTCGCTGACGTAGACGGCCGTCTTGAGCTGCTCGCGCAGCGCCACCAGCTCCGCAGGGGTCGTCACCGCCTGCACTTCGGTGGCCGGCTGGCGCTGCTCCAAGGCGGGCGTGTCCAGCAGGCGCAGCTCGGTCTCCTCGTCGGGATAGGGCACGAGCAGCTTGAACAGGAAGCGGTCGAGCTGGGCCTCGGGCAGGGGATAGGTGCCTTCTTCTTCCACCGGATTCTGGGTGGCCAGAACGATAAAGGGGTCGAGCAGAGGGTAAGTGGCGGTGCCGATGGTGACTTCTCGCTCCTGCATGGCTTGCAGAAACGCCGCCTGGACTTTTGGCGGGGTGCGGTTGAGCTCATCGGCCAAAAGGAAGTGGGTGTCGAGGAGGGGCCCTTTCTGCACCCGGAACTGCCGCTCGTCGGGGTGATAGATGAGACTGCCCGTGACATCGCTTGGCATCATATCGGGCAACAGCTGCACGCGGCGGAACACGCCACCGGTGGCCCGCCCCAGGGCGCTGACAAGCTGCGTTTTGGCCAAGCCCGGCACCCCCTCGAGGAGCACGTGCCCGTCGGCCAGCAAGGCCACGAGGAGCTTCTCGACGAGCTCGGCCTGCCCCAGGACGACTTTGGAAACCTCTGCCACCACGGCATGCACCACGGCATGGGCCTGGCTGTCCATGACCGCCCTCTCTTCTGGTTAATTATGTGTCTAACCCCTCTACCCCGCCGTCACACCCTCGCTACGTCTGATGCCGCCCTCGCGAAAAACGTTTCCTTGCAAAAATTATGCCATTACTCCCTCGTCCCGGTCGCGTGGCAACGCCCAAATTTCCGTTTTCGCCACTTATGTCTCACAAAAACCGCAAGATTCCGTCACCCCAGCCGCGCCCTTGTCTTTCTCCTTACGAACACTTTTGTATCGAAAAACACATTTTCGTCTGTCAACCGACAGCAGTAGTCAGTCGACGTCCTGTGAAGACGGGCAGCTCCGGAAGTGTCAGGACCCCGGCGGGGGAGAGGGATTTTTGACGGGGGCAGAGGCAGGAGGGCAAGCCTGCGGCCCTGGCGGCGGCCTGCCTCTGGGGCGAGGAAAAGGGGCGCTGGGGACCATGCCCCCAGCGCCCAAGAAGTCAGGGGTGGCCGCAAGCGGCTATTTTTTCTTCCCCGTGCCCGCCTTGGCCGCGGCCGCTTCCTCGCTCTTTTGCGCTTGCGCCTTGAGATACGTCGGCGCTTTTTCCCACGGCCGGCTCTTTTGCACGATGCGCTTGCGCGTCGCCGTTGTCTCCTTGGCCGACAGCGGCTGGGTGCGCGGCATGCCGTACTTGGCACGGTAGGAGCGCGGGTCAAGACCGTGCTCCTTCAAGTGGCGCACCGAGAGCTGCTTGAACTGGGCCCCGCACTCAAGGCACTCGATGGTATGCTTCTTGATGCTCCGGCGCCAGTCAGGCACTTCCGCGGTCTTGCGCCCGTCTGCGGCCAAAGCGCCCGGCGCCGCGCCCGGAGCGCCAAAGGCCACTCCTGCCTCTTCCTTGGCTTTGAGCTCCATGAGGCAGGCGTACACCTTTTGCAACTCCCGGTACATGTCCTCTGAGGACAACGTCCCGGCCTGTATCTGCGCCATCACCAGATCCTTGGCCATCTCCAAAATGGTCTGTGCCATTGTTTCCTGCTACCCTCCACTCGCTGTGGTCAACACCTTTCATCCCTGCTCGCTCTGAGCAGGCACCATGTTTCTTACACACGCCTCGTGCGGCATCCTGATGCCTCAGACTATAATAGAACTCTCTCTGCAATGCAAGCTGTTTTAGCAGCGCAGCAAGGGAAGAACTGCTCTGAAGGGTCTTGGGGATTAAGGTCTGGTGCTGGGGAGCAACAGCGTGTCAAGGTGGGGAAGGGCGAGGACTTAGCCCCGCCCTTCCCCGCGGCGGCTGGCCGGGCCTTTCCGCGGCGGCAGGAGCTGCTCGCGTTAGAAGGCGTCCTCGGCCGCGGCGATGGCTTCCAGCTCGGCGCGGGTATAGGAGCCGAGACTGCGAAAGTCGAGCTCGGTATAGTTCTTGATCCAGCGCAAGGCAATCTTATAGGCCTTGCGATAGCGCGCTTCGGCCGCTGCGTAAGCCTGGCGGCTCTTGGCATCGCGTGTCGTGGCTGCCAGGCGCCGCAGGATGTCTTCGGTCTCTTCTTGCAGCAGGCGCTTGACCAGGGCAAAGTCGTGCACTTGCGAGGGGTCTTCGCTGTCGCGGGCCCGGTGAAGGAGGCGCTGGGCGATTTGTGCTACCGACATGCGGCCGGTAGCCAGGTCTTCCATGAGGGCAGGGTGAATGCCCGGCTTGCCGGCCAGGCTGTCGATGCCTTTGGCGCCGCGGCCGTTGAGCCATCCTTCCAGGTACTCGACGAGCATGCGGGCGTTGCGCCGCGTGCCTTCGACGGTGATGGGCCCTTCGGGAATTTTAATTTCGATCGGGTAGCGCTCGGGGAGGGCCATCTCCGGGGTGGGCTTCCAGCCGGAGGCGCGCAGTTCCTTAAAAGGCGCCGCCGCCGTCTTCATATGAAAAATGTGGGCTACCCAGCCGCGCACAAAGCCCTGCGCCGCTTCCCACTCCTTGTCGGCGCGAATGCCGGCCGCCGCCACCTCGTTGACGTGCGGATCGGGGCTGGGCAAGGGGGTGGCCATGCCACCAATGGGCACGGCGTCGTGCTTGAGGCAAATGGCCACCAGGCGCCGGAAGATGTTGGCCAGGAAGTCGGTGGTCTTGATGTCCACGCCGAAGCGGTCTGGCCATACCATGGTGGGATCGGTCATCACGTACTCGAAGATGCTGGCTTTGAAGTCCCAGCGGGCGGCGTTGAGGCCAGCCGCGTAAGGCCCCAGGGCGTAGAGGGCCTCTTCCATCTGGTAGGCCAGGGGCAGGGCTTCGACCAGGAGGATGGCCTTGATGGTGGCGTGTCGCAAGTGCGGCATGCACTCGCGGCAGGCGTCGAAGAAGTCGCGCCAGAAGGCGGCCTCTTCTGCCGTCTCCAGCTTGGGCAGGTAAAAGTAAATGCCCTGCCCGCGTGCCGCCTGAGCACGTCCGGCGTAGTAAAGGGTAAGCGCCGTGCCCAGGGTGCTGGCCGGCACCGGCGTGCCATCGACGGTCACGCCGGGTTCGTCGAGGTGCAGCCCGCGCTCGCGGTGCATGAAGAAAGGCAACTCACCTGGGGCGATACGGTACTCTTTTTTTCGCTCCGGGTCGTAGAAATACAGGGTGCGCTCGACGGCCCGCAGGCGGTTCCAGGTGGCGCGCACCGTATCGATGAGGCGATGCCCTGCCGAATCCTCGTCGTCGTCGAGGTCCCCCTCGGCCCGCTCGCCTTCCGGGCCTGGATTGAGGGCGTTGATGAACATCGAGGTGATCGAGGCCGGACCCGAAATCTCGATCCCCGGTTTCCACAGCTCTTCCGGCATGGGCGGCACTTTCCAAGTGCCGGTGGTGATTTCCGAGGGCGGCAAGTACGTCGGCAGGATACCCTGCTCGTG
>BPKO01000009.1 GCA_026005175.1 Candidatus Tectimicrobiota bacterium
CGGCAAAGGCCTCTGGCGAGTGATGCTTGGCCATCCAGCGCTCCCGACGGCAACGTCCCTCTCGTCATGTCAGGAGAACGCTACTGCGGCGGGTTTATTCCTCAGCAGTTGCGGTAAACCATGAGAATCCGCTGCGCCAGCGGCGCCAAAGACTTGGGCACGTAAATTTCCACCGCCCCCAGGGCGCTGTGGGAGAAAGGCAGCTGCGGCACCCGCCCCGACTTGAGCCGATAGGTGATGCCTTCACCGGCCCAGGATGCCGGTGATCAGGTGGAGCTCGACTTCGTTAAAGGCGGTGTGGATCTTTTCCCACGCCTCGCTGCGACCCCACCAGCTCACTCGTGCGTCTCCCTTCGCCTCCGGTACGGGGAAGAGCATCTTGCCCCTCGCCCTGCTAGGGCTGACCGCGGGGATGCCGCCCTAGCGGTTGATGTGCAAAAGAAACCACAGCCCAAAGGCCGTCCACATGAGAATGAGCGTCAGACAGCCATAGTGAATGAAGCGCTCTTGCAGGCGATGCCGTTTGGCTGCCGCCGGGTCGTCATCAGGGGCCGCGGTTTCGAGGTGTCCTACGTATTCGCCGCATTGGTAGCAATAGTTATAGCGGGCCGGCATCTCGGTGTGACAGAGCGGGCACGACTTCATCATCGCTCCTGCCCCAAATCCCCCCGCTTGCACTGCACGCGCTTCTGTAGTCTAATCATACCAAGCCCTGACCCGCAGGCGATCTCCCTGGCGTGAAGGAGTCTACGTGCGCCGTCGCTGGGTTCTCGTCCTCCTTTCGCTGTGGCCCGCCCTGTGCGCGGCAGCCGCTTCAGAACCCCCTTCCCTTCCGTATGCCACCATGCGACAAGCGCTGCACCAGGCGCTACAGCTGCGGTTTGCCGAGGCCCTTGCGACCGCCGAGCGCCTGCACGACGACGAGACACCGACGCTGCCGGCGCAGCTCCTGCGAGGCATGATAGCTTACCTCCAGGTGCGCTGGCAAACGCCGGCAGCCCGGCAAGAAGGCCAAGCCGCCCTCGAGGCCGTCTTGACGGCGACGTCCTCCTCTGCCTCCTGGTCCGCGCCGCAGCTCGACTTCCTGCGCGGCACGGCAGCGGTCTTCAAGGCCCTCTTGCTGCAAGAGGAGGAGACCTGGGGCCAGCCTGTCGTCGTTTGCGCAAGGCGAACGCTGGTTGCGGCAGGCCTTGCTTGCCGATGCCACGCTGACCGATGCCTACCTCGGTCTCGGCCTGCTCTACTTTCGCCGGTGCCAGCCTGCCCGCGTTGCTGCAACGCTTTCTGGGCGGGGTGCGCAGCACCGAAGAGGCGGTGCAGCACTTGCGGCAGGCAGCCCGCTTGGGCCACTTCACGGCCGAGCTGGCCAAGGCATTTCTCTTGCGGCTTTATGTCGAAGTACAGTGGTACGAAGAAGCCCAGGCCCTCGGGAAGGAACTTCTAGCCGCGTTTCCGGAAAACGGCGTGCTGGCGCTGCTGGTCGGGCGCAGCCAGTGTGCGGCTGCGCGCTATGCTGCCTGCGCCCAGACGCTGGGCGCCCTGGTTGAGCGCCTTGAGGCTGCAGGCACCCGCCTGGCCCGGCGCGAGCACCGCTTTGCCTTGTATTACTTTTGGGGGCGGGCCCTCTATGAGACGCAGCAGCTCGCGCTGGCCTTTGACGCCCTGCGCCGGGCGATCAACGAGGACCCCTTCCTGCAATACGACGAGACCCTGTGGGCTACGTACTACCTGGCGCGGCTTTACGAGCAGCGCGGCGAGACGAAAACCGCGTTGCAAATGTACCGCACGCTGCTGCGCCGTCGCAATGTCGAGGATCTCCACGAACAGGTAGAGCAATGCCTTCGGCGCTTGCGACACGCTGGCTAGTTGCCGCTGGCCTGATAACTGGCTTGCTGCTCGCCCGATGCTGGCTGGGCTCGCATTTACAAGTGGGTTGACGCCGCCGGCCGCCTGCACGCCACCGATAACCCTGACTTGATCCCACCGGAGTATCGCCAGCAGGCGCAGCCCCTCGAGGGCCCCCGCCCTTGGTGGTGTCGCCCCCCTCTCCTGCCCCGCCGGCGCCACCTGCCCCCGGGCCCTCGCCGCCGGCACCGGCGCCGTCGCAGGCGGCCCGGGCCGAGTTGCAGCAGCGCATCGCGGCGCTCACGCGTCAGATTGCCGATACCGAAGCCCAGCGCCAGGCCGTCCTGGCCCAAGCTGGAGGCTGTGCGGCCGGTCCGCACCAACCCCCCGCCTTTGGCCGGCGCCGCCGCCAAGTGGTGGTCCTGGGCCCAGGCGCTGCTTGCCCTCGAGCGCCAGCTTGACGCCTGGCGAGACGAATTGCAGCAGTTGCAGAGCCAATTGCAAGAATTGGCCGCTGCGCAACCCCCGGCGGCCGGGCTAAGTTGCCTTTGATCGCCAGGGTCGTCCGGCTGCTTACTGGCAGCAGCGCGCGCAGCCGCTGCAGCAGCGCCTGGCTCAGGCCCAAGAGCGGCGCCGGGCCTTGCTGGAGCAGCTTGCTGCGCAAATTGAGGGAGAGCGACGTGCCTTTGGCCGCCTGGGCCGCGAGGTATTGAGCCTTGCGCGCCAGCTGCGCCAAGTCGAGGCGGAACGACGTCAGGCCGAAGCCGCCCTGCAAGCCCTGCAGGAAGAAGCGGCGCGGGCCGGGGTCCCCTTGGCCTGGCTGCAAGCCCCGTCTCCTTAAGGGGCCTGTCCACTGGCTACCCGGCGGCGGGCCTGTCACTCCGTGGAAGTCGAACGGCATGCTGCTGGCCGCATCGCCACATTTCTTCTGGAGAAGCGATATGCTGTGGATGGTGGTGCTTGGGCTCCTTATGCTTCCAGGTAGGCTTTTGGCGCAAGAAGACCCGGCGGCAAACGACGAACTGCCGCGGCTGGAAGCGCTTGCCGCCTACGACCAGGCAGTGGTCAAATTCAATACCCACACGCGAGATTTCCCCTCCTGGGCGGCGTTTAAAGACTACATCTCTTCTCGCCTGCCGGTGGGAACCCCGGGAAAGTGCTACAGCCTAAAGGGAGGTGCACGGCAAGAAGTGGACGTGACGCGGGTGCCTTTTGCCGGCTTTGCCGAGGATACCTGGCGCAAAACGGCAGACAGAGGGTGGCGCTTGCGCCTGCCGCAGCGGACGTTCATCGAGTGCCGGCTCAACGAGAAGGCCGGGCAGCTGCTGTGCCTGGAAGGCGTCAAGCCGCGCTTCTTTTTTGCCTACACCCGGCGCCTCTGCGTCTTCCCCCTCCAGCGCGAAGGCGCTGCGGCGGGTCGCCACGGCCGGCTCGGCTCACCGCAAGGGAGGCCTTAGGCAATGCGGACGTCCCACGGCGCAAGCAACAGCACCTCTTCGGCAGCAAGAGACAGGCCACACGCCAGCAGGGCAAGCCACGTCTCGCCACCTGTCACGACAGGACCTACCGCCCCCGGCAGGCGGCGCCCGCTTCCCCACCAGGGGCGGCGAGCACCCACGTGCACCAAGCGCACGGGCTGCTGGGCCGCTATGCCGGCGTGCTCGCGCGCCAGTGCAATGGCTTCTGGCAGGCCGCCCAGGCGGTCGACAAGGCCCGCCGCGAGGGCCTGGCGGCCCGTCCAGAGGCGTCCGCGCGCCACGCGCTCGATTTCTTCGGGCGTTCTCCCCCGTCCTTGCGCCGCTTTGGCAACAAAGAGCCGGTAGTAAAAGTCTTCGAGTTGCTGGCGCAGTTGCTGCCGCTCTTCGGCTTGCAGAGCCGATAGCGGCGAAGGGAGTCCGGCATGGCGGCCGCGCTGCAAGACCTCGTAGTGTACGCCGAGCTGCCGCAGAAAGCCGCTCAGGACGAACTTGCCGCCCACGACGCCGATCGCCCCGGTGAGCGTCCCGGCTTCGGCCACGATGGCCCGCGCCGCCATGGCGATATAATAGCCCCCCGAGGCGGCCACGTCGCCCATGGAGACAATGCAAGGTTTCTGGGCGCTGGTGAGGGCCACTTCACGCCAGACAAGGTCAGAGGCCAAAGCCGAGCCGCCAGGACTGCTAAGACGCAGGACCACGGCCCGCACCGCGGGCGAGGCCCGAAGGCGCCGCAGCCACCGGCGCACCGCCGGGGCGGTGATGGCCGGGCGCAGGGACCAGCGAGGCGCTGCCGGAGGCACCAGGGGTCCCGAGAGGTGCAATACCGCGATCACCGGGCGCCGCCGCCCCAAAAAGGGGCGGCGGGGGTCGGGCGTAAAGCTGCCAGGGCCGGCAGCGGGCGCAGGGGGCGGCCGGCCTGAGCGGCCAGCAACGCCTCGACGTCGTCAGGATAGGCGAGGTGATCGACGAGGCCGGCGGCAAGTGCCTGTACTGCGGTATAAGGGCCTTGGTCGCACCGCTCGCGCATCTGCGCCAGGGACAGCCGCCGCCCCGTGGCCAGCGCGTCGAGAAACTGGGCGTAAAGGTCGTCGAGCAGCGCTTCCAGGGCTTCGCGGTGCGCCGGTGACATCCCGTCGCGGGTGAAAGGCTCGGCCGCCGTTTTGTACTCGCCAACGGCTTCGAGTTCGGCCTGTACCCCCAGGCGCGCCAGTGCCCCTTTGAAGAAAAGGACTTCAGCGCGCAAGCCGAGCAGATTCAGCGTGGCGCTGGGCGCTAGCACGATGGCAGAGCAGGCCGTGGCCAGAAAGTACTCTTTGTTGCCGGCCTGTTCTAGGTAGGCCAGGGTCACTTTCCCTGCCGCCGTAAGGGCTTGCAGCGCCGCGCGCAGGCTCTGCAGCCGCGCCCAGCCTGCCCGCAGGGCCTGCACGTGGACCACTGCCCCCCACCAGGCGCGGGTGCTGCTGCGCCCGCTGCAACACGTCTAGCAATGCCACCAGGGGGAGTGGGCCGCGGTGGGGCCACCACCGCCCCAGGGGGCGCCCCTCGGGCAAGTCACCGGCCAAAGACAGCTTAAGATAGCGATAGCGAGCCCGCCGCAGTATAGCCATCGCCCCTCCTTACCGGAACCGCGTACAGAAGATTGACAAGCGCCGGGGAATTGTCAACACTGTAGCGACAGGGAAAAGGCTCTGCCCGCACGTCCCCCGTCGGGCAGGCTTTGCATTGCGCGCCTTCACCGTTGGAGATCCCTATGGCACTGATGGCCGGACGACGCGCTTTTCTCGACATCCTGCGAGCAGCCGGCGTGCAGTACATCTTTGGCAACCCGGGCACCACCGAGCTGCCGCTGATGGACATCCTGGTTGACTACCCCGACCTGCAGTACATCTTGACCCTCCACGAGGGGGTCGCCATGGCCATGGCCGACGGCTATGCCCTGGCGTCGGGGCGGCTGGGGGTGGTCAACGTGCACGTGGCGCCGGGGCTGGGCAACGCCATGGGCATGCTCTACGATGCGACGAAGACCGCCTCGCCGCTGCTGGTCACCGCCGGCCAGCAAGACGGCCGCTATGCCTTGACCGAGCCCATCTTGTGGGGGGACATGGTGCGCATGGCCACCCCGCTGACCAAGTGGGCGTACCAAGTGGAGCGCGTGCAGGACTTGCCGCGCGCCTTGCGCCGCGCCATCAAAGTGGCCACCACGCCGCCCACCGGCCCGGTCTTTCTGGCCCTGCCCATGGACATCATGATGGCCGAGGCGGACCTGGACGTCTCTCCGCCGCCGCAGATTGCCCCTCGCATTCGCGGGGATCTGGCAGCGCTGGAGCGTGCCGCAGCGCTGCTGAGCCAGGCTCACCAGCCGCTGATCCTTGCCGGCGACGAGGTGGCCAAGTCCGATGCCTTGGCTGAGCTGGTGGCGGTGGCCGAGCTCCTCGGGGCGCGGGTGTTCGCCGAGACGGTGCCCAATACCACCAACTTCCCCAGCGACCATCCCCTCTACCAGGGCGCCTTGGTGCGCTCCCAAGAGGCGGTGCGCCGCACCCTGCAGGAGGCTGACGTCGTGTTTGCGGTGGGCGCCGACATGTTTACCATGTCGCTTTACAGCGACGTGGAGCCCCTACCGCCCACAGTGCAGGTGATTTGCCTGCATCCCGACGCCTGGGAAATCGGCAAGAACTATCCGGTGGCGGTGGCCATCCTCGGCGACCCCAAAGCCACCCTGGCCGAGCTGCTGCCTTTGCTGCAGGCCCGCCTTACCCCCCAGGCGCAGCAAGCAGCCCGGCAGCGCCTCGAAGTCCTGCGTCGGGCCAAAGCGGAGGCCCTCGAGCGGCTTTACGAGCAAGCCCGTGAAGAGGCCTCGCGGCAGCCCATGTCGCCGCTGGTGATGAACCACACCATTGCCACCACGGTTCCCGAAGAGGTGGTGATCGTCGACGAGTCGATCACCTCGGGCGCCGGACTGCGCGACTTCTTGCCCCGGCGACACGCCCGTGACTACTTCGGCCTCAAAGGCGGGGGCATCGGCTGGGGCTTGCCGGCCACCATGGGCGTTGCCCTGGCGCTGCCGCAGCGGCCAGTGCTGGGCCTTATCGGCGACGGCAGCGCCATGTACAGCATCCAGGGGCTGTGGACGGCGGCACGCTACGGCCTGCGCTGTATTTTTGTCATCTGTAACAACCGCCAGTACCTCATCCTCAAACGCCGCCTGCATGCCTATGGCGGCCCGGCGGCCAAGGCGCAGCAGTACATTGGCATCGACCTCGCCCCGCCGTCCATCCAGTTCGTGGCCTTGGCCCAGGCTCTGGGGGTGCCGGCCGAGCGGGTGGAGCGCCCCGCCGACTTGCAGCGCGCCCTGAAAGAGGCCTTGCAGCGCCAGGGACCCACCCTGCTCGACGTGCCCTTGGAGGCCGAGTTCCCGGTAACGGCGTAGCGTGGGGTGTCGCGATGGCAGAGGAAGTCTTCCCGCCACGCCTGCGCGGGCAAGTGGCGGTGATCACCGGGGCGGCGCGCGGTCTGGGCCGCGCCTACGCCTTGCGCCTGGCCCGCCTGGGCGCCGACATCGTCATCAACGACATCAACCTCGAAGCGGCGGCCGAGGTGGGAGAGCCCCTGACGGCGCCCACGGTGGTGGAAGAGATTGAACGCCTGGGCCGCCGCGCCCTGGGCATTGCCGCCGACGTCACCAGCGAAGCGGCGGTGCAGGCGCTTTTCGATCAGGTCCTGGCGACCTTTGGCCAAGTCGATATCCTCATCAACAACGCCGGCGGGGGGCGCGGCAGCCGCAGCGTCAGCGAATGCCCGCCGGAGACCTGGGAGGCGGTGGTGGCCAAGAACCTCCGCTCGGCCTACCTGTGCTGTCGCGCCGTGGCGCCGCACATGCGGGCGCGGCGGCGCGGCAAAATCATCAACGTCGCTTCGGTGGCCGGCCTTACACCGCTGATGCCCACTCTGGCCCCTTATGCGGTGGCCAAAGCCGGAGTCATTCAGCTCACCCGGGCACTGGCCCTGGAGCTGGCCCCCTACGGGATCAACGTCAACGCCATTGCTCCCGGCTACGTGGCCACCGTGCACTGGCTGGGCGGGCTGGGGAAGATCAAGGAGCAGCTGCTGCCGCACATCCCCATGGGACGCCTGGCCCAGCCCGAGGACTGCGCCAAGGTGATCGAGTTTCTGGCCACTGACCTCTCGGACTTCGTCACCGGCGAGGTGATTTGCGTCGACGGCGGCATGGCCCACCTCAACCCCTACTACCTGGGGCAGGCCTACTGAGAAGGGACCGGGGCGGCGCAGCGAAAGCCGATGAAGTTGGCGGTGATGCCCGGCAGCAAGACAAAGCGGGCGCCGCACCCCACTTGTGAAGAGGCGCTGGGTCCTGAGCCGCCGCGCAGCACCACCCCCAGGGTGTCCTCGCGCGTGCTCGTCCACTCGAGGACGTTGCCGGCCAGATCGTGCACGCCGTAGGGGCTCTGCGTTTGGGGAGCGCTGCCCACCGCTGCCGGTGCCGTGAAGGTGGCCTCGGCCGCTGCCGGCAGCGGCGTGTTGCCCCAGGGGAAGGCGCGGCCGTCGGTGCCGCGGCAGGCCTTTTCCCACTGCAGCTCGGTGGGAAGCTGCTTCCCTGCCCACTGGCAGTAAGCGGCGGCTTCGTACCAGGAGACGCCGACCACCGGCTGCTCGGGGGCATTGAAAGCCTCGACTTGCCAGTAGCTGGGCTGGCGGCGCTGCTGCTTTTGCACCCAAGCCCACCCCTCGTCGCTCCACCACTCCCGCGTCGTGTAGCCCCCGGCCTCGATGAACTGCCGGTACTGCTGGTTGGTCACTTCGTATACGTCGATGGCGAAGGCCTCCAGGGTCACCGTCTGCCCGCTGCCGCGCTTGAACGGCCCGGCAGGAATGCGCACCATGGCCCCCAGGCGCACGCCTGCTCGCGTCCCGGGCGGCCAGACCAGATCGTGGTAAGCCAGCAGGGCTTGCTGCTGCTCGCGCCGCAGCCCTGTCAGGTAGGCCCGGATGTGGGCTGGGGCTTCGGGATAGGGCAGGCAGGAAGCGGTGAGGAGCTGGGGCGGCTGCGCTGCCTCGGCACGCGGCACGACCAGCAGCCCGTCGGTGCGCGCCAGGTAATAGCGCACAACGATAAACAGCTGGGCGAGCTCAGGGTCAGGCCGCGCGCCCTGAGGTTCGGCGGCAAGAATCATGGCGTCGAGCAGCGCCGGGTTGAGCACGGCGGCCGGCGCCAAGTCAGCAGCGCAGTCGGGCAGGCCAAAAGGCTGCTCGGCGCCTGCCACAGCGGCAAAGCAACTGAGGAGCACCATCGCGGTGATCAGCGCCTTGGTCCCACGCGGCATAAGCGGCTTTCTCCTCTGGGCAACGGTGTAGTATAGTGCTTGGCAAGACAACACCGGCCACTGCGCGGACACCTCGTTATGATTCAGGCCACTTCCCGAGTCGCGTCGCGCCCCCTGCTGCGCGTCGATCCTCAGGCTGCTTACTACAAGTGGCTGGTGGCCGGCACGGTGCTGCTGGCCGGAGCAACCCAGACGTTTGCCGGCAACAGCGTCAATCTCGCCATCCCTCGCATCATGGCCACGTTTGGTATCGATCTGGGGACTTCCCAATGGGTGGCCACCAGTTTCCTCATCACCCGCACCTTGATGGTGCCCATCCTGGGGTGGCTCGGCGGCTTTCTGGGCAACCGAAATCTCTTTGTCTTGTCGCTGCTTGGCTTTGTCGTCTCCTCTGTGGGCTGCGGGCTGGCGGTGTCCTTCCCGCTCTTGCTGGTCTTCCGCCTCATGCAGGGCCTGGTGCTGGGGCCGATGGAAGGCCTGACGGTAGTACTGCTGGTGCACGCCTTTCCGCCGCACCGCCGCGGCCTGGCCATTGGCCTGCGTACCGTGGGCTGGTCAGCAGGGCAGATCGTGTCGTTTACCCTCGGCGGCTATTTTATCGAGCAGCTTTCGTGGCGCATGCTGTTTTTCATGGGCATCCCCAGCGGCGTGCTTGCCGCCCTGCTCGGCCTCCTGCTTCTTCCCCAAGAGCGCGAGTACCGCGGGATTCCCGTCGATTACACCGGCTTGCTGGCCCTGGGGCTGTTTTTGGTGCCGCTGTTGCTCGACATCAGCCTGGCCCGCCGTGACGAGACGACGACCGCGACACTCCTGCTGCTGGCCGGCGTGGCCTTGGTGGGCGGCACGCTGTTCGTGCTGCGCGAGCTAATGGCGCGCTACCCGGCGGTCAACTTGCGGCTCTTTCGCCTGCCGGCGTTTCGGCTCCTATGCGGTACTGCCTTGCTCAACACCATGGGACTCTTTGGCGCCCAATTCATGATCCCCATCTTTCTCCAGCAGGTGATGGGGTACAGCCCGCTACAGGCCGGGCTCATCATCGTCCCGGCGCTGGTCTTTTCCGCTTTTGGCGGCACGCTGGCCGGCCGCCTCAGCGACGCCTTCAGCCCCCGTCTTCTTATCCTCGTGGCGCTGGGGGCGCTGACGGTGGTGTTCCGCCTCTTTGCCTCGGTGTCGGCCCTCACCACGAGCGGCGTCCTGGTGGGGTACATCATCTTGTACCGCGTGTGCCTCTTTTCCATCAACACGCCGATCACTGCCCTCAACGTGCGCATCCTGCCGGCAGAGCAGGTGCGCATGGGCCAGGGGCTGCTGGGCACGGTGCGCAACATCGGCGCTGCTCTCGGAGTCACCATCGCCAGCGTCATCTTTGAACGACGCCGGGCCTGGCACCAGCTCATGGCCTACGCGGCCTATGACGCAGCCTCGACAGAGCACACGGCGGCGATGGCGCGCCTCAGCGACCTCCTGTGGGCTGCCGGCGTCGAGCCGACCCAGGTTTCCGCGGTGGCCTTGCAGGCCCTGCGGCGGCAGATGGACGTCGAGGCAGTGGCGGCCGCCTTTCGCGACACCTTCTTTGCCATCGGCTTTTGCTTCTTGCTCGCCATGCTTCCCATGCTGGCCATTTCTACCCGCGGCACAGCCAGCGCCAAGCCCCCACGGCCAGAAACAATAGCCCGGAAAGCACGACAATCGTCGGGCCAGAAGGCCAATTGAGGTAATACGAGGCCACCATCCCGCCCACAATGCTCACCGTGCCAAGCAAGGGGGTAAGCACGAACAAGTGGGTTAAGGAACGGGCCAGCAGTTTGGCCGTGGCGGCAGGAATGATGAGCAGGGCATTGACCAAAATCACGCCCACCGTGCGGATGCTGGCAATCACCACCAGCGCCAGCAAGATGTGGTAGCCCGTCAGCATGGCCGCAACGTGAACGCCGCTGAGCTGGGCGGCGTCCTCGTCGAAGGTGGCAAACACGAGCTGGCGGTAGAAGCGTGCCAGAAAGCCAAGCACCACGACAAAAATGGCCGCCACCAAGGCAAGGGTGGTGCGGCTGACGGTGAGGATGCTGCCAAAGAGAAAGCTCACCAGCTCGGGTTGGTAACCTGGCAGCAGGCTCAGAAGAATGACTCCAATGGCCATGAAGAAAGGCAGCACAAAGCCCAGCAGGGTGTCCAACGCAAGCCGCGTGTGCCGCTCGATGGCGTGCAAAGACGCCGAGATGCCCACCCCGACGCCGGCGGCCGTCAGCAAGGGGTGCCAGCCCAGAAGCAAGCCCAGGGCCACGCCGGCCAGCGAGGCGTGGGCAATGGCGTCGCCAAAGAAAGCCGAGCGGCGCAGCACGACGAGGACGCCGAGCAGGCTGGTCATAATGCCCACCAGCACCCCACTGAGCAGCGCCCGCTGCATGAAGGGATGGGAGAGGGCCTCGATCACGGCGACTCTCCGTGCTGGTGGCGGTAGAAGGCCACGGTAGGGCCGTAGAGCTGAAACAGCGCTTGCGGCGTCAGCACTTGCATAGGCGGCCCCATGCCGAGCAGGCGCCGGTTGAGGCAGAGCACCTGCGTGGCCACGTGCAGCACGATGTTGAGCTCGTGCGAGCTGACCAGCACGGTGAGCTGCTGCTCTTCCACGAGGCGCTCCAGCAGCTGGTAAAGCGTGTATTCACCGCTGATGTCCACGCCGGCTTCGGGCTCATCGAGCACCAGCAGCTTGGGGCTGTGCAGCAAGGCGCGGGCCAACAGCAGCCGCTTGAGCTGGCCACCCGAGAGGGTGCCGAGCGGCTGCTCGAGAAAGTCGCTCAGGCCGAAGGTTGCCGCTGCCCACGCCAGCCGGGCCTGGCGTGCGGCCCGCGGCATCGCGGCCAGGGGCATGTGCAGAACTTCCCGTCCCGTCATCGGCAAGGACGGATCAAAGCGCAAGTGCTGCGGCACGTAGCCAATGAGCGGGTAAGCCTGGCGTACCGGCAGGCCAAACACCCGGACGGTTCCTGTGGCCGGTTGCAGCGCCAGGATGGCGCGCAGCAGGGTCGTCTTGCCCGAGCCGTTGGGCCCAATGACCATGGCGATTTGTCCAGGAGCCAGCGAAAATGACACATCTTCGACTGCCGGGCGCTCGGCCCCCGGAAAGCGCACGGTGAGGTGCTCGACTTCAAGCGCGTACATGGCTCACTCGCGCAGCGCAGCGGCAATTTGCTCGGCGTTGAACCGCATCATGGCGAGGTAGCTGTCGCGTCCGGCCACCCCGCCTAGAGGGTCAAGGAGGCGGAGTTCCAAGCCGGCATCGCGCGCCAGGGCTTGCAGGGGCGTCACCACGAGCTGGGGTTCGACAAAGACCACGCGCAAGTTGTGAGCGCGCAGGCGACGCAAAAACGCCTCGACGTGGCGAGGCGTAGGCTCTTGCCCGGGAACCGGCTCGAAGGTGGCGACGATGCGCAGGCCGTAAGCAGCCGCAAAGTAGCCAAACGCCATGTGCAAGGTGGCAATTTCCCGCCGTGGCAGAGAGGCCAGCTGCTGGCGAATCGCCGCATCTGCAGCCTGAAGCTGCTGCGCATACGCTGCCGCCTGCTGCTGGAACTGCGCTTGCGCTGCCGGCCACAGCCGGGCCAGGGCCTCGGCAATGGTGCGTACCATCACCTGCGCGTTGGCCAGGTCGAGCCAGTAATGAGGATCGACTTCGTCGTGGCGGTGCGCCGCTGCGGCTTCGGCTGCCGCCTCGCCGGCTGGCTGCCACGGGCGCAGAACAAGGCCTTTATCGACGGTAATGACGGAAGGCACCCCGGCATCGCGGGCCAGGGAAGCTGCCCAATTGTCAAGGCCATGGCCAATAGCAAAAATCGTCCGGCATCCCGTCAAGGCCCGGATGGTTTGCGGGCGCGGGGAAAAGGTGTGGGGGCTGGCGCCAGGGGGCACAAGCAGCACCACTTCGACTGCCTCTCCAGCCACGTGGCGCACCAGATCGTAGAGAGGAAAAATCGTGGCTGCCACTTTCGGCGGGGCCCTGTCCCCAGGCCCAGGGCGTGGGGGCCAGCCCGATACTGAGAAGAAGTAGGGCCGCCATGTAGTGCTTGAGATGACGGCAGCGCCCCTGCCGACTCGTCGCGTGCGGCATGCGTATTCACCTCACCTCCGTGATCTGCCCTATTATACCTGCGCGTTGCAGGCTTTGCTCGTCGTGGCGAGGAAGCAGGTGGCCCCGTTTTAGCCGGCAGTCACGGCCACCTCGGCGTCGAAGCGCCGGAGCCGGGCCGAAAGTGCCCGGAAGATGGCAAAGGCAATGTCCGGCTCCTGCACGATGATCTGGCGGAACCGCTCGGGACTGAGCATCAACAACAGGCAGGGTTCGACGGCCAGCGCTGTGGCCGAACGCGGGCGATCCTCAAAAATGGCCATGTCGCCAAAGAAATCCCCCGCCGTTAGCGTGGCCAGGGGGTGAGTCCCACTGTTGCTTTCGTGCTGGATGAGCACTTTGCCCGAGACAATGAGGTAAAGCTCGGCGCTGCGGTCTCCCTGGCGGAAGATCACCTCGCCTGCCGCTGCTTCGCGCTCGCGCAGCTGCGCCGTTACGGTGCGCAGCTGGTCCAGCGACAGGCTGCGAAACAGGGCGCTGCGGTGCAAAAAGAGCATGGCCTCGCTCAGCGCCAAGTGGCGCAGGGGACCGGCGGTGGCCTGCCCCAGGAGGCGCTGGGCGGTGTGGCGAATGTCCGCATCGGCGGCGGCGGCAAATTCCTGCAAGCGCTGGCGCCAGGCCTCGTCCCGCACATCGGTGCGGGCGTGGGTGGCGAGCAGTGCCCCGATCACCAGCCACTTGTCGGAGGCCTGCAGGCAGGCGTCCAGCACCTCGTCAAGCGTCCTGTAGGCAAGCTGCCACTGCTGCCTGGCCAGTTCCTGCCAAGTGCCCTCGCGGGTGTCTTCGGCTTGCAAGATCGGCAAAAATAGGCGGGTGAAGCGACGCTCGCTCAAGTTTTCCAGGGCTTCCAGAGCCTGCGCCCGCCGGTAGCGGTCGGTATCCTGCAGGCTGCTCTCGACCAGATAGGCCACCTGCGGCGACGACCAGACGGCGACTAGGTGCAAGAGCAGCGACAGCCGCTGCGCAATGGCGTTGTGTAGGGCCAGGCGCAGAAAGGCATCGGCGTCGCCAGGCGGCTGGGCCTCAAGACGGGCGAGCATGAGCTTGTAGGCGTACAGGTGGCGCAGCGCCTCTTCCCAGAAAGGCCGCAGCTGCTCCCGCTGCACCCCGTGCAGGCGGGCCAAGGCTTCCAGAGCCGTCTTTTTGGCGGTGAGCGATCTGTGGGGATCCTGTAAGACGCGCAGCAGGGGCGCCACGGCCCGCTTGCCAAAGGGCTTGAGGGCGTGCACCAGGGCTTCGCGCACCTGAGGCTGCTCGTCGTCGAGAAGAGCGAGCATGGATTCAAGAGCCGCTTGCGAGCCCAGCGCCGCCAGCACCTGCAGGGCCAGCTCGCGGCTCGTCGGGTCGTCGTCGGCCAAGGCGCGCAGCAGGGCCGCATCAGGCGCGGTGAGACGCCCGGCTTCTGCCAGCTGCCGCAGCACCCGCAGGGCTTGCCGCCGCAGCTCGGCGGCGGGATGATCCAGGGCGCGGTAGAGATAGCCGTGCAGGGTCGGATCGGCAGCGCGGGGCACCACTTCTAGGGCAGCGCGCTGCGTTGCCGGGTCGGGCGCTTCCAGCATGGCGATCAACGTTTGGCGGGCTTGGGCCTGGGCCGGATGCCGGGCATCGGCCAGGATGACCGCCAGGGCGGCTGCCCGCACCTGCACCTCGGGGTCCTCAAGCAGCGTCGCGGCGCGCTGTGCCAGCGTGGGATCCCCGAGCCGCTGCAAGCCGGTGATGGCCGCCACGCGCACTTCGGGGTGCGGATCGTCAATGTACGGACGCAAAACCGAAGCGGCCTCGGCACCTCCGATGGCCGCCAGGGCGTCGAGGGCCGCCGCCGTCAGCCGTGGCGAGGCATAGGGCAGGTGGTCGCGCAGGGCCGCGAAGGCGTGCGGGCTGCCGATGGCGCGCAGCAGCTCGATGGCGGCCAGCGTCTCTTCTTCCTGAGCCTGCGCCAGCGCCTGCATGGACGCTTGCGGTTCGGCCGGCAGCTCGCTGGCGATGTGCTCTAGCGTGGCCTGGTCGCTGCGCAGCCGGGCGCTGAGGGCGGCCACGGCCGTGGCGTCCAGCTGGCGAAGCTCGTCGGCGTCGAGCTCCAGAAGATGGATCTTGTCTTCGCGCAGCAGCTCCAGCAAAGCGGCGGCGTAGGCTTTATTTTGCCGCAGCGAAAGGTAAATACAGCCAGCGCCCAGGCCCAAGCCAAGCAGCGGGAAGAGCCAGGCGCTGGCCACGCCTTTGAGAAGCAGGAGCGTCAGCGCGCCGCTCATCTGCCCGAGCGGCATAACGATACCGGTGTTGAAGCTGCGCACGCGGGCGGCCATTTTCCGCGGTACGGCGTTGAGAATCAGGGTGCGCGAGGCACCACGCAGGCTGGGCATGAGACTGGTGCGCGTCAGGCGAGCCACCACCGCAGAAGGCAGTGAGGGCGCCACCGCCAGCCCGGCAAAGGAGGCGGTAAGAATCGACGGAAAGAGCAGGTTCGTGCCCTGCACGCCAAGGCGGCGAATAGACCAGGGGGTGATGAACCACTGCAGGAGCAGGGCCGCGCCCGTAGTAAGGCCGTCGAAGATGCCCAGAAACGCAGCCAGCCGCCCGCTTTCGGGAAAAGCCCGGCTGAGAATCGTGCTGTACTCGAAGTCCAGGAGCTGCAACGCCGCCATGGTGACGATGCTCACCACCGCCGTGGTGAGAAAAAGCGGGGAAGTGCGCGAGTAAGCCAGCCCTTCTTTTAAGTGCTGCAGGAGGCCCGGCCGCCTCGCCGGCCGCTGCAGCTTGCGCCGCTGCGCCTCCAGCGGCGCCAGGCACTGGCGAATGCCGTACACGGCCGCCGCCACCGCCAGCAGGCAGGCCAGCCACACCAGTAGGACGTTGGCTGCCCCGATGCGTGGCACGCACGCCGCCACCACCAGCCCCCCCACCAGGGTGCCCAAGAGCAGGCCACTGGAAATAAAAGGCAGAAGCCGCTTGGCTTCTTGCACGTCGTACTGTCCGGAGAGGTACACGGTCCAGCCCGTGGCCAGAATCGTGGCGTAGCTGAGGGCCAAGGCGTAAAGCGCAAAATACACCCCCGCGGCTTCAAGCGGAATAAGCAGGCGCAGCCCAAGGATCAAGGGCACCGGCGCCAGCGCCGTATAAGCCAGGAGGCGGTCGTTCGGAAGGCGGTCGGCAAAGAGGCCATAGAGGGTCGAAAAGGCCAGAATGAGCAGCGGGTTGGCCAGCAGCAGGTAGGGCAGGAAAGCCACCCCGATGCGGGTCAAAAACAGGGCTTCGGAAGCCGCGCGGCTGGTGCTGAACCCCATACCGATAAGGACGGCCACGCCCAGCAGCACGAGTACCCTGGGCCATTCGTGGCGCTGCACGGGAAAGGGCTTGGCGAGCGTGCGCAGGAGGAAGGAAGCCATAAAGTGCCGTGCCTCACCGCCAGGGTGGGCGTCGTGTGCCCTTCACTGTAGTCGAAAATGGGCGTGGTGTCAAATCGGACCCAGGACGCGCGAAAAAAGAGCGGCATTTGCTACAAGAGTCTGTTAGGATCTCATACCCCTGGCGGCCTGCGCCGCACCTCCGCTTTACTTGCAAATGGAACAAGGCCATGCATGCACGAGCCTGGACCACCGCCTGCTTGTGGCAGGTCCCTCAGGACCCGGCAGCGCTCTTGGAGACTGCTGCCGAGCACCTGTGGCTGCACGCCTCGGAATGGCAGGCCTTGACCCGACGGCCGGACCGGCGCCTGCTGGTGGCGGGGCGTGGCTGTACGGTGGTGGATGCCCAGGGCCGCGAGTACCTCGATGCCCTTGCCGGGCTGTGGCTGGTGCAGATCGGCCACGGGCGCGAGGAGGTGGCCGAGGCCATGGCCCGCCAGGCCAGAACCCTGGCCTATGCCAGCGCCAGCCGGGCGGTCACTCTGCCCGCCATTGCCCTGGCTGCGCGCCTTGCCGAGCTCGCGCCAGGCGACCTCTCCACGGTGCTGTTTTGCAGCGGTGGCTCAGAAGCCGTGGAGTCGGCGCTCAAAATCGCCCGGCAGTACCACGTCCTGCGCGGGGAGCCGCAGCGTTATAAAGTCATCGCCCGCCGCGGCTCTTACCACGGTGCCACGTATGGGGCGATGAGCGTCAGCGGCGATCGCCGCCGCGTCGATCCTTACTTCGGCCCGCTGGTGCCCGGCGGGCTGGCGGTGTCGGCACCGTACTGTTACCGCTGCGATTACCGCAAGACGTACCCTTCCTGCGACGTCTACTGCGTCGAGGCCATCGAAGAACTCATCCGTTTTGAAGGCCCTGGCACCGTGGCCGCCGTGATTGCCGAGCCGGTGTCGGCAGCGTGCGGGGTGGTGGTGCCGCCGCCGGAATACCTGCCACGCCTGCGCGAGATCTGCGACCGTCACGGCGTGCTGCTCATTTTCGACGAGGTGATTACCGGCTTTGGCCGCACCGGTGCCCTGTTTGCCGCCGAGCACTGGGGGGTGGTCCCCGACCTCATGACGGTGGCCAAAGGGCTAAGCAGCGGCTATGCCCCCATTGGGGCGGTTCTCTGTCGCCGCCCCATTGCGCAGGCGTTTCGGGGCGACCCGGGCAAGGCGCTGGCCCACTTGCTCACCTTTGGTGGGCACGCCGTGGCCTGTGCAGCAGCCCTGGCCAACCTCGAGATCCTCGAGCGCGAGAATCTGGTGGCCAACGCCGCTTGCCAGGGGCGCCACTTGCTGGCCCAGCTGCGCGAGCTGGCCGCCAGGCATCCTGCCGTGGGCGACGTCCGTGGCCTGGGCTTGCTCTGCGCCCTGGAGCTGGTTAAAGACCAAACCACCAAAGCAACGTTTGCGCCCGAAGGGGAAGAGATTACCTTTCTTCTGGATACCCTGGCCACGCTGGGGGTGCTGACCCGTGCCGACACCTGTGTTTACCTGGCGCCGCCGCTGTGCATCCAGCGGCCAGAGCTCGAGCGCCTGGTGGCAGCGCTCGATACGGCTCTGACCCGCTTTGAGCAGGCCTATGGCTATCTCTGAGAGACCACCCAGGGTTTGGCAGGGTGAGGCCCGAGGTCGACCTGGCAAGGAGGGAGTGCGCAGCGCATGATCCTCGTTGATCCTGACTGGTGGAAAACCCTCTTTGACGAAGTCTATCTTCTGACCGACGCGCCTTTTGTCTGCAACCCGACCGTGACGTGCAAGGAAGTGGACGTCATCGAGCGCGTCTTGCACTTGCGCCGCGCCGACCGCATCCTCGACCTCTGTGGCGGGCAGGGACGCCACGCCTTGGAGCTGGCGCGCCGCGGCTACAGTCACCTCACCGTGCTTGATTACGCCGAGTTTCTCTTGCAGCAAGGGCGCAAGGAAGCGGCACGGGCCGGCTTACGGGTGAACTTCTGCCGTGCCGACGCGCGGGCGATTCCGCACCGCGCTGCCAGCTTCGACGTCGTCTTGCTCATGGCCAACTCGTTTGGCTACTTCAGTGATGCCGCCGACGACCGGCAGGTACTGGTGGAAGCCGCGCGCCTGCTCGCGCCTGGCGGACGACTCCTCCTCGACCTCATCGACCGCGAGGCGGCTTTGCGCCACTTTCGCCCCGAGTCGTGGCACGAAGCGGCGCCAGACCTGGTGGTGTGCTGGCGCCGCCAGCTCGTCAACGACCGCGTCCACGTCCGCGAAGTGGTGCTGTCCAAAACCGCCGGGCTGCTGCGCGACCGCACCTATGCCGAGCGCCTCTACACCCCCGAGCAGCTTTGCGCCTTGCTGGCCGAGGCCGGCTTTGCCGAGACGCACGTCCGCCCCAGGGCGTTTGTCTACAGCCCTGAAGACGACCATGACTACGGACTGGCCACCAACCGCATGCTGGTCGTCGCCCGCAAGAAATGAGCTGACCATGGCAGCACGCCCCAACGTCATCGTGCTTCTGATCGACACCGCCCGCGCCCAGAGCTTCTCGGCTTATGGCTACGAGCGCCCTACCTCTCCCCACTTCGATGCCTTGGCACGCGAAGGTGTGCTCTACGAACAGGCCATCGCCCCGGGCTGCTGGAGCTTGCCCAGCCAGGTGTCGTTGCTGACCGGCCTGTTTCCTTCCAAGCACGGCGCGCACGAGCTGCACCTCTCCTACGCCCACGCTTATCCCCTGCTGCCCGAGGTGCTGCGCCAGGGCCGGCTACCACACCCTGGGCGTGAGTCCCAATAGCTGGATGTCGGACGAGTTCGGCGTGACCCACGGCTTCGACGTCTACTTGAAGCTCTGGCAGTGCTGGCCGACCTTGCCGGCGCCTCCCCCGCCAAACTGGCGGCTGCGGGCTGCCGTGGTGAAGCGGCTCAACCGGCTCTACAGCCGCTACGTCTTCTCCTGGCGCAACCGCGCCCGCCACGTGACGCGGCACATCCGCCGGCTGCTGGCCAGAGCCCCGGAGCCCTTTTTCCTTTACGCCATTTACTGGGACATGCACCTGCCTTACTATCCCCGCCGGCAGGATGCCGAGCGCTGGCTGCCTGCCGGGATGACGTACCGGCAGGCGCAGCGGGTAAACCGCAACCACCTGCGCTACCTCACCGGCCAGGTGGCGATGGACGAGGAAGACTTCGCGGTGCTGCGCGCCCTGTACGACGGTGCCCTGGCCGCCGTGGACGCCGAAATCGGCGCCCTGGTCGCTTGGCTACGCCGTCAGGGCTTGCTGGAGCGCACCTTGCTCATCATCACCAGCGACCATGGCGAAAACCTCGGCGACCATGGCCTCATGAGCCATGCCTACAGCCTGCACGACACCCTTATCCGCGTGCCGCTTCTCATCCGCTATCCGCCGTGCTTTCCCGCGGGCACCCGCTTCCCCGCGCAGGTGCAGCTGACCGACCTCTTCCCTACGGTGCTCGACGTGGTGGGGCTCGACGTCCCGCACGTGCGGCAGGCACTCCAGGGCCTGAGCTTGCTTGAGGCCGACGCCGCGGCGTGGGCCGCGCGCCCGGCCTACGCGGAGATGCTGGCGCCCCATCCCTCGATCCGGGCCCTCAACCGCCGCGCCGGCCTGCCCGAAGACACGCCGCGGCCGGAGTTCGACCGCGCCCTGCGCTGCGTGCGGCTGCCCGATGTCAAGCTCGTCTGGGCCTCGGACGGCCGCCACGCCCTTTACGACTTGCGGCAGGATCCACACGAAACGCAAAACCGCTTCCACCAGGAGCCAGAGCTGGCCGCAGCGCTGCTCGACCTCCTGGCGCGCTGGCAGCCTACCACCCCCCGCTTCCCACGCGCCAACCCTGCCCGAAGTTGACCAGGCGGTGCGGCGGCGCCTGCGTGCCCTGGGCTACCTCGAGTAGCGAGCGCGCGGCGCCCTGCGGCCTTAAGGCGGCCCCGCTTTCACGGCTTGGTACAAGACGGCTTCAATTGCCGCCGCTTCTTGCTCGGGGTGAAAGTGCTGTTCCACCCGCCGCCGTCCTGCCGCGCCCATGCGCCGCCGCAGCTGCGGCCGCGCCAGCAAGAAACGACAGCGGCGCAAGAGCGCCTGCAGGTCCCCGGCCGGACAGAGGTAGCCGGTGACGCCATCGACTACCAGCAGCGGCAAGCCGTCGGCGTCGGTGGCCACCACCGGCAGAGCACAGGCCATGGCTTCTAGCACGCCGTTGGGCATGCCTTCCTGAAAAGAGGTCGAAACGTAGAGGTCCATGCGCTGCAAGAACTGGACCATCTTTTCGTGAGGCACTGGCCCCGTCAGCTCGACACGCTCCGCAAGGCCGTGATGGGACACGAAGGCGGCAAGGCGCTGCTCGGCTTCGGCGTCCAGAGGATAGCCGGCAATGAGGAAGCGCAGGCGGGCGTCGGTGCTCAAGTCGCAAAGGAGGGGCAGCAGCAAGTCAAGCCCTTTCTTCCAGCGCAGGATGCCGCTGGTGCCCACGGTAAGACATGCCGAGGGCGCAGCCGTCGCAGGCACAAAGCGCTCGAGGTCCACGGCATTGGGCACCACGGTGGCTTTGGCACGACACGGTACCAAGGCATCGGCCAGCTGCAGGAGGGAGGGACTGACAAACAGCAGGCGCGTGCTGCGGCGCAGCACGCTGGCCACCGTGTAAGGGGCAGTAAACACGTCTTTGCTGATGTCGTTGCCGCGGCAGCTGCACACCACCGGCACGCCCAGGCGGGCCCCAAGGCGGGTGGCCAGCCAGCCGCTAGGGTAAACAAAGTACGCAAGCAAGACGTCGAACGGGCTCTGGCGGTGCTGCCCTGCTGCCCAGCGGTACAGGGCGCGCACCGCAGCCGGCTGGTGCTGCGGATCGTCTGGGGCACCGTCGTATACGGCAAGGAAGGCGTCAGCAGCGGCGGCGACCGCCTGGCCGTTCTGGGAAGAAGAAGTGATCACCGTCAGGCGATGGCCGCGCCGGCACAGCTCTGCCGCCAGCCGGCCGGTGGCAATGGCCACGCCGCCGTCAACCATGGGCGGAAAGCTGGGGGTCAGCAGCGCGATGTGCATGCTACGTGATCACCCTCTGTTGCTCGGCTTCTGCCGCTGCGGCCGCGGGGGAGCAAAGCGACCCGTACAGGCGCAACAGGGCACGCGGCGTGGCGGTAGGGAGCACGCGCACCCGCGGTGCCGGCAGCCCCTGCCCGACCAGGCGCCGTCCCAGGGCGGCGCTGCCCACCAGCGCCGCCCTGGTGTGCTGCAGGGTCCAGCGCCAAGCAAAAGCCTGCTGCGCTTCAGCCGGTACGGCAGCGCTGCGGTAAGTCACCACCGCCGGCAGACCGAGCACCCTGGCAGTATAAACGCCCAGATACGGCGCGGGAAAGTCTCCCCAGACGTGGAGGAGGTCGCCGGGGCGGGCGCGCTGCAAGAGGCAAAGAAACGTAAACAGCCGCGTGTGCAGCGCCGGCTGCTGCCAAAGGGCAGCGTCGAGGGCGTAGAGGCACAGGCGCCCCACGCTGTAGGCCTGACACGGCAAGACGTAACGGCACGTCGGCGGCAGGCGCTGCGGCTGGGCCCGCAGACCCAGCGCGGTGGCCACCTCAGGCGCCACCGGCGCGGCGATCCACACCACCTGGTGCCCCTGGCGGGCCAGGGCCTGAAACAGGCGTGCAGCACGCGCTACCGCTTCCGCGGCCGCCTCGGCATGGTAGCTAAGCATGAGCAGGCGCATGGCTACCTCACGTCGCCGGCGGGCGGCGCCACAGGGCCTCGAGCCACGCCGCAACCCGCCGCAGCTCGGCAATGACCAGCCGGTAGTCAAAGTGATCCCCGCGGGGCAAGACGGCAAAGTGCACCGGAGCGCCCATGGCCTGCAGGGCGGCCACCGCTTCGGCATCGCCGGCAAGCGGCACCACGGTATCGTCACGGCTGTGGATCACGTAGAGGGGGAGGTGCCGCAGGCGAGAGAGGTCCACCTCCCTGGGCGTCCCGGCAATAGGAATGGCCGCCATAAAGCGCTCGGGAAACTTGGCGGCAAAGTGCCAGGCGCCGATACCCCCCAGGCTATAGCCCATGACGGCACAGCGCGCGCTGTCGACAGGGTAGTGCTGCGCCACGTCGGCAAGAACGGCCCACACCAAAGACTCGCTTGCCGGCACGGTCCACGATCCCCAGGGCGTGGTAGGCGCTACCAGCAGGGCGGGCAGCGCCTCAAACCCCGGGGCAGGAATCAACTCCAGGAAGGCACGCCCGTAGGTGGCCGTGGCCTGGCCGCCAAAGTGGAGGCAGAGAACCAGGGGCAGTGCCTGCTGAGCGTCGTAACGCGGTGGCAAGCGCAGGGCATAGTGGAGGCGGTGTCCCTCGTCAGTGGTGAAAAACCGATCATAAATGCCAGGAGAAAGCGGCACATCAGAAGACGACATCACAAAAGCACGCTCCTTAGAGGCCTGGCGGCGGCCCACGCTCATTCCGGCTGCCAACTTAAGCCCAAGTCCTCCCGTGCCGATAAGGGAACTTGATGTGCCGACAGGGCAGCGTGATACGGGAGACTGAACCATGGATCGCATTCGCGGCCCGCTGTACTCGGGCCCCATTTTCCCTTTGGAACCGCACCCGCGCCCGTCTCGTCCTCCCCAGCGGCTACGCGGCAGAATCGTTGGCGTGCGGCCCGGGCGCAGCGGCGAAGTGGGCAAGACCCAAATCGTTACCATCAAGCTCGCCGAGCCCTGTGCCGACGCCAATCGGCTGCTCGCCGCCGAGGTCGAACTCCTCGTCTACCCCGCCTGAGTCCCGGCGCCAAGTCTCACAGACGCGACGGCACCCGTGTGGTCCATTCCCGGCACGCCACCTCCCTGCGTGCATCGCCGTGGCCAAGATGGTACCATCCCTGTACCCGGCTCTGCCAGGGGATTCACTCAGGGCCTGCACGAGAGAGGGCGCGCCATGAAGGTGGTGGTGGCTGCGGATCACGCCGGATATGCCCTGAAGCAGCTGCTGGTGGCCGACCTGCACGCTGCCGGCCACGAGGTGACCGACGTGGGGGTGCATGCGGCCGATGTGCCCGTGGATTACCCCGACTATGCCCAGCTGGCCTGTGACGTGGTGCGCTACGGCCAGGCGCAGCGTGCCGTGCTGGTCTGCGGCAGCGGGGTTGGCGTGAGCGTGGTGGCCAACAAGTTCCCCGGCATTCGGGCCGGGCTGTGTCACGATCCCTATTCGGCGCGCCAGGGCGTGGAGCACGACGACATGAACGTGCTTTGCCTGGGAGCCCGGGTGATCGGGCCGGAGCTGGCGCGCGAGGTGGTACGGGCCTTCCTGGCCGCGCGCTTCAGCGACGAGGAACGCCACCGGCGGCGCCTGGAAAAGCTGTGGGCGATCGAGCGGCGCCTGTACCGCGAGGAGGCGGTGGCAGACTTGCCCACGACTTCAAAGCCGCGCGGCTAAGTCCGCCACGCAGGCAGGAGGAGAGGCGGTGTATGCAGATGGGCATGGTTGGCCTGGGGCGAATGGGCGGTGGCATGACCGAGCGGTGTCTGCGCGGCGGCCACCAGATCGTCGTCTATGACCGCGACCCTGAGCGCGTCGCGGCCTATGCGGCCAAGGGAGCGGTGGCGGCCTCCTCGCTGCCCGACTTGGTGGCCAAGCTCTCCCCGCCCCGCGCCGTGTGGCTGATGCTGCCCGCCGGCGAGGTCACCGAAGCGGCGGTGACGGAACTAGGGACCTTGTGTGCGGCCGGAGACATTCTCATCGATGGGGGCAACTCGTACTTCAAAGATGATGTGCGCCGTGCCAAGGCCTTGCAAGCTCGCGGGATTCACTACGTCGACGTGGGAACCAGTGGCGGCATCTGGGGCAGCGAGCGGGGCTACTGCCTGATGATCGGCGGCGAAGCCGAGGCGGTGCAGCGCCTCGACCCCATCTTCAAGACGCTGGCGCCGGGCCGCGGCACCATTGCGAGAACGCCAGGGCGAGAACGCAAAGGGGGCACGGCCGAAGAAGGCTACCTGCACTGCGGCCCCCGTCGGCGCCGGCCACTTCGTCAAGATGGTGCACAACGGCATCGAGTACGGCCTCATGCAGGCCTATGCCGAAGGCTTCGACCTCCTGCGCTGCGCCAGCGCGCTGGAAGCAGAGTACCGCTACGAGTTCGACATTGCCGACATCGCCGAAGTGTGGCGACGGGGCAGCGTGATTACCTCCTGGCTGCTCGACTTGACTGCGGCTGCTCTGCTCGAGGACCCGCAGTTGCAGCGCTACAGCGGCTACGTGCAGGATTCGGGCGAGGGACGCTGGACGGTGCTCACCGCCGTAGAGGCTGCCGTGCCCCTGGTGGTGCTGTCGGCCGCCCTCTACACGCGCTTCCGCTCGCGGCAGCCCCACACCTTTGCCGAAAAGATCCTCTCGGCCATGCGCCATCAGTTCGGCGGCCACGTCGAGCCGCCCGCCGGGGGATAAATGTCCGCTGCGTTTCCTTCTGTGGCGCCAGAAGTGCGCGTCTGTAAGGACGCTGCGGCGCTGGCCCGTAACGTGGCGGCGCAGTGCTACCGCCTGGCCTGCCAGGCGGTGGCGCAGGCTGGCCGCTTTACTCTGGTGCTGGCCGGGGGCAACACGCCCAGAGCCACCTATGCCCTTTTGGCGGCTGAGCCCTACCGCAGCGCCATGCCCTGGGCGCAGACGCACGTCTTTTGGGGCGACGAGCGCGTTGTGCCGCCGCAGCACCCCGAGAGCAACTACCGCATGGCCTACGAGACGCTGCTGGCGCACGTGGCCATCCCGGCGGCCAACGTGCACCGCATTCCCGCAGAGCGCGGGGCGGAAGCCGCAGCGGCGGACTACGAGCGCACGGTGCGGGAGTTTTTTGGCCTTCAGGACACGGCGTGGCCGCACTTCGACCTCATTCTGCTCGGCCTGGGCCGCGATGGGCACACGGCGTCGCTCTTTCCAGGCAGCCCTGCCCTCTACGAGAGCCGGCGCCTGGTGGTAGCCACCTGGGTGCCACAGCTGCAGGCCTATCGCCTCACCCTGACGCCTCCGGTGTTGTGCCAGGCGCGGCACGTGCTGTTTGTGGTCAGCGGCAGGGACAAAGCGGCAGCCGTACGCCGGGTGCTGTGCGGCCCGTACCGCCCGGCACGCTACCCCGCCCAGCTCGTGCGCCCCAGCCATGGCCAGCTCCTCTGGTATCTAGACGACGCCGCCGCCGCGCAACTAAAGGGGACAGGCTACTTTTTGCCTGCGGCTGAGAATTAGTGGTCTGTGTTGTGGAGAGGGGAGATGCAGCGACTGGGCTTGCAAATAGGCTCGCGTTACACGCTGTCGATTGGGGAGCTGGTCGCCTTGGCGCAGCGCGCCGAGGCGCTGGGCTACGACTCGATCTGGCTGGGCGAGTCGTGGGGCCGCGATGCCTTTACCACCCTGACGGCGCTGGCGCTGCACACCCGCCGCATCGCTCTGGGGACCAATATTGTGCCGGTGCACGCCCGCACGCCGGCCAACCTGGCCATGGCTGCCGCCTCGCTGGCAGAGATCAGCGGCGGCCGCCTGCGCCTGGGCCTGGGCATCAGCGGTCCAGGGGTGGTCGAGCACTGGCACGGGGTTCCTTTTGGCCGCGCGTCGCGGCGCCTGCGCGAAACGGTAGACATCCTGCGCCGTGCCCTACGCGGCGAGCGCGTTGAGGTGGTGGGTGAGGAAGTCACGTGCCGGCGCTTTGCCCTGGCAGCGCCGCCTGCACGCTATCCCGTACCGATTTACCTTGGCACCATTGGTCCGCGCAACGTGCGCCTCACTGGCGAAATCGCCGATGGCTGGCTGCCCACCTGGCTGCCCTGCTCGCGCATTGCCGAGGGACTGGCCGAGCTGGCCGAAGGCGCCCGCAAGGCCGGGCGCGCGGTGACCGACCTCGAGGTGGCCCTGCAAGTGCCGCTCTACGTCACCGAAGACCTCGCAGCGGGCCGCCAGGCTGTCCGCCGCCTGATTGCCTTTTACGCCGGCGCCATGGGCGACTTTCACCGCGAGCACATGAGCCGGCGCGGCTACGCCGCAGAAGCCCAGGCCATCTACGAAGCCTGGCAGCGCAAGGACCACGAGGCGGCGCGCCGCGCCGTCAGCGAGACCATGCTGGACGACCTGGCCATCGTCGGTCCTGCGGAGGCGTGCCGGCGGCGACTGGCGGCATACGTGGAGGCCGGCATCACCCTCCCCCTGCTGAGCCTCACCAGCATGCCGCAGGCGCAGTGGCTGGCCGCCATCGAGGCCATGGCCCCGCAAGGCGAGGCGCAGGGTTAGCCCTGACACCTGACAAAAGCCTGCCCCTCCCCTGGCGCTTCAGGGAGAGTGGGCGTTGAGGCTATAATTGAGATGATTCAGGGAACGATCATAAGGAAAGCGCCATGAACAAGAGGGAGCGGGTGCAGGCTGCCCTGCGCGGTGAGGTGGTCGACCGCGTGCCGGTGAGCCTGTGGGGCCACTTCTACGACCGCGAGCACAGCGCCGAAGAACTGGCCGCCAGCATGGTGGCCTGGCAGCGCACCTACGACTGGGACTTTCTCAAAGTCCAGGCCCGCGCCTCTTACCACGGCGAGGTCTGGGGCGCGCGCTACGGGCGCTCTCCGGACGGCGTGAGCCCACCGCCTTGCCTGGAGCCGGTGCTGCGGCGGCCAGAAGACTGGCAAAACATCGACGTGAGGCCGCCCGACGAAGGCGTGCTGGGCGAACAGCTGGCGGCGCTGCGCCTTATTCGCCAGGCGCTACCCGCCGAGGTGCCGGTGATCCAGACGGTGTTTGCGCCGCTGACGGTGGCCTACTACCTCTGCGGTCAAGACGAGGTGCGGCTGCGCCAGCTGCTTTTGGCCGACCGCCAGGCGGCCAAGCAGGGCTTGCACGCCATTGCCAAGACGTTTCAAGCCCACCTGCCGCTGTGCCTGGAAGCCGGTGCCGACGGCTTTTTCTACAGCCTGTCGCTTGGTCCCACGCGGGATTTTCTGTCCCCGGAGACGTACGCCGAACTCGTGCGCGACGCCGATTTGGCGGTATTGGCGGCCTTGCCCGCCGACGTGCCGCTGCTCATGCTCCACATCTGCCGCGCCCCGATCGTCTTCGAACTGGTGCAGGACTACCCCGTGCACTGCTTTAACTGGTCGGTGCTGGCGGCCGGTAACCCGAGCTTGGTAGAAGTCCTGCGGCGCACCGACAAGGCGGTGGCTGGCGGCCTGCCGGAAAAGCAGGCCATGGTGGAGACCACGCCCGAAGCGCTGCGCGCCCGCGTGCGCGCTGTGGTGCAAGAAACCGGCGGCCGGCGGCTCCTGCTGGCAGGCGGCTGCTCGCAGTTCCTGCCGCGCGTGCCGCCAGCCCACTTCTGGGCGGTGAAGGAGGCCCTCAGCGAGCTGTCCGTGGCATAGAGGAGGTGGTAAATGGTCACCGCGACTTCGCGCAAGACGATCCCCGGCTATGTGCTGCTCTACGAGTCGGGCGAGCTCGAGCGGCGGGTCGAAGAAGCGCTGGCCAGCTTGGCGCACTGCCGCGTTTGCCCCTGGAACTGCGAGGTCAACCGCCTGCGGGACGAAAAGAAAGTCTGCCGCACCGGGCGCTACGCGCGGGTAGCCAGCTATTTCCCTCACTTTGGCGAGGAGGACTGCCTGCGCGGCTGGCGCGGCAGCGGCACGATTTTCTTCGCCTGGTGCAACCTGCGCTGCGTCTTTTGCCAGAACTACGACATCAGCCAGCAGGAAGCAGGCGTGGAGGTGCGTCCCGAACAGCTGGCGGCCATGATGCTGGAGCTGCAGGCCATGGGCTGCCACAACATCAACTGGGTAACCCCCGAACACGTGGTGCCGCAGATCCTCGAAGCCCTGCCCTACGCCATCCGCGGCGGGCTGCGGCTGCCCATCGTTTACAACACGAGCGCCTTTGACTCGCTCGAGAGCCTGCGGCTGCTCGAGGGCATTGTGGACATCTACATGCCCGACTTCAAGTACTGGAGCGTCGAGAAAGCAAAGCGCTACCTCAAGTCGCCAGCCTATCCCGCGGCGGCCCGCGCCGCCATCAAGGAGATGCATCGCCAGGTGGGCGACCTCACCTTTGACGAGCACGGGCTGGCGCGGCGCGGCCTGCTGGTGCGCCACCTGGTCATGCCCGACGCCCTGGACGAGACGCGGGCCATCATGCACTTTCTGGCCACAGAGATCTCGCCCGACACTTACGTAAACCTCATGGGCCAGTACTATCCGGCCGGGAAAGTGGCGCAGGGGAAGTACCCCGAGCTGCGCCGCCTCATCACCCCTCAGGAGATGGCTGCGGCGTTTCAGGTGGCCCGCGAAGCGGGGCTGCACCGCTTTGACCGCCGCTGGCGGCGTCCTGTGCGGTGGTGAAAAAGGGCGCTAGGTCTGCACCGGCACCAGTTCCCGCACGGCTTGCAGGAGCTCGCGCAGCCCGAAAGGCTTTTGCAGCGTGCGGTGCGCCCCTAGCTTGGCAGCAATGTCGAGGAAGTTGAGGTTGCCGGTGCGCCCACCCCCCGAGATGGCGATGATTTTCACGTCCGGATACTCGCGGCGCAGGGCGCGGATGATCTCGAGCCCCTCTTTTTCCGGCATAAGGATGTCGGTGATGATTAGCGGCACCGGCGCCTGGCGGTATCGCCAGAGCCCCTCGCGTCCGTTGCGCGCTTCCTCCACCTCGTAGCCGGCCCGCTCCAGGGCCTGGCGCAGCATTCCGCGCATTTGGTCTTCGTCGTCGATGACGAGAATGCGCGTCATCGTTTGACTCCTTTATCCAGCTTCCACTTTGCCTTTCGCTGCAGCCCCAGGCAATGGCGGCTCTTGACCCGCGTCTCCTGAAGCAGCGAGGCGCCGCTGCCCACCGATTCCTTATCGGCACGGCGGCCAAGAAGATTGAGCCCGGGCCGCCACGCCGCCCTCCTGTTGCGCCAGCCGCCCCGGCGGAGTAGAATCGCCCCTGACAGGTTCCGTCCGGTGGACTGTGCCTTTGCCTTTAGACAAGCGAGAGTGCCCATGGACGTGGTGACCCTCGAACGCCTCATCGATCTTGACGCCGTCCTCTCTGAGGACGAAATCCTCACCCGCAACACGGTACGCCAGTTCGTTGCCGAGAAGTACCTGCCCATTATCGCCGAGCACTTCGAGCGGCACACCTTCCCCGAGCACGTCATTCCCGAGCTGGCCGCCATGGGACTGCTGGGTGCCAGCATCAAGGGCTATGGCTGTGCCGGAGTCAACGCGGTGACCTACGGGCTGATTTTGCAAGAGCTCGAGTACGGCGACAGCGGCCTGCGCAGCTTCGTCTCGGTGCAGGGCTCGCTGGCCATGTACGCCATTTACCGCTTTGGCTCAGAGGAGCAAAAGCAGTACTGGCTTCCGCGCATGGCACGGGGCGAGGTCATCGGCTGCTTTGGCCTCACCGAGCCCGACTTTGGCTCCGATCCGGCCTCCATGCGCACCATGGCGCACAAAGACGGCGACGCTTACGTGCTCAATGGCTCTAAGATGTGGATCACCAACGCGCCGATTTGCCACCTGGCGGTGGTGTGGGCCAAGCTGGAAGAAGACCATCCCAAAGCCATCCGTGGCTTTCTTGTCGAGCGCGGCACCCCGGGGTTCGAGACGCCGACCATCGAGCGCAAGATGTCGCTGCGCGCCTCGCCCACCGGCGAAATCGTGCTCTCTAACTGCCGCATTCCCAAGGAGAACCTCCTGCCAGGCTCGCGCGGGCTGAGCTCGCCGCTGGCCTGCCTCAACCAGGCGCGCCTGGGCATTGCCTGGGGGGCAATTGGCGCGGCCCGCGCCTGTTTCGATTCGGCCCTGGCTTACAGCCGGCAGCGCATCCAGTTTGGCGTGCCGATTGCCAGCAAGCAGCTCATCCAGGCGCAGCTGGTGGACATGGCCCTGGGCATTGCCAGCGCCCAGCTCATGAACTATCACTTTTCGCGCCTCAAGGACCAGGACCGCCTGACCCCCTATCAAGTGAGCATGGCCAAGAAGCACAGTGTGCGTGTTGCCCTGCAGGTGGCGCGCATGGCCCGCGCCATTCACGGGGCCAGTGGCATCTCGCTGGAGTTTCCCCCCATCCGGCACATGCTCAACCTGGAGTCGGTCTACACGTACGAGGGCACCGACGAGATCCATTCGCTCATCATCGGCCGCGGCCTCACCGGCTTTGACGCCTTTTAGCCCTAACGCGAGAGCTGACTGGCTTCGGCAACGCCCTCTGCCGCCGCCACGGCGGCGGGCAAGCGCCGCGGGGGTGGCCGCAGGCCGGCCGTCCAGGCAGGGCCAAAGCGAATGGCGACGGCTCCCAGGGGGATCGTGATGAGCACCAGAAGCACGGCGACTTGGGAAATGAGGCCCTGGGCCTCACGCAAAGCCAGGGCCCCCAGGACGAGGTTGAACTCGCCGCGCGGAATCAAGTAGAGGGCGGTGAGGAGGCGCCGGCGCAGGCCCAGGGCCGCCGCAGCACCGGCCAGATAGTCAAGGGGAAGCTTGCCCACGAGGGCGGCCAGGGCCAGCCAGACGGCGGTGGCCTGCAGGTCCGCCAGCAGGGCGAGGGCGCCAACGCCCACGGTGAGGAAGAAGAAAGCCACGGCAAGGTCGCGCACCGGGGTAAAGAGGCCAAGGATGCGCTCGCGCAGGCCCATCCCCGCGGCAATCACGCCGGCCAGGAAAGCGCCGATGCCTTCCGAAGCGCCCACCGCGTGAAAGAGCATTGCCGTCCCCGCCGTAAACGCCGCGCCTAACAGCAGCATGGGCTCGTCGGGGAGCGCTTCCATGGCCGCAGCCAGGCGCGGCGAAAAGTAGTGGGCGGCCAGAAGGTAAGCGCCCACCAGTCCCACACTCGCCAGCAGGGCCAAGGGCCCGCCGCGGCTGCCCACCAGGGCAAGCAGCACGGCGATCACCAGGTCTTCGAAGACCAGCACGCCCAGCACCACTTCGCTTTCGGGTTCGGCGGCGCGCCGCAAATCGATGATGAGCTTGGCAATCACCGCGCTGGAGCTCACGTAGAGGACGCCAGCCAGCATCACCGCGGCCTTGAAGTCGAGCCCAAGCAGCAGGCCTGCCGCCAGGCCCGGCAGCAGGCCCAGGGCGTCCCACCCCCCGGCGCGCAGCACCCGGCCGGAAAGCGCAGCAAGCCGGTCCGGCCCGAACTCCAGCCCCACCGAAAAAAGCAGGAGCAACAGGCCCAGAGAAGGCAAGGGCTCGAGCGAGGCCACGTCGAGCCGCGTGCCTACCCCTAGGCCCACCAGCAAGTACGCCGGCAGGGCCGGAAAGCGGCAGCGGTGCACCACCACTGCGGCGGCGGCGAGCAAGGCGGCGGCAAAGGCAAAGTCAAGGACCGAAGGATGCATGGCGTGCCCCGGCCCTCAGTGGGACAGCTCGTGCTTGAGGGCGTTGACTCCCTGGCGCGACCCGGCCAGAATTAGCGTGTCGCCCACTTCGATGCGGCTCTCTGGCGGCGGGTTGGGGACCAGGGCCTGGCCGGCCCGCAAAATGGCGAGGATGTGCGCCTGGGGGGCGTGCAGCTGCGCCTCTTCCTGGCACTCCCCTACGGTGCGGCTGACGCAGCGGTCGCCCGGCTCGACTTTCATCCATTCGATGGTGTGCTCGGCCAAGCGGGCAGTCACGTCGCCGGTGGCTTCGGGGTGAAAGAGCACGCCGGAGAGGATGGCCCCGATTTCCCGCGCCTCCTCGTCCGTCAGGTCGAGGGCAGCGGTGGGTTCGTCGCCTTCGCCGGCCTCGAAGTACTGCAGCTCGCGCTTGCCAGAGCTGTGGACGACGATGACCAGCCGGTCGCCGGAGCGCGTGGTGATCGTGTACTTGCGCCCCACACCGGGAAGAACCACTTCTTCAACTTTCATGCCCTTGCTTCCTCGTTGTCTGCCGACTGGCCGTGCTGCCGCACCAGCGCTGCTGCCTCCTCTGGCGGCACTGGGTTGATGGCCGCGCCGCTGCCCAGCTCAAACCCCGCCAGTGGCACCAGCCGCGGCAGCAGCCGCAGGTGCCAGTGGTAGGCAGCCTCGGCGTGGGGAGTAAAGGCCGCATACAAAACCAAATTATAGTCAGGATCGTGCAGGGCGTGGGCCAGCAGCCGCACCAGGCGCCGCACGGCACGGGCGCAGGCACCAAGGGCGGCATCGGCCAGCTGGCCAAAGTCGGCCTGGTGCTGCCGCGGTACCAGCCAGGCTTCAAACGGCATACTGGAAGCAAAGGGGTGGTAGGCCACGTAGTCGGCATCGGCAAACAGCAGCCGCACCCCGGCTGCCTCTTCTGCCCGCAGCAAATCGCACAGCAGGCAGCGCCGGTGGCGCCGGAAGTAGCGCTGGGCTCGCGCCCGCTGCTGTGCGACCGCGGTGGGGACCAGGGGCAGGGCGAGAAGCTGGGTGTGCGGGTGAGCGAGGGAAGCCCCGGCGCTGGCGCCGTGGTTTTTGAACAGCACGATGTGCCTGATCCGGCCATCGCCTTGCAGGGCACGGTAGCGGTCGCGCCAGACGCGCACCAGCCGCGCTAGCTGGTCCACCGCCAGGCAGTGCAGGAAGCCGTTGTGGGCCGGGGTGTCAACGATCACCTCGTGGTGGCCCACCCCAGGCAGGGAAGGAAAAAGGGGATGGGCGCTTGCTGCCGGCGGGGCGCTCGGACACAAGGCGGCAAACTTGTTGGGAAAGACCCGCACTGCCCAGCGCTGCGGCGCCTCGGGGTCCGGGACGACGCTGAGCGACGGCGGGGTCTGCGCCTCGTTGCCCGGGCAAAAGGCGCAGGTGGCCACGTGCGCTTCTTGCTCGCGCGGTGCCCGGGACGGAGTCACTTCATGCGGGCGCTGCGCCCGCTGCGGGGCAATGATTACCCAGGTGCCACTGAGGGGGTCCTGTCGCAGTTGCGTGGCCATCGTCGTGCATACGGGAAACGGCCTGCCTTGCCGCCAACAGTAAGCCACTATACCACGGCCACCCGTGCACGCCAACCCGCACGCGAGCGCCGCCAAGACGCTTGCTCGACGGTGGATGGCGTGGCATACTCAACACAACCGCACGATAGCGAAAACCCGTAGGTGGCTGGAGAATCACCGTGCGCGACAGCCTTGGTGCGTGGCGCTGTTTGCGGCGTGTCTGGGACGAAGCCGCCGAAGCAGGGACGCCTGCGGCCTCGTTGCCCGAGCGCCACCAGCTCGCCCCGCAGGATACCTGGGCCTTGGAAGCCCTCTACGCCACGGAGGCGGCCTGGGAAGAAGAGGCCAGGCGCCTGCAAGCGCAGCTGCCTGAGCTCGAGCGCTACCGGGGTCGCCTGGCGGAAGCGGCAGAGACGCTTTACGCCTGCTTGCAGCTCCGCGACCGCCTCTTGCAAACGTACGAGCGGCTGGCCACCTATGCCCACTTGCGCCGCGACGAAGACACGCGGCGCCCGGAGGGCCAGGCCCTGGCCGCGCGTGCCGACCGGCTGGGCACCGAAGTAAAACGGGCCATGGCCTTTATCGAGCCGGAGCTGCTCGCCATGTCGCCGGAGACCCTCGCCGGGTTTTTGCACGACTACCCGCCCCTGGCCCTTTACCGCTTCCACATCGACGACGTCATCCGCCGCCGCCCCCACACCCTGTCGCCTGCCGAAGAAGAGCTGCTGGCGCGCACCAGCGACTTGGCCCAGGTCCCTTACCTTGCGTTTTCCATGCTCAACAACGCCGATCTCACCTTCCCGCGCATCGCCGACGAGCAGGGACGCGAAGTCGAGGTCACCAAAGGGCGGTACTACCGGTTGCTGGAGTCGCCCGACCGCCGCGTGCGGCACGACGCCTTTCACGCGTTCTTTTCGACGTACGAGCGCTACAAAAACACCTGGGCGGCCATGCTGCAGGGCGCCATCCACCGCGATGTTTTCTACGCCCGGGTGCGCAAGTACCCCAGTGCCTTGGCCCGTGCGCTCGACGCCGACAACATCCCTGTGGCGGTGTTCACGACGCTCCTCGAGACGGTCAACGCGCACTTGGCGCCGCTGCACCGCTACGTGCGGCTGCGGCAGCGGTGCTTGCAGCTCGACGCCGTCCACCCCTATGACCTGGCCTGTCCGCTGGGGCCGCAGGTCCAGCCCACTTTTACTTACGCCGAAGCGCGGCGTCTGGTGCGCGAGGCCATGCAGCCCCTGGGCCCGGAGTACACGGCGGTGCTGGCGCGGGCGCTGGACGAGCGCTGGATCGACGTCTACGAAACTGCCGGCAAGCGCGCTGGCGCCTATTCTACCGGTGCTTACGGGGTGCATCCGTTTATCCTTATGAACTTCAACGGCACCCTGCGCGACGTCTTTACCCTGGCCCACGAGCTGGGCCACGCCCTGCACACGTACTTCACGAACCAGAGCCAGCCGTTTGTCTACAGTGACTACCCCATCTTCGTTGCCGAGGTGGCATCGACGACGTCCGAAGCCCTGCTCATGCACCACCTGCTGGCCACCACCCGTGAGACGGCGCGGCGCCTGGTGCTGCTTCAGTATGCCCTCGAGCAGTTCCGCACCACGTTTTACAACCAAGTGCTGTTTGCCGACTTCGAGTGGCAGGTTCACCAGCAGGTAGAAGCCGGCGGGGCGCTTACCCACGCCTGGCTGGGCGAGCGCTTTGCCGAGCTCTTCCAGAAGTACTACGGCGAGGCGCTGGTGCAGGACGCCGTGCACCGCGTGGGCTGGGCGCGCATTCCGCACTTCTACTACAACTTCTACGTGTACCAGTACGCCACGGGGTTTGCCGCCGCCACGGCGCTGGCGCAGCAGATCCTTGAGGAAGGCGAACCCGCGGTGGCCCGCTACCTGGCGTTTCTCCGCGGCGGCCGGGCCAAGTACCCGCTCGAGCTGCTGCGAGAGGCCGGCGTGGACATGACCCAGCCAGAGCCGCTCCTTCGTACCATCCGTCGCTTTGCGGCTCTGGTAGACGAGCTGGCGGCGCTGCTGGCGCCGCCCTGAGACAGGGAGGAACGAGCCATGCGAGCCAAAGCGGCTGTGCTTTACGAGGCCGGAACTCCGCTGCGCATCGAAGAAGTCGAAGTCCTGCCGCCGCAGCGCGGCGAGGTGCAGGTGCGCATGTACGCCGGCGGGGTGTGCCACAGCGACTTGCACGTGATGAAAGGCGACCTTTACATGCCCACCCCGGTCATCCTGGGGCACGAGGGCTCGGGCATCGTGGAGCAGGTAGGCGAAGGCGTGACCTCGGTCCAGCCGGGAGACCACGTCATTCCCATCTGGCGGGTTTCCTGCGGGGCCTGCGAGTACTGCACCGGCGGGCGGCCGGCCCTGTGCGATGTGGGGACGCAGGTGCGCGTCACCGGTCTTATGCCCGACGGCACCACCCGCTTTCGCATCAACGGCACGCCGGTGCGCCACTTCGCTGGGGTGTCCACGTTTTCGCAGCTCTCCACCATGCCCGAGGCGGCGGTGCTGAAGATCCCGCAGGACTTCCCCCTCGACAAGGCGGCCCTCTTGGGCTGCGGGGTGATCACCGGCGTGGGCGCGGTGGTCAACGCCGCCAAGGTGCGCATGGGCAGCTCGGTGGCGGTGTTTGGCTGTGGCGGCATTGGCCTCAACGCCATCCAGGGGGCGCGCATCGTCGGCGCCCTCACCATCATCGGCGTCGACGTGGTCGACCGCAAGCTCGAGTACGCCCGCAAGCTGGGCGCCACCCACACCATCAACGCCGCGCAGCAAGATCCGGTGGAAGCCATCAAGGAACTGACCGGCGGCAAAGGGGTCGACTACGCCTTTGAGGCCATCGGCCTGCCCAAGACCATCGAGCAGGCTTACGCCGCCACGCGCAAGATGGGCCTGTGCGTGGTCATCGGTGTGACGCGGGCCGACGTGCGGGTGGGCATCAACGCCAACGAGATGGTGTACGCGGAAAAGACGCTGATGGGCTCGCTTTACGGCTCGTCGCGGCCCAAAATCGACCTCCTCAAGCTCATCGACATGTACCGCTCGGGCAAGCTCCTGCTCGACGAGCTGCTGACGCGCACTTACCCGCTGGAGCAAATCAACGAGGCCTACGCCGCCCTCGAGCGAGGGGAAGTGGCGCGCAGCCTGGTTCTGGCGTAAGGGACGGCTGTGGCGGACGAAGCCACATACGCCGCGCCCACGCCGCGGGTGCTGTACATCCATGACGACCTGAGCGACGCCGTTCGCCAGCAGTACGGCCCTGCTTCCCCGGCAGCGCAGCTTGCCGAGGAACTGCTGCGGCTGGTGCGCCGCGACCCGCAGCGGGTGGTGGTGCTGAGCTTGGCCCAGCAGCTCGAGCTGCTGCTGGCCCGCGGCGAGCACCCCCCTTTTGCCATGGCCCTGGGCATCGGCGAGGCCGGCGAGCGCGTGGCGCGGCAGCTCCATGCCCACCGCGGCTGGTTTCCCCGCATCCGCCGCCTTGACGTGACGCGCGAGGAGGACGGCCGCGGCGGCTATCGCCTGGTGAGCCTTTCTGGCCTTCCCCTGGCGGCCCAAGTGCAAGGGCTGGAAGCCTACCCGTCGCTGGCAGTGGTGGACGATACCGTCTTTTCCGGCCTCACCCTGCGCACCGTGCTGCAGGCCCTGCCCCCTGCCCTGCGGGCGCGCACCCACGCCTTTTGCCTGCGGGCAGTGGCCGAGAGCCTACCGGCAATCCGCGCCCTCTGCCCCATCAGCGCCGGATTTGTCGCCCACGGGCGCTTGCTCCACGACGTCAGCATGATCAACGCCAGCGGGCTGGTGCGGCGCATTGCCATTCGCCGTGCCGGCCAGCCGCCGCAGGCCTTTTTCGAGCGCCCGGCGTGGATGCACGCCTGGTTTCCCGGCCACGCCGAAGACGTCATCGCCCTGTGCCGCCGGCTCAATGCCCTGCTGGAGCCGGCGGCCGGCGCACGAGCGGGATGAGGTCGGCAAAAGCGGCAAGCCAGTAGTCCGGCCGGGCCTGGCGCAGCGCCTGCAGGTCTCCGAAGCCATACGTGGCGGCGCAGGTGGCCACGCCCGCCGCTTTTCCCGCCAGGATGTCGGCGGCGGTGTCGCCGACAAGCAGCGCGGCGGCTGGCGGGCAGCGCAGCGCCGCCAGGGCGGCATACACGGTGTCCGGAGCCGGCTTCAGGCGCAAGCCGGGCTCCCACCCCTGCACGTGACAAAAGAAAGGGGCCAGTTGCAGGCGCTGCAAGACGGCGCGTGCCTGAGCCGTCTCCTTGGTGGTGACAACGGCAAAGGCGAGGGGACTAAGCCGCTGCAGGGTTTCGCGCACTCCTGGATAGGGGCGCGTGGCCCTGTCGGCACGCCGTGCCGCCGCCTGGCGGTAAAAGCGTAAGAAGGCGGCATCCTGTGGCGGTGACAGCGGGTATCCCAGGGCGGCGGCCATCTCCAGCAGCGGCTTGCCGATGTGGCGGGCAATGGCGGCCGGTGGCGGCAGCGGGCCGGCGACGACGCGGCGCAGGGCCTGGCGAAAGGCAGCGGCAATGTCGACGTGGGCGTCGATGAGGGTGCCGTCAAGGTCACACAGGATGGCCGTCCACATGGCAAGGCGAGAAACTCAGGGAAGCAGTTCCTGCACCAGCCGCTTCCACGCCTGCTGCTCGTGCAGCGGGTGAACGAGGGGCGCCAGGCGCTGGCAGTGCTGGCTGAGGGTGTGGTAAAAGCCGGCGTCGTTCTCGACGCGCAGGAGCAGATCCCGCAGCGCCAGGGTGTCTCCCACCGGGAAAAAGCCGGGGTAGTCCTCGCCCAGGAGTCCCACCGAGCCAGCAATACGCGAGGCCACAATGGGCACGGAAGCGGCCAGAGCTTCGGAAATGGCGTTGGCACCGCCTTCCATGGTGGAGGAGAGGACCATAACGCGGCTGCGGGCCAGCACCCGCAGCGCCTGCCAGCGCGGCAGCTCGCCTAGCCAGTGGTAGCGGGGATTGACCGCCGCTTCGTGGCGAGCGCGCTCCGCCATCTCGTCGCTGAGGGCGCGGCCGACATGCAGCACGCGGATGCGCGAGGTGGCCGGCAGCAGGCGCGCCGCCAGGGCGGTGCGAAACGGGTCCTTGACGGCACGCAGGTGTCCCAGGACGCAGACGTCGAACGTGCGCTTGGCTTTGGCTGGCGGGTGCCGGGGCGCAGTGGCCGACTGGTAGATCACCCGTGCTTTGTGGCGCACGTGCGCGGGGAGCTCTTCCAGGCCCTTGGGCTGCAGCAGCACCAGGCGGGTGGCCAGCTCCAGGGCGTGCTGGGCTTCGGCGCTGTGCTTGAGGTCGCCGTAGAGGTCGGTGCCGGTCAGGGCGACCACCAGCGGCGCCGTGGGGTGCCGCTGGCGAAAGTGGGCAATGGCGCGGTAGCTGCGGCGGGCGTGCAGGGCGATGAGCAAATCACAGGGTTCCCCCTCATAGCGCTGCGCCAGCGTGACGCGGTGCCCCAGCGCCCGCAGGATGCGCGCCCAGCGCCGCGCCGTCACCCCGTTGCCCTGGCGCGAGCGATTGGAAACGGGGGTTACCAGGAAAACGGTCATGGTCCGCCTCGCACAAGGTCCCAAAAATGCTCCTCAACCCTAGCAGGCCGGCCCGGGCGTGTCAACTGCCCCCCTTGCGAGCCAAGTCTGCTATGATAAGCCAAAACCCGCCCTCGTGCAGAAGGAAGATGCCCGTGCCCGAGACCCACGACGGCCGCCTGCAGCTATATGCCACGGCGGTGGAGGCCCAGCACGAAGCCTTTGCCCGCGACGTGGCCCGCGGCCTCTCCTCGCTGCCCAAGTGGCTGCCGGCCAAGTACTTCTACGACGACGCCGGGTCGCGGCTCTTTGAGCAGATCTGCGCCCTGCCGGAATACTACCTCTACCGCACCGAAAAGGCTATCCTTGCCACCTACGCCGCCGACATCGCGGCTGCCCTCGACTACCTGCCGCTGGTGGAGCTCGGCCCCGGCAACGCCTCCAAGACCCAGTACCTGCTTGCCGCTTACGCGCAGCGCGGCCAGCCCTTTTGCTACTGCCCGGTGGACATCTCCCGCACCATGCTGTGCGCCACGGCGCAGCGCCTCGTGGCCACGTACCCGCAGCTGACGGTGCGGGCGCTGCACGCCGACTTTGCCGCGCAGCCGCAGGCGCTGGCGATCCTCGACTTGCCGCGCAAGGCCATCGCCTTTCTGGGCTCGAGCCTGGGTAACTTTACCCCTGCCGAGAGCGTGGCGTTTCTGCGCCAGCTCGTCGCCCTCATGCGTCCTGGCGACGCCTTCTTGCTGGGGATTGACCTCAAGAAGTCTCCGGCCGTGCTGGTGCCCGCTTACGATGACGCCCAGGGGGTGACGGCGGCCTTCAACCGCAACCTGCTGGAGCGCATCAACCGCGAGCTGGGAGGCCACTTCGACGTGCGGCGCTTTGCACACGTGGCGCTCTACAACGAGGCAGAGGGCCGCATCGAAATGCACCTGCGCAGCGACCGCGCCCAGGAAGTGGCGATTGAAGCGCTGGGCCTGACGGTCGCGTTTGCCGAGGGGGAAACCATTCACACCGAGAATTCCTACAAGTACACGGCAGAAGAGGTGGCTGCCCTGGGGCAGCAGGCGGGCTTGCGGCTAGAACGCACCTGGTTCGATCCCCGGCGCTTTTTCCTCGTGGCCCTGTTTCGCCCCTGCTAGAGGAGCCGCAGGCATGGCAAAACCCTGGCAACGTCGCAGGGGATGTGGGCTGCTGCTTTTCCTTCTCGGGTGGGCCGTCTGGGCAGAAGCGACCCAGACCCCCTGCCCGCCCGCCACGCCCACCCCCATGGTGACCATTCCCGCCGGCCCTTTCCTCATGGGCAGCACGCGCGAGGAGCGCGAGTATGGCTACCGGCTCGACGAGCTGCGCGGCAGCGCTGTGGCCCGCACCTATCGCTGGTTCGAAAATGAAACGCGCCGCCAGGTGACGCTGCCCGCCTACCGCATCGATCGCACGCCGGTAACCAACGCTGCCTATGCCTGCTTCGTGGCCCAGAGCGGCCACCCCCCGCCCTTTGTGAGCGAAGCAGAATGGCGCAGCTACCGGCTCATCCACGACTACGCCACGGTGCGCCGCTTTCTCTGGCACGGCAAGGAGCCGCCGCCGGGGCGCGCCCGCCATCCCGTGGTGCTGGTGAGCCACGCCGACGCGGCCGCCTACTGCGCCTGGCGCGGGCAGGTGGAGGGGCGGCCGCTGCGCTTGCCCACCGAAGAAGAGTGGGAAAAGGCGGCGCGCGGCGCCGACGGCCGCTACTTCCCCTGGGGCAACACGTTTGACCCGCGCCGCCTCAACAGCGCCGATCTGGGCCCTTATGACACGGTGCCGGTGGGACAGTACCCCCAGGGGCAGAGCCCGTACGGAGTCCTCGACATGGCCGGGCAGGTGTTCGAGTGGACGCAGACCCTGCTGCGCCCCGATCCTCCAACGTACATCGTCAAAGGCGGCTCCTGGGACGACCTGCCAGGGGTGACGCGGGCGGCGGCACGCCACGGCCGCCCCGCTTGCCTCAAGCACATCCTCATCGGCTTTCGCTGCGCCGGGCCGCTGGCGCCCTGAAAGCGCCGGGAAGCGAGGCCACCCCGCCTTAGCGGAGCGGAAACGTTTGGTCAAAGACGACAAACGACGAGCGCTGCGTGCGGCGCAAGGCCTCTTCGAGATAAGCCCGCCCCGGCCCTTCGCTGCCGTCTTCCAGCATGGCGGTAAAGAAGCGCTCGTAGAAGTGGTCGGGATGCACCACCAGGCGCACCTGCAGGCGCGCCGCCTCAGGCGGCACCGGATGCTCGTAAGTAAAGGCGCGTGACTGCTTGGGCGGGATGCGGGTGTCGTAGAGCTCCTGCGACAAGTCAAGCGTCACCTCGCGGCCGATCACCGCCTGCTGCGTGCTGCCTTCCAGGACCTCGCCGCGGGCGTCAAGGAGCGAGGCAAAGACGAAGATCTTGGGGGTGACATAGGTAGGCAAGAAGTGGCCGGCCCCGCTGTTGGTGACGGTGATCACCGCCTGCAGGCGGTCTCCGGGCTGATACGCCGCGGCGTTGAGGGTGACGGCCACGGTGAGGGCTTGCTTGACCATCTGCGGATCGTGGATGCCCCGCCACAAGTGGCGGCGCTCGGGCATGTGGCAGTGCTGGCACTGCACGCCTTGGCGCGCATAAGGGCTCTGGCGCCACTCTTCGTAAGTGTTTTCGATAAGCTTGCCGTTGAGGGCAAAGTCCCCCGGCTCGAACTGGTGGCAGCTGCGGCAAAATTCCGAGCGCTCAAACGCCACGTGCGCCACAAAGCCCCCGTGCGGCAGGGAAGCCTCGGGCGGCAGCGGCGGCAAGTCCGTCCGCCGGGGCGGGCCAAAGCGCCGGTGGCTGCGCACATGGCAGGCAGCGCAGACCAGCCCCTGCTGCTGCAGCTGGGGGTCGAAGGCGGCGTTGGGCCGGTATGTTCCGGCCTCTTCCAGGAAGGGGAGCTGCTCGCTCAGCGGCGCGTGGCACGTGCTGCACAGGGTGTAAGTGGCCGGGTCGGTCGCCTCCATGGCCAGCAGCTGGCCGTAAACGCCCGGGCTCATGCTCTGGCTGTGCAGACTGCTTTGCCAGTCCTGGTACTGCTGGGGGTGGCAGACACCGCAGTCGCGCGGTTGAAGCGAGGCTTCCAAGGGAGAAAAAGCCGCCGGCGGGGGGCCTTGCAAGGGAATCGGAACGCGCCAGTGCTGCTGCAAGAAGGCAGCCACCTCTGGTGTCGAGGTGGCCACCGACCGGGAGCTTAGCAGGAACCAGGTCAAGAGCCCGACGCCCAGGGCCAAGCCGACCAGCAGCAGTCCCCGGCGCCGGCAAGCGACGACGCGAGGCATGGGCTTTTCCGCTCACCGCCACGGGCTTCCTGCTGCGCGAGGCAGCAGGAAGCGCCGGCCGCTCAGGCCGTAGGGTTACTTTTTGCCGCCGGTGCCGCAAGGGTTTTTGGCCGCGCAGGGGTTACAGGGGTTTTTGGCCGCACAGGGGTTCATCTTGGCGGCACAAGGGTTACAGGGGTTTTTAGCCGCGCAAGGATTGGCCTTGGCCGCACAGGGGTTCATCCCGGCGGCGCAGGGGTTGGCGTGGTGAGCAGCGTATGCCGCACTCACCGGCAACGCCACCGCCACGGCGAAAGCCACCAGGGCGACCAGGGTCATGAGACGTTTCATGGCGGATCTCCTTCGCTAGGTGAAACACCGGTAGTACCCCTTGAAACGGCCTGGCGCCCGGCTTTATTCCGCTTGGCCGCTTCCGGCTCAGAGGCGAAAGAGGGCGCGCGCGTTGGCCGCTGCAATTGCCGCCTGCTCTGCTTCCGAAAAGCCGGCGCGGGCAAGGAGTTGTACAGGATCGGGCACTGCCATGGGGAAGGGGTAGTCGCTGCCCAGCAGCAGGCGGTCGCTGCCCACCAGGGTACTCAGGAAGCGCAAGGCGGTGGGGTGGTGTACCACCGTATCGTAGTAAAAGCGCCGCAGGTAAGCCGAGGGCGGCTGCGCCAGGTGCCGCCGCGTGGCTTCGACATTGGCGTAAGCAATGTCAAAGCGTCCCACCTGATACGTAAAGTAGCCGCCCCCGTGAGGCAGGATGAGGCGCAAAGTGGGAAAGCGGTCCAGCACCCCGCTAAAAAGCAGCGCCCCCACCGTCACCGTGGTGTCGTAGAGGTAGCGGGCAATGGCGTTGAGGTAGTAGCGCTCGGTGCGCGGGGTCGGCGTGGGTTGCGTGGGGTGAAGAAACAGCGGCACGTCGAGTGCTACGGCAGCGCTCCAGAACTCGTCGAGGGGCCGGGTCGTCGAGGTTGCGGCCTTCAAGGTTGGTAGCAATAATGCCGCCCACCGCGCCGCACTGGCGCACGGCATAGGCCAGCTCCTCGGCGGCGCGCGCGGGGTCCTGAAGCGGCACGGACGCCAGGGCGGCAAGGCGCGCGGGGTGGCGCTGCACCACCTCTGCCAGGGTCTCGTTGAGCAGGCGATGCCAGCGAGCGCCGCGGGCCGCATCGAGCCCGTAGCCGTGCAGGTCGGTCCACACCGAGAGAACCTGCCGGGCCACGCCCTGCTGGTCCATGGCGCGCCAGCGTTCCTCCAAGTCGAGCAGGCGCGGCAGCGGCGGCCGCGGCGTAAGGCCGTAGGCAAAGCGCAGGCAGGGGCTGTCGCCCACGCGGTGCAGGCTCACGCCGTAAGTCTCGGCATGGCCCTCAAGGGCGGCAAGGGCTCGGGGGGGCACGAAGTGGGCGTGCATGTCGATGGCGTCGGGCGGCATGGCTTGCTCCTAGTGGGCGTCCATGAGCGCCTTGCGCTGGGCGCCGTCGACGGTGATGGAGGCGCCGGTGACGAAGCTGGCCCGCGTCGAAGCCAGAAAGACCACCACGTTGGCCACTTCTTCGGGCGTACAGAGGCGTCCGATGGGGATACTCTTGATAGCCAGGGCGTTGGCCTCCTCTTCGCTGATACCCTTTTCACGCGCCATGGTGCGCACGAGTCCCCACCAGCGCTCGGTGTCTACGGGTCCAGGGTTGACGGCATTCACCGTGATGCCGTAGGGGGCGAGCTCCTCGGCCAGGGCCAGGGTGAAGTTGATGCCGGCGGCGTTGGCGGCACCCGGGGTGAGCTCGAAGTAAATGGGCTTGACGCCATCGTTGCCGATGACGTTGACGATGCGCCCCCAGCGCTGGGCTTTCATGTGGGGAACGACGGCTTTGGTGGTGCGCACGTAGCCCATGAACTTCAGGTTCAGGCTCTCCATCCAGTGGTGCTCTTCCAGGTTGGCCAGCGAGCCTCCGGGAGAGCTTCCGGCGTTGTTGACCAGGATGTCCAGGCGGCCAAAGTGTTGCAGTGCCGCGTTGACGAAGTGTTCGGCGCCGGCCTGCGTGGTCAAATCGGCCACCACGGCCAGCACTTCCTGTCCGGTCTGGCTGGTAATCTCGCGGGCGGCCTGTTGCAGGCGCTCTTGCCCGCGGGCGCAGATGGCCACGCTGGCGCCCTCGCGGGCCAGGCCGAGGGCACAGGCATAGCCGATGCCCTTGCTGCCTCCGGTAATGAGGGCCACGCGCCCCGTCAATCCCAGATCCATTGCCCCTCCCTCCTGCGCTGAAACGTCCCGAGCGTGCCTGCCTCTTGTAGCAGAAAACCGTCCCGGCCGCAATGCGGGGCTGGGCGCGGGGGCTTTCGGCTTGTTCGAGGCGCGGTTTTTTGCTAGAGTGTGGGCGCCTTTGGGGCACCACGGTAGCGGTGCCTTTCCCGTGACGGCGGGGTCTTTTCTGGGAGGGACGCTATGCACATCACGGTCACCGTCAACGGCCAGACGTATACCCATGACGTCGAGCCCCGGCTGTTGCTGGTTCACTACCTGCGCGACGTACTGCGCTTGACGGGAACGCACGTGGGCTGCGAGACCTCCCTCTGCGGGGCCTGCACGGTGCTGATGAACGGCGCGGCGGTGAAGTCGTGCACCGTGCTGGCGGTGCAGGCCGACGGGGCGGAGATCACCACCATCGAAGGCCTGGCCAAAGACGGGCAGCTACATCCGGTGCAGGAAGGCTTCTGGGAAGAGCACGGCCTGCAGTGCGGCTTCTGTACGCCGGGGATGATCATGGCCAGCTACCAGCTCTTGCAGCGCAACCCCAACCCGAGCGACGCCGAGATCCGCCACGCCCTGGAGGGGAACCTGTGCCGCTGCACCGGCTACCAGCACATCGTCAACGCGGTGCGCTACGCAGCCGAAAAAATGCGCCAGAGCGCCCCGGCGGCGTCCGGCACCTGAGCGCGTGAAAAGCCGGTCTTCATCCCAGGAGGAGCACGACGATGTTTCCCCGTCCCTTTGACTACCTGCGGCCTACCAGTGTCGCCGAAGCGACGCGCCTCCTGGCCAGCCATGCCGAAGCCAAGGTCCTGGCCGGCGGCCACAGCCTGCTGCCGATGATGAAGCTGCGCCTGGCTTCCCCCAGGGTGCTCATCGACATCGGCCGCATCCCGGAGCTCACCGGCATTCGCGAAGAAAACGGCATGCTCATCATCGGGGCCTGTACCACCCACTACGCGGCCGAGTCCTCGCCACTGCTGCGCCGCCACTGCCCGCTGCTGGCCGAGACGGCAGCGGCCATTGGCGACGTGCAGGTGCGCAACCGCGGCACCATCGGCGGCAGCCTGGCGCACGCCGACCCGGCAGCCGACTGGCCGGCGGCCATTCTGGCGGTAGAGGCGCAGCTCAAGCTCGTGCGGCGCGGCGCCGAGCGCCTGGTGCCGGCCCGTGACTTCTTCGTCGACTTGCTTACCACGGTGATGCAAAGCGACGAGCTGCTCACCGAGATCCACGTGCCCGTCAACCCGCCGCGTACCGGCAGCGCTTACCTCAAGGTGCCGCAGCCGGCTTCGGGCTTTGCCCTCACCGGGGTGGCGGCGCAGGTCACCCTGGGGCCGAACAACACCCTTGAGCGCGTGGCGGTGGGGATCACCGGGGTGAGCAGCAAGCCGTACCGCGCCACCGCCACCGAGCAGGCCCTGCAGGGGCAAGCGGCCACCGCCGAGGCAGTGGCCCAAGCGGCCACCCAGGCCACCGCGGGTGTAGAAGCGCTGGCCGACATCCATGCCTCGGCCGAGTACCGCCTCCACCTGGCCCGCGTCTACACCAAGCGTGCACTTCTCAGGGCCATCGAGCGCGCCAGAGGCTAGTCTCCCTTGCGGGCGGGCTGCCCCCGCCCGCCGCCTCACAGCCGCAGCTGCTTGCGGATGGCGGTGTGCAGGCGTTCCGAGTCGTCGCGGTTGCCATAAGTGCCAATGCGCACCTGCACTTCGGTGGTGCGCTCGGTCAGGGGGCGCAGCCAGACAAAGACAGGCGTGCCGTCGGCACGCTTTGCTTCCAGCGTGCCGCCCAGGCCGTCGACGAGTTGCTTTTCGATGCGCAAGTCGAGGCCTTGCACTGCCTGCAGCGTGGCCTCCCAGGCCGCTTTGAGGGCTACGGGGTAGGTCCAGGTAAGCGTTCCGGTCACGTACGAATAGGTGCCAAAGCCGGCCGGTCCGCGCGGGTGCACGGTGGCGCAGCCGGCCAGCAGCAGCGCCAGCAGCAGCCATTCCCAGGTGCGCATTGCCGTCCCCTGCCCTCCTTAGCGGTGTTTGAACTGCGGCTGGCGCTTGTTGATAAAAGCGTCCACCCCTTCGCGCACGTCTTCGGTCTGGAAGACCTTGGCAAAGAGGTCGGCTTCGATTTTCAGGCCTTCTTCCAGGGTGGTGTTGAGCCCGCGGTCCACCGCTTCCTGGATGTAGCGCAGCGCCACGCCGGCCATGGCGGCGATTTTGTGTCCCATGGCTTTGGCTTCTGCCAGGGCCTGCCCGGCAGGCACCACGCGGTTGGCCAGGCCAATGCGGTAGGCTTCCTCGGCGCTGATGGGGTCGCCGAGGTACATGAGCTCCTTGGCGCGGCCTTCACCCACCAGGCGGGGAAGGCGCTGGGTGCCGCCGGCGCCGGGAAACAGCCCCAGCTTGATTTCCGGCTGCCCTAGCTGGGCGTTGGCGGCCACGATGCGGATGTCGCAGGCCATGGCCACTTCCAGCCCGCCGCCCAGGGCCAGGCCGTTGACGGCGGCGATGGTGGGCTTGCCCAGGTGATCGATTTTCAGCAGGCTGGCGTGCAGCTTGGCGGCCAGGGCTTCGGCCCCTCCGGGCGCCATGAGGCGCGGGAATTCCTTGATGTCAAAGCCGGCGCAAAAAGCGCGCTCGCCCTGCCCGGTGATGATTGCCACCCGCACTTGCGGCTCGGTGGCCAGCGCCGTGAAGCATGCCTCGAGCTCCTCAACCATCTGGGGGTGCAGCACGTTGAGGGGCGGGTTGGTAAGGGTGACGATGGCAAGTGGGCCGTCGTGCTCCAAGGTGATCATGCGCCACGTGGCCATGGGGTGTTCTCCTCTGCCTCGGGGTAAGCCGGTTTGTAGCCTTGGTAGAGCGTGGTAATGCCGCCGCACAGCGGCACGGCGCAAGTGGCTGTAAAGCCTGCCTGGCGCAGCAGCGCGGTGAGGCCGGGCTGCTGCCGAAACGCCAGCACCGAGTCGCGCAGGTAGCGGTAGGCCGAGCGCTCTCCCGACAGGGGCCAGGCGACCAGGGGTAAGATATACCGAAAGTAGAGGCCGTACAACTGCCGCAGTCCCCACCGGTGCGGCCAGGAAAACTCCACCACATAGATCCCTCCGCGCGGGCGCAGCACGCGGTAGCACTCGGCCAGGCCGGCGGCAGGATCGGCAAAGTTGCGCACCCCAAAGACGATGGTGACGGCGTCGAAGCAGGCGTCGGCAAAGGGCAGGCACAGGGCATCGCCGGCGCACAGGCAGAAGCGCGCTGCCCCTCTGGCCCGCGCCAAGCGCCGCCGGCCTACCTCCAGCATGGGCACCGTGAAATCAACGCCCACCAGCCAGGTGGTGGCCGGGCAGTGGCGCGCCACCTCTAGCATGACGCTGCCCGTGCCACAAGCCACGTCCAGCACGGCCCGCGCTTTGGCCTGGGCCACGCGGCGCGCCAGCTGCCAGCGCCAGTAGCGGTCGAGACCGGCGCTGAGCAGGGTGTTGGTGAGGTCATAGCGCCGCGCAATGCGCCCGAACATCCAGCGGATCCACTGCGGCGTCACGCCATCGAGCATGGGGCTCCTCGCTTCGTGGGGGAAGCTTCACAGGGTCTGATCGCGCAAGTATGCGCGCAGGGCCCGGATGTATTGCTGGATGACCGGCATGTTGGGAAGGGGATTCACCTTGCCGCTGGCCAGGGCCAGCCCCGGCAAGCCAAGGAGCAGCAGCGGTGCGCCCAAGGCCCGGCTCATCGCCGTCTATCCTCCCTGAGGGCGCAGTGTACCACGCCCGCTGTCGCGGCACAACGCACCTCACACGCGGCACGCGGGCACCGCCTGGGCCACCTGGTATGCCACACGCACCGTCTGGCAGTGGGCTTCTACCAGCTCGTCGAGGCGGGTGGCATAGCCACCGCCAAGGGTGACGACTACCGGGATGCCGGCGCGGCGGCAGGTGGTGAGCACATAAGCATCGCGCTGCGCCAGCCCCTGCAGGGAGAGGGCCAGGCGGCCGAGCCGGTCGCCGGCGTAAGGGTCGACGCCGGCAAGGTACCAGACCAGCTGTGGCCGGAACTGCGCCAGCACGCGGGGCAAGTGGGCTTGCAGGGCGGCAAGATAGGCGACGTCGTCGGTGCCATCGGGCAAGGCGACATCGAGGCTGCTGGTGGCTTTGTGAAAAGGGTAGTTGCGCTGGGCGTGAAACGAGCAGGTAAAGACGTGCGGGTCGGCGGCAAAGATCGCTGCCGTGCCGTTGCCCTGGTGCACGTCGCAGTCGATGACGGCGGCGCGCTCGAGCCCCCGGTCGCGCTGCAGCACGCGGATGGCCACGGCGATGTCGTTAAAGACCGAAAAGCCTTCCCCGTGGTCGGCAAAGGCGTGGTGCGAGCCCCCGGCGAGGTTGACGGCCAGGCCGTGGTCCAGGGCGTGGTGACTGGCGTTGATCGTGCCTTGCACCGCCAAGCGGGACCGACGCACCAGTGCCGGCGACCACGGCAGGCCCCAAGCGGCGCTGCTCCCGCTCGCTGAGGCGCCCGCTCAGAACGCGCGCGACATAGTCGGCGGTATGCACCAGCAGCAGGTCGGCGACGGCCACCGGCTGGGGCCGCACGAGCTGCTCGGGCTGGAGCGTCCCCTCGGCGCACAGGCGCTGGTACACCAGCCCGTACTTTTGCATGGGGAAGCGATGGCCGGCGCCGAGGTCGATGACGTACTCTGGGTGGTAGCTCACGCGCATGCGCCTTCCTCCTGGGCGGCCGTCCCGCAGGCGGCGTAGCCCCCACGGGCGTCCTGATGCTACCATGAAGGCAGCGCCCAAGCCACAAGGGCTGGCGAGACCTGTGCGGCATGGGAGGAGACGATGCGCCGAAAAAAGCGATGGCTCGTGTTCTTGCTGCTCGCCCTGGTGGTGGTCGGCGTGCTGCTGGCCAGGCGCGAGCCGCACATTCCGCCGGGAAGCTTTGTCGTCGTCGAGCTCGGCGGCAGCTACGCGGAAGCGCAGCCCACCGACTTGGTAGGACAGCTGGTGGGCGGGGCGCAGCCGCTGTTTCTCGACGTGCTGCAGGAGCTGCGCAAGGTGGCTGCCGACGCCCGCCTGCAAGGCGTGCTGCTGAAGATCACCCCCTTTGACCTCGACTTTGCCCAGGTGCAGGAGCTGCGTGCGGCACTGCAAGCCGTGCAGCAAGCGGGCAAGCAGGTCATTGCTTGGGTTGCCGGGGGAAAGCACCAGCGGCAACCGCGAATACTACCTGGCCAGCGTGGCAGACAAAGTCTACTTCGCCGAGACGGCCCTGCTGCCCCTGACCGGCCTGCAGGCCACGTACTACTTCCTGGGTGAGGTGTGGGAGCACCTGGCGGTGGAGCTGCGCGTGGAGCAAATGGCCGAGTACAAAACGCTGGGCGACCAGCTGGTGCGTACCTCGATGTCAGAGGCGCACCGCGAGATGGCCAACGCCCTCCTCGATAGCCTCAACGCGCAGTTCCTTGCTGACATTGCCGCGGCGCGGGGGATGACCCCAGCCCAGGTGCAGGCGCTGATCGACACTCCCCTGCTCACCCCGCAGGACTTTTTGCAGGCCGGGCTCATCGACGGCATCGCCTACGACGACGAGGTGGTGCGCAAACTGGGCCCTGAGGTGAAAGCGGTGCCGCTGCGCACTTACCGCCGCGTGCGTCCTGCCTCGCTGGGACTGGGCCGCGGGCCGAAAATCGCCGTGGTTGCGGGCGCCGGGACCCTGGTGCCGGCGGAAAGCGGCTGGAGTGCCATGGGCCAAACCCTGGGGGCCAAGACCCTTGCAGAGGCGCTTGAACAGGCGGCTGCGGATGACACCATTCGTGCGATCGTGCTGCGCCTTGATAGCCCCGGCGGGTCGGTCTTGGCTGCCGACCTCCTGTGGCGCGCCGTGAAACGTGCCACCGCGCGCAAGCCGGTGGTGGTGTCGATGGCCGGCGTGGCCGCCTCAGGAGGCTACTACGCGGCGGCTGGGGCGAGCAAAATCGTCGCCCTCCCGGCCACCCTCACCGGGTCTATCGGCGTCGTCTTCCTCCTGCCCAACGTGCAGGGCCTGCTGGCCAAGCTGGGAGTGCATGCCGAAACCCTCACCCGCGGCCGCTACGCCGACTTGTTTTCTCCCCTGCGCTCCTGGTCTGCGGCAGAGCGCCAGACCGTCGAGCAGCTCGTGCGCGCCCTGTATCAGAGGTTTACCCGCAAGGTGGCCGAAGGCCGCGGCCTGCCGCCAGAGGCAGTAGAGCGGCTCGCCCGCGGCCGAGTGTGGACAGGCGCCCAGGCGCAGCAGCTTGGTCTGGTCGATGCCCTGGGCGGCTTCGAAGTGGCCTTGCAGCTGGCCAAAGAAGCGGCGAATATCCCGGCCGAGGCGCCGGTGCAGCTGGTGCGGTTCCCGCGGGCCCCGCGGCTGCTGCCCGCCCTGCTGCAGCGGCTGCGCGGCCAAAGCCGCGCTGCCTCGCCCTGGCCACGAGGGCTGCAACGCCTCCTCGCGCTGCCCGCAGCGCCACCGGGACCGCTGTTGGTCATGCCGTGGGTGTTTGATATTCGCTGACCGCTCTCCTTCCCCGCTGCACAAGGACGAAGACGGTTCTGCTGTCGACGACACCCCCCTCTTCATCGACTAGCGATCGTGGACGTAACGACATGCTGGGGTCTAGAAGCGGCATTTTTCTCGTTTGTTAACTGTTCGCAAGTGTGGTAGTATAAAAGCGCTGTGGCCTCAGGAGAAAGGGAGGCCGGTGGACGGCGGGGTCTGTGGCAGCGTGAGGGAGGAAGGGAGGCCGTGGCCACAGCCGGCGGCAGGAAAGACGCGGCGCGGGGAGAAAAGAGGAGAGAACCCATGCCGTCGAGAAGCCCGGGCGTGTCGCGCAAGACCAGGCAGCAGCTTCTGCAAGAGCTCGGCGTCCTGCAAGAACGCTTGCAGCAGCTCGAAGCGGCGGTTCCGTTTCGCCGGATGCCGTCTCAGGGCACGGCAGGCGAGGAAGCGCAACCTTTGGTGCAGAGTGTCGTGCGCCACCTGAGCAACGTGGTGACGGTGATGCTTGGGTATACGGAGCTGGCGCTGCGCAATCTTTCACCAGAGGCCAAAGACCGGCGCTATCTCGAAGAGGTGCTTGCTGCTGGCAAGCGCATGCGCGACTTGCTCCACAAAGCCTTCCCTCCGTCTCGCGGGTCTCACTAGCGGCTTTCGCTCCTGCGGCGCAGGAGCGCGGCCGTGCCGCTTGCCTTCCTGGGGGCAGTCGTCTCCCGTTTCTGGCTCAGGCCTCAGAGGGTTGTCCGGCTGCCGGGGGCCTCGTCTGGCTGCGGTATTCTTCCTCACTCAAGAAAGTGCCGCCGTGGATGTGCCGCTCGATCACCTGCAGGCGGTGGTCGAACGCCAGTGCCACGGTGATGCGCTGGAAGCAGCGGTTGCCGACGATGTCTTTGTGCAGGGTATAGGCCGGGCCTTCCTCGCCGGGGTCGCGCAGCTCGCTCACCAGCTCGTAGCGCCGGTCGACGCGCACGGCAATGGCCTCGCCGCAGCGCCCGCAGCGCACGTAAAGCCAGAATACCGTGGCGCTCTCCCGCGGCGGCTGCCGGCGCAGCAACCGTTGCAGCCAGCGCACCTTTACCCCTCCTCTTCCCAGATCGCGGCAAAGGCTTCCAGCGCCTGCACGAAGCACGCCAGCGGCGCCTGCACCACGCCGGCGCCGATCTGGCCGATGCCGGCCTGGCGGTGAGCGATGCCGGTGTTGATCCAGGGCGTGATGCCCGTCTCCACCACCTTGCGCACGTCGATGCCCGTGGGGACCCCCTGCCCATCGAGGGTGGGCAGCAAGAAGTGGGGGCTGCGGGCGACGGTGATGTCGAGCATCGCTTCGGTCACGCGCCGCGCTTCGGCAAAGCTGCCAAGGCCCACAAAGCGGGCCACCGCCGGCGAGGCGGCCATGGCAAAGGCACCCAGCCCCAGGGTCTCGACGATGGCCGAATCGCCCAGGTCCGGGTTGGCGTCGGCGGCGCTGTAGCCCGGAAAGTACAGCCCCTGGGGCATCGGAGCGGGGGCGGTGAACCAGCGCTCGCCCAGGGCGCTGAGGCGAATGCCAAACTCGGTGCCGTTGCGCGCCATGGCCGTGACCAGGGTGCAGCCGGGAATGCCCGCCGCAGGGTCCAGGGTGGCTTTGGCAGCAGCCATGGCCAGGTTGAGAAAAAACTGCTCGTTGCCGCTGAGGAAGTCGACCACTGCCGCCAGCGGCTCTGGCGCCGGGGTGACGCGCACCAGGTGCGGCAGCAAGGCGCGCAGCACCAGGGCCGAGGCGGCCACGTTACGCTGGTGCAGCTCGTCTCCCATGAGCAAGGCCTGCGCCATGAGGACGCGCAGGTCCAGGCCGCCAGCGCGCTGCAAGGCGGCGTCCAGGGCCGGCGCCGCCACGTCCTGAAGCCAGCGCAGGCGGGCCAGCACGCTGGCGTCGTTGGCGCCAAAGCGCAGTACCCGTCCCAGCCCCTCGTTGAGGGGCGCGTAGGCGCGGTTGCCGTACTCGCGGTTTTCCACCACCAGTAGCGGCATGCGAGGCGTGACCACCCCGGTCATCGGCCCCACTGCCCCCACGCTGTGGCAGGGGCGCAGGGTGATTTGCCCGGCCTCCAGCAGCGCCCGGGCGGAAGCGGCATCTGCGGCCCAGCCCTCGTACTGCAGCGCGCCTTCGAGGGCGCCGCGCAGCGGCCCGCACGTCGCTTCCCAGGAAAGGGGCGGGCCGGCGTGCAGCACCGTGCCTTCGGCAAGCTGGGGCAGCAGCTCGCGGGCCGGACGCACGCCAGTCCAGAAAGGGCGGGCGGCAAACAGGCGCTGCAGCGCCTGGGCGTTGGCCGCCTCAATCGCCGCGTGACTCACTGCAGGCGCTCCAGCACGCGCAGCAGGCGCACGTCGCCCCCTGCCGGGGGGCGCCAGTCAACGTGCACCACCGGCACCCCAAAGCGGGCCAGCGAGGCCGCAAAGCGCTCGAGGCCAAGGTTGATGACGCGCGGGCCGGCCGCAAGCAGAGCGGCAAAGCGCGCGGGCGCCGTGGCGACCGGAAGCCCTGCGGGCAGCGGCTCCCCGGCCGCTGGCTCTGGCGCGGGCGTCTGGCCTGCTTCTTTTGCCCCCACGATGGCTGCCGCCCAGCGCACGGCTTCGACGTGGTTCAGGGTCACCGCCATGCCCTGCGCGCGCAGCACGCGGCACTGCGCCGCCAGGTCCTGGGGGTCGCCGGGGGTGCCGCACACGGTGGCAATGCCCACCAGGCGGCGACCGGCCGCGCGGGCCTCCGCCTGCGCCTCTTGCCAGGCCTCGGCCAGGGCTTCCCCGGGCGAGGCGTGCGCGCCCCAGCCCAGGATCACGTCGCACAGCACCACCGCCACTTCCGGTTGCCGGGCCAGCTCGCGCAACAGCTGCTGGCGCGGTCTCGGGTCGATGATGGGATGGGGCCGGCCGCCGGTATACGTCTCGGCGCCAAGGTCAAGGACGAGGTGCTCGGCTGCAGGGGCGGCCTCGCTGCGGTCGTCAAGATTCGAGCCCACGCGGCCAAGCCAGCGCCGCAGCAGCCACAGCGCCTCGTAGGCCAAGGTGCCACCGGTGTACAGGCCGCGGATGGCCCGCTGCGACGGGTGCAGGCAGGCACGGGCCGCTACCAGCTCTGGCGGCAGCGCCAAGGAAACCCGCAGGTCCTCCTTGGTCACCGGCTCCCCACGCGCCAGGGCCGCTGCCGCCTGCGCCGCGCCGGCAAGCGTGGCCACGCGGTACAGCGTGGCCTGAGGCGGCGCCGGCGCCCCCAGCACCGCCCACACACAGGGTTTGCCAAGCTGTGCCGCCTCATGGGCCAGCTCGCGGGCTACGGCGGCGTCTGGGGGTTTGGAGATGAGCACCACCACGTGCGTTTGGGGGTCGGCGGCCAGCACCCGCAAGGCGGCGCGCATGCTGCGGCCGCCAACCTGGGCGTGCAGGTCGCGCCCCCCTACGCCAATGGCCTGTGACACGCCGATGCCTTGCTGGGCCAGCAAGCAGAGGACGTGCTGCAAGCCGGTGCCCGAGGCCGAAACCAGCCCTACGGGGCCGCGCGGCACCTGATTGGCAAAGCCCAGCGGCAAGCCGTTGAGCAGCGCCGTACCGCAGTCAGGCCCCATGAGCAGCACGCCCTGCTGGGCAGCCAAGTCTTTGAGCGCCACTTCGGCCGCCAGCGGCACGTGGTCGCTGAAGAGAAACACGTTAAGCCCGTGGCGCAGGGCCTTGCGGGCTTCGTAGGCAGCATAGGCGCCGGGGACGGAAATGCAGGCCAGGTTGGCGTCAGGAAGATGGCGCAGAGCCCCTTCCAGAGTGCGTGGGGCCGTTGCTTCGCCGCTGCTCGAGGCTGCCGGCGGCGCGCTGAGCTGCTGCGCGGCCGCTTGTAAGGCCGCCGCCAGGGCCGTAGCGCTCTCTGCCTGCACGCAGACGAGCAGGTCGTTGGCGCCGGCCTGCTCGCCTTCGGCAGGCAGCAAGGCGGCAGCACGCAGCAGGTCCTTGTTCTGCGGGGTGCCCATCATCGCCGCGGCGCGCCGCACGCCGGGCAACGCTTCCAGCTGCTGCGAGACCTGCATGAGCACCACCGAGTCGCGGTACAGGCTGGCAAAGACCTTGCACCCGAGGTATTCGCTCACGCTGCTGCTTCCTCCCGCAGGCCCACGAGGGTGGCTCCCAGAGCCACGCCGACCAGGGTGTCGACGCCAGAGCTGTGCCCGATGCCGGCAAGGGTCTGGGCCAGCGGCAGCCACGGCTGGTCCGGTGGCGCCAGCAGGGCGCGCACCAGCCGCCCCAGGGGCTCGGCGAAGTGGCCGGCAAGGGCGCAGCGCAGGAACTCGGCGCTCAAGGCGGTGGTGCGTGGCGACACGGTCTTAAGCCACGGCGCGGCCAGGGCGGCCTTGCCGGCCAGCAGGCCGGCCGCCTGCCACATGGCGAGCATGCCCACGAGCAAGTCGTCTCCAGCCGGGGTGAGGCCTTCGCCTAGGCCAACGAGGTCCGTGCAGGCTTCCAGCCAGCACGCCACCTCCCTTTGCTGCCCCAGCGGCGCCAGCACCGCGTAGACTCGCTGCGCCAGCGGCGCCAGCGCGGGCCGGCCGCCGGCAAGGGCCAGCAGCACGGGAGCCAGCCCGCGCGCGGGCAGCTGGGCGGCAAGCCAGGCCGTAAGGCGACAGGCCGCCTCCCGGTAAGCGCGCGCCGGGAGGTTCAGCGGCGCCAAATAGCCATCCCACGCCACCGCCCCGGCATGATGCAGGCACAGGGCAGTCTCAGGCGGACAGGGCGCTTGCCCGACGAGAGCGCCCGCGGCCAGGCGAGTCGCCAGCGCTGCCACCGGCTCGGCCACGGCAAGGGCGAGCGGGGTTAGCAGCGGGCCCTCGCCCTGGACGGTGAGCAGCCGGCCAGCCGGGGTCTGCACGTGGATGACTCGCCCGCTGCACGCAAACACCCTGCCCACCTGTGGTCCCTGCCGTTGCACCACCTCGGCGGCGGCCCGGCTCCAGCGCTGCACCCGCACGGCCAGTGCCATACCCCTTACGCCACCTGCACCCCAAACTCTTTTGCGGCTGCCACGATCTGCCGCCAGGTTTCGTCGTCGACGGGGATGCCTTCGGCAGCGCGGCGCTCGCGGGTGCGCGCTTCCGGCTCTCCCGGAAGCAGGATTTCGCTAAAGCCCTGCATGAGGCGAGCGCTTTTCACGTACGCCGCCAGCTGCGCCACTTCCTGCTTGAAGGTGGCCACCGGCGTAAAAGCGGCGATGTTGAGCACCAGCATAAAGACGCCGTTGCCGTTGCGCGTCGCCTCGGGGTGGGCGCAGCCGGCGCGCGACAGGGCGCCGCTGAGCACTTCTACCACCAGCGCCAGGCCAAAGCCTTTGTGGCCGGCGATCAGCCCCCCCAGGGGCAAGATGGCGCCGCGGGGCGAGCTGTACAGCGCCATGGGGTCGGTGGTCGGCAGCCCGTTGGCGTCCACCAGCCAGCCCTCGGGCACCGGCTCGCCGCGGTTGCGCTTCACCCGCACCTTGCCTTCGGCCACCACGCTGGTGGCCACATCAAGCAGGAGGGGCTCGCCCTGCGCGGTAGGAATGCCCACGGCAATGGGGTTGGTGACCAGGCGTCCCTCGGCGCCGCCGTACGGGGCCACCAGGTGCCCTTTGCCGTGGCCGTTGACCATCACCATGGCGATCATCTCGCGCGCCGTGGCCAGAGGTGGGTAGGCGCCCAGGCGGCCGATGTGGTTGCAGTGGTGGATGCCCACGGCGCTAACCGCCTGCGTGGCCGCTTTGGCCACGGCGAGCTCCATGGCGCGCCGGGCGGCCACTTGGCCGTAGCCCCAGTTGGCATTGAGCACTGCCGTGGCGGGCGTCTCCTGCACCACTTCCAGGGGAGCATTGGGGACACAGGTGCCGTTTTTGACGCTGGCCAGGTACTGGGGAATGCGAATCACGCCGTGGGAGTCGTGCCCCATGAGGTTGGCGGTCACCAGGTGCTCGCTGACGATACGCGCCTCTTCCGGAGACGACCCGGCGCCCTCGAAGATACGCGTGGCGATCTCTTGCAGCGCTGCGGCCTGAAACGTCGGCATAGACAGGGCCCTTCTTTTCGAGGCCATCCAGAGGGATTCCGGCGCAGGCAGTGTAGCAAGGAGGCGTGGCGGTGGCAAGACACGCTTTGCACCGCCTCCCCTTGCCTCTCTATACTTGAGGCATGGACGCCAAGAAGATCCCGGTGTCAGAAGCCGAATCCAGTCCTGCTGCAGCCCTCTTTCCTTCGGTGGCCAGCGTCAGCGAGCGCTTCGCCGCGGTGCACTACGTCTGCTCGCGCGAGGCGGCCACCGCCGTGTACCTCATGGTGCAGCTGCAACGGCCGCTGCTGGTGGAAGGCCCCCCGGGGGTGGGCAAGACGGAGCTGGCCAAAGTGCTGGCCCAGACCACCGGCTACGAGCTGCTGCGGCTGCAGTGCTACGAGGGACTCGACGAGAGCAAGGCGCTCTACGAGTGGGAATACAGCAAGCAGCTGCTCTACGTGCAGATGCTCAAGGACAAGCTGGGCGAGCTGCTGGCGCAGGCCACGTCGCTGGAGGAGGCGGTGCGCCGCTTGCAGCAGCAGGCCGGCGCCTTTTTCTCTGAGCCCTTTTTGCTGCCACGCCCCCTGCTGCAAGCCATCCGCGCGCCGCAGCCGGTGGTGCTGCTGATTGACGAAATCGACCGCGCCGACCAGGAGTTTGAGGCGTTCCTGCTCGAGGTGCTCAGCGACTTCCAGGTTACCATCCCGGAGCTGGGCACCCTGCGGGCCAGGCAGCGGCCGCTGGTGGTGCTGACCAGCAACGCCACCCGCAGCCTTTCGGAGGCTTTGAAGCGCCGCTGCTTTTACCTCTACCTCGACCATCCCACGCCGGCAGTAGAGCTGGAAATCGTGCGGCGCAAGGTGCCGGGCATCGACGAGCGCCTGGCCGCGCAGCTCGTGCAGTTCGTGCAGCGCGTGCGCCGGCTGGCCCTGCGCAAGACGCCCAGCATCAGCGAGACCCTCGACTGGGCCCGCGCCCTGGTGGTGCTGGGGGCCGATTCCCTGTCGCGCGAGCTGCTGGCGGCAACGCTCAACCTCCTGCTCAAGGACAAAGCCGACCTCGACCTGGTGCGGCGGGAGGCGCTGGCGTGACCGAGCGCCTGCTGGCGTTTATCCGCCTGCTGCGGGCACACGGCCTGGCGGTGTCGGTGGCCGAGAGTCTCGACGCCATGCACGCCGTAGCCCGCGTGGGCTTGGAGGATCGGGAGCAGCTGCGGCTGGCACTGCGCACCACGCTGGTCAAGGCAGCGCGCGACTTGCCCACCTTTGACGCCCTTTTTGCACAGTTTTTTTCCCTGCCCCGCCCTGCTCGCCGGCGGCGCCGGCGCCCCGAGGCCGGCGGTGCCGGGGGGCCCTCGCCGAAGTCGCACGCTCCTGGCCAGCCCGCCCCGTCACGCCTGCCGCCCCTGGCCCCGACCGCGTCCTTGCCGGCGCGGATGCCCCAGGGGTTGCGCGACGGCCAGCCGCATCTCGCGCCACCAGGTGAGGCGCTGGCGCGCTTGCAAGAAGCCTGGGAGCGGCGCCTCGACCCCCGCCCGGCGCCCTTCTCCGGCCCCCCCGGAGGCCGCAGTCGGGGTCCGCCTGGCCACCCGGCTCGACCGCCCCTTCCCGCCTGACACGCTGGCCGACCTCTACCGCGAGGTCGAGCGCTTGGCTTCGCGCTTGCTGGCGCGTCACGCCCTGCGCCAGCGCCGCGCCCGCCGCGGCCGCGTCGACCTGCGCCGCACCGTGCTGCAAGGGCTGCGCAGCGGCCAGGAGGCCTCCTTCACCCTGGCCTACCGCCGCCGCAAGGTGAGCAAGCTGCGGCTGGTGGTGCTGTGCGACGTCTCCGGCTCGGTATGGCAGGTGGCCACCTTCTTGCTCAAGCTGGTGCACACGCTGCAGCGCGCCTTTTGTGACGTGCGCAGCTTTCTCTTTGTCGATACGGTGGTGGAGGTTACCGAGCTCTTTCGCCACCTGCGCTTTCCGGAGGACCTTCCCCAGCTGCGCCGCCATCCCCAGCTCAACCTCTTTGGCCTGAGCGACTTTGGCCGCGTCTTTTTCCAGTTTGCGCGCGACTTTGCCCACCTTGTAAATCGCGAAACCGCCGTCCTCGTGCTTGGCGATGCCCGCACCAATGCCTTTGATCCCCAGGCCTGGGCTCTCGAAGAAGTCTTTCGCCGCTGCCACCGCCTGATCTGGCTCAATCCCGAGCCGCGGGCGCAGTGGAACCGCGGTGACTCGGTGATTGCCGCCTATGCTCCTTACTGCCACGCCGTGCTCGAGTGCTGGACCCTCGAGCACTTGCAGCAAGCGGCCGAGGCGCTGCTGCGCCTGCGCCCTTCGTAGCTGCCCTGGAGCCGCAGGGGCGGCTGTGCTACCCTTTGCAGGACGCCAAGCGGAAGCGCTCGCTCTGCGGGCTGGCGTTGTCTCTCGACCGCGCGCCGGCCGGCACCTGCCGCGTGGGTCCCGGTGGGGCAGGGCCGCACCGGAAGGTCTCTAGCAAGGAGAAGCACATGTGTGACCGTCGTTCCTGTGGCAGGCCGGCCGGCTGCCAGCCGGCGATCTCCGTTCCTGCGACGCAGCGCCGTGCCTTCCTGCGCGGCCTCATTGCCCTTCCCCTGGCCGCGGTGCTTGCTTCTCCACGCCTGGCGCGGGCTGCCGCCGCGCGGTTGCAGAAAGTCACCCTGCAGACGGCCAGTGGCGCCACGGTGCATGCCTTTCTGGCCACCCCGCAGCAGGTGCCGGCTCCGGCGGTGGTGCTGATTCACGAGTGGTGGGGCCTCAACGACCAGATCAAAGCCGTGGCAGCCGAATTTGCCCAGCACGGCTTTCTGGCGCTGGCAGTCGACCTTTTCGGCGGCAACGTGGCCACCACGCCGGAAGCGGCGCGGGCGCAAGTGGCTGCCCTTGACGCCGGGCGTGCCACCGAGACGCTGGTGGGGTGGATTGCCTGGCTGCGCCAGCACCCGAGCAGTACCGGCAAAATTGGCACCGTGGGGTGGTGCTTTGGGGGCGGATGGTCGCTTAACGTCTCTCTGGCTACCCCGGTGGATGGCACGGTGATTTACTACGGCGACGTGCGCAAAACCCCCGAGCAGCTGCAGCGCCTGCGGGGACCGGTGCTGGGTCACTTTGCCACCCGGGACCACTGGATTACGGCCGACATGGTCCGCGCCTTCACCCAGGCCATGGCCGCGGCCGGCAAGCCGGTGACCGTGTACTGGTACGACGCCGAACACGCCTTTGCCAACCCCACCGGGGCGCGCTACGACGCCCAAGACGCGCAGCTGGCGTGGTCGCGCACCCTGGCCTTTTTCCGCCAGCACCTGGGAGGGTAGGCCTGCCAGGGCAAGGGGGCTGCCTTGCCCAAAGGAGCGTACGGTTCCATGGGCACGCTTTTGCTACAAGCCATTCTCAGCGGCCTGCTCAACGGCGGCGTCTATGCCCTGGTCTCGGTGGGACTGACGCTGATTTTCGGCGTCCTGGGCATCATCAACTTTGCCCACGGCGCGCTGATGATGCTGGGCATGTACGTCTCGTACTGGCTGTTCGTGCTCTACGGCGTTGATCCTTACGTGTCGCTGATTGCCAGTGCCCTGGGGCTCTTCGGGCTCGGCGTGCTCCTGGAGCGGCTGCTCATTACGCCGGTGCTGGAGGCGCCCGAGCACAACCAGCTGCTGCTGACCCTGGGGGTGGCCCTGGTGCTGGAAAACCTGGCCCTCTTTCTCTGGAGCCCTGACCCGCGCACCCTCACCGTGTCCTACCTCGACTTTGCCCCCATGGTCGGCGGGGTGATGCTTAGCCCACCGCGGCTTATCGCCTTTGGCGTTTCGGTGGCCCTCACCGTGCTCCTTTATGCCTTCCTGCACCGCACCGACGTGGGCAAGGCTATCCGCGCCGTCTCGCAAGAGCGTGAGGGGGCGCTGGCAGTGGGCATCAACATCCAGCGCATTTACGCCTTGGCGTTTGGCATTGGCTGCGCCTGCGTGGGGGCTGCCGGCACCCTGGTGGCGCCGTTTTACACCATCGACCCCTACGTGGGAGGCATTTTTGTCATCACCGCCTTTGTGGTGGTGGTGCTGGGGGGCATGGGCAGCTACTTTGGCGCCTTGCTGGCAGCGCTCCTTGTCGGCCTGGCCGAATCGGTGGCGGCGGTATTTATCCCGGCGGCCATGAAGCAGATCGTGATTTACGTGATTTTTGTGCTCGTGCTGCTCCTGCGGCCGCAAGGGCTCTTTGGCCCAGGGAGAGGATGATGCGCCGCTGGCTTTCTCGCCTTGCCTGGCTGCTCGTGCTGGTCCCTTGCCTTACCCTGCCCCTCTATGTCGGACAGTACCTGGCGCACCTGGCGGTGATGGTGCTCTTTTTTGCGTATCTGGGGGTGGCCTGGAACATCCTGGGCGGCTATGCGGGCCAGTTTTCCTTTGGCCACGCCGCCTTTTTTGGCCTGGGTGCCTTCACCTCTACCCTGCTCCACCTCCACTGGGGCCTTAGCCCCTGGCTGGGCATGCTGCTGGCTGGAGTAGTGGGGGTGCTTGTGGGGCTCTTCTGCGGCTTCCTGAGCTTTCGCTACGGCCTGCGAGGGCCGTACTTTGCCCTGGTGATGCTGGCCTTTGCCGAGATGCTGCGCCTGCTCTTTGAGACCTGGATGGCCTACCGTTATCCTCTGGGCCTGCCGATTCCGCTGCAGGGCACCTCGCTGGCGGCCTTCCAGTTTCGCGACAAGCGCGTTTACTACTACGTGGTGCTGCTCATGCTCGCCGGCGCCACCGCCCTCTGCGCCTGGCTGGCACGGTCAAAGACCGGCACTTACTGGCAGGCCATCCGCGACAACGAGGAGGCGGCCGAAGCGCTGGGGGTCAACGCTTTTGCATACAAGCTGCTGGCCATGGCCATCAGCGGCGGCCTCACCGCCATGGGCGGGACCTTCTATGCCCAGTACTTCCTCACCCTGGAAGCCAACGAGGTCTTTGGCGTGCAGATCTCGGTGGAGATCCTGCTCAGCGCCATCATCGGCGGCGCCGGCACGGTGCTGGGGCCGCTGGTGGGAGCGCTGGCGCTGCAGCTCCTTGCCGAAGCCACCCGCGTGTACGTGAGGGCCTTTAGCGGCTTTGATCTCATGGTCTACGGCGCTATCCTCATCGTGGTGATTCTCTTTTTGCCCCAGGGCCTGCTGGAGGGCCTGCGGCGCGCCGGCCTGGCGCTGCGGCGGGCGGCTGGCGCCGCATAGGGAGAAGCAATGCCACTGCTGGCCCTGTCTGGTGTGACGAAAACCTTCGGGGGGCTTACGGCCGTCAAAGCGCTCAGCTTTGCCGTGGAGGAAGGGGAAATCGTCGGCCTCATCGGCCCCAACGGCTCGGGCAAGACCACGGTGTTTAACCTGATTACCGGGTTTCTGGCGCCCGACGGCGGGGACCTCACGTTTGCCGGCCGCCGTCTGGTGGGCCTCAAGCCGCACCAGATCTGCCGCCTTGGCGTTGGCCGCACTTTCCAGCTGGTGCAGCCCTTCCACCGCCTCAGCGTGCTCGACAACGTGCGCGTTGGCGCCTTTCGCGGCACCGCCGACCCGCGGCAGGCCACGGCGGTGGCCGAAGCCATTCTGGAAGAGGTGGGGCTGGCCGCCAAAAAAGCCTTCTTGCCTCCCAGCCTCACCCTGGCCGAGCGCAAACGGCTGGAGCTGGCGCGGGCGCTGGCCACCGGGCCGCGCCTGCTGCTACTCGACGAGGTCATGGCCGGCCTGACGCCGACGGAGACGGCGGAAATGATCGCCTTCATCCGCCGTCTGCACCGCCGCGGCCTGACCCTGCTCATCATCGAGCACGTCATGCAGGCAGTGATGGCCCTGTCGCAGCGCCTCGTGGTGCTGCACCACGGCGAGAAGATCTGCGAGGGCCCGCCGCAAGAGGTGGCCCGTGATCCGCAAGTCATCCGGGCCTATCTGGGAGAGGAGGCGGCTTCTGCTTGAGGTCCACCGCGTCTGTGCCGGCTACGGCGACCTGCAGGTGTTGTGGGAGGTCTCCCTGCACTTGCAGGCGGGGGAGATCGTGGCGGTGATCGGCGCCAACGGAGCCGGCAAGACTACTCTGCTCAGAACTATTGCCGGCCTGCTGCGGCCCACCGCGGGCCACATCGCGCTGGCGGGCACGCGGCTCGAGCGCCTGCCTCCCCACCGCATCGTGCAGGGCGGCGTGGTGCGCGTGCCGGAGGGGAGAAAGATCTTTCCCCGCCTGACGGTGCTGGAGAACCTGGAGCTGGGGGCTTACTTGCCGGCGGCCAAGCGGCAGCGGCGCCAGAGCCTCGAGTGGGTCTTTGGGCTCTTCCCGCGCCTTAAGGAGCGCCGGCGGCAGCTGGCCGGCACCCTGAGTGGCGGCGAGCAGCAGATGCTGGCCATTGGCCGCGCGCTGATGGCGCGCCCCCGGCTGCTCATGCTCGACGAGCCCTCCCTGGGCCTGGCCCCGTTGCTCGTGCAGGAGATTTTTGCCATTATCAGGGACATCAACCGCGACGGCGTGACCATCCTGCTCGTTGAGCAGCACGTGTTTCACGCTTTGCGCCTGGCGCACCGCGGCTACGTGCTGGAAAACGGCAGGATCGTGCTGGAAGGGAAAGCCGAGGCGCTGCTCGCCAACGAGCACGTCAAAACGGCGTACCTGGGGCTGTAACCCCGTAACCGAGGAGAGCATACGATGCGGCAGCCCAGAACGTATACACGCCGGACTTTGTTGCAGCAGGCCGTAGGGGCCATGGCGCTGGGCGTGCCGGCCCTGCTGCGGGCGGCGCCGCCGGAGATCCTGGTAGGGGCCATTCATCCCCTCACCGGCCCGCTGGCCCCCGACGGCCACTCGGTAGCCAACGGCTGCTTGCTGGCCATCGAGCAGAAAAACGCCGCCGGCGGCATCCAGGCGCTGGGGGGGGCCAAGGTGCGCCTGATCAACGCCGACCACCAGTTCAAGCCGCAAGTCGGCGCCGCCGAGGCCGAGCGCCTCATCCGCCAGGGCGCGGTGGCCCTGCTGGGAACTTTCTCGAGCGCCGTGACCATGCAGACCACGCAGATTGCCGAGCGCCACGGCGTGCCGCACTTGGTCACCGTGGCGGTAGCCGACGAAATCACCGAGCGGGGCTTTCGCTACACCTTCCGCGTGCAGCCCAACGCCACGCACATGGCCAGCCAGGGCGTGCAGTACGTGCGCCAGCTGTGCACCCTGAAAGGCGTCGACTTCAGGACCGTAGCCGTGCTACACGAAAACACCTTCGGTGCCGCCCTCTACACGCGCATCGCCAAATTTGCGCCCCAGCATGGCTTCGACATCGTCGGCCACATCCCCTACTCGGCCCGCGCCAGCGACCTCACCACCGAGGTGTCGAAGATCAAGGCCATGGACGCCGATCTCATCTTCGACTCGGGGTACCTCAACGATGGCCTGCTCAAGATGCGCACTTACCGCGACCTGCGGGTCGAACCCCGGGGTGGCATCATCGGTATTGCCAACGGCTGTTACAGCAACCCGCTTTTCATCAAGGAGCTCGGCCGCGTCAGCGAGTACATCATGGACGCCAACTACTGGCATAACCCCGTCAGCCCCTTTGCCCGCGAGGTGATCCAGCAGTACGAGGCGCGCTTCCAGGCCCCCTTCCAGTCCCACACCGTGTGGGGCTACAACGCCACCCTGGTGCTCCTCGATGCCCTGGAGCGGGCCGCCTCGACCGAACCGGAAAAGCTGCGCGAGGCCATTGCCCGCACCCGCCTGGCGCGGCACATCGCCCCCGGCGGACCCATCGTCTTTGACGACAAGGGGCAGAACGTCAACGCCACGGTGACCCTGCAGCAGATCCAAAACGGCGCCATCCGCGTCGTGCTGCCGCAAGCCTACGCCGACGCCGAGCCGGTGTTTCCCATTCCCGGCTGGGACAAGCTGAAAGGCTAAGCGCTTCGCAAGCGGCTGGTTCCCTTACAAAGGAGGACGCCTTATGGCACGCACCAAGGAGTTTTTGGTCAGCTGTGGTACCGGCAAGATCCCGGCGCGCCTGCCGGTGGATCGCACCCGTATTATCCCCGGCCCGCCTCCCTCGGCACCGCCCCTGCCCGATGCCGAGGCGGCGTTTCGCCATGCCCTCGAGCACCCGGTGGGCATGCCGCCCCTGAAGAAGCTGGTGGGCAAAGGGGCCAAAGTGACCATTGGCATCCAGGACGGCCGCGCGGCCGACTACCATCCCGAAGACCAGGACTTGCGCCTGCTGGGCCTGCCCATCCTGCTGCAGCTGCTGCAAGACTACGGGGTAAAGCCCGAAGACATCCACATCAAAGTGGCCAACGCCCTGCACCGCATGTGGACGCGCAAGGAGCTAACCCACATCCTGGGGCCGCGCCTGCCCTACACCCTGGGCGGCCGCCTTTCCTGCACCGACGCCTCGGACCCGAGCCAGTACGTGCACCTGGGCCTGACGCGCCGCGGCATGGAGGTGGCGGTGCACCGCTCGGTGTTCGAGTCCGATTTGTTCATTTTCATCTCCACCCCGGGCGGCTTCTTCCAGGGCGGCTGGAAGTCGATCCTGGTGGGCATGGGCAACTGGGAGTCGATCCGCTACCACCACCGCCCCTGGCCTTTTGCTTCGGGCCACTCGGTGCAAGACCCGAAAAACAGCTCTTTTCACAAGCTGCTCAACGAGATGGGGGCGCTGGTGGACGCCGAGTTGGAGCGCCGCGGCCGGCCGCCGATCATGAAAATCGAAGGCATCCTCACCACGAGCAGGCCGCAGAAGTATGCGGCAATCGACGCCGGGCTCATCACCCCGGTGCGCGAGATGCACCTTGACTTGCTCATCTCGCAGCTGGTCGTCGACGTGGAGGGGCAGACCGACGTGCTGCTGGTGGGCATGACCGACGGCGACGGCTACTCGCGCCTCTCGGTGTTCAACCCCATCCACTGCCGCAACAAGGCCCTCTCTGGCCTCTTCAATGCCTACCACGAGCGGCCGCTGGTGCGTCCGGGCGGCATCCTGATCGTGGCCAACCCCTTCGAGCCCAAGTTCAGCCTCCTCAACCACCCGTCGTACTACGCGCTGTACCACGAGGTGCTGCCCACCATGCAGGATCCGGTGGAAGTGTGGGACACGTACGCCGAGGAGTACGCCCACCGGCCGGAGTTCGTGCACAAGTACCGCAACGGCTTTGCCTTCCACGGCGCGCACCCCATCATCCTCTACGGCCAAGGCCTCTACGCCCTCAACTACCTGGGCGGCGTCTTTGCCGCCGGGGTGCCCAAGGAGCACGAGGACGTGGCGCGGCGCGTCGGCTTTGAGCCCTTCCCCACCATCGAGGCGGCGCTGGCCGAGGCCGAGGCGCGCCTGGGCAAAGGCTGCACCATCACCTACCACCCCCACCTGGAGAAGCGGGGCTACTTTACCCGCGTGCACGCGGGCAATGGGTAAAGGCGGCCCGATGCCGAAGTGGACGCGGCGCGGCAACCGGGAAGGAGCGGCGAGGGGCCGCGGGCCCTGGCGGCTGGGATGGGCCCTCGGCCTCCTGCTCCTGGCCGTGGCGGCGCAGGCCGCCACCCCGACCCTTACCCTCACCATGCGTCTGGCTGAAGCCGAGTGGCAGGTGGTACGCCAGGAGCTGCTGCCGCGCTTTGAGGCCCGCTGCGGCTGCCGCGTGCGCGCCATCGACGTGCCGCCGGAAGTGCTGCGGCAGCGGCTGAGCGCCATGCACCGGGCCGGCCGCATGCAAATCGACCTCTTTGCCCAGGACAACATGCGCCTGCGCGAGCTGGTCGATGCTGGCCTCGTCTCCCCCCTCAGCGCTGCCGAAGCGCAGATGGACCCGGCGATCTACCCAACGCTGCGGCAGGCCGGGGTGGTCGATGGGGTGCGCTACTTCCTCCCCTTTCGCCCCAACGTGCAGATTGCCTACTACAACGCCGAGAAGTTCGCCCGCTACGGCCTCGAGCCGCCGCGCACCTGGCCGCAGCTGCTGCACGTGGCGCGCACCTTCTTCGCGCGCGAGGGAGTCGGCAGGGTGCTCTTCAAAGGGGCGGGCGGGGCGCCCACCACCACCCAGCTCTACGAGTGGATCGTCTCTGCCGGCGGCGACCCCTTTGACTTTACCCATCCGGGCACGGTGGCCACTTTTCGCTTCCTGGCCGCCCTGCGCCCTTACCTGTCGCCGGAGTCGCGCCGTGCCAAGTGGGACACCACCAACGACGCCCTGGCCCAGGAAGCGGCGTATCTGGCACAGAACTGGCCGTTTGGCATCCGCCTGCTGATCCGCGACTACGGCAAGACCCAGATCCGCACTTACAGCGGCTGGGCCGGGCCGGTGCGCGAGGCGCACGTCATCGGCGGCGACGTGCTCGGCATTCCCGTAGGCGCCCCGCACCGCGAGCTGGCGCTGGCGCTGGCGCGGTACTTGCAAAGCCACGAGGCGCAGGCCATCCTGGTGCGGCGGCTGGGGTGGCCGAGCCTGCGCGACGACGTGGCGGCGCAGGCCGAAGCGTGGCTGCGCCCGCACGTGGCGGCCATTGAGGCAGCACTGCGCCACGGGATCTTTCGCCGCCACGTCAGCTACTGGGCCGAGTACGAGCGCCTGGCCAACGAGGCGGTGCAGCGCATCTTGTGGCGGGAGGAAGACCCACAGGAGGTGTTGCCGCCGCTGGCCGCCCGCCTCGAGGCCCTGCGGGAGCCGCAGTGAGGCGACGCGTCCTGCTTGGCCTGGCGCCCCTGGTTCTGTACCTGGGGGCGCTGACCCTGGCCCCTGTGGTCTCGACTCTGGTGCTCAGCCTACGCCATCCCGAGGGCGGCTGGGGCCTGGGGGCCTTCCGCGCCATTGCCGGCCACTACCAGTTTGCCGAAGCAGTGGTCAACACCCTGGCTATCACCGGCATCAGCCTGGCCCTGGAGTTCTGCCTGGGGTTGGTGGCGGCCCTTAGCCTGGCCGGGCGCTTTCGCGCCCAAGGCGTGGTGCGGGTGCTGCTGCTGCTGCCCCTGGGCGTGCCTACCATCGTCGCCGCGGCGGCCATGCGCTACGTCTTTGGCACCGTGGGCTATCTCAACGAGCTCCTCTACCGCCTGGGCCTGCTCAGCCTCCCCATCGACTGGACCGGCAGCCGCGGCCTGGCGCTGCTCACCGTGGCGGTGGCCGATGCCTGGAAAGTGACGCCGCTGGTGATGCTCATCCTGCTGGCCGGCCTGCAGGCCATTCCGCGCGAGGTATACGAAGCCGCGCGCACCGACGGCGCCGGGCCGTGGCAGCAGTTTGTGTGGATCACCCTGCCGCTGCTGCGGCCGGCGCTGACGCTGGCCCTGATCGTGCGCGGGGTGGACGCCTTTCGCATTTTTGCGCTGCCCCTGGCTCTGGTGGGCCGCAACCTGCCGGTGCTCTCCACGTACGCTTACGTCGAGTACCTCGAGTACGGCAACCCGTACACGGCCGCGGCCAGCAGCACCATTTTGCTCTTGCTGATTCTTTTTACCGTAGGCGCGTACTTGCGCCTGGCCGGCCCGGAGGAGGTGCTGCGGTGAGGGCAGCGCGGGCCCTGGTGCTGGGCGTGCTGCTGCTGTTTGCCCTGGGGCCGATGTACTTGCTGGTGAAAGTCTCGCTCAGCCCGCCGGCGGAGGTGATGACCGCCCATCCCACCTTGCTGCCGCACGGCATCACCTGGCAGCACTGGCAGCGGGTATTGGGCAGCGGGCAGCTGGCGGCGCCCCTGCGCAAGAGCCTGACAGTGGCCAGTGGCGTGGCCTTGGGTGCCTTGCTGCTGGTGGCGCCGGCAGCTTACAGCCTGGTGCAGCTGCCGCCGCGCTGGCGCTACGGTGTCCTGCTGGGGCTGTTTTTGTGCCGCATGCTGCCGGAAGTGAGCCTTGCCATGCCCATTGCCGTGGTGTTCCTGCGCTGGGGATTGCTCGACACCGACGTGGGGCTCGTCCTGGCTCACCTCACCCTGGTGCTGCCGGTTACCGCCTGGGTGCTGACCACCACCTTTGGCACCCTCCCGCGCGACGTCGAAGAAGCCGCGGCCCTTGATGGCTGCGGCCCGCTGCGCACCCTGGTCTTTATCGTTTTGCCGCTGGCGCTGCCGGGGCTGGTGGTGGCGGCGCTGCTGGCCTGGCTCTTTTCCTGGGAGGAGTTTATTCTGGCGACGTACCTAACGCTGGGCGAAAAGACCCTGCCGCTGCAGGTTTACTATTACCTCTACCAGGGCAACTGGTTCGTTACGGCGGTGGCCGCCACCGTCATGACGTTGCCGGTGCTGGGATTGAGCGCGCTGCTGCAGCGCTACCTGCGCGAGACGCCGCTGGCCGGGGTGACGCGCTGAGGCCGGGCGCTCAGGCCTCGGCCGCTTTTGCGGGGGCTTCCACTTCGATCTGCTCTTGCTGCAGCAGCTGGCCGTACTGCACGTCGTCGCGTTGGAGCAGGGCGTCAAACGCCTCGACAAAGGCGTGGCGCCGCTTGCCGCGCAGCACGAAGGTATAGTGGGTGGTGTGCGTTTGCTTGTCGCGGTCGATGGTCACGCGCTCCAGGGCCAGGCGGTGGCGGCGGAAGAAGGCCTCGGCTTCGTCGAGGCGCATGCCGTTGCCTTGCATGCGCAGGAGAAGCTGGCGATAGTTTTCCCGCGGCAGCACCGGCTCGAGGTAACGCAGCAGCCACAGCGACCCCAGGGCGATGGCGTAGAGCGCCAGGGCCAGAGCGTAATTGCGCGAGCCCAGGGCCAGGCCGATGACGGCCACCGTCCAGATGCCGGCAGCGGTGGTGAGGCCAAAGACGGTGAAGCGGCTGCGCACGATCACCCCGGCGCCGAGAAAGCCAATGCCGGTAAGGCCGCCGGCCGCCAGGCGGGCCGGGTCGGGCTGCCAGCCGCCGGCGGCGGCCCGGTAGTGGCTTTCGGAGAGCAGGGCAATGACGGTGAAAGGAGACGCAAACCAGCAGGTAAGTGCGCAGTCCGGCGGGGCGGCCGCGCACCGAGCGCTCGATGCCGATGCTGAGGCCCACGATCACCGCCAGCCCCAGCGGGTAGAAGTACTCCTGAAGCACGGACATGGCGCCGCCTCGTCTGCAAGCCAGTAAACCCCATTGTACCGCATAATTGGGGTCAGAGTCATTTTTCTTGGGAGGCGAGATGGCTATCGCGGCGATCCTTTGCGACTACGGCAACGTCCTGGTGCACACGCGCGACCCGCGGCCGCGGGCCGCCTGGGAACAGCGGCTGGGGCTGGCGCCAGGAGCCCTTACCCGCCTCGTGCACAACGACACCTCCTGGCTTGCCGCGCAGCGCGGGGACCTCACCGCCGAGGCGCACTGGCAGGCGGTGGGCCAGGCGCTTGCCCTCACCGCCGAGGAACTGGCCGCGCTGCGCCAGGATTTCTACCGCGGCGATGCGGTCAACGAGGCCCTGCTGGCCCGCCTCATCGCCCTGCGCCAGGCCGGCTATCGCACCGCTATCCTCAGCAACTTCAGCACCGAGCTGCGCCAGCTGCTGGCGCGCCAGGGCCTATTGCCCCACTTCGAGGTCATTGCAGTTTCCGCCGAGCTGGGAGTGATGAAACCCGAGGCGGCAGCCTACACGGCTGCCTTGCGCCTGCTGGCCCTCCCCCCTGCGGCCTGCGTCTTTATCGACGACCAGCCCCTCAACGTCGCCGCTGCCCAACAGCAAGGCCTGCACGGAATACTTTTCCGCGACACGGCGTTATGCCTCAAAGAACTCGACTGCCTGCTGCAGACAGATCTCACCCTGTGAAAAGTCCTTGCCAATCACCGCCGGCCGTGACATAATGCAAGCTGCAATTAGACAGCGGACAGGAGGGCAGCGATGCAGGAAGGACAACGCCAGGCGCTGCACGCCGTGGGCGCGCTGGCCGTAGCGGGGCGGCGGGGGCATATTTTGCTTGTCGATGACGAGGCCCTGGTCACCGAAGTGGGCCGCGAGATGCTTACTGACTTGGGCTACGAGGTAACCGCCTGCACGAGCGGGGCGCAGGCCCTGGAGGTGTTTCGGCGCACCCCGCACGCCTTTGTGCTGGCTATTGTGGATTATGCCCTGCCGGACCTGAGCGGAGCGGCCCTGGCGCAGGCGCTGCGGCAGCTGCGGCCGCACCTGCCCCTTATTTTGTGCACCAGCCAGGTGCAAACGCACGCCCAGGCGCACGCCCTTGGCTTCGACGCCCTCCTGCGCAAGCCGTTTCGCCTCGAGCACCTGGCGCTGACCCTCGACGTGGTGCTTGCTTAGCGGCGCGTTGCCTTTCTGCCTCACGCGGGAAAGTGCGGGTTCCCCGCAGGAGGTGGTGCCTCCAGGCGCCGGCGGGCGCGATACTGCGCCAGCTGGCGGGCCACTTCTGCCTCGTCCCACCCCAGTTCCTTGGCCATCAGGATAGCCAGCTGTGGCGCCACGGCATCTGCGGCGTTGGGGTCGAGCAGCGCCAGGCGCGTGCGCAGGAAGAGGCAATCGGCCAGAGAAACGAGCTGCTCGGCGCGGCAGCCGTAGACCACCTCGGCAGCAAGATGCGGGAGACCGGGGATGAGCGGCTGCAGGAGGCGTTCGTCCTCGCGGGCCAGGGCCACCACGTCGCGCGCCAGGCTGCCGTACGTCTCCAGCAGGTGGGTGCGCGACGCCGGCGCCAGGGGCGGCAAGGCGGCATCGGCCGCTTCCAGGCCGGCGGCGCCGGCCAGCGGCAGGCGGTGAGTGCGGCAGGGGCGCCTCCTGCCTTCCTGCCGCACCACGGCGTCCACGGCGTCCTGGGCCATGCGGCGGTAAGTGGCCAGCTTGCCGCCGGTGACCGTGATCAGCCCGCTGCCGGACACCACCACCACGTGGTCACGCGGCAGCGAGGCGGTAGGGCCCTGCGCGCGGCTCACCAGGGGCCGGATGCCGGCATAAGCGGCCACCACGTCCTGCGGCCGCAGCCCCGCGGTCAGGTAGCGGTTGGCGTGCTCTAGCAAGTAATCCACCTCAGCCTTTTCCACCCCCGGGGCATCGAGCTCGCCGTGGTACGGCGTGTCGGTGGTGCCCAGCACGAAGCGCTCACGCCACGGCACCACAAAGGCGAGGCGCCCGTCGTCGGTTTCGGGAATCACCAGGGCAGCACTGGCCCGCACTGCACCTGGGCGCAGCACCAGGTGGACCCCTTTGCTGTGGCGCAGGTGAAAGGGCGGCGGGCCGCCCCAGGCCGCCACTTGCTCGGCCCAGATGCCGGTGGCATTCACCACCGCGCGCGCCGGCACCTCCAGGCTGCGGCCGCTGAGGCGATCCACCACGCCTGCGCCGGCCACGCGGCCCTGGCGGTGCAAGAAGGCCGCGACTTCGGCGTAGTTGAGCGTCACTGCGCCATGCGCGCGCGCCGTCGCCAGCACCGCGTGGGTGAGCCGTACGTCGTCGGTGCGGGCGTCAAAGTACAGAAAGGCGCGCCGCAGCCCTTCCCGGCGCAAGTCCGGGGCCAGCTGGGCCAGTGCCTCGCCTTTAAGGACGCGGTGGCGCAGCCGGGGATCGCGGGCAAGCACGTCGTAGGCGAGTAGCCCCAGCCGCACTCCCAATGCGGCAAAGGGCTGCAGGAGGCGTGGCAGCTGTATCCCCAGCGGCCGGCGGGTCCCGGCGTACAGCGGCACCACAAACCCCAGAGGGTGCACCAGGTGCGGCGCCAGCCGCAGGAGCCGCTTGCGCTCCTGCAGCGCCTGAGACACCAAGTGCAGGTGGCCCTGGGGTAAGTAGCGGATGCCGCCGTGGATAAGGCGCGTGGAGCGGCTGCTGGTTCCCGAGGCGAAGTCCTGGCGCTCCACCAGGCCGACGCGGTAGCCGCGGCTGGCGGCATCGAGCGCCACCCCGGCCCCGGTGATGCCCCCGCCCACCACCAGCACGTCCACGCCCCGGGCCAGGGCGGCCAGGGCCTCGGCGCGGCAAAGCGCGGCCATCTTACGCGTCCAGCCAGTCAAAGGTGCGCTCGACAGCGCGCAGCCACTGCCGGTACAGCGCCTCGCGCTGGGCTGCCGGCAGGCGCGGCTGCCATTCCTGGTCTGCCGACCACAGGGATTTGAGTTCCTCCAGGTCCTGCCACACGCCGGTAGCCAGGCCGGCGGCATAGGCGGCACCCAGGGCGGTGGTCTCGGCCACCGTGGCGCGCACCACCGGCAAGCCCAGGATGTCGGCCTGGATCTGCATGAGGAGGGCGTTGCGCACCATGCCGCCGTCGACGCGCAGGGCCTCCACCGCCACCGCGGCGTCGCGGCGCATGGCGTCCAAGACCTCGCGGGTCTGGAAGGCGGTGGCTTCCAGGGCAGCCCGCGCCAGGTGGCCCTTGTGCACGTAGCGGGTCAGGCCCACGATCACGCCGCGGGCGTTGTGCTTCCAATAAGGCGCAAACAGGCCCGAAAAGGCAGGCACGATATACACGCCGCCGTTGTCGGCCACCGTCTGCGCCAGCGCCTCGACTTCGGCAGCGGTGCCAATCAGTCCCAGGTTGTCGCGCAGCCACTGCACCAGTGCCCCGGCGATGGCGATCGAGCCTTCCAGGGCATATACGGGCGGTGCGCTGCCCAGCTGGTAGGCCACAGTGGTCACCAGCCCGTGGCGAGACGGCACCGGGGTGGCGCCGGTGTTGAGCAGGAGAAAGCAGCCGGTGCCGTAGGTATTCTTGGCCTGCCCAGGGGCAAAGCAGGCCTGCCCGAAGAGGGCAGCCTGCTGGTCGCCAAGGGCGGCGGCCACCGGCACCCCGGCCAGCGGGCCGCTGGCCACCGTGCCGTAGATCTCGCTGCTGGCGCGGATCTGCGGCAGCATGGCCGGTGGAATGTCGAGGAGGCCGCAGAGCCCCTCGTCCCACTGCAGGCGGCGCAGGTCCATGAGCAGGGTGCGGCTGGCGTTGGTAGGGTCGGTGACGTGCACGCCGCCGCTGGGGCCGCCGGTGAGCCACCAAATGAGCCAGGTATCCATGGTCCCAAAGAGCAGCTCGCCGCGCTGTGCCGCTTTCCTGGCGCCGGGAAGGTGGTCAAGCAGCCAGCGAAGCTTTGGCCCGCTAAAGTAAGTGCTCAGGGGCAAGCCGGTGGTGGCGCGGAAGCGCTCCTGCAGGCCCTGCTGCTCGAGCGCCTGGCACAAGGCGGCGGTGCGCGTGTCTTGCCACACGATGGCGTGGCCGAGGGGGCGGCCCGTGCGCCGCTCCCATACCACCGTGGTTTCCCGCTGGTTGGTGATGCCAAGGGCAGCCACGGCCGCCGCGTCGATGCCGGCGTCGTGCAGGGCGGCGGCGATCACCTCCTGGGTGCGGTCCCAGATCTCCAGCGGGTCGTGCTCCACCCAGCCCGGCTGCGGATAGATCTGCCGGTGCTCGCGCTGCGCCATTGCCACCACCCGGCCCTGCGCCTCCAGGATCAGGCAGCGGGTGCTGGTGGTGCCTTGATCTACGGCCACGACGTACCGCTTCGGCCTCATTTCTCGGTCTCCGTCAGTCCCTGAACGAACCAGCGCTGCATGGTCACGATGACCAGCGTGGGCGGGAGCAACGCCAGCAGGGCGCTGGCCATGATCATCGGCCAGTCGACGAGGGCTTCGCCGGTGCCGATCATCTTGGTGATGGCCACCACCACCACTTCTTTGCTCGCCGAGGTGGTGACCAGCAGCGGCCACAGGTACTGGTTCCAGCCGTAAATGAACAGTACCACGAAGAGGGCAGCGAGGGTGGGGCGCGACACGGGAAGCAGCACGCTCCACAAAAAGCGCAGCGGCCCGGCGCCGTCGATTTTTGCCGCCTCCACCAGCTCGTCGGGCACGGTAAGGAAAAACTGCCGCAGCAGCAGGGTGCCGGTGGCCGACACGGTAAGGGGCAAGATGATGCCCGGGTAGGTGTCGACCAGGGCCAGGTCGGCAACCACTTTGTAGGTGGGAATGATGCGCACCTCCACCGGCAGCATGAGGGTGAGGAAGATGGTCCAGAAAGCCAGGGTGCGGCCGCGGAAAGGGAGAAACACGATGGCGTAAGCCGACAGCAGCGACAGCACGATCTTCCCCACCGCAATGCCCAGCGCCACCCCCAGGCTGTTGAGCATGGCCCGCGCCATGGGGACGCTGCGCACGCGCTCCCCGCTGCCGGTGACCAGCGCCTTCCAGTAGTTTTCGCCGGCGTGCGGCCCCGGCAGCAGGCCCATGGTTCCCGCGGTCACCTCGGGCAAGTCGGCGGTGGAAGCCACAAACGCCACGTAGACGGGGAACGCAAAAAGGGCCACCCCGGCCAGGAGCACCGCGTGGGCAGGCAGGAAGCGCCCGTGGCGTCGCCACCTCATGCGTAGAAGACCCTCCGCTCGACAAACCGAAACTGAAAGGCCGTGAGGACCACGGCCAGAAAGAGCAAAATCACCGACTGGGCGCTGGAGGTGCCCAGGTTCAGGTTCACCACGCCGTCGACGTACACCTTGTAGATCAGGGTCTCGGTGGCCTTTCCCGGACCGCCCCGGGTCAGGGCGTGAATCACCGCAAAGGTGTCAAAGAGGGCGTAGAGGGTATTCACCACCAGCAGGAAAAACGTGGTGGGGGCAAGCAGGGGCAAAGTAATCCTGCGGAAAGCCTGCCACCAGGTGGCACCGTCCACGCGGGCGGCCTCGAGCACGGTGCCGGGGATGGACTGCATGCCGGCCAGGAAGAAGACGAAGTTGTATGCCACGCGGGGCCACACCGAGGCCACCACCACCAGCGCCATGGCGTGCAGCGGGTTGAGGGTGTAGTCCCACTGCAGCCCCCAGCGCACCAGGGCCCGGCCCACAAGGCCCACGCTAGGATGGGCCAGGAACAGCCACAGGGCCGCGGCCACCGCCGGAGCCACCGCGTAGGGCCACACCAGCAGGGTGCGGTAAAAGCGCAAGCCGCGCAGGGGCTGCGCCGCGGCGGCGGCCAAGGCCAGCCCCAGGAGCATGGCCGCCGCAACGACCAGCGCGGAGAAGATCAACGTGACTTTCACGGCATCGCGGTACAGGGGGTCGCCAAGCACCGCCACGAAGTTGCTCAGCCCGGCAAAAGACGTCCGCAGGCCGAAGGGGTCTTGCACCAGGAGCGACTGGTAGAGGCCCTGGAGCGCCGGCCAGTAGAAAAACACCGCAGTGGCCAGCAGCTGCGGACCCACCAGCAGGTAGGACAGAAGCGGGGCGCGAAACGTGGCGCGCCGCACCCCTTATCCTCCTGCCGTACCAGGGTCAGAGCGCACCGGGCGCTGCCTCACTGGCCAACGGTGCGCTGGAACTGGCGCAGCACCTCGTTGCCACGCCGCACCGCGGCGTCAAGGGCCGCCTTTGGCGTCTGCTGCCCTTGCAAGGCCTTTTCGATCTCCTCATAGAGGATGGTGCGGATCTCCGGCAAGTTGCCCAGCCGGAGCCCTTTGGAGTTCACCGTGGGCTGCGTGCGGGTCAGCTGCCGGATCGGGATCTCGGCCCACGGATGGCGCTCGTAGTAGCCCAGGGCGCGGGCCCGCTCGATGGCGCCAAAAGTAATGGGAAGGTAGCCGGTGTCCATGTGCCACTTGGCGGCCACCTCAGGGCTGCTCAGATAGCGGAAGAAGGCCGCCACCGCCTGATACTCCTCGCGCGAGCGCCGCGGCGCCGTCATCACCCACAGCGAGGCGCCGCCAATGATGGAGTTCTTGGGCGCCCCCGGAACGTCGTCGTAATAGGGCAGGAAGCCCACGCCCCAGGCAAAGCGGGCCTCGCGCTGGTAGCGGGCAAAGAGGGCCGAAGAGGCGGTAAGCATGGCGCACTCCCCGGAAGGCCCCAGGGCGTCGCCGGCGGCATCGCGGCCGCCGTACTTGAAGGTGCCCTCGCGCTGCATGGCCACCAGCGTCTCGAGGTGGCGCACGTACAGCGGCGCATTGATCAGCAGCTCGGCGTCGGTGCCCTCAAACCCATTGGCCCGCGTGGCAAACGGCACGTCGTGGATGGCGCCGAAGTTCTCGAAGTGCACCCAGGTAGGCCAGGCGGTAGAAAGCCCGCAAGGTGCGGCGTTGGTAGCTCGAATGCGCCGTGCTGCTTCCCGCACCTCTGCCCAGGTGCGCGGCGGCTGCTCGGGAGACAGGCCAGCGGTGCGAAAAGCGTCCTTGTTGTACCACAGCACCGGGGTGGAGCTGTTAAAAGGCATAGAAAGCATGCGGCCGTCGGCTGTGGTGTAGTAAGCCTGTACCGCCGGGATGTAATGGCTCGGGTCAAACGGCGTCTCGGTCTCTGCCATCAGCGCGTAGACCGGCTTGATGGCGCCGCGTGCCGCCATCATCGTCGCGGTGCCCACTTCGAAGACCTGCACGATGTGAGGAGCGTTGCCGGCGCGGAAGGCCGCAATGGCTGCCACCATGGTCTCGGCGTAAGAGCCTTTGAAGGTGGCGTTGACGCGGTACTGGGACTGCGAGGCATTGAAGCCCGCCACGATCCCCTCCAGCACTTCGCCCAGCGGGCCGCGCATGGCGTGCCAGAACGCCACTTGCACCGGGGCGGGCTGGGCGCTGCCGGCTGCGGCTTGCAGTCCCACGGCCGCCGCGAGGACCACCCCATAGAGCCACAGGCACCGGATTCGCTTCATGGGACTCCCTCCTCCCTGGCGTTGTTCTTTGGCAACCGACTTCCCTGCAGGTTTGCGCCAACCACCGCGGCAGACATCCCCCTGGCCGTAAGCCAAAGGCAGCGTCAGTATAATTGCCGAGACACCCGAGTCAAGTTAGTAATGCGTTCATTTTTCTTCAATAACGCGATTCCGGAGACTTCCTGAGCGCCGTCATGGGCTTGTGCGCCCGCGGCGCAAGCGATCTGTCAGGACGCGTGCCGGCAAGCCACGGGAGAAGGCGGGCTGGCCTCATTTGGATTGCGCGCCACCGCGGTCTTTGCTACAACGGACGGCGAGACCGCGGCCGGCCGTGGCCTGCCCGCAAGCCGTCTCCCCTTGCCATGAAAGGAACCGCAGATGGCCGATGTTTACGTGGGGAAGGACCTGGGAACCCTGGAGCTGACTATCACCCAGGAGATGGTCGACCACTACCTCGACGGCCTGGAAGCCGACCATCCCTGGTATCGTGGCCCCTCCCCCTTTGGCGGACCGGTGGCCCCAGCGCTCATTTTCCAGGAGGTGAGCACCCGCTTCCAGGGCTGGTACCTGGACAACCTGGTCGGCAACTTGTGGATCCGCCAGGAGTGGGCCCTGGCCGCCCCGGTGCGCGTGGGGCAGACGCTGCGCTGCCACGCCCGCGTTGCCGACCGCTACGCCAAGCGGGGGCGCGAGGTGGTGGTGCAAGAAGTAACCCTCACCGACGAAGCCGGGCAGCCGGTGGCCTGGGGTCGCCACCACCAGAGCTTTTTGCCTTCGGATTATCAGGGGGAGGTGTCGCTACGCGACCCCAAGCACAAAGAAGGGGCGCGCGCCTTCACCCCGCCTGCCGGCGAGCCCCTGGCGCTAGAGCTCAAAAAGACCTTCACCGAAGCGATGTGCAACGCCTTTTTCTACACCGGCCGCAACTACCACAACGACCGCGACGAGGCGCGCAAGCTCGGCTTTCCTGATATCGTTATTGGGGGCCGCATGACCCTGGCCTGCGTCTCGGAACTGCTCACCCACCACTTTGGCCGCGGCTGGTTCCTGGGCGGCCGCCTGGACGTGAAGTTCACCAATGTCCTCTGGGTCAACGAGCCCTTCACCACGCGCGGGGTGATTACCGGCCGCCAAACCACGGCGCGCGGCAGCGAGGCGCAGGTGGCGGTGTGGAGCGAGAAAGCCGACGGTACCAAGGTCCTGGTCGGCACCGCCAGCGCCCTCGAAATGACCTGAGCGTGAAGGCTTGCATGCGGCCGCGCAGGGAGCGCCGCTTCTTGCGCCGGCAGCCCCCGCGCGAGAGCAGCTGTCCAGGGGTGGGGCACCCCGCAAGAGGTGCCCCATGCCTTCTCAGGGCTTGGGCGAAGGCACGCCGTCGGTGTGCACGGGGCGGAACTCGAAGGCTTTCTCCAGGCGCCGCTTGCGCTCCTTCCAGCCTTCCTGGTACTCCAGCTCGTCCTCGTGCAGGGTAGCCGGCTGCCGCGTGCCGTGGGCGGTGCGAAACTGCACCATGCTCGCTGCCGCCTGCTGCCGCACCCAGTCCCAAGGCGTGCCCAGGGCAAACTGGTCGGCAATGGCGCCGATGCGCCCGGTGTGGAGGTTGACGCTCAGAGTCACCGCCGAAATGATCGGCCCGGACCAGAAGGAAGTCTGCGAGTTGATGGGCACCGGGAAGATGTGCAAGCCGTGGCTGCCGCGGCAGTCTCCGGGCACGATGGGGACGTTGACAAACGGCGAAGTAATCTCCCCCGGCGCCGGCCAGTCCGACTGAGCCAAAGCGAGCAGGATGGGGTCGTCTTTGCCGCCGTAGACAAAGCCCTTGGCGGTTTTGATGTTGTGCAGCCGCTCCGCCGAGACGATGTAGCCCAGTTCGCCTTTCTCGTCGTTTTCGGTGCGGCTGTAAATTCGGGCCACCACGTAGCGGGAGCTCTTGGTGAGCGCTTCGAGGTCAAAGAGGTCCTCGGGGCTACGCAGGGTGATGACGCGCTCGCCGGCGGTGCCCAGCTCTTCCATCTTGGCCTCGAGGGCTTTGGTGTCGTTGGGGTGGATACCGCTCTCGATGGCCTGGGCGCGGGTGTCGAGGTCAACAACCTCAAAAATAAAGCCGCGCTTCATCTTCGAGGCGGCAATGAGCAGGCCGGTGTTAAAGCGCGGGTTGGCGTAGGCGCCGGTGGCGTAGTAGTTGAAAGCAAACGGCTCTGTCTTGTCGGCAAACGAAACGAACACCGTCTGCGAGGGGTTCTCCTTGCGCACCGGCAGTGGCAGCATCACCGAAGCCGGCCCCAGCCCTTTCAGGTTGCCGGTAAAGGAATCGGCCAGCAGGTCCTGGCCGGGGCCGTACAGCCCCAGCTCCCGCGCTTTGGCTGTGCCTTCCATGAAGGCGTCCCACATCAGCCCGTCGACGGCCTCGATGGGGATGTTCTCCGACATGATGCCGGTGACGGCGATGTCGTCGCCGGTGTGGGTGACGATGAAGCTGGTGAAGATCGGCTCGCCGTTGTAGCGGTTGTGCTCCAGGATGAACTTGGTGACCACCGCCTTGACTTCTTCAGCAGCCACCACGTGGCCGCCCACGCCGCCGATGTCGGCTTTGGTGGCTTTGACAAAGCGCCGCACCAGTTCCGGATGCTTGACAAAGACGTACGACTTGTACGAGAAAATGTTGGGCATGTTGGTCACCGGGATCTTCTCCAGCGTGGTCACCGGCATGCCCTCAAGGTTGGTGCGGCTTTCGTGGTACTCGCTCATCGGGATCTTGGCCGTTTTGTCGTAAGTGGGGATCGTCGTACCCATGCTTGCCTCCTCCATGCTGTAGGGCGCGCTCACCACCAGGAGTTCCGGGTAAGAGGTATAGAGATGCGGGGGAGCAACATAAACATTATGGGGGGAAGGGCGCGCCATGACAAGCCTAATTTCGTCTCGCGCCCCGCACTGGCATGGCCACGGCTGCAAAGGCGCCGCTACCCTGCCTTGCTTGCCAGGAGAGCCGCGGTGCTGGTACGATGAGGCGGTCTGTGGTCCTCCGCGTCCTGGTGCGGGATGTCCAAGACCGGCAGCAAGGGAGGAAGAACCATGCGCGCGTGCGGAGCAGCCTTGGTGGGGGCGATGCTGGTGCTTGCCGTGGCCGGCGGGTGGGCGGACATGGGCGGCAGCAGCGATACCCCCTGGAACCAGCAGGTCAATCCCCAGCAAGTGACGGCAGATTACGAAGCCGGCTACCGGCAGCTGCAGGCGGGCGACTACAAAGGGGCCATCAAAGCCTTCAAGCGCGTCCTCAAGGCCAATCCCCAGCACGCCATGGCATACACCAACCTGGCTTATGCCTACCGCCAGCTGGGCAAGTACAAAAAAGCCATCGAGCTGTACGAAGAGGCCCTGCGCCTTGACCCCAACCTGGCAGAAGCCCACGAGTACCTCGGCGAGGCCTGGCTGGCGCTGGGGAAAATCGACGAGGCCCGCAAGCACCTGGCCATTCTCGAAAAACTCAACCCGAAGCTGGCAGAGGAGCTGCGCACGGCCATTGCCCGCCACGAGCGCTCCTGAGGAGAGGAACGTGAACGCCCCGCTACAAGTTGGCCTGACGCTGCCGCTGGTGGGCGACTTTGACCTGACCCAGGCGGAAATGGCGGAGGCGCTGGGCTACGACGCCCTCTGGGTGAGCGAGCACATTGCCTTCCACGTTCCCACGTTTGATGCCGTGACCACCATGGCGGCGCTGGCCGCCCGCACCCGGCGCCTGCGCATCGGCAGCGCCGTGCTGCTGCTGCCCCTGCGCCCGCCGGCGGCGGTGGCCAAGGCGGTGGCCACCCTCGACGTCATTTCGGGCGGGCGCGTCCTCCTGGGGGTTGGCGTAGGGGGTGAATACCCCAAGGAGTTTGAGGCCTGCGGCGTGCCGGTGAAGGAGCGCGGCCGCCGCACCGACGAGGCGATTGCCGTCTTGCGCGCCCTGTGGACGCAGGAAACGGCGAGCTTTGAGGGGCGCTACGTGCGCTTCCGCGACGTGGCCATGCGCCCCAAGCCGGTGCAGCCAGGCGGCCCGCCGATTATTGTGGGCGGCCGCTCGGAAGCGGCGATGCGGCGCGCGGCCCGCCTGGGCGACGGCTACATGCCCTACTTGTTTACCCCGCAGCAGTATGCCGAAGCCTTGCGCAAAATCGACGCCTTTGCCCGCGAGGCGGGACGCTCGCTGGCGGCGTTCCAGCCCATGCTGTACCAGTTCGTCTACGTCGCCGATACCTACGAAGAGGCCTTCCAGCGGGCCAACGCCCGCCTGAGCACGAACTACAACCAGCCGTTTGACCGGCTCATCGACCGCTACTGCGTCGTCGGCCCTCCTGAAGCCTGTGTCGCCCGCCTGCAGGCGTACGTGGCCGCCGGGGCCCGCCACCTCATCTTGGTGCCCACGACGTTTGGTGCTGCCGAGTTTGCCCAACAGGCGCAGCGCCTGGCGCACGAGGTGGTGCCTCAGCTGCGCGCCGCCAGCAGCGGAAACTCGCAGCCCTGACAGTCGCCTTCATCGTTGCCGCAGAAGTCGTGAAAGATCTGCAGCAGGCCCTGCTGCTGGCGTGCCCCGCGCACCAGCGCCAGCAAGGCCGGCTCGTCGCCAAGCAGGCGGCGGCGCATGTAGCGCAGCAGGTGGTTGTCGGGCAGGCGAGGCGCGGCGTGGTAGCAGGCCCAGACCCCCTCGGACAGGACCTCGTCGGCCTGGTGCTGGGCGTGCAGCAGCAACACCGGCAAGAGGGCATCGACGACCACGGTAAGGGCACGCTCGCGGCCGAGCAGGCGCTGGGCCGAGCCGCGGGCGCCGCCCAGTCGCAGGCGCCGGGTCCAGTACGACTCGACGGGGAAAGACAGCATGGCGGTCAGCGCCCGGCACCCTGCCAGGCCGCGCGACGCTCCGGCGGCCGCGCGGCAGAGGGGCACGCTAAGGGCGAGCAAGTCGGTCGTGTGGTAGCGGGCCAGCAGCTGGGCCATGGCGGCCAGGCGCCGCCACGGCGTGTTGCTCGGGCGGCCGTGGGGCTGGCGCCAGGACATCCCCTGCCAGGCGCGCTGCCGGATCGCTGGCGGTATCCGGCGCCAGCTCTCGTGCAACGCCGCCACGTAGCGGCGCGTTTCGCTGTCGGCCGCCAAAGCGGCCGGGGGCAGCAAGCCGGCAAGCCCCAGCAAGAGCGCCTCGGCCGTGATCGCCCGCGCCGCGGCGGGGACGGCTTGCAGGCAGCCCTGCACCTCTGCCCACGGCACGCGGGCGGCCAGGGCCTGAAAGGCGTGGCGGTGTCCCGCCACCCCCAGGGCGCGCATCACTGCCTCGTAGAGCACTTGCGACAGCGCCACTTCGCGGGCCCGCGGCTGCCAGCGCCAGGCGCGCTGCCACAGGCGCAGGTCGCCCGCCCGCGCCAGGAACTGCGCCACCTCGTGGTGTGGCAAGCGGCGCAGGGCCTCGTAGCAGCGGCCGGGCCGGGGCACGTGCCTGGCGGGGTACTCCTCGAGGGCGATGGCCGCCTGGTAGGCTGACAGGGGCTGGGGCAGCTGCGGCGCCAGCGCCACCTGGGGCACAAGGCGGCCGTCGGCGCGCCGCGCTTCTTGCTCTGCGCGGTCGTTCCAGAGAAAGACGTGCAGAATCACGTTGGCGTAGCGCGGGTCGGTGTGGTGGTGGTGGGCGGTCCAGCCCGAGGCATAGCAGTGCACTTCCACGTCGCCGCGACAGCGGCCGCGGCCGGCCAACTCGAGCACGGCGTGGCGAAAATCGGGGCCTGCCTGCGTGTTCCAGCGCCCCGGCGAGTGGACGACCACCGCTTCCCCGCGCAGGGTGTGTAGCACCGCCGGCCGCCAGCGCGCTTCGAACCACAGGCAGCGCACCAGCTTCTCCGGCACCGCCTGCGGCGGCCAGGCCGCGGTGCGGCGGTAGGCCTCTGCAGCACTTTCCGCCACCCAGGCGCGGGTGTCGGGCAGAAGGTAAAGGCGCTGCAGCCCTGCTGCCGGCCGCTGCTCCATGGGCGTGCCTCCTCAAGGCCCAGTGTACGCCGCGCTGCCAGCGCGTCAAGAAGCTCCGTGCACGCCAGTGCCACCTGTGGTAAAGTGTAGGGGCCTGCCGAAGGTTGCTCCTGTGCCGGAGTCCTCCGCGGCGCCTTTTTCACTTCAGGAGACCATCCATGCATGCCCCTGCACGACGGCGCCGGTGGCGCACCGTGTTGCTGGCCGTTGCCGGCTTCTGCGCCCTCATCGTTGCCTTGCTTCTTGTCTTGCCTGCCCTCGTTTCGCTCGACAGCGTGAAGGCCAAGCTGGTGGCCCACGCCGAGCAGGCCTTGCAGCGCCAGGTGGAGGTTGGCCGTCTTCGCCTGCGCCTTCTTCCCTGGCTTGGCGCCAGCGTCGAAGGGCTCGCCGTGCACAACCCGCCCGGCTGGCAGCACCCCACCCTGGTCGAAGTGGACCGCGTGGCGATCCGCGTGGCGCTGCTGCCCCTGCTGCGCCGCACGGTCGAGGTCCGCAGCCTCGTCCTCAGCCGCGGGACCCTGGTGCTGGAGCGCGACGCGCGGGGGCGCACCAACTACGAGGACTTGCTGGCCCCGCCGCCGTCCCCGTCGCAGGCGCCCGGCACTTCGGCCCCTGCCGGCCTGCCGGCTGCCCTGCTGGTGTCGCAGCTGCTCCTGCGCGACGTCGACGTCACCTTCATCGATCGCCACACGGTGCCAGGGCAGGCGCTGACCACCACGGTGCGGGATGTGCAAGCCACGGTGAGCCAGCGGGCCGTGGATTTGCCGCTTGAGTTCGACCTCAGCGCGGCGGTGCTCAGCGAGGGCGAGCGGAACCTGCGCCTGCGCGGCCGCTTTGGTCCGCTTCCCCCGACGCTCGACGTGGCGCAGGTGCCGCTGCGCCTTGACGTGCAAGCCGAAGGCCTCGTGGTGGCCAAGCTGGCGCCCTATCTGGGGCCGTCGCTGCCCTTGCGCGACGGGCGCCTCTCTGTCGCTCTCCAAGTCACCGGCACCCTGGGCACGCGCCTGGAGGCAAGCGGGACGATCACCCTGGCGCAGGCCGTCTTTGGCGCTCCCGGCGAGGCGGCGCCGCCGCTTCCTCCCGTGCGGCTGGCGCTGGCAGCAGGGCTGGACCGTGCTCGCGCCCAGCTGGAGCTTACCCGGCTGCAGCTGGAGCTGGCACCGCTGCAGGCCACGCTCGCGGGTCGCGTGCAGCAGATCGAGACCGCGCCGCAGTTGGACGTGCGCCTGGAAACCAACCCAGTAGCCCTTGGCGAACTCTTCTCGCGCCTGCCGGCGCTTGCCGCTGCCTTGCCGCCGGCGGCCGAAGTCAAGGGCCAGGCCCAGCTGCAAGGCACGCTGCAAGGCACGCTGCAGCGCCTGCGAGCCGAAGCCGAGCTCCGCCTGCCGCACGTCTCCCTGCGCAGCGGCCCTTTCCGCGGGGCTGGCGAGGGGAGCGGGATGCGACTAGAGGCCACTGCCGTGCAGGGGCGGGTGCAGGCACGGCTGGTGGCGGCGCAACCGCCGGAAGTGACGTTTGACGTGCAGGCGCAGCAGCTGCACTTTGACCAGCAAGCGGCGGCAGGGGCCACGCCAGCGGCTGCCGCCCCTCCAACGCCGGCCACGCGCCCCGGCGTGCCCCCGTTGACCCTGCGCGGCACGGTGCGCGTCGAAGCGGCTCAGCTCAAACAGCTGCAGGTACAGCAGCTGGTGGCAGAGGTGGCGCTCGTCAACGGCAAGCTCCAGAGCACACAGCGCTTTGCTGCCTACGGCGGCACCTTTGCTGGCCAGCTGCAAGCCAACCTGGTGCCGGTTGAGCCCGACGTGGCTCTCGCAGTGCGCGTGGCCGACGTCAAGACCGCCGACTTGCTCAACGCGCTTACCCCGACAAAAAACCTCCTCTTGGGAACGCTAAGCAGCGAGGTGGTCTTTCGTGGCAAAGGGCTTGCCTGGGAAGCCCTCAGCCGCACCCTTACCGGCACGGGCAAGGTGCGCATCACCGGGGTGCAGCTCACCACCCTTGACCTGTTACCCAAGCTGGCCCTGGGCCTGCAGGGGGTAAGCCGGCTTGCCGGCTTTTCCGTGCCGCAAGCGCTGGCCGCGCAGTCCTTCGACACCCTGCAGGCGGCGGTCAACGTGGTGCAGGGAAAAATCCTCACCGACGCCTTGCGCCTGACCGGCAAGGACGTGGAGGTGGAAGCCAAGGGCGTGCTGGGGCTCGATGGCTCGCTTGCCTTTACAGGCCGGACGTTGCTGCGCGGTGAGCTGGCTCGCGCCTTTGGGCCGCGGGCGGCTTTCTTGCAGGACGGCGAGGGGCGCATCGCCCTTCCCTTCACCGTGGCGGGCACGGTCACCCAGCCGCGCGTTGCTCTCGACGAGGCGGCGCTTATGCAGCGGGCCAAAGCGGCGGTGGCGGAAAAAGTGCAGGAAAAAGCCGGCACCGCATTGCAAAAGCTGCTCGATAAGCCCTTGCCAGGGCTGACGCCAGAGCCGGCGCCACCGGCGGCGCCAGAAGAATCCAAGCCTCTGCAGCAGCTGCAACGGTCTTTGAAAGGGCTGTTCAAGCGCTGAGGCAGCGGGCTGCCTCCCATCGTGTTCTCCTCAGGAAGGAGCCTTTATGTACACACTTCTCCTCGTCCTTGGGCTTGCCGGCCCGCTGCTAAGCACCGGGGTGGTCGGCGCGCAAGAGGCCATCCCACGCCTGTTTGAGCTTTTTGGCGGCGGCAAAGAGGCGGCGGCGCCGGCGCCGCTTCCTGCGTCGCAGCTGGCCGCAGGGCTCAAAGCGGCGCTGCGGCTCGGGACCGAGCTGGCCGTCAGCCGCTTGGGCCGGGAAGACGGCTTCCTGGGCGAGCCGCGGGTGAGAATTCCCCTTCCGCGCGCGCTGGAGCCGCTGGAGACGGGGTTGCGCCTCCTCGGGCAGGGCGAGCGGGTAAAGGCGCTGGAAGTGCAGATGAACCGGGCCGCGGAGCGGGCCGTGCCGGCGGCCAAGTCGCTTTTCTGGGACGCCATTGCCACCATGAGCTTTGCCGATGCGCGCCAGATCCTCGCAGGCGGCGACACCGCGGCCACGGAATTCTTCAAGGCCAAAGCCGGTGACGGGCTTTACGCGGCCTTTCGCCCTACTGTCGACGAAACGCTGCGGCAGCTGGGCACGGTACAGGCATACCAGGCCCTTTTGGACTCCCTGCGGGCCCTGCCCTTCCTCAGGGTAGAGGCCATCGACCTGAGTGACTACGTCACGCGCAAAGCCCTCGACGGCCTTTTCCTGATGGTGGCCGAAGAGGAAAAGCGCCTGCGCCGCGACCCGGCGGCGCGCGTGACCGAGCTCTTGCGCCGCGTCTTTGGCCACCAGGCGCAGGCTGAGGAGGCCAGCGGGCGCTAGCTGCGGGCTTGCCGCTGGCGCAGCGCCGCCAGCACCCGCTCAGGCGTGAGCGGCAGCTGGGTGACCCGCGCCCCCACCGCGTCGTCCACGGCGTTGGCAATGGCGGCGGCGGTGGCCACGATGGGCGGCTCGCCCACACCGCGGGCGCCGTAGACGGTGCCCTGGGCCGGCACTTCCACAATCACCGACTTGATGCGGGGCACATCCAGGGCGCTGGGAATCTTGTAGTCGAGCAGGCCGGGGTTGAGGTTGCGGCCGCTGGCGCGGTCAAAGACCATCTGCTCGGCCAGCCCGTAGCCCAGGGCCTGGGTGGCGCCGCCCTCCATCTGCCCTTCCACCGACAGGGGGTTGAGGGCAAAGCCGGCATCCTGCACCACGGTGAGCGCCACCACCCGCACTTCGCCCGTCTCCGGGTCGACTTCTACCTCGGCCACCTGCGGCGCGTACTGCAAAGTGGTCACCTGCATGGGCGTCGAAGCGGCGGCCATGGGCGGGGCCGCCTTTGGTGGCAATGGCCGTTTTGTACACGTCGCGGAAGTGCAGGCCGCGATCTGGCGAGCCTTTGACGTAGACCCAGCCATCGCGGATCTCCAGGTCGTCGACATTGGCTTCCAGCTGGGCGGCGGTGATTTCCAGAATGAGCTGCCGCAGCTGCTCGGCGGCCGCGCGCACCGTCCAGCCCATGCTGCGCACGATGTTGCTGCCGGCGCTCAGCGGCGCCACCGGCGCCGTGTCGGTGTCGCCGGTGACGATACCGACTTGCTCCATAGAGAGGCCCAGTTCTTCGGCGGCGATTTGCTGCAGCGTGCTGTGGGTGCCGCTCAAGTCCACCGAACCGGTGGTGATGGTCACCGTGCCATCGGGGTTCATCTTGAGCACGTTGCTGCCGGGCATACCGCGCGACGCCCAGAAGCCCACCGCAAGGCCACGGCCGCGGTGAGGGGCTTTGGGGGCGTGCCAGTTGGCCTCGGCCGCCAGCCGGTCGAGCAGCTCTACGAGGTCGGCGGCGTTGGCCACGTCGCCAATGGCCGTCTGGTCGCCCGGCCGCAGGGCGTTTTTCTTGCGGATTTCCAGGGGGTCGAGCCCCAGGCGCCGGGCAATCATGTCCATTTGCGACTCGACGGCAAAGAGGACCTGCGGGCTGCCCGGGGCGCGGTAAGCGCCGCAAGGGGGCTGGTTGGTGTAGACGGTGCAGGAGAAAAGGTCCACGTGGGGAATGCGGTAGGGGCCGGTCAGGCGCCCCACCGTGCCCTCGCCAAAGTTGTACCCGGTGGCGATGTGGTACGCGCCGTTGCCAAAGTAAGCCCGGGCTTGGCGGGCCACCAGGGTGCCGTCGCGCATCACTCCGGTTTTGAGCTCGATGATGGCCGGCCGCCGCGGCGTGGTGCTCAGGAAGTCCTCGTGCCGCGTGTAGGTCACTTTTACCGGCCGCCCCGTTTTTTGTGCCAGCAAGATGGCCACCGGCTCGGTCACTGGGGCGATCTTGCCCCCGAAGCCGCCACCGATTTCTGTGGGCACGACGCGCACTTTGGTGGCCGGCAGGCCGAAGATGAGGGCCAGATGATCGCGCAGCGGGAAGATGCCCTGCGTCGAAGTCCATACGGTGATGCGGCCGTCGGGCTCGACGCGCGCCATCGAAGCCCGCGGTTCGATATACATCTGGTGGGCCATAGCCACTTCAAAGCGGTCCTCAAAGACGTAGTCGGCCTGGGCAAAGCCGCGCGCCACGTCCCCCCACTGCACGCGTCCGGTGGAGGTGATGTTGCCCTGGCGGCCGAGGTTGGGGATGGCCGTGTAAGTCTCCCACTCGGGATGGATGAGCAGCGCGCTTTCGGCCGCTTCCTTGGGGTCGATGAGCACCGGCAGGGGCTCGATTTCCACCTCGATGAGCTGCAGCGCCTCCTCGGCAATGTCGGCGTTCTCAGCAGCGACGGCGGCGATGGGGTCGCCGTGGTAGCGCACGCGGTCGGCAGCAAAAATGCACTTGTCGCGGATGATGCCGCCGTAGCGCGTCGGCGGGGCGTCCTGGGCGGTGACCACGGCGTGCACTCCTGGCAGACTCTGGGCTTTGCGGGTATCGAGGCGCCGGATGCGGCCGTGGGCCACAGGACTGCCGAGGATCTTGCCCACCAGCACCCCGGGGAGGGTCACGTCGTCGGCGTAAAGGACGCGTCCGGTAACGCGACCCGTCGCATCGGGTTTCGGCAACCGCTTGCCAAGCAGGGTGTACGCCATCGTCGGCCTCCTTTGCTGCACCACGGTGAGACGTTGTCGGAAACGCCCGAGGCTTGCGTCGGTTAAGCGCCGCAGGGGAGCAGGGTACCACGCGCCGCGTGCGCTTGTCAACGGCGCGCTTGCAACGGCGGTGCCGCTGCGCTAAGTTTAACGACACCTCTCGCTGGCGGAGAAGTGCGCCCATGGCCGAAGCCCAGTACGACTTTGCCGCCGTTGATGCCATCGACGCCGAGGCCATTGGCACGCCGGGTAAGCGGACCTTTCGGGTGCGCATCCTGCGCGGGACGCAGTCGGCGGCCTTGTGGGTAGAAAAGCAGCAGCTAGCGGCCCTGGGGGAGGCCATCCCGCGCTTGCTCGAGCAGCTGACGCTGCCGGATCGCCACGCCGGAGAGCCGGCAGCGCCCATTACCAGCTTTCCGGACGAGCCCACCGTGGAATTCAAAGTTGGGCGATTGGCGCTGGGCTACGCGGCGGCCGAGGACCGCCTGGTGCTGGTGGCCCACGCGCTCGAAGACGAAGAAGCCGGGGTGCGGGTGCCGACTTTTTCTTGCCGCTTCACCCGCGAGCAGGCGCGCGTGCTGAGCAAGGCCTGCGCCGACGCGGTGGCCGGCGGGCGGCCGCTCTGCGTGCTGTGCCATCGCCCCATTGACCCCGAAGGCCACATGTGCCCGCGCGCCAACGGCCACCAGAAAGTGTCGCTTCCCCGCGGCGACGCCTGAAGCCCGCACGCGCATCCCCATCGCATTGCAGAAAACCCGTCCGGCATCTGAAGTCTTGACACCGCCGCGGCCGGCTCGCTATAGTGGCCGGCGGCGTGCAGACTTTTTTCCAGCGTGAGGGGACGCCCATGAGCCAAGCAGACGAGGCCCGCATTAAGTACACGCTCGACGAAAGCGAGCTGCCCACGCAGTGGTACAACCTGCTTGCCGACCTGGCGACGCCGCTGCCGCCGGTGCTCCACCCCGCCACCGGCCAGCCCATCGGCCCTCAGGACCTGGCCCCCCTCTTCCCCATGGCCCTCATCGCGCAAGAAGTCAGCCAGGAGCGCTGGATTCCCATTCCCGAGCCGGTGCGCCAGGTGCTGCGGCAGTGGCGGCCGACGCCGCTGTTTCGCGCCCGGCGCCTGGAGCGGGCCCTCGACACCCCGGCGCACATTTACTACAAGTACGAGGGCGTTAGCCCGGCGGGCAGCCACAAGCCCAACACCGCGGTGGCGCAGGCCTACTACAACAAGCAGGAAGGCGTGCGCCGTCTCACCACCGAGACCGGCGCCGGCCAGTGGGGCTCGGCCCTGGCCATGGCCTGCCGCTTTTTTGACCTCGAGTGCAAGGTCTACATGGTGCGGGTCTCGTACGAGCAGAAGCCTTACCGGCGGGTGATGATGGAGACCTGGGGGGCGCAGGTGGTGCCCAGCCCCAGCCCGGACACCGAAGCCGGCCGCAAGGTGCGCGCCGAAGACCCGCAGTCGCCCGGCAGCCTGGGCATTGCCATCAGCGAAGCGGTCGAAGATGCCGCCACCCACGACGACACCAAGTACTCCCTGGGCAGCGTGCTCAACCACGTGCTGCTGCACCAGACGGTGATCGGCCTGGAGGCCAAAAAGCAGCTCGCGCTGGCTGGCGACGAAGCCGACATCGTCATTGGCTGCGCCGGTGGGGGGTCCAACTTTGCCGGCCTTGCCTTTCCCTTTGTTGCCGACAAGCTGCGCGGCACCCGCCCTGCCCTGCGCGTCATCGCCGTCGAGCCCACCGCCTGCCCCAGCCTCACCAAGGGCAAGTACGTCTATGACTTCGGGGATACCGTGGGGCTGACGCCGCTCATCAAGATGTACACGCTTGGCCATTCCTTCGTGCCGGCGCCGCTGCACGCCGGCGGCCTGCGCTACCACGGCATGGCGCCCCTGGTGTGCAAGCTTTACGACGAGGGTGTCATCGAGGCGGTGGCGGTGCCGCAGCTGGCCACCTTTGAGGCGGCGGTGCAGTTTGCCCGCGCCGAAGGGATCATTCCGGCACCGGAGACGGCGCACGCGGTGCGCGTGGCCATCGATGAAGCCTTGCGCTGCAAGGCCGAGGGCACGCGGCGCACGATTCTCTTCAACCTCTCCGGCCACGGCCACTTCGACCTTGGGGCTTACGAGGCCTTTCTTGCCGGCAAGCTGCAAGACTACGCGTACCCGGAAGAAAAAGTCGCCGAGGCCCTGCAGCGGCTGCCCAAAGTGGGCGTGTAGCGGCAAGCCGGCCTACGGCGCAGGAGGAGGCGTGCCATGATCAAGCCTTACACCGCGGTTGGCCTGATTCCCACGGTGCGCGGCATTCGCAAGCGGGCCGATATTCGCATCAACCTCGAGCACCTGGCCCACCTGGTGAAAGCCGCCGCCTGGCTTTCTAGCCTCGACTTGCCGGTGCGCCTGATCGCCATTCCCGAAGGGGCGCTGCAGGGCTTCAACGACGAGGTGCTCGACCTCGATCACGTCACGTTTGCGCGCGAGTGCGCCATCGACATTCCCGGCGAGGAAACCGAAGCGCTGGGCCGGCTGGCGCGCGAGTACGACGTCTTCATCATGGCGCAGGCCAAGGCCCCGCCATCCCGACCTCAAAGACCGCTTCTTCAACGTGGGCTTCATCCTCAACCCCAAGGGCGAAGTCATCCTGCAGCACTACAAGGTGTCGCCGCTCTTTCCGGTAGAGCACTCGGTGTGCCCGCACGACGTCTACGACTGGTGGATCGAGAAGTACGGGCGCACCCTGGACGCCTTCTGGCCGGTGGCCGACACCGAAATCGGCCGCCTGGGGATCATGATGGCCAACGAGGGCTCGTATCCGGAAAACGCCCGCGCCCTGGCGATGAACGGCGCCGAGGTGGTCTACCGCGCCTCTTACCCGCACCCGGCGACGGGCAACGAGATGTTCGAGATCCAGAGCCGAGCGCGGGCGCTGGACAACAACCTCTATATCGTTGCGCCCAACATGGGCACGTATTATCTCTTCCCCGAAGAGACGACACCCATCGACACCTTTGGCGGCCGCTCGTTCATCATCGACTACAAGGGCCGCATCGTCGGCAAGCAGGAGTACGGCGCCGGCTCGACGTACGTGGCCGGGGTGATCGACATCGAGGCGCTGCGCGACCACCGTGCCCGGGCGCAGTGGGACAACTGGCTCAAGGACCTGCGCACCGAGCTCTACCAGCTCGTCTACGAGCAGCCCATTTACCCCAAAAACCTCTACCTGCGGCGCAAGCCGATGAAGCACGCCGAGTACCGCGAAAAAGTCATCAAGCGCCAGATCAAGCTCATGCACGACCGCGGCATCTGGGTCAAACCCGCCCGCTAGAAATTGGGGTCAGAGTACTTTTTTCTGTGGCGGTTCAGGGCTGGACCTCGAGGGCGGCGCCGATGGCCCGCACGCCGTCGAGAAATGCCGCCCTGGCCGTCTCGTCGAGGGCGCTGTAAGGCGGCACAAGCAAGGCGTTGGTTAGGGCTTCGGCGGCGTCGAGCTTGGCGCGGTCGGCTTCGGTGTAGGTGGGTGCCGGATCCCAGCCAAAGGTCTTGACGTCATTGGGACGCCGGATGGCGTGTGCCACTTCGGGCGCCAGGCCCGAGGCGACCACCGCGACCAGGTGGAGGCTGCCGCGCAGCTCGCGCAGCACCGCCACCAGCTGCAAGGCGCGGCCCGGCAGGTCCTCGACACGGGGCTGGGCAGCGATACCGGCGTAGAGGGGGAGGCCGGCGGGGTTGGCAGCGGCAATCACCTTTTCGGCGGCGGCGCAGAAGGCCTCCAGCCCCTCGACCTGAGCCAGCTTTACCCGCCCCAGGTGGGCGCAGCACTGAAAGTAGACGCGGGCCGCCTCCCGCGGCGCCACCCGCTCGCGGGCCGAGTTCCACATGCGGGCCACCAAAGCCGGGTGGAAGTAGCCAAAGGCGCTGGCCACCACCTCGGCTTCGGCGTCGCCAAGGACGCCACCCCGCCCGAGCATGTAGAAGCGAAAGCCGTCGAGGCCGATTTCCCGGCCGCGGGCCAGGGTGTCGGGGTGAAAGTAAAAAGCCGCCCCCGCCTTGCCGATGATGGGACTGGTTTCCTTGATGAGCTCCAAGACGTGCATGGGACGTTCCTCCGCTTGCCACAAGTGGTGATTGCCGGCCAGGGGCGCGGCCGCGGGCTGGCACGCTTCCCGGCAGGGTTACCCTACTCTAGATGGCCTTGCCTGTCCAGGGGAGCTTGAGGGCCTCCCGCTCGCAGGCCACCTCAGCAGGCGTCGCGGCGCGCCAGGGCCACCAGGCGCAAGGCGTAAGCGAGGAAGACGTTGAGCAGGGCCACGGCGGTAAGAAACCCCAGCAGCCCTTCGGGCTGCGCCTCGGCCCAGGCGACGGCCACCAGGGTGGGGGCGATGGCCTGGGCCAGCAGCATCGGCAGGGCCAGGCGCCCCAGCAAGGTGGCATAGCCGGCGGCGCCAAACAGCGCCAGGGGCAAGGTGCCCTTGACGATGGTCTTGATGCCATTGCCGGCGCCGTACAGCACACACCCTGCGGCCATGACCGAGGGATGGGCGGTGAACAGGAGGCCAACGCCGGCAGTGACGAAGAGGCTGGCGGCAATCGCCGTTGATACCGGGTGGAAGCGGCGGCCCACCGCGGCTTCCAGCAGGCGGCCGCCCACCTGGGAAGGCCCCACCAGGGTGCCCAGGGCCACCGCCGCGGTCAGGTCGAGCCCCAGGCGCTGCAGCAGCACCAGGAGGTGCACCGAGAGCACCGACGAAATCACCACCTGCAGCGTGAACTGCACGCCCAGGAGCCACACCAGCAGCACCTGCCGGCGCTTTGCCGCTGCGGGCGCTGCTGGTGTGGCCGCTGGCGGCGGTGCGGCAAGCGGCGCCTGTTTCTCCCGCGGCAGCAGGAAAAGGTGCAGGGGCAAGCCCAGGGCCAGGTGCAGCCCGGCATAGGCAAAGCAAGCGCCGCGCCAGCCCCAGGTGGCTACTAAAAAGGCGCTCAGCGGCCAGGCCGCGGTGCTGGCAAAGCCGCCGATCAACGTCAGGTTGGTGATCAGCCCGCGCGCCTGGGTGCCGTAGAGCCGCCCCAGGGTGGCAAACGCGGCGTCGTAGAGCCCCAGCGCCATCCCCAGGCCCAAGACGGCCCAGGCCAGAAAGTAGCCCGGCAGCGTCTGCGCCAGCCCCAGGCCGGCAAGGCCCAGAGCGAAGACGGCGGAGCCAGCCGCCAGCACCGGCCGCCCGCCGCGGCGCTCCACGGCGCGGCCCATGGCCGGCGAGGCCAGCCCGGCCACCAGCAGGCCCAGCGACAGGCCGGCCACCACGTGGGGCAGCGACCAGCCGGTGTCGGCGGCAATGGGCTTGGCAAGGACGGCCAGGAGGTAGTAAGACGACCCCCAGGCCAGGCACTGCGTGATGCCCAGCAGGGCCACCACCGCCCCCCGCCCGCCCTGGCGTGGCGACCAGGCAGGGCGCCGGGGCGGAGCGTCACGCATGGCCGGTGTCCTCGGCGCCGGCTGGGCCAGCAGGGGCGGGCGGCACCTGTTGCAGGCAGCGCGCCACCTCCATCCACGCTTCGATGGCCACTTGCAACGCGGCACGGCCGCGATCAGTCAGGGCATAGACACGGCGCCGCCGGCCGCCGACCACCTCGTTGCGTGCGGTGAGGTAGCCCCCTTGGGCCAGCTCCTGCAACACTGGGTAAATCGCGCCGGCAGTCGGGGAACAGCAGCCACGCGTGGTAGAGGCCACGGCGCGGGCAATGGCGTAGCCGTGCATGGGGCGACGCTGGAGCACGCAGAGGATGAAGAATCTGGACAGGCTCATCTTGATGAGTCCGTTCCAGTAAGCACGGTCGGTGTAATCCACCGTGCGGCGAGCAGGCGAGCGAGAGACAGAAGACCGCGACCCCATGCCCGGAATATATGTCTTGAGGGGTGATACGTCAAGAACCCCAAATCCTGACCAGCGCCTCGCCCTTGACTTCTTCAGATTGCGGCCTTATAAGAAGGGAAGACCGCATACATAATCTTGCTGGCTCTGTGCCTGCAACGACGGACTGCATGATGAGGACCACAGCGATGCCGCTGACCCGACGAGCGTTCCTTCTCGGTGCCCTGGGGGCGCCAACACTTTCCCTCGCAGGAAGCGGATGGCGCCGGCTGCTGACCCTTCCCCGAGCCGAAGCGGCTAAAGTGGAGCCGCGGGGGCGGGTGGTGCTCGGCTGGCATACCGGCATTTCCTCGGCGTGGCTCGATCCGCAAGAGCAGCCGGCCATGCTTACCCCCACCAACTTTCAGTACGCCGTCCACGATGCCCTCATCAAAAACTATCACGGGCAAATTGCCCAGCCGGCTTTGGCCGAGCGGTGGGAAATGGCCCCCGACTTCCGCAGTGCCACCTTCTGGCTCCGGCCTGGCATCAAGTTTCACAACGGTGATCCCGTCACCCCTGAAGACGTGAAGTTTACTTATGAAAACTACCGGGGGGCGCAGGCCGACGTCTTTAAAGCCAAAACCGAGCGCGTCGAGATTGTCGATGACCGCACCGTTCGCTTTCACTTCAAAGCCCCCTTCCTCGATTTCCCCATCCTCTTTGGCACCGGCGCAAGTGGGGCCGCCTGGGTCGTGCCGGCCAAGTACTACCAGCAAGTGGGGCCAGACGGCTTTAAGCGGCAGCCCATCGGGGCAGGTCCTTACCGCCTGGTGCGTCAAGAGCCGGGCGTGAAGCTGGAATTTGAGGCGTTTCCCGACTATTACCGGCCGGTGCACGTCAAGCAGCTGGTCATGGTGGGTGTGACCGAGCCCTTCACCCGGGTGGCGATGCTGGAGCGTGGCGAGGCGGACATCATTTACCTCGTGCCCGGGGAGCTCATCGCGCGGGTGCGCAGCCTGCCGGGGGTGCTGCTGGCGCCCACGCTGGCCGGGCCGTTCTGGATGGAGATGCCGGGCTTTGAAGACCCGGCAAGTCCCTTCCACGACCGGCGCGTGCGCCAGGCAATCAGCCTGGCCCTCAACCGCCGGGCCCTCAGCGAGGCAGAAACTGCCGGCTTCGCGCCGCCGCTGGGCAACTGGATTCCCCACAACTGGCCAGGGGCCATCGAATGGCCGGAGTTCCCCTACGATCCGCAGCAGGCCAAGCAGCTGCTGGCTGACGCGGGGTATGCCAACGGCCTCGACCTCGACTGGTTTGTACCTTTTCCGCCCTATTTTTCGCTTGGCGAGCGCATCATCAGCCAGCTGCGCGAGGTGGGAATCCGCACCAAAATGCGCACCATGGAGCGCGGCACGTTCTTTAGCTTGCTACGGGGAGGCCCGGCAGGCGTTTCCGGGTACCCAGCTGGTGCTGATCGTCTCGGGGACCCCAGGAGATTGGGCGGGGCGCTACCGGGCGTTTTTCCAATGCGGCGGGTCGTTTTCGCTGTCGTGCGTGCCAGAGCTGGACGCCAAGTTCGAGCGCTACGAGGCCTCGGCCGACCCTGCCGAGCGCCAGCGCCTGGCCGCCGACATCCAGCGGACGATTCTGGAAAACTACTACGTTATTCCCGTATACCGGCTGGCGTTTATCAACGCCATCGGCCCACGTATTGCGGCGCAGAAGTGGCAGGACGTCTTTTCTACTGACATCTACGCCTATCCCTGGGAAGACATCAAGCTCAAAGGCTGAGGGTTGCTGGCGTGCGAGCGGGCGGTAGCCCATGGAAGGGGAGGTGTGCAGAGGCGATGCAGCGGACGCGAAGAATCGTTTGGTGGGGATTCGTGGGGATCCTCGTCACGGTGCTGGCCGCCACTGCCGCAGAGCTGGCGGTAGAGAAGGTTGACCCCGACGATCTTGCCCGCGTGGAAGCCTTTGTGCGCGGCGCGCCGACGTTTCGCTTTGATGGTATTGAGGAGAGCCTGCGCCTGGAAGCGGTGCGTCGCCTGGCCTTCTGTCCGGGCTGCTATGAATACACGCTGTACTTCGAAAGCCGCTTCCCCGGTTACGGCGACCGCCGCGGCGATCTCCTCTCTCCTGCCCGCACGCCGCACCGGGCCAAAGTGCTGCTGGTGAACCGGCAGGTGGTCAGCGGCCTCCTGGATGGGGCGTGGGATATGGTGCACCAGCTGATCGTTGACTACGAGTGCACGTATCAGCCCTGAAGAGCCGCAGAGGAAACGAGGCATGCCGCGGTTTATCGCCCAGCGGGTGGCTTACAGTCTGGTGACGTTGTTCCTTCTCAGCATGACGATCTTTGTCATCGTCCGGCTCACGGGAGACCCTGCCCTGCTGATGGCCGAACCGGGCGCGCGCCCCGAGGACTTGGCCCGCATCCGGGCGCAGTGGGGGCTGGATCGCCCCTGGCCGGTGCAGTACGTCAGCTTTATTCGCAACGTGGTACGCGGCGAGCTGGGCCGCTCGTTCAACTACCGCTTGCCGGTGAGCGAGCTGTACTTCCAGCGCCTGGGCAACTCCCTGCAGCTGGCCCTGGCGGCCACGCTGATTTCTGTCTGCATTGGGGTGCCGGCGGGCATTGTCTCGGCGGTGCGCGTCAACAGCTGGTGGGACAACCTGGGCAAGGCGGTGGCCCTGCTGGGGTTGTCTATTCCCGGCTTCTGGCTTGGCCTGGTGCTGATCCTGGTGTTTGCCGTCTGGCTGCGCTGGCTGCCCACCTCGGGGGCGGGCGACTGGCGGCACCTAATCCTGCCCGCGGTGTCCCTGGGCTGGTACTTTGCCGCCTCTTTGCTGCGGCTGACGCGCTCGAGCATGCTCGAAGTGCTGGGTAGCGAGTACATCAAGCTCGCCCGGCTCAAAGGGCTGCCCGAAGCGGTGGTCATCGGCCTGCATGCCTTCAAAAATGCCCTGATTCCTGTCTTTACCCTGACCGGCGTCAACCTGGTCATCATGGTCAATGCAGCGGTGGTGATCGAGGTGATTTTTGCCTGGCCGGGTATTGGCCGCCTCCTCTTTGAGGGCATTTTCCAGCGTGACTTCCCCTTGGTGCAGGGGGTGGTGCTGATGGCTGGCTTCATGATCGTGCTGGTCAATCTCGTGGTCGATATCCTGTACGCGCTCATCGATCCCCGCATTCGCTTGACGAGGTAAGCGCGCGATGGCGACGACTGCTCCAACGGCCCGTACAGCGCTGCCCCCGGTGGTGAGGGGCTTGCGCCGCGGTGTGCAACGGGTGCGAGAAGTGCCGCTGCTGGCGGTGATGATTCTGGCCGCCCTGGTGGTGGTGGCTGTCTTTGCCGAGCTCCTTGCCCCCCACGACCCCACCTTGCCGGTGCGGGGCGCACGCTACTTTGCCCCGCCTTTCTGGATGGCCGGTGGCAGCCTGGAGACGCCGCTAGGGACCGACTTCCAGGGGCGCGACGTGCTCAGCCGCCTCATCTTTGGCGCCCGCGTGTCGCTGCTGGTGGGGCTCATGGGCACTTTGGTGGCCGGCAGCCTTGGCACCGCCATGGGAATCCTTTCCGGCTACCTGGGCGGCTGGGTGGACCAGGTGATCATGCGGCTCACCGACGCCTGGCTCGCCCTGCCCTCGCTGGTCTTCGCCATTTTCCTGGCCACCATGGTGGGGCCGAGCATGTGGAACATCATCATCATCCTGGGGCTGGTGTACTGGACGCGCTACGCGCGGGTCATTCGCGGCGAGGTGCTGAGCCTCAGGGAGCGGGAGTTCGTGAAGCTGGCGGAGATTGCCGGTGCCAGCAAGCTGCGCGTCATCCGCCGCCACATCCTGCCCAACGTCCTCAACACCACCATGGTGCTGGCCAGCCTCACCATCGGCGTGGTGATCATTGCCGAGGCCTCCCTCAGCTTTCTGGGCGTCGGCGTGCCGCCACCCCAGCCGGCCTGGGGACTGATGCTTTCTGAAGCGCGGCCGACGCTGATGGCCGGCCAGTGGTGGCTCACCGTCTTCCCAGGCGTCTGCATCCTCCTGGTGGTGCTGGCCACCCAGCTCTTTGGCGACTGGCTGCGGGTGCGCCTCGACCCCCAGCTGCGCAACCTCTAGCCGGAGGCCAGCATGGCACCCTTGCTGCACGTTTCGGACCTGCGCACCTATTTCTTTACTTTCGGCGGCACGCGGGTGGTCAAGGCGGTGGACGGGGTGAGCTTTACCCTGGAAGCCGGGGAGACCCTGGGGCTGGTAGGGGAATCGGGCTGCGGCAAGACCACCACCTGCCTGTCGCTGGTGGGGCTCTTGCCGCCTGCTGCCCGCATCGTGGGCGGCAGCATCCGCTTTGCCGGCGAAGAGCTCACCGGCAAAAGCCCGCGCGAGCTGCGCCGCCTGCGCGGCCGCCGCATCGCCATGATCCTCCAGGATCCCATGGCGTCGCTCAACCCGCTGCTCACCATTGCCCGGCAAGTGGGAGAGCCGGCTCACTTTCACTTGAGGCTGCGCGGCCGCCCCCTGCGCGAGCGGGTGCTGGGGCTGCTGCGGGCGGTGCGCATCCCGTCGCCCGAAGTGCGCTGTCGCGAGTATCCCCACCAGATGAGCGGCGGCATGCGCCAGCGCATCGTTGGCGCCATCGCCCTGGCGGCCGAGCCACAGCTGATCATTGCCGACGAGCCCACCACCAACCTCGACGTCACCATCCAGGCACAGTACCTGAACCTGCTCAAAGAGATCCAGCAGCAGACCGGGGTGGCGCTGATTTTTGTCACCCACAACCTGGGTATTGTGGCCAAGATGTGCGACAAAGTCGCCGTCATGTACGCCGGCAAGATCGTCGAGCAGAGCCCGGTGCGCGAGCTGTTCAACGCCCCTCAGCACCCTTATACCCGGGCCCTACTGGGCGCCATGCCCAAGCTGGGCCGCCGCGAACCCCTGTACGCCATCCCCGGGCAACCCCCTAACCTGGCCGACCCGCCCTCAGGCTGTGCCTTCCACCCGCGCTGCCCTGAGGTGATCCCCCGCTGTGTGAGCGAGTCCCCGGAGGAAGTGGTCGCTGGCAACGGCCACACGGCCCGCTGCTGGCTCGTGCAACCCGATGTGGAGGTGTCGCGTGGCCGTCCCTCTGCTTGACGTGCAAGACCTGCGCAAGTATTTCCCGGTGCGGCGTGGCCTGCTTCGCCGCGGGCACAGCTGGATCAAAGCCGTCGACGGCGTGACGTTTGCCATCGGCGCCGGGGAGACCCTGGGGCTTATCGGCGAGTCGGGCTGCGGCAAGACCACCACTGCCAAGCTCATCTTGCTGCAAGAGACGCCCACCGCAGGCAGCATCCGCTTTGAAGGGCAGGACGTTGCAGGGCTGCGCGGGCCGGCACTGCTGGCATACCGGCGGGCAGTGCAGGTGGTGTTTCAGGACCCTTACAGCTCGCTCAGTCCGCGCATGCGGGTGGGCGACATCATCGCCGAGCCGCTCGAAATTCAGACCAACCTCTCGCGCCAGGCCATCCGGGCGCGGGTGCAGGAAGTCCTCGAGCTGGTGGGCTTGCAGCCTGAGATGGCCCGCCTTTTCCCGCACGAATTCAGCGGCGGCCAGCGCCAGCGCATCGCCATTGCCCGGGCGCTGGCCGCCAACGCCCGCCTCCTGGTGCTCGACGAGCCGGTCTCGGCGCTCGACGTGTCGATCCGGGCCCAGATCATCAACCAGCTCGAGCACCTGCAGCAGACCCTGGGGGTGAGCTACCTCTTCATCGGCCACGATCTGGCCACCGTGGCCCACATCAGCCACCGCATCGCCGTCATGTACCTGGGTCAGATCGTGGAAAGCGCTGACAGCGACGCGCTGTGCACGCGCCCCCAGCATCCCTATACGCGGGCGCTGTTTGCTGCTGCCTTGCCCGATCACCCCGACGACACGCGCGAGGCGCTGGTGATCACCGGCGAGGTGCCCTCGGCCCTCAACCCGCCTTCCGGATGTCGCTTTCACCCCCGCTGCCCCTACGCCACTTCCCGCTGTGCCGAGGAAGCGCCGCCGCTCAAGTTCATCGACACCCACCACCAAGTGGCCTGCCACCTCTTCTGAGGCTCAGGGGCGGCCTTGTCCGCTTCCGGCAGCGGAGCCGGCGGCCTGATGCCGGGCCCGCTGCAAGGCTTGCTGGAGGAGGTCCCACACCGGTACCCCCGCCAGCCGGCCGTCCGGGCCTTCCTCGCGAATGACAAAGTGCAAGTGGGGCGGGCGGCCAAGGGCGTTGCCCACGAGCGCCTCGTCGCCGGCGGCGATAAAGCCCACCACCGTTCCCGCTTCCACCACCTCGCCCACCTTCGCCTTGGCCGGCGAGGCGTCAAGGTGGACGAGAACGAGGTAGCGGGCGCGGGGCTGAGCGGGGGCCGGGGGCACGAAGCCGACGACCGCCTCGCCCGCCGTCTTGGAGAGGTAGCCGGCGTGGACGATGAGCATCGTCGCCGGAGCCACCACCTGGCTGCCCGGCGGGGCAAAGAGGTCTTCGGCGCGGTGGCCAGGCGTGTAGCCCGACCTTGCCGGCAGCCAGCCGCCCACGACGGGAAAAACGTAGGCGGCCTCCGGCGTTCGCGGCCGCTGGCCAAAGCGCGCCGTCCACAGGGCTTCGTGCCGGCGCCGCAGGCGAATTCCTGCCTCCACTTCAAAGGCGGTGGGCGGCCGGCCCTGCTTGCCGTGGAGCCGTCCCTCTTGGGTAAGCATGCGGTAGAAGGCGTGGGTTTCGGCAGGGATGCGGAGGGTTCGCCCGTCTTCGAGCCGCACCCGCGTCGGCCCAAACGGCCCCGCGTCAATCAGGAAACTCCCTGCCACCAGCACCGGTCCCACGAGCCCGAAAAGGGTTTTCCCCATCCTGCTTCCCCTCCCACACCTGGTACCCCCGCACCAGAAGACTTTCGCTTGACAGGTTAGACCTTTCCTGCTGTAATCACAAAAAAAACTTTACCTACCGAAGGGAGGGCGCCGGATGCGAAACAAGCTGGTCCTTCCGCTCCTTGGGCTCCTGCTGGGGGCCCTTATCGTTGGCCTTGCCTATCAGGCTTGGCAGGCCGCGCCGGCGGCCGCCCAGACGCGGCCGATCGTCTGGAAAATGCAAACCTCGTTTGCGGCGGGCACGCCGCTGGATCTTTCTTTTAGCGCCCTGGCCAAGAAAGTCGAGGAGATGTCCGGTGGCCGGCTGAAGTGGGAGGTGTTGCCCGCCGGCGCCATTGTGGCCGCCTTTGAGGTGCTCGATGCGGTCAACCGCGGCATCCTCGACGGCGGCGGTACCGTCCCCGCCTACTGGGTGGGCAAGAGTCGCGCCATCAGCCTCTTTGGCACTGGCCCCTCGTATGGCCTCAACGCCAACGAGCTTCTGGCCTGGGAGTGGTACGGCGGCGGCCAGCAGCTTTACAACGACTTGCTCCAGAAAAAGCTGGGCTTCAACGTCGTCGCCTTCCACTTTGGCCCTATGCCTACCCAGCCTCTGGGCTGGTTCCGCAAGCCGGTGCGTAGCCTGGCAGACATCAAAGGGATCAAGTACCGCACCGTGGGGCTGGCGGCCGACATGTACAAGGCCATGGGCCTGGCGGTGGTGACCCTGCCCGGAGGAGAGATCATCCCTGCGCTGGAGCGGGGGGTCATTGACGCCGCCGAGTTCAACAACCCCACCGACGACAAGCGCCTGGGCTTTGCCGACGTGGCCAGCTACTACGTCACCCGCAGCTTCCACCAGCCGGTGGAGTATCTGGAGGTGATCATCAACAAGAGCAAGTGGGATGCCTTGCCCGCTGATCTCCAGGCGGTGGTCCGCTACGCGGTGATGGCCGAGTCGGCAGATTTCACCTGGCGCCTCCTGCACTCCAACGCCCAGGACTTTGACGAGCTCGTCAACCAGCGCGGGGTCAAGGTCATTTGGGCGCCGGAGGACATCCTGCGGGCCCAGCTGGACGCCTGGGATCAGGTGGTGGCGCGCTACTCCGCCGAGGATCCCGAGTTTGCCCGCATTGCCGGAGAGATCCGCAAGTGGGCAAGCAAGGTGGTGCCGCTGCGGGTGTCCATCCAGGTGGATAACCGCATTGCTTACGAGAAGTACTGGAAGAAGGAGTGGGAAGGGAAGATCTTCGAGACCTTTCCCTAATCGCCGCTGAGGCGGGACGGCGGCCGTGGGGGCGGCCGCTGTCCCTGCGGCAGCAGAGAGGGCAAGAGGCCGTCCAGGGCAGGGATGCGGCAGGAGAATGAGAGATGGCGCATGAAATCCGGATCCCGATCGCGGTGCCGCTTTTCATCGCGGGAGAGGAAGGAAAGAGCGCTGCCGGGCGCCGCTTCCAGCGAGAAAACCCGACGACTCCCGAGCAGGTGGTGTCGATCAGCGAGGCGGCTTCTCCCGAGGAGGTGGCGGCGGCAGTGGCCGCCGCCCGGGAGGCCTTTGACCGGGACGTGCAGGGGTGGGTGAGCAACTACAAGCTGCGCGAGCAAGTGCTTTACCGCACCGCTGCCCTCCTGCGCGAGCACGCCCCCGCCCTGGAGACCCTCCTGGGCCTGGAGGTGGGCATGCCCCGCCGCCAGGCGCGGCCTCACGTGCTTGCTGCTGCCGAGGTTTTTGAGTTCTACGCCGGCTATGCCTCCAAGCTTTACGGCCACGCCCTGGTGCTGCCCAACGGCTCCCTCATCACCCTGCTTAAGGAGCCGGTGGGGGTGGTGGGGGCCATCACCCCCTGGAATTTCCCCTTGACCCAGGCGGCTCGCAAGCTGGCCCCAGCCCTCGCTGTGGGCTGCACGCTGGTGGTGAAGCCGGCCAGCTATACCCCTGCCGTGACTTACCACTTGCTCCGGCTCCTGCACCAGGCCGGTGCCCCGCCCGGGGTGGTCAACTTCGTCCCCGGCCCCGGCCCGGTGGTGGGCAAGGCCCTCGTCGAGGACCCCCGTGTGGACAAGATCTCCTTTACCGGGGAAACGGAGACCGGCAGAGAGATTCTGGCCGGCGCCGCCCGCACCCTCAAGCGGGTAAGCCTGGAGCTGGGCGGCAAAAACCCCTTCCTCCTCTTTGCCGACGCTCCCCTGGAGGCGGCAGCGCGTAGCCTCGTCTTTGGCGCCTTCCGCAACAGCGGCCAGGCCTGCGGGGCCACTTCCCGCCTGCTGGTGGCAGAGGCGGTGCACGACGCCTTCCTGGAAGTGATGCTTCCCCTGGTGCGCGCCCTGCGCCTGGGCCCACCCCTGGACGAAGCAACCGACCTTGGCCCCCTCATCTCCCGCGCGCAGCAGGAAAAGGTGCTGGCGTATATCGCGCTGGGCACCGAAGGCGGCTTTCGCCTGCTGGCAGGCGGCCGCGCTCCCCAGGAAGCGCCGCTGCGGCAGGGCTACTTCGTGGAGCCTACTGTGTTTGACGGCGTGGACCACGCCTCGCGCCTGGCTCAGGAGGAAATCTTCGGGCCGGTGCTGACCATCCACCCCTTCCGCGAAGAAGAGGAAGCGGTGGCCCTGGCCAACGGCGTGACGTATGGCCTCACGGCCAGCGTCTGGACGGCAGACATGGCCCGGGCCCAGCGCGTGGCGCGGCGCCTGAAGGCAGGGACGGTGTGGATCAACGACGCCTACACCCAGCCTCCCGAGGGCATCTGGGGCGGCTACAAGCAAAGCGGCATCGGCCGCGAGCTGGGCCCTTACGGCATCGAAGACTTCGTGGAAGTAAAACAAGTCTATACCGACGGCACAGGCCTGGTCCAAAAACCGCACTACCGCCAGCTCCTGGCAGAATGAGGAGACGGCTGGCCTGTAAGCTCAAGCGCGCTTTCAAGACCCTCCCTTACAGAGAAGCGCCTCGGGCGAGGCCCTCCGCTCCGCACCAGCAAAAAGCGTCCGGAGATTCACGGCGGTCCTGTTTGACTTGGTCCTAGACTTAGTCCATACTAAGCCGGCAAAAGAGCGCGGCGAAAGGGAGGGAGAGGGGATGGCCTATCAGGTGAACGTCCACGAGGCGAAGACGCACTTTTCTAAACTCCTGGCGCGGGTGAGTGCGGGTGAGGAAGTCATCATTGCCAAGGCCGGAAAGCCCATTGCTCGACTCGTGCCGATTCTCGAACGTCCCGTGCGGCGCGTTCCTGGGAGTGCCAAAGGCAAGGTAGTGATCTCTCCCGATTTTGACGCGCCACTGCCTGCCTCGGTTCTGCGCGCTTTCGAGTCGTGAGAGCCCTGCTAGATACGCACGCTTTCTTGTGGTGGATCATGGATGACCCGCGTTTGTCTCGCCGGGCGCGGGAGCTCATTGCTGACGGAGCGAACCAGCTCTTCTTCAGTGCCGCCAGTGGTTGGGAAATCGCGATCAAAGCTCAGCTTGGTCGATTACAGCTGACCGATACCCCTGCACGCTTTATTCCCGAGCAGTTGGCCGTAAATGCCATTGAGGTCCTGCCGGTGCAGCTGAGCCATGCGCTCCGCGTTTTCAGTCTCCCACCCCACCACCGAGATCCTTTCGATCGGCTGCTTGTGGCCCAGGCCCAACTGGAAGTCCTGCCTATTCTGACTGCCGATCCACAGCTTGCCCGCTATGCGGTGCGGGTGATTTGGTAAGGGGGATGGGCTCTGGGACAAGCAAGCACTGGCGAAGCAGAAAGCCCTACCTAAGCCATGACCTCGCTGAGGGCCTCGTCGATGATGGCCACGCCGCGGTCGATTTCCTCATAGGTAATGGTCAGGGGCGGCGCCAGGCGCCAGACGGTGTGCACGCCCCGGTGCGAGGCCACCTGCACCACCAGCCCCTTTTCCAGGCAGCGCTGGGTAAGGGCCAGCGCCTCGGCTTCCGCCGGGGTCTTGCGCACCGGGTCGCGGACGAACTCCACCCCCAGCAGCAGCCCCCGGCCGCGCACGTCGCCAATCAGCGGGTGGCGCGCCTGCAGCTCGAGAAGCTGGCTTTTGAGGTACTCCCCCTTGGCGCGCGCCGCCCCCACCAGGTCCTCTTTTTCCAGCACCTCCAGCACCGCCAGCCCCACCGCTGCCGGCAGTGGGTCGCTCATGTGGGAAGAGAGAAAGCCAAAGCCGCGTGCCACCACCACCTCCTCCACGGCGCGGCTGGTCACCGTGGCCGCCAGGGGCACGCCGGCGCCCAGGGTCTTGGAGAGGGCCAGGATGTCGGGGACGATGCCGTCCTGCTCGAAAGCAAACATCGCCCCCAGGCGTCCCAGGCCGGTCTGGGCTTCATCAGAAATAAAGAGCATACCCCGCTCCTGGCAGCGCCGCTTCAGCTCGGGGAAGTAGCCTGGCGGCGGCTCGATGATGCCACCACCGCTGAGAATGGGCTCGGCGATGCAGGCGGCGAGGGCGCCCACAGACTGGGCATCAATCAGCTCGAAGCCCACGTCGAGGCAGGCGTACTGGCACTGCGGGAACGTGAGGCCCAGCGGGCAGCGATAACAGTACGGCGCCGGGATGGCATAGGCGCCGGCCTGCCAGGGGCCAAAGCCCGCCCGCCGCGGCAGAAAGGTGACCGCCATGGCGCCGCCGGTGTGGCCGTGATAAGCGCGGGCGATGCCCACCACTTCCCACTTGCCGGTGTACATCTTGGCCAGCTTGAGGGCGACTTCCGTCGATTCGCCGCCGGTGCTCAGAAGCAGGGTCTTTTTCAGGGGCTCGGGGAGAAGATCGGCCAGCTTTTTGGCCAGCAGCACCACTTCCTCGCTGATGAGGTGGCTGTTGAGGTGGATGACCCGCTCGCCGCTCTGCCGCAAGGCCTCCAGGATGCGAGGGTGGTTGTGGCCAATGGTGGCGCACATCTGCCCCGAGCTAAAGTCGAGGTACTCCCGCCCGTCGCGGTCCCACAGCGTTGCCCCCTGCGCCCGCGCAATCAGGGGCGCGGTGAACGCCTCCTGGTAGCGAAAGAGGTGCTCGCGGGCTAAGGCCAGAAGCTCCTCGGTGGTGGCGGTGCTGAGCTTCAGGTCTTCAGGCTCCATAGGCTCTCCTTTACCCTTGCGGGCGGGTGGCAACACGCCTGCCCTGCCAGCGGGTGGTGTCGACTTCCACGCCGTAATCGCGCAGGGCCGCTTCGGGCGAGACGTAGCCGGCGCGCACGTCGGCTACCACCGCCTCGACCGGGCGCGCCAAGGGATCGCCAAAGCCGCCCCCGCCGGCGTCAAGAAGGGTGAGGGTCTGCCCGGGCAAAAGCAGTTGCTCGCCCGGATAGAGGAGGTGGCGTCCTTTGGGGTGCACGAGTTTGCCCTCGATGCGGATCTCCCGCCGCGCTCCCGGCTTGCCGCCCAGGTAGCCCGCCGCCGGAAAGGCGGTGCGGTTGCCAAAGCAGGCCACGGTGATGGGCCAAGCCGAGCGGTTCTGAAACGTCAGGCGCTGCCCCAGCCCGCCGCGGAACTGCCCGGGGCCGCCCGAGTCCTGGCGGAGCTCTTTGCACCCTACCAGGATGCCGGTGGTGCTCTCCAGGGCTTCCACCGAAGTGACGGCCACGTTGGAAGGCCCCATGGTGGTGTGGAGGCCGTCCTTTGTCGCCCGGGCGCCAAAGCCCCCGGCGGAGAAGCAGATGTTGGCAAAGGGCCGCCCCCGCAAGTCGCGCCCCGTAAAGTTGAGGAGGTTCATCATGCCCGTTTCGGCCGCCAGGCGTTCGGGCACCACCTGAGCCAGGGCGCCCCACACGGCAAAGGGCACGAAGTGGCCTACGGCGTGGCGGCCGCCGGTGGCTGCCGGAGGGGTGGCGTTGAGGATGCATCCCGGCGGCGCCGTGACGTGCACCGGCCGCAGGCTGCCGTCGTTGTTGGGGAGCTCAGGGGTGGTGAGGCACTTGATGGCGTAAGCGCAAAAAGCATACGTATAGCAGAAAGGAACGTTCACTCCGGCAGGCACGGTGGGGCTGGTGCCGGCAAAGTCGATGAATACCTCGTCGCCGCGCACCTCGACACAGCAGGCAATGGTGATGGCGCTGTCGAAGCCTTCGAGCTGGAGCTGGTGGCGGTAGCGCCCGTCGGGAATGCGCCGGATCTCCTGGCGCATGGCCGCTTCCGAGCGGGTGCGCAGGGCGGCCGAGAGGGCGTCGAGGCGTTTGAGGTCGTACTCCTCCATCAGCGCCAGCAGCAGGCGGGCGCCGGTCTGGTTGGCGGCGAGGTTGGCGTGCAGGTCGCCCAGGGTCTGCTCCGGCACCCGCACGTTTTCCCGGATGAGGTGGAGGAGCGTCTCGTTGAGGCGCCCGGCCTCGGCCAGCTTCATGGGCGGAATGCGCAGCCCTTCTTCGTAAACTTCCCGCGCCACGGCGGAAAACCCCAGGCCGCCGATGTCGGGCAGGTGGGTGACGGTACCGGTAAAGGCCACCAGCTCGTCACCACGGAAGACCGGGCAGATGACGCTGACGTCGTAGAGGTGCCCCGTCCCCAGCCACGGGTCGTTGGTGATGAGGGCATCCCCGGGGTGCAGGGTCTCGGGGGGAAAGCGCCGCAGGAGGTGCTGCATGGTCTGGGGCAGGGTGCCGATGAACGAAGGGGCGCTCTGCGTGGCCTGGGCCAGCAGCAGGCCTTGGCGGTCGAAAATGCAGCAGCAAAGATCATAGGCCTCCCGCACGATGGTGGAAAACGAGGTGCGGATGAGGGAAAGGAAGATCTCGTCGACAATGGAGACCAGGCGGTCCCACTGCATGGTCAGGGTGACTTCGTCGTCGAGCATCGCGCGTTTCCTCCGCAGCGGCCTGCCTTTTCACGAGGCTCGAGGGGTAACAACCAGGGTGAAGTGCGCGTCCACCCGCGCCACGTCGCCCGTAAAGAGAACCAAAGAGGATTCGCGTTCTTCCACCACCGCAGGCCCGACCACCGTCTCGCCAGGGGCCAGGCGCGCGCGATCGTAGAGGGGGCAGGGGCGAAAGCCACCGGCTTCGGGGAGGTAGACGTCGCGGTATCCCTTCAGCGCCGGCGCCCCTGCCACCGGTGCCTCCTCCCGCGCCAGGCGCAGGTCCAGAGGCTCTGCCGGGCCGCTCCCCGTTACTTTCCAGTGCACGCCTTCGAGCGGGGCGTCGCGCGGTGCCACCCCGTAGAGGCGAGTATACGCCTGCACAAAGCGCCGTTCCAGCTCCCGCACCGGGTCGGTGGCGTCGAGGCCGTCGGCCGGCACTTCCACGGTGTAGCCCTGCCCCTGGTAGCGCAAGTCGGCAGCCCGCGCCAGGGTGACCTCGTGGGGGGCCAGGCGGGCCCGCCGCAGCATGTCCAGAACGCGCCCCTCGAGGGCGGCAAAGCGCGCCTCCAGGGCGTCGGCCGACAGCTCGCCAAGCGGCGTCAGGGCGGTCTGCGCCACGTCAAAACCCAGGGGGCTGATGAGCAGGCCGAAGGCCGAAAAGACCCCGGCGCCCCAGGGGACGAGGATGCGGCGCACCGCCAGCCGCCGCGCCACGCCCAGGGCGTGCACTGGGCCGGCGCCGCCAAAGGCCACCAGGTCGTGGCCGCGAATATCCACCCCTGCCTCCGCCGCGTGCAGCCGAAAGGCCTGCGCCATGTGTTCGTTGGCCACCTCGTGGATGCCCAGCGCGGCTTCTGTCACCCCGATGCCCAGTGGCGCGGCCACTCCGCGCTGCACGGCCTGGCGGGCCGCTTCGACGTCTAGCGGCATCTCGCCGCCTAGGAAAAACTCGGGGTTGATGTACCCCAGCAGCACGTTGGCGTCGGTCACCGTTGGCCGCGTCCCGCCCCGGCCGTAACAGGCAGGGCCGGGGTCGGCGCCGGCGCTTTCCGGCCCCACGCGCAGGCGGCGCAGGGCATCCACGCTGGCGATGCTGCCGCCGCCGGCGCCGATCTCGATCAGCTCGACGGCAGGAATCAGCAGCGGCAAGCCGCTGCCTTTCTTGTAGCGGTAGGCCCGCGCCACTTCGATGCTGTAGGCCTTGCGCAGGGCACCGCCGCGGATCACGCACCCCTTTGCCGTGGTGCCGCCCATGTCGAAGGCCAGGAGGTTGGGCACCCCCGCCAGGCGGCCCAAGTACTGGCTCATGAGGGCCCCGGCCACCGGTCCCGACTCCAGCAAGAGAACCGGGTACTGCGCCGCCGTCTCCGCGGTCATGGTGCCGCCGGCCGAGCTCATCAGAAAAAAGTCGCCCTGGAAGCCCCGCGCCTGCAATCCCTCCTGCAGGTGCCGCAGGTACTGCTCAACCAGGGGCTGCACGTAGGCGTTGGCCACCGTGGTGGAGGTGCGCTCGTACTCCCCCATGGTGGGGGCGATTTCCGAAGAGATGGAGACGTAGAGGTGGGGGAAGTGCTGGTGGAGAAACGCCTTGATGCGCTGCTCGTGGGTGGGGTTGACGTAGCTGTGCAGCAGCACCACCGCCAGGGAAATTACCCCTTCTGCTTGCAGCGCCAGAACTTGCTCCCGCACCTGCTCGAGGTCCAGCGCCTGCAGCACCTCCCCGTAAGGGTTGAGGCGCTCCTGCACTTCCCGGCGCAGGTGGCGGGGCACCAGCGGCTCGGGGAACTCGATTCCCAAATCGTACATGTCAAAGCGCACCTCCCGCCGGATCTCCAGGGCATCCCGGAAGCCGGCGGTGGCCAGAAGCCCTACCCGCGCCCCCTTGCGCTCGATAAGGGCGTTGGCCACCAGGGTGGTGCCGTGCACCACCTGCGTCACCTCCTGGAGGGAAAGCCCCTGCCGTTGCAGCAGCAGCTCCAGGCCGGTCAATACCCCCACCGCCGGGTCTTGTGGCGTGGTAGGATACTTCTCTTTGGCAAGGCGCCCGCGCCGGCGATCGAGCAGGACAAAGTCAGTAAACGTGCCCCCCACGTCAATGCCCACGCGGATGCTCACCTCTCTTTCCTCCTCTGCGGCGGTGCCGGCGGCCGGCGCGCCTTTGCCCTTGCGCGTCCCCGCCGGCTGCCCTATCCTAGCGCAAGCTGCCTTTCTTGCAAAGGCCAGACTTTCCCTGGCGCGAAAAAAGTAGCCTGTCCCCTTTTTGGAGGAGCGGCGCATGAGGCAGGCAGGACCCTATGCGGTGGTGTGGCCGCGCGGCAAGAAGGCCGTGGCCTTGCGGCCGCTGGCCCGGCGTCTTGACACCCTGGCCGGCAAGACCATTGGCCAGCTCTGGGACTACCTCTTTCGCGGCGACGAGATCTTCCCCTTGCTGGAAGAGGGGCTCTCGGCCCGCTTCCCCGGCGTGCGCTTCGTGCGCTACGACGTCTTTGGCTCTACGCACGGTGCCGAGGAACACCGGGTGCTGGCCGAGCTGCCGGCCAAGCTCAAAGCGTACGGCGTGGATGCCGTGATTTCCGGCATGGCTTGCTGAGGCAGCTGCACGCCCGCCGTGCTGCGGGCCAGCGCCGTGGCCGAGGCGGCCGGGGTGCCCACTTCTTCCCTGGTCTGCGAGGGCTTCCTGCAGCAGGCCGCCACCACCGCCGCCGGCCTGGGCATGCCCACTTTGCCCACCGCCCTGGTGCCGGGCCACGTCGACGTGCAGACGCCAGAAGAGCTGCGCCGGCACGTGCTCACCGTGACTCTCGAGGAGGTGGTGCGCAACCTCACCACCGCGCCGGCCGAGGCCCACGCCGAAGCCGAGCCGCCGCCGCAGGAAGTCATCTTTCGCGGCAGCTTCGAGGAAGTTAACCGCTTCTTTTACGAGCAGGGCTGGAGCGACGGCCTGCCCATCGTGCCCCCCACGCGAGACAAAGTAGAAGCCTTCCTGCGCTTTACCGACCGCGACGCCGCGGAAGTGCTCGGAGTGCTGCTGCCCGACAACCGCCAGGCCACGGTGTGGAACGTGGCGGTCAACGGCGTCATGGCCGGCTGCCGCCCGGAGTACATGCCGGTGCTGGTGGCCCTGGCCGAAGCCATGGCCGACCCGACTTACGGCGTCGAGCACAGCGGCAACACCCCGGGCTCGGAGACCCTCATTATCCTCAACGGCCCCATTATCAAAGAGCTCGGCTTTAACTACACCCAGGGGGCCCTGCGCGACGGCTTTCAGGCCAACACCAGCATCGGCCGCTTCTGGCGCCTCTACTTGCGCAACGTCGCCGGCTTCCTGCCCCACCGCACCGACAAGGCCACCTTTGGCAACACCTGGCGCGTGGTGCTGGCCGAAAACGAGGAGGCCTTAGCCCGCATTGGCTGGCCGCCGCTGAGCGTCGAGCGCGGCTTTGCCGCCGGCGACAACGTGGTGACCATTGCCCGCTACACCGGCGGCACGGTGCTGGCTTCGGCATTTGGCAGCACGGCGCAGGAGATTCTGCCTTACCTCGCCGACGGCCTGGCGCGCCTGGTGGCCTGGGAGCTGTGCTTCACCGTGGGGCTGGCCACCGGCACCCAGAAGCCGCTGCTCCTTCTCACTCCGGTGCTGGCCGAGACGATTGCCCGCTCGGGGTTTTCCAAGCAGGACGTGAAGCGTTTCCTGTACGAGCACGCGCGCCTTCCTGCCTGGAAGTTCGAGCGCTACGTGGGCGAGTGGACGAACCTGCTGCCGGGCCACCCGACGCTGGCCGAGCTGGTGGCGCGGGGCCAGGCGCCGCCGCAGTTTGCCACTTCGAGCGATCCCGAGCGGCTGGTGCCCATTGTCTGCGAGCCCGACGACTTCCAGGTGGTGGTGAGCGGCGATCCCCTGCGCACCAACGCCTACGTCTTTGCCCACAACGGCCTTTTGGGCTTTCCCACCAGCAAGGCGATCCGCCTGCCGGCCGCCTGGAAGCGCTTGCTGGATGAAGCAAGGAAGTAGGGGTTCTGCAAAGACGGCCATGTCGCACGAGGCGCTGCGCCACGTTGCCGCTTGTCTTCTGGCGGTGCTCGACAAGGAGAAATCGGTCTGCCGCATCCCGGTGACCCTTTAGTAAAGGTGTCCTTAAACCAAGATACAAGGAGCGCACGGCATGAAAGGTCGAGTGGCAGTGCTGCGAGAGTACGGCGGCGACTTTGAGCTGCGCGAGTATCCCTTGCCGGAGGTGGAGCCGGGAGCCATCCTGGTGCGGCTGACGCGTGCCGGCATCTGCGGCTCCGACCTCCACATCTGGCGCGGGGAGATGAAAGCCGTCTACGGCGAGACGCCCCGCGATCTTACCTTTGGCCACGAGATGTGCGGCCGCGTGGCGCGCCTTGGCGCCGGCGTCCACACCGACTCCATGGGGCAGCCGCTGCGCGAGGGCGACCGCATCACCTTTGCCTACTTCTTCCCCTGCGGCCGCTGCCGCGTCTGCCTGCAGGACGAGCTGGGCAACTGCCCGCGCAAGGGGCGCCCCAACCGCGTGGCCGGCACGCCGCCTTATTTCAACAACGCTTACGCCGACTACTACTACCTGCGGCCCAACCACTACGTCTTCAAGATTCCCGACGAGATCTCCGACGACATGGCCACCCCGGTCAACTGCGCCCTGGCGCAGGTGGTGTACGGCTTGCAGCGCGCCGGCCTGCGTTTTGGCCAGACCGTGGTCATTCAGGGCGCCGGCGGCCTGGGGCTCAACGCGGTGGCCGTGGCGCGCGACATGGGCGCCGATCGCATCATTGTCTTTGACCGCATCCCGGCACGGCTGGAGCTGGCCCGCGCCTTTGGCGCCGACCACGCCCTTAGCCTCGCCGACTTGCCCACCCCGGAAGCGCGCATCGAGGCGGTGCGGGAGCTCACCGACGGCTTTGGCGCCGACGTGGTGGCCGACTTGGTGGGCTACCCGGAAGTCATTCCCGAAGGGCTGCGCATGCTGCGCAGCGGCGGCTGCTACCTGGAAGTGGGCAACATCGCGCCGGGCAACGTCTTTAGCTACGACGCCACGGCGCTGGTGCGGGGCAACACGCGCCTGGTGGGCACCTCCAACTACTCGCCCTGGGCCATTCCCCAGGCCCTGGCCTTTATGCGCCGCAACCTCAAGCGCTTTCCATTCGAGCGCCTCATTTCCCACACCTTTCCGCTGGAGCGCATCGGCGAGGCCTTTCGCCAGGCCGAGTGGCAGCGCCGCGAGGGCGACCCGCTGCGCCTCTCCCGCGCTGCCCTGCGCATGGACGGCGACTAGAGCAGCAGGCGCAGGTGCTCCCAGCCCGGCCCGTAGAGGTCGTCTTCGGAGAGGCCGTCTTCGGCGCTGCCGGGCACCACGTAGGCGGCGTCGGCCTGAATGGTGCGGGGGTCAAGGCGGGTGAGCCCCTGCACCAGGGCCACAAATGTCTCTTTGTGGTAGGCCTCGTCCTCGCTCTCCACCGCCTCTGCCGGCGGGTAAGGCTCGTCAAGAAGGAAGAGCAGGGTCACCACCACGTAGTCTTTGCGCTTGGAGGTGCGGCGCACCTCGTCGATGTCTTCACCCAGCTCTTCTTCCTCGGTGGCCAGGCCGCTTTCGATCTCGTCTACCCAGGTGTTGAACTCTTCAACCGCGGCATCGGGGTCGTCAAGGTACTCCCAGTAGCCATAAGTCCAAAAAAGCTCCGACTCTTCGAGGAGGGCGACGAAGCGCTTGAGAAAGCGGCGCTTTTCCTGCACCGTCTCGTCGGCGGTGCGCGACTCTTCCAGGATGCGGGCAAAGCGCGCGCGCAGGGTGTCCTCGCCAAAGCACTTGATGGCCAGCTGCAAGCCGAAGAAGTACGTATCCGAAGGGCCACCGAACCAGCGGCTCAGCTTGCCCAGAAAGCCCCGTCTGGCCATGGTGCTTCTCCTAGCCGCCAAAGGACCAGCCGCGGCCAAAGGAGCCGGAGCGGCCAAAAGGCACGCGCCCGCGGCGTGCCGTGGTGCCCAACCTCCCCCGCCCCAGACCGGTGACGCGGCCGCCGCTGGTGCGCACGGTGACGCGGCCAAAGCCCGAGGGCTTTCGCCGCCCTACCCCAGGGCGGCCGCCCACGCGGGTGCCGCTAAACACCGTGGGGCGCGGGCGCGGCTGGTAGCGCGGGGGACGAAAGGGCGGCGGCGAAGTGCGCCCCAAGGTGATGGGCTCGCCGTAGCCCGGATAATACGAAGCCGTCGGCCGCGGCGCCAGGAAAGAATACAGCAGCAAGAAGGCCAGGTGCGACTGCAAATCGCCGCCGTAGTAGTAGTGCACCTCGCGCGCCGGGCGCGGGGTGCCGTCGGGCCCTTCCCGGGTCACTGTCTGCACCACCCGGCGCAAGTCGCTCAGCGGCAGCATGGCCACTTGCAAGCCGGCCTCGCGGTACTCGACAAACTCATCGTTAATGTCGTCGCTTTCTTCTTTCTGGGAGCGGTCGGGCACGATGTAGAGAACGTGCTTGATGCCGCGCTGCTGCAGCGCCGGAGCGCGCGGGATGCTCGCCAGGTAGCGGTTGTCGAACTGCCGGCCGTCGTCGGTGTAGGGGCTCAGGCGCTGGTTGTCGAGCAGCATTAGCCCCGGGGCCTCTGGTGGCAGGTTGGCCTGCTGCTGCTCGACGTAGGCCGCATAGTAAAGCAGTGCCCCCAGCGTTTCGTGGCTGCGCACCACCCCGTAGGGGTGGGGCCAGTTGTCAAAGCCCAGGATGAGGTCGGCCCACCCTGCCAGCCCGGCGCCAAAGGCCACCGCCTCGGGGCCGGGCAAGTCGGCAATGAAGAACGTCTCGCGGCCGCGGGTCACCTGGCTCAGAAGGTCGCGGCGCAGGGTCTCGCCGCGGGCAAAGGCTTCGGCCATGGCGCTGGTGAAGACCGGCCGCACCTGCTGGCGCAGGCTGCTCGCCTGCAGGGCCTGCACCAGGGTGGGAAGCATGAAAGGCTGCCAGGTCTCGGTGCGCGGCCGCCAGGCAGCCAGCAGGCGGGTGGGGTCGGTGTAGCGCCGCCACTGCTCGGAACCGGTGGCGTCGTGCCCCGTAGCGCCAAGGAAAAAGAGGCGGCTGCTTTCGGCCCCCACGTTCCAGCCGTGCTGCTGCTGCACCGCCAGCGCCTCGGCGCTTATTTCTTCTTCCCGGCTGCAGCCGTTCAGGCTCAGCAGCGCCGCAAAGGCCAGCGCCCCCTTGCTGAAGGTGCGGCGGTCCATGGCTTGCCACCACTGCCACGGCGGGGTCGCCTGCGCCATCTTTACCTCCGCGCAACGAACGTCGGGGCCGTCAGCGCCGTCTCGTCGGTGGTGCCGCGCGCCAGCCGCGTGAAGAAGCCGGCGCTGCGGCCACCCACAAGGAAGACGCCGAAGTTGGGCAAAGTGCCGTCGGGCTCGGGCTGCACCTCGAAGAAGCGCTGGCACACCCAGGCCTCGGGCCGCGCGCTGGCCACCGCTTCTTGCCACTCGGCTTCGCTGACAAACGGCCCGCACACCGTTTCTTCCCCTTCGCAGCCGTAAGCCGACTTGAGTACCCAGCGGTGGCGCTGCCGGCGCAGCACCTCGCGGGGAACCTGCTCCAGGCGGTACGTCTCGGGCAGATAGCGGCGGATCCAGCGCCGCGCCCGGGGCGAAAAGCGCTGCTGCTCCTCCCACAGGAAGGCCAGCGCGCGTTTGTTCTGGGTGAGCACCGCGCCAAAGGGGTTGACCACCGTCACCTTGCCCGCGTAGGCGGCCTCCAGCAGCAGCCGCAGTGGCGCCACCAGCGGCTCGGGGTCGGGATAAGGCGGGGCGTGGCGCCACACCGCCTGCCGCTCTCCCCACCAGTCGGTCTTGTAGTGGCGAAGCACCAGCTCCACCGGCTCGCCAAACAGCCCCACCCCCTCGCCGCAGGGGTGCAGGTTGTAAGGAGAGCCAAGGACCACGTGGCAGCCGCGCGCCGCGAGCCAGCGCCGGTAAAGGGTGATCATCCCCAGGTCTTCGGTGAACTCGGTGGGGTAGACGATCCCCACCCGCCGGGGGGCGCGGCCGCCGTGGGCGGCCACCAGCATGCGCCAGAAGGCCTGGGGCAGGCCGCGGTTGGGGTCGCGCACCGCGCCGTGGTAAGGGCGCAGCAGGCGATTGAGGAGCACCGCCTCGGGCTGGCCGCTGGGGGTGTCGCTGTTGACTTCGGCGCAGCGGAGGCGACCGTCGCGGCAAAAAAAGAGGTCGGCGCGGGCAATGCCGTGCCATTCCCCCTGTGCGGCAAACCACATCAGCTTCTGGTACGGGGTAAGGTGAAAGAAGGTGTCGAGCCAGCGCGGCTGCGCCCACACCAGGCTGACCAGCTCCTGGTAGAGGGCACCGAGGCGCTCGGCGGCCCGCCGCAGGGCGCGCGCTTGGGCCGGAGACAACACCACCCCCTCTAGGCGAAAGCGCGGCTCACCGTCGCTCCAAGCGTCGGTGAGCACCCCCTGGCTGTAGAGCACCTGCACGAAGTCGCCGTAGCGCGGCAGGGAAGCCGCCCGCGTGCCGGGGCGCCTGCACGGCCACTGCCACCGCCACTTCCCCCTAAAACATGAACGTCAGAAACAGCGCGGTGGCCACGTAGGCCACCGCCTCCATGAAGCCGGCAGCCACGTTGCGGTCTCGCGCCACCTCCTCGTCGAGCAGGCTGCCGCGCCAGCGCAGCGGGCCACCCAGCAGCAGCGTCTGCACCACCACCTGCCGCACCGGGTAAAACAGCGCCACAAACGCCAGGGCCAGGAGGAAATGAAGAAGCGACTCCCCCAGCCCCAGGTAATCCCCGGAAACGGCCCAGGCCACCACGATGCCCACCCCCACCAGCAGCCCGGCCAGGGCCAGGCCGGTGGCCAGGTTGCCGGCAGCGATCTCGCGCACGTCGTCGTAGCCGGTAAGCCAGCGAAAGACGTACGTCACGCCCAGCAGCGCCAGCTGCCCGAGGACAAAGAAAAGCAGCAGGATCCCGAAGCCACCCCCTTCCCCGCTCAAGGCGCCGCTGTAGGTCAAGCTGGTGGCGGCGTAAACGGCGGCCACCACCACCGCGGCAGCCACGTTGCGCGCTTCTAGCTGCGGCCGCACCGGCATGCCCAAGAACACGCGGCAAGTGCCCAGGGCCACGGCGGTAAGCAGCACGATGCCCACCCCGCCGTAAAGCAGCACGTCGAGCACGTCCTGCCACAGGCCGCGGCTTGGGGCGCTGAGCAGCACGGCGATGGTCCACACCACGCCAAAGAGGTAGCCGGCCACGGCCAGGCCAATGGCGGGATTGTCGTGGTCGGTCAGCAAGTCGCGCAGGGTATGGCCGTAGAGCCACTGCAGCACCCAGCGGGCCACCGCGGTAAGAAAAAGCGCCGCCAGGATGACAAAGAGCGCCTCGAGGGGACTCACGGCGGGGCCCCTCCGCTGCGCAGGGTGCGGAAAAAGGCGCGCAGGTCGGCCACCAGGGCGGCAGGCTCTTCCAGGGCGGCAAAGTGGCCGCCGGCCGGCATGGGCGTCCAGCGCTGCAGGTTGCACACCCGCGCCGCCCACTCCCGCGGGGGGCGCAGGATTTCGCGGGGAAAGGCGGCCACCGCGGTGGGCACGGCGATGCGCTCGCCGCGGCCCAGGCGCCAGGGGTGGTGGTAGAGCTGGTAGTAAAGCCAGAAGGAGCTGTTGATGCTCTGCGTTACCCAGTAAAGCATGATGGTGGTAAGCAGGGCGTCCTTGCTCACCCGGCGCTCCAGGTCGCCGCCGCAGTCGGTCCAGGCGTAGAACTTCTCGGTGATCCACGCCGCCAGGCCCACCGGCGAGTCGGTGAGGGCGTAGGCCAGCGTTTGCGGCTTGGTGCCCTGGATCCACTGGTAGCCTGCCTCTTCGCGGCGAAAGGCCTCGGCCTCTTTGAGAAACGCCGCTTCTGCCGGGGACAGGTCGGTGCGCTCGCTGGGGTGCGGGGCCACCGGCACCATGGTGAGGTGGATGCCGAGGAGGTGCTCGGGGTAGGCATAGCCCAGCCGCGCCGCCAGAAAGGCGCCCCAGTCGCCGCCGTGGGCGGCAAAGCGCGAATAGCCCAGCACCTCTACCATCAGCCGCTGCAGCAGGGCTGCCATTTCTTCTAGATCGAGGCGGCGCTGGTGGGGGACGTGTGAAAAGGCGTAGCCTGGCAGCGAAGGCACCACCACGGAAAAGGCGTCGGCGGCGTCGCCGCCGTGGGCCGCCGGGTTGGTAAGGGGTTCGATGACGGAGAGGAACTCGTAAACCGAGCTCGGCCAGCCGTGCAGGAGAAGCAGCGGCAGCGGCGCCGGCCCCTGCCCCGGCTGGTGAATGAAGTGCAGGGTGACGTCGCCGAGCTGCACGCGGTACTGCGGGAAGCGGTTGAGCAGCCGCTCCTGGGCGCGCCAGTCGTACGTGTGTTGCCAGTAGGCCACCAGCGCTTGCAAGTAGGCCAGATTGGTGCCGTACTGCCAGCCCGAATGCGGGATCTCGTCAGGCCAGCGGGTGCGCGCCAGCCGCTGGCGCAGGTCTTCCAGCACCGCCTCGGGCACGTCGATGGTAAAAGGTTGCGGCAGCGGTGGCATGGCGGCTCATTCCTCGGCGGCGTCCACGGGCAGGGCCTCTTCGAGCGCTTCTGGGGTCAGCAGCTTGCGCGCCAGGAGGGCCTTTTCCAAGGACAGCAGGGCCTTCTTGAGCTCGGGGTAGAGGCCCACGGCCAGCGACACCCCCTTGCGCGTGGGGCGGTACTGGCCCTCGTCGTCGCTATAGTAAACGCGGATGTCGAGCAGCTTGTGGCCGCGGTACTCGGTTAGCGACACGCGCACCACTTCGGTGGCATTCTTCTCAAACTGGGCAATGAGCTCGTCCATAGGCTTCCTTTTTTGCGCCTTTGGGGGCGTCGCGCTTCCCTTACAGGCACACTTTGAGCGCCTGTTCCACGTCGGCCAGTACGTCCTCGGTGTCCTCGATGCCGGCGGCGTAGCGCACCAGGGAGTCGCTGATGCCCAGGCGCTGGCGCTCTTCTGGCGTCAGCTCGTAGTACGACATGAGGGCTGGCTGCTCCACCAGGCTTTCTACGCCGCCCAGGCTCGGCGCGATGTAGGGCAGGCGCAAGGCGTCGATAAAGGCGCTGGTCTGACGCAAGTCGCCGGCCACTTCGAAGCTGACCACGCCGCCAAAGCCGCGCATCTGGCGGCTGGCGATGGCGTGGCTGGGATGGCTTTCGAGTCCCGGGTAGTAGACGCGCCGCACTTTGGGATGGCTCTCGAGGAAGCGGGCCAGGGCCATGCCGTTGGCGTTGTGGCGCTGCATGCGCAGGGCAAACGTCTTCAGGCCGCGCAGCAGCAAGTAGGCGGTGTGGGGATCGGTAATGCCGCCGAGTACCCCTTGCGCTTCGCGCAGGGCGGCGATGAGGCTGGCGCTGCCGGCCACCACCCCGGCCAGCAGGTCGTTGTGGCCGCCCAGGTACTTGGTGGCGCTGTGCATCACCAAGTCGATGCCGTAGTCAAGGGGGTTCTGGTTGTAAGGGGTGGCAAAGGTGCTGTCGATCATGGTGCGCAGGCGGTGGCGGCGGGCGATGTCCGCCAGGCGCTCCAGGTCGACCACGTAGAGGTAGGGGTTGGTCGGCGACTCGGAAAACAGCAGCCGCGTGTTTTTCTGGATCGCTGCCTCCAAGGCGGCCATGTCCGCTGGCGGCACCACCGTCACTTCCACGCCCCAGCGCCGCAGCATCGTGTCGCAGAACTGCCGCGTGCGCCGGTAGACATCGGCGGTGATGATCATGTGCTGGCCGGGCCGCAACATGGTGAGCAGCACCGAGGTGATGGCGCACATGCCCGAAGCCCACAGCAGCGCGTCATCGGCGTGCTCGAGCTCGGCCAGCTTGCGCTCGGCCGCCTGCACCGTGGGATTGCCGTAGCGGCCGTACTCGCCTTTTTCGATGCGCCCTTCTTTGAAGTCGATGAGCTCGGCGGTGTTGCGAAACACGTACGTTGAGGTCTGGTAAATGGGCACGGTGAGCGCGTCGCCAAGGCGCTGCCGGCGCTCGCCACCGTGCACGGCGCGGGTGCTGATCCCTTGCGGTGGTTTCCCTTGCGACACCAGCCAACCCTCCAAAAAGAGGCCTCTCCCCTTCCCTGGCAGTGCGGTTGTGGCGGTATTGACGTGTGCTGGAAAACACGGGGAAGCGGAAAAGCCCCGGCTTTTTAGCACTTTTTTTAAGTGGTTGCAATACGCCACAAATCAATCCACTGTCCGCTACGGCCGGACCCTCCCCGACGCCGCGGCGGCTCGAGGGCGCAGGCTACGGCAGCACGACGAGCTCGGCCGGCCCGGCCTCCACTTCGCCCACCACCGCTGCGGCGGAGACGCCGCGCGCCTGCAAGGTGGCCACCAGCGCCTCGGCCTGCGCCGGGGGCAAGGCGATGAGCAGCCCGCCGGAGGTTTGCGGGTCGAACAGCACCCGCACCTGCTCCGGGCTCAGGCGGGGATCGAGCTGCACGTGCCCCTGCGTGTACTCCCGGTTGCTCACGTCGCCGCGGGTGAGGTAGCCCCGCCTGGCAAAGTAGAGGGCCTCCTCGAAAACGGGGATGGCGGTGGCGCGCAGGCGCAGGCGCACGCCGCTGGCGCGGGCCATCTCCCAGGCGTGGCCGAGCAGGCCGTTGCCGGTGATGTCGGTGGCCGCATGCACCCCGTGCGCCAGCATCGCCTCGGCTGCCACGTCGTTGAGAGTCCACATGCTTTCGGCCACCCGCGCCACCAGCTCCGGGGTGCCCTTGCCGGCTTTGAAGGCGGTGGTCAGAATGCCCGTGCCCAGCGGCTTGGTGAGCACCAGCCAATCGCCAGGGCGGGCGCCGGCGTTGGTGACCACGCGCTCGGGGTGCACAATGCCCGTCACCGCCATGCCGTACTTGAGCTCTTTGTCGGTCACCGTATGGCCGCCGATGACCGCCACCCCGGCGGCGGTGGCGCGCTCCTGGCCGCCTTGCAGGATGAGGGCCAGCCCTTCGGGGTCGAGCTTTTCCGGGTAGCAGACGATGTTGAGCGCCGTGAGGGGCTTGGCCCCCATGGCGTAGACGTCGCTCAAGGCGTTGGCCGCGGCGATGCGCCCGTAAGTATATGGGTCATCGACGATGGGGGTAAAAAAGTCCACCGTCTGCACCAGGGCGAGCTCGTCGCTGAGCCGGTAGACCCCAGCGTCGTCGGCGGTCGACGTCCCCACCAGCACACGCGGGTCGTGCTGCGGTGGCAACGAAGCCAGCGCTTGCCCCAGCACCGCGGGGCTCATTTTCGAGGCTCAACCCGCACAGGCCACGAGGCTCGTTAGCTTCCACTGCTTGGCTTTGGCGCGCATAGCATCTCCTTGCGTCGGTAGCACTTCATTATACAGTCCCCGGCGCAAAACATCACCCCTGCGGCGGGCGGGGCCGTGGCAACGCTTCAGGAAGAGGGCTGGCCGGCGGCGGGGCGCCGCGCGGCCAGCACGTAGCGCACCGCGTCGGCAAGTTCCTGGGCGGTAAGGGGCTTGTAGAGGAAGGCGTCGATGCCCAGTTCCCGGGCGGCCTCGGCGTCGAGGCGGTGGCTGAAGCCGGTGCACAGAATGACCGGAATATCGTGGCGCAGGCGCCGCAGCGCCTGCACCAGACGGTCGCCGGTGAGCTGCGGCATGGTCTGGTCGGTGATCACCAGGTCAAAGCGCTGCGGCGCGGCGCTAAAAGCCTCGAGGGCTTCCTGGCCGCCGGTGCAGGCAACGACCTCAAATCCCAGCCGCGTCAGGACTTTTTGCCCCCACTGCACCAGGGCCGGCTCGTCGTCAACAAAGAGGAGGCAGCCGGCCTGAGGGGAGGAGGCTTCTTGAGGGGACGCCTCTTCAGGGGGAGCGGCCAGCAGGCGGGGCAAGTAAATGGTAAACGTGGTTCCCTGCCCCGGAGCGCTGTCGACGCGGATGGCACCACCGTGGGCGGCCACGATGCCGTGGACCACCGCCAGCCCCATGCCGGTGCCTTCGCCTACCCCCTTGGTGGTGAAAAAGGGGTCGAAGATGCGCTCTTGCACGTGGGGCGGCATTCCCACCCCGGTGTCGCGCACCGTCAGGCGCACGTAGGGCCCGGGCGAGAGCTCCGGGGGGCGGGCGGTGTCGCTGGCGGTGAGTTCCACCGGGCAAGCGGCGATCTCCAGCAGGCCGCCGCGCTCGCGCATGGCGTATTCGGCATTGGCGCAGAGGTTCATCAGCACCTGGTGCAGCTGCGTGGCGTCGGCCAGCACCGTGTCTGCTTTGGTGTCGAGCTGCGTGCGCAGGGTGATGGTGGCGGGAAGAGAGGCACGCAGCAGGGAGAGGACCTCCTGCACCACCTGGTGCAGCTGCACCGGGCGGCGCTCCGGCGGCCGCTGGCGGCTAAAGGCCAGGATCTGCTGCACCAAGTCGCGGGCCCGGTAGGCGGCGGTGAGCACTTCCTGAAGGTGCGCCTGGGCGGTGCTGCTTGGGGGCAGCTCGGCCAGGGCCAGCTCCGTATAGCCGAGCATGGCTGCCAGCAGGTTGTTGAAGTCGTGGGCAATGCCGCCGGCCAGGGTGCCGATAGCTTGCATTTTTTGTGCCTGGCGCAGCTGCGCCTCCAGCCGCTTTTGCTCCGTAATGTCGCGCTGCGTGCCCCAGGTGCGCAGCAGCTTGCCGTCCTCGACGATACCCACGATGCTGTTGACAAAGATGCGCACCTGGCCGTGGGCATCCAGCTCGTGTGACTCGGCGGCCACCAGGCGGTAGCCCGAGCGAATGAACGCCTGCAGCATGGCCAGGTTGTCAGGGTCGTTGCGCACCAGCAGCTCGCCCAGGCGCTTGCCCACCAGCTCTTCGGCACGCTGGTAGCCGTACATGCGCGCCATGGCATCGTTGCACTCGGCCAGGTAGGCGTGGCGGTAGAAGCGCTCGATTTGCTCGGCTTCGGGCAGATCGATGGGCACCGGCGCCTCGTGCTCGATGCGCCACACCCCTTCCGAGCTGTGGGCGATAAAGGCGCGGTAGCGTGCCTCGCTTTCCTGCAAGGCGGCAAAGAGGCGGGCATTTTCCAGGGCAATGGCTGCCTGGGCGGCAAAGAGGCTGAGAAGTTCGCGGTCTTGCTCGGTAAAGGGCTGCCCGGTGGCTTCGTTGCCCAGGGTGATTACCCCCAGCAGGCGCTGGCGGTACAGCAGCGGTTCGGCCAGCACCGCCGTGTGGCCCACCCGCGGCACCAGCTCAGGGATGGCATAAGGCGAGCGGGCGTAGTCGTTGACCAGCAGGCCGCAGCGGCGCTGCGCCACGGTGCCGGTAAGCCCCTCGCCCAGCCGGAAGCGCACCTTGCCGATCCAGCGGCCAAGGCCGTGCCAGGCCCGCGGCACCAGGGTCTGGCTGTCTTCGTCCCAGAAGGAGATGAAGCCAGAGCTGGCCGGCGCGACGAGCTCGACCACCCGCTGCACGATGAGCTGCAAGACGGTCGTTGGCTCGAGCTCGCGGGTAATTTCCAGGCTCACCGCCCGCACCGCTTCGAGCTGCTGCATGCGCTGTGCCAGGGCGGCTTCGGCCTGCTTGCGGGCGCTGATGTCGACGGCCGTCGACTGCACGGCCGGACGCCCTTCCCACCTCACCGGGCGCACGCGGTTTTCCAGCCACACCGGCGAGCCGTCCTTGCGCAGGGCCTGGAACTCGTAGTGGGCAGGCGCCGCTTCGCCGCGCTGCCGCGCCTTGTGGTACTGGAGAAGCCGCGGGCGCTCGTGTGGCGCCACCAGGGCGAGCAGCGAGGGCAGGCGCAGGATCTCTTCGCGGGTGTAGCCCAGCATGTCGGCATAGGCCTGATTGACAAAGAGGGCTTTGTCGTCGGCATGGATGAGGATGCCTTGCACCGAGCCGGCCACCAGGTCTCGGAACTGGGCTTCGGCGGCGTGCAGCTTGGCCGTGACCTGGTGCTGCTGCAAGAGAAGGGCGGCGGTCACCCAGAGCACCAGCAGCGCCAGCAGGCGGTTGCCCAGCTCTGGCCCCAACCCCGGCGCCCCGCCGACGGCAAACCCCAGCACCACGCAGGCCGAGCAGAGCAGCGTCACGGCCAGCGTGTGCCCGCAGCGCGAAGACCACAGGGAGAGCAGCACCGGCGTCAGGTAGAGGACTTCCACGGCTATCCCGGGAGGCAGGGAGAGGTCGGCCACCAGGACGCCGCCGGTGAGGAGGAGGCTGGCGAGGATGGCGCGAAGGCCGGTCAAGTCGGCGCGGTGCGGCATGGCGTCGTCTTTCCTCGCGGCAGAGCGACGTTTTTCCTCCCTATCGGCAGCCCCTGGCGAGAACATGAGCCCGGCGGCCCTCTCTTGACAATTTGCCACGGCGCTTTTACTTAATTGAGAAGAGGAGACGAGAGCGCAGGTATGGCAGAGCGAGACTACTACGCCATCCTGGGCGTGCCGCGCAGCGCCAAAGCCGAAGAAATCCGCGACGCCTTTCGCGAGCTGGCCAAAAAGTACCATCCCGATCGCGTTGGCCCCGAGGGCACGGCGTTTTTCCAGGACATCGTCCAGGCCTACGAAGTGCTCTCCGATCCCCAGAAGCGCCGCGAGTACAATCAGCGCCTGCAGCGGGCCGAGCAACGTCGTGCCGCCCCAGCAGCCTGGCACCCTGGCCCCGAGCCGCTGATTCCCCGTTCTTCTCCCTTTTCGGCTGCTGCCTTTTCGCCGCTGGCCGAGATGCTGCGGCGATTTTGGGGCGGCGAGGCGGTGGCTCCTGACCTGCACGTCGAGATTACCCTTTCGCCAGAGGAAGCCGCGCGGGGCGGCACCCTGCCCCTGGAGGTGCCGGTGGCTGCCGTGTGCGCGGCCTGTGGTGGCAGCGGCCGGGGCTGGTACGCCCTCTGCCCGGGCTGCCACGGCCGGGGCACGCGGCCCGTGCCGCGCACCTTGCACCTGCGCGTGCCGCCGGGGGTATCGGACGGCACGGTGCTACGGCTTTCCCTGCACGGGCTCGGCGTGCCGCAGGTCCTGCGCGTCTTGTTCCGCGTTCAGGCTTAGAGCCGCCTTCTGCCCTGGCTGCCTATCTGGGAAAGGCAACGGGAGGGGGCTTCACGACCATGGCTAAGGAACTCCAGGTGGGCGGGGGAAGGAGCGACTGGATGCAAAGCACCTGCATGTGGCGGCATCCGTCTGGAGACCGTAGCCGACCACCGACGGCCGCAAAGCAACGCGCGGCGCCGCGCGGGGAATCGTTCGGTGAACGAGCGGTGAGAACGCTCTGCTTTGTGGCGGGGATGGCTGCAATTCTCTTCCCGAGCTTTGCCCATGCCGGCGGGGCCACACTGCCCACCTCCCGGCAAGATGGCCTTTTTGCGGTACAGACCACGGTTGTTGCGGTCGATCTCTATACGTCTCCCCACCCCAGCAGGCCGCAGACAGCCGGAGAATTACGCTTTCTCTCCGGCTTGCAGCTCCGCGGCCATGATGATCGCTTTGGAGGCTTTTCGGGGATGCTCCTTGAGCCAGCGGGAGATGGCTTACTTGCCGTTTCAGACCACGGCTGGTGGATGTGGGGCGAGCTCGTTCGCGATGCCCAGGGCGTTCCCCGGGGTCTGCAGAAGGTAAGCATGGCACCGATCCTGGATATTGACGGAGCCCGGCTGCCCCCAATAGGCAGGGATGCAGAAGCGCTGACCCTCGTCCACAGTCATCTAGGGCCGCGTGTTCTCGTGGCCTTCGAGCGCTGGCATCGGGTGTGGACCTATCCCCTCGGAAGGAAGCCCCCTGTCTTTGTGCCGACGATGCTTGCTGCCGCCCAGCCTCTGCAGCTTCCCGAGGCGCTGCTGCACCATCCGCCCAACGGCGGACTGGAGGCGGTGACCGAAATTGCCCCGGGCGTGCTCGTCCTATTTTCAGAGCAAGCCCGGGCCGATGACGAGGCGCTCAGGGCCTGGGTTTATGAGCTGTCAAGCCGCCGTGTAACGCCCTTCATGCTGATACCGGTCGAGCCGGGATTTTCCCCCACCGCAGCGGCGGTGTGGCAGGATTGCTGCCTGCTGGTGCTCCAACGCCGTTACCATGTAATAGCAGGTCCAGCAGCAGCGATTGTCACCATTCCGCTGTCTGCACTTCGGCCGCAGGCACGGCTCAAGGGCCGAGAGCTTGTGCGGCTCGCCCCTCCGCTGGTCGTCGATAATTTCGAAGCGCTCGCGGTAGAACCTGGCCCTGACGGCACAGCGCGCCTTTTGCTCCTCAGCGACGACAACTACCGCCGCAGCCAGCGCACCCTGCTGCTGACATTTGCGTGGGAGCGCGGCCCGAAAGCTCCGGCTGCCCACCGTCCATCCTTTCGCTGACTACCGCACAGCGCGACGCTGCGCCGAGGTGGCAGCAGCGGTGCACTGCGCACCAGGTTCGGCTGCCGGCCGCGACGGGGCTGCCGTGCCCTTTCCCGCCTTGACACCGGGGCCGTCCCGGCGTATGCTGCCACTCTGGGTCAAGGCGGTTTGTGGGGGGAGAGGACCCTGGACGATGGGCAACACGTTTGGCCATCTCTTTCGCGTCACCACCTGGGGAGAGTCGCACGGCGGGGCGGTGGGAGCGGTGGTGGACGGCTGCCCGCCGCGCCTGCCGCTCAGTGAGGCCGACATCCAGGCCGAGCTCGACCGGCGCCGCCCCGGCCAGAGCCGGGTGACCACGCAGCGCCGCGAGGCCGACGTCTGCCACATCCTCTCCGGTGTCTTCGAGGGCCAGACCCTGGGCACGCCGATTTCCATCCTGGTGTGGAACACCGACGCCAAGCCCGAGCACTACGCCCCCTTCCGCCACCTCTACCGCCCCTCGCACGCTGACTACGCCTACGAAGCCAAGTACGGCATCCGCAACTGGCAGGGCGGCGGCCGCGCCAGCGCCCGCGAGACCATCGGCCGCGTTGCCGCCGGCGCCATTGCCAGAAAGCTGCTGCGCGAGCGCTGCGGCACGGAAATCGTCGCTTACGTGAAGCAAATTCACACCCTCTACGCCAATGTCGACCCGGCCACCGTCACCCGCGAGCAAGTGGAAGCCAACGCCGTGCGCTGCCCCGACGCCGCTTGCGCCGAAGAGATGCTGGCGCGCATCGACTGGGCCCGGCGCCAGGGCGATTCGCTGGGCGGCGTGGTGGAGGCGGTGGTGCGCCAGGTGCCGGTGGGCCTCGGCGAGCCGGTCTTCGACAAGCTGGAAGCCGACCTGGCCAAAGCGCTCATGTCCCTGCCCGCTTCCAAGGGCTTTGAGATCGGCTCGGGCTTTGCCGGCACTACCCTGACCGGCAGCCAGCACAACGACCCCTATGAGATGCGCGAGGGGCGGGTGCGCACCCGCAGCAACAATTCCGGTGGCGTGCAGGGCGGCATCAGTATTGGCGAACCCCTCATCCTGCGCGTCGCTTTCAAGCCCACCGCCACCATTGCCAAGCCGCAGCAGACGGTGAGCGTGCACGGCGAGCCGGCGGTCCTGGAGGCCAGGGGGCGCCACGACCCCTGCGTGCTGCCGCGCGCCGTGCCCATCGTGGAAGCCATGGTGGCCCTGGTGCTTGCCGACCACTACCTGCGCCACAAAGCCCAATGTGACTGGTGACCGTGTGCGGGAGGAGACCATGGACCCTACGCCTGCGCCGCTGGCGCCTTACCGCGTGCTCGACCTCACCGACGCCCGGGGCCTGCTGTGCGGCAGGATCCTCGCCGATCTGGGCGCCGACGTCATTCAAGTCGAAACCGCCGGCCGGCAACCCGGCGCGGCGCCTCGGTCCCTTTTACCGCGGCGAGGTCCACCCCGAGCGCAGCCTCTTCTGGTGGGCTTACACCGCCAACAAGCGCAGCATCACCCTCGACATCACCACGCGCGACGGCCAGGCGCTGCTCAAGCGCCTGGTGACCACCGCCGACTTTTTCATCGAGTCGGCAGCGCCAGGGGAGCTGGCTGCCCTGGGGCTGGGCTATGCCGACCTGGCCGCGCTCAATCCCCGGCTTATTTACGTCTCCATCACCCCCTTTGGCCAGGACGGCCCCTATGCCCACTACCAGGCCCCGGACTTGGTGGGCATGGGGCTTTCGGGCTTCATGTACGTCACCGGCGACCCCGACCGCCCGCCGGTGCGCGTCGGCTTCCCGCACTTTTACCTCCACGGCGCGGCCGCCGCCGCCACCGGGGCGATGATCGCCCTCGCTCACCGCGTCCTGAGCGGCCAGGGGCAGCACGTCGACGTCTCGTGCCAGGAAGCGGTGGCTCGCGCCCTGGCCAATGGCCCCGCAGACGGCAGCCTTGGAGCAGACGGTGATCCGCCGCCAGGGCTCTTACCGCCAGACCGGCGCCGAGACGTACATGCGCATCACTTGGCCGTGCAAGGACGGCTACGTCAACTTCCAGTTTTCCGGCGGCGCCGCCGCTGGCCGCAGCGTCAATGCCTTCGTGCGCTGGATGGCCGAAGAGGGCATGGGCGACCCTTACCTGGAGAGCCTCGACTTTGCGCAGCTTGGCTACGGCACCATCACCCCGGAGATGCTCGCGCGCATGGTGCCGCCCATCGAGCGCTTCATGCAGCAGCACACCAAGCAGGAGCTCTTCGAAGGCGCGGTGGCGCGCCGCATCCTGCTTTTTCCGGTGGCCACGCCGCGCGACATCGTCGAAAACCCGCAGCTGCAGGCGCGCCACTACTTCCAGCAGGTGACCCATCCCGAGCTGGGCACGCCGGTCACTTTCCTGGGCCCCTTCGTGCAGATGAGCGCCACGCCGCTGCGGCTGCGCCGCTTCCCGCCCCGGCTGGGCGAGCACAACCGCGAGATCTACGAAGGCGAGCTGGGACTGCAGCCCGAAGAGCTGGCCTGCTTGCGCGAGGCTGGCGTTATCTGAAGCGCCCAAGAGGAGCACCGCATGCGACCGCTGGAAGGGTTAAAAGTGCTGGATTTCTTCTGGGTGGCGGTGGGGCCGATGACCACCAGCTACCTTGTGGAGTACGGGGCCACGGTGGTGCGCATCGAGTCGCACCGGCGCCCGGAGGTGCTGCGCAGCGCGCCGCCTTTTGGTGGCAACCGCCGCGGCGTCAACCGCAGCGCGTACTACGCCAACTACAACGCCGGCAAGTACGGCTTTGGCCTCAACCTGGGCCACCCCAAGGCCATGGAGATCGTCAAGCGCTTCGTGCGCTGGGCCGACGTGGTGACAGAGAACTTCACCCCGGGCACGATGGAAAAATGGGGCCTGGGCTACGAGGACTTGCGCCGCCTCAAGCCGGACATCATCGTGCTCAGCACCTCCATGCTCGGCCGCGGCGGTCCTTACTCGCAGCAGCCGGGCTTTGGGCCGGTGCTCTCTTCGCTTAGCGGCATGACCGGCCTGACGGGCTGGCCCGACCGCCCCCCCACCAACCCCTACGGCGCTTACACCGACTTCATCGTGCCGCGCTTTGCCGTCCCTGCCCTGCTCGCCGCCCTCGACCACCGCCGCCGTACCGGCCAGGGGCAGCATCTCGACCTCTCGCAGCTCGAAGCGGCGCTTTACTTCATGGCGCCGCCGGTGCTTGACTACGCCAACAACGGCCACGAGCCGCAGCGCCAGGGCAACCGCCACCCGGCAGCGGCGCCGCACGGCGCTTACCCCTGCCAGGGCGAAGACCGCTGGTGCACCATCGCCTGCTTTAGCGACGCCCACTGGCAGGCCCTGTGCCGCGTCATGGGCTCGCCGGCCTGGACGCAGGAAGAACGCTTTGCCACCCTGCTGGGGCGCAAAGCGCACGAGGACGAGCTCGACGCGCGGCTCAGCGCCTGGACGCGCACCTGGGAGGCGCACGCCCTGATGCGCACCCTGCAGGCGGCCGGGGTGCCGGCCGGGGTGGTGCTCACCAACCTGGAGGTGATTGCCGATCCGCAGCTCAACCACCGCGGCCACTTCGTCTACCTCGAGCACCCCGACGTGGGGCGCCACCCGGTGCAGCGCTCGGAGTTTCGCCTGTCGCGCGCCGCCGCCGAGCATCCCTGGCCGGCGCCGCGCATCGGCCAGCACACGGTGCAGGTGTGCAAGGAGATCCTGGGCATGTCGGAGGACGAAATCACCGCCCTTATCGCCGAGGACGTCCTCGAGGTGCCCAGAGAAGAGGAGGAGCCGGCATGAAAGCCGCCGTGCTAGAAGAAGTGGGTGGGCGCCTGCGCCTGGAAGAGATCCCCACCCCGCAGCCCCGCGCCGGCGAGGGTGCTGGTGAAAGTCGCGGCTTGCGGCGTTTGCCACACCGACCTGCACGTCATCAAAGGCGAAGTGACGTTTCCGGTTCCTTGCGTGCTCGGGCACGAGATCTCGGGCGTGGTGGAGGCGGTAGCCCCGGACGTGCGCCACGTGCGCCCTGGCGATGCCGTGGTGTGCAGCTTCATCATGCCCTGCGGCGTTTGCACGTACTGCGTGCGCGGCCGCGACGACCTGTGCGAGACGTTTTTTGCCATGAACCGCCTCAAGGGCACGCTCTACGACGGCGAAAGCCGCTTGCGCCGCGCCGACGGCTCACCGCTGGCCATGTACAGCATGGGCGGGCTGGCCGAGTACGCGGTGGTGCCGGCCAGCGACGTCTTCCCGGCGCCGGCCAACGTGCCCCTGGCCGACGCCTGCATCCTGGGCTGTGCCATGATGACCGCCTACGGCGCGGTGAAGAACCAGGCCCCGCCTCTCCCCCAGCGACAGCGTGGCGGTGGTGGGCGTGGGCGGCGTAGGGTCTAACGTCATCCAGCTGGCGCGTGCCTTTGGAGCGGGGCCGATCATCGCCGTGGACGTGCGTGACGACAAGCTGGAAGCGGCGCGCGGCCTGGGCGCCACCCACGTCGTCAACGCCGCCCAGGGCGATCCGGTGGCGGCGGTGAATTCCCTCACCGCCGGGCGCGGAGTAGACGTGGCCATCGAGGCCCTGGGGCGGCCCGAGACGGTGGTCAACGCGTTCTTGATGACCCGCGACGGCGGCCGCACCGTGGTCATCGGCATCGCTCCTGGCACCACCCCGGCGCCTATCGAGATCACCCGCCTGGTGCGGCGGGGCATCCAGCTCATGGGCTCTTATGGCAGCCGCGTGCGCACCGACCTTCCCGAGCTGCTGGGCCTGGTGGCGCGCGGCCAGGTGGAGGTATCGCGGCCCATCACCCGCCGCTACCGCCTGGCGCAGGCCGATGAGGCCTATGCGGCGCTCAACCGCGGCGAAATCGTCGGCCGCGCCATCGTCACCATGACTTAAGGAGGCGGCAGGGTGCCGGCAAGGGAGGCGCCGGGGGATTCCCGCAATGGCGAGGTGCTGCTTTCCCTGCACCGCGTCTCCCTGGCCTTTGGCCACATCCAGGCCCTCGACGACGTCAGCCTGGAGGTGCGCCGCGGGGAAATCGTCGGCCTTATCGGCCCCAACGGCTCGGGCAAAACGACGCTGCTCAACGTGGTGAGCAACCTCTACCGGCCGCAGCGCGGCGCCGTCTACTTCCTGGGCGAGCGCCTCGATGGCCTGGCGGTGCACGAGGTGGCGCGCCGCGGCATCGGCCGCACTTTTCAAGTGGCGCGGGTCTTTGGCCGCCTGACGGCCCTCCAAAACCTGCTGGTGCCGGGCTACACCCACGGCGAGGTGGCCGGCACGGCGCCCGCGCAGCTGCGGGCCCGCGCCTGGGAGCTGCTGCGCTTTTTCGACCTCGAAGGCGTGGCCCACGTGCCGGCCGGGCAGCTCTCCGGAGGGCAGCAAAAACTGCTCGAGTTTGCCCGCGCCCTCATGCTGCAGCCGCGCCTGCTCTTGCTCGACGAGCCCTTTGCCGGCGTGCACCCGCTGCTCAAAGAGCGCATGCTGCAGCACATTGCCGAGCTGCACGCGCAGGGCCTTGACTTCGTCCTCGTCAGCCACGACTTGCCCACCATGCTGGGGGTGTCGTCGCGGCTGGTGGTGCTGGCCAACGGCCAGAAAATCGCCGATGGCGACCCGGAAGCGGTACGCCAGGAAGCGGCGGTGGTGGAAGCCTACCTGGGGGTATGAGCGTGCTGGAAGTAGAAAACCTCACCGTGGGCTACAGCGACGAAGTACGACATCTTGCAGGACGTGTCGCTGCGCGTGCCGCAGGGGCAAATCGTGGCGGTGATCGGCCCCAACGGCGCCGGCAAGTCCACCCTGCTGCGCGCCATCTGTGGCTTTCTGCCGCCGCGCCGCGGCTGCGTGCGCTACTGCGAGCGACTGCTCACCGGCGTGCCGCCTTACCGCATGGTCGAGCTGGGCATCAGCTACTTGCCGCAGGAGCGCACCGTCTTTCCCCACCTCAGCGTGGAGCAGAACCTGCGCCTGGGCGGCTGGCACTTCCGCCGCGACCGCCGCCGCCTGCAGCAGGCCGTCGAGCGGGTGCTGGGGCTTTTCCCGATGCTGGCGGCGCGGCGCCGCTCAAAAGCCGGGGACTTGAGCGGCGGCCTGCAGAAGATCCTCGAAATCGCCCGCGGCCTGGTGCCCGAGCCGCAGCTGCTGGTGGTCGACGAACCCTCGGTGGGCCTGGCGCCCATGGTGGCGCGGGAAATCTACGAGATCTTGCAGCGGCTGCGCGCCCAACGCCTGACGGTGCTGCTGGTGGACCAGAACGTGCGGGCTGCCGTGGCGCTGGCCGACTACGTTTACGTGCTCGAACTGGGGCGCAACCGCGCCGAGGGCTCCCGACAGGCTTTTGCCGGCGACCTGCAAGCCACGATCAAGGCGTGGCTGCAGATCTGACCACCCCGAAGATGAGGAGGGAAGTCATGCGCGCGCTTACCCGTGGTTTTGTGGCGCTGGGTCTGGTGGCGCTGCTGGGGTCCCTGGCCACCGCCGCCGAAGTCCTCCGCTTGGGCGCCGTGGCGCCGCTGTCGTCGCCGGGCAGCTACCAGCAGGGCAAGGAGCTGCTCCTGGGCCTGCAGTGGGCCGTTGACGACTTCAACGCCGCCGGCGGGCTGCTTGGCCGCCGCGTCGAGCTGGTGGTGGAAGACACCCAGGGGCGGCCGCCGGTAGGGGCCACCGCAGTAGAAAAGCTGATCACCAAAGACGGCGTGGTGGGCCTTGCCGGCGAGTACCACAGCTCGGTGTGTAACGCCGAGATCGAGGTGGTGCACCGCTACGGCATCCCCTTTGTCATTGCCTCGTGCTGGTTCGACGGCTTGACCGCCAGGGGTTATCCCGAGGTCTTCCGCACCAGCGTTTACAACTCCAAGCAGGCCGAAAACGTCGTCGGCCTCATCCAGGCTGCCGGCTTCCAAAAAGTGGTCGCCTTGGTCGAGGACACCGACTACGGCATCGGCATTGCCGAAAACATCAAGACCATCATGCAGCGCCAGGGTGCCACGGCAAGCTTTAGCAGCGAGGTGGTGGAGAAGACCGGCAAGGACTTCGTGCCCATCCTGCTCAAGTACAAGACGCGCGTCAAGCCCGACTTGCTGATCACCGCCGTCACCCCGCCCGGCGGTTTCTTGCTGCTCAAGCAGGCACACGAAGTCGGCCTCGCTCCTTCGCCGCAGACGCTGGTGCTCGACGCCACCTGCACGGCGCAAAACGCCGAGGTCTTCTGGGCCGCCCTCAAGGAAGCGGGCAACTACGTGATGATGGCCTGCCCCTACAGCACCAGCGTGCGCGTCACGGCGCTGGGCGAGGCGATCCGCCGCCGCTACGCCGAGCAGTTCGGCCGCCAGCCCAACTACCTGCCACTTCAGGGCTACGACGCCATGTATGCCCTGGGCAAGGCCATCGAAGCGGCCCGGCACCCCCGAGCCCAAGCAAGTGATCGCGGCGCTGGAGCGCTTCGAAGTAACGGGCACGCGCGGGGTGATTCGCTTTTCCAAAGAGCCCGGCGTGTACTACCACCAGTGGAAGGAAGTGCCGGCGTTTATTTTCCAGTACACGGCGGTGAACCAGTCGCCCGACGCGGCCCGCATCCTCTATCCGCCGGCGTACGCCACTGGGCCCATTGCCAGGCCGCAGTAAGGGGACCATGGACGCCTATCTCCTGGCACAGCTCCTCAACGGCCTGATCTTCGGGCTGCTCTACGCCCTCATCGCCTTGGGGCTGACGGTGGTGTTTGGCCTCATGCGGGTGGTGAACTTTGCCCACGGCGAGCTGCTGATGCTGGGCGGCTACGGGCTTTATTTCCTCACCGTGCCGCTGGGGTGGCCGCCGCTGCTCAGCCTGCCGCTGTGCATGCTGGCGGTGTGCCTGGTGGGCGGGCTGGTGGAGCGGCTGCTGCTGCGGCCGGTGTACGCGGCGCGGCTAGAGCGGCCCGAGGAGTACGCCATCATCGTCACCTTTGGCCTCTCCCTGCTGCTGCAAAACGGCGCCCTGTGGGCCATCGGCCCTTACGAGCTGACGCCGGCTTCCTTCTGGGCCGGGTCGCACCATGTGGTGGGCGACCTCTACCTGGCCGGCGACCGCCTCTTTGCCGCGGGGGCGGCAGCGCTGCTGCTCGCCGCCACCCTTCTGTTTGTTTACAAGACCTGGACCGGGCAGGCGCTGCTGGCCACGGCGCAAAGCCGCGTGGGAGCGGCAGTGGTAGGCATTCCCGTGGGACGCATGAGCCTCTATGCCATGGGGCCTGGCCGGCGCCCTGGCGGCAGCGGCCGGGGCGCTGCTGGGGCCCATTTTCCTGGTCTATCCCGACGTGGGCACGGTGCCGGTGGTGAAGGCCTTCGTGATCATCGTGCTGGGCGGCATGGGCTCGGTGCCCGGCAGCATCGCGGGCGCCCTGCTGCTGGGGCTGGTGGAGAGCCTTGGGTCGGTGTACCTGTCGGTGTCGTACCGCGACGTGTACGCCTTCGTGGTGCTCATGGGGGTGCTGCTGCTGCGGCCTTACGGGCTCTTCGGGCAGCGGGAGCGGCGGGCATGAGCTGGGGGCGTGGCTGGCTGCTGGGCTTGGGGGTGCTGCTGGCTGCCGCCGTGCCGCTGGCGGTGCAGACGTACTGGCTGCGGGTGTGCGCCACCGCGCTTTACTTCATCGTGCTGGCCTCCTCCTGGAACCTGCTGCTGGGCTACGCCGGGCAGCTCTCCTTTGCCCACGCGGCGTTTGCCGGTGTTGGCGCCTACACGGCGGGCCTGCTCTACAAGTACACGGGGCTCACCCCGGTGCTGGGGGTGCTGCTGGGCGGGGTGGCGGCGGCAGGACTGGGCTATGGCCTGGGGCGCATGTGCCTGCGGCTGCGCGGTCCTTACCTGGCGCTCATGACCCTCGGCTTTTCCGAAATTCTGCGCCTGGTGGCGCAGGTGGAGTATAAAATCACGCGTGGCTCTCTTGGCCTGCAGGTGCCCTACCTGTTTGGCGGCACGGGTGGCAGCCACGTGGCCGGGTATTATACGCTTTTAGGGCTGACGCTGGCGACTTTGGGGGGGCTGGCCTGGCTGGTGCACTCGCGGGCCGGGCTGTACTTGCAGGCCATTCGCGAAGACGAGGACGCAGCAGCGGTGATGGGGGTCGACGTAGTGCGCTGGAAAGTAACGGCGTTTGTCGTCTCCAGCCTGCTGGCCGGGCTGGCGGGCGGCACCTATGCCCACCTCTTTGTGCGCGTGGTGTCGCCGCAGATGCTGCTGCTGAGCGAGATGGGGCTCATTCTGGCCATGGCCATCGTCGGCGGCCTGGGCACCCTCGGCGGGCCGGTGCTGGGGGCGGTGGTGCTGGTGTTCGTGCAGGAGCAGCTGCGCGACTTAAGCCCCCAGGCCCACCTGCTGCTCTTTGCCCTGCTCGTCATCGTGGTGATGCGTTTCTTCCGCCAGGGGCTCTACGGGCTGCTCTTGGCCCTTGGCGCCCGGTGCCGCCAGAAGCCCCTCTTGCGCTGCGAGGCCCGCGCATGACAAAAGCCATCCACCGCTTTGCCTGGGGCACGCGCGACGACGCGCAGGTGCTCATCGTTCACTACGGCTCCAAGTCCACCCCGATGATTGCCCAGCAGTTGCGCCAGATCGGCCTACAAAGCCGGGTGATTGCCGCTGCCGAGCTGCCGGCCGCGGTGGCCAGCGGCTACCGGCCCAAGCTGGTGATTCTCTCTGGCGGCGAAGACAGCGTTTTTAACCCCAGCGCCCCCACCATTGCCGACCGCGACCTGGGCCGCCCTGCGGCAGCACGGCGTGCTCCTGGGGATTTGCTACGGGGCGCAGCTGCTGGCCGTGAAGCTGGGGGGCAAGGTGGCGGCAGCGGCCACGCCGGAGTTTGGCGAAGTGCAAGTGCAGCTGCACGCGCCTTTTGGCGCTTACCGCGGCGGCACGGCGGTGATGAACCACAACGACGAGATCGTCGTCTTGCCGCCGGGGTGGCGGGTGCTGGCCAGCACGGCGCGCTGCCGCCACGCCCTGGTGGGCGGCGAGGGCGTCTACGCCGTGCAGTTCCATCCCGAAGTCGACCACACCGAAGGCGGCGACGCTCTGCTGGCGCACCTGGCCTTTGACCTGGCGGGCTGCACCCCTGACTACCGCTTCGACCTGGACGCCTACGTGGCGCGCTGCGTGGCCTGGATGCGGCAAGTGGTGCCTGCCGGCGACGTGGAGCTGGGGCTCTCTGGCGGCGTCGATTCGGCGGTGGCCTTCAAGCTGGCGCAGCAAGCCTACGGCGAGCGCCTGCACGCCACTTTTGTGGACACCGGCTTTTTGCGCGAGGGGGAGCTCGAGGAAGTGCGGGGCTGGTTTGGCGACGAGGGGGTTTCTTACCTCGACGCGGCCGAGGCCTTTTACCGCGCCGTGGAGGCCATCCCTTACACCGGCCCGGCGCCCGAAGGCGAAGCCCGCTACTACGACCAGGTGCGGCGGGCCATTGGCCGGTTCTTCCTCGACACCTTCGTGCAGCAGGCGCGGCAGCGCGGCCGCACCCCGGTGGCCCTGGTACAGGGAACCAACTACGCCGACATCATCGAGTCGGTCACCCATCTCAAGGCGCACCATAACGTCGGCGGGCTGCCCGAGCGGCTCGAGGTGGCGGTGGTCGAGCCGCTGGCCGGCCTCTTCAAGTTCGAGGTGCGGCAGCTGGCCGCCCACCTGGGGCTGCCGCCGGAAATCGTGCACCGCCAGCCCTCGCCCGGCCCCGGGCTGGCCATTCGCATGTGGGGGCCGGTAACACGGGCCAAGACGCGCGCCTTGCGGCAAGCGACGCGCATTCTGGAAGAGCTGGTACGCAAGCATTACCCCCGACCCGCGGCAGCGGCCGGCCCAGTACTACGTGGCCCCCTGGCGCCCCTGCCCTCCTGCGGCCTCATGGGCGACGACCGCGTCTACGGCTACGCCTGGGTGATTCGCGGCGTCAGCACGCGCGAGCGCGAGAGCTACGTCACCGTGGGCGCCTTTTCCTTCTCGCCGGCTTTTTTGCAAGAAGCCGCCCTGCGCCTCACCAACGAGGTTACGCTCGAAGACGGCACCCGCTTTGTACGCGTCTTCGTCGAAGTCACCGGCAAGCCCCCTTCCACCACCGAGCCGCACTGAAAACCGCCCGTTCTGCCTTGACGATCCCTTATCCCTTTGGTATGGTGGCGCCGTGGAGAGGGGTGTCCCATGGCTGAAGAACAATACGTTACCCGAGATCAGCACCGCGCCGACCTCGCCGAGCTGCGCAGCGAGCTGAAAGAAGAGCTCGCCGGGTTGCGGCAGGACCTGGCGGTCATGGGCAAGAGCGTCGAGCACCTCACGACCTTGGTCACGGCGCTGCAGAACCGTATGGACCAGCAGTTTAGCGAGCTGCGTCAAACACAGAACCGGCAGCTCTGGGCCATGATTGTCCTCATTGCTGCCGTCATCGTCAGCGGCTTGCTGCGGCAATTTGTCTTCCCAGGGGGTCCCCCCGCCCCGTAGTCCTCCTGGCGCATCCTTCTTTGAAGCCCTTCAGTCACGAAACGTGGCCACCACGGGAATGTGGTCCGAGGGGTTGGGCTGTGCCCGCAAGGCACGAGCCAGGGTGACGCCGGTGCAGCGGGCGGCCAGGGGTGCGGTGACGAGGATGTGGTCGATGCGGAAGCCCCAGTTGCGGCGGAAGGCGGCGTTGCGGTAGTCCCACCAGCTGTAGAGGCCGCCTTCCTGGTGGTGCAGGCGCAGGGTGTCGTGCAGGCCCCAGGCCAGCAGGCGAGCAAAAGCCGCCCGCTCCTCGGGATGAAAGAGGATCTCCCCGTCCACTTTGGCCGCATCGTAGACGTCGCGGGGCTCTGGCGCCACGTTGAAGTCGCCGCAAAGCACCAGCGGCTGCTGCGGCGAGTAGGTGGTGGCCAGAAAGCGGTGCAGCTGCGCCAGCCAGGCCAGCTTGGTGTGGAACTTGGGGGAGCCTACGGCCTGGCCGTTGGGGACGTAGACGTTGATGAGGCGCAGGCCGCCCACGGTGGCGGCGAGGAAGCGTTTTTCCGCTGCGGCCGGATCCGCCGGCAAGACAGTGCTCACCTCGGCCAGCGGCAGGCGCGAGAGGATGGCCACGCCGTTGTAAGTCTTCTGGCCGCTGTACACTGCCTGGTAGCCCAGGGCGGCCAGGGGGGCAACGGGAAAGGCCTCGTCGGCCACCTTGGTCTCTTGCAGGCAGACCACTTCGGGCTGCTCCTGCTGAAGCCAGGCGCACAACAGCTCCAGGCGAGCACGCAGCGAGTTGACGTTCCAGGTGGCGATGCGCATCTCTTCTCCCTTACCAGAGCCGGAAGTGGCGCAGCGCTTTGGCCACCTCGGCATTGGTGTGGCTCAAGGCCCGCCGGGCCTCGAGCCAGGCGTGCCGCTGCAGAAGCCCCCAGCGTATCCAGCGGCGCAGGAACGGGCTCCTTTGTCCAGAGCGTAAGCCAGCGCCCTGGCGGCGGTCAAGTCCAGAGGGCGGGGCCGGCGCTTGCCCTGGCGGTGCCGGCGTGCTACAACACCGCCAGCAAAGAGGAGGATCCCCTATGGCCGAAGCGCAAGCCTCCGCGGTTGGCGTCTTTTCCGCGCCGCCGCCAGAAGAGAGTCCCATTGCCGGAGCCATTGACTTTCACGTGCACTCGGCGCCCGACGTCTTTGGCCGCAGCCTCGACGACCTCGAGGTGGCGCGCATTGCCGCGCGCCACGGTATGCGCGCCCTGGTGCTCAAGAACCACGTCACCAGCACGGCCGACCGTGCCGCCCTGCTCGCCCGCCTGGTGCCGGAGATCGAGATCTTTGGTGGCATCGTCCTCAACCGCGCGTGGGCGGCCTCAACCCCCACGCCGTGGAGTGGATGTGGCGCATGCAGGGCCGCCGCGGCCGCGTGGTGTGGCTGCCCACCTTTGACGCCGAAAACCACCTGCGCCGCTTCGGTGTTCCCGGGGAGGGCCTGCGCGTGGCCCGCGACGGGCGGGTGGTGCCCGAGCTGGAAGCGGTGCTGCAGGTCATCGCCCGCGCCGGCTTGGTGTTGCACACCGGCCACGTCTCGGCCGAAGAAGTGCTGCTGGTCCTGCGGCGGGCCCGCGAGCTGGGCGTAGCGCGCCTCGTGGTTACCCATGCCATGGCCCAAGTTCCCGGGCTGTCCCTGGCGCAGATGCAGGAAGCCGCTGCGCTGGGCGCCTATTTGGAGCTGGCCTACCTCACGCACCTGCTGGGGCCGCAGGCGCATCTAGACTGGATGTGCCACTGGCAGCGCGTGTCGCTCGAGGAGATGGCGCAGGCCATTCGCGCCGTGGGCGCCGAGCACTTCATTTTGAGCACCGACTTGGGGCAGCTGGGCACCCCTATTCCGCCCGACGGCTACACCTTGCTGGTCACCGGCTTGCAGGCAGCCGGGATCAGCCAGGCCGAGCTCGACCAGATGATGAAGACCAACCCGGCGCGGCTGCTGGGGCTAGCGGGCTGAGGTCCACCCCTGCTGCCGCGGGCAGCACGTCGCGTTGCAAGAGGCGGGTCTGGCATGCTGGCCATTGGGAAACTCGGGGCAGTGCCCGTGGCGTAGACTCACAGGAGTTGATCGACAGGAATCGCGAGGTCGGGAAAGGCGAGCGGCGTCAGGGTTCCTTGCTGTATCGTCTGTTCGAATTGATACGTTCCGTTTACCGGGTGGCGAAAGACGTGCACCCTTCGCTCCTGTAGATTCACCACCCAGTACTCTGGGATCCCGGCCTGGGCATAGAGCTGCTTCTTTTCGTTCAAATCCTTACTCAGGCTCGTGTCGGCGTATTCGATGATCCAGTAGATGTTTTCAGGATAAGGATGATGACGGCGGTATTCTGGTCCCAGCCGCTGTACGATTGCCAGGTCCGGTTCGGGCTCTGAGTTGACGGTTGGCAAGGTGATCGGTTTGCCCTGGCGGACTTGCGCCCGCTCTCCGAGCAAGCGCGTCAGGTATTCGCCGGCATCCGCACTGGCTGAGGCGTGGGATTCGCCTTCTGGAGACATTTCAATAATTTCTCCATTGAGGAATTCCACTTGGCGTCCGTCTAAAATCCCCGCCTGAATCATGCGGTGATAGTCCTCCAGGGTCCATTTGGCGGTCGTCAGGGTCATGGACATTCCCTTCAAAGTTCACGCTGTGTCCGGAAGTCAGATGGCATTCTAGCGTTCTCGCTGGGCGAACGCAACCTGCCAAGCCTGAGGAGGGTGTTATCGGCCGCATCGCTTGGCGGAGGCCCTGACAGACCTCAGAGAGGGAAAAGCCCATGACTTCCCTTGCCCATAAGATGGCCGACTTTGTCTTCTCTCTGCGCTACGAAGACCTGCCGGCGCCGGTGGTGGCAGCAGCCCGACGGCACCTGGCCGACAGCCTGGCGTGCATGGTGGGGGCATTTCACGCAGAGGCGGTAAAGGCCGTGCGGCGGTACGCGCTGTCGCTGGGTGGAAGGCCGGAGGCCACCCTCATCGGCACCCAGCAGAAAGTGCCGGCAGGGCTGGCGGCGCTCGTCAACGGCACCATGGTGCGCTACCTGGATGCCAACGACATTTTTGCTTCCCGCGGGGGCAGCGACACGGGCCACTTCAGCGATGCGGTGCCGGCGCTGCTCGCCCTGGCAGAGCGGCACCGGCACAGTGGCAAGGAGCTGGTGACCTGCGTGGTCGCCGCCTACGAGCTTCAGGGCGCGCTGGCGGAGGCGTTTCACTTTATGCGGCGGGGCTATCACGCCCTGACACAGGTGCCCTGGACGCTGCCCATCGTGGCCGCCAGGCTCATGGGCGCTTCGCCCGGGGCCGCCGTTCACGCCTGCGGGCTGTCGGGAACCACGGGCATGGTGCTGAACAGCTGGCTCAAGCCCTCGGCCGCCATCCCGATGATCAAGGCGGTGGCCGTTGGGCTGGCGGCCCAGCGTGCGGTAGAGGCCGCAGCGCTGGCGGCGCTGGGGGTTACGGCCCCAGAGGACGCTCTGGAAACAGCCTTTGCGCGCCTGGGGCCGCTTGACAGCGTTCCTGCCGAGCCGGGCCGCTTCGATCTGCTGGGGCGCCGCTGGACCATGACCCGCAATATCCTCAAGGCCTATCCGTCGCAGATATACACCCAGGCGGCGGTGCAGGCCGCGCTGGCGCTTCGCCGGCGCGGCGTCACCGCCGAGCGGGTCGAAACGCTGACGCTGTACGGCCATCGCAACGTATGCGGCGGCGTCCAGGGATCGCCGCAGGCCTTCGCCCCGGCCACCCGCGAGGCGGCCGACCACAGCACCCCCTTTGTCATGGCCATGGCGCTGCTGCGGGGCAGGCTGACGCCGAAAGAGTATGAAGGCGCGCCGTGGGAGAACCCGGAAGTGAGGGCGCTGATGGCCAGAATCAAGCTGGTGAGAGAGCCGGAGAGAGACCGCGCTCTTGACAGCGAGGGCAAGCTCGGCGTCCGGCTGGTGGCACGCCTGCAAGACGGCACCACGGAGGCCGTGGAGGTAGGACAGCCCAAGGGGCATCCCGACGCCCCGTTCGATGAGAATGACCTGCTCGACAAAATGGGCTGGCTGCTAGAAGGCGTGGCTTCCTCCGATGCCCCCAGGCGCCTGCTGGCGGCGTGCGCCCGCCTCGAGACAGAAGACGACGTGCAGGCCCTGCTGCGGGCGTGCCGGGTCTAGGGCGCTTAATCCGCTATGGGCCGTTGGGGTTTGCATCTCTTAGACAGAGGAAGGGAGAGATACTGTCTTGGGTCTGGCAAGGTTCGCTTGCAAGCTGTCAAGCAGCATGCTGCTGCCGTCCGTCAGAGCGCAAAGGCTGCCCAGCTTGCTACCAGAGTTGAGCAGGACCTGGGGTGGCTCAGTCTACCCGTCGGGAGAATGAGACGCATCCAGCGCTTGTGAGGTCTTTGCCCTGCCATCCATACTCGTGCCGCTGCAAACGTGGCAAGACGCGTTCCAGAGGAGAGGCAGGGATGATCCAGGTCGCAAAAGCGGTGATCTTAGGGGTAGTACTAGGCATAGCGGGAACCGTGTTGCTCACGGCCTGTGGGGGCGGCGGTGATGGGGGAAGCAGGGAAGCCGTGGCCGGTGAAGACACCCGCGAGGCGGCGCAGACGGCTGCTATCGACACCCTGCAAACGATCCTGTTTGTGTTTGAGACGGGCTTTGACGATTTGGCCGCAACCGAAGCCGTCACCCTGGCGTGTCCTGCGGGGGGAAGTGCCACGCTGGTGGGCAACATAGACCTTGTGAGCACAGATGCCACAAGTGGCGCTTTCTCCTTTGCTGCCGAGATCCGTTTTGCGCAGTGCGACGGTCTTGGCGGCACGCTCGAGGTCAGTGGCTCTGGCACCTTTGATGCCGAGCGGATCTCGGCAAGCATGACATTTGATGGCACGGTGGCCAACGGCTGCCGCGTCACTTTTGAACCACTGGAAGAAACGATCATTGTTGACGTCGACACGGGAGCGTTGCTCGCGGGGGAAGTCAGCGGGGCGCTCACCGCTGACTGCGCGGGGACGGTGGTCACCTGTGCCTGGCAGCGGGTCGACGCTTTTGATTCCGAGGCTGTAGCGGCAGGGTGTCGCTGAGCCCAGCGCCTTGGCGGCGGCCGCTCTTGCGGCGGTCGCCGTCTACCCATTGGTAGACGGGGCTCCAGCGGGCACTTGCGGCGTAGACACACTTCACGTATGTTTGGGCCGCGTGGTGGTGGGACACGGGAAGCGAGGCGCGAGATGGGTCAGCTACGGCAGCAGGCGTATGCCAGGCGCATACAGCGGCTTTTGGTGCTCATCAACGAAATCAAAACCAACCCGCACCAGCGGCCAGAAGCCTTGTACCGAAGCCTGGGCATTTCGCGGGCCATGTTGTACAAAGACCGTCAGGCCTTGCAGGCGCTGGGCTTTGTCTTTCATTACGATCGTGGGCAGCGGCGGTTTGTGGTCACGCAGGATCGGTTTTTACCGGTATTGAATCTTACCACCAGCGAGGTGTTGGCGCTCATCATGGCGGTGCGTCAGCTCTCGTCTACTGGCGATTACACCCTGACGTATGAGGCGATTGCCGCTCTGCGCAAGATCATTGCCAATACTCCGGCGGAAGTGCGCGCCTTCTTTCAGGCTTCACTCGACGACGTGGTATTGCAGGAGGGCTTTGGCTGCGACGCTGCCATATTGCAGGACCTCTGGCGAGCCTGCCAAGAGCACCAGCGCCTACGCATTCTTCACGACCGAGGCGACGGGCCGCGGACGTGGGTCATTGACCCCTATCAGCTGCTCTTCAAGCGGCGGGCCTTGTACCTCGATGCCTGTGTGGTCGACGAGCGGATGGTGAAGATGTTTCGTGTCAACCGCATCAAGCGCGTCGACTTTCTTGGCGTGCGGGTGCCCACCCCACTGGTGCCGTACAACTTTCGTGAGCGGCACCTGTCGAGCTTCAGTGTGTTTGTGGGCGAACAGGTACAACGGGTGCGCATCCGATTTCGCCCTGAAGTGCGGCAGTACATCACCGAGACGCGCTGGCACAGCTCGCAGCAGATTACCGACTTGCCCGACGGCAGCTTTATTTTCCAAGTTGACGTCAGCGAGCCACGCGAAGTGGGCTGGTGGGCGCTGCAGTGGGGGGCCAGTGCCGAGGTGCTCGAACCCGAAAGCCTGCGCCGCGAGATGGCCGAGACGGTGCGGGCGCTGGTGCGGGTCTATGGAGGGCCTCTGGTCATTGAGCGTGATTACTGAACCTTCTCCAATCCAGGTGAGAGGAGGCCCTCGTCAGCGTTGTCCTTTTTGGCTCTGGACAAGGGGGAAGGCAATGACGGAGAGTGATATCGATCTCCTGATCATCAGGGAGCATTTTCCCAGGAGCCGCCTGGATAGGCACTGGGAGGTATTGGAAGTTGCGAAAGTGGTGTTGAAAGAGTTTACCGCACAGGCGCCGATCATCCCTCTCACGCCTGCAGAAGCACAAGTGACAAAATCCTTTTACCTCCCGGAGAAATAGTAGAGCTATGAATGCTCTGGTAGCGGCGAGTCATGGCCTGGGCCAATGAGCTCCTGAGGATATTCGAAGAGTTGTTCTGGGTGCAGGCGCGGCTACGCTTCGATTGAATATAGCAGCAGGATAGCTACGCGCTGTAGGGAGTCAGACGATGACTCTTACAGATCATATGGAACATTTAATTGAATTGGTTGCGCACATAGCGCAACAAGTTCAAGGAGAAAGGGATACCAGGGCCCAGTTGGGTTACCTGCGTCGGATTCTCCAAGGGCACAGCGACGAAGCAGGCTTACTCAACGCGCTAATCACCAGTCTCGACGTTCCGCAACTCCGGCGGCTCTTGCACAGAACGCAACCAAGTGACACTCCTACTCCTGCTGTCGTTCCAGGCAAGAGAATCACGCTTTACAAAGCTACGCTGCCTGGGGAACCGCAGGCGCGTGTAGCTGCGGATAGTCTGATTGCCCGGTATTTGAACTGGCTCGCACGCAACCCCCACCGCCGTGCTGTTACCCTCGTAAACACAGAGCGGCATGTCGTGCTTTTCGTTCCCGAAGGCAGCGAATTCAACTCTGAAAAAGCTTGGTGCGAGTTTGTGACCTTTGTTTTCTCAGGCGAGGAACTCGAACGAACCTTCGTTGCCATGCTTAACTCAATCAAACTCTCTGAGCGTGGCTTTGGTGTTCCGGAGTTTCCTATCATCAGTGAAGATCAATTGCTAATAGTTCTAGCATGGCTTTTACGAAGTGTACAATCTGCGGAGCAGCGCCTCAGGAGACGTGAGGTGAAGATTGCGGAGCTAGAGAAAAACCTACGAAACTTCGAAATTAAGGAGCAAAGTAAAATAAAAAGAGACATTGAGACATTAAAGAAAAATCAGAACAAAGAGGTTGACAAATATGAAAAAAACTTCAAGAGAAAATTCAATTCATTCATAGAAAATCAGGATACTGATAAAAAAAGAAAAAAATCAAAAATTGAATTACCCAAACACAAGTTATTGGAATGTATGGAGCTGTTTGACCTATCAGGGGGTAATCCATTCGAATTTCTGCGGCGGTATGAGGACAAACATCTACAGAGTTTCAACCGCATACGTCCCCTTATGGCGTTCTTCACGGAGCGAGCCGCACAGCAGATCAACCTCACTCGAGGAGACAACCTTGCCAATGCGGTGGTTGAAATCGTGCGGCTGACGACTTGGTTGGAATCCACGGACTCGGACGAGATAGGCGCGATTCGCGCTCGAAAGCTCAAGCTACAGCCACTCTTATCTGAAAATCCAGGCGAATTCCTTAAGCGCTCCCCAGGTGACGGTACAGGTGAGTTCTGCTACGTCTGCGGTAGGCGGTTGGCTTCCGAAGACAAAACACAGGTGAACCGCTTCGTCTTTCGCTCTCCTTCCCAACGGCTTCAGTCGGTTCGTGGCGAGCAACGCCCTCCCGTCTGCCGTCACTGCGTGGCCATAGCTTTTGCCTGCCCTCTTAAGCCGAGCGACCAGAGTGTGATTATCAGGCTCAGTCCAGCTCTACAGGACGGTTGGAAAGGAGGACATTCAGCAGCGGTGCTCGGTGAACTCGAAGCGTTTCTACGAGGATTGACACTCTCTCAGCTCGATCTGGCAGCCGGCAATTACTTGATGCTGACTAGTAGCGAACGAGTCAAGGTCGGAAAGAGATGGAGGTATCTGGCTGATGTGATTGGTGCTGTCCCCTATGCCTATTTACGACTCGCAGACACGTTTGAGTATCAGGTTTTCGATGACTACGTATCTCGTATAGTCACTGGTATATCGGACATCGAGCTGGCACCGCACAGGCTGGCTTTTTTGAGTATCCTGATCAGGGCATTGCAGCTGCGTCTGACAGAGGGTAGCGACGTTAATCGCCCGCTTGCGACAGCTATCCGTTACGTACTTGCTGATGAACCCATACTTGCAATTTATGAACTTGTAAGCCAACCTAACATCGATCAGAGATGCCGCCAAGAGAGAGTGCGCATCGAGATCGAGAGATCACTGGAGGTGTGGATGCAAATGACCAGGGCAGAAATGATAGGCGACATTGTGGCTATGGCCGGACTGCTCTACCCGTTCGTGGACCAGACACTCCGCGAAATGCGCAAAAGGAGCGAACCGGAGCTTGATCCTGATCGGGAGGCATCAAAGTTGATAGAGGAAGTTGATGAAGTATTCAACTTCCTCTATCGCTTTACAAACAATACGACGTACAGTACGACCCGGCTGTATCGCAATCCAACAAATTGGTTTACTTACGAAAAAACAAAGAAATTACTTGAAAAAATTGGTGTAGACATAAATGAACGTGAAAAGAATGAAGGTAACTATAATTTTATTGAGATCAATGTTAATGATGTTGAAGCAGCTTATAGGTTTTTTTCAGAAAAAATTTACAAGAATGATGCTGACTGGAGATCTTTTACATATCGGTTGAAGCTAGCGCTCTACAGTCGTTTCCCTGGTCTTGGAGTCAAGCGGGAACAATCCCGATAGAGAAAACAAGGAAGGAGAAAAAGTATGTCAGGATTGCCAAAGGCTAATGGTCAACGTTATCACTTTGATATTTATGCGATTCTGGAGGGAACCCAGGAACTCTATTTCGGCCATGAAGTGATGATCAACGTGAATATGGTCGAGACGGTGAAACTCGTGTTGCCCAATGGGGAGGGTCTCGAAAAGTGCTATTTCTCCCCCACAAAGCGGCGCGGGATCGAGCGCCGCAGTCTGTTGTGGGCTCCCTGTCCAAATGGGCAAATGCTAGGGGAGAACCTCGACTGTCATATCCCGAGGACATGTGCTAAACCGGAGTGCCCGATCTGTAGTGTCTATGGAGGATTGATAGTCGGTAAGCAAACACTGATTGGTAGGCTTACGCATGCCGGAGGAGTCGCGATTCAACGGCTGTTACCTGAAGAGAAGCAGCGGGCAATGCACCCTACGGCAATTGTAAACGATCCAAACGAAAATCCACCACAGCCATTCAAGCGCCAGTATAACGAGCCTGGGCTGCTGTATCCCGTTTACAATCACTGCTTGAGCGTTACTGAGCAGGAATTCACAGCTGTTGCTTATGCTTTTCTCGATAGCTTGGCTCGTATAGGGTCGGGCAATCCCAAAGGAGCCACCATTTATGAAACCGATGGAGAGCCTTTATTGGTCGTTGATAAGTACCTCGTCCCTCATGGTGAACGCCCTGTGATTTCTCCTGCCGAGACGTCCGTAGAAAATGCGATTCGGCGCTTCCAAAGCAGAGCATGGGCCGTTAATGGTGGTAATTGGGATGGCGGGTCTGCAACCACTGATAATGGGAACTTCCAGCGTTGGGTCGGCAAGATGGCCTACCAGAAGCTGCAGGACTGGGCAGATACTTTTGTCAACGATGTGCTCAAGAAATATCGGTGACCGTTAGCGTAAGGTGCGATGATGTATGCGATGGCATTCACCCTGAGGCCCACAGCCGGACTGACCTTTCGTATCTTGCCAGGCTCGATTCTTGACATCGCGACCTACCCCTTTGTGCCGCCTACAGCATTATCGGGCTTCCTGCGCCGCCTGGCGATGATGAGTGCGGGGTTAGAATTCCCCAACACGGGACCAAACGATGAGAACACGCCATTCTATGCCTTGCCTCGACAGCTCGTTGCACTCGGTGCCTATCCCCTCGGTGCGTGCACGCGACCGCCGCATCGTACGTATCGCAAAGGGCCCCGTGACTTTGGCCATAATGCCTTTTCCACGATTTACCGGGGCAAGACCAAGGGACCAGAAAACATCCAGCTCCACACCTGGGAATACCTTCTAGCGGATGCATTCATCGGCTATGTTGTCTCCGAAGATTGCGAAGAGTTAGGCCGCCTGACCGCATTGAAAGGCTACGGTGCGAAACTCGGCAAAGAAGGATTTGCCTTTGTCGAAGGCATCAATGGCCCGTTTGCTCTTGAACCGATCGAAACTCAGGCATCCCCTTCGGTTGTCGTCCCTGCGGATGCTCTGTTCGACAAGAATCCACAAGTGGCCGCTGATATATTCACCCTTTACAGTTTCGTATGGCGTAGCACCCCTGCCGGGCAGAGCCAAGCCCCGCAGAGAAGGAGAAGGGCAGGTAGGCTTGAGCCGGTGTATTCAAGTAATCCTTTTGATCAGCATCCGAGTCCCATTGTGGGTTACAAGCCCTTCGTAGCTACCCTCCTCAAGCCCGGTTCGAGAGTGACTCTCGACTTCTGGCATCACGGTGAGGTGTTCTTTCCCGCTGTACTTATAGATGTCCTCCAGGGGGAGATCAGCGATGACAATTGACGTGGCCAGGGTTTTCTTTCATGAAGGGGATGATCCCCGTGTCCCGTCAGAGATCCTCCTGCAACGGCTCGAAAATCATACAGGTAATGTTGCTAAGCTTGTAGAGCTCTGGCAGCAGGAGGCCGATGACACCGATTTAGTTCTCAATCCTGCAACTGCGAATAAGGTTATCGCAGCGGCGAAGCTTCATGACGTTGGAAAGCCTGAGCGGTTCCACATCGAGGCACGAACTCGAAGACAGAGACTCGACGGGCATGACGTGGAGATCTTCACCAAGTATGAATATTCCTTCAGCGGCCATCGTTTCCTCGCTGAAAGCGAGGATCTTTATGTTCAAGAGCTTGCGCAGGGTCATCACACATACTCCGTTGAGGATCTCACCGGGGCTATCGCACGTCTGCGACGCCGAGGCTACGATGCCAGCCGCTTTGCGCAGGATCTCTACATTCTGGAGATGTGCGACCAGATCGAAGCCGAGATTGCCGTCCGTACGCTTGAGGGGGAGACCGAAGGTCGGACGTTCATGGAGTTCACCGTTATTCCTGAGAATGACAAAACCTATGCTCTCGACCCCTATCCGTTCGACCGAGAGCAGATCTCCCTTACATTTGAATACTATCGGATGGTTCTCCTAGATGACCAGAAGCGGGTATTGCTCGGGATAAAGCCAGAAGACCCTCGCAGACTGGCGCAGACGCTGGAAGGTTTTATCAAGGATGCCCTTAGGGCTAGTTCGTTACCAGTCGAGCAGGTATCCGTTGAGATCAAACCTCTACTCAGGGAATCGGTTCCTCGGCGACCGTTCAATGATATCCAGCAGCTCTACAGAGACATTTGCGGTTTCGCCCCCAACGCGATGCAGTGCGACCTATACCAGCGGCTAGCTCAGGGTGACGATGCGTTGCTGGTCCGGGCGCCCACGGGTTCAGGGAAGACCGAAGCTGTCTGGCTACCGGCCCTGGCTCTTGGCAAGCGCCTCATTATGCCGCTGCCGACCCGGAGCCTACTTGAGGATCACGAAAGGCGGCTGACGAACTATCTGCGGAAGTTCTCCTCGCTCACGCAGAACAGGAACCGCCCTATCGCCATGATTATTGACACCGGTGAGGAGTCACGCCGTTATGTCTTCGTCAATGGGCAGATGCGGGCTCCTCAGAGGCGACACCTTTACAAAGCCGAGGTCATCCTGACGACTCTCGATAAGTTTCTATATCGATACTTTGGCTTTGGAGATATGCACAAATCATTCATCTATCCGCTCCGCATACGTGATGGAGCCCGTACATTGATCTGCTTTGATGAGGCACACACCTACGACGGCGTGTCTTTTATTAATTTCCGTCGACTGGTGCGCGCACTCTACGAATCGGGTCAGAGCCTGGTAGTGATGACAGCAACAATGCCTGATGCCTACAAAAAAGACATGGATTTCCTGAGAGAACTTGATTATACAGGTACTTCAGCGTTGCCAGAACGTAAACTCTCTATCGTACACTCCGAGCATGACGATCTCTCGGAGGCGCTCGTCGCACAGACTGTAACGCTTTGGCAGCGTGGAATGCGCAAAATCATCGTCGTGGCCGAGAGCGTCGGTTTCCGCACTGAAATCGAAGACAGGCAACGGCGTGCGCTCCGCGATGGGGCTTTCAACGTCTATGAGAAGCTCAAGCAACATAATGGCCTCACGGGGCTCGTGGCGCGCGAAAGCCTACTGCTCTATCACGGGAGGATGGACGCTATCGAGCGAGCACGGGTTTATGAGAGCCTCAAGAGGCTAGACAATGACGCGGCGGCTGCCTATGTCGTTGTCACAACGAGTGCCATCGAAGTCGGTTGTGACCTGAACGCTCAGGCGCTGGTGACTGAGATATGCAATCCCGAGCAGCTCATCCAGCGGGCTGGTCGTTGTAACCGGCGGGCAAACTTCGAGACTGCCGAAGTGGTGGTTGTGATCCCGAAAGATCCTTACCCAGATGGTGGCTGGATAAAACCTTATGTTCGCTCCTTGAGTAGAGATGAAGAAGCCGATTATCTTGAGTATCTGAAGGGGATGCATGGGAGCACATTTGACCACAATGCAGTGATGAAAAAGATAGCGAAGCGACCAACTGCGGACTATCGTGTGGAGACACTCTTTGAAATGCTCGATGAATATGTTTACGGAGCGCGTCTTGAAAATAAACCGCTTCACGATCGTGGATTTGTTGTTACGCGAAGTTGGGAACCTACTCTTATTTTTGAGATTCCCTACGACAGAGGGTACCGACGGGTTTCTGTGCCATTTAGCATGTGTGCGTGCGGCAGGGGAGAGTATCCGGATCCCGGGGCCTTAGTGCAGCAGGTTGACTACAACCACGACTCAAACAGGGAATCCCTCAGGCGTGTTTCCGGGGGGCCCATATATGGAAAACAGATTGTGGTCAGGCTCTCTCAAGGACTGTTGCAAAGCTCATTTGAATACGACTCTGAGTGCGGTCTCGTGGATGTTCCAAAAGTTTTTACTTGGAAAAGAAATTTCGATTACAAAGTTGTCATGCAGGTACCTAATGAAGACGGTTCTCCAGGGCCAATCATCTGGTATTTTCGCGATATGCCTGATGATGGCTATTTTACGGGCTATGTCAAAGAGATCACCATCGAGGAAGTAGAGGATCAGGAAGTCGAAGAAGGCGCTATAGAAGACGACACTGAGGAGTGAAGAACTGCTATGGTACAACCACTCTTCCGTGTAGCCATATTCTCTTCTATAGAACCGACACTCCAGGACGACCACCTCTGGTGGCAGGGGGAACGCCTGTTCGACCTGCCGGCACTGCGCGGCTGGGTATTTCAGCCAGTCCTGCAGGGGATAAAACATGGGCGGACGCCAGCGACAGCGCTGCGGGGCCCCGCGGCAGGTGGGCGAAACCACCCTGCTCAACCAGGTCATCGAGGCGCTGCTCAATGCAGGCGTGGCTGTCAAGCGAGTCTTTCGAGTGCAGTTTGGTGAGCTCCCGACTCGACGCAAAATATCGCTCAATCAAGCCAGACTCCACACAGCGGCGAGCGCAACAAATCCCTTGCGATCATGTCTACCGGGGCTTGCGGGGCAATGATCCGTACTATCTCCGCAGGGACAAGAGGGATTTCCTCCGGGGGGCCCGCAATGCAGAGCTGCAAAGCGGCCGGGCGGACGACTTGGTATGCCACCGTTTCCATGGGTCGTCTCTACACAAAATCGTTAAAGCTTTCCACGGGTATACGGCGCTATCAAGTGAGGGAGCCGGGAGAGATCTACATATGACAGCAAAGCGAGTGGAGGATATCTACGAGCAACACATCAAGTCCTTGCCTGACGTCGAACAGTTACGGCTAATTGCCTTGATTGCTAAGAAGCTCATCGAAACAGTTGAGACGGCAACGCACTCGCAGCGCAGCTTGCTGGAACTAGAAGGCTTAGGTGCCGAAATATGGCAGGGTATTGACGCACAACAGTACGTGGACGAGTTGCGCAAGGAATGGGACCATCGCCCCTGATGCGGCTCGATGACGTCCTCGTAGGCACTACAGCCCTTGGGTTCGATACGGCTCCGTTTATCTATTTCGTCGAACGTCATCCGTCTTATCTGGCGGTGATGCGCGAAATCATCCGGCGTGTAGACGCTGGGGAACTTGAGGGCTACAGTTCCGTCGTGACGCTTACCGAGGTGCTTACGTTACCCATGCGCCTTGGCAAGGGCGGTATAGTACAGGAATACCGTGATGTGCTGCTCCACAGCCGCCATTTCACGCCGATTCCTCTCAATGCCGCCTTGGCGGAACGGGCCCGCATTGCTTCGCGCGCGCTACACCCTACGGACTCCAGATGCCCTGCAGATTGCAACCGCGCTGCACGCTGGCTGTCAGAGCTTCCTCACTAACGATAGAGCCCTCAAGAGAGTAACAGATCTCCGGGTCTTGATACTCCAAGAACTTGAACTGTGAAAAGGACCTCCGATATGCCCTATGCTCTTGTCCTCCATTGCTTCGCCGCTGATGGGAGGATGCAGCCTGACGATCTGCAAGGGCAAAAGACGCTGGCTCTGTTTCTACAAGAGCTGGTCCAGAAACAAGATGCCGCCATAGCGACGCGGCTGCATGCCCCTCACAACCCTAAGCCGTTTACCACCGCCCTCCTCACCCCCCCTCAGCCGCGCCGCAGACTTCCTCGCCGTGGAAAACCGGTGAGGGTACAGGACCCACGCGGAGACGCCCGTGCACCTCACGAAGTGAAGATCCGCATCACACTGCTCGATGATGCCCTGTATCCTCTCGTCTTACAGTTCTTCTTACAACACCTGGAGGGAACACCTGTGCTGCGTCTTGGGCAGACGCCGCTAATCGTCTCGCGCGTCCTGGTCACCCCAGAAAGCGGAGAGCCTTGGGCTGGTTGTGCGCGCTTTGCGGACCTTCTTGCAGCGGCATCAGAGACAGAGACCGCCTGGACGGTACATTTCGCCACCCCCACAGCCTTCAAGGCAGGCGATGCAGAATTGCCACTCCCCATTCCCCGTCTCTGCTTCCAGAGCTGGCTGCAAAGCTGGGACGCCTATGCCCCTTTCCCCTTCTTCGCTGAGCAAAACGCGCGTAAGGCATTTCTGGCAGAAGTCGTTGAGGCCCAAGTCTCGATCACTTACGCGCAGCTACGCGGGGCACATCAGCCCTTGTACTTCGACGGGTCGCGCACCCACGTCTGCGGCTTTGTGGGAACGTGTAGGTTCGCTGTGCGACCAGGGCGAACGTCACCTGCTTCTCGGAAGCTCCTAGCCACCTTGGTGCGCTACAGCTATTACGCGGGAACCGGGCGCAAGACCACCATGGGCATGGGATTGACAAAGCCACTGGAGGAGGAGGCGCCATGCCGCAGGATGCCGGTGAGCGCCACGACGAGGACTACGTGTTGATTTCGGCACTCAACCAGTACAACTATTGCCCACTTCGCTGCTACTGGATGTTTGTGGAGCACGAATATGCCGACAACGAGCACACCATTGAAGGCCGTTTAGGACATGCGCGGGTGCACGCCGAGGCGCATACCACCCGTGGCGAGCTCTTCCAGCTTCGCAGCGTCTACCTGTATTCCAAGCGCTACGGCATTTGTGGTAAGGCCGACCTGATCGAAGAGCGGAGCGGGGCGATTTATCCCGTGGAATACAAAAAGGGACGGCTGGGCCACTGGACCAACGACGCCTTGCAGCTATGCGCGCAGGCGCTGTGTCTGGAAGAGATGCTGGCTGAGGCGCACGGGCGACCCGTCCATATCCCCCAGGGGTACATCTTTTATGCCGGCACGGGCCGCCGCAAAGCCGTCCCGTTGACGCCCGCACTGCGTCATCTCACCATTGAAACCATTGCCGCGGTGCGCACCCTGCTGCGCACGCGGCAGCGGCCGCAGGTGGGTTACTCGGCCCGCTGCAAGGGCTGTAGCCTGTATCACATCTGTTTGCCTAGAGAAACGGCCATGCTGCGGAAACGTCGACAGCAGGAGAAGCAATGACCACGCTGTACATCACCCAACAGGATACTGTCCTGCGCAAGGTCGATGAGCGCTTGAAAGTCACCCAAAAGGGTACGACGCTCATCGATATACCCATGATCAAGGTATCGCAGGTTGTCATTATGGGACGGGTTACCGTCACGGCGGCCACCTTGCAGGCGCTGCTGGAGCGGCAGATCCCGGTTTGCTATTTGACCCAGCATGGGCGATACATTGGCCGCGTCGAGCCCAGTCTGTCCAAAAACGTGCTGCTGCGCAGTGCCCAGTACCGTGCGGCATTCGATACGGTACGCAGCCTAGCGCTGGCACGGCAAATGGTACGTGGGAAACTGGCCAACATGCGCGTCATGTTGCAGCGGGCCAACCGTGACTTGCAAAACTCAGCGGTGACGCAAGCAGTCGCTCAACTCAAGGCCCACGTGACGGCTGCGGAAGTGGCCACCAGCCACGAGCAGCTCCGCGGCATAGAAGGCGCGGGCTCGGCGGCGTACTTCGGGGTCTTTGACGCCTTGCTCAAGCCCTCCGGGATGCACTTCGTCAAGCGCGTGCGGCGGCCGCCGACCGATCCGGTCAACGCGCTGCTGAGCTTTGGCTATGCCTTGCTCGCCAACGACATGCAGAGCACGGTCAACGCCGTTGGTTTTGATCCGTACCAGGGATACTTACACGTTGAGCATTACGGACGTCCTGCACTGGCCCTCGATTTGATGGAGGAATTCCGTCCTCTGATCGTGGATTCCGTGGTCCTCACCTGTGTCAACAAACGCATCATCGGACCAAAGGATTTTGTGATAGAGCTGGGACAGGTACATCGACTTACCGATGCGGCACGACGGAAGTTTCTCATTCAGTACGAGGAACGGAAACAAACTGAAGTCCATCATCCAGTTTTTGGATATAAAGTAACTTATGCACGATGTCTTGAATTACAAGCACGCCTTTTAGGGAAATATTTGAAAGGTGAAATTGAAGAATATATTCCTTTTGTAACAAGGTGAAGAAATGTACATAGTTATATCATATGATATTGAAGATGATAAAAGAAGGAATCGAATTCATCGTATCTTAAAGAATTTTGGACAATGGGTACAGTATAGTGTTTTTGAGTGTGATCTGACTAGGAGTCAGTATCTTGTTATGCGTCATCGACTTTCTGAGTTCATCAAGAAGGCGAAAGGCGATAGTGTACGCTTCTACTTCCTCTGTGAGGATTGTCAGCGCAAGGTCGAGCGCATTGGGGGGAGCGAGCCCTCTCGGGGGCCGACGATCATCGTCTAATTTTTTTTCTTGTCCGATGCGAGCACCGAAGCTATCATGCTTTCCTGTGGAGACGCTCGCAAGCCAAAAGCGCTTGATTTGTAACCCCTTAGAGGTGAGGTATGGCAAAGTGGGGCGCTGGGGAGGCTCCCATAGTCTATCACAGATGCCTTGCTCGCAATGCGACTGGGAAGTCTTCCAGAGAGAACCCCATAGAGCTCAAGCGTCTGAAAGACCATTAGGCCCTGAAAGGGATTGAAACAGTGCGTCGCGCTCGCATCTCCATCACGTCGGCGCTGGCGGCCGGTCTGAAAGACCATTAGGCCCTGAAAGGGATTGAAACCAGCACCAGCCGCGGCTAAAGCCTGCATAGCGCCATCGAGTGAGAGTCTGAAAGACCATTAGGCCCTGAAAGGGATTGAAACTTTGTCAATCCCCAAGCGCCGCCGCGGCTCAAGCGCGGCGTAGGGTCTGAAAGACCATTAGGCCCTGAAAGGGATTGAAACAATAATTGTTGGGCCACAGCAAGCTGCCGCCTGGACTCCCTAGGGTCTGAAAGACCATTAGGGCCCTGAAAGGGATTGAAACTGTCGACGCCTGCTCGGTGCTCCTCTGGGGCAGCGCCGACGGGGTCTGAAAGACCATTAGGCCCCCCTGAAAGGGATTGAAACCGTCGAGCCAGCCACGAGTCCTGGCCGGAGGTGCGCTCAGCGCGGCGGTCTGAAAGACCATTAGGCCCTGAAAGGGATTGAAACTGAGGCGAATCGTAATGATTGCGTTATTAGGAGAATGCGTGATCGTCTGAAAGACCATTAGGCCCTGAAAGGGATTGAAACATGATGAATCGTGTGGAATGCCGCATGCGGGCGCGTGCTGGGCACGTCTGAAAGACCATTAGGCCCTGAAAGGGATTGAAACCCGGCTACCGGCGCGGGGATCTGATAGCCAGATGTGTCCTAGGTCTGAAAGACCATTAGGCCCTGAAAGGGATTGAAACAGGCGATCAGCTCTGCCACGCTGTCACCCAGGGCCAGCCTAGTTTGTCTGAAAGACCATTAGGCCCTGAAAGGGATTGAAACCCGGGCAACTACCTGATCTAGTTGGCTTTTCATCAATTGGGGCAGGTCTGAAAGACCATTAGGCCCCTGAAAGGGATTGAAACTTGGCGAAGGCGTGCCAAGGCAATGCCCCAGACGTACGCCGGGTCTGAAAGACCATTAGGCCCCCCCCTGAAAGGGATTGAAACCTCGTACCCCCTCGCGCAAAATCCATGCAGGCGCCTAGCGGTCTGAAAGACCATTAGGCCCTGAAAGGGATTGAAACATCGATGCACCATCGCCAGCCGTCAGCTGCCGGGCGTAACCAGCGTCTGAAAGACCATTAGGCCCTGAAAGGGATTGAAACTAGGGATCTGAGCGAACGCACGCCACGCGGCCGCCCCTGCGAAGGTCTGAAAGACCATTAGGCCCCCCTGAAAGGGATTGAAACTCACCCACTCGGGGCGCCAACAAGGCAGCCGTGCTTGTCGCGATGCGGTCTGAAAGACCATTAGGCCCTGAAAGGGATTGAAACCTGGGTCATTGGCGGTACTGCCGCCGGGGACTTGAGCCGGATCTGCGTCTGAAAGACCATTAGGCCCTGAAAGGGATTGAAACAGGGCCTGCCGGCGCTGGCCAATGCGCGGCATTTGCCGGAGTCTGAAAGACCATTAGGCCCTGAAAGGGATTGAAACGTTCCCGAAAGGGCCCATCATCTCGCCACTACCAACCGGCGGTCTGAAAGACCATTAGGCCCTGAAAGGGATTGAAACTTCGTACTTCACGCGAGAGCGCCCTGAGGACTACCGTCCGCCCTCGTCTGAAAGACCATTAGGGCCCTGAAAGGGATTGAAACCGGGGCCGGCGATTGCATTGGGGCAGGCGGATCCTCCAACCAGCGGTCTGAAAGACCATTAGGCCCTGAAAGGGATTGAAACGCGAGCTCAATGGCCAATCATGAGCCAGCGGGCTCTGAAAGACCATTAGGCCCTGAAAGGGATTGAAACCGCGTCCCAGCTCTGCCCCCGGGCACCTTCGACGTCTGAAAGACCATTAGGCCCTGAAAGGGATTGAAACTGGTTTGCATATATATCCAGGAATAGGCAATAGTGGTCTGAAAGACCATTAGGCCCTGAAAGGGATTGAAACGATCCGCGCGCCAGCCTGCCAGCGCAGCGCTCGGGTCTGAAAGACCATTAGGCCCTGAAAGGGATTGAAACTCCGCGGCTAGATCTGCGCTGGGCTGGCCAGCCGCAAATCTGAAAGACCATTAGGCCCTGAAAGGGATTGAAACCACCACGTCGCGCCGCGCCTGTACGACTTGCGGGCCCCTCAGGTCTGAAAGACCATTAGGCCCTGAAAGGGATTGAAACCGGCTCACCAGCGGGGCCTCCGCATTCCTCGCCACACCAGCCGGCGGTCTGAAAGACCATTAGGCCCTGAAAGGGATTGAAACATGAAGCTAACATGGTGGGCTCGGTCTGAGCCCCCGTGGATTGCGTCTGAAAGACCATTAGGCCCCCCTGAAAGGGATTGAAACTCGGATGTCGTTTGCCAGCTGCGGGCGCGTCGCCGGGCCCTTTGTCTGAAAGACCATTAGGCCCTGAAAGGGATTGAAACGCGACCATGCAACGGATGCGCAGATGTAGCTCGCGTCTGAAAGACCATTAGGCCCTGAAAGGGATTGAAACAAATCAGCTGGTGCTCACGATGTACAGCACGGTCTGAAAGACCATTAGGCCCTGAAAGGGATTGAAACTCTCGCACGAAATGACCTGTTGGCATCGTCTGGCGTCTGAAAGACCATTAGGCCCTGAAAGGGATTGAAACTGACGCGGCTCCAACCGTGCTGCGGCTGTCTGAAAGACCATTAGGCCCTGAAAGGGATTGAAACTCGTAGCCCGGCTCACGCCTTGCGCGGCAGCCAGCGAGGTCTGAAAGACCATTAGGCCCTGAAAGGGATTGAAACCCGCTCACGTTTCCGCGCGCGGCCCGCGGAAGCTGGGGCGCCTCGTCTGAAAGACCATTAGGCCCTGAAAGGGATTGAAACGCCAGCGAGCAGCGAGGCGCTGGCACGCCTGGGGTCTGAAAGACCATTAGGCCCTGAAAGGGATTGAAACCACCGCACGTACGGGCGCCGCGGCAGAGCGCGCGTCTGAAAGACCATTAGGCCCTGAAAGGGATTGAAACCGAAGTCAATTTGCTGCAGCGCTTACGGCATCCGGTCTGAAAGACCATTAGGCCCTGAAAGGGATTGAAACGTAGGCATTACAGCACGATCCTCGAATGTGCTTGATTTGATCTGAGTCTGAAAGACCATTAGGCCCTGAAAGGGATTGAAACCCCAAAAGATCACTGCATTTAGGACCCGGGTCTGAAAGACCATTAGGCCCTGAAAGGGATTGAAACCGACGAGAGGCAGGACTAGCCGTCCGCGCCTGGTCTGAAAGACCATTAGGCCCTGAAAGGGATTGAAACCGGTCGCAGGGGATCTTCCAACCAGAGGTCTGAAAGACCATTAGGCCCTGAAAGGGATTGAAACGATCTCGTCCAATCTGGGATAGCGCACGGGGTCTGAAAGACCATTAGGCCCTGAAAGGGATTGAAACCCACCACGCGCCACGTCACACTGGTCCGCGACGTTCTGAAAGACCATTAGGCCCTGAAAGGGATTGAAACCTTCTTCCCCTCCCACTTTGGGCACCGTGTCTGAAAGACCATTAGGCCCTGAAAGGGATTGAAACCGAGACTGCACCGCGACAAGCGGCGAGCCACCTCGGTCTGAAAGACCATTAGGCCCTGAAAGGGATTGAAACCTGGTGGTATCGCAGGTATGCGCCTGGCGATACCGGTCTGAAAGACCATT
>BPKO01000010.1 GCA_026005175.1 Candidatus Tectimicrobiota bacterium
GACAAAGAGGTAGCTCGTCTGGCGTGCCGTAAAGCCAAAGCGTTCCTGCACCAGCAGCGGAAACATGGCTCAAACGCGGCAAAGCTCGCCGTCACCTGCCAGAACACCAGGAGGTAAAGGAGCAAGCGGCGATCCGCCAGCACTGCCCAGCCCCGGCCCGCGAGTCTCTTGCCGTGCCAGAGACGTGCGCTGCTCGCGCGGCAAGGTTTCGGGCAGCAGCGCCAGCGCCAGCAGCCAGTTGGCCAGTGCCAGCCCGGCGGTGGCCAGAAATGGGCGTGCGATCGCCGTAGGCACTCAGCCACCCGCCCAGCGCCGGGCCGCAGACAAGCCCAGCCCAAAGGCGGCGCCGATCAGCCCCATGCCGCGGGCCCGCTGTGGCGGCGGCGTTACATCGGCAATATACGCCTGCGCCGTGCCGATGTTGGCCCCGAAAAAGCCGCCTAGAAAGCGCGCCTGGATGAGCCCAGAACAGCGAACCGCCGGCAGCCAGCAGCAAATACGCCCCCACACTGCCCAGCAGGGTCTCCAGCATCACCGGCCGCCGCCCTACGCGGTCGGACAGGCGTCCCCAGAAAGGGGCAAAGAGAAACTGGGCCAGGGAATACACGGCCTGCAGGAGGCCCACGGCAAACGAAGAGGCACCGTACGTCTGGGCGTAGTAAAGGAAGCAGCGGAATAACGAGGCCAAAGCCAACGAGGTCGAGAAAGACGACGAGGAAGAGGACCGCGACGGGCGAGCGGCGCGGCATCGGCGACCCGTTCCCCATCACGGCTCAGTCAAGCAGCGCAATGGGGCGGCGCCCGGCAAAGCCCGTCTCGTAGCGGTGAAAGTGCTCGATGTCCTCCTCCCCCAGCTGCCAGCAGTAGTAGTAGCCGTCACCGGAGTCAAAGTCGGCCACCCACAGCCCTTTGGCTTCCACCCCCAGGGCGTGGAGCTCGGCGGGCCCCCACTTCTGGACTTCCTCGTGGATGCGCCGCTCGAGATGCCGGGCTTGGCGCGCATCCTCTGTTTCCTCAAGCTGCTCTTGCAGCTCCTCCACGAGGTGGTAATAGTGGCGGGTGATTTCCTTAACGCGCGGCAGCAGGGCGCGCGCTTCTTCCAGGTAAACATCGCCATCCCTACCTACCCCTCCCCCTTACCAGAAACGCCGCCTGCGCGTCTCCGGCAGCAACGCGGCCACAATCTCCGGCCAGTTGCTCTTTTTGCGGTCGCCCACCAGGCGCAGACTGCGGTCGTCGATGTACGCCGTGGCGACGGGCTTGTCGTGGAGCCAGATCTCGTCGAAGGGAATCTGATGGCGCTGCAGGTAGGCACTGACCGCTTCCGGACTGTTCACTTCTGGATCGTACATACCAACCTGGCGGTAGTAAGACGAGGTACGCACGGTGTGAATGATGATCCAGTAGCCCGCCGCTTTAAGGCGCTGCAGGGCTTCGCGGGCTCCGGCAATCGGCTCGCCAAAGGCCGGGGTAGCGGTGCTCGGCAGATGGTGCCGTCAAGATCCACCACGATGGTCCCGCGGCGGGGCTGTTCCTGCATCCCTGGTTCCTTCCGCCTACTTCGACATCGACGTAGAGCCTGCGAAGGCTTCACTGTAGCGAAATCTCACCGGCATGTCAACGCCAGCCCCCCCCTGCCCCTCTGTCTCACGCCCCGCCGGCCACGCGGGCTTCCTGGGGCCCCGCTGCAATACCTGCTCGCAGGCCCGGCCAGCTGGGCACTTAGCTCCCGCCGCGTGGTGTAGAGGCGGTACTGCACCAGAGTGACCGGAATGGCCTCGAGGATCTGCTCGAGCAGCCCGGCTTGCACCTCGCCTGTGGCCGGATCGTAGATGTAAATGGGGCTATCCCCGATGGCCAGCGGATTGATGTTTCGCGGATCTTGGGTGGCCACGTCGAGCTGCAAAGCCACCGCCTGCAGGAGGACGGTAAGGCCTGCGAATGCGGGCCAGCAGCTGCGGGGGCGCCAGCGTGGCTCCGCCACGGCGCTCGAGCTGGCGCAGCAACAGCGTGGCGTCGTAGGCCATTTTCCACTTCACCTCACGGCGCAAAATGGCTGCCCATTCTTCCCCCAAGGCGCGCTTGGCCGGCAGCGGATTCGTCGACCCAGGTGCGCACCGTCTCCAGCAAAGACCAGTCGGTCAGGCGCAGGTAGTCCTGGAGGCGGTCCAAGGGATTGCCGGGAAAGACGTACTGCATGGTGGCCCGGAAAGATCTCGCGCAGGTGCAAGTCGATGGCCCGCGTCGTGCGGTGGAAGTAAACATGGGTGTAGAGGTAGAGGCGGGCGGTTAGAAACATGGTGAGCGCCCCCACCCCGGCGCGGTGCAGCGTCAGGCCTTGCTGGCTCAGGAAGCTGTAGTGCAGCAGGCGCTCAAGGTCTACCGGTCCCACGGCAATACCGCACATGTAGGAGTCGCGCAGCACGTAGTCGAGGTTGTCAGCAGTGTAGATGCCGCTGAGCACCGGCTTGAGGTAGCGCAGCCAGCGCGGCACCTGCACGCCGCCGGGATCCTTTTTCTGCATGAGGTAGGCCACGTACCGCGGCTCCAGCGCCTCACCCGCGGCGAGGGCGCCGTGCGGGCTGCGGCGCACGCCGCGGATGAGCTCGCCAAAGTGCTCTAGAATGATGCGTTCGCCCACTTCCTCGTGGCCGATGCCATACTGCGCCAGGTGGTTCTCGTCAAAGAAGTGGCCAAACGGCCCGTGGCCCACGTCGTGCAGCAAGGCGCTGAGGCGCAGCAGCTCCTCCACATATGGCAGGGAAGGGCAGGCCGGCTCGAGCTCGCGCAAGGAAGGATAAAGCTGACGCGCAAAGCGCCCGGCCACGTGCATGGCGCCCAGGGAGTGCTGGAAGCGGCTGTGCTCGGCACCGGGAAACACCCAGCGGGCGCTTTGCAGCTGGTAAATGTAGCGCAGCCGTTGCACCCACGGGCTGTCGATAAAGTCTTTTTCGGCGACTTCCCGCGCCCCGCCCTCGCGCTCGCAGGGGACGGTAAAGGGGATGTACTCGTGAATGGGATCGGCAAACAGCGCGATCCCTTCGTAGCGCGCCTGCGCCCCTTGCGGCACCATTCCCCTCACCTCCCCCCTTGCTTGCCCCGCCGCTCTGTGGACAAGCTGTGGAAAACTTGCTTATCCCGTGTGCCATACCACTTTGGCGCCCAGCCGCTGCTTTGGGTAGCCGGCCACCCCTGCCTATCCACAGCGCGATCCGCCAGGGAGACCTTTCTCCCGTGTGGTTGCGCCTGTGACGGCCGCTTCTGCATAATACGGAGCATGAGCGTGCGTTTCGACCTGGCAGCCCGCACCCTGTGGTTGAGCGTTGGGGACTTGCTTGCCGAAGCCGCCGGCCCTGGCGGCCCGTCCCTCACCCCAGTGTTACGCAGCCGTGCCGCGCTTGGCAAGGCGGTGCACGCCGCGCACCAGGCGGCGCAGCTTGCCGCCGAGGCCACCTACCGTGCCGAAGTGACCCTGCACCACGAGTTCCAGGTCGACGGCTACACCGTCCACCTGCAAGGGCGCCTCGACGGCCTTTACGATACCAAGAGCGGCTACCTGGTGGAAGAGGTCAAAAGCCTGCTTTTGCCGGCCGAGCAGTTTGCGCGCGTCACCCTCGATCACTATCCGCTCTATGCGCAGCAGCTGGCGCTCTACGTGTACTTGCTGCAGCGGCAAAGCGACCGGCCGGTGCGCGGGCAGCTGGTGCTGGTCAACCTGGCAGACCACCAGCGCCGGGTCCTGGAAATGGCGCCCGACCTGGCGGCCTGCGAGGCCTTTGTGCTGCAGCAGGTGCGCCGTCTCATCGCCCGCCATGAGGCCCGCGCCGCGCGGGCGGCGCAGCGCCAGCAGCAGGCAGCGGCGCTGCGCTTCCCTTTTCCTGCCTTGCGCCCTTACCAGGAGGCGATGATGGCCCAGGTGGAAGCCGCCCTGCGCCAGCAGCAGTGCCTGCTCCTGTCGGCCCCCACCGGCATCGGCAAGACGGCAGCTGCCCTCTACCCAGCTCTGGTCTACGCCTTGCGCCACGGCCTGCACCTTTTCTTTCTCACCGCCAAAACTACGCAGCAGGCCCTGGCAGTGGCCACCTTGCAGCAGCTGGCGCAGCAGGGCGTGCCCTTTACCGCTGTGCACCTGCGCGCCAAGGAAAAAAGCTGCCTCAACACGGTTTATTACTGTCACGAGAGCGCCTGCGAGTACGCCCGAGACGATGCCGCCAAGCTGGAAGGCAGCGGCATCGTCGAGGCCTTGCTGCAGCAGCCGCTGGTGACGCCGGAAGCCTGTGCCGAAGCCGGACGCCGCGTGCAGGTGTGCCCTTTCGAGCTTTCCCTGGAAGCGGCGCTGCACGCCGACGTCCTCGTGGGCGACTACAACTACGTCTTCGATCCTGTTTCGTCCTTGCGCCGCTTTTTCCAGGAGATCCCCGCCGAAGACTGCCTCCTCATCCTCGACGAGGCCCACAACCTCTACACGCGGGCCCGCGACTATTACTCCCCGGTGCTGCGCCAGCGCCAGGTGCGCCAGCTGCTCGCGGTGTGCCAAAGCGAAGCGGCGCCGCTGTTTCGGGAGTTTGGCGCCTTTTTCCAGGAACTCGACAGTCTCCTGGCGACCTTGCCCGCCGCAGGGCAGGCGGCAGGGGAAGATGCCATGCTGGTTGCCCCGCCGCTGGCGCCCCTGGCCGCCCTGCGCCAGCGCCTCGAGGCCCTGATGCTCGACTATGCCGTCTACCGCCGCCGCCATGGCGTGGCGCCCACCGGCGACGCGGTGCAGGAGTTTTATTACGCCTTCCAGCGCTTCTGCGACGTGCTGGCCCTGGGCGGCGAGGAGTTCGTCTACCTTTACCGCGCCCGGCCCGGCGACGCCGAGCTCAAGATCCTCTGCCGCGACGCGGCACGCTTCCTGCGCCAGCGCCTCGAGGCCTTCCACAGCGTCGTTGCCATGTCGGCCACCCTCACCCCGTTTGACTTTTATCGCGACGTGCTGGGCTTTCCCCCCGAGCGCACCTGCACCGCCGCCTTTCCTTCCCCTTTCCCGCGCGACAACCGCGCCGTGCTGGTGATTCCCGAAGTGAGCACCGCTTACCGCGACCGCTGGCGCGACGCAGCCAAAGTGGCCCGTATCATCGAAGACGTGGTGGCCCAGCAGCCGGGAAACTATCTCGTCTGCTTTCCCAGCTTTGCCTACTTGCGGCTGGTACGCCCCTGGCTGCAGCTGCCCCCTTCCCGTCTTGTCGAGCAGAGCGAGGCGATGAGCGAGGCCGACCGCGCCGAGCTGCTGCGGCGCCTGCGGGCTGCCGACGCCGCACTGGTGGTGCTGGCGGTGCAAGGCGGCATTTTTACCGAGGGCGTGGATTACCCGGGCGGCATGCTGCGCGGGGTGATCCTTGTGGGGCCTGGGCTGCCCCGCGTCGATGCCGAACAGGAGCTCATCCGCGCTTACTACGAAGAAAAGTACGGCCGCGGCTTTGCTTACGCCTATCTCTACCCCGGCATGACCCGGGTCATCCAAGCCGCCGGGCGCGTCATCCGCTCGCCGAGCGACGTGGGGGTCATCGTCCTGCTCGGCAAGCGCTTTGCCCAGCCCCCCTATGCCACCCTCTTGCCGCCAGACTGGTACGACCTCTCGCCACGCGAGCTCATTACCCGGGATTACCGCCAGGCGCTGGCGCACTTCTGGAAAAAAATGGGGTCAGAGTACATTTTCTGAGGCCACACGGCGCGGTCCCAGAGGGCGATAGCGGCGCAGGCCAGGCAGCGCGGGCAAGGCGGCGGCGGTGGGCGCGTCGACAATAGCCACCCCGCGGTGTGGCACCGACGCGTCAAGGGCAACGGCGGCGCGGTAGGTGGTCACCGCGCCCCAATCGACACCCGCGAGCCAGGCAAAGCGGAGGCCCAGCGGCGGCGCGGCCTGTGGGTCACCATCGTACACCACCAGGCGTTCTTCAGCAGCCACGGCGGGCATGACGTCGAGGCCGGTAAACAGCCGGCGCCGCCAGTCGGTGATCAGCGCCGGATCCCAAGGGCCAAACCCGCCGCCGCCTCCGCGGCGATAGGCCGGGTGGGTGAAAACCGCGGCAGAGGCAATGCTGTGAATTGCCAGGTAAGGTGCCGGGGCATCATCGAGGGCGCGAAAGCGCTGCGAGGCGAGGAAGCCGGGCACGGCAAGCAGCTCGGCGAGCTTCGTCTCGCCGTACCAGGCGTTCCACGCTGCCTCCTGAGCGGCATCGGCAAACCCGCACTCCACCATGTAGAGCATCGCAAGCTCCCCTACCCTGATGACAGAACGCTTGCAGCATAGCCGAAAATCGGCAGCAAGGCAAAACCTCCCTCGCGCACGCCACGTTCCGGGACGGTCACGGCGGACGTCAGGCCCGGCGGGGATACCCCGGGAGGGCGCTGTGGGTTGCACGTGGCTTGAGTACACGGCCCCCCCGACCTGACGGCAGGAAATCGATGGGTATCAGCTCGACGCCCGCGGCCGCTACCGACGGGTGGAGCCCGATGCCGAAGAGTGGCACACCTCTGCTGTCCTGCCTGGGTTTCGCCTGCGGGCAGCATGGCTTTGGCAGGAGCCACTCTCCAGGCTCCTCGACGTGGTGCACGAACGCAGGCTGCTCTCCCCCTGAGGGCAGCTCAGCGCTCAGACTCTACAGCGCGCGGGACAAACTCCAGGAAGTACTGGTAGGGAAGGAACCCGTGTGCCTGGTGCAGGCGATAGCCGGCCTGCTGCATTTCGGCCACCACCGTCTGCTGCGCCACTTTTACTTGCGGCGGCGGCCCCAGAGGCAGCGGCCGCTGGTAGAAGTCGATGATCACCACGCGGCCGCCGGGCTTGAGGGCTTGCCGCAGGGCGCGAAAGTACGCCACGCGCTTTTCAAGGTGGTGGTACGTGTTGCAGAGAAACACCACGTCCACCGAGCCCGGGGCCAGGCCCGGATCGTGCGGCGCCACTTGCCGCGCTTCGTAGTTGGGCAGCCCGCGGCGGCGGGCGTCTTCTTGCATGTAAGCCACCAGGGCCGGTTCGATGTCCAGGGCCAGCACCTTCCCCTGCGGCCCCACGGCGGCCGCCAGGCGGCGGGCAAAATAGCCGGTGCCGGCGCCGATGTCGGCCACCACGTCTCCTGGACGCAAGCGCAGCGCCGCGATGACTTTCTCAGGCTGCTGCCAGGTCTCGCGCTGCGGGTCCTCAAACAGCCGCAGCGCCCGCTCCACGTCGCTAAAGCCAGGAGCGGCGCTGCCTTGGTGGTGTGCACCCCACGCCCCTGCGGCGTACAGGAAGAACCAGAGGCTCGCCAGGACCGCCCAGCACCGGCACCAACGGGCCATGTCTGCCTCCTTGTCCTGCACTGAGCGCCGCCTTTAGCGCTGGTAGCGCCCCATCAGCTCGGCCTGCGCCAGCACGTGGCCGGCCATGGCCGCTTCTACTTGCTTTTTCGTGGCCCGCGGCGCCAGCTGCAGCGCGCTGTCCAGGGCGTAGAGCTTGAAGAAGTAGCGATGCGCCGGCCCGCGCGGCGGGCAGGGGCCGCCGTAGCCCACGCGGCGAAAGTCGTTGAGGCCTTGCTTGGCGCCACTGGCCAGGGTCTCGGTTTTGGGCACATCCTCGGGCAGCTCGCGCAGCGTCGGCGGCAAGTCGTACAGCACCCAGTGCACCCAGGTGCCCACCGGCGCGTCGGGATCGTCCATGATCAGGGCAAAGCTCTTCGTCCCTGCCGGCGGGTCGCTCCAGCGCAGCGGCGGCGAGACGTCCGGCCCGTCGCAGGTGTACTTTTTGGGAATCGTGGCGCCAGGGGCAAAGGCGCTGCTTTGCAGGGAAAAGGCCATCGCTGCTCCTCCACTTACCAGGATCAGCCACCCCACGCCCGCGGCCAGAAGGCTCCCCTTCCCCATTGCCGCCTCCTCTTATATGCCCTCGGGACTGCCCCTTGATGCCTCGATCTCTCCCAGCTTGCGGCGACGCTCCAGCTCGCGCAGGTCGCGGCGCCGCACTTTGCCAGTGGTGGTCATGGGCAGGGCATCGACGAACTCGATTTCGCGCGGGTACTCGTGGGCCGAGAGGCGCGTGCGCACGTACTCGGCCAGCTCCCGCGCCAGTGCCGGGCTGGGCGACACGCCCGGGCGCAGCTGCACGAACGCCTTCACCACCTCCCCGCGCACCGGGTCGGGGCTACCCACCACCGCCGCCATGGCCACCGCCGAGTGGCCGGCGAGGCAGTCCTCGATTTCGCCCGGGCCGATGCGATAGCCGCCGCTGGAGATGATGTCGTCCTTGCGGCCCACGAACCAGAAGTAGCCCTCGGCGTCCTTGCGCGCCAAGTCGCCGGTCAGGGCCCAGTCGCCGCAGAACTTCTCCGCCGTGGCCTGTGGCTGGTGCCAGTAGCCCAGGAACATCACCGGATCGGGCCGGCGCACTGCTACCTCGCCCAGCTCGCCCGCCGCCACCGGCTGTCCTTTCTCGTCGAGCACCTCCACCACGTGGCCGGGCACCGGGCGGCCCATGGAACCGGGTTTGACCGGCAGCAGCAGCGAGCAATTGCCCAGCACCAGGTTCACCTCTGTCTGGCCGTAGCCCTCGTGCGGCGTCACCCCCAGCTCTTCCTGAGCCCAGCGGATCACCTCCTCCCCCACCGGCTCGCCGCCGGTAAAAAGGGTGCGCAGCTTTACGCCGTAGCGGCGCGGGTTGGCCACCTGGCGCAGCATTTTGAGTGCCGTGGGCACCAAAAAGGCGTTGCGCACCCGGTGGCGGGCCATGAGCGCCAGGGCCTGCTCCGGGTCGAACTTGCGCATGCGGTGCGCCACCACCGCCACCCCATAGTACCAGCTGGGGAAGAGCACGTCGTAAAGGCCGCCGATCCAGGCCCAGTCGGCCGGTGTCCAGAAGCGGTCGCCGGGCTGGGGAAAGTATTCGTGGTAAAACTCGATGGCCGGCAGGTGGCCGATAAGCATGCGGTGGGCGTGCAGGGCCCCTTTGGGCGGTCCGGTGGTCCCCGAGGTGTAGATGAGCAGCGCCGGCTCTTCGGCCGCCGTAGCCACCGGGTCGAAAGCGTCGGGCTCGGCGGCGAGCAGGCGCCGGTAATCGAGCACGCCCTCGGCCTCGGCGGCGTCGACCCCGATCACGTGCTGCAGCGCCGGCAGCTCCGGGCGCACCCCCAGGACGCGGTCGAGGCTCTCGGCGTCGGTGATCACCACCCTGGCCTCGGCGTCGCGCAGCCGGTAAGCCAGCGCCTCGGGGCCAAACAGCGTCGACAGCGGCAGTGCGATAGCGCCCAGCTTGTACGCCGCCAGGTGGGCCACCGCCGTTTCGGGGCGCTGCGACAGCACCACACCGACGCGGTCGCCGCGCGCCACGCCCAGGCGCGCCAGGGCGCGCGCCAGCTGGTTAGAGCGGGCGCGAAACTCGGCAAAGGAGTGCTCGCTGACGCGCCCTGCCTCGTCCTCGTAAATCATTGCCAGCCGCGTCGGGTCGCCCGCGTGGCGGTCGCACACCGCCACGGCGATGTTGAAGCACTCGGGCACCTGCCAGCGGAAGCGGGCATACACCTCCTCGTAGGTCTTGCCGCGCGGCAGCAACGTCTCGACCACGGCCTTTCTCCCCGTCCTAAATGTTAGAGCGCGACTGGCAGCCGTCGACGTTGATGCACGCCCCGCTCACCAGCGAGGCCCGCTCGGAAGCCAGGAAGACCACCACCGCCGACACCTCCTCCGGGCGCCCAAAGCGGCCCAGGGGCATTTCCTGGCGCACGAACTGCTCGATGAACTGCGGGTTTTCCCGCTGGCGGCGCTCCCAGGAGCCGCCGGGAAAGAGGATCGAGCCCGGCGCCACGGTATTGACCAGGATGCCATCCTTGGCCAGCTGGCGCGCCAGCGCCTTCGACCAGCTGATCATGCTTGCTTTGACGGCGTTGTACGTCATCGGGCCGCCCGCCTCGCGCCCGTATATCGACGAGATGTTGATGATGCGGCCGCCGCCGCGGCGCCGCATGAGCGGGATGACCAGGCGCGTCGTGCGCACGGCGGCAAAGAGGTTGAGGTAAAAAACTTCTGCCCACTCTTCGTCGCTCGCCTCCCAGGTGGCCCCGCCGCGCGAGCCCCCCACGTTGTTGACCAGGATATCGACGCCGCCAAAGCGGGCCACCGTGTCGTTGACCAGCCGCTCGATGTCTTCCAGCCGCGTCATGTCTGCCTGTACCGGCAGCACCTCGGCACCCAGCGCCGCCGCCTCTTGGGCCGTGGCGGCCAGCGCCTCTTCCCCGCGCGCCGAGAAGGCCACCTTGCAGCCCTCGCGCGCCAGATCGAGCACGATCGCCTTGCCGATGCCACGGCTGCCGCCGGTGACGATGGCCACTTTGTCACGCAGTCCCAGCTCCATGTGCTCCTCCTCAGCCTACCAGCACCAGGTGCAGATCCATGACGTTGGTCCCCGTCGGCCCGGTGTGCAGGAGGTCGCCCAGGGCCGCAAAGAAAGGGTAAGCGTCGTGGCGCTGCAGGCACCGCGCGGCATCCAGCCCCAGCGCCTGCGCCCGCGCCACCGTGTGGCCATCGGCCAGGGCCCCGGCGGCGTCGGTGGGACCGTCGGTGCCGTCGGTGCCGCCGCTGAGCACCACCACCCCGGGCAGCCCGGCAAGGTCGAGCGCCGCGGCCAAGGCAAACTCCTGGTTGCGGCCGCCCTTGCCACCTCCGTTGAGGGTCACCGTGGTCTCGCCGCCGGAAAGGAGGCAGGCGGGAGGCCACAGCGGCAGGCCGCTGCTGCGGATCTCGCGCGCCATGGCGGCGTGCATTCGCGCCACGTCGCGCGTCTCTCCCTGCACCGTAGAAGAAAGCACCAGCGTCGCATAGCCGCGGGCCTGCGCTTCGGCCTGCGCCGCCAGCAAGGCCATACGGTTGTTGCCCACAATCACCGTCTGCGTGCGGGCAAAGAAAGCCTCGCCCGGCTTGGGCGTCTCGGGGATCTCCCCGCGCTGCCCGGCTTCAAGGTGGCGCCGCACGCTGGCCGGCACCCGCGCAAGCAGGTCGTAGCGCGCCAGCACCGCCAGGGCCTCGGCAAAAGTCGTGGGATCGGGCACCGTGGGTCCGGAAGCAATCACGTCGAGGCGATCGCCCACCACGTCGGACAGCACCAGGGTGACAAGGGTGGCCGGCGCCACCAGGCGGGCCAGCTGGCCGCCTTTGAGCTGCGAGAGGTGCTTGCGCACGGCGTTGATTTCGTCGATGCGGGCGCCGCAGGCCAAGAGCAAGTCGGTCACTTGCTGCTTCTCTTCGAGGGTAATCCCCGGGCTGGGGGCCGGCAGCAGCGCCGAGCCGCCGCCAGAAAGCAGGCACAGCACCAAGTCGTCGGCCTGCGCCTGCCGCGCCACCGCCATCACCGCCTCGGCGCCGCGCACGCCGGCGGCGTCGGGAAGCGGATGGCCGGCCTCGTAGAGGGTGACGCGGCGTACCGGCAAGGCGTGGCCGTACTTCACCACCACTGCCCCGCCGTGCACGCGCTCCCCGAGCACCGCTTCCACCCCCTGCACCATGGTGGCGCCTGCCTTGCCGGCGCCAATCACGTAGAGGTGAGCAAAGCGGCGCAAGTCGTAAACCTTTCCCGCCACCTGCAGCTGCTCCCCCTGGCGGCGCAAGACGCGGCGCACCGCGGCGGCCGGGTCGACGGCCGCCACGCCGGCGGCAAAGATCTGGCGACTGTCTTCGCGCAGCTGCGCTTCCGTGCGCATTTACGCTGGCCTTCCGCCCTCAAAGAAGAGCTCGTGCATGGCTTCCAGAAGACGGCGGCGGCGCTGGGCGGCCGCGGGCGCCAGCTGTGCCAGGCGCTGCCGCTCGCCCTCCAGGTAAGCCTGCATCGCCTCGCGCACCAGGCCACGGGCGTCCTTGCCGTAAGCCGCCAAGGCGGTGTCGATCCACTGCGACACCGCCTCCCGGCCGATTTCGCCCTGGCAGAGCCGCTCCACCCGCGCCTCCAGCTCGGGGAGGAAGCGCTCCACGAAGTCGAGGCGCTTGTCGAGCGGCACCAGGTCCGAGAGGCGCAGGGCGTAATCGGGCAAGTGCACGCCGATGAGGGCCAGCATCTGGTGCGTGAAGTCGTCGGCCAGGCGCCGCGCCACGGCGCGGGCTTCGGCTTTTTGCTGCGCCAGAGCGGCAGCGCTGGCCTGCGGTCCCAGCGGCGGCGTGGGCACCTCGATATACACTTTGTTCTTGGGCTCGGTGCCCGAGGGGCGGATGATAATGCGCGCCCCGTTTTCCAGGGTGAAGACCAAGACGTTGCGCGAGGCGCGGTCGGTTTCCGAGAGAATCGGCCCGTAGATGCCCCGCTCGTCCCAGTGGTCCACCACGCGCGTCACTGCCCACTGCGCCACTTTTTCCGGTGGTCGCTGGCGCAGGGCGTCCTGGATCTTCTGGATGTGGCTCAGTCCCTCTGCCCCGGTCATCACCATCGAGGCAAGCAGCGTGGCGTAGTAGCCAAAGCGCCGGTAGATATCGTCGAGGTAGTCAAGGAGGGTAGCCCCTTGCTGGCGCTGCAGCGCTGCCAGCTCGGCCAGCAGCAAGGCGGCGCCGGCGGCATCCTTGTCGCGGATGGCCGGGGTCACCAGCACCCCGTGGCTTTCTTCCACGCCCACGACGAAATCTTCGAGGCGGGCTTCCACGTCGCGGAAGCGCCCGCGGCGCTCCAGGCAGTCAAGGACGTGGGCGTGGTACTTGAAGCCAACGAGCAAGTCGCCGATGAGAACGCCGCCGAAGTGCTCGGTGATGGGGCGCAGCAGCTCGGTGGTCACCTCGGTCTTGATGACCAGCGGCCGCCGTGGCAGGCGGCCGCGTCGCTGCAGCTGCTCGAGCTTGAAGTACGTTACCAGCACGGCAATCTCGTTGCCGGTAAGAAACGGGTACGTGCCGTCGGCAGCGCGGGCGCAGACGCCGATGCGGTCGGCGTCGGGGTCGCAAGCCAGCACGGCATCGGCGTCCAGGCGCTGGGCCAGCGCCACCCCTAACTGCATCGATTCAGGCACTTCCGGGTTGGGCGCCCGATACGGCACGGCGGGAAAGGCGCCGTCGTGGGTGGCCTGCTCTGCCACCAGGTGCACCTCGAAGCCGGCGCGGGCAAGCACCGCGCCCACCGTGCGGTCGCCGGTGCCGTGCAGAGGCGTGAAGACCAGGCGGGCGCGGCGGGCCTCGGGGCACACCGACTGCGCCAGGTTGAGGGCAAGATAGGCCTCGTGCACTTCTGGGGGAATCCAGGAAACGAGGCCGGTGGCTTTGGCCGCCTCGAAGTCAAGCTGCTGCACCTCCTGGCTGCGCTCCACGTGGCGAGCCATCTCCTCGTCATGCGGCGGCACTTCTTGGGCACCGCGATCGTTGTAAAATTTGCCCCCGTTGTCATCAGGGTGGTTGTGGGAAGCCGAGATATTCAGGCCGGCGGTGGCCTTGAGGTGGCGAATGGCAAACGATAGCTCGGGGGTAGACAGGTAGGCATCGGGCAGCATGTAGACGCGCACCCCGTTGGCGGCGTAGACGCCGGCCGCCACGCGGGCAAAGTCGCGCGAGGAGATGCCCCGCAGCGGGTTAGGCAAGTCGGGGTTATAGAGGCCGCGCAGGTCATGAAAGACGCGCACGTCGTAAGCGATGACCACCGAGAGGTCTTGGCCCGGGTAGCGCTCGCGCAGGTAGGCCACGTGGCCCTGCACGGACAGCGCCAGGGTCCAGGGATTGAAGCGGTTGGTGCCGATGCCCACCGGGCCGCGGCGGCCGCCGGTGCCAAAAGGCAGCATGCGGTAGAAGCTGTCGAGCAGCAGCGACCAGCGCTCTTGGGCGATGAGCCACTCGAGCTGGGGCCGGTAAGGGGCAAAGCGAGCCTCGGTGAGCCAGCGGGCAATCTGCGCCTGGGCCGCCTGTTTGTATGCCTCGGCCACGGGAAGAGGGGCAAACCCTTGCTCGAGCCTCTGCAACACCGCAAACTTCCTCCCTTTGGGTCTGAGGCCGTCGGCAACGCAGGAAGTCTGGCTGATTGTGGCAAAGAGGGGTCGTTTTGTCAATTTGACCGCAAGGGAAGGCAGCCCTCGACGGGGCTGGCGACTTTTGCTATTATCTGCGCCGATCCGGCCACGGGCGGCTGCCATTGCAGCGCCCGGGCCGCTGACTTTTCCGCATGTTCTTTGCCCACAGCGACCGGCGGTACTTCCTGGTGGCACAAGGCTGGCCAGCCCTGTGTGGGGCAGGGGTCTGTGGAGTACACTTACGGTACGGAGTTACACGGGAGGTCAGAAACCGCAATGGAGTCTGCAGTGGACACGGAAGACCCAGGGAAAGGGGCCATGCGGCACATCATTATCTGTCAGGAGCAGGCCCTGGCCGTATGGGGGCGCCTTCAGCTGAGCGACGACGGGCCGGTGCTCTTTCTTGTCGATGCGCGCTCGCTCCAGCGTAAGCTGTCGCGGGCAGGCTACCATGCCCTCAGCGGCGACTTGTGGGACGAACGCATTTACCAGCGGGCGCACATCAGTGCCAACGACGACGTGCTCATTCAAGTCCACGACCCCCAGCTGGCCGAGCACATCGTGCGTCTGCTGTGGCGGCAGCCGCGCCATCCGGCCATTGCCGTAATCACCGAGAATGGCTTTCATCCCACCTTCCCGCCGCCTGTCAAGCACATCTCGGTGCGCCAGCTGGTGTCCAAAGCGGCGCAGGTAGAGCTGCGGCGCGCCCACAACCACCTGCGGGTGCAGCAGTTGCAGGCGACGTTGGCCGACATCGAGAAGTTGCTCATCCTGGTGCAGCACGACCCGGATCCCGACGCCATTGCCAGCGCCCTGGCCCTGCGCACCATTTTGGGGCGCAACAAGACCACCGCCCCCATTGGCTCCTTCGGGCAGGTGACCCGCCCCGAAAACGTGGCGATGATCACCCTGCTGGAAATCGATATCGAGCACCTCACTCGCGACAAGCTCGACCAGTACGACGGCATCGCCCTGGTCGACGTACAGCCCCCTTACTTCAAGGACATCGCGCTGCCGCGCGTGGATGCGGTCATCGATCACCACCCGCAGGTGGCCTCTTATCCGGCCCGCTACCGGGACATTCGCACCAGCTTCGGGGCCACTTCCACCATCTTCGTGCAGTACTTGCAGGCCATCGGCGCCAAGATCACCCAGCGGCTGGCCACGGCGCTTTACTACGGCATCAAAACCGACACCCTCTTTTTGGGCCGCGAAACCACCGAGGCTGACGTCGAGGCGTTTACTTACCTCTACCCGCTGGCCAACCACAGCCTCATCCGGCGCATGGAGCGGCCCAAGCTGCCTCTGCGCGACCTCGACGCCTTTGGCTACGCCCTGCGCGCTCGCACCATCATCGACGCCATTTTCTTCACCCACCTGGGGCTGGTAGAGCGTGAGGACGTCCTGCCGCAGTTTGCCGAGTTCTGCCTGCAAGTTGAAAACATCGAGTGGTCGGTGGTCTCGGGTATTTTTGGCGGCAACCTCATTGTCTCGGTGCGCAACAGCGGTCACGTAAAGAGCGCCGGGGAGATGGTGCGCCACGCCTTTGGCCACCTGGGCAGCGCCGGCGGCCACCGCTCCATGGCCAAGGCGGTGATCCCTCTGGCGGTCCTGGAGCAGCAGTTTGGCCGCCTGAGCGATGCCCAGCTCGGGCAGTTCATCCAGGAGCAGGTCATGCAATCCCTGGGTGTCCCGACGGCCGTCTAACGCCGGTAGCTGGCTAAAGAGCGCTTACGTGCCCGGCAGGAGCAGGGAAAAATCGCGGGTATCGGAATCGAGCTTCGAGCCCACCGAAGTGGCACACACGGCACAGCGGTAGTCGTACTTGTTGCCCGTGGGCAAAATGAGGAGGAGGTGCTTGCGCACGGGTCTGGCCTGCTTGCACCGCGGGCAGTAGAGCTCGGCGGCTTCAAAGGTCTCGTAGTGGGGCTGTTCGGCGCGCATCGGACCTCCTTCTCGACCACGCAGGGGTGTCTTCCTGGCTTCTCACGTTAAGAGTGCCTGCAAACCTTCCTTTGGTGGCAGGAAGATTGTATCTAATGAACCGGAGGCCGTCAGCCCCGCCGCGTGAGACGACGCGCGCTGGAAACGCTGCCGTGAGCGGTCAGGCCAGCACGTCGTCAACGACCAGGGCGAGGTCTGGAAAAGCGAGCGGTGCCAGACAATCGCCGCGGCCAAAACGCCGTGTCTCTTGATACCCCGCGGGCGCCGGCTGGCGGTACACCTCGAGGCAGGCTTCGGGAAGGTTGACCAGCCAGACTTCTGGCAGGCCAAAGCGGCTGTAGAGCGGTAACTTGACTTCGCGGTCACTTGCCACCGACGTCTCGGCGACTTCGACAAGCAGCAGCACGTCCTGGGGCCCGGGATGGCCTGCGGCATAGAAGTCCTCACGGGGTTTGAGCAGGCACAAGTCAGGCTGCGGTTCGGAAAGCGCGCCCAGTCGGAGGGGATTCTGTACCCATACAATGGCGCGGGAGCCCAGTTGGTGAGAAAGCAGGTGGGTCAAGCGGGCGACACAGGCGGCGTGGCGGCTGCCGATCGGCGTCATCTCGACGATCTCTCCTGCGATGAGTTCCACGCGGTCGTCCTCACCGAGGATGCCGGCCCGGCCCATCTGCTCATATTCGTCGACCGTAAAGCGGCGTCGCGTCCGCTGCGTCGCCATGGGGTTCTCCCTTGAAACTTCCGGTGCATCTTATCCCATCCTGAGGGACCTGTCCAGACCGCGTCTTGCTGGATCTCCAGCGGTTTGACTTTCACTGCCGCTTGTCCTATATCCACAGCAGGGACTGGCCCACGCCTGTTGCCCTGCTGCCCGCCGCAAAGGAGACCACGATGACCTTTGACTTGCTCATCCGCCACGGCACGATTGTCGATGGCACCGGCGCCCCGGGCTTCCGTGCCGACCTCGGGGTGCGCGGCGACCGCATTGCCGCCATCGCGCCCACGCTCGACGCCCCGGCGCGGCGCACCCTGGACGCCGGCGGCCTGGTGGTGGCGCCGGGCTTTATTGACGCCCATACCCACTCCGACTTTACCCTGCTCAGCGTCCCGGGCGCCGACAGCAAGGTACGCCAGGGCATCACCACCGAGGTGGTGGGCAACTGCGGCTTTTCCCCGGCCCCGGTGGCGCCGCAAACCCTCGCGCTGCTCAAAGAATACGTGGGCTTTCTCAACCCTGACCTGCCCTGGAACTGGCAGCGCCTGGGCGAATTTTACGCCCAGGTGGAAGCGCGTGGCTGCGCCATCAACGTCGTGCCCCTGGTGGGCCACGGCGCAGTGCGCATCGCCGTCATGGGTTTTGCCAACCGCCCGCCTGACGCTGACGAGCTGCGGCGCATGCAGCAGCTGGTGGCTGAAGCCATGGCAGACGGCGCCTTTGGCCTCTCCTCGGGGCTCATCTACACCCCTGGGTGCTACGCCGACACCGCCGAGCTCATTGCCCTGGCGCAGGTGGTACGCGGTGGCGGCCTCTACGCCACGCACATGCGCGGCGAAGGGGGCACCCTGCTGGAGGCCCTTGCCGAGGCCCTGCGCATTGGCGAAGAAGCCGGCGTGCCGGTACAAGTCTCGCACCTTAAGGCGGCGGGGCGCGAAAACTGGGGAAAAATGGCACCGGCCCTGCGCATGCTGGAAGAGGCCAGCGCCCGCGGCCTTGCCGTCACCGCCGACATTTACCCCTACACCGCCGGCAGCACCACGATGACCAGCCTCTTTCCCGCCTGGAGCCTGGAAGGAGGGCTGGCGCGCTTTCTGGCGCGCCTGCGCGACGCGGCCACGCGGCGCCGCATCGTCGAAGAAATGCAGGGCGGCGAAGGGGGCTGGACGCGGGCCAACGGCTCGCTGCGCTGGGAAGACATCGTCATTGCCTCCTGCCGGCATCAGAAGGCCTTTGAAGGCCAGAGCGTGGCGCAGCTTGCCGCTGCCCTGGGCCAGGAGCCGGCCGAGGCGATGATGGATTTCTTGCTTGCCGAAGAGGGCAAGGTGTCGGTGGTGCTCTTTATGATGTCCGAAGACAACGTGGCCCGCGGCCTCGTCCACCCGCTGCTGATGATCGGCTCAGACTCCCTGGCCCTGACCGCCGGGCGCGGCGGCAAGCCCCACCCGCGCACTTACGGCACCTTTCCGCGCGTGCTGGGCAAGTACGTGCGCCAGGAGCGCCTGCTTTCCCTGGAAGCGGCGGTACACAAGATGACCGCCATGGCGGCAGCCAAGTTCGGCCTGGCCGACCGCGGCGTGCTGGCAGAGGGCAAAGCGGCCGACATCACCGTCTTCGATGCCGCCACCGTCGGGGACCAGGCCACTTACGCCCAGCCGCACCAGTACCCCACCGGCATTGCTTACGTCATCGTCAACGGCGAGCTCGTCGTCGAGCAGGGCACCCAGCACCCGGTGCTGCCCGGGCGGGTGCTGCGCAAGGCGTAGCCGTGACAGCGAAAGGAGCTTCCGCCGTGGTGCGTGGCACGATTCCGTGCGGCATTGCCATCCCGCAGGTCTTTCTCGACACCCCGGTTAATCCCGAGCACCTCCGGCGCTTTGTGCAGCGCGCCGAAGCCCTTGGCTACGACAGCCTGTGGGTGCAGGAGCAAATTCTTGGGGACTTTCCCATTCTCGAGCCGCTGAGCCTGCTAAACTACGCCGCAGCCCTCACCTCCCGCGTGCGCCTGGGCACCTCGGTGATGCTGCTCACCCTGCGCAACCCGGTGCAGCTGGCCAAAAGCCTCTCCAGCCTCGACCAGCTGAGCCAGGGGCGGCTCATCGTGGGCGTGGGCATCGGCGGCCACGTGCCCGAAACCCTCTTTGGCTATTCGCAGGCGCACCGCGTGCGCCGCTTTGTCGAGAGCCTCGAGGTGCTCAAGGCGCTGTGGACGCAGCCGCGCGCCACGGTTTCCGGCACCTTCTGGAACTTTCAGGAGGTGGCCATGGAACCCAAGCCGGTGCAGCAGCCGCACCCGCCGCTGTGGTTTGGCGCCCGGCGCGAGCCGGCTCTGCGGCGTGCGGTGCGCTACGGTGACGGCTGGATGGGGGCCGGCTCCTCCTCCAGCGAGGACTTTGCGCGCCAGTACGGGCTGCTGTGGCGTTTTCTGGAAGAAGCGGGGCGCGACCCGGCCACCTTTGCCGTCTCCAAGCGCGTCTACCTCGCCGTCGACCGTGACCGCGAGCGCGCCTTGCAGCGCCTGCGCGCCTGGTTCGCCGTGCGGTACCAAAACGCCGAGCTGGCGGCGCGGGTCTGTGTGTGGGGCAGCCGCGACGAGTGCCTGGAGAAGCTCGCCGCGCTGGTGCGCGCCGGCGCCCGCCACCTGCTGCTCAACCCGGTCTTCAACGAGCCGGAGCACCTGGAGTTGCTGGCCGAGGAAATCGTGCCGCAGCTGTAGGGATGCTACCGTCCCTCCTCGGGCGGGGTGTCGTCCTGGCGCCCGTAGAGGGCGTACCAGTAAACGCCGTTCATGTGCTGCCAGCGCTTTTTCGACGCTGCCGCCACTGCCGCCACCGCTGCCTGCTGCAGGGCTGGCGTGTCGCAGTACTGCGCGGCGATTTGAAAGCCGCGGGCGCTGTGCACGGTGTCGGCAGCAATGTGGCCGGCAAAGAAGCGCACCGCCGGATCGTCAGGCGCCCAGCCGTAGTACTTGGGAAAGCTCTCCACCAGGGGCGGGAAGATGTCGGGTGGCTGTGACTCGAGGCCGATGGTGAGGCCGGTGAGCGCCACCGGCCAGGGCTGCTGGTAAACCAGGCGCCAGCCCCAGTCGGTGAGGGCTTCGGTCCAGGGCAGCAGCGGCGCCGTGCGCACTTCTTCTTCGCTGTAGCCGCAGGCGCGGCAGAAGTCGAGAATCATGTCCATGTGACGGTCCTGGGGGTCTTCTTCCTCGGCCAGGTTGCGCAGCAGGTCCTGCTTCACCGCGTCCACCGGGCAGTGGGCCCAGAGGTAGGCCAGCCAGTTGAGGTACTGGGTGACGAAGTGGTAGTGCATGACCATGTAAAAGCCCATCTGCCGCTTGGTGAGCTCGCCGCGCGCCCACTTGCGGAAAAAGGGGTGGTGCTTGCTGTGGGTGGCGTCGCGCGCTTGGCGCAGTTGCTCGAGAAACGTTTCCGTGGCCAGCATCGCGTTTTCCTCCTTGCCTTACCGCGGCCGCCGGGCGTCCGGCGGCGTCTCGCCCTCCCATAGCACAGCCGGCGGCGTGGCGCAAGCCGGCTGTCAGTCCGCCTCTGCCATGGCCAGCAGGCGGTCGACGTGCGCCACGCAGGCCGAGAGGTCGTACATGCGGTAGCGCGCTGCCAGGTTGCGCACCGGATCGCCACCAAAGAAGCGCTCGTAGAGGACTTGGCGCGAGCCGATGGCCTCGCCCACCAAGTCCCAGGCGAGGCGAAAGAGCTGGATGCGCTCCCGTGCCGGGCGCCCGGCGCCCTGGTAGTAGCGGGCGATGATGTCCTTGAGCGGCCCCTTTACGGCAGCCGCGCTGGGCGTCAGCATGAAGCCCCCTGCCCCCAGCAGCTGCAGGATCTCGATCATGCGCGGGTACCACTTGGGAAAGAGGTTGCGCGAGCAGTGCAGGGGGTCCATGGCGGGGTAAAGCACGCCGCCGGGGCCGGGCTGGGCCTGCGCCTCGGCGGCGTAGACGCAGGCTTTGATGGTCTCCAGGTAGGTGATGAGCTCGCCCATCTTTTCCTGCACGTGCAAAAAGCCACCGATGCCGATGGTCTCCACGATGCGCTGCGCCACGCCGACGACGAACTCGCACTTGGCGATGTTTTTGACGGCGATCTGGTGGCCGGTGTGGGCCATGGTGCCAATAGAGGGCATGAGGGCGTTGTAGAGCTTGGCGTTGGCGTTGACAAAGACGCGCTCCCAGGGCACCAGCACGTCGTCAAAGACCACCATGCAGTCCATCTCTTCAAAGCGCGAAGCCAGGGGGTGGTCAAAGGGAGAGTCACCGCGGTCGAAGCTGTCACGGCAGATAAAGCGCAGGCCCGGGGTAGCCACGGGGATGGCAAACACCAAGGCGTAATCGTCCTCGTCGGGCTGCAAGGGGGTGTAGGGGTACACGGCCAGCTCGTCGCTGTAAGGCGCCAGGGTAGCCAGCATGCGGGCGCCGCGCACGAGGATGCCCTCGGCGGTTTCCCCTACCTTGCGCAGCGCTAGGTCGGGCTCGGCCTGCTGTGAGGCCGGCTTGGAGCGGTCGATCTGGGGGTTGATGAGGGTGTGGGTGAGGCACAGGTCGTGGTCGCGCACGTACTCGTAGTAGCGCACGATGTTGTCGCCGTAACGCTCGCCGCCCTGGGCAAAGAAATCGCGGCGCATGGCGAAAATCATCATCGTCACGTTGAGAAAGTCGGGGGTGCGGCCCATCATGCCGCAGGTGGCGTCGGCCCACACTTTCATCATGCGCCGCCGCGCCACCAGGTCCTCGCGCGTATAGGGAGGCTGAAACGACCGCCCCACCGGCTCGCCGGTCTTAGGCGAGGGATAGGTCATGAGTTCGTGCAGCTCGGGGTCGTACTGGAGGTCGTAGAGCCGTGCCAGGGTCTGTGCGCCGCGGCGCAGCGCCGGGTGGGTGGTGACGTCGGCCACGCGCTCGCCGCCCAGCCACACTTCGCGCCCGTCGCGTAACCCCTGCAAGTACTCCTTGCCACTGCGTGCTGCCATGGCGCCTTTCCTCCTCCCAGAACGGGTGGTGCCACCGTATCTCAGCCACGCTCTGCCGTCAAGGCCCTGGCGGGCGTGAGCCGCCGCACACCGCCCTGGTGATCTTCCTCACCGACTAATCCCCGCCGGCAACGTATCTTTGCCCTTAGACAACGCGCAGAGAAGGAGACAGGCCATGCAACACCGTATCGATTCCGGCTTCCTCGCCGACTACGCCTTTATGGCAGGCCTTCTGGCCCTTCTCGTTTACTTGTGGCTGCACTAGCCATGCGCCGCCTCTTCGTCAGCGCCTTGCTGCTGGCCGCCCTGGGGCACGGCGTCCCGGCCGCGGCCTTTACCCTGCGCCTGGCGCCACTGCCCGCCAGCGCGCCGGCCGCAGCCGAACTGCCTACTCCCCAGCTGCTGCGCCTGGTGTGGGACCGCCATGGCCTCACCCTGGCCCTGTGGCAGCCGCCAGCACCGCCTGCGCCTCCCGTCGACTTGCGCCCTTTGCTGCCGCAGGCGGTGGTCGAGGTGCCGGCGCCCCCGCCAGGCCCACCCCGGCGCCTGCAAGGCGCCGAGCTGCTCCTGCTACGCCACGCCCACCCCGTGGCCGCTACCAACCCCGCGGCCGCGCCGTCCTCCCGGCAGGAGCGGGGTGCCCCTTAGGACGAAAAATCTTATGGATTTTATGAAATGAATAAAATTTACTTTTCGAAAAAACGCTGCTATATTCGGAGTAGAGCCTGCACCCGAAGGAGGGAACCCATGCCAACGCTGCTTGAGGCGCCCGACGTCCTGGCAGGGCGCGAGGAGGCAGTGGTACACACCACGCTATTTGATCTCCTGGCGGCCCTGCAAGAAGCGGGCGAAGCCGACGACGACTTCATCGTCGCGGCGGTGGCCTACTTGCTCTGCCGTGGCTACATTCGCTTTGACCGCGCGCCGCAGCTTGCGAACTGAGGCCGCCGGCGGTGCGCCTTTAGGGGCCGGCGCCGAGGCGGGCCACTGCCTCGATTTCCACTTTGCCGTCCCCGGGAAGACGCCGCACTTCCACGGTAGCCCGTGCTGGCGGGCAATCGCCGGCGAAGAAGCGGGCGTAGACCTCGTTGAAAGCCGAAAACTCTTCCAAGTCGGCCAAGTAAACGGTGGTTTTGACCACGTCTTCAAGGCGGGCGCCGGCAGCGGCAAGCACGGCTTGCAGGTTGCGCAGGGCGCGCTCGGCCTGCGCCCGGATGTCCCCCTTGACCCACTGCCCCGTCGCGGGATCGAGGGGCACCTGGCCGGACACGAAGACCCAGCCGTCCACCACCACCGCCTGCGCGTATGGGCCTACCGGAGCCGGGGCGTGCTCGGTGACCACCCGGTGCTTGGGCATCCTTCCCTCCTCATGGTGCTGCGGGGGCGAGCCAGCCCTGGGCTGTGGCGGCGCGGCGCCGCAGCCAGGCCGGATTCCCCAGGAGCTGGCGGTTCACCGTGATGCGCTTAAAGAGCAGCTGCAGCGGATACTCGTCGGTAAAGCCGATGCCACCGTGCACTTCGGTGGCCGCCTTGGCGATCATCGTCCCCACCTCGCTCAGATGGGCTTTGACGAGCGGAGCCAGGTACGCCATCTCGGCCGGCGCGGCGTCAAAAGCGTAAGCGGCGTACCAGAGAAGCGAACGCGCCGGCTCCAGCGCCGCCACCATCTCGGCGCACAGAGTGCTTGACCGCCTGGAAAGACCCGATGGGGCGCCCGAATTGCCGCCGCTCTTTGGCATAAGCCACCGCCATGTCGAGGGCGCGCTCGCTGGCGCCCAGGATCTCGGCGGCCAGCACCAGCCAGGCGGCGGCAAGCAGGCGGGCAATGACCGCTTCTCCCTCGCCCCGGCTGCCCAGGCAGTCGGCAGGTGCCGCCTCACAGACCAGCTCGCCCAGGCGCCGCGTTTCGTCCACGGTGGGCAGCAGGGTCAGGCGCAGCCCGGGGGCCTCGCGCGGCACCAGCACCAAGTCGCCCTCCCGGGTCGCTACCAGAAAGGCATCGGCAGCAGCGGCATCAAGGACAAAGAGGGCTTTGCCAAAGAGCCGGCCGTCGCGCAGCACCATTCCGGCGCCCTCGCGACCCCCGACTTGCTCTGCCAGCGCCACGCCGATGCAAGCGCGGCCGCTGGCCAGCTGTGGCAGCCATGCCTGCTGTGGCGCCGGCGTGCCGGCCGCCAGCAGCGCCAGCGGCGCCAGCACGGCGCTGCCCAGGAAAGGCACCGGCAGCGCCCCCTGCGCCAGGGTTTCGGCAATGAGGACGGCGTCGAGCAGGGCCAGGCCGCTGCCGCCGTAAGCCGCGGGGACCAGCACCCCCGGCACCCCCAGGGCCGCCAGGCCCTGCCACAGCAGCGGGTCGTGGGCAGTGTCGCGGCGCATGATGTCCCGCACCCGCCCCCAGGGCGCCTCTTCTTCGAGGTAGCGGCGCAGGGTGTCAACGAGCAGCCGTTGCTCGGGCGAGAGGCCAAAGTCCATCAGCGCTTCTCCTCTCCCCGCGGCTCGCGCGGCAAGCCCAGGCCACGCTCGCCGATGATGTTTTTCTGGATCTGCGCCGTGCCGCCGCCGATGATCAGCCCCAGGGAAAACAAGTACTGGTACATCCAGGCGCCCCGGGCGCGCTCGTACTTGGCGCGGTGGTACAGCACCCCGAGCTCCCCCATGGCCTCAAGTGCCAGGGCACACAGGTCGTGGTTGAGCTGGCAGCCGTTGAGCTTCACGATGAGGCCCGCCACCCCGGCCGGCTCCCCCTTGAGGGCGCAGGTGAGCAGGCGCAGGGCGTGGTACTTCATGGCCAGCACCTGCCCTTGCAGCTGCACGAGGCGGTCGCAGAGGACGGGGTCGTCAAGGGCCCCGGCGGCCGTCAACGGTTTCCTGCTGCATGAGGGCCAGCAGGTGGCGCCACAGGCGCTCGCTGTAACTGGCGCTGCCCAGCAGGTTGCGCTCGTGCCGCAGGGTGGTGTTGCCCACTTTCCACCCCTCGCCGCGCCGCCCCACCACGTTGCGCTTGGGCACGCGCACGTTGGTGAAGAAGACCTCGTTGAATTCTGCCAGGCCGGTCATGGTGCGCAGGGGGCGCACCTCGATGCCGGGGGTGCGCATGGGGATGAGCAAGTAGCTGAGGCCGGCGTGCTTGGGCGCCTGGGGCTCGGTGCGCACCAGGGCAAACATCATGTCGGCGTACTGCGCGGTGCTCGTCCAGATCTTCTGGCCGTTGATGACAAAGTCGTCGCCGTCGTCCACCGCCGTGGTCTGCACGCTGGCCAAGTCGCTGCCGGCACCGGGCTCGGAGTAGCCCTGGCACCAGATCACCTCGCCGCGAAGCGTAGGCGGGATCCAGGTACGCTTTTGCTCTTCGCTACCGTGCTCGAGCAGGGTGGGCACCAGCATGCTGATGCCCTGCGAAGCGGCCAGGCCGCGCGACACGCCGGCACGCTCGAACTCTTCCTCGATGATGATCGTCTCCAGCGGATCGGGGCGGGCGCCGTAACCCCCGTACTCGCGGGGAATGGTGCGGCCGACGTAGCCGTGCTCCACGAGCAGCTGCTGCCAGCGCCGCAGGCGCGGGTCGCGGAGCTCGCCCAGCCCGAGGCCAGCCGGCGGCGCCTCGTGGCGGTGCTCTTCCAAGAAGCGGCGCACTTGCTGGCGAAACGCCTCGTACGCCTCGCCGTAGCTCAGGTCCATGGTCTACTTCTCCCTAGGCGGGGATTTCTGGCCCTACCCTAGACGAGGGGCGTAGGCACGTCAAGGGGCGCCTGTGGGGCCCTTGACAAATGCCGCGCCGCAGGCAAGATAATACCCCTGCCTCGCCTGAGGACAAGCGGCCGGTCGCCAGGCGACCGCCGACAAGAGGAGAAGCACCGATGGAAATCAAAGAATTTGCTGGCCTTTACTACGCCGAAGGGGCGATGGACGAAAAGACGCGGCAGCTCGTGGCCCTGGCGGCCATGGTGGCTGCCGGCTGCCACACCTGAGCGCCGGCGCGCTTCGCGGCCGCGAAGCAAGCCGGGGCGAGCCGGGAAGAGCTCTCTGAAGCCCTGTATCTGGCCATGCGCGCCGCCGCCCGTGCCGTGTGGTCGACGGTAAAGACGAGCATTGCCGGCGTGGAGGAAGAGCTCAAACCGCTGCGGGAGATGGCAGAAGCGGTGGGCAGCCGCGCCTCCTAAGCGCCAAGGCCCCGGGCTCCGGAGCCCGGGGCGGCTAGCGATCACCCAGGACGACGCGCATGATCTTGCGCTCTAGCTCGCGTCCCAGGCGCTGCACTAGAGTAGTGCGCTCGTGGTTGCCCAGGGTGGCCACGTAGGCCACGCCCAGCAGGCGGCCGAGGCGGAAATCGACGATGGTCGACGACACCAGCCCCAGAGGGCTGGTCTGCAGCACGCGCAGGCCGGCAGCCAGGTCAGCAAAGCCGCGAAAAGCAAGGCGCCGCACTACCAGCAGGCGCTGGCCGGGCTGCACTTCGCGGTCGACGTGGGCCTCGAAGGCGGCAAGAAAGACGTCCTCGATCCAGCGCGCTACGCCCTGGGGGTCGTCAAAGAGGTGCACCACGGTGGCGGCCACCAAGTCAGTGCCAGGGGAAAGCGGCGTTCCGGGCTCAGGAGCGGGAGCGGCAAATTCTCGCAAGTAGCCGGTGAGGCGGCCTACGGCGCGAAAGCGGGCGGCGCTGCTTCCCGGCAGGCCCTGGCGGGCCAGGGTTTCGTTGTCGAGTTCGCCTTCGCGCCACAGCACGAAGTTGTGCAGCGCCGGGGGCAGTTCGTGCCGCGCCAGCACCATGTGCGGCAAATCGGCGGCGGTGACCACGGCGGTGGCCCGCAGGAGCGCTTCGGACATGGCCGTCTCCTGAGCACGAGGCGCTTCATCATAGCGAGGCAAGAGACGCCAGGCAAGGAGCAGGGGAGCAACGCGGGATGGCAGAGAAAGTGGTCAAGAGCGAGGAGGAATGGCGGCAGATCCTGACGCCAGAGCAGTTTTACGTCTGCCGGCAAAAAGGTACCGAGCGCGCCTTTAGCGGCGCGTACTACGACTGCAAAGAAGAAGGCACTTACCACTGCGTGTGCTGCGGCGCCGCGCTCTTTAGCTCGGCCACCAAGTACGACTCGGGCACCGGCTGGCCGAGCTTCTGGGCGCCGCTGCACGAGGATGCCGTGCGCTACGCCGAAGACCGCAGCTGGTTCATGCGCCGCACCGAGGTGCTCTGCAGCCGCTGCGACGCCCACCTGGGACACGTCTTCAACGACGGCCCCCCGCCCACCGGGCTGCGCTACTGCATCAACTCGGTGGCCCTCAAGCTGGTGAAAAAGACGCCGGACGCTTGACAGGCCGCCTTCTTGTTAATATATTAACGAAGCGGAGGCGAGGGCGGTGAAGGGTGAGCGGCCAAGGCGACGCCTGCTGCATGACGAGGGCGAGCTGGTGCTGGTGCAGCTGATGCGGGTGAGCGAGCAGGTGCTCAAAGCCTTCAACGACTTTTTCCGCGCCCACGGCCTTACGGCTGCCCAGTACAACGTGCTGCGCATCCTGGAAGGGGCGGAAGGCCCCTTGCCGCAGCAGGAAATTGCGCGTCGCCTGCTGGTGTCGCGCGCCAACGTCACCGGCCTCATCGACCGCCTCGAGGCGCGGGGCCTGGTGGAGCGCCGCGCCTGTGCCGACCGCCGGGTGCGCATGGTCCACCTGACGGCGCAGGGGCTGCGCTTTGTGGAGGAGACCTTCGAGGCGGTGACTGCGCTGTGCGCCGTGCTGCTCAAGCGCCTCAGCCTGGAGGAGCTGCAGGCCCTGCGGGGCTTGCTCCTCAAGCTGGAAGGCGCGTGAGGCAGCGGTTTTTTTGTACCCAGATTGTCAAGCAATTTACAGCATTGTGCCTAACAAAAGAGGAGGCAAGCCATGTGGCCGTTTCCCCTGCGTCCCCTGGCCGGCTGGGGGCTTACGGTGCTGCGGGTGATCGTGGGGGTGGTCTTTTTCCTCCACGGCTGGCAAAAGCTCTTCAGCTGGGGGCTGGGAAGCGTGGCCGGCTTCATGAGCCAGAGCGGCATTCCCCTGCCCGGGCTGGCCGCGGTGGTGGTAACCGCCGCCGAGCTCCTGGGCGGCCTGGCCCTGATCCTGGGGCTGCTGACCCGCTGGGCGGCCCTGGTGCTGGCGGTGAACATGCTGGTGGCCATCCTGGTGGTGCACCTGCGGCACGGCTTCTTCCTGCCCAACGGCTTCGAGTTCGCCCTCAGCCTGCTGGCGGCCAATGTGGCGCTGCTGCTCGAAGGCGGCGGCAAGCTGGAACTGGAAGCGCAGCTGCGGCCGCGCCAGGCGCCACAAGCCGCGCCGGCCCAAGTCTGAGGCCCGCGGGCCACGGCGCGGCGCCGTGGCCCGCGCATTTTAACCAAACTCCCGCTGCACCAGCTCCCAGGCCGTCTCGGCCAGCTGACGGCACTGTTCCTTGCGGGTGATGGCCTCGGGCGAGCTGGCAATGCCGTCCAGGCCGCGCTTGTATACCCCCTGCACGATGGCCGCCAGGCGAAAGAGCGAAAACACCAGGTAAAACTTCCAGTGTGGCAGCGCCTGGCGCCCCGTCTGGGCACAGTAGCGCGCCACGTACGCCTCGGGCGAGGGAATACCGTACGTCGCAAAGTCGATGCCGGTAAGATCGCCGCGGCGGTCGTCGTGGATGTAGTAAGGCAGGCAGTTGTATGCCAGGTCGGCCAGTGGCGCCCCCAGGGTGCTCAGCTCCCAGTCGACCACCGCCAGCACGCGCGGCTCGGTGGGATGGAAGATGAGGTTTTCCAGGCGGTAGTCGCCGTGCACCAGGGTGGTTTCGTCTTCTTCTGGCAAGTGCGCCGGCAGCCAGGCCATGAGGCGCTCCATGGCCGGGATCTCCTCGGTCTTGCTGGCCTCGTACTGCTGCGACCAGCGCCGGATCTGCCGCGCCATGTAGCCACCCACGCGGCCAAAGTCGGCCAGCCCCACGGCGCGAAAGTCGACTTGGTGCAGGCGGGCCAGCACGTCGACCATCGCCTCGTAGAGGGCCTGCCGCTCCGCCGGCGTCTGCAGGGGCAGATCGTAGCGGCGAAAGACCCGCCCTTCGACAAAGTCCATGAGATAAAAGTCGGTGCCGATGACTGTGGCATCTTGACAAAGCAACAGCGGCCGCGCCACCGGCACCTCGGTGGGCCACAGCGCTGAGATGACGCGAAACTCGCGGTCGACGGCGTGCGCCGAGGGCAGCAGCTTCCCCGGCGGCTTCTTGCGCAGCACGTAGCGCTTGCCGGCGCCGTCGGTAAGAATGAACGTCGGGTTGGACATTCCTCCCCGCACCTGTCCCACCTGAAGAGGCGGCGTGAAGCCGGCAAGATGGGTGCACAGGTAGCGCTCGAGCGCCGCCTCGTCAAAGCGGTGCTGCGCCAGCACCGGCGCCGTCTCCGCCGTGGAGGTCACCGCGGGGGGCGGCGTCAAGTCGGCTGAGGCGGTGGTCATGGCATGTCTCCCTTACCAGAGCAAGCCGCAACGCCTACTGCATCTCGCCCCTAGTGTACCACAGCACCGCGGCGCTTGACGCCACGGTCACAAGCGGCTAGGCTTCGCCAGAGCGAGCCGTTACCCACCGCTGCCCGCTGCGGCGGGCCAAAGCCAAGGAGAGCCACCACCATGCACCTCGACACCCTGCTGCGCCACCTGCCCCTGGAGGCCGTGGCTGCCGAAGCCCAGCGCCTCGAAAGCCTGGGCTTCGACGGCCTGTGGACGGTCGAGTCGGCCCACGACCCCTTCTTGCCCCTGGCGCTGGCGGCCCCCGCCACCTCCCGCCTGCAGCTGGGCACCAACATCGCCGTGGCCTTTGCCCGCAGCCCCTTTGCCACCGCCCTGGTGGCCTGGGACCTGCAGAAGGCCAGCCAGGGACGCTTCCACCTCGGCCTGGGCACCCAGGTGCGGGCTCATGTCGAGCGCCGCTTTTCCATGCCCTTTGAGCACCCGGCAGCGCGGGTTACCGACTACATCCGCTGCCTGCGCGCCATCTGGGACACCTTTCAGAACGGCACGCCGCCGCGCTACGAGGGGCCGTTTTACCGCTTCACCCTCATCAATCCCTTTTTCAACCCCGGACCCATCCCTCACCCCCATATCCCCGTTTACCTTGCCGGCGTCAACCCGCGCATGTGTCGCGCCGCCGGCGAAGTGGCCGACGGCTTCCACGTCCACCCCATGCACTCGGTTGGCTACCTGCGTGAGGTGGTCTTGCCGGCCCTTGCCGAAGGCGCCCGGCGCAGCGGCCGCCGTGTCGAGGACCTGGTGCTCTATGCCCCAGTGTTTACGGTAAGCGGCGAGACGCAGGCGGAAATGGATGCCATGGCGCAGGAAGTGCGGCGGCAGATTGCCTTTTACGCCTCCACCCCTAGCTACCGCGTGCTTCTTGACTACCACGGCTACGGCGCGCTGGGCCGGGAGCTGAGCGCGCGCATGCGCCAGGGTGACTTTGCCTCGATGCCGGGGCTGATCCCCGACGCCCTGCTCGAGGAGGTGGCCGTGGTGGCCTCGCCGGCCGAGCTGCCGCGCAAGCTGCGCCAGCGCTACGAGGGGCTGCTGCACCGTGTGGCGCTCTACTTCCCCGTTTCCCCGCACGACCCCGAGGAGAAGTGGCGGCAGTTCATCGCCGCTTTCCGCGCCGCGGCTTGAGCGCTCGCGCCTACGGGGTCTGGGATTGCTCGAGGCGGGCGGCGATTTCCAGCAGCGCCTGCGCGCGGCGCGCCACCGGCACGTCGATCACCTTGCCGTCGAGCGACGTCGCGCCGCGGCCGGCGCGGCGGGCTTCCTCAAAGGCCGCCACCACACGGCGGGCGTAGGCGATTTCTTCCGGCGAGGGGGAAAAGACCTCGTTGAGGATGTCGATTTGTGCCGGGTGAATGGCAAACTTGCCCTTGAAGCCGATTTTCTTGGCGGCCAGGGCATTTTGCCGCAGCCCCTCCGGGTCGCGGAAGCGAAAGTAAGGGGTATCGAGGGCCAGCACACCGGCCGCGCACGCCGCCACGCACACCAGGCCGCGCGGCACCGCCACTTCCGAGTCGTCCTCGCAGCGGGCGATGCCCAAGTCGTGCGTGAGGTCCTCGGCGCCAAAAGCGGCGCCCACGATGCGCGGCGAGGCGGTGAGAATTTGGTAGCAGTGGACGATGGCCAGGGCGGTCTCGATCCAGGGCAGGAGCTTGACTTGCCCCAGGGGAAGGCCGGCGCGCGCTTCCAGGCGCGCCAGCAGGGCATCGAGGTGGGCGATGTCCTGCGGCGTGCGGATCTTGCCCACCGAGACGCCGTAAATGTGCGGGCCGACCACCGCCGCCAGGTCGTCTTCGAGCAGCCCGGTGTCGAGGGCGTTGACACGCGGGATGAGCAGCGGCCCGGCAGCGGCCAGGCGTGGCAAGTACGAGGCCACCACGGCGCGGGCCTGCGCTTTTTCTTCCCAGGGCACGGAATCTTCCATGTCGGGCACCAGGGCGTCGGGTCGTACGCCGAGCGCTTTTTCTAGCATGCGCGGCTGGTTGCCGGGAACGAACAGCAAGCTGCGCAGCACGGGCATTGGTGCGCTCTCCTCTGCGGGCTCCCTTCAAGTGGGAAACAGGCGCTCGCCGGTTTCGGCATCCTCCAGCACGATGGCCCCCGTGGGGCAGATCTGCGCCGCTTCCCAGAGCTTTTCTTCGGGGACGGCAGCGGCGTCGACCACTTCGGAGCGCTGGTCAGCCCCCAGGGCAAAGGCCCCTGGCGCCGTCTGGATGCAGCCCTGGGTGGCCAGGCAGCGCGTTTTGTCCACCCACACGCGCAGGCGTCCCATCGCCGTTACTCCATCACCACCGGCAGGCTCTGCAGGGCACGGGCGATCACCATCGGCTTGTAAGCCGGTTTGTCCACCGCCAGGGTAAAGGTCCGGAAGCGGCGAAAGAGGGTGCCAAAGGCCACCTCCCCTTCTTGCCGCGCCAGCGGCGCCCCCAGGCAGTAGTGCAGGCCCACGGCAAAAGCGGTGTGCTGCTGCGGCGTCACCCGGCGCCGGATGTCAAAGCGGTCGGGCTCGGCAAACTGCTGCGGATCGCGGTTGGCCGCGGCCAGCACCAGCAGCAGCTTGTCGCCGGCACGGATCGGCCGCCCTTCCAGCTCCAGGTCCTGCCTGGCCCAGCGCACCGTGGCCGTCACCGGCGGATCGTAGCGCAGGCACTCTTCCACTGCCGGGCCGAGCAGGCTCGGGTCCTGGCGCAGCCACTTCGATTTGCTCCGGGTGGCGGATGAAGGCCAGCAGGCCGTTGGCCAGCAGGTTGCTGGTGGTTTCGTGGCCGGCGATCATGAGCAGCACGGTATTGGCCACCACCTCGTCCTCGTTGAGGAAGTCGCCGCGGTGCTCGGCCTGCACCATGGCGGTGAGCAAGTCGTCGCGGGGCTGCTTCTTGCGCGCGCGGATAAGATCGCGGGCATAGGCCCCAAACTCCTTGGCAGCGCGCTCGGCCCGCGCCCATTTTTCCCGCGACTCGACGCCCAGGGCCAGAAAGAAGGGCAGCGCCACGTCGGTGGTCCACTGCCGCACTTGCTCGCGGTCTTCGGCAGGAAAGCCGAGGATCTCGCTTACTACCAGTACCGGCAGCGGAAACGCAAAGGCCTGCACAAAGTCGACGACCTTGCCGGGCTCGATGCGCTCGAGCAGCTCGTCGACGATGCTCTGCACGCGTGGCCGCCAGGCGGCAAGCTGCTTGGGGGTGAAGGAGGCCCGCTGCAGCAGCAGGCGCAGGCGGGTGTGGTCAGGGGGATCGATGAAGACCAGCCAGCGCGACAGCATGGCAAAGTACGCTTCCAGTGCCCGGCGCTTTTCCGCCGAGGCGTGGGCGTCAAGGTAGGCCATGCGGTCCGAGGAAAAGCGGGTGGCGTCGAGCAGCACCGCCACCACGTCTTTGTAACGGGTGACGATCCACCCCTGCCACAGGGGATTCCAGTGTACGGGGTCGAGTTCGCGCAGCCGGCCAAAGTACGTATAGGGATCGTCGATGGCCTCGGGGCAAAGCAAGTCTTCGTTAATGGAGATGGCCTGCGCCATGCGCTTTTCCTCCCTCAGGGGGTCAACAGCGGCGTCCCCTGCCGGGGTTGCCGTTTCCAGGCGCACCCCCCAGTGTAAATGGCCCCCGCTGCGGCGTCAACCGGCTGCGGCTTACTGCGCCAGCAGGCCGCCGTCGACCGCCAAGGCATGGCCGGTGACAAACGAAGCGGCGTCGGAGCAGAGCCAGACCACCGCCGCGGCGACTTCTTCGGGCTCGGCCAGCCGCCCCAGCGGGTGGCGGGCGCGGGTGGCCGCCTCGAAGCGGGGATCGGCCTGCACGATCTGCGCGAGCATGGAGGTGCGGGTGGTTCCCGGACAGACGGCGTTGATGCGCACCCCAGCGCCGGCAAACTGCAGCGCCGCCGAGCGGGTAAGGCCGATGACGCCGTGCTTGCTGGCTGCATAGAGGGGAAAGGCGGCCGAGCCCACCAGGCCGGCGGTGGAGGCGGTGTTGACGATGGCCCCGCCCCCCTGCCGCACCATCTGCGGGATCTCGTACTTCAGGCACAGCCACACCCCTTTGAGGTTGACGGCCATGAGGCGCTCCCACGCCTCTTCGCTGCAGTCGGTCAGTGGCTGAAACGGCTGGCCGAGAATGCCGGCGTTGTTGTGCGCGCAGTCGAGGCGGCCGTAACGCTGCACCGCCTGCGCCACCATGGCGGCCACCTGCTCGGCACGGGTGACGTCGACACGCACAAACGCGGCTTCTCCGCCCTCCTCGCGGATGCGCGCCACCGTCGCTTCGCCGGCCGCCGCCTCGGCATCGGCCACCACCACCCGCGCCCCCTCGCGGGCAAAGGCGAGCGCTGTGGCACGGCCGATGCCCGAGCCGGCGCCGGTCACCAAAGCCACTTTGCCTTGCAGCCGTCCTGCCATACGGCCTCCCCTAAAATGTACTCTGACCCCATTTATTGTTCGAGCTGGGCGTGGCAGGCGTCGCACAGGGGCCGCACCGCCTCGCGCCGCAAGTAGCCGGTTTCGGCCGGTGCCTGGGGGTGCACGGCATGACAGCGGTAGCAAAGCAGGGGCATGTTGTCATGGTAAGGAGGATTATGAAAGGCCCCCTTGTCCTCCGGGTTTTTCCCTCCCGTGGGATGGCACTTGAGGCAGGTGCGGTTGCCCAGCTCGTAACGCAGGTGGTCGGGCTCCTTGTATGCCCCCAGAAAAAAGGCTACCGTGTCGCGCGCCGCCAGCGCCTTGATGGCCACTTTGTCAACCAGCGTGGCGCCAATGTGGCAGTCGATGCACTTGACGTGCCGCTCGCCTTCGAGGTTGTGCGCCGCCGCCAGGGTGAGGCGCTCGCCTTGCACCGGATGGTACTCGCGGTACTTCTGCTGGTGCAGGTGGCAGGAAATGCAGAAGCGGTTGTTCTGCTCGAGGCGGTCGGTGACCACCACCCCACCCCCAAAGGCCGTCAGGCCCAGCAGCGGCCCTCCCACGAGAAACGAGAGCCAGTAGCGCCGGCGGCGCGCCATGGAGTCGCTCCACGCCGCTACTGCACGCGGATGCGCGCCACGTCGGCAAACTGGACGCGCCCCGAGGGCGCCGTGGTGCCGCCGGGCGGGTTGACGTACTCGCCCGTCTTGAGCTCGTCAGGGTCGGCCGTGCCGTAGAGAAAGGCCGCCGTCATCGTGTATTCCCCGGGGTCCTGCGGCGCCCGCAGCCGGTAAGTGACTTTTACCGTGGGGTAGCGGTCGCGCTCGGGCTCGGCTTTCACGCCATAGACGAGCACGAAGTTGAGGTTGGTAGAGCGCGGGTCGTAGCGGCGCGCCAGCCAGGTGGTCTGCGCCTGGCCGTCAGGACCGATGACCTGCGGCGCCTCGACGATGTACCAGCCGGTGGCTTGAATGGGCCGCGCCTGGTAGCGCAGCGGCGCATCGACGAGCATGAGGCCCACCTGCGGGCCGATGCCCCCGCGCGCGGTGACAGTGACCGTGATCACTTCCCCCGGGGCTGCCGAACTCGGGGCCTCCAGAGTAACGCTGGCGTGCTGGTCGATTTTTTTGGCCAGCGCCAGCAGCTGCTCGCGCTCCTGGGCACTGAGCAGCCGGTACGCCCCGTCGCCTTTTTCGAGCGCCGCATAGTGCTTGCTTGTGTAGACTTGCGCCTGCGACGCTGCCGCCGGCAGCTCAGGATGGTAAGCGGCATCGGTCGAGGCGTGGCAGCCAGCACAGAAAGGCGCCGCGTCGCTGACGTACGGCAGGCGCGCAAAGGCCGGATAGCTCCACGCCCCCTGCGGCAGCACAACGCCCAGCGCCAAGCACATCGCTCCTGCGTAGCGCAGCAGAGTCCGCATCGCTTCGCCTCCTTCTTCGGGTTTCCTCAGCCGGCGGTCTGCCCACCGCGTACCCCTGGGAGACCCACCGTCTTCTAGCCTAAAACGGCGTGCTCTATACTACCCGAAGTCGCAGTTTCAGGGCAAGTCACTTACCACAGCCGCAGCTGTGCCGCTGCCGCCGGCCGGGGCTTGGGGCTGCGGGCCGGGCGCTCGAGGAGCTCCTCGGCGATGGCCTGCAGGAAGGGCGAGGGCTGGCGTGCCTGCCACTTGCCCTGCCAGCGCCGCCGGCGCGCATAGCTGAGAAAAAGGCGGAAGCGGGCGCGCCTCATGCCCACGTAGAACAGCCGCCGCTCTTCGGCAAGCGCTTCGGCATCCACCGCTCCCCAGCGCAGGGGCAACAGCCCGTCCTCGCAGCCTACCAAGAAGACCACGGCAAACTCCAGTCCCTTGGCGGCGTGCAGGGTGAGCAGGGTTATGCCTTCGGCGCGCGGGTCCCAGGCGTCGACGCCGCTGGCCAGGGCCAGCTCGGCGGCAAAGTGCGCCGCGTCGCTGCCGGCAGCCAGGGCCAGGGGGCGCAGCAAGGCCAGCGTCTCGCGCCCCAGGGCGGCGTCGAGGACGCCGGCCGCGCTTGCTTGCGCCACCGCCCACTGCAGCTGGGCCAGCACCGAGCCGCCCTGGCCGGCAGCTTGCGCAAGCCAGGGGCGCAGGGCCTGGACGCCGGCGTGGTGCGTCAAGGGCGCGTGCGAGCGGCACTGAAACGGCAGGCCAGCGCGCGCCAGGGCAGCACAGAGCGGCTCGGCCTGGGCCTCGGTGCGGTAAAGCACGGCGAAGTCGGCAAAGCCCAGGGTGGCCTGGGCGTGGCCGGCAGCGCGCCCGCTGTCGAGCGAAAAGAAGCTGTGGCCGCCAAGCAGCGCTTCGATGGCCTGCACTACGAATTCCGCTTCGGCCTGCTCGCTCGGCGCTTCGTAAAGGGTAAGGCGCGGTCCGGCTGGCGGCTGCGCCGCGGCCACCGCCGCAGCGCCGTCGCGACCCAGCACCTGCGCCGCCGCGGCCACCACGGGCGCAGGACAGCGGTAAGTGCGCGCCAGCCGCAACGTGCGTGCCTGCGGAAAGTCCTCCTGAAAGCGGGCAAAGTAGCGCACGTCGGCGCCGCGAAAGCCGTAAATGGCCTGTCCGGATCGCCAATGGCGCACACGTGGCTTGCTTCCCCCACCAGGCACCTGAGCAGCCGGTATTGCTGGGCGTCGAGGTCCTGGTACTCGTCGATGAACAGCCAGGGGAAGCGGCGCTGGGTGTGGCGGGCCACCTCGGGATGGCGCTCGAGCAGCTCGACCGCCAGGCCCACCAAGTCGTCGTAGTCTACCAGGCCACGCTGCGCCAGGGCCTGCTGGTAAGCGGCCGGCACTGCCCCCTCGCCCTGGCCGCTGCGCTTGGCGCGCGAGAGGGCTTCCAGCTGCCGCTGCGCCTGGCGCGGCGAGAGGCCCAGGGCAGTGAGCACTTCTAGGCGCTGCGCTTCGTCGGCCACTTCAAAGCCGGGTGGCAGCCCCAGGAGGTGGCCGTAGGCCGGCAGGAGGGAAAGGCCCAGGGAGTGAAACGTGTGCACGGCAACGCCGGGCTCGGGGGCAGAGAGGAGCTGGGCCAGCCGCTGGCGCAGCTCGGCAGCAGCGCGGCGGGTAAAGGTAAGGGCCAGGCACTGCTCTGGGGGCACGCCGCGCGCCGCGATGAGGTAAGCGATGCGGTGGGTGAGGGTGCGGGTTTTGCCCGCGCCCGGACCGGCAAGCAGAAGCAGGGCGCGGTCTGCGGCGGTGACCGCCTCCCGCTGCGCGGCGTCAAGGCCGCCGAGCAGGCCGCCAGCCGCCGGCAGCGGGGCGCTTTCCGTGGCCACCGCCGCTTCTTCGACCACCGGGGGTGGCGCCGGCACCGTGGGCGCCGCCGCCGGCGCGGCCGGCAGGGCAAACAGGGCGTGGGTCTGCAGCTCCTCGGGGGCAAAGAGGCGAATCACCCCGTAGACGCCGTCGTAGCCTGCCTGGCAGCGCACCTGGCCACGGCGCAGGCGGGCGAGGGCTTCCCCCAGCAGCGCCGGGCCGGCACCGGCCACGGCCTCCAGGGGCACCTCGTCCAGGATAGCCAGCTCGGAGCCCAGGCGCTGCAGCAGCTGCGCGTAAAGCTGGGCCACCGCCTTGCTGCTGGCGGCGGTGCCCAGGATTTCGGCCAGGATCTCCGGCAGCGGCACCAGGCGGCGCACCTGCCCGGCGGTGGGCGGCGGCGGCGCCCCGGCAGGGCGGTCGGCCAGGGCTTCGACCCGGTGCAGCACCCCGGCCGTCAGCGGCTGGCCGCACGCCGGACAGCGGCCACCGTGGCGCCGGGTCTCCTCGGGAGTGAACACCACGCCGCACTTGCGGTGGCCGTCGAGGTGGTACTTCCCTTCTTCTGGGAAAAACTCCACCGTGCCCACGTAGCCCTCGCCGGTCTCAAGCGCCCGCCGCAGGGCAAAGTAGTCAAGCGGCGTGGCAAAGCAGCAAGCCTCGCGTCCCAGGCGGGCCGGCGAGTGGGCGTCGGAGTTGGACACCAGGCGGTAGCGGTCAAGGGCCGACACCCGCCAGTTCATCGGCGGGTCGGAGGAAAGGCCGGTTTCGAGGGCAAAAAGGTGCGGCGTCAAGTCGCCGTAGCACTCTTCGATGGCGTCAAAGCCCGACTTGGAGCCCAAGACGGCAAACCAGGGCGTCCAGATATGGGCGGGGATGAGAAAAGCGCCGGGCCCCGCCTCGAGCACCATCTCCAGCAGGTGGCGCGAGTCAAGGCCAAGGATGGGGCGGCCGTCGGCCGCCAGGTTGCCGATGCGCTGCAGGCGCTGCACCAGGCGCTCGGCGGTGGCAAAGTCGGGCACGCACACCAGGTGGTGCACTTTGCGGGTGCGCTCGCCTTTCTTGTAGATGGTCGAGATTTCCACCGACAGGAGAAAGCGCACCGGCCCCTGGCAGGCGGCGGGCAGCTGGCGCTGCACCTGGCGCGCCAGTTCTGGCCGCAGGCGGAAGAGGCCGGGCTCGGCCGGCTCGAGGTGCTCTTGCAGCTCGGCCCGCCAGGCAGGATGGGTGAAGTCGCCGGTGCCGACGACGTGCAGGCCCTTGCGGCAGGCCCACAGGGCCAGCTGTGGCAAGTCGCAGTCGCGGCTGGTGGCGCGCGAGTACTTGGAGTGGACGTGCAAGTCGGCGTAGAGGCGCATGCGCCCTCCGGGAAGCTATGCCAGCACGGCGCGGAAGGCACGGATGGCGTCGATGTGGGCCTGGGGGGAGGTCAGGCCGGCGCGCATGGTGTCCACGGCCACGTGCGTGGCGCCCAGGGCGCGCCAGGCCTCGACGCGCTGGCGCCACGCGTCGGGAGCGAGGCCGGCGATGCTGATCCAGGGATCGATGCCAAAGTGGGCGGGATCGCGGCCGGCCTCGCGCAGGTAGCCGCGCAGGCGCTCGAGGCGCGCCTGCATGCGCGCGTCGGGCGGCCGCCCGGCAGGCAGCCAGCCGTCGCCCAGGCGGGCCATGCGCCGAAGCACCGGCTCGGCCACGCCGCCAAACCAGATGGGGATGGGGCGCTGGATGGGCAGCGGGTTGAGGCCGGCGTTGTCGATGACGTGGTACGGCCCGCGGTAGGTCACCAGCGGCTGCGTCCACAGCTGGCGCAGCAGCGCGATTTGCTCCTCGACGCGGCGGCCGCGGGTGTGGAAGTCCATGCCCAGGGCCTGGTACTCGACGTGGTTCCAGCCAATGCCGATGCCCAGCCGCAGGCGGCCGCCGCTCAGAATGTCCACCTCGGCGGCCTGTTTGGCCACCAGGGCCGTCTGGCGCTGCGGCAAGATGAGGATGCCGGTGACCAGCTCCAGGCGCCGCGTCACCGCGGCGAGAAAGCCAAAGAGCACCATGGGCTCGTGGAAGGGGTGCTCGTAAGTGTAAGGGCCGCTGAGGGGCGGCTGGCGGTCGGGATGGGCGCCGAGCACGTGGTCGTAAACGAGCAGGTAGTCGTAGCCCAGCTCCTCGGCGGCCTGGGCGTAGTCTTTGATGGCCTGCGGGTCGTTGCCGAACTCGATTTGCGGAAACACCACGCCGTAGCGCATCGCGCCTCTCCTTTGCCTCAGGGCCCCTGCCCGGGGCGGTTGCTCGCCGCCCCGCGACACACTATATAATGGGCGACGGCGAACGTCCACCCGAGGAGAAGGAGCCAGACGATGGCGATGGTGCTCACCAGCGAAAACTTCAGCGACGGCGACTACCTGAGCGAGGAGCACGTGCTGTCGGCGGACTACGGCTTTGGCTGTGCCGGCGGCAACCAGTCGCCGCAGCTCTCCTGGAGCGGCGCCCCGGAAGGCACCAAGAGCTTTGCCATCACCTGCTTTGACCCCGACGCCCCGACCGGCAGCGGCTTTTGGCACTGGGTGGTGGTCAACATCCCGCCCCACGTCACCTCGCTAGAAAAAGGGGCAGGGAACCCCGGGGGCAAGCTGCCCGCCGGTGCCTTGCAGACGCGCACCGACTTTGGCAAGCCGGGCTACGGCGGCCCCTGCCCGCCGCAGGGCGACCACCCGCACCGCTATATTTTCACCGTGTACGCGGTGAGCCAGGAAAAGCTGCCGGTTGACGCCGACACCTCGCCGGCGGTGGTGGGCTTTTACCTGCACTTCAACACCCTGGCCAAGGCCAGCCTCATGGGGCTTTACAAGCGCAGGTAGGGTCTGGGGGGGCTTACTCCAAGAGGCGGATCTGGTCCGGCGTCTCCAGCGCCATCTCCAGCCCGTAGCGGGGATGGTCGCGGAGGCGGCCGCGCACTTCTACCGTTTTGCCCTCGTAAGTGCGCGGATCGATGCCGGCGGCGGTAAAGGCGGGCACGGCGGAAGCAAAAATGACCGCGGTGAAGTCCTCGCGCGCGGGGCCAAAGTTGAGGAAGTAGGTGTTGCTGCGGGCCGAATAGCCCACGCGAAAGATGCGGCCGCGCACGCGCGCCTCGGTGCCCGCCAGCTCCCGCAGCCGCACCACGTCCTCGGCCGCCACCAGCGGCAACTCTTGCGGCGGGGCGGGGGCATAGGTGACCGGGTAGCGGCCAGCGGGGCGCTGTCGCCACTGCTCGTAGGCGTAGTGAGCCAGGACGCCCAAGACAAAGGCCACGCCCCCTACCAGCCCCACCACCCTCAGGCTCACTCGCCTTTGCGCCATAGGCGGAAAAACTCCCGTCGGTATTCTGCGGCCAGCGGGCCGGCGTCGCGAAAAATCAGCAGGTTTTCGTCGTTGAGGCGCTCGGCCGCCAGCGTCCAGTTGTACGAGCCAGTAAGCACCACCTGGCGGTCGAGGACGGCAAACTTCTGGTGCATGCGCCCCTGACTGCCGGCGCTGCGGGGCGAAGGCAGGCCGGCGACGCGCCGCACCGCCACCCCGTGTCGTTGCAGAAAGTTTCCTTGGGAGGCAGGCTGCTCGCGGTCAACGTCGCGGTCCAGCACCACGCGCACCTGCACCCCGCGCCGTGCTGCCTTGACCAGGACCCAGGCCAGCTCCTCGCTGGTGAGGGCGTAGACCGCGACCAGGATCTCGCTGCGGGCCCGGGCAATTTCGCGCAGGATGCGGCTGGCACAGGGCGCCTGCGGCGTGAAGCACACCTCCACCGCCATTTGCGCCAGCACCTCGCCAGGCGCAGGAGATTGCCCGCACGGCGCAGAGTGTAGCACAGCCACCCCGCCGGCAACAGTGGGGTCAGGTCTTGAAATATAAGTGTTAGGGTCACGGTTGCTGTCAGTTGCGGTCACGGCTCGGCGACGCCGGCTCCCTGCCGCCCTTCTTCCACGCAACCTTCAACACCCAATTTTAGAGATGACTGCACCCGGCTTGTCTTTTTCCTGCGGCTGGAGACCCCAGCGCTTCACCCGGCGCCATGGCCGGGGGGCACCGCTTTCGGGGCCGCCTTCAGGCAATCCGCACTGAGGGTTCTGAATCCGTACGGAAGGGCACAGCGAGCGGGGAGTATTGCAGGAGCCGCGCTCGGAAAGAGCTCAGGCGGTACAGCTGGAGCCGTTTCGGTGGCGGTATGGCCATTTGTCAGGAGGGGCGGGCCGCTTCGGGGGGCTGCCGCGGCGGAGTCATCCTGAGAGGCGATCTTGGCCGAATGCGGTCACAGCAAAGCGACCCCTTGGGAACGACCCTGAACTGATAATTCAAGACCTGACCCCATTCGGGAGGGGGCGCGGCGGGTTGCCCGCCGCGCGCGCCGGCTTACGAGCGACGCCGGCGATAGAGGGCCATGCCACCTAGCCCAAGGCCCAGCAGGCTCAGCGTTGCCGGCTCGGGAGCTGCAACGCCCGTGATCGTGAGCGTTGTCTGGAAGCTGGCCGGAAAGACGATCCAGTTGTCGTTGGGGTCACTGTCGATGATCGTGCCCACCAGCAGGCCATCGGCGTGTAGCGCCGCCAGAATGGCCGCCGCATTGGCAGGCGTGCCCGTGATGGTCAGGGTATCGGTCTTGTTGTTGCGAAAGCCATTGAGAACGATGCCGGTGTCGATGCCGTCGAGCCCTAGCGTCAGATGGTTAAAGTCGAAGTTTCCCGATGCCGTGTCCCCGTCGTTCATGGTCAACGTGATTTCAATGCTATCAATCGTAATCAACGCGAGGTAGCTCTGAGACGTAAAGTCATAAGGTGAATCGGTGAGTGGAAACGGTGCGGAACTGAAGCCACTAAAGCCACTTTGGTCGACGGTGCTGGTCAGCGTGAGAGCCGCCGCCTTGCTGGCGACCAATGCCAGGGCCAGCACAATGCCAAAGAACATACGACCACGACTTACCCGTTGCCACGTCCCCATTTAGCGTTCCTCCCTGGGTGCATTTGGAAACTGGCCTCTACGCTCCCCTGTCTTTGGTGGAAAGTGCAAGCCACGTGCCAGGCTCACCTTCCCGGGTCTGGCAGTGCCACACCAACGCCGCCGCAGCCTCTGGCCGCTGCCCGCAGGCTGCCGCTCGTCTCAACGGCCGCCCCGCTGTCCCATCCCTGAGACCCGGGCAGCCTCAAAGCCCGTTGACAGGCAGGCGGCGGTGCGCTACAACCGCCCTGGCTACGACTCATGCCGCGAGGAACCGCCATGCACATCACGCAGCTGCGCACCATCACCGTGCGCGTACCGCTGGAGCGGCCGACGGCCATCGCCACCCGCCAGCTCGGCGCGCGCGAGTACGTCCTGGTCTGGGTCGATACCGACCGCGGCCACACCGGCCTTGGCTACACCTACGCCGGCACCGTGGGCGGCCGGGCCGTGCAGAGCCTCATTGCGGAAGCCTTCGCCCCCCTGCTGCAAGGTGCCGACCCAACGCACATCGAGGGCCACTGGGCGGCCATGTACCAGGAAGTGCTGCTGGCCGGGCGGCGCGGGGCAGCGCTGCGGGCGCTTTCTGCCGTCGACATCGCCCTCTGGGACCTGCTGGGCAAGCTCGCCAACTTGCCCCTCTACCGCCTGCTGGGGGGCTGGACGGACACGGTGCCGGCTTACGCCTCAGGGGGCTACTACCGGCCAGGGGACCCGCTGGACACCCTGCGGGAAGAGCTGCAGGCCTACCAGCGCATGGGGTTTACCGACTTCAAGATCAAAGTCGGGGGGGCACCCTTCGCGGTAGACGTGGCACGCGTGCGTACCGCACGCGAGGTCATCGGTCCCCAAGCGCGCCTGGCCCTCGACGCCAACAACGCCTGGCGCTGGCCTTACGAGGCGATTCGCTTTGCGCGGGCCGTCGAGGACTGCGACATCTGGTGGCTGGAAGAACCCCTGGCGCCCGACGACATCGCAGGCCACGCCGAGATCGCCCGCAGTCTCGACATGCCGGTGGCCACCGGGGAAATTCACGCCACGCGCTGGGACTTCCGCGACCTGATCGTGCAGGGGGCAGCCGACGTCCTGCAGCCCGACGCGGGAGTGGCCGGAGGGATCAGCGAGTGGCTCAAAATCGCGCACACGGCCGCGTCGTTCAACTTGCCGGTGGCGCCGCACTGGCACGCCAACCTGCACGTGCACCTGGCAGCGGCGGTGCGCAACTGCCTCACCGTGGAGTTCTTCGTCCTGGAGCAGGATATTTACAACTTCGAGCGCCTGCTGACCCCGGAAACGCGGCTGCGCCCGCACCAGGGGCAGCTGCAGCTGCCCAGCGCCCCCGGGCTGGGCCTCGTGCTCGACGAAGCGGCGGTGGCCCGCTGGCGCGTCGCGTGAGGCCTGCGGTGGCGCCCGCTGCTGGGCGCCTAAGACGGCAGGGGCTTTCCCCACCCGCCTCCCTGTGGTATGCTGGCGGCAGAAAAGGCCCTGCGGACCTTTTGCCCGCGCCGCGGAGGAGCTGCCGATGACTCGCGTCCAGACCCTGCGCCGCTCTCCCCTGGAAACGGCCCACGCCCTGGCCCCGCGCATTCACGCCCGCGCCGCCGAAATCGAAGCCCAGCGCGAGCTTCCTCCCGACCTGGTGGCCGAGCTCATCGACGCCGGGTTCTTTCGCCTGCTGGTGCCGCGCTCGCTGGGCGGGGCCGAGCTAGACTTGCCCACCTACGTCGAAGTCATCGAAGTGCTGGCCCACGCCGACGGCAGCACCGCCTGGTGCGTCAACCAGGGTGCGGTGTTTGCCACCAACGCCGCCTACGTGCGCGAGGAGGTGGCCCGTCGCATCTGGGGCGACCCGCGCACCGTGGTGGCCAACGGTCCGGCCCCTAGCGCCACCGCCACCGTGGTGCCGGGCGGCTACCGCGTCAGCGGCCGCTGGACCTTCAGCAGCGGCTGCTGCCATGCCAACTGGCTGGCCGGCTTTGCCGTCATCTTGGACGGCGACACGCCGCGCCGCCGCCCCGACGGCACCCCAGAGGCGCGCTACATGCTCTTTCCCAAAGAAGCGGCAGAGATCATCGACACCTGGCAGGTGCGCGGCTTGCGCGGCACCGGCAGCCACCACTTCGCGGTGCGCGACCTCTTCGTGCCCAGTGCCTGCACGGTGTGGAGCTACAGCGACCCGCCGCGCGAGCCCGGCCCGCTCTACGTCTACCCCATGGTGCTGCTCTTTGCCTCGGGCTTTGCCGCCGTCGCCCTGGGGGTGGCCCGCTGCGCCCTCGATGCCTTTGTCGCCCTGGCCAACGAGAAAAAGCCGCGCGGCGACGAGCAGCCCCTGCGCGAGCAACCCCTGGTGCAGGCCCAGATGGGACAGGCCGAGGCCACCTGGCGCGCGGCGCGCGCTTTCCTCTACGAGACGGTGCGCGACGTCTGGGAGGCGGTCTGCCGCACCCGCACCATCACCCTGGAGCAGCGCGTGCGGCTGCGCCTGGCCACCACGCACGCCATCCGCCAGGCAGCGCAGGCCGTCGACTTGGTCTACCACGCCAGCGGCGCCACCGCCATTTACATCAGCCATCCCATCCAGCGCTGCTTTCAAGACATCCACGTCATCACCCAGCACGTGCAGGCCCGCCTTGCCCACTACGAGGCGGTGGGGCGCTTTTTCCTTGGCCTGGAACCACCCCAGCAGTGGCTGTGAAGGAGATCTTCTGTGCATCCAGCCCTGAGGGACAAGCACTTCACCCTACCGGCTGCCGAGCTCATCGGCCTGCTGCACGACGCCCGCCAGCACACCCTGGCTCTGGTGGCCGACCTGGACGATGCCCAGCTCGAGGTGCCTTACTTGCCCACCGTCAACCCGCTGCGCTGGGAGCTGGGGCACGTGGCCTTTTTCTACGAAGCCTTCGTGCTGCGTCCCCTGGGCCACACCACCCCCCTGCTGGCCGGCGCCGACGAGCTTTACGACTCCTTCCAGGTGGAGCACGCCGACCGCTGGAGCCTGCCTCTGCCCTCGCGCCGCGACACCCTGGCCTACATGCAACGCGTGCTGGACGCTGCGGCAGAGCGCCTCGACGGGCGCACCCCCGACGCCGCCGAGACGTATCTCTACCTGCTGGCCATCCTGCACGAGGACATGCACGGCGAAGCGTTGGTCTACATGCGGCAGACGCTGGGCTATCCCGCCCCTGCCCTTCCTGCCTCCCCGCTGCCGCCCGGCGGCGGGCCCCTGCCCGGTGACGTGGAGATCCCCGGCGGCACGTTTTACCTGGGCGCCACGCCCGACCAGCCCTTTGTCTTTGACAACGAGAAGTGGGCGCACCCGGTGCGCGTGGCGCCGTTTCGCATCGCCCGCGCTCCGGTGACCAACGCCGAGTTTGCCGCCTTTGTCGAGGACGGCGGCTACCAGCAGCGCCGCTGGTGGAGCTACGCAGGCTGGGTGTGGAAGACCAAGGCCGGGGCGCAGCACCCCCTCTACTGGCGCCGCGACGGCCAGGGCTGGTGGCGGCGCCACTTCGACACCTGGGTGCCGCTAGAGGCGCACGCGCCGGTGGTGCACGTCACCTGGTACGAGGCCGAGGCCTACTGCAACTGGGCCGGGCGCCGCCTGCCCACGGAAGCAGAGTGGGAGCTGGCGGCAGCCACCGCCCCCAGCCAAGGGCTGGACGGACGCAAGCGCCGCTATCCCTGGGGCGACGCCCTGCCCTACCCCCGCGCAGGCCAACCTCGACGCCCGCAGCGGCGGCTGCCTCGACGTCGGCGCCTTGCCCGCAGGCGACAGCGGCTGGGGCTGCCGCCAGATGGCCGGCAACGTCTGGGAGTGGACCGCCGACGCCTTTTACCCCTTCCCGGGATACGTGGTGGATTACCCCTACCGCGAGTACTCGGCGCCCTGGTTCGGCTACCGCAAGGTGCTCAAAGGCGGCTCCTGGGCCACGCGCAGCCGCCTGGCCTACACCACGTACCGCAACTTCTTTCCCCCGGCGCGCTACGACGTCCCCGCCGGCTTTCGCACCTGCGCGCGCCAGCCTTGACACGCCTGGACGCCGCGCAAACCGCTGCAACCCCCCGCAGAAAGGAGCCTCCCATGCGACTGGCAGGCAAAGTGGCCTTGATCACCGGCGCTGCCCACGGAATGGGCGAAGTGGAAGCCACCCTCTTTGCCCGCGAAGGCGCCAAGGTGGTGGTGGCCGACCTTCTTGACGACGACGGCCAGCGCGTTGCCCAGTCCATCGCCGCAGCCGGCGGCGAAGCCCTCTTCGTGCACCTCGACGTCACCGACGAGGCCAACTGGCAGCAGGCCATTGCCGCCACCCTGGCCCGCTTTGGCCGCCTCGACATCTTGGTCAACAACGCCGGCCTCAGCGGCACCCACGACCCCGACTTGCTGAGCAGCGCCGCCTGGCACCGGCTGATGGCCGTCAACGCCACCGGCGTCTTTCTGGGCATGAAGTACGCAATTCCGGCGATGCGGCAAACAGGCGGCGGCGCCATCGTCAACATCTCCTCCATCTCGGGCTTCGTGGGGCAGGAAGCGATCCACATGGGCTACAACGCCTCCAAGGGGGCGGTGCGCCTGATGACCAAGTCCGCTGCGGTGCAGTTTGCCAAAGACGGCATCCGCGTCAACTCCGTACACCCCGGGCTCATGCCGCCGATGCGGACCTCGGTGGCCACCGCCGACCCGGCGGTGCGCCAGCAGCTGCTGGCGCAGGTGCCCATGGGCCGCGAGGGGCGCCGCGAAGAAGTGGCCTACGCAGTGCTTTTCCTGGCTTCGGATGAGGCCTCCTACATCACCGGCACCGAGCTGGTGGTCGACGGCGGTTTCCTGGCCCGCTAAGGCTTGACACGCCGGCGCCGCTGCCGTAGGGTAAGCCTGCGCCGGCACCGGATGGCTGCGCGCGGAAGTAAAACGGCCTTTCACAACGCGGCGGCGTACTGCGCTCGGTGGCGGTGCCGTAGAAGGCGCGCCGAGCGCCGTCGCGGAGGAGTTCCTCTATGCGCCAGACGGTCACCGGAACCGGCGGCACCCTGGTGCTGGCCACCCTGAAAGCCGCCGGGGTGAAATACCTCTTCAGCAATCCCGGCTCGGCCGAAACCGGCCTCTTTGCCGCCCTGGCCGACGACGATACCCTGCGCCTGGTGGTGGGCATGCACGAGGGCCTGGTGGCGGCAATGGCCGACGGCTACCACCGCGCCAGCGGCCAGGTAGGGAGTGATCATCGCCCACGTCATGGGCGGCTCTTATCAGCTGGCCGGCCAGCTCTACAACGCCCAGATGGCCGGCTCGGCGCTGCTCGTCATCGCCGGCGACTGGACTTCGGAAGCCCAGGACTACCGCGTGCTGGCCCCTTTCCCCGGCCTCAGCCAGGCGGAAGCCATGCGGCCGCTGACCAAGGAGGCGCGCTGCGCTTACCAGGTGGACAGCGACCCGGCGGCGATTCCCTGGGCGGTGGCGCGCGGCCTGCGCGAGGCCACCACGCCCCCCACCGGCCCGGTCTACGTGTCGATTCACGCCGAGCTGCTCAACCGCGACGGCCTGCAAGCGCAGGTGGGCGAGGCGGCCGGCTACCGGGTCGAACCCCTGCCGCCGGCGCGGCCGCAGACGGTGGAGGCGGTGGCACGCCGCCTGGGCGCCGCCCGCTGTCCGGTGCTGGTTTTTGGCGACGACGTCTGGCGCGAAGGCGCCCAGGCAGAAGCGGTGCGGCTGGCCGAGCTGCTCGCGGCGCCGGTCTTTAGTACCTGGCAGGTCTTTGCCAACTTCCCCACCCGCCACCCGCTTTACTGCGGCCGCTACCCGGTGCCAGACGAGTTCACCTCCCTTACCGGCCTCGCGCCCGACGTGCTCTGCCTCATCGGCGGCCCCACCCTGCACGGGCCCGTCGCGCAGCCCGAAGTGCTGCACCTGGGCCCCAACCCGACGCTGGTGGGCCGCCACTATCCCCTCGACCTGGCCGCCACCTGCGGCCTCAAGGAGACGCTGCCGGCGCTGTGCGAGGCGCTGGTGCGCCTGCACGACGCCGAAACGGTGGCCGCCTGGCCGCGGCAGCGCGAAGGGGTGCGGCGCTACGCGCAGCAGCTCATCGCGCGCGAAGAGGCGCTGGTGCGCGAGCACGAGCGCGACACCACCGTCCACCCGGCGCTGCTCGAAGCGGCCATGGCCGAACTGCTGCCCCGCCACGCCCTGATGGTGGTGGAAAACCCCACCGGCCGCACCACGCTTTTGCCCTTTGGCCACGAAGGCATGGGCTACCTGCGCGGTGGCGGCGGCTCGCTCGGCTGGGGGGTGGGCGGCGCCATTGGCGCCAAAATCGGCGCGGGCCCCGAGCGGCCGGTGGTGCTCAACATCGGCGACGGCTCGCTCATGTACAGCGCCGCCGGCTTCTGGACCATGGCCCGCTACAACGTCGCGGTGCTCACCATTGTCTCGAACAACGGCAGCTACCAGGTGGTGCGGCACAACTGGGCGCGCCAGATGCCCACGAGCCGCATGGTGCGCGAGGCGCGTTACCCGGGGCTCTACCTCGGGGATCCCACCGTCGACTTCGTGGCCCTGGCCCGCGCGCAAGGCGTGGAAGGCGAGCGGGTGACGGCGCCGGCGCAGCTAGAAGCGGCGCTGCGTCGCGGTGTCGAGCGCATCACGCGCGACAACCGGCCTTACCTCATCGACGTGGTGGTGGCCCGCGAAGGCCCGGGCGCCGCGTCGACGTGGCACCAGAACTGGCGGCTGTAAGCAAGAGGAGCAAGCCCATGCGCGGTGTGGTGTTTCTGGGCGAGCGACGCCTGGAGTTGCGAGAGTTTCCCGACCCCACCCCAGGGACCGGGCGAAGTGGTGCTGGCCATCAAGGCCTCGGGCATGTGCGGCAGCGACCTCAAGTTCTACCGCGCCCGCGGCGGTGCCGCGGCGCTGGGCCTGCGCGGCGGCGAAGGACCGGTGATCGCCGGCCACGAGCCCTGCGGCGTGGTGGTGGCTGTGGGGCCAGGGGTGAGCGAGGCGCAGGCGCGGCCCGGGCAGCGAGTGATGGTGCACCACTACCAGGGCTGCGGCGTGTGCAACCACTGCCGCAGCGGCTGGACGCAGCTGTGCCGCGAGGGGGCAGTGGTCTATGGCGCCACCGGCCACGGCGCCCATGCCCCCTACATGAAGGTGCCGGCGAGCACCCTGGTGCCGCTGCCCGACGCGCTGTCCTTTGCCGCCGGCGCCGCCATCTCCTGCGGCACGGGCACCGCCTACGGCGCCCTGCGGCGCCTGCGCCTCTCGGGCCACGACACCCTGGCCATTTTCGGCCAGGGGCCGGTCGGCCTGAGCGCCACCTTGCTCGCCAAAGCCATGGGAGCGCGGGTGATCGCCGTGGACATCAGCGACGAGCGCCTGGGCCTGGCGGCTTCGTTTGGCGCCGACGTCACCCTCAACCCGCAGCAGGTAGACCCGGTGGCGGCCATCAAGGACCTCACGCACGGCGAGGGAGCCGATCTGAGCCTTGACTGCAGCGGCACCGCCGAGGGGCGGCTGGCGGCCGTGCGCAGCACACGCACCTGGGGCACGGTGGGGCTGGTGGGCGAGGGGGGCACGGTGACCCTCGACGTGAGCCAGGACCTCATTCGCAAGCAACTCACCCTCGTGGCCTCCTGGACCTTCAGCATCGTCGGGCAAAGCGAGTGCGCGCGCTTTATCGCCGAGCGCCAGGTGCCGGTGGACCGGCTGTTCACCCACCACTTCCGGCTCGAGCAGGCCGAGGAAGCCTACCGGCTGTTCGACACCCAGACCACCGGCAAGGGGGTGTTTCTGTTCTGAACGCTGCGGCGCCTCACACCGGCTCGTAGGCCAGGCGGCGCACCCGGTCCATGTTCTGGCCCTCGAGGCGCAGCAAGCGCACCGGCCCGTAGCGGCGCGGCGAGTGCAGCTCGCCTTCGTGGTAAACGTGGGCCATGCCCGGTTTCAGGGTGTAGGTGCGCCGCAGGCGCACCTTGCCCGGGCGCTCCGGGCTGGCCGGCGCCACCAGCTCCCATTCGTTCATCTCGGTTTCGCCTTCGGCCTGCCCGTAAATGGCCCAGGTGGGGCCGTGGTCGTGCGGCGGGCTCTCGCGGGCGTCGCGGTAGACGTGGCCCAGGATGCAGAAGCCCAGCTCCGGGTCTTCATAGAGCACCCGGCGCTCTCCCACCTCGTCGCCCAGGTAAGTGGCCACGAAGTCGGGGTCGCGCAGCACCTCCTGCACCAGGGCGCAGACTTTTTCGCGCCCCGCCGGGCCCGGTTCGGCTTTGAGGATCTGACGACAAGCGGCGGCAAATTCCTCTAGCGTGCGCTTCATCCCGCATCCTCCTTGCAGCGTTAGGGGAGAGGCGCCGCGCGCCCGGCGCGCGGCGCCTCTCTACTCTAGCCCTTGGCGGCCGCTGTGGCAAGACGAGGCCTCAGTCCTCAAGCTTCATCTTGTCCAGGGTGCCGTCGGGCGGCCCCTCGTCGACCACTTCCACCACCACGCCGGGCTGCAGGAGGGCCAAAAAGTCCTCGCGCGGCAGCTCGTCTTCCTCGTCGGCCTCAAACTTCACAATCTGCGAGGTGTCGATGTCCACCCCGGCCACGGTGACCAGCGGTGGATTTACGGCTTCCACCGGGCCGCGCAGCTTGGCGTCCTTGTCGGCGTCGTCGACGCCCTCGCGCTCGAGCCGCACTGCGATCAGCCCGGCTTGCGGGTCGCGTACGGCGCGGATCTTGACCCGCTCGCCGGGCTGGATGTCGGCCAGCTGCAAGGCGTCGTCGCCGTCGCGCTTGTCGCGCAGCGCCGTGGTGGCGGTCACCTGCACGGGGATGAGGTGCGGCCCTACTTCCACTTCCAGGCTGGTTGCCGAAAGCACGCGCACCACGTTGGCCTCGAGGCGCACGGTGCTCTCGCGCTCGACTTTCACTTCGCGGGCGATGAGCACGCCGCTCGCGTCGAGGGTGCCTTCGACTTCTACCAAGACGCCGTTGGCCACCGTGCCCTCCACCTCGGCGCCAGAGGCATCCACCAGCACGCCGCTGACGGTGAAGGGGGCTTGCAGGCTGGTAAAGTCGCCGACCACCCCTTTGACTTCGGCCTCGGCTTCGGCAGGGGCTTCGGCCAGCGGGTTGGGCGCCAGCGCTTCCACTTTGGTGGCCATAAGCTGCGTGAAGCTGGCGTCGAGGGTACCCTTCACCTCCACCAGCACGCCGTCGCGCAGGCCGCCCGGGACTTCCACTTCGGTGGTGGCGGTGAGGCGCACCGTCAGGGCCCCGAGGGCGAACTGCTCGGCGCTGACGGCACTGGCAAGACCGGTAATCTCCACTTCCGTCACTCCGGGCACGAAGGCCCCTGCTTTGCGCTCGATGCGGGTGGCCCACACCTCACCGCTCGTTGGGTCAAGAAAGCCGTACACCTCGACCAGGTCGCCCAGGGCCAGGTCTTCCAGAGAGGCAAAGCCTTCAAAAACCGTGGGCCGCGTTGCGTCGACGCGCACCGTCTGCCCCAGCACCCCGAGCACGCCCTCGGCAACGCGGCTGGTGTCGGTGACCGGTCCTTCCAGGGTGTCGCGGCAGGCGACGCTCTCGGCCGTGCCGCTGGCGGTGGCGGGGTCGATGCGTCCCTGCACCAGGCAGACCTGGCCGACGGCGAGTGCCTCGGCAGACACGGTGGCGCCGTCCAGGGTGACGGTGGCGCTGGCCACGTCAAACTCGATGTCGTTGACCACGATGCTGCCCAAGGCGGTAATCTCGCCAAAGACCACCCCCGTGCCGCCGATGCCGCCGCTGTCGATCGGCTGTGGCCCGCCGCCCCCGCCGCCTCCGGAGCAGGCGCCCAACGCCCCCAAAAGCAGCACGAGGATACAACGCCAGGCTTTCATGGTGCTTCCTCCTCGGTAAGCCGTTCCTCGAAGTAGTAGATGCCGATGCTGGCACGGGCACGGCCCTGGCCGCCGGCCGCCGGGCTGGTGTCGCGGTCGCGGGCAGCGAGCCAGCGGTCGAGCTCTTCCAGCAGCGCCTGGCCCTGCGCCGCCGCCAGGCGGCGCAGGGCCGGCAGGACGTCGACGGGCAGGTTGTCGTAGGCCACCTTGCGCTGCAGCCAGGCCTCGCCGGGCGCGCAGGTGAGGTTGTGCTCGAGCGTGCTCAGGAGCTCCTGCGCGTCGGTGCCCAGGATGCCGATTTTCTCCACGTCGCCGCGCTGCGGCACGTAAGCGCGGGCCAGGAGGTGGAGGCGGCCCTGGGCGTCGCGGCGCACGGCGCCCACGCGCAGCAGCTCGTCGAGAATGGCACGCGGCGGCACGTCGCCGCTGAACTGCCGCACCAGGCGGGCAAAGCTCGGCCCCTCCCCTTCCAGCGGCAGCGGCAGGGGGTTGCCCGCGGCGTCCACGTAGTCGCGCTCCCGCGCCCAGGCGGTGAGCACCCGTGCCGCCCGGTTGTACTGGGCGATGGCCTGGGCGTCGTCGGGCAAGGGCAAGCGCAGCACGCGCTGCACTTCCTTGCGCGACAGCCCGGTGAGGATGGCCACGCGCGAGATGGAGGGCTTGCGCCCCGGGATGGCGTAGTCCTTTAGCGCCACCTCGACAAAGACGCGCTTGGCCAAGTCGGCAAAGGCGCCATAAGGCATGCCGTGGCGCAGCAGCAAGCGCACCAGGGGGCGCAACAGCCGCAGCACCGCCGCCGAAAGGGCACGTGTGGTCGACTCGCTCATGTTTGGGAATATATTCCCAAATTTTGCCCCTGTCAAGGGATTTTTTCGGTGGTGGCGGCGCATGACCCGCCGCGCCACCTGTGGTATGCTTATTGCCCGTAACCCCATCGGTCCGCACGCAAGCGAGGGAAGCCATGATCACCGGCACCGTGACGTCGATCTTTGGCGACGACATCAACACCGACGACATCATCCCGGCGTCGTACTTGCAGCAGAGCACCGACCGCCGCTTCTTCAAAGACTACGCCTTCGAAAAGTACGACCCCGCCTTTCGCCAGCGCTGCCAGCAGGCCGAAGCCAACATCATCGTGGCCGGCGCCAACTTTGGCTGCGGCTCGAGCCGCGAGCAGGCGGTCTACGCCATCAAAGAAAACCGCGTCGTCTGCGTCATCGCCCGCTCTTACCCCGACATCTTTTACCGCAACGCTCTCAACAACGGCCTGGTGCTCATCACCCTGCCCGACACTTCGTCTTTTCGCCTTGGCGACGAGCTCGCCATCGACCTCGACGCCGGCACTGTGGAAAACCGCTCGCAGGGAACGCGCTTCACCTTTGCCATGCCCCCGGAAGAGCGCGAAACCTTCAAGCAAGGGGGCATGATCGGGCGGGTGCGCGCCCACCTCGAAGAGATCCTGGCGGCGCGCCAGGCCAGGCGCTAAGCAGGCCTGCGGCCAACGCAGAGGAGACGTGGCAATGGGCCAGACCATGGTGGAAAAAATCGTCTCGCGGCACGTGGGCCGCCCCGTCTACGCCGGGGAGAAGATCTCCCGCTTGCCGATTACCAAGCTTTTCTTCAACGACGTCATCGGGCCGCCGGCCATCAAGGGCTTCCTGGAAAACTTCAGCGACCTCTTTGCCAAGTACGGCCTCACGCCGCAGGTCTTTGACCCGCAGCGCGTCTTTTTTATCCCCGACCACTCGGTGCCCGCCTTTGCCATCGCCATTGCCGAGGGCATCAAGCTCATGCAGGCTTTTGCCAAAGAGCGCGGCATCGCCATGTACAAAGAAGGCGACGGCATCGAGCACGTGGTGCTCATCGAAGACGGCCACATCGTGCCCTGGGACATCGTGCTGGGCACCGACTCCCACACCGACACCAACGGCGCCTTGGGGGCCCTGGCCTTTGGCGTGGGCACCACGGAAGCCATGTACGCCATGGCCACCGGCCACCTCTACGACTTCGTGGTGCCCGAGTCGATTCGCTTCGAGCTAAGCGGCGCCTTGCCCACGGGCGTCTACGCCAAAGACCTCATCTTGTACCTCATCGGCACCATGGGCGCCGGGGGCTGCTCCAAGCGGGTGGCGGAGTTTACCGGCGAGGGGGTGCGCAGCCTGAGCATGGACGCCCGCACCACCATCTGCAACATGGCGGTGGAGATGAGCGCGCGTACCGGCATCATGGCTTACGACGAGGTGCTGGCCGATTACCTCAAAGACCGCGCCCGCTGGCCGGTCGAGCCCATCGCCAGCGACCCCGACGCCACGTACGCGCGCACCGTGCACGTGGACTTGTCGGCGCTCGAGCCCATGGTGGCCTTCCCCCACAAGCCGGCCAACGTCACCCCCATCTCGCAGGTGCAGGAGATGATTGCCCGCAGCCAGCGCGAGCCCACCCCCGACTTTTGCCCGGTGGAGGACGACACCATCACCGATGCCTTTCTCGGCTCTTGCACCAACGCCCGCTACGAAGACCTGGTGATCGGGGCCCAGGTGCTGCGCGGCCACAAGGTGCACCCCGACGTCAACCTCATCGTCATTCCGGCCAGCCGCAAGGTGTACGAGCGGGCCATGGACGAGGGCATCCTGCAGGTCTTTATCAAGGCTGGGGCCAACGTCGAATCTTCCAACTGCGGCCCCTGTTTTGGCAGCCACATGGGGGTGCTGTCGAGCAAGTCCAAAATGATCAGCACCAGCAACCGCAACTACAAAGGCCGCATGGGCTCCCCCGAAGCGCGCATTTTCCTGGCCAGCCCGGCCACGGTGGTGGCCAGTGCCATCGAGGGGCGCCTCGCCGACCCGAGAAAGTACCTGACGTGAGGCAGGCAGCGGCATTGGACAGGGCGCTTGAGGAGGCAACGGTGAAAAAGAACCGCGTCAAGGAACTGTGGCGGCAAGGCAAGCCGGCGGTGCAGGGGTGGTGCTCGAGCGGCAACCCCTACATCGCCGAACTCATGGCCCACGCCGGTTTTGATGCCGTGGTCATCGACTGGCAGCACGGCGTGGGCGTCAGCCAGGACAGCGTGGTGGCCTGCCTGCAGGCGATGAGCGGCAGCGATGCGGTGCCCCTCGTGCGCGTGCCCTGGAATGCCCCCGAATACATCTGGTACGCGCTTGACGCCGGCGCCTACGGGGTCATCGTGCCCATGGTCAACTCCTACGCCGAGGCCGAAGCGGCAGGGCGGGCCTGTCGCTACGCGCCGCGTGGCTGCCGCAGCGTCGCCGGCAACCGGCCGTCGCTGAGCGAGCCGCTGCCCGCTTACGTGCAGCGGGCCAACGACGAGATCCTCTGCCTGGTGATGATCGAGACGGTCAAGGCGCTGGAGAACGTCGAAGAGATCGCCCGCGCCCCGGAAATCGATGGCCTCTATATCGGGCCCAGCGACTTGTCGCTGGACATGGGGCTGGACTTGAGCAACTGGGCCGACGACCCGCGGCACCTGGCCGCCGTGGAGCGCGTGTTTGCTGCCGCGCGCGCCAACGGCATCGCCCCTTGCCACCACGGCGGCAGCCCCGAAGTGTCGGCCAAGTTCGTCAAAATGGGCTCGATGCTCTGCCAGGTAGGCAACGACATGCGCCTGCTGGCCGCCGCCACCGCAAGCGCCCTCACGGCGTTTCGTGCCGCGCTGGGGTAAGCGGCGCCGCGAGCGGGCCGAACTCGGCCACCACGTCGTAGCGGTAGATCCAGTCCATCTCCCGCTGGCGGAAATCCGGATCCTGGGCAAAGCGGGCGTTGCGCTCGGCGATGGCCGCCGGGTCGGCCAGGTGCAGCCGCTGGCCGCGGGCCCGCGCCCCGAGCTGCACCTGGCTCACGCGCGGCTTGCGGGCCGCCTCGTAGGCCTGCAGCGCCGCTTCCACTCCAGCGTGGGTTTGCAGGCAGCGTGCCAGCACGTAGGCGTCCTCGATGGCCATGCACGCCCCCTGCGCCAAAAACGGCAGCATGGGGTGGCAGGCGTCGCCCAGCAGGGTGACGCGGCCGCACGTCCAGCGCGGCATCGGCTCGCGGTCGTACAACGCCCACTTGAAGCAGCGGTCCATGGCGGCAATGAGCGCCTGGATGGTGGGGTGCCAGCCGGTAAACTCGGCACGCAGCTCGCGCAGGTCGCCTTCGGTGGACCACGACTCTAGGCGCCAGTGGTCTTGCTCGCAGACGCCGACGCAGTTGACCAGGGTGCCGCGCCGCAGCAAGTAGTGCACGAAGTGGTGGTGCGGCCCCATCCAGTTGTAGCCTTTACGCTCGATGAGCCCCGCCGGCAGGCGGGCTAAGGGCACCGTGGCGCGAAAGGCCACCATGCCGGTAAAGCGCGGCGCTTCGGGGCCAAAGAGGCTGTGGCGCACCACCGAGTGAATGCCGTCGGCGCCGACGACCACGTCGCCTTCGGCCGCCGTGCCGTTGGCAAAGCGCACCCGCACCCGCTCTCCTGCCGCCTCTACCCCCACGCAGCGGGCGCCCAGGCAAATGGCGTCGGGCGCCAGGCGCTGTACCGCGGCCACCAGCAGGGCATGCAAGTCGGCGCGGTGCACGTGGTAGTAGGGCGCCCCGTAGGTGCGCACAAAGGCGTCACCCAGCTCGATGCGGTTGAGCACTTGGCCGCTTTGCCAGTCACGGCCTTCCAGGGCCAGCGGCCGCACCGCCACGGCGTCTAGCGCCGCAGCTACCCCGATTTGCCGCAGCACTTTCACCGCATTGGGGCTGATCTGGATGCCGGCCCCCACCTCGCCCAGCACCGGGGCCTGCTCGTAGACGCGCACGGCAAAGCCGGCACGGCGCAAGCAGGCGGCTGCGGTGAGGCCCCCCAGGCCAGCGCCGATAATGAGCACCTGCAGCGGTCGCATTTCTCCCTTCCTCAGGCGCTCCCTGCGCGCAGCAGACCGTAGACGCGCTGCGGGCGCACCAGCACCACCACCGCCCGCTGCTGGCGCATGACGCGGTCGTACTCTTCCCAGTCCGGGTGCTCCTTGTCGCCACAGGCGCGGTAGACGTCGCGCAGCATGAGCCGCACCGTCTCGGCGTCGGTGTTGTCGTAGTCAAAGAGCTGCGCCTCTCCCTCCACCGCCACCCAGCTCAGCCAGTCGGCGCTCACCGCCAGCACGGTGCAGCGCGGGTCGCGGCGCAGGTTGCGCGCTTTGACCGAGGTGCCGCGCACGATGACAAAGGCGGCGTGGTCGCGATAGACGCCGCAGAGCACGATGCTGGCGTGCATGGCGCCGTCGGGCTGATAGGTGGTCACCACGCCGCGGTGGTGCCGCTGCATGAATCCTTTGGCTTCTTCAAAGCGCACGCGTCTCCCCTCCCCTTACTGCGCTGCCAGCCCGCCATCGACGCTCAGGGCATGGCCGGTGACAAAAGAAGCGGCGTCGCTGCACAGCCAGACGACCGCTTCGGCCACTTCCTCCGGCGTGCCCAGACGCCCCATGGGCTCGCTGGCTGCCAGGCGCTCTTCGGCCTGCGGGTTGCGCTCCAGAAACATCCGCTGCACCATGGCGGTGCGAATGATCCCCGGGCAGACGGCATTGACGCGAATGCCGGCTTTGGCGTACTCGAGCGCCGCCGCGCGGGTGAGTCCCACCACCCCGTGCTTGCTGGCCACGTAAGCCGCCAGGCGCCTGGCCCCGACGAGGCCGGCCAGCGACGCGGTGTTGACGATGGCCCCGCCGCCCTGCCGCAGCATCTGGGCGATCTCGTACTTCATGCACAGCCACACGCCTTTGAGGTTGACCGCCAGCACGCGGTCCCACGCCTCTTCGGGATACTCCGCCGTGGGAGCCAGGGGCCCCTCGATGCCGGCGTTGTTGTGGGCGCAGTCAAGGCGGCCGTATGCGGCCACCGCTTCAGCCACCAGCGCTTCTACTTCGGCAGCGCGCGTGACGTCGGCGCGCACAAAGCGCGCTTCGCCCCCGGCTTGCCGGATGCGCGCCACCGTTTCCTCGCCGCCGGCAGCGGCGGTATCGGCCACCACCACCCGCGCCCCTTCGCGCGCACAGGCCAAGGCGGTGGCGCGGCCGATGCCCGAGGCCGCGCCGGTGACCAACACCACTTTGCCCGCCAGACACCCTGCCATGGGCGTTCCTCCTGTCTTGTCGTTCCTCGCCTCAGACTTCGGGGAATTGCAGGTAAGGGTCAAGCTGCACGCACAGGCTGTTGAGCACCGTGGCCACCAGGCGGTACTGGCCGACGGTGAAGACGACGTCCATGAGCTGTGGCGTGGTGTACTGCGCCGCCAGGGCTGCCCAGGTGGCGTCGTCGAGGGTGCTCTGGCGGTGCAGCTGTTCGGCAGCGCGCACCAGTGCCTGCTCGTGCGCCACCGGCCACGCCGCGGCCGCCTCGGCTGCCGCCAGGGTGCGGATTTCGGCTTCCGAGAGCCCGGCGCGCCGGGCAAAGGGGAGGTGCTGGGCCCATTCGTAAGCGGCACCGCACAGGCGGCCCGTGCGCAGGATGAGGATCTCGCGGTGGCGCGGCGGCAGGGTGGACTTGTGCAGCATGTGGGTAAAAAAGGGCAGCCAGCGGCGCAGCAAGTCGGGGTGGCGCACCAGAGTGTCGAGTACGTTTACGGTGGGCAGCGGCCCGTGGGCTTTGGCCAGCAGCTCGCGCTGCGCTGGCGTCCATGCCGCCTCCGGCAGCGGCGCCAGCCGCGGCACGGGACGCGGGACCTGCAAAGGCGGCAAGTGGGGCGAGGGGTGTCGCCGGTTGCGCGGCAGCCCGGGGTCAAAGCCGGTGTAGCCTGCGTCAAGCGGGACCCCGAAGCTGTTGAGGGCCATGGCCAGCAGCAGGTAGTTGCCGGCGGTAAAGAGGACGTCGAGCAGCTGGCGCTCGTCGTAGTGCGCCGCCAGCGCTGCCCAGGTGGCGTCGTCAACGAACGCCTCGAGGTAGAGGCCATCAGCAGCGCGCAGCAGCGCCGCTTCCAGGGGCGACCAGCGGGCATCCGGAGCCTCTGCCGCCACGGCGGCAATCTCTTCTGCACTCAGGCCGGCTTCGGTGGCCAGCCGCCGGTGCTGGGCCCATTCGTAGGCGCAGTCGGCAAGCCAGGCCGTGCGCAGGATGAGCAGCTCGCGGTGGCGCGGCGGCAAGGTGCTTTTGAAGAGCACGTGGTTGGCCAGCACCACCCAGCGCCGCAGCAGCGCCGGATGGTTGGCCAGCACCTGCATGACGTTGAAGATCTGGCCCAGGCCGCCGGGGCGCTCAAAGCGAGCGCGCAGCTCGGCATCCCAGGCGTCTGGCGGCAAAGGCGCAATGCGGGGCGTCACGGGCTGAGTCATGGCGGTGTCCTCGTGTGCGGGCTAGGGGTGTCAGCGCCGCCGGCGCCAGCGCCGTTTCGTCTCACGCCACCGCGGGCTGCCGTCTCCTGCCTCGGCGTGCCGCAGCGTCTTGAGAAAGCGGTGCGGCGCTTCGAGTTGGGCCAGCGCCCGGGCACAGGCCCGTCCGGCAGCGGTGAGGGCGACGCTGCGCGCCCAGCCCTGGCGCGGCAAGGTCACCAGGCCGGCGCGCAAGAGCTGTTGTAACCCGGTGCGCACTTGCGCGGGCGCGGCAGCCACCCCCTGCACCACCTGCCAGTACGGAATGGCGGCGCTCTCCTGCATGGGGTGGCGGCGCTGCAGCTCGGCATCGAGCCAGCGCAGCAGGGTCCGCTGCAGCGGCGAGAGCTGGCGCAGAGCCGGATGAGACGAGAAGCGGGCCATGAGAGGTCTCCCTTGCGGCGCAGCGGCCGCAACTTGGCGCTTGCTGGCTGATAGCGGCGGCTGCGGACGAAACCAGCATACGGCGATTGCGCGGGAAAGGCAAGCGCCGGCGTGGTATGCTCTAGGGGTACCCTGCCACCGGCGGCCGGGTATGGCCCTAGAGGAGAACCCGCCGTGGGGTGCCGGCACTGCGGCTTCACCAACCCTCCCGGAATGAACTTCTGCGGCCGCTGCGGCGCCTCCCTCACAGCGCCGCTGGCCACCGAGCCGTCCCTGTCTGGCTACGGTCAGCCCGAAGGCGAGCGCCGGCATGTGACCGTGCTTTTTGCCGACATGCAAGGCTACACGCCCCTGGCCGAAACCCTGGGGGAAGAGGCTGTTTACCGCCTCATGGAGCAGGTGTACAAGCGCCTGATCACCGCCGTACATGCGGAAGAAGGCACGGTGCAGGAGCTTACCGGCGACGGCGTGCTGGCCCTTTTCGGAGCGCCGGTAGCCCTCGAGGACGCCCCCTTGCGCGCCTGTCGCGCCGCCCTGGCCATGCAGCAGCAATTAGAGGCCATCGGCGTAGAGACCGAAGCCACCTATGGGGTGCGGCCACAGCTGCGCGTCGGCATCCACACCGGTCCGGTGGTGGTGGGCCGCGTGGGCACCGACCTGCGAATGGAATTCAAGGCCATCGGCGACACGGTAAACCTGGCGGCACGCCTGCAAGCGCTGGCCGAGCCGGGCACGGTGCTGCTGTCTGCGGCCACCTATGCGCTGGTCGCGCCGTATGTCGAGGCGCTCGATCTGGGGTGGCAGGCCATCAAGGGCAAAGCGGTGCCGCAGCGGGTCTATCGCCTCGGCAGCGTCAAAGCCGGCGCGTACGGCTTTGAGGCCGCCCTGCGCCGCGGCCTTTCGCCTCTGATCGGGCGGGAAGCCGAGCTGGCCTGCCTTGAAGAGGCCTGCGCCGCTTCCCGTCAGGGGACGCTGCGCGTGGTGCACCTGGTGGGAGAAGCGGGGGTAGGCAAGTCGCGGCTGCTGTACGAGCTGCAGCGGCGCCTCGCGGGCAGCGACAGCGTTTGCCTGGTGGGGCACTGTACGGCTCATGGCCGCAGCACCTCGTTTCTCCCTTTTATTGAAGTCGTGCGCGCCCTGTTTGGCCTTGCAGCGGGTGCAGACGCCGCGGCGGTGCGGGCCAAGCTGACGCAAGGCCTGGAGCGCCTCGGCCTGTCGCCCTCCATGGCCCTCCCCTTCTTGCTCGTGCTGCTAGGCGTCGAGGAGAGTGAGGCGGCGCTGCGCGGCCTTGACGGCGAAATCATCGGCGCCCGCACGCGCGAGCTCCTGCTGGCGCTGGTGCAGTGCCACGCCCGGCTCGCCCCTACGGTGCTCATTCTCGAAGACCTGCACTGGAGCGACGGCGCCTCGCAAGAGCTGCTCGAGAAGCTGGTTGCCCAGGACAGCGGCCTCAGGCTGGCCGTGTTGTGCTCCTCGCGCCCCACCTACGTTCCCCCCTGGCCGCCGCAGCCGCACGTGACCACCCTGCCCCTGGCGCCGCTGTCCCCGGAATCGACGCGACACCTGGTGCAAGCGCAGCTGGGCGAGGGCCTCCTGCCAGCCGAAACGCTCTGCCGCCTCGTCGACAAAGCCGAGGGCAACCCCCTGTTTGCCGAGGAGCTGGCCCGCTACCTCCGCGAGGCCGGTGACGGGAACCGCGCCGCCTTGCCAGAGGAAATCCCCATTCCCGAGAGCCTGCAGGACCTCTTGCAGGCACGCCTCGACCGGTTGTCGCCTCCGGCGCGCCGCCTCCTGCAGGTGGCCGCGGTGATCGGCCGCCGCTTTCCCCTTGCGCTGGCAAGCCAGGTGGTGGTCGAAGAGGGCGATTTTGCCGCTACCTTGCAGGAACTCGAGGCGCACGCGCTCGTTTACCCCGAAGGCGACGGCCAGACGTACCGCTTCAAGCATGCCCTGGTACAGGACGCCGTTTACGCCACGCTGCTCTCTGCCCGCCGCGCCGAGCTCCACCAGCAAGTCGCCATGGCAATCGAAACGGTGTACGCCGGGCGCCTGGGCGAGTGGACGGAATCCCTGGCCCACCACTGGAGCCAGACCGCCCGCCGAGACAAGACGGTTCATTACTTGCTACGCAGCGGTGAGAAAAGCCTGCGCGTTTACGCCCTGGAGGCGGCCGCCAGCGCCTTTCGCCAGGTGCTGGCGCACGCAGACGCCACCCCGGAAGGGGTCGCAGAGACGGCGTGGGCAGACGCCCTTCTGGGCCTGGTGCGTGTCCACTACTACGAAAGCGACTTCAAGGGCATGATTGCCCTCCTGGAGCGCTACGCGGACCGCGTGGCCGCCCTTGCCGACTTGCGCCGCGGCGCCCTCCTGCGTTTCTGGCTAGGGTATGCCTACGCGTTTGCGGCGCGGCGCGATCTGGCGCAGCCGCTGCTCGAGCAGGCCTTGGCTCTGGGAGAGCGGCTGCAGGACGAGGAGTGCATCGGCTACGCCTGCCTTGGGCTTCTGTACCTCCACGCGTTCTGGACGCCGCTCGACACCGCCACCTCTGGCATGGTGCATCGGCTTGGGGCGCGCATTTTGGCTCTTGCCGAGCGCCGCGACGACGTCTACCTGGCCTCCAAGTGTCTCGTCGGGTTGGCCTTGCACGCCACCTTTCGCGGCCACTTCGCGCAGGCGCTGGCGTACGGCGAGCAGACCCTGGATCTGGGGCGCCGGGCGGGCGATCCGCGCACCCGGGCCATGGGGTTATGGGCTCAGGCCTGGGCCCTGGTCTTCGAGGAGCGTTTTGCCGAGGCTCTGGCCAAAGCAGAAGAAGCGGCACGCCTCTCTCCGCACCCGGTGGATCGGCTGGCGGCGCGCGGAGCGCAGGGTGCCGCCCTGGCCCTCATGGGGCAAAGCCAGGAAGGTCTCGCCCTGCTGGCCGAGGTGCGCCGGCAGCTGGCGGCAGGCGAGCAGATGTTCCTGGCCACCGGCGTCGATGTGCCGTACGGCGCGGCGCAGGTGCTGGCCGGTCACTGGCGGGCCGGGGTGCGCTGGATCCACGAGGCGATGCAGCGCAGCGCCGCCTGGGGCAACACCACGCAGGCGATGCTGGGACACCTCATTCTGGGGGAGATCTACTTGCGCATGGCGCTGAGGCAGGAGCGCCCCCCGCTGGCGGTGCTGTGGCGCAACCTGGGCTTTGCGCTGCGCACCCTGCCGGTGGCGGCGCGCCTGGCACGCCACCACCTTGAGGAAGCGGTGCGCCAGGGCCGCACCCTTGATATGCCAGGGCATCTGGCACGCGCCCTCTTCGACCTCGGGATGCTCTTTCAGGCCCGCCGGCAGCCGCAGGCAGCCGCGGCTTACCTGCACGAAGCCATGGCCCTGGCCGAGGCTCTGCCCCTCCCCCACCTCAAAGAAAAAGGGGACAGGCTCCTTTTTGCGCACGCCCCAAAAAAGTAGCCTGTCCCCTTTTTATCCAAGGAGGGCTTGGCGGAAGCGGTACTTGGCCCAGGCGGCGTCGAGGGAGCGCCGAAAAGGCGGCGGGTCGCCCGCCGAGACTTTGAGCAGCACGAACACCGGCCCGGGTGCCTGCCGCAGGAGCGCTGACGCGGCGGCAAGCTCGGCTTCCTGCCACACGGTGCGCACCGTTGGGATGCCGGCCCCGGCGGCCATGGCCGCCAAGTCGACACCCAGCGCGGTGTGGCTCTTCTGGTAGCCGGTCTCGCCGTAGTGGCCGTTGTCGACGCAGAGAATGGCCAAGTTCGAGGGCCGCATCACCGCCACCGTGGCCAGCGAACCGACGTTCATCAGCAGCTCGCCGTCCCCCGTCACCACCAGCACGCGACGCCGGGGCTGGGCCAGCGCCAGCCCTAGCCCCATCATCGTCGCACCGCCCATGGCGCCGGCCAGAGCGAAGTAGTTGGCCCGCGGCTCGCAGAGATGGGCCACGTCGCGCGCCGTACCCGCCAGCCCGGCAATGATGAGGAAGTCGTCGGGGTTGCCAATGAGCTGCGGCACCGCCACCCGGCGGTCAAGCGTGCCCACGGCCGCCCTTTGCTTGTTCCTGCCCCATCGCCCCTTCCTCCCTCAGAAGGGCTTGGCGCCGATGAGGCGCTGGGTGAGCAGCACGGCCACCGCTTGTCCGGTCTTGTACACCATGGTGCAGGCCGCCTGCAGCGTCGCGGGGACGTCTTCGGGCCGCTCCACGCGCAGGCAGACAAAGCCACAGGCTTCCAGAATGGGCTGCGCTGCCTGTCCCATGGGCATCTGCCAGGGGTTGCCTTCCCCAAAGTCACCGCGCATGCTGACCAGCACCAGCATGGGAAACTGCCCGCTCTTGACCAGGGAGAACATGTTGGCGCAGTTGCCCACGCCGCTTGACTGCATGAGTACCACGCCCCGCGCCCCGCCCAGGTGCGCCCCGGCCAGCAGGGCCACGCCCTCTTCTTCGGTGGTAAGCGGCACGGCGTGGACGTCGGGATCGGCCAAGGCGCGCGCGATGAGCACCTTGTGCCCGGCGTCGGGAACGTACGCAAACTGCGTCACGTCCCACTCGCGCAAGATGCGGTAAATCTCCTCAGGCCACTTCGGCTCCTCAGGCATGGCGTTCTCCTCTAACTCACAGCACCGCTTCGATGAGGTAGGGCCCTGGCGCCGCCAGGCCGCGGCGCAGCTGCGCCAGGAGCGTCTCGCAGTCGGTCGCGCGCGCGGCCGGCACGCCCATCGCCTTGGCCATGGCCACCCAGTCGAGGGTGGGGCGGTCGATGTCGAGCATGTGGCGTGCTTTGACCCCGGGACTGCCGGCCCCCACATTGGCAAATTCGCCCTTGAGGATCTGGTAAGTGCGGTTGGCCCAGATGACCACGGTGACGTCGAGTCCCTCACGCGCCATGGTCCACAGGGCCTGCACCGTGTACATGGCGCTGCCATCGCCCACCAGGGCGAGCACTTTGCGCTGCGGGCAGGCAATGGCAGCGCCGATGGCCACCGGCAGGCCGTAGCCGATGGAGCCGCCCATATTTTGCAGCCAGTCGTGCGGTGGCGCCCCGGCGGTAAGGGGAAAGAAGCCGCGGCCGGTGGTTACCGACTCGTCCACGACGATGGCCTGCTCGGGCAAGGCGTGGGCCAGCACCGCGCCGGCCCCCTCCGGGGTGAGGGGGCCGGTGGGCAGAGGTGGCCGCCAGGGCGGCTGCAAGGGAGCCTGGCGGCGCTGCGCCCCCACGGCATCGGCCAGGCGGGCCAGCGCATCGAGAGCGTCTTCGGCCGGGGTGGCCAGGGTATGAAAGGTACACCCCGGCGGGGTGAGCACGCTGGGGCGGTCGGGATAGGCGAAAAAGGCCACCGGCGGCCGCGCAGCCACGAGCACGACACGCTGTACGTCTTTGAGCAAGGCCACCGCCTGCGGTACCGGGAATGGCACGCGCTCTACTGCCACACGGCCGGCACCACGTTGCAAGCGGGCGTTGGCCATCTGCGCCAGAAGGCGGGCACCGGTGTGGCGGGCAATCGCCCCGGCCCAGGTCAGCCCCTCTTCCCACACCGCCTGGCCGCCAAGCAGCAATAGGGCCCCTTTGCCCGGGCGGAGCAAGGCGGCGGCCTGGCGCACCGCCTCCTCGCTCACCCGCGCCCGCGGCGGCACCGGCGGCAGCGGCGCCGGCCCACTGCCTTCGCCCCAGGCGGCGTCGCCAGGCAGGACGAGGGTGGCAATGTGTCCAGGGGGCGTGGCGGCCACCGCAATCGCCTCGGCGCCATCGGCTGCCACCTTGCGCGCCTCGGTGGCGGTGCGCACCCAGTGCGACACCGGCCGCGCAATGCCCTCGATGTCGGCCGTCAAGGGCGCATCGTACTGCAAGTGATAGGTGGCATGCTCGCCAACGATGTTGACGATACCCGAGCTCGCCTTGCGCGCGTTGTGCAAGTTGGCCAGGCCGTTGCCCAGCCCTGGCCCCAGGTGCAGCAGCGTCGCAGCCGGCCACTGCGCCATGCGCCAGTAGCCGTCGGCAGCGCCGGTGACCACGCCCTCAAAGAGGCCCAGAACGCAGCGCATGCCCTCCACGCGGTCCAGGGCAGCCACGAAGTGCATTTCCGAGGTGCCGGGATTGGTAAAGCAGACGGTGACCCCAGCGGCCACCAGGGTGCGAACCAGACTTTCGGCGCCGTTCATTGCCCGCGCTCTCCTGCCGGGTTAGGCATCGGTGACGCAGCCCTCGGCGGCGCTGCTCACCGTCTTGATGTAGCGGTAGAGGGTGCCACGCGTGGCCTTGTAAGGCGGCATGCGCCACTCGGCACGGCGCCGCGCCAGCTCCTCGTCGCTCAGGGCCACGTCGATGCGGTTGGTTTTGGCATCGATGGTGATGAGGTCGCCGTCGCGCACCAGGGCAATGGGGCCGCCTTCTTGTGCCTCGGGGGTGATGTGGCCGATGATAAAGCCGTGCGAGCCGCCCGAGAAGCGGCCGTCGGTGAGCAGGGCCACGTCGCCGGCCAGGCCGGCGCCCACCAGGGCCGAGGTGGGCGTCAGCATCTCCGGCATGCCCGGGCCGCCTTTGGGTCCCTCGTAGCGAATGACGATGACCTCGCCCTTGCGGATCTCGCCGCGCTCCAGGGCACGCAGCATCTCCTCCTCGGCGTCGAAAACGTGCGCCGGGCCGGTAAACGACAGCCCTTCCTTGCCGGTGATTTTGGCCACCGCCCCGCCCGGTGCCAGGTTGCCGCGCAGAATGCGGATGTGACCGGTTTCCTTGATGGGCGCAGACAGGGGGCGGATAATCTCCTGCCCGGGGCGCAGGCCGGGCAGCGGCCGCAGATTTTCTGCCAGCGTCTGTCCGGTGACGGTGAGGCAGTCGCCGTGCAGGAAGCCATGCTCCAGCAAGTACTTCATCACGGCCGGCGTGCCGCCCACGTGGTGCAAGTCCTCCATGACGTAGCGGCCGCTGGGCTTGAGGTCGGCCAGGTAAGGTACGCGGTCGCTTACTGCCTGAAAGTCGTCGAGACTCAGGGGCACGTCCACGGCACGGGCCATGGCCATGAGGTGCAGCACGGCGTTGGTCGACCCTCCCAGGGCCATGACCATGACCATGGCGTTTTCAAACGCCTCGCGTGTCATGATGTCGCGTGGCTTAAGATCAAGCTCCAGCAAGCGGCGAATGGCGTGGCCGGCTCGCACGCATTCTTCGAGCTTGGCCGGGTCGGTGGCCGGCGTGGAGGAGCTATAGGGCAAAGCCATGCCCATGGCCTCGATGGCCACGGCCATGGTATTGGCCGTGTACATGCCGCCGCAGGCGCCAGGTCCAGGGCAGGCATGGCGCACGATTTGCTGGCGCTCGGCGTCGCTGATCGTGCCGGCGAGGTACTCGCCATAACTCTGGAAGGCCGACACGATGTCGAGCGTCTTGTCGCCGTAGCGCCCGGGGCGAATGGTGCCGCCGTAGACCATGAGCGCCGGGCGATTGAGCCGCCCCATGGCCATCACCACGCCCGGCATGTTCTTGTCGCAGCCGGCAATCGCCACCAGGGCGTCGTACCACTGCGCGGCCATCACCGTCTCGATGGAGTCGGCGATGAGGTCGCGCGACTGCAAAGAGTAGCACATGCCACGGGTGCCCATGGAGATGCCGTCGGAAACGCCGATGGTGTTAAAGCGCAGGCCCACCAGGCCGGCTGCCACCACCCCCTCTTTGACCTTGGCGGCCAGGTCGAGGAGGTGCATGTTGCAGGGGTTGCCCTCGTACCAGACGCTGGCAATGCCTACCTGGGCCTTGTGCATATCTTCTTCGCTGAGGCCAATGGCATAGAGCATGGCCTGCGAGGCCCCTTGCCAACGGGGCTGGGTGATGGTGGCGCTGTAGCGGTTGAGCTGAGCCATAGCAACTCCTCACCTGCGGGCGTACGCCGCCCCTGGGACGTATACTCTGCGGTAGCCTACGCCGTTTGCCGGCGCCTGTCAAACCCCGCTTCTCCCTCGGAGGACTGCGGCCATGTTCCACGTGCTGATTACTGCCCGTGCCTTTGCCGTCGATCCTGAGCCCTTGGAGGTGCTGCGCCGCCATGGCGGCGTGCTCCTGCACCCAGAGCGCGATTGGAGCCAGGGCGATGCCACCGTCTCGGAAGCCGAAGCGGGCCAGCTGCTGCGCGACGCCGATGCCGCCATCGTCTCGGCCTTGCCGCTTACCGCCGCGGTGCTGGCTGCCGCGCCGCGCCTCAAGGTGATTGCCATTCGCGGCGTCGGCTACGATTCGGTGGACGTGGCAGCAGCCACAGCGCGTGGCATCCCGGTAGTGGTGGCGCCGGGGTTTACCGAAAGCGTGGCCGACTACGTCTTTGCCCTCATGCTGGCGGTGATGCGCCGGGTGGTGGAGGCGGATCGCCTGGTGCGGCAGGGGCGCTGGGAGGTGCGGGTGAGCACCGACGTGTGGCGCAAGACGCTGGGGATCGTAGGGCTGGGGCGCATCGGCAAGGCGGTGGCGCGGCGGGCACGCGGCTTCGAGATGCGGGTGCTGGCCACCGACGTGGTGCAGGACGCCGCCTTTGCCGCGCAGTACGGCGTGACCTATGTGCCGCTCGACGAGCTGCTGCAGCAGGCCGACATCGTGTCGCTCCATGCCCCGCTTACCCCCCAGACGCGCCATCTTCTCGATGCGCGGGCACTGCGGCTGCTCAAGCCCACAGCCGTGCTGATCAACACCGCGCGCGGGGATCTGGTGGACGAGGCAGCGCTGGTGGCGGCGCTGCGTGAGGGACGGCTGTCGGGTGCCGCCCTTGACGTCTTTCACCACGAGCCGCTGCCTGCCAGCCCCCTGCGCGAGCTCGACAACGTTATCCTTTCTCCACACCTGGCGGCGTATAGCCGGGAAGGACTGCGTGCGGCGGGCCTACTGGCCGCGCAAGCGGTGGTGACGGTGCTGGCCGGCCGGCGCCCTGCCGCCGAGGTGCTGGTCAATCCGCAAGTGTATCAGTGAGGCCGCACCAGGCGCAGCACCCGCCGTGCGGCTCGCCGCCCCGAGAGGTAGGCGCCGTGCACGGTGCTCGGGTAGCGACGGTGCGTGGCCTCGCCGGCTAGGTGGAGGCGGGGGCTAACCGGCACGGCCAGGGCGTCGTAGTCGGCGCCGCAGGCGCCTGCCGGCAGGTGGGAGTAGGCGCCGCGGGCATAGGGATCACTGCCCCAGCGCGTCACCCGGGTGTGGACGGGGTCGGGCAGGCCAGGGCCGAGCAGGCGCCGCAGGGTGCGCATGGCCCAGGCCACCGCCTCGGCGTCGTCGGCGTCTTCCAGGGCCTGCGCCTGGCGCCCCGCCACCCAGCCCACGAGCACCGGGGCACCGAGGTGCGGCAGCAGGCTGCTGAAGCCGGCCAGCTCGCCGGGGCGGCGGTCGGGGTTGGCCAGGTGCTCGCCCGCCGCCGGCCAGCAAGGCCGGGCAAAGACCAGCACCACCTTGTCGAGGACGCCCATGCCCAAGCGGGCGATGGCGCGCTGCTGGCGCGCCGGCAGCGGGGGCACAAAGCGGACGCTCCCGGCTTTCAGCACCCCCAGGGGCAAGGTGACAATCGCCGCCGCCGCGCGGTACGTCGCCTGCGTGCTCTCCACCCATACCCCCTCGGGAGTCCATTCTACCTGCCGCACCGCTTCCCCAAGCCGGACCTCGAGTCCCCGTGCCAGCCGCTGCACAAGGGCGTCATAGCCGTCGAGCAGCACCAGGTCCGGCCCCGGCAAGTCGAGGTCCTGGTCCCAGTGGCGGGCTGAGAGGCAAGCGGCGTCGGTGCCCATCACCAGGCTGAGCCAGTCCAGGCCGAGACGGACGCTGCGCAGCTGCGACGGGCAGCCGGCCACCAGGCGTTGCAGCGCCTCGCCCAGGGGCAAGTCCCTCTCCTGGTGCCAGGCCAGTTCCTGCGCCCGCGCCAGCAGGCACGGAAAGGCTTGCTCCAAAAGCGCAGGCACCTCGGCCGCGGTAGGCAAGGCGATAAAGGGGTGCGTGGTGGGCGCAGTACGCAAGCGCCAGCGCCGCGCCAGCGCCGCAATCGGATTGCGGTACGCGCCGTGGATCCAGTGGGCGCCCAGCTCCACGGGAAAGCCCAGCGCGCGGTCGGTGTGAATGCGGCCGCCAAGGCGGTGGCGGGCTTCCAAGACCACGACCGCGCCGCCGGCGTCGTGAAGTGTCCGCGCTGCCGCCAAGCCGGCAATGCCGGCGCCAATGACCACGGTGTCCGTGTGGTGTGTCATAACGCAATGCAGTCCTTCTTTTGTCTGTACAGCACCGCCGGCGCGACGTCAAGCCGGCGCGTTGCAAGAGACGGCGGCTGTCGGGTACAGTAAGCACTCTGTGGACCAGAACGTCTCGCAGCCCCAGCAAACGCGGGCCTACCTCTACGGGCTCAGCGCCGTGCTGCTGTGGTCGACGGTGGCCAGCGCGTTCAAGCTCTCGCTGCGCTACCTCGAGCCGCTGCAGCTGCTGCTGTACGCCAACGCCGTGTCGTTGCTGGTGCTGGGGCTGGTCCTGCTCTGGCAAGGCAACGCCGGGGAGCTCTGGCGCTACCGCCGCCCGCAGTACCTGCGCTCGCTCGCGCTGGGCTTCCTCAACCCGTTTCTCTACTACCTGGTGCTGTTTAAGGCTTACGAGTTGCTGCCGGCGCAGGAAGCGCAGCCCCTCAATTACACCTGGGCCTTCACCCTGGCGCTGCTTTCGGTGCCGCTGCTGCGGCAGCCGCTGCGCGGGTGGGACCTGCTGGCAGGCGCGGTGAGCTATGCCGGGGTGGTGGTCATCGCCACCCGCGGCGACGTCTTCCGCCTGCGCTTTTCTGACCCCCTGGGCGTGGCGTTGGCCCTGGGCAGCACGGTGATCTGGGCCCTGTACTGGATCTACAACACCCGAGACGACCGCGAGGCGGTGGCGGCGCTGTTTCTCAACTTTCTCTGTGCCCTGCCCATGGTGCTGCTGGCCTGCTGGCTGCTCTCCGTGCCCCTGCGGGTTCATCCTTACGGGCTGCTGGGCGCGGCGTACGTGGGCATCTGCGAGATGGGCATCACCTTTGTCTGCTGGCTGCGGGCCTTGCGCCTGGCCGCCGCCGCGGCACGCATCGGCTATCTGATTTTTCTCTCGCCGCTGCTGTCGCTGCTGTTCATTCACCTGCTGGTGGGAGAAACCATCCGGCCGTCCACCCTGGTCGGGCTGGGGCTCATCCTCACGGGGCTGTTGCTACAGCGCCGCCGCTCGCCGGCCTGAGAAAAGATCGCTAGGCTTCCAGGGCCGGCGCTTCGCCCTGCGGGAGGGTGTGCACGCCGGCCAGGCCGCTGCGCAGCTTGCCCAGGTGGGCGTTGAGCTCGTGGCGCGAGTTGGTGAGCATGGTAATCGCCGTGGCCAGCCGGCCATCGATCTCTTTTTGCAGCTGGACGATGCTCTGCTCTGCTTCCTGCAAGAAGCGCTGGAGGCGTTCGGCTTCTATCTGCGCTCCCGTTTTGAGGGCCATGTGGAACACGAGCAGGAGGTAGGGCAGGAAAAGGCTGTATCCGACCACCACCACGCCGTGGCGCACCACCTCGGGCAAGATCCCGGTGCACAGGTCATAGACGGCATCGGGAACCACCGCCAGGGCGAAGTTCACCGTGACGTGGGGGTCAATATACTTGCGGACTTCGGCGGCGCGCTGGCGCACCTGGCGCTCGATTTCCGCTTTGAGCCGCAGGCGCTCGCCGGGGTCCTCGGCGGCGGCCAGTCTCTCGAGCAGCTCGGTAGCAGGCCACTTGCTGTCGACGGGCAGCAGGCGCTTGTCGGGCAGCACCAGAGCGAACTCGACGACTTTGCCGCCGATGCGGTGGTTCTTCACCTGCCACTCGGGGGGAAGGCGAGAGAGGAGCTCCTCCAGGATGTTTTCCCCGGCTGTCCCTTTGCTGCGGGTTCCCGCGATGACCGCTTCCAGCCGCCGGATGGCCTCGGCGGTGCGCCGCTCTTCTTCCAGGCGCGCCTGGGCCTGGCTCTGCAGCTGCACCAGCCGCGCCGTGGCCTCCCCGAGCTGCTGGCGGAGGTGCTCTGCCGTATCCCGGAGGGTGCCCGTCACTTCGGCGGTACCGGTCAGCTTCAGGCCCAGCTGCTCGGCGGTGGTCGCCACGCGGCCAGCCAACTCCCGGGTGGCCCGCAGCTCGGCTTGCACTGCCGAGGCCATCCGCATCCCAAGGACCACGAGGGCGATAACCAGGGCGCAGAAGAACACCGCGGCGCCGCCCAGGACCACCACGAGCGTGTCCATCTTTTCCTCCTCTGCGCTGCCGCAACGTGCCTGCGGCAAAGCATGCACCCAAGCGAGGGCGCGCGCAAGAGGTCCCCGATCCGTTTGACAGAAAGGGCCACGGGCATGCCTGGCAGGGCCGCCCGCGTTGCGCTTCGGGGAAGCCGGTGCTAAGCTCAAAGGCCACTGCAGCGCTGAAACGACGACGAACCACGCAGGCCAAGCACGCATGACCTCTGCCACCCTCGGCGCGCTTCAAGAAGCCTTACTGGGCTGGTATGCCCGCCACTGCCGGCAGCTGCCCTGGCGGCAGACCCAGGATCCGTACGCCATTTGGGTAGCAGAAGTCATGCTGCAGCAGACCCAGGTCAGCACCGTGATTCCCTACTACGAGCGTTTCTTGCGGCAATTTCCCAGTGTCGCGGCACTGGCCGCGGCGCCGCTAGAAGCGGTGCTCAAGGCCTGGGAGGGACTGGGATACTATGCCCGGGCACGCCACCTGCACCGGGCGGCGCAAGTCCTCGTGCGCGAGCACGGCGGCCGGCTGCCGCAGACGCGGGAGGCCCTGCTGCGACTTCCAGGGATTGGCAAGTACACGGCCGGAGCCATCGCCAGCATCGCTTTTGGCTTGGACGAGCCGGTTCTGGACGGCAACGTGACGCGGGTGCTGGCCCGCCTGTTTGCGGTGCAAGGCGACATACGCCACGCCCAGACGCAGCAGCACCTGTGGGACCTGGCGCGAGCGCTCGTGCCCCCTGGCGCGGGCCGGCCTTTTCAACCAGGCCCTGATGGATCTGGGCGCCACCCTCTGCCTGCCGAAGCGGCCGCAGTGCTTTCTTTGCCCTCTCCAGGGGCTCTGCCAGGGCGAGCCCAAGGCGCTCCGGAGTCCCTGCCGCGCCGTGCCCGGCGCAAGCCACTGCCCCACCACGAGGCCGCAGCGGCCGTGGTGTGGCAGGACGGCCGCGTCCTGCTCCACCGCCGGGCGCCCACCGGACTGCTGGGCGGGCTGTGGGATTTTCCCAGTGGCCTGCTGGCGGCAGGCGAATCCCCGGCTGCCGGTGCCGTGCGCGCAGTGCGCGAGCAGCTGGGGATGGCAGTGCGCGTCCAGCACCACCTGGCCACCGTCCAGCACGGCTACACCCACTTTCGCCTCACCCTGCACGCCTTTGCCTGTGTGCCGTCTCGGACGTCCCGCCACCGCGCAAGGACGTGGTGTGGGTGGCGCCGGCGGACCTGAAGCGCTATCCCCTGCCCAAAGTGGCACACAAGGTGGCAGCGGCCCTGCGGCTGGCCGAAGCCGACGCGGCAGGGGTCACTGCGCTGCCGCGAGGCGCCCCACGTGCCGGGTTGCGGTAAGATCGCCTGCACAGGCGCTGCGCTCTGCCCAAGAATAACAACGCGCCAGTAACGGAGAGAGGAGCGATGACGATAGACTGGGTGCGGGTGGTGGCGGTGTTCCAGGTGCTGGGCGGCCTCCACGGGCTGGGGCAGCTGTGGCGCGACGGCGCCCCGGAAGCGGCGGCGGGCCTCGTGGTACAAGGCCTCTTTGCCGCCCTGTGCCTGCTTAGCATCGCTGCCGGGGTTCTGCTGTGGCGCAAGACGCGCCGCGGCTTTGTGTGGTCGATGTGGCTGCAGCTGCTCCAGGCGCTGCGCTTTACGTTTGGACCGCTCAACTACGGCCTGCAGTTGCTTTTTGGTCTCGGCATTTACGTCAAGTTCTTCAAAAACGGCTCAGGAATCGGCCTCGACGTCAACGTCCTCTCCTCATTCCTCGAGCTGTACACGCGCGTCGTGTACAAGTTCAACATGTACTTGCCCTTCGAGATGGTCGTTAACGTCACGGCTCTGCTGGCCTTTTTCTACCTCTACTACGTCTACGACGCCCTGTTTCCCCTCCAGGAACCGGTGGGGGTGTCTGCGCCGCCGCGGCCCCGGCGGTAGGCCCGGGTGGCCACGTGCTTTCGAGAAACTCGGCAAAACCGGGATGCTTGAGCCGGCGGTAAAGCTGCGGGTGCGTCGACTTGAGCACGCGCACCGTATAGAGCTGGCCGTCAGGAGCACACACCGTGGCGCGGGCTTCCACCTGAGAGCAGCGCGCGGCGCCAAGGAGGCGTGCCCCGGGGGGTGCCTGGGCGCCATGCGGGCGCTTGTCGAGGACCAAATAGCTGACCGGCAGGCGGCGCAAGTCAATGCCCAGCTGGCGGCGGCACGTCGCCCAGAAGGCCGTGGTAAAGGCTTCCGGCGGCGAGGGGGCAAAGTGATGGCACCAGTGGCGGGCGTGTGGTGGCTGCAGCAGGGGGCAGGCCGCCTGGTGCGGGCATGGCGCCACGACGTGGAAGTGAGACCGCAGCTGCTCGCGCACGGCGACGAGCCGGTGGCTGAGGGCGTGGGTGCCGGCTTCGACCCACAACACCGCTTGCTGCAGCCGCAACCAGGCCAGGAGCCGCCGCAGCTGCGAGGCGTCCAGCTCTCCCAAGACGTGGCTCAGCAGCACCAGGGCCTGCTGGTGGGGCAGGCGCTCAGCCGGCGCCACCACCACCGGCACTTCTGGCCACTCGCGGGCAAGCTGGGCGCGGGCGAACTGCACCGCCAGCGGCGAGCGGTCGTAGAGGAAAAGGCCCGTGATGTGGCAGCAGGCGCCAAAGTGGTGGAGAAAGCGCCGTGCCGCCACCGCCGTACCGCAGCCCCAATCGACCACCGCCACGGCAGGCGGCGGCGACCAGCCCCGTGCGCGCAGTTCGTGCAGCACCGCATCCCACTTCCAGCCGATGCGCTGCGCCAAAGTGGCGTCGTAGCTGGCCAGCAGCCGCCTGGCCGCCTCTTCGCCCCTGCCGGCACGCAGCGGTCCTTCCCAGTACGCCCGGGCCGGCAGCTCTCCTTCCTGGAGGAAGCCTTGGCGCAGCTGCCGCAGCGCCTGCCAGTCTGGCGCCACCTCACCACCGGCCGCTGGCCGCCAAGTCCCCCCTTGTGCCATTTCGTGACGCGTCTTCTTTGCCATCGCACTTCAAGCATCGCACAGGCACCGGGGGAAACGCCAGGCGCCCTCTTCTGCCCGTAAGGCTCAGGGGGCCGCATAGGGATGGCGCTTGCCAATGGCGCCGGCCGCGCGCAGGGCCGCCATCTCGGCCTCTTCCAGCCCCAGGTACTGGCGCAGCACCTGGTCTGTGTGCTGCCCTAGCAGCGGCGCCGGCTCACGCACCGTAGCCGGGGTGGCAGAGAGCTTCACCGGCGGCCCGACCACTTTGACGGGGCCGGCCACCGGGTGCTCGACTTCCACCAGCACCTGGCGTGCCTGCACCTGGGGATGCTCGACCACGCGGTCGATGGTATTGATAGCCCCCACGGGAATGCCGTGGGCCAGGAAGAGTTCTTCCCACTCCTCGTACGTCTTGGTGAGGAACACCTCCTGCAGCCGGGCGATGAGGGACTCGCGGTTGGCGTTGCGGGCGGCGTTGGTGGCATAGCGCGGGTCGTCCATGAGCTCCTCGAGCCCTACCAGCGGGCAGAAAATACGCCACAGGCGGCCGCTGCCCACAGCCAGAGCGAGATCGCGCGTCTTGGTGCGAAACGTCTGGTAAGGCAGCAGCGCCTTGTAAGCCGTGCCCATGGGGCGCGGCACTTCCCCGTCGGCCAGATAGGCACCAATGGTGCCGTGCAGCAGCCACAGCTGGCCTTCCAGCATGGAGACATCAATATACTGCCCCTGGCCGGTTTTTTCCTTGACGCGCAAGGCGTTGAGGATCCCGAAGGCGGCGTTCATGCCTGCCACCATGTCGGCAATCGACACGCCACAGCGCACGCCGCGGCTGCCGGGCTCGCCGGTGATGCTGATCATGCCGCTTTCGGCTTGCACGATAAGGTCAAGGGCAGCGCGGTCGCGGTACGGGCCGCTCTGGCCAAAGCCAGAGACCGAGCAATAGATGATCCCCGGGTTGCGTGCTCGCGCCTGCGCATAGCCAATGCCCAGCTTGTCCAGGGTGCCGGGGCGGAAGTTCTCAAGCACCACGTCGAAGCGCTCCACGAGGCGAAAGAAGAGCTCTCGGCCCGCCGGGTGCTTGAGGTTCACCTCGATGCTCTTCTTGTTGCGGTGCAGGCTCACGAAGTAGGCCGTCTCGCTGCCATAAAAAGGCGGGCCCCAAGCGCGGGCGATGTCGCCCGTGTTCGGAGGTTCTAGCTTGACCACCTGAGCGCCAAAGTCGGCCAGCATGGTGGAGCAAAACGGCCCGGCCAGGGCGTGGGAGAGGTCGAGCACTTTGACGTCTTCCAGCGGCAGCTGCATGGGCGGCATGGCTCCTCGCACTAGGCCTCGGGGTGGGTACTAATGAAGCGGCTGGCGCGCTGCGGGTCCACCTGCGGGGCGCGCACTTCCACGCCAGCCGCTTCTTCCTGCAAGCGGAAAATGACGCTGCTGTCCAGCTCACCCCAGCCACGGTTGAGGGCTTCGAGGGCCAGCTGCTCGGCGAGGGCGGCTACCGGCAAGGGGACTTGGTACTCGCGGGCCAGCTCCGTGGCCAGCGAGATGTCTTTGTAGGCCAGGGCCAGGGTGAAGCTGGGCGGCTCGTACTGGCCGCGAAACACGGTGCGCGGCAGCGTTTCGTGCAGGAAGCTCATGCGGCCCAAAGCGCCGCGGCGCACACACTCCCACAGCGCTTCGGCCTCTACCCCCGCCTTGACCCCCAGGGTCAGCCCCTCGGCAATCGCCTGGCGCACCCCGTGGCCGATCATATTGTGGACCAGCTTGCAGACGCTACCGGCGCCGATGCTGCCGGCATAGAACACCTTATCGCCAAAGGCATCGAGGATGGGCTTGATGCGCTCGAAAATGGCGCGCTCCCCACCCACCATCACCGCCAGGTTGCGTGTCGCGGCGCCACTCTTGCCGCCGCTCACCGGGGCATCGAGTACGTGTGCCCCTTTGGCACGAAACAGGGGTTCGAGGCGGCGAATGAGGGTGGGGCGACTGGTGGACAAGTCGACGTAGATACCGCCGGGGCGGATGCCCTCGAGGATACCCTGTGGCCCCAGCGCCACTTCTTCCACTTCTTTAGGGCCGGGCAAGGAAGTGAAAACAACATCACTCAGGCTGGCCACTTCTGCCGGCGAGGCGGCCAGGCGGGCGCCGCGCTCGACAAAGGCAGCGGCGGCTTCACGCCGCACGTCGTAGACGACCAGGGGGTAGTCGGCCTTTTGGATGTTGCCGGCCATGCCGGCCCCCATGTTGCCCAGACCAATGAAGCCCACCGTTTCCATGGGATGCGCTCCTCTGCTCATCGTTGCATTTGGCGAAAGTGGCGGTCCAGCATGCGGTCGATGCGTTCGCCGATGCGCTCGCTGATCTCAAAGGCCTTGGCTTCGTCAGAGGCTTTTGGCCCCTCGGCGAAGTATGGGGCCGTCTCTTTCTGGGCCTTCAGAAAAGGCAAGGCTTTGTCGAGAAACGCCTCGCTATACTTGGGCTTGCGGTACATGCGGAAGTTGACCCGTGACACCAGCCGCACCGTTTCCTCACTGCCGCACGCGCGGCAGGCCACCGCCTCTGGCGGCGGCTGTCCTGGCTGCACCAACACCTCGCTGACGTGGCCACACCCCATACATCCGTATTCATAAAGCGGCATGCCTGCCTCCTTCACACGACAAGGCCCTCTGCCCTGGGCAGCCTGCTGAGGTATTGTGCCACAGAAGCACGGGCCGGGCCAGCGCCGCGTAGCTTGGCTTGACAGGGGAGCCAGGCAGGGCTAGAGTTGCCGAAGAAGTCCCGCCGCTTGGGGCGGCACAGAGCGCGGAGTGCACCATGTCGCTGGCCGAACGCATGCCGGAGACCCCTGAAGAGCTAACGCGGTTTATCCGCGCGGTGGTAGATACCCGTGTGGTGGAGTTACAGCAAGAGCTGCTCGTCGAGGTGCGCCGCTTGGGGGAGCGGCAAGCCCGCCTCGAAGGACGGCTCGAAGGCGTGGAACGCGTCGTGGAAGCCTACCGGGAAGACATCAAGGGCTTCCAAAGCGACATGCGCGTCGAGATGCGCACCTTCCAGAGCGCCTTGCGCGCTGAGTTCGACGCCTTCCGCCAGGAAATGCGCGCCGAAAACGAAAAGTTCCGCCAGGACGTGCGCGCCGAAAACGAAAAGTTCCGCCAAGACCTCCTGGGTGCCTTCGACGCCTTCCGCCAGGATGTGCGCGCCGAAAACGAAAAGTTCCGCCAGGAAATGCGCGCCGAAAACGAAAAGTTCCGCCAAGACCTCCTGGGTGCCTTCGACGCCTTCCGCCAGGATGTGCGCGCCGAAAACGAAAAGTTCCGCCAGGAAATGCGTGCTGAACAGGAGCGCTTTCAGCAGCAGGTGCTGGCCGAGCACGAGCGCTTCCGCCAAGACGTGCGCGCCGAACAGGAGCGCTTTCAGCAGCAGGTGCTGGCCGAGCAGGAACGCTTTCGCCAGGAAATGCGCGCCGAACACGAGCACTTTCGCCAGGAAATGCGCGCCGAGCACGAGCACTTTCGCCAGGAAATGCGCGCCGAGCAGGAACGCTTCCGGCAGGAGGTCAATGCACGCTTTGCGATCGTCGAGGCGCGGCTGGAGCGCTTGGAGGACCGACTGGACCGGCTGGAAGTACGGCTTGACGGCCTGGAAGGCCGTGTTCTGGACATGCAAAAGAGCCTGACCACTCAGACCCGCTGGCTGCTGACCCTGCTGCTGGCCGCCCCGGTCATCTACAGCCTCATGCAGAAGTTTCTGAGCCTGCTTCCCTGAGGCTCTCTCGCACCATAGCCTCTACCCGCGCCTGGGCCTGCGCCATCAGCGCTGCGAGGTTCTCGTACGTCTTGGCCATCCCGGCCTGGAGAAAAAGCAGCACCGCTTCGCGCACGCCGCGCCCGGTGGCCTGCGCCACGGCCAGCGCATAGGCGCCCACTTGCAAAGCATACCGCTCTAGCCGTCCGGCTTCGAAGTCGTGAGCATCGGTCTTGTAATCGACGAGAACCCACGCCCCGTCTTCTTCAAAGAGCAAGTCGATGAAGCCCTCAAGCCGCACGCCCGCCACCGGCACGCTGACGAAAAGCTCACGGTAGTAGCGTCCCGAGGCCACGGCGCGGCGCACCACGGGAGAAGCCAGGGCACGCCGGGCCAAACGCAGCACCTCTGACCAGCGCTCGCCAATGCCCTCGGCGGCCGCCTGCGCCCGGCATAGCGCTTCCAGAGCGGCACCGCTGGACAAGTCGACGCTTTGCAGCACGGCGTGCACAGCACGGCCAAGCTGGGTACCCCCGCGGCCATGCGGCGACCCAAGTTCTTCCTCGCCAGCGGCGGCCAGCTGTGCCAGCTGCGTCACCGCCACCGCCGCCGGTGCCGAGGCCCGCGCCAGGAGCTGCTGCCGCACTTGCGCCCAGCGCCGGCGGGCTTCCGCTCCGTCAAGCGCTGCTAGATTTGTCACGGCACCAACCGCAGGCCCCCGTTCCTCCGCAACCGCCTCAGGCAGGACAAGCTCGTGCCAGGGCAAGGGCTGCTGCTGGGCAAGCGCCAGGAGCTGCGCCGCCGGCGAGGTGCGACGGCCACTTGGGTGCAGCAGGCTGATCACCAGATAGTCACGGGCGCGGGTAGCGGCCACGTAAAGGAGGCGCACGCGCTCTGCCTGCAAGGCAGCCCGCTCATGCGTCTCGGCTTCCTCGTAGCCTGCGGTGCAGAAGTCGTCGTCTAGACGGACCTCCACGCGGCAGCGCTGACGATCGAAGAGCACCGGCGGCCGGCGAGCCGGCAGCGGCGTGTCTAAATCGACCAGCACCACGATGGGAAACTCCAAGCCCTTGGCGGCATGGATGGTCATCACCCGCACCGCTTCTTCATCCCCTTCCGGAGCCGGCACGTCGACCTGACGGACGCCTTCCGCCGCCTGGCGCTCCAGCCAGTCAAGGAAAGCGCGCAGCGACTGCCCGCCAACTTGGGTAAAGGCCCGCGCCTGCTCAAGCACGAAGCGCAGGCGCCGCCAGCGCTCGCGCGGCCGTGGCCGGGCAAAGCTGGCTTCGATGAGGCGGCGCTCGCGCACGAAGCGCTCGATTAGCAGCGCCACCGGCTCCCACTGCCGCCGCTGGTGGTATGCGGCCAGCACCGCCAGCGCCTCACCCACCGGCCCGGTGGCCTCCCCAGGGTCAAGCGGGTTGAAGCGCCCGCCGCCTTCAACCCACTGCAACAGCTCGACGTCGCTGCAGCCAAACGCCGTCGAGCGTAGCGCTGCCACCACCGCCACCGGATCGGCCGGCGTGTCAATGGCCCGCAGGCACGCGAGCAGCTCGCGCACATCCTCGCTGGCCAGTACCAGGGTTTGACTTTCCACGCGGTACGGAATGGCCGCCTCTTCTAGCGCCTGTTCGAGCATCGGCAGCCCGCGGCGCTGCGGCAGCAGCAGGCAGACGTCCTGGTAGCGCGCCGGGCGCAGCACACCGGACGCCATGTCGCGCACTTGCCAGGGCGTGGTGCGTACCGCACGGAGGAAGCGGACCAGCAGCGCGGCCTGCTCCCGGCGCACCGCTTCCACCCCGGCCTGTCGCGGGCCGCCAAACCAGTAGACGCCTGGCGACGGCTGGGTGGCCGCCGCCGGCCAGGTGGCCACCAGCGGCTGGTAAGGCGCCTGTACGCCGTCCTCGCCCTCCCCCATCCAGGCATGAAAGAGGGCATTGACCCAGGCGACGAGCGGCGCCTGCGCACGAAAGTTCTGCACCAGGGCCACAGGCGCGCTGCCCAGTGCCTGTGCTACCTGCTGCCAGGTGGCCAGATCGGCGCGGCGAAAGCGGTAAATCGACTGCTTGGCGTCACCCACCAGGCACAGGGCTCCCGGACGCAGCCGCAGGTGCCACCAGGCCTGCCCTTCTTCTCCACCGCGAGCCTCGCCGGCCTCGCTGGCCAGATAAAAGGCAATCTCTGCCTGCAGCGGATCGGTGTCCTGGAACTCGTCCACGAGCAGGTAGCGAAAGCGCGCTTGCAGGGCGGCACGCACCTCGGGATGATCCCGCAGCAAATCGCGGGCCCACACCAGCAAGTCGTGAAACTCGGCCTGGCCGGCGCGCTGCCGCGCTGCCGCGCTTTCCAGGGTAAACCGACGCAGGGCCTCGAGCAGGTGCAGCAGTAGCGCCCGACACACCGCGGCGCGCTCCGCACGCCGCTGCTGCTCGAGCTCGGCCAGCAGGCGCTTGAGCACTTTGCAGGCATTTTCCCCTGTCTGCGGATCCCGCTCCCAGTCGCTTTGTCGCCCTTGCCGGCATGCCAGTTCCTCGCGCAGCCAGAGAAGGGCGTCGTCGCTATCTGGGCCAAGCTGGCGCACCATCTCTCCAAGCTCGAGCACACGGCGCACATGGTGCGCCAAGGGGTCGGCAGTGCCCCGGCGCGCCAGCGATACCAGGCGCGCCAGGGCGGGGCAGGCGTCGACCAGCGCCCGCGCCACCTGGCGCGGCGGGTCCGGAGCTACGGGGAAAGGGGCAGTGAGCAAGTCGTAGTTAAAGTGGAAAGCGGCGGCAACGGCGCGCAGCTGCTCCAACGACAGCCCCAGCTTCAGGGCCCGCAGCAGCACAGGGGCCAGAGGCGGCGACGCCAAGGCCTGCTCTAGCCACTGCTGCCAGCGCGCAGCAAAGCGGAGCTCGCTGGCAAGGTCTTCGGCGACGCTGAAGACCGGCGGCAGGCCCGCCTCCAGGGGATGCGCCTGGAGCAGCAGGCGGGCAAAGCCGTGCAGGGTCTGGATCGCTGCTTCGTCAAGGCCAGCCAGCGCAGCGCGACAGCGCTCTCGCACCGCCTCAGGCACGTCCGCTGCCTGGACGCACGCTTCAAGCTCTCTGCGCAGCCGGGCGCGCAGCTCGGCAGCCGCAGCTTCGGTAAAGGTGATGGCCGCCAGGGTGTCGATGCCGGCCCGGCCGCTGGCGATGAGCGCCACGAGGCGCTGCACCAAGGCAGTGGTTTTGCCCGTGCCGGCGCCGGCAGAGACGAGCAGCGTTTCGTCGAGCGCGGTGTGCAGGCGCTGCCGCACGGCGGCATCAACGGGCGAGCTCAAGGGCTGCATGTCGGCGTCTCCTCCGCTTCTGCAAGCCCAAAGAGGCTCAGGTACGGCGCCAGCACCGGATCCTGCGCTTTTTTCTCCCACAGCACCTGACGGGTCGCAGGGCACAGGCGATCAAAAGGGCAGGCCTTGCAGTCCAGTGGTCGTGCCGGAAAGAGGCCCTGGCGAATGCCGCTGGCAATGCGGCCGAGCACGTCGTGCAGGCGGTCGGCAACCCCCTCCAGAGCCACCGCTTGCCGGCGCAAGCCGCCGCGGCGGGTCACGAACCAGAGCTGGGCCTCTACCGACTGCAGCTGCGGCAGCGCCGCCCGGGCGGCCAGGGCGTAAATGGGCAGCTGCAAAAAGCGCCCGCCCCCCAGCGGATCGTGCTGGAGGACCCGGTAGCGGTCGTACGCGCCGGTTTTGTAATCGATGACCACCGCCCTGCTCCCCGTGGCATCGACGTCAATGCGGTCGATGCGGCCGCAAAACTGCACCGTCTCACCCGGCGGCAAGCGCAGGGTCACCGCCGGCCAGCTGCCGGCCAGCGGCATGCCAAAGTGACCCTCTACCGCCAGCGGCCGCGTCTGCTGCTCGGCACGCCAGCGGCTGTCGGCGGCCAAAAACGCCAGCAGATCGTGACGCATCTCGTGCTTCAGCGCTTCCCACAGCAGCGGCCGGCCGGGCACGCCCCCCCGCTTCGACTTCGGCAAAAACCGCCTCGGCGGTCGCCAGCAGCAGCTCCCGGTGCTGCGGCGCCCACGGCTCACCGGCCGCCGGCAGCGTGCCTTGCTCCATAACGGCGCGCAAGAAGCGCGCCAGCACCTCGTGCAGCCAGCCACCGCGCGCTGCCGCCTCAGGCAGCAGCGGCTCCTGCGGCTGGCACAGCGGCTTGAGGGCGAGCACGTCCTCTAAGAAGTAGCGAAACGGGCAGCTCACCCAGCGCTCCAGCGCCGTAGGAGACAGGGGCCCTCCCTGGGGCAAGGCGAGACGGGCGCTGCGGCCTGCCAGCTCGCACAGGCGGCCGTCCCAAGCAGTAAAGGCGTGGGCACGGCGCTGGCGCTCGAGGCGCAGCGCCCGTGCCAAGGGCTGGCCAGGCGCAGCCAGAAAGTGGGCGGCCAGGTCTTGGCCAGCAGCTTGCCAGCGGGCCACGCTGGCCAGGTCGTAGTCGTGCAAGTCGGCAGGGGCAAAGTGGGGCAAGGCGGCAAGGGCGTGCAGCGGCGAATGGACAACGCTGAGCCAGGGCACGTCGTGCAACCGCGGCAGGGCCTCTCCGCCTACGGTGCGCCCGTGCAGGCGGGCAGCGGCTTCGAGCAGCCACGGCGCTGGATGCTGCGGCCGCTGGCGCACCGGATCAAGGCGCGGGTAAGTGGCCAGCCGGTAGCGGGCGGCCGCCAAAGCGGCAAGATAGAGGCGGCGCTCGCCGTGCCGCGCCAGCATGCGGCGGGGGGGGAGAGCCGGCACGCCAAGGCGCACCCGCACCCGGTCCGGCAGCAGAGGGTCTTCTTGCGGCGGCGGCGGAAAGGCGCCTTCGGCCATCCCCACAACACAGGCCACCTCAAGGTCCAGCCCCGGCGCCACGGCCAGCGGCGCCACCAAAACCCCGGCCCCGGTCGGCCCAAGACGTCCCAGCGGCTCGGCCAGCGCCTCCTCGAGCAAGGTGCGAAACGTGGCAAGCTCGGTGCCGGCAGCGACGACGTCAAGGCCGGCCAACGTCTGCAGCACGCGCTGCACGCCGTCGAAGCTGTCGCGGTGCTCCGGCGGCCAGCTCTCCGGATCGCTGGCCCAGCGGCGCAGCAGCCCCTCGGCCCAGGCCGCATACGTGCGCCAGGGGCTGCCCGCCGGGGGTGGGGCACTGGCAGCCAGCCGCTGCACCAGGGCCAGTAGCCGCTCCAGGGCCGCCCGCTCCTCGCAGCGGCAAGCTCGTGCTGGCGGTGCCGCAGGGCGTGCAGCCGCTGCTGCCACTGTCCCAGCCCCCCGACAATGCCGGCCTGGCGCGACAGCCGCTCCCAGCAGGCCACCGTGGCCGCCGTCAGGGGCACGCCAGGTGCCTCGGCCACCGGGCACTCGCTGAGCCAGCGCAACACGGCCTCGCGGCGCCACCCTGTGGCCAGGGCGTCGAGCAGCTGCAGCAACAGCCGCCCCGCCGGCGTGTCGCGGGCGGGCAGCGGGCTGGGGCCGGCCACCGGAATGCCGGCCAGACCCAGCTGCTGGGCCAGCAGCTCGGCATACGGGGACGGCTGGCGGTAAAACACCGCCATGCGGGAAAACGGCACGCCGCTTTCGGCCTGCTGCACCAGAAAGCGCACCACCCAGCGCACCTCTTCGTAGGCATCAGGGGCGCACAGCAGGTGCTGCGGCCAGATCGGTGCCGGAGGCACCGCCGGCGGCTGCGCCGGTCCCAGCACCGGGGTCAGGGCGGCCACGCTCTGGCGCACCGGGGCGTCCGGCCCTTCCTCTCCCACCAGCCCGGCCAGGACGGTGCAGCGCCCGGCTCGCCCCAGCGCCTGCACCAGCGCCAGCTGCCCGGGCGACAAGTCGGCAGGCAGGTAGACAATGACCTGTCCCAGGTCGCGCAGGACACCAGCCGCCGTGCCGTCGGCCACGGCAGCGGCAGCGGCCCGTGCCAGCGCTTCGGGGCGGTAGTGGTGACGCAGGCAGTCACGAAACTGCATGTACCAGTGCACCAGCTGCGCCCGCAGCGCATCGACGGCAGCCAGCTGCTGCAAGGCGGCAGGCGGCAGGCGATCGAGGGCATGGCAGGCGTCGCGCAGGGCGCCCAGGACACTGGTGTGCTGGGCGAGCTCGGCAAAAGCGGGCGCTCCGGAAGCCGCCGCGGTGAGGCGGTGCAGGACCGCCAGCTCCAGCAGCGGCGAGCTGGGCTGCTTGCCCTGCTGCGCCAGCAGCGGCGCCCCCAGGTACTCTGCCAGGCGCTCAAACACCAGGAAGCGGACGTTGAACAGCCCGCGGGCCTCTCCGAGGCGACGGCGCAGCAGCACGGCGGCGTACGACGTCGGCACCACCACCGTCACCGGCGCCAGGGGATCCTCGTCTTTGATTTCGCACAGCAGCGCGGCCAGGCGGGAGCGGGCCGGCGCGCCGCAGGCTTCTAGCAGCAGACGGGCGTCGGGCATAGGGACTTCGCTTTGCGAGCCGCCTCTGGCGTCGGGCGGCCTCTCTGCTGGAAGGATCAGAATACGCGCCGCGGTCGCGCTGTCAAGACGATGGACCCCGGCGCGCTGGCCAAACGGCTTGGGCAAGGCGGCGCGGCGGCGCGTTGCCCGCAGGCCCCCTCAGGACAGGGCAGCCAGCGCCGCTTCCACCTGCGGCAGCCAGTGCGCCATGGCCAGCGTACGGTATCGCGTGCGGGCGGCCCCCAGCGCCTCGCAAGCCCGGTCGCGCTGCCCTTGACGGAGGTGCAGCCGGCCCAAGCGGTGGTAGCTGTGGGCCTGAAGGGGACGCATGCCAAGCGCCTCGGCAAGGGCCAGGGCGCGGTGGTAAGCGGCCAGCGCCTCCGCTTCGGCGCTGGCAAGGTCGCCCAGCAGGCACCAGGCCCACGCCTCATGGCCGCGCTCTCCGTGATGGCAAGCCAGGGCCAGAGCACGGCGCGCGGCGTCCTGCGCCGCCGCGTGCTGCCCGGCCAGCTGGTACGCTTCTCCCAGCGCAACGAGGCGTCCCGCCTGCAGGCCGGCAAACTGCATGGCCTCGGCCCGGGCCACCGCTTCCTCCAGCAGCGCCACGGCCTCGGCGTGTCGCCCTGCCAGGGCATAGGCGGCGCCCAGCGGCGCGGCCACCAGGGGAAGCAGCGGCTTCAGGTTTGCTGCTTGCGTGCCGCTCAGCGCCGGCTCCAGCACCGCGGCAGCCCTTTCTCCCTCGCCTTGCCGCAGGGCCAAGGTCCCCAACCCACATGCGGCAACGACGCGGCTGAAGGGGTGGGCTGCCGCCAGGGCCACCGCGGCTTCGCCGCAAGAGCAGCCCTCGGCAAATTCCCCTTGCTCGGCCAGACACCACGCCAGCCAGGTACGGAAGAGCACCGCGGCCAGGCCGGGCAGCGCAAAGCGCTCCTGCTGCAAGTCGCCGGTGAGGAGCGCCACGTGGCGCCGGCAGAGGGCAGCGGCGCGGGCGTAATCGCCCAAGGCGTGATACGCCTGGACGAGCGAGAAATTGGCCCCCACCTGGAGGGCGAAGTTTTTAAACTCGGCGGCCACCGCCAGCTCGTGGCGAGCCATGTCCAGAGCGCGCGCGTGCTCGCCCGTCCACCAAAACGAGGCGTCCAGGCTGGCCGCCGTGCTCTGCAGCGTTGGGCGAAAGTAAGCAGGGGCTTTGTGCCATACCTCACCCCGCACCACGTGGTAGGCCAGCCGGTCGCGCCACTCTCCGAGCCGCTCGGGGTACAGGGCCTCGACGGCGGCCACCGTGCGGGCATGCAGGGTGCGGCGGTGCGCCTGAAGGAGGCTGGCGTAGGCCACCTCGTGGACCAGGGCGTGGGTAAAAGCGTACTCGGGTTCGGGAAAGAGGCGGGTCTCGTAGAGGAATTCGGCGGCCCGCAGCCGTGCCAGGCCCTGGCGCAACGCCGTTTCGGGCTGCTCGCTTACCGCCGCCAGCAGCGCCTGCGGCACGTGGCGGCCGATGACCGCCGCCGTTTGTAGCAGGCGCTTGTCTGCTTCCGGCAGGCGGTCGAGGCGGGCCGCCAGCAGCGCCTGCACCGTGGGCGGCACGCGTAGCGCTTGCACCGGAGCGGTGAGGCGGTAGGCACCCGGGGTGCCGGCCAATACCCCGCTTTCGGCCAGCATGCGCACGCTCTCTTCCAGGAAGAACGGGTTGCCATCGCTGCGCGCGTGCAGCAGCTGCGCCAGCGGTGCCAGGCTGGCGTCGGGCCCCAGCAGGGCGTCGAGCAGGGCTTCGACTTCGGGGGGCGGCAGGCGGTCAAGGGCAAGGGGGGTGCAGTGGGGGCGCGTGGCCCAGGGCACGGCCGCGCCGGGGCGGTACGTGGCCAGCAGCAAGACCGGCATGCCCGCCAGGCTGTCGCCGAGGAAAGCCAAGTAGGCCGCCGAGGCCTTGTCAAGCCAGTGCACGTCTTCGATGACCAGCACGTGCGGGCAGCGCTGGCTGGCCGCTGCTGTGACCGCGCGCAGCGCCTCGAACGTCCGCCACTGCTTGAGGCGGGGATGCAGCGGCGCCACCGCCTCCGCGGCCGCCACCCCCAAGAGGTCGGCCAGCACGGGGTAGACCTCCTCCAAGCGGGGATGCAGCTGGCGCAGACCCTGACGCAGTTTTTCTGCTACCTGCGCCAGCGGCGCCGCCTCTTCGATGTGCAAAGTGGCACGCAGCAGCTCCAGGATGGGCAAGTACGGCGTGCTGTGCTCGTGGGCAAAGCAGTGCCCTTCCAGCCAGGCGAGCGCTTCGCCGCTCAGGGTGCGGCGAAACTCGTAGAGGAGGCGGGACTTGCCCACCCCGGCGGCCCCCACGATGCCCACCACCTGGCCGTGGCCGGCCCGGGCGCGGGCCAAGCAGTCTTGCAGCACGCCGAGTTCCCGTGTGCGGCCCACCAGGGGGGTAAGGCCCTGCGCCCGGCGGACGTCCAAGCGGCTGCGCCGTGGCTGGCGGCCGCTGACCCGGTAGACCGCCACCGGCTCGCGCCGCCCTTTGACCGCCACCGTGCCCAGGGGCTCGCTGCGCACGTACCCCTCGACCAGCCGCTGTGTGGCTTGCGTCATGAGGATGGTCCCCGGGGCGGCCAGGCTCTGCAGGCGCGCCGCCACATGAGTGGTATTGCCAACCGCGGTGTAGTCCATGCGCAGGTCGTCGCCGATGCGGCCCCACCACCACCAGGCCGCTGTTGAGGCCCAGGCGCAGGTGCAGCGCCAGCCCCTGCTGCGCCTCGAGCTGGGCGCTCAGGGCCGCCACTTCCTCCTGGATGCGCAACGCCGCCAGCACCGCTCGCAGCGCGTGGTCCTCCAGCGCCAGGGGGGCCCCGAAGAGGGCCATCAGGCCATCGCCCAGAAACTGGTTGACGGTCCCCTCGTAGTGGTGCACGGCAGCAGCCGCCAGCCGCAGCACCTGGTCCATGAGCCGGTGCATGGCCTCGGGATCGAGGCGCTCGGCCAGCGGCGAGGAGTCGACCACGTCGCAGAAGAGGACGGTGACTTCCTTGCGCTCGCCCTCAAGGGCGCTGCGGGTGGTGAGGACCTTCTCAGCGAGGTACGGCGGCGTGTAGGCACGGGGCGAGGGCGCCTCTGGCGCCAGCGCCTGGCCGCAGTGAATGCAGAAGCGATACGCCGGGGCATTGGCCCCTTGGCAGCGCGGGCAAGCGCGGGTCAGCGGGGCGCCGCAGGCAGGGCAGAAGGCCGCCTCAGCCGGCGGTGGGGCATGGCACTGGGGACACTCCATGGCAGGGCCTCCTGCCGCTGGCCACCGGCCACCGCGAGCCGGTGGCGCGCTTAGGGCGCAGGCGGCTCATCACCTTGCTTGACCTCAAAGATTTCGTCCGCCACGTTGCCGTGCGCCTCGCGGTGCACGGCGGCAGCCGCCTCCTTGCTCGGCGCCTCGACCAGACAGAAGATCTTGCCCTGCTCCTTGTCGTACCAGTAGCTCAGGTAGCGAACACCGTACTTGTGCTGCACTTCTAAGTCTTTCTGGTGGGCGGCAGCCGCCGCCTCGTCGGTGAGGCCAACGACGTTGTGGTGGATGTCCATGTAGAGCGGCACGATGAGGCTCCTTACGTGGGGGCAGCGCGGGCGCCGCCCCCGGGGAGGTGAAGCCGCCTGCCATCGCCGGCCGAAGGCAAACGCCCTAATCCTTCAGGGCATCGTAGCACAGGCGGCAGAGGCGGGCAATGAGGTGGCCGGCGGCGGTGTAGCCGGGGGTGCCGTCGGGCAGCAGCGGAGGCACGTGCTCGGTAAAGACGCTGAGGATGAACAGCGGCTCGCCGTCGAGGTAGACGATGCCCGCGTCGTTGTTGTTGCGGCCCTGCTGGCCGCGGCCGGTTTTGTGGGCCACTTTGGTGCCGTAAGGCAGCAGTGCCGGCAGCCGCCAGCTCAGCTTCTGCCAGCTCAAGATGTCGAGGGCCAGCTGGCAAAGCGCCGGCGTGCAGCCCAGCCGCGCCGCCACCTCGGCGTCACGCGTTCCCTGCAGCATCAGATCGAGCAGCAAGCCCACATCGGCCGGCGTGGTGGCGTTGGTGGCCTCCACGGCGTGGTCGCGGGGCAGCCGCGGCGGAATGCCGTGGCGGTGTGTGGTGCCGCGCATGCCGATAGCACGGCAAAACGCGTTGATGTACTCAAGACCCAGCAAGTCGACGAGAGTGCCGGTGCAGGTGTTGTCGCTGACGATGATCATCAGCACCAAGGCGTCGCGCAGCGACAGGGTAAGCCCCGGCTGCAGGTGCTGGCACACCCCGGAGTCGTTGTCCTGATAGCGAGCTTCCAGGGTGAGGGGTTGCTGCAGGGCCAGCTTGCCTTCGTGCACCGCCTTGAGGGCGGCCATGAGAATGGCGATTTTGCGCGTGCTCGCCGAGGGCACAACGACATCGCCGTGGCGCTGGGCCACGGCACCGCTGCGCAGGTTTTTGAGGTACCAGCCCACGTGGTAGGGCTGGGCATCGCACAGCTGGTGGAGCTGCTGCACCAAGGCCTGCATAGGGCATCCTCCTTGGGCGGGCGAGGGGCCAGGGCAGCCCCCACCCGCGGGTTAGCGCACCGTGTCGGCCGCCGGGACGCGGCGGGTAAAGGCCGGCATCACTTCCTGGGCAAACCACTCCAGCTGTTCCAGGATTACCGCCTGCGGCGTGCCCACGGGGTGGCTGACGCAGACGCGCTCCAGGCCGGGGTAGCGCGCTTCGAGGCTCTGGAGCTGCTCGATGATAAGCTCCGGCGGACCGCAGAGAAAGGCGCCGGCTTTGACCGCCTTGTCCAGGCGCGGCAAGTCCGGGGCAAAAGGCGCGCGCGTGGGATCGGCGAGCACGGCGATCTGCTCGTCGGTAAGCGAGCGCACCAGGCGCAGCGGCCCGAACATCTTGACATTCTCTTCGAAGTACTTGGCCGCTTCGCGGATCCCCTTTTCCTGCGACGAGGCCAGGTAAAAGTGAAAGCCGATGCTCAGGTCGGTGCCCAGTTCGGCGTCGCGGCCGGCGCGCCGCAAGGCGTCGCGCCAGGCCTCGATGACGCGGTGCGTGGCGCCGCTTTCTGCCACGCCACCGCCGATGATGCCCTTGATGCCGTGCTTGGCCATGAAGTCAAGGCCGCGCGGCGTGGCACTCTGAATCGGCTGCCAGCACTCCACCGGCCGGCGCAGCGGCCGCGGCACTAAGGTGATTTCCTTGAGGAGATAGCCGCGGTAGGGGACGTCCGGCGGCGGAATCACGTAGTACTTGCCGCGGTGGGAGAAGGACTCCTGGTGGAAGGCCTTGAAGATAATCTCGACCTGCTCTTCGAAGAGGTCGCGATTGGCCGCCTGGTCGCGCAGCGGGGCGCCAAAGACCTCAACTTCCCGCGTGTGGTAGCCGCGGCCCACCCCAAAGGTGACGCGGCCGCCGGTGAGGATATCGGCCATCGCAAAATCCTCGGCCAGGCGCAGCGGGTGCCACATGGGGGTGATGTTGAAGCCGCAGCCCAGGCGCAGGCGCTCGGTGACGTGGGCCAGATGCACGGCCAGCATGAGGATGTTGGGGATGCACTCATAGCCCTCGTGCTGGAAGTGGTGCTCGGCGATCCAGAAGGTGTCGTAGCCCAGACGGTCGAGCGTCTGGGCGATGGCGCGCGCCTTGTCAAAGACGGTGACCAGGCGCTCGTTGGGGAAGCGGCGGGCATTGACCGGCGTGCCGCCGTAGCCCAGGTTGTCCATGTCGATGTGGCCGGCAAAAAGGCTGTCGAATTTGTGAATCACGGGAAGCTCCTCTCAAAACCCACCAGGCGCCTGCCGTGCTTGGCAAAAGCCCCATGGTGACGCCGCCAAAGCGGCAGATGGGGCCTCTTGCCCGGCAGGACGTGGTAGACATGCCGTTTGTAAACCATGCTCCTCGGCAAGGCCGCGGCGCTAGGCGGGGGGAGCCGCAGCGCCGAACTGGAACATGCTCGCCGCCACCCCCAGCTTGGCTTTGCCCACCACTTCCAGCATGCGGTCCACGGTAGGCGGCATGAGGGTGCAGGTGCGCAGGTCGCGGTAAGCGCGCTCTACCGGCAAATCCTTAAGGGCGCTGCGGCCGCCCACCACCTGCATGGCGGTGGTGGTCACCTGCAGGCCCACCTGCGTCGCCAGGTACTTGGCCTTGTTGGCCAGCACCCCGCGCTGGGCCACCTCGGCGTGCTCCCACTGCCGGGCCGCCTCGTAAAGCAGCAGCCGCGCCGCCTCCAGGGGGATGGCCATGGCGGCGATGTGGCGCTGCACGGCCGGGTCGTGGGCGATGGGCACGTTTTCCGGCCGGAAGACGCGCTGCTGGCAGTACTGGGTGGCAAAGTCGAGAGCGCTCTGGGCAATGCCCAGGTAAATGGCGGCATAGCCCAGGGCAAAGACCTCCACCAGGCCCAGCCGCGTGGCTTTGCCCGGCGGGCCGAGCACCGCATCGGCGGGCACCAGGCAGTGGTCAAAGACCACTGAAGGGCTGTAAGTGGCCCGCATGCCCAGGGGATCCCAGCGGCCATCGCAGCGCATGCCGGGGGCATCGGCTGGCACCAGCGCCTGCAGCAGCGCCTGGTCCATCTCCGGGCGGCCGTCAAGGGCGCACCACACCAGGTAGTAGGCCGCCCCGCCCTGCATGGTGCAGAAGTGCTTGACGCCGTCGATGCGGTAGCCCCCTGGCACAGCGCGGATGGTGGTTTCGACGAGAAACGTGCGCGACAGGCTCACCGCCGGCTCGCTGCCCCAGCTGCCAAACAGCTTGCCGGCCTCTACCGTCTCGGCAAAGTAGCGCGCTTGCTGCTGCGGGGTGCCCAGGGCGGCGATGAAGCGGTGCACGGTGGCGTGCATGTGCACGGTCATCGCCGTGTTGGCACAGCCCTGCGCCAGCGTTTCGATGGCCCGCACGTAAGTGGGCATGTCCAGCTCCAGGCCGCCATAGGCCCGTGGGATGGTCATGGCCAGGAAGCCGGCGCGCCACAGGTCTTGCCAGCTCTCCACCGGGTTGGTAGCCAGGGCGTCGTAGTGGGCAGCACGCGGCGCGATACGCTCCTGGGTAAGCCGGGCAAGGGTGGCCAGCAGCGCTTCGGGGTCGGGCGTGGCCTGGCCCGCCATGGGAACCCTCCTTGCTCAGCGCGCCTCCGGAGGCAGCGCCGCTTTGTTGCAGCGGCACGTGCCGATCTGGTGCAGCTCGATGACGTTGCCAAAGGGGTCCTGGACGAAGACCTGGTCAGAGTACTGCCCCACCAAGCCTTTGATTTGCCAGAACCAGATGCCGCGGCGCTCCAGCTCGCGCTTGGCCTCTTCGATGTCTTCCACCGCCAGGGCCACGTGCGGCAGGGTGGGGTCTTCCTTGGCGCTGCGCGCCACGGGCGAGGTGCCTTCGGCGCCCATGAGGTGAATCTGGGCGGTGTGCTGGTCATTGCCCACAAAAAGCCAGAAGCCGGGAATGCCCGGGATCTGCGGCCGCCCCGGGTCGATCTCGAGGCCAAGCACTTCCGTGTAAAATTGCCGCGCCTGCTCCACCGCTTCTGGTGACGGGCCAATGCGGATGCCGTGGTGGTGCAGCTCCAACACTTTGATCGGCATGGCGTCCTCCTTTTCCAGAGACAACGACAGGGCCATTGTGCCACGAAACCCTGCCGAGGGCAAGCGCTGACGCAAAAGGGAAAGAGGTGCTTGACACCTCAGGAGCATGCCTCTAGCATAGGGGTCGCTGGCGTGTAAAAAGCGAGACCCAAGAGGGGAGGAGGGTTCTATGCGGTGCAGCAGCCGTAGGTGGGCAAGCGCGGTCGGGTTCCTGCTCCTGCTGGGACTGGCTGTACCGGGCTGGGCGGTGCAGCCGCTGCGTATCGGCTTTGGCATGGCCCTCACCGGCGCCTTGGCCGGCAACGGCAAGGCGGCCTTGCTGGCCATGCAGATCTGGCGCGACGACGTCAATGCCCGCGGGGGCTTGCTCGGGCGGCCGGTGGAGCTGGTGTACTACGACGACCAGACCAAGCCGGCCACCATTCCCGGCATTTACACCAAGCTCCTCGACGTCGACAAAGTCGACTTCGTCGTTTCGGGGTACGGGACCAACCTTATTGCCCCGGCCATGCCCATCGTCATGGAGCGCGGCTTGGTCTTCATGGGCCTCTTTGGCCTGGCGGTGAACGAGAAGTTCCACTACCCCTACTACTTCCAGATCATGCCGGCCGGGGCCTGCGCCGCTCACCGACTGGTCGAAGGGCTTTTTCGAACTGGCCACGCAGCAGCAGCCGCGGCCGCAGACGCTGGCCATCGTGGGTGCCGACGCCGAGTTTGCCCGCAACGCCATTGCCGGGGCGCGCATCAACGCCAAGAAGTACGGGCTGCGTATCGTCTATGACAACACCTACCCGCCGGCCACGGCCGACTTTACGCCGGTGGTGCGGGCCATCCAGGCTACCGGCGCCGATGTGGTCTTTGTCTCTTCTTACCCGCCGGACTCGGTGGGCATGGTGCGGGCGATCCATGAGGTGGGGCTGCGGCCCAAAATGCTGGGCGGCGGCATGGTGGGCCTGCAGTATGCGGCCTTCCTCACCAAGCTCGGCCCCATGCTCAACGGCATCGTCAACTACGACTTCTGGGTGCCCGAGCCGACGCTCAAGTTCCCGGGCATCGAGGAGTTTCTCAAGAAGTACCAGGCGCGCGCCGTGCAAGAAGGCGTCGATCCACTGGGCCACTACTTGCCACCTTGGGCCTACGCGTATCTGGAAGTTCTGGGGCAGGCGATCACCGCCACCCAGAGCACCGACCAGCGCACCGTAGGCGAGTACATCCGCACCCACAGCTTTGACACCATCGTCGGCCGCGTTACCTTTGGTCCCAACGGCGAGTGGGCGACCAGCCGCGTGCTAATGATCCAGTTCCAAAACATCCGGGACAACGACCTGGAGCAGTTCCACAAGCCCGGCAAGCGCATCGTGCTCTACCCCGAGAAGTGGAAGTCCGGGGAGCTGATTTACCCCTACGAAAAGGCGCTGCCGTAAACCAGAGGTAGCGGGGCCTAGCACGGTGGTCTCCGTCAACCTGCTGCTCAACGCCGTGGTGGCCGGCCTGCTGGTGGGCGGCTTCTACGCTGCGGTGACCCTGGGCATTTCGGTCACCTTTGGCCTGCTGGAGGTGGTCAACATCGCCCACCCGGTGTTCGTCATTCTGGGCGCTTACTTTGTCTACGCCGCCAACGCGACGCTGGGGCTTGATCCTTTGCTCACCGGTGCCCTGCTCACTCCCCTCTTTTTTGGCCTTGGGGTGGGGGTGTATCGCCTCTACTACGCCTGCTTTGAGAGGAAAGGCGAAGAGGCGCTGCGCGGGCTGGTGTTTTTCTTCGGCTTGCTGTTCATCGTCGAGGTGTTGCTGCTGCTGCGCTACGGTGTCGACTACCGCCTGGTGGAAGCGCCCTATCTTGGCAAGACGATCACCCTGGGCAGCGTGGGCATCGCCTACCGGCTGCTCATCCCCTGCCTGGTGGGGGTGGGACTCACCCTGGCCCTGTACTTCTTTTTGAGCAAGACCTACTACGGCCGTGCCATCCAGGGGGTGGCGCAGGACAGCCTGGCGCTGCGCCTCATGGGCGTCAACCCCGTCACCGTCAAGGCCATTGCCTTTGGCCTAGGGGTGGCCACTGCCAGCCTGGCCGGGGCGCTGCTCATCCTCATCGGGCCGGTGGAGCCCTCGCTGGGCCGCGAGTACATCGGCCGCGCCTTTGCCATCGCCGTGCTGGGCGGCCTAGGCAGCATTGGCGGCACCCTGGTGGCGGCGTTCTTGCTCGGCGTGGCCGAGAGCCTCACCGCCACCCTTTACGGGCCGTCGTGGGCCCTGGCCGTTTCCTTTGGGGCCTTGCTGCTGGTGCTGGCCCTGCGCCCCTCGGGGCTGTTTGGGAGGTAAGCCGTGCGCGTCTTGCGTCCGCTGGCGGCGGTGGTGGCCGCCGTGCTGCTGGCCTACCTGCTTACCACCGTGGTGCACAACCGCTACTACTACTTTGCCGCCTACGTGGTGTTGCAGTACGTGGTGCTGGCCACCGCGTGGAACATCCTGGGCGGCTACACCGGCTACGTCAACTTCGGCACCGCGGCTTTCTTCGCCCTGGGCGCCTACACGGCAGTGGTGCTGCTCAAGACCTGGAAGGCTGCCCTGCTGGTCATGGTGGTGGCTGGCGGGGCGGTGGCCGGCTTGCTGGGGTTGGGCATTGGCTACCTCACCCTGCGTCTCAAAGGCGTCTACTTTTCCATTGCCACTTTGGCGCTGGCGGTGGTGCTGCAGACGCTGATCATGAACTGGGACTACGTGGGCGGAGCCACCGGCTACTATGCCATCCGGCCGCGCACCGTGCCGCTGTTTGACGACTACGTCGCCTTTCTCTTTGTGGTCATGGTGCTGCTGGCGGCGCTGAGCCTGAGCGTGGCCTGGGCGATTGAGCACTCGCGCCTGGGCCGCGGGCTGGCGGCGATTCGCGACAACGAGGAAGCGGCAGAATGTCTGGGCGTGCCGACGCTGCGCCTTAAGCTGCTGGCCACCACCCTGAGCGGGGCGCTCATGGGCATGGCGGGGGCACCGTTTCCTTACTTCATCACCTATATCGAGCCGGCGTCGGCCTTCAACCTCGATTATGCGGTCAACAGCCTGGCCATGCCCATGATCGGGGGCACCGCGTCGTGGCTAGGACCGCTGGTAGGCGCCGTGCTGTTAGGAACAGCGCAACAAGTGGCCACGGTGACCATTTCCTCGGAGCTCAACCTGCTCATTGTCGGCGTGGTCCTGGTGGCCTTCGTCATCCTGGCGCCCGAGGGCTTGCTCGGCCTGGTGCGGCGCCGGCAGCAAAGGAGACCGGCGTGAGCGAGGTGCTGCTGGAAGTCCAGCAGGTGACCAAGCGCTTTGGGGGCTTTCAGGCCCTGAGCGAGGTCAGCCTCACGATCCATGCCGGGGAGCGTTTTGGCCTCATCGGCCCCAACGGCTCGGGCAAAACCACCCTCATCAACTGCATCTCCGGCGTGTTGCGCCCCGACGCCGGGCGCATTCGCTTTCGCGGCCTCGATATCACCGCCTGGCCGGCGCACCGCCGCACGCGGCTGGGGCTGGTGCGTACGTTTCAGATTCCACGGCCTTTCATGAGCATGACGGTGCTGCAAAACCTGGCGGTGCCCCTGGAGTATGCTGCCGGCCACGCCGACGCCGGCGCCCAGGCCTGGCGCCTGCTCGAGCAGCTGAGGCTGGCGGACAAAGCGCACCTCAGGCCGGCCGAGCTCACCCAGATCGACCTGCGCAAGCTGGAGCTGGCGCGGGCGGTGGCCGCCCGGCCAGTTTTGCTCATGGCCGACGAGGTGATGGCCGGGCTGTCGAGTGGCGAAGTGGACGAGGTGCTGGCCATTCTCTTTGCCCTCAACGCGCAGGGCATCGCCATCGTCATGATCGAGCACATCATGCGGGCGGTGATGCGCTTTTCCGAGCGCATCGCCGTTCTTGACGCCGGCGTGCGCATTGCCGAAGGCACGCCGGAGGAAATCGCCAGCAACCGCGATGTGGAGGCGGCCTACCTTGGCGTCTAGACTGGTGGTACAGGAGGTGGTAGCCGGCTACGGGGCGGTGCAGGTGCTGCACGGCGTGTCTCTGACGGTCCACGAAGGCGAGACGGTGATCCTGTTGGGCACCAACGGCAACGGCAAGAGCACCCTCCTCAAGTGCATCATGGGGCTGGTGCGACCGGCGGCAGGCCACATCTTTCTCGAGGTGGACGGCCGGCGCTGCGACCTGGTGGGGCGCACGCCGGAGGAGATCGTCGACCTCGGTGTCACCCTGGTTCCCGAAGGCCGCCGCCTCTTTCCCAAGCTGAGTGTGGAAGAAAACCTGCTGCTGGGCGCTTACCGCCGCGAGGCACGGCGCGATGCGGACACCACCCTGCGCTACTGCTTCGAGCTGTTTCCGGTGCTCGCCCAGCGCCGGCGGCAGCTGGCCGGCAGCCTCAGCGGCGGCGAGCAGCAGATGCTGGCCATTGCCCGCGCCCTCATGTCGCGGCCACGCTTCCTTCTCGTCGACGAGCCTTCGGTGGGGCTGGCGCCCTTGCTGGTGCGCCACGTCATCACGCAAGTCAAGGAAATGCAGCAGCGCTACGGATTGACGGTGCTCATGGCGGAGCAGAACTTCCACCAGGCCACGCGCATCGCCGACCGCGGCTACGTGCTCGTCGAAGGGCGGGTGGTCTTTGAGGGAGCCAGCGCCGCAGCGCTGGGCGAGCACGAGCTGGTCAAGAAGTACTACTTAGGCCTGTAAGCAAAGGAGGAGCGTGCCATGGTGCAGGGGTTCTGGCACACGCGGCCGGCACCGTTCACCCCGTTTCCGCTGCCGCCGCTTGCCCCCGAGCAGTATGCCCTGGTTGAGCGCGCCGCCACCCTGGCGCAGGAGCGCTTTGCCCCGCGTGCTGCCCGCTACGACGCCGAGTCGCGCTTTCCCGTCGAGAACTACCAGGATCTGCATGCTGCCGGCCTGCTGGCCCTCACCATTCCCAAAGCCTACGGGGGCCTCGGTGCCGATGCCCTCACCTACGCCCTGTGCCTGTTGGAAATCGCCAAAGGCTGCTCGGCCACCGCCCTCACCCTCAACATGCACGCCACGGTGCTGGGCTTCCTGGCGGCGCTGGGCACCGAAGCGCAGAAGCAGCGCTACTTTGGCGAAGTGGTGCGGGAAGGCAAGCTGATTGCCTCCATCACCAGCGAGCCGGAGTCGAGCTTTCGCGACAAGTTCGTGCTGCAAACGGTGTTCCGGCGCGACCACGGGGCTTACCGCGTGCAGGGGGTGAAACACTTCTGTTCTCTGGGCGATGCGGCTGACTATTACTTCGTCTCGGGCATCCTCGAGGGCAGTGCCTCGGCACGCCAGGGGCTGCTGTCGGCCCTCATCCCGCGGACCACCCCCGGAGTGACGGTGGAGGCCACCTGGGACGCGGTGGGCATGCGCGGCACGGTGAGCCACACCATTCACTATGACTGCCGCGTGGAGCCCGAGGCGATCATCGGGGCTCCAGGGCAGCTGCTGAGTATTGACCTTTCGGGCTTTGCCCTGGGCTATGCCGCCACCTACCTGGGCATTGGCGAAGCGGCGTTTACTTACATCGTCGATTTCGTCAAGACCAAGACCTTCAAGCCGGCCACGCAGCCGCTGTGCCACCACCCGCTGACGCAGCGCACCGTGGCCGAAATGGCCACCGCCATCCGCACCGCCCGCCTGCTGCTGTACGAAGCGGCCTGCCTGCGCCAGGCCGGGGACCGCCAGGCCACCATGCTGGCCGTAAACCAGGCCAAGTACCTGGGCGCCGAGGTGGGGGCTATGGTCACCGAGCAAGCCCTGCGGCTGGCCGGCGGCCGCGGCATCCTCAAGGCGCTGCCGCTTGAGCGCTGGCGCCGCGACGCCCTGGCCGGGCCGGTGATGCCCCCTTCCAACGACCGCTGCTTGGAGACGGTAGGCAAGCTGCTCTGTGGCCTGCCGGCCGCCACCTTGGAGTTCCAATAGCCGCCTTTAGCCCGCCTCCTCGGCACGCGTGAGCACGAAGTCATACGTGGCGCTGTAGTAAGGCAGCGGCAAGTCGGGCAGCGGCGCCCCCTCGGCGCTGTCGTGGCGCACCGGAGTAAAGGTGAGCGAGGGCTTAAACGCAAACACGGCATCGCGTTGCAGGTATGGGTCCTCGGCGTCAAAGAGGTGGGTGACCAGCGGCGTGTAGCCGGGGGCGGTGACGATGAAGTGGATGTGCGCCGGGCGGTAGGGCTGGCGCTTTGTGGCAGCAAAGAGCCGCCCCACCGGGCCGTCGGTGGGCACGGGGTAGCTGATGGGGCGCACGGTGCGAAAGAGGAAGCGTCCCTGGGCGTCGGTGCGGAACTTGCCGCGCATGTTGAAGGCCGGCTGCTGCGGGTCCTGCACGTCGTAGAGGCCGTTGGCCGCCGTTTGCCACACATCGAGCAGGGCGCCGGCAATGGGCTTGCCTTCCAAGTCGCGCACGCAGCCCGAAAAGACCAAAGGCATGCCGCCTTCGGTGCGAACGATGCTGGCGCCCTGGGGCAGCTCAGGGGCTCCTTCCACGTAAAAAGGCCCCAGCAGCGTCGTTTCCGTGGCGCCGGCGGGCTTGCGGTGGGTGAAGAGGTCGACGAGGATCGACACCCCCAGCACGTCGGAAAGCAGGATGAACTCCTGCCGCGTGTCCGAGCACATACGTCCCGTCTCGGTCAGGAAGCGGATGCCCTCGAACCACTCCGCTTCGGTGAGCTGCACTTCGCGCACAAAAGCGTGTAGGTGCCGAATGAGGCTGGTGAGGATCTCTTTGAGCCGCGGCGAAGGCGTCTGCTCCAAATGACGCAGCACATTGGTGGTGATGTCGTCGGCGGTAAGCGAAGCCATAGCCGATTCCTCCGTGGGGATGGCGGTGGTCTTTTGCGGACGTCATGACTTTGCCCCGGGACTGTACGGCTGTCAAGTGCGTCAGTTGACCCCGCCCCCGGGCTTCCCTACCATAGGCGCACGGTAAGCCAGGGACGGCCACGGTGTCCGGTGGTCGCGAGCCCTGGCGTGTGGATGAGGAGAAGCAGCCATGGACTTTGCCCTGCCGGCGCCGATCCTGGAGCGCAAGCTGACGGCGCGCCGCTTTGTCGACGAGACCTGCATTCCGCTAGAGCGCGAGCTAGAACCCGACTGGATCGAGCTGCCCCCCGAACTGCACCGGCAGCTGGAAGCGCAGATCCGCGCCCTGGGGCTGTGGGCGGTGGGGGTGCCGCGCGAGCTGGGCGGCGAAGGCATGGGCGCACTGGGCTACACCGCCATCCGCGAAGAGCAGTGCCGCACCGTGATCGGCACCAGCCACTACACGCCTTTTGGCGGCGAGCTGCCAGCGCCCCTTTACTTTGCCAGCGAAGAGCAAAAGGCGCGCTACGTGCTGCCCATTCTGCGCGGCGAGAAAAAAGTGGCCTTTGCCCAGACCGAACCCGGCGCCGGCTCGGATGCCGCCGCCATTGAGACGCGGGCGGTGCGCGACGGCGACGGCTGGCGCCTCAGCGGCGTCAAGCGCTTTGCCACGCTGGCCGACCGCGCCGACGTGCTGCTGGTGGTGGCGGTGACCGACCCCGAGAAGCGAGCCCGCGGCGGCATCACCATGTTTCTTGTCGACCGCGACACGCCTGGCCTCCGCGTGCACCGCATTCTCAAAGTACTGCGGCCACAGCACTCGACGGAAATCGTGCTCGACAACGTCTTCGTGCCGCAAAGCAACGTCCTGGGGGAAGTGGGACAGGGCTTCGCCATGGCCCAGAAGTTCCTGGTGCGCGGCCGCATGAGCATTGCTGCCCGCTGCCTGGGCGTCGCCCGGCGCGCCCTGGAGATGAGCCTGGCCTACGCTCGGGAACGCCACACTTTTGGGCAGCCGCTGGCCGAGCGCCAGGCGGTGCAGTGGATGCTGGCCGACTCGTACATGGAGTGGCACGCGGCGCGCTTGCTCACGTACGAAACAGCATGGAAGGAAGACCAGGGGCACGACCCGCGGGTGGAGGCCTCGGAAGTCAAGTGCTTTGCCACCGAGATGGCCTTCCGGGTGCTTGACCGCGCCATCCAGGTGCACGGCGGCATTGGCCTCACCAAGGATTTGCCGCTGGAGCGCTGGTTCCGCGAGATCCGCGTGCTGCGCATCGGCGAAGGCCCCAACGAGATCCATCGCTGGGTGGTGGCGCGCAGCCTGCTGCGCGGCCAGCTCGTGCCCGGCCAGCCGTGGTGAGTCTCCCGGGAGCAAGGGCCTGGCAGCATGACGTGTACCCCCAGGACCGCCGGCTGCCTTTGTGGCCCCTGAGGCCGTAAGCCCACCGGTCCTGCTGGCCAAAGTAGCCTTCCCGACACGGGCAGTGCCCCCGGGGAGGCCCTTCCGCTGCCGCGCATGCCGGTGGTACGATTACGGTGCAAACGGAGTGGCGCGCCGGCAGGGGATGCTCTCAAGCCGGCGTCACCTTCCAAGCAGGGTCCCGTGGAGCGCGGCCCATGACCTCCCGTATCCCGCCCTCACAGCCCGTTTCTCCTGCGCTGGGGCAGGCAGAGCGGCCTGCGGCGCTGCTGGTGTCGCCGCAGCGGCCCGCCTACAAGTGGTGGGTGGCGGCCACAGTGATGCTCAGCGCCTTCCTCACCGTCATGAACAGCGCCACGGTGAACATTGCCCTGCCGCCGATGATGACCGCCTTTGGGCTCAGTCTCGATCAGGCGCAGTGGATCATCACCGCCTACATGATCGCCGGGGCGGTGCTCATTCCCACGGTGGGCTGGCTGGGCAACTGGCTGGGCAACCGCAACCTCTTCCTGCTTAGCCTGCTGGTCTTCGTGGGCGGCTCGGTGCTGTGTGGCCTGGCCTGGAGCGGCCCGGCGCTCATCGCCTTCCGCATCCTGCAGGGGATGGGGGCCGGGCCCATCATGCCCATGGCCATGGTCTTCCTCAACAACGCCTTTCCGCCCCAGCAGCGCGGCCTGGCCATGGGCCTCTACGGCCTCGGCGTTTCCTTTGGGCCGGCAGTAGGGCCGGTGCTGGGGGGCTACGTCACCGAGTACCTCAACTGGCGCATGGTTTTTTACCTCAACGTACCGCCCGGCTTGCTGGGCCTGTTCCTGGTGATGGCGGTCATTCCCAATACGCGCGAGGCCGCACGCCGCACCCTCGACCTCGCTGGCCTGCTCACCATGACCGTTTTCCTTGTCAGCCTGCTTATTGCTTTTAGCCAGGGGCATCGTCAGGGCTGGGACAGCCCTTACATCCAGCGCCTCTTCTTGGCTGCCGGCGTGGCCTTCGTGCTGTTTCTGGTGTTGGAACTCACTCACCCCGATCCCCTGGTCGACCTCAGGCTCTATACGAACTTGGCTTTTGCCGCCGTTTCCCTACTCATTCTCATCAACGCCATGAGCTTCTGGGGCACCAACTTCTTGCAGACCATCCTGCTGCAGCGGCTGCTTGACTACACCCCGGCACAGGCTGGCTACGTCATCTTGCCCGGCGCCCTGTCGATGATGGTCACCACCTTGGTCGCCGGCCGCCTGGTGGACAAGCTCGACCGCCGCCTCATCGTGTTGGTGGGCCTGACATGCTTTGCCCTGGCTTCGTACTGGTTTTCTTTCCTCACCCTGGAGCGGCCCATGAGCTGGATCACGTGGATGATCGTGGGGCGATACTTGACTATTGGGCTTATCTTTACACCGATGAACGCCGCCTCGCTCATGCTCCTGCCGCCCGAGAAAGTGCGCATGGGCTCGGGACTCATTAACCTCCTTCAGCAAGGCATTGGGGGCACTGCGGGGGTGGCGCTGATCACCACCCTCCTGCAGCGCCGCGCCGCCTACCACGCCCACTTGCTCGACGAGCAGCAAGTCTTTTCGTCTCTGAGCTGGCCGGAGGTGCTGGTCCCGCTGCAGGACCTGGTGGCGCAAGCCGGGGAGGTGGGCAGTATGGTCGAGGTCAAGGCCTTTGCCCTGCTGCACCGGCACCTTACGCAGCAGGCCACGGTGGCCGCTTACCAGGACTGCTTTTTGCTGGTGGTGGCGCTGACCGTGGCCGTTATGCCCCTGGTGCTTTTCCTGCGCCGTCAGGCACCGACGGCCTGAGGCTAGGGCCCGGAGGTGGGCGGGCGGGTATGGCGCCAGGCCAGCCAGGCCAGCCAGGCCAGCACCGCCGTCCCCGCGGCCAGGGTGGCGCCAAACAGCGCCACGCTTCCCCATTCTCCCCGCACCGGCAGCGCCGAAAGGTCGAGCCACGGCCTGAGCTTGGCCACCTGTACTTGCTGCCGGGCCAGCGTGTTGAGCAGCAAGACCCCCAGTTGCGCCAGCAGCAGGGCGGCACTGCTGGCACGCCCCGGCCAGCGCCAGTAAAGCACCGCCAGGCCCGCGGCCAGCGGCATGCTCAGCGCGGTGGCAGTGCCCAGCAAGGGCGGTAGCTTGTCACGCACCGCCGGCAGATACCGGAGCCCGGCCAGGCCATACACGAGCAGACCACAGCCAAAGAGAAAAGGAACCAGGTGTCGGGGAGGCCTCCCTTCCTCGGCGGGCTGCCGGCGCCACGCGCCGTCCACGGCCAGCACGGCAGCCACGGTGCCCAGCGCCATGCCCAGGACCAGGCCGTAGCGTAGCACTGCACGCCCGCGCAGATAGAAGTAGCCGCCGTGCACGGCGCCGCCGCGGGCAGTGCGTAGAAAGATCTCCCACCAGTGCTCCGGGGCGGTGGTAAGACTCAGGGCGGCCGAAAAGGTGAGGCCAATCCACCCCAGCAGCACGCAGGCCACCGCGCCGCTCAGCCGCGGCCAGCGCTCAAAAGCAGCCAGGTAGAGGGCGTAGTAAGCGACAAGGAGCAAGGGAATAACCAGGAACCAGAACCAGGCCTGCAGGATGGTCGCCGGGTAAAAGAACTGGGGATAAAGGGTCTGCACGAACAGCAGGGGAACGAGGCCGGCGTTGATGCCAAAGGCCATGGCAAAAGGCAGCCAGCGCAGCAGGCGCCGGGCCACCTCCGGGTACCTGCGGTAGAGCACGAGCGCCGCGGGCAGCCCGCCGACCCAGAGGTTCATGAAGAAAAGGTGAAGGAAGAACCCTGCTCCTTTGAGCCACAGCAGCAAGGAGGCAGGCACCGGCAGCCCCAGCGGGTCGGGCGGCGGAATGGGCGGCGGCATGCTCAGCGCCCGCGACGGCCAAGCTGCACCAAGTAGGCGGTCAAGGCCTGCCGTTCGGCCTCGTTGCCCAGCCAGGGCGGCATCGCCGGGTTGGTGAGGTGGAGGTGCTGCGTGGCGTGCGCCACCAGCTCCGGTGTCCAGGGCAAAACCAGCGGCACCATGCCGTTGTATCCCCACAGGGCGTGGCAGGAAGCGCAGTGGTAACGAAAGATCCCCTCGCCCACGGTCTCTTGCTGTGGCGCCGGGAGCGCCGCGAGGCGGGCGGGATCAAAGCCGGGCAGCCGCGCCTGCAGGTAGGCCCGCAGCCAGGGCGTGCGGGCGATGAAGCCTTGCTCGTGGAACTGCGGCACCTCGGCCACGCGCACCCCGGGGGCCAGGATGTAATTCTCGATGCGGTAAGGCTTGCGGGCCCCTTCGCGGATAAACTCCCCGGTGGTAATAGCGACGATGCCGGCCAGCACCAAGAAGAAGGCGCTGGGCGGCGTGAGCCAGGCAGAGCCGGCGGCATGGCCAACCGCAAGCGCCACGATCACCGCCAGGGTGACGGCCAGGTTGAGCAGCAACATGATCAGGAGCATGGGAGCGCGAAGGAGGTTGAGGGTGGCGTGCTCGGGCATGACGAGCAAGTACCACACGCCGCCGGCGAGCAGCAGTCCCATGCCCAGCAGCGCCCAGCGGGAGATCCAGCCAATGAGCAGATCCTTGTGGGCAGTGGCCAGCGCCTGCAAGGACACAAAGAGGCCGATGCCCAGGGCAGCCAGGGCCAGCGAGCCGCCGCTGCGCAGCAGCACCTGCGGCACAAAGGAAGGGTTGAAGAAGGCGGTAAAAAAGCCCCGCTGCGGGGTCCAGCTGCCCGACGTGAGCATGAAGGCGGTAATGCCGGTAATCAGGACGAGGCTGACCCAGGCGGCGATGGCGTAGACCCAGCCCACCGCCACGTGCTGGCGCGGCGGCAGGCGGTCCCACAAGGCGTAAAACGCAAAGGCCGCCGCCAGCTCTACCAGAAAAGCCACCCACTCGCTGGCCCAGCCAAAGACAAACGTATGGATCAGGGCGCTGGTGGTTTCCGGGCTGGTAAGGCCGATGGTCCACCAGATGCCAACGCCTGTGACGGCACCAAAGACCAGGGTGAGAAGCACGAAGAAACGCGCCAGGCGCCTGAGGCAGGCCAGCAGCGCCTCATTGCCGGTGCCGTAGGCGCGCCGCACCAGATCGGCCAGCAGAAAGCCTCCGCCCACCGCAAACTGGGCAACGATGACGTGCGGGATGGCCACCGCAGGGATGAGCATCGGTGCCGTTACAAAAGGAACGTACCAGACAGGATAGTCCACGGCGTTCTCCCTCTCTGGTCTCGCAGCGCCGGGTTTTACCTCGCAAGGGTGCGGTGGTCAAGAGGCTTTTCCCGGGGCTTGCCCCTGATCGGCTGCCGTGTCATGCTTTGGGGGCCTTAGTGCCGTACCGACTGCGGCCTGTTTTGTGGGCCGACGGGCTCGTTTGCGATGAGGGAGGAGCGCAGATGCGCAAGCTCAACAAAAGCGTGCGCCAGATGGTCGAAGAGGCGCGGGCGCAGATCGTCAACCTGACGCCCGCCGAGGCGCGGCGGCGGGTGGAGGAAGAAAATGCCCTGCTCGTTGACATTCGCGACGTGCGCGAGCTGCAGCGCGACGGTGTCATCCCCGGGGCGTTCCATGCGCCGCGCGGCATGCTGGAGTTCTGGGTAGATCCCGAGTCGCCTTACTTCAAGCCGGTGTTTGGCGAAGAGCGGGAGTTCATTCTCTTTTGAGCCGGCGGCGGGCGGTCAAGTTTGGCCGCAAAAACCCTGCAAGAGATGGGGCTGCGCGTCTCGCACCTGGTGAGCGGCTTTCGCGGCTGGCAAGAAGCCGGCTTTCCCGTTGTCCCTTACTCGGCCAAGCGCCGCCCCACGGAGGACGCGTAGGCTTAGTGCATGGTGCGCGGCAGCCAGGTGGCCAGCCAGGGGCAAGCCACCAGCAGGGCGATGAGCAGCACTTGCGCGATGACAAACGGCACAACGCCGCGGTAAATCGTGTCGAGCCCCACTTCGGGCGCCAGCCCCTTGATGACAAAAACGTTCATGCCAATGGGCGGAGTAATGAGCCCGAGTTCGACGACCATGACCACAATGACCCCAAACCAGACGGGGTCAAAGCCCAGGTGCGCGACGATGGGGAAAAAGATGGGGATGGTGAGCAGCACCATGGCCAGGGAGTCGAGGGCGCAGCCCATGAGGAAATAAAGCAGCAACATGATCACCAGGATGCTGTGCGGCGCCACGTGCAGGGTGCTGATCCAGCGGCCCACCACGCCCGGCAAGTCGCTGAGCACAAGGAAGTTGTTGAAAACAATGGCCCCAATGAGAATGGTGAAGATCATTGCCGTGGTCTTCACCGTGTCAACCAAGCACTGGAGGAACAACTGCGGCGTCATCTGCCGCGCCAGGATCCCCAGCAGCAAGGCACCGGCGGCGCCGATGCCGGCGGCTTCGGTGGGCGTAAAAATACCCAGGTAAATACCGCCCATCACCAGCAAGAACAGCGCCAGCGTGCCCCAGACGCCCCGCAGGGTGCGCAGCTTCTCGCCCAAACCCGTCACCGGACCGCGCGGTCCCAGTTCGGGACGGCGCCGGGTGACGAGGGCCACGGTGAGCATGAAGCCAAGCACGGTCAGCACCCCGGGCACGATGCCGGCAAGGAACAGTTCGCCGATGCTGGTCTCGGTGAGAATCCCATACAGCACGAGGATAACGCTGGGCGGAATGAGGATGCCGATGGTGCCACCGGCGGCAATGGCGCCGGTGGCCAGCTGCTCGCTGTAGTGGTAGCGGCGCATCTCGGGCAGCGCCACCTGGGTCATGGTGGCCGCCGTAGCCAGGCTGGAACCGCAGATGGCGGCAAAGGCGCCACAGGCGCCGATGGTGGCCAGCGCCAGGCCGCCGCGGCGGTGGCCGAGCCAGGCGTGACAGGCACGGTAAAGCGCGCGGCTCAGCCCGGCGTGGGTGGCAAAAGACCCCATGAGCACAAAGAGGGGCACAACGCTAAGGCTATACGTGATGGCCGTTTCGTAAGCCGTCTGCCCAAGCAGCGCCAGGGCAGCCCGCGCGTCCAGCAGCACCAGCGTTCCTGCCGTGCCGGCAAGGCCCATGGCCAGCCCGATGGGCATGCCGGCGGCCAGCAGCAGGAACATGAAGGCCAGGCTGCACACGGCGACGAGCGTGGGGTCCATGGCCGTCGTCTCCGCCAGCCGCTCACGAAGGCTTCTGCGTTCCCAAAGCGCGCAGGGCGCGCAGCCACTGCAGCAGCAGGCCCAGGGGCAGGGTGAGGCTACAGGCCGCCATGGCATAGGCCACGGGCCACACCGGCAGGCGCCAGAGCTGGGTGAGGTCGCCCAGGGCGGCGGTGTCGAGGGCTTTGCGCCACAGCTGCCAGGAAATGAGCAAGGAAAAGGTCACCCCCAGCCCCAGGGTGAGGACGTCGAGCAGCGCCTGCCGCCGCGGCGACAGGCGGGTGATGACCAGGTCGACGCGGATGTGGCCGCGCGTCACCGTGGTATAGCCCAGCCCCCCGTAAATCAGCAGCCCCATGAGGAGCTCGGTCACCTCCACGGTGCCGACGATGGGGCGGTTGAAGAAAAAGCGGCCCACCACGTCAGCAAACGTCAACCCCATCATCCCCGCCAGGGCCACGGCACCCACACGGGCCAGCCACAGAGTAAGGCGCTCTTCCAGGGCGGCCAGAGGCTTGCTGGCCAGTCCGAACCGCTTGCCAGGCCTAGTGGGCATACTCGCGCATGGCGGCCTCGAGGTCGGCCAGCAGGGCCTGGCCGTCGTAGCCGGCCTTGTTGATCTGCGCCACCCATTCATCAAAGAGGGGCTGGAGGCGCTGGCGCCAGCGGGCGAGCTCGGCCGCGTCGATGGTGCGGATGGTGTTGCCGTTGGCCTGGGCCAGCTGCTTGCCGGCCAGATCTGCCATGTCCCAGTGCTTGCCGATGAAGCGCGATCCCCAGGCTCCCCCCACTTTGCGCAGCGCTTCTTGCTGCGCTGGCGAGAGGCTGTCCCAGCTCCGGCGGTTCATCACCAGGTAAAACGGGGTGGTGTACAGTCCGCCCGGCACCTCCAGGTGATAGCGCACCAGCTCGGCAAGACGAAAGCCCTTGATGGCCTCCCAGGGAAACAGGGTACCGCTGGTGATGCCCCGCTGCAGGCTCTCGTGGGCCTCGGTGGCCGGCAGAGCCACCGGCACCGCTCCCAGCTTGGCGGCCAGCGCCACGCCGCCACCACCGACGCGCAGCTTCATGCCCTGTAGATCGGCCAGGGTAGACACCGGCGTCTTGGTGTGCAGCACGCCCGGGCCGTGTACCCAGAGGGCGATCAGCTTGGTGTCGCCGAATTCCTTGTCGATCAGGCCATTGCGCTCGTACCAGTGCCACAGGGCCAGGCTGCCCAGCTCGGCGTTGGGCGACAGGAAGGGCAACTCCAGCAGGCGAATGACAGGGAAGCGCCCCGGGGTGTAGGCAGGCACCCCCCAGGCGAGGTCGACGACGCCGTTGCGTGCCAAGTCGTACTGCCCGGGGGGCTTGGCCAGCGGCGCCTTGAGGATTTCGACGTCGAGCGTGCCGCCGGAGGCCTTGCGCACTTCGGCAGCCCAGTTTTCCAGGGTCTGCGTCATGTGGTGCACCGGCGGCACCCAGTTGGCCATGCGCAGCGTGCGCTCGGCAGCCAGGCCTCCCCTGGTCACCAGCAGCAAGAGACCGATCCACACCGTGCCCCTGACAAGCGATGCCATGATGTTTCCTCCCTGCCGTTTGGATTGGCGCATTGTAGCGCCAGCCGTCCTCCCGCGCAAGCCGCTTCAGGCCACCACCCCGGCCTGGCGCAGGCGCTGGCGCGCAGCGGCGTCGTAGCCCAGGGCAGCCAGCACTTCGTCAGTGTGCTCGCCCAGGGTGGGCCCCAGGCGGCGGATGCGGCCCGGAGTTTCGGAGAGCTTGATGGCAATGCCGGCTTGGCGCACGCGCCCCACGCGCGGGTCGTCCACCTCCACCACCATTTGCCGCGCCTGCACCTGCGGGTCGCTGAAGGTCTCGGCCACGGTGTACACAGGGCCGACGCAGACGTTTTTGTCCCGGAAGTAAGCGAACCACTCGTCACGCGTTTTTTGGCGCAGGATGGCCTGGATTTCCTGCTTGGCCTGCTGGGCTTCGGCGTCGGCAGCGCGGGTGAAGTGCTCGGGCCGGCGCGCAAAGCGGCTCAGGTCGGGGCGGCCGATGGCCTTGCAGAAGTTGTCCCACAGCCAGGGCTCGGTGCAGCCCACCGAGAGCAGCTTGCCGTCGGCGGTCTCATAGGTGGTGTAGTAGGGGTACGAGCCGCCCAGGGCGCCTTCGCCGCGGCCGCAGACCTCACCGGTGAGGAAAAACTCGCGCAGTACCGGAGTGGCTGCCAGCAGTGACACCGTGGTGTCGAGGTAGGCGATGTCGACGAACTGGCCGCGGCCGGTGCGCTGGCGCGCCAGAAGCGCCAGCAGGATGCCCACCACGCCGTGCAGGGCAGCGCCGGCGTAGTCGGCGATGATATTGAGGGGGATGGCCGGCGGCCGCCCTGGCTCGCCGATGAGGTTGAGCACGCCGCCGATGGCGAGGTAGTTGATGTCGTGGGCCGGCAAATCGCGGTAAGGCCCTTCCTGGCCAAAGCCGCTAAGCGAGCAGTAAATGAGCCGCGGGTTGAGCTGGCGCAGGGTCTCGTAGTCGCCGCCCAGGCGCGCCATGACCCCGGGGCGGAAGCCCTCTACCAGCACGTCGGCCTCTGCCGCCAGCTGGTGCAGGAGGCGCTGGCCTTCCGGGGTTTTGAGGTTGATGGCGATGCTGCGCTTGTTGCGCTCCACGAAGTTAAACGCCGCCCGCCGCGTGGCCTCCGGCGCCGGCGGCGAGCCATGAGGCGGGGCGGCAGCTGGCGGCGTCTCGATTTTCAGCACCTCGGCCCCCATGTCGGCCAGCATCATGGTGCACAGCGCCCCGGGAGCCACCCGCACCAGCTCCAGAACGCGGATACCGTCGAGGGGACTGCTCATGCCTCGCTCTCCTTATACAAAGCGGACTCGCTTCAGGCGCGCGCAGGAGCGGCCAGCACCGCTGCGGCCGCCTCCTCCCACCGCGGTGCCTTATCCTGGCACAGCGGCGCCGGCAAGGCAACCATTGCGCCGCCGGCCGGGCTGGGCTACAGTGAGGGCGAGCGAGGCCGTGCCATGGTCGTCACCACCCACCAGCCCATTTTTCTGCCCTGGCCGGGCTTTTTTTACAAGGCCCTGTGCGCCGACGTCATGGTGCTGCTCGACCAGGTGCAGTTTCCCCTCGGGCGCAGCTGGCTGACGCGCAACCGCCTCAAGAGCGACCAGGGGGAGCTGTGGCTGCGAGTGCCGGTGTGGAAGCGCGGCAAGGGCAAGCAGATAATCGCCGAAGTGACCATTTGCGAGGAGAGCTTCTGGCGGCGCAAGCACCTGTGCAGCATTCGCCAGCAGTACGCCCACGCCCCTTACCTGGAAGAGCACTTGCCGGCGCTGGAGGCCATTTACGGCCGCGGCCAGCAGCGCCTGTGCGCGTTCAACCTCGATCTTATCCGCTACCTCTGGCAGGCCCTGGGCCTTTCCACCCGCCTGCTGCTGCAATCGGAGCTGGGGGTGAGCGGCAGCGGCACGGCCCTGCTGGTGGCCATTTGCCGGGCCTTGCAAGCCGACACCTACGTGACCCTGCCCATGGTGGAGAAGTACCTCGACCTGGATGCCTTCGCAGCAGCGGGCCTGGCCGTGCGCTTTGCCCGCTTTCGCCCGCCGGTTTACCCGCAGCTATGGGGCGACTTTCGCTACAACCTCTCGGTACTCGACTTGCTGCTCACCTGCGGCCCCAAAAGCTTGGCGATCATAAAAAGGGGACAGGCTACTTTTTCGTAACCCCCGGCCGGGCCGCGTGCGGCCGTCGCGGCAGATCTCATCGAGCAAGCGTACAAGGCTTACGGCCAGGCCAGCACCCAGTAGCCCTGACACTGGCGCACGCGCAGCGAGGGCGCCGCCTCGATCGGCGGGTGTCCGAGCCGCTGGCGCATCTCCTGAATCCAGCAGTCGTGCTGGTACTCGTGGTTGATGAGACTTACCAGGATGGGCACGATCACCTGGGCCCGCGGCGCTGCCGGCTGCCGGCCACTGCACAGCGCCTTGAGATGGGCGTGGGTGCGCTGCGCCACTGCCTCGCGGTAGGCGATGATTTCTACCAGCGGCGGGGTGTCGCCTCGGGTTTCCTCGGGATTGGCAGCATCGAAGAAGGCATCGAAGCGCGGATTGAGGCTGGGCTCGGCATCGACCAAGTTGCGCAACAGGTAGTGGTTCACTGCCGCCTGATGCCCGAGGTGCCAGGCGATGGCGCTGCTTTTTGGCGCTGGGCGCCACTGCACCTCGGCTTCGCGCAAGTCGGCGTACAGGCACTCGGTATAGCGCCGGGCCAGGTCGTATTCGTGCCGCAACGTTTCCAGATCCATAACGCCCTCCGGTTGGCCACGCAGCTCCCTGCCAGGCTGCCGGCCTCACGCCCCCTCCCCTGCCGGCGTCAGGGGGACCAGGTCTTTCACCACCGCCACCACTTGCCCGATGCTCACCGGACGGCGGATAATCCGGTCCCAGCGCCCCGGCGGCAGGGGACCAAAGCCGCGGGCCAAGAGCACCACCTTGGCCTGCGGGTGCAGGCCGCGCAGGGCCTCGACAACGCGCGGCGGGCGCTGTTCGGCCAGGGCCTGGTCGATGAGGATCAGGCGCACCGGGCCGCGGCCGGGCTCCTCCGTGGGACAGCGCATGGCCAGCGCCCAGTTGGGCACGCCAATGGCGTCGTAGCCTTCTTCGAGCAGCTGCGCCCGCAGCAAGGCGCGTGGCCAGTGCTCGTCCCAGACGAGGAGCACGCGAGGGGCTGGCACCGCATTGACTCCCAGGGCAGCCCGGCGTATAGGTGCACCGCGGGCAGAGTACGCGTTTTGTCGCGTCAGCGCAAGCGGGCAGGTTCGGCTTTCTGAGGCGCGTAGCGGGCCAGGCTTTCCCGCAGCTGCTTTTCCCAGTCCCCGTGGTAGGCGTCGATGGCGTGCTGCAGCACGGCAATCGCCTCGGCCTGGCGACCCGCCCGGGAGAGGGCCTGGGCGTGGACCAGGGCCAGCAACTCGAGCATGTGGTCGTTGATCTCCTTGCCGCGCTCCTTGAGCAGCCGCTCGATGAGCGCCACGGCGCGCTCCGGCTCCCCTTGCCCCAGGTAAATCCTGGCGAGGTCTTCGACGATGCCAGCGATGGTATCCCCGGCCATGCCCCCGTAGTTGGCTAGCGGCTGTCGGTAATGGAAGTAGTGCGCCACGGCAAACTCCAGCAGCTGGCGCAGGTGCGGGTAGCTGCTGTCACCGTAAGGCATGAGCTTGATGGCCGTCACCACCAGGTCGGTGTCCTGAGGATGGTCGAGGATGGCCTGATAGGCAGCCTTGAAGAACTGCCTCTTGGAGCGCGACTTGTTTTGCCAGTAGGCGAGGAGGTCGTCGTAAGAGTTGATGGCCACGCCGCGGATGGACTCGTGCTGCCACCAGGCCGGGCGCGGACAGCAGCGCAGGAAGGCTTCGCGAATCGCAGCCGCGGCAGGGTCAAGGGGAACGGACGCCTCGGCCTCCTGCGCTTGCGGGGCAACCGCCGCGGCTGGCGGGGGAGGGCTGGCTGGGGGTGGCGCCCCGCGCGAGGGGGCAGGCGGGGCCGGCACGGGAGCCGGCGCGGGCAGGAACCACCGGCCCAGCAGCGCCAGGGCCGCCACCAGGACCCCGCCCAAAAGCGGCAGCAAGGCGCGCCGCCAGGTGCGGCGTCGCGGCGCAGGCGGTGCCTGGTACTGGGCGCGCACCTGGCGCGCCACGGCAACGATTTCTTCCCGCGACAGGTCGGTGATCTCGGCCAGGGCGTCGATAAGGTCTTCTTCACGCGCCTCAAGGGGAAACGACTGGCGGGCGCTGTCCAGTCCCACCACGCGGCGCACCAGCTCGTCGCGGATCTGCTGTTCCCGGGCGTCCTCCATGGCGCCATCCTCCTTCGCTCTCTTTCATCGGCAAGTTGCCGCCTGCACTCAACCGCGCGGCCCTTACCGAACGAGGCGCCCTACCAGGGTAAGGCCGATGAGCAGCAAGAAGAGCAGCACCGCCTTGCGGAAGTGCGCCTCGGGGAGCCGGCGCCGCAGCCGCCCGCCCAGGGCGATGCCCAGGGCCACCGGCAGGATGCCCAGGGCCGCCACGGCGGCCAGCCCGGGGGTAAGCAGGCCCACCCGGCCGAGCACCGCCAGCATGACCAGGCTCGACAGGGTGAACGAGACGTTGATGGCCTGTACGAAGGCGTCCTTCGACAGCGGCAAGGCAAGCAAGAAGGGAAGCACCGGCATCACCTGCGAGCCGGTCAGGCCATTGATCACCCCGGTGGTAAAGCCCACCGGTACGGCAAGCCAGGCGGCGGCGCGTTTGGAGAGCACCAGCGGCTTGCTCCACAGCGCCCACAAGGCGTAGAGGCACAGCACGCTCCCCAGGACGCCGCGGCTCAAGTCGCCCGGCGTGCTTCTGAGCACCTGCACGCCCAGCACCAGCCCCGGCAGCGCCGACACGTACAGCGGCCAGAAGCGGCGGCAGACCGGCCAGAAGTGACCGGCCTGCACCATCACCAGCAGGTTGCTGCTCAGCGAAGGAATTAGGACCAGGGGAATGCCGACTTGGAGGTCGAGAAAGCTCGACAGCAGGGGTAAGCTGATGGTGGAAAACCCCAGCCCAGTAATGCCTTTGAGAAAGGCCGCCAGGAAGAAAACGGCATAGACCAGGCCCAGGGTTAGCAGCGTCACGGCAGCGTGCACTCCCTCACCCCACGTTCTGTGACCCCATTTATCCCCGCAAGCCGGTGTGGGCAAAGGACTCGATGAAGAAGCGCTGGAAGCAGACAAAGGCCACCACCAGCGGTGCCGCCACCAGCACCGCACCGGCGGCAATCAGCCCCCACTCCGCCCCCGACTCTGCCGAGCGGGTAAAGCTGGCAAAGCCCACCGACAGCAAGCGCTTCTGCGGGCTGTTGATGACCACCAGCGGCCACAAGAACTCGTTCCAGTGGTAGACGAGGCTGACCAGCGAAAACGCCGCGATGTAAGGCTTGACCAGCGGCAGAGCCACGTACCACAGGGTCTGCAGCGGCCCGGCGCCGTCGAGCTGGGCCGCTTCTTCGAGTTCGATCGGGATCTGGCGAAAGCCCTGGCGCAGCAAGAAGACCCCGGTGGCCGAGCCGATGTAGGGCAGCGCCACCCCGGTGAGGGTGTCGGCCAGTCCCAACGCGGTCAGGATGCGGAAGTTGGGCACAATGAGGGCCACCGGTGGCAAAAAGAGCTGAAAGAGAATGAGGTAAAAAATCGCCCGCTGCAGGCGAAAGCGGAAGCGGGCCAGGGCGTATGCCGCCAGGATGACGGCCGGCAGCTGCGCCAGAAGCAAGCCCACCGTGTACATCACGGTGTTTTTGTACAGCAGTGGGAAATTGGCCGAAGCCAGGGCAAGGTGAAAGTTCTCCCAGGTCCACTCCCGGAAAAACTGGTTCAGGTTGATGGCGTAAGTGGGCGTCACCGCTGCCACCAGCACCCAGAGCGCCGGCAGCAGAAGTGGCACACTGACGAGCAGCGGCAAACCCCAGGCAAGCAGGCGGCGCATAGGCCTAGTCCGCATAGTAAATGCCTTTCTCGATGCGCGGAATGCTGATCAGTGCGATGAGCGTAAACAAAAAGAAGAACAGAATGGAGAGGGCACTGGCCTTGGGAAGGTTGTAGTAGAAAAACCCTACCATGTAGATGTGAAAGAGAAACACCTCTGCTTCGCCGGTCACCCCGCCTTGCGGGGTGAGGATCCAGATGTGGTCGACGTTGCGCAGCGCCGTCATGGTGGCAAAGACGCCGACAAAGAACAGCGTCGGGCCAAGCAGGGGCAGGGTGATGCGGGTAAAGCGCACCCACGCCCCGGCGCCGTCGACCAGCGCCGCTTCGTAGAGCTGGCGCGGGATGCTCTGCAGCCCGGCCAGAAAAAAGAGCATGTAGAGGCCAAAATCCTTGAGTACTGCCACCGCGGCCACGGTGTAAAGCGTCAGGTCGACGTCGGTCAGCGGGCTCACCCGCCGCCCCAGTAGCGCGCTCAGCCCCAAGGTGAGCGGGCCGCTGGTGGGATTCAAGAAGTAGAGCCACATCGAGGCAAAGGCCACCATGGGCAAGATCACCGGGTGAAAGAGCACGGCACGGCTGAAGAGCTTGACGCGCGTGGTGCCCTCGACAAGAAGGGCACTCACCAAGCCCAGGAGCACGGTGCTGGGGACCACGACGAAGGTATAAAGGAGGGTAATTCTGGCCGCCCGCAGGGTGTCGGGCGAGCGCAGTACTTCTTTGAGGTGCGGCCAGCCTTCCAGGAGCGCGTAGCCGATGGGGAGGTAAGTAAACACCAGCAAAAAGACCAGGGTGGGCGCCAGAAAAAGACCGATCGTCCACCAGGGCACGCGGCTGGGAGGTCTGGGGGTGGCGCGTTGGCTGAGCATCCGGCGGTGTCAAGGATGCCCGGCAAGGGCCGTGCGCCCCTGCCGGGCGTCGCCTCCCTTTACGCGCAGAAGGGTGCCAGAATCTCTTCGATCCGCTGCTGGCCGTCGGCCAGCGCCTGCGGCACGGGCTTGCGCTTGAGGATGGCGTCGGCCATGGCGCGCTCTACGGCGACGTGCACTTCCGGGCGGTTGTACGTCGACAGCTCGGGCTTGGCATATTCGAGCTGGTCCCTGGCCGTTACCGCCTGCGGCACCTCGGCCACGTAGTCGCGCATGCGGGGGAGCTCCCAGGCCGAGCGGCGCGTGGCCACGTAGCCCGAATCGATCGACCACCGCGCCGCCATCTCCGGGGTGGTCATCCACTTGATAAACGTCCAGGTGGCTTCGCGCTTGGCGGGAGCTTGCCCTTTGAAGAGGTAGAAGTTTGCCCCTCCGGTGGGGACGCCAAAGCGCACTTTCTTTGCCTGAAACGCGGTACCAAAAGCAAAGCGGGCGTTGCGGCGGATGAAGCCCAGGCTGCCCGTGGAGTGGTAGGCGATGGCCACCGCTCCGGTGGCAAAGTCGTTGGGGGTGGTGCGCCAGCGGGTGAGGTCCGGCGGGCTGACCCCTTCTTCTTTGAGGCGCATCAGGAAGCGGATGGCGGTGGCGGTTTCCTCGGTGTTGAGCTTGACCACGCAGCCGCGCCCCGCGGGGTCCCAGAGCATGCCGCCGGCCTGAATGGTGAGGCCTTCGAGCATCCAGATGCCCCACGTCTCTTCGGGGATCTGCACGCCGCGGCGGCCTGCCTTAGCCAGCTTTTTGCCAAAAGCCAGCAGCTCGTCCCAGGTCTCCGGCGGGCGCTCGGGGTCAAGCCCCACTTCGCGGAAGGCCTCCTTGTTGTAGTACATGATGGGCGTCGAGCGCTGAAAAGGGATGCTCCACACCTTGCCGTCAAAGGTGCTGTTGGCCATAAAGGCGGGGAAGAAGTCGGCCAGCATCGCCTGCCCTTCGGGGTCGCCCTCAAGCAGAGAATCAAAGGGCTCGATGGCCTCAAGGCCCAGCATGGTAAAGAGGTCCACCGAGAGCAAAATGGCGGTATCGGGCGGGTCGCCGGCCTTGACGGCGGCCACCACTTTGGTCTGGTTCTCCGCGTAAGTGCCACCGAAGATAGGGGTCACGAGGATGTTGGGGTGCTGTTCGTTGAACTCCCGCACGTACTGCTCGATAATGCGCGCCAGCGGCCCGGCCACCCCCACGGGATAGAAGAAGTCCAGCCGCACCGGCTGGGGGCGCGCCTGGAGTCCCCGCAGGCCGCCAAGCCCCACCCCGGCGTGCGCCAGCGCCAGTGCCTTCAGGAACTGCCGGCGAGAAATGCCTCGGGTCATCGCGGTTGCCTCCCGTGTCAAGGAATCAGGCGGCCACGGCGCACGGGCCACCGCGGCCGCCGTCGCCGTCACACCAGTTTTTGGCCCGATTCTGCCACAATCTCGCCAGCAGTGCCAGAGGAAAGAAAGCAGCGAAGCGGCCCCTTGCGTCGGCGGCGGCGGTAGGGTACGCTGCCCCTGCCGGGCGCCGTGGCGCCCGCCGCCGCAATCCCGAGCAAGCAAGTGGAGAAGTGCCCATGGTGCAGAGCCTTACCCCGCATGCGCTGCGGGCGCTGCTGGCCAGCGAAGCGCCGCATGCCCTGCTGGACGTGCGCGAGCTGGGCGAGTACAACAGCGCCCACATCCCGGGCGCCAGCGCCGTGCCGCGGCGGCTGCTGGAGTTCCGCCTGCCGCGGCTGGTGCCGTGCCGCCACACGCAGCTGGTCGTCTACGACGACGACGGCCGCCGCGCTCGCCTGGCGGCCGCCACCCTGGAACGCATGGGCTACACGCAGGTGGCGGTGCTTGAGGGCGGCCTCAAGCGCTGGGCCAGCCTGGGCTACCGCACCGAGTGGGGCGTCAACGTGCCCAGCAAGGACTTTGGCGAAAAAGTGCAGGTGCAATACCAGGTCCCGGAAATGCACCCCGAGGCGCTGTGGGCGCGGCTGCAACGCGGCGAGACCCTGGTGATCCTCGACGCCCGCACCCCCGAAGAGCACCGCCGTGCCACCATCCCCGGCAGCCGCAGCCTGCCCGGGGGCGAGCTGGCGTTGCGCATTGCCGAGGTGGTCCCCACTGCCGACACCCCCATCGTCGTGCACTGTGCCGGGCGCACCCGCAGCCTGGTCGGCGCGCGGCTGCTGCAGCGCATGGGCTTCCCTCACGTCTACGCCCTGCGCAACGGCACCATGGGCTGGGCGCTGGCCGGCCTGGCGCTGGAGGAAGGCTCGACGCGGTTCGACCTGCCTGCGCCGTCGCCGGCAGGACTGGCCGCGGCCGAGCGCTTTGCCGAGCGGGTGGCGGCAGAAGACGGCGTGCAGCGGCTCGGGGTGGCCGAGCTCCAGGCGCTGATGGCGCGCCGCACGCAGGAAAACATCTATCTTATCGACGTGCGCACGGCCGAAGAATTCGCCCAGGGGCACATTCCCGGCTTTTGGTGGGTGCCGGGCGGGCAGGCGGTGCAGCGCGCCGACGACGTGGTGGCGGTGCGCCGCGGGCACGTCGTCTTTGCCTGCGACGGCCGCGTGCGCGCCCTGGTCACCGCCTCCTGGTACCGGCAGCTCGGCTTTCCCCACGTCTACGCCGTCGACGGCGGCACCCGCGCCTGGCAGCAGGCCGGCCTGCCCCTAGCGCAAGGCGGCCCCGAGAGCCTCGGCGCCGGCTACGACGCCGGCCTTGACGCCATGCCCTGGGGCTTTGCCGAGGCCCGGGCGCGGGTGACTTGCCTGACGGCCACGGCGCTGCAAGAGCACTTGCAACGCACCCCCACGGCGCACATCCTCTTCGTCGGCACCAGCCGCGAGTTTAGCCGCGCCCACCTCCCCGGGGCCCGCTGGCTGCTGCGCAGCTGGCTGGAGCTCGACCTCCCCGCGGTGGCGCCGGACAAGGCAACGCCGCTGGTGCTCACTTGCGCCGACGGCTACCAGGCGGTGCTGGCCGCCGCCACCCTGGAAGCGCTGGGCTACCGGCAGGTGGTGGTGCTCGACGGCGGCATGCAAGCCTGGCAGCAGGCCGGCCTGCCGGTGGAGCAAGGCCTGAGCGGCGTCATGGCACCCCCCAACGACGTGCTGCCCATGGGAACCGAACGCAGTTGGGCCGAGGCCATCCATTACTTGCAGTGGGAAGAGGACTTGGGCGCCAAGTACCACCGCTGAGGCGGCTGCCCTGGACAGGGCGCGGCGCCTGTGGCATGAAAAAGCCAGGCATCACCCAAGAGGCAAAGGAGAAAGCCATGCTCTTTGAACTGCGGCTCTACCGTACCAGGCCCGGTCAGCGCGAGCGCTGGGTGCGCTTCATGGAAGAAGAAATCATTCCCTTCCAGGTGGCCAAGGGCATGGTGGTGGTGGGGAGCTTCGTGGGCGAGGAAGAAGACGACCTCTACGTCTGGATTCGCCGCTTTGCCAGCGAGGAAGAGCGGCAGCAGCTCTACAAAGCCGTCTACGAAAGCGAGCACTGGCAGCAGGCCATTGCCCCGCGCATTCCCGAGATGCTCGACCGCGAGCAGATCAAGGTCATTCGCCTCACCCCCACGCCCAAGTCGGTGCTCCAGTAACCCACGCCGGTGGGCCAGGCGTCCCTGGCCCACCGCACTTGCGCCGGTAGCAGACCACCGGCCCTGTCGCCGCGCCCGAGGGGAGCGCATCGCCATGACCTATACGGACGTCAAAGGCCTGCCAGTCTCCACTACCTCTGCCGAAGCCTTAGCGGCGTACGAGCAGGGCATCGACCGCTTCCTGCGCTGGCACAGCGGCGCCCTGCAAGCCCTGGAAGCCGCCGTCACCCATGACCCGCACTTCGCCTTGGCCCACTGCGCCCGCGCTTACATTGCCTGGCGCATGGGACACGTCGAGACGGGTCTTGCCGCCCACGACCAGGCCCTGGCGGCCGCCGACCACGTGCGCAGCGAGCGCGAGCACCTGCACGTGCAGGTGGTGCACGCCCTGCGGCAAGGCGAGTCGGCCACCGCGCTTTCTTTGCTGGAGCAGCTCGCCGCGGCCTATCCTACCGACCGCCTGGCCGTGCGCCTGCTGGGCCTGACGTACCTGGCGCAGGGACACTACGAAGGCGGTATCGCAGTGGCCCGGCGCAGCCTGGAAGCCAGCCCGCATGACCCGCAGTTCCAGACCATGCTCGGCTTTTTCTTAGAGCAGGCCGGCTACAACGACGAGGGCTTGGCCCTGAGCCGCCGGGCCCTGGCGCAGGATCCCACCAACCTTTACGCCTACCATGCCGTCGGCCACGCGTACCAGGCGCGTGGCGACTACCGTGAGGCCTTGGAAACCTTTGCCCGCGCCGTCTCGCTGGAGCGCTACCCGCACCTGCTTTGGCACCTGGCCGAGGCGCAGGCCATTCTCGGCCACGAGCAGCTGACGCGTGCCTACTGGGGCTCGACCACGCCCCCCCTGCCGCTGCACGAGCGCGTTGCCCTCCTGTGGCGGCTGGAAGTGGTGCGCCACCGTCCTGCCGAGGAGGCCATCTGGGAAGCGCTGGCCGACGAAGGCGAGCGCCTACTGGCCCACGCCCCTTTTCTTACCGTGTGGATGCGCCACTGGATCGCCCTTGCCCTGGGGCGCGCCGGCGCCATGGCCAAAGCACAGGCGCAAGTGGCGCGCCTGCGCCAGCTGCCCGCCGGACGGGCAAGCGGCTACTGGTCGACCCTGGGTGCCGACTTGCTGGCCGGGGAGCTGGCTTTCATCGAAGGGGACGTGGCGGGTGCGGTGGCGCGCATGGCGCCGGCCATCGCCCAGCTCGACACCCTGGGCGGCGGCAGCCGCGAGCAGAAAGACATCTTTCGCGACGTCTTTCTCGAGCTGCAGCGCCGCCTGGGCAACGCCGAGGCGGTGGTGGCGCTGGCGCAGCAGCGCTTGCTGGCCAACCCCAACCACCTCCCGTCGCTGGCCGCCCTGGTCTGGGCCTACGGCAAGCTCGGCCATGCCGCCCTGCAACGGCAGGTGTGCCGGCAGCTGGTGCAGCGTGCCGAAGTCACCGGGGTGCATCCGGAGGCGCCGGAGCTGCGCACCGCACAGCAGCTCTTGCAGCAGGTTCCCTGAGCCGGCCGCGGCCCGGCGTTAGCTCAGGACCTCGCTTGGCGGTTCGGGAACCTCCCCGGTCGGCCCTTCGGCCACCCGCAGGCACGGGCGCGGGACCCGGTGCACGGTGAGCTGGAAAACGTCGGGGCGGGCATAGTGGCCGGCCACGTCCAAGACCCACTTCGGGCCGCGCAGCTGCTGCGGGTCGATCTCGGCATAGAGAATGCCCTGCTCCTGGCGCAGCGGACCGGCGATGAAGCGCCCTTCGGGGTCAACGACGGCGCTGTCCCCCACGTTGATCCACTCCGGGGCCTGGGCGTAGTACTGGGCCTTAAAGGCCCAGTGATCTGGAAGGTCCGCCTTGCGCATGGCGATCGAGCAGCCCACCACGTAGACACGGCCCTCCTTGGCAATATGGCGCAAGGTCGAGAGCCAGGGCTGGCCCCGGTCCCAGGTAGGGGCCAGGTACAGCTGCACTCCCCAGGCGTACATGGCGTAGCGCGCCAGGGGCATGTAGTTCTCCCAGCAAATGAGCCCGCCGAGGCGGGCAAAGGGAGTATCGTACACCGCCAGGGTGCTGCCATCTCCCGGTGCCCACACCATGCGCTCTGGCCCGGTGGGGACCAGCTTGCGGTGTTTGCCCATGAGCGCGCCCTGGGCGTCGATGAAAAGCAGGGTGTTGTAGAGGCTGGCATTGCTGGCCTCGCTGTTGCGCTCGTTGACGCCGATGACCACGTACACGCCGGCCTGGTGTGCTGCCTGGCAGAGCTGGCCGGTGGCGGCATCAGGAACGGTGACCGCCTGGGCCAGGAGTTCGGCGTAGAGCTCGCCCATAAGGGCGCCCTGCCCTGGGGGGATCGCCCACACCCAGTCGGGGTAAGTGGGGACGAAGGCTTCGGGGAAAACGACCAAGCGTGCCCCGTGCTGGGCTGCCTCGGCAATGAGGGCGCAGGCCTTGGCCACCGTCGCGCCGCGGTCCAGAAAGACGGGAGCGGTTTGTACAACAGCGATTTTGAAAGTGGACATGTTTTCAGTCTCCAAGCAGGCCGGCGGCTGGCACCTCAACCGCGGCTTCTTCCGGGGTTCGGAGGGTGCCGTCTGGGGCGGTTTCTGGTATCTCGCGCATGACTTTGCTCCTCTTGAAGTCAGGGTCTTAACTGCCTCATGTTAACCGGTACGCCATGCGCATGTCGTCTACCCAGGGTTTATTTGGGGGTTTATTTTGCCTCAAAAGCCCGCCACTCAGCCTCATTCGGGTAGCCAGGTCTCAAGGTCAAAATCTTCGGCAAACAGTACATCGTCTCCACCTGGGGGCATACAGGGCAAAGGGAAGTCACAGCAAATGGAGCTCGCGGGCGCGGGTGACGGCTTGCAGGCGGTTGCGCACCCCGAGCTTGCTGTAAATGCGGTGGGTATGGGCTTTTACCGTCCCGGGGGCGACGGCCAAGCGAGCGGCAATGTCGGGATTGGAAAGGCCGCCGGCGAGCAGGCGTAACACCTCCAGCTCGCGAGGGGTAAGGGTGTCGAGGGGGGTGAAGGCAGGGGGGATTGTCGGCGCCTCTGCGGCGGCCCATTCCACGCGCCACGCCGCCAGCAGCGTCTCCAGCTCGACAGGGGCAGGGGAAACCGGGTGGCCGGCTTCGCCCAGCAGCCGCTGGGCCATGCTGCGCGTGTCGTGGTCGCTCAGCGGATGTTGGCCGACCCAGGCGATGAGCGCCAGGCCCTGCTGGGTTTGACCGGTGTGCAGCTTGAGGGCCCCGATCCCCAGGACGATGGCCAGGCGTAGGGGCACGGAGGGCAAGGCGGTCAGCTGCTGCAATGCCTGAGCAAATTGCGCACGCGCCGTTTGCAACGCCCCGCTGGCCGCAGCCGCATAGCCCAGCCCAATGTGCGCTGCTGCCAGACCACCCCGATCCCCCAGTCCCTGGTAGAGCGCCACGCTCTGGGCAAAGAATGGCCGTGCCTGCACCGGCTCTCCCTGCTGTAGCGCCAGCCACCCCAGGTGGTGCAACGCCACCGCCATGCCCTCGGGGTCAGCAAACGCCTGGCGCAGCGCGTAGCTGGCCTGGTAGTGGCGGCGAGCGGCGGCCATGTCGCCTAGGGCACGGGCGACATGGCCCAGGTTGTTGTGGCAATAGGCCAGGAACCACCGGTTGTCGGTGGCCTCGGCCACGGCAAAGGCCTGACAAGCGCAGTGCTGTGCGGTCACCAAGTCGCCTTGCGCCAGCGCCGCGTTGCTTAGCACGTGCCAGGCAAACATCACGTTGCCCTGATCGCCACGGGCCTGGCTCTGCTCGCGCGCCAGGGCGCCCAAGCGGGCCGCCTCGGCGTACGCGCCCTGCACCAGGGCCAGCACCCCCAGAGCCGGCAGCGGATCGGCCTGCCGCCGGCTGGTCACCTCTGGGGGGAGCGCCGCCAGCAGCGCCTGGCTCTGTTGCAGCGTCGTGGCAGCCGCTTGCAGTTGCCCCAGACGAATCAGCAACCAACCCTGATGCGTCAGGCACTCGGCCAGCGTTCGCTGCGTCTCAGGGGTGGGCGCTGCCTGCCGCAGGCTGGCCACGGCACGGGCAAACGCCGCCTCTCCTTCCTGGTAGCGGCTCTGGAATTGGCAGAAGAGGGAAAACGAGACGGCTGCGGCATCCAGGGCGCTGGCCTCGCGCTGTGCCACAGCCCACGCCCACGCGGCACGAATATCGGCTAGCTCGGCGGCAATGGCCGCCGTGGCGGCCTGTTGCCCGCCGCCGCGCATGGCAGCGGTATGCCTGCCCAGAAAACGCGTATAGAAACGGCCGTGCGCGGCCTGCACGCGTGCCGCCTCAGCTGGTGCCGCGTGGAGCCGCTCGCCGGCATACTGCCGCAAGAGGGCGTGCAGCTGGTAGCGGCCGTCAGGGCGAGCCGTCAGCAGGGAATGGTCCACCAGGGTTGCCAGCAGCGCCGCAGAGGCCCCGGCCACCTGCTGTGCCGCCTCCGGAGCAAACGCGCTCTCAAACACCGACAGGCGCGCCAGCACCGCCTGCGCTTCGGGGTCGAGGCGCTGCCAGCTCTGGGCAAAAACGGCATGCAAGCTGCGATGCCGCGGCGGCAGGTCTTGCCAGTCGGTGTGCAAGAAGGCAACGCTACGCGCAATCTCCTCAGCAATAACGGCACAAGGCAGGGTGCGCGTCCAGGCGGCGGCCAGCTCCAAGGCCAGGGGATGGCCCGCCACCAGCCGGCAGATGCGCACCACCTCGGTTTTCTGCTCCTGTAAGGAAAAGTCCCAGCGCACGCGGCGCGCCCGCTCTGCAAACAGCTGCACCGCACCAAACGTCTCCGGCCGGTCCGCGTCGTCTTCTGTCGGGTAGGCCAGTCCGGCTACCGGGTAGCGCCACTCCGGGCGCACTTGGAGCGCCACACGTGAGGTGATCAGCAGCTTGAGAGCGGGGGCCTGCTGCAGCAGGTCCACCAGCAAGTTGGCACTTGCCAGCAGGCGTTCCAGGCTGTCGAGCACGAGCAGCAGCACCTTGTCGTGCAGAAAGTGACGCAACTGGTAGGTCGGCTCGGTGTGGCGGGAACGCGGCAAGCCCAGGGCCTCGGCAAGGGCTATGGCCACCGCTTCAGCGCCGGTGACAGGCTGCAGGGCAACAAACACCACACCATCACCAAAAGCCGCCGCCTGGCGCGCGGCGGCCTCCAGGGCAAGGCGCGTTTTTCCGATGCCCCCAGGACCAAGCAGGGTGAGCAGCCGGCAAGCGGGATCGGCCAGCAAGCGGGCCAGCTCGGCCAGCTCGGCGTGACGGCCGACAAAGGGGGTGGTCGCGGGCGGCAACGCGGACCTGGGCGGCGGCCGAATGGACCTGGCGCGGCGGCCCATGCGGCGGCCCTCTCAGTGTCCCTTTTCCGTGGTTTCGGCTTCTACCTGGTAGAGCGCTGGCAAACCGATGAGGGCTTCGAGCTGGGCGCGAATAGCCGCCACCTGTTGCGCGGTGAGGGGAAGGCGGCCGGTCTCTTTGAGATGGCGATAGGCTTCGTGCAAGGCGTGCACCGTCACCACCGCCGGCGTGGTGGCATAGAGGATGAGCTGGTACCCCAGAGCCGCATACTCCTGCACCGAGAGGTCGTCGGCCCCGGCGATGACCACCAGCGGCACGTCGGGCACCGCCTGGCGGAAAAACGCCAGGTCCTCGCGCTGCCGCACTCCCCGCGGCATGATGGCGTCGACGCCCAGGTCGCGCAGTGCCCGGCCGCGGCGCACCAGTTCCTCGCGTCCCCCTTCCACCGCCGAAAAGGCGTCGGTGCGGGCGATGAGCAAAAAGTCCGGGTCGCGGCGGGCCTGCCGGGCATAGGTGAGGCGCTCGAGGAACACCTCCAGTGGCACGATGTGCTCCAGGCCTTTGTGGTACGAGGCGCGCTTGGGGTAGACCTGGTCTTCGAGGTGAATGCCGGCCAGGCCGGCGGCTTCGAACTCGCGCACGCAGCGCATGACGTGCAGGGCATCGCCGTACCCGGTGCCGGCGTCGGCCAGCACCGGCACCGCCACCGCCCGCGCCACCCGGCGCGCCACCGCCACCTGCTCGCTCAGGGTGAGCAGGGGTTCGGTGATGGCCGTGTGCGCCCCGGTGCTGTAGCCGCCCACGTAGACGGCCGGAAAGCCCAGCGCCTGCACCACCAGGGCGCCCAGCGGGTCGTAGGCACCGGGAACCACCAGGGTTTCGCCCCGGCGCAGGCGCTCGCGCAGCTGCTGTCGCGGGGTAGACATGGCCGCTCCTCCCTCATGCCGCATTCCCTTGTACCATAATTGTTCAGGTGGGGCAATGGACACAGCGGCGCAGCGCTTCTTCGACCGCCGCCTGGGGCCTGCGCGGGGGCTGCCTCCGACATGCTGAGGGTCCCCAGGCTGAGCCCCCAAAGACGTCTTGCCGCAGCGGCTGCGGGGTGCGCTTGGCGAGGCGATAGCTCCTAGACGCCGCGCTACAATGGCCTGCCCGCACGGCCCACAGACCCCGCTTGGGCTGAGAGCGCCCGAATCAGTCCAAGATAAGTTTCGGCAGACAGAGATTGCCGTCCCAGGCGAACTCCGGCCAAGTGCAACGGGCTGACTTTTCCGCTGCAGCATGAGAACCGCCGCTGAAGCGGACGAGCACCCAGAGGAGCATGAAAGTACTTGCAATCCAATTATGGGTCATGGTCTCCTCCGTACACCATACGGGTATCACCACAAAATGGAGGAGTTCGCCATGACCCTGCCTCGATGAGACTACAAGCAGAGGGCCAAAGCCAGAGCGCGTCGCCTCCAGGTATCTGTCTCATTAGTAGGTGACAGGCGAGGCCATCGCCCCCTACCCTCCGCAGAGCAGATGGCCCGCGCGGGTCAAGGGTGCCAAGACACGGACCGGCAGTGGGAAGAGGCTTGCTACCGCATGGGCTGTGAGCAGGCCCGGCAGGAAGCGCGGTGTTGGCTGCAGGCGATGGAACAACGCCTCCATGAGCAGCGTCCCGCCTCCTGGCGGACCCTTGGTTGGCGAGCGTCTGGTGACGCGCTTTGGCGAAGTGCAGGTGCAGCGCCGACGCTACCGCGATGCGCAAGGCAGGTGCCGTTTCCTGTTGGACGAATCCCTGGGCTGGGAACAGGGAACGCCCCCCACTTACAGGCCCAGCTTCGAGGCCAGCCGGCTGCCCTTGCGGCAGGTCAGCCACACGGTGGCCGCGCTGAGGGCAGGAGTGCTGGCGCCTGCCAGGGGGCATCGGGGGGTGAGGCGCGTGGCGCACAAGGTGCTGGCCGCCGAGCAGGCCAGCTGGGCGGAGCGGCATCAGGTGCAGGCGCCTGTTGGGCGGCCATTCGCAATTACCCCCGCAGCACCCGCCACATGATCCCCGGCCGCATCAGACTCTGCGGCGGGGCCAGCAGGCTGGCCACGTCGTTGAAGGCTTTCGCCACCACCGGGTCGCGGTGCGCCGCCTTGTGCAGTCGCGCCATGTAAGCGTTGATGAAGCGGAGGGCCGGCGTGCGTTTCCCTTCCGCCTCCGGGAAACGCAGGTCGCCGCTGACCACGATCTGCCAGGGGATGTCGATGCTCCGCGCCGCCCGGCGGAAGAAGCGCCGCCACAAGCCCTTCGCCTCCCCGGCGCAACTCGTGCTGTAAATCCAGCGCCTCCATCGCCGCCACCGACATCCCCTGGCCGTAAATCGGGTTGAAGCTGCACAGGGCATCGCCAAAAACGAGAAAGCCCTCCGGGAATCGGGTCAGGCGTTCATACCGCCGGCGCTCGTTGGCTCTAACGCGATAGGGCAGAAAATCGGAAAGCGGCTCGGCGTCTTTGATCACCTCATAGACCTCCGGCGCGGTAAGGCTCCTTGCAAAAGCCAGAAAGCCTTTTTCCTCCCTCGGCGGCGCGTCGCCGGCAAAGCCGATCAGCGTGAGCGTCCAGCGTTCCCCTTCTTGAGCCAGCATGACGGCGCCTCGTTTGCGTTCCGGGGAAAGGGTGACGATGACCACCTTTGCGCCGTTCAGGTGTTCCGGACGCCGGCGATAAAGCCGGGTCATCCCGGCCAGGTTGACCGTCACCCGTTCCTCTGCCGGAGGCGTATAGCCCATGTCTGCCAGCCATTTCGGCGCGCGGGAGCCGCGGCCGCTGGCGTCCACCACCAGGTCGGCTTCCAGCACCTCTTCGGCGCTGCCGCCGGCCCGGCGCAGGGTGCGCACGCCCAGCCACCCGCCCGGCGCGTTCAGACGGAACCAGCCCCAGGGCGTCACACTGTTCGATGGCCGTCACATTGGGCAGGGCCAGCAGCCGCTGCCGCACATACCCTTCCAGCAGCGGCCGGCTGACCATCAGCGCACCGTTTCGCCCGTCCTCATTGGTGAAACGGGCGTGATAGCCGCCGCCGTCGAACCAGATCAGCTCGTTTTCGGGCCGGTCGAGGAAGGGCGCGCCCTGTGCCATCAGGTCGGCCGTCAGGCCGGGGAAGAACCCCTCCAGAATCTCGCCGCCCCGCAGCAGCAGCGCGTGGGTATGCCGGCCCTGGGGCACCCCCTTACGGTTCTCGCCGATGGGCGGGAAGGCGTCCCGCTCGATGAGGGTCACCTGCTGGTAAAAGTCGGCCAGGGCGCGGGCGGCCAGCAGTCCGCCCATACTGGCCCCGATGACGATGGCATGGTTTTGACCTGCCATGGTTTTCTCCTTTACGCTTCCAGTTGCTTCTGCAAAAACGGAATGAGCGCACCGGCCACGGCTTCAGGATCGTCGGCGAAGGGCCAGTGGCCGCTCTGCTCCAGAATCACGATCCGGGCGCGGGGGAAGAACTCTTGCTGGCGCTCGGCAAAGCGCACCGGCACGTATGGGTCGGCCGCGCCCCAGATGACCAATGCTGGCACGTCCAGTTGCCGGAAGAGCGCTCCCAGGGCCTCGGCCATCTGGCCGGGGTTGTTCGTGGCCCGGTAGAGGCGCAGCACCGCCCGCTTGGTGCCCCGGTCCAGGTCGCGATACATGCGGTCCACCATGGCTTTGGGCAGGCCGCGGGGGTTGGTGCGCTGGATCAAGAAACCAAACCCGAAGCGGGTCGTTGTGGCCTGGAAGACCTCCCCCAGGATGCGGCGTGCGCCAGATGCGCGCCAGGGAGTGCCAGCGGTAGCCGGGCATGAGGCCGATGTTGATCAGGGTCACGCTGCAGAGCCGCTCCGGGTGTTGGGCGGCCCAGGTCAGGCCCCACGGCCCGCCGAAGTCGTGCAGCACCAGGTGCGCCCGCCGCTTTACGCCCAGGTGGTTGAGGATGCCCTCCAGGTGGCGGGCATAGCCTTCCACGGTGTAGTCGAAGTCCTTGGGCTTGTCGGCCTGGCCGAAGCCGGGCATGTCCGGAGCCACGGCCCGGGCGAAGCCGCCCACCCGGCCCACCAGGTCGCGCCAGTCCTCCGACGAGCCGGGGTTGCCGTGGACGAAGACCACGGCTTCAGCGCTGTGCCGGTCGCCGCTCTCCAGATAAGGGGAGCGGATGCCCTGATAGGTGACCGCGCCCGGTTACTTCAGCGGAATGTATTGTGACTGATGGCGGTCATTATGCCCTCCTTTTGTTTTGCCCCGACAAATACGAATTCATCCGCCTTCCCCCCAGGCGGCCCGGAAGTTCGGGCCGGTGTCGAAGATGAAATCCTGGATGTGCACTGCCTTGCCTCGCCGCAGGGTCGTCACGGTGACGCCGCTGTTTTGACCCTGCCGGCCCTGGCGGTTGACGACCTCCACATCCCAGCGGGTGACCACCACGTTATTGCCCACCATGTCGAACAGGTTGGCCACCGCCACCCGGCGCACGGTGAAGCGCAGGGTGGGAAACTGCTCGAAGAACTGCTCGAACCAGCGGGCCACCGCCTCCTTGCCGGTATGCACGCCGCTGGCGCGCACGTCGCCGGGAAAGATGAAGGTGACCTCATCGGCCAGGTTCGACAGCACCGCTTTCAGATCGTGGCGGTTGAAGGCCTGATAGATGGCCGGGGTTTTGCGTTGGGCAAGCCAGGCGCCGATCATCGCTGTTTTTCTCCTTATTCCTTCCGTGCCCAGGCAGCGATCAGCGGCGGGGTCATCAAAGTGCAGTCTTTCTCCACCGCCTCCTGTCGCATGCGCTCGGCCAGGGTGTCCACCTGCACCTCTTCGGCGGTGGCCACGCCGGTCTGCTGCATGAGCGGTAAAACGGTACGGGTCGTCTGGGCGATCCACTCGTAGATAGGCGAATTCACCCCGCGCTCGACGCGCTGCATGGCCAGCATCTCCGGCGCCGGCAGACCGGCCTGTTGAAAAATGGATCCCAGCTTGAAGGCGATGCGACCGTCGATGCCGGCGCGGGCAAAGGCCTGATTGATCCGGGTGCCGGCTGCAACATAGGTTTCGCATAGAGGGTGGGACATGATTTCCGGCGGAGGCGAAGGCAGCAGATCCAGCTCCTGAAAGGCGACGATGCCGCCGGACTTCACGAACGCCAGCAGCCGGCGCAGCACGGCCGCCGGGTCGGGAAAGTACATCAGCACCAGCCGGCCGATCAGGGCGTCTACCGGCTCGCCGTCGAGCTGAAAATCGGCCAGGTCGGCGGCGATGAACTGCACGTTGCTCAGCCCGGCGCTTTGTGCCCGCTGTTGGGCGAAGGCGATGGCCTCCGGTGCTTTGTCCACGCCGATGACCGTCCCTTCCGGCCCGACGAATTTGGCGGCCAGGAACGAGACATCCCCGGCGCCGCAGCCCACATCCAGCACCCGCATGCCGGGCGCCATGCCGGCCTTGAGCAGCATGATTTCGGTCAGCTCGTCGAAGAAGCGCCCCTGTTGCACCAGGCGCTCCAGCTCGGGCTGCGAGTGGCCCAGGGTGTATAGGTTGGACAGCCTTTGGGTGGATTCCATTTTGCACCTCCATTGATGTTGGACATATCTACAAATATCAGCCGGTAGCGTTTCTTCAGAGGGCAGTATGGTGCAGAGGACTGCTAACTCTCCAGGCAAGAAACTGCTAAATTTTTGCCAAAAAAAGAGGACGGTCACCTCCCAGGTGGCCGTCCCCTTGAGACTGAGGGATAAGCTTCTGACGAATTGATTCAGGTGGATGCTCCGTACAACTCCCGCTGCCAGAGCCAGTCGGTGACCCGCTGGATGCCTTTGCTCAGGTGGTAGCGGTAAGTGCTGAAGGGCAGGTCGAGCAGTTCGGCGGCGGCTTCCTGGGTGGGGGCCGGCTGAAAGTAGGTGTGGTACAGCGCCCGGTGGAGTTTCTCATCCTTTGGCGTGGTGGTCAGGCTCTCGGCGGCGGTACGCAGCAGGGATTGCAGGTCGCCCGGGGTGGGGGTGGGGCCGGCCATATCCCGCAGGACTCGGGAGCGCAGCAGGGGGTTGTGGGCCAGGGCATCCGGCCGGCTGTAGTCGCGTAGGGCCTGGCGCACCGCGTCGGCAAATTCGGGCTGAGAAAGAACCATCAGGGGCGGTGGGGTGGACTGGCTGACCCGTTCTGGCCTGTAGTCCAGGTCGAGTTCCCGTTCGGCCATAATTTCATTCCAGGCTGACAACGGCTCCGCCCGCCAATCGTGGGCAAAGCCACCGTAGCGCCGGCCGCCCACGTCAAAATCAGCCTCGGCGACGCGGCAGAAGTTGATGTAGGTGAACAGCCCCTCCCAGGAGGGCGGGTCGGCGGTACAACAGAACGTCCAGGCCAGGTTGGGGGTGGTGAGCCAGGTGATCACGGTGTTCAGAGTGATCATGTTGTGGGTCAGCGGGGTCTGGTAAGCTCTCGCGCCCCATCCAGAAGCGGGCAATCTGGATGCGTTCGCCGGGGCGCAAGGGGCCGTAGCGGCGCACAAAAGCCCAGATGCGACGCACAGCCGGATCGGCCTGCTCATCCTCCGGGGTCACGGTGTCCAGCAAGAGATTGGCGGCAAAGCCCAGAAGCTGAGGGCCTGGTCCCCGATACACCACGAAGGCCTGCGGCTGGCGCTGGAGCCAGTAGGCGGCAATGCGGGCCGAGTCCGCTCCTTCGTGTTGCTCAACCATGGCCAGAAGGTGAGGGTGATCTTGCGAGGTTGCCGGCTCGTGATAGGCGCCGCCCATGGCTTTCCAGTCATAGTAGGGTTTCATGAGCGGCTGGTGGCGCTGCAGGTAGAGTAGGTCGGAAAAAGCCTGTTGACGCGCCGGGCCACTGCTGTGGTAGAAGCGGCGCGTGTGGTGGCGGCGCACGCGGCGAAAGAGATCCCGGTAGGCTTCAGGATTGCGCCAGCGCAGGTCGGCCTCCAGCACATCCCGCACCAGATCGTGGGGGAAGATGCCCTCGGGGCCGGTTTCGATGAAGGACAGACCCCGTAGCCAGGCAAAGAGCGCCGGCGCGGCTTCCTCGCCGAACACTTCAACCAGCAGGGCTTCGCTCGTCACGCGGGCCAGCGCGCAGGCTTCCAGTGCCCGACGATGGCCGGCGGTGGGCACGTCTCGCACGAAACGTTCCATCAGCAGGCGGATCACGTCTGGAGCGTGTTCCAGGCTGATTTCTTCCGCTCTGGTCGCGCCCAGTCCCACCCAGTCGGCCAGCAAGACCAGAGCCAGGGGATGGCCGTAGGCGACATTGAGAACCGCCTCCTGAAGCATGGCGGGCACATGCAGCGTGGTCAAAAGTTGGCGGCTTTCTTCCGGGCGCAGATTCCGGAGAGAGACGATGCGTGCCAGTTCACGCCAGGCCGGATCCGAGCGCCAAGGCTCCGCAGGGGGCTGGCGGCCGGCAATGACCACCAGCAGATGCGCGGGCAACGCCGGCAAGAACGTCTCGCGCAGCCAGTCATCCAGGGCTGTCAAGCGCTCATAGGTGTCGAGGATGAGCACGGCGGGTGGCAGATCGGTCAGGGCGCTGAGGGATAAAGGAGGCGCTTCCGGGTCGATGGCATGAGAGAGGGCAAGGGAAAAACCCTGTGGAGAGGGGTCTATGTCGCGGCCGTCCAGCCAGTAAACAGAACGGCCGTGTTCAGCCGCCAGATCGGCGTACGCGCGGAGCAAGGTGGTTTTGCCGACGCCACCGGGGCCGAAAAGATGGAGCACGGCAAAAAGCGGTTCTTTGGCTGACAGCGCCTGACGGAACAACTCCAATTCGGCGAGGCGACCAACGAAGAAGCGTCGGCGAGTTGCGGTCAGCCACTCGGACGCGCGCGAGGGCCGAGACGGTTTTCGTTGCTTCCTCATGCGTTCTGACATGGGTTGGTCATCCCAATGCCGCCCAAGGCCAAGCTTCAGGCGCGACCGGAAGCGGGAGCGCAGCGGACCCTGTAGGGCGTCGCTTGCCAGCGGTGGTTCGGCACTCCTCTCAAAAGCCTCTGGCGAGCACGATGTCCAAAAACACCGCGGCGTAGCTTATATAGGCCAACGATGGCTTGTGGCCGGCCCAGGGATCCTTGGCGATGAAGGGGTCACCCTTGAAATACTCAAAGTTGACAGGTTGAGGGATGGAGAATCACAGCAGCCCTTTACCGTCCAGGCCCTCCTAAGGAGACGCGATCACCAACGGCCGATAGATCGCGTCTCCTACAGGACCATGCGGCTTACCTGTCTGCCCCCGCGCGTCTCGCAGGCCCTGCGCGTGCGCAAGCCCTGCTTTCGCCACCGTCCTCACCTGGTGTGGTGCTGGCGACTGGGACTCCATATCCTATACGGCCGGCGGGCCACCTTCAAGGCCCTCGCCCGCCATGGCCCCGCCCACCTGGCCTCCCAGCACGATCGTCGCCTGCTCTGTGCCGCCTCTTGGTGCCCCAAAGCGGTGGGGGGGGTGCCCATCAGGCCAGGCAGGCCTTGCCCCCGCCCCAAGACGGCTTATCTCGTGGGCGACCGCACCCGCCGCAGCCGGCATCCTCCCTGCGGCTTTGGCTTCTGCGTTTGATGGCCCAGGAGGGCGTCTATCGGGCTGCGATGGATGTTGCCCTCTTTGCCGTAAGGACGACCAGGCTATCAGAAATGCCCGGTTTCGGCAGAGGGTGCAGGATTTTCGCCTGCCCTCCTGGTGCCGCGAAGGGATCGTGGTGGCCGATGCCGCCTCGGCAGCACGGGATACCCTGAAACGCCTTCAGAAACTGGACGGGTGGGACTGCCCTGCCGCGCCCCTGGAAGCTGGCCAACGGCAAGCGCCTCAAGGACCTGGTGCGGCATTTGCCTCGCTTCCCAGCGCCTCTGGCTGCCCGCGCTCCCCACCGGGGGCCGGCGCCCCTTCTGGGTCTTTGCCAAGCGCACGCCGCGGCGCCACGAGGGGCCCAAACAGACCCGAGTTCTCGTGAGCCATCTTCCCAAGACGCCGGCAGCGCGCCAGATCGTCAGGGTGTATCCGGTGGGCCATAGCGCTGCTTCACCGAGAAGGGCGTCGTGGGCTTGGAACCGCACCAGGTGAGCGGCAAAGCCGAGCGCGTCGAGCGCTCGGTGGCAGCCGTGGCGCATCTGCTCTTGCTCAAGGGGCAAGCGCGGGACCTCCCTGCCGATCGTCCCTGGAGCGCCTTTGGCACGGGCGGTTGCCTGGGGGGATGCAGGCGCAGGGCGTGCGCCCCGCGGCAGATAGCCCGACAGGGGCTTCAGAGGGGCAAGGCCGCGTGATCCCATGACCCATACCGGTCAACTTTGAGAACCATAGCGGAGCTGGGGTTCAGCGTGTAGCCTCACTGGCGTTTTGTCCATTCCGAACCACTTGAATGAGAAGCCCTTTCATGGCATCTTGGGCGCAAAGCCGTGTGAATACAACCCGAGACCACGACGCGGAAAAGTCACCAGCGCGGCCGCTGACGCCCTATGGTCGCTGCGCCCGGCGCACCAGGTCGGCCATCGCCGCGGCTGCCTCCCCGTCCTCACGCAACAGGCCAGCGATCACCCCTTCCCGATCGCGCGGCGAGCGATTCTGGCTCGCCTTCCACTTGCCCAGGAGCCGGGTGATGGGCATTTCAATGCCCACAATCGCCTCTAGCAGCGCGTCGATGAACGCCGCCGGGGCGTCCGTCACCCTCCAGGGCACCTCGCGGCCGGCTTCGTGCCGGTCGGTGAGCCGGGTGACCAGCGCCCGCAGCCAGCCGCGATCCTCGATCACGCGCAGCGGGCCGTAAGCATGGACGACCGCGTAGTTCCAGGTCGGCACGACCTTGCCGGTCTCGCGCTTGGTTGGATACCAGGAAGGCGAAATGTAGGCATCGGGGCCGCAAAAAACGGCCAGGGCCTCGACCTGGGGCGAGAAGGTACGCCAGAGCGGGTTGGCCCGCGCCACGTGGCCTCGCAGGGTGCCAAAGGGAGCCGGCTCCGGATCGAGCTCGAGCGGAAGATGATGGGCGTCGAGCCCCTCTGGCGTAAGGACCACCAGCGTTGCCAGGGGATGGGCGCGCATCAGCGCGTGAAGAACCTCGACCCGCGTCTCGGCAAAAAGCGACGGAAGGTACATGGATGCACCCCACCACGCAAGGGAAACCCCACCGGCCCTTGTTCAGGCGGTTTCGTAGCTGCGCAGCACGCGGCCCGGCAGGGCTCCGGTGTGGCGGCCATGGTCGTAGAGCTGCACCCCGGCCACGAACGTGGCAACGATGCCCTCGGCCCGGGCGACGAGGCGCCGGCCGCCCTGGGGGAAGTCGCAGACGAACTCCGGCGGCCGGCAGGCCACCGTGTCAGGGTCAAAAAGGACCAAGTCGGCCACCTTGCCCAGCGCCAGGACGCCGCGGTCGGGAATGCCAAAGAGCGCCGCCGGCACCGCAGTAAGCTTGTGCACAGCCTTTTCCAGCGTTAGCGCCTGGCGCTGTCGCACCCAGATCTCGAGCAGCGCCGTGGCATAGCCCACGTCGCACAGCAAATCGACGTGGGCGCCGGCGTCGGAGAGGCCGATGAGAAACCGGTCCTCGGTGACCAGCCGCGCCACCCCTTCGGGGTCGTAGTTGAACGCCTCCACCTGGAAGCGCGTCTGCAGCTGGTCGGCAAGGCCGATATCGAGCAGCACGTCTAGGGGGCGCTTGCCCTCGGCGTCGGCGATCTCCAGGATGGTGCGGCCGCAGTAGGCGCGCAGCGCCGGGTTGGCCACCTCCAGCACGCGCATGCGCTGCCAGAGGTGGTGGCGCACGTGGCCTTTCATGTCGCGCAGGAAGGCCTCGCGGAACGCCGGCTTCTGGTAGAGAGCCAGCTGTTCGGCCAGCGGGCGGTTAAATGCCGGCTGCCAGCTCGGGTAGGAAGCAAACATAAACGGATGGCGCAAGTCGCCCTGGGTGATGAGCGGCCGCGGCGTCACCTGAGGCACAGCGCGCGCCAGCAGCGGCCCCAGCTTGGCGATGGTCTGCTGGTGAAAGTCGGGCTCCCCTGGACGGGCAAAGAGGGCCAGCCAGGTCACCGGCCGCCCGCTTTCCTCGGTGAGCAGGCGCAGCAGGGCCACGTCGGCGTCGCTGATGAGGCGGGCGCCGGTAGAGTCAAGGGCAATTTCGATAATCCCGCGGCCCACCTCGCGCAGCACCCGGCACAGGCCGCGCAGCTCTTCCTGGCTGGCGTTGCGGCAGGCCAAGGGACGGCCCTGGTGGCCGATGTGGTTGCGGATGGTGGTGGTGGAAAAGCCAAAGGCCCCTGCTGCCATGGCCTGGCGCAGCAGGCGGGCCATGGTGGCCAGCTCCTCAGGCGTGGCGGCGCGCTCGAAAGAGGCCTCGCCCATGACGTAGTGGCGCAACGGCGTCAGCGCCACCAAGCCGGCGACGTTGATGCCCAGCCCGCGCCGCGCGATGGCATCCAGGTACTCGCCATAGCTTTCCCACTGCCAGTCGATGCCGGCGCGCATCACCTCGTAGGGAATAGCCTCCACGTTCACCAGGTCGTGCAGCAAGATGTCCCGTGTCTGCGGCCTCACGGGCGCCACGCCTACGCCGCAGTTGCCCATCACCACCGTGGTCACCCCGTGCCAGGGCGAGCAGGTCAGCAGCGGGTCCCAGGCCACCTGGGCGTCGTAGTGGGTGTGCGGGTCGATGAAGCCCGGCGCCAGCACCAGCCCCTCGGCCCGCAGCCGGCGGTGCGCCGCCAGGCCGCGCTCCTGCCCGAGATAAGCGATGCGGTCGCCGCGTACCCCCAGGGTGCCGATGAAGCTCGGGCGCCCCGTGCCGTCACAGATGCGGGCCTCCTCGATGACCAAGTCCAGCATGGCGCCTCTCCTGGCTAGCGAAACCGCGGCATGACCTTTTCCGCAAAGAGCTCGAGCGTTTTTAGGCACTTGTCGCGCTCTAGCACCCCCTGCCCGAAGAGGAAAAAGGCCTCATTGAACTTGACATGGCGCAGGGCCTCTTCGATGGCCCGCGACACGGTATCGGGATCGCCGATGAGCAGCGCCGGCAATCCCTGGCCAAAGGGCATTGACCAGGTTTCCCAGAACCACAGGCAGTCCTCGGCCCAGGCCTTGGCTTCGGCCTGCGTCGGGGCCAGCACGAGGTAGCCGCCCCAGGCGGCCTCTTCGCCTTCGGGCACCTGGCGGCCGTGGCGCTCGGCTTCTTCTCGGTAGCGGCTCCACAGCAGCCGGCAGAACTCGTAGTTGTCCGAGAGCACCACCGGCTTGCCCCCCTCGCGCGCCCAGAAGAGGGCGGTGCGCAGGCTGTGGGTAAAGCCGCTGTAAAGCGGGATAGGCTGCTGCAAGGGGCGCGGGGCAATGCCCACCTCGCGCACAGTGCCGTCGGGGTCGACGCCCTGGCCGTAGGTATAGTAGACCGGGTGGTCGTGGGGGTTTTTCTGGCCCTCGATCGGGAACGTCCAGTACTTGCCTTTAAACGCAAAGGTATCCCGGCTCCAGGCAAGCTTGATGATGCGCACGCACTCCTCAAAAAGCTCGCGATTGACCTCGTCCTCGTGGGTGTGGCGGTTCCAGGGGCCAGTGGCCTTGACGCCAGGGATGGCCACGAAGTTGTCGAACCAGCGCGCTTGGTAGCCGCGCACAAAGGCCACGTTGAGGCGCCCGCCCAGCATGTGGTCAAGGGTGGCCACGTGCTCGGCCACCCGCAGCGGGTTGTGGGTGGGCAAGACATAGCCAAACTGGTTGATGCGCAGGCGCTTGGTCTGCATGCCCATGTAGAGGGCCATAAGCCCCGGATCCTGGCCGAGCTCGAAGCCCTCAATCTGCAAGTGGTGCTCGGGAATGCCGATGCCGGCATAGCCGGCCTCGTCGCAGAAGCGGGCGTACTCGCCGATTTCATCGAGCATACGCTGGTACAGCACCGGGTTTTTGCCGGCCATGCCTTGCTCGAGCTCGCGGCGCCGGCCGATGGTGACGTACATAAAGGCGTGAAAGTCCATAGGGCCTCCTTGCCAGTTCCTAAGCACGGGAGGTGGCGTGGCCAAGCAAGCATTGTATGCCACCCCGCGGTGCCGCACAATGGCCCCTCTTGCCCCCCACTGCGCCCTAGCCTACCGGAGGGGTGGAGCCGCCGTGCTGCCTGACGGCGCTCAGAGCGGCTCGTCGGCCAGCTTGCGGTACTGGCTGCCGTAGAAGAGCAAGGGCTTCAGCTTGGGGTCGTCGCTGATCGCCGCCTCCTGCACCTCGCCCACAAAGAGGGTGTGGTCCCCGCCGTCGTAGCGCGCCCACACGGTGCAGTCGATATAGCCCAGGCAATCGGCCAGCACCGGGCTGCCGGTGGTCGCGGTCCGGTGGGGGATGTTGGCGAACTGGTCTGCGCCTTTGGGCGCCTTACCGGCCCACCACTCCGACCACTCCCGCCGGTGCTCGGGGAGAATGTTGACGCAGAAGGCGTCGGCTTCCATCAAGAAGCGGTGCATCTCGGCGCGCTTGTCGACGCTTACCAGTACCAGGGGCGGGTTGAGCGACACCGAGGTAAAGGCGTTGGCGGTCATGCCGTGCTTGATGCCGTCCTTGCAGACCGTGACCACGGTGACGCCGGTGGCAAAGCGGCCCAGGACCTGTCGAAAGCGGGTGGGATCGAAGGCCATAGGGGTTCTCCTGTCGCAGCGGCTCGCTCGTGCGGTTGTCCTCTCGCCGGGCCGTCGAGCGCCATGCGGCCGGCGGTCGCTTAGCGTGTCTGGGGATAGCTGACCGCCATGCCGGCGCGGGCGTCGGCCTGAATGCCGTACGGCGGAATGGGGTAGCGCAGGCCACGGGCAGAGAGCTGGGCCAGCCCCTCGATCACTTTGGGCAAGTAGCGCGGCGGCAGGGCCATGAGCAGCTCGTCTTCCATGACCCCTCCGTAGCGGCGCTCGGCATAGCAGGGAATCGACAAGCTGGGCTCGCCGGTGGCCAGGGCCCGTCCCCAGGAATCGGCGCAGGATGACTCCCCCACGCACCCCCACTGGAACTTGCGGTAACCGCTCCACTGCAGGCCGTTGATGAAGAGGATCATCTGCGCCGGCGTGGCGTAAATCAGGCAGACGTCGGGGGGATTGAGCCGTCCGCTGGCCAGTGGCGACACCACCACCGCCCGGTAGCGCCCGTACGGCACCACGTCCATGGCCCGCTGGTGGGCAGCGGCGTCTTCGATGGTGGCAAACCAGACATTGGCCATGCGCTTGCCCGAAAGCCACTCCTCATCCTGCGGCCGCAAGCCCACCACCGCCCCACACTGGGGGCTGACCAAGTCCTCGGCGGTGGCCCCCACCGTCCATCCCAGGCGGGCAGCCTGAGCGACGATCTGGTCGAGGGTATGGACGGCTTTAGGACGGCGCAGGCGCGGGATGGTGTCCAAGTCTTCGACGCGGGGAAAAAGCTTCATGCCCACGGGGGTGGTGCGCAGCCGCAGCCAGCGGTTGAGTTCGTCAACCAGCTTGGGCCAGTCGTAAGTGGCCGGCTCCGGTGGCCCCTCGGGGGCGCGCAGAACCTCAGGGGGGGTCATGGCTTTCCTCCTCTGCCGGGGAGCATCCCTAGGATAGCACGATCCTGGGCACGAGTATAGGCAGGGGGCAAAGGCAAGGCAAGCGCGGCGCGGCGAGGGACCCGACAACGCAGGCGTTAGCAGCGGGGAGCCGGCGCTTGCCCGCGCCGCCACAGACGGTAACCGATCCCCAGCAGGCCGGTGCCGACAAGGAGCAGGGTGTGCGGCTCTGGGACAGATAGCGGCTTTGCCGGCACGCGGTAACCGGTGGCGCCGCCGTGGTCTTCGTGCAGGACCAAGTGCTGCTCTGGGCTTAGGGCTTGATTGAAAAACCCGGGTGTGGTGTCATCGATAAGCGTCTCGGGTGCGGCGCTGACGCCAGCCGCCACCCCAAGCACCACAGAGAGAAGGATTATCCGCAAGGACATCTCCTGTGCTCCTCTGCTTTAGAGACCCGAAGCAAGCCTCCCACAGGCTGCATCGGCAGGGCGGGCCAGTTGCTTGAGCAGAAGGACACCTAGAAGGAGCAAGCCCCATGGCCGTCACTTCCGCTTCGCGCTCCGCTGCCATCCGAGCCCGGCTGGAGCACCCGGTCATCGACGTCGACGGGCACACGGTGGAGTTCGAACCCGGCTTTCTGGACGTGCTGCAGCAAGTGGGGGGCAGCGGCGTGGTGGCGCGCTACTTGGCGCAGCGCGACCGCCTCGCCGGTGCCCGCTGGTACCGCCTGAGCCTGGCCGAGCGGCTGGCGCAGCGCGCCACGCGCCCGCCCTGGTGGTTTCTGCCCACCAAGAATACCCTCGACCGCGCCACTGCCACCTTGCCGCGGCTGCTGCACGAGCGGCTGCCGGAGACGGGCATTGACTTTACCATCCTCTACCCTACCGAAGGGCTGGCCTTTCCGCACCTGTCGGACGAGGAGCTGCGCCGCGCTTGCTGTCGCGCCCTCAACGTGTTTCACGCCGAGATCTTCCGGCCCTACGCCGATCGCATGACGCCGGCAGCGGTAATTCCCTTGCATACGCCGCAGGAAGGCATCGCCGAGCTCGACTACGCCGTGCAGCAGCTGGGCCTCAAGGCCATCCTCATCCCGAGCTACGTACGCCGCCAGCTGCCCAACGGGCAGCGGTGGCTTGACGTCCTGGCCCTCGACAGCGCCTACGACTACGACCCCTTCTGGGCCCGGTGCGTCGAGCTGGGGGTGGTACCGGCTTGCCATTCCTCGGGGATGGGGTGGGGAAGCCGCACCGCGGTGACCAACTACATGTACAACCACATCGGCCATTTTGCTGCCGCGGCCGAAGCCCTGTGCAAAGCCCTGTTCTTTGGCGGGGTGACGCGGCGCTTTCCCACCCTCAAAGTGGCCTTTCTCGAGTGCGGCGTGGCCTGGGCCTGTAGCCTCTACGCCGACCTCGTGGGCCACTGGGAGAAGCGCAACCGCCAGCGCCTGGAGAACTACAATCCGGCCAACCTCGACCGCCAGCAGTACTTCGCCCTCTTGGAGCGCTACGGCGGCTCCCTGGTGGCCGACAAGCTGGAAGCCCTGCGCCAGGCGCCGCCGCGCTTGGGCGAGCAGCAGGAGCCCGAACTCCTCGACGAGTGGGCGGCCTGCCAGATCACCCGCGCCGAGGAAATCCGGGATCTCTTCGTGCCCCACTTCTACTTTGGCTGCGAGGCCGACGACCCGCTCAACGCCTGGGCCTTCAATACCCGCGTCAACCCCTTCGGGGCCCGCCTGCGGGCCATGCTCAGCTCCGATATTGGCCACTGGGACGTACCTGATATGACCTCAGTGACCGAAGAAGCTTACGAACTAGTCGAAAAGGGGCTGATCAGTGCCGAGGACTTCCGTGACTTTGCCTTTACCCACCCGGCCACCCTCTACGCCGGCACGAACCCCGACTTTTTCCGCGGCACGGCGGTGGAGCAGGCGGTGCGCACCCTCCTCGCTGCCTCCTCCTAGAGGCTGCGGCCGCCGTCGACGGGCAGGCAGACGCCGGTGAGCATGTCGGCGTCGTCAGAAACGAGGTACAGGGCAGCGCGGGCCACGTCCTCCACAGTGGCCAGACGCCCCCAGGGGATGGAAGCCATGCGGCTCTGCAGGGCCTGCGGGTCATCGCCGACGATGGTGCGCAGCAGCGGCGTATCGGCGGCCACCGGCGCCAGGCAGTTGACGCGGATGCGGTGCGGCGCCAGCTCCAGCGCCAGGGCTTTGGTCAGGGTAATCACCGCCCCTTTGGAGGTGGCATAGGGAAGGGTGCCCAGGCGCGGCCGCAATCCGGCCACCGAGGCGGTGTTGAGAATGACCCCGCCGCCCTGGCGCTTCATCACCGGGATGGCGTACTTGCAGCCCAAAAACACCCCTTTGAGGTTCACTGCCATGATGCGGTCCCACGTTTCCTCGTCGACGTCTTCTGCCGGACGGGGAGGCACACTGATGCCGGCGTTGTTAAACAGGATGTCGAGGCGGCCGTAACGCTCGACGGCTGCCTGCACCATGCGCGCCGTATCGGCAGCCCGCGTGACGTCGGCTGCCACCACCGCGCTTTCACTCCCCTCCAGGGTGGCCTGCGTTTGCCGCGCGGCCGACTCGTTGACGTCGACGAGCACCACGCGGGCGCCTTCCTGGGCAAAGAGCTGGGCGCTGGCGCGTCCAAAGCCCGAACCGGCACCGGTAATCAGGGCGACTTTGCCTTGCAGCTTCATTCCAATGCTCCTTGCTTGCCATGCGACCTTGCGCCGCGGCGGGCCCTCGCCGCAGCGCGGCAACGCGACCGCGCGCTGCCGGCGGCATTGTCTCCCATAGGCCAGGGCAAGGCAAGCCGCCCGCCGCGCGCGTGGCCCGGGACGTTGCCGGCCGCCTCAGGCAGCCAGGCGCCGCCGGCGGCGCAGCCACCATGCGCCCACCAGGAGCAAGAAGAGGTGCTCGGCAACGGTAAAGCCAAAGGTGGTGTAGTCTACCGGAGCCACAAAGGGCGCCAAGGGTAAGGGAAAGAAATGGTTGTAGGCCCAGCGCTGGTGCGTCAGCAAGTCGGCCACCCCGTGCGCAAACATCCCCACCAGGCATGGCAGTAGCGGCCGGTAGGCGGCAGCCGCCAGGGCCAGGGCAAGCCCCACGAGCAGCAAAGAGTGCATCGCCACGGTCACCAGGTGCAGCGCCGAAAAGTGTAGCAGCGCGTGTAGCTGCGATAGCCACGGCGAGGCGATCAGCGGCTCAAGCGCGTGTGGCACAAAGCCCAGGGCCAGGATGGCGTCGGGCAGCACGCCGCCCAGCGCAGCCAGCCGCCGCTCGCGCAGCGAGCGCCTGGCGTACAGGAGGTAGGCAATGACGCCGTGGGTGTACATGCGCACCGGGATGCCCTCAGACGATGAGGCCGCCGGCCCATCCCGGCTTGCCTCTTGCCGGGACGGCTCGACAGCCGGAGACGAAGCGGATATGGTAGGCCCTGGACACGCCCAGCAACTCCTGGAGAGGAGGACATCCGATGGCCATTTTACGCCTGTATACCGGAGCCGACGGCCAGTCGCACTTCGAAGACATCGAGCCGGTCTTTGAGCCCCGCGGCGACCAGTCCGATTACGCCGTGGTGCACGCCGCCAGCGGCATTGTCGCGCGGCGCTTCCACGCGCAGCGCACCAATCCCTGGCACAACGCCCCGGGCCGGGTATGCGTGTTCATCCTCTCCGGAGCGGTAGAGATCGAGGTCGGCGACGGGACGGTGCGGCGGCTCGGCCCGGGCGATGTGCTCATTGCCGAGGACGTAACGGGCCAGGGACACATCACCCGCGAGGTGGGCGACGAACCGCGGGTGTCGATTTTCGTGCCGCTGTCCACGTAGCTTCCCTTCGCTACCGCCGGGGAACCAGAGACAGGATGTCTAGGACGAGGTTGTGTGCAGGCGACCGTTGGTGACTTGCTGCACGCGCAGGTCTCGTGCCAGCCGCCGTGCCGGTGGGGTAATCGTGGCCCCGGCCACTACCGGCACGGTGGCGGTACCGGTTTTGGCCAGCAACGCAGCCCTCTCGGCAGCACGCTGCACGTCGGTGGGGCCAACGCCCCAGGACACCTCGACCACCAAGTATACGGGGGCGTCGTCCTCGCGACGCCGGCCGGCGACGATGACATCGGCCTGCGTGACTTCGTCGGCCTCAGCTTCGCTCAACTGGCCCTGTGCTACTGCTTCGGCAAGCATGGCCACCAGCTCATCCCCAAACACCACGTGCGGCCGCCGCACCAGTGGCGCAAAGTAGGCAAAAGCCCGCTCGCGGTAGCGCCGCTCCAGCGCATCGCCTTTGAGCATCCCCACTTCGGCGGTGAGACGGTCGAGACGACGCTCGGTGCGCGCTTGCGCCTCGGCCAGCTCGGCTACCCGCTCTTCGAGTCGTGCCTGCGCTTCGGCCAGCTGTGCTACCCGCTGCTCGAGTTGAACCTGCGCCTCGGCCAGCTGCTCCAGCCGCGCCTCGGTACGCGCTTGCGCCTCGGCCAGCTCGGCTACCCGCTCTTCGAGCCGGGTATGCGCTTCGGCCAGCTGTGCTACCCGCTGCTCGAGCTGAACCTGCGCTTCGGCCAGCTGCTCCAGCCGTGCCTCGGTGCGCGCTTGCGCCTCGGCCAGCTGCTCAAAGCGCCGCTCCGTCTCTTCCCGCAACGCCGACAGCGCCGCTTCCGTACGCGCCTGCGCTTCGGCCAGCTGTGCTACCCGCTGCTCGAGCTGAACCTGCGCTTCGGCCAGCTGCTCCAGCCGTGCCTCGGTGCGCGCTTGCGCCTCGGCCAGCTGCTCAAAGCGCCGCTCCGTCTCTTCCCGCAACGCCGACAGCGCCGCTTCCGTACGCGCCTGCGCTTCTGCCAGCTGCGCTACCCGCTGCTCGAGCTGAACCTGCGCCTCGGCCAGCTGCTCCAGCCGCGCCTCGGTGCGCGCTTGCGCCTCGGCCAGCTGCTCAAAGCGCCGCTCCGTCTCTTCCCGCAACGCCGACAGCGCCGCTTCCGTACGCGCCTGCGCCTCGACCAGCTGTGCTACCCGCTGCTCGAGCTGAACCTGCGCCTCGGTCAGCTGCTCCAGCCGTGCCTCGGTGCGCGCTTGCGCCTCGGCCAGCTGCTCAAAGCGCCGCTCCGTCTCTTCCCGCAACGCCGACAGCGCCGCTTCCGTACGCGCCTGCGCTTCTGCCAGCTGCGCTACCCGCTGCTCGAGCTGAACCTGCGCCTCGGTCAGCTGCTCCAGCCGTGCCTCGGTGCGCGCTTGCGCCTCGGCCAGCTGCTCAAAGCGCCGCTCCGTCTCTTCCCGCAACGCCGACAGCGCCGCTTCCGTACGCGCCTGCGCTTCTGCCAGCTGCGCTACCTGGGTCTGAAGACGCTCGAGGTGCTCGGCGAGACGCTGTTGCGCCTCGGCCAGCTTCTGCACCAGCGCCGGCAGGCCAAGGAGCTCGTCGGTAAGCACCAGACGGCGCACCTCGTCCAGCCACTCGGGACGCTCGCGCAGCAGGCGAAGAAAATCGCGCAGGTCGTCAGGGGTAAACGGCATATGCCCTCCTTGCCTCGCGCAATTATAGCACAGGGGCTAGCAGAGGCGGCGCGGCGGCAAGCAAGCAGTTCGCGCCTCGGCTTGACAGCGCCGCGCTGGCGGGCGTATAGTCCTGCCACCATCCCTACCGCAGCGGCGTGACGAGTTGTCCCTGAGGAAGACGCCCATGGCAGAGCAGCAGCCCGACACGGCCACCCTGGCGTCTGCGCCGCTATCCTCAGGGTCGGTCGCCGGCCGACGGCCGCGGCGACTCCGCCGCCTGGTGGCGCTGGGGGTACTCGCTGCCCTGCTCGCCCTGGGGCTGCCCTATGGCCTGCGGCTGTGGCACTACTACCAGACACACGAAACCACCGACGACGCCTTCGTGGTAGGGACTATCGTGCCCGTCAGCCCCCGCGTCAGCGGCACGGTGCTCGAGGTGTTTGTCGACGACCACCAGCAGGTCGAGGCAGGGCAGGTGCTGGCACGGCTCGATCCGCGGGACTTTGCGGTGCGCGTGCAGCAAGCCGAAGCTGCCGTGGCGGTGGCCCGGGCACGGCTACAGCAAGCCGAGCAGGAAGTGCAGCTGGCTCAGGACAGCACCCGCAGCGACACCGCGCGCGCCGAAGCCATGGTGCGCGCAGCACGCGCGGCGCTACAAGAGGCGCAGCATGCCGCGACCGAAGCGCAGGCGCGCTTGCGTACCCTGGAGGCCGCGGTAGCCGCCGCCCGGGCCGAGGGCGAAGCCGCGCGGGCGCGCCTGGAGATGGCACGCACCGCCTTTGCCCGCCTGGAGCAGCTGCTTGCCGCCGGCGTGGTCCCGCAGCAGCAAGTGGATGAAGCCAAGGCCACCCTCGATGCCGCCGCGGCCCGCTGGCGGGCAAGTCAGGAGCAGCTGCGCCAGGCGCAGCACGAAGTGGAACGGGCTCGCGTCGACGTGCAGATGCGGCAGCAGGCGGTGGTGCGGGCCCGCGCCCAAGTCGCCGAAATGCAGGCCCTGCACCGCGGCACTCAGGCCCGGCAGCAAGACGTGGCCGTAAAGCGGGCGCAGGCAGAGATGGCCAGAGCTTTGCTGCAGCAGGCGCAGGCGGATCTCGAGGAAGCCCGCCTGCAGCTGGCCTATACCACCCTGCGCGCGCCGCTGGCCGGCGTGGTGGCCAAGAAGAACCTCGAAGTCGGCCAGGTGGTGCAGGCGGGACGGCCGGTGCTGGCCATCGTACCGCTTGACGACGTGTGGGTGGAAGCCAACTTCAAGGAGACCCAGCTCACCCACATGCGCCCCGGGCAAAAAGCAACGCTCAAAGTCGATGCCTACCCCGGCCACGTCTTTACCGGCACCGTGGCCAGCATCAGTCCGGGCACCGGCGCGGTGTTTAGCCTGCTGCCTCCGGAAAACGCCACCGGCAACTTCGTCAAAGTGGTGCAGCGCGTGCCGGTGAAAATTGTCCTCGATGACTCTCCCGCCCGAGAGCCGGTGCTGCGCCCCGGCATGTCGGTGGTGGTCACCGTCGCCATCCACTCGCCATGAACCGAACCAGGATGCCCTCCCCGGGAACTCCAGCCGCCAAGTGGCTGATTGCCGCCACTGTGGTGCTGGGCAGCTTTGTGTCGGTGATGGACATCAGCATCGTCAACGTGGCCATGCCACAGATGCTGGGCACCTTTGGCGTCTCACTGGATGCCATCACCTGGGTGGCGGTGGCTTACAGCATCGCCGAAATCATCCTGGTTACCATGTCGGCCTGGTTCAGCGTCCTGCTGGGCCGCAAGCGGTTTTATCTCTTCTCTTTCCTGCTCTTCACCGGAGCCTCGGCCTTGTGCGGGGCGGCGCGCTCGCTGGAGATGATGATCCTGGCGCGGGTGCTCCAAGGCATTGGCGGCGGCGGCCTCATTCCAGTCGCCCAGGCCATCATGCTTGAGACGTTTCCCGAAGAAGAGCGGGGCATGGCCATGGCCCTCTACATGATGGGGGTGGTGGTGGCGCCGGCGGTGGGGCCGGTGTTGGGGGGCTGGCTGACGGATCACTATGGCTGGCCGTGGATCTTCTACATCAACCTGCCGGTGGGGGTGCTTGGCATGGCCATGGCAGCGGCGGTGCTCCACGACCCGCCTTATTTGCAGCGCACCCTGGCACGCATTGACTGGGTGGGGATTGGCTTGCTGGCGGTGGGCCTCACCGCCTTGCAGCTGTTTCTTGAGCGCGGCGAGCGCGAAGACTGGTTTGCCTCGCGCTTCATCGTAGTGGCGGCGCTGGTGGCACTACTGGCCTTGGCGGCGCTGGTGTGGTGGGAGCTGCGGGCAGAAGAGCCGGTGGTCAACTTGCGGGTGCTGAAAAACGTGCCTTTCCTGGCCGGCACCAGCATGGGGTTTATTTTCGGCATCACCCTATTCGGGAGCATTTTTATTTTGCCGCTGTTTTTACAGCAACTGCGTGGCTACTCGGTGTTCGACTCAGGCCTCATCCAGATGCCGCGGGCTCTGGCCATGCTGGTGCTGGCCCCGCTGGCCGGCCGTCTCTACAATCTGGTGGACAGCCGCCTGCTGGTCGGGGGCGGCATCGTGCTGATGATGGTAGGCTACTTCGACATGGCACACTACACCCTGGAGGTGGGCGGGGCGCAGATGCTGCCAGCGCTGGTGCTCACCGGCAGCGGCATGGCCTTTATGTTCAGCGTCATGTCGGCAGCCTCGATGCGCACCATGCCGCCGCGCCTGCTCACCGCCGCTTCCGGACTCTACACCCTGGCGCGGCGTGTGGGAGGGAACCTCGGCTATGCCCTGGTCGCCACCCTGGTGGCGCAGCGTACCGCCTTTCACCGCGCCCGTCTCGTAGAGCACGTGACGCCCTATGACGAGCCGACATGGCGGGCGCTAGCGGCCCTGGGCGAGCGGCTGGCCGGCGGCGGGATGCCGCCCGGCGTGGACACCGATGCCGCCCTAAAGCTGCTCGACCGGGCCGTGCACCGTCAAGCAACGATGCTGGCATACAACGACGTCTTCTGGGTGATGGCAATGCTCTTCGTGCTCAGCTTTCCCTTTTTGTTGTTGCTTGGCCGCCGACGGCGCGCCGTCCCCCGCCCGGTGGCCTCACGCTCCTGAAACGCCTGCCACGCTGTGCCGACACCGCGAGTGACGAAAGAAGGAGATGACGCGTGCAGCCTGTTCCTGACGCCTTGCGCCAGCGCCTGCAAAGCGACCCTTGGGCGCAGTCCCTGGGCATTGAGTATCTCGATATCCGTCCGGGATACTGCCGCCTGGCCTTGCAACTCCAGCCGCACATGATCAACTTTTACGGCACGCCACACGGCGGCGTCATCTTTACCCTGGCTGATGCGGCCTTTGCCGTGGCCTGCAATGCGCACGGGGTCCCGGCGCTGGCGCTCAACGTGACCATCAGTTACCTGGCGACGGTAGCGCCCCAGGCACGGCTGATCGCCGAGGCACGCCAGCGCCAGCAAGGCCGGCGCACCGGCCTCTACGAGGTCAGCGTGTACGACGAAACGGGCACGCTGGTCGCCCTGGCGCACTGCACGGCGTACCGGGTTGGCCATCGCAGCCCCCCTGTCCCCGCCTCTGAAGTCGCCTCTTGCCTGCCGCAGCGCCCGTCGCTATGATGGACCCTGCGCCTGAGGCGCAGGGTGAAGGAGAAAGAGATGGTTTACGATTTCCGCATGTACACGCTGGTCCCCGGCGGCGTTCCCGAGTACATGGCGGCGGTGCGGGAGCTGGCCCTGCCCATTCGCCAGCGCTACGGGATCAAGCTCGCCGGCTGGTACTACAGCGACGTGGGCGAGCTCAATCAGGTGGTACACATCTGGGCGTTTCGAGACCACGCCCACCTCGAGGAAGCCAAGGAGAAGCTGCGTCAGGATCCGGACTGGCGCGAGAAGTATCTTCCGCGCGTGCGGTCGCTCATCGTGGCGCAGAAAACCTACCTCATGCTGGCGCCTGATTTTGCGCCCCAGCCCCAGTAAGGACCGCGGGGGCCAGGATGCGCGACGCCGCGGCACGGCGCGACCTCCGCCAGCGCCGGGGGTTTATCCTGGGCAGCATGACTGCCAGCCACGCGGGGTTTCACGCCTTCCGCCAGAGCCTGTGGGTGATGCTGCCCCACGTGCGGGACACCCTGGCCCTCTCTGACGTGCAGGCGGCGGCCCTGGCCACGGCGCAGGAGCTGGCCGCCGGGGCCGTTGACCTCCCCGGCGGCGTGCTCATGGACTTCTTGCGGCGCTTTTGGGGGCTCATCATGGCGGTGTGCACGGGCTGCTTTGGCCTGGGATGGCTGCTCCTCGGCCTGGCCCCCACTTATCCCCTGCTGCTGCTGGGCATGGCGGTGGTGGCAGCTTCCGCCTCCCTGTGGCACCTGCCGGCCATGGCGGCGCTGTCGCACCGCTTTGCCGAGCGCCGCGGCTTTGCCCTCTCGGTGCACGGCATGGGCGGAAACGTCGGCGACATCCTTGGGCCTTCGCTCACCGGCCTGCTGCTGGCGATTTTGAGCTGGCGCGGCATCCTCAGCATCTATGCTGTTCTGCCGCTGCTGGCCACGGGCCTGGTTTTCTGGGCCTTTCGCCACATCGGCACGGACGACGGCGCCGGAGAGCCGCTTTCGCCGGCGCAGCAGCTGGCCTACACGCGGCAGATGCTCACCAATCGCACCTTCTGGGGCCTCGTCGGGGTGGCCGGACTGCGGGGCATGGCGTTCGTGGCGTTTACCGTCATGCTGGCGCTCTACACCAAGGACGTGCTCGGCCTGCCCGACAGCACACGGGGTTTTTACTTTGGTCTGCTGCACCTGGTGGGGCTGGGAGCTTCCCCACTGCTCGGGCATCTCTCAGACCGCTGGGGCCGCAAGGTGGTGCTCGTTCCCGGCTTGCTCACCCTGGCAGCGGGCACGCTGTTGCTCGTGTGGGTCGGCGAGGGCGTCCCGCTGGTGGTGCTGCTTGCCGTTCTTGGCATCTTTCTTTACAGCGATCAGCCCATTCTCACCGCCGCCGCCCTCGACGTCGTCGGCCGCCAAGTAACCACCAGCGCCATCGGCCTGGTGTCGTTTTCGCGCCTGCTCCTGAGCGCTCCCTCGCCGGCCCTCGCCGGCTGGCTGTACGACCCAGCGGCAGCCCACGTGGTGTTTGCATACATCGCCGGTCTTTTCGGCCTTGCCGCCCTGGCCCTGCTCCTTTTGCCCCTGCCGTCTCCCAGCGCACGGTGATGGCCGGAAAAAAGTTCTCTGACCCCATTTTGGTTCGCCCGGTGCGCTCGCGCCGTGAGCGGCGGCGTTTCATCACGTTTCCCTGGCGCCTCTACGGGGCCGATCCCCACTGGGTGCCGCCCCTCATCGGCGAGCGCCTTCGCTTTTTCGATCCCGCCCGTAACCCTTTCTTTGCCGCCAATCCCCACCAGCTCTTTCTGGCCTACCGCGGCCAGCAGGTGGTGGGGCGCATTGCCGCCATCCACAACCTGGCCCACAACCGCTATCACCAGGATCGGGCCGGCTTCTTCGGCTTTCTTGAGGCCATCAACGAGGCCAGCGTCTTCCAGGCCCTCCTCGACACCGCCCAGGCCTGGCTGCGCGCCTGCGGCTGCGACCGCATGCTGGGCCCCATGAACCCCAGCACCAACGACGAGGTGGGGTTTCTCCTCGAGGGCTACGACCGCCCCCCCTGCTTTCTGATGCCCTACAATCCCCCGTACTACATCGAGCGCATGGAAGCGCTGGGCTACGCCAAGGCCAAGGACCTCTACGCCTACTACCTCGACGAGGCCACCCTGGCCGTCAGCCCCAAGCTGGAGCGGGTGTGCGCGGCGCTGGCCCAGCGCTATCCCCTGCAGCTGCGCCCCGTTGAGCTGCGCCGCTTCCAGGAGGAACTGGAGATAGTGCGCGACATCTACAACAACGCCTGGGCCCGCAACTGGGGCTTCGTGCCCATGACGCCGCAGGAGTTTGACTTCGTCGCCCGCGACTTCAAGCGCCTCGTCCACCCGCAGCTGGCCCTCATCGGCCAGTACCAGGGCAAGGCGGTGGGCTTTCTGCTTGCCCTGCCCAACTACAACGAAGTGCTGATTCGCCTCCGCAGCGGCCGCCTCTTCCCCCTGGGCCTGTTTAAGTTCCTGTGGCACCGGCGCCGCATCCGCGGCATCCGGGTGATCACCTTAGGTATCAAGCGCGAGTACCAGGCCTTGGGCTTTGGCGCCCTCTTTTACCGCGAGGTCATCCAGCGCGCCCGCCAGGCTGGCTTTACCTGGGCCGAGCTGTCCTGGGTGCTGGAAGACAACACGCTCATGAACAAAGCGGCTCAGCTGCTGGGGGCACGGCTCTACAAGCGCTACCGCATTTACGAAACGGCGCTGTAAGTCACCCGCCGCACCACCCCAGATCGGGATGGTGCCGGTGCCAGGCGGTGGCCTGCTCGTAGGCATAGCCCACGCGCAGCACCGTGGCCTCGTCGCCGGCTTTGCCCATAATCATTAGCCCAATGGGCAGCCCCTTGGCGGTAAGGCCGCAGGGCACGCTGAGGGCACACAGACCCAGCATGTTGGCCACGCGCGTGTTGCGCGAGTAGCGCGGGTTCCACGCTTGGTAAGTCTCGAGCGAAGCATCAACTTCCGCCACCGGCCGCGCTGGCACCGCGGTGGTGGGCGCCAGCAAGGCGTCGATGTCGCGCAGCGCCTCCTGCGCCTTGACCTTGAGCGCCTCGTGGGCGCGCAAGGCCTGTAGGTAGTCCGCGGCGCTGGCCGCTTTGCCGGCCAGGATGCGGTACTGGACGACAGGGTCGTAGGCCTCAAAACGCTCTCCCAGGCGCTCGTGGTGCACCACGTAAGCCTCGGCCAGGCTGAGCAGGCCGCGGGCGTTGGCTTCCAGGGCTTCCGCAGCCAGCGCAAAGGGACGGCGGTCGACGTGGGCCCCAAGGTCGGCCAGCACTTCGCCGGCGGCGCGCACCGCGGCGGCCAGCTCGGGGTCAACGTCCTCCCACAGCACGCCCTCGGCCAGTACCAGCCGCAAGCCGCGCACCCCGTCTTTGAGCCCGGCCAGCACGTCCTGCAGCGGCGCACCGTGGGTGGTGGCATCGGCCGGGTCAGGGCCGCGCAGGGCCTGGTAGACGAGGGCAGCATCTTCGACGCTGCGCGCCAGCGGCCCTACCGAGTCGAGGGTCCAGCTCAGGGGGAAGACGCCGGCGCGGCTGACCTGCCCCATACTGGGCTTCAATCCCACTACTCCGCACAGCGCGGCGGGAATGCGCACCGAGCCCCCGGTGTCGGTGCCCAGCGCCACCGGCACCAGGCCGGCCGCCACCGCTACCCCGGAGCCACTGCTCGAGCCGCCGGGCACGTGCGGCGTGGGATGCCAGGGGTTGTGCGGCGTGCCGTGGTGGTGGTTGATGCCCGGTGCCCCCAAAGCAAACTGCACGGTGTGGACTTTGCCCAGCAGCACCATGCCCGCTTGCTGCAAGCGGCGCACCACGGTGGCGTCGGCACTGGCCACGTGGTCGCGCAACAAGTCGGAACCGGCAGTGGTAGGCAGGCCCTGCACGTCGATGATGTCCTTGACGGCAAAGGGCAGGCCGTGTAGCGGCCCGAGGTCCACGCCGGCGCGTAGCGCCCGCTCGGCGGCGTGCGCGGCGTCCAGGGCGCGCTGGCGCGTCACCAGGCGAAAGGCGTGCAGGGTGCCATCAAGGGCCTCGATGCGGGCCAGCAAGTGCTCTACCAGCGCCACCGGCGACAGCGTGCCGCGGCGCAGCTGTGGGGCCAGCTCAGCAAGGGTTTGCCAGTGCAGCGCCGTGTCGGTCATGATCGGACCTCCCAGGTCAGAGGGGTTCATCGCATCGTGCCGCGCCTGCTGGCGCAGGGCAAGCCCACCACGCCGGGCATTGCCCGCCAGCTGGGAAATCCACTACAATGCAGGCGGCATTTCTCCGTAGGCCATCAGCGAGAGTAGAGGAACGATGCGTATCGAAATCATCTGTACCGGCGACGAGGTGTTGAGCGGCAAAATCGTCAACACCAACTTTAGCTACATGAGCCAGAAGCTCGAGGAAGTGGGCCTCTCGGTGCGCTGGGAAACCACCGTGGGCGACAACCGCGAGGACCTGCTGCTGGCCTTCCAGCTGGCAGGGCAGCGCGCCGACGCGGTGATCGTCAACGGTGGCCTGGGGCCGACGGTAGACGACTTGTCGCAGGAAGTGGCTGCGCAAGCGGCGGGCGTCGAGCTGGTGCTCAACGAGACGTGGCTGGCGCGCATGGAGGAGTTTTTCCGCCGCCGCAGCCGCGTCATGCCGCCCAACAACCGCAAGCAGGCCATGCTTCCTGCCGGCGCCGAGCTCATCGACAACCCCATCGGCACCGCCTGCGGCTTTGCCCTCGACATCGGCAAGGCGCGCTTTTACTTCACGCCGGGCGTGCCGCGGGAGCTGCGCCGCATGTTCGAGGAGCAGATCATCCCGCGCCTGCTGGCGCGCAGCGGCCAGCAGACGGCCATTTTCCTCAAGCGCTTCCACTCCTACGGCTTGGGTGAGTCGCACGTCGATGCCCTGCTCAAAGGGGTCGAGGCGCTGGTGCCCGATGGCAGCGTCAAGCTGGGCTTCCGCGCCCACTACCCGCAGCTGGAAACCAAACTTACCGTGCGCGGCAAGGACCGCGCCGACATCGAGGCCAAGTTGGCGCCGGTGGTGCAGGAAGTGCGGCGGCGCCTGGGCAACTTCATCGTCGCCGAGGACGACGACACCCTCGAAGGCGTGGTGCTGGCGCAGCTGCAAAAGCGGCAGGCCTCGCTGGCTATCGTGGAGACGTTCACCGGCGGCCAGATTGCAGCGCGCTTGGTCCCCTTGCCTGGCGCCGAGGCGGTGCTGCGCCGGGGCACCGTGGCCCGTACCCTGGGCGATGTCTACCGCGCCGTGGGGCTGGCCGAGCCGCCTCCCGAGACCCTTACCCCGGAAGTGGCGGCCCGCGTGGCCACCGCGGCCCGCCAGCAAAGCGAGACCTCGCTCGCCCTGGCGGTGCTGGTGGAAGTCGACGCCGGCGAGGACCGCATCGACTTGGGCGGCACCCTCTGCCTGGCCATCGCCACTGCCGACACCGTGGCCACGCGCCGCAGCCGTATCGTTGGCGGCCGCGAGTGGGTACGCCTGGGGGCCGTGGAAATGGGCCTCGATTGCCTGCGCCGCTTCCTCCTGGGCATGCCGCTGCACGAGCGCATCGACTTCGAGCGGGTCGAAAGCGCCTAGACGGGCCGCGCTGCCGCGGTGGCAAAGGCCTGGCGCAGGGCGGCGCTGGCCTCGGCCAGCGCTTCTTTGCCCTTGTCGAGCAGCTCGGGCATGGCAAAGAAGCCGTGGATCATGCCCTCGTAGCAGCGGTAAGCGGTGGGCACCCCTGCCTCCTGCAGCCGCCGGGCGTAGGCCTCCCCCTCGTCGCACAGGGGATCGCACTCGGCGGTGATCACCAGCGCCGGCGGCAGGCCGCGCAGGTCTGAGGCGAGCAGCGGCGCGGCGTAGGGGTGCTGCGCCTCTTCGGGGCGGTTGAGGTATTGGTCCCAGTACCAGCGCATGGTGTCGCGCAGCAGCAAGTAGCCCTCGGCGTAGCGCTGGTAAGAAGCGGTCTCGAAGTGGCGCGCCGTCACCGGGTAGACGAGGAGCTGGAAGACGAGCGACGGCGTGCCGCGGTCGCGCGCCATGAGGGCCACCACCGTGGCCAAGTTGCCCCCGGCGCTGTCGCCGCCCACGGCGATTCTCTCCGCCTCGCCGCCGATTTCCGCGGCATGCTGCGCCACCCAGCACGTGGCGGCGTAGCAGTCCTCGGCCGCGGCGGGAAATTTGGCCTCCGGGGCCAGGCGGTAGTCCACCGAGACCACCACGCACCCCGCCCCCACACACAGGTGGCGCGCGGTGGGATCGGCGGTGTCGAGGTCGCCTACCACCCAGCCGCCACCATGGAACCACATGAGCACGGGGAACGGCCCGCGGCCAGGCGGGGTGTAGAGGCGCACCGGCAGCGGGCCTGCCGGCCCTGGAAGCAGGCGCGTTTCGACCTTGGCCACGTCCGGGCCGGCGGCGCGCGGCCGTGCTTTCATGTTGCGGCGAGCCTCTTCCGGGGTGACGGTGTGCGCCGGCGGCAGCCCGAGGGCAGCGAGCTGCTCAAGCACCTGGCGGGCTTGCGGATCAAGCGGCATCGGGTGTCTCCTCAACTTGAGGGGAGCGACGAACACGCCCCTCAGCATAGGGCGCCGGCAACGCCAGGTCAAGGCAGCAAGAGGCGCGAGACAACCACCCCCAGCCAGGGAGTTGACAGGGCCACGGGCGCGGGATATGATTGCCTCGCCACTTCGGTGAGCAATGCTCGAAAAGGCTTTAGCAACCGCTATGTGAGGTCTGTCTCGCCCTCGTGCCCCTTCCCGAAGGACCAGCCGTGACGTCTCTGTTCTGCCTGTTCTTTCCTGCTCCTTCTGCGGTCGTGCGCCCGGGGCTGCTGGCAACCCGCATAGCGTCAGGAGGAGCATATGGGAAAGAACATTTATGTCGGGGGCTTGCCCTATTCGGTCACCGAGGACCAGCTGCGGGAGCTCTTTTCCCCGTATGGGGTGGTCGACGCCGTGCGCGTGATCACCGACCGCGCCACCGGGCAGTCGCGCGGCTTTGGCTTTGTCGAAATGCGCACCGAGGCCGAAGCCCAGCAGGCCATCAAGGCCCTCAATGGCTCGCAGCTGCAGGGACGCCGGCTGGTGGTCAACGAAGCCCGGCCACAAGAGAAGCGCCCTGGGGATAACCGCGGCGGCCGCCGGCGCTACTAACGCAGCGGGAGGGGCGCCCCGCAGGGGGCCCCTCCCAGAAGAGGGTGCTAGGCTGCGGCGCGCTCGGGATGAGGAGCAAGGAGGCGCAGGCGCGGCAGCAAAACGCCCCGCAGCAAGGTGGGCCAGGCGTACTGCAAGGCGGTGCGGCGGCCGGCACGCCGCAGGGCCTGCTCCTGCCGGGGGTTGGCCCGCAAGGCGGCAAACAGCTCCAGAAACTCCACGGGATCGGCAGTCTCTAGCACCAAGGCGTTGCGGCCCGGTTGCGCATAATCTTCGCCGGTGCAGCCGGTGCAGGCCACGCCGCCCACCGCCATGGTTTCCAGTCCTACCAGGCCAAAGGGTTCGTGACGGCTGTTGGCCAAGACGGCATCGCTGCCCTGGAAGAGCACCCGCCGGCTGTCGGGGTCGAGGTGTGAACGCACGCTAAGGACGTCGACGTCCTCGGTCTCGGCCACCAGCTGGAGCAGCCCGCCCACCCCGGGGTGCGTGGCGCTGCGCTCCACCACCCGCAGTCCGGCGTCGCGAGCCGCGGCCAGCACCTCGGCACCGTAGGGCTCAACGCCGCCGCGCGCCACCAGAAGCGGCCGCCAGCCCTGGCGCTTCAGCTCGGCCACAATGGCCACCGCCAGCAGCCAGTGCTTTTCGGGGTCCCAGCGCGCCACTTTGCTGAGCACCACCCGGTTTCCGACTTGGCTGCGGAAGGCGAGCACCGCTTCGCGCCTGGGCAAGCGCAAGGCGGCACTGGCCAGCCCGTTGGGAATCACGAGAGGATCGACGCCCAGCGGGCGCATCAGATGCTTCATGTAGCGGCTCACCGTGGTAATGGTGGCGGCCGCCGCCAGGCGCCGCCAGTCAATGCGCTCAAAGCCAAAGGTGTTGTTGGCGTTCCACAGCACCGCCACCTGCGGGCGGCAACCCTGCTCGTGCAGCAAGGCGTCCAGATGCAGCACCGCCTCCACCGTGTGCCACTCCTCGGCCAGCACCACGGCGCGACCGCCGCGCTGTAAGTGTGCGGCCAGCACCTCCCGCCACAGAAACGGCGGCAAGGAAGCCGTATAGTCGGCACGCTTGCCCTCTTCTCCGTCGTAGACACCGGCTGCATGGTAGCGGCTGATCCACTGGCACCAGCGGTGAAGCACCAGGCGTCCCCGGCGCTCGTGCCCGGGCAGGGCCGGATCGCCAATGAACCAGAGGTGCGTCTCAAAGCCGGCGGCGGCAAGGGCCTCAGTAAGCCCGGTGACGCGGCTGGCCAGGCCACCGGCATAGCTATAGGGATCAGGCCCTTCAAACGAGAGCACGTGAAATTGCACGCTCGCCTCCACACCAAAACTCCTTACTTCAGACTGCTGCCGCTTATAGCAAGGGGATCAACGTCGCGTGCGGTTCGAGCGGACAGGCTCCCGGGGAGTGGCACTGCCCCTCCCACGGCTCACCCGTGCAGGACTGTCGGCAGGATACAAAACCGGCGCTGCCACGACGCGCGGTCATGGTCAAGGCACCTGGCCTGTCTTGGGAACTGCCCGGCTTCCCGTCCCTCTCTTCCGGTTACTTCTGTGGATAAAGAGTATAGGACGGCGACACGGATTGTGCCAGGGGATTTTCTGCGCCGCCGGGTGCCGCAGCGGACATCAGATGCAGCGTGTGGCCCCCCCATCGACGGGAATAATGGCACCGTTGATGTACGAGGCCCGCGGCGAGGCCAGAAACACTGCCAAGGCGGCCACCTCGCGCGGCTCGCCAGGGCGCCGCAGCGGGTTGTCGCGCAGCCACGCCGCCTCGACTTCCTGCGGCGTCTGCCCCCGCTCTGCCGCCAGGCGGGCCATGAGGCCGTCCCAGCGCTCGGTGCGAATGGGGCCGGGGTTGATGGCGTTGACCAGGATGTTTTGCGGCCCGCCCTCGTCGGCCAGGGCCTTGGTGATGTTCATCAGCGCCGCGTTGGCCCCGCCGCCGGCCAGGTAGCCGGGGTTGGGCTGGCGGCCGGCGCCCCCGATGATGTTGATGATGCGCCCCCCGCCCCTAGCCTGCAGCACGGGAAAGACCTCGCGCATCAGGCGCACGTAGCCAAACACCTTCAGCGCCCAGTCCTCGTGCCACTCCGCGTCGGGCTTGCCCAGCAGCGACCCGGCACGAATGGCCCCGGCGTTGTTGACCAGAATGTCGACCCCGCCAAACCGCTGCACCGTCTGCCGCACCAGGGTCTGCACTCCGGCCAGGGTGCTCAAGTCGGCAGCCACGGGCAGCACCTGCACGTCGTGCTGGCGCTGAAGCGCGGCAGCCACTTCCTGCAGCAGGGCCTGGCCGCGGGCGCAGAGGGCCAGGTGCACCCCTTCGGCGGCAAATTCCTCGGCAATAGCCCGGCCGATCCCCTTGCTGGCGCCGGTGACGATCGCCACTTTGCCACGTAAGCCCAAGTCCATCGCATGCTCCTCCTGTAAGGCCAAAGCCTGCTGCAGCATACGGGCAAGCGGCGAGGGTGTCAAAGCCCGGCGGCATGGCGCGACACACACGGCGGTATAATAAGGGAGAGGCTCTGGCAGAAGGAGAAGAGGTATGCGTGCCGCCCAGGACCTGCGCGAAGGACACGTAATCCTCATCGACGGCGAGCCGTACCGGGTGCTGTCCGTCACCCTGCATTCTGGCACCGCTCAGTTTGCCGGCATCGTGCGCGCCACCCCTGCGCCATTTGCAAAGCGGCCGGCAAACGGAAATGCGCTGGTCGCCTGACGAGCGGGTAACGGACGTGCTGCTCGAGCGCGTTAAAATGCAGCTCCTCTACGTGGATCGCGATGAGGTGGTCTTCATGCACCCCGAGACCTACGAGCAGGTCTCGCTGCCGCGCGCAGCGCTGGAAAAGGCCCTGCCCTTTCTCAAAGAAGGCGACGAAGTGCAGGTGGAGTGCTATGAGGGCAAGCCACTGGCCGTGGATTTGCCCAAGGCACTGCCGGTCACGGTGACGGTATGCGGCGCCGGCATCCGCAGCCAGGGGGAAAAACACCATGAAAGAGGCAACCCTGGAAACGGCATGGTCATCCTCGTACCGCAGTTTATCGAGCCTGGCGACACGGTGCTGGTAGAAGTGGAAACCGGCAAGTATCTTGACCGCGTGCGCAAGGAGAGCAAGAAGGGCCGCTGAGCCCTAGAGAAAGTGCGGCATGACTTTCTCGGTAAACAGGACAAACGACGCGTGGCTCAGGGGGCGCGCACATGAGGTGCGTGAGGCCCATCTCCTCTTGCAGGCGGTGCAGCTGTTCGATGACCCGCGGCGGCGAGCCGTGCACGATGATGTCGTCGAGGTACGCTGCCACCGGGTCGGCAGCCGCCTGGCCGCGGGTGACGGCGGCCAGGGCGCTGGCCGACTTGCTCTGGTTCACGTAAGTGCTCACCAGCCAGCGGGCGCCGCGGCGGGCCACCTCCTCGGGCCTCACGGTCGTTGGTCGCCACGGCGATAAAGCGCGTCATGGGTACCTCGCGGCCGGCCACCGGGTGGCCGTGTGCCGCAAGTTCCCGCAAGTACAGCGCATGCTTGGCCGCCATTTCCGCTGGCGGGGCGTGTGGCCCCAGCAAGAGCCCGTAGCCCTGCCGCGCCGCCCAGCAGAGGGTGGTCTCCGAACCGGCGGCGACCCAGGTGGGCGGATGGGGTTGCTGGAGCGGCTTGGGCAGCACCTCGATGCCCTCAAACCGCCAGTAGCGCCCTTGCCAGGTGAGCCGCTCCTGGGTCCAGGCGGCCAGGACGATGTCGACGGCCTCGCAAAAGCGCGCAAAGCTCTCTGCCGGCGGCACGCCG
>BPKO01000011.1 GCA_026005175.1 Candidatus Tectimicrobiota bacterium
CATGCGCGTGAACTTGCGCCCCAGGGCGCGGGCGATCGACTGCCCCAGGCTGGTCTTGCCCACCCCCGGCGGCCCCACGAAGCACAGAATTGCCCCCATCGCCGTACCCCGCTCTTCGGCTTCGGGGGTGCCGCGCTCGCGGATCAGTTTGCGCACCGCCAGGTACTCCAGGATGCGATCCTTGACTTCCTGCAAGTCGTAGTGGTCTTCGTCCAGCACGGCACGGGCATGGTGGATGTCGAGCTGGTCGGTACTCAGCACCTGCCAAGGCAGCTCCACCAGCCAGTCGAGGTAGGTCTTGATCACCGAGTATTCCGCGGCCTGCGACGGCATCCCCTCCAGGCGGCGCAGCTCCCGCAGGGCCTGCTCGCGCGCGCCTCCTCGGACATGCCGGCAGCCTCGATTTTCTTGCGGTACTCCTCGACTACCGCGTAAGTCTCATCAGCTTCCCCCAGCTCGCGCTGGATGGCTTTGAGCTGCTGGCGCAGGAAGTACTCGCGCTGCGCTTTGTCCATCTCTTCTTTGGCTTCGGAGCGGATCTTCTGCCCCAGGGCCAGCAGCTCGCGCTCGCGCGCCAGGTGGCGGATGAGCAGGCGGAATTTCTCCTTGACGTCATCGGCTTCCAGAATCGCCTGCCCGTCAGGGATCTCGAGGCGCACGTTGGCAGCAATCAAGTAAGCCAGGTAGCGCGGGTCTTTTACCTGCGCCAGGAAGTCGCCCACTTCTTTAGGCATGTGCGGCGACAGTGCCACCACTTCCAGCGCCAGGTCGTGCAGGCTGCGCTGCAGTGCTTCCAGCTCGAGGTCGCTCTCCACCACGTCGGGGGCCAGGGCAATGCGCGCCCGCAGGTAGGGCTGCGTGCTCACCCACTCTTCGATGCGGAAGCGCTCCAGTCCCTGCACCACCACCTGCAGCGAGCCGTTGGGGGTGCGCGCCACGCGCTGGATGAGGGCCACCGTGCCCGTTTCGTACACCTGCCCGGGCATGGGCTCTTCAATGGAGCTGTCTTTCATGGCCACCAGGCCGATGAGGCGATCGCCCTGCAGGGCATCTTCTACCAGCTTCACCGAGCGCGGGATGCCCACCGCCAGGGGCAGCACCGAGAAGGGATAGGCAATGGTGTTGCGCAGCGGCAAAATGGGCAACTCGCGCGGAATGGTGGCGATGCGAGAAGCGTCGTCGTCAGGCTGCATGAACTGCGCCATGGCTGTCACCTCCTTTCGGTCTTGTGAGCGGGTTCAGTCAAGCCGCAAAAAGGGGTAGCGCTGCCGGTCCTCGCGCGTCCCACAAGGACAGGCCGGCGCGGCCGCCAACGGTCTCCACGACGAGGACCACGTCGGGGTCGGTAAAGCGGACACGGCTGGCGTGGCCGGCCTGCGCCAGCGCCTCCAGGAGCGCTTCGGCCAGCCGCTTCTCGGCTTCTTTGCTCGACAGCTTGCCCTTGAAGCCGCGGCGGTGAACGCGGATGTGAAAGCTCTTGCCCGCCACCTGCGGCGCAAAGGCGACGATGGCCTCGCACGCCCTTGCGCTCGAATTCTTCCGCCGTCTGAAACGTGAAAGTATGGCTCACCGGCACCACGCGCGCCAGAAGGCGCGGCACCTGAGGGTCCTCGTGGTACCAGGCGCGCAGCGTCTCCATGAACTGGTGCGGATCCTCGACGTTCATCACCAGCACGTTGAAGAAGTCCGTGCGACGCACAGGGCCCAGAGGCGCCAGCAGCTGGCAGGCCCTTTGAAACGCGCGTTCCTGGAGACTGACCACCACGTTCCAGTCCTGCATGCCGGATCCTCCACGATGGCGCGCCTTTCCGGCACAATCATAGCCCGCCAGGGGGGAGGGCGCCAAATCGCGGCCAGCGCGCGCTCAGCGCAGCAGTTGCTGCAAGGTCAGGGCGTTGCGCACCGCATAGCCGGCCTCGTCGTTGTCGAAGAAGACGTACCCGTCCCTCCCCGCTTCTTGCCACTTTTGCAAAGTGCGTGCCCACCACCCCAGAGTGGCCTCGTCGTAGCAGCCCTGGTAAGCCCCGCCAGGGCCGTGCAGGCGCACGTAAGCAAAGTCGGCAGTGCACACCAGCGGCGTGCGAAACCCTGCCAACTCGAAGATGCAAAAGGCCACGTTGTGGGCTTGCAGCAGCGCGTAGACGGCCTCGTTGTGCCAGCTGGGGTGGCGAAACTCGAAGGCGTGGCGGTATGCCGGCGGCAGGCAAGGCGAGAAACGCCGCCAGCCGCTCGCGGTGGCAGGCAAAGCGCGGCGGCAGCTGCCACAGAATCGGCCCCCAGCTTGTCGCCAAGGGCCTGCACGTGGGCGAGGAAACGTCTGCAAGGGCTGGGCGCAGTTGGCTAGGCGGCGGCGGTGGGGTAAGCACGCGCCAGGCCTTGACGGCAAAGCAGAAGCCCGCAGGCGTCTGGGCGTGCCAGGCAGCAAAGGCCTCTGGCGAAGGGAGGCGATAAAAGCTGTTGTTGAGCTCTACGCTGGCCAGGTGGCAGGCGTAAAAGCGCAGCCACTCCCGGCTGGGCAGCCCGGGGGGGATAGAAGGGGCCAACCCAGTGGCGGTAGTGCCAGCCAGAGGTGCCCACCCAGATCCTGGCCATTGCTGCATCAAGGTAGCACACCCGCCACCCGCCGTGCCTAGAGGGACTCTTCAGCCGCTGGAGGGTCTCTCATACTCCCTCACCCTAGAGCGTGCCGTCGCCGAGTGGGCCTTGCAACAGCAGCGCCGCGGCGGCGTAGAGGCCGCAGGCCAGGACGATGACGGCGGCAAAGCCAAAATGAATGGCCAGCAAAGTGGCCAGCACGGCGCCCCAGCACCGAGGCACAGCCGTTGATGCCCCAGGCCCAGGGCAGCCAGGCAGGCACCGCGGCGGCCACGCGGGCCAGCCCCAGGGGAAAAGGCATGCCCATGCAGAAAGCCAGCGGGGCCAGGCTGGTCAGGGTAAGTAGCCCCTTAAGGGAGAGCGGCCAGGCTAGGGCGCGGGGCTGCAGCCAGGGCAGCAGCCCCAGCAACAGCAGTGCCAGCCCTGCGCTGGCTCCCGCTGCCAGGGCAAGGGGCCGGCCCAGGCGGGCAGCAGGGAGACGCTGCACCACGCGGGCGGCGTAGCGGCTGCCCAGGCCGGCAAAGGCAAGAAAGGCCACCAGCACCACGGTGACGGCATAGAGGGGATGGCCGAGGAAGAGGGGCCAGGCGCTGCATAAAGGCGATCTCCAGAAACAGGAAGGCCAGCCCCAGGGCGGTAAAATAGCCGGCAAGGCGCCAGCGTTGGCGCCAGCCGGCACCGTGCTGCAGCAGGGCCAGGGGGCAAAGAATGAGCCCTGCGCTCGCCCCCACCGCCTGCACCAGGGTGGCCACCAGGACGAGGTAGCCCCACTCCAGCAGCACCGCACTCCCCTGGCCGCGCCGGGCAAGCAGGTCGGGCAGCGCTTGCCACTTGAAGAAGTGGAAAAAGTAAGGGCGCACGTCGCGGGCCGGGGTCAGGGAAAAGCGGTAGCGGCGCAGAAAGCCCCGGCGCCCGCCCCCGGCCAGGGGCGCGGGCACCGAGAAAAAAAGACGGGCTCGGCAAGCACGACAAAGCGGTTGGCCTCTGCCGCCGGCATGCCAGGGTAGTAGGCGAGGTCAAAGCCGCGCGTGGCACAAAACCTCCGCAAGGCGGCGATGTCCGCCGCCGTCAGCGGGCCGTTTTTTACCAGCAAGGTGGTGGTCTGCCAGCTGCGCACCAGCGCCACCTGCTGCGCTGCGGCCGGCACGCCCAGCTCCTCGAGGGCCACGAGGGCGGTGAGAAACAGCTTCAGGCTGTCGCGCGGGGGCAGCTTGAGCCATCGGGTGACGGCCAGCAGGCCCCCGGGATGCAAGTGGCGCAGGTAGTCCTGGAAGGCCTCCACGGTATAGAGATAGGTCTCGTGCAGGGCGTACACCCCGGCGGCCGCCACGCCAAAGGCATCCAGCAGGCTCAGCTGAATGAGGTCGTAGCGCTGGCGGCTGCGGGCCACAAAGGCGCGCGCCTCGGCCACGTGTACCCGCACTTGGGGGGCGTCGTAGAGGCCGCCGGTAAACTCGGCAAACGGCCCCCGCACCAGAGCCACCAGCTGCGGGTTGAGCTCCACGGCGTCAATGCGGCGGGCGCCAAAGTAGCGCGCCTGCAGCACGTCGGTGCCGCCGCCGGCCCCCAGCACCAGCACGTGCGGGCGCTGCAGCAGCTGGTAGGGCAGGGCGGTAGGCAGGTACTCAAAGTAGGCCAGCGCCTCGCGCCGGCCGCGGTCGCGGGTCAGCACCCCGGCCAGCTCGCCGTCGACAAACACGCCTAGCTGCTCGGGGGGCTCCACCGGGCTGTGCAGGCTGAGCCCCGGGGCATAGCGAAAGGGAATGGCAGGGCTGCGCACTACCGCCAGGACGCCCAGCGGGCTGAAGCGCTCGCTGACCACCGCGGCGCCGGGCAGGCGCAGGGCCTGCGGCAGCCCCTTGTACGGTGACAGGCGTGGCTCCAGCCAGGCCCGCGGCCAGGCGCTGGGCAGGGCCAGGCCACCAAAGACGAGCAGCAGGCCCAGCCACCAGGTTCTTGCCGGCGCCGCCTCCAGTGCCACCAGGGCCGCAGCCACAAACCCCAGGGCGCCCAGCAGCGGCAGGCACCGCGCTGGCGGTAGCACGTACAGCGCCAGGACGATCCCCAGCGCCCCACCGGCCGCCCCCAGCAAGTCAAAGGCGTAAAGTTTTGCCACTTGTTCGCGAAAGACCTGCAGGGTCAGGCCGATGCACGTGGCGGCGCACAGAAAGGGCACGCTGAGCAGCAGGTAGAGAACACCCAGGGACAGCCAGGGCCGCCAGTCCCAGGCCAGCTCCAGGGCGTTGAAAGGCAGGCGCTGCGCCAGCGCAAAGCTGCCCACCGCACTGAGGCCAAAGAGCACGGCGCCGCCGCTAAAAACGGCGCTCCAGCGCGGCAGCAGCCAGGTGCGTCCCAGGGTGAGCAGGGTGCCGCTGGCGCCGTAGCCCAGCAGCGCCAGGCTGATCACCATGTAAGCAAAGTGGTGCCACTGGAGGAGGGAGAACAGGCGCAGGAGCAGGATTTCGTAGCCCAGGGTGGCGGCCGAGAGCAGGGCCACTGCCTGACGCGTCAGGCGCATCAGGAAGGCCTCTGCAGGGGCACAAACGCCACGGGCAGCAGCTGGCGCAAGTGCACGCGGCCCTGGGGCGTTTTTTTCCACCAACACGAGGTGCTGCACGAGAAAGGGGCCGCCCACGGGGATGACCATGCGGCCGCCGGGCTTGAGCTGCCTGAGCAGCGGCGGCGGCACGTGGCTGGCTGCCGCGGTGACGATGATGGCATCGAACGGCGCGTGCTCTTCCCAGCCGTAGTAGCCGTCCCCGACGCGCACGCGCACGTTGTCGTAACCCAGACGCGCCAGGCGCGCCTGCGCTTGCGCCGCCAGCTGCGGAATGATCTCCACGCTGTAGACGTCCCGCACCAGCTCGGCCAGCACCGCCGCCTGGTAGCCCGAGCCGGTGCCCACTTCCAGCACGCGGTCCTCCGGCCCTACCGCCAGCAGCTCGGTCATCACCGCCACGATGTACGGCTGGGAAATGGTCTGCCCGTAGCCGATGGGCAAGGGCCGGTTGCGATAGGCCAGGTGGCGCACCGATTCGGGAACGAACAAGTGCCGCGGCACGCGCTGCAGCGCTTGCAAAACCGGCGGCGACAGGGCGGCAAAGCCCAGCAAGGCCCGCGTCTGCCGCACCTCGGCGGCCACCTCGCGCACCATGCGCAGCCGCTGCTCCCGGTAGGCCTCGGGCGTCGCCGCCCCGCTCTTGCCTCCCAGCAGAACCAGCAGCACCACCAGCGGCACGAGCTCTCGCACGCCCCCTTCCCTCCTCCTCCCCATTTTCTCCCCTTCCCCCGCCCTGTCAATGGCCCCTGAAGTGACACATTGTCATCAAACTGGACATCTTGTCAGTTCCAAGCAGGAGGGAAGGAGCCCTTGACGCGGCGCGCTTCTGGTACAACCTTTGCTTTAAGAGAAGGCGCGAGGAGGAGGGTCATGTGGCGAGACTTGCGTACGGTTGAGCGACAGCTGACCTGGCTGGAGGCGCACGGCCTTTGGCCCAACGGGGCCCGCGCCACCTGTGGACGGATGCCTGCGGGGTGGTGCTGCTGGTGTCGCTTTACCGTGCCTGGCGCCAGCCGCGCTACCTGGAGGCAGCCGAGCAGGTGGTGGCGGACGTGCAGCGGGTGCTGGGGCGGCCGCTTGGCCTGCGCAGCGCCGAGGGGCTTGCAGGCCAGTCGTTTCGCCACCTGGCGCTGTGGGCTTACGCCTTGGGGTGCCTGGGGCAGCACCGCCCGGCTTACCGCGAGCGCGCCGTGGCGCTGCTGCGCGACGTTCACCCGCGCTTTGTGGTGCCGGCGCAGGGGGTGTACGCCACGCTGCGCGACGACTTGAGCGGTCCGCTTGCGGGCAGTGGCTTTGGCGCCCTCGAGCCCTTCCTGGGCTACGTGCTTTACCGCTGGCTCGACGCCCAGGCCCTGGCGCGGGAAATTGCCGAGCTACAGGCGCTTGTCGAGGGCTGCTTCACCACGGTGCGCCTCCACCGCGATCTGGAGCTGGGCCTGATGCTGTGGCTGACGCACTTCTTCCCCACCGAGGCCTGGGCCCACACGCAGTGCCACTACGCCCTGGAAGGGCTGGAGCCGCTGTGGGTCGACCCGCCGGGCTACTTCTGCCGCGAGCCGCACCGGCGCGAAGAAACGCTGGCGCTGAGCAACTACGTCGTTTCTCTTGGGCTGCAGGCGGTGGGGCGGTTTCCCGACCGGGTGGCCAAGCTGCACGTGTTCTTTGGGGCGTCCCGTGGCCGCAACCCCGCCGACGCCGCGACGGGCGTCATGGCCTGTGTGGCGCACTTTCCCGGCGCCTTCGTGCAGCCGCTTGCGGAGGCCGTCCATGTCTGAAAGGGTGAAGCCGGAACGCGACGAGGCAACCGCGCGGCAGCGCATCGCCGAGCTGACGCGGCTCATCAACTACCACGACTACCGTTACTATGTGCTCGATGCCCCGGAGATTTCCGACGCCGAGTACGACGCGCTGCGGCGCGAACTCAACGCCCTGGAAGCGGCCTACCCGCACCTGGTGCTGCCCGATTCCCCCAACCGGCGCGTGGGCCCGCCGCGGCCCAGTGGCACCGGCTTTGCCACGGTGCGCCACGCTGCTCCCATGCTCAGCATCGACGCGGTGTGGAGCGAAGAGGAAGTCCGTGCCTTTGACCAGCGCGTGCGCGACGCCTTGCAGGTAAAGACGGTGACGTATACTTGTGAGCCCAAGTACGACGGCCTCTCCTGCGCCCTCACTTACGAAAACGGCCTGCTGGTGCGCGGCGCCACGCGCGGCGACGGCTGGCAGGGCGAAGACGTCACCGCCAACGTGCGGACCCTTCGCAGCGTGCCCCTGCGTCTGCTGGGAGAAGCGCCGGCGCGGCTGGAAGTGCGCGGCGAAGTGATCATGACCAAAGCCGACTTCGAGCGCCTCAACGCCGCCCAGGCCCGTGCCGGCCAGCCCCTCTTTGCCAACGCCCGCAACGCCGCTGCCGGCTCCCTGCGCCAGCTCGACCCGGCGGTGACCGCCAGCCGCCGCCTGCTTTTTTACGCCTGGGGCATCGGCGCCGCCGAGGGCTGGCAACCCAAGACGCAGTGGGAGGTGCTGCAGCAGCTTGCGGCCTGGGGATTCCGCGTCGACGCCCACGTGCAGCACTGCCCTTCGCTTGAGACGGTGCTCGCCTACGCCCGGCGCATGGCTGCCGAGCGCGACCGGCTGGCTTTTGACATTGACGGCGTGGTGATCAAAGTCGACAATCTGGCCTGGCAGCAGCGCCTGGGCAGCACGGCGCGGGCGCCGCGCTGGGCCATCGCTTACAAGTTCGCACCGCGGCAGGCCACCACGCGGGTGCGGGACATCGTCCTGCAGGTGGGGCGCACGGGGATCGTCACCCCGGTAGCCCTGCTCGAGCCGGTGCGCCTGGGCGGGGTGGAAATCGAGCGCGCCACCCTGCACACGCCGGAGCTGGTGCAGCAAAAGGACGTGCGCATCGGCGACCGCGTCGTCGTGGCCCGTGCCGGCGACGTCATTCCCGAAGTCGTTGCCCCCATCGTCGACGTGCGCACCGGCACCGAGCGCCCCTTCCGCATGCCCAGCCACTGCCCGGCCTGCGGCACGCGCCTGGTGCAGCAGGGGGCATACTGGCTGTGTCCCAACGCCACCTGCCCGGCGCAGGTGCAGGGGCGCATCGTGCACCTGGCCTCGCGGCGCGCCTTTAACATCCACGGCCTGGGGGACAAAGTGGTAAGCCAGCTGATGGAACACGGCCTGCTCAAGAGCCCGGCAGATGTCTTCCGCCTGCGCGTCGAAGACCTGCAGGGGCTGCCAGGGTGGGGTCCCAAGCGGGCCCCAGAACCTGATCAACGAAATCGCGCGGCGCAAGCGCCTGCCTCTGGCCCGCTTTCTCTACGCCCTGTCCATTCCCGGGGTGGGCGCCCAGGTTGCCGAGGTGCTGGCGGCGCACTTTGGCAGCCTGCGGGCTCTCATGCAGGCCAAGGTGGAGGAAATTGCAGCCGTGCGCGGCGTGGGCCCGGCCATTGCCCAGAGCGTGGCCGATTTCTTTGCTAACCCTGCCAACCGCCGCCTGGTGCAGGATCTGTTTGCCGCCGGGGTGCACGTCGACGAACCGAGACGCTGATGACAGGCGCTGCTCATCAGTCCTTTGGCGGATGCCAGCCTGCTTCTATCCATTTGCGACGCACCATCTCAGCAACCAGATTGTTCAAGTTGAGCGCTATCACGGTTGCACGCCCACAAGCGGTGCGACCAACGATGTACAGCCCCTTTTCGCTCCATCGAAAATGGCGTGACCAACGCTGCTTACGCGGGTTGAACAAGCGCACTCGCCGTCCTGTCAGCGGATCACGCCCGTGCGTCTGGGTGCCTTTGTAATGGTTGCAGAGCCGACAGGCTAACCACAGATTGTCCTCGTCATCCGTACCGCCCCGTGCGGTTGGGAGGATATGATCGATTTCCAAAAACCACAGCACGTATTCCTGAGGGGCGCGGCAGTAACCGCAACGGTTGCCAGCCTGCTGTCGCACCCGTTTCTTTACCTCCTCGGGAATAGAAGCGCTCATGGGGACAGGGGCTCACGCAGTCCCCGCTGCACGGCCTCTGCTAGCGCTTCAGCCTGCCGCAACAGCTTCGCTTCGTAGAGCTGCATCAAGGACAGCAGTTCCGTGCGCTCTTGTTCTGTGAGCGTTCCCGCCTGCTGCTTATCGAGCAATCGGCTCAGACGGCGGTTTTGCGATGGGGTAAGCCGCAGCTTCGTCAGTTTCAGCACTTCGGCATCGGAGAGTTCCGAAACCGGGCGGCTTTCTCCCAGTACGACGTCCAAGGGTGGCAGCGCCAGGGCAACCGCCTCCGCCAGCACTTCCCGCACATCGCGGCATGCCAGTGTGGCCAGCCGTTCGGCACGGCTCAGAAGGTCATCGGGGAGTTCCAAGGTCACTTGTCGGCTCATTGCCCCTCCTTACATCAACCGGGGGATGCTCTTCTCGCACGACGCAGCCTATGGCGGTATAATTCGCCCATGTAGGCATCATACGTACAGTACAGGAATATACACAGAGGCCTGATTCCGCTACCAGTTTCCCGTGCTGGACGTGAGTATAGCGGGCTTTCGCGCCGCTTTGCGCCGCCGCCTGAGGCAGGCCCTGCTGGCCGCCGGGGTACAAATCGACGAACCGGGACGCTGATGAGCCGCACCGTTTTCGAGTTCTCCGCCGGCGGCGTGGTGGTCGACGGCGAGCGGGTCTTGCTGGTGCGCACCACCACCCTGCGGGGCAAGCGCGTGTGGACGTTTCCCAAGGGGCTGATCGAAGCGGGGGAGGCGCGCCAGCAGGCAGCACGGCGCGAGGTGGAAGAAGAGACCGGCTACCGCTGCGAGGTGGTGGCCGAGCTGCCGGCGTCGCGCTACTGGTTCCAGCGCCGCGGCGAGCGGGTGCGCAAGACCGTTTACTGGTTCCTCATGCGCCCGGTGCAAAAGGTGGGCGAGCACGACGCGGAAATCGAAGCCGTGGCCTGGGTGCCGCTGGCCGAAGCAGCCCGCCGCCTCTCTTACACCGCCGACCGCCGCCTGCTGCGTCTGGTGCAGCAACGCCTGGCGGGCGGCGCCGCAGGCCCTTAAGGCGCGCCGCGCGCTTCGCCTGTTGCCAGCAACGCCGCGGCAGGAAACGGCGTGGTGCTGGTAAGGCGCAGCCAGCCCGGCGCTCCCAGCGCGCCGCGGATGTCGATTTCCACCGGCAGGAACTGGCGGATCACCTCGGCGTTGGTGAGCAGGTGCTGGGTGACGCGCGCCGTCGTCAGTTCGGACGTGCCGGGGGCAAAGGCCAGAGGCAGCAGCAGCTGGTCGGCAAGGAACTCGTCCACCGCCGCCTCGCTATGCAAAAACGCCAGCAGCTGCTCTACTGCCTCGTCGGCGACGCGCTCCGCCGGCTTGCCTCGCTCTCCCAGCGCGTAGTAGCAGCAGCGCGCGTGCTCGAACTGGGCCAGCAGCAGCAGCAGGGTGCCCTTGCCGCGCGCCGGCAGCCGCACCACCTCGATATCCACCTCGCGGCAGTACGGCGCCAGGCGCTGCAGCGCCTGCAGGCGCTGCCGCTCGGCAATGCTGAGGTCGAGGTTGGCCACTGCCGACAGCCCCCGGATGCCAAGCAGCCGCCCCCGCACCGTCAGCTGCAACGGCACCAGGCGCGCCACCGGCCGGATGTGGGCCCGCACGCGGCCGCCGCCCTGGGGGTAAAAGCCGGCCAGCTCCAGGCGTAGCTCGGCGTCGCAGCCCAGGCGCCGCATGAGCGGCAGCCAGTGCAGCTCCAGGTAGTGGTGGCAGGGGCTCCAGGGCACGTGCGTGCCCCCGGTCAGGGTGAGGTGCGAGGGCTCTGCCGCAGCGCTCAGGGGCAGGAAGACCGTTTGCAGCACCAGCGAGGTGGCCCCCGCGGTGCCGATGTCGAAGCGAAAGGTGCCGCCACGCCGGCCGCGGGGCACGAAGCGCAGCGCCTGCGAGCCCAAAAAGGCCCCTTCCACCTCGGCCTCCCCCACCGCCGCTGCTGCCTGTACCGCCTGCAGGTGCTGGGGCATGAGGCCGGGCTTGGGACGGCGGGCCCGGATGTTGATGAGGTGCACGGGGGTGCCGGTGAGCAAAGACAGCGTCAAGGCACTGCGCAGGATTTGGCCGCCGCCTTCGCCGCGGGCGCCATCGATCTGCAGCATAGGCCGTGGCCCAAAGCAAAGAAGGGATTGCACCGCGGTGCAATCCCTTGCGTCCCAAGCGGGGCCGACGAGATTCGAACTCGCGACCTCCGGCGTGACAGGCCGGCGTTCTAACCAGGCTGAACTACGACCCCGACGATCAATGCATAGGCGGGACAGGGCTCGAACCTGTGGCCTCCGGCTTGTAAGGCCGACGCTCTCCCAGCTGAGCTACCCGCCCTCCGACATAGGGACTATAGCCAAGAGCCAGAGGTCTGTCAAGGCAAAGCGTTTTAAGGCCTGCGAAGGGCCTCTTCGCCTTGACAGGCCCTGCCCTGGCAGGTACAATCGGCCGCAGCGACAGATGACCAGGGAGACGGGAGCGCCTTGCTGAGCAGGAGGACGGGGGATGGCCACCGAGCGCAAGATCCGGGTGCTGCTTGCCAAGCCGGGCCTCGACGGGCACGACCGCGGCGTCAAAGTGCTGGCAATGGCCCTGCGCGATGCGGGCATGGAAGTGATTTACACCGGGCTGCGCCAGACGCCGGAGCAGATCGCCGCGGCCGCCATCCAGGAAGACGTGGACGTGGTTGGCTTGAGCTGCCTCTCCGGCGCCCATAACGTTCTCTTTCCCCGCGTGGTGGAGCTCCTGCGCGCCCAGGGCGCCGACGACGTGCTGGTCATCGGCGGCGGCATCATCCCGGAAAGCGACATTCCCGAGCTCAAGGCCAAAGGCATCCAGGAGATCTTTGGCCCTGGCGCTTCCATCGCCGACATCATCCGCTACATCCAAGAACACGCCCCCAAGCGCTCGTAGCCATCCGCGTTTCTTCTGGCGCGTACAGGCGTTGACGATGGAGACGCAGACGACGGTGGAACTCGTCGAGAAGATGCTGGCTGGCGACCCGCGCGCGCTGGCCCGCCTGATTTCGCAAGTAGAACGCGGGGACGTGGAAGTGCCGGAAATCATGCAGCGCATCTATCCGGCGCTGGGCCGCGCTTACTGCGTGGGCATCACCGGGCCTCCGGGCGCCGGCAAGAGCACCCTGACCGACAAGCTCACCGAGCTGGCCCGCCGCGAGGGCAAAACCGTGGGCATCATTGCCGTCGATCCCACCAGCCCCTTCAGTGGCGGCGCCCTGCTTGGCGACCGCGTCCGCATGCAGCAGCACTTCCTCGACGCCGGCGTGTTCATTCGCAGCATGGCCACCCGCGGCAGCCACGGCGGCTTGCCGCAGACGGCGCGCGGCGTCATCAAGCTGCTTGACGCCGCGGGCCGTGACCTCATCTTCGTCGAAACGGTGGGCGTCGGCCAGACGGAGCTCGACATTGTGGAAACCGCCGACACCGTGGTGGTGGTGCTGGTGCCAGAAGCGGGCGACGCCGTCCAGACCATGAAGGCAGGGCTGATGGAAATCGCCGACATCTTCGTGGTCAACAAGGCCGACCGCGAGGGCGCCGAGCGGCTGCAGCGCGAGCTGCGCCTGCTCGTCGACATGCACGCCCAGCGCAACGGCTGGCGCATCCCGGTACTGGCCACCGAGGCGCCCAAAGGGGTGGGGGTGGAGGCGCTTTACGCCGCCATTGCCGCCCACCGCCAGGCGCTGCAGGAAAGCGGTCAGCTGGCGGCGCGGCGCCGTGCCCACCGCCGCAAGGAACTCCTCGACTTGCTTCAGCACCGTCTGCTCGCTGCGCTGGTGGCCCAGCTGGAGAAGGACCGCGTGCTGCTGGCACTCGTGGAGCAAGTGCAGGAAGGCGTGCTCGATCCCTATTCGGCCGCGCAGCAGATCCTCAAAGACAGGGAGGCGCTATGGCACTCACCGAACAGCTAGCCCAGCTCATCGTCAGTACCTCGTACGAGCAGCTCCCCGCCGCTGCCGTCACCCAGGCCAAACGCGCATTTCTCGACACCATCGGCGTGACGCTCGCCGGCCACCGCGAAGAAGCCGGGCGCCTCATCACCGCCTGGGTGAAGGAAGCGGGCGGCTGCCAGGAAGCCACGGTGCTCGGCACCGACCTGTGCACCTCCCCGGCCCTGGCGGCGCTGGCCAACGGCACGCTGGGCCACGCCCTCGACTTTGACGACGTCACCGCCCACATGCGCGGCCACCCCAGCGTGCCGGTGCTGCCGGTGGCCCTGGCCCTGGGCGAAGCCCTGGGGGCAAGCGGCACCGAAGTGATCACCGCTTACGTGCTCGGCGTGGAAGTGGAAGCCAAGCTGGGCAAAGCCATGGGCTCGGCCCTGCCGCGCCACGGCTGGCACCCCACGGCGGTGCTGGGCACGTTTGGCGCCGCGGCGGCGGCGGCCAAGCTGCTGGGCCTCGACGTGCAGCAGACGCAGATGGCGCTGGGCATTGCCGCTTCCAAGGCGGCCGGGCTGCGGCGCAACTTCGGCACCATGACCAAGCCGCTGCACGCCGGCGAGGCAGCGCGTGGCGGTCTGGAAGCCGCCCAGCTCGCCCAGCGCGGCTTCAGCGCCGACCCCGAGATCCTGGAAGGGCGCTTTAGCTTCTTTACGACGTTTGTGGGCGAGGGGGAGTGCAAGCCCGAGGCGGCAGTTGAAGACTTCGGCCAGCCTTACGAAATCGTCTCGCCCGGGCTGGGAGTCAAGCCGTATCCTTCTTGCCGCCAGACGCATCGCGCCATCGACGCTATGCTTGCCCTGGTGCAGGCGCATGGGCTCAAGCCCGAGGCGGTGAGCGAGATCGTCTGCCAGTGCAGTGCCGTGCTGCTCGACTTCCTCATCCACCACCGCCCCACCACCGGGCTGCAGGGCAAATTCAGCATGGAGTACTGCCTGGCCGCGGCGCTGGTTTACGGCCGCCTGGGGCTCGAGCAGTTTACCGACGCCAGCGTGCAGGATCCGCGCGTGCAGGCGCTGATCCCCCGCGTGCGCCTCGAGCACCCCGACGCCGAGCGCCCCGACTGGGAAGGCAAGCAGGCCGACGTGGTGGAGGTGGTGCTGCACGACGGCCGCCGCCTGCGCCAGCGCGTCGAGGTGCCCAAAGGCGACCCGCAGCAGCCCCTGACGTGGGAGGAGCTGGTGGCCAAGTTCCGCGACTGCACCACCAGCCTGCTCAGCGAGGCCCAGGTGGCAGCGGCGGTGGAGCAAATCGCCCACCTCGAGGAGTTGGCGGCGCTGCCCTCGCTGCTCGACAACCTGACGCCGGCACAGGCGCTGGTGTGAGCCATGCCCCGGCGCTCGCGGCCACAGACCATCGAGTACGCCTTTCGCTTTGCCGGCGGCAGCGAGGCCGAACGGGCGCGCATGGTGGAGATGATCCGCGTTAACCTGGAAGCGCTCTTGCAGCGGGTGGTGCTGACGCACGAGGGGCGGCCGGTGGTGGTTGACGGCTTTCGCCTGCGCGACGACCCGTCGACCACCTACCCCCTTTCCCTGCCAGAGGCCGCGCCGCAGCCCCCCAATCCCTGAGAAAGCACGCCGGCAGCCTCAAGCGAGGCTTGCCGGCATGCCCGAACCCGGCAGCCGCCCCTGGCTGCCCTGCGCTGAGGAGGAACGCCGTGAGCTACCAGGAAATTATCTACGAGGTCGAGGACCGCGTGGCCACCATTACCCTTAACCGCCCCGAGACGCTCAACGCCTTTACCGAGACGATGATCCAGGAGTGGGCCGACGCCTTGCAGCGAGCCCAGCGCGACGACAACGTCTGGGTGGTGGTGGTGACCGGCGCTGGCCGCGGCTTTTGCTCTGGCGGCAACGTCAAAGGCTTTGCTTACGCCGCCGAGCAGGAGGCCCCGCCGCTGCATACCCAGCGCAACCACATGCGCTACGGCGTGCATCAGGTGCCGCGAGCAGTGGCGCAGCTCGACAAGCCTTACATTGCCGCCGTCAACGGCCCGGCTGCCGGGGCGGGCATGGACATGGCGAGCATGGCCGACATCCGCATCGCTTCCGATCGCGCCAAGTTCGTCATGAGCTACATCAACATGGGGCTGGTTACCGGCGACGGCGGCGCTTACTACCTGCCGCGTATCGTCGGGCTGAGCAAGGCCTACGAGCTCATGTGGTTCGGGGAACCCATCGATGCCTACGAGGCCCTGCGCATTGGCTACGTCAGCCACGTGGTGCCGCACGAGCAGTTCCCGCAGTTTGTCAAGGACTACGCCCGCAAGCTGGCCAGCAAGCCCCCCATCGCCGTGCAGCTCATCAAGCGCGCCGTGCGCAAAGGGCTGAGCACCGACCTCGACAACACCCTCGACTTTCTCGAATGGGCCATGCTCATCTGCCGCAGCACCGAGGACGCCAAGGAAGGGCCGCGGGCCTGGCGCGAGAAGCGGCCGCCGGTGTTTACCGGCCGCTAGAGGCCTCTAGCGGAAGAACGCCGCGCGGTCCTGGCTGTGGATGAGGAAAGTGCGGCTCTGCCCCTCGCGCATCACTTCCAGGGCGATCTGCGCCCCGGCGCGGTGCTGCCACAGGTGGCGGTAGAACTCGGGGCGGGAGTCGACTTCGTAGCCGTTGATGCTGACGATGATGTCACCGGGCTGCACGCCGGCCCGTGCCGCCGGCCCGCCGGGAATGACGCCGAGAATGGCCAGGCCGCGCGGGGAGGGCATGGGGTAAAGGCCCAGCCAGGCGCGGGGAACGCGGCTGCGCACGCGACCGTAAACGAACAGCTCCTCTCGGATGCGGTAAAAGGCATCGAGGGGAATGACCATGGTCCAGTCCTTGAGCGCCCCCAGGTTGAGGGACACCACCCCCACCAGGGTGCCGGCGCGCGTCACAAAGGCGCCGCCGCCAAACCCCGGATTTTCCGCCGTGGTGAGGATGGCCCGCTCGAGCATGTACTCCCAGTAAGCGTCGAAGGGACAGAGGGCGGTGATGACACCCTCGGTGACGGCACGCTCCGTGGCCCCGGTGCTGGCGAGAATAAACCCGCTCTGCCCGGGCGCCAGAGCATTGGGGTCGCCCAGGGGCATGGGGGCCGGTGGGTGCAGGTCGGCCTGCAACACCGCCAGGCCGCTGTCAAAGTCGAGGTCGAGCAGGCGGGCGGCAGCGCTCTCCCCGCTGGGCAAGGTGGCACGAATGTGCCTTGCCCCCAGCACCACGTAGCCCACCGTAAGGATGTGGCCGGCTGCGTCGATGACGGTGCCCGACCCCATACGCTCGGTGCCCAAAATGGCCGCCGAGGGATGGTCGGCAGGAATGCGGACTTCGAGGTGCACGGTGGCCGGCAGCAGGCGGTGCAAGAAGGGATAAAAGCCGTTGGCCGCCGTCGAGTACCCGCCGTTCACCGCCAGCCCCTCCTGCCTGCCGTTGCTTCTCCGCCCCGCCCGTAGCCTGCCCGCGACGGAGCCGCAGGTGGCACCGCGCGGCGGGCCACCAGGAAGGCATCCAGAATGGCGTAGAGCCACACCAGCGGCGCCAGCACCTTGCCCAGCGGCCAGGCAAACGTGAGCACGGCCACCGCGCCGAGGGCAAGCAGCAGCAGGCCCTTGCCCAGCTGGCCGTTGTAGAGCTGCCCCAGGCCGCAAACAAGCGACAACATCGCTGCCAGCCAAGGGCGCCAGGGGCTGTGGTGCGGTGGCGTCTCGTCAAGGACCAAGGGGGGCGGCGGCGCCACCTGCACCTTGCCCAGCGAGGCAGAAACGGCGTAGAGCACCCCTGGCGGCAGGGCGGCCCCGCAGTGGGCGCATTCTGGCTGCACGTCGGCAAGCACCGCGTGGCAGGCAGGACAGTGCACGCGAATGGCCATGGGCTTCCCCTCTCAGGCCACCACCCCCTGGCGCCTGAGCTCCTCGATTTCCGCCTCGCTGTAGCCCAGCTCCTGCAGCACCTCCACGGTGTGCTCGCCCTTTTCCGGCGTTGGGGTGCGCACGCTCCCCGGGGTGCGGCTAAGCGTCACCGGCACGCCCAAGACCTCGATGCGGCCCAGCTTGGGGTGGTCGAGGGGCTGGGCGATGCGCAGGTGGCGCACCTGGGGATCGGCAAAGGTCTGGTCGATGGTATAAATCGGCCCGCAAGGGACCCCCGCCGCGTTGAGCAGTTCGACCCACTCGGCGGCGGGGCGCTGCTGCAGGCACTCGGTGATAATGGCGTTGAGTTCGTCGCGGTGCTGCTGCCGGTGCTGCGGCGTGTCAAAGCGCGGGTCAGTGATCAGGTCTTCGCGTCCCAGCGCCTTGCACAGGCGGGCATAGGTCTCCTGCCCGGCCACCGCGATGTTGATGTAGCCGTCGCGCGTGGGATAGGCGTTGGTGGGCACGGTGGTGGGGTGGTTGTTGCCCACCTGCTTGGGCACTTCGCGGGCAATGAGCCAGCGCGTGGCCTGGAAGTCGAGCATCTGCACCATGGCCTCCAAAAGGGAAGTGTGCACCCACTGCCCCTCGCCGGAGGCTTCGCGCTCGTAAAGCGCAGCCAGGATGCCGATGGCCAGGAACATGCCGGCACTCAAGTCGGCGATGGGAATGCCCACGCGCATCGGCCCGCGGCCCGGCTCGCCGGTGATGCTCATCAGGCCGCCCATGCCCTGGGCGATCTGGTCTACCCCGGGGCGCTGGGCATAAGGGCCGCTTTGGCCAAAGCCGGAGATGCTGGCGTAGATGAGGCGTGGGTTGAGGGGCCGCAGCGACTCGTAATCGATGCCCAGGCGGTACTTGACGTCGGGGCGGTAGTTCTCGACCAGCACGTCGGCCCCTTGCACCAGGCGCTTGAGGATCTCTTTGCCGCGCTCGTGCTTGAGGTTGAGCACCATGCTGCGCTTGTTGCGGTGCAGGTTCTGAAAGTCGTAGTGGTGCCGCCCAAAGCCTTCGTGCTCATGCGGGTTTTCCACTTTGATCACCTGCGCCCCGAGGTCGGCCAGGTGGCGGACGCACGTGGGCCCGGCGCGCACGCGCGTCAAGTCGATGATTTTCACGCGGGCAAGCGGCAGCTGCGGCATCGGCAGTCTCCTCTGGCGTCAGCAGTTGGCCCCCAGGGCCGTGGTGTCTTTCTTCTCTAGGTACGCAATGCCCGGCACGGTGTCAAGGCACGGCGGGCGAGCTCAGCGGCCGGTGCTGCCAATTCCCCCCGGACCCCGAGAGGTGGCAGAGAGGGCCTCAGGGGGCACGCAGCGCAGCGTCACCCGGGGCACCGGCAGCACCAGGAGCTGGGCCAGGCGCTCGCCGCGGCGCAGGTGCTGGGGGTAAGGCGAGCCGTTGAAGACCAGCAGCTGCACCGAGCCGCGGTAGTCGGCGTCGATCACCCCGGGGTGAACAATCAGGCCGCGCGCAAAGACCGAGCTGCGCCCCAGGATCTGCCCGTACCACCCCGCAGGCAGCTGCAGGGCGAACTCGAGGTCAAGGCGCTCCTGCTGCTGCGGGGCGAGCCGGTAATCCCGCGGCAGGGCGAGGTCAAAGCCAGCGTCTGTGGCGTGGGCCTTGCGCGGCACGATGGCCTGCGGCGTCAGCGGCGCCACCAGCACTTCCAGAGTTGCATCCCCCACCACCCTCTTCTCCTTGGCCGAGGTCCGCTGTTGCTTTGAGCATACCACGGGCAGGCGGCAGGCGCCACGCCGGGGGTGACAGGGGCTGCGGCGCTTGGCTATGATAGCATACAACGCAGCCAGCAGAAGGGAGGCCACCAATGCGACTGTGGGTCGTGGTGCTGGGCGTCGTTCTTGGAGGGAGCGCATTGGCAGGTGTCGCCGACGACCAGGCGCTCATTGCACGGGGCAAGTACATCTTTGCCGCCGCCGGAGGCTGCGGCTGCCACACGCTCAAAGGCGGGGCCATCAACGCCGGAGGGCGCAAGATCCAGGGGCTTTTTGGCACCGTGTACAGCACCAACATTACCCCTGACGTGGAGACGGGCATCGGCGGGTGGACCTACGAGCAGTTTAGCGACGCCATGCGCTACGGCCTGCGCCCCGACGGCTCGCGCCTCTTGCCGGTGATGCCCTATCCCTCGTTTCGCCTCATGGCCGAAGAAGACATGCGGGCGCTGTGGGCCTACTTGCGCAGCCTGCCGCCGGTGCGCCAGAAAAACAAGGGACGGCGGGTCAACATCCCCTTCCTCAACCTCTTCCTGGCCGCCTGGAACCGCATTTACGGCGGCCAGGGCACCCCTCCGGCCACCGCCCCCGCGGCGGGCGTCGAGCGCGGCAAGTACCTGGTGTGGCACGTGGCGCACTGCGGGGAGTGCCACACCCCGCGCCTGCTCAGCGGTGCCCCGGACCTGTCGCGCTTTCTTGCCGGCACGGCCAACGGCCCGGAAGGCGCCGTGGTGCCCAACATCACGCCCGATCCCGAAACCGGCATTGGCCGCTGGAGCGACGACGAGCTCGTCGACTACCTGCGCACCGGCATCAAGCCCGACGGCGATAACGCCCAGGGCCTGATGCAAGAAGTCATCGAGGGCACCACGGCGGGCTACAAGGACCTCACGGAAGCCGACTTGCGCGCCATCGTCGCTTACCTGCGCACCGTGCCACCTATTGTCAACAAAGTCTCGCGCTAGGCCGAAATGATCGCCACCGGCCCGCGCCCTTACCGCGGGCACGGCTCATCTGCCACGCCGTTTTGCCGATAAGGAGAGCGAAGGAGGGGCAGCATGGGTGCCGTCGTGCTCGTCTCTTTGCTCATCCGTCTGGTGGCGCTGGGATGGTCGCTGGTGCTGCTGCGTCGCTGGCGCGATAGGCGCCTGGCCTGGCTCAGCGGCTTGCTGGTGCTTGCTGTCCTGCGTCAGGGGTGGACTTTGGCAGCGGGTGTGCCGCCACTTGCGGAACTGCCCGGGCTCGTCCTCAGTCCGCTGCTGCTCTTGGCCACGCTTTGCCTGGCGCGCTTCTTGACGGTGCACCACGCAGCCCATGTGGCCCTGCAAGAGAGCGAGGCGCGCTACCGCCACCTGGTGGAAAACAGCCTCGGCCTCATCTGTACCCACGCCCTGGATGGTACCCTGCTCACCGTCAATCCGGCTGCGGCACAGGCTCTGGGCTACACCCCGCAGGAGCTGGTAGGGAAGAATTTACAGGAACTGCTGGCGCCGGCCGTGCGTCACCTCTTTCCCGCTTACTTGCAGCGCATACGCGAGCAGCCCAGCGACAGCGGCTATATGCGCGTGGTGACTAAGGCCGGCGAGGAGCGCATCTGGCTTTACCGCAACGTGCGCATCGACGATGCGGGCCGCGAGCCATACGTTCTCGGGCACGCCCTCGACGTCAGCGAGCGCGTGCAGGCAGAGCGCGCTCTGGCGCTGCGCGTGCGGCAGCTGGAAGCAGTGCGGCAGGTGAGTATCGAGCTAACCCAGGAGCTGGACCTCTCCCGGCTGCTAGAGGCCATCGTGGCGCGGGCCATCGAGCTGGTAGAGCCGGCCACCGAGGGCGCGGTGTGCCTCTGGGACGAGGAGAAACAGGCGCTGATCCCGCGGGCCTGGCGCGGCTACGGCGACTGGCTGGGCCGCGTGCAGGTGCGGCTTGGCGAAGGGGTGGTAGGGGTAGTTGTTGCCCGCCGCCAGGGAATGGTGGTCAACAACTACCGCGAGCTCCCTCACGCCCATCCCTTGCTGCTCGCCCACTCTCCGCACACCGCGGCGGTCGCCGAACCGCTGCGGTGTCGAGAGCGGGTGGTAGGGGCTATCATTCTCACCAATGCCGGCACCGGCCATCCCTTTGCCGAGCCCCACCGGGAAATCCTGGGGCTCTTTGCTGCCCAGGCCGCAGTGGCCATCGAGCAGACCCGCCTATTCCAGGAGATCCAAGCCTCGCGGGACTTCCTGCAGGCCATTACGCGCTGCTCTCCCGAAGCCATTGTCACCACCGACGTGCGCGGGCGACTCACTTACGTCAGCCCCGGTGCCGAGACCCTCTTTGGCTACCGAGCCGAGGCCATTTGCGGGCAGCGCCTGGCCGACTTCTGCCGTGGCGGCCACGAGGAGGCGCGCCGCGTGATGGCGCAGTTGCGGCAAAACGAACAAATACGGGATTACGAAACGGCGGTGCGGACCAGCGACGGCCGCTGGGTAGAGGTGAGCTGCTCGATTGCCCTGCTGCGCAGCAGCGGCGGGGAAGTCATGGGCACCCTCACCGTAGCCAAAGATGTGACAGCGCGCAAGATCCTCGAGCGCCAGCTGCGGCAAGCGCAGAAAATGGAAGCCATCGGCACCCTGGCCGGCGGCATTGCCCACGAGTTCAATAATCTGCTGGGAGCCATCCTGGGCTATGCCGAACTGGCCCTCCTCGAGCTGCCGGCCAACAGTTCTATTGGCGCTCACTTGCGCCAGATCTTCACTGCCGGCTCGCGGGCTCGGGAGCTGGTGCAGCAGCTCCTTACGTTCAGCCGCGACACGGAACAAGAGCGCCAGCCGGTACGGCTGCACCTGCTGGTACAGGAAGCCTTGTCCTTGCTGCGGGCTTCCCTGCCTGCCACCATCGCCCTGCGCCACCAGGTGTGCACCGAAGACGACCTGGTGCTGGCCAATCCTGTGCAGTTGCGGCAGCTGCTGCTCCACCTGGCCAGCAACGCCCAGCACGCCATGCGGCACGGCGGCGGGGTACTCGACATCACCCTGGCACCAGTGGATGTTGACGCCGCCTTTGCTGTTCAGCATCCGCCGCTCAAGCCCGGCCCGCACGTGCGCCTTGCCGTGCGCGACACCGGCCACGGCATCGAGGCAGCACTGCTCGAGCGGATTTTCGAACCCTTCTTCACTACCAAGGAGGTGGGGGAAGGCACCGGCATGGGACTGGCCCTGGTCCACAGCATCGTCGCCCGCCACCAGGGAGCGATCACCGTGGAGAGCACCCCAGGCCGCGGCACGCAATTTACCGTCTACTTGCCGCGGCTGACAGCTGCCGCCGTCGCAGCGAAGGAAGTACCGCAAGTGCTCGCCAACGGGACCCCTGCCGCCTCGTAAGCGCGTCACACCAGCCGCTGCTCGAGGGCCACCTTGATGGCCTCGCGCTGGCTGCGTACCCCCAGCTTGCGCAGGATGGCCTGCAGGTGGTTGCGCACCGTGGCGTAGCTGATGCACAGCGTGTCGGCAATGTCGCGCGCCGCCCGCCCTTGCACCAGCAAGTAGAGCACCTCTTTCTCGCGCGCCGAGAGAGGGGCCTGGCCGGGCGCCAGGCCCGGCAAGGTACGAGGCAGGGTGGTTTGCGGCTGCGGCAGGCGCGCCGCAGCGCAGACGATCTGGTCGACGAAGGTTTCGTAGCGCAGCTGGTGGGTGGCGTCACGGAAGAGGTGAATGGCGGTATAGACTCCGGTGGGACGCGGCGGCACCACGACGCTGACGTTGAGCAGGATGGTCTCGCCGCCCTTGGTGCGGCTCAGGACGTTGTATGTGGGGACCGGCTCGTGGCGCTGCGCTGCCAGCATCACCGGGCACTCGGGCAGGCACTCGAGACAGCCGGGGCGGGGCTCGCCGCGGAAGACCTCGTGACAGGCCCGCCCCAGCACCTCCTCGGCCCGGTAGCCCATGATGCGCTCCGCCGCCCCGTTCCAAAAGACAATGCGCTGCGCCGCATCCACGGCATACACGCCGTCTGCCGTGTGCGCCAGGACCGCCAGCACCTCGTCCATACCCAGCTCTCCTCTGGTTGCCGCCCTCCCACCCCTTCCACCTCTGGAGAGCCAGCAAGAATTCTGCCATAGCACGGTAGCATAATGCATCTGCATTATACAAGGGCAGGTAACTTGCGCAGAGGACCTCGCATGATGACAGATTGTCTACCCGATCTGACACCCTGTCAGCAGGAGGCGTGTGCGATGTCCCATTTCTTTGTATTTGCAGCGGGGCGAAAAGAGGCGTAGCATGCTGCTACGGGCTGGGCCGTGACCTAGGCTCGCTTCACTTTCTCCAGCCGCGGGCGGAAGCCAGCGCTCTGCAACGGCAGGAAGAGCTTCTGGAGGTGGGTATGGACGAGACAAAAGAGCAGCTCACCGCGGAGCTGGTGCAGCTCCGCCAGCGGCTGGCAGCCCTGGAGGCCGTTGAAGCAGAGCGCCTCCGGGCAAAAGCGGCTCTGGCTGCCCGCATCGAGCAGATGGAGAGGCTACAGGCGGCGACGGCGGACATCACACGGGAACTGGAGCTGGCTGCGTTGCTGCGGCTTATCGCGCAACGCGCCGTAGATCTGCTTACGGCAGCCACTTCTGGCGTGGTGTACCTCTGGGACGAGGCAGCAGCCCTGCTGACCCCCCAGGCCTGGCCCGGCCAGGCGGCGCCCTATGCGCACCCTTTCCTCGGGGCTACGGCCGTGATAGCGGAGCCGCTGCTGGCGCGTGACCAGCTCGTCGGCGTGCTGATCCTGAGCAACGAGGGGACGCAACAGCCTTTTTCGGCGCAGGACGGCGAACTCCTGGCCCTGTTTGCGGCGCAGGCGGCCATCGCGGTTGCCAACGCCCGGCTCTACGCAGAGGTGAGGAAGAGCGGGGACTTTCTCCGCTCCATTGCCGAAAACTCGGCAGATGCCATCGTTACCACGGACATGCGCGGCCGCATTACGTACTACAGTCCCGGAGCCGAGGCACTCATCGGCCACCGGGCTGACGAGATCCTCGGCCGGCGTGGGGCCGACTTTTACCGTGGGGGGGTGGACGAGGCGCGGGCCATCATGCAGCGGCTGCAAGCCGAGGAACGGCTCAGAAACTACGAGACCGCCTTGCGGGCCCGAGACGGCCGCTGGGTGGAGGTCAGCTCTTCCATCTCGCTGTTGCGCGACATAACTGGCGCGGTGGTCGGGACGCTGGCGATTTTCAAGGATGTTACTGCGCACAAGCAAGCGCAGGAAGAGCTGCGCTTGGCCAAAGAACAGGCCGAGGAGGGCCAGCAGCTCATCGCGCAGCTTTACCGCACTGCCATTGCCATGCAGGCCTCCCAGGAGCCAGCGGAGCGGCTCCAGGCTTTCATCCGGGGGGCGCACGAGGTCATCGGCTTCGACCGTGGCGCCATCTTGCTTGCCACGCCGGACAGCGCCCGATTCGAGCTGGTAGCTACCTACGCCGCGGCCGGCGAGGACCTCCCGACCAGCCTTCCCCTGTCCGAAGCGGCTGGCCCCTACTACCAGGCCTTCCACACCCGCCGCCCGGTGGTGGTCCTCCAAGAGGACGACTTGCGCGGCGTCCTGCCCATGGATCCCGCCCTCTGGCGGGACCGGCCAGCGTTTCGCAGCAACCGGTTCGTCATCGTGCCGCTACTGGTGGGGGAGCGGGCCATCGGCGTGGCGGGCTTTGACAACAAGACCAGCGGGCGGCCGATCCCCCCCGCCAGCATCGAACCCTTTATCCTGCTCTGCCAGCAGTTCGCTACCGCCCTTGAGGAGGCACGCCTCGCTGCCGAGACCCGCGCCCGCGAGCGGGAGGCCAGCCAGCTCTACGCCATTACGGCGCAGCTGGCCTCGAGCCTGGACATGGCCCAGGTGCTTGGTGTCATCACGGAGAGCGCAGTGGAACTGTTGGGGTGCGACGCCTCTGCCATCATGCGCTACGACGAGACGCGCGGCGGGCTGACCATCGTCCAGGGACATCGTGTGGCTCCGGAACTGGATGCCGGCATCTGTCCCAAGCCGGGAGAAGGCGTGGGCGGCCGCGCTTTCCAGGAGCGCCGCCCTGTCTGGTCCCGCGATATCCAGACCGACACGACGCTGACGTATGCCGAGGCGACCAGAAGCGCGGTCGCCGCCGCAGCGGTCCGCGCCGTCCTGGCCGTGCCCATCCTCATCCGCGCGGAAGTTTACGGCGTCCTGCTGGTCTACTTCTTCACCCCGCACGACTTCACGTCCAGGGAAGTCCAGCTCCTCTCCACGCTCGCCGGTCAGGCGGCGATCGCGATCGGCAACGCGCGCCTCTTTGCTGCTTTGCAGCAGGCCAAGGAAGCGGCAGAGGCCGCCAGTCAGGCCAAGAGCACGTTCCTGGCCAACATGAGCCACGAGCTGCGCACACCGCTCAATGCCATCATCGGCTACAGCGAGATGCTGCAAGAAGAAGCTGCCGAGCTGGGCCATGCGCACTTCGTCCCCGACCTGCAGCGCATCCACGCGGCGGGCAAGCACCTGCTGGCGCTCATTAACGACGTCCTCGACCTGGCAAAGATCGAAGCCGGCAAAATGGACCTCTTCCTGGAGCGCTTCGACGTTGCCGCCGTGCTTCAGGAGGTGGTTGCCACTGTGCGCCCCCTGGTAGAGCAGAATGCCAATACCCTGGTGGTGCAGGCAGACGGCGAGCTGGGTACCATGCAGGCCGACCTCACCAAGGTGCGCCAGGTGCTGTTCAACCTGCTCAGCAATGCCTGCAAGTTCACCACCCAGGGCACCATCACCCTTGCCGCCGCTCGCCGTGCCGCAGCGGGCACGGACTGGCTCACCTTCCGCGTTGCCGATACCGGTATCGGTATCGCCCCAGAGCAGCTCGACAGGCTGTTTCAGGCCTTTTCGCAAGCCGACGCCTCGACCACCCGCCGTTACGGCGGCACGGGGCTGGGGCTGGCGATCAGTCAGCGCTTTTGCCAGCTTATGGGCGGAGCGATCACCGTCACCAGCACCCCGGGCCAGGGCTCGACTTTCACGGTGCGGCTGCCGGCCGAGGCAGGGGCGCCGGCAGCCCCGGTGGCGGATCTTTCGGCCCCTCCTGTGGCCGCAGAGGCGCCTGCGGTGCTGGTCATCGACGACGACCCGACGGTGCACTTCCTCATGCAGCGCGTCCTCAGCAGGGAAGGGTTGCGCGTGGCCACTGCGGCGAGCGGCGCAGAGGGGCTGCGGCTGGCCAGGCAGCTGCATCCGGCGGTGATCACCCTGGACGTCTTAATGCCGGGCATGGACGGCTGGGCGGTGCTGGCGGCGCTCAAGGCCGATCCTGCCCTGGCGGCCATCCCGGTGATCATGCTCACGATGGTGGACGAGCAGCACCTGGGCTACGCTCTGGGGGCAGCGGCGTATCTCACCAAACCCGTCGACCAAGAGCAGCTGGTTGCCGTCTTGCGCCGGTACCGCTGCGCGCAGCCACCCTGCCGGGTACTGGTGGTAGAAGACGACACGGCACTGCGGGCGCTGCTGCGACGCACGCTGGAAAAAGAGGGCTGGACGGTGCACGAGGCCGGCGATGGGCGGGCGGCGCTGGCGCAGCTGGCGAGGCAGCGGCCGGAGCTCATCGTGCTAGACCTGATGCTGCCCGAGATGGACGGCTTTGCCTTTCTTGAGGCGCTGCACCAGCAAGCGGCCTGGCGTGCGATCCCCGTGGTGGTGGTGACGGCAAAAGACCTGATGCCTGACGACTACCGGCGCCTCAGCGGGGCGGTGGAACGGATCCTGCACAAAGGCACCACCAGCCAGGAGGAGCTGCTGCGCCAGGTGCGCGACCTGGTGGTTGCCGCCATGCGGCCAAGACGCTCGGGGACAGAGGATGCTGGCGATGACGAAGCTTCTCCTGGTCGAGGACAATGAGCCAAGCCGCGACATGCTGGCACGGCGCCTGGCGCGGCGCGGCTACCAGGTGGTCAGCGCCGCCGACGGAGTTCAGGGGGTGCAGTTGGCGCAGACCGAAGCGCCGGACTTGATTCTGATGGATATGAGCCTGCCAGGGCTCGATGGCTGGGAAGCGGTACGGCAACTCAGGGCGGCGCCCGCGACGCGTGCCATCCCGATTATTGCCCTTACGGCCCACGCCATGGCGGGCGACCGGGAGAAAGCGCTGGCGGCGGGCTGTGACGACTACGACAGCAAGCCCGTCGACTTTGCGCGGCTTCTGGCCAAGATCGAGGCGCTGCTCGCCAGGGAGGGTCCGGGATGACCACCCACCAGGGGACCCTGCTTGTTGTCGACGATAATGCCCTCAACCGCGACATGCTGGCGCGGCGCCTGGCGCGGCGCGGCTACACCGTGACCGTGGCCGCAGACGGCCAGCAGGCCCTGCAGCTGCTGGAGGCACAGCGGTTCGACCTCCTCCTGCTCGACGTCATGATGCCCGGCCTCAGCGGCCTCGACGTCCTGCGGCTGCTCCGCCAGCGCTACGCAGCCGCCGAGCTCCCGGTGATCATGGCCACGGCAAAGGACCAGAGCAGCGACATTGTCACAGCCCTGCAGCTTGGTGCCAACGATTACGTGACCAAGCCTCTCGACTTTCCCGTGGTCTTGGCCCGCATCGAGACCCAGCTTGCCCTCCGGCGCGCAATGGCAGAAGTGCAGCGGCTGGCAGCACAGCTCGAGCAGCGCAACCGGTTCATCCGCCAGACTTTTGGCCGCTACCTGACGGACGAGGTGGTGGCCAGCCTGCTCGACGCCCCCGGCGGGCTGCAGCTGGGTGGGGAACGCCGCACCATCACCATGCTCATGGCCGACCTGCGCGGCTTCACGGTGCTGGCCGAGCGGCTGGCGCCAGAACAGGTGGTGGCCATGCTCAACCGCTACCTGGGCACCATGGTCGAGGTGATCACCCCGTACCAGGGGACCATCGACGAGTTCATCGGCGACGCCATTTTCGTCCTCTTTGGCGCCCCCGTCTGGCGCGCAGACGACGCCCGCCGCGCCGTGGCCTGCGCCGTGGCCATGCAGCTGGCCATGGCGTCGGTCAACGCCCGCAACCGCGCCGAGGGACTGCCTGCGGTCGCCATGGGTATCGGCGTGCACACGGGGGAAGTCGTGGTGGGCAACATTGGCTCGCCCAAGCGGGCCAAGTACGGAGTGGTGGGCAGTCACGTCAACCTCACCTCCCGCGTCCAGGCCCATACGGTAGGAGGCCAGATCCTGATCTCTGCCGCCACACGGCACGCTGCGGGTCCGCATGTCATCACCGCCGGGTGCTGGCAGGTCGATGCCAAAGGGTTTACGCAGCCCCTCACGCTCTACGAGGTGCGGGGCATGAGAGGGGAGGATCCCCTCTTTCTCCCCGCAGAACAGGAGGTGCTCGTGCCGCTGCCGCGGCCACTCCTTGTGCACTATACCCTTCTTGAGGAGGACCGTCTCGGCACCGCGACCTGCACGGGTCGCCTGGTGGCGCTGTCGCAGCAAGGGGGGGAGATCTGCTCGGAGAGCCCGGTGGCGCTCTGGAGCAATCTCAAGATACGGCTGACAGGCGCCAACGGTGAAGAGCTCCCGGGCGACCTCTACGCCAAGGTGCTGCGGTACCTGCCGCAAGGGGAAGCAGGGTTCTACGCCCGCTTTACCGCCGTGCCGCCAGAGGTTGCCGCCTGCCTGCAGCGCCTGTGCGGCGCGTAAGCCTGCGCCGTCTGAAACGTAGACGGGCTTTTGCCCACACTGGCTAGATAACCCGCCGGTGCAGGAGCGAGTAGTAGCGAAAGCGGCCGGGCATGTGCGAGCCCACCGAGCCCAGGACGAGGGCAGCCAGCAGCAGCCAGAGGCGCTGCTCCCAGAAGCGGGCCACGGCAGCGATGAGCACCAGCTTGGCCAGCACCATGACCCCCTTGCCCTGGTAGAGCCACTTGCAGCTGCTGTAGAGCTCGAGGGCGATGAGGCCAGCGCCGCTGGCGATGCTCAGGTAGAGCCAGGGCAAGAGGCGCGCGGCCGGCACGGCAAAGGCGTGGCCGCCCAGTAAGAGGCTAAAGGCGGCAATGTGGACAGTGCGCAGGGCGATGCTGATGGCGCGGGCGTAAGGCAGCACGCGTGGCGGCTCGGGAAAGAGCAGGCGCTTCCAGGCACGCTGCGGCACGGCTTGCATCTGCTGCTCCATTAGCGCTCCTTTCGCCGCGTGTACAGCGTCACGTACTGGCGACACGCCAGCAGCTGGCAGTCGCGGCACGCCGGTCCCAGCTCCGCTGGGGTCAAAGGTTCGGCGTGCACCTCGTAGCCCAGCGCCTCGTAAAGGGCGATAGCTTCCCTTGCCCGCTCGGGATCGGCAATGAAGCGCCGCTGCCAGCCCGCGGCGGCCAAGCGGGCTGCGGCTTCTGGTTCGGGGAGCATGGGCTTCTCCGACCTCAGGAAGCAGGGGTGAGGCGGACGGCCTGCCTGGCCGCCTCTTGCTGGCGCCGCTGCCAGCGCTGCAGGCCCAGCAGCGCTGCCCCCAGGGCAGGAACGAACTGCACCAGCTCGGGTGGGGGGACGTGCACCGGTCCTTTGAGCTGGGCCTGCACCACTCGCACCATGGTTTCAAAGCGCATGATGCCGCCGATAAGGGTGTAGGCGGGCTCCATGCGCACACGCTTCATGAGCTGCAGCGAGCGGTCCACCAAGGAGACGATAGCCCCGTGCAGGATGTCGGCCGGGGCACTACCCTGGGAGAGGTGGTTAATGACTTCGGACTCGGCAAACACGGCGCACACCCCAGAAATGGGCACCGGCTTTTTGGAAGTCGCCACCAGGGGGCCGATGTCCTCGGTGGTAAAGCCCATGTAGCGGGCCGTCTTTTCCAGAAAGGCGCCGGTGCCGGCGGCGCACTTGTCGTTGAGGCGAAAGGCCTTAACTTTGGCGCCCTGGTCCAGGCGGCTGGCCTTCATCGTCTGGCCGCCCACGTCGAGCACGGTACGGGTGTCGGGAAAGAGAAACGTGGCGCCGCGCGCGCTGGCGGTGAGGTCGGTCACCTGCACGTCGCGAAACGGCACTTGGTGGCGGCCAAAGCCGGTGGTGACCAGGTAGACGACCTCCTGCTCGTGCAGCTCGGCCTGCGCCAGGGCACGGCGGTAGGCACGCTCGGCGGCCTGCGCCAGCCGGAAGCCGGTAGGAACCATGGCCTGCGCCACGAGGTTGCGGTGCTCGTCAAGGATCACCGCTTTGGTGTAAGTTGAGCCCACGTCGATGCCTGCGATGTAGCTCATGCGCCGTCCTCCGCTGCGCCGGCCGGAACCCGCCGGGCCAGGATGTGGTCCAGGGCAAACAGGGCGGCCCCCAAAGCGCCCATGAAGTGCGAGTCGTCGCTGACGTTGAGCGGCAGGCCCAGCTGCTGCTGCAGGACCTGCACCATGGCTTGGTTGCGCGCCACGCCGCCGGTAAACGTGACTTCCGCCTCGATGCCGACGCGGCGCAGCAGCGCCAGAGAGCGGGCAGCAATGGCGTGGTGCACGCCGAGCAGGATGTCCTCCAAGCGGCGGCCGCGCCCTAGCCAGGAGAGCACTTCCGACTCGGCAAAGACGGTGCAGGTGGTGCTGATACGCACCGGCCGCTCGCCGCGCAGGGCGGTGGGGCCCAGCTCGTCGAGGGGCAGCTCCAGGGCGGCGGCCGCCGCGCCCAGGAAGCGCCCCGTGCCTGCCGCGCACTTGTCGTTCATGCAGAAGTCGACGATCTCGCCGCTGGGCGTGACGCGGATGGCCTTGGTGTCCTGCCCACCCATGTCCAGCACGGTGCGCGTGCGCGGGAAGAGGTGCACGGCGCCGCGGGCGTGGCAGCTGATCTCCGTCACCTGCGTAGTCCCCGAACTCCACGCTGGTAGCGGCCGTAGCCGGTGCCCACCACGTACTCCACCTCTTCTTCGCCCAGGCCGGCCTGCGCCAGCGCCTGACGGAAGGCCTGCTCCGCCGCCAGGGTGACGTTGGCACCCGTGTCGATGAGCACCCGGCTGACGAGGCGCCGCGCTTCGTCGAGAATCACCGCTTTGGTCTGCGTCGAGCCCACATCCACACCGGCGGCATAGGCCATCAGCGTTCCCTCCCTTGCAGGGCGGCTTGCTGCTTGCGCGCCGCCATGCCCTCGAAAAAAGCATCGATGCGGTTTTTGAGCTGCGCCTCGGAAACCACCCGCCGGTCCATCATGTCCGACTCGATGAACAGGCTGGAAACATCACGGCTGGCCATGAGCACCCGGCGGTTGTCGGCCAGCCCCGTGGAGACGGTGCGGCAGCTCTTGATAGGATGGTAAACCACCCCGTCCACGCCGTAGGGGTCGATGAGCTCGACCAGCATGCGGTCGGAGTAGAACATGCTGTCCATGGCATGGCGCACGCTGATGAGCACCCCTTCGGCCAGGCTCTCTAGGGGTCGCTGGAGATCGTAAGTGTAGCCCAAGTTGACGCCGCCGGCGGCAAACCAGAGGTACGTCGAGTTGACGAAGACCCCGCCGTGCTCGGCGAACATCTCGTTGAAGCGCCGGAAAATGGGATAGCAAGGCACGCCGACGAACACCAGGCGAAAGCGCTCCTCGTTAACGGTGCCAATGCCGTGGGCGGCTTTGTATTCGAGTTCCTCCACCAGACGGGCGAAGTACTGGCTGCCTTCGGCGGTACCGCGGAAGCCGTTGCTCACCCCCAAGTAAATGGTGCCGTCGGTAACGGCGTTGAAGACCGCCGGCCGGCTCTGGTTGAGCGCTAGCACCCGCTGCCAGCCCTGGCTCATGGCGTTGGCATGGGCCATCACCTCGCGCAGGCGGTCGATGTCAAAGCGCTTGCCGGTGAGCCGCTGGCACAGGGCGATGAGCTCCTCGAGCTGCCCCTGCACGTAGCGGCGATCGCGCTCGAAGTCGGGATCGCCCGGCCACGACAGCCGTCCAGCCTGCCGCGTGCCGGGAATGTCAAGGACGAAGATAGGGATGCGGTAGAGGCGCTCCCAGATCTCCGCCCACTTGATGTACGTGTTGCAAGCGTTGGTGAGCACCGCCAGCGTCGGCTTGGGAATGCGCCCCATGGGGTGCTGGCCGCCGCGCAGCTGCAGCGCCACGTCGGCTTTGACGTAGCCGCAGATGTCGGGTGAGTAGCCGTAGTCCTCGGCCTCGTTCAAGTACTCGTGGGCCACGTGGCGCACCGCCGTCTGCAAGGAGTTGATTTCGGGAAAGACCACTGGCAAGTCGAACGTGCGCAGGATCTCGGTCATGCTGCCCATGACAAAGACATAAGCGGCGTGGCCACCCTCGGCGGCCACCGCGTCGAGCTGCTGGAACCACTGGCGGAAGAGCTGCGCGCCTTCGACGTTGCCCCGCCCCACCAGGGCGGGATGGTCGTGCGTTGCCGTGGTCATACGTCGCTCCCTCAGGCAAAAAGAAGGTTTTCTACGAAGGTTTCCAGCTGCAACCCAAGGTGGTCGAAGCTGGTCATGTTCTCCTCGAACTCGCTGACAAAATAGGGAATATTGGCCTCGTCGAGGGCACGGGTGTAAGCCACCTGCTCTTCTAGCCCCGGCTCGCACATCTTGGCGGCGGTAAGGATCGCCGCTTCGGCGCGGGCGGCCCGGGATGCGCGCGAGCAGCATGTGCTCCTTGGGTTTGCGCGCGTCGTGCTGCACCGGGCTGTACGTGGACTGCTCGAGGTAAGCGCGCGCCAAGTTGGTGAGGGGATCGCCTTCCAGGGGGACGTCGCCGACGATCCAGCGCAGGCCGATGAGCAAGTCGTCATCCACCACGTAGCAGGACTGGGCAATGGTGTGCAGCATGTCAAGCGGCGGCTGCTCGCAGAAGCCCCCTTCGAAGACGACGCGGATCTTGTCCTGCGGCTTGGCAGGGCGCGCCTCGATGAGCGGCAGCATAGCGCGCAGCAGGGCATTGTGCTCTTCGCGAGGGATCATGCCGCCAATGGCCATGAGCACGTAAGCCTCGTCCACTGCCAGCCGCCAGGGCGTGGTCGCGCTTGATGGCGTAGAGCTGGCGCAGCAAGGCGCGGTTCTCGTTGAATACCGCCAGCGAGCGGCGCAAGTCCTCATCGCGCACGGGGCGGCCGGCCACCGCCTCCACGTCGCGCTGGAGGCGGACGTACTCCTCGCGCAGATACGTCAGGGCGTGGGCGGAGTTGGCGTTCTGCGGCAGGTAGAGGATCTGGCACGGGTACGTCGTGTTGCGGCCCCACACCGCAGCGAGGTTGCGGGCGGCGTCGCAGATGGGGTGGCTGACAAACATGTCGAGCACGAGGCGGCCGCTGAGCACCAGCTCCAGGGAGGTCTTGAGAATCGAGCACAGGTAAGAGCCAAAGCGCGAGTCGGCGTGCAGCGGCTCCAGGGGGGCACCGCGGATCTTAAGGGGCAGCATGCCGGCAGCGTGTACGATTTCTTCGGGGAAGTAGACCTGAAAGTGGCCGACCACTTTGCCTCCCGCCTCGCGCCAGCGGCGCACCGTGGGCAGCGCCGGGTCCTCCACCACGTCGCGGCACAGCCGCAGGACTTCCTCCAGAGGTTTGTCTTGCCACGCCGGCAGGGTGGACACGGCCATCGTTTTTCTCCCCTTATACCAGGCCCTGTTCCAGCGCCAGCTTCACCGCCTGGCGCTGGCTGTGCACGCCCAGCTTGCGCAGGACGTTTTGCAGGTAGTTGCGGACGGTGGCGTAGCGCAGCCCCAGGGCGGCTGCCATCTCGCGCGGCGCCTTGCCTTCCACCAGCAAGTACAACACGGCTTTTTCGCGCGGCGTCAGCGCCACCCCCAGCGGGCGGCGTGCCCCCAGCAAGGGGGTGCGCGGCAGCGGCAGGCGCTCGGCCTCGCGCAGGATCTGCTCCACGAAGGCCTCGTACTGCAGCTGCGGGGTGACGTCGCGAAAGAGGTGGATGGAAGCCAGAGCGCCGCTCTGCGGCGGCGGGACGATGACGCTGACGTTGAGCAGCACGGTGCGCCCGTCCTTGGTCTGGGTGAGCACGTTGTAAGCTGGGGGAAGCTCTCCCTGGGCGACTGCCCGCTGCACCGGGCAGTGCGGGCCACATAGCAGGCAGCCCGGGCGCGGCTGCCCTTGCACGATCTCGTGGCACGGGCGGCCGCAGACTTCGCTGGCCGTGTAGCCAAGGAGGCGCTCGGCCGCGGCGTTCCAGAAAACGATGCGCTGCCGCCGATCCACGGCAAACGCGCCGTCGGCGGTGTGGGCCAGGGTGGCCAGGACCTGCTGCATCGCCGCGCTTCCTCCTCCCGGGCCGCCTCCTGCCCTGCCCTGTCGCGCCGCAGCCCACAGGCAGCCCTTGCTCCTGTGAGTATAGGAAGCCAACTGTCCTCGCGGAATCCGCCATCTGCTTCAAATTGTCCTGGTGCACTTGCACTAGACCCCGGCAGCGGGAGGGCTCAGCCTCGGGGCGGGCGCTGCCCGTTGCGCCGCTGCCTTGCACCGGCCAGACCGGCCAAGCCAGCGCCCAGCAGGAGGAGCGTTGAGGGCTCGGGGACGGGCGTGGCGATCACCTGCACGTTGTCAAGGGCCCAGGGCTCGTCGTAATACCCGTTGTACCATTGCCCCGGCTGCGTCACCCCGCCGATGAACGAGAGGACCAGGTCGCCCCCGGCATGGGTGAAGAGAAAGGAGAGGCTGTAGCGCCAGTTTGGCACCGGCGTGCCAAAGGCAGAAGAAATATCAAGCACCCCCACGCCGCTGGCATCGGTGCCGGCCGGCGCCAGCGGGGCCTGGCCTCCCAGTGGCGTGGCCAAGGTGAAGCCCTGGGAGATGCTGACGCCCCCACAGCACGTGGGGACCCCGCCAAAGGTGGCGTGGACAAAATTCGTCCCGTTGATTTGGAAAGTAAAATAGTCTGGGCCGCAGCAATGTTCGCCATTGGCGTCCCAGGTATTGAAGATAAAGAAGTCAAAGCTGACGGTATACTGACCAGGGGCAAGCCCGGGAAGGACCAGCTGGACGTGCTGGTTGTGGTTGAACACGCCCAGTACTGTCTCGCCGGCGTTGTCGGTCGTCCGGAAGGTATAGTTCCACCCCGTCATGTCCGGAGTGCCCTGAAAGTCGTTGCTGTATACCGGCGCGGCGCTGGCGGTGCTCCCCAGCAGGAGCACCGCACCGGCCAGCCATCCCAGAATACGCTTCATGGCCATGCCTCCCTCGTGCTGCGTGTCTTTAGGCAGGGCGGCAAAGCAAACCCCATGCCAGAGCCACCCAAGTCCACTTGGCCGCGCCGCCTGGCCAACGCAGCGGCCAGCGCGGGGGGGCTGACCCGCGAACAAGCGCCGCAGGGGCCTCAACCGCGAGACGACCGTCGCAGGCTTGCGAAGAAGCCAGCCAGGTGGGCCTCTCTTGACACGGATGTCACCACGTGCTAGCAAAAGGGCCAGAAAACACGGCCAAGGCCCGTGGTGAGGGCTCTTTTCTGGCAACGCAGAGGAGGGGCGAGGGTGAAGGCTGGCAGGTTTGGCTGGATCGCGGCAGTGGCGATGATGCTACTGGCAGCCTGGGCTGCTTTGGCCCAGGAGCAAAAAGGGACCCTGGTGGTGGCCCTCGACACCCTGGGGGCGCAAACCATGGACCCCATTCTCGAGACCCGGGGCCCCCGCACGCCCACTACCAAGCGCCGGTGTTCGATGCCCTGGTGGGCTTTAACTACGAGCGGGGTGGCATCGGCCCAGGGGTGGCCGAGCGCTGGGAGCCCGGAGACGACGGCGAAAGCTGGATCTTTTACCTGCGCAAGGGCCTGCGCTGGCACAACGGCGATCCGGTGACCGCCCACGACGTGAAGTTTAGCCTCGAGCGCACCATGTCGCCCGAGTCGATCGCCTCGCGAGCCGCCGCCTTGCGCCGCAACGTCAAGCGCATCGAGGTGATCGACGACTTCACGGTGCGGGTGTACACCAACGGCTACCAGCCTTACTTCCCGGCCAACTTGAGCCGGGCGGTGTTCCAAGAGGGGCAGCTGATGCCCAAAAAGTACATCGAGACCGTGGGCGTGGAGGAATTCCGCCGCCGCCCTGTGGGCAGTGGCCCCTGGAAGTTCGTGCGCAGCGTGCCCGGCGACCGCATCGAGTACGAAGCCGTAGACTACCCGCACTGGCGCGGCACGCCCCACTTCAAGCGGCTCGTCATCTTGCTGGTTCCCGAGGAGAGCACCCGCGTGGCCATGGTCCGCACCGGGGAAGCCGCCATTGCCAGCATCAGCCCCGAGTCGATTCGCGAAGTGGAAGCGGCAGGGCTGAAAGTGGTGGCGGTGCCGGGCACCATGCAGGCGATTTACCAGTTCTACGGCCTCTACCGCCCCGAGTTTCGCAACTCGCCGCTTGCCGACGTGCGGGTGCGCCAGGCCCTCTCCCTGGCCATCAACCGCCAGCAGATCATCGACCACGTCATGTACGGCTACGCCCGCTGGCCGCTGCCGTTTGCCGTCTTCCGCTACAGCGTCGACACCGACATCGCCCGCTGGGAAGCCTGGGCGCGCGAGGCGCTGCGCTACGACCCGGCGCGCGCCAAGGCATTGCTGGCAGAAGCCGGCTATCCCAACGGCTTTGCCCTGACGTTTGTCAACACCGCCTTGCCGGGCACGCCTTTCATGTTCCAGATTGGCGAAGCGGTGGCCGACTTCTGGACCAAGCTAGGACTGCAGGTGACCTTGCGGCACGTCGAGTGGGGATCGTACCAGCCCATGCAGCTGGGCGAGCAGAAGGGACTGGCGGGAAATGCCTCGATGTTTCGCACCGCCGGCCGCCCGGTGGCCGCGGCCCGCTACTACGGGGCTTTTCACAGCAAGAGTGCCCACCACCTCTTTGGCGACCCCGAGCACTGTGACTCCCTGTGCCAAGAGTTCGACCGCCTGCACCTGGAGGTGGTGTCAGAGCGCGACGACGCCAAGCGCGCCGAGAAGACCAACCGCATGATCGAACTCGTGGCCAACACCTGGATTGCGGTCCCCATCCTCGAAGGCATGGGTTACTGGGCCGTGAACCCCAACAAGGTGGGCTTTTTCAACCCCATCCCCGGCCGCCACGAGCTGGGGGACGTGTTCGAGCGCATGCCGCGTCCCGAGGAGCGTCCCTGGCCAAAGTAGGCGGGCGCGGCAGCGGCGGCGCCGCGGCATGCGTGCCGCGGCGCCAGAACCCCGGGCGAGAGCAGTGCCATGCAGCGGTATATTGTCCAGCGCTTCGTGCAAGGTCTGTTCCTCTTGGTACTGGTGGCGGCCGTGGTCTTCTTTCTGGGGCGGCTGACCGGAAACCCGGCCGATCTCATGCTGCCCGAGGACGCCACCCCCGAAGACCGGGCGGCGTTGATTCGCACCCTGGGGCTGGACCGCCCCTACCACGAGCAGTTTCTCATTTTTATCGCCAATGCCCTGCGCGGCGACCTGGGGGAATCGATTCGCTACCGGCGCCCGGCGGTAGCGCTCTTCTTCAGCCGCCTGCCCAACACCCTGAAGCTCGTCCCCCCGGCCATGGCGGTGGCGCTGGCGATGGCCATTCCCCTGGGGGTGCTCTCGGCTGTTTACCGCGGCACGCTGCTGGACCGCCTCGCCGGGGTGATTGCCGTTTTGGGCCTGGCTACGCCCAACTTCTGGCTTGGCATCCTGCTCATTTACATTTTCAGCGTGCAGCTTGGCTGGCTGCCCTCGGCCCGCATGGGTGGCATCCGCCACTACATCCTGCCCACCATCACCCTGGGGACGTTTCTCGTTGCCGGGCTGATGCGGTTGATCCGTTCGAGCATGCTCGAAGTGCTCGACAGCGAGTTCGTGAAGCTGGCCCGCATCAAGGGCCTCTCCGAAACGGCGGTGATCTGGCGGCACTGCTTGCGCAACGCCCTCATCCCGGTGCTGACGCTGGCCGGGGTGTTCCTAGCTGCCCTGGTCACCGGCGCCATTGTCACCGAGACGGTGTTTGCCTGGCCGGGTATCGGCCGCCTGACGTTTGAGGCGGTCATTTTTCGCGACTACCCGCTCTTGCAGGCGGTGGTGATTCTGGACGCGGTGCTGGTACTGTTCATCAACCTGGTGGTCGACGTCCTTTACGCGTACATCGATCCCCGTATCCGTTACACCTAAAGGAGGTACGGCGAGTGCTGAAGACGCCGCCACAACGCGTCGAGCCCCCCCTGGCAAGGCAAGAACCCGGTCCGCGTGGGCGCCGCTCGCTTCCCTGGACGTCGCTTTTCATCATTGCCGCCATGGTGTTCGTCGCCCTCTTTGCGCCCCTGCTCACCCCGCACTCTCCCATCGACCAGTCGCTGCCCAACAAGCTGCGGCCGCCTTTCTGGCAGGAAGGCGGCACGCTTACTTACCCGCTGGGCACCGACACCTTTGGCCGCGACATCTTCACCCGTCTCTGCTACGGGGCGCGGGTGAGTCTGCTGGTCGCTGCCTGCGCCCTGCTGGTGGGAGGCGGCGTGGGGCTGGTGATCGGCATCCTGGCAGGGTATCTCGGCGGCCGCGTCGACAGCCTGCTCATGCGCCTTGTGGACGCCGCCCTGGCTTTTCCCACCATTCTCTTTGCCCTGCTTTTGGCGGTGACCATGGGGCAGGGGTTGCGCACCCTGGTGATCGCTGTCAGCCTGATTCTGTGGGCCCGCTTTGCCCGCGTTATCCGTGGTGAAGTGCTGGCCCTCAAGACGCGCGACTTTATTGCCCTGGCCACGGTGCACGGCTGCTCGCACCTGCGCATCATGGCCGTTCACATTCTTCCCAACGTGCTCAACACCTTCGTGATTCTCCTTACCTTGCACGTAGGCGTGGTGATCCTGGCCGAGGCGTCGCTCAGCTTCCTCGGCGCCGGCATTCCGCCGCCCATGCCTTCCTGGGGGCTGATGGTGGCAGAAGGCAGAGGCAAAATCGCCAGTGCCTGGTGGATTTCGCTGCTGCCCGGGATCGCCATCACCCTGGTGGTTTTGGCCTTCAACCTGTTTGGCGACTGGCTTAGAGACCGCCTTGATCCCAAGCTGCGCCAGCTCTAGCGCAGCGCGCCTCAGAAGGAGTCCGCTATGCAGATTCGACGGGTCACGGCAACCACCTTGCGGGTTCCGGTAGCGGTGCCGCTGCTCACCAAGCAGCTGCACCCTGGCGTGGTGCTGGTCACGGTCGACACCGACCAGGGGCTCACCGGTTACGGCCTCACCAGTTCGCCCATGCTGAGTGCGGTGGCGGCGTTTATCAACACCGAAGCGGCGCCGCTGCTCGCGGGCCAGGATCCCCTCCGTACCGAGCGCCTCTGGACGCAGCTGTTCTGGAGCTTCAACCAGCGGGCGCAGACCGGGGTGTGGAGTTCGGCCATCAGTGCCATCGACATCGCCCTCTGGGACCTCAAAGGCAAAGCCTTGGGGCAGCCGGTGTGGCGGCTGCTGGGCGGCGCCCAGAATCCGGTGCCGGCTTACGTCACCTTTGGCTTGCCCGAGTACGACCAAGACCAGCTCGTGGAAGCGGCCCGCATGTGGGTCAGCCAGGGGCACCGGCGCCTCAAGATGGTGGTGGCGGTGCGGGGGTACCAAAACGGCCGCGTGAGAGGGCCGGCCGACACGCCGGAAGTCGACGCAGCCCGCGTGCGGGCGGTGCGCGAGGCCGTAGGCGACGATGTCGAGCTGATGATCGACGCCAATTACATGTTCTCCTATCCCCACGCGCTGCGCCTCTGCAAGCTCTGCGAGCCTTACCACCTTGCCTGGTTTGAAGAACCGGTGGCGCAAAACGACGCCCTCTTGCTGGCGCAGCTGCGGCGGCAGACCACCATCCCCATTGCGGCTGGCCAGAACGAGGGCCACCGCTTCCGCCACCGAGAGCTGCTCCTCCACCAAGCGGTGGACTTCCTGCAGCCCAATGTCGTTCACGGGGGCGGCTACACCGAATGCGCCAAAGTCGCCGGCATGGCGCAGGCGTTCAACGTTCCCATTGCCAACGGCGGCGGGTGGCCGCACCACAACATGCACCTCCAGGCAGGCCTGGCCAACGGCACGCGGGTGGAGTTTCACTACGTCATGTGGAAAGTGGGCGAGCTGCTCTTTCGCGATCCCCCAGCGCCCGTAGAGGGCTGGGTGACCCTGCCCGACACCCCGGGGCTGGGGCTTGATCCCCGGCCGGAGGCGCTACAGGAGTACCGGGTGTCATGAGCCAGGCGCCGCTGCTGGAGGTGCGGGACTTGCACACGTACCTCTTCCCGCGCCGCGGCGTTATCCGGGCCGTGGATGGGGTAAGCTTTACCCTGCACCGTGGCGAAACGCTGGGGCTGGTGGGCGAGTCGGGCTGCGGCAAGACGATGACCGCCTTGTCGCTCCTGCGGCTGGTGCCGCAACCAGTGGCGCGTATCGTCAAGGGAGAAATCTGGCTCGAGGGCGAGGACCTCCTGCAAAAGAGCGAGCGAGAGATGCGCCGCATTCGCGGGCGCAAGATCGCCATGATCCTGCAAGACCCGCAAACCTCGCTCAACCCCGTCCTCACCGTGGGTACCCAGCTCATCGAGGCCCTGGCCTTGCAGGGGCGAGAGGCCTCGTCACGCCTGGTAGCCCGCGCCGTAGAGCTGCTGCAGCGGGTGCGCGTGGCCGATGCGGCGCGCCGCTTGCGCCACTACCCGCACCAGCTCAGCGGCGGCATGAAACAGCGGGTGGTGGGGGCCATTGCCATGGCTGGCAACCCCCAGGTGCTTATTGCCGACGAGCCCACCACGGCCCTTGACGTCACCATCCAGCTCCAGTACCTCAACCTGCTCAAGGAACTGCAAGCCCAGACGGCAATGGCCTTGCTGTTCATCACCCACGACTTTGGTGTCGTGGCCCACACGTGCGATCGCGTGGCCGTTATGTACGCCGGCCGCATTGTGGAAAGCGGTCCGGTGCGGGCGGTGTTCAACCGCCCTGCCCATCCTTATACGCAGGCGCTGATCGCCGCGGTCCCCAGCCTGGACGAGCCCGTTGAGCGCCTCGACACCATCGAGGGGCAGCCGCCGGCGCCGGAAGCCTTTCCTGCCGGCTGCCGCTTTCATCCGCGCTGCCCTTATGCCGAGCCGCGCTGCCACCAGGATTACCCGCCCACGCTGCCCGTGGCCGACGGCCACACCGCGGCCTGCTGGAGGCTGGCTGCCCCATGAGCGCGCCGCTGCTGCGGGTAGACAACTTGCGCAAGTACTTTCCGCTTACCCGCGGGGTGCTGCTGGCACGCACCGTCGGCCACGTGAAGGCTGTCGATGGCGTCAGCTTTACCATCAACGCCGGCGAAACCCTGGGGCTGGTGGGCGAGTCAGGCTGTGGCAAGACGACGACGGCCCGGCTCATTCTGCGCCTCGAGACGCCCACCAGCGGGGAAATCTTCCTCGAAGGCAAAGCCGTCCACGCATTACGCGGGCGGCAGCTGCGGGCGTACCGCACCCTGGTACAGGCGGTGTTCCAAGATCCCTGGTCTTCGCTCAATCCGCGCCTGCCCGTTGGCAAAATCATCGCCGAGTCCCTGGTGGTTAACCGCTGGGGCAGCCGGCAAGCCATCGCGCGGCGCGTCGAAGAGCTGCTGCTGCAAGTGGGACTGCGCCCCGAACACGCCCGCCTCTATCCGCACGAGTTCAGCGGCGGGCAGCGCCAGCGCATTGCCCTGGCCAGTGCCCTGGCCTCGTCCCCGCGCCTGGTGGTGCTCGACGAGCCGGTGTCAGCGCTCGACGTCTCCATCCGCGCCCAGATCCTGAACCTGCTCAAGGACCTGCAAGCCCACTACCGGGTGGCCTATCTCTTGGTCGCCCACGACCTGGCCACCATCCGCTACCTGGCGCATTACACGGCCGTGATGTACCTGGGGCAAATCGTCGAATACGCCCCCACGGCAGAGCTCTATCGCCACCTGCGCCATCCCTATACGCAGGCCCTCTTCTCGGCGGCCCTTCCCAACCATCCCGACAAGAAGCGCGCCACGGTAGCCTTGTCGGACGAGGTCCCCTCGCCGCTCAATCCGCCTCAGGGCTGCCGCTTTCATCCGCGCTGCCCCCACGCCACGGCCACCTGCGCGCGCCTCGAACCCCCGCTGCGCCCCGTAGCTCCCGAACACCTGGTGGCCTGCCACCTCTATTCCTGAGCCCATACGCCCTTGACAGCGCGGGGCAGGCGTGGCACAAGGGCGGCCACAGCCCCTTTGCCCACGAGGAGATCCGCCATGCGCTTTGGCATCGTGTTGCCCATCTGGCAGCTCTCCCTGGCCGAGGCCACCACCCTGGCCCTCAAGGCCGAGGAGCTCGGCTTCGACGGCGTCTTTGTCCCTGACCACATCCTGGCCAAGCCGGCCACCACCCAGCACTACGGGCCGTCGTGGCCCGACCCCTTCGCCTTGCTGGCCTACTTTGCTGGGCGCACGCAGCGCTTGCAGGTGGGCACCAGCGTCGTCGTCCTGCCTTACCGCCACCCGCTGGTGACGGCCAAAGCCGCTGCGACGGTGGATCAGGTGTCGGGAGGGCGCTTCGTTTTTGGCGTGGGCGTGGGCTGGGATGCCGAGGAGTTTCAGGACTTGGGGCTGCCCTTTGCCGAGCGCGGGGCGATGACCGACGAGTACCTGCGCATCATCAAAAGCGCCTGGAGCCACGACACGCCGCATTTTGAGGGCCGTTACTTCCGCTTTGGCGGCGCCACGTTTGCCCCGCGGCCGCAGCAGCAGCCCGCACCGCCCATCTGGGTTGGTGGCGCACCGGGGACGCTCTCTTCACCGGCCCTGCGCCGCGCCGCTACCCTGGGGGATGCCTGGCACCCGCTTGGCCTCAGCCTCGACGACTTGGAGCGCGGCGCCGCGCGGCTGGCCGAGCTGGCCCGTCAGGCCGGCCGCGCGGGAGCCGTGGGCCTGGCCCCGCGCCACCTGCTCCAGTTCACCCCCGCGCCACAGGGCAGCGGCCGGGCGGCGTTTGCGGGCACGGCCGAAGAGGTGGCAGCCGACGTGCGCCGGGTGGCTGCCTTGGGCGCCGACTATCTCACGTTTGACTTGCCCCGCACCGGGGTGGCCGACATGGTGCAGACGATGGAGCGCTTCGTGCGCGACGTCAAACCGGCGCTGGACTAGGAGAGAACCGAAGCCACGGCGTCCTCTCGCCGCGGGCTTGGAGTGCAAAGCGCCTTTTCAGCTACGGCAGCGCGCACCTCGGCGATGGCGGCCAGCAGCTCCTGGGCGCGTATCGGCTTGGCCACGTAGCCGTCCATGCCCGCGGCCAGGCAGCGCTGGCGGTCGTCGGCGGTGGTGTGGGCGGTCATGGCGATGATCGGCACCCGCCGGCCGCTGCCGGCTTCCTGGCGGCGGATGGCGGCGGTGGCGGCCAGGCCGTCGAGGCAGGGCATCTGCACGTCCATGAGCACCAAGTCAAACGGCTGGCTGGCTACTGCCGCCACGGCCTCGGCGCCGTTGGCCACTACCGTGACGCGATGGCCTTGTTTCTCGAGAAGGCGCAAGGCCAGACGCTGGTTGACGGGGTCGTCCTCGGCGAGCAACACCCGCAGGGAGCCTGGTGGAATGCTTTGCGGCAGGGACGCCGCTGGCGCGGCGGGCGGTGCCGGCTCCAAGTTACGCAGCACTTCCCACAGCTCCCGCTCGCCCACCGGCTTGGACAGGCTCACGAGGCGCAGCGCCGCGCGCTGGGGATGGTCGCTGGCCGGGGGAGTGAGCACCAGCAGCGGCAGCTTGGCGCCCGGCGGCCACGCCCGGATCTGCGCCGCCACGGCGTACCCGTCCAGGTCGGGAAGCTGCGCGTCGAGCAGCACCAGGTCAAAGGGACGGCCGGCCGCCTGGGCGTGCCGCAAGGCCTGCAGGGCCGAGGCCCCCGTGGCCACCGCTAGGGGCTCCAGCCCCCAGCGCCGCAAGATCGCGCACAGGACCTGCCGCGTCGCGGCATGCGCCTCTACCACCAGGACGCGCCGCACTGCCAGCGCCGCCGTGCTCCAGGGCAAGGGCGGCGCTTCGGGCTGCAGCGGCAGGCGCAGCGTGACGTGAAACGTACTGCCCTGCCCTTCCTGGCTCTCGACCCAGACGCGGCCCGCCATGAGGGCAACGAGCTGGGAAACGATGGCCAATCCGAGCCCCGTGCCTCCGTACTGGCGCGTGGTGCTGCCATCGCCCTGCACAAAGGGCTCGAAAATGGCGCGCTGCTTGGCAGCCGGAATGCCGATGCCGGTATCCTGCACGCAAACGTGCAGGCAGGCCTCCGTGGCGGTCTGCTGCTGCAGTGCCACGCGCACGACGATCTCGCCCCGCGGAGTGAACTTGATGGCGTTGCCTACCAGGTTGACAAGGATCTGGCGCAGGCGGCCGGCATCGCCCTGCAAGGCGTCGGGCACCTCGGGGTCGACGGCGTAGACAAACGCCAGCCCTTTGCGCTGCGCCTGGAACGCCAGCGGCTTGAGCGTCTCGGCAAGCAGCTCGCGCAAGGAGAAGGGAGCCGCCTCCAGGGCCAGCTTGCCGGCTTCCATCTTGGAAAAGTCGAGCAAGTCGTTGACCAGTCCCAGCAGTGCCTCGGCCGAGCTCTTCACCATGCCCAGGTACTCGCGCTGCTCGGGCGTCAGCGCCGTCTCTAGAGCCAGCTCGGTCATGCCCAGGATGCCGTTAAGCGGCGTGCGCAGCTCGTGGCTGACGTTGGCCAGGAACTGGCTCTTGGTGCGGCTGGCAGTCTCGGCGGCTTCTTTGGCAGCGCGTAGGGCGGCTTCGGCCTGCTTCTTTTCGGTGACGTCGCGCGAGACGCCCATCACCCCCACCACTTGTCCCTGGGCGTCGCGCAGCAGCGAGGCGGACAGGTATGCGACGAACGTCGTGCCGTCGCGGCGGCGGTTGGTGATCTCGCCGGCAAAGGCGCCGGTGGCCAGCGAGTGCTCGTGAATGCGTAGGCCTTCGGCCGGGTCGGCGTAGAGCACGTCGACGGCGCGCCCCAGAACTTCGGCTTTGCGGTAGCCAAAGGCCCGCTCTGCCGCGCGATTAAAGGCGATGATGCGCCGCTGCCGGTCAACGGAGACGATGATATCGAGGGAACTGTCGATGAGGTTCTCGGCCTCGTCCTTGGCCGCCTGCAGGTGCCGGAGGTGCGCTTGCCAGGCCCGCTCCAGGCGCGCCAGCAGGTGGCCCCAGTGCGCCGCGGCACAGCGCGCCAGCAGCGGCGCGCTCCGGTAGGGCTTTTTCACCCACGCCGTGGCACCCCACTGCCACAGGCGCCAGAGCCGCTCTGGCGAAGGAGAGGTGACCGCCACCACCACCGCGGGGCCGTCTTCGGCGGCCCGGCATTCCGCAAGCAAGGCGCCCGCTTCGGCTTCAAGGAGCGACTGCGCCACGAGGAGAAGCTGCGGCCGGTGCTGGTGCAGCAAGCGCCGGCCGGCCTCGCCCGTGGTGGCGACCAGCAGGCGGTAGCCCTGGGCGGCCAGCGCCCGCTGTGGCACCTGCCCCCGCTCCACCGCCGGGTCGACCACCAGCGCCACCGGCGGGGCAAGCACCGGCTGCCCGCCCAGGGCCGCCCGCAGCTGCAGCGCCACGTCGTCGCTGCGGGCCAGCAGGAGCCCCACCCCGGGAACCACTGCCTGGGACGCGGGCGGTAGGGACTCGGCGACGAGCACTACAGGCACGCGGTGCGGCAGCGCGCTCAGAAAGCGCGCCAGGCGCCAGCCCTCATGCGGCGCCGGAGCCAGATCCACAACGAAGAGAGCCACGGCCGGCGTGCGTTGTAGCGCTTGCCACGCCATCTCGGCATGATGGCAAAAGAGGAGGTGTGGCGCGAGGTCGGCAAGGCCGCGACGAAGGTGCTCGCACCACGTGGTGTCGCGGCTGAGTACGACCACGGCGGGAGAAGCGGCTTTGGGCATGCAAGGCCCCTTCTTGCAGGAGCGGCGACGTGTTCCCCTCTCCTTATCGGCCCGCCAAGCAGCGGGCTTTAAAGCGGTCAGGAAAAGACCGCGGGCCAGCGATGCCCTCCGGGCGGGAAAACCATCTGGAGGAATGACGCGCAGGGGCCTGGGTGGCTCACACCGCCAGGTAGGCGCGGCGCACTTCCTCGTTGGCAAGAAACTCCTGCATATGGCCCTGGTAGCGCACCGTGCCCTTTTCGAGCACGTAGACGCGCGTGCCCAGCTCGCTGACAAAGCGCACATTTTGTTCGGCCAAGAGCATGGTCATCCCGGCGGCACGCAGCCGCTGCAGCTGCTCCTTGAGGGTGCGCACGATCACCGGCGCCAGGCCTTCGGAGGGTTCATCAAGCAGCAGCAGCTCCGGGTTGCCCATGAGGGTGCGGGCGATGGTCAGCATTTGCTGCTCGCCGCCACTCAGGTAGCCACCGCGGCGGTGCCACAGCTGCCGCAGCTGCGGGAAGAGCTCGCACACCCGCTCCTCGTCCCACACCACCTCCTGGCCGTCGCGGGCCCCGGCTTGCGCGCCACCGCCAGGTTCTCGCGCACCGTGAGGTTGGGAAAAATGCGCCGCTCCTCGGGCACGTAGCCGATGCCCAGGCGGGCAATGGCAAAAGGCGGCAGCCCGACCAGCTCCTGACCGCGATAGGTGATGCGGCCCGAGCGCGGCGGCACCAGCCCCATGATGCTGCGCAGGGTGGTGGTCTTGCCGGCGCCGTTGCGCCCTAGCAAGCAGACCACCTCGCCGCGCTCGACGTCCAGGGAGAGGTCAAAAAGCACGTGGCTCTCTTCGTAGTAAGTGTTGATGCGATGCACTTCCAGCAGGGGCCATGGCCGCCTCCCTCAGCCGTGCTCACCCAGGTAAATCCGCTGCACTTCCGCGTTGGCCCGCACCTCCTCCGGCGTCCCCTCGGCGATGACCTGCCCCTGGTGCAGCACCGTGATGCGCGTGGCGACGCGAAAGACGATGTCCATGTCGTGCTCGGTAAAGAGAAGGGTCAGGCCTTCTTCCTCGCCGATGCGCGCCACCAGCTCCATGATCTCGCGCCGCTCGCGCGGCGCCATGCCGGCAGTGGGCTCGTCGAGCATGAGCAGCTGCGGGCGGCTGGCCAGAGCAATGGCCAGCTCCAGGCGCCGCTGGTCGCCGTGCGACAGCACGCCGCTGGGCCTGGCCGCCTCCTGCTCGAGGCCCACGCGCGCCAGCAGGGCCAGGGCCTCTTCTCGAAAGAGCGGCCGTGCCGGGGTCAAGAGGTCGTAATGGCGCCGCCGGTGGGTCAAAAGCGCCGTCTGCACGTTCTCCAGGACGCTCAGGCGCCGGAAGATGCTGGTGATCTGGAAGGTGCGGCTGATGCCATAGCGAGAGATCTCGTGCGGCGGCAGGCGGCTGATGTCGTGGCCGTTGAAGTACACGCGGCCGCCGTCGCAGCGCAGGTCGCCGGTGATGACGTTGAACAGCGTGGTCTTGCCGGCGCCGTTGGGGCCGATGATGGCGCGGAACTCCCCTCGCGGTACTTCCAAGTCGACGCCGTCGACGGCCTGCACGCCGCCAAAGTGCTTTTTCAGGCCGACCGTGCGCAGGATGACCTCGCTCACCGCTTCCTCCACCACGCCAGGCGCGCCAGCAGCCCCGCAAAGCCCTGCGGCGCCACCAGGATTACTGCCACCAGAATCGCCCCCATGACCAGCGGCCAGTACACCGGCCAGCGGCTGGAGACAAACGTCTCGAGCAGCTTGAAGCCCACCGCCCCCAGCAGCGGGCCGCTGAAGGCGTGCATGCCGCCCAGCAGCACCACCACCAGCGGCTCAAAGGACTTGTTGAAAAACGCCAGGTCAGGAAAGACGCTGCCGTTGAAGAAAGCAAACAGCGCCCCGGCCAGGCCGGAAAAGAACCCTGAGAGGACAAACGCCCACAGCTGGTGGCGCTTGACGTGCACGCCGATGTAGCGCGCCCGCCGCGGGTTTTCGCGAATCGCCTTGAGGGCATAGCCAAAGGGGGAGCTGACAATCGCGTAAAGCGCGGCCAGGCCCAGCGCCGTCACCGCCAGCACGAAGTAGTAGTAGGCAATCGGCGACTTGAGAAACGCCGCCGGCCAGATGCCCAGCAGGCCGTTGTCGCCCCCGGTGAAGCTGTACCACTTGAAAATCACGGTAAAGACGATCTGGGCAAAGGCCAGCGACAGCATGGCAAAGTAGACTGCCGTCAGGCGCACGATGAAGAAGCCAAAGAGCAGGGCGCCGGCCGCTGCCACAAACGGCCCGGCGGCCAAGGCAGGCAGCATGGGGAAGCCGGCTTTTTTGACCAGCAGCGCTGCGCCGTAAGCACCCAGGGCAAAGTAGGCGGCGTGGCCAAAAGAAACCATGCCGCCGTAGCCCATAAGCAGGTTGAAGGCAGCGGCAAAGAGGGCAACGATGGCCATCTCGGTGAGCAGGAAAACGTAAAACGTGGACAGGAAGTGGGGAATCACCACCAGAAACGCCCCCAGCAGCACCGCCCACAGCTGCAGCCGCACCTCGACCAGGGGCAGAGGCAGCGGCAAGCGGCCGACCATCTCACGCCATTGCATCGTCGTTCTCCTGTCTCACTCTTCAGGCCGCCCCAGCAGTCCCCAGGGGCGCACGATGAGCACCACGGCCATGAGGGCAAAGAGCAGGACGATGGAAATCGCCGGGAAGATAAGGATGCCAAACGACTGCAGCTGGCCCACCAGCAGGGCGCTGATGAGGCTGCCGGCAAAGCTGCCCAAGCCGCCAATTACCACCACCACGAAGGCGTTGATGAGCACCTCGGCGTCCATGCCCAGAGCCACCGCCACCACCGGTGCGGCCAGTGCCCCGCCCAGGCCAGCCAGCCAGCTGCCCAGAATAAAGACCTGGGTGAAGAGGCGCGACACGTCCACCCCCAGCGCCCCCAGCATGTCGCGGTCCACGGTGGCGGCGCGCACCAGCATGCCCCAGCGCGTGCGGTAAAAAACCAGCCCCAGGGCAAGGGCAATCAGCGGCCCCAGGATGAGCACCAGCAGGTAATAGGTGGGAAAGGGCTGGCCAAAGATGTCAAGCGACCCGGCCAGCGCGGTGGGCCGCGGCACGGTGCGGTTCTCCGGCCCCCAGACCATCAGCACCAGGGTGCCGATAATAAGGATGAGGCCAAACGTGAGCACCAGCTGCAGCAAGTGCTCGCGCCGGTAAATGCGGCGTAGCAGCGTCACTTCGATGAGCCCTCCCAGAGCGGCCACCGCCAGCGAGGAAACGAGCAGCGCCACCCAGAACCACAAGGGGTGGCCAGGGAAAAGCGACACCAGGGAGGACATCAGATAAGCGGCCACCATGTAAAAGGCGCCGTGGGCCAGGTTGACGATGCGGGTGACGCCAAAGATGAGGGACATGCCCGCCGAGACCAGGAAGAGGAACATGCCCACGCTCAGTCCGCTCATCACCTGCACCAGGATGAGGGGGCCGTTGGTGATCCAGGGAAAAAGCTGCTGCAGAAAGGCCATAGGGGCTCCTTCGCAGGGGCCGCGGGGCCAGCGGCCCGCTGGCCCCGCGAGGCCTCAGCTTACTTTTTCTGGGCGGCAAGGCGCAAGCGCTTCACTTCCTCGCAGCTGCGCACGATGTCCTTGCCGTGCGTCTCCTCCACTTCGGCGAGAACCGGCCGCCCTTCGGGGTTAACGCGCACGATGCCCGTCCACTGCGGCGGTAGGGCCTGGTGGTCGCAGCCGCGCATGATCACCGTCCCCCAGGGGAACTCCATGGTAAAGCCCTCGTCAAGAACGCCAATGACTTTGGCGTGGTCGGTGCTGCCGGCACGCTTGATGGCCTCGGCAATGATGTAGGCGGTGGCGTAGCCCCAAGTGGCGCCCAGCTTGGGTTCCTTGCCTTTGGACCACGCCATATAGCGCTTCACCCAATCGAGCAGCTCGGGATGAAGCGTTTGCAGGCCGGCGTCATACCAGGCAAAGCCCGTGGTCACGGCGCCGATGGGGGCATCCTTGCCCAGCGGGTCGAGCTCGTCGGGATTGCCCACCGAGGCGCTGAAGAAGTGCAGCTTGTCAAAGAGGCCAAAGGGCTTGGCCTGCTTCACAAAGGCGATTTCCTGCGAGCCCCACAGGCCGCTGAAAAAGGCCTCGGCCCCTGACTGCAAGAGGGCGGTGATGTACGAGCTGTGGTCGCTCTCGCCCAGCTTGGGCCAGTTTTCCTTGAGCACTTGCACTTCCGGTTTGAGCTGCTTCAGGTAGTCCCAGAACTCCTCCCACAGGTTGTGGCCGTACTCGTAGTCCGGGGAGATGTGCGCCCACTTGGTGTACGGATACGTGGCGGCACGCTTGGCCAGGGCACGCACGTACTGGTTGGTGTTGTTGGTGGTGTGGGCGATGTAAGGATGGCCGTCGTCCCAGGTGAGGCGCGAGCTCTGGCAGTGGGTGGCAAAATAGAGGAACCGGCTCTCCCGCGCCCAGGCCGACAGCGCCAGGCCCACCGAGCTGCTGATGCAGCCGGCCAGAAAATCGACGCGCTCCTGGAACACCAGCTCTCGCGCCGCTTTTACGGCCTCGTCAGGGCGCAGCTTGTCGTCGCGGAACACGAACTCCAGCGGCCGCCCCAGCACGCCGCCCGCGTCGTTGATTTCTTTGAGCGCCATTTCGATGCCTTCCCGGTAGGGGAAGGTGTAGACGGTAGCCAGGCCGCTGTAAGAGTTGATTTCTCCGATGCGAATGGGCGTCTTACGGGCCGCCAGGGCCACGCCGGCACTACCCAGGACAAAAGCCACCAGCACTGCCACCCCGACCACACGCCACAATGTGCCATGCTTGCTGGGCATAGGCGTTCTCCTCTTCCACACGCCCGGCGCGCTCACCGCGCGTGTGCCAGATGCTTCTCTTGCCCCACGGCGGGGCGCAGCACGCAGGCCGTCTGCCCAAAGGCTGCATGGCCTTGTGCTGCGTGAAAGCACCCCAGTATAGCGAGGGAGGAAAGAAAAGCAAGCCCCTGCCTTTTTGCCGTCAGGGATCGGGAGTAGACCGGCGCAGGTGGGCAAAGAGCCCGTGCCAGCGGCTCAGGGGGTTGCCGTACCTGGCCCGCAGTTCCAGAATGCCGGCCGGCGGCGCCGCAGCAGGCGGCGGCGGGGGCAAGGGCAGCACGGGGTTGGGGTCGCGCGGCGGGGCAGGCAAGAGCGGCGGGCGCAGCAGCTGGGGAGCGTGGCGCTGCAAGAAGGCGCGGCGGGCACAGCTGTGGCTTTCGCGTAGCAGGAGCAGGCAGAGCGAACCGCGCGGGTTGGCGCGGCGGCAGCGGTAGCAGAGGCGCTCGAGCTGGTGCTTGCTGACAGAGGGGGCGGACGTCATAGCGGCAGGCTCCTTCTGCCTGGGGGTGATACCTCATGCTACTCAAGAAAGCCCCGGAGGACAAGAGAGGCAGCGGCACTGACTTCCCCTAGCGCATTTGCATCAGAACGTGCACCTTGACAAGGCTTTGCCGCTGCCTCTACTGTGCAGCATGCGGCCAGCGGCAAAGCAAAAGAGGAGCAGGCCATGGATTTTGCCTTCAGTCCCGAGCAGGCGATGATTCGGCAGGCCATCCAGGAGATTGCCCGCCAGTACGGGCGCCCTTACTGGCTGGAAAAAGCCCGCCAGGAGGCCTTTCCCCAGGCGCTGTGGGCCGAGCTCGGCCGCCACGGCTACCTGGGGCCTCCTGGTTCCCGAAGCGTACGGCGGTGCGGGGCTGGGCATGGTGGAGATGACCGCCTTGCTCGAAGCCATGGGGGAGCAAGGCATTCCCCTGCTCTTTTTGGTGGTAAGCGCGGTGATGGGGGTGATTGCGCTTCGCAAGCACGGCAGCGAGGCGCAAAAGCAGCGCTACTTGCCGCCGCTGGCGCGGGGGGAAAGCAAGCTCTGCTTTGCCATCACCGAGCCCACCGCGGGCTCCAACAGCTTTCGCCTCACCGCCTTGGCGCGCCGCGACGGCGACCGCTACGTGCTCAACGGCCAGAAGGTCTTTATTTCCGGAGCCAACGAGGCCGACGCCCTGCTGGTGGTGGCGCGCACCACCCCTTACGGCGAGGTGCGCGACAAGCGCCAGGGGCTCTCCCTCTTCCTGGTGCCCACCAAGAGCGCCGGCGTGACGCTGCAGGCGCTTGACGTGCAGATCCTGCACCCGGAAAAGCAGTTCAGCGTCTTTTTTGACGAGGTGGTGGTGCCGCGCGAGGCGCTGCTTGGGGAAGAGGGCCAGGGCTTTCGTTATCTCTTTGATATTCTTAACCCGGAGCGCATCAGCGGCGCGGCGACTGCCGTGGGGCTGGGGCGCCTGGCGCTGGAGAGGGCGGTGCGCTACGCCCGCCAGCGGCGGGTGTTCGACGTGCCCATCGGGGCGCACCAGGGGCTGCAGCACCCGCTGGCCAAGGTGAAGGCGCAGCTGGAGATGGCCAGCCTCATGGCCTACAAGGCTGCCTGGCTCTTCGACCAAGGGCTGTCTGCCGGGGCAGAAGCCAACATGGCCAAGTTTGCCGCTGCCGAGGCAGCCATCGAGGCCTGCGATCTGGCCATGGAAGTGCACGGGGGTAGCGGCTTTACCGCCGAGTGCGACCTCATCACCCTGTGGCCGTACGCGCGCTTGCTGCGCACCGCCCCGGTGAGCCGCGAGATGATCCTCAACTACATCGGCGAGCACGTCCTTGGCTTGCCGCGCTCGTACTAGGAAGGCCGCGGCAAGGGGTTGACCAAGCAAGCTGTCCCGGTTATTATTTAGGAGTCCTAAATAAAGGCGAGGATCCCGTGACTTCTGAAGCCCAAGAAACGGCAGGACAGCGGGTGCTGGCGGGCCTGGTCAGGCTCAGTCTGGCCCTGAAGAGCCGCGCCTGGCAGGCGCGCGGCCGCCACGGCCTGACCCCGACCCAGGGGCAGATCCTGGTCCTACTGCACCAGCAAGGGCGCGACTTGCGCCTGGCCGAGGTGGCTGCCGCCCTGGCGGTGCAGCCGGCCACCGCCAGCGAGGCGGTGCAGGCGCTGGTGCGCAAGGGGCTGGTGCAGAAGCGCCGCGCCCGCGGCGACGCGCGCGCCGTGGCCCTCACCCTGACCCCGGCCGGACAGCGCCTGGCCGCGGCGGTGGCCGACTGGCCCGACGTCTTGCTCGCCGCCGTGGAGACCCTCTCCCCCGAGGAGCAGGCCGTCTTCCTGCGAGCCCTCAGCAAGATGATCCGCACCCTGCAAGTGCGCGGCCAGATCCCCGTGGCCCGCCTGTGCGTCACCTGCCGTTTCTTTCGCCCCTACGTCTACGCCGATCCGCAGCGGCCGCACCACTGTGCCTTTGTGGACGCGCCGTTTGGCGACGGGGCGCTGCGCCTCGACTGTCCCGACCACCAGGCGGCCACCCCCCACGAGGCGGCGCGGCTGTGGCAGGCCTTTGTGGCCGGCGGCCAGGCCCCGTAGGCGCGGGACCTCGCCAAAGCAAAACGGCTCGCTTGCAAGGAGGACTCCCGATGCGCCGCTTGCTCGTCTTGCTTGCCGCTTTCGCCCTGTTCGCTCCCCTGGCGCTGGCCGGTAGCACCGCCCGCCCGGTGCGCTACCCCGAGGGCTACCGCGCCTGGACGCACGTCAAGTCGATGGTCATCCTTCCTGGCCACCCCCTCTACGACGCCTTTGGCGGCATCCACCACATCTACGCCAACCCTGCTGCCCTGGAAGCCCTGCGCCGTGGCAGTCCCTTCCCCGATGGCGCCGTGCTGGTCTTTGACCTCCTGGAAGCCCGGCAGGAAGAAGGGGCGATCGTGGAAGGGGCGCGCAAAGTGGTGGGGGTGATGGAGAAGCACGCCCGCGACTTTGCCGCCACCGGCGGCTGGGGCTTTGAGGCCTTCAAAGGCGACACCCGCCAGCGCCTGGTCACCGACCCGGCCAAGGCCTGCTTTGCCTGCCACGCCGCGCAGCAGGCCAGCGACTACGTCTTTAGCCGCTTCCGCCCGTAGCGCCGGGGGAAAAGGGGCGCCCCGCGGGGCGCCCCTGCGGCCGCCTAGCGCCGCAGCTGCGGCATCACCTTGGCGGCAAGCAGCTCCATGCTGCGCAGCACTTTTTCGTGCGCCAGGCCGCCAATGCGGATCCAGGCCAAATAAAGGTCGATTCCCGTCTTCTCCGCGATGTCGCCAATGCGGTCCACCACCTGCTGCGGGCTGCCGCAGACCACCGCTCCGCCTTCTACCAGCTGCTCCCAGGCAACCGAAGTGACAAAATCCCGCGCCAGGGTATAGTACTCGTAGGTGGGGATAGGGGGATGGCCGGGAGGTGGCGCCACGTACTTGCCGAAGGTGTGATACCACCAGAGCACCGGCTGGGCGAAGTCGCTGAGCGCCTCCTGGGTGCTTTCGGCCACGTACGTCATCACCAGCCCGCCGACCCGGTACTGGGCGGGATCGCGCCCCGCTTGCTGCAGCGCTTCTCGCCAGGCGTTGATCTGGGCGATGCCGCGCTCGACGTTAAAGCCAAAGACCGGAGCACACAGCAAATTGAAGCCGTAGCGGCCGCAGAGGGCAAAGGTCTCCTGCGACAGCGCCGCCATCCAGATGGGCGGGTGCGGCTTTTGCAGCGGCTTGGGGCGCACGCTGAGGTCGTGGATGCGGTAAAACTCGCCCTCAAAGCTAAAGCGCTCCTCAGTCCAGGCCTTGACCAGCACCTCTACCCCTTCGTGGAAGATCTGGCGCGAGCGGCTTTGCTCCACGCCGTAGCCCTGGAACTCGTGGGGCTGGTAGCCGCGCCCCAGCCCCAGCTCGACGCGGCCGTCGGACATGAGGTCAAGCATGGCGTAGTCTTCTGCCACCCGCACCGGGTGGTTGAGCGGCAGCACCACCACCCCGGTGCCCAGGCGCAGCCGCCGGGTGCGCGCCGCCACGTACGCCAGGGTGACCACCGGCGTGGCACAGTAGCCGTACTCGCTAAAGTGGTGCTCGGCTGGCCACACCGAATCAAAGCCGTAGTCCTCGGCGCGCACCATGATGTCGAGCTGCTCGTCAACGATTTGCTTTTCCGAGCGCCCCATGGGGTGCTCGAACAGGTGCAGCATGCCAAACTGCATCGGCCGCCTCCTCTCTTCGTGCCCTTCGTTTGCCTCAACCCGCTTCCCCAGTCCTTCCTGCCAGAGGTGCCCCCCCTTGCAGGCGGCCCCCAGGCCCCTCTTTTCCCAGCACCTCGCCCCTCAGGGACGCGCGGCAAGCAACGTCGCTCTTCCGCGCAGGTCCCAGTGTCGATCTGGCGCAGCCAAAACCAGCGCCTTCTGCACGCTGCCACATGGTAATGCAGCGGGCGGCTGCAAACAACGCACGTCCTGTCGGCCGACAGCTCCCAGAAAACAGAAAAATGCCAGAAATTTCCGCCCTTTGCTGCCGGCAGTGAAGCACCTGCCAGGAAGCAAAATGGTCCAATTGCATCGCTCAAGGCGGCAGATACGGCCAGGGAAGGCGCGCGTTGGTCGAGAAGGCTCTTGACGTCGCCGTTTTTGAGCGTACTGTGGTACGGGCCGGTTCCGTGTCGCGTCCGCGTTGGCCCTGCGGACGCGCTGGGTGGCATCGCTTAGGGTAAAATGACGTCCGGCAAAGGAGAACCTAATGGGCGACACCTTTCCCACTTTCCGCGCTGCGGCGGTGCAGGCCGCGCCCGTTTTTTTGGACCGTGAGGCCACGGTGGAAAAAGCCTGCGCGCTTATTGCCGAAGCGGCGCGGGGCGGCGCGCAGCTGATCGCTTTTCCCGAGGCCTACATCCCCGGCTATCCTTACTGGATCCGTCTCGACAACCCCTTTAAGACCACGCCCTTTTTCGTCGAGCTCGTCAAGAACGCCGTCGAGGTGCCCGGTCCGGCCACCGCCCGCCTGGGCGAGGCGGCCCGACAGGCCGGGGCCTACGTGGTGATCGGCGTTAACGAGCGCTCGCCCCACACCCCGGGCACCCTGTACAACACCAACCTCGTCTTTGGCCCCGAAGGCACCCTGCTCCTTAAGCACCGCAAGCTCATGCCCACTTTTGCCGAGAAGCTGGTGTGGGGGCTGGGCGACGGCACCTCACTGCGCGTCCTGGAGACCCCCCTTGGCCGCCTAGGCACCCTCATCTGCGGGGAAAACGCCAATCCTCTGGCGCGCTTTGCTCTGCTGGCACAGGGCGAGCAGGTGCACGTGGCCAACTACCCGGCGCTGCCAGGCGGCGATGCCGGCGGCTACGACTTGGGCAAAGAAATCGAGCTGCGCGGCGCCACCCACGCCTTTGAGGGCAAGGTCTTCACCATCGTCGTCTCGGGGGTAATCGACGAGCGCGTGGTGGCTGCGGTGGCCGACAGCGAGGAAAAGCGGCGGCTGATGGGCGGCCCGCCGCGCAGCTTTACCGGCATCTTTGCCCCGGGCGGCCGCCTGTGCAGCGCCACCGTGCCGCCGGGCGAAGAGGGCATCGTCTATGCCGATTGCAACCTGGAAGCCCTCGTCGTGCCCAGGCTCCGCCACGATGTGGCCGGCCACTACAACCGCTTCGACCTCTTCTCCCTGTGGCTCAACCGCACGCCGCAGCAGCCCCTGTACGAACACGGTGGCGAGCGGCCGCCGACGCTGCCAGCGGCCGAGTCCGAGGTGATGGCGCTGCTGCGCGCCATCTTGGCCCGCCTGGAGGAGCGCGTTCCAGCCTAGCGCGCCGCCTGCTTTCCCGCTTCTGTCAGCTTTTTGCGCCAGCGCAAAGAGGCTTCCCCGCACCGGAACTATCTTTAAGTCCGTGACGCGGCCAACGTCCTGGTGCAGCGGGCAAAGGGGCTCTTGCGCCAGGCCCTGGCGAGCGCGGAGGAGAGGCCATGAAGCTCACCGATGCCCTGCGCGGCGAACACGGCGTATTTTACGCCCAGTTTGCGCACCTTCAAGAACAGGCGGCGGCCCCGGCCCAGGTGCGCGAGCAGGTGGCGCTGCTGGCCGCCGCCTTGCAAACCCACGCCCGGCTGGAAGAGGAGCTGCTCTTTGCTGCCCTCGAACCGCATCTGGGCCCCATGGGGCCGCTGGCGGTGATGCGTATGGAACATGACGAGATCGATACCGGCTTGGCCGCGCTGCAACAGGTCGAGGAAGCAAAAGCGGCCCGCCAGCAGCTAGAGCGGCTGCTGCAGCTGGCCCGCGAGCACTTCACGAAAGAAGAGCACGTGCTTTTTGCGCTGGCCGAGCAGTATCTGGATGGTAAAGCGCTCACCCGCCTTGGCGAGCAGTGGGCCGCCCGCCGCGGCGTTCATCTGGCCTGAGAAAGGAGGACCCTGATGACGCAGGAAGAGGTCCTAAACGTCCTGCGGCACGTGATCGATCCCGAGCTGGGGATCAACGTCGTCGACCTTGGGCTCGTCTACAGCGTTGATATCCAAGACGGCCACGTGCGAGTGGCAATGACCATGACCACGCCGGCCTGTCCCTTGCACGACTACTTGCTGCAGGCGGCAGAAGCCGCCCTCTGGCAGCACCTACCGGAGGTGCAGTCGGTGCACGTCGAGCTGGTGTGGGATCCGCCCTGGCAGCCCACGATGATGTCGGAGGCGGCCAAGCGACAACTGGAGGTAGCGCGATGACCCTCAAGGACCGCATCTGGCAGACGTTGCGCACCGTCCCCTACCCCGGCTACAGCCGCGACGTGGTCTCTTTTGGGCTGGTGCAGCACGTCGCCGCCTGTGGCGAGGCGGCCACCGTGACCCTGGGCATCGGCCACCTGGCCCCCGAGACGCGGGAGGCCATCGTGCAGGCGGTGCGGGAGGCGGTGCTGGCCTTGCCCGAGGTACAGACGGTGGAGATCAAAGTGGCGCGCCCGTCGGCAGCACGGGCCCAGACCGCGGAAGCCCCGGCCTGGCGCAGCGAGATCGCCCGCGTGCTGGCCGTGGGCAGCGGCAAGGGCGGAGTGGGCAAGTCGACGGTGGCCGTCAACCTGGCCGTGGCCCTGGCCCGGCGCGGCAGCAAAGTGGGGCTGCTCGACGCCGACGTCTACGGCCCCAATGCCCCCCGCATGCTGGGCGTGGAGCGCCTGCCGGCCAAGAAAAACGGCCGGCTGGTGCCGGCAGAGGCCTACGGCGTCAAGCTCATGTCGCTGGGCCTGCTGACCCCGGCCGAAACGCCGGTGATCTGGCGAGGACCGATGGCCGACAAGCTGCTGCGGCAGTTTCTAGGCGGTGTCGCCTGGGGTCCTCTCGACCTGCTGGTCGTTGACTTGCCGCCGGGCACGGGGGACATCGCCATTTCCATTGCCCAGCACGCCCATCCCGACAGCGCCCTGGTGGTGGTGACGCCGCAGGCCGTGGCCACGGACGACGCCCGCAAAGCCATCGCCATGTTCCGCCGCCTGCGAGTGCCGGTGCTGGGGATCGTCGAGAACATGAGTGCCTTTGTCTGCCACGTCTGCCAGACCCCGCACCGCCTCTTCGGCGAGGGCGGTGGCGCCCAGCTCGCCAGCGCCACCGGCGTCCCTTTTCTCGGCGAGGTGCCCCTGGAGCCGGCGGTGCGCGCCGGCGGCGATACGGGACAGCCGGCCGTCCTGCAGCCTTCGTCGCTGGCCGGCGCCGCCTTGGACCGCATTGCCGCGCGCCTGGGCCGCACCCTCATGGCCGAAACGGCCCGCCGTCCCGCGCCAACCATCCACCAATAAAGGCCCTGTGGGCCTACGTAGAGGAGACAAAGCGGTGAGTACGGTAAGCGAGGCCATCCGCCAGCACCACGCCCAGCTTATGGAGACGCTGCGCACCCACCTCGAGGCCCTGAGTGCGCCGCAGCCCGCGGGCGACGCCGCCGCCTTGCTGCGCTTTCTCAAAACCGAGCTGCTGCCCCACGCCCAAGGGGAAGAGCGCCACCTCTACCCGGCGCTCGAGCCGGTGCTCAAGACCCACGGCGACGCCACCGCCACCATGCGGGTGGACCACGAATACATTACGGCGTATATTCGGCAGCTGGAAGAGACGGTGCAGGCCCTGCAGCAGGCCGCCGCCCAGCAGGCGACGCTGCAAGCGCAGCTGCAGCGCCTGCTGTGGCAGCTCGAAGGGCTGCTGCGCGTGCACCTGGAGAAAGAAGAGCGCGTCTACTTGCCCCTCTTTGCCCAGCACCTCCCGGAAGCAGAGCAGCAGCGGGTGCTCGCCGGCATGCACGCCGCCTACGGGGAGCCTGAGGAAAGGGCAGAGACGGTGCTCGACGTGCGGCCGCTGCCGCCGGCACAGCGCCACGGGTTGATCTTCGAGACCTTTGCGCGTTTGCAGCCTGGAGAAGCCTTCGTGCTGGTTAACGACCACGACCCCAAGCCCCTTTACTACCAGTTCCTCCACGAAAAAGCGGGGCAGTTCTCCTGGGAGTACGTGGAGCAGGGGCCGGAGGTGTGGCGGGTGCGTATCGGCCGCACGGCGGCAAGCTGAGGAGACAAGGACCATGGAGCTCGTCACCGCATGGCTCGAAGCGCTGCGCTGCCAGCTGGCGGAGCGTTCTTTGCCTGTTACCGAGGTGCGCGTGGGGGTGTTTTACACTGCGGCGCGGCTGGCCAGCGGCCACGTGGGGGTGGCCTTTACCCCCCGCGACTTGCACGACACGGTGTGCTGCCCGCGCTCGGCGGCGGCGGCGCCGGCCGCTGGCCGCCTGGCAGGGCAGGAGGCCTGGGCGCTGGCGCGCGATGCCCTGGCGCCGGCGCCGCTGCGGCGGGCGGTGGGCGTGGCGGTGCTCAACGCCCTGTCGGCCCTGGCCATGGAAGAATACGGGGTGCCCGGCGGAGAGGTGATTCCCGACCTCGATGCCCTGGCCGCCGCCGGGGTGCAAGCCGGCGACCGCGTGGCGCTGGTGGGGGCTTTCACCCCGTTTATCAAAGCCCTCAAAGGGCAGGTGGGTGCCTTGTGGGTGATCGACAAGCACCCAGAGGCGCTGAAAGCCGAGGAGCAGCCGCTGTGGCGGCCGCCCGCGCAGGCTCCGGAAGTGCTGGCGCAGGCCGACGTGGCGCTCATCACCGGCTCGGCCCTGGTGGAAGGCGGGCTGGAAGGGCTTCTTGACGCCGCGCGCGGCGCGCGCACCGTGGTGCTGGCCGGCCCTACGGCCTCTCCCTGGCCGCCGCCGTTTTTTGCCCGCGGCGTGCACATTCTGGGCGGCCTGCGGGTGCGCGACGGCGAGCGGCTGCTGCAGCTGGTGAGCGAGGGCGGCTCGGGCTACTTCTTCGACGAGGCGGCGCAAAAAGTCTGCATGGTGCGCCAGGACAAGGCAGCAGGCCTCCTCCAGCGCGTGCGCCGATGATCCACGTCCGTCGCGTCTACGACCCGCCGGCCGCCGGCGAGGGCCGGCGCTTCCTGGTGGAGCGGCTGTGGCCGCGGGGGGTGCGCCGCGACGCCCTGCAGCTTACCGCGTGGCTCAAGGAGGTGGCGCCCAGCCCAGCGCTGCGGCGCTGGTTTGCCCACGATCCGGAAAAGTGGGAGGCCTTCTGCCAGCGCTACACCGCCGAGCTGGACGCCAACCCGGCGGCGTGGCAGCCCCTGCTGGAGGCGGCCCGCCAGGGTCCCATTACGCTTCTTTACAGCGCCCGCGACCGCGAGCACAACAGCGCCGTGGTCCTCAAGGCTTACTTGCAGGCCAAGCTAAAGCAGGAAGGGCGATGAGCGAGCACGCGGCGTCGAGCGGCGCAGCCGGCGAAACGCAGCCGCGCCCGCGCCATGCCGAGTTCTACAGCGGCTACGTGTGGGCAGCCCTGGCGCTGGCTCTAGGGGTGGGCTTTGCGCTGGGTGCCCACATGGCCATGGTGCTGGGCCTGGGGTTGCCCCTGGGGCGCGGCTTTGCCAGCTTCGTGCAGACTCATGGCCACGTGCAGCTGGTGGGCTGGACCGGCCTCTTTGTCATGGGGGTTAGCCTCTACTTCGTGCCGCGCATGGCCGGGGTGCCGCTGGCGCAGCCGCAGTGGCCCACCTTGGCCCTGTGGCTGGTGGCCGGCGGGCTGGGGCTGCGCAGCATCGGCCAGGCGCTGGCGCCGTACTTGGTAGGAAAGCCGGCCTTGGTGCCTGCGCTGTGGCTGGCAGCCGCTTCGGGGGTGCTTGAGGCAGCCGGCATCCTGCTCTACGTGGTGCTGCTGCTGCGCGTCGTCGCCGCCGCTGTTCATCCGGCAGAGCGTCCCGGCCTGCTGCAAGTGCGGCCGTACTTTGCGCTCATGCTCAGCGGCTGGGTGCTTTACGCCCTGCTCAACGCCGCGCTGCTGGTGGCCATGGCGGCGGCGCGGCAGGTGGTGGTGGCCCCGGCCTGGAATCGCCTGGCGATAGAAATTTTTCTCGGCTTCGTGCTGCTGCCGGTGGCGCTGGGCGTGTCGGTGCGCACCTTTCCCCTTTACTTGCGCCTGCCGGCGCCCACCTGGCCGGTGCGGGGCACCGCATACGTGTACGCGGTGGCCTTGCTCCTGCAGCTACTGCCGGCGCTGCCGGGGCTGCCGGCGCTACCGACCGTGGCGGCGCTGGGCCTGCTGCTGCGGGGCGGCGTGCTGTTGTGGTTTGTCTGGCAGCTCGACGTGCTCACCCGGCGGCGGCCTCCCTGGACGGTACAGCGTAAGCTGCATCCGGGGCCGCAGCGGCGCCCCACGCGCCCGGGGCTGGCCCGACTACGGGGAGTTTGGCCGCTTCGAGCGGCTGCTGTACGCCGCTTACGTCTGGCTGGTCCTGGCAGCGGTGGGAGAGATGGCAACGGGCGCCGCAGCCCTTTTGGGCAGGCCATCGCCGGTGCCCGAAAGCGCCGTGCGCCACCTCTACCTGCTGGGCTTTATTACCCTGCTCATCTTGGGCATGGCGGTGCGCATGCTGCCCCGGCTTTTGGCACCGGCGCCAGGTGGCCAGCCCGGCGCTGGTGGAGGCCAGCTTCTGGCTGGGCAACGGTGCCGTGATAAGCCGCGTGCTGCTCTACGTGCTGCCTGCCGGGTGGTGGCCGCCGCTACACGACGCGGCGCGCCTGGCCTTTGCTTTTTCCGGGCTGCTGGGCATGGCAGCGGTGGCCTGTCTGGCGCGCAACCTCTGGCGTACCGCCCGCGGGGAAGCGGCCGCCAGCGCGTAAGGAGAGCGAGCGTGCGCCTTCTCTATTTGCTGTCGGTGTGGCTGCACTTGCTGGCCGCAGCGGTGTGGATTGGCGGCATGGCCTTTCTCACCCTGGTGCTGGTGCCCATCGTGCGGCAGCCCGAGCACCGGGCGCAGGCGCCGCTGCTCATGCATCGCACCGGCCGCCGCTTCCGCACCGTAGGCTGGACGTGCCTGCTGGTGCTGTTCTTTACCGGCCTTGTCAACCTCGTCTATCGGGGGCTCTTCTGGGCCGGCGAGCGGCCCTCTGGCGCTGCTGCAAGGGGCCTGGGGACACCTGCTGCTGCTCAAGCTCCTGCTGGTGCTGGTGATTTTTGTCCTCAGCGCCTTGCACGACTTCTGGCTCGGCCCGCGGGGCCCCACGGCGCTGGGGCGCGCCAACCCCGCAGCGGCGGCTGCCGAACGGTGGCGGCGCCGTGCTTCCTGGCTGGGGCGCTGCACCCTGCTCTTGCGCCCTGGCGGTGGTGGCGTTAGGGGTACTGCTGGTGCGCGGCGGGCCGTGAGGGGCTCAGGAGGGGCGAGACAGGCGGTAGGTGCGCTCAAGCTCGCTCAGGCGCGGGATGAGCTCGGAGTGGGCTTGCACGTGGAAGACGTAGCGCGGCACGTCGCGAGTGGTGCGTGCCATAAACGGCTCGCCCCAGAAGCTAAGGAGGGCTTCAGTGCCCCGCTCGGTGTCGGCAAGAATAAACGACACGCTTTCGTGCAAGCGGCACCAGTGGGGTTCGCGGACTTTGCCGTGTCCGGTACAGGCTTGCACTTTGGGCAGCACCTCCTCGTACCAGAGCGCCCTTTCGCCCTCATCGGCGATGAACTGCACCGCGGTGACGTGCGGGTTTTCGATGGCCGGCCGCAGCAAGGTGTCGAAGAGGGCCTGGGGTTTGAACATCAGCAGGCAGACGTTGAACCAGACCATGTCGCCGCGAGCGCGCTGGGCAAAGCGGGCACTGGCCGGCCGCAGCTGCCGCGGCCCGATCAGCACTACCTCAGGCGCGCGCAGCGCTGCCTGAATGTGGGTGACAGCGGTGGCAGTGCGCTCGGCGAGGGCCAGCGCCCGCTCGCGCTCTCCTTCGCGCCGCAGGTCGCGGAGAAAAAGCAGGGCGAGCAAGACCAGGGCGATGGAGAGGAGGATCTCGGCTTCGATGACGTGCAAGAAGTGCAGGAGCAGGGCAATGACGGCGGCCACGATGCCGGCGACGGCGTCCCAGTCGAGCTTGAGCAGGCGTTCCATAGCAGTCCCTTCTGCGGGTGACCGTACCCTCCTGAGCCGTATCGTATACGCGATACGGGCGCCAAGGACAACCCCGGCGAGGAGAAGACCGTGATGGCGCTGCGGGAAAAAGTTCGCTTGCCGCTGATGGCCACCGCGCTGCTATCCCTGCTGGCGGCGCTATGGGCCGGCCTGCTGCGCCTGGGCTGGCCGCTGCCCCTGGCCTCCACCTCCCTGCCGGCGGGGCACGGCCCGCTGCTGGTGGGCGGCTTTCTGGGCACGCTTATCGGCGTTGAGCGTGCCGTGGCTTTGGGGAAAGCGTGGGCGTACGGCGCGGCGGCGTGCAGTGCCCTGGGTGCCTTGGCCCTGCTTGTGGGGCTGCCGGCGGCGCCGCTGCTAACCCTGGGCAGCGCCGGCCTGGTGGCCGAGCTCGTCTGGCTCCTGCGCCGCCAGCCGGGGCTGGCCATGGCCACCATGGCGCTGGGCGCGCTCGCCTGGCTGGTGGGCAACGCCTTGTGGCTCTGGGGCTGGCCACTGTTTCGCGTCGTGCCCTGGTGGCTGGGCTTCCTGGTGCTCACCATTGCCGGCGAGCGGCTGGAGCTTAGCCGCCTGCTGGCTTTGCCAGGCAGCGCGCGGCTGGCTTTTGCCGCCGCCGTGGGCTTGATCCTGCTGGGGCTGCTCCTCTCCCTGGGGCAAGCCGCCGCCGGGGTGCGCCTCCTCGGGGTGGGGTTGCTCGCCCTGGCCGTCTGGCTTTGGCGCTACGATGTGGCACGGCGCACGGTCCGCCAGCAGGGACTGACGCGCTACATCGCCCTCTGCTTGCTCTCTGGCTACGCCTGGCTTGGCCTGGGTGGCGCGCTGGCCCTTTACGCCGGTGCCGTAGCCGCCGGGCCCCGCTACGACGCCGTTCTTCACGCCGTTTTTGTCGGCTTTGTCTTTGCCATGATTTTTGGCCACGCCCTGGTCATCTTCCCCGCCGTGCTCGGCCGGCCGCTGCCTTACGGGCCGCACTTTTTTGCCCCCCTCGTGCTGCTGCACGCTTCGCTCCTGCTGCGCCTGGCCAGCGACCTGGGCGGCTGGGGCGCCGGGCGGCAGTGGGGTGGGCTAGGCAACGCCCTAGCCATTGCCGGGTTTTTGGGGCTGGTGGGGCAAGCGGTGCGCCGCGGGGGCCGCCTCACCCCGGCCCGCCTTCGCCGCTGAGGCCTGCCTGGGACGCCCGGGCTTCCAGGGCAGCCAGGCGCGCTTGCAGCGCCTTTTCGCGCTGCCACCGCGCGGTCACGTCGCGCATGAAGGCGCCGATGCCCAGAAGGTCTCCGCCGGGCTGGCGCAGCAAGACGATGCTGAACTCCAGGGAAAGGCGGGTGCCGTCGCGGCGCTGCGCCGGCACGCTGAGCAGCTGGTTGCCGTAGCGCGTCTCCCCGGTGGCCATGACGCGGCGGTAGCCTTCCCAGTGGCGGGCCCGCAGCGCCTCAGGGAATGATGAGGTCGAGCGACTGCCCCAGGGCCTCCTCGGCACGGTAGCCAAACATCGCCTCGGCGCCCGCGTTCCACAGGCGAATAATGCCCTCGCGGTCGGCAAAGAGAATGGCCTCTGGCGCCTGTGCCACCAGCTGCTGGCACAGCCATGCTTCGTCCACCACGCCACACTCCTCCTACAAAGTGATGCAAAGACGCGTGCCCGCCTGCTTGACAGCGCGGGCTTGCGCGCTTAGGATACGCCGCAAGCGCATACCACGCAAGGGGGAGGCATCGTCATGGCCCAGCCGCTTGATACCACGTACACTGCGATCGAGGTTCGTCCGCTCTCCGTTCATATTGGCGCTGAGATTCGGGGCGTCGACTTGACGCGGCCCCTGCCTCCCGAGCAGGTGCAGGAGATCCGGGCGGCCCTGCTGCAGTGGAAAGTGGTCTTTTTCCGCGAGCAGTTCCTCGATCACGCCCAGCACATCGCCTTTGCCCGCCACTTTGGCGCCCTTACCCCCGGGCACGTGGTCTTTGGCCACGACGGCGACTATCCGGAGATCTACGCCGTGGCCAAGTACCGCACCGCCAACAGCTACCGGGAGCAAGTGGCAATCCGCCCCTGGACGGGCTGGCACACCGACATCACCGCCGCCATCAACCCGCCGGCCGCTTCCATTCTGCGCGGTGACGTGGTGCCGCCTTACGGTGGCGACACGCAGTGGACCAACCTGGTGGCCGCTTACCAGGCCCTGTCGCCGGCCATGCAGCGGTTCGTCGACGGCCTGCGCGGCATCCACCGCTTCGCGCCGCCGCCGGAAGCCCAGCCCTCGCCCGAGTATGAAGCGCTGGTGCGTCGCCACACCCTGATCAGCGAGCACCCGCTAGTGCGGGTGCACCCGGAGACGGGCGAGCGCGTGCTCTTTGTCAGCCCCTCCTTCCTCAAGGCCATCGTCGGCTTGACGCCGCGCGAGAGCCAGTGCCTGCTTGAATTTCTCTGGGAGCACGCGGTGCGGCCGGAATTCACCATACGCTTCAAGTGGGAGCCCGGCAGCGTGGCCTTTTGGGACAACCGGTCGACGGCGCACCTGGCACCGCGCGACATTTTTGCCGTCGACTTTGACCGCCAGTTTTACCGCGTCACCCTCCACGGCGACGTGCCGGTGGGCGTCGACGGCACCCCCTCGCGCGCCCTGGCCGGCGAACCCATCCCGGCCATCACCCCGGCGTGGTAAAGGAAATGGGGTCAGAGAACATTTTTCCCTTGCACCCCTGTGCGGGGCTTGGTGCGTATTCCGTTGGCAGAGCCCTTGCACAGGAGGACCAACATGCCGCCTTTGCCCTGTGACCACGTGACGCTGACGCGGCTGGTGGTGCGGCCGCGCGACATGGACGCCGACCGCAACGTCAACAATGCCGTTTACTTTGAGTACTTTCACCAGGCACGGCTAGAGCACCTGGCGCGCCTGGGCGTGTACCACCCGCGGGCGCCGCGGCGTGACAACCTCTTTGCCCTGGCGGAAAACACCTGCCGCTACCTGGCGCCCTCGTACTACGGCGACGTGCTGCTAATCTGGACGGCCACGCATGCCGTGGGCCGCAGCAGCTTCCAGCTCGTCTATCGCGTCTGGCGCGAGGAGGACGAGGCGCTCATCGCGGCCGCGCACTCCGTGCAGGTGTGGCTTGGTGCCCATGGCGGCTCGGCCCCGCTGCCGCCGGCGGTACATGCCGCTCTGGCAGCTTCCTGCTGCCCGCACCTGCCCAAGCTGCCGCCGCGGCGCGGCGAAGGGGAAGCGGGTGCTTAGCGGCCGCCTGCCCTTTTTCTACGGCTGGGTGATCGTCGCTCTGTCGACCCTGGTGAACCTGCTGGCGTGGTCGGTGCGTTCCAGCTTTGCCCTCTTCTACGCGGCTTTTGTGCGAGAGCTGGGCTGGGGCCGGGGAGAGGCGGCGCTGGGCTACTCCCTGAGCTGGCTCTGCCTGTTTGTCTTTTCGCCGCTGGCCGGCCGCCTCTACGACCGCCTGGGGCCGCGGGTAATCATCCCGCTGGGCGGCTTGCTGCTGGGCACCGGGCTGGCGCTCACCGGGCAGGTACGGGCGTCGTGGCAGTACGACCTTACCTTCGGGGTGCTGGTGGCAGCCGGGATGGCCGGCGTCATGATTCCAGCGGCGGCGGTTCTCGGCCAGTGGTTTGTGCGGCACCGCGGAACGGCCATGGGCTTTATCAGCGCCGGCTCTTCGGTCAGTGCCGTGCTCTTTTATCCGCTCAACACCTGGCTCATTGCCCAGCTGGGCTGGCGATATGCCCTCGCCGTCTATGGGCTTATTGTGGCCCTGGGCATTGCGCCGCTTGCCGCCTGCTTCTACCGCCGCCATCCTTCTGAAGTCGGGCAGACCCCAGACGGCATTCCAGAAGAGGCGGTGGGGGTGGCCGACGAACCATGCCAGCAGTGGGAGCTGCCACTGCGCTGTGCCTTGCGCACGCCGCAGCTGTGGGCCGTCTTTGCCATGTGGGGGCTGGGGGTTATTGGCTATCAGATCATGACCACCCACCAGGTGGCGCATGCACTGGCCCAGGGCTTCACCCCGGCCACCCTGGCCTGGGTCTTTTCCCTTGCCGGCGCCTGCACCACCCTGGGCAACCTCCTGGGCGGCGCGTTGTCGGACCGCTGGGGCCGGGAGTGGGTCTTCAGTCTTGGCACGGCCATTGCCATTGCCGGCGTCGTTCGGTTTGCCGCGCTGGCGGGAGCGCACGACACGGCCGGGCTGCTCTTTTACGCCCTGGCCGGGGTGGGCTTTGGCATGCGCATCGCCTTGCTGGCCGCCATCCCCGCCGACCTCTTCCACGGGCCTTACTTTGGAGCCATTCTGGGCTTTGCCAACGGGGGTGGCGGGCTGGGCGGCTTCATCGGTCCCTTTCTTGCCGGCCTACTGTACGACCTCACCGGGACGTACCAGCTCGCCTTTACCATCAGCGCCCTGGCCCTGGCCGGAGCCGCCGTGTCCGTGTGGATCGCCGCCCCGCGGCGCGCGCGCTCCCGAACCCGCCGCTGAAATGGGGTCAGAGAACATTTTCTTCGCGGCGCGCTTGCCCCTGCAGCGGCAGCAGGGAATAATTCTCGCTAGAGAAAAAAGCCGGAGAGCGCCATGCGCCTGCTGGTGGTCGAAGACGACAAAAAGCTCGCCAGCTTCCTCAAGCGCGGGCTGGAGGAAGAGCACTACGCCGTGGACGTGGCCCACGACGGCGAGGAAGGGTGGTACCTGAGCCAAGTCAACGACTACGACCTCCTCGTCTTGGACATCATGCTGCCCAAGCTGGACGGGCTGGCGCTGTGCCGCAAGCTACGCCAGCAGCGCCAGGACACGCCCATTCTCCTCCTCACCGCCCGCGACGCCGTGGCGGACCGCGTCACCGGCCTTGACCTTGGTGCTGACGACTACCTGGTCAAGCCGTTTGCTTTTGCCGAGCTGCTGGCGCGCATCCGGGCCTTGCTGCGGCGCCGCCGCGGGCCGCTGGCCATGCCGCTGCAGGTGGCCGACCTGGTGCTGGACCCGGTAGCCCACCGCGTCACGCGGGGGGGCCAGCCCATCGAACTCACGGCCAAGGAGTACGCGCTGCTGGAGTTCCTGATGCGCCATGCCGGGGAAGTGGTGACGCGCACGCAGATCGCCGAGCACGTCTGGGACCAGCATTTCGACAGCGACAGCAACGTCATCGACGTCTACATCAGCTATCTGCGCCAGAAAATCGACCGGCCTTTTGCCACCCGGCTCCTGCACACGGTGCGCGGTGTGGGGTACGTGCTGCGGGAAGAGGCATGACGCTCTGTCGCACCCTCCGGGCCCGCCTGGCACTGCAATACGCCGGCGTCCTGGCCCTCCTTCTTTGCCTCTTTAGCGCCGGGGTCTACTTCGGGCTGCGCACCGTTCTTGGCCGCAACCTTGATGCCTCCCTGTGGTCGATCGCCGAAAGCGAGGTGGCTTCGGCTTCGGATGCGCCTGACGGAGCCGTCCACTTCCACGAGGTGAGCCCCAATCCCCTGCGGGCCGGCGGCGTGGCCCGCCTGGACAAGCTGGTGCAGCTGCGCACCTTTCCCCAAGGCCGGCTGGTGGGCAAGAGCCGCACCCTGGGCGCTTCGGAGCTGCCGCTCAGTGCTCAGGCCCGCGCCCGGCTGGCCCGCGGCGAGGTGGTCTTCGAAACCGTGCGCACGCCGGCTTCACCGCCTATCCGCATGATCTCCCTGCCCATCAGCGTGCAGGGCGAGGTGCGCTACGTCATGCAGGTGGGGGCCTCCCTGGCGCCGCTGCAGACAACCCTGCGGCGGCTGCTGGGGGTGCTTCTTGTCCTCGACGCCAGCGCCCTGGGGCTTACCGCCCTGGCCGGCTCGTTCCTGGCCCGGCGTGCCCTGCGGCCCATCGGGCAGCTGGTGCGTACCCTCGAGCGGATTGAGGGGCAGAGCCTGCACCGGCGCCTGGCAGTGGTGACACCACACGACGAGCTTGGCCGCCTCACCACCGTCCTCAACCGCATGCTCGACCGCCTGGAGCGCAGCTTCCGCAGCCAGCAGCGCTTTATCGCCGACGCCTCCCACGAGCTGCGGGCACCGCTGGCCAGCGTGCAGCTGGCGCTGGAGCTGGCCCTGCGGCGACCGCGCACTGCCCAAGAATACCGGCAGGCGGTGCAGAGCGCGCTAGAGGACGTTGCACACTTGTCCCGCCTGGTCGAGGACCTCCTCACCCTCAGCCGCGCCGACAGCGGCAAGCTGGAGATCGCCCGCCGCCCCGTGCCGCTTGCTTCCTTGCTGCAGCAGGTGGTGGCTGCCTTTGCCCAACGCGCCAAAGAGAAGCAGCTCGAGGTGGCGGTGGCGGTTCCCGAGGTGGTGGTGGCCGGCGAGCCGGCCCTGCTGTTTCGCCTCTTTGCCAACTTGCTCGACAATGCCTTGCGCTACACGCCCGCGCCGGGACAGATCACCCTCACCGGCGCCGCGGACGCGGACGTCGTACGGGTCACGGTGCGCGACACCGGCATCGGCATCCCCGCCGAGCACCTGCCCCGGATTTTCGAGCGCTTCTACCGCGTGGAGAGCGAGCGCACGCGGGAAACGGGTGGCAGCGGCCTGGGGCTGGCCATCTGCCAGGAAATCGTGCGCGCCCACGGGGGGACCCTGACCGTCACCAGTACCGTGGGACAGGGCAGCGCCTTCACCGTGAGCTTGCCGCTATACAACCGCCTTGTGTAAACCCGGCGCCTCTGGTACCCTTGCCGATTCGGATAAGGCCGGAGCGCTGTGGCTGCAAGGGAGGCAAGGGTGACCAGAGACAGCCAGGAAGCCCAGGTGGAAGTTTCGGTGGTCATTCCCATCCGCAACGAGCGGGACAACCTGCCCGAGCTCTACGCTCACCTGCGCCGCGCCCTTGCCCAGCTCCAGCGGCCCTACGAAGTGGTCTTTGTCGACGACGGCAGCAGCGACGGCTCCCTGGCCTTTTGTCAGGAACTGGCCGCCGGCGATCCCCGCGTGGTGGTGGTGGCGCTGCGCCGCCCCTTTGGCAAAGCCACCGCCTTGCAGGCAGGCTTTGCGGTGGCCAGCGGGCAGGTGATCGTCACCATGGATGGCGACCTCCAGGACGACGCGGGCGAAATTTCCCGGCTGCTTAAAGCCCTGGAGGAAGGGTACGACTTGGTAACCGGCTGGCGCCACCGCCGCCAGGACCGGCTAGGCAAGCGCCTGGCTTCGCGCCTTTTCAACCTGACCACCGCGTTCTTCACCGGCCTTCACCTGCACGACTTTAACTCCGGACTCAAGGCCTACCGGCGCGAGGTGGCCCGCGGGCTCGACCTCTACGGTGAGCTGCACCGCTATGTGCCGGTGCTGGCGCACGCCAAAGGCTTCCGCGTGGGGGAGGTGCCGGTGCGCCACCATCCGCGGCGTCACGGCACCTCCAAGTACCGTCTGGAGCGCTTCCTGCGCGGGGCCCTGGACCTGCTGGCGGTGCTCTTCCTGAGCCACTACCAGCGCCGCCCGCTGCACCTCTTTGGCCTGGTAGGTGGCGCTTTCCTGCTCGCCGGCCTGGGCATCGACGGCTACCTGACGGTGCTGTGGTGGCTCGGGAAGGGGCCTATCGGCACGCGGCCGCTGCTGGTGCTGGGCTCGCTGCTGATCACCGTGGGGGTGCAGCTTTTCTTCTTCGGCCTGCTGGCGGAACTGATCACCGCCACGAGCTACCGCCGCGGCGACGTCACCGAGCTCATCCGCCACGTCTACCGGCAGCAGACTGCCCTGCCGCCTTCTCTCGTGGATGCCCCCCGTGAGCGCTGAGCGTGCCCTGTGGCCGCGCCTGAGACCCTGGGCCACGGGGCTCATGCTGCTTGCCCTGGCGGCAGCAGCCGCGTACTACACCGCCCGCCACTGGGCGCTGGTGCGCGCCCACCACTGGCAGCTGCGCTGGCCCTGGGTGCTGGCGGCGCTGCTGGCCATGGCGGCGTTTTTCTTGCTGCAGGCCTGGGCCTGGCGCCAGGCCATGACTTGGCAGGGAGTGCGGGTGCCGTGGCGAGCCGCCCTGTGGGCCTGGTCGCGCTCGGCCCTGGCCCGCTACCTGCCCGTGCCCCTGGGAATGAGTGGCAGCCGCGTCTACCTGGCGGTGCGGCTGGGGACGTCCCCGGCCGGGGCAATGGCCAGCCACGGGGCAGAGCTGCTGGGCACGCTGGCCGCGGCGGCCAGCCTGTCGCTGCTGGCTTTGCCCCTGTGGCTGCCCCTTTCGCCTGCCGAGGCAGTAGTGGCTGCGGGCCTGGCCGCTTTTGGTCTTGTGCCCGCCGGCACGCGGGGCCTGGCGCGCCTCCTGCCGCGCGTTGCTCCCCTGGGGCACTGCCGCCTGGCTGCCCTGGCAGGCTGGTCGGGGGCCTACGCCGCCGCCTTCCTCGCTTACGGCATGGCCCATGTCAGCGTGCTCCATGCCCTGGGCGTTTCTTCCCCACCGCCGCCTCTGGTGCTGGGCGCCAGCGCCCTGGCCTGGGCAGCGGGGACGGTGAACGTGCTCAGCCCGGGAGGGCTCGGCACGCGGGAGGTGGTCCTGGTCTCCACGTTGCAGGGCGTGCTGCGCCCACCCGAGTTGCTCGCCCTCAGCGCGGTGGCACGCCTGGTGGCCGTGGGGGCAGAACTGGGGCTTTTCTTCGCGCTCTGGGCGCTGGTGGGGTGCCGGCGCCTGCAGCGCGTCGAAGCAGCATAGGCGGCAGGCCATGACCCGAGGGTGGCGCGGCGTGTTCTGGCTGCTGAGCGCGGCCCTGGCGACCATGCTCCTCTACCGCAGCCACAGCCTGCCCCTGCGCGACTTTCGCGAGACGCGCTTTGCCGAAATTGCCCGCGAGATGCTCACCCGCGGCGACTGGGTGGTCCCGCACCTCAACGGCACGCCGTACTTCAACAAGCCGCCGCTGGTTCCCTGGCTGGTGGCCCTCTCTTTTTCCCTTTTTGGCATCGGCGAAGGCCCGGCGCGCCTGGTTTCGGCGCTGGCGGTGCTGTGGACGGCCCTCCTGGTGGGGTGGCTGACGGCACGGCTCTTTGGCCATGGCAAGGGGCCACTGGGCGCCGCCCTCTTCCTGGGCACCCCGGCGGCGCAATACTACGGCCGCATGCTGATGACCGACACCGTGGTCATGGCCTGTATCACCACCGCTGTGGTGGCCTTTCTCGAAGGCGCCCGGCGCCGGCAGCCCTGGGGATACCGCGTTGGCTGGCTGGCCTGCGGCCTGGGGGTGCTGGCCAAAGGGGTTATTGGGGTGGTATACCCTCTGGCCGCCCTGGGCCTCTTCCTGTGGCGCAGCGAGCGCGGGGCGTGGCGAGCCGTCCCGTGGCGCAGCGGCGTGCTGCTTTTTTCTCTGGTCACCTTGCCCTGGTTTCTCCTGCTCGAAGCCCGCTCTCCGGGCTTTCTCTACCACAGCTTCGTCCACCAGCAGGCGGTGCGGGCCCTGAGCGCCGAGCCCTATGCGTTTGTGGCGCTGCCCCGCTGGCAGATCGTCCTGAGCTTTCTGGGCCTGCTGGGCCCGGCGGCCTTTGTCCTGCCCTGGACGGTGCCGGCGCTGCGGCAGCCGGGGCATCCTTCTCGCCTCTTGTGGTTTTTGGCCCTGGTGGTGGTGGGCTCGGTGCTGCTTGCTGCCGGCCGCAACCATCCCTACACGCTGCCGGCGCTGCCGCCGCTGGTGGTGGTGGCTGCTGGCTGGCTGAGCGCCCCTCCTGAGGCAGTACCGGCGTGGCAGAGGCGGCTGAGTGCCTGCGGCCTGGCGCTGCTTGGCGCGGCGCTGCTCTTTTGCCTTCCCTGGCTTGGCCGCCTCTTGCCCAGGCTGTCTCCCTGGCTCGACGACGCCCCCACACACCACGTAATGGCCGCCTGCCTGGCGGTTATTGCCGTGCTGCTGCTGGCCAGCAGCGGGCTGCTGTGGCAGCGGCGGGCGGTGGCGGCCGCCGCCGTGGTGGCGGCGCTGATGCTGCCGGGGGCGGTGATGCTGGTGCAGGTGCAGCAGCGCCTGGCGCCGGTGGAAAGCCGCGCTTCCCTGGCCCGGGTACTGGCCCGCGAGGTGCCGCCGGCGTGGCCGGTGGTGGTGGCCGACCCGCGGGATCGGCAGTTCGAGGGCACCGGGGGCTGGGGCTTTTACGCCCGCCGGACGGTGCACATGGTGGCCTTTGCGCCTCCCCGGGCCGGCGCCCTCCAGGGCGGCCGGCGCCCGGCGTGGCTTATCGAGGTGGCCGAGGTGGCAGCCTGGCAGGCCGCAGGCCGGCCTTTTGCCTTGCTGGCCACGGACGAAGCCCTGCGCCACCTGCCCTTGGGACCCCTGCCCCCGCCGCGGGCGCAGGACGGCAAGTTCGGCCTCTGGCTGCTGGCTGCCCCCCAGAGACAGCCCTGATGCCAGCCCCTGCGCAGCCCTTTTCGTACGGACGCCAGAAGCCGGCGGCAGGTGCCAGCGGTGAGGCACCTGGCAACATGCAGAAGAAGCGGCACGCGCAGAGGAGACCCCACCATGTTCAAAGCCCATATCCTGAGACCCACTTTGAGCGCCGGCGGGCTGCTGCTGGGACTGGCCCTGTGGGCCGGCCTGCGGCTGGTCGCCGCTCAGGCCCCGCCGGAGGGTATCCGTACCGGCCGGCTGGAGATTGTCGACGCGGCGGGGCGCATCGTGGCCCGCCTCGAAGCCCACGCCGAGGGCGGGAGGCTGCAGCTGTGGAGCCGCACCGGCGCCCTGGGGCTTACCGCGGTGGCACGGCCCGCCGGCGGGGGTCTGGAAGTGCTGGACGCCGAAGAGCGGGTGCGTTTCTCGGCCGGGATGCCGCGCGAAGCGGCGGTGCCGCTGTGGGAAAGGCAGCAGCACCAAGTAGAGCGGCTGCAGCAGCAGCTGGCACGGCAGCAGCAAGACGTGCAGCGGCTGCAGCGTCTCGTGGCTTCCCTGGAAGGACGGCAGCCCGACGCCCGCCAGCGCCTCGAACTCGACCGCTTGCAGCGCGACCTCGAGCAGCTGGCGCGCAGCGTGCAGGGGCTGCGCCGCGACCTCGAGCACCTCGAGCGCCTGGTGCGCACCCTCGAGCGCCGCTAAGCCCCGGCCAGCTGCGGTGATCCCCCTCACGGCAGGGATGTGCGCCGCCTCACCGCCCTGCGGGGCCGCGCGGGGTATTCTCTATGCCACCCGGCTTCTAGAGGCATGGAGGCCTGCCATGTACCGCGAGGCCCTGCTGCTTTTGCTCACCGAGGCGGCGCTTATCGCCCTGCTGCTTTTCCTCTGGCTGCGCTAACTGCGTTGACGCTCTGCTTCTGGGTGGTATGCTACGGCTGCCACCACGGCCGTGGAGGACCCAGACGTGCATGCACCCCTGCCGCCTGCCGGCGTCTTTGCCCAGATGATTGGCGCCTTGCTGCTCCTTGTCGCCTTGCTGCTGGGGCTGGCCAGCCTGGGCAACCGCAGCATACTTCCCCTGCTGGTGGCCCTGGGGCTAGGCGGCATGGCCCTCTGGCTGCTGCGCTGGGGCCGCCAGCGGGTGCGGCGGCCGTAGCTGGCCTCTGGCCATCCTGAGAAACTTTTCATCTGCCTTTAATCTTCCTCTAAGCTCCCGCCGTGTATCTTTCTCCCGTAGCGTAGAAAGCGGTCATCCAAACAGGAAAGGAGAGAGGCGATGAACTGGGCACACGCCCACTTGGTGCTGGTACACGTGCCTGTCGTGGGGCTTGCCTTTGGCCTGCTCCTTTTGGGGCTGGCTTGGGTTAGGCACCGTCCCGAGGTGCTACGGGCAGGCTGCCTGCTGCTCGTGCTCTCGGCTCTGCTCGCTTTCTTTGCTTTTCTCACCGGCGAGCCTGCCGAGGAAACGGTGGAGCACCTGCCCGGTGTGGCCGAAGGACTCATCGAGCGCCACGCCGCCGCTGCCCTGCCGGCTACCCTGGCCACCGGCTTGGCCGGGGCAGCGGCCCTCGCGGTGCTGCTGCGCCGGCGTTCTGCCGGCATGGCCCGCTCCTGGCTGGCGGTGCTGCTGGCGCTTACCCTCCTGGCCAGCGGGGCCATGGCCTGGACTGCCAGCCTGGGCGGGCAGATCCGCCACCCGGAGATCCGTAGCGCCTGGACGGGTCAAGGCAAAGACGATGAGGGGTTCTGGCAGCGCTTGCCCGGTACTGCCCGCAGAGGCGACCGGCACGAGAAGGAGAACGGCGATGACTGAGCGGGGCGACCGCCGCCGGCTGGGGCTCTCCGGCCTTGCCGTGTTGCTCGTGGCGACTGCCCTGGCCGCGTGGGCAGACGAGGAAAGCTGGCAGTACCTCGAACGCCGCGGCTACCAGGCCCCGCGCATCTCAGCGGCCGAGGCCCGGAAAGCGGTGGAAGCCTCCCGCCCTTGGCACGTGGGGGCAGTACAGAGCAAACGGGAAGAGGAAGGCGTGGAAGTCCATGTCTTGATCAACGCCGCGGTTGGCCCCATCGCCAAGCTCGCGATCAACCCCACCACGGGCGAGGTCCTGCCGCAGAAGGTGGAAGTGTACGCCGACCAGCTCGCCCTTTCTCCCGAGCAGATCCGGCAAAAGGTGGCAGCGCTCCTGCCGTCCCTGCAGGTGGGGAGCGAGGCCTGGCTGGGAGGACACGGCCGCTACTGGCGCCTTCCCCTGTTTCTGCGGGGCCTTCTGGTGGCCACGGTGAAAGTCGACGCCCGCAGCGGTCAACTCCTGCCCCTCAGGGCGAAAAAGGCTGGCGAGCGCTAGAGGCCCCATTGGCAGCATCACCCGCGACGGAGAGCTCAGCTTCACCCTATTCATCCACTCCCTGGCCTTTGACACTCTGCGACCCCACCCGTTCTTCGCCACCACCGTGCCACACTTCGGCGAACTCAAAGGCACGCTGGAAGGCGTCGGTGAGGATATCCTCACCGCGAACGGGCTCGAGGTGGCGGCGACCCTGAATCACCGCAGCCCTCTACGCGGGCTTTAGCTTTCGAGCGTGATCTTAATGGCGCAGTGGGGCGTCTATCGGGCTGCGGTGGATGTTGCCTTGCTGTGCCGCAAGGACAACCCGGGCTACCAGAACGCCCTGTTCCGGCAAATGCTGCAAGATTTTCGCCCGCCGGCTTGGTGCCGCAAAGGGATCGTGGTCGCCGCGCCCGCCTCGGTGGCAGCAGGTGTCAGGCAGCGACGACTACAGCCGTTTGAGCAAGGCATCATATTCGGCATGCGAACCAATCCAGAACCAGTAGATGCAATCGCCCTCCCAGCCGATAACCAAGCCGGATTCGCACCGAGTAGATCGACTGCCGTTCGCTCACACGCTTGAATTGGAGGCTTGGATGATAAGGGTTCGAACGCCAGAGTGCATAAGCCCGGGCGGCTTGTTCCTGGACCTCAGAGGGCAACGCATTGAGACGTTCCCGAAACTCTTTGGTAACACTTGACTTCATGAGGTCGAAGGGGGAAAAACCTCATCGAGCGAAAAGGTATCTCCGGCCGCGATTTCCCGCCGAACCCTCTCTGCCATCCGATCCCATTGGGCATCCGTCGTAGCGGCAAAACGTGCTGCCCATCCCTTCTCGTCTGCTAACTCAGCGAGAAGGCGTGCTGCAATTGCGTTCTGCACGTCCTCGGGCAATTTCTCGATCTCGGCGATTGCTTGTCTAAGCAACTCGGTCATACCTCTTCCTCCCTTCTTGGTGCCGTTCCTTCTCCCGGCACCGTCAACGCTTGCTTGGCTTTCCCTGGCAGTTCCACGGGAACAACCATCGACACCGGATAGAGATACTCATCGCGCTCTGGTAGATCTTCATCCACAACACGAATCATACCATGTGTCTCTGCTTCTTCACAGATTGTGCCGTCTCGAAGTTCCGCGGTGGCGATGCCTTTCATCTTCCGCCAACGCCCCGGCCGTAAGTGCGCTCCAGATACCGCCGAATATGCACCCTTCGGCCTGATGCAATGGTCTCGAAGTCTCTGAGCCTCCCGAGAAATCTTGAATCTTTGGCTCATTCATCCTACCACACGCAGCTCCAGGGAACATTCTGGCCAGTCAGGCAGGGGAAAAAGTCCGTTCCGCTTCCGGCCATGAGCCATGGCCCCGTGGTAGAGCGGGGAGGCGCTGCTCGACTTTGTGGCGTCGAGGCGAACGTCGCTTTTGCCGACAGCACGCCCAAGCCAAGTCACCGTGGTGTGGGAAGTAAAGCACATTACTTGACACCGGGGTCAGGAAGGGCTAAGGTTGGCCCGGAATCCCCGATATTTGGCAAGTGAGGACGAAAGGACGCCCGCCGATGGCCACCAAGCCCCTGAGCCGCTTTCCCGTTCCTGAGCTTGACACCCTGCCGGCCGACGTGCGCGCCCGCATCCGCGAGGTGCAGGAAAAAGCGGGCTTTATTCCCAATGTCTTTCTCGTGCTGGCACACCGCCCAGAGGAGTTCCGCGCCTTTTTCGCTTACCACGACGCGCTGATGGAAAAAGAAAGCGGGCTGACGCGGGCCGAAAAGGAAATGATCGTCGTCGCCACCAGCGCCGCCAACCAGTGCCCTTACTGCGTCATCGCCCACGGCGCACTGCTGCGCATCTACGCCAAGCACCCCACCCTCGCCGACCAGCTCGCCGTCAATTACCGCCACGCGGAAATCAGCGAGCGCCAGCGGGCCATGCTCGACTTCGCCCTCAAGGTGGCCCGCCACGCCGAAACCCTGGAAGAGGCAGACTTTGCCCGCCTGCGCGCCCACGGCTTCAGCGACGAGGACATCTGGGACATCGGCGCCATTGCCGCTTTCTTTGCCCTTTCCAACCGCATGGCCAGCCTCACCGGCATGTGGCCCAACGAGGAGTTTTACTTGCTTGGCCGCCTGCCGCGAGAGGCAAAACCGGCCAGTCAGCACGAAGAAAAGGCGCAGCGTGCCGAGCGCCGGCGCCGAGAAAAGGCGCGGCGATGAAGACGGCGCTTGCCATCCGCCACGTGCCGTTTGAAGACCTGGGCAGCTTTGCCGCGGTGCTAGCCGAAGCGGGCTTTGCCGTCACCTACCTGGAGGCGGGCCTCGACGACTTGCAGGCCGTGGCACCGCTGGCGCCTGACTTGCTGGTGGTGCTCGGCGGCCCCATCGGGGCTTACGAGGAGGATGCCTACCCCTTCCTGCGCCACGAACTGGCCCTGCTGGAGCGACGCCTGGCGGCCGGGCGGCCAACGCTGGGCATCTGCCTGGGCTGCCAGCTCATGGCCCGCGCCCTGGGAGCCCGCGTTTATCCCGGGCCGCGGAAGGAAATTGGCTGGGCGCCCCTGCAGCTTACCGAGGCAGGGCGCCGCTCCTGCCTGGCCTCCCTGGCCGAGACACCGGTGCTGCACTGGCACGGCGACACCTTTGACTTGCCGGCCGGTGCCACCCGCCTGGCCTCTACCCCCCTCTACGCCAACCAGGCCTTTGCCTGGGGAGAGGCGGCTCTGGGCTTGCAGTTTCACCTGGAAGTGACGGCGCAGGGCCTGGAGCGCTGGTTCATCGGCCACGCCTGCGAAATCGGCGCCACCGCGGGCCTCAGCGTGGTGCAGCTGCGCGCCGACACGGCACGCTGGGCGCCGCGGCTGGCGCAGCAAGGGCCGGCCTGCCTGCGGCAGTGGCTGCAGCAGCTCTACGCGGCCTCGGGCGGCACGAGGTAAACGCGCACCGGCCCTTCTTCGATGCCGTCGAGCTGCAGCGGCGTCGCCTGAGGGCGAAAGCGGGCGGCGAGATCGGGATGCACGGCGCGCGCCGCCGCCACCAGGGCGTCGGTGGCGATGATGCCTCCGGGCGGGGCGTGCTTGAGGAGGCGCGCCGCAATGGGGAGCGCCGGCCCCACCATGGCGATCGACTGGCGAAAGCGCGAGCCGATGACGCCGATAAGCAGCGGACCCGCATTGAGGCTGAGGCGCGGCAGCGGCAGGGCGGGATAGCGCCGACGCTTGGCCAGCAGCGCCCGGCGCAAGGCAAAGGCTGCCGGCACCGCTTCTTTCACGCTCTCAAAGTAAAGCAAAGCGCCGTCGCCCTCGAAGTCTTTGACGTCGCCGCAGTACGCCACCGCCGTCTCGGTCACTTCCTCCATGAAGGCCTGGATGAGGGCAAAGGCCTCTTCTACCGTGTGGTGGTAAAGCAGCGCCGTGGAGTTGGCCATATCCACAAAGAGCACCGCCAGCTCGCGCCGCGCCGGCAGCCGCTGCGGCTGCAAGAGGCCGCTCTCGGCCAGGTGCGGCAAAAAGGTGGTGAGCGGCGCGGTTTCGGCAGACAGCGGCGCCGCCGTGGCCGGCGCCGTGTGTACGGCCGGCGGCTCGGTGCTGCTCGGGATGCGCACCACGGGATAGCCGCGGCGCCGCCAGGCCTCAAGGCCGCCGCTGAGCACCGCCACTTCAGTAAAGCCCTGGCTCAGGAGCCACTGTGCCACCCGGGCACTGGTGGTTTCCCCCTCTCACGTGCAGTACACCACCAGCGGCGTGGTGCGCGGCAGCGATGGCACCACCGGCGGGCGCACGTCGAGGCTAAAGCGCAAGGCCCCTGGGATCTGGTAGGGCTGCTGCGCGTACCCTTCCTCGCGCCGCACGTCGAGAATCACCGGCGGCTGGCCGCTAGCCAGGCGGGCCTGCAAGTCTTCAGGCGTGATGTAGCGCAGGCTACGGGCTTCGCCAGGCACGGCCGCCGGCAACGCCGTGCCCTGCCCCGCTTCGCGTTCGGATACCGACATCCGCAGCACCCTCCTACGGCTTGGGCGGCAGGCCAAAGGACTCGTAGAAGCGCTGCAGCCAGCCTTCTTCCTTGGGGCCGACGAGCTTTTCGAACTCTTCCTTGTCGAGCCAAATGCCACCGCAGCCCGGGCACTCTTCGAGCACGTTGCGGTGGTAGGTAATCTGGTGCAGCGGCTCGCCGCACTTGGGGCAGCGCATGTGCGTGTAGGTGCGGATGAGGGCTTCGAGCTCCTCGGCATCTTTTTTGCGCAGCTGCTCCAGCAGCTCCTGGTTGAGCTTGCGGAAGTAGGCTTCCTCGCGGCCGCGTTCTGCCAGCCGCAGCTTTTCCCCCAGGTAATCTTTTTCCTGTGCCATGGCGTTCTCCTGTCTGCGTCAAGAGGCGCTGCTCGCCTCCGGATCCATCTCACGCACCACGTCGCTGCGGATGGCTGCCAGGCGGTCTGCCAGCTCCGGGTGCAGCAGCACCAGGCAGCGGCGCAGCACTTCCACTTCGATGCGCAGGGCGTCGATTTCGGCCCGGTGGTCGCGCCGCAGGGCCTCTATGGCCTCCCCAGCCAGAGTCACCTCTTCCTGTAACAGGCGCAAGCGCTCTTCGATTTCCACTTCTCTCATAGGCTCCTCCCGCCTGGTGGGCGATGCTCTGGGCCTCAATCGTTCGCAGCGTGGCACAACACCAGCGGCATGGGACAGACCCGCAGCAAGTAGCGCGTGGTGCTGCCCAAAAGCCACTCCACGATGCGCCGGTGGCCAAAGGCGCCGATGAACACCAAGTCGTAGCCGTGCTCGAGGATATAGCTCACCAGGTCCTCGTGCGGGTTGCCCGGGCAGAGGGCAAACGAGCACGCCACGCCGCTTGCCGCCAGTCGTGCGCGTGCTGCCTCCAGGCACGCCTGGCCGGCTTCCGCCGTGGGGCTGCAGTGTACCACGTGCAGGGGCAAGCCCAGCCGCTGGGCAAAGAACACGGCGGTATCCAGCGCCGCCGTGGCCGAAGGACTGCCGTCGGTGGCCACCAGCAGGCGATGCACCGGGGCATAGTGCTCCGGGCTGACCAGCGTCGGTTTGCCGGCGTGGCGCACCACCCGCTCCACCGCTGACCCCAGTAAGGCCTTTGACAGGCGGGTGTGCAGCCCCCCGCGCCCCATCAGAATCAGGTCGACGTCCCTGGCGGCGCGCAGGATCTCGTGCGGCACCACCCCTACGGCCAGCTGCGTCTCACAGGCCACCCCGGCGTCTTCGCAGGTGCGGCGAAAGGTGGCCAGCAGCTGCTGCCCGCGCAGCTCCAGGTTCTGCCGCATGAGGGCAGTGAGGTTGAGCTGCGGCGCCGCCCCAATGGCCCCGGCCAAGTCGTAAAGCAGCGGGCTTTCCACCTGGACGATGTCCACCACGTGCACGCCGCGCAGGGTGGCCCCAAACGCCCGGGCCAGCATGACGCCGTACTGCAAGGCCGCCTCGCTGTGCGGCGAGCCATCAAGGGCCACAAGCAGGCGCTGGCGCATCGCTTACTCCGGCAGCTGCGGCTCTGGACGCAGCGTCACCAGGGTTTCGGTGCCGTCGGCGGCCGCCACGCGAATGGACGTTAAGTCTTCGCCCGGCACCGGGTGTACTTCGATTTCCACCGGACGGACAATTGTGTGCGTGAGATGCACGGGATAGCGGCTGCTCATTCCGCCCACGGTAATCAAGAGCTGGTCGTGGTGGGGGTCATACGAGATGCCGGAAAAAGGAATCCAGGCCGCCTCCTCCTGGTCACCGTAGTCACGCCCCAGGATCTCGATCCGTGCCATGTACCCGGCGTGGGTCTTGGAAAAGTCGTCAAAGTAAGCCTGCCATACGGCTCGCTCGAGCCTCTCCTGCATCGCGCTCTCCTCCAATCGCTTCCCCAACTATACCCCACAGCACCCTCCGGTGCCTAGCAGCCACCTGGGCTTCCTTGTCATTTTGCAAGCCCCATACCAACTCCTTCCTTTCTTGGCACCCCGTGGCGCCCGCTGCCGCGCAGCACTTGCGCGGCAGGCCACGGGCGACACGCTGTCACGCCCGGTGACAACCTGTCGGTTCCGGACAGCGACGCTTTTGACTTCTGCGGGCGCGTGGACTATGTTAGTAAGGCCAGAGGAGAGCTCCCCTATGACCTTTCAGCCAGAGCAGGCATGGCGGCAGCGGATTGCCGAGCTGGAAGCCGAAGTGGCGGCGCTGCGGCAGGAGCTGGCGCAGTACCGGCAGGAGGCCCCGGACGTTTCGCTAGATGCCGACGACCTGGCCGCGCGCAAGGCCTTTGTGGGCTTCGACGAAGACACCGCAGCGCAGCTGGCCGCCCTGCGGCCTTTTATGGAACGCGAAGTGGACGGCCTCGTCGAGGCCTTTTACGTGCACCTGCGCCGCTTTGCCCCCACGCGGCAGTACCTGGAGGACCCGCAGGTGCTGGCGCGCCTGCGCGCGGCGCAGACGGCGTACCTGCTTAGCCTCACCCAGGGAGTGTACGACGAGGCCTACGCTCGTCAGCGGCTGCGCCTGGGCCAGACCCACTTCCGCATCCAGCTCACCCCGCGCTGGTTCCTGGGCGCCTACGCCGTGCTCTTTGACCTCATCGTGTCGCGCCTGCAGGCCCATTACGCGGGGCAGCCCGAGCGCCTGCTCGCGGCGGCGCGCGCCCTGTGCAAGGCGTTTATTCTCGACATGCAGCTTGCCGTGCAGGCTTACATCGATGCCTACCAGGCACAGCTGCGCCAGGCCAACGCCGCCTTGCAGCAGCACAGCGAGGAGCTGGAGCGCCGCGTCGCCAAGCGCACCGAGGAAGTGCTGCAGTCGGGCAAGCTGGCGGCCATCGGCGAGCTGGCCGCGGGGATTGCCCACGAAATCAACAACCCCATCAACGGCATCATGAACTACGCCGAGATCATCGCCGAGGAGCTGCCCGAGGAGCACAAGCTCGGCGCCTACGCCCGCGAAATCGTCTTCGAAGCGCAGCGCATCGCCGAGATCGTCCGCGAGCTGCTCGCCTTTGCCCGCCAGGACACCCAGGAGCACAGCCCGGCCAACCTGGCCGACATCCTCGACGCCTCCCTCACCCTCATCGGCCGCCACCTGGAAAAGGACGGCATCACCATTCGCCGCGAGTACAGCCACGACTTGCCCAAAATCAAGTGCCGCTCGCAGCTCATCCAGCAGGTGGTGCTCAACTTGTTGAGCAACGCCCACCATGCCCTCAACGCCCGCTATCCCACCTACGACCCCAACAAAATCGTGCGCATCCGCACCCGCCTCATCCGCAAAGGCGGCCGCCCGTACGTGCGCCTGTCGGTGCGCGACCACGGCATCGGCATCGATCCTGCCAACCGCGCCCGCATTTTCGAACCCTTTTTTACCACCAAACGCCACCAAGGGGGCACCGGCCTGGGCCTGAGCGTGAGCTACGGCATCATCGCCGAGCACCAAGGTACCATGAGCGTCGACAGCGTCCCCGGCGAGTACACGCAGTTTGACGTCGACTTGCCGGTGGACAACGGCTGGGAGACCATCGAAGGACTGGAAAGCGATGCCGCGGCTTCTGGTGGTGGATGACGAGCGCAGCATCCGCGTCACCTTTCGCGACACCCTGAGCAAGCACGGCTACGAGGTCGACGTGGCCGCCGACGCGGAAGAGGCCTTGCGCCTGCTGGCGCAGCAGACTTACGACACCGTGTTGCTGGACATCGTCTTGCCGCGCATGAACGGCATCACCCTGCTGCAGCAGCTCAAAGAGCGCGACCCCGACGTGCCGGTGGTGATGATCACCGGCGACCCCCATCTGCAAACGGCCACCGAGGCGCTGCGCCTGGGGGCTTACGACTACTTGCAAAAGCCCATCAACCGCCGCACTCTGGTGCACGTGGTGCAGCGGGCCGTGGACCGCAGGCGGCTCATTGCCGAGAAAAAGGCGCTGGAAGCGCAGCTGGCGCTGCGGCTCAAAGAGTCGGAGGCGGCGTTTCGCCAGCTCATCGAGCACTCCTCGGACATCATCCTCGGCCTCGACCTGGAAGGCCACGTGCTGGTCGTCAACCGCTCTCTCGAAACGGTGCTCGGCCACCCCCGCCACACCTGGCACCACGTGGAGGTGCTGCTGCAGCACTGCCACCCAGAAGACACGGCGGCGCTGCAGCAGGCCCTGGCGCAAGCCGCCGGGAGCCACCCGGCGGGCGACCTGGAGGTGCGCCTGCGCCGCGCCGACGGCGCCTGGCTGTGGTTTTCCCTGGTGCTTTACCCCCTCATTCGCGAAGACGGCGCCATTTTCGGCATCGGCGGCATCCTGCGCGACGTCACCATGCGCAAGCGCATGGAGCAGGAAATGCGCCACGCCGAGCGCCTGGCGCTGGTGGGGCAGCTGGCCTCGGGCCCTGGCGCACGAAATCGGCACCCCGCTCAACATCATCGCCGGCAACGCCGAGCTGCTGCGTATGGAGCTCGGCAGCGAAGGCACCCAGGCCACCGCCCTGCGCGCCATCATCGAGCAGGCCGACCGCATCACCCGCCTCATCGAGCGCCTGCTCACCTTGGCCCGCAGCAAGGAACAGCCCATGCAGCCGCTGTCCCTGCACGAGCCGCTGCAACACGCCCTGCGCCTGCTGGAAACGCGCTTTAGCCGCGAGGCCATCCGCGTCCACGTCGACGTGCCGCCGGACTTGCCCCCGGTGCAGGGCGCCGCCGACCAGCTCTCGCAGGTTTTCCTCAATATTCTGGTCAACGCCTGGCACGCCATGCCCGAAGGCGGCTTGCTCACCATCGCCGCCCGCCAGACCGCGGAGGACCGCGTGCGCCTTAGCTTTCGCGACACCGGGGTGGGCATGACCCCAGAGCAGCTGGCGCACGCCTTCGAGCCGTTTTACAGCACCAAAGGCGACAAGGGGACCGGCCTGGGGCTGGCCATCTGCCAGCAGATCGTCTCCAACCACCGCGGCCACATCTGGCTAGAAAGCACCCCGGGCGCCGGCACCACGGTGACCATCGAGCTGCCGGTGGCCGTTTGATGCTCAGCCGGTAACGGGCGCCGCCAGGGCACGCTGCACGGCCGCGGCGAGCTCGCTGGCCACCAGAGGCTTGTAGAGAAAGCCCTGCAGGCCCAGGGCGGCGACTTTGGCCTCGCTCAGAGTGTGGCTAAAGCCGGTGCACAGGATGATGGGCAGGTCGGGGCGCAGGCGCCGCAGCTCCTGCACCAGCGCCTCGCCGGTCAGCTGCGGCATCGTCTGGTCGGTAATCACCAAGTCGAAGTCCTGCGGGGCGGCACGAAACGCCGCGAGCGCCTCCCGGCTGCTGGTGTAAGCCGTCACCTGGTAGCCCAGGTGGCTGAGCAGTTCTTGCCCTAGCTGCGCCAGCGCCGGCTCGTCGTCGACAAAGAGGATGCGCCCGCGGCCCTGCGGCAAGGGCTCTGCTGCCGCCGCGGCCGCGGCGGGGGCCGGGTCGGCCGGCGGCAAGTAGACGTCGAACGTCGTGCCCTGGCCAGGAGCGCTCTCTACGGTGATGGCGCCGCCATGGCCGGTGACGATGCCATGCACCACCGCCAAGCCCATGCCGGTGCCTTCGCCAGGCGCTTTGGTGGTAAAAAAGGGGTCAAAAATACGGGAGACGACCTCCGGCGGCATGCCGCAGCCGCTGTCGCGCACCCGCAGCCGCAGGTGCGCTCCCGGGCGCAGCGGCGGGTGGGCAGCGGCAAACTCGGGCGTCACCGCAACAGTGTCAAGGCCGATCTCCAGCACCCCGCCGGCCGGGCGCATGGCGTGCTCGGCGTTGGTGCAGAGGTTCATCAGCACCTGCTGCAGCTGCGTAGGGTCGGCGAGCACCGTGTCGGCCTCGGCCTCGAGCCGCAGGCGTAGCTCGACGGTGCTCGGCAGCGAGGCGCGCAGCAGCGTGAGCGCTTCCTGCACCAGCGGCCGCAGCCGCACCGGCTGGCGCTGCGGCGGGCGCTGGCGGCTGAAGGCCAGGATCTGCCGCACCAGGTCGCGGCCGCGCCGGCCAGCGGTGAGGATTTCCTGCACGTTGCACCACAGCGGCGACCCTTCCGGCACGTCGAAAAGCGCCAGCTCGGCATAGCCCAGGATGGCAGCCAGGATGTTGTTGAAGTCGTGGGCAATGCCGCCGGCCAGAGTGCCGATGGCCTCCATTTTCTGGGCTTGCAGCAGCTGCGCTTCGAGCCGCTTGCGCTCGCTGATGTCGAGCAGCGTCCCCAAAATGGCTGGCTGGCCCTCCCAGGTCACCACCGAGGCTACGGTTTCGAGCCAGATGGGGGTGCCGTCCTGCCGCACCCCTTGCCACTCAAAGCGCGAAGGGACAGGCTCGCCGCGCAGCCGGGCGTCCCGGTAGCCCTCGAGCCGGGGGCGCTCGTGCGGCGCCATGAAGCGCCTGACGTCCTGGCCCAGGAGCTGGCGGGGATCGTCGTAGCCGAAAATGCGCGCGGCCGCCGGGTTGGCAAAGCGAATCATGTAGTCGTGGTGAATGACGATCCCCTGGATAGAGGCCTCCACCAGGGTGCGGTAGCGGGCTTCGCTGTCGCGCAGCGCCGCGTTGAGCTGGCGCAGGTTGGCAAAGAGCTGCGCATTTTCCAGCGCCACCGCCGCCTGTGCCGCAAAGAGCTGCAGCAGCTCCACCTCTTCGGGGGCAAAGGGGCCGGCGGCATCGCGGTAAACCACCAGCGCCCCCAGGGCCTCCTCGCCCCGCAGCAGGGGCACGGAGAGCACGGCGCGGTAGCCCTCGGCGGCCACCATGGCCCGCGTGTGCGGGGTGAGCTCGAAGGCAGGGTCGTTGAGCAAGTCGGCCGACCACACCGGGCGCCGCTCGGCAATGGCCCGCGCCGTGGTGCCGTCGCGCCAGTGGCGCGGCCGCAGGCGGCGCCGGAAGTCTTCGCTCAGGCCGCGCACGGCGACAAAGCGCAGCACCCCTTCCCCGCCCTCGCACTCCACTACCGCCAGTCCGGCGCGCTCGCTGCGCAGCAGGCGGCGGGCGTGCTCGACCACCAGCTCGAGCACCGCCTGTGGGTCGCGCGAGGCGGTGAGCGCCTGGCCCACTTCGGTGAGGGCGGCCAGCTCGGCCACGCGCTGGCGCAGCGCCTGCTCGATGCGCTGCTGCGCGTGCAGCTGCTGCTCGAGCTGTGCCCGCGCTTCTTGCAGGCGCGCCCGGTCTGCTGCCAGCTCGCGCACCATGGCGTCGAAGGTGCGGCCCAGGCGTGCCACTTCGTCGCTGCCGGGCAGGGCTGCCGCCACCTGCCAGTCCCCGGCGGCAAGGCGCGCGGCCGCCCGGGCAAGGCGGTGCAGGCGCCGGGTGAGGACAAACCCCGTGGCCAGGCCGGCGGCGGCCAGGGCGGCCAGCCCTCCCAGGGCAAGGTGGATGCCGGCGTCGCGGGCCCGCTGCAGGGCTTGCTGCATGGGGGCGCGGGAGAAAGCCACGGCCACCGTGCCCAGGGAAGCGGCCGCGTTGCGCAGCTGTGCCCGGTGCCAGTCTCCGGAAACCCGCGCCAGCGGCGCTCCCAGCAGCGAGGCCTCCGTGCTTGCCACGATGCGCTGCCGGTGGTCGGCCACCACCGCGGCACGCACGTAGGGATTGCGCTGCACCTGCTCCAGGTAAAGCTGCAGCTCGGCGTAGTCGCCCGTCAGCAGCGCCGGGCGACTGGCCTCCTGCAGCAGCGAAAAGAGGGCCTGCTCGGTGGCGGTAAGCTGCTCAGTGGCAGCACGCTCGAGCAGCGCCAGCGTCTGCCACAACGCCAGGCCCATTGCCCCTGCCGCCAGCAAAACAATCGTCACGGCAATGCGGTAGCGCAGGGGTATGCGGAGCCTCATAGGTGCCTAGCTCCTCCCACAAGCGGCGGACAACCTCGTAGTCGGCGTCGGTGGCCGCCACAAACGCCTCAAAGCCCGCCTGCTGCAACAGCGCACGACCTTCCGGCGTACGGTGCCAGGAGAGGATGGCGGCGCGCAGCCGCTCTCGCTCGGCGGCAGGAAGACGGCGGTGGGCCACAAAGAGCGGGCTGGGCAGCGCCGGCAGGGCGGCCAGCACGCGCAGCTGCAGGCGGCGCTTGGCTTCAAACAGGCGCAGCGGCGGCGACGCCGTCACGCAGGCGCTGGCGCCGCCAAGCAGGAGCTGGTGCAGGCACGAGCTGTGCGAGCGGTAGTAAACCAGAGTGACATCGCGTCCGGGTACCAGGCCGACGCGCCAGAGGGCGTGCCTGAACACCAGGCTCACCGCTGCCTGCGGCGGCGGCAGGGCGACGGGGTGGCCGCGCAGCTCGAGGAGATTGCGCAGCGGGCTGGCCGGCAAGACGACCACCAGGGGGACGAGGGGCTGCCGGCGGCGCGCCAGGGGCAAGTAGCCGGCCGCAGCGGCGATGCGGACGTAGTCAAAAGGCTGGACAAACGCCAGGTCATAGCGCTGCTCTTGCAGCGCCGCTCCAAAGGCTTCAAAGCTGGCGGCGGTGCGAAAGCGCACCTGGCGGCCCACCGCCTCCCCCAGCGCCGCTGCCAGCGGGGCAAAGAGCCGCTCCAGCTGCACCGGCGGCAGGTAAGGGAACACCCCCAGGGTGTACGCCGCAGGCGGCGGGGAAGCTTGCGGCCACGCCTGGCCGCTCAGCACCAGCAGGGCCAGGCCAAGGCACAAGGGTCGCATGGCGAGAGTCCCAAAAAAGACAGCGCGCTGCCCAGGCGGCGAGCTCGGCAAGCCCGTCCCTTTCATTTTACCCTTATCGGCCACGCCCGGCTTTTACCTTAATTCGCAAGCCGACCGGCAAAGAAACGGCACGTATTTTGCAAAACTCTGCTGTGCCTACATGGAGGAGGGAATTTCGATGCTGCTGCCTGGAGCACGCCGGCGCCAAGCGCTGGCGCGGGCTGCCGAGCTGGCGCTGCAGGCCGGCTTTGCCCTTGCCGCGCGCCGGCGGACGGCGCCGGTGCGCACTGCGGCCCGTTTTGTCATTGTTGGCGGTGGCACCGCCGGCCTCACGGTGGCCGCCCGCCTGTGCCGGGCCCTGGAGGCGCCGCGCCTGACCCTCATTGAGCCCTCTTGCCGCCACCTTTACCAGCCGGGGCAGACCCTGGTGGCGGCTGGCCTCTTTGCCAAAGCGCACTTCGTGCGCCCGCAGCGGCACTACCTGCCGCGCGCCGTCACCTGGCTGCAAGACCGCGCCGTGCTCATCGACCCCGAGCGCCAGGTGGTGGTCACCGGCAACGGCACGCCGGTGCCATACGACTTCCTCGTGGTGGCCACCGGCGTCGAGCTGCACCCCGAGCAGCTGCCGGGCTTGGAGGGGCACCTGGGACGCGACGGCCTCTGTACCATTTATACCCCCGAGCAGGCCGAGCAGACCTGGCACATGCTGTCTAGCTTTCAGGGCGGCACCGCCCTTTTCACCCAGCCTGCCACCCCCATCAAATGCGGCGGGGCGCCGCAGAAAATCATGTACCTGGCGGCCGACCTCTTCCGCCGCCACGGCGTGCACCGCCGCACGCAAGTGATTTTTGCCACGCCGGGCGAGCGCCTCTTTGGCATCGACGCCTATGCTCGCACCCTGGCAGGGGTGGCCGCCCGCAAAGGCGTTGTCTGTGCCTTTCGCCACCGGCTGGTCGAAGTGCGGGCGGCGCAGCGGCAAGCAGTCTTTGCCGTGGCGGACGAGCACCACCCCACCAGCGAGCGCCACGAGGTGCTCTCTTACGACTTGCTGCACCTCGTGCCGCCCATGAGCCCGCCAGCGGCGGTGCAGCAAAGCCCCCTGGCCCACGCCAGCGGCCCGCAACAGGGCTGGCTTCAAGTCGACCGCCATACCCTGCAGCACCCGCGCTACGCCAACGTCTTTGCCCTGGGCGACGTTATCGACGCGCCCGGCACCAAAACCGGCGCTGCGGTGCGCAAGCAGGCGCCGGTGTTGGTGCACAACCTGCTGGCCACCTTGCAAGGGCAGGATGCCAGCCGCTTCCGCCGCTACCACGGCTATACCTCCTGCCCCCTTATCACCGGTTATGGCCGTGTCATGCTGGCCGAGTTCGACTACGACTTGCGGCCGCTATCGACGTTTCCTTGGGATCCGGCGCGGCCGCGCCGCAGCATGTGGCTGCTCAAGCTCTACCTGCTGCCGGCCCTTTACTGGCACGGCATGCTGCGCGGCCTGGCCTGAGGGCCTGTCGTGTTGGCAGCCGCGTTGACAATGCCGGCTGCGTGCGCTATGAAAAAACACCGTCGTGCCGACCCGTGCTGAGGAGGAGCCCATGGCGACGAGCAGTGCCAGTTACCACGAGCCTCTGGATAAGCTCTCCCCTGCTACGATGGACTACCATCGGGCGCTGGTTTCCTTGCAGGAGGAGCTCGAAGCCGTCGATTGGTACCAGCAACGGGCCGATGCCTGTGGCGACGACGAGCTGCGTGCCATCTTGCTGCACAACATGCGCGAGGAGATCGAGCACGCCAGCATGCTCCTCGAGTGGCTGCGCCGCCACCATCCCGACTTTGACCGCTGCTTGCGCACGTATCTGTTTACCACGCAGCGCATCGTCGAGCTCGAGTCGAATGGCGAGGCCGCGGCCGTACCGCCCTCGCCGCGGGCTTTCACCATCGGGTCGCTGCGGGACGCCTGAGCCATGGCTTACCTCAACCGACACCTGGCGCCGTTTCCTGCCTCCGTCTGGCAGCGCCTGGACGAGGCGGCAGTGCGTGCGGGCCCGTGACCTGCTCACCGGGCGGCGTTTCCTGGACCTCGATGGCCCTTACGGGGTGGGGCTGACTGCCCTTGAAGTAGGCAACGACGAGTACTGCCGCCAGCCAGGACCGCAGGAAGCGGGCGCGGTGATGGGGCGAACCATTTCCGTCCCCATGCTGCGCAAGGACTTTCGCCTCAGTATCCGCCGCCTGGCCGCCCACCTCGAGATGGGACAGCCCTTGCTGCTGACGCCGGTGGAAGAAGCGGCCGAAGCAGTGGCTCGGCGAGAAGAGGAGTTCATTTACTACGGGCAGCCTGACTTTGGATTGCAGGGACTGCTCACCGCGCAAGGACGCCTGCACCACGAAGGCGGCGACTGGTCGGACCTGGATCGCGTCCTCGACGACGTGCTAGCGGCGGTAAACGCGCTCGACGCCCGTGGCTTCCGCGGCCCTTACGCTTTGGCGCTGGCGCCTTCCCTCTACAACGGGCTGTTCCGGCGCTACGCCGGCACCGACATGCTGCAGCTCGAGCACCTGCGGCGGCTGTGCCAGCGCGGTGTCTACAAGGCGCCCATCGAGGGTGGGGTGCTTGTCGACCCCCGCGTCGGCCGGTTGGTGGTAGGGCAAGACCTGATGGTAGGCTACGTGGGGCAGGATGGCATCCACTACCAGCTTTATGTCTGCGAGAGCATCGTGCTCATGCTCGAGACGCCGCAGGCCATTTGCACTATCCGGCCACGCACCGCTTCGTGAGCCATTACGCCTCCGCAAGCGGGCCGTCTGGCGCGCCAGCAGGCGCCGCCAGCGGCGCCTGCAAGCGGGCACAGACGAGGTCGCAGAGCTCAAAGACGTGCTCGTCGGCAATGGCGTAGTAAACTGCCGACCCTACCTGCCGCCGCCGCACCAGCCCGGCGGCGTGGAGCACTTTGAGGTGCTTGCTGACGTTGGGTTGCGTCGTTCCTAGTCGTGCGGCGAGCGCCGACACGCTTTGCTCGCCCTCTTCCAGCGCCTGTAGCAGGCGCAGGCGCGTGGGCTCGCCCAACGCCTTAAAGCGCGCCGCCACCAGCGCCAGTGCCTCAGGCGAGAGCCGCCGCGGCATCGTGCCTCCCCTGCGTTGACGAATTAACCATCTGGTTATACATTCAACCCAAGGGCACTATACCAGAGGGCGGCGGCTCTGCCAAGCGGGGCTGCCAGGCAAAGAAGGAGCGGGCAATGTTTTTCAAGCAATACTACCTGGGCTGTTTGGCGCATGCCTCGTACCTCATCGGCGATGAGGGCAGCCACACCGCCGTGGTGGTCGATCCGCAGCGCGACGTCGAACAGTACCTCGAAGACGCCGCGCACCACGGGCTGGACATCCGCTACGTCTTCCTCACCCACTTCCACGCCGACTTCCTCGCTGGCCACCTGGAGCTGCGCGACCGCGTCGGCGCCACCATCTGCCTGGGCGCCCGCGCCCAGGCCGACTACGCCTTTCGCCCCTTTGGCGACGGCGACACCCTGGAGCTGGGCAGCGTGCGCCTGCAGGTGCTGGAAACCCCTGGCCACACGCCGGAGAGCATCTGCATTTTGGTCTACGACTTGGCCCGCGACGCCACCGCCCCTTACGCCGTGCTCACCGGCGACACCCTGTTCATCGGCGACGTGGGCCGCCCCGACCTGCTGGCTTCCATCGGCCTCAGCGCCGAGGAACTCGCCGGCATGCTCTACGACTCCCTGCACAGCAAGCTCCTTGCGCTGCCCGACGCCACCCTGGTCTACCCGGCCCACGGCGCCGGCTCCATGTGCGGCAAGAACCTGAGCAGCGACACCGTCTCCACCCTTGGCCAGCAGCGGCGCTACAACTATGCCCTGCAGCCCATGTCCCGGGAAGACTTCATCCGCCTGGTCACCGCCGATCAACCTGAAGCGCCGCCTTACTTTGCCTATGACGCCCTGCTCAACCGCCAGGAGCGGCAAACCCTGGAGCGCGCCCTGCAGCAAGAGCTCAAGCCCCTTTCCCTCGACGAGGTGCTGCGCCTGATGAACGCCGGCGCCCAGGTGCTCGACGTGCGCGAAGCCGCCGACTTCGAAGGCGCCCACCTGGCCGGCAGCCTCAATATTGGCCTAGGGGGCAGCTACGCCACCTGGGCAGGCACGCTCCTGGAACGCGACAAGCCGGTGGTCCTCATCGCCGCGCCCGGCCGCGAGTACGAGGCGGCGATGCGCTTGGGACGCATCGGCTTTGACATCGTCGCCGGCTACCTCGAGGGCGGCATGCAGGCCTTGGAGAAGCGCCCCGAGCTGCTGCGGCGTACCCTGCGCATCACCGCCCCGGCCCTGGCCGAGCTGCTGGCTTCCCCCGCACCGCCCCTGGTGCTCGACGTGCGCACGCCGCGTGAGTGGCAAGAAAAGCACATCGAGGGCAGCCACAACCTTCCCCTCAACCGCCTGCGAGAGCGCCTCGCCGAGATTCCGCGCGACCGGCTGGTGGTGGTGCACTGCGCCAGCGGCTACCGCTCGGCCATCGCCGTCAGTCTGCTCGAGCGGCACGGGCTGACCCAGCTGGCTGACCTGGTGGGCGGCTTTGCCGCCTGGGAGGCCTCCCAGCTGGCCACCGTGCACGGTTAAGGGCGTGCGTGCCGTACCGCCCGCACCCCCTCGCTGAGCATGGCCAGCGCCTGCTGCGCTTCGGCCACCAGCGCCAGCACGCCGTCAAGGCCAAGCAGGCCCACCACCTGCTGCGGCGCGTCGACCCCCACCGGGCGCCGCACGCGGACAAAGCGCATCTCGTCCAGAGCAGCGGCAAGAAGCCGGCTGCCACCCGCAAGATCCGTGCCGCAACCCACCGCCTTGCGCCGGCGCCGCAAGGTGACAGCTTGTCCGCTGTCCCCTGACAGGATGTCACCGGCAGCGCAGCGCGGGCGCGCTGGGTGCGGGGCCGGCCGTGCCGGCGGGGCTGGTACGGGAGTTGCACTTTGCGACAGACATGGGGCTGCAAGGGAGGAAAAGGCATGACCCAGACACGCGTGCAGGAGATCCTGAGCTGGTACGCCAGCGAGACGCCAGGGACGCGGGCCAACCTGGCGCGCCTTCTCAACCACGGGCGGCTGCGGGGCACCGGCCGGCTGGTGATTTACCCCGTGGACCAGGGCTTCGAGCACGGCCCGGGGCGCTCCTTTGCGCCCAACCCGCCGGCCTACGACCCGCTGTACCACTACGACCTCGCCCTGGAGGCCGGCTGCAGCGCTTACGCCGCGCCGCTGGGCTTTATCGAAGCGGCAGCGCAGTATGACCCCGGCGCCCTGCCGCTCATCCTCAAGCTCAACAGCCACGACGTGCTGCGCCACGAAGCCGATCCCCTGCCGGCCCTCACCGCCAGCGTGCAAGACGCCCTGCGCCTGGGCTGCGCCGCCATTGGGTTTACCATTTATCCGGGCTCGGCACAGCGCACGGTGATGTACGAGCAGCTGCGCGCCCTGGCCGCCGAGGCCAAGGCATGTGGGCTGGTGGTGGTGGTGTGGTCTTACCCGCGCGGCGCCGACCTCACCCCTGAGCAGGAAACCGCCGTCGACGTGGTGGCCTATGCCGCCCACATCGCCGCCCAGCTCGGCGCCCACATCATCAAAGTGAAGCTGCCCAGCGACCTGGTGGCCCAGGAGGCGGCGCGCCGCGCCTACCAGCACATTCCCATCGCCACCCTTGCCGAACGCGTGCGCCACGTGGTGCAGAGCGCTTTCAACGGCCGCCGCATCGTGGTCTTTTCCGGCGGCGAAAGTAAGGACCTCGACACCCTGCTGCACGAGGTGCAGGCCATCCGGGCCGGCGGCGGCTTTGGCTCGATCATCGGCCGCAATACGTTCCAGCGCCCGCGCGCCGAAGCCCTGGACATGCTGGGCAAGATCATGGACATCTACGCCCAACCCTGAAGGAGGCCCTATGTCGCTGCCCGCCCCCGAGGCCTTGCGCATCGAGACCCTCGGCCCTTGCCGCATTCCCTCTCCCCTGCAAGGGGAGCGCTTCGTCGACGAGGCGCGCCGCGTGCTGGTGTGTACGGACACGCAGCAGCTGGCGCCCTACCTGAAAGCAGGGGTGCAGCCCCCCGCCTTCGAGCTGGCCGGGCCGCGGGCGCAGATCTTCTTTCGCCCCGAGACCCTCACCTGCGGCATCGTCACCTGCGGCGGGCTGTGCCCGGGGCTCAACAACGTCATTCGGTCGCTCGTCCTGAGCCTGACGTACGCTTACGGCGTGCGGCGCATTCTCGGCTTTCGCTACGGCTATGCCGGCCTGGCCAGCAAAAGCGGCTATGCCCCGCTGGTGCTCACCCCCGAAGTGGTGGACACCATCCACGAGCAGGGCGGCACCTTGCTGGGCACCTCGCGCGGGCCGCAGGACGTGGCCGACATGGTCGACACCCTGGTGCGCTGGGACGTCGGCGTGCTGTTTGCCATTGGCGGCGATGGCACCCTGCGCGGCGCCGCTGCCCTGAGCCAGGAAATCGCCCGCCGCGGTCTGAAAATCGGCGTCGTCGGCATTCCCAAGACCATTGACAACGACCTGGAGTGGATCGAGCGCAGCTTTGGCTTTGCCACCGCCGTGGAAGAAGCGCGGCGGGTGATCGTCGGCGCCCACGCCGAGGCGCGCGGCGCCTGGAACGGCATTGGCCTGGTCAAGCTCATGGGGCGCCACTCGGGCTTCATCGCCGCCCACGCCAGCCTGGCCAACAGCGACGTCAACTTCTGCCTGGTGCCGGAAGTGCCCTTTACGCTTGAGGGCGAAGGCGGCTTCCTGCAGGCCCTGGAGCGGCGCCTCGAGCGCAAGCACCACGCGGTGGTCGTCGTGGCCGAGGGCGCCGGCCAGGAGCTGCTGCAAGACCCGGCGCGGGTGGAGCGTGACCCCTCGGGCAACATCCGCCTCAAAGACATCGGTGCTTACCTGCGCGACGAAATCGTGCGCTACTTTGCCCGGCGCCAGCTGCCAGTGACCGTCAAGTACATCGACCCCAGCTATACCATTCGCAGCTTGCCCGCCAACTCGCTCGATGCGGAGTACTGCCTGCTGCTCGGGCAGCATGCCGTGCACGCCGGCTTGGCCGGCCGCACCAACCTGGTGGTGGGCTACTGGAACCAGCACTTCACCCACGTGCCCATCGCGCTGGCCGTGGCACGGCGCAAGCAGCTCGACCCCCAGGGCGAAACCTGGCAGCGCGTCCTGGAGGCCACCGGCCAGCCGGCCAGCCTGGTGGGCCACTGAGGAGGAGGAGACGATGCCACAGAAGGCGTATATCCGCTGGTTTGCCGAGCTCAGCCTCGACGAGGTGGCCGAGGTGGGAGGCAAAAACGCCTCCCTGGGAGAGCTGTACCGCGAGCTCACCCCCAAGGGAATCAAGGTGCCCAACGGCTTTGCCATTACCGCCACCGCGTACCGCCGCTTTCTTGAGGCTGCCGGGCTCGACACCCAGATCCGCGACTTGCTGCGCGACCTTGACACCCGCGACATCGCCGACTTACGCCAGCGCGGCCGCCGCGTGCGCCAGGCCATCCTGGCCGCGCCTTTACCCTCTGACGTGGAAGCGGCCATTCTTGAGGCCTACGACAAGCTCGGCGAGGGCAGCCCCGAGCCCGTGGACGTGGCGGTGCGCAGCAGCGCCACTGCCGAAGACCTGCCCGACGCCAGCTTTGCGGGGCAGCAAGAGACTTACCTCAACGTGCAAGGGCACACGGCGCTGCTTAGCGCCTGCAAGCGCTGCTTTGCCTCGCTGTTTACCGACCGTGCCATTTCCTACCGTGCCGACCGCGGCTTCGACCACTTCTCGATTGCCCTCTCGGTGGGCGTGCAGCGCATGGTGCGCTCGGACTTGGCCGCTGCCGGGGTGATGTTCACCCTCGACACGGAAACCGGCTTCCGCGATGTGGTGCTCATCAACGCTTCCTACGGCCTGGGCGAGACCGTGGTGCAGGGCAAAGTAACCCCCGATGAGTACTACGTCTTCAAGCCCACCTTGCGTCAGGGCTACCGGCCCATCCTGCGCAAGAAGCTGGGCAGCAAGGAATTCAAGCTCGTTTACGACGTGGGTGGCGGGCGCATGGTGCGCGACGTGCCCGTGCCCCTGCACGAGCGCCAGCGCTACGCCCTGAGCGATGACGACATTCTTACCCTGGCGCGCTGGGGCTGCCTCATCGAAGACCACTACAGCGCGCGGCGCGGCCGCCCCACGCCCATGGACATCGAGTGGGCCAAGGACGGCCGCAGCGGCGAGCTCTTCGTGGTGCAGGCGCGGCCAGAGACGGTGCAGGCGCGCAAGTCCCTCGACACGCTAGAGCTCTACCGCCTGGAGCAGCGCGGCCCGGTGCTGCTGCAAGGCCAGAGCGTCGGCGACAAAATCGCCAGCGGCCCGGTGCGCATCGTCAAAGACGTCAGCCAGCTGCCGGACTTCCAGGAAGGGGAGGTGCTGGTCACCGACATGACCGACCCCGACTGGGAGCCGGTGATGAAAAAAGCCGCCGCCATCGTCACCAACCGCGGCGGCCGCACCTGCCACGCCGCCATCGTCAGCCGCGAGCTGGGGCTGCCGGCGGTGGTGGGCACCGAGCGCGCCACCGAGGTGCTGCGCCCGGGCCAGGTGGTGACCGTCTCCTGCGCCGAGGGGAACACCGGCTACGTCTACGACGGCAAGCTGCCGTTCCGCGTCGAGCGCGTCGACCTCAAGGGGCTGCCGCGGCCCAAGACGCAGGTGATGATGAACGTGGGCAACCCGGAAAATGCCTTTGCCTTATCCTTTTTGCCCAACGACGGCGTGGGCCTGGCGCGCGAGGAGTTCATCATCAGCACGTATATCGGCATCCACCCCCTGGCTCTGCTCGAGTACGACCGCCTCGACGACGCGGCGCTTAAAGCCGAGATCGACCGCCGCACCGCCGGCTACCAGGACAAGCCGCAGTTTTTCGTCGACCGCCTGGCCGAAGGCGTGGCCATGATCGCCGCCGCCTTTTATCCCAAAGACGTCATCGTGCGCCTGAGCGACTTCAAGTCCAACGAGTACGCCAACCTCCTTGGCGGCCGGCGCTACGAGCCAGAAGAAGAAAACCCCATGCTGGGCTTTCGCGGCGCTTCGCGCTACTACGACCCGCGCTACCGCGAGGGCTTTGCCCTGGAGTGCCGCGCCATGCGCAAGGTGCGCCAGGAAATGGGGCTGACCAACGTCAAGCTGATGATTCCCTTCTGCCGCACCGTGGAAGAGGCGCGGCGGGTGCAGGAAGAGATGGCCCGCCACGGCCTGCGCCGCGGCGAGGAGGGGCTGGAGCTCTACGTGATGTGCGAGATCCCGAGCAACGTCATCCTCGCCGACGCCTTTGCCGAGGTCTTCGACGGCTTCTCCATCGGCTCCAACGACCTGACGCAGCTGGTGCTGGGGGTGGACCGCGACTCGGGCCTGGTGGCCCACCTTTTTGACGAGCGCAATCCGGCAGTAAAGCGCATGATTGCCAGCGTCATCGGCACCGCCAAGGCCAAAGGCCGCAAAATCGGCATCTGCGGCCAGGCGCCCAGCGATTATCCCGACTTTGCGCAGTTTCTCGTCGAGCAAGGCATCGACAGCATCTCCCTCAACCCCGATGCCGTGCTCAAGACCACGCTGGCCATTCTGGAAATGGAAAAACGGCTGGCAGCCAAGAGCGCCTGAGCTTACCGCAGCAGTTCCTGCGCCGCCGCAGCCGCCAGGCCCTGGCGCACCGCGGCGGCTTCTAGCCGCCGGTCGACCACCAGGGGGCGCAGGGGCAGGTGGCGGCGCTGCGTGGCTTCGATGTGCTGTGCCAGGGCCTCGAGGCCGTGCTCCCGCAAGGCGCGCAGCAGCGCCTCCAGGGTGTCGAGGCCACTGAGCACCGGCCACAAGTCGCGCAGCGCCGGCAGCAGGCGGCGCATCGGGGGGCTGGCCAGGAGCTGCGCGCTCAGCTCGCGGCGCAGGGCGTCGTAGTAGGCGTGCGGCGCCGGCAGCAGGGTCTCGGGCCAAGAGAGAAAGACCTCCACCGACCAGCCGCCGCGCTCGAGGGGAGAAAGCGGCGCGCCGACCCAGCGCTGCCAGGGCAGTGCCTGCGGCGGCCGCGGGGCCGGGGCGGCGGGCATGACCGGCGCCACAGGCCGGAGGGCTGGCACCGTCGGGGTGAGGCGCTCCACGGTAAGCGCGCACAGGGCAGCGAGGGTGAGCCCGGCCAGCGCCGGGCGCAGCAGCGCCGCTGGCCGGCGCGGTGCCAGCGCCGCCCGCCCCCGCTGCAGCAGGCGCCGCCAGGCCGGCAAGGGGGCCGGCAAGGCCCGCAGCCGCACGAGCAAGGCTTCGGCGTCCCCGCGGCGCCGGGGCAGGCAGCACAGCTCGAGGACGTGTTGCGCCTGTCGGCCTAGGCAAAGCCGCAAGGGCTGATGCCTGGCGGCGGCCAGCGGCACCACCGCCAGGCGCAGCTCCCCTTCCTCGTCCTCGCCGATAATCTCCAGGTAGCCGGTGTCAGGGGGCAAGGGGTACCAGCCCACCGCTTCGGCTGCGGGATCAAAGGCACCCTGGGCCTGGCCGTCGGCAAAGAGCCGCAGCACGCCGGCGCTGAACGCCGCGCGGCGCCGGCGGTTGTGGGCCAGGGCATGCTGCATGGCCACCAGGGCGTCGGGGCTCAGCGGCGCCGGGGCAAAGCGGGCCCCTGGCGCGGCATCTTGCCCCTGCCCGCACGCTGGAAACACCGGCACTTCGAGTTGCTCGTCAGGATCGCGCAGCGACACAGCCTTTCCCTTTGTTGCGTGATTGTACGCGCGCACCAGCCGCGCCAGTCCGGCACAGTCGGTGTCGATGAGGGCGTGCAGGCGCTTCCACTCCAGCCGCGGGTCGGCATCGCTAAAGAGCGCCAGCACCGACTCCGTGGGCCGCAGGTGCGGCGTTTGCCACGGGGTGAAAAGGGCCAGGGCGGCCAGCACCAGCTCGTGTTCGGCGGCGGTGGGCGGCCGCGTGTGCACTTTTTTTTCGCCGTAGGGCGCCTTGCGCACCATTTCGAGCTGCGGAAAGCGCCGCGCAATCTCCTCGAGCCGGTAGCCGTTGATGCGCCGGATGTTGCCCCGATCAAAGAGGTCCGGCGCCAGGGCCCAGATCTGCTCGGGCCGGTACTGGTAGAGGTGGCAGCCCAGCCCCACCGCGGCGTGGCACGCCTTGCGGTCCATCGTCTTCCACACCAGCAGCTTGACGTACCGCACCAGCAGGTCTTCAGCGCCAGGCTCGTAGACATTGCCCGGAATGGCCTTGGTCTGGCTCTCCTGGTCGCGCTCCCAGCGCTCCGAGACGCAAAACACGCTGGCCTGCAAGCACTGCCGGCGCGACAGGCGCAGCTTGTACGAACTGGCCGCCCGCCGCCGCGCCTGCGTACCGTAAAGCACACTTAGCCAGTCACAGGCGTCGTAAGTGATGCGCTGGGCGGTCTGCCGCTCGGGGTGCAGGCAGTAGGCCAGGGCAAAGGCCCGCTGCATGTCGCCGGCGGTGAGCATGGGCGCCCTCCCTCTTGCCCCTTAGACGCCATGAATGTAGCGCGCCAGGCAGCAGCCGCCAAGCCCGGCGCGTGTCATTTTGGTCACCAAACGGAGACAGACTGCCGTGCGGTCCTGGCGGCCATGCGTTAGATCTCTGCGGCGGTGGCACCGGCCGAAGGGGAGTGCACGGCCGGTGCAGGCCCTGTCCACCGCGACCAGCCCCGTGCAAAGGAGCCTGACATGCCGCGCATCGAGCTCAAAGTCGCTATCCTCATCGCCCAGGTCGTTCCCCACCCTCGCCCGAAGAGGCGCCGCCGCCGCGCGCTGCCGGGCCCGCGCGCCGCCCATCGGGGCCGCGCCCGCCGCCGGCGGGCAACCCGGCGGCAGCCTGAGGGCATTTTTGGCATGGCGGCGGAGGCCTACGCGGCGGCAGTGCGCGCCTGCGGCTGGGAAGCCACCCACCGCCAGGTGCTCCGCGAGCTCAAAGGGACCCTGGCGCAGCACCTCGGTCCCCTAGCCGACCCGGCAGAGCTGGCCGAGCAGGCTTACTGGCTGCAGTGGCTGGTACTCGCCGCTGCCTGGAGCGAGCTGCCGCCCGCTGCCCGCCCCACTCCTGAGCGCCTTGACGCCCTTTTCTGCGAGGTCTTTGGCGCCCTTGGCCACGCGGTGGTCAACCGCCGGCACCGCGAGAAAGCCACCCGGGTGCTTTACGAAGCGGAGACCATCGTGGCCCGCGCCCTCGACGCCGAAGGCGGGCGCGGCTGAGCGCCCCTTCCCTTGTCCCGCCCAGCGTGACGCCCTGCACGGGCAGCGGACAGGTTGTCCGCCCTGGGTTCTCTTACGGGCTCGCAAGGCAGCGGCGCATCGCCGTTTCTCTGTGCCGGAGAGACCTGCCGCCGGCGATGGCAGGGCTGGCACGGAAGTTGCTCAATACCCGGCAAGAGTGACCGGGCTTTGCTCCCCGCGTCTTGGCACAAAAGGGACGGCATGAGCGAAGGGCACCTGGGCGCCACTGCCGCGGCGGTGCTGGCCCTGGCGGCAGCCCCGGTGCTCATTGTGCCCCTGCACCGCCACGCCCCCACGGCCTGAAAAGGAGGAATACCCCGATGGCCACCGCCACTGCGCCTCGCACTGCGGCGCCGCCCTGGCACGCCCTGGCTCCGACAGACGTCGTGGCGCAGCTGCACACCGACCCCGTGCGGGGCCTGGAGCGTGCCGAGGCGCGGCGCCGCCTAGTGCAGTACGGCCGCAACGTGCTGCAGACCAGCCGGGTGACGCCGTGGTACGGGGTGCTGGCCCGCCAGTTTGTCGATGTTCTTATTGTCATTTTGCTCCTCGCCGCCGCCATCTCCCTGCTGCTGGGCGAGGTGACCGACGCCGTAACCATCCTGGCCATCGTAGGGCTCAACGGCCTGCTGGGCTTCGTGCAGGAGTGGAAAGCCGAGCAGGCCCTCGCGGCGCTGCAGCGCCTGCTGGCGCCACGCTGCCGCGTGGTGCGTGACGGCCGCGAGCAGGACTTAGAAGCCGCGCAGCTCGTCCCCGGCGACCTCGTCGTGCTCGACACCGGCGACCGCGTGCCCGCCGACGTGCGGCTGCTTGCCGCCGTAAACCTGCGCGTTGACGAGTCGGCCCTCACCGGCGAGTCGGCGCCCGTAAGCAAGAGCCCGGAAGCCGTGCCGCCGGAGACGCCGCTGGCCGAGCGCCGCGGCATGGTCTGGATGGGCACCGCGGTGACCAACGGCCGTGCCCGCGGCGTGGTGGTGGCCACCGGCATGGCCACCGAGTTTGGCCGCATCGCGCAGCTGACGGCGGCGGTGGGAGAAGAGCGCACGCCCCTGCAGCGCAAGCTGGCCGTCCTGGGTATGCAGCTGGGCCTTTTTGCCGTTGGCATCTCGGTCCTGGTGGCCGCTGCCGGCTGGCTCGCCGGCAAGCCGCTGCTGGAGATGTTCCTCACCGGCGTCTCCCTGGCGGTGGCGGTGGTTCCCGAAGGCCTGCCGGCGGTGGTCACCATCACCCTGGCCTTGGGCGTCCGCGCCATGGTGCGGCGCCGCGCCCTGCTGCGGCGCCTGCAGGCGGCCGAAACCCTGGGCGCGGCCACCGTCATCTGCACCGACAAGACCGGCACCCTGACGCAAAACGAGATGACCGTACAGCGCCTCTGGCTGCCCAGCGGTGAGGTGGAGGTCACCGGCGTCGGCTACACCCCCAGCGGCCGCTTCCTGCGCCAGGGGAAGCCCCTTGAACCGCAGCAGCACCCCGAGCTGCTGGCCCTGCTGGAAGCCGGCTGGCGCTGCAACCATGCCCGCCTGGTGCAGGACGCCGAGGGGTGGCACCAGATCGGCGAGCCCACGGAAGCAGCACTGCTCGTCGCTGCGGCCAAGGCCGGCTTCCCCCTGGACAAACCGGAAGCGGCGGTGGCGGAGTTTTCCTTCAACTCGGCGCGCAAGCGCATGACAGTGATCGAGGCGCGTCCCGAAGGCCCCGTGGCGTTTGTCAAAGGCGCCCCGGAGGTCATCCTGCCGCGCTGCACCACCATCCAGGCAAGCAGCGGCACGCGCCCCCTGACGCCGCAGGAGCGCGCCGCCTGCGAGCAGGCCTACACCGCCATGGCCGAGGCGGGCCTGCGCACCCTGGCCCTGGCCCGCCGCCTCCTGCCCCCTGACCTCCCCTGGCACGAGGACGCCGTGGAGCAAGCGCTCACCTTGCTCGGGGTGGTGGGCCTCATCGACCCGCCGCGGCCCGAGGTGCCGGCGGCGGTGCAGCTGGCCCGCACCGCCGGCATCCGCGTCCTCATGGTCACCGGCGATGCCCCGGGCACGGCGCTGGCCATTGCCCGCCGCATCGGGCTGCACGTCGCGCGCGCCCTCACCGGGCAGGAGCTCGAGGCCTTGGACGACGAGGCACTGCGCCAAATCCTGCAGCAAGACGTGCTCTTTGCCCGCACCACCCCGGAGCAAAAGCTGCGCCTTGTTACCCTGCTACAGGCCATGGGCCACGTGGTGGCCATGACCGGCGACGGCGTCAACGATGCCCCGGCCTTGAAAAAAGCCGACGTCGGCATTGCCATGGGCTTGCGCGGCACCGAGGTGGCCCGCGGTGCCGCGGACATGATCCTTACCGACGACAACTTTGCTTCCATCGTGGCCGCGGTGGAAGAAGGCCGGCGGCAGTACGACAACATCCAGAAGTTCGTGCGCTACTTGCTGTCGGCCAACACGGGCGAAATCGCGGCCGTCTTTGCCAACGTCCTGCTGGGCGGCCCGCTCATCCTGCTGCCGGTGCAGATCCTGTGGATGAACCTGGTCACCGACGGCGTGTCGGCGGTGGCCCTGGGGGTGGAGCCGGCCGAGGCCGGCCTCATGCAGCGGCCGCCGCGGCGCCGCGAGGCGCCGGTGCTCGACCGCCAGGGTATTTTGACCATTCTGCTGCTGGGCGGCTACATGGGCGGCGTTGCCCTGGGGCTGTTCCAGTACGCCCTCGACCACGCCCCGTCTCTGGCCTGGGCGCGCTCCTTGGCCTTTACCGGCCTGGTGGTCATGCAGCAAGTCAACGCGCTCAACTTCCGCACCCTGCGGGCTCCGCTGGCGGCCGTTGGCGCCTTCAGCAACCCGTGGCTGTTGCTGGCGGTGCTGAGCATGCTGGGCCTGCAGGCGGCCGCCATATACCTGCCCTTCTTGCAGCGTGCCTTTCACACCGCCCCTCTGGCTTGGACAGACTGGGCGCTGCTGGGGGCGGTGGCGGCACCGCTTTTTTTGGTCACAGAGGCGCTCAAAAGGTGGCGCTGGCGGCGGCGCAGGCCGGTGTTTGACAACCCGCCTGCGGTTGCTTAGTGTTGTACAGAGGCTTGCGGCAAGGAGCGGTCTCATGCCCCGCGCACGCTGGACGCTGGAGCAGGCTTACCGGCAGGCGCTTGACTTCTTCGGCGGCGACGACTTGCGCGCCGAGGTGTTCGTGCACCGCTATGCCCTGCGCGACCTGGAGGGGCGCTGGCTGGAGGCCACGCCGGAGATGCTGTGGCAGCGGCTGGCGCAGCACCTGGCGCGGCCGGAAAAGGACCGCGGGCGCTGGCAGCAGCGCTTCTTTGCCCTGCTGGCGGAGTTTCGCTTTGTGCCCGGCGGCCGCATCCTCTTTGCCACCGGCAATCCGCGGCGCGCCACCCTCTTTAACTGCTACTTCATCCCCATTGCCTCGGACTCGGTCTACGGCATCACCCGCTGGATGTTCGAGGCCTCCAAGACCTACAGCGCCGGCGGCGGCGTGGGTACCAACATCGACGTGCTGCGCCCCCGCGGCGCCAGAGTGCGCAACGCCGGCCTGGAGAGCTCGGGTTCGGTGAGCTTCATGGAGGTTTTCTCCACCCTCACCGGCGTCATGGGCATCTCCGGAGGCCGCCGCGGCGCCTTGATGATCACCACGCGGGTGGACCACCCTGACATCCTGGAGTTTATTCGCTGCAAGAGCGATCCGGCCCGCAGCCGGGTGCGCAACGCCAACATCTCGGTGCGCGTCTCCGATGCCTTCATGCATGCCGTCGACGCCGATGCCCCCTGGCACCTGAGGTTTACCACCCCGCACGAGACCCTTGTCCGCCAGGTGCCGGCGCGGCAGGTGTGGGACGCCCTGGTGGAGGCGGCCTGGCTTTCTGCCGAGCCCGGCTTGCTCTTTTGGGATACCATCCAGCGCTTCTCCACCACCCAGTACCACGGCATGGAGGTGCAGGGGGTCAACGTTTGCGGCGAGGTGCCCATGGAGCCCTACGGTGCCTGTAACCTGGGCAGCCTCAACCTTGCCGCGTTTGTGCGCCAGCCTTTTACCCCGCAGGCAGACGTCGACTGGGAGGCGCTGGAAACCGCGGTCCACGACGCGGTGCGCTTTCTCGACAACGTCATCGACGTGGGCGCCCCGCGCCACCCCCTGCGCCTACAGCGCCTGGAATCCGAAAAAACCCGCCGCATCGGCCTGGGGGTGATGGGGCTGGCCGACGCCCTGGTCATGCTCGGGCACCGCTACGACGGCGAGGCGGCCCGGCGCTGGGTGGAGACGTGCTTTGCCTTTCTCAAACGCCACGCCTATGCTGCCAGCATCGAGCTGGCGCGGGAAAAGGGCAGCTTTCCCGCCTTTGCCGCCGAAGCTCACCTGCGCCAGCCCTTCCTGCACACCCTGCCCGCCGAGCTGCAGCGGGCCATCCGCCGCTACGGGCTGCGCAACGCGGCCCTGCTCTCCGTGGCGCCTACTGGCTCGATTTCCATTCTGGCCGGGGTGTCAAGCGGCATCGAGCCCATTTTTGCCTTGCAGTACCTGCGCCACGTCGCCGACAAGGCATACCGCGTCTGGCACCCCCTGGTGCAGCGCTACCGCGCCGTGCACGGCGAGGAAGCCCCGCTGCCCGAGACCTTTGTCACCGCCCATCAAGTCGACCCCCTGGCGCGCGTGGCGCTGCAGGCCTGTGCCCAGGCGCACGTCGACCAGAGCATCTCTTCCACCATCAACTTGCCAGAAGCCACCCCGGTAGCCACGGTGGCGCGCATTTTCCGCGCCGCCTGGCAGCAAGGCTGCAAGGGCATCACCGTCTTTCGCGAAGGAAGCCGCAGCGCCATCGTCGAGCCCCTCGACGCCGCCGCCACGGCGTTTGCCACCGAGAAGGCCTCTCCCGTTGGCGTCTGTACGTTTTGCGAGCTGCCGCCGGCAGCCCCCGGCAAAGGAGCCTGACGTGCAGGTGGCCGTGTTCAGCACCCGCTCTTACGACCGCACGTTTCTCGAGGCGGCCAACGCCCAGTTCGGCCATGCCCTGTCGTACTTTGCAGCGCGCCTCGACGCCACCACGGCAGAGCTGGCGCGCCCTTTTCCGGCCGTCTGCGTCTTTGTCCACGACGACCTGGGGGCTGCCACCCTGGAGCGGCTGGCAGCGGGCCAGACGCGCTTCATTGCCCTGCGCTGCGCGGGCTTTAACCAAGTCGACCTGCGTGCTGCGGCACGGCTGGGGTTCACCGTCTGCAACGTGCCGGCCTACTCCCCGCACGCCATTGCCGAGCACACCGTAGGCCTCATGCTCACCCTCAACCGCAAGCTCCACCGCGCCTACTTGCGCGTCCGTGACGGCAACTTTTCCCTTGAGAACCTGCTGGGCTTTGACATGCACGGCAAGACGGTGGGCATTGTCGGCACGGGCAAAATCGGGGCGGTGGTGGCCCGCATCCTGCTGGGCTTTGGCTGCCGGGTGCTGGCTTACGACCCTTACCCCGATGACGCGCTGCGCGCCTTGGGCGTGACCTACACGGCGCTCGAGGCGCTGCTGTCGCAAGCCGATATTGTTACCCTGCACTGCCCGCTCACGCCGCAGACCCACCATCTCATCGACGCCCAGGCCATTGCGCGCATGAAGGACGGCGTGATGCTGATCAATACCAGCCGCGGCGCGGTGATCGATACCGTGGCCGTCATCGAGGCGCTCAAGCGTCAGAAAATCGGGGCGCTGGGCCTTGACGTCTACGAGGAAGAAGAGCGCTACTTTTACGAGGACCTCTCGGCCCAGATCATCGAAGACGACGTGCTGGCCCGTCTTCTCACTTTCCCCAACGTGGTGATCACCGCGCACCAGGCCTTTTTCACCCGCGAAGCGATGCACGCCATTGCCCACACCACCCTGCGCAACCTCTGGCAGCTCGAGCGCGGCGAGCCCTGCCCGCACCTGGTGACCGCCGAGCGCTACCTGGCGGCAGGCTAATCCCAGTCGCTAGGCTCGGCGCGGTAGTCGCAGGTGGCGCACAAGGGCATGGCGCGGTTTTGGCGCGCCAGCTGGCGGCGGTAGGCCTCGTACTTGGCGTTGGTCCAGATCTCGCGCAGCGAGGCCTGGGCCGTGTCGCCCATCACCACCTCGAAGCGCCAGTCGTTGCAGCACAGCACCGCCTGGCCCAGGTAGTTGATGTACATCTGCTCGAAAGGACGCGGGCAGCCCAGGGGCAGCGGGGCCGCCAGGCGGCGCGCCGCCGGCACGTTGCCGGAGCGGTTGGTCAGCCCCGGCGTGGCCCGCTTGGCGCGGAAGCGGCCCTCCCAGTCACTCATGTCCCGGCAGTGCAGGATCTGCAGGGAACGCGGCAGTCCCTCGCCGTTGAAAGTGGGATCGAGATAACCGCGGTGCACGCGCAGGCCAGGGCGCCGCTTTGCCACGCGGGCGGCCAGCGCCAGGTGGGCCGCGTGCTGTTGCGGGCTGTCGTACGCATTGACGTCAAGGCAGTTGAGGCCGGCTTCAAAGAGGCGGCAGGCAAGCGACTCCGAGAGGGCATCGCCGTTGGTGTTGATGGCGATCCAGCTCTGCGGGCAGCGCTGCCGCGCGTAGGCAATCAGCTCGGGCAGCCGCTTGTCAAGAAGCGGCTCGTTCATCAAGTAAGGGGAAAGGCGCCCGGCAAACTCGAGCTCGGCCAGCTGATCGATGACGCGGCGGTAGACCTCAAGCGGCATGAACGCCTTGGGCACGGGAAACTTTCCCGAAGGACAAAAAGCGCAGCTGCGGTTGCACCACGACACCGTCTGGATCTGGATGCGCGTAAACAGCGCCACCGCGGGCGCGGTCGTCAAGGCGTTTTGCACCATGGCCAGGCTCTCCCGACAAAAGGCACTGCTGGGTAAGTGTACCAGCCGTGCCGTGGCCGGTCAGCTTCTGCAGGCTTGCCTTGGCGCCGCTTCCGGCGTAAAGTACCTTCTGGAAAAGGAGAAAGCCCGTGGTCTCGCCGCCTTCGCCGTTTGTGTTCTGGAAAGCCGCTTTTTTGGTCGAGGTGCTGCCCCTGCGCGCCGCTTCCTTGAGCCAGCTGCTCACCGGGGTCACTCTGGCGCCGGAGCTGTCGATTTTTCACCACCTGCACCAGCGCTTTTTTTACGAGCCCGCGCGGCTGCCCGAGTACCCCAACGACTTTGCTGCCTGGGCCGACCGCGAGCTGGGCGACGCGGTGGTGGCGGAGCGCCTGGCCAACCTCAACCTCTTCCGCAGCATTGACCTGGCGGTGGTGCGCCGCGAGCTCAGCGTCATCTTGGCCCAGCACCTGCAAGAGCATGGCGACGCGCGCCGCGTCGCTGCCGGGAGCGCCTTTCGCTTCTGCCAGCCGCGGCTGGTCGTTTTTCCCAGCGGCCAGCAGGCGCGCACCCCGGCCGAGTTCTTGGAGGTGCTGCGCCGCGTCGACAGCGACACCATCGGCTACCACCTCTTTGCCCCCAAGATCACCCCTGGACCGGTGGCCAACGACTTCGCCGTGTGGTTTGCCCAGTGGGGCTATCACGACCTGGCGCGGCAGCTCGACGCGTTTGACCCTTACCTCAACAGCCTCGAGGACAACCGCGCTTACTTGCTCGAGCTCATCGAGCTGGGACTGCACCAGCCGCGCCCGGGAGAAATCCATGATTGAGCAGTACCGCGGCATTGCCCCGGACAGCGTGCTGCGCGAAATTGCCCTGCTGGCTGAGGCCTTGCAGGGCAGGAGCCTGCTCCACGTCAACGCCACCCGCAGCGGCGGCGGCGTGGCCGAGCTGCTGGCGCGCCTGGTGCCGTGGACCGAGGCCTTGGGCATCCGCACCACCTGGGAAGTGATCAGCGGCTCTCCTGCCTTTTTCGAAGTGACCAAGGCCATGCACAACGCCCTGCAAGGCGACGAGGTGGAGATCCCGCGTGCCGACCTCGAGGTCTACCTGCACGGCTTGCAAGACAACGCCAAGCGGCTGCGCCTGGAAGCCGACGTGGTGGTGGTGCACGACCCGCAGCCGGCCTACTTGATCCAGTTTGGCGCCCTGGACCGCCGCCGTGCCGTGTGGCGCTGCCATATCGACTTGTCGCAGCCCTACGAGCCGGTGTGGCGCTTTCTGCGCCAGGCGGTGAGCCGCTACGCCATGGCCGTCTTTCACGTGGCGCCGTTTGCCCAGCCGCTGCCCATTCCCCAGCTGCTCATTGCGCCTTCTATCGACCCCTTGAGCGAGAAAAACCGCGAGCTGAGCGAAGCCGAAATCACCGCGGTCACCGAGCGCTTTGGCATCGACCGCCGCCGCCCACTGCTGGTGCAGATCTCGCGCTTTGACCGCTTCAAGGATCCCCTGGGGGTGATCGCCGCTTACCGCCTGGTGCGGCAAAACTTCGACTGCCAGCTGGTCTTGGCCGGCGGACCGGCCAGCGACGACCCCGAAGGCGAGCGGGTGCTGGCCGAGGTGCAGGAGGCGGCAGCCGGGGATCCAGACATTTTCGTCCTCTCGCTGCCCCCTGGCAGCGACCACGAGATCAACGCCCTGCAGCGGGCGGCCACGGTGGTGATCCAGAAGTCGACGCGCGAAGGCTTTGGCCTCACGGTGACCGAAGCCATGTGGAAGGGCAAGCCGGTGATCGGCGGCGCCGCGGGAGGCATCCCGGCGCAGGTCATCCACGGCGTTACCGGCTTTCTGGTACACTCGCCCGAAGGCGCCGCCTTTCGCCTGCGCTACCTGCTCAGCCACCCGAGGGCGGCGCAGCGCATGGGCGCCCAAGGCCGCGAGCACGTGCGCCGCCACTTTCTCATCACCCGCCACGTGCGGGACTATCTGATGCTCATGCTTCTGATGTTGCAAGAACGACCCAGCAATCCGCTGCGGCTGCCTGCCGCGGCGCCAAGCGGCGGGGAGTGCCCCGATGGCTGATGCGCCCCAGTCCGATCCCCGGCCTGTCAAGGCGCCCTGGCGCCTGATTTCTTTCCGCCTTGATGCCCCTGCCGCGCAGCGCGTGAGCGTGGTGGGCGACTTCAACGGCTGGGATCCCCACAAGCACCCCTTGCGCAAGAACCCTGACGGGGTCTGGGAGTGCCGCCTGTCGCTGCCGGCAGGGCGTTACGCTTACGGCTTTGTTGTCGACGGTGCCCTGCAGCCCGATCCCCACTGCCGCCAGCGGGTGCAGGCGCCGGACGGCACCGTACACTGCCTTCTGGAAGTGCTGCCGCCGCAGGAGTAAGGAACGCGGACCGAAAACACAGGGAGAAGAGGCCATGCCTTCCTGGGAGAGGCAAGTTTCACGGCGCGCCTTGTTGGCCCGCAGCGGCAGTCTTCTGGCTGCCGCGGCGCTGCCCGCCGCAGCCGGCGCCGGGATGCCGCAGCCGGGCCGCGGCGGCACCCTGCGCTTTGCCACTCGCGGCGACGCCTCCGGCCTTGACCCCCACCGCCACGTCTTCTATCTCGTCTCCACGCCGCTGGCCGCCCTCTTGCAGGGGCTGCTCGACCTCAACCTGCAAGGCGAGCCCGTGCCCGGCGTGGCAGAGGAGTGGGAAGCTTCGGCCGACTTGCGCACTTACACGTTTCGGCTGCGCAAGGGGGTGCTGTTTCACAACGGCCGCGAGGTAGACGCCGCAGCCGTCAAGTGGAACCTGGATCGCCTGCGCGATCCCCGCGTGGCCCACCCCTTCATGCGCGCGGCTCTTGGCGACCTGGGTGGAGTCGAAGTGGTCGACCGCTACACCCTGCGCTGCCACCTCCACCAGGCCAGCGCTGCCTTTCCCGCCAACGTCGTCTACTATCCCTGCAGCCTCATCGCTCCAGACAGCGCCGAGCAGGCCCACCTGCACCCGGTGAGCTGCGGCCCCTTTCGCTTCGTGCGCTGGCGCCGCAACGAGGTGAGCGAGCTGGTGCGCTTCGAGCACTATTTCGAGACCGATGCCGCGGGCCGCCCCCTGCCTTACCTGGCCGAGCTCGTGGGCAAGCCCAAGAAAGAAGACCGCGTGCGGCTCACCGCCCTGCGCGCTGGCGAAGTGGAGCTCATCGACACCGTGGCTTACGCCGACGCCGCCGCTTTCCCCCGGCGCTACGCCGGCCGCTTCCAGACCTGGGAAGTGCCTACGCTGGGGACGGCCTTTTTGCTTTTCAACCTCGATCGCGGGCCGTTTGCCGACAAGCGGCTGCGCCGCGCCGCGGCCCACGCCATCGACCGCGAGGCGATCAAGCAGGCGGTGTTTTACGGCCAGGGCGAAATCGCCCGTGGCTTCTATGCCCCGGCCAGCCCCTGGCACAGCCCTGACGTTCGCCCCTGGCCGGCTTACGATCCCGAGCAGGCGCGCGCTTTGTTGCGTCAGGCAGGCGCCGTGGGCACGACCGTGCTCCTTCAATCCCCGCTGGCCTACCCTTACCTGCGCCAGATCGGCGATTTGGTGCAGGCTATGTGGAGCGAGGTGGGCTTTCGGGTGCAGCACGTTGTCGACGAGGCCCCCGTGCTTGCCCAGCGCCGGCGCCAGCGTGCCTTCCACGCCGAAGCCTCCAGCGCCAGCTACCGCTTCGACCCGGATGGCTGGTTTGCGCGCAGCTTGCTCTCCACCTCGCCTTCCAACCAGGAGCGCGCCAACTTTCGCGACGAGCGGGTCGACCGCCTCATCCTCGAGGCGCGGCGCACCGCCAACCGCCGTCGGCGCCTGGCGCTCTACGCGGAAATCGATAGCCTGGTCAACGAAGAACTGCCCCTTCTCTACTTGCACCACCTCACCCTGCTTCAGGCCGGCACCGTGCGGCTGCAAGGCTACCAGCCCGGCATCTCCGGCGCCTTCAGCACCCAGGGGGCGGGAGTGCGCACCGCCTGGCTGGCCTAGCCCACAGAAAATGTACTCTGACCCCATTTCCTAACGGTCCTCGAGGCAGGCCACCCCGGGCAGCGCCTTGCCTTCGAGGAACTCCAGGGCAGCCCCGCCGCCGGTGGAGACGTGGGTGATGGCCTCGCGGCAGCCGCTCAGCTCGAGCGCCGCCACCGTGTCGCCGCCGCCCACCACCGTGGTGCCCTGGCAGGCAGCCATCGCCTGCGCCACCGCCAGGGTGCCCTGCCGGAAAGGCGCGACTTCGAAGAGGCCCATGGGGCCGTTCCAGAACACCGTGCGCGCCGGCACGATGACCTCACGGAACTGCTGCGCCGTCTGCGGGCCGATGTCCAGGCCGCGCCAGCCGGCCGGAATGCCGGCATTGGCCACCACGCGGGTCTCGGTGTCTTCTGCCACCTGCTGTGCGATCACGTGGTCGCGAGGCAGCACGAGCTGCACGTGGTAGCGCGCGGCCTGCGCCAGCACCTGACGCGCCGTCTCCAGGTACGGCGGCTCCACCAGCGAGTCGCCCACCGCGTAGCCTTGGGCCAGCAAGAGCGTGTAGGCCATGGCTCCGCCAATGAGCAGCGAAGAGACCTTGGGAAGGAGGTTGGAAATGAGCGGGATCTTGTCCGAGACCTTGGCCCCGCCCAGCACCACGACAAAAGGCGGCTCGGGGTGGTCGCGCACTTTGCCGAGGTAAGTCAGCTCCTTCTCCATGAGCAAGCCGGCCACCGCCGGTCGCAGGTAGGCAGCAATGCCGGCAGTAGAAGCGTGCGCCCGGTGGGCAGCGCCAAAGGCATCGTTGACGTACACCTCGCCCAGGCGGGCCAGAGCCTGGGCAAACGCCGCGTCGTTGGCTTCCTCTTCGGGGTGAAAGCGCAGGTTTTCCAGCAGCAGCACTTCTCCCGGGCGCAGCCCCTGCGCCAGCCGCTCCACTTGCGGGCCCACGCAGTCCGGCGCCAGGGGAACCGGCACCCCCAGCAGGCGCTCGAGCCGCGCGGCCACCGGGCGCAGGCTCAGGGAGGGCTCCGGCTTGCCTTTGGGGCGGCCAAGGTGCGAGGCCAGGACGAGGCTGGCGCCCTGCTCGCGGGCGTACGTCAGGGTGGGCAGTGTGGCCCGCAGGCGCGTGTCGTCGGCCACCTCGCCCTCAGGGGTCAGGGGCACATTGAAGTCCACGCGCACAAAGAGGCGCTTGCCCTGCACCGCCACGTCACGAAGGGTCTTTTTGGGCATCGCAGGTCTCCTCGTTGCGTCAGCCGGCCAGCGTTACGCCGATGAGGCGGCCAACCCCGTAAGTGACGCCGGCCGCCGCCAGGCCGATGAGCAGCTGGCGCAGGCCGGAAAAGAGGGCGCTGCGGCCGGTGAGTACGGTAATCAGGGCACCGATGCCAAAGAGGGCCGCGGCGCTAAGCAGCAGGCTGGCCACCACCGCCGCCGTCCCGCTGAGCACGACAAACGGCACCACCGGAATGACGGCGCCCAGGGCAAAGAGGGCAAACGACGCGCCGGCAGCTTCCCACGCCGAGCCACCCAGCTCTTCGGGATCGATGCCCAGTTCTTCGCGCGCCAGGGTATGGAGGGCCTGCTGCGTGTCGGCCATCACCTCTTCGGCCACGCGCTTGGCCTCGGCTTCGGAGAGGCCTTTGGCCTGGTAAATGAGCGCCAGCTCCTCTTTTTCTTCCTCGGGCACGGCGGCAATCTCCTCCGCCTCGATGGCCAGCTGGCGCTGCGCCAGCTCGCGGGCGCTCTGCACCGAGAGCCACTCGCCCATGGCCATGGAGCAGGCCCCGGCCAGCAGCCCGGCCAGCCCGGTAATGAGAATTGCCTGCCCTGGCAGCTCGGCCCCGGCCACGCCCATCACCAGGCTGAGGTTGGACACCAGCCCGTCGTTGGCGCCCAGCACCGCGGCGCGCAGCAGGTTGCCGCCAATGGCCCGGTGCCGCCCTTCGAGGCGCGCCACGGCACTGCCCTCGATGCCGCCGCGCGCCGTGCGCGCCAGGATGCCCAGCACCCGGGCGTGCGAGCGCTCGTCCACCGGCAGGGTGGTGGCGCGCGCCTCGGGCTGCTTGTCGTACATGTGGCGGTCCGCCGCCTCCTTGCTGGCCAGGGTGGGCAGCACGAAGCGGGCACCAAAACGCCGCGCCAGCCAGATGAGCAAGCGGGCTCGCCACCCCGGCCGCCAGGGCGGTGTTGGCTGGCCGGCTTCGCGCAGCTTCTGCTCCCAGAAGCGCGCGTGGCGCTCTTCCACTGCCGCCAGGCGGCGGTAGACTTCGGCCAGCTGGGGATGGGACTCGACTTCGGCCAGGGCACGGTAAAGGGCTGCGCTGTCAATTTCGTCCTGCAAGTTGGCCCGATAACGGGCAAGGTCAGAAGGCTGCACCATGCCACGCCTCCTCCGCTCCTCAGGCAACCGGATCGCTCACCCCCAGGAGTATACGTGATCCCGGCGCTGGCGGCGAGTGGCTACGGGGTGGCGGTGCGCAGCTGCTCCAGCGCCCGCAGCGCCTCGACGCCGTACATGGCTGCGGGGCCGCCGCCCATGAGAACCGCCACGCCGATGGTTTCGGTAATCTCCTCGGCCGAGGCCCCGGCGCGCAGGGCATCGTGCACGTGGAAGGCAATACACCCCGAACAACGGGCGGCAATGGCGATGCCCAGCGCGATCAGCTCTTTGGTCTTGGCGCTCAGCACCCCGTCGCGGGTGGCTTGGCGGTGGAGTTGCGCAAAAGCGCCCATCGTCTCGGGAAGCGCGCGGTGCAGCTGGCGCAGCCCTGCCCGGTAGTGCTCGTAAACGGCTCGATAGTCTTGTTCGCTCATACCCCCTGCTCCTCTTGCCTCGTACGCACCCACGAAAGCAAAAACCATACCAGGCACCAGCCGGTGGCCTTGGCGCCGGGGGCTTGCTAAGCTTGTAGGAAAGATCAACCCCAAGCAAGGAGGAGCGAGCATGCCGACGCTGGTGTTGCTGCGCCACGGGGAGAGCGTCTGGAACAAGGAAAACCGCTTCACCGGCTGGACCGACGTCGACCTGAGCGAGCGCGGCGTCGAAGAAGCCCTTGCCGCCGGCCGCCTCCTGCGCGAGGAAGGCTACACTTTTGACGTGGCTTTTACTTCGGTGCTCAAGCGCGCCATCCGGACGCTGTGGCTGGCCCTGGACGCCATGGACCTGATGTGGATTCCCGAGTACAAGAGCTGGCGCCTCAACGAGCGCCACTATGGCGCCCTGCAAGGGCTCAACAAAGCGGAAACGGCGGCCCGCCACGGCCTGGAGCTCACCCACCTGTGGCGGCGCAGCTACGACGTGCGGCCGCCGGCCCTCACCCCCGACGACCCGCGCTATCCGGGCAACGACCCGCGCTATGCCCACCTGCGGCCCGAGGAGCTGCCCCTTACCGAGTGCCTCAAAGACACCGTGGCACGCTTCTTGCCCTACTGGCACGAGGCGATTGCCCCGGCGCTGCGCGCCGGGCAGCGGGTGCTCGTCTGCGCCCACGGCAACAGCCTGCGCGCCCTAGTAAAGTACTTAGACCACATCTCCGACGAGGCCATCGTTGACCTCAACATTCCCACCGGTATCCCGCTGGTCTACGAGCTGGCCGACGACCTTACTCCCGTGCGCCACTTTTACCTTGGCGATCCCGAAGCGGTGGCGCGCGCCACCCAGGAAGTGGCAGCGCAGCTGCAGCGGCAAGCCTGAGGGAATCCGTATGCCCAAGGCTTACCTCATCGACATGGACGGCGTGCTGGTGCGGGGCAATCGCCCTATTCCCGGCGCCCCGGACTTCATCGCCCGCCTGCAGGCGGCCGGGATCCCGTTTCTGGTGCTCACCAACAACTCCTTCTTCACCCCGCGCGACCACCAGGCGCGGCTGCAGGCCATGGGCTTTGACATCCCGGCGGCGGCGATCTTCACTTCGGCCCTGGCCACCGCCGCCTTTCTCCACCGCCAGCGCCCCCACGGCACCGCCTACGTGGTGGGCGAAGCCGGGCTCACCACGGCGCTGCACGACATCGGCTACACCCTCACCGAGCACGCGCCAGAATACGTCGTCCTTGGCGAAACGGTCTCTTTTAGCTTCGAGCGTCTCTCCACCGCACTGCGGCTCATTGCCGCCGGGGCGCGCTTTATCGCTACCAATCCCGACGTCGTTGGCCCCTCCGAGCACGGCGTGGTCTTGGCCTGCGGGGCGGTGGCGGCGATGATCGCCGCCGCCACCGGCGTCAAGCCCTACTTTGTCGGCAAGCCCAACCCGCTGATGATGCGCGCGGCGCTGCGACAGCTGGGCGTGCACTCCGAAGACGCGGTGATGATCGGTGACCGCATGGACACCGACATCGTCGCCGGCACCGAAAGCGGTATGGAAACGGTGCTGGTGCTCACCGGCGTGACGCGGCGCGAGGAAGTGGACCGCTTTCCCTACCGCCCCAGCCGCATCGTCGACTCGGTGGCCGACCTCGCCCCTGAGGCCGGCTGAGACGCCGCTTCCTGGTGGCTTACATTCGCCGCCTGGCCGCCGCGGTGCCATAGTTAGGAAGCGCTGCCCGTCTCTGAGGCCTCGGCCGGCTTGGCGCCGTCGACGCTGCGCTCGCCAAAGGCCACGATGTCGCGCGCCAGCTGCTGCAAGCGGGCGTTGACCAGGTAGTGCACGGTGCCCGGGGTGTGCACGTCGCCGGCTGGCACGCCGGTGAGCAGCTCCAGGCCCTGGTCGACATGGGTGATAGGGTAGATGTGAAAGCGCCCGGCGCGGATGGCCTCCACCACGTCGGGGCGCAGCATGAGGTGGCGCACGTTGGCCTGGGGAATGATCACCCCCTGGGTGCCGGTGAGGCCGCGCTCGGTGCAGACGTCGTAAAAGCCTTCGATTTTCTCGTTGACGCCGCCAATGGCCTGGATGTCGCCCCACTGGTTCACCGAGCCGGTCACCGCCAGGTCCTGGCGCACCGGCAGGTTGGCCAGGCGCGACAGCAGGGCGTAGAGCTCGGTCGAGGAGGCGCTGTCGCCTTCCACGCCGCTGTAAGACTGCTCGAAGCACAGGCTCGCCGACAGGGTGAGCGGCTTGTCCTGAGCGTACATCTGGCGCAGGTAGCCGGCGAGAATGAGCACGCCCTTGTCGTGGGTGCTGCCGCTCAGCCGGGCTTCGCGCTCGATGTTGATGATGCCGCTGCGCCCCATGGCCGCCGTGGCCGTGACGCGCGAGGGGCGGCCGAAGGTGTGGTCGCCCAGCTGGATCACCGACAGCCCGTTGACTTGCCCCACGCGGCGGCCCTCGGTGTCGATGAGCACCGTGCCCTGGAGGATAAGCTCGCGCACTTTTTCCTCCAGGCGGTTGGCGCGAAACGTGCGGGCCTGCAAGGCCTGCTCCACGTGGCGGCGGCCGACCACCGCTGCCCCTTCCTGGGCGGCCAAGAAGCTCGCCTCGCGCACCACGTCGGCCAGCACCGTGAACTGGCTGGCCAGCTTTTCCTGATCCTCGACGCGGCGCATGCCGTACTCGATCACCGCCGCCACGCCGCTGCGGTCGAAGTGCTTGAGGTTTTCATCGCGGCACAGGCGGGCGATGAAGTGGGCGTAGCTGGCCTCGTGCGCCGCGGTGCGCGCCATGTCAAAGCCAAAGTCGGCCTTGATCTTGAAGAGGTGCTGGAAGTCCGGGTCGAGGAAGTAAAGCAAGTAGTAGAGCCAGGGGTGGCCGGTAACCACGATTTTGGTCTGGATGGGAATGGGCTCGGGCTGCAGCGCCGAGATGGTAAACAGGGCAAAGGGGTCGTAGGCTTCGATTTTGAGCTGGCGGCTCTGCATGGTGCGCTTGAGCGTCTTCCACACCAAGGGCTCGGTGAGGGCGTCTTCGAGGTTGAAGAGGATAAAGCCGCCGCTGGCGCGCAGCAGCGACCCCGCCTTGATGCGCGTGAAGTTGGTCACCAGGCGGCCGTGGGGATCGACAACGCGGTCGATGGTGCCAAAGAGGCTCTTGTACGTAGGGGTATCCTCGACGATCACCGGCGCGCCCTGGGTGTCGCTGTTGTCGACGAGGACGTTGATCCGGTACTCGAGGAAGGGCTCTTCGCCGGGCGGCAAGGGGAGGGGCAGCTGCGGCGGTGGCTGGGGGGCCCGCTCCTTGAAGCGGTCGAGGTGCGACAGCATGTGCTCCTGCACCGCGTCGAGGTAGCGCTGCACGTGCGCCTGCGGATGGCGCCGCTTGAGCTCGCCGATCATGGGGGCAATAATCATGGCGCTGAAGCTGCGCTCGATCTGGCGCACCTCCTCGGCCAGCTGCTGCATGAGCAGCCGCTGTCGCACCATGACGTTGCGAAACTCCCGCAGCACTTCCGCCTCGCGCTGCCCCAGCTCGCGCCGCTGCTCCTCGCTGAGCTGCTGCACCTCTTCGGGGGTCATGGGGCGGTCGCCCCGCAAGGGAATGAAAAGCACGTTGCCCATGGGGTCGACTTGCAGGGCAAAGCCTCGCTCGCGGGCAAAGCGGGCAAAGGCTTCCTGCAGCTGGCGCACTTCGCGCTCGTACTTCTCGCTCAGCTCGCGCTGCTCGCGCTCGAAGGCTTCTTCGCGAAAGGCCTTGGGCAGGGCCTCGCGCAGGTGAGCCACCAGGCGCTCCATGTCGTGCTGCAGCCGCCGCCCCTGGCCGGGCTCCAGGGCCAGCGCCTGGGGCTGGTCGGGGTTGCGGAAGTTGTGCACGTAGACCCAGTCCCCCGGCGTGGGCAGGGAAGCGGCGCGCTGGCGCAGCAGGGCCACGATTTGCGCCTGCGCCTCCGTGCCTTCCAGGCCGCAGACAAAGATGTGGTACCCTGCCTGGTCCATGCCCAGCCCGGTGTGCAGCGCCTGCACGGCGCGCTCTTGCCCCACCAGGTCGGTCAGGGGCGGCAGCTCGGCGGTGGTGGCAAACGGCAAGGTGCTGAGGTCCACGGTGCGGCGCGCCTCTTCGGCGGTGAGCTCGCGCACCGCGGCAGCAGCCGCAGGGTTCTTTTCTGCCATGCTTCACCTCCCCGAAGGAGACGGGCGGCGCTTTTTGGGCAAGGTGACGGTGAGGATGCCGGACTGAAAGCGCGCCCGGATCCCTTCCTGATCCACCGTCTCGGGCAAGCGCAGCTGGCGCTCGAAGCGGCCGTAGCTCAGCTCCCGGTGCAGGAAGTGGCAGCCGCGCTGCTCCACCAGCGAGCGGCGCTCGCCTCGGATGCGCAAGGTGTCGCCTTCCACTTCCACAGCCACGTCCTTGCGCGTCACGCCGGGAAGCTCGACTTCGATGACGTAAGCGTCCTCCGTCTCTCCGATGTTAACGCGTGGCTGCCACTGCTCGACCCTGGACTCGCCGCCGCCCCAGGCCCTGGTGGATGAGCTCGTGGAAGAGCCGGCGCACTTCCTCCTGCACCTGCACGCGCATCGGCCATCCCTGCCACCTCTCTTCTGCCATCGACTGCCTCCTTGTACCGGTACTCCTTAGCAGTGCGCCAGCAACGGCGCCTTCTCATCGCTCAGGGCGCCTCATCGGCCGCAAGCGGATGATCCTCGCGGAAGCTGGCGGCATCCATTTTCCCGGTGAGCATGGCCCGCAAGGCGTGCGGGTGCACCAGCACCGAGAGGTAAACATGGGCCACTACGGCGGCACTGAGCAGCACCGCCAGGGCGGTGTGCACGATGTAGACGACCACGTCCCAGCGCGCGCCCAGCTTTCCGGGATAGTAAAGCAAGAGCCCCGAAAGGGCAACCGCCCCACTTCCCACCGCAGGCGCATCTCTCCCTTTATAGTGAAGGCCACAGGCAAGCGGCGTGCCAGAAGGCAGAGCGCCGTGCCGCGCTTCACCGTCTGGCAAGTGCGGATCCCTGGGGCGACAACCTGTCACCAGAGGCGACAGAGGGTCGGACACGTTGGCAGGCGACGGGAAAGCCGGGCGTGCTGGCCGCTCCTGCGGCCACGGGGTAAATTATATGGCAAGGAAGTGGCTTGTCAGGGGCTCGTGTGGAGGAGGAGAGACCATGCCAAGCTACGAGTACTACTGCCGCAAGTGCGACCAGAGTTTTGAAGTGCGCGATGAGCATCAGCGAGCACGAATCGAAAAGCAAGCAGGTTGAGTGCCCGCACTGCCACGGCACTGAGGTAGAGCAAGTACCTGCCCGCTTTACGGCGATGACCTCGAAAAAGAGCTGAGCCTGTCTGGCGGGGGGCAACTGCCAGTTGCCCCCGCTTCCTTCCCTCTGGAAACGCGCAGCTCAAAGCGTGCAAAAGGCTTGACACCCCCCAGGCCGGTGCCTATGATGCCGCCGTGGCCATGAAGAGAGGGAGGGGCACCAGGCGTTGCCAGTGCCGGTCGGGGGCCCCATGATCCGGCTCGAAGCGATCCAGCCTCATATCCTCCTGGGCGGAGTTCTGCCCGGCACCGCCGTCACCGTGGTCAGCGTCCAGTGGTTCGGCTCGGAGGTGCTCGCGCTCACCTACCGGGACCCTAGCGGCCAAGTGGGGCAGGTGCTGCTTTACCGCGATGACGAGCCGCGCCTAGAGATCGTCGAGGGCCGGCCGGCCCTGGCGTTTCGACGGCGACGGGGCGCTGTTTCGCCTGGTCTCCGAGGCGCACCGCCTCCGCCTGGCGTACCTCTTCGATCCGCTTCTGGCCGTGCACACCTCGTTCGTGGATCGGACCCGCCGCGCGCCTCCTTTCAGGGTGAACTTGCGGCTCTTTGCTGGGGTGGTGGAAAGGCGTCGTGCGAGGTGCATATTTTTGGTGGAGGCGATCCGATGAACCACAGTGAAATCGTCAACTTCCTCTGGGGCGTCGCGGACCTGATCCGCGACACCTTTAAGCGCGGCAAGTACCAGGACGTGATCCTGCCGCTCACGGTTCTGCGCCGGCTCGACTGTGTGTTGGCGCCCACCAAAGAAAAGGTCCTTGAGACTCAGGCCCGTTTCAAAGACAAACTCGAAAATCTCGATCCGCAACTGCGCGCGGCCTCCGGCTTTGCGTTTTACAACACCTCCCGCTACGACTTCGAAAAGCTCCTGGCCGACGCGCCGCACCTCGCGGCGAACCTGCGCAACTACATCTCGGGCTTCAGCCCCAACATGCGCGAGGTCTTGGAGCGCTTCGACTTCGAAAACACCATCTCCAAGCTCGACGAGGCTGGGCTTCTGTACAAGGTGCTCGAGCGCTTCAAGAACGTCGACCTGCACCCCGACCGGGTGGACAACCCCACCATGGGGATGATCTTCGAGGAGCTGATCCGCCGCTTCAACGAGGCGCTCAACGAAAACCCGGGCGAGCACTTTACTCCGCGCGACGTGGTGCACCTGATGGTGGACCTCATGCTGGCGGGCGATGAAGACCGCATTCGCCGCAAGGGTGTCGTTTGCACCGTGTACGATCCTTGCTGTGGCTCGGGCGGCATGCTCATGATCACCAAGGAGCACATCACGATCGGCTGGCGCCGCAACGGCGAGATCATCCGTGGGCCCGATCAACCCCGAGGCGGAGATCCACCTCTTCGGCCAGGAGGTCAACCCCGAGACCTGGGCGGTGTCCAAATCCGATCTTTTCATCAAGGATCCCACCGGACGCGATGCCGACAACATCGCCTTCGGCAGCGTGCTCTCCAACGACAAGCACGCCGGGCGCACGTTCGATTATCTGATCGCCAATCCACCCTACGGCAAGGACTGGAAGCGCGACGAAGAGGCGGTTCGCGCCGAACACGAACGGGGCGCAAGCGGTCGGTTCGGCCCGGGGCTGCCGCGCATCAGCGACGGGCAGCTTCTCTTCCTCCTCCACATGATCGCGCACATGAAACCGCCGCAGGAAGGCGGCTCGCGCCTGGCCATCATCATGAATGGCTCGCCGCTTTTTACCGGCGATGCCGGAAGTGGCGAAAGCGAAATCCGCCGCTACGTGCTCGAGAGGGATCTCGTCGAGGCGATCATCGCCCTGCCCGAGCAGCTCTTCTACAACACCGGCATCGCGACTTACGTGTGGGTTCTCACCAACCGCAAGGCCGAGGCACGGCGTGGCAAGGTGCAGCTCATCGACGCCTCGTCCTTCTGGGTGCCGATGAGGAAGAGCCTGGGTGACAAGCGGCGCGAAATTCCCCCTGAGAAGGCTTGGGACATCGTGAAAATCCTTAAGGACTTCAGAGACGGGGACACCCGGATCGTGGAGAAGGACGGCAAGCGCGAAGACGTCGTGGTCAGCAAGATCTTCCCCACCACCCACTTTGGCTACCGAAAGATAACCGTGGAGCGCCCGCTGCGCCTCAACTTCCAGGCTTCTCCTGAGCGCATTGCCAGGCTCGAGGAAGAGCGGGGGTTTCGTGCACTTGCAGAGTCGAAGAAGAAAGGCCCCCGCAGGCGAGAAGGAACGAAGCGTGGGGCGCGCGCTGCAGGAGGCGATCAGGAAGATGCTGCAGAGGCTGCCCGATACGCTGGTCAAGAACCGCAATGAGTTCGAACGTCTGCTCAACAGCGCCGCGAAGAAGGCCGGTGTGAAGCTGCCCGCGCCGGCGCGCAAGGCCATCCTCTCGGCGCTGTCCGAGCGCGACGAGACGGCCGACATCTGCCGGGACAAGGACGGCAGCCCGGAGCCGGACCCTGAGTTGCGCGACACCGAGAAGGTTCCGCTGCCCCCAGGGAGCGATCCCGCCGACGCCGAGGGGGTGCCGGCCAGCGTGCATGCCTTCTTCGAGCGGGAGGTCAAGCCCCACGTCCCGGACGCCTGGATCGACACCGCCCGGCGCGACCCGAAGGACGGCAAAGTGGGCATCGTTGGTTACGAAATCAACTTCAACCGCTACTTCTACCGGTACACCCCGCCGAGGCCGCTTGAGGAGATCGAAGCCGATATCCGCGCGCTGGAGCAAGAAATTGTGCGGATGCTGGCCGAGGTAACCGGCGGCGGGGAGACAAATGCGGCGAAGGGATAGGCGGTGGAACCTGGATCGGCACGGTTGCGCCATTCGCGTGAATGTCGGCTCTTGCATGTACAAGCCGACTTTTGGTATAAAATCGACATGGCTGCCACACGACTGATGACCGCCCGGCTACGCCGCGAAGGTCTTGGCGCGTTTTTTCCGCTTTCGGGACGCCGTCAGGCTCGGACTCTCTCCCTACGCCCTTCAGCGCCTGGTGGCGGCCGGAGAAGTGGAGAAGATCCGTCCTGGTCTCTATCGGCTGACCGACGCGGAGCCCAGCGAAATGGAAACGATCGCCCTGGTTGCCGCGGTCGTACCCGCGGGGATCGTCTGCCTCCTCTCCGCCCTCAGCCTCCACGGCATCGGCACGCAGCTCCCGCACGAGGTCTGGCTGGGCCTTGACCGCAAGGCCCGCAAGCCCTCGCGCCTGCCAGCTCGAGTTCGCATCGTCCGTTTCTCCGGCCCCATGCTGACTTACGGCGTCAAGACGCAGCGCATCCTCGGCGTGCCCGTGCGGGTCACGTCGCCTGCACGCACCGTGGTCGATTGCTTCCGCTATCGCAACAAGATCGGCCTCGACGTGGCCACCGAGGCGCTGCGGGAGGCGCTTCGCACGCGGAAGACCACAGTGGACGAGATTCTGCGCACCGCCGAGGTCTGCCGCGCACGCACGGTGATCCGCCCGTACCTGGAGGCGATGGCGAGCCGATGAGTCAACCGCGGATCGGGGGCATGGCCCAAGAGCATGAATATCTTGTGAGTCAGCTTCTCTCCGGCCAAACCATCCCGGACGCGCTCAACGCGGTCAATAGGTTACTCGTAGCCTTTCGGGACACCTTCAACCAAGATTACTCTCCCAGATACCTCTTAAAGCTGACTACGGAGGTCGTTCCCACGCATCCGCGCGACGTCGCGGTGGTCCGGGCGCGCATGGGAACGTTGATCGAATTCGCGTTGGCGGTCAGTTGGAACGAGGCCGCTAAGTCGAGTCGGAATGCTGGCTGGCGCGTCTCAATGAACTATGTCACGGAATACCCTAACCTGTATCTCCGGGATGACAGGGGCACCATCCGTCTTCGCCTGGAAACCAAGTGCCTGCACGACGAGGCGGATGAAGGAGCGGCCCGATTCGATGTGCTTACGCCTCTGATCGATCGCTCAATGGACGTTCTAGTCGTTGTCGGCTGGAAGTGGGTCTCTTCTGGGAGCATCGTCTATCCGTCAATCATCATAGCAGAGGCATTTAGTGCCTACGAATTGGCAGTTAGAGCGTGACAAGCGGTTCCGCATTTTGGGGGGTCGTTTCCGGACAGGTGGTAGGGCCCCTACGTCAAAAAGAGAACCGGGGGTTTTGCCCCAGATCCAGGAAACTATGGGAAACTCAACAGGATAATCCACCGGTCGCGAAGGGGTGAGCGTCTGTCTCCCGAGATAGAGAGGTTTCAACGTCTCCTTGAGACTGTGTACCCACGCAGGGGGCGTGGTCGCTAGACTTCTTTGGGGTGCCTCCGCGCCCGAGACAAAAGGTCGCGCTTCCCGGGGGCATTGTGGCGGAACGTGACAAGAACACTCGTTCGCGGGAAGAAGGGAGGCAACACCAGTGGCACAAAAGTCGTTGAAGGACTCCGGCGTGGAGTGGTTGCGGGAGATTCCAGCGCATTGGGATGTCAAGCGGCTGAAGGCCGTGGCGTCAATGCGGGCGCAGAAGTCGACGAAGCCCGATGATGCGATCTATGTCGGCCTCGAGCACGTAGAATCGTGGACGGGGCCGGCTGTTGCTGGACGCTCAGCCCGAGGATGTAGACAGTATCGTGACGGCATTCAGGGCGGGAGATGTTCTGTTCGGGAAGCTGCGGCCATATTTGGCGAAAGTGGCGCGACCTGATTTCGATGGTGTCTGCACGAGCGAGTTGCTGGTCTTGCGCCCGAACGGCCAATCCATTCAGAGCTTCCTGATGTACTCCCTGCTTAACCCGTCCTACATCGGCTGGGTCCACTCGCTGACGTACGGAACCAAGATGCCACGCGTAAGCCCTGAACAGGTTGCCTCTAGTGCTGTTGCGCTCCCGCCCCTCGCCGAGCAGCGCGCCATCGCTGCCTTCCTCGACCGCGAGACGGCGAAGATCGATGCGCTGGTGGCGAAGAAGGAGCGGCTGATCGAGCTGCTCCAAGAGAAGCGCACCGCCCTCATCACCCGCGCCGTCACCAAGGGTCTCGACCCGACCGTCCCCATGAAGGACTCCGGCGTCGAGTGGCTGGGGGAGATTCCGGTATATTGGGAGGTGAAGCGGCTGAAGTACGTTGCGCCCGCTCGTATGAGCAAGCTGGAGGTCAAGCCGGATGACGCCGTCTACGTTGGACTCGAACACGTTGAGTCGTGGACCGGACGTTTGCTGCTCGACAACCAGCCCGAGACCGTGGAGAGCGTCGTCGGCGCATTCAAGGCAGGGGACGTGCTGTTCGGCAAGCTGCGTCCCTACCTCGCGAAGGTGGCGCGTCCTGACTTCGACGGCGTTTGCACGAGCGAGATCCTACCACTCCGGCCAGGCGCCGAGTGTTCTCAAAGTTTCTTGATGTATGCGCTGCTAAACAAGCCGTTCATCGACTGGCTCGATTCGCTCACGTGCGGGACCAAGATGCCTCGCGTAAGCCCGGGCCAAGTCCTCGATAGCTTTGTGGCTCTGCCACCCCTACCCGAGCAGCGCGCCATCGCTGCCTTCCTCGACCGCGAGACGGCGAAGATCGACGCCCTCATCGCCAAGGTTCGAGAGGCCATCGAGCGCCTGAAGGAATACCGCACCGCCCTCATCTCCGCCGCGGTGACGGGTAAAATCGATGTCCGAGAAGGGCGCGAGGAACATATCGAGGCGGTGTCGCCATGAGACAAATGGTTTTGTACGCCGGAGAAGACGGCTGCCGGGTGGCGGAGTGCCCCAGCCTGCCCGGCTGCGTGAGCCAGGGAAAGACGAAAGAAGAGGCCATCGCCAACATCAAGGAGGCGATCGCGGCGTATGTCGCCGCGCTGGAGGAAGACCACCTGCCGGTGCCGCCGGAGCGGTTCGAGAGCGTCGTGATGGCGGTGTGACCAAGCTGCCGCGCATCGCCGGCCAGGAGTGTATTCGGGCGCTGGAGCGCGCGGGTTTCTACCGCAAGCGGCAGGCCGGCAGCCACGTCGTGATGCAGCGCGACGAACCGTTCGCCCAGGTGGTCGTTCCTGATCATGACGAGTTGGATCGCGGCACCTTGCGCGCGATCATCGCCAGGCCGGAATGAGCATCGAGGAGTTTCTCCGCTTCCTGTGAAAGGCAACAGTATGGTGGAGATTTCCGAGCGCAGCTTCGAAGAGGCTATCGAACGCGCGCTGCTGGCCTACGGGCCGGACGCCCAGCCACGCGGCGGCAACATCGCTGCCGAGCCCGAGCCCCCTCCGTACGGGGACTACCCCCCCGGCGGGTACCACAAGCGCCGCCCGGAGGACTATAACCGCGCGCTTTGCCTCCTCCCCCGCGACGTTCTCGACTTCATCCTCGCCACCCAGCCTAAGCAGTGGCAGAAACTCAAAGCGCATTACGGCACGGAAGTCGAGGCGCGCTTCCTCAAGCGTTTGGCGTCCGAGATCGAAGCGCGCGGTACGCTCGAGGTGCTGCGGCAGGGCATCAAGGACGTGGGTTGCAAGTTTCAGCTTGCCTACTTTCGTCCCGCCAGCGGCCTGAACGAGGAGATGCAGCGCCTTTACCAGGCGAACCTCTTTTCCGTGGTGCGCCAACTCCGCTACAGTACGAAGAACGAAAATAGCCTCGACCTCGTACTGTTTCTGAATGGCATTCCGATCTTCACCGCCGAACTGAAGAACCCGCTCACCGGTCAGACCGTCGAGGATGCCATCGATCAGTACAAGACGAGCCGAGACCCGCGGGAACCCCTCTTTCGGTACGGCCGCTGCCTGGCCCACTTTGCAGTGGACCCGGACCTCGTGTACGTCACCACACACCTTCAAGGTCCCAAGACGCGGTTTTTGCCGTTTAACAAGGGCCGCTTCGGCGGCGCAGGAAATCCGCCGGTGCCTCCCACCCGGCAGGGTTATGCCACCTCGTACCTCTGGGAGGAGGTCTGGGCGCGCGACAGCGTCCTGGACCTGATCCGCCAGTTCATCCACGAGATTGAAGAAGTAGACGAGAAGGGGCGCAAGAAGGGCCGGCGGCACCTCATCTTCCCGCGGTACCATCAGCTTGAAAGCGTACGTAAACTCGTGGCCGACGCCCGCAGACGAGGCCCCGGCCAGCGCTACCTGATCCAGCACTCGGCCGGCAGCGGCAAGAGCTTCACCATCGCCTGGCTGGCCCACCAGCTCGCCACCCTTCACGATGCTGCGGATCGGCGCGTGTTCGATTCCATCGTCGTGGTCACCGACCGGAGGGTGCTGGATCGGCAGCTTCAGCGCACCATGAAGCAGTTCGAACAGGTGCTCGGCGTGGTGGAGAACATCGACACCACCTCGCGCCAGCTCAAGGAGGCGCTGGAGTCCGGCAAGACGATCATCGTCACCACCTTGCAAAAGTTCCCGGTCATCGTGAACGAGATCCGCGCGCTTGCGGGCCAGCGCTTTGCCGTGATCGTGGACGAGGCCCATTCCTCCCAGTCCGGGGAGCAACCCAAGAGCCTCAAGGCAGTGCTGGCGGCCAAGAGCCTCGAAGAAGCCGAGGGCGAGGAATCGGGGGCCAAGACGGTGGACGAAGAGATCGAGGAGCGGATCCTCGCGGAAATGGAGGCCCGCGGGTGGCCGCCCAACGTATCGTTCTTCGCCTTTACCGCCACGCCCAAGGCGCGCACGCTGGAACTCTTCGGCAAACAGCGCCCGGACGGGAAGTTCGAACCCTTCCACCTCTACAGCATGCGCCAGGCCATTGAGGAGGGCTTCATCCTCGACGTGCTGGCCAACTACACCACGTACAAGACCTATTGGCGGCTGCTCAAGAAGATCGAAGACGACCCCCGCTACGACAAGCGCAAGGCCGAGTACCTGCTCAAGTCCTTCGTGGACCTCCATCCCCACGCGATCCACGAGAAAGTGCGGATCATGGTCGAGCACTTCGCCACCCAGGTCCAACACGAGATCGGCGGCAAGGCGAAGGCGATGATCGTGACCCGCTCCCGGCTCCACGCCGTGCGCTACAAACTGGCGATCGACAAGTACCTCGCCGAGCGCGGCTATCCCTTCAAGGCGCTGGTGGCGTTTTCCGGCTCTGTGCAGGATGGCGGCCAGACGTATACCGAGCCCGGAATGAACGGATTCCCCGAAGCGCAGACGGCGCGCATGTTCGAGCGTCCGGAGTACCGGTTTTTGATCGTGGCCAACAAGTTCCAGACCGGCTTCGACCAGCCACTGCTGCACACGATGTACGTGGACAAGAAGCTCGGCGGCGTGAACGCCGTGCAGACACTTTCGCGCCTCAACCGCACCCACCCGGAGAAGAAAGGCACGATGGTGCTCGATTTTGCCAACGAGGCCGAGGAGATCCAGGCGGCGTTCGAGCCCTACTACGAAACGACGCTTCTTTCCGAAGGAACCGACCCGAACTTGTTGTACGAGAAGCAGACTTGCCTCGCCGCCTTCCCGGTGTACACCGAGGGCCGACGTCCAAGCTTTTGCGAAGGTGTATTTCGATCCTAAGGCCACGCAGGACCGGATCCATGCCGTGCTCGCGCCAGTGGTAGGGCGTTATCGTGAGCTTACCGAGGAAGAGCGGCACGACTTCCGAAGCCAGCTCGGGGATTACGTGCGCCTGTACGCGTTTTTGAGTCAGGTGCTGACGTTTGCCGACCCGGAACTCGAGAAGCTCTACCAGTTCGCGCGGTATCTGCGGCGCTTGCTTCCGGCTGACCGCGACGACCTGCCTCGGGAGATCCAGCAGAACATCGACATGGAGTCGTTCCGGATTCAGCAAACCTACCGCGGGAAGATCGGCCTCGATCGCAAGACCGGAATCCTGGATCCTCAGGGAACCAGGCGAGAATACGCGATCCCTCCCGAAGAACTGGAGCCGTTATCCCGCATTATTGCCGAACTGAACGAGCGCTTCGGGTTGAATCTGGGACCTGAGCATCGGCTCACGGTTAACCAAATGATGGAGAAGCTCCACAGCGACCCGGCCCCTGGACGCCGCTGCCCGCGTGAACACACGGGAGAACATCCGCCTTACCTTCGACCACAAAGTGGAGCGGGTCATCCAGGAGATCGTCGAGACCAACTTCGAGCTGTACAAGCGGATCACCGACGATCCCTCTTTCGGTGAGGCATTCAAGGACCTCCTGTTCGATCTGTATCTCCGCAAGCACCGCTAGCTGAAGAACTGATCCGCCAGCGAGAATCGAAGACGCTCGAGTTCAAAGCAGCTTTGCGGTTCAGCTTGAAGGAGAACCGCATCGACGACAGGGGCGTCACCCATGCCGTGCTCAAGACCATTGCCGCGTTTCTCAACACGGAGGGCAGCGATCTCATAATCGGGGTGGCCGGCGATCGAGCCAGCACCTGCATCGACCCGCGGACTCAGGTCCTGGAGGGCAAAACGGTCTGCTTGGTCACCTGCCAGCGCAGCCCGGAGCCGGTGTTCCTAAAGGGGAAGGGCATGGCGCAGAGCCCGGAGGAGGACTTCTGCGTCCGTAGCGGCCCGAGCAGCGTACGCCTTTCTCCGGAGACCCGAGGAGCTTCCGCGGGACTGGGACCCATCCAGGGACGGTCGGCTCACCGTCTGGGAGGCCACGCACCACCTGCTGCGGGTCTACTACCACGAGAAGCGAGGCGACCAGGCCACGGCCGACCTGCTGCACCGCTGGGTTCCCGGGGAGAGCTGGCCCGCGACCTGGCCTACCGCCTGTTCGCCCTCGCCGAGAAGAAAGGCCGCTCGCAGGACGCCCAGGGCGACAACGCGCTGGTGCTGGGCTGGCCGGAGATAGCGCGGGAGGCAAGACCGGAGCAGCAGGGGTTGTTCGACGCGCGCCCACCTTGACAGCCAGGCGGATTCGCATCAATATATAAATATGCGCACCACCATCGACCTTCCCGACGAGTTGTACCGGGCACTCAAGGCCCGCGCCGCGTTGAGCGGCACTACGCTGCGCGAGCTCGTCCGGCGCTTTGTCGAGCAGGGGCTTCGGCAACCGAGCGCGCCGCTTAAGCCAGGGACTGGCCGCCGCCAGCCGCCCCCGGTGATCATCCCACCCAGGGGGAAACCCATCGCGGCCGTTTCTCCGGCGCAAGTCCGGCGCCTCGAAGAAGAAGAAGACGAAGCCAAGCATGCCCGATCTGCTCGACGCTAGCGTCTGGTTGCCCCTCAGCGCCCCCGATCACGTCCATCACCGGCGGGCTCGGCAATACTGGGACCACGAGGCCGCCGAAGAACTCGTCTTCTGCCGGGTAACGGCGCTCGCCTTGCTGCGCCACCTCACCAATCCGCGCATCCTCGGCGAGGCGGCCCTGGATGGCGCGGCGGCGTGGCAGGCGCTCGCCACCTGGCTCGCCACGCCGGGCGTCCGCTTTCTCGGCGAACCCCCGGGGCTCGACGAGTGGCTGGCGCGCTGGAGCGGCGAACTCGACCTGCGCGGAGGCCACTGGACCGATGCCTACCTTGCCGCCTTCGCGGCGGCGAGCGGCTGCCGGCTGGTGGCCTTCGACGGGGACTTCCAGCGCTATCCCGGGGTAGCGTTCCTCCATCTCCAGGCCTGATTGCGAGGTCGACCGGATGGCTATCACAAAGGCCAGATCCAGGACCCCGAGTTCCTCCGCTTCCTGGAAGAGCTCGGTCGCGAGCGCCTGGCCGCCTTCGCCACCGGTGGACGACCCGTCCAGCGACCCGGACGACCGCCGCGCCTTCGTGGCCAAGCTCAAGCGGGTGCTTCCGGCGGCGCTGCGACGTCGCCCAGGCGGCCATCGGCCCTGGCACGGCCATCTACTCTCGCTACAGCCGGGTGTTCGAGGCGAGCGGGCGGCCCATGAGCGTGCGCACGGCGCTTGCCCTCATCAACCCCGAGGTCCTGTCCGAGCAGGAGGACGAGTTCGACGCCGACACCCGCTGGGCCATCGCCTGGTACGAGCAACACGGCTTCGAGGAAGGCGATTTCGGGGACGCCGAGCGCCTCTCCAAGGCCAAGGGAACCACGCTGAGCGCCTGGCCTACCGCCCGTTGCCCTCGCCTCCTTCTGCACCCAGCTCAAAGCGTGCAAAAGCCTTGACACCCCCCAAGCCGGCGCCTATGAGGCTGCCGTGGCCATTCCCTGGAAGCCCGCGGCCGGACCAGCGAGCTGGCCGTGCGGCTGCGCGCATGCAGCAGCTTAAGGCGCAGCTCTCGCCCCTGCCGGTGGTGCCGGCCGGTCTGATCGCCAAGATGTAAGGCTCCCCTCAGACAGTTCTGCCGGGCTCGGTGGTGGGCTTGGGCGCGGCGGAGAGGGGTCGGGGGCAAGGGAAAGGGGCCAGTGGCAGAGTCGAGGGCCCATTGCGCCTGAGAAGGCGTTTTGCCTGGAAGCAAGGCGAATGGTAGAGTTGGAAGTAAGGAGGCAATGCAACAAGGTTCGGTTCAAGTTGTTCACCCTGGACCACCGGCTCGTTCGCGGCCAGCTGGGCCGGCTCAGTGTCGCCGACGAGGCAAGCGTCCTCGACGGGCTGGAGAGGCTTCTCGGACTGGCCCGCAGAGCCCAAAGCACAGGGTGAGCCTGGTGATAAAAGAGCCACCCGCGCCGTTCAAATACCGCGTCGGCGTCGGAGGAATCCGCGCCGGGCAGGCCGGGATGGCCACGACGGTGGCGCGCCACCAGGCGCCTGGCCGCAGCGCTCGGGCCGGCGCCAAGAGCCCCGGGCTGCCCTAAGCTACGTCCCTTCTTGCCACGACGACAGGTAAGCCTGCTGCTCGGGGGTGAGGGTATCGATGTGAATGCCCATGGCCTCGAGCTTCATGCGGGCGATTTCCATGTCGATGTCGCGCGGCACCGGATAGACCTGCTTGTCGAGCTCGCGGTGGTGGGCGAGCATGTACTGCGCGCACAGCGCCTGGTTGGCAAAGCTCATGTCCATCACCGCTGCCGGATGCCCCTCGGCAGCGGCGAGGTTGATCAGCCGCCCTTCCCCGAGCAGGCGGATGCGGCGGCCGTCGGCCAGCTCGTACTCCTCCACAAAGGGGCGCGGCCGGTGCTTGCGCACCGCCATCGCCTCAAGGGCGGGGATGTTGATTTCCACGTTGAAGTGGCCAGAGTTGGCGATCACGCAGCCGTCTTTCATGACCTCAAAGTGAGGGCGGTCAAGGACGTGCTTGTCGCCGGTAACGGTGACGATGAAGTCCGACTGCGCCGCCGCTTCCCGCAAGGGCATGACGCGGTAGCCGTCCATCACCGCCTCCAGGGCGCGCAGGGGATCGACCTCGGTGACGATGACGTTGGCCCCCAGGCCGTGGGCGCGCATGGCGATGCCGCGCCCGCACCAGCCGTAGCCGACCACCGTAAACACCTTGCCGGCCAAAAGGATGTTGGTGGCGCGCAGAATGCCGTCGAGGGTGCTCTGGCCGGTGCCGTAGCGGTTGTCGAAGAGGTGCTTGGTCAGGGCGTCATTGACGGCGATCACCGGAAAGGCCAGGGCGCCGTCTTTGGCCATGGCGCGCAGGCGGATGACGCCGGTGGTGGTCTCCTCGGTGCCGCCCAGCATGTCGGCCAGCAGCTCGCGCCGGCTCTTGTGCAGCTCGCTTACCAAGTCGGCGCCGTCGTCCATGGTGAGCTGCGGCCGGTGGTCAAGCGCGGCGTGGAGGTGCTGGTAGTAACGCTCGGGGCTCTCGCCTTTGATGGCGTAGGTGGGGATCCCGTAGTATTTCACCAGCGCGGCGGCCACGTCGTCCTGGGTACTCAGGGGATTGCTGGCGGTGAGCACCAGTTGCGCGCCGCCGGCTTTGAGCACGCGCGCCAGGTTGGCGGTCTCGGTGGTGATGTGCAGGCAGCAGCTCATGCGCACCCCTTCCAGCGGCCGCTCTTTGCTGAAGCGCTCCAGCAGCTGCCGCAGCACCGGCATCTCTTGCAGGGCCCAGTCGATGCGGGCGCGGCCCTGCTCGGCCAGGCTGAGGTCTTTGACGTCATAGGCGATGGTCATGCTCGCTCCTTCTCAGTGGCACCGGTGGCTTGGCATTCTTATCGGCCACGGCGCGCGCTTCTTGACCTCTACGGCGCCGGCGTTGTCAAACGATAGCCAAAAGTGCCCGCACGCCGCAAGGCGGTTTCTGAGCGGACAGGTGACAAAACGCCTGCTGCGGCGGACGAGCTGTCGCTCCCGCGGCAGCGGCTCGGCACTCGCCGTGCCCGCAGGCGCCCTTGCCGCCAGCGCTTTACGCTTGTCACCTGTGGCACGGAGTTTGCTTGATGCAGAGGGTACCGGTAAGAAGGCAGGTGGCCTGCCCCGCGGGGTCCTGGGCAGGCCCCGGCCATCGTCATAGGAGGAAGCACCATGCCCGTTTACGTCATGCTCACCCGGCTGTCTCCCGAAGCGCTGAACCGGCCGCAGGCGGTGTCGGAGCTCAACCAGCAGGTGGAAGCGCGCCTCAAGCGCGAGTGCCCGCAGGTGAAGTGGCTGGCCAACTACGCCATCCTTGGCCCCTGCGACTACCTGGACATCTTCGAAGCGCCCGACGCGGAGACGGCCACCAAAGTGGCGCTGCTGGTCCGCAGCTTTGGCCACGCCACCACCGAAACCTGGCTGGCCACGCCGTGGGAGCGCTTCGAGGCGCTGGCCAAGGCCCTGTCGGGATAGACCGCAGAGGAGGTCCCCCCATGGCCTGGCGTCTTTACGACTTGCTCAACTGCCGCTGGTACAATGATGACATCTACACCAGCCGCAAGGCCTGCGTGGCCGCGGCAGCGCGGCTGATGCGCCAGGCGCGCGCCGAAGGCGAGGTGCTGGAGCTGGTGGCCGAGCCGTTTGACCCGAGCGAGCTGCCCATCGAGGAAGAAGTGGAAGAAGAAGGGGCCTAGCCGGCACGGGAAGCACGCGGCATGCAGACGCCCCATAAGTTCTCCATCGGCTACTTCCTGGCTGCCCTGGCTGCCCTGCTGGCCCTGCAGGTGCTGCTGGCCCCCACGCCGCCGCGCCTCAGTTACCTGGAGTTCAAACGCGCCCTTCAGGCAGGCAAAATCGAGCGGGTGGTGATTTCCGACGAGCTGATCCACGGCTGGTTCAAGCCCGAGGCGGTGGCGGCAGGGCAGCCGCGCGCCTTTGTTACCGTGCGCGTGCCCGATCCGGAGCTGGTGAAAGAACTCGAAGCGCGCGGCGTCGACTTCAGCGGCCACTACGAAAGCCCCCTACTCAAAACGCTGCTGACGTGGGTCATCCCGGCCCTCTTCGTGGTAGGCCTGTGGGCTTTCCTCTACCGCCGCCTGACGGTGGGCAGCGGGGTGATGGCCTTTGGCAAGAGCCGGGCTCGCATCTACGCCGAGAAGTCGACCGGCGTCACTTTTGATGACGTGGCCGGGCAGGAGGAGGCCAAAGAAGAGCTGCGCGAAATCGTCGAGTTTCTCAAGAACCCGAAAAAATTCCGCCTCCTGGGCGGCCGCCTGCCGCGCGGCGTGCTGCTCGTGGGCCCTCCGGGCACGGGCAAGACGCTGTTGGCCAAGGCGGTGGCCGGAGAGGCCAACGTGCCTTTTTTCTCCATCAGCGGCACGGAGTTCGTGGAGCTCTTCGTGGGGGTGGGTGCGGCGCGCGTGCGCGACCTCTTTGCCCAGGCGCAGGCCAAAGCGCCCTGCATCGTCTTTATCGACGAGCTCGATGCCCTGGGCAAGGCGCGCGGCATCGGCGGCGTCGCCGGCGGCCACGACGAGCGCGAGCACACCCTCAACCAGCTGCTGGTGGAGATGGACGGCTTTGACACCAGCAAAGGGGTGATCATCCTGGCCGCCACCAACCGGCCGGAGTTGCTCGACCCGGCGCTGCTGCGGCCAGGGCGCTTCGACCGCCAGATCCTGGTGGACCGCCCCGACGTGCGCGGGCGCGAGGCCATCCTGCGCGTGCACGCCAAGCACGTCAAACTGGCCCCCGACGTCGACCTCAAGGTCCTGGCGCAGCGCACCCCGGGCTTTGTGGGCGCCGACCTGGCCAACGTGGTCAACGAGGCGGCGCTGCTGGCGGCACGCAAGAACAAGAACCAGGTAGAAATGGCCGACTTCGAGGAAGCCATCGACCGCATCGTCGCCGGGCTGGAGAAAAAGAACCGGGTGATCAACCCGCGCGAGCGGCAAATCGTCGCCGTGCACGAGACCGGCCACGCCCTGGTGGCCGCCTTTACTCCGGGTGCCGACCGCGTGCACAAGATCTCGATCATCCCGCGGGGCATTGGGGCCCTGGGGCACACGCAGCAGCTGCCCACCGAAGATCGCTACCTCATGACCCGCCAGGAGCTGCTGGCCAAAATCGACGTGCTCTTTGGCGGCCGGGCCGCCGAGCTGCTGGTCTTTGGCGAAGTCTCCACCGGCGCGCAGGACGACTTGCGGCGGGCCACCGAGATCGCCCGTGCCATGGTGCTCGAGTACGGCATGGGCGAAACCCTCGGCCCGGCGGCTTTCCCGCGCGTGCGCCCGCGCTTTCTCCCCGAGCCCTGGGGCTACACCCCCGACGGCACGCGCGAATACAGCGAGGCCACGGCGCGGGCTCTGGACCTGGAGACCAAGAAGATCCTCGACGAGCGCATGGCGCACGTGCTGCAGCTGCTGCGCGACAAGCGCCCTTTGCTCGAGCGCATCGCCGCCTTGCTGCTGGAAAAAGAAGTGCTGGAAGGAGAGGAATTCTGGCGCCTGGTGCGGGAAGCCACCCCGGCGCCGGCGTCCTGAGGCGGCTTGCCGCTCGACCCCCAGCGGCGTATATTCCAGGGTGGGAGGCAACCCCGTTGGCTTGCCGACCGCTGATCGCAGCGTAGGACGTCACCCCGTGATCGAAGACGGCCCTCGTGGCCGTCAGGGGCGAGCGGGAGGGCTTTCGATCTGCCCGTGATCATGTCGGCACCCGGCGGGGCGCCTCCTTTTTCTTTCGGAGCAGGAGACGGCGCGCATGACGACCGCCCAGCGTGAGCTGAGCAACCGCGACATCGCCCAGGTGCTGCTGGAAATGGCAGCCCTCTACGAGATGGAGGAGGTGCCTTTCAAGCCACGGGCTTATGAGCGCGCGGCCATGGCCATTGCCGCCCTCGACGAGCCGCTGGCGCAGCGCTACGCCCAGGGGGGCCTGGCCGCCCTCACTGCCCTTCCCGGGGTGGGCAAGAGCATCGCCGAGCACCTCAAGGAGCTGCTCGAAACCGGCACCTTTCGCGAGTACGAGCGGCTCAAGCGCAAGGTGCCGGTCAACCTCGGCGAGCTGCTGGCCATCGAGGGCGTGGGACCCAAGATGGTCAAGGCGTTGTGGCAGCAGCTGGGCATCCGCGACCTGGCCGACCTGGAGCGCGCCGCCCGCGCCGGCCAGATCCGCCACCTGCCCCACTTTGGCGTCAAGACCGAGGAAAAGATCCTGCGCGGCATCGAGCTGCTGCGCAGCGCCCAGGGCCGGCGCCTGCTGGGAGAGGTGCTGCCCGAGGCGCGCCAGCTGGAAGCCACCTTGCGCGCTTTCCCAGAAGTCGAGGTGGCGATGGTGGCTGGCTCGGTGCGCCGCATGCGCGAAACCGTCGGCGACCTCGACTTCCTGGTCATCTCGAGCCAGCCGCAGGCGGTCATGGAGCGCTTCGTGCGCTTGCCGGTGGTGCAACACGTCTACAGCAAGGGAGAAACGCGCACCAGCGTGCGGCTGCACAGCGGCCTCGACGCCGACCTGCGCGTGGTGCCAGCGGCGTCTTTTGGCGCTGCGCTTAGCTACTTCACCGGCTCCAAGGCCCACAACATCGCCCTGCGCGAGCTGGCCATCAAGCAGGGCTACAAGCTCAACGAGTACGGGCTCTTCAAAGGGGAGCGGCGGGTGGCCGGAGCGAGCGAGGAAGAGCTCTACGCCGCCCTGGGGCTGGCCTTCATTCCCCCGGAGCTGCGCGAGGACAGCGGCGAAATCGAAGCGGCGCAGCGCCACGCCCTGCCCCAGCTCATCGATTACCACGACCTGCGCGGCGACCTGCAAGTGCAGACCAACTGGACCGACGGCGCCCATTCTATCGAGGAGATGGTCGAAGCGGCGATGGCAGCAGGCCTGGAGTACATCGCCATCACCGACCACACCAAGTCGCTGGCCATGACCCGCGGGGCAGACGAGGACAAGCTGCGGCGCCAGATGGAGGCCATTGCCGCGCTCAACGCCAAGCTGCGGCAAGCCGGCAAGCGCTTTACCGTGCTCAGCGGCGCCGAAGTGAACATCAATCGCGACGGCAGCCTGGACATCGACGACGCGGTGCTGGCCGAGCTCGACGTGGTGGGGGCGGCGGTGCACAGCCACTTCAACCTGCCACGCGCCGAGCAGACGCGCCGCGTGCTGCGGGCCATGGAAAACCCGCACGTGGACATCCTCTTCCACCCCACTGGCCGCCTCATCCACCGCCGTCCTCCCATCGACCTCGACATCGAGGCGGTGATCGAGGCGGCGCAGCGCACAGGCACGGTGCTGGAAATCAACGCCATGCCCGACCGGCTCGACCTCCGCGACGAGTACATCCGCAAGTGCGTGGCGGCCGGGGTGCGCATGGCCATCGACTCGGACGCCCACGCCGTGGAGCACTTCCGCTACCTGGCGCTGGGCATCGGCCAGGCCCGGCGCGGCTGGGCGGAGCGGCGCCACATCGTCAACGCCTGGCCGCTGGCCCAGATGCGCAAAATGCTCAAGTCGGCTTAAAGTGCGGCTTACTTGTTCAGGCGCAGCACGGTCTTGAGAAAGTAATACAGTCCTGAACCCACGCCGAGCACGGCCCCCAGGAGCATGAGCCAGGGCTCGGTGCCGAGCTTGGCGTCGGCCCAGCGCCCGCCCAGGATCCCCAGCACGATGGAAGCGGCCAGCGTCCACCCCAGGTGCAGGTACGGGGCCACGGTGCGCATCGTCTGCAGCCAGTCGCGCTTGGGTGGAGGCTTGAACGCGCCGCCGGGCATGGTCTTTCCCTCCCCTTTTCAGCCCTCCCCCTGCAGTGTGCGCCGCGGCGGGGGAGATTTCAACAGCAGGCGCAGCTTGGCGCTGCGCGCCCGCGGGTTGCGCTGCCGCTCCTGGGCGCTGGGGGTAATGGGCTTGGGGGTCAGCACGGTGGCCTCTCCCTGGGCCTGCCACTGGCGAAACGCCTGCTTGACGAGGCGGTCCTCGAGGCTGTGAAAGGCGATCACTGCCAGGCGGCCGCCGGGGGCAAGGCGGGCAAAGGCCTTGGCCAGCCCTTCGCGCAGGGCACCCAGCTCGTCGTTGACGGCAATACGCAGCGCCTGAAAGGTGCGGGTGGCGGGGTGGAGGCGCCGGTGGCGGGCAGCAGGCGGCACGGCGCGCGCCACCAGCTCGGCCAGCTCGCGGCTGGTGCGCAGGGGCTGCCGCTGGCGCGCCCGCACGATGGCGCGGGCAATGCGCCGCGCCCAGCGCTCTTCTCCGTAAGTGCGCAGCAGCTCGGCCAGCGCCTGCTCGCTCCAGGTGTTGACGATTTTCTCGGCAGTAAGGTCTGCCTCGCCCCCCGCCTCCTGGAAGGTCATGAGCAGCGGCTCGGAGCGCTGGAAGCTAAAGCCGCGGCCCGAGCAAGCCAGCTGCTCTGTGCTCAGGCCAAGATCAAAGAGGATTTTGCTCACCGTGGCCAGGCCCAGGGCATCGAGCACGCGGTCGAGGTGGCGAAAGTCGGCCTGCACCAGCGTGTACGCGCAGCCGCCGCCGCGCAGCCGCGCTTCGGCCCGCCGCAAGGCGGCGGCGTCCTTGTCCAGGCCCACCAGGCGCCCCTGCGGCCCCAGGCGCTGGCAGAGGGCCAGGCTGTGGCCGCCACTGCCCACCGTGCAGTCAAGGATGCGGTCGTCGGCTTCTACAGCCAGCCCTGCGACCACTTCCTCAACCAGGACGGGAAGGTGAAGGACCTGGGCACCACCCATGTCACCCTGCTGCGTGGCGCCGGGCCAGAACGCGGCCTTCGGCCAGCGCCGTTTTGACCAGGCCCTGGTGCCGCATGGCCTCGATTTCGGCCGCGGTATAAGGGAAAACGTCCACGGCAAGGCCCAAGCCGCCAAAATGGGCGAGAAACTCCGGGATGCGGTCTATAAAGCGGCGCGGGTCGTCTTCCAGAACGATGAGGAGATCGGCGTCACTTCCCGGGCAGAAATTCCCCCGCACCAGCGAGCCAAAGAGCACCACCTTGCGCACCCGAGGGTTGGCCACCAGCAGCTGCTGTGCCCGCTCGCGCAGCCGGGCCAGCAGGGGTTCGAGCTCAAGGAAGGTAACGCTGACACCACGCAAGAATGGCCTCCGCTGCGGCAATGGCCTGATCGGCCTCGTTAGCGGTGAAGTAGTCATGCGGGGTTCCGGCGGGCAAGCCGTTGGGATAGCGCGTAGGAATATAAAAGCGATCAAGAGAGGCAGCCAGCGCCAGCAGCCTTTCCTCGTATGGGAGCCCCAAGGCGACGATCAACTCGCGCACGCCGTGTCCTCGCGCTTCTCCATGGCGGGCGTAGTATACCGCTTTCACGGCTTTTTCGGCAGCCTGCTGCGCCGTAAAGCACGCCCACTCATAGTAACCCCACTGGCGATCCAAGCGCGCCTTTTCCAGATCCAGCTCTGCCTGACGAAACCAATCCGCGCTGCGCTCTGCCACACCCTATCTCCTGCGCGTGCGGCGCCGCACGCGTCATCCTTACTGTAACAACCGCCGCGGGAGCGGTCAACGACCGCCGCCTTTGGCCAGCCGGCAAGGGCACGGTACAATCTCTTCGCAAGCTGACCCTGGCCGGCGCAAAAGCCGGCATGCGATGGTGCGGCGAAGTGGCATGAGCACAACCGAACGCCTCGACCTCCTTTTGGTAAAACGCGGCCTGGTGCGCAGCCGCGAGCAGGCGCGGCGCCTGATCCTGGCCGGCAAGGTGACGGTGGCCGGCCAGCCGGCAAGCAAAGCAGGCACGCGGGTGCCTGTTGACGCCGCGCTGGCGGTGCAGGAGGCCTGCCCTTACGTCAGCCGCGGCGGCCTCAAGCTGGCGGCTGCCCTCGACCACTTCCAGCTCGAGGTGCGGGGATGGGTGGCCGCCGATATTGGGGCCGGGACCGGCGGCTTTACCGACTGCTTGCTGCAGCGCGGGGTGCGCCGCGTCTACGCCATCGACGTCGGCTACGGCCAGCTGGCCTGGTCCCTGCGCCAGGACCCGCGGGTGGTGGTCATGGAGCGGGTCAACGCCCGCTACTTGACGGCGGCGGCGCTGCCCGAGCCGGTAGACTTGGTCACCATCGACGTGTCGTTCATTTCCCTCCTGCAGGTGCTGCCCGCCGCCCTTACCCTTCTTAAACCTGCCGGCCAGGTGGTGGCCCTGGTCAAGCCGCAGTTCGAAGCCCGCCGCGGCCAGGTGGGCAAAGGCGGCATCGTGCGCGACCCGGCGGTGCACGCCGAGGTGCTGCGGCGTGTGACCGCCTGGGCGGTGGCACGCGGGCTGGTGGTGCGCGGCCTTATGCCTTCCCCTCTGCGCGGCGCCGAGGGCAACGTGGAGTTTTTCCTCCACCTTGCCCCCGGCGGCCGGCAAGAAGAGGAGATAGAGGCGCTGGTGGCACAGTGCCTGGCCGCCGCGGCGCCCTAAACGGCGCCGGCATTGACGAAGCCAGGCAGGTGCAGTACAAATCTAAATATGCCACTCGAGGGTCTGAGTCCTGCCGAGCCCTTTCACTTTGTCGCCCAGTCGGGGGTGGTGCGCTGGACCGGGTACATCGCCGAGGACTTGCCCTCGCTGCTCGACAACCTGCGTCAGGTGCCCCCGGCGTCGATTTACTACCACGTCTACTACGCCGCCTTCTGGCAGCGGCGCGCCACGTCGGCGGAGTACCTCAACGACTTTGCCCGCTGGGTGGCCACCGCTCTCGGGCAAAAAGGGCTGGCCGAGCGCCTGGCCAGCGTCGATCCCATAGAGTGTACCGGCCCGCGCGAGTGCGCCGAGCGCCTGGCAGCGCACGTGCAGGACTACGTCGGCGTTGGCGAAACCTTCTACCGCGTCCCCAGCGGCAAGGAGTTTTACTTCCTAGAAGTGCGCAGCTTCCTCTACCCCACCGGAGTCACCGCCGACAGCCCGGCGGCGCTCGCCGAAGCCATCCGCCGCCTGGGCAGCGGCTGCATCCTGAACCACTTTATCGACGCCCGCTTTCGCTATCGCGGCGCCACCAACGACTTCTCCCAGTGGCTGCGCCTGCGCGGCGAAGAAGCCAAAGCCGCAGCCCTTGAACGCCTCAACCCCTTTTTCTACGACTTGGCCAAGCTGCAAGAGCAGATCGTGGCGATTCTGAGGGCATAGCATGGACGACCCGCTTCGCCTCGATGATTACGCGCCGTTTGTGGGTGAGGCCACGGTCGAGGAGATCCGCCTTCTGGCCCGCCAGGTGGCCGGCGCCCGCATCCAGCACCTCAACTCGACGCGCGTAGGCGGCGGGGTGGCCGAGCTGCTGGGGCGCCTTGTCCCCTTGATGAACGACGTGGGGCTGGAAGCCGAGTGGACGGTCATTGAAGCGCCAGAGGCGTTTTTTGCCGTCACCAAGCGCTTCCACAACGCCCTGCACGGCGCCCCCGTGGCGCTGGAGCCCGAGATGCTCTCGCTTTACCGGCAGGTGATGGCAGAAAACGCCGCCAAGCTGCGCCCCGATGCCGACTTCATCGTCATCCACGACCCCCAGCCCCTGGGGCTGGTGGAGTGGCGGCACCAGACGGCAGCGCGCTGGATCTGGCGCTGCCACATCGACATTGCGGCGGCCGACTTGCGGGTGTGGGGCTTTCTCAAGCCGCTCATCGACCGCTTCGATGCCATGATCGTGCACATTCCCCAGTTTTTGCGCCGCGACGTCTTCGTGCCCCAGTACATCGTGCCGCCCTTTATCGACCCGCTCAGCGCCAAAAACCGCGAGCTGCCTGCCGCCACCGTGCAGCAGGTGCTCAAGGACTACCAGATCCCCGACGACCAGCCCTTCATCTTGCAAGTGAGCCGCTTCGACCGCCTCAAAGACCCGCTGGGAGCGCTGCGCGCCTATGAGATGGTCAAACGCTCCATCGACGTGGGCTTTGTTATGGCCGGCAACTTCGCCACCGATGACCCCGAAGGGCGCGAGGTGTTCGAGGAGGTGTCGCAGAAGGCCAGGCTGCTGGCCGACACCAAGCTCATCGTCAACGCCGACGATACGGCGATCAACGCCCTGCAGCGGGCAGCGGCGGTGGTGATTCAGAAGTCCCTGCGCGAGGGCTTTGGCCTGGCGGTGACCGAGGCGATGTGGAAAGGCAAGCCGGTGGTAGGGGGCGACACGGGCGGCATTGCCTACCAGATCCTCGACGGCGTCACCGGCTTCCTGGTGAAAACCGTGGAAGGGGCGGCCTACCGGCTGCGGCAGCTGCTTTCCAACCCGCTTCTCGCCGAGCGCATCGGCCAGGAAGCCCACTTGTGGGTGCAGAGCACTTTCCTGGTGCCCCACTACCTGCGCAACTGGCTGTGCGTGCTGCTGGCCTGCCGGCATCCCGAAAGCGGCCTCACGGCGCTGGCCACCTGAGGTGTCCGGGCATGCGCATCGCCCAGGTCTCTCCGCTTTACGAGCGCGTGCCGCCCCTTTACTACGGCGGCACCGAGCGCATCGTGGCCTTTCTTACCGAAGAGCTGGTGCGCCAGGGGCACGAGGTGACCCTCTTTGCCAGCGGCGACTCGCTTACCCGCGCGCGCCTGCGCCCGATCATCCCGCGGGCCCTGCGCCTTGATGGGTCGTACGCCGACCCCATTGCCCCCCACGTGGTGCTCGTCGAGCGCGTCTTTCAGGAGCTGGCGCACTTCGACGTGGTCCACTTCCACATCGACTACCTGCACTACCCGCTCTTGCGGCGGCAGAAGACGCCCGCCTTGACCACCCTGCACGGGCGCCTCGACTTGCCCGAGCTGCGGCTCCTGTACGCCGAGTTTCGCGAGGTGGGCGTGGTCTCGATTTCCAATGCCCAGCGGCGGCCCCTGCCCTGGCTGAACTGGCTAGGGACCGTCTACCACGGCCTGCCGCCCGAGCAGCACGCCTTTCGCGACACGCCCGGCCAGTACCTGGCCTTTGTGAGCCGCTTGTCGCCGGAAAAAGGGGCCGAGCGGGCCATTGCCATCGCCCGCCGCGCCGGCCTGCCGCTGAAGCTGGCCGGCAAAGTGGACGCCGTTGACCGCGCCTACTTCGAGGCGGTGGTCAAGCCCTTGCTGCGCGAGCCGGGCGTCGAGTACCTGGGCGAGATCAGCGAAGCCGAAAAAGACGCCCTGCTGGGGCAGGCCGCCGCCTTGCTCTTTCCCATCACCTGGCCCGAGCCCTTTGGCCTGGTGATGATCGAGGCCATGGCCTGCGGCACGCCGGTGATCGCCTTTCCCTATGGCTCGGTGCCGGAAGTGATCGACGACGGCGTCACCGGCTTTGTGGTGCCCGACGTCGATGCGGCGGTGCAGGCGGTGGCCCGGCTGGACACCCTGAGCCGGCAGCGTTGCCGCGAGACCTTCCTGGCGCGCTTTACCGCCGCGCGCATGGCCCAGGACTACCTGCGCCTCTACGCCCGCCTGCTGGCCGGACCCTAAGCCGGATGCTATATTTCTCCCAGCAGCAAGAGGAGCACGGCATGCCAGAATCCCTGCGGCGCGTGGCGGCCGGCCAGTTCAGCTTGGGAACGGCGGAAGAGGTGCGCGCTTGCCTCGAAGTGGAAGACGGCCGCCCTTACATTGCCCTGGAAGTCTGCCGCCGCACCGCCGAGGGAGAGGTGGCGCCCAGCGGCCGCGGCCTGCGCTTTCCCGCCACCTTGCTGCCCGAGCTCAAGCGCCTGGTGCAGCACGTGGAGGAATGCCTGATTCGCGAGGGCTTTTCGGACGACTTCCAGGATCTGGCACAGCTGCGGGCCGAGCGGGAAGTGGCCTTCGCCCACCCCAGCGAGCGTGAATTTGCCCGTCTTCTTGACTTCTACCGCATCCCCTGGGAGTATGAGCCCCGCACCTTCCCCATTCAGTGGGACGCGCAAGGCAACGTGGTGGAGAGCTTTACCCCAGATTTCTACTTGCCAGAACAGGACCTCTACATCGAGCTGACCACGCGCAAGCAAAGCCTGGTGACCAAGAAGAACCGCAAGCTGCGGCTTTTCCGGCAGCACTATCCGGAAGTGAAGCTCAAGGTGTTTTACGGCAAGGACTACCGGCGGCTGCTGCAGAAGTACGGGGTACAGGTAGACACAAAATGACCCTGGGAACTTACGGCTTCTCGCTCCACCGGAGCCACCGTCTCTGCCGCCGGCTAACTTCTGCGCGGGACAACGCCCGGCAGCCTGCTAACCTTCGGGAAACGGCGCTCAGGATACGGGCTGAGAAGCTTTCGTTTCCCAGGGCCACCTTTTAATTTACACCCTGTTTGCCAGCTGTCAAGGGCCAGGGGGAAGCAGGATGCCCTGTCGCGACATCGCCGAGGTGCTGTTTTCTGCGGCCGAGCTGCGCGCCCGGGTCGAAGCGCTGGGGCAGGAAATCAGCGCCGCCTATGCCGGCAAGGACCTGGTGCTGGTGGGCATCCTCAAAGGGGCGGTGGTCTTCCTGGCCGACCTCATGCGCGCCATCAGCGTGCCGCTGGCGGTGGACTTTCTGGCCATTGCCAGCTACGGCAGCAAGCGGGCTTCCGGAGTGGTGCGCCTGACCAAAGACCTCGACGAGGACATCGGGGGCCGCCACGTTTTGGTGGTGGAAGACATCGTGGACACCGGGCTCACCCTCAGCTACTTGCTGCGCACCCTGGAGGCGCGGCGGCCGGCCAGCCTGCAAGTGTGCACGCTGCTCGACCGCACGGTGCGCCGCATCGTGCCGCTGCCCATTGCCTTTCGGGGCTTTGAGCTTCCCGACCGCTTTGTGGTGGGCTATGGGCTCGACTACCGCCAGCGCTACCGCAACCTGCCCTTTATCGGGGTGCTTACGCCAGAGGCCCTAGAGCGCTAACCGCCGCGCATGGAGAGAGGCTCATGCACTACGACGAGTTCGTTATCCGCGTCCAGCACGAAGCCGGGCTGGACACGCCCGAGGAGGCCGTGCAGGCCATCCGGGCCACCCTGGAGACCCTGGGGGAGCGCCTGGACAATCCGGAAAAAGCGCAGCTGGCTTCCGAGCTGCCCAAAGAGCTGCGTGCTTTCTTAGAGCAGCACCCCCAACACGCAGGTCTTTGGCCTTGAGGAGTTTTACCACCGCGTCAGCGCCCGCGCCGGGGTGCGCCGCGGCCGCGCCGAAGCGCTGGCGCAGGCGGTGATGCGCGTGCTGGCGGAAGCGGTTTCGGCAGGGGAGCTGGCCGACGTGCGGCTGCGCCTGGCTCCGGAGTTTGACCCTCTCTTTTCGCCAGCTCAGGGAGCGCCAGGAGGGTGACGGCGCGCTTTGGCCAGCGCGTCCTCGATGGCCCGCAGGAGCTGGTCTTGCTCGCTGCCAGGGGGGCGCGGCAGGCCAAGGTCGGTGGTCTGCTGCGCCAGCACTGCCCGCACGAGCTGCTCCTGTACCGCGGGCGCCTTCCAGGCCGGATGCCGGCGCAGGCGCAAAGCAACGATACGCCCCCCGGCAATGCTCACTTCGACCACCACCAGCTGCGGGGTCGGCAAGTCCGAAAACCCCGTGTAGACGCCGTCCTCCCAGGGGCCTATGGCCGGCGAGGGCACGGCGCCGAGAAAAAGCGGCGCCGTGCAGCCACCCAGCACGAGGATGGCAAGACACGGCGCCAGGTGCGACCAGGCGCTGGGCTTAGGCGACATCGGCAAAGTCGGCTAGCAGCTGCCGCTGCGGCGCCTGCCGCAGCTTCTCGAGCGCCTGCCGCTCCAGCTGGCGCACCCGCTCGCGGCTGATACCGAGCAGGTTGCCGATTTCCTGCAGGCTGTAAGGCTGCGGCGTGTCCAGCCCGTAGCGCAGGCGCAGGATCAGTGCCTCCCGCTCGGGCAATTCGGCCAGGCAGGCAGCCAGCCGGTGCCGCAGCTCTTCCTCGGCCGCCGCCTCTTCCGGCAGCGGCGCCTGCGCGTCTTCCAGGATGTCGCCCAGCTCGCCGCCATCCTCGGTCACCGGCTTGTCGAGGCGGGTGATGGGTTGGATGGCGGTGATCAGGTCCTCCACTTCCTTAGGCGTCCAGCCCAGCTCGGCGCTCAGCTCCTGCACGCTGGGCGTGCGGCCAAGGGCGTCGCGCAGCCGGTCGGTGGCGGCACGCAGCTTGTTCTTGCGCTCCACCACGTGGCCCGGCAGGCGCACGGTACGGTGCTGCTCGGTAATCGCCCGGCTGATGGCCTGGCGGATCCACCAGTGGGCGTAAGTGACGAACTTCAGCCCGCGCTGCGGCTCGAACTTCTCCAGGGCCCGCATGAGGCCGATGTTGCCTTCCTGGATGAGGTCGAGAAACGGCACCCCGCGGCCCCGGTAGCGATTGGCCACGTGGATCACCAGGCGCAGGTTGGCTTGCACCATCTGCGCTTTGGCGTCCTCGAGGGCCTGCTGCGCGCGCTGCCAGCCGCGGTAAGCGGCCCGCAGGGCCGGCGCCTGCGGCTGCGCCTGCAGCTCGGCCGCCAGCGCTGCGGCCATCGCCTCGTGCACCGTGCTGGGTAAGGCCAGGCTGTCGCAAATGGCAAGCCACTGCTGCCACAGCTGGCGGCGCTCCTGCCGCACGGCACGCCGCCGCCTTGCCGGGGCGGCGGCGAGGCGCTCGAGGCGGGCGGCAATTTCTTGCAGGCCCCGTACCGCTTCGCGCAGCCGCACCAGGGCCACCGCCTGGGACGCCGGCGTGGTGCCGGCCTCCGGGCACACCTGTGCCAGGGGGAGTTCGTCGCGCTCCACCTGGGCCAGCAGGCGCATCAGGGTGGGCAGAGCCACCGGTGAGGTGTACAAAGCACGCCGCACCCGCGCCTTGTAGTGCTCGATGCGCGCCCACAGCGCCCGCTCTTCTGCCCGGCTGAGCAGGGCATGGCGGCGGACGTCGCCAAAGTACTGGGCCACGAGCGATTCGATCTCTCCGGCTTCCCGCTCTTCGGCCTCGCTTTCGGCTTCCAGGGGCACCTCGACCTCCTCCGCCAGGGGTTCGTCGGCTGCCAGCCCCTCCTCGGCGTCTTCGGCCAAGACCGCCACGTCGTCCAGGCGCTGCCGGGCCAAGACGTCCCGCGGCTGGAGGGCGAGCTGCACCTCTTCCTGCTCGTAGGCCAAAGCCGGCTCGTCTTCAGTGAAGGTTAAGAAAGCCTGCTTCATGGTCATCGACATCGGTGCTTAAACACCTCTTTTTTCGTTATCCCCGCGTGGCGCTGCCGACACGGCGAGCCATCACGTGACGTTTCGGGAAGCGCTGGCGGGGAGAGCAACACGCCGGCAAGGGCGCCGCGCCATTACGCCGCAGGGGGATAAGGCCACACAGCCCCCTGCATGAGGCGCAGGGCGCCGGGCGCCAGTTGCCGCACCACGGCCGGATCGTTCTGCGTTTTGGCGAGCAACATCACCCCTTCGAAGTAAGCGACAATGGTGCGTGCCGTCATCGACACGTCGGCCGCGGCAAGCGGGCCTTCGCCCGCCGCTTCGCGGAGCATGCGCTCGACCACGCGCGTCCAGCCGTCGAAGGTTTCCTGAAGCTTCTGACGGATGACGTCGTCTTGCGGGCTCAGTTCCAAGGCCAAGTTTCCCAGGGGGCAGCCGTGCAGGTGGCCGTAGGTTTCTCTGGCCGCCTGCAGGGCGTCGGCCGCCAGCTCAAAGGCCCGTGCCAGCCGCTCGCCCACCGAGCCCCCGCCCGCCAGGGCAGCTTCCCACATCGCCTGCACGCGGGCAGCATAGGCCTCGATGACCGCCAGCACCAAGTCACGCTTGGAAGGGAAGAAGTGGTAAAAACTCCCCTTCTTGACCCCGGCCCGGGCGCAGATGTCCTGCACGCTCACCGCCGTGGCCCCGCGCACGGAGAAGAGCTCCGTGGCCGTCTGCACCAGCCGGCTGCGCGCATCGCTGACGCGCCCCATGCCCCCTTCTCCGGCAAATAGTTGACCAGTCAGCCAATTAATATACCCCCTGGGGTCGCATTCGTCAACCGGCGCCCGGGGGCGGCAGGCTGTCCGCTGCGGGACAATCTGTCAGCGACAGCCTGTCGTGAGGGGCGAGCAACCGGGGAAGGCGTAGGGGTTCGGCCCTGGCACGCCTTTTGCCAATTTTTTGTCCGGCAGAGGAGCAAGGGAATGCCACGCCGTTTGGTGCGCGAGGTCACGCCAGAGTCTCTCGCGACCTACTTGGCCGAAGTGCGCCGCTTGCCGCTGCTTACGCCGGAAGAAGAGGCAGAGCTGGGGCGGCGGATCCGGCGCGGCGACGAAGAGGCGCTGCGCAAGCTGGTGGCGCACAACCTGCGCTTCGTGGTGCAGATTGCCGCCAGGTACCAGGGCCACGGGTTGCCCCTGGCCGACCTCATCAACGAGGGCAACCTGGGGCTGCTGCACGCCGCCCGCAAGTTTGATCCCGAGCGCGGCACGCGCTTTATCACCTACGCCGTGTGGTGGATCCGCCAGGCCATTCTCCACGCCCTGGCCCGCGGCGGCGGCCTGGCCAGCCTGCCGCGCCGCCAGGCCGAGGCCCTGCCTCGCCTCTGGCAGACCTTTGAAGCGCTGACGCACCAGAAAGGGCGCGAGCCCACTGCCGAGGAAGTGGCCCAGGCCCTGCACCTGCCGCCCGAGGAGGTGCGGGACCTGCTGCGCGTCGTCGGCCGCCCCCTCTCCCTGCAGGCGGCGGTCAACGAGGAAGGGGAAATCGCCTACCTCGACGTGCTGCCCGCCTGCCGTGTGCCCTCAAGCGAGGAGGTGCTCCTGCGGGCAGCACTGGGGCACGAGGTAGAGCAGCTGCTGCAGCGCCTCGAGCCGCGCGAGGCCAAGATCCTGCGCGCCCGCTTTGGCTTCGAGGGCAAACCCAAAAGCCTGGCGGCCCTTGGCCGCGAGCTGGGGCTGTCGCGCGAGCGCGTGCGCCAGCTCGAAGCACGGGCGCGGCGCAAGCTGCGTGCTCTGGCCAAGGAAAAGGCGCTGGACGACTACTTAAACTAGGTGGCACGCCCTTAACCCCAAGAGGAGGAGAGCGCGATGGCACTGCGACGGTGGGAACCCTGGCGCGGGCTGCCCTCCCTGCGGCGAGAAATCGACCGCCTGCTCGAGGACTTCGAAGACCTCCTGGAGCGCGGGCCGCTGGCCGCTTGGGAAGGGGCACGCCTGCCGCAAGTGGAAGTGGCCGACACCAAGGACGCGGTGATCGTCAAAGCCCTGGTGCCGGGGGTGAGCAAGGACGACTTGCAAATTGAGATCAGCGAGAACGCCCTCACCCTTAAAGGCGAACGCAAAGAGGAGGAGAAGCAGGAGGGGAAGAACTACTACCAGCGCGAGATCCGCTACGGGGGCCCCCTTTAGCCGCACCATTCCGCTACCCACCGCCGTCAAGAGCGAGGCGGCCAAAGCGCAGCTCAAAGACGGGGTGCTCGAGATTACGATTCCCAAAGTAGAAGCGGCAAAA
>BPKO01000012.1 GCA_026005175.1 Candidatus Tectimicrobiota bacterium
TGGAGCGTCATGCTCTCTCCTGCTTTTCCTTCCGTAGAATTTCTGCTATAGTCACAACGCCCTTTCACCCCAGTATACCACCGCAGCACGGGTCCAAGGAGATGACTTCAAGCAGCAAGCGGCGCCGGCAAACGCACCCCGCTCTACGAGATCCACCGCCGGCTCGGGGCGCGCATGACCCTCTTTGGCGGCTGGGAAATGCCCCTTTCTTACACCGGGATTCTTGACGAACACCGACAGGTGCGGACCCATGCCGGCCTCTTTGATGTCAGCCACATGGGCGAAATCGAAATTAGTGGCCCGCAAGCAGAAGCCGCCGTGCAGTATCTGACCATCAACGACGTGCGGTCTCTCCAGCGCGGCCAGCTGCAGTATAGCGCCATGTGCAACGACCGCGGCGGCATCCTCGACGACCTCACCGTGTATCGTCTGGCAGCCGACCGCTTCTTGCTCATCGTCAACGCCACCAACACCGACAAGGATCTGGCTTGGATCGAGCAGCACGTGGGAGCCGGAGCGCGGGTGCGCGACGTAAGTGCCGCCAAAGGGTTGCTGGCCCTGCAGGGGCCCGAGGCCGAAGCCATCCTGCAGCGGCTGACCCCCACCGACCTGGCAGCCCTGCCCTACTATCACGCCACGTGGAGCACCGTGGCCGGCCTCGAAGTGCTGGTGTCGCGCTCGGGCTATACTGGCGAAGACGGCTTTGAGCTGCTGGTGGCTGCCGAGGATGCCCCTGCCCTGTGGGAGGCCTTGATGGAGGCAGGAGAAGATTTTGGCCTGATGCCGGCAGGCCTGGGCGCCCGCGACACCCTGCGGCTGGAAGCCCGCTACTTGCTCTACGGCACGGATATGGACGAGACCACCAATCCCTTTGAGGTGGGGCTGGGCTGGATCACCAAGCTGGATAAGGGGGCGTTCATCGGCCGCGAAGCCCTGCAGCGCATCAAGGAAGCAGGGGTGCAGCGCCGCCTGGTGGGCTTTGTCATGGAGGAACGCGGCGTGCCGCGAATGCACTACGCGGTCTGGCACCACGACGAGGCGGTCGGGGAGGTGCGCAGCGGTACCCTGTCGCCGACCCTGGGCCAGGGCATTGGGACGGCGCTGGTGCGCGCTGCGTGTGCCAAAGCGGGCACCGAGTTGGCGGTGGACATTCGCGGCACCAAACGCAGGGCCCCGCGTTGTGCCCCCACCTTTTGTTCCGCGTCGGGTCAAGCGCTGAATGAGGCAAGCAGGAGAGGCCTATGGAGATCCCGGCAGAGCTCAAATACACCAAAGAACACGAGTGGGCGCGGATTGAGGGCAACCGCGTGGTGGTCGGCATCACCGACTTTGCCCAGAAGGAACTGGGAGACGTCGTCTATGTCGAGTTGCCCGAGGTGGGCAAAACCGTCGAAGCCATGGGCACCTTTGGGGTGGTGGAGTCGGTCAAAGCGGTGTCGGACCTCTACGCGCCGGTGAGCGGCACCATTGTGGAAGTGAACAGCGTACTGATTGACCGCCCGGAGCTGGTCAACGAGTCGCCCTATGGAGAGGGCTGGATGGTGGTCATTGCCCCCAGCAACTTGGAGGCCGAGCTGCCCCAGCTGCTGAGTGCCGAGGAATACCGGGCTTACATCGAGGCGTCCGGGCAGACGACCGTGGGGTAAGCCATGCACCGCGTTTGGCGGTTCCTCGATACCGGGTACCACGATGCGGCGACCAACATGGCGCTCGATGAGGCCCTGCTGCTCCTGCACGAGGCGGGGGCGAGCCCGCCCACCCTGCGCGTGTACGGCTGGCACCCGCCCACCCTCTCGGTGGGCTATGCCCAGGACGTGGCTCGGGAAGTCGACGCTCGCGGCGTGCCAGGCCCTGGGCATTGCCCTGGTGCGCCGGCCCACCGGCGGTCGTGCCGTGCTGCACGAGCAGGACGTCACCTACAGCGTGGTCCTCCCCATCGGCTTAGGGGGAACGACGCTGGCCGCCGACTACTGCCGCATCGGCACCGCCCTGGCCACTGCCTTGCAGGGACTGGGCCTCCCCGTGTCGCTGGCGCGGCGGCACGGAGCGCCGCCACGCACCGCCGCTGCGGCGTGCTTCGCCGCTTTGTCGCGCTACGAAATCGGCGTGGCTGGCAAGAAGCTCGTCGGCAGCGCCCAGAAGCGCCTGCAGCGCACGCTGTTGCAGCACGGCTCCATTCCGCTGTGGCTAGACCGCGAGCGGCTGCTGCGCTGCCTGCGGGTTGCCGATCCCCGCCGCGCGGCCGCCGAAGCGGCAGCCACGATGACCGCGGTGAACGAACTCGCCCCGGCGCCCGTAGCCCCCGCAGCGCTGCACGCTGCCCTGCGGCAAGGCTTTGCTGCCACGTTTGGGGTCGACTTCACGCCCGCTTCCCCAACCCCACAGGAGTGGGCGCTGGCCCATTACCTGCGGCAGACCAAGTACGCCACCGCAGCCTGGAACCTCGAGGGGCCAGTCGCGTGGCGGCGCCTGGCGTCGGCAGCGGGCGTGGATGCCACCACGAGCAACCGGGTATTGACAGTTGCCACGCCGGCAGGTAATGTGTAAACAGGCAAGCGCGAGTAACTCAGTGGTAGAGTGTCAGCTTCCCAAGCTGAAGGTCGCGGGTTCGAATCCCGTCTCGCGCTCTAAGTTAGGGATGCGGCGGCTGCTTTGCGTCGTGCTGGTCTTGGGTGGGTTGGCAGGGTGCCGCCCTTCCCTGCTTGAGCAAGCCCTGTCCGGCAAGCTCCCTCCCGAAGAAAGCAACGCCATCATCACCGAGTACTGCCAAAGCTGCCACATCCACCGGGCGTTTGATCCCAGCGGCCACGCCGAGCGTATGCAAGCGTTCTACGACCGCCCACCGTACAACGTGGCAACGGCCTGCCGGGCCTGTCACTTGGTGCAGGAAGACACCTGGGGCGTCAAGCGGCGCAAGACCCTGTGGCCGGCGCAGGTGGCCGCGCAGGCGGGCCCCGCTGAGGCGGGATCAGGCTCCCCCCTGCGGCCGCAGCAGGGTCCGCAGGCGCGGGTCGAGGGCGTCGCGCAGGGCGTCGCCCAGCAAGTTGCACCCCAGCACGGCAAGCAGGATGGCCAAGCCGGGAAAAGTCGTGAGGTGCGGCGCCACGAGCAGGAAGTGGCGCCCCTCGTTGAGCATGGCGCCCCAACTCGGCGTTGGCGGCTGCACCCCCAGGCCGAGAAAGCTCAAGCCGGCTTCGGCGACGATGATCCCGGCGAGGCTGAAGGTGGCCTGCACCAGCAGCGGCCCGGCGATGTTGGGCAGGATGTGCCGGCACAGGATATACCCGGCGGTGGCCCCGGTGGCCCGTGCTGCCGTCACGTACTCTTGCTCCCGTGCGCCCAGCACCAAGGCACGCGTCAGCCGCGCGTAGGCCACCCACCCCCCCAGGCAGAGGGCGACTATTACGTTCACCACGCTGGGCCCCAGGATGGCCATGATCGCCAGGGCGAGCAGAATGCCAGGAAAGGCAAGGAAGAGGTCGGTTAAGCGCATGAGCAGCTCGTCGAGCGCGCCCCCACCGTAGCCGGCAAGCGCCCCTACCGTGACCCCCAGGCTCAGCGGCACGACAACGCAGACCAGCCCCACCAGCAGCGAGACACGCGCCCCATAAAGCAGCCGCGCACAGACATCGCGTCCGAGCTTGTCCTGGCCGCAGGGATGGGTCCGCGACGGCGGCTGCAGCCCTTCGGCCAGCACCTGGGTACGCGGATCATATGGCGTCAGCCAGGGCGCGCCGGCCGCACCGCAGACAAGCAGCAGCAAGAGAGCGGCCCCCAGGTAGCCAGAGGGAGAAAGCCGCCAGCGGCGCATGGCACCCTCAGCGCCGCGCGCCAAAGTGCAGGCGCGGGTCGAGCCAGGCGTAGCAGAGGTCGGTGAGCAGGTTCACGACCACGTAAATGAGGGCAATGACCAGCACGCAGCCTTGCACCACCGGGTAGTCCCGCTGCTGGATGGCCCGCACCGTCAGCTCGCCCAGGCCGGGCCAGGCAAAGATGGTCTCGGTGATCACTGCCCCTGACAGCAGCGCCCCGCCCTGCAAGCCGAGCAGGGTGACCAGGGGCAGCAGCGCATTGCGGAAAGCGTGCTTGCCCACCACCACCCATTCGCTCAGCCCCTTGGCCCGCGCCGTGCGGATGTAGTCTGCTTGCAGCACCTCGAGCAGCCCGGCACGCGTCATGCGCGTCAGCAGCGCCATGAGCGCCGTGCCCAGAGTAACAGCGGGCAAGACGAGGTAGGCTAGGCTGCCATCGCCGCGCCCGGCCACCGGCAACCAGCCCAGGCGCACGGCAAACGCCAGGATGAGCAGCGGTCCGAGCCAGAAGCTGGGCATCGACACGCCAATCAGGGCCACGAAGGTGGCTGCCATGTCAATCCAGGTGCGGGGGAAGAGGGCAGCCACGGTGCCAAGCGGCAGCGCCAGGAGCACGGCCACCAGCAGCGCCGCCAGCGCCAGGAGGGCAGTGGCCGGCAGCCGCTCTGCGATCAGGGCGCCCACCGGCCGCTGCGTGTAAAGCGAGCGGCCCAGGTCGCCACGCACGGCGCGCGCCAGGAAGGCCAGGTACTGCTGTCCCAGGGGGTGGTCTAGCCCTAGCTGCCGGCGCAGCGCCGCGCGGTCAACCGCGCTCGCCGTTTCCCCCGAGTAGCAAGTCCACCGGGTCGCCAGGGACGAGATGGAGCAGCAGGAAGACAAACGTCACCACCCCCCACACCACGGGCAGCAGCAGGAGCAGGCGCCGCAAGACCACCGTGCGCATCGGCTCAGCGGGCTGCCGTGGCGAGCCGAGACACGTGCTGCAAGGCGCGCAGGCTTCCCGTCGGCGACAGCCGGTAGCCGCCAAAAGTGGCCCGCAGCACCGCCACGTTGGTCTCGTGCCACAGCGGGAGGTATGGAAGCTCGGCGGCAATGAGCTTCTGCGCCTGGCTGTAAAGACGGCGTCGCACCTCTACGGCCGCCGCTCGGCGTCCCTGCTCGAGCAAGGCATCGAGGGTAGCGTTGCGGTAGCGGCCGCGGTTGGCCCCCGCCGGAGGCACCGACCGTGAGTGGAAAACGTAGTAGAGAATGTCGGGATCCGTCACCCCCACCCAGGTGAGGGCGTAGACCTGGAAGTTGCCGGCGCGGATGTCGGCATAAAACGTGCCCCACTCGTAGCTGCGGATGTCGACCGCCACCCCTACCTGGCGCCAAGCCTCCTGCACCACTTCGGCCAGACGCCGCCCCAGGTCACTTTGCGACGTCTTGTACTGCAAACGAAAGCGCGGCGCCGGGCCGGGACCATCGGGGTCAGGGAAGCCGGCGGCGTCGAGCAGCTGCGCTGCCCGTACCGGGTCGTACGCATAGCGGGGCACGTCTGCCTCATAGGCCCAGTGGCCGGGAGGAAGAAGGCCGTCGGCCAGGCGTGCCTGCCCCCGCAGCAGGTGCTGGATCAGCGCCTGGCGGTCGAGGGCATGCGCCAGGGCCTGCCGGACCTGCACGTGGCGCAAAATCGGGTCCTCACAGTTAAAGCCCAGGTACGTGAACTGCGTCCCCGGCGCCTGCAGGACGCGGAAGCGGGCATCGTGGGCGACGGCGGGTAGCAAGTCAGGAGGCAGGGCGTTTTGCACCATGTCGAGCGTGCCTTTTTGCAGGGCAAACAGGCGTACCATGGCATCGGGAATGACACGCAGCTCGAGGCCGTCGAGCGCGGGGTGCCCCTCGAAGTACGCGGCATGGGCACGCAAGACAAGAGTCCCGTCGTCCTGCCGGCCGGCAAAGGCAAAAGGTCCGGTGCCCACGGGGTGCTCGTCGAGGGCGGGGGTACCGGGAGCACGGGGGCGGGGGACGATGCCCAGGGTCAGGTTGTTGGCCAGAAAGGGGGCAAAGGGGAAAGCGAGCTCGAAGCGCACCTGATCCTCTGCCAGCACGTCGATGCGGCGGATGTGGGCAAAGCTGGCGCGCTTTGGCGAGCCGGTGGCAGGGTCAAGGAGCGAGGCAAACGTGTAGCGCACGTCTTCTGCCGTCAGCAGCGAGCCGTCATGAAAGCGCACCCCACGGCGCAAGCGAAAGACGTAAGTTGTGGGCGTGGGGGTCTCCCAGCTCACCGCCAGGTCGGGAACCGCGCGCCCCTGGGCATCGAGGCGCACCAGGCCGTTGTAGAGCAGCTCGATGACGCGCTGCGAGGTGGCATCAAGGGCCAGACGTGGATCGAGGTGCAGCGGCGCACGCTCCAGGCCAAGCCGCAAGACCTGCGATGGCGGGGACGCCGGCGTGCACGCCCCTCCCCACAGGACCCATCCCAGGAGTAGGAGTCTGAGGCCGAAGCGACGGAAACGCGCCATGCCATCCTCACCCGCTGCCAGGAAGGCTAGAAGAAAACCCTTGCCCTGTCAACCTTGACACCTGGGGGCGGCTGGGCTATGGTCTAGCGCCTAGAGGAGAGGCCATGCATTGGCGTCTTGTCCCCCCCGATCCTGCCACCCAGCACCGCCTGCACGCCGCCACCGGGCTTTCTCCCCTGCTTTGCCAGCTGCTTATCAACCGGGGCATCACCGACCCCGCCGCGGCGCAGGCTTTTCTTGCCCCGTCGTTGCACGACCTGCACGATCCCTACTTGCTACACGGTATGGCGCCGGCGGTGCACCGCCTGGTGACGGCCCTGCGCCAGGGAGAACGGCTGGCCGTCTACGGCGATTACGACGTCGACGGGGTGACGGGCACGGCGCTGCTGGTGACGTTTTTTCCGCGAGCTGGGCCGCGACGTGCCTTACTACATTCCCGAGCGGTTGCGTCACGGCTACGGGCTGCACGCCGAGGCTATTCGCCAGCTCGCCGCGGCCGGCGTGCGGGTGCTCATCACCGTTGACTGCGGCATCACCGCCCAAGAGGAAGTCGCGCTGGCGCAGCAGCTCGGGATTGACGTCATCATTACCGATCACCACCAGCCCCCGGCCGTGCTGCCGCCGGCCCTGGCGGTGCTCAACCCACACCAGCCGGCCTGCCCGTACCCCAACAAAGACCTCTGCGGCGTCGGGGTGGTTTTTAAGCTGCTCACCGCCTTGCGCGCTGCCCTGCGCCAGGCCGGGCTTTTTGGCGAGCGCTTGCCCAACCTCAAACGCCACCTCGACCTGGTAACCTTGGGCACCATCGCCGACGTCACGCCCTTGCGAGGCGAAAACCGGATCCTCGTATACCATGGCCTGCAGGAACTGACCCGTACGCGCAAACCCGGTCTGCAGGCGCTGCGGCAGCTCAGCGGCCGCAGCGACAAGCCGGCCAGCACGCGTGAAGTGGGCTTTTATTTGGCGCCCCGGCTCAACGCCAGCGGCCGCCTCGACTCGGCCGCCCACAGCGTGGCGCTGCTTACCGCCGCCGATGCCCAGGCCGCAGCGCCCCTGGCTGCTGCCATCGAGGCCGTTAACGCGCAGCGGCGCACGCTGCAGCAGGAAATCGAAGCGGCGGTTCACGCGCGCCTTGCCCGGGACTACGACGGCCGTCCCCCAGCGGCGATCGTGCTCGCCGATGCCGCCTGGCACCCGGGGGTGGTGGGCATTGTGGCGGCCAAAATCGCCCAGGCGTACTACCGCCCGACGCTGCTCTTGCACCTCGACGGAGACACCGCCCGCGGCTCGGGCCGCAGCATTCCCGCATTTGATCTCTACGCCGCCCTGCACCACTGCGCCCGCTGGCTGCGCCAGTACGGTGGTCATCCCCAAGCGGCGGGATTGACCCTTGACGCCGCCCACCTGCCCCGCCTGCAGCAAGAGCTGGTGCGCTACACGCAGGCCACCCTTTCTCCGGCTGCCCTCCAGCCTACCCTCGAGCTAGAGGCGCGGGTCACCCTCGACGAGCTCACCCCGGAGGTGGTGGCGCAGCTGGCCTCCCTGGCCCCCCCACGGCGCGGGCAACCCGGTGCCGCTGCTGTGTGCCCAAGCGGTACAGTGCCTGACGCCGGTGCGGCCCGTGGGCGCCCAGGGGCAGCACGCCCGGTTTCGCGTGCAGCAGCACGGCACCCGCCTCGATGCCGTGGCCTTTGGCCTGGCCGCGCAAGTGGCGGCGCTGGCCGGGCAGCCTGCGCTAGACATCGCCTTTACGCCCGTACTCAGCCACTGGAACGGGGAGGCGCGCGTCGAGCTGCACGTGCGGGCCCTGCGCCCCCACGCCCCGCTGTGAGCGGGAAAGCTATTGACACAGTGGGGGGAATTTTTTACATTTCAACCAACTCCCAGCGCCAAGGCCGGGGATGAGGCGATCGCCTCGAGTTCCCCCTTGCTTCCCCGCAAGAGAGGCCGCAGCGAGGTGTACCTCAGCTTCTTCAACCTGCGCGAGCCCCCGTTCAGTCTCACCCCGGATCCCCGCTTCCTGTTCCTCAGCCGCCAGCACGAAGAAGCCTTAAGCCACCTGCTTTACGGGATTTACGAACGCAAGGGGTTTATCGAGATCACCGGCGAAGTGGGCACTGGCAAGACTATTCTCTGCCGCACCCTGCTCGACCGCCTTGACAAGACGGTGTCCACGGCGCTGATTTTCAACTCTTACTTGACCGAACTCGAACTGCTGCGGGCCATCGTGCGCGACTTTGGTCTCGTTCCTGCCGAGGCGACGCGCGCTGGCTACCTCGACACCCTCAACCAGTACCTCCTGGAGGAGTTTGCAGCCGGCCGTAACGCCGTGGTCATCGTCGATGAGGCGCAGCACCTCGACGCCACGGTGCTCGAGCAGCTGCGCATGCTCTCCAATCTGGAAACGGAACGCGGCAAGCTGCTGCAGGTGGTGCTGGTGGGACAGCCGGAACTGCGTGACAAGCTGGCCATGCCGCACATGCGCCAGCTGGAGCAGCGCATTGCCGTGCGCTACCACATCCACGGCTTGTCGCGCACCGAGACACGGCAGTACATCGTGCACCGTATGAGCGTGGCCGGCGCGGCCAACACGGTGACGTTTACCCGTGCTGCCTTTGCCCTTATCCACCGAGCCTGCGATGGCATTCCCCGGCGTATCAACCTCCTCTGCGACCGGGTGCTCATGCTGGCTTACGTGCGCGGCACGCGGCGGGTGACGGCCACCTTGGTGCGCCAGAGCCTGCGCGAGCTCGGCGGCCGCCGCCGCGCGGCCGCCGTGCCACGCCCCGTGCCGCTGCGCCTGGCCGCCCTGGCCGGCGTTGGCAGCCTGGCCTTGCTCGCCGGCCTCGCCGCATGGCCGACGGTACGCGAGCAGGTGACCACTCGGCTGGCCCCGCAGACGCCACCCGCCCCGCCGCTGCCCCAGCCCGTGTTGCCGGCGCCGCCACCCGTTCCTGTCCCTCCCCCGCTCACGGTTCCCGAGGCGGAGCTAAGCTGGGCCCAGAAGCTGTGGCGCCTGGCGGCGCGCGCCACCGCCTTGTCTGAAGCCACCGCGCCGGTAAGGCGCTGGGAAGCGCTGCTGGCGCAGGCCGCCCAGGAGGTTGGACTCGAGGTGCTGCCGCTCCAGGCCTCCCTCCCCCAGCTCCAGCGCCTCTCCCGTCCCTGCCTCATCGAAGTTCTCCCCGCCGCAGCCACGGCTTCGCAGCTGTGGGTCCTGGTGCAGCTCCACGATACCTATGCCGTCACTTACCGCGAGCCCGCAGGGCTGGCCGCCCTCCCCTTGTCCCAACTGCAGGCCATGTGGTCCGGGAAACTCTTCCTGAGCACCGCCGCCGATACCCCCCCAGGGGCCGGTGTTGCGTGCCGGCATGCGCGGCACAAAAATCGAATCCCTACAGCAAAGCCTAAAAGAGCTGGGTTATTATGAGGGGATGATTTCGGGTCAGTTTGACGAGCAGACGGTGCAGGCGGTGAAGCAATTTCAGCAGGACTACCGGCTTCAGGTCGACGGCATTGTGGGGCGGCAGACGTGGATCGTGCTGCGGCATTTTGGAGCGGTGCCGCTGGCGGAGACGACTTGACGGAGGCGGGATGAGCGTCATCAACCAGGCGCTAAAAAAAGCGCAGCGCGAGCAGCTCTGGTCCGGAGCGCGGCCGCTGCCGCTACCGCTACCGCCGGTGGCCGGCACGCCGCCGCGTCGGCGCTGGCGCTGGCTGGTGCTGGGGCTGCCGGTGGTCACCGCGGTTGGTCTCTGGCTGTCTCTGCGCTTGGTGCCGGGGGAGGCCTCGCGGGCCCTGCCAGGGGCCTGGCGCCTTGCGCCGGTGGCTCCACCGCCGGCGACGAGTCCCCCACTTCCGGCAGCCGCGGCAGCCAGCGGGACGGCAGCAGCAGTCCCTGGGGGAGAAAGGGCAGAACAACTGGCACGTATGGGTGTGCCAGATGCGGAAGCCGCGGGGACCACAGCGGCAGTCCCGGCGGCGCCGCTGACGCGCCGCGCGCCGGAGCGCCGTGTAGCGCCGGCGGCGGTGCCGCGCCAGGAGGCGTCTGACACGGCGCGCGCGCAGGCCCGCGCGCTGTTCAACCAGGCCGTAGAGGCCTTGGAAGCCGAGGTGTGGCCGCAGGCGCACCGGCTCTTGCAGCAAGCCGTTGCCTTGGCTCCGGACTTTAAGGAAGCCTACACCAGCCTGGGGAACCTGTACTACCGCCAGCAGCAGTACCAGCAGGCCATCGCCATGTACGAAAAAGCGCTGGCCCTCGACCCTGCCTACGTCAAAGCGCGCAACAACCTGGGCAGCGCTTATCTGCGCCTGGCCAAGTACGATCAGGCCATTGCGGCCTTTGAGCAGGCGCTTCAGGCCGACCGCACGTTTAGCTTGCCCTACTACAACCTGGCCTGCGTGTATGCCCGCCAGGGGGACAGCGGCACGGCAGCCCGCTACCTGCGGCAAGCCATTGCCCTAGAGCCGCAAGCGCGGCAGTGGGCGCAGCGCGACGAAGACTTTCGCCAGGTGCGGGCGGCGCCCGAAATCCAGCAACTCCTGAGGCCCTGAGGCATGTGGCGGCGAGGATTCTGGCTCGCTTACTTGCTCCTTGTCACTTTGGCGGCGGTGCTGGTGGCCGACATGGTCAACGCCGCCTTGAGCGCACGCCTCAGCGCGCCGCGGCCGACGCCCCCCGCCGCCGGTGGGCCCGACGACCGCGCCGGTGGACGCCAAAGAGCGCCTCGACTACCGCGTCATTGTCACGCGCAACATCTTTGATGCCTCGCCGCCGCCTGCCACGCCGGCGCCGACGACGCCGACGCCGCAACCGGTACCCCAGCCGGTGCAGGCCACGCAACTGCGGCTGCGGCTGGTGGGCACGGTGAGCGGACCGCAGGGGCAGCGCTACGCGATCATCGAAGACCTCAACGCCCGCGGCATGCAGGGACTCTACCAAGTCGGCGATGCCGTGCAGCAAGCCATTCTTGCCGAAATTGGCACCGATTGCGTGGTGCTCAGCGTCGATGGGCGCTACGAGTCGCTCTGCTTCCAGTACGAGGCCAGCCCGCCGCCGGCAGCGGCACGGGCCCAGCCGGCGCCGCCGCGTCCGCGGCCGGCGCCCCGCCAGGAGGCCTCTGCCGTCCCCCGGGGAGCGGGCATCCAGCGCGTTGATGCGGCCACCTGGCGGGTGAGCCGCGAACTGCTCATGGAGCAGTTTGCCGACTTGGGCAGCCTCTCGACCCCAGGCGCGCCTGCAGCCTTACCTTGTGCAAGGGGAGGTGCGCGGGTTTCGGCTGACGCGGCTACAACCTGGCAGCCTGCTGCAGCGCCTTGGCCTGCAGCCTGGGGACGTGATCCAGAAAGTAAACGGCCTCAGCCTCAACTCCCCCGAAGAAGCCCTGGTGGCCTACCAGCAGCTACACAACGAAGGTACGGTGCGCCTGGAAATCCTGCGGCGCAACCGCCCCTTTACGCTAACTTACGAAATACGCTGATGCGCACGCTACAAGCAACCCCCATCGCGGTTTTCTTGTTGCTGACGGCTCTGAGCCTGGCGCGTCCCGCGCCGGTCGCGGCGGCCCGCCTGGCCACCGAAGGCAAAGTCGAGACGGCCGCAGAGCGGTCCGAAGCAGACCAGCAGCAGGTGTACCTCAACTTCCGCGACGCCGACCTCTTGCAAATTATTAACTTGATGAGCGAGCTCACCGGCAAGAACTTCCTTGTCGACGAGAAAGTGCGGGGCAAAGTGACCATCATTGCCCCCAAGCCGGTGAGCCTTGACGAAGCCTACCAGGTCTTCCTGTCCATTTTGGAAATCCAGGGCTATGCCGTGGTGCCGCAAGGGCCCATCATTAAAATCGTCCCGGCGCGCGAGGTCAAAGAGCGCCCCCTGCCCACGGCGATCGACGGCCGCCTGCCGCCGCCGCCGGCGCGCGACGAGTTCATTACCCAGCTTATTCCCTTGGAGCATGCCGACGCCAACGAGATTCGCAACCTGCTGAGCCCGATGGTGTCGCGGGAGAGCAGCCTGCTGGCCTATGCCCCGACCAATACCCTGATTCTGACCGACGTAGCTTCGAACATTTCACGCTTGCTCAAGATCATCCGCGCCCTCGACGTGCCGGCCCCCCGAGGCGGTGCTCAACGTCGTCACTCTGAAGCACGCTTCTGCCGAGCAGCTGGCCACCTCGCTTCAGGCGGCGCTGGAGGGCCTGGCGCAAGCCGGCCGCACCGACGGCACCGCGCCGCGCCTGCCGCGGCGGCGGCGAGCGGCGCCAACGCCGCAGCAGGCGCCGCCGGCGCCCAAGATCATTCCCGACGGCCGCACCAACAGCTTGATCCTTATTGCCCCGCCGGAAGTGATGGCAGCCGCTGAGGACTTGATTGCCAAGCTCGACATTCCCACCCCCGAAGGGCGCGGGCAAGTGCACGTTTACTACCTGGCGCACGCCAACGCCGAGGAGCTGGCCAAAGTGCTCACCGCCCAGGCGGCCGACATCGCCCGGGCGGTGGCCGCCGAAGAAGCCCAGCGCGGCCGCCAGCCGCCGCAGCGCCAGCCCACCCCCGGCGGCACCACCCCCATGGGCATCACCATTACTGCCGACAAGCCCACCAACTCCCTGGTGATCACCGCGCCGCCCGAAGCCTACGCCGTCCTCAAAGACATCATCGCCAAGCTGGACATTCGTCGCTCACAGGTTCTTGTAGAAACGCTTATCGCTGAAGTCACTTTTGACAAAGCCAAAGCGCTGGGCGTTGAGTGGCGGGTGATCGACGAACCCAACGGCGTGCAGGTCTTTGGCAGTTCCACAGGCTCGCGGGAGACGGGGGTGCTCAACACCCTGACCACCAATCCCTTTGCCGCCCCTTCCGGACTGCTCATTGGCGCCTTGCGCCAGTCGATCACCATTGGCGGGCAGGAAGTGTTCAACATCCCGGCCATCTTGCGCGCCTTTCAGAGCGACGCCGACGTCAACATCCTCGCTACCCCCAACCTGATCACCACCGACAACGAGGAAGCCGAAATCATCATCGGCGAAGAGCGTCCCTTCCTGCGCACCGCCCAGGATACGCCCTCGGGAGGCGTGGTGTCGACGGTGAGAACGTTTGAGTTTCGCGACGTGGGCATCACCCTGCGCATCACGCCGCAAATCAGCCAAGGGCGTACGGTGCGGCTCAACCTCTTTCAGGAAATCACCAACTTCGTGGCGGAAGCCGAAACCGGCGCCGTCACCACCACCAAGCGCTCGGCTAAAACCACGGTCATCGTTGACGACGGACAAACCATCGTCATCGGTGGCCTCATCCAGGAAAACCGCAACGAAACACAGACTCAAGTCCCCTGCCTGGGCAACCTGCCCCTCTTTGGCTGGGCCTTCAAGCAGACCGCGGCGCAGCGGCGCAAGACCAACCTGCTCATTTTTCTCACCCCGCACATCATTACCTCTCCGGAGGACGTGCGGCGCATCACCGAGCACAAGCGGCAGCAGTCGGACAAGGCCGACGAAATCGAGGAGCGCCTGCGGCAAGGGCGCCCGCAGGAAAACGAGGAGCTTTTGGTAGAATAAAACAGGCGTCCTGCGAGGACAGCGGCCATGAAGCGGATGTCCCTCAGCGAGATCTTGCTGGCCACCACGGCCCTCACTCCAGAGCAGCTGGCCCAGGCGCAGGAGTTGAGCGCCCAGAAGCACCTGCGGCTCGAGGAGGTGCTGTTGCAGCAGCGCCTTCTCAGCGAAGACGAACTGCTGCAGGCACAGAGCCAGCAGCTTGGCCTGCCGTACTGGAAAGAGCTGCCCGACAGCGAGTTTGATCCTGCCCTCATGCTGCAGGTGCCGCTGGCCTTTGCCCGGCAGCACAAGCTGGTGCCCATCCGTAAAGAAAACGGGGCGGTGCTGGTGGCCACCTGCCGGCCGCTGGCGCTGCAGCCCCTGGACGACCTCAGTGCCCTGCTCGGTGCCCCGGTGGAGCCGGTGCTCAGTAGCGAGCGCGAGATCATCAGCGCCCTCAACCGCCTCTATGACACCAGTGCCCAGGCGGCCGCCAAAGTCATCGAGGACCTCGACGTGAGGGCGCTCGACAAGCTCGCCCACGAGCTCGAAGGGCCGCAGGACCTCCTCGACCAGGACTCCGAAGCCCCCATCATCCAGCTGGTCAACTTGATCCTGGCGCAGGCGGTGCGCGACCGTGCCAGCGACATCCACATCGAGCCCTTCGAGCGGGCCCTGCGCGTGCGCTACCGTATCGACGGGGTGCTGCACGACGTGCTCACCCCCCACAAGCGCCTGCAGGCGGCCATTACCTCGCGGCTCAAGATCATGGCCGACCTCAACATCGCCGAAAAACGCCTGCCGCAGGATGGCCGCATGGCCATCCGGGTGCGCAACAAAGACATCGACATCCGGGTCTCCGTGATTCCCACGGCTTTTGGCGAGCGCGTGGTGCTGCGGCTGCTCGACAAGTCCAGCATGCTCATGGCGCTCGAAGACATCGGCATGGCCCCGGACGTGCTGCGGGTCTACAGTCGCCTCATCCGCCGCTCACACGGCATCATCCTGGTTACCGGCCCCACGGGCAGCGGCAAGACCACCACGCTGTATGCCACGCTGCAGCGCCTCAACTCGCCGCAGGTGAACATCATCACCGTGGAAGACCCCATCGAGTACCAGCTCGACGGCATCGGTCAGATTCAAGTCAACCCCAAAATCGACCTTACCTTTGCCAACGGCCTGCGCTCTATCTTGCGGCAGGACCCCGATATCATCATGGTGGGCGAGATCCGCGACCGGGAGACGGCCGAAATCGCCATGCAGGCGTCGCTGACCGGCCACCTGGTGCTGAGCACCCTACATACCAACGATGCCGCCAGTGCTATCACCCGCCTGCGCGACATGGGGATCGAGTCTTTCCTGATTTCGTCGTCGGTGCTGGCCATCATGGCGCAGCGCCTGGTGCGGCTGCTGTGCCGCAGCTGCCGTGAGCCCTTTAGGCCTGACCCCGAACTCCTGCAAGAACTGGGGCTTTCCCCGCAGGCGTGCCACCAGGTGCAGTTTTACCGTGGGCGCGGCTGCGAGGCCTGCCGCGGCACCGGCTACCGGGGCCGCACCGGGATTTACGAGCTTCTAGTCATCGATGACCCCATCCGTGCCCTCATCATGCAGAACGCCAATGCGGCGATGATCAAAAACGCCGCGGTGGCCAGCGGCATGCGCACGCTGCTGCACGACGGCGCCAGCAAGGTCTTGGCCGGGCTGACCACCCCCGAAGAAGTCTTGCGGGTGACGCAGGAGAGCGAGTAGGTGCCGGTTTACACTTACAGCGCGCTTGACCAGCGCGGCCGGGCAACCAAAGGCATCATCAACGCCGACAGTGCGCGGGCAGCACGCAGCAAGCTCCGCCAGGCGGGGCTCTTCCCCACCGAGCTCCTGGAAGTCGAAAAAGCTGAAGCCCGCCAAAGCGGCCACCGCCTGGCTGCTTTGGCCTTGTGGCGGCGCGTGCGGTCGCAGGACCTCACAGTGATGATTCGCCAGTTTGCCACTCTGCTGGCGGCCAACCTCACCGTGGTCGATGCCCTCACCGCGCTCATCGAGCAGACGGAAAACGCCACCCTGAAAAAGACCCTCATCCAGGTCCGCGAGCGGCTCAACGAAGGCAGCAGCCTGGCGGCGGCCCTTGCCGAGCACCGCCGCGTCTTCTCCCCCCTGATGGTCAACATGGTACGCGCCGGCGAAGCCAGCGGGGCGCTGCCCCCGGTGCTGCTGCGCCTGGCCGACTTCAGCGAGCGCCAGCTCGAGACCCGCAAGCGTATTACCGCCAAGATGTACTATCCGCTGTTCATGCTCGCAGTAGGCACTCTGGTTCTCTTTGCGCTTTTGACTTATGTGGTGCCAACCGTCACGACGATTTTTGCCACCATGCAGCAAACGCTGCCGTGGCCCACGCGGGTGCTCATCGCGGTGAGCACTTTCTTGCGCCGCTTCTGGTGGCTCCTGGCCTTGGGGGTCGCGGGACTGCTGTTGCTTCTACAGCGCTACGGCCACACCGAGGGCGGTCGCCAGCGGTTTGACGCCTGGAAGCTCCGGGCCCCGCTTGTGGGCAAGCTGGCCCTCAAAGTGGCCATGGCCCGCTTTACCCGCACCTTGGGCATGCTGCTGCGCAGCGGCATTCCCCTGCTCGACGCCCTCGACATTGCCAAGGCGGTGGTCAACAACACGGTGCTCGCCGCCGCCCTTGACAAAGCCCGTGAGGCGATTCGCGAAGGGTCAGACATCGCCACCCCGCTCAGGACGAGCGGCCACTTCCCGCCCCTGGTCGCTCACATGATCGCCATTGGAGAAAAAAGCGGGCAGCTCGAGGAGATGCTGCTGCGGGTGGCCGATGCCTACGACAACGAAGTCCATACCAGCGTGGAAGGCCTGACTTCTCTGGTAGAACCGGTTATCATCGTCATCATGGCGGGTGTGGTCTTCGCCATCATGCTGGCGGTGCTGCTGCCCATTTTTGAGATCAATACCTTGATTCGCTAGTGCGGAGGAGCCATGGCCAAGCACGCCCTTGGCATCGAGCTGGGTAGTCACCACCTGGCTTTGGTTCAGCTCACCGGTACGGGCAAGGCCTACACGCTCACCGCGGCTGCCCAACGCCCCCTGCCGGGGGTTCCCGAGGAGGAACACGCTGCCTCGTGGCGGCAAGCCCTGCAAGAGCTGCTCGCCCCCCTCTCTCTGCGTGGGGACACCGTGGTCGTCACCTTGCCTGCGGCTCGCGCCGTGCTGCGATACCTCACCTTCCCGTTTAAGGATCCGCGGCGCATCCGCCAGGCCCTGCGGTTTACCCTCGACGAGCACATGCCCTTTGAGCCCGAGGAGGTGATTGCCGACTTTCAGCCGCTTCCGAGCTCCAGCGACGACGCCACGTCGCTTCTGGCGGTCGCCACGCCCCAGACGGGCATTGCCGAGGCGCTGTCGCTCCTCCAGGAGGCGGGTCTGGAGCCCGTTATCGTCGATCTCGATGTCTTTGCGCTAGCCCATGCCGCTTGGTGCGGCTCGCGTGCCCTGCCGCACCATACGGTGGTGCTCGACTTGCAGCCCACGCATACGCTGATGACCTTTCTCCACCAAGGCACCCCCGTCTTTGCCCGCAGCCTGGCCTACGGGTTGCCCTCGCCCGAGGTGCCACTGGAGAGCTATGTGGCGCGCTTGAGCAAGGCGCTGCAACACTCGCTGTACGCCTGCGAAATGACCCTTACGGTGCCCTATACCCCTGACCTTCTCCTTTTGGCAGGGGCGCACCGAGACCGCCTCGACATTCTGGCCACCGCGCTTCAAGAGGCACTCGAGGTGCCGGCAGCGGTCTGGCAAATTAGCGCCGACGCCTACCGCCCTAGTGCCATGAGCCCGCCGCCTGCCGAGCAGACACGTTATGCGGTGGCTTTCGGTGCCGCCCTGCGCGCGCTGCACCGCCATCCCATTGGCATCAACCTGCGACGGGAGCGTTTTGCCCTGCACCGCGAGGTCGCTGAACTGCGCGGTCGCCTCGTGGGCCTTGGCCTCATGCTCATGGCCGTCGCCGCCCTGGGGGTGGGCAACCTTTACCTCCACAACCAGTACAAGGCCCAGCGCTACGCCCAGCTGCAGCGCGAAATCGCCCAGGTGTTCCACGCCACCCTGCCCGACACGCGCCTGGTGCACCCCGTGGTCCAGATGCAGGAACAGCTGCGCCGCCTCAGCGAGCGCCTGCGCGCGTTTGGCGGCTTGACCGGCACGGCCCTCTCTGGCCTCCAGATCTTGCGCGAAATCAGCGCCCGCACCCCCCCCACAATCACCGTCAACGTCGACAACCTGACGATTACCGACGAGACCATCGACCTTAGCGGCACCACGAACGCCTACGATGACGTGGTCAAGCTTAAGGAAGCGCTCGAAGCGTCTCCTTACTTCGCCGCGGTCAAAATCACCAGCACCAAAACCGACGTGAGCAGTAAGGTGGCTTTCAAGCTCACCATCCAGACGGTCAAAACCCTGGAGAACCTGTCATGACCCTGTGGCAGAATTTGCAGCTGCGCGAGAAGCTGTTCGTCCTCGGCGCGGCGGTGGCCGTTCTTCTGGCCCTCTTATTCCTGCTGGTCATCGATCCGCTGCTTGCCCGTGCCGCCCTGCTTGACCGCCAGATCCAGGCTGCCGAGCGGCAGTTGCGCGAGCTGCAAGACTTGCGGCGCCAGTACTTGCACCAAAAACAGCTGCTCGATCAGATCAATGCCCGGCTGCGGCAGCAGCAGAACTTTTCGCTTTTTTCTAAGCTCGAAGAGCTGGCGCGCGAGAGTGGCCTGCGCGAGAAACTGCTCTACATGAAACCGGTGGTCAGTGCTCCTAGCGAGGCGTACAACGAAGAAGCCGTGGAAATCAAAATGGAAGGGGTCACTCTGGCGCAGCTGGTGCGTTACTTGCAGCAGGTGGAAACCGCGCCCCAGTTCCTCAAGATCAAGCGCCTGCACATCAAGCCGCGCCTGGACGACCGCCAGCAGCTCAGCGCCGTGTTTCGGGTCTCGACGTTTACCCTGAAGGAAGAGAAGCGCTAACCCTCCGCCAGGAAGTCCTCCAAGCCAGCGCCCAGCGCTTCGCGGATGGCCGCGCGCTCGGCAGCGCTCAGCGGCGGCAAGTGGCTGGCCGCCAGGTTTTCTTCTGCCTGTGCCACGGTCTTGATACCAGGGATGACCACCGACACGGCAGGCTCGTCGAGCACAAAGCGCAGTGCGGCTTGCGCCAGGGTGCGCTCTCCGGCGCGGGCCAAAAAGCGCACTTTGTTCACCATCTCTACCAGCGCCGCCAGGTATTCCCGCGGCCAAGCAGCGCGAAAGTCTCCCTCGGCAAAGGCGGCCTCGGCCGTGTACTTGCCGGTGAGCAGGCCGTTGGCCAGCGGCTCGCGCACGATGATGCCCACGTCGTGCGCCTGCGCCAGCGGGAAGAGCTCCTCGCGGGCTTCTGGCCGCAGCACGTTGTAGGTCACCTGAATCACCTCGGGCTTGCCGCTGTAAATGGCCATCATCCCCTCGTAGGGGTCGTGCACCGAGACGCCGTAAGCGCGGATCTTGCCCTGCTGCTTGAGCTCGTCAAGGACGGCGTAGTGCTCGGCACGCTCAAGCAGCATCAAGGGTGGGTTGTGCAGCTGGTACAAGTCGATATAGTCGGTGCGCAGCCGCTTGAGGCTCTTTTCCAAGGCAAAGCGGATGTAGTCGGCATCGAAGTTCTTGCGAAAGCGGCCGTGGTAAAAGTCGTTGCCTACTTTGGTGGCAATCACGCACTGGTGCCGGCGTTTTTGCAGCGCCTGCCCTAACAGTTTTTCGCTCAGCCCGTGCCCGTAAATGTCGGCAGTATCAAAGAAAGTGCACCCTAAGTCCAGTGCCCGCGCGATGGCCCGCAGCGACTCGGCGTTGTCCGTGGGGCCGTAGCTGTGGCCGTGTTTGTTGCCGCCAATGGCCCAGGCGCCAAAGCCTATCTCGGAAACCTGCAATCCGGTCTTTCCCAAGCGTCGGTACTGCACAGGCCGTCTCCTTCTGCCCTTGACCGGGCGTTGGCGGATCGGGTATTGTCTTTTGCGCGATGTTCCTGCATCACCACGAAGCCCATCTCTTCTTCCAGCCTCACCTGCCGTGGCACGAGCAGCATGCCACTCTCAACCCACGGTTACTCCAGTGGATTGCGGCCGAGCAGCCGGCGGGAAAGTGCCTGCTCGACGTGGGCTGCGGCAGTGGCCGCCTCACTTTGGCAGTGGCCCCGCTGGCGGCGGTGGTGGTCGGGATTGACCGCGACCGCCATGCCCTCGCGCTTGGCCAGGCGCAGGCCCGCGCCGCCGGCCTGACCCACGTCTACTTCGTGGCGGCCGACGCCGAAACCACCCCTTACGCCGCCTTGCTGGGCGGGCGGCCTCCCGACATGGTCATCGCCCACCTGTGCATGTCGCCGGCCATTCTCCAGCGCGCCCATGCGGCCTTGCCCCCTGGGGGCTGCCTTGTCTTTGCCGCCTTACACCGCGCACAGTGGCAAGAAACGGGCCGCCCCTCGCGCTTTGCTTTCGAGGCCGAGGCGCTGCACGCCTTGCTCCGTGAGGGAGGCTGGCACTGCGAAGCCATGGAGCTCGACTCCGAAGTCGTCCACTTTGCGCGGCCCGAAGACCTCGACCTCTACTTTGCCACCAGCCCGCTGCGCCAGCGCTGGCAGCAAGACGGGCGCTGGCAGCGCCTGGTGGCACACCTTGCCCGCGGCGGCGAGTGCTTCACAGCACGCAGCCATCTGCTGGTCAAAGCCCGCAAGTGCTAAGCGACTTCAGCCCTCACCCAGCAGCTGCGCAACGAGGGACTTGATCACCGCGTCGGCGCGGGCAATGACCTCTTGGGGAGAAATGGCCGCCAAGGGGTGCTCGATGGCCACCACGCGCGCCTGCGGGCAGCCGTATGTGGCGGCGTGCGCCGCTGCCGCATCCATGAAGGCCTCGGTGCAGACGACCACCGTGGGCACGCCGCGAACTTCCAAGGCCATGGCGTCGTGCAAACTGCACGCCACACAAGAGCCTCAGTCGCCAATGGCAGTGATCACGCACTGGCAGTGCTGCGCCAGCTCTTCCAAAAGCTCCGGCGCGGCCGGGCGCGAGTAAATGAACTTGCTGCGCCACAGGGCGTCGGCCAGGCCGTACTGCGCCTGCAGTACGTCGCGGATGCGGGCCAGGAGCTTGTCGGCGTTGGGCTTGCGGTTGTCGAGAAAGCCGGCCACCGCCCCCTGCAGGGTGGGCAGCGGCGGGGGCCAGGCGCCGCGGCGACGTGGGTTCTTCAGCCACGGGAGACAGCAAGCCGAGTCGGTGCAAGCGGTCGTCCATAGGGTCCCTTTCTGCAAGAGCTCAGGAGACGATTTTGCGCGTGACCGAGCGCGAGCCCCAGCCCGGTAGGACCACCGAGTGCTTGCCCGCCCCGCCGGCCACGAGCACGACGATGTCTTCGGGATGGCGCGTGGGCGGCACGAGGGCGTCGGGGTTGTGGTGGTCCACCCAGCGTGGCCACAGGTTGCGCTGGGTATCGGCGCCGTACATGCCGCCCAGGCGCAGCAGCCGCACCGGCTGGCGCGCATGCTCGTAGAGAAAGGCCTGTACGTCGCGCTTTTTCCAGCCGCTGGCAGCAATGGTGGCGGCATGCTCCGGCGACAGGATGAGGAAGCACTCCCCTCCCACGTACAGGTGGTTGCTGCCCAGCGTGGACAGGCAGTCGGCAATGACGGTGAGCAAGTCACGCGCGTTGTCGCTGCCGTGGTTGTTGACGTTGTGCGGCGCCTCGGCCGCGTAGACGGTGACCGTGCTGTCGTCGGCCTGAAAGCCGCGAGAGACGTGCAGCGGCTCCCAGGGGTTGGCCGCTTCATTTTCGGCAATACAGTATGTGTACTTGCCGGGATGGCCGAACGTCGCTTTGTCCACCACGCCGGGAATGGCGCCGCCGATGTTAACCAAAATGAGCTGTACGGCCCGCCCGATGGTGGCGTTGGCCCGCCAGCCCGGGCCAAAGAGGTTGTGGCCGCAGTTGACCTGCAGCTCTTTGACGATGGGGCCGTTGAGGATGAGCAGCGGGGTGGCCATGTGCGTTGAGCAGAGCACGCCGTTGAGGTTGAAGCGGGGATCCATAAGCGCTTCGAGGGCGGTGAGAATCACCGGCATGTACTCTGGCAGGCAGCCGGCCATCACCGCGTTGGTAGCGATTTTTTCCACCGTGGCCTTACCGCCCCGCGGCGGCAGCTCCGCGATAACCTCGCTGGCAGCACGGCCGGAGCGCTCGATCATCGCCCGCACGCGCTCCACGGTCGGCGGCACCACCGGCAGGCCGTCGGTCCACCCCTGCTCGTAGAAAAACTCGATGGCGTCGACCGTCTCATCGGGCTGCACGGCCTTCCCCTCCTCCCTGGCCCGCCTGCTGTTCTTGGGCAATCATGGCAGCAATGCGCTGCCGCAGCACGTACTTCTGGATCTTGCCGCTGGGCGTCATAGGGAACTCGGAAACCACTTCCAGCCGCTCGGGGAAGTACTGCTTGGCCAGCTGCTGCGCCTGCAAGTAGGCCACCATCTCCTCAAACGTGAACGTCTCGCCCGGTTTGGGAATGACAAAGGCGCAGGCCTTTTCCTGCAGCCGCGGGTCAGGCATGGCAACAATGGCCACGTTTTGCACTTTGGGGTGCTTGTGCAGGAGGTTTTCCACTTCCACCACGGGGATGTTCTCCCCGCCGCGGATGATGATATCTTTGCTGCGGCCGCTGATGCGGATGTAGCCGTCGGCGTCGAGCACCGCCCGGTCGCCGGTCTTGAACCAGCCGTCGGCGGTCCAGCTCTCCGCGGTGATCTGGGGCCGCTGGTAGTAGCCGGCAAAGTGCTGCGGCCCCCGGCACAGCAGCTCGCCTTCCTGCCCAGGCGGCAGCGGGCGCCCGGCCTCGTCGACCACTTGCACCGCCATGCCGCGCAGGCAGCAGCCGTCGGTACCAAAAACCTTCTCGGGCGGGTCTTCGACCCGGTTCACCGTCACCAGCGCGTTTTCCGTCATGCCCCAGCCGGCGAGTACGGCGCACCCCAGGCGCTGGCGCCCGTCGATGACCAGCTGGCGCGGAATGGCGGCACCGGCGCAGAGGAAAATGCGCAGGGTCTGCACGTGCTGCGGCGTCAGGTTGGGGGCATACGTTAAGTCGCTCAGAAAGGGCGTGGCGCCCATCGTCCAGGTAACGCCCTCGGCGGCAATCAGCTCCACAGCCCGCGCCGCATCCCACACGTCCATGTACACGCCGGTGCCCCCGAGCACGGTGGGCATGTGCACGCCGTAAAGGTAACCCGTCTGATGGCCAAAAGTGGAAGCCATGAGCACCACCTCGTCTGCCGTTAGCCGCAAGCGCTCGATGAGGCTGAGGACCGGGCACAGAATGGTGTTGTGGGTGTGCATGACCCCCTTGGGCTCGCCGGTGGTGCCGGAGGTAAAGATGATTTCGGCCAGGGCATTGGGATTGACCTGCCGGGCGTGCAGGGCGGCCACATCGCCCTTCTCTTCCCAGGGCGTGGTCAGCAAGGCGTCAAACGAGAGCATGTCGTCGGGCACGTCCTTGCCGATGACGTAGATGCGCTCTAGAGAAGGCAGCTCGGGGCGCAGCTCGCGCATCATGGCGGTGTAGTCAAAGCCGCGAAAGGTGTGGGGGATAATCATCACCTTGGCCTCGGCCAGGCGCAGCATAAAGCGCAGTTCGCGCTGGCGGTAGATGGGGATGAGCGGGTTGCCCACGGCACCGATGCGGCTCAGGGCGTACTGGATGACCACGAACTGGTGCCAGTTGGGAAGCTGGAACGACACCACGTCACCTGGGCCAAGGCCCATGTCGAGGAAAGCGAGGGCCAGGCGATCCACCAGCCGCACCAGCTCGGCGTAGGTCAGACGCCCAAAGGGATCGACGATGGCCGTCTTGTGCGGGTAGCGCCGTGCGGCCGCATCAAGGTAGCTGCAGATGGTGGTATTGGGCCAGTAGCCGGCGGCCGTGTACTGGGCAATCGTCTCTGGCGGAAAGAGCGATTCGCTCGCCATGTTTCTTCGTCCTCCTGTCGACCTCACCCCGAAGAAGCGGCGCTGCGCTAATGACATAGCACATTTTTGCCGCGGTCACAAATACCCTGCCGTGTCCGGATATGCAGCCTGGCGCCAAACCTGGTACCATTGTCGCCATGAAAACGACCCTGGCCTACCTCCATCCGCTGCTGCAAGTGCTGGCCTTGCTCATTGCCCTGGCGACGCTGCGGCTGGGCCTGGCGCTCAAGGGCCACCGCGGCGGCCGACGCCGGGTGGCCAACTGGGCCGAGATCTTCGAGCGGCATACGCAGCTTGGCCTGCTCGGGGTAGGGCTGCTCAGCGGCGGCTACTTGCTGGGGCTGCTCAGCATGCCGCTGCTGCGCCAGCGCCCGCCGCTGCGCTCGGCGCACTTTTTCTTTGCCACCCTGGCGCTCGCGCTGTTTCTTGCCGGAGGCTACAGTGGCTGGCGCTTGAAGCGCGGCACCAAGAAGTATGCCGAGGTACGCGACCTCCACGGCTTCCTCGTCTACCTGGGGCTGTTTCTGTCCCTGGGGGCGGCCATCATGGGGTTTGCCTTGCTGCCCTAAGCCACCTGACGGCCAGTGCCAAACGTGGTATGATGGCAGGCGCGGTGCGACAGGGAGGAGGAACAGGTGCGGCAGCGCGTGCCAGAGACCGTGCGGCGCGAGGGGTGTGCTTGGCTGGCGGCCCGGCTGGCGCCGGTGATCGAAGAGACCCTGCACATTTGCCGCATCCCGGCCCCGACGTTTGCAGAGGCAGAGCGCGCCGCCTACGTGGCGGCCCGCATGCGCGCCATTGGCCTTGAAGACGTTCGCCTCGATGCCATACACAATGTCACCGGGATGCTGCCCGGCCAGGGGCCAGGGCCCACGGTGCTGGTGGTGGCACATCTCGATACCGTCTTTGCCGCCACCACGCCCCTGGAAGTGCGGCGCACGCAGCGGCGGCTCTACGGCCCCGGCATTGGCGACAACAGCGTGGCCGTGGCGGCGCTGCTGCACGTGGCCGAGGCGCTGCGCCGCCTGCCTTCCCTGCCGGGTGGCCGCCTTCTCTTTGCCGGCAGCGTTGGCGAGGAAGGGCTTGGCAACCTGCGCGGCATGCACGCCTTACTCGAAGCCTGGGACGGCGCCCTCGATGCCGTCATTGCCGTAGAAGGGCACGGCCTTGACGAGGTCCGCACCACCGCCATTGGCAGTACCCGCCTTGAGGTGACCTTTGAGGGCAAAGGCGGCCACAGCTGGAGCGCCTTTGGCACCCCTAGCGCCATTCACGCCATGGGCCAGGCCATCGACGCCCTTTCTCGCCTTGCCGTGCCCAGCGACCCCAAAACGACGTATAACGTCGGCCTCGTTGAGGGCGGCGAGAGCGTCAACACCATCGCCGCGCGAGCCCGCATGGTGGTTGACTTGCGTTCGGTTGACCCCGCCCAGCTGCGGCGTCTCGAGACCCAGGTGGCGCAGCTGTTGCGCCAAGTGGCGCGCACCAGTGGAGTGCGGGTGCGCAGCCGCATCGTCGGCCAGCGCCCTGCTGCCGCTTTGGATCCTGCCCACCCGCTGTTGCAGCGCCTTGGCGCCGTGCGCCGCCACCTCGGGCTTCCCCCAGCCACCTTCAGCGCCGGCAGTACCGATGCCAACTTGCCCCTCAGCCGCGGCATTCCCGCGCTGTGCCTGGGAATCACCCGTGGGGGCCGGGCCCATACCGTGCACGAGTTCATCGAGCTCGCGCCGCTGCCGGCGGGGCTGCAGCAGCTCTTCCTGTTTCTTCTTGCCATCCTCGAGACCGAAGGAGCACCTGCATGAGCGACGCCCTGGTCCTTTACGACAAGCGCGACAGTATCGCCACCCTGACCTTGAACCGTCCCGAGACGCTCAACGCCATGAACGAGGCGATGATGGCGGCCTTCGAGCGCCACCTTATGGCCATCGAGGCCGACCCCGAGGTGCGTGCCGTGGTGATCACCGGCGCTGGCCGCGCTTTTTCTTCGGGCGGAGATCAGAAACGCGCCCGCAGCGAAGGAGAAGAGAAGTTTTTCGACGGGGACCTGGGCGGCTCGCTGCTCGAGCGCCTCAATCGCTGTGTGGTGCGCCTGCAGCGCCTGCCCAAACCGGTCATCGCTTCCGTGGGTGGCGCAGCCGTAGGCGCCGGCTGCAACCTGGCGCTGGCCGCCGACTTGCGCATTGCCGCCGATACGGCACGCTTTGGCGAGGTCTTTGCCCGCGTGGGGCTGATTCCTGACGGCGGCGGCACCTACTTCCTGCCCCGGCTGGTGGGGGTGGGCAAAGCCATGGAGCTGATTCTGCTCGCCGAGATCATCGACGCCCAGGAAGCCCTGCGCATCGGCCTGGTTAACTGGGTGGTGCCTGCCGATCGCCTGCCTGCGGAGACGGCGCAGCTGGCCACGCGGCTGGCGCAAGGGCCGACGCTGGCTTACGGGCTGGCCAAAGCGGCCCTCTACCAGGGCCTCAACCTGCCGCTGGAAAGCGCCCTCGACCTGGAAGTGCGCTATCAGGCCCTGGCCGCCCGCTCGCAGGACCGGGCCGAGGGGGTGGCGGCCTTTCGCGAGAAGCGCCCGCCGCGCTTTATCGGACGCTAGCCCGGCAGCGCAAGGCAAGACGCCATGGCCGAGCCTTACGATCTCCTGCTTACCGGCGGCGAGGTTCTCGATCCCTCGCAAGACCTGCACCGGCGCTGTGACGTGGCGTTTGCCCAGGGGCGGGTGGCGGCACTGGCCCCATCGCTGCCCCTCGACAGCGCCCGCGAGGTGATCGACGTCTCGGGCTACCTGGTGACGCCCGGCCTCATCGACCTGCACGGCCACTTTTTCTACCGGGGCTGGCCCGGGGCGGTGGCGCCGGATGCCGCTTGCCTCACCGCCGGGGTCACCACGGCCGTCGACGCCGGCAGTACCGGCTGGGGCAACTACCCGGCCCTGGAGGCGTACGTCATGCGCGCGGCGCAGACGCGGCTCTACGCTTTCGTGCACCTTTGCGCCATCGGGCTGGTCTCGCTAACGGCACGGGTGGGGGAGCTGCACAACCTGGCCTTTGCCCAAGTGGAGCAGGCCATCGCCTGCATCGAAGAGCACCGCGAGCGAGTCCTGGGGGTCAAAGTGCGCATCGACCACCGCGCCACCGGCGCCGACAACGCCTTGCCGGCGCTGGCCATGGCACGCCAAGTGGCAGAAGCCACTGGCACGCGGATGATGGTCCACGTCAGCGGCTCGCCGGTGCCGCTGGCCACCCTCTTTGCCGCCATGCGCCCCGGAGACATCGCCACCCATATCTTTCACGGCCACCCCCACGGCGTCCTCGACGCCGACGGCCGCCTGCGGCCAGAGGTGCGCCAGGCGCAAGAGCAGGGCATTTACCTTGATGTAGGCCACGCCGGGGTGCACATCGACCTCACCGTGGCCCGCGCGGCCCTTGCGCAGGGCTGCTGGCCGAATACCTTAAGTACCGACATCCACCAGCCGCCGCCGGGACGGGTGGTGTATGACTTGCCCGGCGTGATGTCGACTTTCCTGGCCCTGGGCATGCCGCTGGCAGCAGTGGTGGCCAGCGTCACCTGCAACGCGGCCGCTGCCCTTGGCCAGGCGCACGAGCTCGGCACCCTGCGCGTGGGCAGCGTTGGCGACGCCGCGGTGTTTGCCCTTCAAGAAGGCGAGTTTACGTTTGTCGATGCGGCGGGCAACCGCGTGCAGGGAAGCCAGCGGCTGGTGCCCCTGCTGACGGTCAAAGGGGGCCGCCGCTGGCGCCCGCCGCCGGAGGACTAAATGCCGTGCGTCGGGCCTGCGGCCTCTTGGTTTTCCTGCTCGCCTGGCTGCTCATCGGCCACGGAACTGCCGGGGTGCTCAGCCAGGCCTCGTGGCGCCCTTACGCCAACCCCTCGGTGCTGATCACCCTGGGCATGAGCAAAGGCGAAGTGCTGGTCAAGGCAGGAAAACCGGTGGCAGAGGAGCTGGTGTCGCTGGGGATTGCCGGCAGCCCGAGCATCACTGTGTGGACTTACATCCGCTCCGGGCACAACGCCGCCGTCACCACCCTGACGTTTAGGGGCCCCAAGCTGGTGAAAATCGAGACGCGGCTGCTCAAACCTTGAGGCGCTCTGCCGCCGTTTGGGGTGCCGAGGGCACAGCGGAAGACAGGGTGGCAGGTGGGCGATGCCCTAGGGGGGCTGAAGTGTGCTCGGGGGCGAGGATCTGCTCGATCATGCGAATGGCCGCCTCGAGGCGCGCTTCTTCGCCATCGGGACGAAAAGCAGTGTTTGTGACCTGAGGGGAAGGCATTTCAAACGCTTCGAGCCGCTTTTGCAGCCGGTTGAGGCGCGTGGTCAGGCCGGCTTCAAGGTCGGTCACCGCCTTGAGGACCTGCTGCAGCCGCGCCACCACATTGTCCTCACTGACGTAAATCGAAGTGGTGACAAAAAACGTCAGGAGGAACAATCCCACCAGAAAACCGGCCACGTCGGAAACGTAGGCCATGGTGGCCAGCGTGGGCACGCACACCAAAAGGCCGGCAACGAATCCGTACAGGAGGGTCATGGCGGCATCCTCTGCGTGGTGCTGGCGCTGCTGTGCGGGCTCGTTGTTCACAATGTACCTCGCTGGTGTACGTCCTGTCCAATCAATCGGCATTCCGGAGCACCGCTTTACGCCTGGCCAAGCAGCGGCGCTATCCGGTAACGGCAGCGTGCTGCCGCGGGGTGGTGGCGGGAGTAGGCAGCTCCTCGGGGTCGATGGGGAATTCGACCACCGCCGGCTTGCCGCAGGTTAGGGCTGCCTGCACTGCATCGCCGATCTGGTCTGGGTACTCGACGTAGTACCCTTGGGCTCCAAACAGCTCGGCCAGGCGGTCGAAGCGCGGATTGCCAAGGTCGGCGCCAATGTAGCGCCCTTGGTAGAAGTGCTTCTGGTAGGCCTTCTCCGAGCCCCAGCAGTGGTTGTTGAGCACCAAGGTGACAACGTGGATCTCGTGGCGCACCGCGGTTTCGAGCTCCTGCGCGTTCATGAGAAAGCCGCCGTCGCCGTGGATGGCCACTACCGGAGCCTGTGGCCGGCCCAGCTTGGCGCCCAAGGCGGCAGGGAAGGCAAACCCCAGCCCGCCGAGGTCGAGGGGGGTGAGGAAAGTGCGGGGTTGCGAGAAGTGCAGGCGGTCGTAGCCGTAGGCCGGGGCCGCCCCGGCGTCGAGGGCGACGATGGTCTGCGGGGGCAGCACCCGGCGCAGCTCGGCATAAATGCGCTGCGGTTTGAGCGGCACGGCGTTGAGCTGCGCTTCGGCCGCCAGGCGCGCTTGGCGCCGCTGGCGCAGCGCCTGCGTCATTTCCTGCCAGGCTGCCGGCGCCGGAGACCCCGGATGGCGGTCAAGCTCGCACAGCAGGGCGCGCAGGGTTTCGTGCACGTCGGCCTGGATGCCGAGAGCTACCGGATAAATGCGGCCAAGGTCGCGGCTGTCGAGGTCGACCTGGATAAGGGGCACCCCGGGCTGCAGGTAGCGGTGGTCATAAAACGTAGTAAAGTGCCCGAGCCGCGAGCCCAGGGCCAGCACCAAGTCGGCGTGGCGACACGCCTCGGCTGCTTCCGGAGCGCCGGCGCGGCCCAGCGGTCCCAGATACAGCGGGTGGGCGTTGGGCACCGCGTCGTTGCGGCCGTAAGCGGTGATCATGGGCAGGTGCAGGCGCTCGGCAAAGGCCACCAGGGCGTCGGTGGCTTCTGACCAAGTGACCCCGCCACCGACAAGCAACAAAGGCCGCTGCGCTTCCCCCAGCAAGCGCAGGGCCTGGGTTACTGCCGCCGGTGGCGGCGGCACGGGGTGCTGCGGCCGGTACTGCGCCGGGGAGAGCGGCTCGACGTCGATCACCTGATCGGTAAGCACGTCGCGCGGGATGTCGAGAAAGACCGGTCCCTTGCGCCCGCTCATCGCCAGGCGCAAGGCGTGGCGCAGCATCTCGGGGAGGCGCTCGGGCTGGTGGACGCCCACCGACAGCTTGGTCACCGGTTTAAAGATGCTGACGAGGTCGAACTCCTGGAAGGCGTCGCGGCCGTAGTGCTGGCGTAGCGGCCCGCCGGCAATCGCCACCACCGGCGAGTGCGCCACGTGGGCGGCAGCAATGCCAGTGAGCAGGTTCGTCGCTCCAGGACCACTCGTTACCAAACAAACCGAAGGGCCACCGGTGATGCGGGCCAGGCCATCGGCCATGAAGGCACCGCCCTGTTCGTGGCGCACGTTGATGTAGGTGAGGCTGCGGTCATCGTAGAGGGCATCAAGCACTTCGAGAAAGCTCGACCCCACAATGCCAAAGATGATACCGCACGCCTTCGGCTTTGAGCAGCTCCAGCACCGCCTGTCCCACACGCATCCGTGTCACCGGCTCCCTCCTCCGCACCGTCTGCTTTAACCAAGCCACAGCCTGTTCATTCTAGCCTGAGTGCTGCGAAAAGAAAACAGAAGGCGGCGTCAGGGGTCCTCGTGCGGCACTTCGGGGGCGGCCGTTTCCTGCTGTGACGCGTCCGGCGCGGCGGTTTCGCTGGCCGGGCGTTTTTCTACGCGCACGCGGGTGATACGCGGGCCGTCCACGTCGACCACGGTGAAGGTGTAGCCCTGTTCGCTCACCGTCTCTCCGCCCTGGGGAATGTGCCCCAGCCGCGCCAGCAGGAAGCCAGCCAGGGTGTGGTAATCGGGCGACTCTTCCAGCGGCAGCTGGTACTGCTCGCGCAAATCGCGCAGCGGTGCACTGCCCTGAATCACCAGGGCGCCGTCGGGCAGCACGGTCACCATGGCCGCTTCCTCGGGCTCACCCTTCGTCGCGAATTTCCCCGACCAGCTCCTCGAGAATATCTTCGATGGTCACCAGCCCGGCCACGCCGCCGTGCTCGTCGACGACGATGGCCATGTTGAGGCGACGCTGCTGGAGCATGCGCAGCAGCCGGCTGAGCTGGACCGTCTCCGGCACAAACAGCGGGGGATGCAGCAAGCTCCGCACTTCCCAGGGTTTCCCTTCGCCCAGCACGCGCAGCACGTCTTTGAAGTAGAGGACGCCAACGATGTGGTCGAGGTCGCCGCTGTAGACCGGCACGCGCGAGTGACCGATTTCGCTCATCTTGCGCACCACTTCTTCGGGGGGCGTATTGACCTCCAGGGCCTGAATGCGCACTCGTGGCACCATGATTTCGCGCACCGCGGTGTCGGCAAACTCAAAGACTCCCTCGATGAGCTCGTGCTCTACTTCCTCGAAAATGCCGCGTTCGGCCCCCTCGCGCACCATGGTGGTGACCGCTTCTTCGGTAATCGCCGTGATCGACACCGACTCCGGCGGACGCCGTTGTCCCAGGAGCCACAGCACCAGGGTCAAGGACGCATCGAGGAGCGCCTGCACTGGGCCAAAGAGCCGGCGCAAGCCCATGAGTAGCCGGGCTGTGCCGCAAAGAATGCGCTCCGGATGCTGCAAGGCAAACGCCTTGGGCACCAGCTGCCCGGCAATCAGGGTCACGTAAGCCAGCACGGCAATGGCCACGGCCAGGGCAAAATTGAACGCCCAGGCCGCAGGCAGGGAAAGGTGGGCCATCGTCCAAGGCGTCAGGAAGCGAACGGCCACCGCCCCCGCCAGTACAGCGGCAAAGACGCTCAGAAAGGTCGTCGCCATGCGTACCGTCGCCAGGTAGGGCTCTGGCGCCTCGCGGATCCGCAGTGCCGCCGCTGCTCCCGCCCTGCCGGCGTTTTCCCATTCCCGCAGGCGGCCTTTCTGCGCCGACAGCAGCGCCACCTCAATGGCTTCGAAGCCTCCCGAAAGGACCACCGCCACGGCGATGAGGACCACTTCTTCCCAGAGAGGGTCGGCTTCCATGGTGGTATCTCTCCTCACACCACGACCAGCCTGCCGGGTCGTACCAGGTCTGCCTGAGTTGTAGCGTGTCGGGGTAGCGAAGGCAAGAGCGAAAACCGCCGGCCTCGCGCTTGCGCTGGCAGCCGGGTTTTGCTACTTTCGCGGCACCACGCACGAGGAGAAACGCGATGGATGACTTGACGCTCTGCTACACCCCAGCCACGCAGCTGGCGGCGATGCTGCGCCGCCGTGTTGTCTCTCCGGTAGAGGTGGTCGAGGCCTGCCTGCGCCGCATCGCGCAGCTCAACCCGCGGCTGCTGGCATACGTCACCGTGGCGGAAGAACAGGCGCGGGCTGCCGCCAGAGCAGCCGAACAGGCTTTCCTGCAGGGCAAGCCGCTGGGGCCTCTGCACGGCATCCCGGTTTCCGTCAAGGATCTGGTCCCCACCGCTGGCATACGCACCACCTTTGGCTCGAAGATCTATGAGCACTTCATCCCCGAAGAAGACGGGCTCATCGTGCAGCGCCTCAAAGCGGCTGGCGCCATCATTTTGGGCAAAACCAACACCCCCGAGTTTGGCGCCGGTGCCAATACCTACAACGCCGTTTGCGGCGCCACCCGCAACCCCTGGAACCCGGCGCTCACCTGTGGTGGCTCCAGTGGGGGCGCCGCGGTGGCCCTGGCCACGGGAATGGGACCGCTGGCCACCGGCAGCGACCTGGGGGGCTCGCTGCGCATTCCCGCCAGCTTCTGCGGCGTGGTGGGCTTCCGCACCACCCCCGGTCTGGTGCCCGTCTACCCGAGTGTGCTGGGCTGGGACACGCTGTCGGTGCAGGGTCCTATGGCGCGCACCGTGGCCGACACAGCGCTGATGCTGTCGGTGATTGCCGGCGAGGACGAGCGCGTGCCCATTTCCTACCCGGTCGACACCCGCGCTTTCCTGCGCGCCGTACAGCGGCCACAGGTGGCCGGCCTGCGGGTGGCCTGGACGCCCGACCTGGGCGGCCTGCTGCCGGTCGCGGCGGAGGTCAAGGCGGCGGTGGAAGCTGCGGTACGCGTCTTTGCCGACCTGGGCGCCGTGGTCTGCGAGGCCACCCCGGACTTCAGCGGCGTCCAGGAGATCATCCACGTCACCCGCGCTGCCGGCATGATTACCCGCCACGGCGACAAGCTGCCGCAGTGGCGCGAGGTGATGAACCCCAACCTGGTGTGGAACATCGAGCAGGGCGCCAAGCTGTCGGCACGCGACTGGGGACTGGCAGAGCAGCGCCGCACCGAGCTGTGGCTGCGGGTGCAGGCCTTTTTCCGTCACTATGACCTGCTGCTCACCCCCACGGTGGCCATCCTTCCCTTCCCCGTCGAGGAGAGCTACCCCCAAGCGATAGCCGGCCACCGCGTGGCCTCGTACATCGACTGGTTTCTTTTCACCTACGCCATCACCCTGACGGGCCTGCCGGCGATCTCCGTGCCTTGTGGCTGGACGGCCGCCGGCTTGCCGGTAGGCTTGCAGATCGTGGGCCGCCGCCGCGCCGAAACCACGGTGCTGCGCGCCGCCGCCGCCTTTGAAGAGGCGGCGCCGTGGGCCGAGCGCCGGCCGCCGCTGTGAGCGCCTCACGCGTTATTTTCCTCTGGTGGCAGGCGATCGACGTAGAGGGTGAGGCGCTCGACGGCAAGGACTTCCACCCGCTCTCCGGCGGCAATAGGCTCGCCACTCAGCGACACGGCATTCCACAGGGCTCCTTGCAGCGAGACCTTGCCGGCCGGCAGGAGTGGCTCCACCACCCTGCCCTCCTGGTAGAGCAGCCCTTCCGCCCCTGACCAGGCCTCGCTGCGGTACTGGTAGTAGAGAGGACCGTGGCGCTTTTCGTACCCGATCACGCAGCCGGCCAGCACGCCCATGGCCGCCAAGCCAAAGCTCGCGGCGGCAATTGCCCCCCAAGAGGCCGCGCGCAGTGCCAGCAGCAGGCCAGCGGCCCCGAGGCCGCCCAGCGGCAAAAGCAGCAAGGGATTGTAGGCCACGGCGGCAAGCAGCCCCTCGCCCCAGGTGAGGGCGTGCACGAAGATCTTGTTGCGCTCAAAGCGCCGATTTCGGCGGGCAATGCGGCGCCGCAGGGCCCACCAGCGGCCGACACCGTAAAGCGCCCCGCTGCTCAGCCCCAGGAAGAGGGCATCGGGGTGGGTTTCCAGGTGGGCGCGCAGCAGCCACAGCCCGCCAGCGCACAGCAGCAGCAGGGCCAGGACGTTGCGCCGCACCCGCACCTGCCGCACCATGGCCGCCAGGGCCTTTGTCACCTCCGGATGCCGGCCACCGCAAAGCCCCCGTCGACGACGAGCACCTGGCCGGTGATATAGTCGCTGGCCGGCAAGCACAGAAAGGCAATAGCATGGGCGATGTCGTGCGGTTGGCCCAGGCGCGGCACCGGCGTGAGGCGCTCGTAGCCCTCGCGGTCGGCGGGTGTCCAAGCGGCACGCGTCAGCTCCGTTTCCACCGCACCCGGAGCCACGGCGTTGACGCGGATGCCGTAAGGGGCCAGCTCTACGGCCAGCACGCGCGTGAGGGCAATGAGGCCGCCTTTGGCCGCCCCGTAAGCGGCGCGGCCCACCGAACCGACCAGGGCGGAAACCGAGCTGACGTTGACGATACGGCCGTAGCGGCGGGTCACCATGTGGCGCGCCGCTGCCTGGGTACAGAAAAAGGTGCCGTAAAGGTGGACTTTGAGGGTGCGGTCCCACACCTCGGGGGTCGTCTCCAGCAGCGGCGTCAGCGCCGCCGTGCCGGCGTTGTTCACCAGGATATCGATGCGGCCAAAGGTCTCCATAGTGCGCTGCACCATGGCTTCCACCTGCGCTGGCTCGGCCACGTCGGTGGGGACGGCCAGGGCACGCTGTCCCAGGGCTACGAGCTCTGCGGCGGCGTCCTGCGCCCCGGCGGCGTTGACGTCGGCGATGACCACGGCGGCACCTTCCTGGGCCAGCCGCCGCGCGGTGGCCCGCCCGATGCCGCGGGCCCCGCCGGTGACGATGGCCACTTGCTCGGCAAGCAACATGGCACTTCCCCTACAGGGTAAACGTAAACGCGTCCACCAGGGCACCCGGCACCCGACCGCTTTTTGTCGAGCGCTGGTGGTAGGTGGTGGGGTCGAGGATAAAGTCGCGCTCCGCCGTCAGCCCCAGCAAGTGGGTGCCAAACATGCGGTAAAGCGACTCGTCAAAGCGCATGACGTTGAGCGGCGCCTGCAAGACGCCGTTTTCGACCCAGAAGGTGGCAAAGCGCGTCAGGCCGGTGATGCGACAAGCCGCGCGGTCGGAGTAGTTGAGATACCAGACGTTGCCGATGTACACGCCGGTGTCCAGCCGTTGCAGAATTTCGGCCCGGGGGAGGTCGCCGGCGGCCATGTCGATCGATTCCGGCGCTTCCCAGGCCGAAGCGCCGTTGGTGGGAACACCATACTCCTGCGCCGAGCGCGGCGACACCAGACAGTGGCGAAAGGCGCCGGCCTCGATGAGGGTGACGCGGTCGGGCTTGAGAAAGCCGGCTTCCTGGAAGTTGGGGGCCACGCCGTCACGGGTGTTTTCTACCAGGGTCACCGCCGGGTGCAGGCGCACGCCCTCTTCGACCATCTTGAGCAGGGTTGTCTGCTTGGTGCGGTGGTCTTTGAGGCCAAAGCCGCCCCAGGCAAGCAAGTCGAGGATCTCGTACACCGCGGCCGGGGCCAGGTAGACGCGGTAGCGCCCCGGGGGGATGGTGCGCGGGGGGCGGCGCAGCAGCTCGAGCTGCGCTGCTGCCTCGGCCACTTTGGCGGCAAACGCCTCGCGATCCCAGACAAAGCCGGCATAGGTGGCTTTCACCGCCTTGTCACCCTGCACGTAAAAGCTCCAGTCGCAGTTGAAGCTGTAGCTGGAGAACCAGTTACGCTGCCCCAGGGAGTTGGCAAAGCCGGCATAAATGCCGCCGGCGGCGTAGAGGCCCACCAGGTCGCGGCCCTTGCCGGCCTCCAAGAGGGCGGCGGTGGCCTCCTCACTGGGAGGCAGGCGATTTTCCCCATGATGCTCCGTGGAGTGCACTTCGGTGGCGTACAAGAGATAGGGATCCTCGGGCACGTGCGGCAGCCGGTCGCGCAGGGTAGCCAGCAGCGCCGTGACGCGGTCGCGGTCGAGGGCGAGGTCGCCGCTCAGCGCCACCTCGGCCGCGGCGTGGCGCCGGCCTTGGATGAGGTCGAGGGTGAGGTAGCGCTGCACCACCGAGCCTGGCTGGCGCACGGCGCTGCGGTTGAAGCGCACGAAGTCCGACGTCTCACCGCGGAAGGTGCACGTGAAGACTTCCTCGCCGCGCAGCTGCGCGCTAAGGACCTCCACCAAGGCGTAAAACGCCTCCTGCATGGGCTACTCTCCTCCAAAGACCTCGACGTTGGCGAACAGGCAGGCCGGCGCGGCGTGGCCAACGCGGATCACCTGGTTGGGTTCGCCCTTGCCGCAGTTGGGGGTACCCAGCACGGCAAACGTGCTGCGGTTGCCGACCATCTTCAGGCTGCGCCAGAAGGTGGCCGAGATGCCGCGGTAATTGGGCTTTTTGACCACTGTGGTGAGGCGGCCGTCTTCGATGAGCTGCCCCCATTCGCAGCCAAACTGGAACTTGTTGCGCGAGTCGTCGATAGACCACGAGCAGTTGGTTTGCATGTAAATGCCCCGCTCCACCGCGGCGATCATTTCCTCCAGGGTGGCGCTGCCCGGCTCCAGGTTGAGGTTGGCCATGCGATCGATGGGCGGGCGGTTCCAGCTGCAGGCGCGGGCCGTGGCCACCCCCGGGATGTCGGCGCGCACTTGCGAGGTGAGGCCGCCCAGGGCGCGCAAGAGGATGCCGTCTTTGATCAGGTACTCGCGCCGCGCCGGCTGTCCCTCGTCATCAAAGGCGTAGCTGGCAAACTCCTCGGGCCGCGTGGGGTCGAACGTGACGTTGAGCAGTTCTGAGCCGTAGCGGTAGTGGCCGAACATGTCAGGGGTGACGAAGCTGGTGCCGGCGTAGTTGCGTTCGTCCCCCAGGATGCGGTCGAGCTCCAGGGGGTGGCCGATCGACTCGTGGATCTGCAGGATCATCTGGTCAGGAGCCAGCAGCAGGTCCATGACCCCCGTAGGGCAGTTGGGCGCCATGAGGAGCTGCAGGGCCTCTTCGGCGATGCGCGGCGCAGCATGGCGAAAGCCGACCTGGTCGAGCACTTCCAGGCCCCCTTGCCGGCAGACGCCGCGGCCGCCAAAGGTGCGTGTCTGGGTTTCGGCGCCGGCGTTGGCAGTGGCGCTCAGCATGGGCACCAGGTAGGAAAAGCGCTGCTGCACGTGCCCGCCGTCGGCGGTGAGGTAGAGCGAGTCGACTTCCGTGTACCACAAGGACGCTTCCCAGTCGACGATGCGAGGGTCGGTCTTCAGGCGGGCGCACTCCTGGCGCAGGAGATCGAGCTTCTCGGCCAGCGGCACCGTTTGCCAGGGGATCTGCACCGGGGTGGCATAGCTGCCCTGCGGGGCGCCGTACACCACTTTGGAAAAATCCATCACCGCGCGTCCGGCGCTGTGGCGAGCCCAGGCCAGCGCCCGCTCGGCCGCGCGCCGCAAGCCACCGGCAGTAAGATCGCTGGTGGCGGCATAGCCCAAGCCGCCACCGTGGCAAATGGTGATCATCGCCCCCAGGTCTTCGGAACTGACAACCGGCTGCACGACGTTTTGGCGCACGCTGAGCATCTCAGAGCGCTGGTGCACCAGGCGCAAGGAGCAGAAGTCCACTGCTGGCGCCACGTCGCGGAAGCGGGCGGCAACTTCGGCGTGCATAGGCCCTCCTTGCTAGCGCGTAAAAACCTGTGATAGCCTCCTACCAGACCGTAACGCGATAGGGACATTGTAGCATGCAGGCCCCTCCCCAAGCAGCCGTTGCCTCACCGCCGGAACCCCCGCGGCCCTCTTCGGCCTACCGGGGATGGGCCATGACCTCGATCGTGCTCGGGGGGTACATCAGCGTCCTCAACAACCACGTCATCAACGTCGTCATCCCCAAGATGATGAGCGGCCTGGGCACCGACGTGGTCACCATCCGCTGGGTAGTGACCACGTACATGCTGGCCAACGCCGTGGTCATCCCCCTGGTGGGGTGGCTGGCGCGGCGGCTTGGGGCACGCGAGGTGTATATCCTGGGGCTGCTGCTGTTTACCAGCAGCGCCGTAGTGTGTGGTATGGCTGGCAGCGTCGCCGTGCTCGTCGTCTTTCGCGCCCTCCAGGGCATCGGCGGGGGACTGATCATGCCGGTGACCATGCTGCTCATGCTCGACCTCTACCCGCCCGAGAAGCGCGGCCTGGGCACTGCCATCTGGGGCATGGGGGCGTCGTGCGGCTCGCTCACCGGCATTCCCCTGGGCGGCTTTCTCGCCGAGCACCTGAGCTGGCGCGCTGCCTTCTACGCCAACTTGCCTCCCGGTCTGGTGGCCCTGCTCATCGCCGTCTTTGTCATGCACCCCTCACCGCGGGAGCGCCACGTCCCCTTTGACTGGTGGGGGTTTCTCACCCTGGGTACGGCGCTGGTGGCGCTGCTGCTGGCGGTGAGCAACGGCCAGCGCCAGGGCTGGGACGCCTCACCGATCGTGGCCCTCTTTCTGCTTTGCGGGGCGGCGTTTGTCGCCTTTTTGCTTATTGAGCCACGTGTGGCCACGCCGCTCGTCGACCTTGGCACCTTTCGCAGCCCGCAGTACGCCATGGCCATTGTCTTGTCGCTTATTGCCGGGGCCATGTTTTCCGGCGGCCCGTTTCTCGTCTCCCTGTTTTTGCAGCGCCTCTACGACTTCTCCGTGCAGCAGGCAGCGCTCATCATGTTTCCCAGCTCCGCCTTCCTGGTGCTCTGCACCCCGGTGGCCGGCTGGCTCAGCGACCGTCTCGATGCCCGCCTGCTGATGGTCGTCGGCTACCTGAGCTATGCCACTTTTGCCGCTATCATGACCTTTGCCGACTTGCGCTTTTCGGCGTTGGCCATTTTGATTCTCTACTTCGGGCGCGGCATTGGCCTGGGGCTGTCTTACCCGGTGATTTACCCCATTGGCATCAGCGGCTTGCCTGCCGCTCGCGGCAAAGCAGCCACCACCCTTCTCAACCTGTGCATCACCCTGGGCGGCGCCCTATCGGTCTCCATCCTCGGAGCGCTGCTAGAGCAGCGCCAGCTCATCCGCCAAGCGCTGCTGGCGGAAACGCAGCACCTGGCGGCGCTGGGCACGCAGCGTGCCCTGGCTGCCCTGCAGGCCCTGGCCGTCCAGCTCGGCGGGGCGCTTCCGCCAGCCCTGCACGCCCGCGTGCTGCTGGCGCGCCTGATCGACCGCGAAGCGCTGCTGCTGGCTTTTAACGACTGCTTTGGCTTCTTCGTCGTCATCTGCCTGGGCGCGGCGGGACTGAGCCTCTTTTTCCGCCGCGCCCGGCCGCCGGCTTAATCGGTCCCCACCCAGCCGCTGGCAGAGACGTCGAAAATGACGCCATCGGGGCCTTTGAACTTGATTTCCACGTTGCGGGGCGTCGCTGCCGCCGCGTCCTGGTGCAGCGTCTGCCGCCGCTGGGCGCCGGCCTTTTCCAGGCGCCGCAGGGTCTCTGCCAGGTCGTCGACTTGAAAGCCAAAGTGGTGTAGCCCCACAAAGGCAGCGCCTTCGGGCACGTCGGCCGCCTCGTCGGACTTGAAGCGCAGCACGGCGATGTTAATGTGGCCGTCGCTCAGGTAGTAGCCCTCGGCCAGGGGGGAGGTGATTTTGCTGACTTCCTGGAGGTCGAAGACGTCACGGTAAAAGGCCGCCGTCTTGTCCGGGTCCTGGGTGGCAATGGCGATGTGCTTGAGCCGGGCCATAGCGGTCTCCTCCGTACGGGTGTCCTGCGAGGATAATCGCCTGCAGCGGGGTGGAGGTCAAGCGCCATCGCCTCCTTCAGCGATAGCGCTGCCGCGTGGTGGCCGTGAGGCCGCCGTCGACGGGCAGGACCACGCCGGTGACCCAGCGGGCCTCGTCGCTGGCCAGATACACTGCCGCCCAGGCCACGTCCCAGGCCGTACCCTCACGCTCAAGGGGCACGCTGAGGCGACGCGCCTCGCGCTGCTCTGGAGTCATGCCCGCGGCCACCAGGGGCGTGTAGACAGGACCGGGCGCGATGCAGTTGACGCGGATGTTGTCCTTGCCGTGCTGCACGGCCATGGTGCGGGTCAGGGCAATGACCCCGCCTTTGGCCGCGGCGTAGGCCACCAGCCCGTGACCACGCATGCCGGCGACCGAGGCGACGTTGATAATGGCGCCGCCACCGCCCCGGATCATCTCGGGAATGGCATACTTGCTGCAAAAGAGGATGCCCTTGAGATTCACTGCCATGATGCGGTCCCAGTCGGCTTCGCTGACCTCCAGCACGGAGCCGGGCAAGCCAAAGCCGACGTTGTTGTGGAGGATGTCGAGGCGGCCGTAGTGGGCCACCGTGGTCGCTACCACACGCCGGGCCTCGGCTTCGCGCGTGACGTCGGCGACGCAGACGAGACTCTCACCGCCTTCCTCGCGGATCATCGCCTGGGTTTCTTCGGCGCGGGCAGCGACATGGTCGACGAGGACGACCCTGGCGCCTTCGCGGGCAAAGAGAACGGCGGTCGCCTTGCCGTTGCCCACCCCAGGGCCGCGCGAGCCGGCACCGGTGACAATGGCCACCTTGCCTTCTAGTCTTGGCCTACGCTCTGGCATGGGTGCTCCTCCCGTGGTGAGCAGGTCTGTACCCTCTGGCTCCCGAGTGTACCAGCCGGCGGCAGGGCTGCCCAGCCGGGGCGCTCAGACCTGGCGTGGGGCCACCAGATGTAGTATTCTTCTCCCGACTTGACCTCATCGGCGTGGAAGGAGGAAGCCGTGGCGCAGCTGACGACGGCCGAGCTGCAACAGCTGGCTCGCGAGACCTTTGGCCGCGACCTGACGGCAGCGCAGGCCGAGGCGTACCGGGGCCGCCTGCCGGTGATGGCGGCGGCGGTGCGTCTCTTGCAGGCGTGGGAGGAGCGCCTGGGGGAGAGCGAGCCGGCAGCGGTGTTTCGCCTTGCCCCTCCGCAAGGGGTCCCGTATGGCTCTGCCTGAGCTGCCTTTTGCCAGCATTGCCGAGCTGGCACCGCGCCTGGCGCGCCGCGAGCTGTCGCCGGTGGAGGTAACCGAGGCGGTGCTGGCGCGCATCGAGCAGTACAACGACGTGCTGAAGGCTTACATCACGGTCACCGCCGACAGCGCCCGCCACGCGGCCCGCGCCGCCGAGGCAGCGATTCTGGCCGGCCACTACTTGGGACCGCTGCACGGCATCCCGGTGGCCGTTAAGGATCTCTTTGCCACGCGCGGGGTGCGCACCACCTTTGGCTCGCCGCTGTTTGCCGACTGGGTTCCGGACTTCGACGCCGCGGCGGTGGAGCGCTTGAAGCGTGCTGGAGCGGTGATCGTGGGCAAGACCAACCTGCACGAGCTGGCCTTTGGCACCACCAGCGCCAATCCCCACTTTGGGGCGGTGCGCAACCCCTGGCAGACGCAGTGCCATCCTGGTGGCTCCAGTGGCGGCTCGGCGGCGGCAGTGGCGGCGGGACTGGCCTTTGGCGCCCTGGGCAGCGACACCGGGGCGTCGATTCGCCAGCCGGCTGCCTGCTGCGGTATCGTGGGACTCAAGCCCACTTACGGGCTGGTGAGCAAGTTCGGCGCCTTGCCACTGTCTTGGTCGATGGACCACGTGGGACCCATGACCCGCACGGTGGCCGACGCTGCCCTCCTACTGCAAGTGCTGGCCGGTTACGACTCCCGCGATGCCACCAGTGTGGCATGTTCGGTTCCGGATTATACCGCTGCCTTGCAGCCTGACCTACGCGGCCTGCGCCTTGGGGTAGCCCGCGACTTTTTCTTTGCCGAGTGTGATCCCGAGGTGGTGGCGGCGGTGGAAGCGGCCCTGCCAGTGCTGCGCGAGCTGGGGGCGGCGGTGGAGGAGGTGGTTTTGCCCGACATGGCCGCCGCGCGTGCTGCCGGCACGGTGATCCTGTTCGCCGAAGCGGCGGCCTACCATGCCGCCAACCTGCGCCAGCGGCCACAGGCCTTCAGCGACGAGGTGCGGGCCTTGCTGGAGATGGGCCAGTTCTACACGGCAGTGCAGTACGTACAGGCGCAGCGCCTGCGCCGGCAGCTGACGGCAGCCACCTGCCAGGCCCTGGCCGGCTTCGATGCCGTGGTGATGCCTACGGCGCCGCTGCCGGCCACGCCCATTGCGCCCGAAGTGCCTGGGCATGCGGCCCTGCGGCCGCGCAACACCCTGCCTTTTGACTTCACTGGTTTGCCGGCGCTCTCGGTGCCCTGCGGCCTTACGCGCGCCGGCTTGCCCGTGGGCTTGCAAATCGTCGGCAAGCCGTTTGCCGAAGCCACGGTGCTGCGGGTGGCTTACGCTTACGAGCAGGCGACGCCGTGGCACCGGCAGCGCCCGCCGCTGTAAGTACGACCAGGAAACGGTGCGGGAGAGCGGTTATGGTGAGTACCAAGCCCCCCAGTGGCATGCGCGACTATTTGCCCGAAGCCGTATACAAGCGGCGCTACGTCATCGAGGTCATCGAGCGGGTCTTTCAGCGCTACGGCTTTCATCCCCTGGAAACGCCGGCCATGGAACACCTCTCGACGCTGCTTGGCAAGTACGGGGAGGAGGGCGACCAGCTCATTTTCCGTATCCTGCATCGCGGCGAGCGGCTGACGCGGGCCTTAGCCAAGGTGCACCCCGAGGTGGCCGACTTGGCGGAACTCGGGCTGCGCTACGACCTCACTGTGCCGCTGGCGCGCGTGGTGGCCCAGTACGGCCATGCCCTGCCCCGCATTTTCAAGCGCTACCAGATCCAGCCGGTGTGGCGGGCCGACCGCCCTGCCAAAGGACGCTTTCGCGAGTTTTACCAGTGCGACGTGGATATCGTCGGCACTTCGTCGTTGCTGGCCGAAGTGGAAGTTCTCAACGCGGTGAGCGAGGTGTTAGGAGAGCTTGGCTTTCAGCGCTTTACCATCGCGCTGAACCACCGCGTGCTGCTGCGCAGCATGCTGGAAGCTGCCGGGGTGGCTGCCGAGCAGGAAGAGGCGGCGCTGGTGGCCATTGACAAGCTCGACAAAATCGGGCCTGCCGGCGTGGAAGCCGAACTGCGCGCGCGTGGCCTTTCTGCGGCAGTGGCCACGCGCCTACTGGCCATGATCGGCGGCGAAGCCGGCACCGACAACACGGAACGCCTCAAGGTGCTGCGCGACTTGCTGCCGGCGGCGCCGGCGCAGGCGGCCTTGGCAGACCTCGAGCGCCTGCTGGTGCTGACTGCCGATGCCCCGGCAGGGCCGCACCTGCGGCTAACGCCAGCGCTGGCGCGCGGTCTGAGTTACTACACTGGTCCCATTTTCGAGATCCTCTGTGAGGAACTGCGCAGCTCGCTCGGCGGTGGCGGGCGCTACGACAACCTCATCGGCATGTTCAGCGGCAAGCAGGTGCCGGCGGTGGGCTTTTCGCTGGGGCTGGAGCGCCTGTTGCTGCTCATGGAAGCCGAGCAGATGTTCCCGCCGCTGCGCCTGACGGCCCAGGTGATGGTCTGCGCCTTGCCTGATACCCCTTTGGCCCCCGTGATCGCCCTGGCTACCCGCCTGCGGCGGGCCGGCATTCGCGCCGATCTCTACCCAGAACAGAGCCGCATTGGCCGCCAGCTGGCCGCTGCCGACGCCCAGGGCATTCCTTACGCCCTGATCGTGGGACCCGACGAGCTGGCGCACCAGGCGTACACGCTGAAGCACCTGCGCAGCGGCGAGCAGCAGACTCTCGACGAAGCAGGGCTGATTGCCGTGCTGCAGCAGGCTTAGGGGCGCCGCCAGGGCTGCCCTCTCGTCACGCGTGGCGCCGCACCCGGTGCCGGGCAAACCCCCACCAAAAGAGGAGCCCGGCGGCGGCCGCCGCTGCGGTGGCACCCCAGAAGACCCCCTGGAAAGCCGGCAAAAAGGCCAGCTTGCTGCCCCAGCGGGCCGCGTAGCGCGCTTGTAGCAGCTCAAAGAACAGGGAACCAAAAGTGGCGCAGCTCACCACGCCAAGCGTGCGGGTGAACATGCTCAGGCTGCCGGCCACCCCTTGCTGGCTGCGCGGCAGACTGCCCATAACGAAGTCCATGCTGGCGACCTGAAACAGGCCCAGGCCAAAGCCTTGTAGTCCTAGGGAGAGGGCCACCGCCACCGCCGACGTGCGAGCGTGCCACTGGCTGACGGCCAGCAAGCCCCCCACCAGCAGGGTCAGCCCCAGCAGGCTCAAGCGGCGTGCGGTCTGGACGGCCAACAGCCAGCCACCCAGGGGCGAAGCCAGCACCATGCCCAGCGGCGCCATGGCCAGCAGCAGCCCGCCTGCGGGGGCTGAAAACCGCCGCAGGTTGAGCAAGTAGTAAGGCACGAGCAAAAAAACGGTAAAGTGGGCGCCGTGGGCCAGCATGTGCGCCAGGTTGGTCACCGCAAAAGCCCGCTCGCGAAAAGGGTGTATGCTGAGCACCGGCGCCTCATGGCGGGCGGCATGCCGCACAAAAATTCCCAGGCTGGCTGCCGCGGTCGCTGCCAGCGCCAGGGTGGGCAGCGCCCTCCAGCCCAGCGCATAGCCGCGGTTAAAGGCCAAGAGCATGCCAGCAATGCCCAGGGCCAACAGCGTAGCGCCCAGGAGGTCAAAACGCCGCGGGTCGGCACCCGCCGGCAGTCGCGGAACCAGCAGCGGCACCAACACGACCGAGAGTACCGCCAGCGGCACGCGGAATGTGTAAACGGCAGGCCAACCCCAGCGCGCCACCAGCCAGCCCCCCAGCAGCGGACCAAGGGCAAACGCGAGTGCCGTGAGCATGTTGTACAGCCCCAGCACCCGCGGCCGTTCCTCTTCGGCAAAGGCCAGAGTCACCAGGGCCGGCGCACAGCTCAACACCAGGGCCGTGCCCACCCCTTGCAGCCCGCGAAAGAGCAAAAACCAGCCAAAGGTCGGGGCCATGCTGCACAAGAGCAGGCTCAGCGCACTCCACCACAGACCACTCAGGAAAACCCGCCGGTGCCCAATCAGGTCGCCCAAGCCGCCACACCCGAGCAGCAAGCTGGCATAGGTGAGCACGTAACAAATAATGACCCACTGGATGGCGGCAAGACGAAGAGTAAAGGCCGCGGTAATGGCAGGAAAGGCGATGTTTACCGCCGTATCGAGGGGGCCAATGGCCACCCCTATCCCGACCACGGCAAGGGTGAGCCAGCCCCGCGACGCCAAGCGCACCAGCGCAAAAGCTCCCTAGCGCGGCCGGCGCACCCAGCGCCAGAGCAGGATGACGGCACAGAGCAAGATGAGGGCGTTTTCCACCACCAGCACGTAGGGCGTGGCCAGCAACAGGCGCTGCCACGCGCGCTCTTCAGACGGCGCTGGGGCCAGTGGCGGGGACAGTGACACGCTGCCCTGGGCCGACGTGCTGCGGAGCTGCCCTGGGGAGCGGTCGTGCAGGAGCTGCTGCCACTGTCGGGTAAGGCGCTCTTCGAGGCGTTGCAGCGCCGCCTGTAACTCGGCGGTGCTCACGAAGCCAAGGGACCGCTCCGCCGCCGGATGGGAAGGTAAGGGCGGCAGCCGGCCGGTTTCCAGTCCCTGCAACACGGTGCGCAATTCGGTCACGCTGACGGTTTCCGGCGAGTCTTCGGTGGACAGGACGACGGTTTGGGGTGAAGGGGACGGCGCAGCGACCTCTGCTTTTTCGGGTTCAGACCGCACCGGGGTGGTCGGCGGCTCTGGCCTCGTGGTGTACTGGCGTTCCTGCCACGCTTCCCACTGCTCGGCCACCAGGCGCTGGGCTTCTGCTCGGCTCAGCTTGGCCACCTCTTTGTCAAGATGCGGCGGTACGGTGAGAAACGTCCCCACCAGGAGCCCGTGCATGTTCCCCGCGGCAAACCGCTCGCGGTTGGCCTGCCAGATGAGCACCACCGCCTGCCACACTGCCTCTTCCGGCACCCCCAGGGCGCGGACGATCCCATAGAGCGTCTCACCCCGCTTCACCGGCCCGTACCGCGCCGGCAGCCGCTGCACCCACGCCGGCGGCGGCAAGGCGGCCTCTTGCCGTGCGGCCGGTGGGGGAGCAGGCGACAGCGCGGCCCGTGCCACGGGAGAAGCGGCCGGCGGCGCGGGCGGAGGAGGTAACGCCACGCGATAGCTCTTGACAATCGTCACTTGCCCGGCACGCACCAAAAGGACGAGGTCAAAGCTGGGAACCTGGATGGCCTCTTCAGAAGTGAGGCGGATGAAGTCCGGTGGCCCAAGCACCAGGCTGAGCCGCAGGCGATCGACGAAGGCGGGCCGCTGCAGTCCCTCGGCGGCGTACTCCTCGGCCGTGCCCAGGGTGGCGGCTATGTCCAGTTCACGCTCGTAGGGGTGCAGCCCCAGCGGCACGGTCGCCACCAGAGGCTCACCACGCCGGCTGTGGACGTTTAGCTCGCCCACCGCAACCGCCCACAGGGAGGTGGCCAGGCTCAGGGAGACAAAGCCACAAACCGCCATGAGAAAGCCTGCCCTGTGCATCGCGGTCCTTCCTCCAAGCAGCGGGGATCATCCTGCGCGCCCTGCGGCACACGCGCCCACCGGCTGTCCGCTCAACTTATTCCTTGCGTGCAAAGCGCCGTCGTAGCCATGCCGGACAGTGGCGCCTACACCGGCGCTACCGACAGTCAGGGACCGGTACGGTTGCCCTTCTCTTGTGTGGGGGACAACGGCAAAACGGCTTTGCACCCACAAGGAGAGGGTGCAAAGAGGATAGAGGATTCGTGGCAGAAGATCGAGATTACAAAGACAGGGTCAGCGCCCTCCCCCACCCCTTGGGTGGGCGCCGCGCGAGAAGACAGAAAGTAAGTCTACACGCCGGGGTGGGCCGAGGCGTTACTGATAGCTGTGATTAAACACGCGGTACTCTTCCACCAACTCCTTCCACGCCTGCTCGTCAAACTCGTAGCCGCGTTCCTTGACTTCCTTAAGGGAAAGCTCCACGAGATCACCCGTCTCCGTCTGCGCCACCAGCATCACCGGCCATTCCCTGTACACGGCGTGGATTTTGACGATCTTATGCATAGCCATCCCTCGCTGCAAGTCCCAGCGGTTGTCGTTACCGGCATGGTGATCAGCGCGCCGACCCCGTTTGGACGGGTCTGTACCACGTTATCGGCCTGCTGCCGCGCGGCCTTTAGCCTCCTGCCTCCCGCAGGAAGCCTACACCGGGGTCTTGCCTGCGTCTCTGCCAATAGTGTAACCGCAACGGCGGTCGACGGCAAGAGCCCCCACGCCTTACAGGCGCAGCACGTGGATGGCGCAGACGCCCCCCGCCCCCACCATGTGTGCCAGGGCCACGCGCACCTGCCGGGCGACCTGCCGCTGCCCGGCCGTGCGCCGCATCTGCCAGAGGATTTCGGCAATCTGTCCCAATCCGGTTGGCCCCAGGGGATGTCCCATGGCGGTCAGCCCGCCGCTGCTGTTGACCGGCAAGCGCCCGGCCAGCGTCGTGTCTCCATCGACGATTAGCCGGGGGCCTTCGCCCGCCGCCACCAGCCCCAGGGCCTCGTAGTACACCACTTCCTCGATGCTGAAGGCATCGTGCAGCTCGATCAGGTGGAGGTCTTCTGGGCCATAGCCGGCGCGTGCATACGCCTGCCGCGCTACTACTGCCGTCAGGTGCACCGGCGACCAGACAGGATCGAGCGCCGCGTTGGGGATGCTCTGCAGGACCGACGCCACCAGGGTGGGACACGGCTGGCGGGTAAAGCGTGCGGCCACTGCACGCGCGGCCACCACCACCGCGGCGGCGCCCTCGTCCCAAGGACAGCAGTGCAGGACAGTGAAGGGCTCGACCACCGGGCGCGCCTGCAACACCTCTTCGAGGCGCACGGCGGTCTGGAAGTGGGCATAGGGGTTGAGGCTGGCATGGTAGTGGTTCTTGACCGACACCTGGGCCAGCTGCTCCCGCGTCATCCCGCAAGCTTGCATGTACTGGCGGGCCAGCGCGGCAAAGGCGTGCACAGGCAGCTTGCGGTGCGTTTCCGCTTTGCCCTCGGGGTCTTCCTGTAATACCCGCTCGGGGCGCGCCCCCAGCTTGTCGACGCCCAGCGCCAGCACCACGTCGTGCGCGCCGGCGGCCACCGCCAGGTAGGCCTCGCGCAGCGCCGAAGAGCCACTGGCCGAGGCGTTTTCGACGTTGGTCATGGCCAGTCCGGTACTGCCCAGCACGCGGCAGATGTGATGGCCGGCCGCCATGCCCAGGCGAGCGGTGCCGCAGTAAACGGCCTCGATGTCGCGCCAGTGGCAGCCGGCGTCGTCGAGGGCCCGGCGGATGGCGGTAACGCCCAGTTCCACAAACGACTTGTGCGGGAACACCCCGTAGCGATGCAGCCCTGCCCCTAGGACCACCACTTCGCGCATGTCGCTCCCTTTCCGCTGTCGCTGCGCGTGCCGTATGGTATGCTTACCTCATACCTGCTCGGAGGCCCCCCCATGGCATTGACGGCTGAGGACCGCGCCCTGCTGCGCCAGGGGATTGCCTTGTTGCGCCAAGGCGATTACTTTGGCGCACACGACGCCTGGGAAGAGGTGTGGCGCCACCTGCGCGGGCGCCAGCGGCTCTTCTGGCAGGCGATGATCCAGCTGGCCGTCGGCGCCCACCACTGCCAGCACGGCAACCTCACCGGCTGCCGCAGCGTCTGGCACAAGGCCCTGGCCAAGTGCGACGCCCTGGGCCAGCAGTACGCCCACGAGGTACCGTCCCCCCTGCTCCACCTCACCGCCCTGCTGGCCGACTGCCTTGAAGCGGTGGCGCGTGGCGAGGATCCCCTCCCCCGCGTGCAGCGCTTTGCCGCTTGCGAGCTCGACGACGCCTGGCTCGACGTCGGCGAGCCGTAGGAGTCCCTCTGGCTTCCGGCCATGGAAGCCGTTCCGGCGGGGAATGTCGCTGCGGACACGCTCAGATGCGAACCTCGTCGGTGGTTTTCACCACGTGCATCCCTGCCTGGCGCATGTCCGCCATGGTTTGCTCGGCCAGCCGCGGGAAGTCGAGTTCTGGCGGCAAGGGATCAAGGGGCGGGGGTGGCACCGGGCTCATGGCGTCTTCGAGGATCCACACCCGCTCGGCCAAGGCAGGGTCGATTGCCTGAATGTGGTCGCGCAGGTCATAAAGCGTGGCGCGCACGCAGTGCGACTTGGCCTCTCCGAAGACGTAGATGCGGTCGTACTCAAGCAGCATGCGAAACAGCGCCTCGTTAAACGCCCCCACGCGCTGCCCCCGCAGCTCTTGCACTTCTGGGGAAAAGACCGAGTAGTTTTCGGTTAGCGGGTGGGTGCCTTTGATTTCGAAGTGTGTCTGCTGCTTGCGCACCAGGCTGTGGAAAATGGCCGCTTCCATCAGCGCCGGCACCAGGGTGTGGCTCACCCCACCTAGCAGCACGTGGTAAGGCCAGATGGTGAGCACGTACTTGCCGCTGGCCTCCAGCTTCTCGCAGTACTCCAGGCACGCTTCGTAGTCGCGCATGGGGATCCACTTGCCGCTGCGCACGTCTTCAGCGGTGATCGGGGTAAAAGGCTGCGGGTGGCGTCCCTGCGGATCGCGCCACCAGGCGGGGTGGAAGATCTGGTAGACGCGGTGGGTATCGAGGGAGAAGCAGAGGCTGGTGATTTTGTCGAGGTGGGCATAGAGCCAGGCGAGGACACGCTGCATGTCTTCCACCGCCCCGGGGACAAAGAGGCTGGCCCCAGGGGTACAAAATCCTACCTGGCAGTCGATGCCAAAGGCGACGATGCGGTAAGTATCTTCGGCAGCAGGCTTGATCTGGTACTGCCGCTGGTAAGCCTCGGCGGCTTCTGCTACCAGTGTTGCGCGTTCGATATAGACCTCGGCGACCTGTGCCGGATCGTAAAAGCTCGGGATGGGCAACGCCATGGCCGTCCCTCCTCATGCTTGGCGAAAGTGCGGAATCACTTCGGTCCCGAGCACGCGGATGGTCTGCAGGGCCTTGTCCTGCTCGCGCAGGGCGCAGCGAAAGAGGACCAAGGTGATGCCCAGACGCTGCATGTGCTCTAGGTAGCGAATGCAGGTGGCGGCATCGCCGACGATGAGTGACTCTTGCAGCTGCTGTGGGCTGAAGCCGCGATAGCCACGTGACAGAAGTGCTTCGACTTCCCGGCGTGCCGTCTGTGGCGAAGCGGCCAGGTGCAGGTCGCGTCGCAGGACGACCTCGGTCACCTGCGTGCTGCGGCCATAGGCCTGTAGCGCCTGACGGTAGAGCTGGAGCTTCTCCTCGATGTGGCCCGGCGTCCAGCTTGGGCTGATGACCCAAGCATCGGCCAAGCGTGCGGCACGGCGGATGGCGCGGTCCGCATGGGCACCGATCCACATGGGCAAAGGCTGCTGAAGGGGTTTGGGCTGCACGCAGACGTTGTCAAACGCAAAGTGCCTGCCGTGGAAGGAGACGTGGTCTTCGCAGCACAGGCGGCGGATGAGGGCAAAGCTCTCTTCGAAACGGCTGACGCGTTCCTGCGGCCGGAGCTGGAAAGCGGCGTGGGCTTCGGGCTGCTCTCCCAGGCAGCAGATGACGGTAAGGCGGCCGTCGCAGAGGACATCCAGCGTGCCCAGTTGCTCTGCCAGCAGCACCGGATGGTAAAACGGCAGCAGGAAGAGGGGCAGCAGGCGCATGGTGCCGCTGTAGGCCGACAGGCGGGCCATAGTGGGCAGGACCTGGAAGTAATAGTCGCGCGTCAGGTGGTGGTCACCTAGAGAAAGGGCTGCAAACCCCAGTTCTGCCATCAGCGCCACCCGCTCCTGCAGGTGGGTGAAGTGGCGGCGGCTCTGGCCGTCATAGGGGTAGTGGCTGGTTAGCGACATGCCGATGTGCATGGGCAGAATCCTCACGGCATAGAACATAATCCGCGGCAAGCGTGCTGGCAACCTCCGACAAAAAAGGGGCACAGCGGTACCGTGCCCCTTTTAATTAGCGGTAGCGGCTTAGGACAGCCAGCGCTTGCGCCGCCGGTAGTGTTTGACGTCGCGGTAGCTCTTGCGCACCCCCACTTCCGAAAGGCCCAGGTAGAACTCCTTGATGTCCTCGTTGTTGCGCAACACCTCAGCCGGGCCGTCGAGGACGATACGGCCGTTTTCCATGATGTAGCCGTGGTGGGCGATGCTCAAGGCCATGGCGGCGTTTTGCTCCACCAGCAACACCGTCACGTCTTCTTCCTGGTTGAGGCGCAGCACGATCTCGAAGATCTCCTCCACCAGCAGCGGGGCCAAGCCCAGCGACGGCTCGTCGAGGAGCATGAGCTTGGGACGCGACATGAGGCCGCGGCCGATGGCCAGCATCTGCTGCTCGCCGCCTGAGAGGTAGCCTGCTTTGACGTGTCGGCGCTCGGCCAGGCGCGGGAAGTAGCCGTAAACCAACTCCAGGTCCTGGCGGATCTGGCGGCGGTCGTGGCGGGTGTGGGCGCCGGCAATGAGGTTCTCCTCGGCCGTCAGGTGCTCAAAGACGCGGCGGCCTTCCATCACCTGCGAGATGCCCAGCTTGACGATCTCTGCCGGCTCGCGGTGGTCGATGCGCACGCCGTTGAAGTCGATGCTGCCGGCGATGATCTCGCCGCGCTCGGGCTTGAGCACTCCGGAGATGGCTTTGAGCGTCGTGCTCTTGCCGGCGCCGTTGGCACCCAGGAGGGCCACGATCTGTCCCTTGGGAACTTCCAGGGAGACGCCGTGCAGCACCAAAATGGTGCGGTCGTAGACCACTTCGATGTTGTTCAGCTTCAACATGGCGATCCTGGCCCTCCGGGTGCAGGTTACTTCATTGCCGTCTTGCCCGCCTTACGGATCTCATCCCAGACGATGTCGCGGTAGCCGCGGAACCAGTCGGTGTAAGGCACCAGCTGCTCGCCTTTGGTCTGGTAGAGTCGCACCCAGCCTCCGCCTTCGTGGTCCTTAGCCGAGAACGTCAGCGGCGGCAGGAAACCGCCCAGCGAGAAGTTCTGGATCTGCTCGAAGCCGTTCTTCACTTTCTCGCCGGTCACCGGCATGCCGTACTTCTCGATGGCCAGCCGTACGGCCTCCACCAGCAGCGCCCCATTGAGGATGCCCCGGTTGTAGTAAACGGTCCCCACCATTTCAGGGACTTCCTGTCCCTCGTCCCGGTACATTTGCATGATTTCCTGGACGATTGGGAAGTCGCGACCAACGCCGGCGAAATGCATGCCCAGGTAGCCCTGGGCCGTGTCCCAGCCGGCTGCGATCATGTCGTGCTCGCCAGCTCCCCACACCAGGCTGACCACGTGATCAAGCCGGTAGCCGTTCTTGCGAAACTCGCGGATGGAGATCGAGGGGGACTTGCCGAAAAGGTGCGACACCACCCAGTCGGCGCGGAAACGCCGCACGATATCAAGCACCTGCGAAGCCATCTCCACCCCCGGCGGGGGTACGGCAAAAGTACGGCACTGGTAGCCTTCCAGACTGCAAATACGCTCGAAAATGGGCAGCGGTTCACGCCCGGCAGGGTTGTCATAGTAGATGTAGGCGATTTTGCTGCCTTTCTTGGCCCCCTTGTCCTTGAGGAACTGCATGGCCGCGCCCATCTGCGACCAGTACGTCGCCGCCGCCGGGAAGATGTAAGGGAAACGCTCGCCGTCGGTGGCATCGGCGCGCCCAAAGCCAGGGGTGATGCCGAGGATTTTATCCTCCAGGTGCCGTGGCGTCAGGGCGTAGACAATCGGCGTTCCGTAGTCCACCAAGGCCACAGCGCCCTCACGCTTGAGGCGCTCGTAAGCCTCTACCCCGCGGTCCACTTTGTAGGCGTGCTCCACTTCGATGTAGCGAATAGTGTTGCCGTGCACGCCGCCTTTTTTGTTTACCAGCTTGACATAGTCCAGCACGCCGGGGCAGATAATGGTTCCCACCAGCTTGGTGGGACCCGTGCGGTCGCAGGTACCCCCGATGATAATTTCGGCGGCAAACGCCGAGGACAACCCGGCCAGTCCCACGAGCAAAAGACCAACGAGCAGAGCCGTGTGCATGCTGCGGAGCCGCATCGCTTTCTCCTTTTGCTGAGAAGTTACACCCCGGCCCTCTAGTACGAAAAGGGCCACAGCCGGAAGTACCGCTTGACGTTTTCCCACATGCGGGCCAGCCCTTCTGGCTCCGCGATGAGGAAGACGATGATCAGCGCCCCGAAGACAAAGAGCTGAAAGTTGGCAAGAAAATCGGCCACCGCGCCGTAGCGCACCCCAAAGATGCCTTCGGAAATCCCGATGACAGTGAGGTCGAGCGCAATGGGGAACAGCTTGATAAAAATTGCTCCCAGCACGGCGCCTAGGACGCTGCCCAGGCCACCGATGATGATCATCGCCAAGTACTCGATCGACACCACCAGGGTGAAGTTCTCGTAGTTGGCAATGCGCAGGTAGTACGTCCACAGTGCCCCGGCCACCCCGGCATAAAAAGAACTCACGGCAAACGCCAGCAGCTTGTACTTGAAGATGTTGACGCCGATGATCTCGGCGGCGATGTCGCGGTCCCGAATGGCGATAAAGGCGCGGCCGACGCGCGAGCGCACCAGGTTCTGGGCAGCGAAGTAAGCCAGCAAGAAAAAGACCAGAATGAGGTAGTAGCGCCGAAACTCGTTGTCGAGCTCCCAGCCAAAGACGGTGGGATTCTGCACGTAAATCGACGACTGCGCGCCGCCGCTGATCCAGGTGACGTGGTTGATGGTCCACTCCATGATCAGCTGCGCCGCCAGGGTGGCAATGGCCAGATAAAGCCCTTTGATGCGCAGCGAGGGAATACCAAAGAGCACCCCCACCAGGGCCGACATGGCGCCGCCGGCGAGGATACCCACCCAGAAAGGCATGCCGTAGCGCGTCGAAAGAATCGCCGCCGTGTAGCCCCCTACCATCATAAAAGCGCCCTGGCCAATAGAGATCTGGCCCGTGTAGCCCACCAGAATGTTGAGGCCAATAGCGCCGATGGCCGCCAGGGCAATGGTGTTGACGATGCTCATCAGGTGCTCGTTCTGCAGCAGCGACAGCGGCAGGGGCAGCAGGACGAGCAGGGCCACCATGCCCCAGGCGGTAATTTTGGCCAGCGGCAAGGCGTACAGAGCCATATCACTTTCGTAGCTGGTATGAAAAACACCTGCTTCGCGGTTGATCATGACGCTTACACCCGTTCGATGGTTTCGTGACCAAAGAAGCCGTATGGCCTCACGAAGAGCACCAGAATCATCAGCACGTAAGGGATAAAATCCTTGGTGCCGCCTCCGACGTAAGGATCAAGGTAGCCGGCCGCCAGGCTCTCCACCGCTCCCAGGATGAGGCCGCCGATGATCGCTCCGGCGATGCTGTCCAGGCCGCCCAGGATCACCACCGGAAAGACCTTGAGGCCCACCAGGGCCAAGAATGTGTCCACCCCCAGCATGTTTCCCCAGATCACCCCGCCCGCCGCGGCGGCCAGGCCGGCAATGGCCCAGGAAAGGGCGAATACCCGCGGCACTTTGATGCCGATCACCATGGCCGCCTGCTGGTCATCGGCCACAGCGCGCATCGCTACGCCCAGGCGGCTGCGGGTGAAAAAGAGGCCAAAAGCGATGAGAAACACAATCGCGATGACCGCAGCCACGAGGTTAATGGGGGAAAGAAACACCGGGCCGAGGATGTACGGCTCCATCCGCACCGGCAGCGGCAAATCCCGCGTGCTGGCCCCCCAGAGAATGGCCACCAGACCCTGCAAAACAAAGCTCAAGCCGATGGTCACCATGATCACCGCAATCACCGGCTGCCCCACCAGCGGCCGCAGGATGCCGCGTTCGATAACAAAGCCCAGCACCACCATGCCCACAGCCAGCACGAGGGCCATGAGCCACACCGGCATGCCGCGCATCCCCAGCATCACCGCCGCCGCATAGCCAGCAAACATCACCAGGTCGCCCTGGGCAAAGTTGATGACGCTGGTGGCTTTGTAAATGAGCACGAAGCCCAGGGCTACCAGGGCGTAGGTCAGCCCCACCAGGAGGCCGTTGGTGACCAGATCGAAGAAAAACTCCATCGTCTGCTCCTCATACCGAAACCGCGGCGGTCTCGACGTTCCAGATGGCCAGCTTGGTCTCGATGGTGGCCTGGCGGCCGTCCTGGTAAGTAATCACCGACTTCACCGGCACTTCTGCCACATCGGCGTAGAGCGCTTCGATGATGTTCTCGTACTTTTTGGCCACAAAGGCGCGGCGCACCTTGCGCGTGCGGGTGATTTCCTCGTCATCGGCGTCGAGCTCTTTGTGAAGCAGAACGAAGCGCCGGATCTGCGTGGTCTCGGGCAAGTCGCGGTTGACGCGTTCCACCTCGCGGGCGATGAGCTCGTAGACTTGCGGCTTCTGCGCCAGGTCGGTATAGGTCGTATAGGCCACGTGCTGCCGCTCGGCCCACTTGCCCACGTTGTCCATGTCGATGTTGATCATTGCCGCCACGTAGGGCCGCCCCTGCCCCACGGCCACCGCCTCTTTGATGTAAGGACTGAACTTGAGCTTGTTCTCGATGAACTGCGGAGCAAACTTGGTGCCGTCGGCAAGCGAGGTGACGTCTTTGGCGCGGTCGATGACCACCAGGTGGCCGTTGGCGTCGAAAAAACCCGCATCGCCCGAGTACAGCCAGCCGTCACGGACGGTGTTGGCGGTGGCCTCAGGGTTTTTGTAGTAGCCAAGGAAGACCGTGGGGCCGCGGGCGATGATTTCTCCCTCCTCGGTGAGCTGCACCTCGACGTTGGGGAAGGGCTTGCCCACCGTGCCCAAGGCCACGTCGTCGTCGCGGTGGATGCAGGAGACCCCCGAGATCTCGGTCTGGCCGTAGACTTGCTTCAAGTTGACGCCAATGGCGCGGAAAAAGAGAAAGACTTCCGGCCCCAGGGGGGCCCCGCCGGTATAGGCCGAGCGGATGCGCCGGAAGCCCAGATGGTCGCGCAACGGGCCAAAGACAAAAAACTCTCCTAGGGCGTGCAGCAGGCGCAGCGGCAGCGACAGCGGCCGCTTTTCCATGCGCCGCCGCGCCACTTCAAAGCCCACGGGCAGCAGCCGGTTGTAAATCCAGCGCTTGGCCAACGTGGCGTCTTCCATGCGCACCTGCACTTGCGACACCAGGTTTTCCCAGATGCGCGGGGGCGCCACCAGGAAGTGGGGGGCGATCTCGCGGATGTTTTCCTGCACGGTCTCAGGCCGCTCCGGGCAGTTGACGGTAAAGCCCACGATCAGCGCGGCCGCCAGCGACCAGAAGGTGTCGCCTACCCAGGCCGGTGGCAAGTACGCCAGCGTCTCGTCGCCGCGCTGGTAGCGCTCGATTTCCTGCAGCCCGGCAATGGCGGCAACGAGGTTGGCGTGCGACAGCATGGCCCCTTTGGGCGCCCCCGTGGTGCCCGAGGTATAGGCCATGAGGGCCACGTCCTCGGGCTGCCCGGCCGCCACCAACTCCTCGAACAGCCCCGGGCGCTGCCGCGCCAGCTGGCGGCCTGCTTCCTGCACCGCGACAAAGCTCGTCAGCAGCGGATCGGTATAGTGGCGCATGCCCTTGGGGTCGTCGTAAATGACCTTGCGCACTTTGGGCAGGTGCTCTTTGATCTCGAGCACCTTGTCCACCTGCTCCTGGTCCTCGGCCAGCACCATAACGGCATCGGAGTGGTCGATGACGTACTGCAGTTCCCGGCTGATCGAGTCCTGGTAGAGCGGCACCGGCGTGCCACGCACCGCCTGCGCTGCCACCATGGCCCAGTAAACCTGCGGGCGGTTGTCGCTGAGGATGGCCAGCTTGTCGCCGGCGTTAAACCCCAGCGCCACCAGCCCCAGGGCGAAGTCGCGCACTTCTTGCAGGTACTGCGCCCAGGTCCACTGCTGCCAGATGCCGTACTCTTTTTCCCGGATCGCCACCTCGTGCGGGAAGTCACGCGCGTTGCGCACCAGGAACTGCGGCAGGGTCTTTGCTGCCATCGCCCCCTCCTCTTGCTTCTTCCCTCCTTACTGGAGGGCCTTGGCCCCGAGATAGGCCTTGATCACCTGCGGGTTGGTGCGCACCTCTGCCGGGGTGCCCTCGGCGATTTTTTCGCCGAGGTCGAGCACGATGACCCGCTGGGAAATGTCCATGACCACCCCCATGTCGTGCTCAATGAGCACGATGGTGGTCCCCCACTCCTCGTTGACGTCGAGGATGAAGCGGGCCATGTCCTCCTTTTCCTCGACGTTCATCCCCCCCATGGGCTCGTCGAGCAGCAGCACTTTGGGATGCGCCGCCAAGGCGCGGCCGAGCTCGACGCGCTTTTGCAGCCCGTAAGGCAGCGCCCCCACCGGCCGCTTGCGCAAGGGCTCGATTTCGAGAAAGTCGATGATGTCTTCGACAATGCGGCGCTGCTGCATTTCCTCGCGCAGCGCCGGACCATAGCGCAGCATGGCGCTGAGCACCCCGGTGCGCATGTGGATGTGCCGGCCCAGCATGAGGTTGTCGAGCACCGTCATGCCGCGGAAGAGGGCGATGTTTTGAAAAGTGCGCGCCACGCCCAGCGCGGCGATGCGGCTCGGCGACAGGTGCGTGATGTCGCGGCCTTCAAGCCAGATGCTGCCGCGCTCTGGGTGGTAAAAGCCGCTGATCATGTTGAGCAACGTGGTCTTCCCTGCCCCGTTGGGACCAATCACCGAGACGATTTCGCCGCGCCTGACGTCGAGGCTCACCCCGTTCACCGCCACCACGCCGCCAAAGTGCTTCGAGACGTCCCGTACGCTGAGCACCACCTCCGCTGCCATGCGTTTCCCCTACTTCGCGGCTTGCCCGGCCGCGTCTTTGCGCTGTGGCTCTGCCCGACGCGGCCCGTTTATATAATGAGCATCTGGCACCTGTCAACCCCAAACTGCCTCATCGATCGTTCCCGAGTATAATGCAGCTGCTTACCACAGGACCAGAGCAAAGACAAGAGGCGACCTTCCATGCCGGTGACGCTGACCGTGCACGACTCGCAGTATCCCGCGCGGCTGGCGGCGCAACTGCAGCGGGGGCCTGCGCTGCCGCCAGCTGCCTGGCAAGTTCCTCTACGACTCGCCGGCGCAGGCGCAGCGGTGGCTGGCTTACCACCGCGCCTACGCCCCGTGGCGCACGGCCGCCGAGGCGCACGCGTTCTACGCCCAGGGCTTTGGCGCGGCACGGCAGCGGCTGGGCGGCGGGGCCCTGCACTACGTCAGCCTGGGCTGCGGTGACGGCAGCAAGGATGCTTTAGGGCTGGAGATCCTTTTTCCCCAGTGCCGGCCGCTGCACCTTACCCTTCTCGACAGCAGCGTGGCGCTGGTAATCGAGGCGGTGCTGCGCCTGCGCCAGGACTCTCCCGATGTGTCTCTCTTCCCGCTGGTGGCCGATGTCGAGGCGGTGCCGGAGCTGGCGGCGCTGCTCGCAGCGCAAGCCCCGCCGGCCGGCCGGCGGCTGCTGGCGTGCTTTGGGCTACTGCCTAACCTCGATTATGGGACGTTTTTGCCGGCACTGCGCCGCCTGCTGCGGCCGGGCGACTGGCTGCTGCTGTCGGCCAACCTCTCGCCGCAGCCTTATCCCGACGCCTGTCCGGCGATTCTTCCCCAGTACGACAACCCGCTGGCGCACGCCTGGTTTCTGGGCCTGCTCGACAGCCTGGGGGTGCCGCCGAGGCACGCCGAGCTCCGCGTCACCGCGCAGCCGCTGCGCGTCGACGGCCACATCTGGCAAATTCGCGCCGTGGCGGTGTTTTGCCGTCCCACCACGCTGACCCTCTACGGCGAGTCTTTTGCTTTTGCCGCCGGCGAAAGGGTGCAGCTGTTTTTTTCTACCCGCTTTACTCCCGAGGCGGTGCCCGAAGTGCTGGCTGCCGCCGGCCTTCCCGTGGTGGCGGCGTGGGTTTTTGCCGGCCAGGAAGAAGGGCTGTACCTCTGCACGCCGGGCTAGCCCAGGTTCCAGGCCCCGCTCACCAGCAGGTTGGTGCCCGAGACGTAGTCCGCCGCTTCTGACAGCAAGTAGTCAAGCGCTGCCAGCACGTCGCGGTAGTGCCCCGGACGGCCGGCGGGCAGGTGCTGGGGGGGCGGGCCGACGCTGTGTTCCAAAAAGCCAGGAGAGATCAGGTTCACGGTGATGCCTTTGGGCATGAGCAGCTGCGCGTAGCTGCGCGTCAGCACGTGGAGTCCCAGCTTGCCGATGTGGTATGGCGTGGCCATGGAGCGCGCGGTGATGCGGTCACAGGCAGAATCGCCCAGGTTGATGATGCGGCGGGGTGGGGCTGCCGCTTCGAGCAGGGGCAAGGTCAGCTGGATGAGGTGGAAAGCCACGGTGCAGTTGAGGGTGAACGCGTACTCCCACTGCTCCACGGTGAGCTCGGGCAGCCGCACCGGCAAGTACCAGCCGAGGTTGTTCACAAGCACGTGTAGCTCGCGCGTCACTGCCGCTATGTGCTGCACCAGGCGCTCGCGCGCCTCGCGGCGCGAGAGGTCGGCTTGCAGGCTGCAGGCCCAGCCGCCGGCAGCGCGGATCTCGGCTTCCAGCGCCGTGGCGGCCTGCTGGCTGGTGTAGTAGTGGATGAAGAGGGCGTAGCCCTGGCGCGCCAGGTGCTGCACGATGGCGCGGCCAAGCCCCCGGGCTCCGGCGGTCACAAGCGCGTAGCGCGGCTTCACGGCTGGTAGAGATCCAGCACCTGACGGATGCGGTGGACGGTGCGCACTTCGTGGGTGCGGAGGACGTGGGTGCCACCCAGCAAGCGCCAGCACGCTGAAGAAGGGCTCGGCGGCGCGGCGCTCGTCCTCACGGAAGATCTCCGGCGCGTGCGGCAAAATGTTGAAAATGGGATAACCCAGCGGGTGCAAGCGGAAGCAGTGCACGAAGGTGTGCAGCTGGTAGTTCACGCGCTGGCGGCTGTCCTGCAAGTTGGCATAGTAAAAGCCCAGGCCGGGATCGAGGAAGCACTTGGTCAGCCCTAGCCGTGCCGCGCGTGCCGTCAGGTCGCGAAAGTAATCGGTTATTGCCGCAATCATATCTTCGGAGAACTGGAACTCGCTCACTTCTCGCACCGTCTCGCCCTGCACGTAGCAGAGCACCACCGCCACGTCGTACTGCACAGCGAGCTTGAAGACCTCCTCGCAGTCGCGCAGGCCGGTGAGGTTGAAAACGTCGGCGCCGGCCTGCGCGCAAGCGGCGAGCACCTCCGGGTAATAGCTCTCTACCGACACCAGCATGCCGCGGGCCTTCAGGGCTTCTACCACCGGCAGCAGCCGGTCGAGCTGCTGCTGCACGTCGGCGCGGCGCGCCTCTGGCAAGGTGGACTCGGCCCCCAAGTCGATGAGGTCGGCGCCGTCAGCGCAGAGCTGTTCTGCCCGCGCCACCGCCTCGGCAAGGGTGAGGCAGATGCTCTCGCGGTACCACGAATCCGGCGACAGGTTGATGACGCCAACGAGGTAGCGCCGCCGGTTGAAGTCAAAGAGGCGCCCGCCAATGGAAAACGTGCGCACCGGCGTCTCGAGCGCCTCCCCGTAGCGGCGCAGCACCTCGCGCAGAACGCGATAGTCAAGCACGGCCCGCTCTCCTTACTTAACCCCCTGGTTAAAACGTCCGGAAGAGCACCTCACACAGGCGCTGGCCTTTTTCCACGTCGCCGGTGATGGCCAGGGCGCCGCTTTGTCGCTTGGCGGTCATGTCGGCCCGGCCCATGGTGAGCAGGATCAGGGTCTCGGCGTCGGCGCTCAGGCAGGCGTCAAACTGGGGCGGGGCCGCGGCGTGGTAAGTCACCGTAGTCCCCTGGATCATGAAAGCCCAGGCCGCCTCGCCGGTGCGCAAGATATAGACGCCATCGAGCCCGTTGGCCAGCCGTTGCTCAAGAAACTGCTGCTGCAGCTCGGGCAGCACGGTGAGCATGGCCGGCAGCGCCGTAGGAGACAGGGAGGCGGCAGCCTCGTGCGGCTGGCGGATGTCCCAGTCGTGAATCACCAGCTCGTTGAGGCGCATGCCCACCCAGCAGCCGATGGGCACCAGACCGCGGGGATGCCAGGCCACTTTGCCCAAGTCGGCTTCCTGCAGCGAGGTCAGTACCTCCTGCAGCGTTGCCGCCTGGCGCTCAAAGCCCTCTAGCAGCGCCGCCGGGCCGCCCTCGATGAGGCGCCGTGCTTCTGCCGCCCGGCGCTGGCGAAACGCCGCCACATCCGCCACCCCCCAGGGGGGCTGCGGCGTGCCGGCGCGGCCAGCGGTGATCACCTGGGCATAAAAGTCGGCACCGGTGGCCAGGTGCGCCACCACGTCGGCGGCGTTCCAACCCGGGCAGTAGGTCTGGCGCCACCAGTGTGCCTCTGGCCAGGCGCGAAAGTCACGCGCCATGCGGGCCGTCTCGTCGGCCACCACGGCGATGTTGGCCAGCTGCTCGCGTGCGTCAAAGGCCATTGCAGTCTCCTTGCTCGCCTCTCTTAAGGGCGGGCAGCCGTCTCATTGCACTTGACGAGCTTGCGCAGGCTGCGCAGCTCCCGCGGCGGCTGCAAGTGGCGCCCCAGGGTGGTCCAGGAAACTTCCCCCACGTAAATGTCGCCATGGGAATCGACCGCCACGCCGTGCGGGGCCAGGAACTGAGTGGGCCCCTCCCCAGCGCCGCTGGGGTCGCCCAGGCGCGCCAGCAGCTCGCCCTGCGTGGTGTAAATGCTCAGGCGCGGGCCAAGGTTGGGAATGCGGCGGTTGACCTCCATGCCGGGGCCGAGCTCGCCGATGTAGCACAGATCCTGGCCGTGGGCGGTGTCGATGTAGAGGCCGCAGGGGCGGTGCATGTTGACCCACTGGGTTTCGAATTTGCCCTCAGGGGTAAAGACCTGCACGCGGTGGTTTTCGCGGTCGGCCACGTAGACGTAGCCCTCGCGGTCGGTGGCAATGTTGTGCACGATGTTGAACTGGCCGGGATCGGTGCCGGGTTCCCCCCAGGAAAAGAGCAGCTTGCCGTCGGGGGAAAACTTGTGCACGCGCGAGTTGCCATAGCCGTCGGCCACGTAAATGGCCCCGGTACGCGGACACAGGGCAACGTGGGTGCAGCGGTTAAAAGGCTGGCCGCTTTGAAACGGGGCCGGGCGGCCGGGGATGCCCAGCTGCAAAAGCACCTTACCCTCGTAAGTGCACTTGCGCACCGTGTGATCGCCGTCGTCGGTACAGTACACGCACTCGTCGGGGCCCATGGTGAGGCCGTGGGGGCGGGTAAACACCCCTTCTCCCCAGGCGCGCAGGAAGTTGCCAGCGCGGTCAAAGACGATCATGGGATGCTCGCCGCGGTTGAAGACGTAGACGTTGTCGTTGGCGTCCACGCCCACCGCCGCCACTTCCCGGTACGACCACCCCGGCGGCAGCTTGCCCCAGTCGAGGTCGACGGCATACACAAAGGCGCCACTGCCTAGTTGCGTCGCCATATTCTCTTTCCTTTCCGCGAGGTGTCCTGCGGCTACCGCTTTGGTGTGCTGCCGGCATTATGGCAGACTTCGGCGCCGGGAACAAGGGACACGACAGGGGGTATGCTAGAGGGGCAGGGCGCGGCGCACCAGGGCCAGCACCTCGCTGTTGCGCTGTGGCAGCGGCACGCCGCGTACCCCGGGGCCGCAAGCGGCAAGCAGGGCCTGCAAGAAGGGGCTCTCGTGCAGGGAAGTCTGGTGGTGGCCGCCGACTTCGGGGGGCCCGGCGGCAGGGCCGAAGAAGTGGGGCCGCAATTCGGCCTCCGGCGGCCCCCACACGAACAGGTCTCCCGGCGGCGGGGCGCTACCCGTCCAGAGCGCGCGGCTGTGGCGCAGGCCCAGGGGGCGGCCACTTCGCGGATCAACGGCGGCTTCCAGGCAGCGCTCGACCTCGCGCAGCGTGCTTTCGTAAGCAGACGGCGGCACGATGCCGCCAGGGCGGTCAGCGGTGTTGATGAGGATCCAGCCGCTGCTGTGAAAGAGGGCCCGGGTGTGGGCCAGGTCGACTTGCTCGCCTTTGAGGCGCAGCAGGCCGGCCTGGCGCAAGACCACGTTGGGGCGCAGGCAAGTGCGGATGGGCAGCTGGCCGTGGTCGGAGGAGATCAGAAGGGTGTCCTCGGCCCTCAGGTAAGGCAGCAAGCGGCCCAGCTGGCGGTCGACTTCGCGGTGCACGGCGATCACCGCTTGCGCGGCCGCGCCCTGGGGCCACGCGGCGAGGGCGTCGGCCAGGAGCTGGTGGGCGATTTCGTCGAGCGCCGGCTGGTAGAGGATCACCAAGTCGGCGGGGTGGGCGGCCAGGGTATGCACGGCCAGATCCCCGAAGAAGCGGGCCAGGCGCAAGGTGACGGCTTTGAGGGCCGTCAGGGAAAGGCGCGGGCCCTTGCCGATTTTGCCGCGGCTGTAGTGCCAGCCAAGCCCGGCGCCCAGAAAGGGCCCCAGTTCCCTGGGCCAGAGATGGGGCGGCGACACCGCCAGGCGGGTGATGGCCGAGCACCACAGCCACTCGGCGGCCTCGCCGCTGCTGACCTCAGGGGGCGTTAGGCGGGCCACGTAGCCGCCGAGGCCGACGGCGGCATCCACCCACAGGGGCACCACCTCGGCCGGGCCACGCAGGGGCGGCAGGAACACCGCCTGGCCGTCCGGAGCGACGAGAAAGGCGGCGTTTCCCTCGCAGCGCACCGTATAGCGCCTTTCGGCCAGCGTCACCGCCGTTTCCCGCCCCTTAAGCGGCACCAGCTGCGCCTCGGCCACCTCGTGCCGGTAGCCGTCGACAAGGTAGCGGTACTCCGGCAAGGGGTAAGGCCAGGGGTAAGGGTGGCGCAGCAGCGGGTCGGGGGCAAAGGCGGTGGCGGCCAGCGCCACCGTGCGGCCTTGCGCCACGGCCTCCACCCAGATGGGAGGATGGCGCAGCCAGGAGAGGTCAAAGCCACTGCAAGACTCGGCAATGGCGCGGTGCGCCGCGCGCGGCGGCGGGCCCTGAAAGCCAGGGGTGCCGTGGTCGGGCTCTTCGCGGCCAGTAAAGAGGGTCATCAGGCCGGGCGGGGTCTCGCTGTTGGGCCCCGGGGGGGCGGTCGCGACAAAAAACCCCTGCGCGACGACCCGCTGCAGGTGGGGAAGCAGGCCACGCGCCAGGAGGTCGGCCACCAGCGGGTATGCCGCGCCGTCCCATACCAGCCACACACACCGTGCCACCGGCGTTCTCCCTTGCTCGAGGTGCACGAGAGGTTATGTAGCGGATGTGGGGCGCCAAGTCAAAACGCCTCAGGAAAAGGAAGGCGAAAGGGTGACGTCGGGGACCGCGGTGGCAAAATCGGCAAGTGTCGCCACTTCTACCCGGTTGCGGCCGTGGCGTTTGGCCCGGTAAAGCGCCGCGTCGGCAGCGGCGATCAGCGCCGTGTCGTCGGCCTGGGGATGGCGCGACGCCACCCCCAGGCTCAGGGTCAGGGCGAGCTTGCCCTCGGTGAGCAGCAGGGGCTCGGCGGCAATCGCCTCGCGCAGCCGCTGCGCCAGGGCCAGCGCGGCGGCCGCGTCGCACCCGGGCAGCACCAGCAAGAACTCCTCGCCGCCGTATCGCCCGATGGCGTCGTAGGGGCGCACGGCAGCCCGCATGCGGCGGGCCGCTTCGCGCAGGGCCATGTCCCCGGCCAGGTGGCCGTAAGTGTCGTTGATTTTCTTGAAGTGGTCGAGGTCGGCGAGCACGACGCTGAGCGGGGCTTGCGTGCGCCGCGCCCGCTCCAGTTCCTGGCGCAGCATGCTCAAGATGGCGGCGCGGTTCCACAGGCGGGTGAGGGAGTCGCGCATCGCCTGCTCGCGCAGCGCCTCGCGGGCAAAAATGAGCTCCGCTTGCAAGTCGAGGATGCGGCGGCCGGCGCGCAGGCGCATGCGCAGCTCGTTGGTATCAAAGGGCTTGGTGAGGTAGTCGTCGGCGCCGGCTTCCAGCCCGGTGATGATGTCGGACTTCTGGCTGCGGGCGGTGAGCAGCAGGATATAGACATAGGGTTCGGCCGCGCGGGTGCGCACGGCGCGGCAGACCTGGATGCCGTCCATCCCGGGCATCATCCAGTCCAGGATGACCAGCTGCGGGGCATCGGCCTGCTGCAGGATCTGCCACGCCGTGGTGCCATCGGCACAGGCGATCACTTCGTAGCCCCAGCGGCGCAGCGTGGCCTCGAGCAGGCGGCGGGACACCGGATCGTCTTCGGCAATAAGCACTTTCATGCGCGGTGGTCCGTGTGGTGGTTATCCCCGTCCTGGGCCCAGGCGGGCACGTGCCTGGGGCTTTATCGGCAACGCGGGGGAGATTCTTGACTCGTGGCGGCCGTCTCTTAGAACACCGGCAGGCCGGCCGTGAGGCTCAGGGTGACGCGGTTTTCGTCAAAATCCGCCCCGGCCACGTTGGAGTCGCGGCGCTGGTAAGCGTAAGAGAGGGAAAGGGAGACGGCGCGCAGCAGCGCGTAAGACACGTTGGCGCCGGCGCGCCAGACAGTATCCTCGCGGTCCGGCACCGCCTCGCTGGTGCCAAAGGCTTCCAGCAGCTCGGTGCGCGCCAAGCTGGCAAAGAGGGAGGCCAAGAGGCGGCGCGAGGCGGCGTGGTTGAGGGTCAGGGTCAGGGAGCGCTGCAGCACCAGGCCCACGTTGTCGACTTCTGCCACCGTATCCGTCAGGCTCTGGCGCCCCGTGAGCGTCAAGGTGGTCTGGCGGGCGCGCAGCAGCGGCAAGGCGCCGTCCAGGTCGACCTGCCAGTTGAGGAAAACCTCCGGATCTTCGCCTTCTTGCTCGAGCACCGTGGCCCCGGCAGACACGAAGAGGGCCAGAAACGGCGTGAGCTGCTGGCGCAGGCCCAAGTCGGCGCCGTAGCGGCGAGCGTCCTGGCCGCCCCGGGAGCGCTCAGTGAGCGCGCCAAAGGCTCGCCCCGTAAGAATCGTCCGGCGCCCGGCCCGGTAGTGCAGGCTCAGCGAGACGTCGTGCCCCTGCGAGTCGGTCGCCCCTTCGCTGTCGGTGAGATCAAAGCCATAGCGGAAATCTCCCTCCAGGCGGCGGCTGAAGCGGTGCGTAAGGCCGGCGCTGACAGCATGCCCCACGGTGTTGTCGTCCTCGCGCGTGGCAAACAGCGGCGCCAGCGGCCCGCGGGTTTCGGTTTCGTTGATGACCAGGGTGTTGGTGTAGCCCAGCGTCACCTCGGTCAAGCGGCTGAGGGCCACGCGGAGCTGGGGGCTGAGGCGGTTGCGGATAAACGTGCGGCGCTCGCGCCGCAAGCCGGCGAGCGAGGCCACCTGCGGGTCGTCGTCGCGCACGAAGCTGTCGCTTAGCGCCAGCGACAGCCGCGGCAGCTGGTAGCCGGCGATGAGGGCGAAGTTGGCAAAGGCAACGCGACCCTCTTCGGCCCGCGCCTCGTAAAGGGCGCTGAGGGTGTTGGCCAGGCTCAAAAAGCCGCGCTCGCGCTGCAAGCGGTAGACGGTGTTGAGGCTGGCCAGGGTGCGAAACTCCTCCTGCGGGTTGTCCGGGCGCTGGAAAAAGTTGTCCGAATAGTCTTCGGCCAGCGACACCGCCAGGAAAAGGCGGCCGATGTCGCGGCGCAGCCGCAGCAGCGTCTCGAGCGGGGGATTGGGCGGCACCTCGCGCGCCATCCAGGTAAAGGGCTCCGGCACCGGTGCCAAGAGGCGCTCCTGAGGCGAAGGCAACGGCCCGGGCACCACCACGGGTGGCTCGCCCGCTTCCTGCGCCCGCACCCCCCGGCCTGCTACCACCCAGAGGAACCCCAGGCTGATCAGCCCCACCCAGAGTGCTTTTGGCCTCACCTTCCTGCTCCCTTGCGCATGCCCCCGCCTGGCTACCGCCGCCGCGTCACAGTATACCTGCTTCCTTGTCAAGGCAAAAGACAATTTCGAGCCCGCCGGCAAGTCAAGTTTGGCGAGCGGCATGCCGATACGAAAGGCGGTATCTTTGTATCTCCGCAGCGGGATGCGAGACCGCAGGTCAGAGGGGCGAGGCCGTGATGGCCGCCGTTTTTGCCAAAGGGAGATACTCATGCCTTTGCGTGGTTGGTTGCGACAGGCAAGCGTGGTGGGGCTGGTTGCCGGGATGGCCCTGGGGCTCATCGCCTGCGGCCAGGACGCCCAGGCGACCAAAGTGGCCCACGTGCAAAAAGGCGAGGCCTACTTCGAGGCAGGGAAATACGCCGAGGCGATCATCGAGTTCAAAAACGCCGTGCAGCTGGACCCCAACGATGCGCAAGCGCACTACAAGCTGGCCCTGGCGTACTTGAAAAAAGGCGGTCTCGCTGGCCTCCAGGAGGCCTTCCGGGCGCTCAGCAAAGCCGTACAGCTGGACCCCGACAACCTCGACGCCCAGCTCAAGCTGGGCGAGCTCTACCTGCTGGCCAAGCAGTTTGACAAGGCGCTGGAAAAGGCCAACTTGGTGCTGCAGCGCGACGCCGACAACGCCGAAGCCCACATCCTGGCCGGCAACGCCCACGGCGGGCGGCAAGAATTCGACCAGGCCATTGCGGCGCTGCGTACTGCCGTGCAGCTTGCTCCCAAGCAGGTGCAGACTTACTTGAACCTGGCCCTCCTTTACCGGGCCAAAGGCGACCTGGCCGCCGCCGAGCAGACGTACCAGCAGGCGCTTCAGGTCGACCCGCGCTCGGTGGCTACTTACCTGGCCCTGAGCAGCTTTTACGCCACGCAGCGGCAGTTTGACAAAGCAGAAGCGGCGCTCAAGCAAGCCCTCGCCCTGCAGCCGCAGGACGTGGCCCTCTACTTGCAGCTGGCCAGGCTCTACGCGGTGCAGCGCCAAGAAGACCAGGTGGTGGCCACCCTGCGCCAGGCGGCGTCTTTGGCGCCGCAGGACATGCGGCCGCACTTGGCGCTGGGAGATTTTTACGCCGCGCTGGGCAAGCTCGACGCCGCCCAGGCCGCCTACCAGCAGGCGGCCACGGTGCAGCCCGAGGCGGTGGTCCCCTGGCAGAAGCTGGCCGAGCTGGCCCTGCGCCAGCGCCAGCTCGCGCAGGCCGAAGCGCACCTCGCAGAGATCTTCAAGCGCAACAAGGATGACCTCCTCGGCCACTACCTGCGCGGGCGCCTGCTGCTGGCCAAGGGGCAGCCTGCCGAGGCCGTCGTGACTTTGCAAAAAGTGGTCAAGGAGGCGCCCAACCTGGCGGCCGCCCACTACTTCCTCGGCCTGGCCCACCTGCGCAACCGCAACGTGCAGCTCGCCAAGGCGGCCTTCACCGAAGCGGTGAAGCTCTGGCGCCGCGCTTTGCCGAGGCGCGGCTGGCCCTGGCCGAGCTGTTCCTGCGCGACCGCGCCTTTGACCTTGCCCTGCAAGAGGCCAACACGGTGCTGCAAGAGCAGCCCAAGCACCTGCGGGCTTTGCTTCTTAAGGGCCGCGCCCTGCTCGGGAAAGGCGAGGCCGCGCAGGCCGCCGCCGCCTTTGAGGCCGTCACCCGCGAAGCCCCCGAGGAAGCGCTGGGCCACTACTACCTGGGGCTGGCGTACCGCCTGCAACAGCAGCCGCAACCGGCCCTGGCAGCGTTTGAGCGGGCCCTGGCGCAGAACCCCGACTTCGTCAACGCCCTGGAGCAGATTGCCGCCCTCCACCTGGCGCAGGGCCAGCCCGCGCAAGCCCTGGCCCGGGTCAAGGCGCACCTCGAGAAGGTGCCCAAGAACGCCCTTGTCTACAACCTGCTGGGGCGCCTTTACGCCGCCCAGGGGAAGGACGCCGAGGCAGAAGCGGCCTTCAAGCAGGCCATTGCCCTGGACGAGACCCTGTTGGTGGCTTACCTCAACCTTGGGAATCTCTACGCCAAGCAGCAGGCGTACGACCGGGCGATTGCCCAGTACGAGGCGGTCATCAAGGCCAATCCCGACCTCCTGCCGCCTTACATGCTGCTGGGGGTCATTTACGACCGCCTTGGCCAGCCCGACAAGGCCAACGCGTACTACGAGAAGGCGCTGGCGATCAATCCCACTTTTGCCCCGGCGGCCAACAACCTGGCCTGGAACTACGCCGAGTATGGCGGCAACATCGACGTTGCCCTCTCCCTGGCGCAGACGGCCAAGGAGCAGCTGCCCGAGGCGCCGGCGGTGTCCGACACCCTGGGCTGGATTTACTACAAGAAAAACGCCTACACCAAAGCCATTAGCTTGCTGGAAGAGAGCGCCGAGCAGATGGCGGACAACCCGCTCGTCCACTACCACCTGGGCATGGCGTACTACAAAAAAGGCGACCACGACCGGGCGCGGGAGGCACTGGAGCGGGCCCTGGCGCTGAGCGAGGACTTCCCCGGAGCCGAAGAGGCGCGCCGGGTGCTCGAAGAAGTGCGGTGAGGCGCGTGTGGGCAGAAAGCGCAGAGCCGGGCGGGGAAAGAAGGCGCCTTTCCCCGCCCTTGGGCCAAAGCTCTAGGGTGTCATGCGGACCGCTTCTCCAGCGCGACGCAAGCGACATCGCTTTCTGCCCCACAGGCCCAAGCCGGCCAGGCCGCTGGCCAGGAGCAGCGCAGAGGCCGGCTCCGGATTGGGAAGGGTGGCGACCTGGCCAGCCAGGACGGTGTTGCCCCAGAGGACCAGGCTGAGCGTCCCGGTGTAAGGGTGCGTCATGGGCGGCGGCGTGATGCCGTAGTAATCGCTCAGCGTTTCTTCCATGGTGCCAAGAAACGACACCGTCAGCACCGGCCCCAGCAGCGTGCTGCCGGTGAGCGAGCCGCTGAGCAAGAGGCTTCCCGGCGGCAAGTCATCGGTAAAATCGCCATCGCCGTCGAGGTCCACGCCGCCGCTGAGGCTAAGGGTGCCCGCGCCAAAGTCAAGGACCAGGCTGCAGCCGGTGCACCCTTTGCTTTCCCAGCTGTGTAGCGGCGTGTCGCCGCCGACGATCTGGTCCACGGCGAGGGTGTAGCTGCCGCTCAAGTCGAGCGGGCCGCCAAGCCCCTGCGTGGGGAGCTCGAAGTTGATAAAGCTGCTGGCCAGCGCCGCCTTAGGCCCCAGTGCCACCAGCAGCGTCGCCACCATCCCGATGCCGGCACGGGCCAGCCAGGGCATAAACCCTTTCTTTCCCACAGACCTCCTCATAGGCCGTCTCCTTCTTACCACCTTGCCGGTGCGGTACTGTCTGGCACAGGCAGCAAAAGGCGTGCCAGGGCTGCCGACCGGCTTGCGGGGCCGCTTTTGCGGCAGTCCCCGGGGAGGGAAGGCGGCGGCCTGTGGAAAAAAAAGGTCTCAGGGCCAAGAAAGCAAGGGCGGCTTTCTCAGCGCTGAGACGCCGGAGCGCCCTCCGGTGTGCGGGGTTGGTTTAGCGTTTGAGGCCGTACTTGTTGATCAGCTCGTGCAGCGTCGGGCGGCTCACCCCGAGCTCGGCCGCGGTACGCGTCACGTTGCCCTGGTGGCGCGCCAGGGCACGCTGGATGAGCTCTTTTTCTAGGGCTTCGCGCGCGGCGCGCAGTCCCTGCCCTTCGTACTTGGCGTAAGGGGAGGTGAGTTCCAGGTCTTCGGGGGTAATTTTGGGGCCTTCAGCCAGGATCACTGCCCGCTTGAGCCGGTTTTCCAGCTCGCGCACGTTTCCCGGCCAGCTGTGGCGCTGCAAGGCCAGCAACGCCTGGCGGTCAAAGCCGGTGATGGGCTTGCCGTACTCTCTGGCGTAGCGTTGCAAGAGGGCCTTGGCCAGCACGAGCACGTCATCTCCCCGCTCGCGTAGCGGCGGCAGGGTAATCACGATCACCCCCAGGCGGTAGTAGAGGTCCTCGCGGAAGCGCCCGGCGGCCATGGCCTGCTGCAAGTCCACTTTGGTGGCTGCCAGCACGCGCACGTCGACGGGGATCGCCTCGCGGCCGCCGAGGCGCTCGAGCTCGTACTCCTGGAGGAAGCGCAGCAGCTTGACCTGGAGCGCCAGGGGCAGCTCGCCGATCTCGTCGAGAAACAAGGTGCCGCCCTGGGCCAGCTCGATGCGCCCTTTGCGCTGCACGTGGGCGCCGGTGAACGCGCCGCGCTCGTGGCCAAAGAGCTCGCTTTCGAGCAGCGTTTCGGGAATGGCGCCACAGTTAATGGCCACAAACGGGCCGCTGCGGCGCCGACTGTGGCGATGGATGGCCCGCGCCACCATTTCCTTGCCGGTGCCGCTTTCCCCCATGATCAGCACCGGGGCATCGGTGGCCGCCACTTTGCGCACCGTGTTGAAGACTTCTTGCATCTGGGGGCTGGTGCCGAGCATGTCCTCGAAGCCTTGTTGCTCGAGGTGCTGCCGCAAGGCCCGGTACTCCTGCTCGAGCTGGTACACGTGCAGGGCGCGGCGCAAGAGAAGGCGCAGCTCCTCGAGCTGGATGGGCTTGCGGAAAAAGTCGTAGGCGCCCTGGGCGATGGCTTCCAGGGCGTGGCGGCGCTCTTCCTGACCGGTGATGACGATGACTTTCACGTCCGGATCGGCACGCAGGAGCGCTTGCAGCACCCGGAAGCCCTCGCTCACCGCGTGCGGGTCTGGGGGTAGCCCCAGGTCCAGGGTCACCACGGCAGGGCGCTCTTGCCGGAAAAGGGCAAGGGCGCACTCGCCGTCCCCGGCCACCAGCACCTCGAACTCTGGCTTCAGCGCCCAGCGCAGCTGCGCGCACAGCGCTTCGTCGTCTTCAACAAGCAGGATCTTGGCCGACATCGCGGGATTCCTCCTCCGGAGTAGCAAGCGGCAGCCACACGCGGAACGTGCTCCCTTTGCCTTCTTCGCTCTCGACCTCGATGCGGCCCCGGTGGGCTTCCACGATCATCTTGCTGTGGAAGAGGCCAATGCCCAGGCCGCCGCGCTTGGTCGTCTGAAAGGGCTGAAACAGCGAGGCTTTCAGGAACGCCGCCGGGATGCCGCAGCCGTTGTCGCTGACCGCCAGGACCACGTATCCCCCCTCTTGCCAGGTGCGCACCCGGATTTCTCCCTGGCCAGCCACGGCGTCGTTGGCGTTGAGCAGCAAGTTGACCAAGACCTTCTGCAGCTGCTCGGCGTCCAGCCACGCCGGCGGCAGCGGCTGCAGCTCCAGCACCACCGGGGCGCTGAGCGCGCCGCGCAGCTCGGCCACGGTGTCGCGCACCAGGGCATTGACGTCGGTGGCCGTGCGCCGCAGTTCCAGCCTGGCGGTAAGCAGCGAGAGGCGGCTGCACATGTGCTGCATTTTGGCGACGCTGGTGCGCATGAGGCGCAGCGCTTCGGCGCGAAAGGCCGCGTCGTGGTAGTGGGTTTCGAAGTTCTCCATGAGCAGCGACAGCCTGGCGGCGAAGTTTTTCAGGTCGTGAACGAAAAACGCCGCCATGGTGCGCAGGGTGTCGAGCTGCTTGCTGCGCGCCAAGCGCTCGGAGAGCTGGAGGTTGAGCAGGCTGGCGGCCGTCTGGTCGGCGATGGTTTTGAGCAGCTCCGTGTCTTCGGGCGTAAACGGCTCGCCGGTCAGGCGCGCGCTCAGGGTCATCAGGCCAAGGAAGTGCTGGTTGGCCATCAGGCCGACCGCGTAGCGCACCTGCAAGGACCTGCCAGGTCTGGGCGTAGGCCTGCGCCAGGGCCGCTGCCCGGCGCTCGCGCGGCGCGCCAAGATCGAGGGGAAGGGGCTGCCGGGCCAAGTAGCGGGCCAGTTCGGCCAGCCCCGCGGCGGTGGCCACCAGGAAAGGGGGCTCGCTGTCAGAAAACACTGTCGAGCCCCCCAAGACAGGGTGCCCGTCTTGCTCGGCATCAAAAAGCCAGAGGCTCACCGCCGGCGTGCCAAACACCTCTGCCACGCGGCGCGACACCACGGCACAGAGGGCGCGGGCATCGAGCACCGAAGCCGTCTGCTGCGTGAAACGTGGCCCACTCGTGGCGGTAGTCGTAGCGGGAGCGGTAAAAGTGCCGGCTGACAAAGCCCTTGAGCTGCTGGCGGAGCTGGTTGGAAAGCAGCACCACCATAAGGCCCAGCAGGGCTAAAAACATAAAGAGGGTGCTCAGGGGCAGAACCTCGCTGTGGCCGACGTCGCGGATGACCCTGGCCAGCAGGCCCACCGCGACGAGGTAGCCGCCGGCCACGAGCACGGTAAGGGAGCCGTAGAGGGCGGTGCGCGACAAGTACAGGTCGACGTGCAGCAGGCGGCTGCGCACCAGCCCCAGGGCCAGCAGCACGGTGGCAGCGGCCAAGGCGCAAGACTGCACGGTCTCCAGGCGGACGTAAAGCGAGGAAAAAAGCAGCGACTGGCTGTCGGTATAGACCTGCGCCGCGAAGATGCTACCCACACCCAGGAGGACGAACTTGACCTGCCAGCGCTTGATGCCGCCGGCCGCGCGCAGGGTGCTTTCGAGGTTGGCCAGAATCGCCAGGGACAGCAGCAGGTCCCAGAGCACCAGCAGCCTGCCGGCCCAGTTCAGGCGCAGCAGCACCCCTGGGGGGGCCAGCGCTTCCGGAGCCCAGCCCAGCAAGCCCCCGGTGCTCAGCAGCAAGGCAAAGGGAAAGGCGCCGGCAGCGCCCAGTGCCCACCGCCACCGGCGCAGGAGCTGGCGCCAGTTGGCGCGGCCAAAACACAGACTAAAGAGCAGCCAGACAAGCGGAATCAGGGCTTCGGCGAGCCACAGCGCCCGCTGCCAGAGCGCCCACGGCAGCACGCCATCCAGGTACAGAGCGGCCAGCGCCTCGCGTGCGGCCAGCAGTCCCATGCCGGCAACAAAGAGGCGCGTTACCGCCGACGGCGGCGCTTTCCACCACGTAACGCCCGCCAGCACCGCGCAAAGCAAGGCGCTGCCAAAAGCAAGGGCGGCACTGAGGCTCATGCACCCTCCCTGGAAAGAGGCGCGCTAGCCCGGCAGGTAGGCTTGCAAGAGGGGAAAAATGGCTTCGGCAAACGCTTTACCGTGACGAAACGCTTCTGCCTCGCCGTCGCCGGCAAAAGGTACGGTGACGCGCACAAAGGCGCCGTCGGTGCGGTTTCTGAAAATGGCGTCGAGGACCATGTACACCTTGGCCCAGTACTCGCTGGTGAGAATGCGGCCGCGGTCCTGGTACCAGTAAAGCACCAGCTGCCGGTCCAGCCCTTTCTGAATGACGAAGCGGTTGATTTCCACCGGGCGGCCGTGGGCGTCGCGAACCTCGAGGCGCACTTTGTCTTTTTTGAGAAACGACCAGCCGCTGCCGGGAAGGCAGTTTTTGGGCGAGTGGTAAGTGGCCCCCTGGCGCTGGCTAGCGTAGTAGCCCACGTAGAGCCCAATGGGTGGCCCCTGCGGCCGCTGGTACTGGCGCATCATGTAATCGGTGACCCGCAGCTTGTCCAGCACTTCGGGATCCAGCCCCAGCTCCTTGCCTTGCCAATCCCCAATGTACAGGGGAAAGGTGGCAAAGGTCTGGCGCAGCGGCACCGCTTCGCCGTGCGACAGCGAGCGCATGCCCAAGCCCGCCGCTACCAAGAGGCCGCTGGCGAGAAACGCGCGGCGTGTGATTCCCATAGCCCTTCCCTTCTTCAGCGTCGTCGCAGCCGGCTCAGCAGCAGGCCTTCCAAGACCAGGAGGGCAAAGGCGACGACAAACACCAGCCAGCCGGCAAACGTATGGTAGAAGTCCTCTGCCACACGCGGGCCAAAGAAAAAGGCCAGCACGCCGCTGCCCCAGATGCGAAACGCGTTGGCCACGATGGCAATGGGGATGGCCGACAGGGCGAGTAACCCGCGTTTCCAGTTCACCGCCTGGGTCAGGTAAGCAAACACCACGGCCAGGGCGCTCAGCGACACCAGCGAGCGAATGCCGCTGCACGCCTCGACCACTTCCAGAGTAATGTGCGGCAGAAAGATGACGTTGCCCTCGCGGTAAACCGGCAGCCCGACGAGCTGCAGCGCCGTCGTTGACAGCTTGGCGGCCAGCAGCTGCAGGGGAAACGTGAGGGCGTTGAGGACAATCGCCGGCAAGGGAATCATGAACAGCAAGAAGCCCACGGGAAACGCCAGCTGCCGCAAGTAGGGCCAGCCCAGAAGATAGAGCAGCAGGCCGGCCACCACCACCACCATGGAGACGCGCATGAGGAAGAGTTCGGCGCCGAGGTTGCCCAGCAGGGCCAGCCCCACCCCCAGCAGCAGCACCCCCAGCCCCCAGGCACTGGGCCGAGGGCGCAGCCGGGCAAGCAGCGGCCGCTGCCGCCAGGCAAAGTAGGCGCTGAGCAGCGGCACCAAAAAGCCGTGCGAGTAGTCGGGATCGTCCCACCACTGCGCCGCGAGCGGCACCAGCACTGGCAAATAGAGGTAGACAAACGCCGCCACCAGCCCGGCGGCGAGCACCACGCCGCGCCCGCCGCGCCGGCCAGAAGGCGCGCCACGGGGTACGGTATCGGTAAGCGTTGCCGGCATAGGCCTTCCTTTAGCTTGCAGGGTCTTTACGCAAGGATCGGCAAAAACTGCAGCAAACTTGAGCACGCGCTTCCCCTGGCGCGCGCTTGCCGCCTGGCACGTTGTCAAGTGCAATTCCACTTATCCTGCCACAGACAGCAGCCGATAAGGGGCACGACGGCCTCCCGCGCCCTGCCCCCCTCCAGCTAGCGGCGGACGCTCCGGCGGGAAGGCGGGAGCCGCAACTCGTAAGGAGGACAGCAACAGCGCTTTTGTCACCTGCGTCGTAAGCGCAGAAGCACTTCGTCCGACCAAAGGCAAACCAGCAGCAATGCTGGGACGCAAAGCCTCCGGTCCCGGCGCCTGGCCGGGATAGCGGGGTTGCTCGACGAAATGCTTCGCGGCGCCTCCCTGAAGGTCAGCGCGCGAGCATTTCGCGAGCGCAGTGACTTTCAGGGAGGAACAAGCATGCCCAGACAGCGATATGCGGTTGTCCTTGCTGCGCTCATGGTGTTGCTCTTCACGCTGGCAGCCCAGGCAGGCCAAGTACAGCTTGCCTGGGATCCCCCGACCACCAATGCCGACGGCACGCCGCTGACCGACCTGGCCGGTTACAAGCTCTACTGGGGCCGCAGCAGCCGCGGCACGGCGCAGCACCCCAGCACTTTTGCCTACGAGTTTGTGGAGGTAATCGGCGACCCGACCGCCACCACCGCCACCCTTACCGAGCTGCTCGAAGGCGAGACTTACTTCTTTGCCGTCACCGCTTTTGATACTTCTGGAAACGAGAGCGACTTCTCGAACGAGGTGAGCACCACCATCGCCACCACCACCGAGCCGCCGGTGGTGGCCTTCAGTGCCAGCCCGACGGGCGGCGTGGCCCCGCTCACCGTGGCCTTTAGCGACGCCTCGACGGGCACCATCACCGCCTGGCACTGGGACTTTGGCGATGGCACCACGAGCAGCACCCAGCATCCCAGCCACACCTACACCGCCCCGGGCATGTACACGGTGAGCCTCACCGTCAGCGGCCCTGGCGGTGAAGCCACGATGACCAAAGCCGACTTCATCACGGTCAGCGCCGCCGATCCTTCTACCCTGGTGCGGCTGTACGTGGCTTACGACTCGCGCGCCAGCAAGTACCCCCGACTGGCTCACCGCCTCCTTTACCAACACCGGCCAGACGGTGGGCACCACCGACGTGCCCCTTACCGTGTGGCAGCGCGAGGTGCCAGCGGGCACCATCACCCTGCCTGGCAACAAGTACGGCAACCCCACCGGAGTGGGATCCAATTACATCGTCTTTATCGATCCCAACGGCAACGGGGAGGTCAGCAACCTCAGCCCTGCCGCGTACCAGCTGGCCACCCTGGGCGTAGGAGACCCGTACTACATCGACCGCAGCTACACCATCACGTCTCTGCCCGCCGCGCTGGCAGGTCTGGTGGCCATCAAGACCGCCAACAACGACAAGAACAACGCCCAGGAAGCCTTCATCACTTTTACCGTCGCTGCCGCGGCGCCGCCGCCCTCGCAGTCGCCGCCCACCGCTGTCAATGACACGGCCACCACCGCCGAAGACACGGCAGTCACCGTGGCGGTGCTGGCCAACGACAGCGACCCGGATGGCGACGCCCTCAGCGTCATGAGCTTCACCCAGCCGGCCAACGGGGTGGTGACGCACGACGGCTCGGGGGTTCTCACTTACACCCCGAAAGCCAACTTCCACGGCACCGACAGCTTCACCTACACGGTAACCGACGGCCACGGCGCCGACGTGGGCGTGGTGAGCATCGTCGTCACGCCGGTCAACGACGCCCCGCTGGCCCTCGCTGACAGCATTACCACCGCCGAAGACACGGCAGTCACCGTGGCGGTGCTGGCCAACGACAGCGACCCAGACGGCGACACTCTCAGCGTCATCTCAGTCACTCAGGGCGCTCACGGCACCACGGCGGTGCTAGCCGATGGTACGATTCGCTACACCCCGGCGGCCGATTACAGCGGCACCGACAGCTTCTCCTACACGGTGAGCGACCCCCACGGCGCCACCGCCACCGCCACCGTCAGCGTCACCGTTACGCCGGTCAACGACGCCCCGCTGGCCCAGGACGATAGCGCCACCACTACTGCCGGTACCGCCGTGGTGGTCGCGGTGCTGGCCAACGACAGCGACCCAGACGGCGACACTCTCAGCGTCACCTCAGTCACTCAGGGCGCTCACGGCACCACGGCGGTGCTAGCCGACGGCACGATTCGCTACACCCCGGCGGCCGATTACAGCGGCACCGACAGCTTCTCCTACACGGTGAGCGATCCCCATGGGGCCACCGCCACCGCCACCGTCAGCGTCACCATTGCTCCGGCGCAGTTTGTCATGCTGTGGCTCGAGGCCGAAGACGGTATGCTGCAAGCCCCCATGGCAGCCGCCTTCGACGAAGAAGCCGCCGGTGGGCAGTACGTCTGGGTGCCCGAAGCGCACGAGGACGTCCTCGACCCGCAGCAGCCGGGCGGGCTGGCCACTTACCACCTGGTGGTTCCCGAAGCCGGCACCTACGTCCTCTGGGGACGGGTGCGGCCCGGCGCCACCGGACAGGGTTCGTTCTACGTCTCCGTACTTCCAGGCGGAACAGCGAGTGCAGCGGCGGTAAGCGAAGTGGCGCCGGCGGCCTACGAGGTGGCACCGCTGCACACCGGCGACACCTACTACATCGACCGCAGCTACGTGGTCACCGCCATGCCGCCCGAGCTTGAAGGCCTCACCGCCATCAAGACCGCCAACAACGACAAGTACAATGCCAGTGCCCAGTTTCTCACCTTCACCCTGAGTGGGCCGGCCACCCTCTATGTGGCCTACGACTCGCGCGCCACGCAGTATCCGGCCTGGCTGACGCAGGACTTTGTCAACACGGGGCTGGTGATCGAAACGGGCGACGTGCCGCTTGTCGTTTGGCAGCGCTCCCTTGCCGCGGGCACCCACAGCCTGCCGGGCAACTACTTTGGCAGCCCGCAGGGCGTGCACTCCAACTACCTGGTGCTGCTCGACCTGGGCGGCCAGGCCCCCGGCACCGGTTGTCGACCACCTGGTGTGGCGCTTCTCGGTGCCGCAGGAAGCCGCAGCGGCGGTAAGCGAAGTGGCGCCGGCGGCCTACGAGGTGGCACCGCTGCACACCGGCGACACCTACTACATCGACCGCAGCTACGTGGTCACCGCCATGCCGCCCGAGCTTGAAGGCCTCACCGCCATCAAGACCGCCAACAACGACAAGTACAATGCCAGTGCCCAGTTTCTCACCTTCACCCTGAGTGGGCCGGCCACCCTCTATGTGGCCTACGACTCGCGCGCCACGCAGTATCCGGCCTGGCTGACGCAGGACTTTGTCAACACGGGGCTGGTGATCGAAACGGGCGACGTGCCGCTTGTCGTTTGGCAGCGCTCCCTTGCCGCGGGCACCCACAGCCTGCCGGGCAACTACTTTGGCAGCCCGCAGGGCGTGCACTCCAACTACCTGGTGCTGCTCGACCTGGGCGGCCAGGCCCCGGTGCCCGGCTGGCTGTGGAGCCAGGCGGGGGCGGACAGCATGCCCGTGCTCTTCCTCGATGCCGGTGTGTACACGCTGGTCATCAAACAGCGCGAAAGCGGGACGCAGCTCGACCGGCTGTTGCTCACCAGCGACGTCGAGTACGTCCCGCAGGGTCTCGGGGAGATGTAGCGGGTCGGCCTGCCCCGGCTGGCTACCCTGCCAGGGTCGCCAGCCGGGGTGAGGTGGCCATCAGGCCGTTTCCTTTCGGCGCAGCCGCCAGGCGGCAAAGCCCACCAGGCCCGTTCCCAAGAGCAGCAGCGACGTCGGCTCCGGCAGTTCCGTGGCGGTGAGCTGCAGCTGGGCAAACGACACGATGGCGTCGTCGCTGTACTTAAATGGCAGCGTGTTGCCACTGCCCAGGAACAGGCTCATGATGGCGCTGGCGTCGTAGTAATCCAGCAGCTCCACGGTAAACGTAAAGCCGCCGGGGCCAGTGGGCACGGGCACCGTCAGCCCCAGCGTAGTATTCAGGAAAAGGGGATCAAACCCCGGCGCATCGATCAACACATCGTCCGACGCCACCAGCGAATCGGTGGTGTGGATCGTCAGCGTCAGCTGCGCCGAGATCAGCCCCATGCCCGGTGCCGTAAAGGTAGCCAGGGCCGGGATCGGCGTTGAAGTCAAACGTCCACAGGGTTCGCTCGTCAGAGCCGTTGCCGGCTTTGCTTCCCCCCTGCTCGATGATGGTGAAATCCCCGTTGGTGGTCGTGCTGCCAGGACCGCTGCCGCTGCTCAGCGGCGGCGTGGCGCTTCCCGTTGCCGTGTCGGTAATGGTCACGGTAATGGGCACTGCCGAGGCCACTGCCGGAAACAGCCAGGCGGCCATCAAGAACGCAGCCAGCACGCCAAGAGCGCGCATCCTGGCTTTCTGGAACCTAAACGTTGCTAGCTTCATGGGTACACCTCCATGGCAAGATTGATCGGTTGACCCTCAGGCCATCCTCATGTCCCTTCCTGCATGCCAGAAGCGTGCCAGCCGGCGCCATGCCGGCACCACCGGGGATAAGCCGTTGACTTTCGCGCCCTCCCCCGTATTCCCTAGCTGTCGGCTGCCGCGCCGCCGGCTGTCCAGGCTGTAAACTTTCCCGACACGTGGCGGCGCCAGGCGCCGGCGTTTTCTCTAAGCAGCAAAAAATCAGCCTGTTGCGGCCACCCCTGCGACTGCTAACTTTCCCGACTGCCGGAGCTTTGCGTTTCTTACTCGACACCGCAAGCGTCTCGCGGGCTGGCCCTGATACCTGTAAAAGTACCAGAGCCAGAGGGGCTGCCTCGTGACGCTTTTGCCTCATTTTTCTGCGGCGAGCTGCCGATAAGGGAAAGCGGGCCGCAGGGCCCATACCGGCAAAGGCTTGAAGGAGGAAGGTGCAATGGCATGGTGGCGGATCAGGTGGCTGGCAGGCATGGTTCTTCTTGGCATGGTGCTGAGCAGCGCCGGCGTGGCGCGCGGGGCAGATAGTCCCCCTCGCCCGCCGGCGCTGCGGCTCCTGACAGACGCCCCCGCCCTGCCGGACCTCTCGGTGCGGCCGACCATTTACGCCCATACCGAGCACCTTACCACGCTTGCGGCCAGCTACACGGTGTGGGTCCCCGAAGGCGACTTCTCCAACGAAGACGTCACCATTGCCGGAGAAGTCACCGGCGGCCGCCTGTGGTCGTCAAACAACGGGGATCGCTCGAGCCTTGCCGGCATCATTGAACACCTCATTCAGCCGGGGATGAGCGAGCGCGAGCAGGCCCTGGCCATCTGGCGCTTCATCGAACGCGAAACGTACGGTCACGGCAAGCCTTCCGATTACTTCCTGGCCCCGGGCAACCTCGAATGCCAGGGCGTTGCCGACACCCTGCTTGATCTCTGGCGGAATCTGGGCGGCCACTACCGCCGCTACGTGACCGGCGAAAACTCGATGCCCACCGGCGGCAACCACTACACCTCCGAGCTGTTTTGGAACGGCAAGTTTCACATCGTCGACGCCAACCAGAACGTCTTTTTTCCCACGCCCTGGGGAGAGCTGGCAGGCTTTGAAGACCTGGTCGCCGACAGCACGCTGTACCAGTGGCAAGAAAAAGGCAAGTTTGGCTACTATGCCCCTGTCAACCCCGATCCGAACTACGACTATGCACCCCACACCGACCAGGAATACGTCCTGCCCATCAATCGCGTGCCCACTTACACCCTTGAGCTGCGGCGGGGCGAGCGGATGATTCGCCGCTGGTGGACGGACGGCGAGCCGCGCTGGGGGCGGCGTGACTTCAACGCCCGCGAGACGTTGGCGACCGGCATGGAACCCGAGCACGGGCTGACCACCGGGGAGCTGCGCCTGACCCCCGATTTTGCTCAGCCGCCGGACAACGTGCGCCTGAGCAACGTCCGGGTCACCGGCGCCGGCGCCGACGCCGTCCTCACCCCGGCGGATCCGTCTCAGCCGGCGGTCATCGAAGTGACCATTGCCAACCCCTTCCTGGCACGGCAAGTGCGAAGCTTTCTGCTCACCGGCAACCGGGAAGTGGCAGCCTGGGTGTCGGGCGTCTTCGAAGCCACCGGCCCGGGCGGCGAGGTGCGCATCTATGCCCGGGACTATGCCGAAACCCCACTTGAGACGTATACCGACTTGGGGCCGGTACCCCTGAGTGCCGCTTTCCAGGAAAAGGCCAAGGTCCAGCCTCTGGTGCGGCTCAAAGAGGGCGGCTCTGCCGAGTGGGGCCCCTGGTACCTCAACACCGAACCGCAGTTTCGCATCGTCATGCAGGGTAGCGTGCGCGTGCGGCAGCTGGAGGTGGTAGGCCAGTTCCAGTTCAACAGCCGCGCCCTGCCCGAGCTGCGCCCCGGGAAGCACAACGAGGTCTTCTTTGCCGCCGAGGCCATTGGGCCGCAGGGGGTAACCGTGACGCACCGTTTTCGCGAAAACACCCTGCGCTTTTCGGCCAACCCCGTGCTCTACAACCCCAAAACGCAAAGTGGGCCGCCGCTTACCCTCACGGCGCGCGTTACTAACCGCGGCGGCGCCGAGGCCACCAACGTGGTGGTGGACTTTCGCGTCGGCCCCGTTTACAAGACCGGGGTCAACATGTGGGACCTGGAGTCGATAGGGCGAGTGGTCATCCCCTCACTGCCGCCCGGCGCGTCGCAGGAGGTTTCCCTCGACTGGGACCTGCAGCGCATTCCGCCGTATAAGCCCATTGTGGGCTTCGGGCCGCACTTTGTCACCGTGGTCGTGGACCCTGACGACGCCATTGCCGAAGCAGACGAGAGCAACAACGAGACGGGCCGCCTCCTCAACATCCTGCGGCCGGCCAACGTGATGACCCTGGCCAAATACCTCGCTTACGGTGACGGCTGGCTCTGGACGTGGGTGACGTATCCGGCCGCCACCCTCGACTCTCACGACGTCGAGCTGCGGGATGTCGAAGTGGAATTTCGCGACGGAGGACCAGAGGGGAGGCTGCTGGGCCGGCGCACGATCCCGGTGATGCTGCACTCCGAAGCGACCGTGGTGGCCATTCCCGTAGCCACTCGCCCTGCGGGGCAGGTGACGGTGATCGTCGATCCCGACAATCGCATCCCCGAGCTCGACGAAAGCGACAACGTCGCCACCGGGCCAGTGCGCGACCAGGCCCCACCGGCGTGGGCGCGCCAGTAAAGGCGCCTCCTAGGGGAGGGCGAAGCGGTGACGCTCCCACCCAGCGGGCCTGGAAGGCCAAACCGCAAGAAGCACGTCCCCAGAGGGCAGGAACGTCGGGCAACCCGGAGCCTCTGCCCGCAGCAAGGCTCCGTGGTCAAGAACCTGCGTGCCGCTGGGCAGGAAAGGCAGGCCTGCGGACTTCAGACTCGGCAAAAAACACCGTTCCCAATACGACTTCGCGCGCGGGTTCTTGCCCCAGCAAGCCAAAGGTGCCATAGCGCAGCAGGCGATGTACGTGGCGTGCCGCCGCTGCGACCCTCTCAGGCCCGACGAAGCGCAGGGCCACCGCGTCAGCCGCAGCAGGCAGCGCGACGCACCGGCGCGCCGGTGCGTCGCGCCCGTGCAAGGGGTATGCTTCAGGCAAGGCCTGGCCTCCAGGGCGGACGAGGCGCACCAGCACGGGGTCTGGAGACGCCGCCACCGCCTCCGCCTGCCAGCAGAGCACCTGTGCGGGGACCCCGTGCCCTTGCCAGGCCTCGACCCTCACCGTGCGGCCATCCTGAAGCCACACCCGGTGCTGGCGCCTGGCCACCCTTCCCTCCCCCTCGCGCCGCCCCAACGCGAAGCGCAGACTGTGGGGTAGCACGGTGGAGGGGTAGTGCGCCAAGAGCGCCTCGAGTGCCCCACGGTCTTCAAACGCCAGGCCAAAAGGAACAAAATAGTACGGCGTGCCCCTCCCCCTCTGGCTGGCCAGACGGTGAGCCGTCTCGATGTCTTTCACTTCGCCATACCCCACCCGGTCGGCATAAAATTTCAGCTGCCAAGAGTAATCGATCGGCATCAAAATGGAGTCGGTTTCTTCAGTGTTCTGGCGAATATCCATGCCAAAATTCTTTAAATTCCGAGAGAGAGGTTTTCCGTAATCATATTCCCTTATCGACACATAGAATGCCGGAGAGATAATAGTATAAAAAATAAAAATCGCCGAAATTTCATAAACAAATTTTTTCACCCTTACCAACTCTAACCATCTAGAAATCCCTATTCCAGCCAGAATAGAGACCACAGGAATCAGCATATAAACAAGATGAACATTTCCTTTGAAATGTCCAGAAAAAGGAATAAGCCACAGAAAAGGCCATATTCCGAGAATATACAATATTCTCCTTGCCAATATTTTTCTATCGCTCCTTGTTTTTCGCCATATCGAAAAAATCCCAAAAACAGAGAGCACAAAAACCATCGGTGTAGAGAAAAACAAAACTCTCCGAATAATCATGTAAAATGCTTCATAAGCAGTGCTTGTTTTCATGTATATTCTTATGACGTCGATTATTGACTGTGAGTCAACCATGCTTTTTTCTAGATTTTTTCTAGGGATATAAAGAAAAGCATAACATAGAATTGCCAGCGCAGTTATCAATAATAGGGAAACCAAGAAAAGTTTCCTATCCCTATCCTTTTCATGAATCATATAATCGCCGACGATGACCAGAAACAACAAAAAAATAGGCCAGTTCGAGGCGATACCAATAAGGTATGACAGTATGAGAAGAACAAAAAATTTATTCTTTCCTGACTGGAGCCAGCGCGCGTAGGTGAAGACAAGTGACAAGCAGAAGAACATGTGTATCGACTGCTCTACATCCAACACATGCCCTACAAACAAAACCGAGGCAGGCATCACGGCAAATACGAAAAACGCCCATCCTGCCGTCGTGCCGTCAAATACCGCTCTCACCAGAGAAAAAAAGACGATCAAGCAAAAAATCGAAAAAAGCAGCGGGGACAAGCTGAACGCTCCATTCCGTCATGCCGAAAATGCGGATGCTAATCGACGTCAGTAACGCTGAAAGTGGCGGATGGGTAATGTAATAGACAAATTCCTCTGGCGCTACACGCCCCGTATTAAGAATCTGTCCCAAACCAAAATCAATGTATCCATATCTCACAAAGTTTCGTGCTGCAATAGAGTAAACTGCGTTATTGAAGCCGCTGCTTGGAGAAACCTTTCCCGATCCAAGCGTCACCAGAGGCTCAAAAATGTTATACATCCGCAAGACAATTGCGTATATAAAAATCAGAAATATAAAAATACCAAACTTGTTTTTACACATCATGGCTCGCCTATCTGTGATTCGACATAGTCTTTCACGAAATACAACGGCCGTTGTTTGCTCTCGTTGAAGATACGGCCCAGGTATTCCCCGATGATTCCCAAGGTCAGCAGCTGCACTGCGCCGAGAGAGAGAATGGCCACCATCAGCGAAGGATACCCGGCCACCGGCTCGCCCCACACAAGGGTCTTGTATACGACAAACAGGGCGTAGGCGGCGGCCAGGCAGGCGGTCAGCAGGCCCAGATAGCTGGCCACTTTTAGCGGCGCGATGGTAAAGGAGGTGATCCCCTCGATGGCGAGGTTCCACAGGCGCCAGTAGCTCCACTTGGTGGTGCCGGCGTAGCGGGGGTCGCGGCGGTAGGGGACGGCTTTTTGCGGGTAGCCGATCCAGGCAAAGAGCCCTTTCATGAAGCGGTGTTGCTCGCGCAGCTGCCGCAGGGCGTTGACGGCACGGCGGCTGAGCAGCCGGAAGTCGCCGGTGTCTTCGGGCAGGGGCACGCGTGCCAGCTTCTGCAACACGCGGTAAAACGCGTAAGCCGTGGCTTTTTTGAGCCAGGTTTCTCCTTGGCGGGCCACGCGCTTGCCGTAGACGACGTCGTAGCCGGCGCGCCAGTGCTTGACCAGCTCGGGAATGAGTTCGGGCGGATCTTGCAAGTCGGCATCGAGGACCACCACGGCGTCGCCTTTGGCAAAGTCAAGACCGGCGCTCAGGGCGATTTCCTTGCCAAAGTTGCGGCTTAAGTCGACAATGGCAATGCGCGGGTCGGCCTCGTGCAGCTGCCGCATAATGGCCAGGCTGTCGTCGCGACTGCCGTCGTTGACCAGGACGATTTCGCTGGCCATGGGCAGGGTATCGAGCACGGCCGTCAGCCGCCGCACGCAGGCGGGCAAGGTTTCGGCTTCGTTGTAGACCGGAATGACCACCGACAGCAGGCCGCCTTCAGCCTGAGATGCCGGAGGGATGTGCGGTTCTGCGAGCGTCGCTTGGTTTTCCATGGCGTGCCTCGTGAAAGGTCCAGCAGCGGTTACCGATAAAGCCGACAAGGGACACCGTGGCCGTGGCCGCGACCTGGGCCGCCACGTAATGGAGGTGCAGGTGCCAGATGAGCAGGCCCAGAAGCAGGGTGTTGAGCCCGAGGCCAAAGAAGGCGACGGCGTAGAACTTCGCTACGGCTTCAAGGTGGGACTTGGTGCTGCGAAAGGTGAGGCGGTAGTTGAGGCCGTAGTTGACCAAGGCGCCCAGGACAAATCCGATCCCCGAGGCCAGCACCGGGGACAGGCGGGCCAGCGCCACCAGCAGCATTAGCGTGCCGTAATGGACGGCGGTGCCAACCGCTCCGACGCCGAGAAAACACGCAAACTGCCGCAGCGGCAGCGCCGGCACCCGTCGCTCCCGCGGCTAGGGCCTCACCACCACCTGCGTGGGGGCAGCAGGAGGCATGGTATCGGCACCCGCGGTCGCGCTACGCGGGCCGTAGTGGGGCAAGGGCTTCCCCACCTCATAGGCGCCCAGATCAGGTGCCGCACCGGTGAAGTCGTCGTTGAGGTTGGCCAGCACGGCGCCGGCATCCACGGCCGCGCAGTCGGCCCTCAGGCTCAGGTGCTGCGGCGGCACCGGCGTGGGCGGCGGCCCCGGAACGTTAAAGGTCTCGAAGCAGGTCTCCTTGCGGATGCGGATGCCGTGGCGCTCAAGGCCGGTGGCGGCGGCAAAGCTGGCCAGGTCTGGGTAGCGCACGTTGAGCCACTTGAAGACGTCGCGCGTCCGGTCATGCCAGTCAAAGCCGTCGTAGTCCAGGTCGGTGCGCCAGTCGGGGGCCTCGCCGCTGTTGCCGTCTTCCCAGAGAAAGGAGGCGCCGGTGATGGAAACCCACAGGTTGTTTCGCGACATCACTTTTCGCAGCTGGCCGGCAAACGGCACCAAGGGCCGCCCCAGGCCCTCGGCGGTGGCGCCCCAGCCCACAAAGGTGTTGTGCGCCAGCAGCACCCGATCGAGCTTGGCCAGCTTGAGCGGACTCTGGCGGCTGTTGATGACCTGGTTGCGCAGGATGTACCACGGAGCGCTGTTCATGGGCTGGAAGCTGATGCCGTTGTGCATGGCGTTGTGAATGCGGTTGCCCCAGATGCGAATGTTGGCGTAGCCGTAGTCCGGCTCGATGCCGTCATCAGAGGTATCAAAAATATCGTTGCCGTAAATGTCGACGTTCACATGCGGGTACGAAATGCCGTCGGCCACGTTAGAGATGCGGTTGTAAGCGACGCTGTGGTCGGAGGTGTGGTTGAGCTCGATCCCCTCACCGCTCAGGCTGTCGCTGTCGACCGGCTCGTCGCCGACGATGACGTTGTCGGCAATGTACCAGGCCCGGCCGCCCCCGTTGAGGTAGATGCAGTAATGGCAATTGAGAAACGTGTTGCGGCTGACGACCACGTCCTCTGGCGCCCCGTCGGTGGTAAGGCCGTTGCCCACGTCGCGAATGGTAAGGCCTTCGAACCACAGGTGGCTGGCCGCCACCGCAATCCCGGTAAACACCGCTTCCCCATCGCCGGCGCCCTTCCAGACGATGTAGCGGCCAGGGACGCCGGGCACGGTAAAGCTGACGCGGCCGCCGTAGTGGCCGGCATGGAGCAGAAAGACGTCGCCGGGCTGGGCGGCGGCCTGGGCGGCGGCGATGCCGCGGAAGGGATCGGCCGCCGTGCCGCTGCCGCCGCCGCTGCCCGGCACCACGTGCCAGGTTCTCCCGCCAACGGGCAGCTGCGGTAAGGGGCGCGTGGCCACGGTTAGCGTGCGGCTGGCCGCGCCGCCGTCGGGATCGGCCAGCTCCAGCCGCACCTCGTAGGAGGTCCCTGGCTGAAGAAAGAGAATGCTACCGGCAAGCATGTTAAAGCCGTTGAAGTCGACGCGAAACAGCGGCATGGCCTGCCGCCAGTTCGTCTCCCCCAGCGGCCGATACCACACCTGCGCCACGGCGTCGTGGTCGGTGTCGCCGACAATATCCCACTCGATGCCAATGCTGTGCAGGGTGGCGTAACTGCGCAGCTCCCCCGGCGTCAGCCCCGAGGCGAAAACGGAGGGCGCCAGGACCAGCAAAGCGGCAAGCGCCGCGCACGCATAAAACCGCATGGTGTTCTCCTTCTCCGGTGTTTACCCGCGTCTTTCCAGGCAGCGGCGCCGGAAAGCCAGCCACACCCGCCTTCCCAGAAGGCGCTTGCCGGCCTGTTTGCCGCTTTCGACCAGCGCAATGCGCCACAGCGTCGGGCGGCGCCGCGCGACGATGCCGACGAAGTGCCCCAGAGAATCGGTGCGGCGCACGGCAAAGCGCCCGTACACCCGAGGAGAGGCTTGCGGGTTGGCGAGGCGGGTCTGCGAGGTGCAGACGGTCTCGAATCCCTCGGCCAGCGCCGCGGCAATGACCTGCCGGTTGACAAAGCCAAAGGGCACGCTGAACGAGGCCACCGCTTCCCCCAGGCGGTCTTCCAGAGTGCGCTTGGAGCGGCGTAGCTCTTCGGCCATGGCACGCGGGGAAAGGTCGAGAAAACAGGGGTGGGTGGCGCTGTGCGAGCCGATCTCCATGCCGTAGCGGCGCAGCTCGCGGAGGTGGTGCCACTGCACGTAACCCCGGCGCCCCACGTAGCTCGTGACCACGTAGAACGTGGCTTTCAGCCCGCGCTTGACCAGCTCTGGAAAGGCCACGGTGTAATCCGACTCGCAGCCATCATCAAAGGTGAGGCCTACGCCACCGGCGACGTCCTCTCGGGGGAGGTCTCGCACGGCCAGCCCCCGGTACCCGTGGTGCTGCAAGTAGTCCAGCTGGGCGGTAAAAGCGCGCACGGGCAGGCAGTACGGCCGCTCCTCGGGGGCGGCGGCGCGCAGGTCTGTGTCCTCGGCCACCAAGCGGTGGTAAAGCAGAATCGGCATGCGGGGCATGGCGGCTCCTTACGGGAGTGCCGCGGCGAGGCGGGCCCTGCTTGGCCGCGGCGATTTCGTCGAGGAAGCGCTGCAGCGCTGCCGGCGACTTGGCAATGGGGGGCGGCGGGCGCAGCGCTTTGTAAAGCCGATTCCCGGCCACCAGCAGCGGGTAGGGCAGGAAACTCCCCACATAGGCACGCCAAACCCGCAGGCTGCAACACTGCCGCAAGCTCTCGGCCAGCACCGCTCTGGCGGCACGGCGCTGGCCGTGGCGCAGGTAGTGCCAGCCCAGGTCGTAGAGGCGCTCGGCCAGCAGCGCGGTGAGAAACGCCACTAGCTCGGCATCCTTCGCCTGCTGGGCGGCGCGCCGGTGCTTCTCGATCACCCCCACCTCGCGGCGCAGTGTCACTTCTTCGCGCTTGCTGCGACCGCCAGCATGCTCGCGGTAGAGGCAGAGGACTTCGTCGACAAGGGCAACGCGAAAAACCCGGGCAAGGCGCGCCCACATGTCCTGGTCCTCGATGATGTCCAGGGACTCGTCGAAGCCCCCCACGCGCGCAAAGCAAGCGCGGCGCACCAGCACCGAGGGACTCGGCACCGGGTTGCAGCGCAGGATGTCCCGGTACACCCACCCGCTTGGCGCCGGCCGCTGGTAGGCTCGCGGCAGCAGCCAAACGCCTTCGGCGTCAAACTTGACGGCCCGCGTATAGACCAGACCCACTTCGGCCGGCTGCGCCCGCAGGCAGGCCACCTGCTTGGCCAGCTTCTGCGGCAGCCAGAGGTCGTCGGCATCCAGGAAGGCAACGAACTCCCCCCGCGCCTGGGCAATCCCCAGGTTGCGGGCGCTGGCCGGGCCGCCGTTGCGCTTTCTCACCAGGCGGACTTTGTCCGGATAGCGCTGCTGGTAGCGGCAGGCAATGGCCGGCGAGGCATCGGTCGAGCCATCGTCAACCAGCACGACCTCAAAGTCGCCGTAGCTCTGGCAGAGCACCGAGTCGAGGGTCTCGGCCAGAAAGCGCTCGGCGTTGTAGACAGGGATTACCACGCTGACCGCGACCACTGCGCCCTCCTTGGCCGGCCTGCGCCTGACCACTGCCGCCAGAGGTGACGGGCCCGCGCGCGGCAGTAGCCGGCCAGCGTGCCGCACAGGCAGACGACGGTGAACCCGTTGCAGGCCACGTCAAACCACGTGCCGCGGCCCAGGGCTGCCCGCCCGCTGCGCACCCCCATGCCGGCCAGGTGCTTGCCGATGTCGAAGAGCTTGCGCAGCAGGAAGTACCGGTAATGCTGGCGCGTCTCTTGCATCTCGGGCTCGCAGGCCCGCAGGAAGCCGTCGTGGGCGTACTTGGCCGAGACGGCAAACAGCTCGCGCAGCGAGCCGCGTGCCCGGTGATAGATGATGGCCCGGGGTTCGTACTTGGTGCAGTAGCCGAACTGTTTTTCCAGCCGGTAGTGAAACTCGGCGTCTGCCCCCGAGGTAAAGCGCGCCGCGTCGTAGCCCCCGGCACGCAGGAAGACGTCGCGCCGCATCACGTTGTTGCCGCCGCCCCAGGGGACAAAGGGGGTGGTGCCGATTTTGCCCTCGATGCAGAAGGGGTCCGAGCGGGCATAGAAGCGCTGCGCCCAGGTGGTGCCGGGTTCCACCAGGGTGCGCCCCACCACGCAGCCCACCCGCTCGCCGGTGAAGGCCCGCAGCAGGGTATCGAGCCACTGCGGGTCGGCGGCGCAGTCGGCGTCGATGTTGGCCACGTAGGGGCAGCGGGCGGCGGCAATCCCGGCGTTGCGCGCGGCCGGCCAGCCGCGCTGCGGTTCGTAGAGGTAGCGGATGCCACCGACGCCCTCGTAGCGCCGCACGATGGCGGCGGTGGCGTCGCGCGAGTTGTTGTCGACGACGAGGATCTCCCGCGCCGGGTGCGCTAAGGCCAGCAAAGAGCGCAGGCAGCGCTCGAGGGTGGCTTCGGCGTTGTAAGCGGCGATGACAATCGAGACTTGCTCGGGGGTGGGCAGGCTCATGGCACTCGATCGACAAACTGGCGGTGCCACAGCTCCAGGCACAAGAGGGCCCAGAGCTGGTCGCTGAAGTCGCGGCTCCCGCGGCGGTGCGCCTGCAGCAGGGCTTCGACGGCCGATGGCCGGAAGTAGCCGCGTCCCCGCGCCCGCGCCGACAGGAGAATATCGGCACAGAAGTCGTAGAGCTCCTGGCGTAGCCAGCGGGCTTTGGGGATGCTGAAGCCTTTTTTGCGCCGCGTCACGATGGAGGCCGGCAGCAGCTGGCGGGCCAGGGCCTTGAGCAGGTACTTGCCCTGCCCGCCGCGGACCTTGTAGCGGTCCGGCAGGCTGGCGGCAAACTCGACCAGACGGTAGTCGAGCAGCGGCGCCCGCGCTTCTAGCGACACCGCCATGCTGGCGCGGTCGACTTTGGTGAGGATGACGTCGGTGAGGTATGTCTTGAGGTCCACGTACTGCCGCCGCGCCGTGGGGGTCGCCGCGGGCAAGGCGTCAAAGTACGTCTCCAGCCAGCGCTGTGGTGCCTGCACGTCGAGCTCGGCCTGCAGCTCGGGCGTGTACAGCCATTGCTTGCGTTCCGGGTCGAAGGTCATGAGCTTGGTGGCATAGTATGCGGCGGCGCGGTCCGAGGTGTGCAGCAGCCACCGCCGGCCCCTCATCCCTGCCGGCAGCCGCCGCGCCAAGGCGTGCAGCCCTTGCACCCGCAGCGCTGCCGGCAGGGCCTGAAGCAAGCGCGCCGGCAGCGGGTCAAAGTAGCGCGTGTAGCCGGCAAAGAGCTCGTCGCCGCCGTCGCCCGACAGCACCACCGTCACGTATCTGCGCGCCAGCTGCGAAACATAGTACGTAGGAACTGCCGAGGAGTCGGCAAAGGGCTCGTCGAAGTACCACACCAGCTCGGGCAGCAGCTTGGCCATGTCCGGCTTGACGGTGAGCTCGTAGTGCTGGGTACCCAGAAACGTGGCCACTTCCCGCGCATAGGGCAGCTCGCTGTAGCCCGCCTCGTCAAAGCCAATGCTGAAGGTCTTCACCTCGCCCATGCCGAGGTGGGCCATGACGGCCACCACGGTGCTTGAGTCGATGCCGCCGCTCAGAAACGCCCCCAGGGGCACATCGCTGATCAGCCGCAGGCGCACGGCATCAAAGAGCAGCGTGCGCAGAGTTTCCAGGTAGGCTGCTTCTCCAGCATCCACCGGTGGCACGGCAAAAGACACCTCCCAGTAAGGGAAGCGGCGCGCGCCCTGCGCTGTTACCAGCAGCACGTGGCCTGCCGGGAGCTTGTGTACGCCCTGGAAAATGCACAAGTCGCCGGGCACGCAGCCCAGGGTAAGGAAGTAGTCAAGGGCGTGCAGGTTCACCGCGGGGGCAAAGCCGGGCACGCGCAGCAAGGCCTTGAGCTCGGAGGCAAAGAGCCAGCGGCGGCCGTCGTGGGCGTAGTAGAGGGGCTTTTTCCCTACCCGGTCGCGCGCCAGGACGAGCTGGCGCCGGCGGCTGTCCCACAGGGCAATGGCAAACATGCCGTTGAGCCGCGTGAAGCACTCGCTGCCGAGCTCTTCGTAGAGGTGGACGATCACCTCGGTATCGCTCTGGGTGTAGAAGCGGTGGCCGCGGGCTTGCAAGTCGGCCCGCAGCTCGCGGTAGTTGTAGATCTCGCCGTTGAACACCACCCACAGGGAGCGGTCCTCGTTATGGATGGGCTGGCGGCCGGTACTCAGGTCGATGATGCTCAGGCGGCGCATGCCCAGCCCCACCGCCCCGTCCACGTAGAGGCCTTCGTCGTCGGGGCCGCGATGAAGAATGGCCTGGCACATCTGGTGGATCACGTCTTCGCACACGGGCTGCGCCGGTGCGTCGTACTTGATGCCCACGATGCCACACATGATTAGAAGTCCTCTGCGGTCGTGGCATACACAGGACGCTTCTCCCCTTCCTTTTTGGCTTTGCCAGCCGCACCGCCGGCTACCTCGCGGTAGAGGGCAGCGTAGCGCGCCAGCATGCGCGGCAGGGTGAGGTGGGCAAGCACGTGCGCGTAGGCAGCCTGCACTTTTGCCTTGCGCCGGGAAGGCTCGCGCGCCACCTCAAGGAGGCGCGCCACCAAAGCACAGGGGTCGTCGGGAGGAAACAGAAAGCCGCGGCTGCCCGCGCCGAGCGCTTCGGCGTTGCCGGGAATGGCCGAAGCCACCACCGGCACCTGGGCGGCCATGGCTTCGAGCACGGCGTTGGGCATGCCTTCGCCGTAAGCCGAGGGCAGCACCAGCACGTCGAAGCAGTTTAGGGCCTCGTTGACCTGCGAGGTGCGGCCGTGGAAGCGCACCCGTGCCGCCACCCCGAGGGCTGCTGCCAGGCGCCGCAGCTCCTCTTCCAGCTCTCCTTCGCCCACCAGCGCCAGCTGCGCCTGGGGCAGCTGCGCCAGCAGCGCCGGCAGGGCACGGATGACCAGAGCAATATTCTTCACCGGCCGCAGGGAGGCCACGATGCCGATGACAAAGGCGTCTTGCCCATAGCCCCACTGCTGGCGCAGCGCCTGCCGCTGCGCGGCGGGCAGGCGGTAGAACTTCTGCGTGTCAACGCCGTTGGGAATGACCGCGATGGCCGCCGGGTCAAGCCGCAAGCAGCGAGCCAGAAGATGGCGAAAGTTCTCGGAGTTGGTCAGCAGCCGGTGCGTCAGCGGCCGCAGCAGGCGGCGGGCCAGCAGCTTGGCATGATCGTGGTGGTAGACATCGGCGGCAATATTGCCGTGGTCGCTGTAGATGACGCGCACGCCGCGCCACAGCCGTGCCACGGCGCAGCCCCACAGGTAGGTGGTGAAATTGCGGAAGTGTACGACGTCGGGGCGCACAGCAGCCAGGATGCGGGCAAACTTGGCCAGGTTCTCTAGGCGCAGCCCCGGCCGGCGTGCCATGCAATACACGGGCACGTCGTCGCGCACCTCGTGGCGCCGGGCGCCGTAGGCATCCAGGCACAGCACCGCCGAGGCAAACCGCTGGCGCGGCAGCCCGTTGACCACGTCGAGGACGATTTTTTCCGTGCCGCCGTGGTTCAAGGCCAGCACCACGTGCAGGAGGCGAAGGCGGCGAGCCTGGCGGGACACGGCCGTCTCCTAGAGCCGCAGGCCGATGTAGGTACAAACGGCAAACAGCAGGGTGCGCAGGCCCACTTGCAGCCACTGGGGGTAGCCAATGTAGCAGGCCGAGCCGCAGGTGGCCTCTGGCGCTGCCATGGCGGCAGCCCGCTCCTGCTCGGCGATGCGCCGGATCACCGCGCTCAAGGCGACAAAGGTGTACAGCTCGTAGTAGTACCCATAGTTACCAAAGAGGCCGGCAACGAGGTAGCCGATAAACCCAATGGTGATGGCCAGAAACAACTCGCGCAGCTCCGGATCCCCTCGCGCCAGGCGCAGCGCCCGGCGCAGGTCCTGAAAGCTCATGGCCATGAGCATGAGCCAGACGCTCAACCCCAGAAGTCCCGTTTCGGCGGCGATTTGCACAATGGTGTTGTGGGCATTGATGCGCTGGCGGAACCAGTCGCCGCCGGCGCGCCGCTTCTGTTCGGCGGTGGCGTACTTGCCAAAGCTGTTGGGAAACTCCCCTACCCCGACGCCCAGCAGCGGATTGGCCGTCAGCATGTTCCACCCCGCCCCCCAGGCGGCCAGGCGCTGGCCGCCTGTGCCCCCCTGCTCCAGGTCGAGGCGCACGGTGCTAAACCGCTGCCAGTGCACGTCAGAGACCCGCGACAGCACCGCCACCACCACCAGCGCTCCCAGCAAGAGGGTGCGCAGGCGCTCCTGGCGAAACGTCAGCAGCGCCGACAGCGCCAGCACCACCGCCAGGGCCAGGTAGCCGCCGCGCGAATTGGTGCCGGCCACGCCAAACAGGAGAATGGCAAAGTACCCCAGGCCTTCGAGCTGAAGCAGCTTCTTGGCCCCGGTAAAGGCCAGGAAGCAGGCAAAAGGCACCACCGACACCAGGAGGCCGGCAAAGTCATTGCGGTTCACCCACAAATAGGGAGCCTGGGTGTCGTGGTAACGCGCCACATAGGCCAGCGTCGCCCCGGCAATCACCAGTACCCAGGCAAAACACTTGAGCTTCTGGCGCGTGTCGATCAAGCTGACGATCAGCAGCTGCAGAAATGTCGCCTTCCAGAAGAAATCCATATAGTAATGATCGAAAACCTCGAGGTTATTCGACAATCTCGAAAGACACATAATAAAGAAAAATATCAACATTAGCCATGTTTGTCTTGGTATATGTATTCTTTCTTTGTAATTCAAGATCATTGAAACGAGCACAAGGACTGAGGTAACAAACGGAATTCTTAGGGGTCTAAATTCCGAGAAAATGTTCGTGTAGTACAGCTCGGAGTAAAGGTAGAAATACACCAGGCCGATGTAAGGCCGGCCGAAGATCGTAACCAGCCAGACGACGGCGGTGGCGCTGAGAATGAGAATTTCTTGTTTGCCCATGGTGGTGTCCCGTTTAAGCTGGCTTGCGGGCCGCAACGAGCATGGCGTCGCTCCGGTCGCAGAGGCGGGCCAGTGGGTAGAGGCTGCCCACCAGCGCCCAGCAGGCAACGCGCAGCCCCAGGCGCGGCAGCTTGCGCAGGGGATGGGCCGGCGCGCCGGCTGCTGCGTCTTTCCTGTGGGACGTGGCGGCCAGCGGGGGATGCGGCTTCGGGGAGCGCCGGTGCTTGATGGCCTCGATCACGGCGTTTTCGAGCTGCAAGGCGGTGTAGGGGGGATAAATGCCAAAGGTGCGCATCGCCACCGGCGGCAAGCCAGCCCGGTCAAGCAGCGCCCTCAGGGTATGCGGCGCGAACTGGTACAGGTGCGCCGGTGGCGTGGGGTGTTCCCAGGCGCCGAGGGTGCGGCCTAGGAAGCGATAGGTGCAGCGGGGAAAGAGGCCCTCCACGTTTGGCGTGGTGATCACGCACAGGCCGCCGGGGCGCAGCACGCGGCGGACTTCGTGCAGGGTGGCCAGAGGTGCGGGCAAGTGTTCGATGGTGTCAAAGAGGGTGACGACGTCGAAGGCCGCGTCGGGAAAGGCCAGGCGCGTGCCTTGCTGCAGCTGCACGCGCGGCCCGTACTGCCGCTGCAAAGCGGCGACAAAATGGGGGTTGACGTCGCTGCCGTAGGGCACCCAGCCCTGGCTGGCCGCCAAGGCCAGAAAGGCGCCGCGGGCGCAGCCCAAGTCAAAGACGTGGCGGGCCTGGGGCTGGTAGGCGCGGATGAAGGCCACGGCACGCTGGAATTTGCGCATTTTGTAGCGCTCGTGGCCAGGATGGACCGCCTCGCCGGCCACCGCCCCGTGTCCTTCTGGAGCGGCGTTGTAAAGCACGGCCAAGGCCTCAGCCTGGGGCCGCGGGTTGACGTAGACAAGGCGGCAGCGGCGGCAGCGCACCACGCGAAAGCCTTTTTTTGTCACCAGCAGCTCTTCGTCGCTCGCGTCGCAGAGCGCACAGAGAACGTGCTCGAGCGGCATCGCTTGCGCTGTGCGGCGGGCCATCAGGATTTCGTTTCCCACGCTTTTCTCCTTTCCTCAGCGGCTGGCGGTGGCCACGCACCGCCGGTAGACTTCGACCACCTGCCGGGCGTACCCGGCCGTGCTGTGGGGAAGGGCGTACTGGCGGATGGTGGCCGCGTCCCACTGCCGCGCCAGAGCCCTCTGCAGCGCCGCGGCCAGGGCTGCCACGTCGCCTGGCGGCACCATTTCGCCCAGGGCTGGCGCGCAGAGCATCTCCGGAATCCCCCCGACGCGGCTGGCCACCACCGGGCGGCCGCAGGCCATGGCCTCGTAAATCACGTTGGGGCGCCCCTCGCTATAGCTGGGCAGGCAAAGCACGTCGCTGGCACCCAGCCACAGGGGCACCTCGGCATGCGGCACGTGAGGGCACCACTGCGCGCGCCCATCCAGGGACAGCGCCCGCAATCGCCGGCAGACCTCGCGCTGCTGCGCGCCGCGGCCGATCAGCACGAGCCGCACTTCGCGCTGCGGCGCCGCGTCGCACACGGCGCGAAACGCGCGCAGGAGGTCAAGCACACCCTTGCCTGCTTCCAGGGCGCCCACGTATAGCACCACCTGCGCACTGGCCGGCAGGCCCAGGCGCTGGCGGGCGAGGGCCTGAGGCAGCGGGCGAAAGCGGGCCAGGTCGACGCCGTTGGGAATGACGCTGACGTTGGCGGGTGCAGCGCCCAGGGCAACGGCTTTGCGCCTAAGGTCCTCACTGACGGCGATCACGTGGGCCACGGCCCGCAGGGTGTAGCGGATCGCTTGCCGCAATATGGGGTCCTTGGGAAAGCGGTTGAGGTCCGAGCCGCGCACCGTCAGCACCACCGGGCGGCGCCACTGCCGGCCCAGCAGCGCCACGGCCAGTCCTGCCGGATAGGCAAAGTGCACGTGGAGCACGTCGCAGCGCGCCGCCCACTGCTGCCGGCGCGCTGCGCGCCGCAGGGCGGCCAGGTACGACAGCCAGTTGAGGTAGACGCTCAGCTTGGGCACCGCAGCGTACGTGCAGTGGTATACCGGCGTGCCGTGCCAGCGCGCCACGGCAGTACGGGCGCGCTTTAGCAGCGGGCGCGGCTTGGGAGAGACCACGGCAACGAGGCGGCAGTAGCGCCGCAGCTGCCGCAGCTGCTCGCGGACGAAAATGCCGCTGGTCGGCTCTGCCGCCGTAGGAAACAGCGACGACACCACCAGCACCCGCGGCGTGGCGGCGCGGGCCACCGCAGGCGGCGTCACAGCAGTCGCCACAACAGCCACCCGAGCAGGCCAAGGCCCGCCGTGCCGGCAGCGCTGCTGCCGGCCAGCAGCAGGTTCCCCTTGCCGCGGTTGTAGTAGCGGCAAGCACGCACCAGCGAGCGGGCCAGGGTTGACACCGGCAGCACCTCGGTCGGCGTTGCAAACGCCTGCGGCGCCTGCTGGTAAAGGCGGTACCAGGCCGCCACCGTCAGCACCTCGACGTCGGGCTGCTCGGCAAGAAAGCGCAGGAAACGAGCAAACTTGCGCACCTCCGCGGGGATGGGGGTAAACACGCTGCGGTCCTTGCTGCGCTTGAGAAAGCTGAAGCTGTGCATGAGCAGCGTCACCACGGGCAGGCCGGTGGCGCGGGCGGCGCGTACCACGAAGCGCAGCTCGCTCAGGGTGTTGGCGTTGATGTCAAAGGGTTTGGTGGGCATGAAGCGTCCCAGCTTAAACTGCGCGAACTGCGTCACCGGCAGCTCCACGATGCCCTCGGGGGTGAGCTGCACGCCGTTGCGCCATACCTTGTGGGGATCGAGGCGGCAGTAAGGCGAGCCGATATGCGAGCTGTCCACGGGAATGCCGACGCTTTTGAGCGCCCGCAGGGTGTGATGATCGGCGCCAAAGCCGCCAGCGCGGTGGGCCAGCGGCGGCCGCCCCACCCAGGCCTGCAGCAGGCGTTTGCCGTAGTCGAGCAGTTCGACTTGCTGCTCAAGGGGATGCTGCCACATGAAGCGGGCGTTGGTCACCCACTTGGGGTGGGTGTGTAGCTGCACATCGTGGCCGCGGCGGGCAATCAGCTCGCAAGCTTGCCGCATGCCCGCCTCCCCGAGCACGCGGGCTTCAAAGGGGCTGACGAAGAAGGTGGCGCGATAGCCGTACTGCTCGCAGAGGTCCATGATGAGCGGGATGCCGTAGCAGCGGCCGCCGACTTCGCCGTAGACCATCTTGGAGAGGGGAATGACGCGGCCGTTACGGAAGTCAGCTTCCGTGTCGATGGTAAGAAGAACGTAGAGCTTGCTCACGAGACGCTCCTTCATGTCCCGCCACGGGCGCTAGGCGTGGGGCTTGTGCACGAGCACCTGGTAATCGGTGATGACGTAAAACGCCACGCGGTTGGCAAGCGGCAGGAGCCAGGGACAGGCTTTAATCAAGCGCGCCTTGCGCGAGGTGGCGGGCAGGCGCGGGTCGAAAAGCGGGCCGCTGATGGCGTAGTGCGTGCCGCAGACCCGGCGCAGCAGGCGGCTGAGCTCCCAGTACGACAGCAAGCGGACACTGGTGTAGCGCACCCCGCGCCGGCGCCGCACGTAAGCGTCCATGTAGCGGCGCGGCAGAAAGCCGACGAACCACACCTGCACGTGCGGCTCCGGACCAAAGAGGTTATAGCGGTTAGGGGAGTTGAAGTAGCCAAAGCCGCCGGGGCGCAGCACCCGGTACAGCTGGCGCACGAACGCTTCCTGCCCGTCCACGACGTGCTCGATGACGTCGGTGGCATTAACCAGCTCGAACGTCGCCTGGGCAAAGGGCAGGCAAGTGGCATCGGCACACACCAGGCCCAGGTGGGCAATGCCGCGCTCTTCGAAGAACTTTTTGCCCACCAGCAGGTCCAGCAGCGAGATGTCCACTCCTACCCCGCGGGCGCAGCCGGCCATCAGCCACGGCAGGCTGGTGCCGGTGCCGCAGCCGATGTCAAGCCAGCGGGCCCCGGGGGGGACCTGCCGCCCCTGGTGGGCCAGCACGCGTTCGATGCGCAGGCGCCGGCCGTGGCCCTTCTCGACGTATTGCAGCTCGTGCCGCAGGTGCAGCTGCCAGAGGGGTTCGGGGAGCTGTCCCTTAGAGAACGAAAAGCGCAGGCGCAGCAGCTCCTCGAAGCTGGCATGCGGGAAGGCGTCCAGGAGTACCGCCAGGCGTTCGCGCTCCGTGGCACTGACGCGAAAGCCGCGCCGGGCGGCGCGAAAATCCGGGATGCCCTGGTAAACGGGGTAGTCGCTCCCGCAACCCCGGCAGCGGATGTGGGTGGCCGACTGCCAGCGCAGGGACTGCTGGCACGCTGGGCACCGCAGGCCCCAGTCCACAACGGCGCGGTTCGCTTCCAGGCTGAACTCGATCATACCAACGCCCTCCAGGCGGCCGGGGACGGGTCAGGAATCAGGGCCAGAAACTTCTCCACCGCTTGCTGCCAGGAAAAGCGTGCCACCGAGGGGCGGGCCCGGCGCTTGAGCCGCTCGTAGAGCGCCTCGTCTTGCAGGAGGCGAAGCAGCGCTTCCGCCAGCGCCTCGGGGTCGCCTGGGGGCACCAGCAGCCCGTTGTCGCCGTCGCGCACGGTTTCGACAAGGCCCGAGATGCGCGTCGCCACCACCGGTGTGCCGCTGGCCAGCGCTTCCAGGGGCACGATGGCATGGCCCTCGCTCAGCGAGGGCAGCACCACCACGTCGGCCTGCGCATAATGGGCACGCAGCTGCGCGTGGGGCAGCCGCCCCAGCAGCCGCAGGTGGTCGGCAACGCCCAGCTCGCGCGCCAGCCGCAGCACCGCCTCTCCTTCCGGACTTTGGGCCTCGGCGCCGATCATGACGCACACCGCCTGCGGCAGGGCGCGCACCACCTGCGGCAAAGCGCGCAGGAGGGACTCGATGCCCTTTTCGCGGGCAAAGCGGCCGACAAAGAGGATCTGCCTCTCTTCCCTGGCGGGCGCTTTCGCCTCGGCCTCAGGCCATGCCTCCAGGTCCAAGGCGTTGGGAAAGAGCAGCAGCCGGTGCGCTTCGGCGCCAAGGCGTGCGAGTCCCTCGCGGATTTCCTGGCTGATACAGCCGACGCGCCAGGCGTGCCTGGCAATGAAACGGGCGCTCATTTTGTAGATCAAGGTCTGGGACTTGCGGTAGGCGATCGCACGCCACGGGTTGTATATCCACCCGTGCAGGAAGGGCACCACCGGGACGCGGCAGCGTCTTTCGAACGCATAGGCCCCAAAGTAGGCCTGGGAATCGTGCACCTGGACGATGTCGATGCGGTGCCGGCGGTGCCATGCCGACAGCTGCCGCCACAGCCGCGCTGCAAACACAAAGCCACCCAGGTCGAAGCGGCGCCACCGCGGCGCGGGCACGCGCACAAAAGCCACCGGCGCCGCAGCGGTAGGCTCAACGTCGCTGGCAAAGACGGTCACCCGCGCGCCGTACTTGGCCAGGGCCTCCACCCAGTTGCGCACGGCGACGGGGATCCCGCCGTCGTGCCAGAAGTAGCGATTGACCACCGCCACGTGCGGGCAAGAAGTCGCCATCCCTCATGCCCCATAGCGAAGGCGGTCGGCCAGCAGGCCGGCCCAGCGCACCACATATCGAGCATACCCCGGAAGCGATGCCGTGCCGGCCGCCCGGGCGACGAGGTCCCCCAAAGGCTGCAAGGTGCGCTCCCAGGTGAAGCGCTGCCGGACGTGCGCGCAGGCCGCAGCTCCCATGCGCTGGAGCCGCAGCGGCTCGGCCAGCAAGTCACAGAGGCACTTGGCCAGCGCCTCCGGATCGTCCGGCGGACACACGCGTCCCGTCACCCCATCGATGACCGTTTCAGGCAGCCCGCCGTTGTGGGTGACAACCACCGGACAGCCGCAGGCCTGCGCCTCGAGCGACACCATGCCAAAGCCCTCAAAACACCGCCGTGCCGAAGACGGCACCACGGCAAGCGCCGCCTGCGAAAACTCCCGTGCCAGTTCCGCCTGTGACAGGCTGCCCCGAAACTGCACCGAGCCATCACCGGGCAGCAACGCAGGATCGGGCCGGTATGCGGTGCGGCCGTACAGCTCGGCGGCGCCGCATATGACAAGCTCTGCATCGGCAAAGTGGGCTTTGACTTGCCCGAACGCCTGCAGCAGGGTATCGATGCCTTTGAGCGGCACGAGCGCCCCAGCAAACACCAAGCGGCGCTTCTGCCGTGGCACCGGGTGGGGATAAAACACCCGGGTGTCAACGCCGTTGTGCACCACATGCAGCTTTTCGGCGCGGACCCCCTGGCTGCGGAGCAGTGCAGCCAGGGCGTTTGACACGCACAGCACGGCGTCGGCAAAGGCGTTCATGCGCCAGATTCGCTGCCGCGCCACGGCTTCTTCAGGGGTTGCCATGGGCCCGATGTGGACGCTGAGCAATCGCAGGCGCAGCCGCGGCAACCAATACGTCAGCATGAGCACTTTGGGACTGGCCACCACCAGGGCGACGTCCCAGCAGGGGTGCTGACGAAAAAACGCCCGCAGTGCCGCGGGACTGTCGCAATGCACGTACTGTACCCCTTGGTACGGGCCAGGCGGACAGGCAAGGCGAGCGACAACGGTCACGCTGTGGCCATGCTGCTGCAAGTACGTGGCATGGGCCACGGTGACCCGCCCGGTACCGGCCATGATGCCGCCAGGATGAAGGGGCGCGGTGCTGGCCACATCGAGAATCAGGACGCGTTGCCCAAGGGACTCAGAAGACACGGCACGTTCCGCCTCGGATAAATTCAAAGAGCACAATGGCTCCCCAGCGCCGCAGGCGGGAAACCCGCCCGCCGCAGGGACGGAAGAGCGCCTCGTCTTGCAAAGCCAGCGCGCCGACGCGGCTGCGGCGCAGCGCCAGTAATGACGCTTGCTCGGGATAAACGAGGGTGAAAATGTGCCACTTCTGCTCGCGCACCCGGCGCACGTCCACATACTCGGCCCGGTACCCGTGCAGGCGGCGCCAGAGCTGGCGCGCATGGGCGAGCTTGTAGCGAAAGCCCACGTCGAAGCGGCGAAAGTCTCGGATTCTGCTAGGGAAAAAATAAGGAAACTCCCGATAGTAGGCGAAGCGTTTGCCCCCTATGGGAAGTAGCTGTGCCACAATGGCGTGCTGCGGATGCTCCAGCCCCATGGGCAGCCAGACTTCCTCGCAGTCGGCAACGTAAGGCCACAGCCGCTCTGCCAAGGCCGCCAGGCTGGATAATCGATTCTGAGCGCAGAAAAGACGCACTGCCTCCTCAAGGCTACCCCGAAAAGACCACGGGATGCCGCGTAGCCGCAGGGCCACCGTCTCCACATGGGGGACGTACTGCGGCAGGGTCTGCGTGCGGTTGTGGCGGTTTTTGGCATCTTCGGCGACGGACACGATGCGAAAGCGCTGCTGCGGTCGCAGCAGCATCGTCCCACCAAGATTCACCCAGGCATCGTCGTAGTGAGGCTCAAGAATGGCAATCGGCCCACGCCCCGCCGGGGCTTCGGAGAGGTGCGCTCTGTGCGGGGCGCCGTTACTGTCCAGCACGGACCTCTTCCGCTTCCCGGTGCCGCCACACCCGCAACGTCGCCCAGCGGCACATCAGCTCCCAGGCCGGCGCGGGCAGCACGCCCAGCAGCTTGAGCACCGCCACGTAGAGCACGAAGTAAAGCAGACCGGTGCTGCCCAGAAACAGCAGTCGCGACAGCGGCAGCGACGCCAGCGGCACCAGCAGGAGCCCCAGGCCACAGGCCACCCACCACGGGGCGGCCAGCTGGCGCAGCGGCACCAGGTCGGACCACTTCACGCCCAGGACACGCTTGCTTTGCCACAGCATGAAGCCGGCGCCAGCAAGCTCGCCCAGCACCATGGCCAAGGCCGGGCCGCCGAAGCCCAGCAGCCAGTGAAAGGCAACGCTTAGCACCACCGTGGCCCCCAGCGCCACCCAGGTGGCCAGCATGATCGGCCGCGTGTGGCCCACCCCCTGGAGGATGGCGCGGTACTGCACGATGCGAAACGGCAGCAGGCAGAGGTAAATGCGGAAAATGAGCGTGCTTTCGGCGTAAGCGGCGGTAAACAGGGCGGTGACGATCTGCTCGGCAAAGAGAAAGCTAAAGACAAAGAGGGGAAAGAACACCAGGGCCACCACGCGCGCTTTTTCTTGCCACAGGTAGATGATCCTGGCCGTGTCTCCGGCTTTGTGGGCAGCGGCGATTTTGGGAATGAGGAGTCCCCCCAGGGTGTAAGGCAGCACCCGCACCAGCGGCAGCTCGAAGGCGCCCCGGGCGTAGACGGCGAAGGTTTCCGGCACGTACAGCAGCGAGATGAGAAACTTGTCGGCGTACGAGCGCAGCACGCCGGTCAGCACCGACAGCCCCAAAGGCGCGCTGTAGGCCACCTGCTGCCGCAGCACCGGCCAGTCAACGAGCCGCGGCCAGCCGCCTTCCAGACTCAGCAAGATGACGAACTCGGCAAGCAGCCGCAGGCCGTAGAGCCCGAGCATGGCCAGCAGCACGGCGTAAAGGCTCTGCGTGGCCACCAGGGCCGCCACCACCACGGCAAACTCGCTCACCACCGTGGCCAAATTAAGCAAAGCCGCTCCCGTAATGCGCCCTAGGGCGATGAGGGTCTCTTCGGCACACTTGCTGGGCATGAGAAACAGAAAGTACAGGCACCAGATGCCGGCCACGGCGGGCAAGGCGTCGTTGTGAAACGCCGTACCCAGCGGCTGCCGCAAGAGGTACAGCCCGCCGGCGCCCAGCGCCCCCAGCAGGCACAGCACGGTGAAGACCTGCAAGGCCAGCTGCTTGCGCGCCTGCGGCGAGGCGGCGCGCGGGATGAAGTACGGCAGGCTCTGCGGAATGCCAATGGCCACCGTGTTGGAAACCAGCACGCTCAGCAGCATGATCTGGCGGAAGGTGCCGTAGTCGTGCTTGCTCAGGTAGCGCACCATGACCATGCCCATGGCGATTTGGAGCACCGAGCCAAGCACCTGGGTGGCGGTGTAGAGCAGGGCTTTATCGGCAAAGCGCACGGGAGACGCTCGCAGGGGAAGCGGCCAGCAGGCGGTCGTAAGCCTTCAGCAGGACCTCTTCGGCCTGCTGCCAGTTGTAAGTGCGACGTGCGGCAAGGTACGCCCGGTGCTGGTAGGCTGCCAGGCGCGTGCGGTCTTGCAGCCCGCGCAGCGCCTGGCGGACGCTGGCCGCGGTGACTTCCGGCAAGCACACGCCACACTGCTCTTCTGCCACGATGCGGGCGATTTCGCCTACGCGGCCGGTGAGCACGGCGCGGCCAGCGGCCAGCGCCTCGAAGAGCTTGTTGGGGGCGCTGTACTTGTTGTTGCCATAGTCGCCGCTGAGGCAGTAGTAAACGACGTCGGCCGCTGCCGTGTAGCGCGGAATGAGGTGCGGCGCCACGTAGCCGAGAAAAGAAATATTGCGGCAGCCCTCTGCGGCTTGCCGCACGCGCTCTTCTAAGGTGCCCTTTCCGCCCAAGAGCAGGTGCACGGCCGGCTCGCTCTTAACCGCCGCGATGAGCTCGAAGAGGCCGCGGTCGGGCTCGAAAAAGCCAAGGTAAGCCACCACCAGGCGCTGCGGGTCGATGCCCAGGGCCTGGCGCGTCCGGGCTACCTCGGCCGGCGGCACCTGGAAGTCTTCGAGTGCCTTCCAGTTGCCCACCACGCAGGTGTGGCGGGCGCCGCGCCGCCGGTACTCCGCCTCCAGGAGGCGGCCCACGGTGATGAGCAAATCGACGCGCTTGACCAGCCAGCGTTCGCTCACCGCAATGATCTTCTTGATCAGGGGCGAGACGTTGGCGGCCAGCATCTCGTGATAGCTCTCGTGGGCATCGAAAATGACCGGCTTGCGGCGCCACTTGGCCAGCAGCCACCCCGGCGGCAGGGTATCGAAGTCGTGACAGTGCACCACGTCCCACGCCCGCTGCCGGGCGGTGCGCACCAGCTGGCGCCAGAAGCGCAGCAGGCAGGGCAGCTGGGAGGTGCCGCGGCCGTACGACGAGGCAATGGCCAGGCGCTCGACACGGATGCCGTCCACCGTCTCCACCCGCCGCGCCCGGCCGTGGCGGTCCCAGGCCAGAAGCGTGACTTCATAGCCGGCCTCGACCAGGGAGCGGGCCTCGCGGTGCACCCGCGGGTCGGGGTCAAAGCCGTTGGCCAGCAGCATCAAGACCCGCTTGGCCATAGCGTGCCTTATCCCTTATGCACCGCTTTGTAAGCCGTCTTGCACAGACGATAGGCCAGCGATTCGGGCGGGAAGCAGGTCCGCACGACATCGGCAGCGCGCCGCTGCAAGGTGGCATGGAGGAAGTGCACGGGGTTGCGGCGCCGGTATTCCCGAAAGTAAGCCTGCAATTCTTCGTGGGTCTTGGCCAGCCCGTTGTCGGCATACTTGGCTACGTAAGGGGTGAAATCCTGGCGGAACTGTGGCACCTGCAGCTTGCCGTGCAGGGTGGTCTTCATGAAGTTGCCAATGAGCAAGTCGTCGAAGATCTCGTACTCGATGGCAGTCATGAAGGACTGCCGCGGGGCCTCGAAGGTAATGCCGCGCTGGTAGCGCCCGTCGGCCAGCTCCACCACCACCTCTTTGCCGCCGATGCGCACCCGGATGAAGTCGAGAAACGTCTGGAGGTGCTCGATTTGGCGAAAGTAGCGCTGGATTTTGGGGATATCTTCTTTTTCGAGCGGCTCGGCCCAGGAGTCCCCAAAGGCTTCCGGAGGATAGACCTGGTCTGGGCACGGCGGGGGGTTGAGCTCGGTGTACTGCTGCCGCAGGCAGTCGTAGCGGATAAACGCCGGCAACAGCTCTCCGGCAGCGGGATCAAAGCCAACGGGGTAATCGGCCAGGGTGGTCACGTACTGGTTGGCCCAGACGCTGTCCTGGCGCTGGTAGTGGTGCAGTGAGCTAAACGGGATGGCAAAGCGCGTGCCGAAAAACCGCATCTTCTCGGCCAGGCTCTTGCCCACCGGAGCGCGCTTGGCGGCGCTGGGCAGAATGTAGTTGCCGTCTTCGTCGTAAAAGTTGATCATGTCGGCATCGCCAAAGCCGGTAAGCGACAGCAAGAACGCCACGGGATATTTCTTGACCAGGCGGCGCACCGTCTGCCCCCAGCCGCGCGCCGCGTTGGCATCGTTAAGGTTGACGAGCAGCTGGCCGCCGATGTCGACGAGCAAGACGGCATCCTGGTTGTAATCGGCAATGCTCATGACGCGAATGCGCGGGGACACCTGGAACCAGGTTTTGTCTTTGAGCACCGTAACGCGGTAGCCTTCTCCCTGTAGGTAACGAAAGACGCGGCCGCCCACATGGTCGGGCAGCAGGATCTGGGTGTGGCGAAACAGCGGCAGCGACTCGGGATTGAGATGGTCGGGATGGGCGTGCGAAAACCAGACGTAAGGGCAGGCGCTGACCGCCTCGTACTGCTCGGGCGGGATCTCGTACGCCAGGCGCCAGCTGCCGAAGTAGGCGCTGCCCGCGATCCAGGGGTCGGTGGCCAGCACCGGCCCACGGTCATAACAGATGAGGGTGGCGTTGCCCACCGTGTCAAACCCCAACTCCATCACGGCTCTCCTTCTGCAACCGCTCTCTCCCCCTCCCCTCCCCTGGCCAGCAAGGCGGCAATGGCGCGGCTGGCGGCGCCGCGCGGCCACGGCCACGGCACCGCTGCCCCGGGGCGAGCAGCACGCACCGCCTCTACGATGCGCGCCACGTCCGTCCCTACCAGCACGTTCCAGCCTGTGTGCACCGTCTCCACCCACTCGGTCTCTTCGCGCAGGGTGACGCAGGGCACTTGCAGCCAGTAGGCTTCCTTTTGCACGCCACCCGAGTCGGTGAGAATCACCGCCGCGGCAGCTTCCAGGCGCAGCATGTCCAGGTACGGCAGGGGCGAAAGCAGGTGCAGGCGCGGCCCCGGGCGCCAGTCTAAAGCAGCCAGCTGCTGGCGGGTGCGCGGGTGGACGGGAAAGACCACCGGGTATCCCTCCTGTGCCAGGCGCTCCAGCGCTACCAGCAGTGCCTTAAGCCGCGCCGGCTGGTCGGTGTTTTCGGCCCGGTGCACGGTGGCCACCAAGTAAGCGCGTGGCTCTAAGCCCAGCTGCTCGAGGATGGTAGAGCGGCGCTCGGCCACTTCCAGGTGGTCCCACAGGGCGTCGTACATGACGTCGCCCACCAGGTGCACGCCGGCGGTGAGGCCTTCACGGGCCAGGTTGGCCACTGCCGTCTCGGTGGGACACAGCAGCAGGCAAGCCAGGTGATCGGTCAGCACGCGGTTGATTTCTTCGGGCATGGCGCGGTTGAAGCTGCGCAGGCCGGCTTCCACGTGGGCCACCGGCAGGTGCAGCTTGGCCGCGGCCAGCGCCCCGGCCAAGGTGGAGTTGGTGTCGCCGTAGACCAGCACCCAGTCGGGCCGCTCTGCCAGCAGCACCGCTTCGATGCGCTTGAGCATCTCGCCTGTCTGGTAGGCGTGCGACCCCGACCCCACCCCCAGGTGGTAGGCCGGAGGCGGCAGCTCTAGGTCGCGGAAGAAGACCTCACTCATGGCCGCGTCGTAGTGCTGGCCCGTGTGCACCAGCACCTCGCTGGCCACCGCCCGCAGGGCCCGCGACACCGGAGCGCACTTGATGAACTGGGGCCGTGCCCCGACGATGGAGACCACTTTCACCGGCGGTAAAACTCCCGGATGGTGTCCACCACGTAGGCTTGCTGTTCGGCGCTCAGCGTGGGCCCCATGGGCAGGGCCAGCACTTCCTGGCTGGCGCGTTCGGCCACGGGGAAAGCGCCGGGCCCGTAGCCCAGGTCGCGGTAGCAAGGTTGCAGGTGCAGCGGCAGCGGGTAGTAAACTGCCGTCTCGATGCCGCGCTGGTGCAAAAAGGCGCGCAGCGCCTCGCGCTGCGGCACGGCAATGACGAACTGATGGTAGACGTGGTCGTACACCACGCCGCAGGCACGGTAGCGGGCGGTGGGCAGGCGCAGCCCCACCTGCTCCACCAGGCCACTGGCGGCAAACAACTTCTCGTAGGTCTGGGCGCAGGCGCGGCGCGCTGCGGTCCAGCGGTCCAGGTGGTGTAGCTTTACCAGCAAGGTGGCCGCCTGCAAGGTATCGAGGCGAAAGTTGCCGCCAATGGTCTGGTGGTAATACTTGGGCTGGCTGCCGTGGACGCGCAGCAGGCGCACCCGCTCGGCCAGAGCGGCGTCCTGCGTCACCACCATGCCGCCGTCACCCAGGCCGCCCAGGTTCTTGCTGGGGAAAAACGACAGGCACCCCAGCGTTCCCATGCTGCCGGCGCGGCGGCCGTCGCTGTAAGCAGCGCCAATGGCCTGCGCCGCATCCTCGATCACCGCCAGGCCGTGGCGGGCGGCCACCGCCAGGATGGGCGCCATGTCGGCGCACTGCCCGTAGAGGTGCACGGGGATGATGGCCCGCGTGCGGGGGGTGATGGCCGCCTCCAGGTGTGCCGCATCCAGGGTATAAGTCTGCGGCTCGATGTCGACAAACACCGGCCGCGCCCCCAGGCGGCTGATGCTGCCGGCGGTGGCAAAGAAAGTAAACGGCGTGGTGATCACCTCATCGCCAGGGCCGATGTCCAGAGCCATGAGCGCCACCAGCAAGGCGTCGGTGCCCGAGGACACCCCGATGCCGTAGGCGGCCTGGCAGTAAGCCGCTACCTGCGCTTCCAGCTCGGCCACTTCCTCGCCCAGGATAAAGGCGCTGCGCTCGAGCACCCGCGCCATGGCGACCAGCAGCTCCTGCCGCAGCGGCGCGTGCTGCGCCGCCAAGTCGAGCAAGGGAACCCGCATCTCATTCCTCCCTCAGGGGATGAACCCCACTGGCCGTTTTGACGTAGCGCCGGCCGCAGCCACAGGTAGCCTGCTCGCCGCTCCAGTGGAGCTTCTCGCCACAAGCGCACACCCAGCCCCGCACGCGCGCCGGCGCCCCCACCACCAGGGCATAGGGGGGGACATCGCGCGTCACCACCGCCCCGGCAGCCACAAAGGCATACTCGCCGATGGTGACGCCGCACACCACGGTGCAGTTGGCCCCCAGCGAGGCACCGCGCTTGACGAGAGTAGGACGCAGCTGGTGCCGGCGCGGCACGGCGCTGCGCGGGTTAAGAACGTTGGTAAAGACCATCGAGGGACCGCAGAAGACCTCGTCTTCCAGAGTCACCCCTTCGTAAACCGAAACGTTGTTCTGAATCTTGACGCGATTGCCGATGGTCACGTTGGGGCCGATCACCACGTTCTGGCCGATATTGCACTCCCGGCCCAGGCGCGAGCCGCGCAGGATATGCGACACGTGCCAGATCTTGGTGCCTTCGCCGATGACCACGTCCTCGTCGATAAAGGCCGAGGGATGGACAAAGTATGCCGCCGCTGGCGAGGGCAGGGCCGGCGGGCGCTGCTCCAAGGTCGCCTGGCACTGCTGCAGCACGGTGAGCACGCGCAGGCCCTCTTCGCCGTCGGTGCGCGGCTGCTGGCGGGTGCGCACGCAGGTAAGAAAGTGCTCGCATTCCAGGCGCAGCGGCTCGGCGTCGTCGACCGCCACCGGCTGCGCTTCAGCCCGCTGCGCCACCGGCACCTGCTGCTTCCAAGCAATGGTGTGAGGGTAAAGCACCAGCTTGGGGGTGGCGGTGTCGTTGAACACCGCCATCTGGCGGTCGCCGACCACCACCAGCTTTTGCTCTTTAAAGGGGTGGAGCCAGGAGACAAAGATGTGCGCCTTGACGCCGCTAGGAAAGGCGAGCAGCGATACGGTGACATCGGCAATCTGCGGGTGCAGGTAGTTGCCGCCCTGGGCCCACACCGCCTCGGGCATCTCCCCCAGCAGGCCCAGAATCACCGAGACGTCGTGGGGGGCAAACGACCAGAGGCTGTTTTCTTCGCGCCGGATGCGCCCCAGGTTGAGGCGGTGGGCATAAATGTACTGGAGGCGGCCCAGGGCTCCGTCGTCGATGAGCGCTTTTAGCTTGAGGACGGCGGGGGTGGTACCACAGCAGATGGCCCACCATGAGCAGGCGCTGCTGCTGGCGGGCCAGGGCGACGAGTTCGCGGCCCTCGGCCAGCGACAGGCACAGCGGCTTTTCCACCAGCACGTCTTTGCCTGCCAGCAGCGCCTGGCGCACCAGCGCCGCGTGCGTCTCCGCCGGGGGTGGCAATGGCCACTGCGGCCACCGTCTCATCCTGCAGGACGGCCTCGTACGCAGGGGTGGTCAGGCAGCCGGGGTAAGCCTTGCTCACGGCGCGCAGGCGCGCTTCATCGCAGTCGCACACCAGGCGCAAGGCTCCCAGGGCGTGGAAATTGCGCACCAGATTCTGGCCCCAGAAGCCGGCACCGACCACTGCCACGCCGGGGGGCGCCTGGGGGGGCATCGGGCTGGGCATAACGGACGGCCTCCTCTGCAAGCGGTTCATACGCGGGACGGCACCGGACTCAGCGGCGAATGGGGGTCCAGACGCCATCGGGGCGCCCCCCCAGCACTTTGCCCAGCGCCGCCAGGGCGGCCAGGTTGGAAACGCAGAAGTAAAGGGGAACGGACAGCCAGCGGCCGGTGCGCAGCCGCTGCTGCTCGCTCAGGTAGCCGGCCACCGCACACAAGTAAAACCCCAGCTGCGCGGCCAGCAGTCCCCGGTAAAGCGGCTGGGCGGCAAGCGCCGCGCTGCTAAACAAGGCGCCCAGCAGCCAGAGAGGTCCCAGCCAGCGCAGGACCTTGTGCGACACCAGCTGCCAGGCGTAGAGAGGAAAGCGCAACGGATTTAAGACGGCGCGCATGTAAAGCAAGCCGGTGATGGCGCGGGCGATGACCCGGCGGCGCATGCGGAACTCCTCGCGGCAGCCGCCGGCCACCTTCTCGTAGCAAAGCGCCTCGGACTCCATCACCGCCCGGTACCCGCCTTCGAGGCGCAGGCGCAGCGGAGTGAGAAAGTCGTCGTCCAGGCTCTGGCTCAAGCTGCGCTTTCCCGGCGGCGTCTCGATCCCCAGAGGACGAAAAAGCGCGCGCCGCAGCGCGTACATGCACCCGGCCATGCCCACCACCGACCCCAGGTCGCTTTCGAGCTGGCGCAGCCAGCGCTCGTAGCGCCAGTAGAGCGAACCGCCGTTGCCAACCAGCGTCTGCACGTCGTTGGTGTAGATGATATCGCCGCTCACGCAGCCCACGCCAGGGTCGGCAAAGCTGCGCACCAGCTTGCGCAAGGCGTCGGCACGGTAGAAGGTAGCGGCATCGGAAAACACCAGGATCTCCCCGCGCGCATGGGGCACGGCGGCGTTGAGGGCCGCCGTCTTGCCGCCGCGCTGCGGCAGCCGCACCAGCTGCACGCCACGGGCCGCGTACTCTTGGACGATGGCGTCGGTTTTGTCGGTGGAGCAGTCTGAGGCCACGATGATTTGCAGCTTTTCCTGAGGATAGTCAAGGCTCAAGGCGTTGTCCAGCTTGGCGCGCATGTCCTTTTCTTCGTTATAAGCCGCAATCAGCAGCGACACCGCAGGCGTGATGTCCGCCTTGCGCACGGGCTGCCGGCGCCAGAGGCGCAGGCCGAGCAGCGCCAGGGGGTAGCCAAAGTAGGCGTAAGCCATGAGCCCGACGCAGAGCCAGAAGAGGACTTCCATGGGGCCACCTCAGGGCTGCGGGAGGTGCGACACGCTGGCGGTCTTGGGAGCGTCGCCGATGCGGTAGATGCGGATGGCGTGGCGCCGCGGGTGGGGCGCCAGCGGGCGGAACTCCTTCACCAGCTTCCCCCGCGCCTCAAGCTCGCGGTAAAAGGCGGCAAACGCGGGGTAGCGGGCGGCAAAGGAAGGCAGGGTGAGCTTGTGCATCATTTTGGTGCTGGTAATGACGTACTCGTAGCCCTGCTCGATGTAGGCATCCAGCGGCAACACGCCAATGGGCTCCACCGGATTGCCGAAGTTGATGTCCCATTTTGTTTTGGCCAAGCTCATGCCCTCCTCGTAGTAGGCCTCTCGCCACCAGGGGAAGCGGATCTGGGCGATGTCATAAGACACGCCGCGGTGGGCTGCCAGCAAGTAGCGGTAGTACAGCGGCAGGCGGGCCGTGAACTGGCCGTTGGGGTCTTCGCGGCGGGCCCGTTCGTAGAGCTCCAAGAGGTTCTTGCGGCTCATGCGCAAATGGGGGGGTGTACTCGTCGAGGACGAGTTTGGTGCCGTCAGGGATGTGCGTCTCGATCCACGCCTTGGCCAGCGTCCGCGGGTCGGGCTGCAAGATAATGGCCACATCGGTAGCGATGTGCCACGCCGGTACCGCCACCACCAGCGCCGCCGCGATGGCATACGGGACGACTGCGCTCTGCGGCCAAAGCGGCCACAGGGTCCTGAGCCTCTCCAGGCCGTCCCGCAACAAAACGGCACCGCAGAGGGCCAGCAGGGGATAGACCACCAGCTGGTGGCGAGGCTCGCTGTAGTAAGGATTCACGTAGTTGGCCAGCAGGATAAAAAACCACGGGAAAGCCACCACCACCCAGTACTTTTTGTCACGTACGCCCAATAAGCTGCAATAAAGCAAGCCGGCGAGGGAGAGGAGGCCGATGCTGAGGCCCATGCCCCGCGGGCTCACCACGGTGCGGCCGTAGTGCCAGAGCGAGCCGAGGAAGACGCGCCAGTTCATTTCTGGCAGTGCCCGGGTGACAATCTCCGGATCGAGATGCTTGAGCCCGAGCAGCGTGTGCAAGCGCGGCAGGATGTAATACTGTGCCCAGGTGGGATCGAGGAAATTAAACGGTGAGCCTAAGAAAAACCCGCCCAGAAAGGCGAAATAGGCCAGCACCAACTTGCCGTCGAGCAACCGCCGCAGCGAGAAACGCCTGGACGCATGCCCTCGCAGGTAGTGGGCAACGGCAAAGGGAAACAACAGGGCAAGGGAGTAATATTTGGTTGCCATGCCTAGCCCCCCCAGTACCCCAGCCAGCAGGTAGTCCGTTACCCGCCCCTGACGGTAAAGGCGATAAACAAACAGCAGCGAAGCCAGAGTAAAGAAAGTAGCCGGCATATCGGCCTTGACTTGGATGGCACTCTCGTAATGACCAAACGTAAAAGCAACTATAACAGCAGAAATTATTCCAATATATTCATCATAAAATTCCTTTCCAATACGATAAACAAGGTATATAACTCCAATACCAAATGAAACTGTTGTTAACCTTCCTATGAAGTAGAATACTCCTTTGTGGTTTATATAAAAAATCGCATAATCATTTATGTTGTTCCACGAGCCTACCAGTTTTCCAAAAAAGAACAAAAAGATGTATTCAAAAAATAGGAGATACATATATAGAGCCGGTTTATTAAACCAGTGTGGGTTGAAATCGCCGTTGCCAAACGCCAGCGATCTTTTCACGAAGTGTTCTTCATCGGGATAGTACGAAAACGGCAGATCGTGGAAAATGCCGAGAAATCGGATGAGGAAGGCGAGCAGCAGTACAAGTAGCAACACGGTGCGATCTCGGAAAACCCTAGTCATGAAGACGTTCCTTCCGCAGGATCGGGCTTTGGCGGGCGCGGCCGGACTATTCGAGGATGCGGTCGATGTGGTAGTCACTGACTTTGTCGCTGTGGGTAAAGACGATGATTTCGCCCAGAAAGCCGATGGAGCCCGTCTGCACCCCCAGGACCATGAGCAGGACGCCGAGGATGAGCAGGGGGCGCTCGGCCAGGGGCATGGCAAAGAAGAGGCGCTGGAGGGCCAGCACCAGGGAGAGGAAAAAGCCGGTGGCAAAGAGTCCCATGCCCAGCAGGCCGAAGAAGCGCAGCGGCTTTCTGGTGAAGCGGCAAAGAAAGACCAGGGTGAGCAAGTCCAGCAGGCGCCGCAGGTAAACCCCGGGGCTATAGATACGCGGGCGGCCGTTGGCTGGGTGCTGGGGCACGTCGACTTCCTGCACGCGGAAGCCGCGCTGGTAGGCCAGCACGGGCAAAAAGCGGTGCAGGTCGCCGTAAAGGACGAGCTCCTGGGCCACCCGCCGCCGCAGCCCCTTGAGGCCGCAGCCCATGTCGCGCAGCTGCACGCCGGTAAGCCACCGCACCAGGCGGTGAAAGAGCCGCGTCTGCAGGCGGTTCACCCAGGCGTCGCAGCGCGGGAAGCGCCGTGCCACCACCACGTCGGCGCCGGCCTCGAGGCCTTCAAGGACGGCGGCGAGGCCTTCTGGGACGACTTGCGCGTAAGGGGGCAAGACGAGGAGCCGGTCGCTGCGGGCGTGTGCAAACCCCACCATGAGCGCCGTGGCCTCCCCCACCCAGCGGGGCAAGAAGATCAGGCGCAGCGGTTCGCCCGCCGCGATGAGGGGCTCAAGGGGACGGGCGGCGGCGGCAAAGCCGCCGTCGAGCACTACGAGCCACTCGGCGCGCTGGCCGAGGCGGCGCAGCACGGCACTGTGCGCGTGGTAGAGGGCGACGAGGTCGTCGTAGCGCTCGCACACCGGCACCACCACCGAGACGGTGGTCGCCGCCGGGGAGGCGGCTTCGGCCACGGGGGTCGGCCGGGACTGAAGATCGACGGGCACGGTGCTTCTCCTTCTCTCACGGCTGCGGCGGGGTGTGGCCGCGTACCACCAGCACCGCCTCGGGGCGAAAGTCCCCGGTGGCCAGCACCAGCTCGGCAAGCAGCCCCATCACCAGCAAGTGCCCCACCAGCGCTAGGGCCAGAAATGCCACGGCAGGAAAAACGATGCTGGCAAAGCGCGACAGGCCCCACCCCACCAAGCTGCCCAGGCTGCCCAGCAGGGGCACCACGGCCAGGGTGGCAAACCACAGCCGCGGCCGTGCGGCCCAGGCGGTGAGCATCTTGACCACGAAGAGGTCCAAAAAGACCCGCCAGGTGCGCGAGATGCCGTACTTGCTGCGGCCAAAGCGCCGCGGGTGGTGGCGCACCACCAGCTCGGCAATGCGGGCTCCGGTCAGGGTGGACATGGCCGGAATGAAGCGGTGTAGTTCGGCATAGAGCTGCACCCGCTTGATCACCTCGGCCCGGTAGGCCTTAAGCGAGCAGCCGTTGTCGTGAATGGGCACGCCGGTGACCTTGCCAATGAGCCAGTTGGCGATCAGCGACGGCACGCGGCGCGACAGCAGCTTGTCCTGGCGCGCCTTGCGCCAGCCGCAGACGACGTCGTAGCCTTCTTCGAGCTTGGCCAGCAGCCGCGGAATGTCGGCCGGGTCGTTTTGCAAGTCGCCGTCCATGCTGACGATGACCTGCCCGCGGGCGTGGCGAAAGCCGGCGGCCATGGCCGCCGTTTGCCCGTAGTTCTTGCGAAAGCGCAGCACCCGCAGGCGCCCGTCTTGCCGGTGCAGGGCTTCCAGAGTGGCAAAGGTGCTGTCCTGGCTGCCGTCGTCGACAAAGAGCACCTCGTAGGGTAGCCCCAGAGGCTCGCAGGCCGCGCGCAGGCGCTGCACCAGAGGCTGGAGGCTCTCTTCCTCGTTGTAGACGGGAATCACCACCGACAGCACCGGGGCGGGGGTCTCAGTGGCCACCGTATGCCCTCCAGGGCTTGACGTGCAGGTCTGCAAAGCGCTTGCGGCTCAGAGCAGCCACCAGGCGCTGGGCCAGCTGCAAATTGGTGATCAGCGGAATGCCCAAATCGGCAGCGCGCCGGCGGATGAAGTAGTCGTTGGTGAGCTCGTCTTCCTGGTTGTTCTTGGGGATGTTGACCACCAGGTCGAGCACCTCTGGTCGCAGCACGTCGCGCACGTTGGGCTGGCCGGCCTCAAGGGGCCAGGCCAGGGCCTGCACCGCGATGCCGTGGTCTCGCAAGAAGCGCGCCGTGCCCGGAGTGGCGTAAAGGGTCACCCCCAAGGCGACGAGCTGCGCGGCACTGGGCAAAAAGGCCGCCTTGCTCGGCAGGGGACCCGTCGACAGCAGCACCCGCCGCAGGGGCAGGCGGTAGCCCACCGCCAGCAGCGCCTTGAGAAACGCCTCGTCAAAGTCCTCGCCCAGGCAGGCCACCTCGCCGGTAGAAGCCATCTCCACGCCGGGCGTGGGGTCGACGCCTTCGAGGCGGGTAAAGGAGAACTGCGGCGCCTTGACCCCCACGTAAGGCAAGGCGTGCAGCCGCCGGCGGGGCGGGCGCACCGCCTGCTCCATGAGCACGCGCGTGGCGAGCTCAATGAAGTTGACCTTGGACACTTTGGAAACGAAAGGAAAGCTGCGCGAGGCGCGCAGGTTGCACTCGATGACCTGCACCTGGCCGTCTTTGACCAGGAACTGCACGTTGAAAGGGCCGTGGATGCGCAGCGCCCGCGCAATGGCCGCCCCTGCCCGCCGGATCTGCCGCTGCACCGCCGGCGCCGTATGCCGCGGAGGGAAGACCAGGGTGGCGTCGCCAGAGTGCACGCCGGCGTGTTCCACGTGCTCGGAGATGGCCCACACCACGAGCTCGCCGTGGCGTGCCACGGCGTCGAACTCAAGCTCCTGGGCGGCTTCAATAAACTTGCTCACCACCACCGGATGCTGGGGGGAGACGTGTGCCGCCACCTGCACGACGCGCGCCAGCTCGGCGTCGTTACAGGCCACACTCATCGCCGCGCCGCTCAGCACGTACGAAGGCCGCACCAGCACCGGGTAGCCCACTTGCTGGGCAAAGGCCTGGGCGGCAGCCAGCGACTGCAGCTGGCGCCAGGGGGGCTGGGCGATGCCGAGGGTTTCGAGCAGCTGGGCAAACTTGTGGCGGTCCTCGGCGCGGTCGATGTCCTCTGGCGCCGTGCCCAGCACCGGCAGCCCCGCGGCGTGGCAGGCCAGGGCCAGGGTGTTGGGAATCTGCCCGCCCATGCACAGCACCAAGCCCAGGGGCCGCTCCTTGGCGGCAATTTCAAGGAGCGCCTCCAGGCTGAGCTCTTCGAAGTAGAGCCGGTCGCTCTCGTTGTAGTCGGTGCTGACGGTTTCGGGATTGCAGTTGACCACCACCGTGGGGTAGCCCAGCTGCCGCAGGGTGTGCACGGTGGTCACCCCGCACCAGTCAAACTCGACGGAGCTGCCAATGCAGTAAGGCCCGGAGCCCAGCACCAGCACCGGCGGCTGCGCGCTGCCCGCCACGTCGTCTTCCTCGCCGTTGTAGGTGAGGTACAGGTAGTTGGTCTGGGCCGGATACTCGGCAGCCAGGGTGTCGATTTGCTTCACGCACGGCCGCAGGCCGTAAGCCTGCCGCTGCCGGCGCACCGCTGCCTCGGTGGTGCCGGTGAGGGCGGCAATCTGGGCATCGGCAAAGCCAAGCTGCTTGGCCCGCTTTAGCAAGTCGTGCGGCAAGGCGTGCGGGGGGGCCTGACGCAGCTGTTGTTCCATTTCCACAAGGGTACGGATACGGTAGAGAAACCAGGGATCGATATGCGACAGCTCGTGGATCTTGGCCACCGCGTAGCCCCGTCGCAGCGCCTCGGCAATGGCAAAGAGGCGCTCGGGGGTAGGCTGGCCCAGGGCGGCGTCGAGGTCGGCAAAGCGCAGGTGGGCGTTGCCCACCAGGCCCTGCACGCGGATGTTGAGCATGCGCAGCGCTTTTTGCAGGGCCTCTTCGAAGCAGCGGCCGATGGCCATCACCTCACCCACCGACTTCATTCCCGAACCCAGGCGCTTGTTGGCGTGGCGGAACTTCTTGAGGTCCCAGCGCGGCAGCTTCACCACCACGTAGTCCAGCGCCGGCTCAAAGCAAGCGGTGGTGGCGCCGGTCACGGCGTTGGGCAGCGCCGGCAGGCTATAGCCCAGGGCGAGCTTGGCCGCCACGTAAGCCAGCGGATAGCCGGTGGCTTTGGAGGCCAGGGCCGAGCTACGCGAAAGCCGGGCGTTGACTTCGATGGCCCGGAAGGCGCCGCTGTGCGGATCGAGGGCAAACTGGATATTGCACTCGCCAATGATGCCCAGGTAGCGCACCACGCGGAGGGCCGCCTCGCGCAACTGGTGGTACTCGGCATTGCTCAGCGTCTGGCTGGGGGCAACGACGGCGCTTTCGCCGGTGTGGATGCCCATGGGATCGATGTTTTCCATGTTGCACACGGTGATGCAGTTGTCGAAGCGGTCGCGCACCACCTCGTATTCGATTTCCTTCCAGCCGGCGAGGTATTCCTCCACCAGCAGCTGCGGGCTGTGCGCCAGCGCCCTGGCGGCGCGCTCGCGCACCTCGGCTTCGTGCGTGCACACGCCGGCCCCCAGCCCCCCCAGGGCGTACGCGGCGCGCAGCATCACCGGGTAGCCCAGCTCGGCAGCGGCCTCTACCGCCGCTGCCACCGACGACACTGCGTGGCTGCGCGGCGTCGGCACACCGATTTCGGCCAGGCGCGCCGCAAAGCGGGCGCGGTCCTCGGTGTCGCGGATGGCGGCCACCGGGGTACCCAGCACCTGCACCCCGTAGCGCGCCAGCACACCGCGCTCGTCGAGCGCCACGCCGCAGTTGAGCGCCGTCTGTCCGCCAAAGCTGAGCAGCAGGCCGTCGGGGCGCTCCCTGGCAATCACCTGTGCCACGAAGTCCGGCGTCACCGGCAAGAAGTACACCTCGTCGGCCAGGCGCTCGGAGGTCTGAATGGTGGCGATATTGGGGTTGACCAGCACGCAGGCCACCCCTTCGTCTTTTAAGGCCTTGATGGCCTGCGTGCCCGAGTAGTCGAACTCGCCCGCCTCGCCGATTTTCAAGGCGGCGCTGCCGAGCACCAGAACTTTACGGGGAAGCGCAGTCATCGGCGGCACAGGCGCAAAAACGTCTCAAACAAGAAGGCCGTATCCAGGGGGCCGGGGGCGGCCTCGGGGTGAAACTGCACGCTCAGAAAGGGGCGGCTGCGGTGGCGCAGCCCCTCGTTGGTGCCGTCGTTGGCGTTGACGAACCACGGCACCCACTCGGGCGGCAGGGTCTCGGCGGCCACGGCATAGCCGTGGTTTTGGGCGGTGATGTAGCAGCGCTGGCCACCCGCTTCCAGGCAGGGCTGGTTTTGGCTGCGGTGGCCGAACTTGAGCTTGTACGTCCTGGCGCCGGCGGCGAGGGCCAGGATCTGGTGCCCCAGGCAGATCCCCAGCAGGGGCACGTCCTGGGCCATGGCGCGGCGCACGTGGGCAATCGTGGCCTGGCACTGCGTGGGATCGCCCGGGCCGTTGGAGATCACCACGCCGTCGAAGTCCTCCGCAAGGAAGTCGTAGTCCCAGGGCACCCGCAATACTGAAGCCCCGGCTTGCAAGAGGCAGCGCAGGATGCTGTGCTTGCAGCCGCAGTCCACCACCACCAGGCGCGGCCGGCCGCGGCCGTAGGCCACCGGCTGCTTCACGCTCACCTGCGCCACCAGGTTTTCGCGGTTGGGATCCCACCAGGGGGGCTCATGGCCGTCCAGGATGAGCTTGCCCAGCATGGTGCCGTGCTTGCGCAAGTGCTTGGTGAGCCGCCGCGTGTCCACGCCGCTGAGGGCGGGGATCCCCTCGGCGCGCAGCCAGGCATCCAGGCTGCGCGCGGCCTGCCAGTGGCTGTAGTGGGGGGAAGCGTCGGCCACCACCAGCCCCTGCACCTGGATGCGATTGGACTCAAAGCCCGCGGCCAGCTGCTCCGGCGCCGGTGCGGGCGGCACGCCGTAGTTGCCAATTAGCGGGTAGGTCAGCACCAGGATCTGTCCCCGGTAGGAGGGATCGGTCAGCGCCTCGGGGTAGCCCACCATGCCGGTGTTGAAGACCACCTCACCGGCGGCGGAAGTAGGGGCGCCAAAAGGGACGCCGGCAAAGGTGGTGCCGTCCTCAAGAACCAGCAGGCCCTGAGCAATATCTGAGTCGAACACGCCGATCATCGCTGCTAGAAGGCAAAAGATTACCTGAGGACCAAGGCCTTTGGCGATGCAGGCGGCAGGATATCCGCAGTGGGAGACACCATGAAAGTTCCCCTTACGGTGTTCCACGAATCGTTGCTTCCTACCCCGGTAAAGACGAGAACAAACTCTTTCCCATCTACACTGAGCCATTTATTGGAGAAATTCCAAAAAAATGTACTCGACTCAATATGAGGAGAACCAAAATTGTTCATATACGCTACCGTTGTCCATGGCCCCCCATGGTTCGGGAGCGTCAAAGACCCCCATTTTCCCCCTCATACTGGTCTCATGTTCAGTGATCAAAAAATATCTATTTAGACCTTTATTATAACTTACACTAACGTTCCATCCAACGCCGTTTGGATCCATAAATACTGGAACTCTATTTTTAATATCGTTTGTCCACAATGGATTTCCGCCCCCATCGAATCCGGAAAAAAATTGGTATGCCGATCTATCCATAATCGAATTCTTATGAACACGAATTAATGCTATTTCTCCTGGTTTCTGAACCTTCAAAGAGCTGCTATCTTTCAAATGGTTTGCATATATGTAAACAAACTCGTCGCGTGCTCCCTGATATCCCTTACCAAACTGCAAAAACGTGGGTAAGATGAGGCCATCGTTTTTGGAAAAGGCCCAACTGGCTCCGCTCCACGAAGCGCCGCCGTCCGTGGAACGATAAAGTCTTGCTTCTTCATAGTTTTGCGTGTTGGAACCAGGGCTTACCCACATATACAGGGTATTGCCAAGAGCCAGGATGCCGTATGATTTGCCTCCAAACGTCGCCGGGTAGAGGCTGTTTTTGCCTCCCCAGACGTTGATCCCGACATAGGACGTCGCGTCTCCTTCGACGCGGGCAACGCCAAGTGAGACCCTCCCGTCGGTGTTCGTTCCGCCAAACCCCCCGCCATCGCCCCAAGAGGTGTACTGATGGTTATCATTTGCCCAAGTAACGGGGCCAGTTGTCACTCCCTAGAGCATGCCGCTCATGGGTAGAGAAATCAAAGCTAATTCCTGTAACTACAGGACTTTCTGGGTACGGTAAGATCTGTGCTTCTGCGGTGCAGATTCCGCTTAAAAACCATAATGCTATAGAAACTGCAGAAAATTTTTTCTTTCGATTCATCATTTAAAAACTCCTTCTATCTCACAGAATAAATATCCCTTCCCATAAACCATATCCCCGGAAGCGCCACCAGGAGCTGCATCACGTGGGAGAGGAAAGCCAGCGAAAAGGCCTGTTCAGGGAGGATCCCGATAAGCCCGTACAGTCCGATTGCCGAGGCTTCCCCTACCCCCCAGCCGTCAGGCGCAATTGGCAAGCGGTAGAGGAGCGTATGGACCGTGGCCACAGAGAGAAACAGCAGCGGATCTGCGACAATGCCGAGCCCATACGCCATTGCCAAGACGATACAAAGCTGTAGGCCGTGCTCAACCACCGTCAGCATGCCGTTCCACGCCAGGGCTCTGCGGTGTTTGCCGTACTGGACATAGGCCTCAAGGAAACGGCCCGTGCCTTGCGCCAGGCGGGACCGCGATGCCGACAGCCAGCGATGCACGGCAGCGCGGCAGCGCGGGTGCAGCGACAGCCAGAAGGCCCCGTGCCCGCCTGCCGCCACTGCCAGCAGCCCCCAGGCCCATACGGCGGGAAAAGCAGGGGAGCGGTGAAGAAAGTACGCCATGCCCGCCAAAGCCCAGCTCACCGCAGAGAGCAGCCCCATTGCCTTCTCGATGGCCAGCGAGGCCACCACCGGGTAGGTGGCGCCTGTTGCACGCACGACCAGATACGCCCGCAGGGCATCTCCCCCCAGACTGGTGGGCAAAAACGTGCCGGCAAACGTCCCCTGATAGAAGAAGCGGACAAGGGCACTGAACGGCACCTTGAGGCCAACGGCCCACAGGAGCACGGCCCACTTCCAGGCCATCAGCAGCCGGTCGAGGGTCATCACAGCGAGGATCAAGGCCAGCCACAGGAGGGAGACGCGCTGTAGGGTGCGGCCGACGGCGCCAAGGTCGAGCCACAAGGCACAGGCGGCAAACATGCCTCCGGCCAGCAGCCACCGCCACCCGTGGCGCCGCCACCCTGGCCGCGCCGATGGCTTTGCCCCGCGCCTCCTGCGCTGCCGCGCCTTTTATCCCCGAAGAGGCGATCGACATCCGTCATGCCGGGCGGCGGCCGGGCGCCAAGGGTGCGGCCGCCGGGGGTAGCGGCCCATCCAGCGCTGCTTCAGCCAGAGCAGGCCGGCAAGCAGCGACCCCAGGACGGCGATTTCGAGGCCGATGGCGCCGAGATTGACCGGATGCGCCAGGGCCGCAAGCCATGCCCCGGTGGAGGCGGTGGTGGTGGCGGCGTGGTTCACTCCCAAGAAAACGGGCCACGGCGCCAGCACATGGGCGGACATCAAGGGCCATAGCAGGGGAATGCCGTACGGAGGACGGCCGTCGGGACAAAACACATCGATGAGCAAGTGCGACCCGTATGCCAGCAGAAAGCGTCCCCAGGCCCCTATCCAGGCAGCGTGCCCCCGGTGCAGCAGGAGGGCCACGGCCAGACTCACGCCGCCCGCTACGCCCAGGCTGTGCGAGATGCCCTGGTGATAGCGCGCCGGCTGTCCTATCAGAAGGCCCGGGAGAAAATCGAAGTCAGGGGCCACGGCCAGCAGCATGCACAGCCACAGCCAGGCACGCCCTCCCTGCTCGGCCGGCTTGGTGGTCAGCCGGTACACCGCGTAGCCCGCCAGGGCATGCCCGATGGGCGTGGCCATGTCACGCCGCCTCCTGCGTGTCCACCCCGGCCAGCTCCTCGCTGAGCTGCGCCACCGGCGTTCTCTCGATGAACATCCGGTACCAGACCTCGGCGTTGAGCAGCAGCCACAGGCGGTTGCCGTGGTCGGCCCGCCGGGAGAGGTGCTCGGTCAAAAGGCGATCCACGACCGCCTGCTGCAGCAGGCCGTCTCGCCCCAGGTGGGCGCTGGCGAGAAAGCGGCGAAAGAGCACCCGGTACTCCTCGCGCAGCAGGTAGGGCAAGGCGGAGGAAAAGCCCTGCTTGGGCCGCCGCAGCAGGGGGGCGGGCAGGTACTTCTGCGCCAGGCGCTTTTGCAGGTAGCGCAGCTTCCGCCCGCGCACTTTGAGGTGCACCGGCAGGCGCGCGGCAAATTCCGCCACCTCGTGGTCCATCAAGGGGCTGCGCGCTTCAAGCCCGTGCGCCATGGTCATGCGGTCCAGAATCATCACCGAGTGATCCGGCAGCCGCACCTGGCTGTCGGCATAGAGCATGCGGTCAAGGGGGGCTTCGGCCTGCGCCTGCACAAAGGGCTCTCGCAAGGCGGCTTCGGGGTCAAAGTGCGCCAGCACCTCGCGCATCGCCGGCCCGTAGAGCGCTTGGCGCCAGGCGGGAGGAAAGTAAAAGTAGCTCAGGCTGCGCGCGTAGCGCGCCCCGCCTTGCAGCTCGGCGATGTGGTGCAGCCACTTGAGCCGGTGGGCCAGACTCTTGTACCAGCGCCCCTCGGGAAGGTGCGCCAGCAGCGGCCCCAGGACCCCGCGGCGCAGCCCCGCAGGCAAGCGCGCGTAGTAATCGGCATACAAGTTTCCATAGTAGCGATCGTAGCCGCCAAAGAGCTCATCTCCGCCGTCGCCGCCCAGGACGACTTTGACGTGCTCCCGGGCCATCTGGGCGATGAGGTACGTGCAGAGGGCCAGCGGGTCGGAGGGTTCGTCGAGGTGCCACACCAGGCGCGGCAGAAGGCGCACGAGCGAGGGCGTCACCCGCTTTTCGTGGTGGCGGGTGCCGTACTGCCGCGCCACCAGCCGCGCATAGGGCGCCTCGTCGTAGGCCTTGTAAGGCAAGCCCATGGAAAACGTCTGCAGGGGCTCCCCTATCCCGTGCTTCATTAGCATGGCCACCACCAGGGTGGAATCCAGGCCGCCGCTGAGAAACGCGCCCACCGGCACGTCACTGACCAAGTGCAGCCGCAGGCAGTCGAGCAGGCAGGCTTCGAGCGCCTCGAGCAGCTCGTCTTCCGTCCCCACCAGCTTGGGCTCGTAGTGCAGGTCCCAGTAGCGCTCGACTTTCACCCCGGCGTCGGGCGTAAACGTCAGCAGGTGCGCCGGGGGCAGCTTGCGCACGGCGCGAAACATGGTGCGCGGCGGCGCAATGAGCCGCAGGCTCAGGTACTGGTCGAGCGCCTCGCGGTCGAGCTCGGCCAGGGTGGGGTCGAAGGCGAGCAGAGCCTTGATTTCGGAAGCAAAGAGCAGCTCGCCGCCGCGCTCGACATAAAAGAACGGCTTTTGCCCCAGGCGGTCGCGCGCCGCCACCAGGCGCCGCTGGCGGCTGTCCCAGAGGGCAAAGGCGAACATGCCGCGCAGGCGCGTGACGCCGTGCGCGCCAAGGTCTTCGTAGAGGTGCACGAGGACCTCGGTGTCGCTGCGGGTGGCAAAGCGGTGGCCTTTGGCTTCCAGCTCGCGCCGCAGGGCCTGGTAGTTGTAAATCTCGCCGTTGAAGACCACCCACACTGTGCCGTCTTCGTTGGCCAGGGGCTGGTGGCCGCCCGCGAGGTCGATGATGGCCAGGCGCCGCTGCCCCAGCGCCGCCTCGGGCGTGCAGTAAAGCCCTTCGTCGTCCGGGCCGCGATGGCGCAGCACCTGCAGCATGCGCCGCACGCGGGCCGCCTCCACGCCCGCCGGGCAAATCTGACCGGCAATGCCGCACACGGGGCTTACCTCGACACCTTGGGCGAGGGGCGCAGGGGCCGCCGCAGGGGGGCGGGGTTGCGCGCCAAGTAGTGGCCGATGGCCAGGTAGTCGAGGTGGCCCAGCTGAAAGGCGCGGATGGCGTCGGCCGGGGTGCAGACGATGGGCTCTTCGTGCATGTTGAAGCTGGTGTTGATCACCGAGGGCAGGCCGGTCAGCCGGTAGTACTCGCGCAGAATGGCGTAAAAGCTGGGGTTGTCTTGCGGGCGCACCAGCTGCGGGCGCGCCGTGCCATCGACGTGGATCACCCCCGGGCAGTGCGCTCGCATCCAAGGGGTGCAGGCAAAGGTGATGGTCATGAAGCGGGCGGTGTTTTCCGCCCCCTCAAGGTGCAGGTAGCAACGGCCGGCCTCTTCGGCCAGCGTCGAGGGGGCAAAGGGCATGAACTCGGTGCGCTGCAGGGCGTGGTTGAGCCAGTCGTTGACGCTGGGATCGGTGGGCTGGTAGAGGATGGAGCGGTTGCCCAGGGCGCGCGGGCCATACTCCATGCGGCCGTTGAAGCGCGCCACCACGTAGCCCTCGGCCAGCTTGGCCGCGATAACGCGCTCAATGTCCGGGTGGTACTCGGCGGCAATACCGGCGCGCGCGAGCTCCTGCCGGATCTCTTCGTCGCTGAATTCCGGCCCCAGGTAGACGTGCTCCATGCACAGGCGCGGCTTCTCGGGCCGTGTCTCCCCGTGGTCGTAGTAAGCGGCCAGCGCCGCCCCCACCGGCATGCCCTCGTCGGACATGCCCGGATGGATGAAGACCTCTTCCACCCCCGGAATCTCGTGCACGCGGCGGTTGACCGCCACGTTGGCAAACAGCCCGCCGGCCAGCGCCACTTTGCTGCGGCCGGAGCGCTTGAGCCAGTGCTGCACGTACTGCACCACCAGCGCTTCGGTGTGGTGCTGCACGCTGGCCGCCAGGTCGGCGCGGTCGAAATCGGCCGGCAGGCGCCGCCGCAGCTCGCGCAGCGCGGAGTGGAAAAAGACGTTGCCGATGTTCTTAAATGTGCCGTTTTCGTAGGCGATGAACTGCCGCAAAATGTCGAGGTAGCGCGGCGTGCCGTGGGCGGCCAGCCCGGTGATCTTGCCTTCGTGGCGGCCGGCCTTGAAGCCGCAGATCTGGGTGATGTAGGAGTAAAACACCCCCAGCGAGTGGTAGCTGGGCACCGTGTGCAGGAGGCGAAAGCGGCCGTCCTGGACGTCGTAAACGCGCGAGGATACCCCGTCGCCGCCGCCGTCGATGGTGACCACCAAGGCGGCGTCAAAGCCGCTGGAGTAGTAGGCCGAGGTGGCGTGGCAGTAGTGGTGGTCGATGAAGACCACCGGTGCCTGGATGCCAAACTCGTGGCGCAGGATGTGGCGCAGCATGCGCCGGCGGTGGGCGTAGAAGGGCTGACGCACCAAGTAGTAGAGTCGGGGTAGGAAGGGGGCATAGGGCACGGCACGGCTGAGCACCGAGGCCACGTCGAAGATGGTCTGCTTGACCCGCCCGCGGTCGAGGCCAAACCAGCCGCCGCGGAAGTCGACGTAGCGGTTGATGAGGTGCTGGTTGATCGTGGCGATGGCCACGCGGTCAATGTCCTGCGGCCCCAGGCCGCTTAGCTCCATCACCTTGGCGATCGACAGGCGCGGCACGCCAAAGACCATCTTCTCGCGCACCAGCCGCTCGTCGGTCACCACGGCGGTAAAGACGCCATCGCGCAGGATGGCCGAGCCACAGCTGACGTGGTCGCCAAGGCCCAGAATGTTCACGGCTCTCCTCCTTCCTTGCCTGGCCCGCGCGACGCGGCCAGCGCCCGGTACAGGGCACTGTACTTCTGCGCGCAGCGCTCGATGTAAAATTCCTCGACATAAGCCCGGTTGAACTGCCCCATCTCGCGGCGCAACGGGGCGTGATCGCACAGCTCTTGCAAGCGGTGGGCAAAGAGGGCGCGGTCGCCCAGGCGCACCAGGAAGCCCGTTTTGCCGTCGATCAGAAAGTCCACGTGCCCTCCGTGGTCGTAGCTGACAATGGGCAGGCCGCAGGCCATGGCTTCAAGGAACATGAGGCCAAAGCCCTCGTGCTGGGTGGTCGACACGTAAATGTCGGCCACGCTGAGGACCTGGAACTTCACCTCGTCGCTGACGCTCCCCAGAAACGCCACGCGGTCGCCCAGACCCTGCTGTGCTGCCTGCTGCTGCAGCCGCGACTTTTCGGGCCCGTCGCCGATGATCAGCAGCTTGAAAGCCACGCCGTGCAGCCGCGCCACGACGTCCAGAAGCTCGTGCGTGGCCTTGCGCGGCACCAGCCGCCCTACGGTCACCAGCAGGAGCTCCTGGGCCCGGTAGCCCAGGGCTTCCCGGCAGGTGCGGGAATAGACGGGGCGCCGGATGCCGTGCGGGATCTTCACGATGTCGCGGGTGATGCCGTAGCGGCTCTGGGCATGGGCGATGATGTCTGTCGACATGCCCACCACGGCGTCGGAAGCCCGCAGCAAATGGCGCACCAGAGCCCGCAGCAGCGCGTGGCGGTGAGGAGAAAGGCGCTTGCTGGGGTCGTAAATGTCGCCCCCTAGAATCGACAGCAGGTGCGGCACGCCGAAGTGCCGCGCCAAAAGGAACCCCGAGGGGGCAGAAGGCACGGCAAACAGCGAGTGGACCACGTCGACGCGCTGCCGGCGCAGCAGGCGCCAGCCATACCCCAGGCTGCTGGGGAAAAACGACAGCATGGAGCGCAGCGAAGCCACCTGCGGGTCGTGCCGTCCCCACACCGGAACGCGTACGATCTCCACCCCCCCACACACCTCGCGCGCCGGCAGCCCGTCGTAGCGCGACGTGAGCAGGGTGATGGCGTGCTCCTGGCTCAGGGCTTCGGCCAGATCCCGGTTGAGCACGCCGCCGCCGCCGCCCAGGGGAGGATACTCGTAGTTGAGCATGAGAATGCGCATCGCAGGCTCCTGGCGTGTTAAAGCTCGCCGCGCTCCCGGTACCACTGGGCGGTTTGTTGCATGCCGGCTTTGACGTCCCACTGGGGGAAGAAGCCCAGCACCTCGTTGGCTTTTTGCAGCGAGAACACAAAGCTCTTTTTGAAGAAGTCAAGGCGCCGCCGGTGGATCACGGGCTTGATGCCCACGCGTCCCATCACGCTTTCCCCTAGCCAGGCCATGGCGTTGCCCACCCACAGGGGCAGGTGCCAGCGCGGCACCGGCTTGCCCAGGACGTCGGCGATGCACTGCACCATCTGCCGTGTGGTCAGCCATTCTTTACCGGCCAGCACAAAGACCTCGCCGCAGGCTGGCGCCACTTCGGCGGCCCGCCGCAGGCCGGCGAGCAAGTCGTCGATGTAAATCGGGTGGTGCAGGTTGTCGCCTTTGCCAAAAAAGCAGAACACCCCCTTGTCGATGGCTTTAAACAGCTTGAGCAGGCGGCGATCCCCGGGACCGTAGGTTTCGGCGATGCGGATGACGACCACCGGCAGCCGGTCGCAGTAGCTCAGGACCAGCCGCTCGCCTTCCAGCTTGGTTACCCCGTAGACGTTGTCCGGCTGCAGCGGGGAGGTCTCGTCTAGGGCGCCCTGCCGCGCGCTGCCGTAAACGCCAATGGTGCTGCCGTGAACCAGGCGCCCCACCCCGGCCCGCAGGCTCGCCTCCAGCACCGTGCGGGTGCCTTCGACGTTGACTTGCCAAAAGTGCGCCTGCGGGGCGTGGGCCTCGTGCTGGGCTGCCGCCAGGTGATAGACGCACGCCGCCCCGCGCACCGCTTCGGCAACGCGCGCCGCATCGGTCACCGAGCCGCAGAGCACGCGCGCCCCTTGCGCCTCGAGCAGGCGGCGGTTGGCGGCTTCCGCAGGGGTGTTTTCTTGCCCCAAGACGGTGACTTCCTGGCCCGCGGCCAGGCAGCGCAGCGCCAGGCGCGAGCCAATAAATCCGGTACCGCCGGTGATCGTCACCCGCATGGCGTTCTCCTTGCGCCGCTTACTTCTGGCAGATGGCGGCGATTTTCTTGGTAAACAGCCGGTTGGACTTGCCGTAGAGCCGGAAGCTGAAGCGGAAAAAGGCGGTGTAGAGCCAGGAAAGAACGAGCAGCACGTAGTTCAAGGGATTGGTGTAAAACACATAAAGATTGAGCGGGATGACGCGGATGTGGCGAAAGCCGCTGTACTCGAGCACCTGGCGCAGCGAGTACTCGGTGAAGGTGTTGTAGTGGTCAAAATTCTGCGCCAGCGCTTCGGCGCCGGTGATGGGGTTGGCGCCGTTGAGCACGTGCACGATGAGCGTGCCCCCTTCTTTGAGGCTGTCGCGGCAGAGGGCCAGGAAGGCCAGGATCTCGTCTTTGGTGAGGTGGTTGAGCTCTTGCTCGCAGAAAATGAGATCGTACGCCTGCGGGTGTGCGGCCAGGAAGTCAAAAGCGCGCGCCACCTGGCAGGGCAGCCCCCGGCGCTGGGCGTAAGCGACTTTGTCGGCACAGGAATCAATGCCCAGCACCTGCCGGTAGCCGTGGCGCTGCAGGGTGTGCACGAAGTAGCCCGGGCCGCAGCTCACGGCCAGGATGCGGGCATCGCGATCGGCCGGCACGTACTTGAGGTAGTTGTGGCGGTAAAAGGCGTAAAAAGTCGTGTAGCCCCTTTCGAGGTCTGCCGGGGCTTCCCAGAAGGAATCAAAGGGCTCGATTTTGGCGGTGAGCCGGGTCTCGACGGCCATAGGCGTTCCTTCTTTAAAAACTGACCACCACCTGCTCCGAAGCGGGGGTGCGCCGGCGCAGCGCCTCGCGCACCTCGTCGAGTTCCTGCTGCTGCCGCTGCGGGCTCCACCCCAGCTCGCGCGCCATAAGGGCGGCGCAGGCCTGCAGGGCGGCTTCCTGGGGCCAGGCGCCGGTACCCAAGTCGGTGCGGCGAAAGACCACGTCGCTCAGCTTGCAGGCCATCTCCTCGCGCACCGCGTGGATGACCTCGGCGCGCAGGACCGTGGCGCCGGGCAGGGGTTCGGCCCACGTGGGGTCTTCCTGGCAGTAGCGCAGCACACCCTCGTATGCCGTGCCGTAGTTGCGCAGCAGGGCCTGACGCGCCGCCGGCGGCACCGAGGCGGGAAAGCGCGACCAGGCCTGGGCCTGGAAGGCGGCCACATCGGCGATGTCGCCGCCATAAAGAGGGGTGGTGGCGGTGGGTGCCGGCCCCAGGCGCCGGCCTAGCTGCTCGCCCACCAGGGCGATGGCTTTTTGCGCCATGTGCCGCGCCACGGTGGCGCGCACGCCGATGAGGGTGAGCAGGCCGGCAAGGCCGTGGGTATGGCGGTGGTCGATGAGGCGCGAGCGCTTGCCGTAGCGCAGATCCGTTGCCCCTGGGGGATTGTCGCCAAAGAGCACCAGTCCCGCCTGCCACAGGGCGACGTCGTCCAGGGTGAGAGAAAGTCCAGGACAGCCCTGCCGCACCTCGGCGATAAAGTCTTCGAGTTCTGCGTCACTCACCGTAAAGGCGTCGGGGGCCCCGCGGTGCACCACGTGCCAGACGCCCACCAAGGTGTAGTCCCGCCAGGGCACCAGGAAGAGGTGGCGCTGCTTGCGGCTGAGCACCGCGTCGGGGTCGCGGGTGCGTCCCGGCACGGCCAGGGCGCAGTCGCCGGCCAGCAGCCGCCGCCCCACCACGAAGCAGGCATCGCGGGAAAACGTCGGGGGCGGCTGCAAGGGCAGCCCCAGCCACTGCTGCAGCAGCGCAGGGGCCCAGGGGCCGGTGGCGTTGAGCACCACCCGGGCGCGGAGGGCAAAGGTGTCGCCGCTGAGCACGTCGCGTACCTGCACGCCGCAGACGCGCCGGCCCTCGCAGAGTAGGCCGGTGGCTTCCAGGTAGTTGCCAAGCTGCGCGCCGCGGGCTGCCGCTGCCCGCAAAAAGGCCAGCACCAGGCGCGGTGGGTTGTACATCTGGCCGTCGTACACCACCACGGCACCGGTCAGCCCGCGGGCTTCCAGCTGCGGAAAGCGCCGCAAGCATTCCTGCCGCGACAGCACGTGGCCCCAGGGTACCCGCCGCAGCGGGTCGCGCAGGCCGCGGTTGCGCCCCCAGGCCAGGCCGTTGTACAGGGTAAGCCCGGCCAGCAGCGCCGCTTTGCCTTGCAGCCCGTGTCCGTAGGTGGGAATGGCAATGGGCAAAGGGTGTACCAGATGGGGAGCGATGCGCAGCAGGACGTTACGCTCGCGGCTCGATTCGCGCAGGCGCGGCAGGTCGAGGTGCTGCAAGTAACGGATGCCGCCGTGCACGATTTTAAAGTGGTTAGCAGAAGTGGCCTGGCAGAAATCGCCGCGCTCCACCAGGGCCACCGACAGCCCGCGCAGGGCCGCGTCCCAGGCGGCACAGGCGCCAAAGATGCCCCCCCCGACGACCACCACGTCAAAGGGGTGGGCAGCCAGCGTGTGCAGGTCGCGCTGCAGGGCGCTGGCAGGCATCACGCCGCCTCGTAGCTGTAGCGGTAGTAGGGCAGCAGCACTGGCTGGCGCACGTCGTTGAGGACAAAGCCCGCGAGCTTGCCTGCCGCCAGCGTCTGCACGGCATCGCTCACCGCCGCCCGCGGCGTTTTTTCCGCCCGCACCACCAGCACGACCCCGTCGACCACTTCTTCAAAGATGGCCATGTCGGAAAGGGGCAGCACGGGGGCGGCGTCGATGAGGATGTAGTCGTACTGGGTGCGCAGCACTGCCAGCAAGTCCCGCATTTGCTGCGAGTTGAGCAGGCCCGAGGAGTTGCGCACCCGGCGCACCGCCGGCAGCACGGCGAGGTTGTCGTCGGCAAACGGGATAACGATGTCGGCAAAGGGCACCAGGCTCGAGCGTGCCGCGGGCTGGTTTACCAAGAGGTCCACCAGCCCTGCCTGCAGCTCGGTTTTGAGGTAGCGCGTGAGCACCGGCCGCTTGAAGTCACCCTCAAGGAGCAGGGTCTTCTGGCCAAAGTCCCTGGCCATGACCACCGCCAGGTTGAGGGCGGTGACGGTTTTGCCTTCGCCTTGCACGGCACTGGAGATGGCAAACACCTGGTGGCCTTTGTCGCGCTTCAAGTCTTCGAGGCGGGCGTAGAGCAGGCGGTACTGCTCGGTGATGAGGCCCTCGGGGTCGTCTACTGCCACCAGGCGGTAGCCCTTGCGCATGCACCGGGCGCGGGGAATGGCAGCCAACACGGGCGCCTCGGCCACGCGCTGCAAGTCGCCGGGCTTGCGCAGCCGGGGCCGGAGCTGCTCGAGCACGATGATGAACGCCGCCCCCAGGCCGCCGCTGAGCAGGCTGCCCAGCAAGCACGATGCGGGGCCGATCCGGCCAGTAGGGGCGGGTGGGCAGGTTGGCCGGGTCGAGGATGCGAAACTGCTCGCCTTTTTGGCGCTTTTCCAGGCTCTCGGCCAGCTTGGCGTTGAGCCGCTTGGCCAGCAGCGTCTCGTAGTTCTTCTGAGAAATGGCGTAGTTGCGCGTAAGCGTCAGCAGCTTCAGCTCGTTGTCGGGGGTTTCCTCGACGCGCCGCTCGTACTCGCGGATGAGCGCCTGCACCTGCTGGCGCCGCGCGGTAAGGGCGGCAATGTCAGAGCGCAGGGCGTGCAGTTGCAATTCGAGCTGCTGCGCGCCGCGTGGAGAACTCGCCGCTGGCGCTGGCTCGCCGCCAGAAGGGGCTTCCGGCACCGTGCCTCGCTGCGCTTCCAGCTCGGCGATGCGGCGCTTGAGAATGAGGATATCGGGGTAGTTGTCGTTGAACTGCGCTTGCAGCAGCGCCAGCTGTCCTCTGAGCTGTTGCAGCTCGCGCTCCAGCGGCACCGCCGGCGCTTCTGGGGCCGAGGCCTGTGGGGTCTCGGCCTGCTGCAGCTCGGCCAGCTGCCGCTCTAGCAAGAGGGCTTGCTCCTCGGCGGTTCGCAGGGCCTCGTTGAGGCTCTGGAGTTCCTGTTGCAGCCGGTCAAGGGTACGCAGGTTGGCATCGAGCTGCTCGGGCAAGGCGCCCCGGTGCCGCTCTTTGAACTCCTTGAGGGCCTGCTCCTGGCGCTGCAAGTCGCGTGCTGCCTCGCGCAGCTGGCTTTCCAGAAATTCGGCGGTGCCTTCGGCCTGGCGCTCCCGCACCTTGAGGTTCTCTTCGATAAACAAAGAGGCCAGGGCGTTGGTCACCTGCATCACCGTCTGCGGATTCTCGCCGCGGAAGGAGATGGTAAAGGCGTTGTGGCCGCTGCGCCGGCCGCCGAGGACCTCGACCTCGATGCTGCTGCGCATGCGCGCGATGACTTCTTCTGGAATGTGCCCGCGCTCGGGCACCACCGTGGGCGGCTCCCGGTAGAGGCCCAACGACTGGAGCAAGCGCTTCGCTTTGGTACGCACGCGCCCCATCAGCCCGCGCGACACCGGCTGCGCCTGGGGCTCGCGGTAGAGGCCGAACTCCCGGATGATCTTCTCCAGGTTGGTGCGGCTCATCACCTGCTGCCGGATGGTGGCCAGGCGCTCTTCGACCGACGAGGTGACCAGCGAGCTGACGTAGGACGGCGGCACTTCTTGCGGCTCAACGAGGATGAGGGTGGAAGAGCGGTAAAGCGGCGGCAAGGTGTAGCTGTACACGACGGCGATGACCGTCCCCAGCAGCAGGGGGACGACGAGCCACCACTTGCGGCGCCAGAAGATCTCCAGGTAGTCCTGGATGCCAAAAGTGCTTTGCTGCAGCGGGAGGGCGAGGGCTTTGCCGTTGGGGTTCATGGTGTAGCCGTCCTCAGGAAGTTACTGGACAATAAGGGTGTCGCCCGGCATGAGCACGATGTTGTCTTGCACCCCGGCCACCACGTCGCGGTAGCGCAGGATCATCGCCGCTTCTTGGTCCTTGGCGATGCGGCGGCGCAGCACGATGTGGTTCGTGGAAGCAAACTCTGTAAACCCGCCCGCCAGGGCCACTGCCTGCAAGAAGGTGGTACCGGTTTTCACCACGTGCTTGCCGGGGTTGCGCACCTCGCCGATGACGTAAATGGCGTAGCTGTTGACTTGCTGCAAGACAACAGAGACCTGCGGCGGCTCTTTGTAATAGGCCTTGAGCAGCTCGGTAATTTCCTGGGCCAGCTGCGGCGCCGTCTTTCCCGCCGCCGCCACGTCCCCGATAAGGGGCAGAGAGATCTTGCCGTCAGGGCGCACGGTGACCACCCGCGACAAGTCGGGGTTCTTCCACACCGTGACTTCGACCACGTCTTCAGGCCCAATGCGGTACTCTTCGGACACCACCGCCGTCTGCTCCGGCAGCGGCGGCAGCTGCACATGCGGCTGTCCACAGGCCGCCAGCAGCCCCAGCACCGCGGCGCAAACGGCCACTATCCCGTACCTTCCCTTCGTGCCCACGTTCCACATACTCCCTCTCCTCTACGAGCTCAGCCGCTGGTCGAGCGACGGCGCCACCTGCATGCCAGCCCACGCCGCTTCGTCGCCGGTGGCGGCGGGTAGCGGCGGGCGTGCCGGCGGCGTCGGCACTGCCACCCGGGCAAAGAGCACTTTGTGGATGGTGCTGAGCAGCACCAGCAAATCGAGGAAGAACGACATGTTCTTGATGTAGTAGAGGTCGTACTGCAGCTTCTCTACCGCGTCTTCCAGGGTGGCGCCGTAGCCGTAGCGCACCTGGGCCCAGCCGGTGATGCCCGGCTTGACGGTGAGGCGCTGTGCGTAGTAGGGGATTTTTTCTTGCAGCTCGGCGACGAAGTGAGGGCGCTCGGGCCGCGGCCCCACAAAGCTCATGTCGCCTTTGAGCACGTTGAAAAGCTGGGGCAGCTCGTCCATGCCGGTGCGCCGCAGCAGGCGCCCCAGCCGCGTGACGCGCGGATCGTGCTGCTGCGCCCACACCGGTCCGGTCTCTTTCTCGGCGTCGACCACCATGGTGCGGAACTTGTAAAGGGTGAAGATTTTGCCGTTTTCCCCCACCCGCTCCTGGCGGAAAAACACCGGCCCTGCCGAGTCGAGCTTGGTGAGCAGCGCGATGAGGCCGATGAGAGGCAAGGAGACGGTCAGTCCGAAAGTCGCCAGAGTAACGTCGGTGAGGCGCTTCAGGGTGCGGGTCAGCTTGGTGCGGGTAAAGCCGTCGGCAAAAATGAGCCAGCTGGGGCGCAAGGCGTGTACCAGGATCTTGCCGGTGAGCTTTTCGTAAAACGAAGGCCAATCCTCAACGCGTACGCCTTGCAGCTTGCACTGCAGGATCTGCTTGGTGGGAAACGCCCCTCGCCGCTCGGTCAGCGCCACCACCAGCACGTCGGGCTTGCGCTCGCGCACGAGGCGCTCGAGCTCGTCGATCCGACCCAATACCCGAACCCCGGGAAGGAGGTGGCGCGGCGCCTGCGGCGTCACCACCCCCAGCACCTCAACGCCGGGATGGGTTTCATGGTGCAGCTCGGCCAGCAGCCGCTGCGCCACCTCGCTGTCGCCGACAATCAGCACTTTTTCTCGCAGCTGCCGCGTGTTGATCAGCCAGTAGTAAAGCAGCCGGAAGCCCACCACCGCCGGCAACGAAACGGCCAGGGAGACCAGGTAAGCGGTGCGGCTCAGGCGCAGCGGGGGTACCAGAAAGCTCAGCGCTGCCACCACGCCGGCAATGACTGCGAAGCAGGCCACCAGGGTAAGCAGCAACTCGCGCTTGCGCCGGTACAGGCGGAGGTCATAGAGATTGGCCACGTAGAAGGTGAGCCAGGAAACAAGCGTCAACAGCAGGGCCTTGGGGTAGATGGGTTCAAACCCGAGCCAAAGCTCGGGGCCTCCCAGATAGCCCAGCGCTGCCCCGGCGTAAACAGAGGCAAACAGGATGGCGCCCTCGGCCACCACCAATACTAGCAATTTCCAGGGAATGTAATGCTTGCAGATGCGCACCGTGTTCCCCACTCAAGCCGCCACCACCAGGGTGCAGTCGACTTCCACCGCCACGCTGCGCTGCAGCAAGTCGACGGAGATGACCACCAACCCCTTGTCTGGCTTATCCTGCACGAAAATGCCCTCGACCTCGGCCAGGGGGCCGCCGGTAATGCGCACCCGCTGTCCGGCGCGCAAGTACGGGAAATGCCGCGCCGGCAAGTGGGCGTGCATCACCCGCCGCAGGGTGTCGATTTCTTCCTCGGAGACCACTGCCAGGCGATCCCAGCGCTCGCCGAGCACGCGCACCAGCCCCCGCGCCTTGACCACCTCGATGTAGCTCAGCTTGTCCATGGCGTGGTGCAAAAAGAGGTAGCCGGGAAGCATGGGCACCCAGATGCGGTGGCGCTTGCCGCCGCGGCGCGACCAGACCTCGATCTTGGGCAAAAAGAGGCGAAACCCTTTGGCGGCCAGCTGGTCGTGTACCAGCTGCTCGCAGTGGCTGCGCGTATAGAGCGCATACCAGTGCGCTTCCGTTGCCATCCCCTCGGGTTCGCCGGGTTGCTTGCCGTCTGTTGCCAAGGCTCCGCCCCCTTCGGTTGCCCCTTCTTGGGTGGCAACCGACACGCACCATAGACCCTGACTCGCCGGCGGTGCAGGCTCACTGCACCGTCACGCCGAGCTGCTGGACGTTCCCGCTTGGACGGCAGGGAAACACAGTGCCGCGAACAGGCTCGCTTACTTTATCGGTAAGCCCCACGGAGAACTTTACGGCGGCCAGATTGCGTGCTTCCCTTCCGCTGCGGTCCCGCTTGCTGCCAGGAAAAAAAAGCAAGGGGTGTGCCAGCCTGGCGGGCCGGAGCAAAGTCCTGGCAACACAGGCCCTTAGGGAAGCAGGCCAAGGTGGCGGGCGGTCTCAACCCTGCACACCGAAGCGATCGGCGTCTCAGGCGTGAGACCTGCCCAGACGGTGTCGGTTTTTTGACTGCGCGGCAGCGCCAGAGAACCCCTCAGGCCTGGCCTTCTTCTTGGCGCAGGCGGGCGAGCACCAGCCGATCGGTGGGAAAAGCAAGGGGCTCTGGCAGGCGGTGCAGCGGCACGTAAGCCACCTGGTCGACGTCGTCGCCAGGGCGCAGGGTGCCGCCAAGCACCGTGCCGCGAAACCAGAGGCCCACGGTGTGCTGCGCGGGGTCGTGGAAGTTAGCGTGCACGGCGTAGAGGTCGCCCACGTGCACCAGCAGGCCGGTTTCTTCCTGAAACTCCCGCTGCGCGGCGGCCCGCACGTCTTCGCCGTGCTCGACATAGCCACAGGGAATGCACCACGCCCCCCGGTAAGGCCCGCGGGCGCGGCGGGCCAGCAGCACCTGGCCCTTTTCGGTCACGATCACCGCCACCCCGACCACCGGGTTGCGCCAGTGAACAAAGCCACATGCCGGGCACGCTTGCCGCCATCGCCCGTGCACGTAGCGGGTGGTAAGAGCGGTTGCACAGTACGGACAGAACTGGTACGGTGCCGCCATCGGCGTTTGCACCTCTTCTGGTGCGCCAGGCGGCGCCTGGCGCCTTAACCCCTGCGTGGAGCATCCGCTATGGTGTACCTAATCGCCAGTTTCAACTTCAACCTCGACCACTTCCCCTCGCTGGCAGCAGCGGAGGAACACTACCGGACGTACCACGTGCCCCTGGCCCGCCGCCTGCCTGGCCTGCGCCGCTACCTCATCGGCCAGGCCATCAGCCTGGGGCCGCTGGCTGCCCCGCGGCACCGCGCGGCGATTCTGGCCTTTGACAGCGCCGAGGCCCTGCGCGCCGCCTACCGCTCGGAGGTGGGCCGCGCCTTGCGCGAAGACGAAAAGCGCCTCATCGCCGACGCCTTCGTCACCCTCATCGAGGGCGAGGAAATCGTCGGTCCCTGAAGGCCCGGCGGGCGCGCCCGGGGCCTCGCTGGCATTTGCGCGAGCCTCTTGGTACCATTGGGCAGAAGGCGGAGGCCCGTTTGGACTGAGGATAGAGACCATGAAGAAGTGCTCGCCGCTGGAGACGCGGCTGCGTAGCCTCGAAGCGCACCTGGCCGTCGAAAACCCTATCTTGCAGCAAGCGGTGCAGAGCTTTCGCAAGCTCGACCGGGTGGCGCGGCGCCTGGGCCTGCTCGAGCGCGAGGCCTCTTACGCCACGCGCGTCTCCTGGTGGCCGATTATTGCCGTACTGGGGACGTACTCGGCAGGCAAATCGACGTTCATCAACTACTACTTGGGCTACAAGCTGCAGCGCACTGGCAACCAAGCCGTCGACGACAAGTTCACCGTTATCTGCTACAGCCGCGACCAGACGGTGCGCGTGCTGCCCGGGCTGGCGCTGGACGCCGACCCGCGCTTTCCGTTTTACCAGATCAGCCGCGCCATCGACGAGCTCGCGCCCGGGGAGGGCAGCCGCATCGACGCTTACTTGCAGCTCAAGACCTGCCCGAGCGAGCGCTTGCGCGGCAAGATTCTGATCGATTCTCCGGGCTTTGACGCCGATGCCCAGCGCACCGCGACCCTGCGCCTCACCAACCACATCATTGACCTCTCGGACTTGGTGCTGGTCTTTTTCGACGCCCGCCACCCCGAACCCGGCACCATGCAAGACACTCTGGAGCACCTGGTGGCCCAGACCATTCGCCGCCCCGATGCCAGCAAGTTTCTCTACATTCTTAACCAGATCGATACCACAGCCGGCGAGGACAACCCCGAGGACGTGGTGGCTGCCTGGCAGCGGGCCCTCGCCCAGAAGGGGCTGCTGGCCGGGCGTTTCTACCGCATTTACAACCCGGAAGTGGCGGTGCCCATTGCCGACGCCAGCCTGCGGGCGCGCTTTGAGGCCAAACGCGACGCCGACCTGGCGGAGATCTTTGGCCGCATGCACCAAGTGGAAATCGAGCGCGCGTACCGCGTCGTTGCCCTTCTCGACCAGCACGCCCGCGCCATCGAGGCCGACTTCGTGCCCCGGCTACAGGCGCTTTTGGCCCGCTGGCGCCGGCGGGTGTTGTGGGCCGACGGCCTGCTTCTGGGCAGTGCGGCGGTTGCCGTGGGGCTGTGGACGGCGCTGAGCGGAGAGTGGACGGGCCTGCGGCTTTCGCACCCGCTGTGGACCACGCTGGCGCAGGCTCCGCTGTGGCGCGGCCTGGTGCTGGCCGCCGCGGCAGGGCTGGGACTGTACACGCACTTTACGGTGCGCAAGCTGAGCGCCAGGGCCCTGTGTCGGCGCTTGCAGCGCGAGGAAAAGCAGGCTCCCGACGGCGAGCGCTGGGCACAGCTGGTGCGCGCTTTCCAGCACAACACCCGCTGGTGGCGCAGCGTGCTGCGCAGGCGGCCGGCTGGCTGGGGACGGCGCAGCCAGCGCTTGCTGCACGAGGTGCTGATGGAGGCCAAAGCTTACGTGCAGCAGCTCAACGACCGCTTCACCCACCCGGCAGGCGCCGAGGCCAGCCCGCAGCTGGCGCAAGCCGCCTCGGCGCCAGAGACCCCGGCTGCCGCTAAGGCCGACGCCGCACCAGTTCCTTGATGCCCGCTTCCAGCCCCTGCAGGGTGAGCTCGTACATGGGGAAAAGCTGGCGAATGCGCGCAATGGTAGGGTGGTGCCACGCCTGGGCCGGCATGGGGTTGAGCCAGACAGCGGCGTGGAAGTGCTGGCGCAGGCGCTGCAGCCACGCCAGGCCAGGCGTGGCGTTGGGCTCGAAGGCGTAAAGGGCGCCGCCGGGCTCAAGAAGCTCCTCGGGCGCCATGTAGGCATCGCCAACGAGAAGGAGCTTGTAGTCGGCGCCGCAAGCCCGCAGCACCGCCGCCGTCGCCACCCGCTGGCGCCGGGCCATGTCGCGGTAAAGCCAGTCGTAGACGCAGTTGTGGAAATAGTAGTACTGGAAGGCGCGGAAATGCCGCGCCTGATGCGCGGCGGAAAAGAGCCGCTCTACCAGCGGCGTGTAAGGGCTCATCGAGCCGCCGGCATCCATGAGCAGGAGCACTTTGGCGCTGTTGCGCCGCGGCGGGCGAAAGACGAGCTCGATCTCGCCACCGCGGCGGCAGGTCTCCGCCACCGTCTCCTCCAGGGCCAGTTCTTCCTGCGCCCCCAGGCGCTGCAGGTGGCGCAGTTTCTTAAGGGCCACTTGCAACTGGCGCACGTCAAGGGTGCGGTCGTGGCGGTAGTTCTCGAAGCGGCGCGCTGCCGCCACCTGCACCGCGCTGCCCTGCCCCCCTTCCCCGCCCAGGCGCACGCCCCTGGCGTGCTGCCCGCCATGGCCCAGGGGCGCCGTTCCCCCTGAACCTAGCAGGCGCTCGCCACCCCCGGGTTGTTCTCTTTGCCGGCGCGCCGCCAGGAGCTGCCGCAGCTGGGCCAGCGCCGCCGCGGCGCTGCCAGGCGGCGCGAGGGCTGCCGCATGCGGCGCGTCTAACCAGGCCAGCAGTGCCTCCAGAAGCGGGGCGGGCGTTTCAATGCCCTGAAAGGTCTCGCGAAAAGCAAGGTCGTAGGCGTCGTAGTAGCCGACGTCTTTTACCAGGATGGCGCGCGCCAAGGTGTAAAAGCGCGCCAGCGAGGCCTGCGCCAGCCCTTGCTGCAAGGCCTGCATCAGGGTCAGCCATTCCGTGGGAGATACCGGCACCCGGTGCCGGCGCAGGGCATAGAAAAAGTCAAGGAACACGCCGTCCTCCTGCGCCGTTGTCCTTGGCCACCAGCGCCAGGTCGTGCTCGTTTTTCAGCAGCACGCCGAGAAAAGGCAGCCCTGCTTGCAGCTGTGCTGGGGTCACCCCGCCGACAATAAGGGCCTGTAGCCAGTCGAGCAGCTCGGACGTCGAGGGCTTTTTGCGCAGGGCGTCGAGGCGGCGCAGGGCGTAGAAGCGCTCGAGCGCCTCGGCCAGCAGCGCCTCGGCCAGGGTGGGAAAGTGCACGCGCACGATCGCCGCCATGAGTTCGGGGCCGGGAAAGTCGATGTAGTGGAAAATGCAGCGGCGCAAAAAGGCGTCGGGAAGCTCCTTTTCGGCATTGGAAGTGATCACCACGATGGGGCGGTGCCGGGCCACCACCCACTCGTCGGTTTCCAGGATGTAAAAGCGCATCTCGTCGAGCTCGTTGAGCAAGTCGTTGGGAAACTCGAGGTCGGCCTTGTCGATCTCGTCGATGAGCAGCACCACTTGCTCCTCGGCCACAAACGCCTGGCCGAGGCAGCCAAGGCGGATGTAGCGCTTGATGTCCGACACGTCGCCGTCGCCAAAGCGGGCGTCGTTGAGCCGCTGCACGGTATCGTACACGTAAAGCCCGTCGCGGGCTTTGGTGGTCGACTTGACGTGCCAGACGAGCAGCGGCTTGCTCAGGGCACGCGCAATGCTATAGGCCAGCATGGTCTTTCCCGTGCCCGGCTCGCCACGCACGAGCAAGGGGCGCTGCAAGGCGATGGCCACGTTGACGGCGTCGCGGAGCTCGGGAGAAAGCACGTAGGTGTCGCTACCGGCAAACTGCGTGAAGGGGGCAGAACGCATCTTCTCTCCTCAGCCAGAGACGGCAGCAGCATAGCGGGTGTGACGCCTGCGGTCAAGGCCTCCGTTGCCTCCTGGCGCCAGCAGCGCTATAGTCCTGAAGGCTTTGCTCACCCTGGCAAGAGAAGGAGAGTGCCCATGGCCCGTGAGGACGCACGCAACGCCTGGTCTGCGGCAATTCCGGTGGTGCCGGCCGAGGTGCTGGCCGACATTTACGCCCATGCCCGTGAGACCTATCCCGAAGAGTGTTGCGGCTTCCTTCTTGGCCCCCGGGACGAGGCCAGGGTCGACGAAGTGCGGCGCTGCGTGAACGAGCAAAACCGCTACCATGCCCTTGACCCCGAGCGCTTCCCGCGCACGGCGCGCGAAGCGTACTATCTGGGGGGAAAGGACTTGCGCTTTCTGGTTGAGAGCTTCCAGGGCCCGCGCCCGGTCAAAATCATCTACCACTCCCATCCCGACGTGGGCGCATACTTTTCTGCCGAAGACACGCGGGCGGCGCTGGGCCGCGAGCCTGACGACACCGCCGAGCCGCTTTATCCCGTTGACTACTTGGTCATCGACGCCCAGGCCGACCACATCGGGGGGGCCAAGCTGTTTCGCTGGCAGCCGCAGCAGCGGGCCTTCGTGCAGGTGGCGGAATACCCCGGCGAGCGCTGATCAGGCCTGCGGCGCCAGCATGGCCTCGGGCCGCACCAAGCGGTCGAAGGCCTCGGGGGTAAGTAGCCCCAGCGCCACGGCCGCCTCGCGCAGGGTCAGCCCTTCTTCCTCGGCTTTGCGGACCAGCCGGGCCACCTGGTCGTACCCCAGGTGCGGCGTCAGCGCTGTGGCCAGCATCAGCGAGCGCGCCACGTACTCGGCCAGTCTGGCCCGGTTGGGCGTGAGGCCCACGATGCAGTAGTCGTGAAAGGTGGTGCAGGCGTCGGCGAGAAGGCGGATCGATTGCAGCACGTTGTAGACGATAAGCGGCTTGCAGGTGTTGAGCTCAAAGTTGCCCGCCGCCCCGCCCAGGCTCACAGCCACGTCGTTGCCCACCACCTGCATGGCCACCATGAGCAGGGCTTCGCACTGCGTCGGGTTGACTTTCCCGGGCATGATCGAGCTGCCTGGCTCGTTGGCCGGCAGAATGAGTTCGCCCAGGCCACAGCGGGGCCCTGAGGCCATCCAGCGCACGTCGTTGGCGATCTTCATCAGCGCGCAGGCCAGGGTTTTGAGGGCGCCACTGGTGTCGACCAGGGGATCGTGGGCGGCCAGGGCGGCGAACTTGTTGGCGGCGCTGCGGAAGGGGTAGCCGGTAAGCGCGGCGATTTTGGCCGCCACTCGAGCAGCAAACTGCGGATGGGTGTTGAGCCCCGTCCCCACCGCGGTGCCGCCCAAGGCCAGCTCGTAGAGGGCCTCGCACCGCTGTTGCAACCCCGCAAGGGCCTGAGACAGCTGGGCCACGTAGCCGGAGAATTCCTGCCCCAGGGTCACGGGGGTGGCATCCATGAGGTGCGTGCGGCCTACTTTGATGAGGTCGCGGAAGGCTTCGGCTTTGGCGGCCAGGGCATCGCGCAGGCGTGCGACGGCCGGCACCAGACGGCGCTGCAGGGCGTCCACGGTGGCCAGGTGCATGGCGGTGGGAAAGACGTCGTTTGAGGACTGCCCGCAGTTGACGTCGTCGTTGGGATGGACGGGCGTCTTGCTTCCTAGCTGCCCGCCTGCCAGCTCGATGGCGCGGTTGGCAATCACCTCGTTGACGTTCATGTTGGTCTGCGTGCCGCTGCCGCTCTGCCACACCCCAAGCGGGAAGTGGTCGTCGAGGGTGCCGGCGATCACCTCTTCGGCGGCCCGCACGATGAGCTCGGCTTTGGCTGCCGGCAGGCGCCCCAGCTCCTGGTTGACCAGGGCCGCCGCTTTCTTGATCACCCCCAGGGCCCAGATCACTTCCCGCGGCATGCGCTCGTTGCCGATGCGAAAGTGGCGCAGCGCCCGCGCCGTCTGTGCCCCGTAGTAGCGATCTGCCGGCACCTCCACGGTTCCCAGGCTGTCGGTTTCGAGGCGATACGCCATCTTCTTCCTCCTGTCGCACTTTGGGTCGCCGCCCACCCACGAAACGGGTACAATTGTACCGCCCCCTGCGGGTAGCGACGTGCCACCTTCCACGACATGCTGGACGCCTGATGCAGAGACGACCCATGTCCGGCCCACCCTTGCTCACCCCGCCGCAGCTGCGCATGGAGATTCGCCGCCTTATTGCTGCGGCCGGGGGATCGGCCGAGGCCGAGCTTCTCGAAGGCCTGATGGAGGCGGTGCTGCGCTGCCGCCACCTGGAGCGCGGCGACCTGAAGATCCTGCACCGCACGGTGCGCGAGCTGCGCTACGCCTTCCGCGTTTTCGAGCGCTACCGGGGCGTGCGCAAGGTCACCGTCTTTGGCTCGGCACGCACCCAGCCCACCGCGCCGACCTACCGGGCGGCTTGCGCCTTTGCCCGCCGCATCGTGGAAGCCGGCTTCATGGTCATCACCGGCGCCGGCGACGGCATTATGAAAGCCGCCCAGGAAGGCGCCGGGCGCGAGCACAGCTTTGGCCTCAACATCCTGCTGCCCTTTGAGCAGGAGCCCAACGAGATCATTGTCAACGATGCCAAGCTGATCTACTTCAAGTACTTTTTCACCCGCAAGCTGATTTTCGTCAAGGAAACCCATGCCTTTGCCCTCTTCCCGGGCGGCTTTGGCACCCACGACGAGGCCTACGAGGCCCTCACCCTGCTGCAGACCGGCAAGAGCCCGATGATGCCCGTGGTGTTTCTCGATGCCCCAGGCGGCACTTTCTGGCGCGACTGGTATGCGTTTATTGAGAACCACATGGTGGCCCAGGGCCTGATTTCCCCTGCCGATTTGCACCTTTTCAAAGTCACCGACGACGTCGACGAGGCGGTGGCGGAGATCACCTCTTTTTACCGCAACTACCACTCGGCGCGCTACGTGGACGGGGAGCTGGTCATCCGCGTGCAGCACCCCATCAGCGACGCCCTGCTGGCGCGGCTCAACCGCGACTTCCGGGACATCCTCACCCAGGGGGAAATCACTGCCAGTGGCCCCATCGGCGACGACGCCGAGGAGGTGCCCGAGCTGCCCCGCTTGCGCCTGTGGTTCGACCGCGCCAGCTACGGGCGGCTGCGGCAGATGATCGACGTCATCAACCAGTACTGAGGCTGCCGCCGGCTCTTGACAGGCTTTTCCCTCCCTGTTACCCTGCGCGGGCGCAGAGCAGGGAGGAAGCCCCATGCACCCTGAAGCCCTTGCCCACCTCATCGTGGACAACCGCGCCGAGGGCCTGTTTCGCGTGCACCGGCGCGTCTTTACCGATTCGCACTTGCTGGAGCTCGAGCACGAGCGCATTTTTGCGCAGTGCTGGCTGTACGTAGGCCACGAAAGCGAGGTGCCGCAGCCAGGCGACTTTCTGACGCGCTGCGTCGCCGGGCGGCCGCTGCTGGTGGTGCGCGGCACCGACGGCGTGCTGCGCGTCTTTTGCAACACCTGCACCCACCGCGGCGCCCAGGTGTGCCGCGAGCCGCGCGGCAATGCCCGCAGCTTCCAGTGCTTCTACCACGCCTGGACCTTCAACACGCAGGGGGAGCTCATCGGCGTGCCCGGTGAGGACGCCTACAGCCCCGCCTTTGACCGCCGCCAGCTGGCCCTGGCTTCGCCGGCGCGCACCGACGTCTACCGCGGCTTTATTTTTGTCAGCTTCAATCCAGAGGTGATGGACCTCGTCGACTACCTGGCCGGAGCGCGCGACTACCTCGACCTCATCTGCGACCAGGCCGAAGCCGGCATGGAGATCGTGCCGGGCACGCAGGCCTACAGCATGCGCGCCAACTGGAAGCTGCTGGTAGAAAACAGCATCGACGGCTATCACGCCCGCAGCACGCACCGCCGCTACTTCGACTACCTGCTGCGCACCGGTGTCGACCCACGCCTGGTGCAGCGCCGCCGCGGCGGCATCAGCAAAAACCTGGGCAACGGCCACGCCGTCATCCAGAGCGAGCCGCCCTGGGGACGCCCCATTGCCCGCTGGACGCCGGCCTTTGGCGAAGCCAAACGCGCCGCCCTGGAGGCCGTGCGACGCCGGCTCGAAGCGCGCTTTGGGGCCGAGCGCGCTTACCTGATGACGCAGACCAGCCGCAACCTGCTCATTTTCCCCAACCTCATCATCAATGACATCATGGCCATTACCGTGCGCACCTTTTATCCCACCGCCGTCGACTACACGGTGATCAACGCCTGGGCGCTGGCGCCTCGCGAGGAAAGCCCCGAAGACCGCGCCCTGCGCCTGAGCAACTTTCCTCACTTTCCTGGGCCCCGGGGGCTTTGCCACTCCTGACGACGTGGAAGCCCTGGAAGCCTGCCAGCAGGGCTTTGCCAACCGCGAGGTGCAGTGGTCGGACCTGTCGCGCGGCATGAAGCGCGAGGCGCCGATGATCGACGACGAGCTGCAAATGCGCGTTTTCTGGCGCCAGTGGCACGGTCTTATGACCTGCTCCCAGCGCCTGGCCGCTGCGGCGGCTCCCGCATGAAGGAGAGCGCCCCGTGGTGGCCAGTTCTCCGATCAGCCGCGCCGCCGTCGAAGACTTCCTCTACCACGAGGCGGCCTTGCTCGACGCCTGGCAGCTGCGCCAGTGGCTAGAGTTGCTCACCGAGGACGTCGTTTACGAGATCCCGGCAACCGACTGCCCCGAGGGCACCCCGCAGGACACGCTGTTTCTTATTGCCGACGACGCGGCGCGGTTGCGGGCCCGCGTCGACCAGCTGCTGGGCAAGGCGGCCTGGGCCGAGCGGCCACCCTCGCGGACCCGGCGCTTGCTGAGCAATGTGCGTATTCTGGCCGTCGAGGGCGACACCCTGCACGTGACCGCCAACTTCGTCGTCTATCGCCTGCGGCTTGAGCAAGTCGACACCTACGTCGGGCGCTACGAGTACACCCTGGTGCGGCACCAAGATACCTTTAAGATCCGGCGCCGACGCGTCATTTTGGACTTAGAGGCCCTGCGCCCACACGGCAAAATCAGCATCCTCCTGTAAACGAAGGAGCCCGCCCATGGGAACCATCCTTGGCCTCGGCATGACCCATTACCCGCCTCTGGCCGGCCACGACGCGCACATGGCCGATATCCTGCGCCGCGTCCTGCGCGATCCCGGCCTCCCTCCTGCCTACCGCCAGCCAGAGGGGTGGCCGGCGGCCATGCGCCAGGAGTATGGCGACGACGGCGGCACGCGTGCCGCCGCCCAGCACCGTCACGCCCTGGTGACGCAGTTTCGCAAGGCGCGCCAGCTGCTCGACGCCTTTGCCCCCGACCTGGTGCTCATCTGGGGCGACGACCAGTACGAGAACTTCCTCGAAGACGTCATCCCGGCTTTCTGCGTGCTCGCTTACGACACCCTCTGCGTGCAGCCTTGGGCAAGTCGGGGATTTGTGCGCGACAACGTGTGGGGGGAAAGCAAAGACACCACGTTCACTTTCCGCGGCCACCGCGCGGCGGCCAAAGCCCTGACCGCTTTCTTGCTCGAGGCCGGCTTCGACGTGGCCTATGCCTACCGGCCGCTGCACCACCCGCTGGGCCACGCCTTTCTCAACACCTTGCTGTTTCTCGACTACGACCGCCAGGGCTTCCCCTATCCCGTGCTGCCCTTCCAAGTCAACTGCTACGGCCGCCGCGTCGTCGCCCAGCACGGCGGCATGGGCAGCTTGGCCCAGCCGGTGGCCGAAGCCGAGCTTGACCCGCCTTCGCCGATGCCCTGGCGCTGCTTTGATCTGGGCGCTGCCTGCGCCCGCTTCTTCCGCGATCGCCCCTGGCGCGTCGCCCTGATTGCCTCCTCGAGCTGGTCCCACGCCTTTCTCACCGCCAAGCACTACTACCTCTACCCCGATATCGAGGCCGACCGTGCCCTCTTTGCCGCCTTGCAGCGCGGCGACTATGCCACCTGGCGCCAGCGGCCACTGGCAGCTATCGAGGAAAGCGGCCAGCAAGAAGTCCTCAACTGGATGTGTCTCGTCGGGGCAATGGCCGAGCTGGGGCGCCGGCCGCAGGAAGCGACGCTCATCGAGAGCTACATTTTCAACTCCAACAAGTGCTTTGCATTCTTTCTCCCCGAGGGGGAAGCACGGTGAGACTGCAGGGCAAAGTGGCCTTGATTACCGGTACCAGCCCCAACATCGGCGGCGGCATTGCTCTAGGGATGGCCGCAGAGGGCGCGCGGGTGGCGTGCGTCGATCGCCACCCGCCTTATGCCCATGCCTGTGCTGCCGACATCCAGGCGCGGGGCGGCGAAGCGTGCGGTATCGTGTGCGACGTCACCGACGAGGCGCAAGTGCGCGCAGCGGTAGAAGAAGCGCGCCGGCGCTTTGGCGGCATCGACATTCTGGTCAACAACGCCGTGCTGTTCAACGCCAAAGGAGTGCTCGACATGCCCCTGGCCGAGTGGCGCCAGCAGCTCGACGTCATCCTCACCGGCGCCTTTCTCTGCACCAAGTACGTGGCGCAGCTGATGCGCGCCCAGGGGCGCAAGGGGAGCATCATCAACGTCATCTCCACCGCCGGGCATCAGGGCGAGCCGTGGAACGTGGGCTACTGCACCGCCAAGGCCGGCCTGCTCAACTTCACCCGCTCGGTGGCCATGGAGCTCGCTGCCGACGGCATTCGCGTCAACAGCCTCACCCCTACTGCCACCGACGCCGCCGAGGCCCAGCAGCGGGCGGCTTCCTGGGGAGTGGCCTGGCCGCCGCCGCGGCAGGCCAGCCCGCAGCGCCGCGGCTTTCTTGCCGAGCCGCAGCGGGGGGTGCCGCTGCAGCGGCTGCCCAGCCCCTGGCACTACGCCCGTGCCGCGGTGTTCCTCGCTTCTGACGAGGCGGCGATGATCACGGGCATCGATCTGCGCGTTGACGCCGGGGCGGTGGCTCGCTACTGGCGCTGGGATCCGGCGATGGCGTAGCGGGCACTGCCTGCACGCGCACGTCGACGTCTAGGCGCAGCGCCGCAAAATGCCGCTGCACGGCCGCCAGGGCGGCTTCACGGGTGCCAAAGTGGTACGGCTCCCCCGAAGGCCGCCGCACCGTGCGCCAGCCCTCGCTGCCCACCCCGTGACGGGCCCGAACCTGAATGACGTACTCTCTCGCCTTTTCGGCCATCGCGTCCACCCTTTCGCCGCTCGTCCAGCGTACTTTAAAACAGACGGTGAAGGCAACCGCCGGGAGGTCCTGCATGGCAGACGGCGACGAAACCCTCTTTGGCCGCGTGCAGCAAGGCGACACGCAGGCCTTTGCCCAGCTGGTGGCGCGCTACCAGGCGCGCGTGTACAGCATCGCCCTGCGGACGCTGCACCACGTGCACGACGCGCAGGATGCTGCCCAGCAGGCCTTCCTCCAAGTGTGGCACAAGCGCCACACCTACAACCCGCGCTGGCCGTTTCGCCTCTGG
>BPKO01000013.1 GCA_026005175.1 Candidatus Tectimicrobiota bacterium
TGGCAAGAACAAGTGCCCGCGCATCCTGGAGATCCTCTCCGAGGAGACCAACGGCGCGCAGTTCCAGGCAGCCACGGACCGCTTCGGGGTGATCCGCATCGAGGAGCGCAACAAGCCGCAGCCGCTGGTCCCGGGAGGGCAGTGGTAAGGTGGCCATGGGCACGAGGGGCACGGCGCGAAGGAAGGCGGAAGCGCGACCGGGAGCGAGGCTTTCGCAAGGGCAACGGAGCTAGAGAGGAGAGAAGCCATGGGAAACCTGCTTGAAGGCAAAGTGGCCGTGGTCACCGGAGGGGGCAGCGGCATCGGGCCCGTGCCGTATGTCTGCTCATGGCCGCCGAGGGCGCCAAAGTGGTGGTCAACGACCTGGGCACGTCGGTGGACGGCACCGGGCAGTCGCACTCGGCAGCAGACCAGACGGTGGCGGCCATCAAGGAAGCGGGTGGCGAAGCCACGCCCAATTACGACACCGTGGCCACCCCGGAAGGGGGGCAGAACATCATCCAGACGGCGCTTGATACCTACGGCAAGCTCGACATCCTGGTGCACGCCGCCGGCATCCTGCGCGACCGCATGATCTTCAACATGAGCATCGAAGAGTGGGACGCGGTGATCAACGTGCACCTGCGTGGCGCGTTCTGCGTCAACAAGCCGGCCTGCGTCATCATGCGGGCGCAAAAAAGCGGCTGCATCATCAACTTCTCCTCGATTTCTGCCGCCGGCAACTCCGGCCAGGCCAACTACTCGGCGGCCAAGGGCCGGCATCCTGGGCCTGACGCGCACCGTGGCGCGCGACATGGCCAAGTACGGGGTGCGGGCCAACGCCATCTGGCCGGCGGCCGACACGCGCATGACCGCCACCATCCCCGAAGCGGCGCGGCAGCTGCGCGCCCAGATGGGCATCGGCGAGGAAGTGCCGCGGCCGGCAGTACCGCGCAAGCCGGAAAACGTCGCTGCGGTAGTGGCCTTCCTGGCTTCGGACATGGCCCAGAACATCACCGGCTGGACCATTGGCATCAGCGGTGACCGCCTGTCGCTCATCGAGGACCCGCGGCCGGTGAAGACCATCTTCTGCCCCGGCGGCTGGACGCTGGAGAAGGTGGTGGAGTACTGGCCGCAGGCCTTCGGGCTGGAGCTGCGCCACCTGCAGCGGGGGCCCGGCCAGTAAGGGCAACCGCCGGGCACGGAAAGCCGTGCCCGGCGCCGTGCCAGAAGGGAAGCGCGTGATTCTCGACTTGCACGTCCACACGGCGGCTTCAGACGACAGCACCGCCACCATCGAAGGCTACATCGAGCTCATCCTTGCCTACCGTGCCGTCCATCCCTTCGACGGCTTTGTGCTTACCGAGCACCGCACCTACACCCCCGGGCTCGAGCTGAAGCGCTACTGGGACGAGTACGGCGTGCTGGTGCTGCAAGGGGGTGGAGATGGACACCAACCTGGGCCATCTTCTGGTTTACGGCCTCAGCGAGCGGGTGCTGGCGCACGTGGACATCGGCAAGCGCATGCACGACGGGCGCCGCCTTATTGCCGAGCTCGACCGCCTGGGCGCGGTGGCCGTGCCCGCCCACCCCTTTCGCGAGTCGGCTTTTGGTACGGTTCTGGAGCGTAACCTGGCAGAAGTGGCCGGGGTGCGCATCATCGAGGGCTACAATGGCCAGAACCGGCCCGAAGACAACCAGCGCGCCCTGGCTCTGGCCGAGCGCTACGGGCTGCGCTGCGTGGGCGGCAGCGATGCCCACTACCTCAGCCACAAGTGGTTTCTTACCTGCGCCACCGTCTTTGAGGAGCCTATCGCGTCGGCCGCCGACCTCGTGGAGGCGCTGCGCTACGGCACTTACCGCCCCCTTGTCCTGCCGGCGGCCGACGGCGCCGACTTGCCCGGGCCGGTGCTGCCCTAGCCTTTGGGCAGGCCCAGCACGCGCTCGGCGATGATGTTTTTCTGAATCTCCGCGGTGCCCGCGGCGATGGTGGCAGCACGCGAGCGCAAAAAGCCAAACTGCCACATGCCGTCTTGCAGGGCGTAGGGCGAGCCGTGCATGAGCTGTGCGTACGGCCCTTGCAGCTCCATGGCCAGCTCGTAGGCCTGCTGCGTCAGGCGGGTAAGGCCCAGGCGGTGCACCGAGCCCTCGGGGCCGGGCGGCTGGCCGCGCAGGCGCTTGGTAAGGCAGCGGTAGCCAAAGAGCTTGATGGCCTCGGCAGCGGTGTAGAGGTGGGCCAGGCGCTGCCGGATCAGCGGGTCGCGATGGCGCCCCTGGCGCTTGGCCAGCGCCATGAGGTCCTGGAGGAGCACTTGCAGGTTGGCCTGGTAGAGAATCGAGGTGGTGGCGCGCTCGTGCATGAGCAGGCCGATGCCCACCATCCAGCCGTTGTTGAGCTCGCCCACCAGGTTCTCGCGCGGCACGCGCACGTGATCGAAGAAGATCTCGTTGAACTCCGCCTCGCCGGTCATCTGGCGCAGGGGGCGGATGGTGATCCCCGGGCTCTTCATGTCGACGATGAAGCACGACAGCCCCTTGTGCTTGGGCGCCTGCGGGTCGGTGCGCGCCAGCAAAAAGCAAAAAGCGGCGTCGTGGGCGTAGCTGGTCCACACTTTCTGGCCGGTAATGACAAATTCGTCGCCGTCCGGCACGGCGCGCGTCTGCAAGGAGGCCAGGTCGGAGCCGGCCCCCGGTTCGGAGTAGCCCTGGCACCAGATCTCCTCGCAGGTGAGCATTTTGGGGAGGTAGCGCTTTTTCTGCGCCTCGGTGCCCACCTCGATGAGGGTGGGCCCCACCATGCCCAGGGCAATGGCGTTGTACGGCGTGGGGGCCTTGAAGCGGGCGATTTCCTCGTTGAAAATCACCTGCTCCATGAGCGTGGCGCCGGCACCGCCGTACTCTTTGGGCCAGGAGAGGCCCACGTAGCCGGCGGCGTGTAGCTTGCGCGTCCACTCCTTGAGAAAGGCCACTTTCTCGTGCAAGTCAACCGGCTCAAAGACCGTGGTGCCCCAGCCAGGGGGCAGGTTCTCCCGCAGCCACTGGCGCAGGGTGTCGCGAAAGCGCTTCTCGCTTTCCGTCAGCTCAAAGTCCATGCCCATCTCCTCTTCGCGAAAAGGGGACAGGCTACTTTTTATTTACGGCGCAGGCAAAAAAGTAGCCTGTCCCCTTTTTGTAAACAGCAGGCGGGTTAACGCTCCCAGGATGGCCTCGGCGTCGATCTGGTGCTTGTGGTAGAGGGCGGGCAGGGCCCCCGATTCGCCAAAGGCCGTGACGCCCAGGGCGTGCAGCGGCGCCTGCAGCACGTTGCCCAGCCAGGCCAGGGTCAGGGGATGGCCGTCGACCACCGTGACCGCCGGCACCTGCCGCTCTTCGGGAGGCAGGAGCTCGTCGAGGTAGCCCAGGCTGCGGGCGCCGCGGCAAAAAGCCATCCAGTCGCGGAAGAGGCGGTCGGCGCTGGTAATGTTGATGACGTTGGCGTAAATGCCGTCTTCGCGCGCCGCCTCGCTGGCTGCCAGCGCTTCGGCAAGCACGGCGCCGCTGGCAAAGAGGTGCACGCGCGGCGCCTGCCGGTAATCGGGCGCCCCGCGGTAATCGCGCAGCCAGTAGCCGCCGGCCAGCACCTGCCGCCGCCAGGCCGCCGCACCGCCGCGCACTTCCTGCGGCAGCGGCCGCGTGCTGAGGCGCAGGTAAACGCTTTCGCCGCCCTGGCGGTCCAGGAGCTGGCGCAGCGCCCAGCACAGGATGACCTCCACCTCGGCGGCATAAGCCGGCTCGTAAAAGACCAGCTGGGGCAGGCCCAGGCCCAGCAGCGGCGTGAGGAAGGACTGGTGCGCCCCGGCTTCGCGGCACAGCGCCAGGCCCGATGGCGTGCCCACGAGGATGAACTTGGCCTGGGCGTAAGTGGCGTACTTGAGGGCGTCGAGGCCGCGCCCCACAAAGGGATCGTACACGGTGCCCAGCGGCCAGAGCATTTCTCCCTGCATCTCCGGGGCCAGCCCCAGCATGGCCAGGGCCAGGAAGAAGTTGTGCTCGGCAATGCCCAGCTCGAGGTGCTGCCCGTGCGGCCCTTCCTGCCAGCGCAGCAGCGTCTCGACGCCGTGCTCCTGCCAGTAGTCGGGGCGCGGCTGCGGGGCGTAGACGCCGCGGCGGTTGATCCAGCCCCCTAGCCCGGTGGAGACCGCCACGTCGGGCGACACGGTGACCAGGCGCTCGCCGAGCACGGGCAGCTCGCTCAAGGCCACCAGCAGCTGCCCCAGCGCCGCCTGCGTGGAGGTGGTGGCCGGATGGCGCAGCCCCAGGGTCTCGGGCACCTTCACCGCCGGCAGGCGCGGCGTCAGCGCCGCCGGCGGCCCGGCAAAGCCGCGCCGCGCCAGCGACTGCTGCAGCCAGGCGTGCTCGGCGCTGCCTGGAGGAAAGCGGTCCCACTCGGCGCCCGGGGCGATGTCGTGTTCGGCCTGCAGCGCCGCCAGCTGCGCCTCGGTGAGCAGGGCGGCGTGGTTTTCCAGGTGCCCGGCCAGGGGCAGGCCCCAGCCCTTGATGGTGTGGGCGATGATCACCAGCGGCCCTTCTAGTTCCTCGGCCCGCGCCAGGGTGATAAGGATCTGCCGCAGGTCGTGGCCGCCCACGTTGTACACCAGCGCCTTGAGCGCCGCGTCGTCGAGCGAGGCCAGCAGCGGCGCCACCTCTTTCCCGTGCCTTTCGCCCCAGCGCTGCAGCGCGCGCCGCAGCGCCGCCCCTGGCAGCGTCATCAGGCTCTGGTACTCGCTGGCGTCACAGGTATCGAGCCATTCTTTGAGCCATGCCCCCTGCGGGTGGCGGAAGCAGGCCTCTTGCTGGCTGCCGTAGCGCAGCTCCAGCACCCGCCAGCCCTTGGCGGCAAACAGCGCCCCGATTTGCCGCGTCAGGGCTGCCGGCACCACGCGGTCGAGGCTCTGGCGGTTACAGTCGATGATCCACCACAGGGAGCGCAGGTCGTAGGCGCTGGCCTCGCCCAGGGCTTCGGGGATGTTGCCCTCGTCGAGCTCGGCGTCGCCCACCAGGGCCACGTAGCGGCCCGGCGGCGCGCTGCCAAAGTGATCGCGCACGTAGCGCTGCGCCAGGGCACCAAAAATCGTCGCCGCCGCCCCCAGGCCGGCGGAAGCGGTGGAGATGGTCACCCCGGGGTCCTTGACGCGGTTGGGATACGCCTGCAGGCCGCCCAAGTCGCGCAGGCTGCGCAGCTGCTCGAGCGAGATCCAGCCCAGCAAGTACTGCAAGGCGTGGAAGGCAGGAGCCGCGTGCGGCTTGAGGGCCACCTGGTCGTGGGGGCGCAGCACCACGCCGTAGAGCGCCGTGAGCAGGCTCACCAGCGAGGCGCTGCTTGCCTGATGGCCACCCACTTTCATGCCGTCGGGATTGGGCCGCAGCTTGTTGATGTCATGCAGCAAGTAAGTGGTGAGCCACAGCAGGCGCCGCTCCACGGCCTGCAAAATGGCCAGCCCTTCCTCGGTAAGCCCGTACGGCAGCGCCTCGGCCACGCCTTACTCCTTTCCCAGCGGTCCGCGGTCGTACGTCCAGGTAATGGGACCCCGCTGCTGCTGCAACGTGGCACGCAGGCGCTGCGTGGCGTCGCGGTCAACAGTGAGGGCGGCGTCCAGCACCACGCCGTAAAGCGCGCGCGCTGCCTCGCGGCTGACGCGGCGCGCCAGCACGTCCTGGCGTACCGCCTCCGGGTCGCGCGCCAGCGGGTCGCCGTAGCCCCCGCCGCCGGGCGTCTCCACGTGCAGGCGCTCGCCGGCGTGCAGGGTGAAGACGCGCTTGGACGGGATCTCCTCGCGGCGGCCGTCGGCGCGCTCGATCCAGGCGCGCGCCGGGGCGGCCGGCAAGCCGCCGTAGAGCCCCCAGGGTGGGGTGAAGAAGCGCTCGCCGCGAATCGACACGGTAACGTCGCCGTGGGTGGCCTCGAAGACTTTGCTGGCCCCCAGCCCGCCGCGGTAGGTGCCGGCGCCGCCGGAGTCCTGGCGCAGGCCGTAGCGGCGGATGCGCAGCGGGTAGTGCATTTCGATGGCTTCCACCGGGATGTTCATGCAGTTGGAGGGCCCCATTTCCATGACGTCGACGCCGTCCTTGGTGGGCCGCGCCCCCACGCCGCCGGCGCCCAGCTCGCTGGTGACGTATGGGGTGCCGCGGCGCGGGTCGATGCCGCCAAAGGAGGCCACCAGCAGCTGCCCCGAAGAGGCGGCCGGCAGCTTGCCGGGCAGGGCCTGCACCAGGGCGCCGTGCAGCACGTCGGCAATGCGGATGATGGTGGCGGTGCGGGCGTTCACCGCCGCCGGCGGCCGCGGGTTGACCACCGTGCCTTCGGGCAGGTGCAAGTGCACGGGGCGGTAGCAGCCGCTGTTGTTGGGGATGGTGGGGTCGGTGATGGTGCGCAGCACGTAGTAGGCGCCGGCCATCGCCGCGGTGGGCACGCAGTTGAGCGGCCCGCGCACCTGCGGGCTGGTGCCGGTAAAGTCAAAGAAAATGTCTGAGCCCTGCACGGTCACCGTGGCCCGGATGGTGATGCGCTGCGCCAAGTCGATGCCGTCGTTGTCGAGGTAATCGGCAAACGTGTAGGTGCCGTCGGGAATCGCCGCCAGCCGCTCGCGGGTCATGGCCTCGGCGCGGTCCATGAGCTCTTTGATCGCCGCCAGCACCGTCTCCACGCCGTACGCCTCGAGCAGCTCGCCAAAGCGCTGCTGGCCCACGTGGCCGGCGGCCAGCTGGCCGTGCAAGTCGCCCAGGACGATGTCGGGAATGCGCACGTTGGCGCGAAGCAAGGCGTGCAGGGTGGCGTTGGGCCGCCCGGCTTCGTAGAACTTGAGCGGCGGCAGGCGCAGCCCCTCCTGGAAGATCTCGGTGGCGTCGGTGGGCACGCTGCCCGGGGTCTTGCCACCGATGTCCTGGTGGTGGGCCATGGTGGCGCTCAGGGCCACAGGGCGGCCGCGGTAGAAGATGGGCACCACGATCACCACGTCGGGCAAGTGCGAGCCGCCGTCGTAGGGGTCGTTCATGATGTAGGCGTCGCCCGCCTGCATGCTTTCGGGAGGAAAGGCCTGCAGGAGGCGCTGCACCGCCGGCACCAGGCAGCCCAGGTGGATGGGGATGGAAGCCGCCTGGGCGATGGTTTCGCCCTGCAAGGTAAAGAGCGCCGCCGAGGCGTCCATGCCTTCTTTGACGATGCTCGAGTAAGCGCTGCGCAGCAGGGCGATTTCCATCTCGTCGGCGATGACGTCGAACTTGTTGCGCAACACCTCCAGGGTGATGGGGTCCAGCGCCATGGGCCTGCCCTCCTAGCGGCGCTCGAAGAGGGCGGCCACGCCCTGGCCGCCGCCCACGCACATCGTCTCCAGGCCGTAGCGCGCATCGCGCCGCTGCATCTCGTGCAGCAGGGTGGTCAGGATGCGGGCGCCGGTGGCGGCGATGGGGTGGCCCAGGGAAATGCCCGAGCCGTTGACGTTGAGGCGGTCGAAGTGCTCCAGCTTCCACTCCCGCACCACGGCCAGCACCTGGGCGGCAAAGGCCTCGTTGAGCTCGATGAGGTCGATGTCTTCAAGGCTCAGGCCGGTGCGGGCCAGCAGCTTGTTCACCGCCGGCACCGGGCCGATGCCCATGTAGGCCGGGTGCACCCCGGCCACCGCCCAGGCCTTGAGGTAAGCCAGGGGCTTGAGCCCCAGCTCGGCCAGCTTGTCGGCCGCCACCACCAGGCACACGGCGGCGGCATCGTTTTGCGAGCTGGCGTTGCCGGCGGTCACCGTGCCCTCGGGCATGATGGGCTTGAGCTTGGCCAGCGCTTCCAGGGAGGTGTCCTTGCGCGGCCCTTCGTCAACGGCAAAGAGGCGGGGCTCGCCGCGGCGCTGCGGCACCGGCACCGGCACGATTTCCTCGGCGAACTTGCCGCTTTCGATGGCCGCCACCGCCCGCTGGTGGCTCATCAGGGCGTAGGCGTCCTGCTCCTGGCGCGAGATGTGGTACTGCTTGGCCAGGTTTTCTGCCGTCTCGATCATCCCCGAAATAAAGCCAAAGCGCTCCTCCGGCGACACGGTGGCGCGGGCGCGCGTCAGGCGGTCGTGCAGGGTCACCGAGCCCAGGCGGCTGCCCCAGCGCATTTCGGTGGTGTAGAACTCCACCCGGCTCATGTTTTCCACGCCGCCGGCCAGCACCACGTCGGCGTTGCCGGTCTGGATCATCATGGCGGCGTTGAGGATGGCCTGCAGCCCCGAGGCGCAGCGGCGGTCGAGCTGGTAGCCAGGCACCTCGATGGGCAAGCCGGCCTTGAGGGCGCACAGGCGGCCCACCGCCGGCTCTTCGCCGCTCGGGTAGCCGTGGCCGAGGATGACGTCGTCGATTTTGTAGGGGTCGAGGCCGGTTTTTTCCAGCACGGCTTTGATCACCGTGGCGCCAAGGTCAGCGGCGGGAACGTCTTTGAGCGAGCCGCCAAAACTGCCGACGGCGGTGCGCAGGGCGCAAGCAATGGCTACCTCTCTCACGGGTCGCTCCTTCTCGTTGCCTTACGGCAGTGGGGTCTGCGGGCAGCATACGCTGCCGGCGCCGGGGTGTCAAGCCGGCGCCGCAGAACCGTTGTCTCTTGCGGCGCGGCGCTCGGCCCAGCGCAGCACCAGAATGCTCACCTCGTAGAGCCCCAGCACCGGCACCAACAGGATGCTCATGGTAAAGGCATCGGGCGTGGGGGTGAGAATGGCGGTGGCAATTGCCCCCAGGAGCACGGCGTAGCGCCGGTGGCGGGCGAGAAAGGCGGCGCTGAGCAGCCCCAGGCGCTGCAGCACCAAAGCCAGCAGCGGCAGCTCGAAGAGGGCACCGCAGGCCGCCGCCAGGCCCAGGACGAGCGACAGGTACTTGCGCACCGAGATGCCCGGGGCAATGCGGCCGCCGCCGTAGCCCAGCAAGAAGCGCAGGGTGACGGGGAGAATGACCCCGTAGCAAAAAGCCACCCCCAGCAGGAAGAGGCCGCCGGCAGCGGCGGTGCCGCCCAGGGCGGCGCGGGGCGGCAGGCCGCAGACGCCGCGCAGGAAGCGATGGACCTCGTAAAGGAGCAGGGGGGAGGTGAGCAGGAAGCCGGCGGCCAGCGACACGGTGATGTATGCAAGAAAGCCCTCCAGAGGCGCGTACATCACCAGCGTGGCGCCCAGGGGCTGCTTGAGCAGGTGCAGCAGGCGCGGGGCAAAGGGGTACGCGAGCAGGGTGCTGCCCAGCAGCACCAGCACCAGGCGCCCCAGGGTGCGGCGCAGGCGCTCGACGTGCCCCAGCAAGCCGGTGGTGAGCAGGCTCGGTTCCATAGCGCCACCCTAGCGCGACGCCTCCTGCAAGAGCAGGTTGCCGCTGGCGTCCACCCGGCAGAGCTGGCCGGGGTAGACCACGGTGGTGGTGTCGGGCTGCTCGATGATCGCCGGGCCGCGCAGCACCGCCCCCTGGGGCAAGCGGCTGCGCTCGTAAACCGGCGTGTCGCGGTAGTCCTGGTACTCGTCGAAGTAAGCGGCACGGCTGCCCTTGCGCGCCGCCTCCAGGCTGCCGTGGCCGGGCGCCAGGCGCAGCTGGGGCTGCGGCAGCGGCGCGCGGTGCACGCTGCGCAGGTTGACGAACTCCACGGCGTGCTCGGGCCGGCTGAAGCCATACACCTGCTGGTGCAGGGCGTGGAACGCCGCCACCGCCTGCCGCAGCGCGGCAGCGTCGAGCGCTAGCGGCAAGGGGACCTCCAGCTCGTACGACTGCCCCACGTAGCGCATGTCGGCAAAGTGTGCCACCTGCACCGCCTCCAGGGGCACGCGGTCGCGCCGCATCTTTTCCTGCCCCAGGGCGTCCAGCTCGGCAAAGCGCCGCGCCAGCTCGGCGACCTCGGCTTCCTCGGCGTTTACCGCGTAGGTGCGGCTCTGGTCGTGCTCGATGCTGGCCACTAGCAAGCCAAACGCCGAGAGCACCCCCGGCGCCGGCGGCACGATGGCCACGGGCATGGCCAGCATGCGGGCCAGGCGGCCGCCGTGCACCGGGCCGGCGCCGCCCAGCAAGAGCAGCGCAAACTGCCGCGGGTCGTAGCCGCGGCGCACCGAGACAAGGCGCATCTCGTCGGCCATGCGGGCGTTGATGATGCGGTGGATGCCAGCGGCCAGGGCCACCGGCGTCAGCTGCAAGCGGGAGGCCAGGCACGCCAGGGCTTCCTGCGCCGCGTCGACGTCCAGCCGCAGCTGGCCGCCGGCAAAGTACTCGGGGTTGAGATAGCCAAGCACCACACTGGCATCGGTCACCGTGGGCGCTTCGCCGCCGCGGCCGTAGCAGGCCGGACCAGGAACGGCGCCGGCACTTTGCGGTCCCACGCGCAGGGCCGCCGCTGCCGTCAAGCCAGGCGAGGCTGCCGCCGCCGGCGCCCACGGTGCTCACGTCGACCATGGGCAGGCGTAGCGGAAAGGGGCCGATGCGCCCCTCGCGCGACAGCAGCGCTTGCCCCTCGCGCACCAGGGCCACGTCGCAGCTGGTGCCGCCCATGTCCAGGGTCATAACATGGCCAAAGCCGGACTGCGCGGCGGCAAAGCGGCCGCCGATCACTCCCGAGGCCGGCCCGGAAAGCAGCATGGTCACCGGCCGCGCCGTCACCGTCTGCACCGTGGTGAGGCCGCCGCGCGACTGCATCACTTGCAGCTGCGCTGCCATCCCCAGCGCCTGCAAAGTGGCGGCCAGGCGCTCGAGGTAGGCGGCAACGATGGGGCGCACGTAAGCGTCAAAAGCGGTAACGCAGGCGCGCTCGTACTCGCGAAACACCGGGTCGACTTCGCATGACAGCGACACCGCCAGCTCGGGGAAGTGCTGCTGCAGCAGGGCGCGGGTGCGCTGCTCGTGAACCGGGTTGAGGAAAGAAAAGAGGTAGCAGACCGCTACCGCCTCGATGCCGTACTGCTGCCGCAGCGCCGCCACCTCTGCCACCACCTGCGCCTCGTCGAGGGGCTCGAGCACCTGCCCCTGGGCGTCGAGCCGCTCGCGGATGCCCACGCGCAGCGGGCGCGGGGCAAGAAAGACCGGGGTCTGCGCGTCAAGGAAGAGGTCGTACATGTCGCCGCGCTTCTGGCGGCCAATCTCCAGCACGTCCTCAAAGCCGGCGGTCATCAGCAGCGCCATCTTTGCCCCTTTGCGCTCCAAAATGGCGTTGGTGGCCACCGTGGTGCTGTGGATGAAGCGCTCTACCGCCGGTGGTGGCTGCCCGGCCAGTGCCAGCACTTGCTGCACGCCGCGCCGCACGCCCTCGACCAGGTCGTGCGGGGTGGTGGGCACTTTGGTGAAAAAGAGCTGCTCGTCGTGCAAGCAGACCACGTCGGTAAAGGTGCCGCCGATGTCGACCGCGATTTCGAGCATGAAGCGAGCCTCCGCTGCCTGGGGACGAGCCCATTGTACCACGGACTGGATCTGGCCGCAGGGGGCTGCTATGATGGGAAAGCCCTCGCGACAAGGAGACGACGAGCGATGGACTTCGAAGTGACCTATACCCCGGAGCAGGAGGCCTTTCGGGCCGAGGTGCGCGCCTGGCTGGCGGCCAACGTGCCTCCGGATCTGGAAGAGCCGGTGGACCCGGCACACCTCTCCTACGAGCAGTACGGCAAGCGGCGCGAGCTGGGGCGCAAGCTGGGCGCCAAGGGCTGGCTTTATCCCACCTATCCCCCCGAGTATGGTGGCGGCGGCCTGAGCGTAGACTTTGCCCTGATTCTGGAAGAGGAGCTCGACCGCTACGGCCTGCACTTGCCACCCTACTACGACTCGGGCGGCCGCCTGGGCGCTGCCAGCATCCTGGTGTGGGGCAGCGAGGAACAAAAGCGCTACTTCCTGCCGCCCATGCTCACCGGGCAGTGGCGCACCTGGCAGCTGCTGAGCGAGCCGGGCGCCGGCTCCGACCTGGCGGCGGTGCAGACGCGCGCGGTGCGCGACGGCGACCACTACGTCATCAATGGCCAGAAGATCTTCATCGGCAGCCTGCACGGCTGCGAGATGATGTGGACCTTGGTGGTCACCGACCCTGAGGCGCCGCGCCACCACAACCTGAGCTGGTTCATGATTCCTGCTGACTTGCCCGGCATCGAGGTGCGCCCCATGGAGCTGCTTACCGCCGGCGGCGAAGGCGGCGCCTCGCCGGGGCTCAAGCACACGGTTTTTTTTGACAACGTGCGCGTGCCGGCGTTTCACCTCATCGGCGGCGAAAACAACGGCTGGAAGGTGGCCACCACCCACCTGGAGCTGGAGCACGGCGGCGGGGGCCTCATTCGCCGCCACCGGGTGGCGGAGCGCTTCCTCGAGTACTGCCTGACCACCAAGCGCCACGGCGTGCCCCTGAGCCAGGATCCCGACGTGCGCGACGACATGGTGGAGGTCTACATCAAAAAAGAAATCGTGCGCCTGCTGGGGCTGCGCACCTACTGGCTAAGCCATGCCAATCGGCCGCGCTCTTACGAAGGGCCGCAGCTGTCCTACTGCCGCAAGGTGACCAACCTGGAGATTGCCGAGATCATCCTGCGCGCCCTGGGCCCCTACACCCTCACCACCGACCCGGCCTGGGCGCCGCTGGCCGGCCTGCTCGAGCACTTCCAGCGCGCCGCGGTGGTGGGCCTGCACCCCGGGGGCACCACCGACATCCAGAAAGTGGTCATGGCGCGCCGCCTGGGCATCGGCCGCACGGTGCGCGAAGAGGCCGGGCGCCTGCGCTGAGGAGCTGCGGAGATGGACCTCTCGCTCAGCGATGCACAGGAGCTCCTCAAGGCCAGCGTGGCCCACTTCGTGCAGCAGGAGTGCCCCAAAGAGGTGCTGCTGGCGCTGGAAATGACCCCTACCGGCACCACGCCGCAGCTCATGCGCAAGATGGCAGAGCTGGGCTGGCTGGGCATCCTCATTCCGGAAGCCTACGGCGGCGCCGGGCGCTCGTTCACCGATGCTGCGGTGCTCTTTGAGGAGCTGGGCAAGGGGCCGGTGTGCGGGCCGTACTTTACCTCCAGCGTGCTGGGGGCGCTGCTCGTCCTGCACGGCGGCAGCGAGGAACAAAAGCGCGCCCTCTTGCCGCAGGTGGCGCGCGGCACCTGCGTGTTGGGGGTGGCGGTCACCGAGGCCGACTACGGCTGGCAGCCCCAGGCGGTGCAGCTGCGCGCCCACCGCCAGGGCGACCACTACCGGCTCAGCGGCGTCAAGCTCTTCGTGCACGACGCCCAGGCTGCCACCCACTTGCTGTGCGCCGTGCGCACTGGCGACGACCCCCGCGGGGGCATCACGCTGCTCGTCGTGGAAGTCCCCACCGCGGGCCTCACGGTGCGCTCCTTGCCCGGTTGGATGGGCCAGGTGGACGAGGTGCGCTTCGAGCAGGTGCAGGTGCCGGCCACAGCGGTGCTGGGAGGCGTCGAGGGCCGCGGCTGGGACGTTCTGGAAGCGGCGGCGCTGCAGGCCATCCCCATCCTCTGCGCTTACAAAGTCGGCTCCTGCCAGGCGGTGGTGGACATGGCCCTGGCTTACAGCCGCACCCGCGTGCAGTTCGGCCAGCCCATCGGCCGCTTCCAGCGGGTGCAGGACCACATCATCGCCATGGTCAACCACCTCGATGCGGCGCGCTGGACCACGTACGAGGCGCTGTGGAAGCTCGACAGCGGGCGGCCGGCAGCGGCCAGCGTGCACCTGGCAAAAGCCGTGACCAGCGAAGCGTACGTTAAAGTGTGCGACGGCGCCCACGAGGTGCACGCCGGGGTAGGGGTGATGCGCGAGTACGGCCTGACGCTGCACACGCAGCGCTCGCGTGCCCTTTACCACCTGCTGGGCGATCCCCGCACCCACCGCCGCCGCCTTGCCGACGCCCTGGGCTGGTAGGAGGTCTCGCCGTGGTGGCAGCGCTTGCAGGGGTAAGGGTGCTGGACCTGAGCGGCGAGGCGGGGCAGTTCTGCGGCAAGCTGCTGGCCGAGCTGGGGGCCGACGTCATCAAGGTGGAGCCGCCCTGGGGCGACGAGGTGCGCTTCCTGGGGCCGTTTTACGAGGACGTGGAGGCCCCTCGACCGCAGCCTCTACTGGCATGCCCTCAACACCAGCAAGCGCGCCATCACCCTCAACCTGGAGCGGCCTGCTGGCCGCGCCTTGCTGCAGCGCCTCCTGGCTACCACCGACATCGTGCTGGAGAGCTTCCCTCCCGGCACCCTAGAGGGCTGGGGGCTGGACTTTGCGGCGCTGCACCGGCAGTATCCCGGCCTTATCCTTACCTCCATTACTCCCTTTGGCCAGAGCGGCCCCTACCGCCACCTGCGCGCCACCGAGCTGGAAGTGCTGGCCCTGGGCGGCTTTCTTGCCGTGTGCGGCGATCCTGACCGGCCGCCACTGCGTATCAGCGCGCCGCAGGCCAACCTCTTTGCCAGCGTCTGCGCGTTCAGCGGCACCCTGCTCGCCTACTACCACCGCCTGCGCAGCGGCCAGGGGCAGCAAGTCGACGTTTCCATGCAGGAGTGCGTCACCCACCTCCACTACGCGCAGCTGCTGTGGAATACGTACGGCATGGTGCCGCGGCGCCTGGGCACCACGCTCATCTTTGGCGGCGTCGCCATCCCCATCCTCTTTCCTTGCCGTGACGGCTACGTGCAGGCCATTCCCTGCCTGAGCTGGGACACCTTCGTGCCCTGGATGGCCGAGCACGGCCTTGCCGGCGACTTGCTCAGCGAGGCGTGGCAGGCGCGCTTGCAGACCCTGGCCACCGAATGGACGCAGGAGGAAGTGGACCATGCCCACCAGGTGGTGGCCAACTTTCTGGCCCACTTCCGCAAGCAGGAGCTCTACGAAGAGGCGATGCGGCGGCGGCAGCTGCTCTACCCGGTGCAGACGGTGCGCGACTGCCTCGCCGACCGCCAGCTGCAGGCCAGAGAGTACTTCGTGTCGCTGCCGTGCCCGGCCCTGGGCACCACCCTCACCTATCCCGGGGCGCCGTTTCGCCTCTCCGCCACCCCCTGGCGCCTGCGCAGCCCGGCGCCGCGCCTGGGGGAGCACAACGACGCCATTTACGGCGAAGAGCTGGGGCTGTCGGCGGCAGAGCGTGCCGCCTTGCAGCAAGAAGGGGTGATCTGATGGCGGGCGTCCTGAGCGGCATTCGCGTGGTGGACTTCACCTGGGTATGGGCTGGGCCTATCATCGGGCGGTACTTGGCCGACTACGGCGCGGAAGTGATCAAAGTGGAGAGCGCCACCCGCCTCGACCTGGCGCGCCAGCTCATTTACAAAGACGGCGTGGCCGACCCCGATATGGCGGTGGCCTACACCAACTTCAATGCCGGCAAGAAGAGCCTGCTGCTCAACATGGCCACTTCCGAAGGCATCGAGCTGGCCAAGCGCCTCATTGCGGTGAGCGACGTGGTGCTGGAAAGCATGACCCCCAAAGTCATGCGCCAGTGGGGCCTCACCTACGAGGCGCTGCGGCGCCTCAAGCCCGACCTCATCATGCTCAGCTCTTGCATGCAGGGGCAGACGGGACCCTACTGCCTGTCGCCGGGCAACGGTGGCATTCTCCCCGCCCTTTCCGGCATCAGCGAGCTTACCGGCTGGCCCGACCGCGGCCCCACCGGGCAGGGCGGCCCCTACACCGACTTTCTGGCCGGCGCCATGGGGGCAGCCGCGGTGCTGGTGGCGCTGGTGCACCGCCAGCGCACCGGCGAGGGGCAGTACATCGACCTGTCGCAGAACGAAAGCGCCATGCACTTCATCACCACCGCCTTCCTCGACTACAGCGCCAACGGCCGCGTCGCCACGCGCATGGGCAACCGCCGTCCGGGCTTTGCCCCGCATGGGGTTTACCGCTGCCAGGGCGAAGAGGCCTGGTGCACCATCGCCGTGCGCAGCGAGGCGGAGTGGCAAGCGCTGTGCGCCGCCATGGGCCACCCGGCCTGGACGCGGGAGGCACGCTTTGCGACGCGCGCCGCGCGCGAGGCCAACCAGGACGCCCTTGATGCCCTGATCACGGCATGGACGGCGCAGCTGCCGGCATCGGAAGTGATGGCGCGCTTGCAGCGCGCCGGGGTGCCGGCGGCGGTGGTGCACGATGCAGCCAGCCTCGCCCACGACCCGCAGCTGGCGCACCGCGGCCACTACGCGCGCCTGCCGCACCCGCGGCTCGGCGAGCATGTCATCGACAACTACGGCTTTCGCCTCAGCGCCACCCCAGGCGGGGTGCAGGGCCCGGCGCCGCTGCTGGGGCAGCACACCGAAGAGATCCTGGGCGGATTGCTGGGCCTGTCGTCACAGGAGATCGCCCGCTTGCGAGCGGCGGGCGTGGTGGCGTGATGCGCTTTTTGCCCTGGCGGCGCCTGCGCGGCCTCAAGCGCTACCGAGAAGTGGCGCAGGCGCTGGTCAAGTACGGCTACGTGGACGTCGTCGAAGCGCTGCGCCTGGACATGCCGCTGCGCTTCGGGCGGCGCCTGCTGGGGCGGCCCGAAGCGCCGCCGGTGAGCAAGCCGGTGCGCCTGCGCCTGCTGTGCGAGGAGCTGGGGCCAACGTTTATCAAGCTGGGACAGCTCCTCAGCACCCGCCCCGACCTCTTGCCCCCCGAGTACTTGCGCGAGCTGGCCCGCTTGCAAGACCATGCCCCCAGCGAGGACTTTGCCGCCATCTGCGCCACCGTGCAGGAAGAGCTGGGGCGGCCGCTCACCGAGCTGTTTGCCAGCATCGACGCCGCGCCCCTGGCGGCGGCCTCTATTGCCCAGGTCCACCGCGCCACCTTGCCCGGCGGCGAGCGGGTGATCCTCAAAGTGCAGCGGCCTGGCATCCGCCAGGTGATTCAGGCCGACCTCGACCTCCTGCGGGATTTGGCGCGGCTGGCGGAGCGCTATCTTTCCGAGCTGCGCCCCTTGCAGCCCACCGGCCTGGTCGAGGAGTTTGCCCGCAGCATCGCCCAGGAGCTCGACTTCCGCCACGAGCTGCGCAACCTGCAGCGCTGCGCCCAGCTCTTTGCCGACGACCCCACGGTCTACGTCCCCAAGGCCTACCCCGAGCTGAGCACGGCGCGGGTGCTCACCATGGAGTACGTAGAGGGCATCAAGATCACCGACCGCGAGGCCCTCTGCGCCGCTGGCCTCGACCCCCGTGCGGTGGCGGTCAACGGCGCCAATGCCCTGCTCAAGCAAGTCTTCGTGCACGGCTTCTTCCAGGCCGATCCTCATCCCGGTAACCTGGTGGTGCGCAAAGACAACACCATTGCCATCCTCGACTACGGCATGTTCGGCACCATCGACGCCGAAACGCGCGAGCAGCTGGCTACCCTGCTGCTGGGCCTGGTGCAGCGTGATGTGGCCAAGATCCTGCGCGCCCTGGCCGGCCTGGAGGTGCTGTCGCCAGAGCTCAACCGCCGCCAGCTGCGGCGCGATCTCACCATGCTCGCCGACACTTACCTCACCGTGCCGCTAGAGCAGCTCGATCTGAGCACGCTGGTGGAAGAAGTAATGCAGGTGGTGCGGCGCCACGGCTTGCGGTTGCCTTCGGACTTCTACTTGCTGCTGCGCGCCCTGATTACCGCCGAGAGCCTGGGCCGCGAGCTCGATCCCTCTTTTTCCATCATGGAACACCTGCGCCCCTTTGCCGAGCGCCTGGTGATGGAGCGCTACGACCCCCGCTACCTGCTGCGCAAGCTCGGCCACACCGCCGAAGAAGCAGAGGAGCTGCTGCTGTTTCTGCCTGCCGCGGCGATGCAGATCCTCGACAAGCTGCGCCGCGGTGAACTGCACCTGGGGCTGGAGGTGCAGCAGCTCGACCGCCTCATGCGCGAGTTCGACACCGCCAGCAACCGCCTCACCCTGGCCATCATCCTGGCGGCGAGCATCATCGGCTCTTCTCTCATCCTGCTTACCGAAATGCCGCCGCTGCTCTTTGGCTACCCGGCCCTGGGCCTCATCGGCTTTACCGTCGCCGGCGTGCTTGGCTTCGGACTGGTGATTGCCATTTTGCGTTCGGGAGGCTTTTAGTGGCGGTGCTGCTCCAGGGGCTCTTTGCCTTTTGGCTGCTCGCCCTGGTAGCCGCCAGGCCGGTGACCCTGGTGGTGTCGGCGGCATCGGACCTGGCGTTTGCCTTGCCAGAACTGGCGGCGCGCTTTACCCAGGAGAGCGGCGTGCAGGTGCTGTTCAACTTCGGCTCGACGGGACAGCTGGCGCAGCAAATCGAGCGCGGCGCCCCCGTCGACCTCTTCCTGGCGGCCAACGCGGCGTTTGTGGAGCGTCTGGAGGCGCAGGGGCTGCTGCTGCCGGGCAGCCAGCGCCCTTATGCCATCGGCCGCCTGGTGTTGTGGACGCGTCCCGACAGCCCGCTGGTGCTTGCGGGCCTGGCGGACCTGCTAAAGCCGCAGGTGCGGCGCGTGGCCCTCGCCAACCCCGACCATGCCCCTTACGGCGTGGCGGCCAGGGAGGCATTGCAAGCGGCCGGCCTCTGGGAAGCGCTACAGGACAAGCTCATCTTGGCCGAAAACGTGCGCCAGGCGTGGCAGTACGCCGCCACCGGCAACGTGGACGCGGCTCTTATCGCCTTGTCGCTGGTCGTGTCGCGGCCGGGGCGCTGGTGGCTGGTTCCCGAGCACCTCCACCGCCCTATCCTGCAAGTGCTGGCCATTCCCAAGGCGGCGCGCCACGTGCCGCAAGCGCAGCGCCTGGCTGCCTTCATCACCGGGCCGCAAGGGCAGGCAGTGCTGCGCCGCTACGGCTTTGGGATCCCTGCGCCATGAGCTGGTCTCCGGTTTTGCTGTCGGCTCAGGTCACTGCGGTGGCTACCCTGCTCATCTTGGGGCTAGGACTGGCCCTGGGCTGGCTGCTGGCGCGCTGCCGCTTCCCCGGCCAGACGCTGCTCGAGACGCTCATCACGCTGCCGCTGGTGCTGCCGCCCAGCGTGGTCGGGTATTATTTGCTGCTGGCCCTGGGGCGGGGCAGCCCCCTGGTGGAGTGGCTGGGGCTGCGCTTGCTGTTTACCTGGCCCGCTGCGGCGCTGGCCGCGGCGGTGGTGGGCTTGCCGCTGATGGTGCAGGCGGCGCGCGCCGCCATTGCCAGCGTTGACCCGGCGCTGGAAAACGCCGCCCGCACCCTGGGCTCGTCGGAGCTCGAGATCTTCTGGCGCGTCACCTTGCCCCTGGCGCGGCGGGGCATTCTCGCCGGGCTGGTGCTGGGGGCAGCGCGCGCCCTAGGCGAGTTTGGCGCCACGCTCATGGTGGCGGGCAACATCCCGGGGCGCACCCAGACGCTGCCTTTGGCCATTTACGACGCGGTGCAAAACCAGCAGTACGGGGCGGCAAACCGCATGGTGCTGCTGCTGACGGCGGTGGGCTTCCTGTGCCTCTGGTGGGTGCGCCGCCTGGAGCGGTAGGCGGATGACGGCAGCGCGGTTGACCGTGGACATTTACAAGCGCCTGGAGCACTTCCCCCTGCGCGTGCAGCTGCAAGCGGGCAGCGAGATCCTGGTGCTCTTTGGTCCTTCAGGAGCAGGCAAGAGCCTGACGCTGCACGCCATTGCCGGGCTGGTGACGCCGGAGCACGGCGAGATCTGCTTCGACGGCCACGTCTTCTTTCGCTACCGCCGCGGCGAGCCCAGTATCCACGTGCCGGCGCGCAAGCGGCGAGTGGGCTACGTTTTCCAGCACCTGGCGCTGTTTCCCCACCTGACGGCGCTGGAAAACGTCGCCTACCCCCTGTGGCGGCAGCGCCAGGGGCGCGAGCAGGCCCTGGCCTGGCTGGAGCGCATGCGCCTGGCGCACCTGGCCCACCGCTACCCGCACGAGCTCTCGGGGGGCCAGCAGCAGCGGGTGGCCCTGGCGCGGGCCCCCTGGCGGCACAGCCGCGCCTTTTGCTCCTTGACGAGCCCTTCTCCGGGCTCGACGCGCCGGTGCGCGAGCAGCTGCAGCGCGACTTGCGCCGGCTGCAGCGCGAGCTCGGCCTGGTGGTGCTTTACGTTACCCACCACCTGGAAGAGGCCTTTGCCTTGGGCCACCGCCTGGCGCTGCTGCGCGACGGCCAGGTGGAGCAAGTAGGCCCTGTGGAGGACGTCTTCCGGCGCCCGGCCACCTCGGAGGCGGCGGCGCTGCTGGGCATCCGCAACCTGTTCCGCGCGCGCGTCGTCGACGCCTCGCCGGCTGGCCTGCTGCTCGACTGGGACGGCCTGCTGCTAGAGGCGCCGCTGCAGCGCGCCGCGGCGGGAGAGGCGGTCACGGCGTACGTGCGCCCCGAAGACGTGAAGATTCTCTATCCTGACCGGCCGCTGGGGCCTTCAGTGCGTGCCAACCAAGTCGAGGGGGTGATCGTGACACACCGAGGGCAGGGGAGCTTTCACACCCTCTACGTGGCCATCGCCAACGGGCACGAGATCGAAGTGCGCTTCCCGGCTTACGCCTACGTGCCCCTGCGCCTGGCGGCAGGCGAGCGGGTGCGGCTGTCGCTGCGCCGCGAAGGCGTGGTGCTGCTGCCCGCTAAACCGGTGGAATAAGGAGAGCGACGAGGGCCGTGGGCGCCCCTTCAGGAAACACCGCCCGCCGCGGGCTAGCCCGCCGCAGGCACCGGGGTAGCCGGGGAAGTGCAGAGTATGGCCAAGAGCCTACCACTGGCGCAAGCCTCCGTGCAAGTCTGCCGGGTGGCGCTGCCTGCCGGAGCGGCGTAAGATAGGCGCAAGCAGGGCAGCCGCCGCTGCCTTGCTGCCCTTTCGAGAAGAAGGAGACCGATATGGAGCCCTACACGATTTACGCCGTGCAGTACGCCCAGCGCGAGACCAATTCTACCGAGGTCTTCTACGGCGACTACCACAATACGCCCATGAAGATGGCTTACTACGTCTGGGGCCCTCAGCAACGGCGAGCACACCGTGGTCGTCGACTTGGGCTTTACCGAAGCCGTGGGCACCCGCCGCGGCCGGCAGTTCCTGCGCTGCCCGTCGCGTGGCCTGGCAGAAATCGGCATCGACTGCGCCCGCGTCGAACACGTCATCCTCACCCACTTCCACTACGACCACGTGGGCAACTACGCCCTCTTTCCCCGCGCCGTGTTTTACGTGCAAGACGACGAGATGGCCTTCTACACCGGGCGCTACGCCAACCAGCCGGCCTTTCGCCACTCGGTGGAAGTGGACGACATCGTGGCCCTGGTGCGCTACAACTACGAAGGCCGGCTGGTCTTTGTCGACGGGGACCAGGAAATCGTGCCCGGCATCTGCGTGCACAAAGTGGGAGGGCACACCGCCGGCATGCAGGTGGTTAGCGTGCACACCCGAGAGGGGCGGGCAGTGGTGGCCTCCGATGCCTCGCACTACTACCACAACTTCGAGAAGAACGTCCCCTTCATGGTCCTGCACGACTTGCCCGGGATTGTACCGCGCCTTTACCCGCCTGCGCGCCTTGGCCGAGCGGCCCGACCTCATCATCCCCGGACACGATCCGCTGGTGCTGGAGCGGCTGCGCCCGGTAGGGGAGGGCATCGTGGCCCTGGGCTAGGGCCGGGCGCGTTGACACCTGCGCGCCCTCAGTGTACCTTACGCCACAGGGGTCTCCGCGGCAGTGGCGGAGACCCTGCCTCGGCCACGCCTCAAGGAAGGAGCCATCCCGTGCCCAGCCAGACCCGCGGCGTCCCTGCCCTCTACCGCCGGCTCGAAGAGCGCATCCTGGCGCGCGACCAGCTTGGCGCCAGCCAGGTCTTCTACGACCTGGTGCGTGCCGGACGGCCCCTGCCCGAGCTGCTGCGCGAGACGGTGCGCATCCACGGCCCCTATACGCACGTGCCTTACCACCAGCGCCTCGACCAGGGCTTTGTGCGCTTTGTCAACAACGACCACTGCCTGCTCAGTGCCCGCACCAGCCTGCGCCTGCCGGCTTTCTTGCCCTCTGAGCTGCACTACCTGCCCATGGCGCAGACCATCTGGTACGTGCCCACCGGCCTCGACCCCTGGAACCAGCTTTTGGGCAAAATGCCCGGCCACTACGCGCGCCGCACCTACCACCCGCTGCCCGATGCCCCGCCACCCCCGCCCCAGGTGCACTGGCCCGATCAAGAACCGCGCTTCCTCGACGGCCCATACGAAGAGCGCCTCAACACCTGGCTCACCCTGGTGGAGCGCGGCCAGGTGCTCGAAGCCTACCGCGTCTTCCTGGGGCTTTTTGCCGAGCGCCGGCGGCGCCCGCAGCTCCTGGCGCACCTGGCCTTTGCCGGCCTCATCGACGTGCAGGACCGCATGCTCTACAACCGCTCGTACACCACCGGCCACAAGGCTTACCGCGCCCGCGCCACCATCGAGCTGGGCGAGGCGGTGGGCTGGGAGCGCGCCCACCCGATCCTCTACGCCGGGGTTCCCGACATGGCCGTGGGCCCGCGCTGGTACTCGGCGTACGAGATGGCCTGCCAGGTGAGCTGGACGCGGCTGGCAGAGGAAGAGGCCAGGCCGGCTTCCTCGCTCGACCCCAGCCCACCGGGGCCCCCCGAAGCGCGGCTGCTGGCCAACCGCACGCCCCTGACGCGCCGGGAGCGGCGGCGCCTGCTGCAAGCGCTCACCGAAGCCCACGAACCCGACTACATCGAGGAAATCACCGCCTTGCTGCGGCGTGGCAAGGACCCGCTGCAGCTTGTCGACACCTTGCAGGTAGCGGCGGCCAGGATCCTGCTCGAGGTGGGCCAGCCGGGCAACTTCTCCATGCCCCAGCACGGCTACGAGTACACCAACACGCTGCGCTGGTTCTTCGACACCTTTGCCCACCCGCTGCGCCTGCGCTTGCTTTACGTCGCCGGCTCGTTCGTCAACCAGTGCGCCTGGTGGGTGCGCCACACCCCCGGCAACGGCGCCGCCGATGCGCGCCCGCCGCGCGGCGCTACCGACTTGGCCCCGCAGGAGCTGCTGCGGCGCCTCGACGCCGCCATGGTGGCGCTCAGACCGGCAGAGAGCGTGGCCTGGACGCGGGCCTATCTCAAAGCCGGCTACGACCGCAAGCCACTGCTGACCACCCTGGCGCTGGGGGCGGTGAAGCAAGGCAACGACCCCCACAACCAGGAAATCGGCCTCTGCCTGCTCGAGGACTACCTGCGCAGCACCGCCCCCGACCGCGATGTGCTGCTGCTTGCCTGCGCCCAGCACACCGCCGGCCACGTCAAGTACGGCGACCCGCTGGAGTGCTACCGGCGCTTTATGGAGGCCTTTGGCCTCAGCGCGCCGCTGGCGTGAGGAGGGACGATGCGGCCACGCCTCTTCGTGCGGCGCACGCGCTTGCCGGCAGCGGCGGAGGACGCCTTTCGCTGGCACGCCTGCCCCGATGCCCTGGCGCGCCTTGCGCCGCCGTGGCTGCCGGTGACGGTGCTGAGCCGCAGCGGCGGCCTGGAAGACGGCGCCCGCGTGGTCCTGGGCCTGCGCCGCGGCCCGGTACACTGGCGCTGGGTGGCCGAGCACCGCGACTGCCTCCCCGGGCGCCAGTTTTGCGACGTGCAGGTGGCCGGACCCTTTGCTTTCTGGGAACACACGCACCGCTTCGAGCCGGCCGGACCCGAGGCCTGCATCCTGGAAGACCGCATCCGCTACCGGCTGCCCTTTGGCCCGGGCGGCCAGCTCCTCGCCGGATGGCTGGTCGAGCGCCAGCTGGCGCGCCTCTTTGCCTACCGCCATGCGGTGACGGCGCAGGACCTCGCCGCCCATGCCCCTTGCAGGGAGGGAAAGCCGATGCACGTGCTCGTCAGTGGCGCCAGCGGCCTGATCGGTTCGGCCCTGGTGCCTTTTCTCACCACCGGCGGCCACCGGGTAACGCGCCTGGTGCGCACCACCCCGCCGCCTGAGGGCGCCGTGGCCTGGAATCCGGACTACGGCGAGCTGGAAGCCAGCGCCCTGGAGGGCCTCGATGCCGTGGTGCACCTGGCCGGGGAGAACATCGCCCGCGGCCGCTGGACCCCGGAGAAAAAAGCGCGCATTCGCGACAGCCGCGTGCACGGCACGCGCCTGCTGTGCGAAACCCTGGCCCGCCTGGAGCGCCCGCCGCAGGTGCTGGTCAGCGCGTCGGCCATCGGCTACTACGGCAACCGCGGCGACGAGTTGCTGCGCGAAGAGAGTCCGCCCGGCGACGACTTCCTCGCCCAGGTGTGCCGCGACTGGGAAGCGGCAACCGCCCCGGCTGCTGCCCGCGGCATCCGCGTCGTCAACCTGCGCCTGGGGGTGGTGCTGAGCCCGCGGGGCGGCGCGCTGGCGCAGATGCTCACCCCCTTCCGCCTGGGCCTGGGCGGGGTGGTGGGCACGGGACGGCAGTACATCAGCTGGATCGCCATCGACGACGTGGTGGAGATCATTCACTTCTGCCTGCTCACCGAAAGCCTCAAGGGGCCGGTCAACGCCGTGGCGCCACAGCCGGTGACCAACGCCGAGTTCACCCGCACCCTGGGCCGCGTGCTGCGGCGGCCGACGCTGCTGCCGCTGCCGGCGGCGGTGGCCCGCCTGCTCTTTGGCGAAATGGCCGACGCCCTGCTCCTGGCCAGCACGCGCGTCGAGCCCGCCCGCCTGCTGGCCAGCGGCTACCGCTTTCGCTATCCGGAACTGGAAGGCGCCTTGCGCCACCTCCTGGGCAAACCGCGCGTGGCGTAGGGCGCTGCGGGAGGAAGACGCCATGGAGACGCGCGATGTGGTCCGCCAGGCCATCGAGGCCGGCGTGCAGCTGGTCTTCTTCCTTTACTGCGACAACGGCGGCATCATCCGCGGCAAGGGCACCCACGTGGCCCGCCTCGAGCAGCGGCTGCGTACCGGCATCGGCCTTACCGTGGCCATGCAGGCGATGAGCGACATGGACCAGCTGCAGGCAGTGCCCGGCATGGGGCCGGTGGGCGAGGTGCGCCTGGTGCCCGACCCCCAGACGTTTACCGTCCTGCCCTATGCCCCCAAGCGCGCCGTGATGCTCGCCGACTTGCTCACCCTGCAGGGAGAGCCCTGGGGTGCCTGCCCGCGCAGCTTCCTCAAGCGCATGGTGCAGAAGGCGGCGGCGCAGGGGCTGCGCCTGCGTGCCGCCTTCGAGCCGGAGTGGACTCTGGCGCGCCGCCGCGACGACGGCACCGTGGTGCCCATCGACGACAGCCTGTGCTTTAGCAGCGTCGGCATGACCGCCGCCCAGGAGGTGGTCGACGCCATCGTGGCCGCCCTCGAAGCACAGGGGCTCGAGGTGGAGCAGTACTACCCCGAGCTCGGCCACGGCCAGCAGGAGCTCAGCATCCGCTTTGCCGACGCCCTGCGCGCCGCCGACAACCAGATCCTCTACCGCGAAACGGTGCGCAACGTGGCCTGGCAGCACGGCTACCTCGCCTCGTTTGCCCCCAAACCCTTTGCCGACCAGGCCGGCAACGGCTGCCACCTGCACTTTAGCCTCTGGGACCTGGCCGGAGAACGCAACCTCTTCTACGACCCCGAAGATCCCCTGCAGCTGAGCCAGACGGCTTACCACTTCCTTGCCGGCGTGCTGGCCCACCTGCCAGCCCTGGTGGCCCTGACGTGCCCCAGCGTCAACAGCTACCGCCGCCTTGGCCCGCGCACCTGGAGCTCGGCCTTTGTCTGCTACGGCCCCGACAACCGCGAGGCCGCCCTGCGCATTGCCTCGCCATTCTGGGGGCAGGAGATGGCCTCGCTTAACCTAGAGCTCAAGCCGGCCGACGCCACCGCCAACCCCTACCTCGCCCTGGGCGGCCTGCTCGCCGCGGGGCTCGACGGCCTCGCGCGCGGCCTGCAGCCGGCCGAAGGACAGCGGGTGGACGTCGACCCCGCCACCTTGCCTCCGGAAGAGCTGGCCCGCCGCGGCATCCGGCGCCTGCCAGCCAGCCTGCCCGAGGCCATTGCCGCCCTGGAAAGCGACGCCACCCTCCTGGAGGCCCTGGGGCCAGCGCTGGCCACCTCGTACCTGGCGGTGCGGCGCGGTGACGCGGCGCTGTTTGCGTCGCACGACGAGGCATTCGAGCTGCGCCACCACTTCTACAAGTACTGAGCCATGCGCCACCAAGCCGCCCTGGAGGCCTTCCTGGCCACCTTGCCGGTGCTCGACGGCCACTGCCACCCGCCGCGCCGCCAGCCCCCGGCGAGCGCCGAAGCCTTCCAGCGCTTTTTCAGCGAAAGCGACGACCCGCAGCTGGCCGCCCGGCACGTGCCGCACAGCCTCTTCTTCCAGCACAGCCTGCAGCAGCTGGCCACCCTGCTGGACACCCCGGCCGAGGTGGCGGCGCTGCTCGAGCGGCGCCAAGCCCTGGGGCTGCGCGACTACCTGCACCTGCTGGTGCAGCGCAGCAACCTGCGCGGCTTGCTGGTGGACGACGGCTACCGGCCCGAGGCCAGCTACACCTGCGCCGAGCTGCAGGCCCTGCTCGCCGGCACTTCCTGCCGCGTCTGGCGCGTGCTGCGCCTGGAAACGCTGGCCGAACAGCTGCTGGCGGCGCACCCCGACTTTGCCGCCTTCCTCGACGCCTACCGCGCCGCCTTGCAAGAGCTGCGCGCGCAGGGCATAGTGGCCCTCAAGAGCATCATTGCCTACCGCACTGGCCTGGCCGTAGAGCCTCCGGACGCCAAGGCGGCGGCGCAGGCCTTTGCCCAGGCGCGGCAAGCGCTGGCCCGCGACGGCCGCGTGCGCCTGGCACACAAGCCGCTGCTCGACTTTTTGCTCGCCGTGGCCCTGGAGGCGGCAGCACAGCAGGGCCTGCCGGTGCAGCTCCACACCGGCTTTGGCGACCCCGACCTCGACCTCCTGCAAAGCAACCCCTTGCTCCTGCGCCCCCTGCTGCACCGCGAGCCGGCCCCCCGGGTGCCCCTGGTGCTCCTGCACGCTTATCCTTACCTGCGCGAGGCCGCTTACCTGAGCAGCGTCTACGCCAACGTCTACGTCGACTTGTCGCTCGCCTTTCCCATGCTGCACCTTGCCGCCGAGCGCGCCCTGGAAGAGGTGCTGGGGCTGGCGCCGGTGTCCAAGGTGCTGTACGGCTCTGACGCTGCGGGCTTGCCCGACTGGCTGTGGCTGGGCGTCCTGGCCTGCCGCCGCGCCCTGGCGCGCCTCTTGGCCGCCTGGGTCGAGGCAGGGCTGCCCGAAGCCCAGGCCCGCGCCGTGGCCGAGGCCATCCTCTACGCCAACGGCTGCGCCCTCTACGGGGTGCCCCTGGACCCACTGCCATGAGCGCCGTGCGCTGGGTGCTGTTTCTGTGCACCGGCAACTACTACCGCAGCCGCTTTGCCGAGCTGCTCTTCAACGCCCTGGCCGCCGCCCGCGGCCTGCCCTGGCGCGCCTTCTCGCGCGGCCTGGCCCTGGAGAAAGGGCGCCACAACCGCGGGCCCATGGCCCCCGTCGCCGTGGAAGCGCTGCGCGCCCGCGGCATTCCCTTGCAGGGAAGCGAGCGCCCCCCGCGCCAGGTGAGCGAAGACGACTTGCGGCGCGCCGCGCTGATCGTCGCCCTGGAGGAAGCCGAGCACCGCCCCTACCTGCAAGCGCGCTACCCCCGCCTGGGCCGAGCGCGTGGTGTACTGGCACGTCCGTGACACGCTGCCGCAGCCGCAGTACAATCCCCTGGACGTCATCGAAGCGGAAGTGCGAGGGCTGGTGGCAAAGCTAGAGGGCGAGGAGGAGCCGCCGTGTTCGACTTCGGAGGGGAAAGGCTGCGCCTGAACTACCCGTGCCGCTGGGTGTACAAAGTCATCGGCTCGGGGCAAGAGCAAGTGCGCCAGGCCATTGACGAAGTGGTAGCCGGCTACGACTACACGGTCACCTTTTCCAACGCCAGCAAGACGGGAAAATACTGCTGCCTCAACGTCGAGCTCACCGTCGACAGCGAGGCCGTCCGCACCCACCTCTACCGGGCCCTCAAGCAGCACCCCCACGTGATCCTAGTGCTGTAGCCGGCCAGCGCCGGTGCCAGGAGGTGTGCTGCTCGTACGCGTAGGCCAGGCGCAGTATCGTGGCCTCGTCGAAGGGGCGGCCGGCGAGCTGCAGCCCGATGGGCAGCCCCTCGTTGCTAAAGCCGCAGGGCAGGGAGAGGGCCGGCAGGCCGGTGAGGTTGAAGGGGCGGGTGAAGCGGGCCAAGTTGGCCGCCACCACCACCTCGCTGCCGCCCAAGCGCACCACCGGCTCGTCGAGGCGCGGCGCCGGCAGCAGCGTCGTCGGCGTGGCCAGAGCGTCGACGCGCCGCAGCGCCTCGCCGACTTCCTGGCACAGCAGGGCGCGAAAGCGCTGCGCTTTCAGGTAGTGCGCCCCCAGCACCGTGCTGCCCAGCGCCAGCCGCAGGCGCACGTCGGCGCCGTAGTCCTGCGGCCGCGTGCGCAGCCAGGCCTCGTGCACGGCGTAAGCCTCAGTGACCATGATGGCCAGGGAGGCGCCGGGCACATCGCGCATCAGGGGGAGGTCGAGGTCTACGCAGGTCACGCCCAGCTCGCGCAGCACCGCCAGGGCGGCCTCCACAGCACGAGCCACCTGCTCGTCGAGCTGCTCGAAAAAGAAGGGGCGCGGCACGCCCAGGCGCAGGCCGCGCACCTCGCCGCGCAAGGCCCCGGCATAGTCAGGGACCGGCAGGCGGCGGGTAGTGGGGTCGGCGGGGTCATGGCCGGCAATGGCTTGCAGCACCAGGGCGGCGTCGGTCACGCTGCGGGTGAGCGGCCCCGGGTGGTCAAGCGACCAGCAGAGGGGAAAGACACCGTGGCGGCTGACGCGCCCGTAAGTGGGCTTGAGGCCAACCACGCCGCACAGGGCAGCAGGAATGCGCACCGAGCCGCCGGTGTCGGTGCCCAGGGTGGCCATGGCCAGCCCGGCGCGGGTGGCCACCGCCGAGCCACCGCTTGAGCCCCCGGGAAGGCGCGTGGGGTCCCAGGGATTGCACGGCGTGCCGTAGTGGGGGTTGATGGACGTGGCACCCCAGGCGAATTCGTGCAGGTTGAGGGTGCCCAGCAGCACGGCCCCGGCGTCTTCGAGGCGCTGTACCACGGTGGCTTGCTGCTGCGCCACGTGCTGCGCCAGGATCTGCGAGCCGCAGGTCATGCGCACGCCGCGAATAGCAAAGAGATCTTTGACGGCCACGGGGATGCCGTGCAGGGGGCCGCGGTACTGGCCGCGGGCAATCTCCGCCTCGGCGCGCCGCGCCGCGGCCAGCGCCCGCTCGGGCAGCACGGTGAGGTAGGCCCGCAGGCGGTCGTTCTCCCGGGCGATGCGCTCCAGGTGCGCTTGTGTTACCTCCACCGGCGACACCTCGCGCCGCTGCAGCCGCGGCGCCAGCTCGGCAATGGTAAAGCGGGTGAGTTCCTCAGCCGCCATCGCCCTCTCCTGGCAGGCAGGCAAAGCGCAGCGCCGGCTCTACCGCGGCCAGGTCCAGCGCCTCGAGCCGGTGCAGCTCGGCCAGCAGGGCTGCCGCCTGCGGCACGAGTTCCGCCAGCTCGGCATCGCCAAAGGGCAGCCCGGCCAGGGCAGCCAGCTGCCGCAGGGTTTCCAGGGTGACGGGGGACTCGGCCATGAACGTCTCCTCTGTGGCAGGCATGCCGGCACATTGTACCACAGCCGCGGAGGCCTTGCCTCCGTCCAGGCCTTTTGCTATAAAGAGCCCGGACCGCGCAACGCCTTACGGGAGATCCCGCCATGACCCGCCCCGATGCCGTGCACCTGCGCCAAATGGACGACTATATCCTCGACGGCAAGTACCACGAGGCCACCGAGCTCTTCTGCCAGCTGGCCACCGCCGGCCACCCCGTGCCCGACTTGGTGGTGCACGTGATGGAAACCGCCGCCCCTTACCTGCACGTGCCGGCGCACCAGAAGCTGCTGCCCAACGGCGAGTTTCGCAACGTCAACTACGACCATACCATTCTCGGCATTCGGGCCGGCATGCGCCTCATGCCTTACCTGTCGGACAAAGAGAAGTACCTGACCCTCGTCCAGGCCGTTTACTACGTGCCGCAGGGGCTCGACATCTGGTCGCAGCTCGACTGCGGGTTTCCCGGCCACTATTCGCGCGAGCAGGAGCGTTGCCCCGAAGACCAGATCCGCAAGGAGCTGCACTGCTACTTCGAGGATCAGGAGCCGCTGGTGGAGGGCTCGGTAGAAGAGCGCTTCCAGCGCCTGCTGTACGCCCTTACCCACGGCGACCGGGTGACCGGCTACCGCCTCTTCCTGGGGCTGGCGCAGCTGCCCGAGGTGCGCCGGCGCCTGGAGGACACCTTGCTCTTTGCCGCCATCATCGACCAGCAGGAGTTCAACTCCTTCCGCCGCGTGCGCCACATCGGCCACAAGGCCATCCGCATCCGCTCCATGTTCGATATTGCCCACTGGCTGGGCTGGGAGCGGGCCCACAGCTTTTTCTACGTCGGCGTGCCTGACTTGGCCACGCTGCCCATTTTTCACTCGCTCTATGACCACGCCAGCGTGGTGCTGGGCATGACGTTCAAGGGCGAGCAGTATACGCTGCACACCCGCAACACGGCGCTGCTCGACCCCCAGCGGCAAGAGCGCTTCATCGGCCGCATCCTGGAAGGCGACCCCCTGGCGGTGAGCGAGGAGATCACCGCCTTGCTGCAGCAGGGCTACGCCCTGCGCAGCATCGCCGACACGGTGATGCTGGCCCACGCCCGCCACTGCGTGGAGAAGCTGCGCGCCCCTATTGCCTATACCGTGCCCACGCACAGTTTTGATTACTGCAACGTCATCAACCACTGGCTGCGGGCGTTTCGCAACCCCCACCAGGCCAAGGCGGTCTACCTGGGGGCCTGGTTCGTCACCGACACCATCCGCGAAGTGGACTGGTATCCTGACGTGCCCGAGGTGGAAAAGCCCGACCCGGCGCCGTTTCGCCGCTGGGCCGACGGCCTGGCGCGGCGCCAGGTGCTGGCCGCGCTGGAGGAAGCCATCGCCGCCCAGGACGCCTCGCGCGCCATGGCCCTGGTGCAGTCATACGTGGAGCGCACCGCCGAGCGCGACGAGCTCATACGCCTGCTGGTGCACTGCGCCGGCAAGTTCCAGGGCGACGCCCACATCTTCCGCAATGCCCGCTCGATGATCGAGGAGTACACGGCGAGCACGTGCAGCGAGGCGCAGAAGAACGTCTTCTTTGTGGCCTGGGCCAAGTTCCTGGCGTTTTACAAAAAGCGCACCCTGTCGACAGCCTGCTATGACCTCTACCATCGCTACTTTGTCTGAGCTCGCCACACGGAGGAGGCCATCATGTTCTTGCCCCTGACGCCGCTGCACTTCTTGCAGCGTGCCGCGCGGCTCTTCCCCACCAAAACGGCGGTGGTGGACGGCGCGCGGCGCTACACGTACGCCACCTTGCAAGAGCGCGTCCACCGCCTGGCCAACGCCCTGCGCCAGCTGGGGGTGGGCAAAGGGGACAAAGTGGCCGTGCTCTCTCCCAACAGCCACCGCATGCTGGAGAGCTTCTTTGCGGTGCCCCAGCTCGGCGCCGTGCTCACCCCCCTCAACTACCGCCTCACCACCCCGGAGTTTGCTTACATTCTGGAGCACTCCGAGAGCAAGGTGGTGCTCGTCGACTGGGAGTACGCCCACCAGCTGGCGCCGCTCACGTCCCGGCTGGCCGGGGTGCAACACTACGTCTTGCTGCGCGACGAAGAACCCCCTACGGCGCCGCTGCCGGCTGAGGACTACGAGGCGCTGCTGGCTGCCGCCAGCCCCGAGCCGCCGCCGCCGGTCGAGCTTGCCGAAACCGACATTGCCACCCTCAACTACACCAGCGGCACCACGGCGCAGCCCAAAGGGGTGATGCTCAGCCACCGCGCCTGCGTCATCAACGCCATCAACTACATCGTGGCGCTTCACGTGCGCCCCACCGACGTCTACCTGCACACCCTGCCCATGTTCCACGCCAACGGCTGGGGCGGCATCTGGGCCCTGGCTGGCCTGGGCGGCACGCAGGTGTGCCTGCGCAAGGTGGAGGCGCAGGCGGTCTTCGAGCTCATGGAGCGCGAAGGGGTAACCCTGGCCTGCGCCGCGCCCACGGTGCTGGTGACCCTGGCCAGCTATGAGAAGGCGCGAGACTACCGCCTGGCGCCGGGCCTGCGCATCGGCACCGGCGGCGCGCCGCCGGCCGCCGCGGTGCTGCGCAACATGGAGGCGCTGGGCATCGAGGTCATCCACCTCTACGGCCTCACCGAGACCGGCCCCTTCCTCACGTCTTGCGAGTGGCAGCCGGCCTGGGAGGCCCTGGCGGTGGAAGAGCGCTACCGCCGCAAGGCCCGCCAGGGCATCGCCCAGCTGCTCACCGACGTGCGCGTCGTCGACGCGCAGGGGCGCGAGGTGGCCTGGGACGGCAAGACCGTCGGCGAAATCGTCGCCCGCGGCAACAACGTCATGGAGGGCTACTACAAGCAGCCCGAGGAAACCGCAAAGGTGCTGCGCGGCGGCTGGCTGCACACCGGCGACCTGGCGGTGGTGCACCCCGACGGCTACATCGAGGTGGTGGACCGCGCCAAGGACGTGATCATCAGCGGCGGCGAGAACATCTCTTCGGTGGAAGTGGAGGCCACCCTCTACGACCACCCGGCGGTGCTGGAAGCGGCGGTGGTGGGGGTGCCCGACGCCAAGTGGGGCGAGGTGCCCAAGGCCATCGTGGTGCTCAAGCCCGGGCAGCAGGCCACGGAGGAAGAGCTCATCGCGTTCTGCCGGGCCCGCATGGCCCACTTCAAAGCCCCCAAGTCGGTGGAGTTCGTCGCCAGCCTGCCCAAGACGGCCACCGGCAAGATCCAGAAGTTCGCCCTGCGCGAGCGCTACTGGCAAGGCTACGACAAGCGCGTGCAGGGCTAGCGCTGCACGCGCACCACCACCGTGGTGCCTGCCGGCACCTGTACCACGCGCTCGTAAGCCCGGCCGTTGACTTGCAGGCGCACCACGTGCCGCCCTGGCGCGACCGCCAGGCGCAGCGGGCCGTGGTGTGGCAAGGGGCCCACAGAAGCCCCGTCCACGTAAAGGGCGTCGAGGGGAAAAAACAGCTCGAGGTGCAGCACCGCCCGCGGGTGCCGGTGCACGATGTGGTGCACGTGCCACCGCGGGACGTAGACGTGCTTTTCTACCACCACCACACAGCGGGGGTGGTGCCTGTGAACGAAATGGCGGTGCGGCGGTGCCCCCAACCAGACGTCGAGGTGGAGCCCGTGGTGGTGCGCATGCCCATGGGGGCTGCGGTGCCAGGCCACGGCCGGCTGCGGTCCTAAGAGCCCAATTCCCAAAATCGCCCCGGCCAGCAGGACGAGGAACCCTTTCGCGCGCTTGCTCATACCGGACTCCTTCTCCTAACGCACAGGGCTTTTGCCAGGGGAGTTCCCTCACGGACGCCTGGCTGCCGCGCGCCCGGGACGAAAAATTTTTTCGCTTTTGGTTACCAGGGGTTGCCGGAACTTGCCGGGGGCGACGCGACACATTTGGCCCGCTCGGGGAACTACCTCACGATGAACTGGGACCGGCTGCGCCCCGCTGACCAGAGCGTGCACGAGGCCATTGCCGCCGGCGACTACCGGCGCGCCCTGGAGGCGCTGGTGGCGGGGTACCAGCACCCGGTGGTGGGCTTCTGCACGCACATGCTGGGCGATGCCGCGCTGGGGGAGGACGTGGCGCAGGACGTCTTCCTGGCTGCCTATGCGGCCATGCCCGGCTTTCACCGCCACGCCTCGGTGCGCACCTGGCTGTTTGCCATTGCCCGCAAGCGCTGCTTGCAGGTGCTGCGCAACCGCCGCCGCCAGGCCCGCCTCGCCCGGCTCAAGCAACACTGGCTGGCCGCCGGGGCCCATCGCCAGCCGCCGCCTTCCCCGGAGGCAGAAGCGGACAGCGCGGTGCAGCGCGTGCAGGCGGGGCTGCAGCGGCTCCCCGAGGCGGAGCGCGCTTTGCTGCTGATGCGCTACGAGCTGGGCTTGCCCCTGACCGAAGTGGCCCACATCCTGGGGACCTCGGTGAGCAGCGTGCGCCGGCGGCTGGCGCGGGCCCTGAGGCGGCTGCAGGAGGCGATGGCAGATGACGCCTGAGGAACTGGCGCGCCGCGAAGCGGCAGCACACGCGCAGGTGGCGGCGCTGCGTGCCCTGGCAGAAACAGAGCGCGCCACCCCGGGCTTTGCCGCGCGGGTGCTGGCTGCTGCCGGGGGCGTGCGCCCGCGCCGCGCTGCGGCCCTCCCCGTGCCGGCAGGGCTCCTGGTGCTGCTGGGGCTGGCCCTCCTTGGCGCCGTGCCGCAGTACCTGGCCTGGTTCCAGGCGCTGCGCCTGAAGGTGCCGCCGGCGGCGGTGGCCGTGGCGCGCCTGCAAGAGCAGCTGTGGCAGCGCAATTTTGCCTGTGCCGGGCAGCTCGACGCGCGCTCGGGCAACTACGCGGCGCTGACCACCGAGGCGGTGGTGGTGGTGGTGTGGGCCTGCCCCTCGGGCGACGTCCTGCTCACCGTGGAGTCGCCCGCGGGGGCCTTTCCGCGGCGCAGCCTGTGGATTGCCCACGACGATCCGCTGCTGCGGCAGGGACTGGCCACCCTCTGGCCGCGCCTGCTGCCGGTGGCGCAGGCGGCGGAAAAGCCCCGGCGCCCGGCGCCCATGGTGCGCGTGCTCTGCCAGCGGTGGCTGCCGCGGCGCCTGGTCTGGCGGCACGTGCAGCTGGCCGACGGCCGCTGCCAGGAGGAAGTGGTCAATCCGCGCACCGGCCGCGTGGTGCAGCGCCGGCTGGCGCCCTGCGCCCTTGCCTGCGGCCCCCCGGGCCGGCCCTGAACCCGCTTGCACCCGCCGGTGGCTTGCGGTACAACTCTTCTTGCCTCAGGCCGCTTCTTGCCCCTCCTGCCTCCCGGTATTCCCCGTAGCGGCCGCCGCGGCTCTGGGGTGTGTCGTCCCCGTCTTGGGCAAAGGAGTGCGGCATGCGCGTCCTCTTCGTGCACCCCAGCTGCTTGCTTTACTCCGAGCTCTACCTGCGGCTTGAGCCCTTGGGGCTAGAGCGCGTGGCCCAGGCGGCGCGCGCCGCCGGCCACCAGGTGCGGCTGCTCGACCTGCAGGTGGCCCGCCACCGCGACTTTTTCCGCGCCCTGGAGACTTTCCGGCCTCAGGCCATCGGCTTTTCCCTCAACTACCTGGCCAACGTGCCGGAAGTGCTCGACCTGGCGCAGGCGAGCAAGGCCCGCCTGCCCGAGTGCTTCGTCTTTATCGGCGGCCACAGCGCCTCCTTCATCGCCCCCGAGCTGCTGCAGCACGCGCCGCAGGCCGTCGACTGCGTGGTGCGCGGCGAAGGGGAGCCGGTGATCGCGCCCTTGCTTGCCGCCTGGCCCGAGGGTCCCCTGGAGCACTTGCCCGGCGTCGTTACCCGCCACGGCATGGGCCCGCCGCCGCCGCTGCTCGAGCGCCTCGACGCCTACCTGCCGGCGCGCGACTTGACACGCCGGCGCCGCAAGTACTTCATCGGCCAGCTCGACCCCTGCGCCTCGGTGGAGTTTTCCCGCGGCTGCCCCTGGGACTGCGCTTTCTGCAGCGCCTGGACGTTTTACGGCCGCGCCTACCGCCAGCTCTCCCCGGAAGCCGCCGCCGAAGACCTGGCCCGCCTGCGCGAGCCCAACGTCTTTATCGTCGACGACGTGGCCTTCGTCCATCCCGAGCACGGGCTGGCCATTGGCCGCGAAGTGGAAAAGCGGCGCATCCGCAAGCAGTACTACCTGGAGACGCGCTGCGACGTGCTGCTGCGCCACCGCGAGGTCTTTGCTTATTGGCGGCGCCTGGGCCTCAAGTACCTCTTTTTGGGCCTGGAAGCCCTCGACGAGGAAGGGCTGCGGCTGCACCGCAAGCGCGTCACCCCGGGCGAGAATTTCAAAGCCTTGGAGGTGGCCCGGCAGCTGGGCATCGCGGTGGCCGTCAACCTCATCGCCGACCCCGACTGGGACGAGCGCCGCTTTGAGATCGTGCGCGAGTGGGCCACCAGCGTGCCGGAAATCGTCCACCTTACCGTCAACACCCCTTACCCCGGCACCGAGACCTGGTACACGGAAGCGCGCCAGCTGACCACTTACGACTACCGCCTCTTCGACGTGCAGCATGCCGTGCTGCCCACCCGCCTCCCCCTGCAGCGCTTTTACGAGGAGCTGGTCAAGACGCAGGCGGTGCTCAACCGCAAGCACCTGGGCTTTGCTGCGCTGCGCCGCGTGGGCACCACGGCGCTCTCCTTGCTGCTGCGCGGCCAGACCAACTTCCTGCGCATGCTCTGGAAGTTCCCGCGCGTCTACAACGCGCAGCGCCAGTACGCCGACCACTTCCGCCCGGTGCGCTACGCCCTCTCGCCACCGCCGGCCACCCGCCCGGCGGCCACCGCCCTCTACGTGCACCTGCCGGCCACGGTGCAGCGCCGCGCCGCGCGCCAGGGATCCCAGGGCTGAGGCCACCGTCTTGCCCGCTGTGACCCGGTGTGCTATATAGAGCGCTGTGACGCCTGAACCGCGGCTGGCCGCAACACGAAGGGGAGGAGAAATTACGTGCGCCGCCGCTCTCTGCTCACCAGCTCCGTGCTCCTTGTGGCATGGCTTTCCGAGGCCGTGGCGCAGGAAGCCCAGGGCGTGGCCGCGCTCGCCGACACCAAGGTGGCGCTCGACACCCTGTGGACGCTGCTTTGCGCCTTCCTCGTCATGTTCATGGCCCTTGGCTTTGCCATGCTCGAGTCGGGGTTTTGCCGCGCCAAGAACACCGTCAACATCCTGGCCAAAAACCTGGTGGTCTTTGCCATCACCGCCATTGCCTTTCTCGCCGTGGGCTGGGGGCTGATGTTTGGCGACGGCACCGGGTTTATCGGCCTCAAGGGCGTCTGGTTCCTCAGCGGCCCCGACAACAGCCCGGCCACCGGCGAGGCCTACCGGGGCGTCTACGGCGCCATTGCCTGGACGGGGATCCCGCTGGCCGCCAAGTTCCTCTTCCAGATGGTCTTTGCCGCTACCGCCGCCACCATCGTTTCGGGGGCGGTGGCGGAGCGCATCCGCTTTTCCGCGTTTCTTCTCTTTTCCACCCTGATGGCTGGCCTCCTTTACCCCATCACCGGCCACTGGATCTGGGGCGGGGGCTGGCTGCAGCAGCGCGGCATGCTCGACTTTGCCGGCTCTACCGTGGTGCACTCGGTGGGCGGCTGGGCGGCCCTGGCCGGGGCGCTTCTTTTGGGGCCGCGCCTGGGCAAGTACACGCCCGAGGGCCGCGTGCAGGCCATCCCCGGCCACAGCCTCACCTCGGCCACCATCGGCGTCTTCGTGCTGTGGTTTGGCTGGTTTGGCTTCAACCCCGGCTCGACGATGGCCGCCGACTGGCGCCTCATCGGCCACATCGCCGCCACCACCAACACCGCCGCCGCCGCGGCCACCCTCAGCGCCACCGCCACTGCCTGGGTGCTGCTGGGCAAGCCCGACTTTGCCATGATCCTCAACGGCGCCATTGCCGGCCTGGTGGCCATCACCGCCCCCTGCGCCTTTGTCAGCCTGGGCAGCGCCTTCTTCATCGGCCTTGGCGCCGGCATCCTGGTGGTGCTGGCGGTGCTCTTCTTCGACCGCATCCGCGTCGACGACCCGGTGGGCGCCATCTCCGTCCACCTCGTCTGCGGCGCCTACGGCACCCTGTGCGTTGGCCTCTTTGCCGAGCCGGCGGTGAACCCGGCGGTGACCACCGCCGGCCTCTTCTTTGGCGGCGGCTCGACGCTCTTCGGGGTGCAGCTGCTCGGCGTGGTGGCGGTGGGCGCTTTTACCTTTCTGTCTTCCCTCGTCGGCTGGTCGCTGATTAAAGGGCTGGTGGGCCTGCGCGTGCCGCCGGAAGAGGAGCTCGAGGGCCTCGACCGCGGCGAGCACGGCAACCTCGCTTACCCTGACTTTGCCCTGGTGACCACCGGCCGCGAAGTGACCGTGCCGCGGCCGGCGCCACCGGTGGCCGCGCCGGTTGCCGCCACCGCCCAGCCCGCCGCGGCGGCCCGCGGGCCACAGCCTTCTAGCCGGCGCCCGCCGCTGCGGCCAGAAGCGCCCCGCAGCCCTGCCGGCTTCCAGCACCGCCCCTTTACCCTGGTGGTGCACGGCGTCGACAAGCGCGCCCTCAAAGCGGTCTGGGAGCAGCTCTGCTACGACTACCCGGCCAAGACGCCCAAGGCCTTCAACGAGCTCTACCCGCACGTGGTCACCGTCGGCGAGCAGACCTTCACCTTCCGCCAGGGCGATCCCCTGCTCTACCGCGAAGCGGTGGAACGCCTGCTGCGGGACTACGGGCTGGAGACGGCCCAGGTGGAAGTCACTGCCTAGGAGAGACTCCCATGTGGTTCCTCGTCCTCCTCGTCGTCCTTGCTGCCCTTGCGGCCTGGCTCTTCACCCGCCTCTACGTCAAAACCCCAGCCAACATGGCCTTCATCCGCACCGGCCTGGGGGGCAAGCGGGTGGTCATCGACGGCGGCGCCCTCGTCTGGCCGCTGGTGCAGCACATCCAGTGGCTTTCCCTCGAAACCTTTAAGCTCGAGGTGGTCAAAAGCGGCAAAGAGGCGTTTATTACGCGTGACCGCTTGCGCGTCGACGTGGGGGCCGAATTCTACCTCAAGATCCCGCCCGATGCCGCCGCCATCGAGCGCGCCGCCCGCTCCCTGGGCGAGAAGTCCTTTAGCCCCGAAGGCGTCCACCTCCTCATCCAGGAAAAGCTCATCTCCGCCCTGCGCGCCGTCATCGCCACCATGGAGCTCATCGAGATGCACGAAAACCGCCGCCGCCTCGCCCTGGCGGTGATGGAGCAGCTGCAGGAGCCGCTGCTGGCGGCCAACGGCCTGATGCTCGAGGAGGTGTCGATTTTCCACCTCGACCAGACCGAGCGCGGCTTTCTCGACCCCGGCAACGTCTTTGACGCCGAGGGCCTGCGGCAAATCGCCGCCCAGGTCTCCGAGCGCGCCCGCCAGCGCAACGAGATCGAACGCAACACGGAAGTGGCCATCAAGCGCAAGGACGTGGAGGCGGTGAAGCTAAAGCTGGCCCTCGACCAGGAACGTGCCTTTGCCGAAGCAGAGCAGGCCAAGGCGGTGGAGACTTACCGCGCCCAGCGGCTGGCCGAGACCGAGCAGTTCAAAGCCGAGCAGGAGCGCCTGGCGCGCGAGGCGGAAATCGCCAAGCGCCGCGCCATCCGCGAGGCGGAAATCGCCGAGGCGCAGGCCATCCGCGCCGCCGAGCTGCAGCGCGAGGTCTTCCTCCTGGGGCAGCAGCGCCTGCGCGAGCTGGCCGAAATCGAAAAGGCGCAGGCCGTGGAAGAGGCACAGCAGGACAAGGCCATTGCCGTGCTCCTCAAGGAGCGGGCGCGGCTAGAGGAAGAGCAGCGCCGCCTGCAGGCCGAAGCCCTCAAGGAACAGGCAGCACAGGAAGTGATCACCGCCGCCGAGCGCCTGGCCGCCGAGCGCGCCCGCGAGCTGGCGGTCATCGCCGCCCTGCAGGAGCTGGAGGTGGCCATGAAGAAAGCCGAGGCGCGCGAGCGCCTGGCCGCCGCCCGGCGCCAGGAAGGAGAGGCCGAAGCGTACGCCCTGCTCAAGCAGCGCGAGGCGGAAAACACCCTGGAGGAAAAAATCATCCGCCGCGACTTGCTTCTCGCCCTCATCGAGCGCGCCCCGCAGCTGGTGGCCGAGCTCATGGCCCCGGCCAAGCAGATCGACAGCATCCGTATCCTCGACGTGGGCGGCTGGCGCGCCAATGGGGCCGCTGGCGAGACCTCGGCGGTGGACCGCGTCATTGCCGGCGTCCTCGGTGCTGGCGCCGCTTTGCCGCTGCTCAAGGAGCTCCTTGACTTTGCCCGCCTCGAGCCCGCCCAGCTGCTGCAGCGCCTCGCCGAGCAGCTGCCCGGGCTGCGAGAAGCCCTGGCACGCCAGGAGCCGCCCCACTGAGGCCGCCCGCCGCCGGACTTTCGCGCGGGCTGCCGCTGTGCTATGCTGGCACCACCATGGTGGTGCTGGAGCATGTCAGCAAGCGCTTTGGCGCGCGCCTTGCCCTCGACGACGTCTGCCTCTGCCTGGGGCAGGGGCGCACCCACGTGCTGCTGGGCTCGAGCGGCTGCGGCAAGACGACGCTGCTGCGCCTCGTCCTCGGCCTGGAGCAGCCCGACGGCGGCGCGGTGTACGTCGGCGGCACGCGCGTGGAGGCTGCCACCTGCCGCGCCTTGCGGCGGCAGATGGGCTACGTGGTGCAGGAAGGCGGCCTTTACCCGCACCTGACGGCGGCCCGCAACGTGACGCTGCCCGCCGAGGCGCAGCGCTGGCCGCGGCCGCGTATTGCCGCTCGCCTCCACGAGCTGGCGGCGCTGGTGGACTTGGACCTGGCCACGCTGCAGCGCTATCCCCAGCAGCTCAGCGGTGGCCAGCGCCAGCGCGTGGGCCTCATGCGCGCCCTCATGCTCGATCCGCCGCTGCTGCTCCTCGACGAGCCCCTGGCTGCCCTCGATCCCCTGGTGCGCGCCGAGCTGCAAGCGCAGCTGCGGGCCATCTTCACCACCCTGGGCAAAACGGTGCTCCTTGTTACCCACGACCTGCGCGAGGCTGCCCTCCTTGGCGACACCGTTACCCTGATGCACGCCGGCCGCGTGGTGCAGCACGGCACGCTGGCCGACTTGGTAGAGCGCCCGGCCACGCCCTTTGTCACCGCCTTCTTGCAGGCGCAAGCGCTGCCCCCGGTGCTGGAGAAAGGGCGCCTGGCGCCTGCTGCCGGCGCAGAGGAGTCGCCCTGAGCCATGGGCAAAGGCGTGGCTTGCGCAGCAATGCTCTTTTGCCTGCTGTGGCTGCCGCGCAGCGCCGTCGCGCAGCCGGTGCTGCGCGTGGGCTCTAAAGCCTTCACCGAGAGCTACCTGCTGGCCGAGCTCGTGGCCCAGATCGCCGAGCAGGTGGGCGAAGCGCGGGTGGAACGCCACCTGGGGCTGGGCGGCACCGGCATCACCTTTCAGGCCCTGGTGAGCGGCAAGATCGACCTCTACCCCGAGTACACCGGGACCTTGAGCCACGTGATTCTCAAAGACCCCTCGCTGCGCCAGGTGGCAGCGCTGCGGGCGCGCCTTGAGCGCTGGGGGCTGACCCTCAGCGAGCCCCTGGGCTTTAACAACACCTACGCCCTGGCAGTGCGCCGCGAGCTGGCCGAGCGCCTTGGCCTGCGCCGCATTAGCGACCTGGCCCGCCATCCCGAGCTGCGGGCTGCCTTCAGCCCTGGCTTCCGCGAGCGCGCCGACGGCTGGCCGGGCCTGCAGCGCCACTACGGCCTGCGGTTTGCCGCCGTGCACACCATGGAGCACGCCCTCACCTATACCGCCCTGGCCGAGGGGCGGGTGGAGGTGATCGACGTCTATACCACCGACGGCAAGCTCACCCGCCTCGACTTGGTGCTGCTGGCCGATGACCGCGGCTTTTTCCCCGCTTACTACGCCGTGCTGCTGGCACGGCAGGAAGCGGTACGCCGCTTTCCCCGCACCTGGCAGCGCCTGCAGCGCCAGCTGGTGGGGCGCCTCGACGACGCCACCATGGCCCGCCTCAACGCCCGCGTCGACCTCGACGGGCAGCGCTTTGAGGCGGTGGCGGCGGAGTTCCTGCACGGCACGGCGGCGCCACGGCGCTTCTGGCGCCAGCTGCTGCGCCTCACCTGGGAGCACCTGGCGCTGGTGCTGCTGGCCCTCGCCGGCGCCGTGGCCGCAGGTGTGCCGCTGGGGGTGCTGGCCGCCCGCTGCCGCGGCCTGGGACAGCTGGAGCTCATGGCCATCGGCGGCCTGCAGACGGTGCCGGCGCTGGCCTTGCTCTGCTTCATGATTCCGCTGCTGGGCATCGGCCCGCTGCCGGCGCTGGTGGCCTTGTGGCTCTACGCCTTGCTGCCCATCGTGCGCACCACCCACGCCGGGCTTATCGCCCTAGAGCGGCAGCTTCTCGACATCGCCGACGTCCTTGGCCTGAGCCGCTGGCAGCGCCTGTGGCGCCTCGAGCTGCCGCTGGCTTCGGTGAGTATCCTGGCGGGAATCAAGACGGCCGCGGTGTTTACCGTGGGCACCGCTACCCTGGCCGCTTTCGTCGGAGGCGGCGGCTACGGCACCCTCATCGTGCAAGGCCTGGCCCTCAACGACGTGGGGACGATCCTGGCAGGGGCGGTGCCGGCCGCGCTGCTGGCCCTTCTCATGCACGGCGCCTGCGAGCTCCTCGACCGCCTGTGCGTCCCGCGCGGCCTGCGCCAGGCGCGCGCTTCGAATTAACTTGATCTACCGGTCACGAAGGGTTACGCTTAGCTCAACCCGCGTGCCTGGCGGCAAGCTGCGGGCTTGGAAAACAAGGCAATGAAGTTACTTGTGGTAGACGACAACCCGGCGCAGCGGCGCGCCTTGGCCGAAAGCCTGCGCAGCCGCGGCTTCGAGGTGGTGACGGCGAGCAGCGGCGAAGAGGCCCTGGCGCGGCTGCGCCAGGAAGGCGTTGACCTGGTGGTGGCCGATGTCTTCATGCCCCGCCTCGACGGCCTCCAGCTCTGCCACGCGGTAAAAGCCGACCCGCAGCTCTCTCGCATCCCCTGCGTGCTTTTACTCTGCCCTCTGCACCGGTGCCGAGGACGAGGCCCTGGCGCGCCAGGCCGGGGCGGCGGCGTTTGTCGCCCTGCCGGTGGATGAGGAAACGCTGGCCGCCGCCCTGCAGCAGGCGCGGCAAGCCCCAGCGGCCCGCCGCCCAGCCCTGCCCCCGCCGGCCGACGCGCCCGTGCGCCTTGAGGCGTACGACGCCCGACTCGTTCACCGGCTGGCGGCGCAGGCGCAGCGCCTGGCGCGCGCCAATGCCGAGCTGCGGGCCGAGCAGGAAGCGCTCGGCGCCACCCAGGGCCGCCTCTCGGCCCAGGTGGCGGCGCACGCGCAGGAGCTGCGCCAGGCCTACGAAGACCTGGAGGCCTTTGCGTACGCCGTGTCGCACGAGCTGCGGGCGCCGCTGCGTGCCCTGCAGGGCTTTGCCCAGGCGCTGCTCGAAGACTACGCGCCGCAGCTCGACGCCCACGGCCAGGACTACGCCCGCCGCATCGCCCGCGCAGCAGAGCACATGGACACGCTGATCCAGGATCTGCTGGCTTACAGGCCGCCTGGGGCGCGCCGCCTTGCCGCTGCAGGCCGTGCCGCTGGCCGAAGTGGTGGCAGAAGCGCAGCGCCTGCTGCAGGCAGAAATCGCCGAGCGCCGCGCCCAGGTGACGGTGGTGCCGCCGCTGCCCGTGGTGTACGGCCACCGCACCACTCTTGTGCACGCGGTGGCCAACCTGCTCTCCAATGCCATCAAGTTCGTGGCTCCCGGGGTGCGGCCGCGGGTGCGGCTGTGGGCAGAAGTGCGCCAGGGGCGGGCACGCCTGTGGGTCGAAGACAACGGCATCGGCATCGCCGCGGAGCACCACGAGCGCATCTTTCGCGTCTTCGAGCGCCTGCACGGCACCGAGGCCTATCCCGGCACCGGCGTGGGCCCCTGGCCCTGGTGCGCCGCGGCGTCGAGCGCCTCGGCGGCCGCGTAGGGGTGGAGTCAGCGCCGGGCCAGGGCAGCCGCTTCTGGATCGAGCTGCCGCAGGCTACGGGGACGGAAAACGCGCGGGGAGGGACGTGACCAGGACATATGCCCGACGTCGTCTTGCTGGTGGAGGACGATGCCAACGACGTGCTGCTCGTCGAGCTGGCGTGGCAGCGGGTGCAGCCGCCGGCGCAGCTGCAGGTGGTGCGAAATGGCGATGCCGCCATCGCTTACCTTAGCGGCCGGGGCGCTTACGCCGACCGCCAGCGCTATCCGCTGCCCGTGCTGGTGCTGCTCGACCTGCAGCTTCCCGGCCGCTCGGGCTTCGAAGTGCTGGCCTGGCTGCGGCAGCAGGCGCGCCTGCGGCGCCTGCCGGTGATGGTTTTCACCTCCTCAGGCGAGGCGGGTGACGTGAATCGCGCGTACGATTTGGGAGCCAACGCCTACCTGGTCAAGCCGGCAACGCTGGCGGCGCTGGTGGATCTGGTGCAGGTGCTGGCCGCGCACTGGCTGCGGCTGGTGCGGCGGCCGGAGGTGGCTTAGGGATGCCGCGCCCGATGCGGGCAGGAGGGCAGCGGTGACGCCCGGCAAGCACCCGCAGGCCCGCAGCGCCATCGCACGGCCGGCCCAGGAGGAGCCCCAGTGGCAGCGGCTGGCGCAGCTGCTGCACGACGGCCTGGGACAGCAGCTCACCGGCGTTGCCCTGCTGGCCAAGGCCCTGGAGCAGCGCCTGGCCGACCGCGCCCTGCCAGAAGCGGCGGCGGCCGCGCAGCTGGTGGCGATGGTCAACCAGGCCGTGGATCACGTGCGCCAGCTGTCGCAGTTCCTGGCGCTGGCCCCCCTGCAGCAAGGGGACTTGCCGGCGGCGTTGGCCGCCCTGGCCGCCAGCCTGCATGGCCTCTTCGGGATCAACTGCGCTGCACACAGCGTGCCAGGCATGCAGCCCGTGCCGGCAGAGGCGGCGCGGAGCCTGTACCGCCTTGCCCAGGAGGCCGCAGTGAGCCTTGCCGGCAGCAAGCAGGCATGCGGGGTGACCCTTGGCCTCGCGCCACACCGCGCCGGCCTGCGCCTCACCGTGGACGCCAGCGGGGAGGGGGCTCCCGCGGTGCTAAGCCGGCTGCGCCTGCGGGCGCGCTGCCTCGGTGCCCGCTTGACGGTGCGGCGGCGGCCGCACGGCCTGCGCTTGGTCTGCACCCTGCCCCTGCCAGGAGCACGCTCGGACCATGCCCGCTGACGTGCCGCCGCAGCGCTTCCGTATCCTGGTGGTCGACGACCACCCCATTGTGCGCCGGGGGCTGGTGTGGCTCCTGGCGCGCGAGCCCGACCTGGAGGTGTGCGGCGAGGCCGAAGACGCGGCGCAGGCTCTGGCCGCCGTAGAGGCGCTGCGCCCTGATCTGGCCATCGTCGACATTGCCCTGCGCGCGAGCAGCGGCCTTGACCTCATCAAAACCCTGCACGCCCAGGTCCCGCAGCTGCCGGTGCTGGTGCTCTCCATCCACGACGAGACCCTCTACGCCGAGCGCGTGCTGCGCGCCGGCGGCCGCGGCTACGTGATGAAGCAAGAAGCCACCGAGACCCTGCTGCAGGCCGTGCGCCAGGTGCTGCGCGGGGAGCTCTACCTCAGCCCGCGCATGGCCTCGCGGCTGCTCGCGGCCTTTGTCCAGGGGCGCCCGGCCCCGGTGGTGTCGCCGCTGCAGCGGCTCAGCGACCGCGAGCTCGAAGTCTTTCGCCTCCTGGGACAGGGCTACAGCACGCGCCAGGTGGCCGCGGCGCTGCACGTGAGCGTCAAGACCGTAGAGACCCACCGCGCCCATCTCATGAAAAAGCTGCACTTGGCCAGCGCTGCCGAACTCCTCCGCTACGCCACCCAGTGGGTGAACCACCCCGAACGCGGCTAAATCTCCCCCTTGATTTGCACTCGCCCTCAGGGTTTCCCTGAGGCCACAGTCAGGAAGCGGGGCATCAAGGCAAAAGCGGCGCCGCCCGATACGTATTGCAGCAAGGGGGAGTGAGCTGCCCCTGGCGGGAAGTGCGAGGAGAGGGGAGGCATGACAGAACACCAGACGGCAGAGCAACAGCACGCCGGCCGCGCGGAACAGCCGGAGCCTTTCTACCGCTTCTTGCTCGAGCAGGCCGGTGAGGCAATGGTGGTGCTGCAGCAGGGGCGAGCCGTGTACTGGAACCCGGCCTACGCCGAGCTGCTGCGGTGCCCGGCTTCTGTGCTGCGGCACCTCGACCCCCTGGCCTGCGTGGTGCCAGAGGCCCGCCCGCGAGTGCACGAGTACTGGCAGCAGCGGCTGCGGGGCGAGGCCGGGCCGCCCCCGTGCGAGGCAGCGCTGCAGACCCCGGACGGCCGCCGCCTGGCCTTGGAGCTGCGCCTGTACCCCTGCCGCGTGCAGGGAGAAGCGGCCATGCTGCTGGTGCTGCGCGACGTCACCGCTTACCGGCGCACCCTCGAGGCCCTGCAGGCGGCCAAGGAGTACACCGAAAACCTCATCCACAGCTCGCTTGACATCATCGTCTCCGTGGACCGGCAGCGGCGCATCACCGAATTTAACCGCGCTGCCGAGCAGGCCTTCGGCTACGGCAAGGCCGAGGTGCTCGGGAAGCCCGTGGACTTGCTCTACGCCGATGCGGCCACCGCCGCCCGCATCGGGGAGGAGCTGGCCCGCGGCGGCCGCTTCTGCGGCGAGGTGCGCAACCGCCGCAAAGACGGGAGCACCTTCGTTTCGTACTTGTCGGCCTCGCTGCTGCGCGACCGCCAGGGGCGCGTCGTGGGGGTGATGGGCATTGCCCGCGACATTACGGCGCAAAAAGAAGCCGAGGCCGCCCTCAGCCAGGCCCACCAGCAGATGGCGCAGCTGCTGGCCGCCATTCCCTCCATCCTCATCGGCCTCGACGCCGAGCTGCGCGTCACCTGGTGGAATGCGGCAGCAGAACAGACTTTCAACCTGCCGGCGGCGGCGGTGGTGGGCAAGCCGCTGGCTGCCTGCCCGCTCGCCTGGGACGGCGAGCGCCTCGCGCAGGCGCTGGCCCGCTGCGGCCGCACCCGCCAGCCGGTGCGCGTCGACGACGTGCGCTTCCGGCGCCCCGACGGCAAGGAAGGCTTTTTGGGCATCACCTTGACGCCAATGGCGGGCAGCGGTGGGGAATCCCTCGGCTTGCTGCTGCTTGGTGCCGACATTACGGAGCGCAAGCTCTTGCAGAGCCAGCTGGCGCAGGCGCAAAAGCTGGAAGCCATCGGCCAGCTCGCCGCCGGCATCGCCCACGAGATCAATACCCCCACGCAGTACGTGGGCGACAACCTCCGCTTTCTGCGCGACGCCTTTGCCGATCTGCTCACCCTGCTCGACGCCTACCAGGAAAGCGGCTGCGGGGAAAGGCAGCAGGAGCTGGAGGCGCTGGCGGCGCGCCTCGACTTGCCCTACCTGCGCCAGGAGATTCCCGTGGCCCTTGAGCAGGCCCTCGACGGCGTCGAGCGCGTGGCCACCATCGTGCGGGCCATGAAGGACTTTTCCCACCCCGGTGTTGAGGAAAAAACCCCCATCGACCTCAACAAGGCCCTCGAGAGCACCGTCACCGTGGCGCGCAACGAGTGGAAGTACGTTGCCGAGCTCGTCCTCGACCTCGACCCCGACTTGCCCCTGGTGCCTTGCCTGCCCGGCGAGCTCAACCAGGTCTTCCTCAACATCGTGGTCAACGCCGCCCACGCCATCGCCGACGTGGTGGGCGACGGCTCCCAGGGCAAAGGCACCATCCGGGTGAGCACGCACCGCGACGGCGACTGGGTGGAAGTGCGCATCTCCGACACGGGGACGGGCATTCCCGAGGCCATCCGCGAGCGCATCTTCGACCCCTTCTTCACCACCAAAGAAGTGGGCAAGGGCACCGGCCAGGGGCTGGCCATTGCCCACGACGTGGTGGTGAAAAAGCACGGCGGCCACCTCACCTTCGAGACCGAAGTCGGAAAAGGAACGACTTTCATCGTGCGCCTGCCTGTAGGAGAGACGACGTGACGGCTGCCAGCGAACCGGTCAAAAAGCGTGTGCTCTTTGTCGACGACGAACCCAACGTGCTGCAGGCCCTGCGCCGCATGCTCCACACGATGCGTCAGGAGTGGGAAATGGCCTTTGCCAGCAGCGGCGAAGAGGCCCTGCGCCTGCTGGCCGAGCAGCCCTTTGACGTCATCGTCTCCGACATGCGCATGCCGGGCATGGACGGCGTGCAGCTGCTCACGCGGGTCATGGAGCAGTACCCCGGCATCGTGCGCATCGTCCTGTCGGGCCACTCCGACCGCGACATGATCCTGCGTTCGGTCAAGCCGGCGCACCAGTACCTGGCCAAGCCGTGCGATGCCGAGCGCCTCAAAGCCACCGTGGCTCGTGCCTGCGCTTTGCGCGAGCTGCTGGCGGATCAAGCGCTGCAGCGCCTGGTTTCCGGAGTCAAGACCTTGCCGAGTTTGCCGACATTATATACGGAGGTAATTGCTGCCATTCAGGCCCCCGATAGCTCCCTGGAGGAGGTGGGGCAAATCATCGAGCAGGACATGGCGATGTCGGCGAAGATCCTGCAGCTGGTGAACTCCGCGTTCTTTGGCCTGCGCCGCCACGTGGCCAGCCCCACGCAGGCCGTTTGTTTGTTGGGGCTCAATACGGTGCAGGCGCTGGTGCTCTCGGTGCAGATCTTTGCCCACTTTGACCAGGCAGTGCTGCGCCGCCTGGCACTGGACACCCTCTGGCAGCACAGCCTGGCCACCAGCGTCTGCGCCAAGCAGATTGCCGCTGACCTCGCCAGCGACCGCACCACCGTCGATCACGCCTTCATGGCCGGCCTGCTGCACGACGTGGGCCAGCTCTTGCTGGCGGCTAACGTGCCCGAGGCTTACGGGCGTGCCCTGGCCCTGGCCCACGAGGCCTCTCTTCCCTTGTGGGAAGCCGAGCAGGCCGTCTTTGGCGCCACGCACGCCGAGGTGGGGGCATACTTGCTCGGGCTCTGGGGGCTGCCCGATGCCATTGTCGAAGCCGTGGCCTATCACCACCGCCCCGCAGCCTGCCTGCACCAGGCCTTCAGTCCCTTGGCGGCGGTGCACGTGGCCGACGCCCTGGTGCGGGAAGCCGAAGCCGGCGGCGGAGAAGACACCGGCCTCAATCCACAGTACGTGGCGGCGCTGGGCCTGGCCGAGCGCCTGGCCGAGTGGCGGGTACAGTGCCAGGGCGTGCCATCGCCTGCCTGACGCAGAGGAACGCCTATGACCCACGCGGTGCTCCTTGTCGACGACGAACCGCACGTGCTGGCCGGCCTGCGCCGGGCGCTGCGGCGCGAGCCGCTCGAGCTTTTTTGCGCCACTTCTGCCGAAGAGGGGTTCGTCATCCTGCACGCCCGCCACATCGACGCCGTGGTCTCCGACCAGGACATGCCGGGCATGCCCGGCACCGTTTTCCTGGCCAAAGTGCGGCAGGAGTTTCCCGACACGGTGCGCTTCATGCTCACCGGCAAGGCCACCCTGGAAGTGGCGCTGCAGGCCATCAACGAAGGCGCCATCAGCCGCTTTTTTACCAAGCCCTGCGACCACGTTGAGCTGGCCATTGCCATGCGCCAGGCGCTGCAGCACCGCGACTTGCTGGTGGCGGCCAAGCGGCTGCTTGCCGGCGTGCGGCGCCAGTCGGCAGTGCTCGAGCAGCTCGAGCGCCAGTTCCCCGGGATTACCCGGGTGCGGCGCGACCCTTCCGGTGCCGTCCTCGCCGAAGCCCAGGACGTGCCCATCGAGGAGCTGCTGCAGCAGCTGCGCGCCGAGGCGAGCCGCCTCGAGGCCCGCCTGCGCCGCTTTGATCCCTAGCCCGGGTGAAGGCTTACCCCTCAAGAAGCCCGGGGGGCAAGGCGGACGCGGCGTAAGCGCTGCGCAAGCGCCCGGCAGAAGCAAGGATGGCTATGAGCGACGCGATTCTCTTTGTCGACGACGACGTCAACGTCCTCGAGGCATACCGCCGCGTGCTGCGGCGGCACTTTGCCATCGAAACCGCCGCCGGCGGCGCCGCCGGTTTGGCGCTGCTGGAACAAAAAGGGCCTTTTGCCGTGGTGGTTTCGGACTTGCGCATGCCGGGCATGGATGGCGTGCAATTCCTCACCGCGGTGCGGCAGCGGGCGCCCGATACGGTGCGGGTGATGCTCACCGGCCAGGCAGACATCACCGCTGCGATTGCCGCCATCAACGAAGGCCACATTTTTCGCTTCCTCACCAAGCCCTGCCCTCCCGAGCTGCTGCTCAGGGCCCTTGAGGACGCCCTGGCCCAGTACCGCCTGGTAACGGCAGAGCGCACCCTGCTGGAGCAGACCCTGCACGGCAGCGTCAAGGTGCTCACCGACGTCCTGGCGCTGGTCAACCCGGCGGCGTTTGGCCAGTCGGCACGCCTCAAGCACTACGTGCGCCACATCAGCGAGCGGCTGGGGCTGGCCGAGCGCTGGCAGTTCGAGCTCGCCGCCATGCTCTCCCACCTGGGCTGCGTTACCCTGCCGGCCGAGACGCTGGAAAAAGTCTACGCCGGGCAGCCGCTGAGCCCCGAAGAAGAGCGCATGTTTGCCGCCCACCCCGAAGTGGGCCACGACTTGCTGCGCCACATCCCGCGCCTGGAAGGGGTGGCCCAAATGATCGCCCGCCAGCGCGAGCCCTGCGGCGCCAACGGCGCCTGCCCGCCTCTCGAGGCGCTCGATCCGGTCACTCTCGGTGCCCGCCTGCTCAAGGTGGTGCTGGCGTTCGACCAGCTGGTGGCCCGCGGCGTGCCCCACCGGCGCGCCGTGGCCGAGCTGCGCCAGCACCCCGAGGCGTACCACCCCGCGCTGGTCGAGGCGCTGGAGGACGTCGACGCCGCCGGCACCGCCATGGTACTGCGGCTGGTCACGGTGCGCGACCTCTTCCCGGGCATGGTCCTCGACGAAGACGTGCGCACCACCAGCGGCGTCCTCGTGCTGGCCAAAGGCCACGAGGTGACCCCGGCGCTGGTACAGCGGCTGCGCAGCTTCGCCCTCAAAGCCAAAATCGTCGAGCCCTTCCGCGTCCTCGTTCCCCGCCACGACGCCTGAAAAGCGCCCTCTTGCCACCTGCTTTTGGCTGGCGTAGCTTTAGGCATGCAGAAGGGAGGAGCGCAGAGATGGCAGCGGAGACCACCGAGCGCGACCCGGCAGCGGTGCGCGCGGCCGTGTCGGCCATGGCGCAGCAGGCCGTGGACATGCTGCGCTTGACCTGGGAGGGGTGGAAAAAGCAAGATGAAACCCTGCTTCAGGAAGCCGGACGCCTGGGGCGCGAGCTGCACCAGCAGGAAAAGCAGCTCACGGCGCAGCTGCTGCAGCCAGGAAGCGACACCCCGGCCGAACTCACCCTCGTGCCCTTGCACCTCGAGCGCATCGGCGACAACGTCGAGCTGCTGGTGCGGGCCGTGCGCGGCGCCGTGCACGATGGCGTGCTCTTTACCGAGCGCGCGCGGCGCGAGCTGCACACCCTCTTCGAGAAGGCGTGCGAGCTCCTGGAGTGCGTGCGCGATGCCATCCGCACCGGCAACCGCGTGCTCATTCGCTACGTGCGCGACGAGGCGCAGCGCTACGAAGCGCTGGTCAACGCCTACGCCCTTTCCCACCAGCAGCGCCTGGTGGAAGGCGTGTGTATGCCGCGTGCCTCGTCGATTTACGTGGCCCTGCTCGACGACTTCAAGAGCCTGGTGTGGCACGCCGGCCAGATTGCCGACAAGCTGGCCGCGCCGGCCTCAGCGGCGGGCGCGCAGGGCGGCGAGGAGGGCGGGTAAGACCTCTTGCCAGTCGCCGACGATGCCGTAGCGGGCAACGCGGAAGATGTGGGCCTGCGGGTCTTTGTTGATGGCCACGATCACCCGCGCCCCGGCGCAGCCTGCCAGGTGCTGGCTGGCGCCGGAGATGCCCACGGCGAGGTAAAGCTCCGGGGTGACGGTCTTGCCGGTGAGGCCGATCTGCCAGTGGCCGGGCACCCAGCCGGCGTCGACCGCCGCCCGCGAGGCCCCCACGGCGCCGCCCAGGAGGCCGGCCAGCTCTTCCAGGAGGCGAAAGGGCTCCGGCCCGCCCAGCCCGCGGCCGCCGGCCACCACCACGCGCGCGTCTTCCAGCTTTACGCCCGGCGTGTCGTGGCGCACCACCTGCCGTACCGTCACCTGCGGGGTAACCGCGTCGAGGTCAACCTCAAAAGGCACCACTTCCCCCTGGCGGCTGGGGTCGGGGGGCAGGGGGGCATAGGCCTTGGGGCGCAGGGAAGCCATGTGCGGAAGGGTGGTGCTGCGCAGCCGCGCCAGCACGTTGCCGCCGTAAACCGGGCGCTCGGCCAGAAGCGCCCCGTCGGCATCGAGGGCCACCGCCACGCAGTCGGGCAGCAGGCTGACGCCCAGGCGTGCCGCCAGGCGCGGGCCCAGCTCGCGGCCCAGCGCCGTGCGCGCCAGCAGCACGATGCGCGGGCTGAGCTGCGCGGCACAGCGCCTCGGCCGCTGCCAGCAGCAGCGCTACCTGCCCGCCGGCAAGCCGCGGGTGGGCCACCGTGTACACGCGGTCGGCGCCGCCATGCAGCGCCGCCGTGGCGGCCGCGCTCAGTTCTGTGCCCAGCAGCGCCGCCCCTACCGCCTTGCCGGCAGCGGCCGCCAGCTGGCGCGCCGCGGCCAGCACCTCGGCAGTGGCGGCGCTCAGAGCGCCGTCTTCCACTTCCCCCAGCACCAAAATGTCGCTCATCGCGTCCCTTTCGTCCTAAAGAAGCCCTTCGGCGTGCAGCTTGTCGAGCAGCTGCTCGACGGCAGCGGCGGCGTCGTCGGCGGCAGAAATGAGTTCGCACTGCAGCTGGCGCTCGGGCCGCCACAGCGCCACCACCTCCACGCCAGGAGTGAGCTGCGCGGCGCTTAGTCCCAGGTCGGCCAGCGTCCACACCGTGGGCCGCTTGCGGTTGGCAGCCATGATGTGGCGCATGGTGGGGTAGCGCGGCTGCCCCAGCTCGTTGCTCACCGTTACCAGCGCCGGCAGCGGCGCCTCGGCCACCTGGTAGCCGTCGGGCAGCAGCAGCTCGGCGCGCACGCTGCCGCCTGCCACCTCGACTTTCTGCGCCAGGGGCAAGCAGGGCAGGTGCAGCAGCTCGGCCAGGTAAAGCGGCACCTGGGCGTTGTCCCAGTCCGAGGCCTGGCGGCCGCAGAGGATGAGGTCAAACGGCTCCAGCTTGGCGAGGGCGGCTTGCAGCACGCGCGCCGTCACCAGGCTGTCGGGGCTGTTGGCCAGCGCCGGGTCCTGGCACAGCACCAGGCGGTCGGCGCCCATGGCCAGCGGCTTGCGCATCACCGCAAGGTCAAACTGCGGGCCGGCGGCCAGCACGGTAACCGTGGCGCCGTGCTGGTCCTTGAGGCGCAAGGCGGCTTCCACGGCGTACTCGTCAAAGCCGTTGACCACCGGCGGGAAGGTGGGCGGCACCGTCACCTGCCGTGCCGCGGCGTCGATGTGAAAAGCCGCCGGCGGAATTTCCGGGTCGATCACCTGCTTGGCGGTCACCACGACGTGCAGTGCCATGGTCCCGCCCTCAGTAGCCCAGGTCGGCAGCGGCACTGGCGCCGGCCAGGCGGCCAAACACCGCCCCTGCGGCCAACCCGGCGCCGCCGGGGTAGTTGTGGTAGAAGAGGCCGCCCACCAGCTCGCCAGCGGCGTAGAGCCCGGGAATGGGGTTGCCCTCGGTGTCGAGCACCTGGGCGCGGCTGTTGATGCGCAGGCCGCCAAAGGTAAAGGTGATGCCGCAGGTAACGGGGTAGCCCACAAAGGGCGGGGTGTCGATGGGCAGCGCCCAGTTCGACTTGGGCGGGGTGATGCCCCGCGTGCCCTTGCCGTCGAGAATCGTGGGGTTGAACTCGCCTTCCTGCACCGCGGCGTTGAACTCCCGCACCGTCTGCAGCAGGCCCTCGCGGTTAATCCCCAGCTGCTCGGCCAGCGCCTCCAGGGTCTGGGCCTCCACGCGCGTGGCCTGCGGGATGCGGTACTCCTCGCGCAGCAAGTGCAGCACCTTGGCGTCGAAGATCTGCACCGCCACCCCCAGGGGCTGGCGCAGGATCTCGCGGCCGTACTTGGCGTAGGTGTAGTTGCGGAAGTCGGCCCCCTCGTCGAGAAAGCGCTTGCCCTCGAGGTTGACGACGATGCCAAAGGGGTAGGAGTGCTTCTGGTAGAGCTCGGTGAGGTTGCGGTCGCCGCTGGGCGGGGCGTTGATGTCCCAGGCCACGGCGTGGCAGCTGCTCCAGTGGCCGTAGGGCTGCGCCCCCACCTCCAGGGCCATGCGGATGCCGTCGCCGGTGTTGTAAGGAATGCCGCGCACTTTGGCCAGGTCCCAGCCCGGCCCCAGGTAGCGGGCGCGCATTTCGGCGTTGGCCTCAAAGCCGCCGCTGGCCAGGATGACGGCGCGCGCCGCCAGGTCTTCAAAGCCCTGCGGCCCCTGTGCCGTCACCCCCACGATGCGCCCCTGGCGGTCCTGCAGCAAGCGCACCCCTTTGGTGGCGTAGCGGATCTCCACCCCGAGGCGCTCGGCGGCTGCAAACTGCTGGTCCGAGAGCCCTTTGCCGGCACCCACCGCTTCCACCACCAGGCCGCCCCAGAAGTGGTACTTGCCGTCGCGCTTGAAGGCCTGGCGGCCAAAGGCGAGCACGAAGCGCACCCCGTGGCGGTGCAGCCACTCCAGGGTGTCAAAAGACTGCGACACCAGGATCTGCGCCAGCTCGGGGTCGGCCAGGCCCTCAGTGACGCGCATGAGGTCGTCGTAGTACTGGTCCTCGGTGTACTGGCCGACCTCCACCGTGGCCTCTTCCTCGGGGGTAAGGTCGGGAATGAGCCGCTTGAGGTCCGCGATCCCGTTGTAGGCACAGCGGATGATGCCGCCGGTAAAATACGTGTTGCCGCCGCGAAAGTAAGCCGGCGCCTTTTCCAGAGCCAGCACGCTGGCCCCGCGCTCGCGCGCGGCAATGGCCGCACACAGCGCCGCGTTGCCAGCGCCCACAATGATCACGTCGTAGCCGTTGCTCACGGTGCACCTCACGCTCAGAGAAACGCCACTCGCTTGCCGAATCCCCAAAAGTACAGCACAAACGCCCGCGTCGTGCAAGGGCCGCCTTGCCCGGGGCGGCCAGCTGCGCTAGGCTGGACACGCGGACCCCGGCCGGTGTCAAGCAAAAGTGCAAGAAAAACGAGGGCCTGGGGGGTTCCCCACCGCGGCTGTGGAAAAGCTGGGGAAAAGCGGCGCTAAGCGGCTGTTTTTGGAAAGTAAAAGGCCCTTTGCCCACGGCCGCCTCACCGCCCAAGCCCTTGAAAAACCGGAAATTATACGCCTGTGACGAGCGTGGCCGCCGGGCAGGGGAGTTTTCAACACCGTTGTGCACAGGAGGACGAGGATGCGGCGTACCGCTTATATTTACACCGACGAGTATGCGCGCTTTGAGTACGGCGAGACGCACCCACTCAAGCCTTACCGCCTCAAGCTCACCCACGCGCTGATCGAGAGCTACGGCCTGCTTGCCCTGCCCGCGTGCCGGGTGGTGGAGACGGTGCCGGCGACGCGTGCCGAGCTGGAGACGTTTCACACCCCAGAGTACCTCGACGTCCTGGAAGCCGCCGACTTGGGCCTCTACCGCCCCGATTACGCTGCTTACGGCCTGGGGCCGGGCGACAACCCCATCTTCCCCGGTATGTACCGCTGGTCGCAGCTGTGCGCGGGCGGCACCTTGCAGGCGGCGCGCCTGGTGGCGTCGGGGGAGGTGGACGTCGCCTTTCACAGCGCTGGCGGCTTGCACCACGGCATGCCCGACCGCGCTTCGGGCTTTTGCTACATCAACGACCCGGTGCTGGCCATCGGCGAGCTGGTGCGCCAGGGCTACCGCGTGGCTTACATCGACATCGACGTGCACCACGGCGACGGCGTGCAGGCGGCCTTTTACGACACCGACCGCGTGCTCACCATCTCCTTGCACGAAAGCGGCCGCTACCTTTTCCCCGGCACCGGCTTCCCGCAGGAAATCGGCGAGGGCAAGGGCCGCGGCTACGCCGTCAATTTGCCTTTCCCGCCGGGAATGGACGACGCGCTTTATCTGGAAGGCTTCCTGGCCATCGTGCCGCCGCTGGTGGCGGCCTACCAGCCCGACATCGTCTTTACCCAGCTCGGCGTCGACGCCTTCCACGACGACCCCCTGGCGCACGGCAACCTGACCACCGCCGGCTTCCTGCGCGTGCTGGAAGTGCTCAAAGCGCTGGCGCGGCGCTGGGTGGCCACCGGCGGCGGCGGCTACAACCTGGCCAACGTGGCCCGTGCCTGGACCCTGGCCTGGGGGGTGATGAACGACGTGGAGGTGCCCGACCCCCTGCCCGAGGCGGTGCGGCCGCTGCTGGCGCGCCAGGGCTACCACGGCCAGACGCTGCGCGACCGCCCCCTCGAGCAGCCCGTCTCGCCCCGCCAGCGCCAGGAGGTGGCCGAGGCCATTGCCTACCTCAAGCGCCACGTCTTCCCCCTCCACGGCCTGCCCAGCACCTAAGGCCAGGGTCGACACGCGCGTCGGACTCTGGTACACTGGCGCCACCCCTGCAGGGCCCGGAGAAGGCGTGATGGCGGCGGAGCCCCCCACCATTCTGCACGTTGACGATTACGCCGGCACGCGCTACGCGGTGCGGCGCATTTTGCGCCGCGCCGGCTTCCGCGTCGTCAGCGCCGCCAGTGGCGCCGAGGGCCTGCGGCGAGCGCGCCAGGGCCCCAGCCTCGTTATCCTCGACGTCCACTTGCCCGACATGAGCGGCCTGGAGGTGTGCCGGCGCCTCAAGAGCGATGCGCGCACCGCCCACCTCCCCGTGCTGCATCTTTCGGCCACCTGCACCGGGGTCGAGGACCGCGTGCGCGGGCTGGAAAACGGCGCCGACGCCTACCTGGTCGAGCCGGTAGAGCCTGCCGAGCTGCTGGCCATGGTGCGCCTTTTGCTTGCCTATGACGACCGCCTCGAAGCGCTTCGGCAGCGCGTGCGCGAGCTCGAGCGCCTCCTCGCTGCCCGGCCTCCCACGCGGCTTCTTTCTTACCTGGGGCACGAGATGCGCACTCCCCTCAACGCCATTTTGACCCTCACCCGCCTGCTTTTGGAAAGAAGCGACGGCGAGCTGACGGCGGAGCAGGAGCGGCAGGTGGCCCTTATTCGCCAGGCAGCGGCAGACCTGTCGCGCCTGGTGGACGACACCCTCACCCTGGTGCGCGCTGCGGCCGACACGCTGCCGGTGCGGCCGGAGCGCTTCAGGGTCGGCGAGCTCTTCGCTGCCCTGGAAGGCACGTTTCGCCCCCTGCACGCCAACGCCGCCGTGGCCCTGGTCTTTGAGCCGGCCCCAGCGCTGCCGCCCCTTGTCACCGACCAGCACAAGCTGGCGCAGATCCTGCGCAACCTCATCGACAACGCCCTGCGCCACACGGCGCGCGGCGAGGTGCGGGTGGCCGCCCGCTACCGTCCTGCCGACGACACCGTGGCCTTTACCGTCACCGATACCGGCCCCGGCATTGCCCCTGAGGCGCAGGCGCGCATTTTCGAGCCCTTCGTGCAGCTCGAAGGCGCCGGGGAAGCCGCTGCCGGCAGCGCCGGGCTGGGGCTGGCGCTTGGCCAGGAGCTGGCCCGCCTGCTGGGCGGCGACCTTACCGTGCAGAGCCGGCCCGGGGCGGGCACCACCTTTGCCCTCACCCTGCCGCGGGTTTACGCGGCCCGGAGGTAAGCCGTAAGGAAAGCCGTATGTCTCCTCAGCCTCTCGTTCTTCTTGTTAACGACCACGCAGGCAGCCGCTACGCGCTGGGGCATCCCCTGCGCCAGGCCGGCTTTGCCGTCCTCGAGGCGGCCAGCGGGGGCGAAGCCTTGCGCTTGGCCCGGGAGCAACAGCCCGACCTCGTCATCCTCGACGTGTACTTGCCCGACATAAGCGGCTACGCGGTGTGCCAGCGCCTCAAGGCCGACCCGCATACCGCCGCCATTCCCGTCCTTTACGTGTCGGCGACGTTTACCAAGAGCGAAGACCGCGTGCGCGGGCTGGAAAGCGGCGCCGACGCCTACCTGGTGCAGCCGGTAGAACCCGCCGAGCTGCTGGCCACGGTGCGCCTCTTGCTACGCCGGCGCCAGGCCCTTGCCGAGCTCTACGCCGAGCTCGTGCAGCAGCGGCGGCAAGCCGAGGAGCTGGCCGCTGCCAGCCGCCTCCTGCTGGAAGAAGCCGACGTGGCCGAGGTGGCGCAGTACGTGGTCGACAGCGTCTGCCGCCTTTTTGCCGCCCAGGGGGCGGTGCTTTACCGTCTTGACGAGGCGACGCAGGAGCTGGTGGTGGTGGCAGTAAGCGGCGCCCTGCCGCAGGCCGAGCTACGCCCGGGCCTGCGGCTGCCGCCGCAGGTGGGGGCGGTGGGGCTGGCGGTCGAGCGGCGGCAGGTGGTGGCCTCGGCCGATATCTTCGCCGATTCGCGCCTTCACTTCCCTCCCGAGCTGCGGGGCCCCGCTACGCTGCAGCGCCGGCGGCGGTGCTTGCCGTGCCCTTGCTCGTCAAGGGGCGGGTCACCGGCGCCCTGGGGGTAGGAGACGCGGCCGGGCGCACGTTTACCCCGGAGGAGATGCGCCTGGCGGTGGCTTTTGCCAACCAGGCGGCCCTGGCCCTCGAGCAAGCGCGGCTCTACGCTCGCCTGCAGCGCACCGGCGACTTTCTCCTCTCGGTAATCGACCACTCCGCCGACGCCATCCTCACCACCGACTTGCACGGGCGCATCACCTTTTGCAGCCCCAGTGCCGCCGAGCTCTTTGGCTGCCGCTGCGAGGAGCTGGTGGGGCAGGCCATGGCCGCCTTCTATCGCGGCGGGCGGGCCGAGGCAGAGGGGGTAATGCGGCGGCTGCGCGCCGAAGGCACCCTGCGCGACTACGAGACGGTGCTGCGCACCCGCGACGGCCGGGAGGTGGAGGTAAGCGCTTCGATATCGCTGCTGCGCAACCTCAAAGGCGAGGTGACCGGTACCCTGGGCATCCTCAAGGACATCTCGGCGCGCAAGCGGCTCGAGGCGCAGCTGCGGCAGGCGCAGAAAATGGAGGCCATCGGCACCCTGGCCGGCGGCATCGCCCACGACTTCAACAACATCCTGGCCGCCATCATGGGCTACGCCGAGCTGGCGCAGCAGGACGTCCCCGAGCAGAGCCCGCCCTGGCACCACCTGCAAGAAGTGCTGCGCGGCTGCCAGCGCGCCCGCGACCTCATCCGGCAGATCCTTGCCTTTAGCCGCCAGGGCGAAGCAGAGCGCCGGCCGGTGGCCCTGCACCAGCTGTGCCGCGAGACCCTGCGGCTGCTGCGCGCCGCCCTGCCGGCCACCGTCACGTTGCGCGAGCACCTCGAAGAGGGCACGGTGCTGGCCGACCCCACGCAGCTGCAGCAGGTGCTGCTCAACTTGGGCAGCAACGCCGGCCACGCCATGCGCGAGGGCGGCGGCGAGCTGGAAGTGCGCCTGGAGACAGTGCAGGTAGAGGCGCCCCTGGCGGCCACGCACCCGGCGCTGCACCCCGGCCCTTACCTGTGCCTGACGGTGCGCGACACCGGCACCGGCATGCCGCCGCAAGTGCTCGAGCGCATTTTTGACCCCTTCTTTACCACCAAGGCGCCGGGTGAAGGCACCGGCTTGGGGCTGGCCACCGTGCACCGCATCGTCAGCGACCACGGCGGCGCCATCCTGGTGGAGAGCACCCCGGGGCGGGGGACGACTTTCCGCGTCTACTTGCCGCGCCACGAGGGCACGGCGGCCAGCGAAGCGGCGCCGGCGGCGCTGTCCGGCGGCCAGGAGCGCGTCCTGTTCGTCGACGACGAGCAAGCCCTGGCCGCTTTGGGCGGCGAGCTGCTGAGCCGCCTGGGCTACCAGGTGGTGGTGTGCAGCGACAGCCGCGCCGCCCTTGAGGTCTTCCGGGCGCAGCCGCAGCGCTTCGACGTGGTGGTTACCGACCAGACCATGCCCCACCTTACCGGCGAGGCGCTGGCGCGCGAGCTGCGCCGCCTGCGTCCCGACATCCCCCTTATTCTCTGCACCGGCCTTGGCTTCGAGCGCGCCGAGGACGCCGACGCCGTGCTGCTCAAGCCTTACAGCGCTGCCGATCTGGCGCAGGCGATTCGGCGGGCGCTGGCGGCGCGGCGTCCAGCAGGCTCCGCAGCAGGGTGAGGGCCTCGCGGTCTTCTTGCAAGTCCTTGCCCTTGGGCGTTTCCAGGCACATGGGCAGGCCCCAGAAGCGGCGGTCGTGCAGCAGGCGGTGGAAGAAGGCCACCCCCAGCTGCCCTTTGCCGATGTGGGCATGGCGGTCGACGCGGCTGCCGCGGCCCTGGGGGGCATCGTTGAGGTGAAAGGCGGCCAGGCGCTCGAGGCCAACAAGGGCGTCAAACGTGGCAAAAGCGTGCTCGTAGCCGGCGGGGGTGCGCAGCTCGTAGCCGGCGGCAAAGGCGTGCTGGGTGTCAAAGCACACGCGCAAGCGCTCGCTCTCGCGTACCAGCTCGAGCAGGCGCCGCAGGTGGGCAAAGCGGCAGCCCAGGCTGGTGCCCTGGCCGGCGGTGATTTCCAGGGCAAGCCGCACCCGGAAGCCAGGGCAGGCGGCGTGAATGGCGTCGAGGGCGCGCGCCACGCGGCGCAGTCCGGCAGCTTCGCCCTCGCCGCCGTGGGCGCCGGGGTGGAGGATGAGCAAGTCGATACCCAGCGCCTCGCAGCGCTCCAGGTCCTCGATGGTGGCGCGCAGCGAGCGCTGCCAGAGGGCCGCATCGGCGCTGGCGAGGTTGACGAGGTAAGGGGCGTGCGCCACCACGGTGGCAATGCCGGTGGCGCGGCGGGCTTCCTGCCAGGCGGCAAGCGCCGCCTGCGTCAGGGGTGGGGCCTGCCACTGGCGGCTGGGGCGGGTAAAGACTTGAACTACCTCGCAGCCCACCTGCTGGCCGCGGTAGAGGGCCTGGGGCAGGCCGCCGCTTGTGGGCATGTGGGCGCCCAGCAGCGGCGCGGCGCTCATGCCGCCTCTCCCAGGTAGACCCGCTGCACCTCGGGGTGGCGGCGCACCGCCTCGGGCGGGCCTTCGGCCAGCACGCGGCCCTGGTGCAGCACGGTGATTTTTTCTGCAATGCTGAACACCACCTCCATGTCGTGCTCGGTAAAGAGCAGGGTGAGGCCGCGCTGGCGGGCGATGCGCGCAAGAAGGGCGATGGTGCTGGCCGTCTCCTGTGGAGACATGCCGGCGGTGGGCTCGTCGAGCAGCAGCAGCTCTGGCTCGCTGGCCAGGGCGATGCCCAGCTCGAGCTGCTTTTGCAAGCCGTACGACAGGGTGCCACTGGGGAGGTGGGCCACGTCGGCCAGGCCCACTGCCTCGAGGAGGGCTTCGGTTTCGCGCCGCAGCAGCTTCCGGGCCGGGGTGAAAAAGCGCAGCGTCTGGCGGTGGTGGGCGAGCACCGCCACCTGCACGTTGTCAAAGACGCTGAGGCGCGGGAAGATGTTGGTGCGCTGGAACGAGCGGCCGATGCCCAGCCGGCAGATGCGGTGCGGGGGCAAGCCGGTGATGTCGCGGCCGCGGAAGTAAATGCGGCCGCGGCTGGGGCGCAGGTGGCCGGTGATGAGGTTGAAAAGCGTCGACTTGCCGGCGCCGTTGGGGCCAATGAGGCAGGCCAGCTGGCCTTTTTCGACGGCAAGGTCGACGCGGTCGACGGCAAGAAAGCCGTCAAACGCTTTGCTGACGCCTTCGACACGCAGCAGCATGGCTCCTCTCTCATCGCGTAACACCGGGAAAGCGGGCCGGCCCTGCGGCCCGCGCACCCTGTCAGCATACCAGAAAGACAAAGCCAGCGCAGCCGGCGCCGGGCTGTGGAAAAGGCGGGGAAAAGGCGGGGAAAAAGAGTGGCAAAAGCGGCCAAATCCGGGTATAAGTGACGGCGGAGCCTCCCCCTGTCGCCAAGGGAGAAAAAAATGCTCCACCCCCATTGACTTCTGCGGGCAAACGCAGTACGTTAGTCGGCAGTTAATGCAAGTTGCATTAAGTGGGGACACGCGCGTGGAACTCTACGACAGCCGCACGGTAGCCGCCCAGCTGGGGATCCCCTACCGCACCCTGATGTACTGGGTGGAGACGGGGCTGGTGCGTCCCCACACCTATTCGGGGCGGCGGCGCACCCCGGTGCTCTTTTCCGCCAAGGACGTCAAGGAAATCGGGCGCCTGGCGCAGCTGCGCAAGTACCTGCGCGGGCAGGCGCTGCGCGACGTGCTCAACACCCTGCGCGCCATGGGGCACAACCCCTTGTCGCAGGGCGATTTCCTCGTCCTGGAGAGCCGCCAGGGGCGGCGCAACGTCATCAAGATCATGCAGAACAACGAGGCCATCCAGCTGCTGCACGCGCAGCCCGACCGCCAGCTGCGGCTCATCCCGCTCACCGGGGACGAGGTGCAGGAGGCCATTTCGGCGGGGCGGCAAGAGGTGCTCTTCAGCACCCGCGAGAGCGAGCCTCCGGCGCGCGGCGGCGAGGCGGGACCGGCGCGGCAGGGGGAAGGGTAAGGCACGGCGACAGGGGGAGGAGGGTGTATGATTCAGTTTGCCGAGGAGCCGGTTAGCAACGCCCGCATCAAAGTCATCGGGGTCGGCGGTGGCGGCGGCAACGCCGTCAACACCATGATCGCCTCCGGCCTACAGGGGGTGGAGTTCATCACCGCCAACACCGACCGCCAGGCGCTGGAGACCACGCAGGCCGAGGTGCGCCTTCAGCTCGGCGCCCACCTCACGCGCGGCCTGGGGGCCGGCGCCAACCCGGAAATCGGCCGCAAGGCGGCGCAGGAGGACCGCGAGGCCATCCTCGAGGTGCTCGACGGCGCCGACATGGTCTTTATTACCGCCGGCATGGGCGGCGGCACCGGCACCGGCGCCGCGCCGGTGATCGCCAGCCTGGCGCGCGAAAAGGAAATCCTCACCGTGGCGGTGGTCACCAAGCCCTTTGCCTTCGAAGGGCGGCAGCGCATGCGCCAGGCCGAAGCGGGCATTCACGAGCTGCGCGAGCACGTCGACACCCTCATCGTGATTCCCAACCAGCGGCTGCTGGAGCTGGTGGACCGCCAGACGACGCTGCGCGACGCCTTCCGCATGGCCGACGAGGTGCTGCGCCAGGCGGTGCAGAGCATCTCCGACTTGGTGCTGGTGCCGGGGCTCATCAACCTCGACTTTGCCGACGTGCGCACCATCATGGCCGGGCGCGGCAAGGCGATCATGGGCACGGGCACCGCCGAGGGGGAGACCGGCGCCATGGCGGCGGCGCAGCGCGCCATCGACAGCCCCCTGCTGGAGGCCTCGGTGCACGGCGCCCGCGGCGTGCTCATCAACATCACCGGCGGGCCGCAGATGACCCTCATGCAGGTGCACGAAGCGGCGTCGGCGGTGCAGATGGCCGCCCACCCCGAGGCGCAGATCATCTTCGGGGCGGTGATCGACGAGCAGATGGGCAACGCCATCCGCGTCACGGTGATCGCCACCGGCTTTGACGAAGCCGCCAGCGAAGAGGCCGCAGCGGGGCTGCCGGGGCGCCGCCTCGAGCTGCCGGGACACGAAGCGCCCTCCAGCCCGCAGCCCTCCTACGAGGTGCACGAGAAGTTCAACGAGGAGGCCTACTCGCGTTGGCTGGCCTTTGCCCGCGGCAAGGAGAGCAATCCGGCGCCGGCAGACGAGCGCTTCCTGGACGTGCCCACCTTTTTCCGCCGCCGGGCGCGCCGGCGCTAGGCCGCCGTCTCCTTGCCCACCGTGTGGCGGGTGACAAAGTCGGCCAGCGCCGCCTGCACCGAGGCGTCGCGCCAGCCAATCCACCAGAACTCGGCGCCCACCTCGTGGTGGGCGCCGCGCGGGCGGCACCACACCACGCGCGCCAAGGCAACAATGGGAGCGCCAAAGTCCGGGGCCTCGATTTCCAGGGTCAGCACGCTGCCTTTGGGCAAGGCAGACGCGGCTTCAAAGCAGATGCCGCCGCCGCTGATGTTGACGGCAAAGCTGCTCAAGGGGTGCTGCGCCAGGGCTTGGGAATCCACCACCTCGTAGCGCAGCCGGTACTCCCGCCGCAGGCGGGGAAACTTGCGTCGCTGCCACACCGTCCGTTCCTCCTGCCAGGGACGACACCGCTCGGGCTTCTGGATCCTATCGGCAGCCGCAGCGGCCCACTTGAGCCCGCGGGCTAGCGCTTGCCCTGGGCGCGCAGCAGCAGCGGGTCGGGCAGGCCGGCTTCGGCAAAGCCGCGAGCGCGCAGCTGGCACGCCGGGCACTGCTGGCAGGGCGGAAAGGTGCCGGCGTAGCAGGTGTGCGAGTAGGCCAGCGCCTCGTACGCGCCTACCTCGCAGGCCAGCCGCACCGTCTGTGCTTTGGTGAGGTGCATGAGCGGCGTGTGGATGCGGAAGGGGTAGTCCATGCCCAGCTGCAGGGCCCGCTCCATGGCTGCCATGGTCTGCTGGCGGCAGTCGGGGTAGCCGCTGTAGTCGGTCTCGCAGGCGCCGATGACCAGATCGGCAATTTCGTGGTGGTAGGCAAAGGCCGCCGCCACGGTAAGAAAGAGCAGGTTGCGCCCCGGCACGAAGGTGGTGGGCAGGCCGCCGCGGCCGCCGCTGGCAGCAATGGGCAGCTGCGGGTCGATCAGCGCCGTGCCGCCCAGCTCGCGCAGCACGTCGAGGCGCAGCACGGTAAGGGGCACCCCGGCCCGCTCGCACACCGCCCGCGCCGCTTCCAGCTCGATGCGGTGGCGCTGGCCGTAGTCAAAGCTCAGCGCCAGCAGGGGAGCAAAGCGCTGCTTGGCCCAGTACAGGCAAGTGGTGGAGTCTTGGCCGCCGCTGGTCAGGCAGACTGCCCCGGCCATGGCGTCGCTTCCCTCAGCGCTCCAGGCGGAAGGAGACTTCGGCGCGCACGCGGAAGACTTCGATTTTGTCGTCGCGCAGGCGCACGTCGAACTCTTTCACCCCGATGCGGGTGATGCCGCGCAGCGTCTTTTGCGCCTCGGCCACCACCTCGCGCAGGGCCTCTTCCCAGCCGTGGGGCGACTCGCCCACCAGCTCGATGATCTTGACCACGCCCATGGCGGTGCCTCAGAGCTCGTCGGCGTCGAGGAGGCGAAAGCCCACTTTGAGCGCCACCTGGTACTCGGAGATCTTGCCGTCTTGGATGAGGCCGCGCAGCTCGGTGACCTGGAACCAGCCCAGGCCGCGCAGGGTGGCGCTGGCGCGCTCGATGGCGTTCTTGGTGGCGTCGGAGTAGCTCTCTTTCGACACCCCGACGATTTCGATGAGCTTGTACGTGCGGTTGTCCATGGCCTTCCTCCTTCCGGCAGCGAACCCCGCTCGCTGCTGACTATAGGCCCTGGGGCCGCTCCCTGTCAAGCGGCGCCTTGCCTTGACGCCGCTGGCGGGCCTTGCCATACTAAAGACCGTATAGAGGAGGCTTGCCATGGGACGCGTGCTGCGGCGCCCCTGCCCGCACTGCGGCCAGGAAGTCTGCTGGCCCGAAACGCCCACGTACCCGTTTTGCTCCGAGCGCTGCCGCCTCATCGACTTGGGGCTGTGGGCCAGCGAGCACTACCGCCTGCCGGGCGAGCCCCTGGCCGAGGAGCCGCTCGCCCCAGAACCCCCTCCGGAAGAGGCGTAACGTCCGATGTCCACCCCGCCTTTTACCGTCACTGCCATGGACCACATCGTGCTGCGGGTGCGCGACTTGGAAGCGGTGCTGCACTTTTACGGCCAGGTGCTGGGCCTGCAGCCCGAGCGCCTGGAGGCCTTTCGCCGCGGAGAGGCTCCGTTTCCCTCGCTGCGCGTCAGTGCCGACACGGTGATCGACCTCCTGCCGGTCTCCGCTCCCCCGGCGGAAGCCGCCGACCTCGACCACTTCTGCCTGGTGCTGGCGACGGAGGACGTGGCAGGCCTGGTGGCCTACTTGCGCGCTCACGGCGTGCCCGTCGAAGAAGGCCCGGTGCCGCGCTGGGGGGCGCGGGGCATGGGGACCTCGGTGTACTGCCGCGATCCGGAAAACCGCCGCCTCGAGCTGCGCACTTACCCCGGCTGAGCCGTTCTCATCCTTGAGAACCGTGGCGCCTCTTTCTTCCCTCTGAGACGCCGCGCGCCGGCGGCGCCGCCGGCCCCAGGGGACAAGAGGGCGCGTCGTTGCTTGCCCTGCGGCCATTGCGGCAGCGGCCGCCTGTGGTGGCACGCCCTTTGCGTGTACAGGACCCAGGTAGTCGACGAGCACAAGGCCGGAGACGCAGAACGGATGAGGATGACGGACGTGATGCAGGCAAAACCCTTTCGCGAGGCGGCCCAGCTCCTGGCCACCTTGGCACAAGCGGGCTGCCGCCTGCGCATCGAAGGCGACCGGCTGCTGGTCTACGGGCCGCGGCGGGTGCTTACCGGCGAGCTCTGCGAGGCCATTCACCGCCACAAAATGGCCATCTTTGCCCTGCTGCTGCGCCACACCCTGGTGCGGCTGCTGCGCGTGCTCGACATGGCCCAGCCCGACATCCCGGTGGGGGTGCAGGAGGACTTTGCCGAAGCCTGGCTCGCCGCGGTGCAGCTGGTGGGAGATCCCTGGGCCGAGGACGACGAGCCCGATGTCAGGCTGGCGTAAGGCGCGGCCGCTCTTCGGCAATCAGGTAGAGGCGGTCGCCGGCCTGCAGGGTGTAGGCGGCCGGCGGGTTGGTGCACAGGGTGCCGTCTTCGCGCTGCACGGCAATGGCCAGGGCGTTGTGCGCTTCTTTGAGCCACCCCAGGGCTTCGAGAAACCTCTTGCCTGCCAGGGACGGCGGCAGGGGCACCAGGTAGAGCTCGCTGCCCTGGCGGGTGGTGAGCAGCTCCGAGATCACGCGCGTGCTGCCGGGGTTGAGCGCCGCTTGCACCAGCAGGTTGCTGGTGAGGGCGCCGCTGACGATGATCTCGTCGGCGCCCGCCAGGCGGCAGTGCGCCAGGTTGGCAGCGTCGACCAGCTCCACGCACGTGTAGAGTGCCGGGTAAGCCCGCTTGAGGGTGAGGGTGGTGAGAATGGTGCGGGCGTCGCGCGAAAAGGCATCCAGGCGCTCGTCGCCCAGCACGATGGCGGCGCGCGCCGCCCCCAGGTTGGCCCGCGCCATGGTTTCTGGCGTCACCTCGCCGCGCACAAAAAAGACCTGCTCGAGGTCGAGCGGGCTTGCGGGCAAGTCGGCCAGCAGCACCAGCGGCGCCGAGGTGGGGTCGGCGCGCAGCTCGGCGATGATCTCTTGCGCCTTGTGGTTCCAGCCACAAATGACAAAATGGTCGCGGCAGTGAAGGGGACGCATGCCGCCTCTGCGCTCCAGCTTCAGGCTCACCATGGCGCTGGCCAGGGTGGCGGTGAGCGTGCCCAGCAGGCCGATGCCGGCCAGCATGGTGAGCGAGCCGACGATGCGGCCGCCGGTGCTCACCGGGGTGATGTCGCCGTAGCCCACCGTGGTGATGGTCACCAGCGTCCACCACAGGGCGTTGCCCGGCGACACGGCCTCAAAGTAAGCCAGCCCTGCCGTACCGCCGGCCAGTACCAACGCCAGCAAAAGGAGCATCTTGAGGACATTGGCCTGCCGCAAGGCACGCCCCAGGCGGCGCCAGCGGCCGGCAAGCGCGCTGCGCATGGCTCCTGTCCCGCGTTCGGATGCCCCCGCCCGGGGACTGGCCGCCGCCCGGCGGGGCTCGTATAACAGTATGCCTGGCTGCTGCCGCCGTCGCCAGTCCCCTGGGAGAGGAGAGCCGCATGCTGGTGCTCTTTACCGACTTTGGTACCCGTGACGCCTACGTGGCGCAAATGAAGGGGGTGATTGCCAGCCTTAACCCCCGCGTTCCCATCCTCGACCTCACCCACGAAGCCGGGCAGTTTGCCATCGCCCAGGCGGCATACTTGCTGGCCAAGTGCGTGGCCTACTTTCCCGCCGGCACGGTGTGCGTGGCGGTGGTCGACCCCGGGGTGGGCACCGCCCGCCGCGCCGCGGTGGTGGTCACCGCCGCCGGCAAGTTTTACGTCGGCCCCGACAACGGCCTCTTTACGTACGTGCTGGCGCGCGAGGGCCTGCAGGCCGCTTACGAGCTCACCAACCCGCAGTACTTTCGCAGCCCCCAGGTGGCTCCCACGTTCCATGGCCGCGACCTCTTTGCCCCGGTGGCGGCGTACCTCACTCTGGGGGTGCCGCCGCAGGCCATGGGGCCGCCGCTTGCCGAGCTGGTGCGGCTGCCGCTGCCGCAGCCGCGCCTTGCCGGCGACACGGCGTACGGCGAGGTGGTGCACATCGACCACTTTGGCAACGTGATCACCAACATTCCCCCGGCCTTTGTGGCGCCGCTGGCCTACGGCGCGCTTCTGGAAGTCACCCTTGCCGGCCGCACCTGGCAGGTGCCTTACCTGCGCACGTACGGCGAGGGGCAGGCGGGGCAGCTCCTTTGCCTGCGCAACAGCGACGACGAAGTCGAGGTGGCGCTGCCGCAGGGCAGCGCCGCGCAGCGGTGCCAGGCGCAGGTGGGCATGGCGGTGCGCCTGCGCCGGCTTGAGCCGGCCTGAAGCGCGCGGTATAATGCCGCCGGCCACCGCTGGCAAGAGGGGAGAGAGATGGACTTTCGCTTCACGCCCGAACAGGAAGCCTTTCGCCAGGAAGTGCGCGCGTTTTTGCGCCAGGAGCTGCCCGAGCCGCCGCCCATTCCCGAAGACGCCTGGATCATCGGCTTTGACCGCGCCTTTTCCAAGAAGCTGGCGGCACGGGGCTGGATCGGCCTCACCTGGCCCAAAGAGTACGGCGGCCAGGGGCGCAGCTACCTCGACCGCCTCATCCTCACCGAGGAGCTGCTGCGCCACGGGGCGCCGGTGGCGGCGCACTGGATCGGCGACCGCCAGATGGGACCGGCCATCCTGCGCTTTGGCACCCCGCAGCAGAAAGCCAAGTATTTGCCGGGGATCATCTCTGGCGACCTCGTCTTCTGCATCGGCATGAGCGAGCCGGGCGCCGGCTCCGACTTGGCCGGGCTGCAGACGCGCGCGGTCGAGGAAGGCGACTACTACGTCCTCAACGGCCAGAAGATCTGGACCAGCTTTGCCCACCTGGCCGATTACTGCTACCTGGTGGCGCGCACCAACCCCGACGTGCCCAAGCACAAGGGGATCAGCGAGTTCATCGTCGACATGAAGACCCCGGGCATCACCATCAAGCCCATTGTCGACATGACCGGGGCGCACCACTTCAACGAGGTCTTCTTCGACCAGGTGAGGATTCCCAAAGACTGCCTGGTGGGGGAGAAAGACCGCGGCTGGTACCAGATTGCCACCCAGCTTGACTACGAGCGCAGCGGCATCGAGCGCCTGATGAGCAACTACCCCCTCATGGGGCTGCTCACCGAGCATGTCAAGCGCACCGGCCTGGCGCGCCGCGAGACGGTGCGCCACCGCCTGGCGCAGCTGCACATCGAGTTCGCCATGGGCCGCTTTCTCGTTTACAAAGTGGCCTGGCTGCTCAGCCAGGGGGTGGTGCCCAACGCCGAGGCGGCGGCGGCCAAGGCCTTCTGCACCGAGTTCGAGCAGCGCCTGGCGCAGGCAGCCAGCGAGCTGCTGGGCGGCTACGGGCTGCTGCTGCCCGGCTCGCCCCGGGCGCTGTACAACGGCCGCGTGGCACGCAACGTCCTCTATGCCCCAGCCTACACCATCCAGGGCGGCACTTCGACTATCCTGCGCAACATCATTGCCCAGCGCGGCCTGGGCCTGCCGCCGGGATAGCCTAGCCCAGGCTGCCGATGGTGATGGGCACCGGCATGAAGCAAAGGACAAAAATCGCCAGGGCGGCCGCCGCCATGCTCAGGCTGCGGCGGTCGAGCGGCAAGTAAGGGTCGAGAATCAGCGGGTGGCGCAGGCTGGTGAGCCAGCCAAAAAAGGCCCAGAAGAACCAGCCGGGAAAGAGGAAGCCCAGCACCAGCAAGGCGGCAATCACCGCCCGCGACACGTAGCGGGCGTAGCGGCCCAGCAGGGCGTACAGGATGTGGCCGCCGTCGAGCTGGCCAATGGGCAGCAAGTTGAGCATGGTCACCAGCAGGCCAAACCAGCCGGCCACCCCCACGCTGTTGATGTGCAGGGCATAGCCTTCGGGAACGGGGCCAACGAGCAGGCGGCCGATGGCTTGCAGCAGCAGGGGCTCGCCGAAGTAAATGCCTGCCGCGGTGCCGTGAATGGGCACCACGGTGGCGGTGGCGTAGGCGTAGATCACCGCCGGCAGGGCGACGCAGAAGCCCGCCAGGGGGCCGGCGGCGCCCACCTGCAGCAGGGCGCGGCGGTGGCGGGCCGGCGACCTCATGCGGATAAAGGCGCCCAGGGTGCCCAGGAAAAAGAGCGGCGGCGGCGCCGGAATGAAGTAGGGCAGGGTGACGTCCATGCCGTAGTAGCGCGCCGTGAGGTAGTGGCCCATTTCGTGCGCCAGCAAAATGGCCAGCAGCGTTCCCGCATAGGGCAAGCCGCGGTAGAACTCGCCCGGGTGCGCCAGGGGGTTGAGCCCCTCCATGACCATGCCCGCCACCACCGTGGTCACCACCGTCATCACGAAAAGCAAGACGTGGGTGTGGTAGTTGGGGCGCGTCGTGGGGGCAGGGCGCCAGAGGCGGGCCAGGCCGTTTTCGGAAGGATCGAGCCGGGGTGAGCTGTAAGGCCGCATGGCTGCCTCCCTGCGCCGCTTAGGGGGTGGCCGGAGCCGGGCGCTGCTCGAAGTAAGGGATGATCTCCTGCGCGTAGTAAGCCAGCTGCGTGATGAGCTGCGCGGGCGGGCACACCGGCCAGAGGACGAACTTGGTCAGCCCGTGCTCGACGTAGCGCTGCAGGGCCTCGCGGCACGCCTCGGGGGTGCCCACGGCGCTGCGCGGCAGCACCAGCTCGGGCGGCCGCCGGCGGTTGCCAGCAAAAACCGCGGTGACGTGGCGCCGGGCGCGCTCGCCGTCGCGGTCGACGTGGCAAAAGACGATGCTGCCGGCCTCGATCTCCTCGTCGGCGCGGCCGCAAGCCGCGGCGTAAGCGGCGATTTTCTCCATCCCGGCGGCAAACTCCTCGGGGGTGACGAAGGAAGCAAACCAGCCGTCGGCCAGCTGCGCCACGCGCTTGAGGGCGCGGTCGCTGCGCCCGCCCACCCAGAGGTCGATTTTCTTGGTGGGCCGCGGCGTCAGCGTGACGTCGTCAAAGTGGTAAAAGCGGCCGTGGTGGCTGACGTGGGTCTGCGACCACAGCTTGCGCAGCACCACGATGGCCTCGTCGGTCATCGCCGCCCGCTGCGCGAGCGGCACGTTGAAGGCGGCCACTTCCGCCTCGTCGGCGCCCAGGCCCACGGCCATGATGACGCGGCCGCCCGAGAGGTAGTCGAGGGTGGCGATTTCCTTGGCCACGGCGATGGGGTGGCGCAGGGGAAGGATCATCACGCTGGGGCCGAACTTGAGCCGCTGCGTGCGCGCGGCAATGGCGGCCATTACCGGCACGATGGCCAAGGTGGGGTGCGGCGCCAGCACGTGGTCGCTCAGCCAGATGGAGTCGAGGCCCCAGGCCTCGGCTTTGTCGATGTACTCAAAGAGGGTGGCGGCGTCCGGCAGGCCCTGCTGCCAGAGGCCCAGGCCGATGCCCATTTTGATGCTGCCCATGGCCGTGTCTCCCTTTGTCTGCCCAGGCGGACCGAAGCTATTGTAGCCGCTTTGGGGGGGCGAGGCAAATCGCCCGGCAGCGTCCCTGAAAAGGAGCCTGCATGCCCAGAGGACAGCGCATTACCGTTTACTTTGGCGAGTCAGACCGCTGGCAGCACCAGTCGCTGGCCATGGCGCTGCTCGAGCTGCTGCGGCGCGAGGGCTGCAGCGGCGCCACCCTGACCCGTGGCGTGGCCGGCTTTGGCGCCGGCAGCCGCATCAAGACCAGCGCCGTGCTGCGCCTCTCTTTCGACTTGCCCCTGGTGCTCACCGTGGTGGACACGCCGCCGCGCGTGGCGCGCCTGCTGCCCAAAATCGGCGAGATGGTGGGCGGCGGCCTCATCACCGTCGAGGAAGTGGAGATCTACCAGTACAGCTCGCCGTTCAAGGACGCCCTGCCCGAGCTGCCGGTGCGCGAGGCAATGACCACCGCGGTGGTGAGCGTGTCGCCCGACACGCCGCTGGCCGCCGCCCTGGAACTCCTGTTGCAGCACCCCTTTACGGCCCTGCCGGTGGTGGACGCGCAGCGCCGGGTGGTGGGGATGCTGCGCGAGGCCGACCTGGTGCAGGCCGAGGCGGTGCGGGCCGCACCGGAGCGTACCCCCGTGGCGGCGGTGATGCAGCGCGAGGTGCTGACCACCACGCCCGAGACCTCCATCCGCGAGGTGGCCCACCGCATGCTGCACAGCGACGTCAGGCAGCTGCCGGTGGTCGATGCCGCGGGGACCCTGCAAGGGATCATCAGCCGCATCGACTTGCTGCGCGTCGTCGGCGCCGGCTACTTGCCGCAGGAAGGGCCGCAGCCCGCCGCCGTGCCCACCGGCGGCCCCGAGGTGCCGGTGGCCCACCTCATGCAGCAGCCCGCGCCCACCGTTCCCCTCACCGCGTCCCTGGCCGAGGTGGTGCACACCATCCTCGGCAGCGCCGCCCGCTGCGCCCTGGTCGTCGATGCCGAGGGGTGCCTGAGGGGCATCGTCACCCCCAGCGACTTGGTGTGGCGCCTCGACCCGCAGGCCCACCCCGGCCTCTGGCAGACGCTGCGCAGCCACTTGCCCTTGCTTGGCCACCGCGCCGCTCGCCAGGCGGTCCGCAAAGCCACCGCCAAGCAGGCGGAAGAAGTCATGAGCGCCCCGGTGGTGACCGTGGCGCCGCAGACGCCGGTGCGCACCGCGTTGCTGCTGGCCACGCAGCAGGGCCTGAAGCGCCTGCCGGTGGTAGACGCGCAGCAGCGGCCGCTGGGCCTGGTAAGCCGCAAGGAGCTGCTGCGCGCCGTGCTGCGGGGTGCCGGCGAATGACGCGCTATCTGTGGATCGGCCTGGGCGGCTGCCTGGGGGCCATCGCCCGCTACCTGCTGGTTGGCTGGGCAGCGCAGCGGTGGGGCACGACGTTTCCCTACGGCACCTTGCTTGTCAACGTCAGCGGCAGCTTCCTGCTCTGCTTTCTTGCCGAGGTGCTGAGCACCCGCCTGGCGCTTTACCCCACCCTGCGCCTGGCGCTGACGGTGGGCTTCCTGGGGGCCTACACGACTTTTTCCACGTTTAGCTACGAGTGGCTGCAGCTGGCGCAAGACGGCAACGGCTGGCAGAGCCTCGGCTACCTCCTGGGCAGCGTCCTGGGTGGCGGGCTTGCCGGCCTTCTGGGCTTGCTGCTGGGGCGGGGGCTGTAAGCCGTCTACGCCCCTCGACAGGCGCCGGGTCCGGCCGCTTGACCTCGCACGCAGGGTGAAGAGCCCCAGCCGCATCAGGAGGGCTCCTCGTTCCCTTAGCACCGCCGGCCCTTAAGTGCCAGGGAGATGGCGGAGCCGCCACAGCAGCGGCAGGGCAGCCAGAGACAAGCCGGCGGCAAAGGCCACCAGCGCCGGCCGGGAGGCCTCGTAAAGCAGGCCCAAAAGGGTGCTGCCCGCGAACCAGGCCAGGCCGTAGCCGGTGCTGAAGAGCCCAAAGGCCGTGCCGCGGCGCGCCGGCGGCACCAGGGTGGCCACCGCCGCCCGCAGCACCGACTCCTGCATCCCCAGGCTTGCCCCCCACAGCCCCACCCCGGCCAGTGCCCACCCCGGGGAAGAAGAAAACGCCAGGGGGGCAACAAGGGCGGTAAGCGGAGCCAGGCAGAGCAGGCTGCCCAGGCCGTGGCGGTCAAAGAGGGGACCCATGGCCAGCGCCGCCCCGGCGTCCACGGCCATGGCCCCGGCATAGAGGACGGCAATGGCGGCGTCGGGCGCCAGGGCCTGCGCTTTGAGGTGGTAAGCAATAAGGGGGAAGTCGGCGGTGCTGGCAGCCAGGCAGGCGGCCGCCGCGAGGTAAAGCCAGAAAGCGCGCGGCAAGGGCGACGCCGGAGGCGGCGAGGCGGCGGCCAGCCCTTGCGGCTGCGGGAAGAAGGCGCGGGCCAGCAGCAGCGCCGCCAGGGCCAGCATCGCCGGCACGCCCAGCAGGGCAAAGCTGCGGGCATAGCCCTGCTGCGCGTAGAGCAAGGCGGCCACAAAAAGCGGCCCGGCCATGGCGCCGATTTGGTCGAGGGCCTCGTGCACGCCAAAGCCGCGGCCGTGGCCCACCTGGCTGGTGGCATACGAAAGCAGCACGTCACGCGCCGGCGTGCGCAGCGCCTTGCCCAGGCGTTCGACCACCAGCAGCAGCGCTGCCAGCGGCCAGTGGTGCGCCAGGGCCAGCATGGGCACGGCGAGCAAGTTGACGCCGTAGCCAAGCAGGGTAAGCGTCCAGTAGCGCCGGGTGCGGTCTGCCAGGTAGCCCGACAGCAGGCGCAGGCCGTAGCCTGCCCCTTCGCCCAGCCCGGCCACCAGCCCCACCACCGCGGCGCGAGCGCCGAGCAGGGCGAGAAACGGGCCGCTGATGCTGCGCGCCCCTTCGTACGTGACGTCGGCCAGCAGGCTGACGAGGCCAAACAGGACCACCACGCGCCACGCCGCCCGCACCGCCTGCGAGCGTGCCATCCGCTTCTCCCTCCTCCGCCCCCGCAGTATATCCCGCTGCCCGCCCCGCCGCCAGCCCCGTTGCCTTTTGCCCACGGCGCTGGTACACTGAAGCCAAAAATAAGAATCATTCTCATCTCGAGGAGGCAGGCGATGCGGGCGTGGGCCGCGGGCGTGGTGTTCCTCTTGGTGGTGGGCCGTGGCGCGGGAGAGGCGGCGCCGCAGGAGGTGGCGCGGGCGCTGCTGCACCTTCTCGACTACCTGGCCGTTGACTACCCGGCCACGGTACGCGACGGCGCCGTGGTCGACCCTGAGGAGTATGCCGAGCAGCAGGAGTTTGCCCGCCAGCTGCTCGGGCAGCTTGAGCGCCTGCCTGCCGAAGCGCGGCGCGAGGCGCTGCGCCCCCAGGTCGAGGCGCTGGTAGCGGCCATCGACCAGCGCCGGCCCGCCGCAGAAGTACAGGCGCTGTGCGCCCGCCTGTCGACAGCCCTGATTGCCGCCTACGAGGTGCCGGTGGCGCCGCGGCGCCTGCCGCCGCTGGCCGCCGCCCCGGCCCTCTTCCAGCAGCACTGCGCCGCCTGCCACGGCCCCCAGGGCTTTGGCGACGGCCCGGCCGCCGCGGCGCTGCAGCCGCCGCCGAGCAACTTCCACGACCGCCAGCGCCAGCAGCAGCGCAGCGTCTACAGCCTCTACAGCACCCTTACCCTGGGGGTGGCCGGCACCGCCATGCCCGCTTTTACTCAGCTCAGCGACGCCGAGCGCTGGGCTCTGGCCTTTTACGTGAGCAACTTCTTTGCCACCGAGGCCGAGCGCGCCCGCGGCCAAAGGCTGTGGCAGCAGGGCCGCTTTCGCGCCCTCTTTCCTGACCTGGCCGCCCTGACGCGCGCCACCCCGGCAGCGGTGGCCGCCCGCGCCGGGGAAGAGGGGGTAGCGGTGCTGGCCTATCTTCGCGCCGCGCCGCAGCAGGTGCTGTCGGCCGCCGCTTCTCCCCTGGTGGTGGCGCAGCAGCAGCTTGCCGCCAGCCTGGCGGCCTACCGGGCGGGGGAAGTCTCGCGCGCCTACGACTTGGCGGTGGCGGCGTACCTGGAGGGCTTCGAGCTTGCCGAAGCGGGACTGCGTGCCGTCGATGCCGGCTTGGTGGGGCGCATCGAGGCGGCCATGGCGGACTACCGCCAGGCCCTCCGCCAAGGGGTGGCGGCTGAGGTCCTGGCGGCGCGGGTTGAGGCGCTGCAGGCCCTGCTGCAGCAGGCGGCGCGGCGCCTGGAAACCGGCGGCCTGTCGCCGGCGGCCGGCTTTGCCGGGGCGTTTGTCGTCCTGCTGCGCGAGGGGCTAGAAGCGGTGCTGATTCTGGCTGCCATGGTGGCGTTTCTGCGGCGGGTGGGGCGCCGCGACGCCCTGCGCTACGTGCACGCTGGCTGGGGAGCGGCGCTGCTGCTGGGCGGCCTTACTTGGCTGGCGGCCCGCTCGCTGGTGCGCGTGAGCGGGGCCAGCCGCGAGGTCACCGAAGGGGTAGCCGCGCTGCTGGCGGCGGCGGTGCTGGTGTACGTGGGCTGCTGGCTGCACAACCACGCCCACGCGCAGCGCTGGCAGCGCTTCTTGCAGGAAAAGATGGCCCACACGCTTGGCCGCGGCCGGCTCTGGGGGCTGGCCCTGGTGGCCTTTGTCGCCGTTTACCGCGAGGCACTGGAAACGGTGCTCTTTTACGAAGCCCTGTGGCTGCAAGCCCTGCCCGCGGCGCGCAGCGCCCTCCTCCTGGGGCTGGGCACTGCTGCGCTGGCCCTGGGCGGGCTGGTCTGGCTGCTCCTGCGCTACAGCGTGCGCCTGCCGCTGCGGCGCTTTTTCCAAGTCAATGCCGCTTTGCTGCTGGCCCTGGCGGTGATCCTTGCCGGGCGCGGCGTTGCCGCTTTGCAGGAAGCCGGCCGGCTGCAGGCGCATCGCCTGGGGGTGCCGGGGCTGCCCTGGCTGGGCCTCTATCCCACCCTGGAGGGCTTGGGGGTGCAGCTGGCCCTGGTGGCGGCCATCGGCGCCGTGGTCTGGTGGCAGCGGCGGCAGGGATGAGGGCGCTCAGGCCTTGCGCAGCACGGCAAAGGTCTGGGCGTGCACAAAGCGCAGCAGGGCGTGCAGGCTTGCAAGCTCCAGCCCGCTGGCCGCCACCAGGGCGCGAAAGCGCGCGAGGGTGAGCATGCCCTGGCGGGCGCGCCCGCCGCGCCAGCGGCGCGTGGCGGCGTGCAGGGGCGTGTAGCGGTAAAACGAGACGAGGACCACGCGGCGCGTCACCCGCGCCAGCTCTTGCAGGATCTGCTGCCGCTCGGCGTCGGGGCGGCGGTGGTGGAGCAGGCGCACGCACAGGGCCCCGTCAAAGGCGCCGTCGGCAAAAGGCAGGGCCAAGAGGCTGGCCTGCACCCAGCGGCCCCGCCCGTGGGCTTCGGCGGCCAGGCGCAGCATGGCAAGGCTGAGGTCGGCGCCGACGGCGGTAAAGCCCAGGCGGGCCAGCAAGGGCGCGAAGCGGCCGTAGCCGCAGGGTACGTCGAGCCACGGCCCTTGCGGGGGCAGCCAGGCGCGCAGCAGGTGGGCGAGCAGGCGCTGCTCGCGCCAGTTCACCCACGCCTGATCAAGCGTGCGGTAGCGCCGCTGCCGGTAGGCGCGGGCCTGTTCCAGAGTGAGGGCCATCGCCTTTCTCCTTCACGCGCTGCCGCCGTGGTGGCGAAGGAGGTGCACCGCCGAGGCCTTAAAGGTGACCACCACCGCCACCCCCGGCGCCAGGCCCAGCGCTTCCAGCGAGGGGCGGGTGATGAGCGCCACCAGGGGCGCCCCGCAGTCCACGGTGACCCGCACCTGCGTGCCCCAGGGGGTAAGCTGCACCACGGTGCCGCGCACCTGGTTGCGGGCGCTGGAGGGCGGCAGCGCCTGGCCGTCGCGGTAAAGAGTAAGGTCTTCGGGACGCAGGCAGAGGGTGACGCGCGTCCCCACCGGCAGCGCGGCGGCGGCTTCCAGGGGGCCCACCGGGGTGGTAAGGCGCACCGTGCCCTTGTCGCAGGCTTCCACCGTGCCGGGGAGGTTGATCTCGGCGCCCACGAAGCGGGCCACCGCTTCGGTGGCCGGGCGGGAAAAGACCTGCCAGGGCGGGCCGCTCTGCACCACCTGGCCGGCAAAGAGCACGGCGACGCGGTCGCCCAGGGTGAGCGCCTCGTGGCGGTCGTGGGTGACAAAGACCGTCGTCGTCCCCGTTTCGCGCAGGAGGCGCTCCAGATCGAGGAGCAGCGCCTCGCGGCTGGGCGGGTCGAGGGCGGCAAAAGGCTCGTCGAGCAGCAGCAGCTCGGGTTCCAGGGCCAGGGCGCGCGCCAGGCTCGTGCGCTGCGCCTCGCCGCCCGAGAGGCTGCCGGCCGGCTGCCCTTGCAGGTGGGCGATGCCCAGGCGAGTGAGCCAGTGCGCGACGCGCTGGGCGACGAGGCGGCGCGGCAGAGTGGCGCAGCCTGAGCCCCAGGGCCACGTTGTCGTAGACCGAGGCGCTCAGCAGCAGCGGCTCCTGAAAGACGCTGGCCAGGCGGCGCCGCAGCGCCAGGGCGTCACGGCGCTGCACCGGCTGGCCGCGAAAATAGACGGTGCCGCGGGTGGGGCGCTGCAGCAGCCCCATGACCCGCAGCAGCGTCGACTTGCCGGCGCCGTTGGGGCCGATCACCGCCAGGATCTCCCCTTCGTAGACCGCCAGCTCCGGCACCTGCAAGGCCACCGTAGGGCCATACTGCACCACGATGTCCCGTACGGCTAGGAGGGCCTGGGCCATCGGATCTGCTCTCGCTGCTGGATCTGCGTCAGGAGAAAGTTCACCGCAAAGCTCAGGGCGAGCAGGATCAGCCCCAGGGCAATGGCGGTGCCGAAGTTGCCCATCTGCGTTTCGAGCACCGTGGCGGTGGTGAGCACCCGCGTCTGCCCCTTGATGTTGCCCCCCACCATCATCACCGAGCCCACTTCGGAAATGGCGCCACCAAAGCCGGCCATGATGGCGGCCAGCAGCGGCAGCCGCGCTTCTTTGGCCAGCAGCCACAGCAGCTGCCACCGCGAAGCCCCCAGCCCCAGGAGCTGCAAGCCCAGCTGCGGGTTCAGGGTCTGAAAGGCGGCCAGGGTGAGGCCGGCGACAATGGGGAAGGCGATCACCGCCTGCGCCAGGATCATGGCCGCCGGCGTGTACATGAGGTCGAGGAAGCCCAGCGGCCCGCTGCGCCAGAGTAAGATGCTGATGAAAAGGCCCACCACCACCGGCGGCAGCCCCATGCCGGTATTTATCAGGCTCACCAGCAGGGTGCGGCCGGGAAAGCGGGCCAGGGCCAGGAAGCTCCCCAGGGGCACCCCGCAGAGCAGCGCCAGCAGGGTGGCACTGCCCGAGACCTGCAAAGAGAGCAGGGTAATCTGCCACACCTCGCGCTCGCCGCGCCACAGCAGCACCAGCGCCTGCCTTAGGCCCTCCCATAGCAGCTCCATGGCGGCCTCCTCAGGGCAAGGGGTCCAGGACAAAGAGCGGCTGGCCGAAGCGCTCGACGCCGTAGCGGGCGATCAGGGCCCGCGCCTCCTCGCCAAGCAGCCAGGCGTGAAAGGCGCGGGCGCCGGCAGCGTTGACCCGCGGGTGCCGCGCCGGGTTGACCAGCATGACGCTGTAGGGGTTGCGCAGGACGGGATCGCCGGCAAAAAGAAGCCGCAGCCGCAGCGTCTGCTGCAGAGACAGGTAAGTGGCGCGGTCGCTCAGGGTATAGGCCTGCCTTTTCGCTGGCCAGGCGCAGCGTGGCGGCCATGCCCTGCCCGGCTTCCAGGTACCAGGCGCCTGCGGGCTGAACGCCGGCGGCGCGCCACAGCGCCTGTTCCTTTTGGTGCGTGCCAGAGTGGTCACCCCGCGAGACAAAGCGTGCCTGGTGCTGGGCGATGCGCCGGAAGGCCTCGGCAGCCGTGCGCGCCTGCGCCACCTGCGCCGGGTCGCGCCGGCGGCCCCACGAGGACGAAGTCGTTGTGCATGAAGGGCACCCGCGCGATGAGCCAGCCGGCGGCCACCAGCGGCGCTTCTGCTTCCGGGGCGTGGGTGATGAGCACGTCGGCATCGCCGCGCCGGCCCAGGGCCAGCGCCTTGCCGGTGCCCACGGCAATGGTCTTGACCAGATAGCCCGTCTTGGCCTGGAAGACGGGGAGCAGCACGTCGAGCAAGCCCGAGTCGCGGGTGCTGGTGGTGGTGGCCAGCAGCACCACCCGGTTGGCTGCCCGCCCGGCCGGCAAAGCGGCAAGGAGCACGCCGAGCAAAAGCCCCAGCAGCGTCTTGCTGCGTCGCATCCGCCTCTCCTCTCAGGGGGCGCGCAGGCGCCCCGTTTCGCTCGTGTCGTAGCCGCCCAGGGCGGCCAGCTGCGCCCGAAAGGCACGCGAGCCCACAAGGTTGAGCAGCAGCTGCACGCGGCGGGAGAAAAAGTGCGCCTGCGGAATGAGCAAGTCGAAGCGCTCCTGGGTCAGGGGCACGAAGTCCAGGCCCAGCAGCCGCGCCGTGGCGCGCGTGGCCAGGCCCACGTCGGCCTCGCGGCGCAATACTTTGAGGCCCACTTCCAGGTGAGTGGTCACGGCGTCCTCGTAGCCTGGCAGCCGCTGCGGCGAAATGCCCAGGCGGGCCAGCTCCTGGTCGAGGTAGGCGCGCGTGCCCGAGCCCGCCTGGCGGTTGACCAGGCGCAGGCCGCCGCGCGCCAGGTCGGCCAGGCCCGCGCAGCCCCTGCGGGTTGCCCGGCGGCACCAGCAGCCCCAGCTCGCGGTGAAAGAGGGTGACCGCCACCCCGCCGGCAGGGAGGAACTGCGGCAAGTAAGGGAGGTTGTACTCGCCGCTGGCGGCGTCGAACAGGTGCGCCAAGGCCAGATCGGCCAGGCCGTCGCGCAGCGCCGCCAGGCCGGCAGCGCTGCCCACCACGGCGAGAAAAAGCGAGGCCGGAGCCGTGCGCTGCGCGTAGCCCTGCTGCAGTAGCCCCAGGCAGGGGTCGTCGCTGCCCGCCACCAGCAGCACCGGCCGCGCCGCAGCCCGCGCCTGCCGCGTTCCCTGCACGCTTTCCTCCAGCCAGGCGTCAAGGAGGCGGCGGGAAAACAGCCACTTGCCGGTAAGGCGCGTGGCCGGCAGGCGCCCCTGCCGCGCCAGGGCGTAGACTTTTTTCTCGTGCAGGCCCAGGTACTGGGCCACCTCTTTGGTGCTCAGCCACTCCCGCATGCCCTATCACATAGCACAGCGAAGAAAAAAGGGCAAGAAAACGCCAAAAAATCCTCAAAAAGTCCAAAAAGTCCGAGAGCGGGGGCCTCAGCGGGGGCCGAAGACGATGACCGCCATGCCGGCCAGGCAGAGGGCGGAGCCCAGCAAGTCCCAGCGGTCGGGCGGGTGGCCTTCGACCAGCCACAGCCACAAGACGGCGGTGGTCACGTAGACGCCGCCGTAGGCGGCGTAGGTGCGGCCGGCGGCCCCCCGTCGGGTGCAGGGTGAGCAGCCAGGCAAACAGCGCCAGGCTGGCAGCACCGGGCAGCAGCCACGCGGGGTGGGCACCGGCTTTGAGCCAGGCGTAGGCGGTGTAGCAGCCAAAGATCTCGGCGACAGCAGTAAGGGCAAACAGCAGCGCGGTTTTGGCTACCCGTAGCAGAAGCATCGCCCCCTCCTTTAAAAAGGACTCTGACCCCAATTTTTACGGCTGGCAGCGGGGGTCGGCGAGCAGGGTGGCGAGCAGGGCGTGCACGGCGGGGGTGCCCCACGGGCGCGGCCCGACGGCGTGGCCCACGACGTGGCCGCCGCAGTCAAGGAGGTAGGTGGTGGGCAGGCCGCGCACCCGGTAAAGGTCGCTTACCCTGCCCTGGGCGTCAAGCAGGGCGGGGAAGTGCAGGCGGTGCTCGGCCATAAAGGCGGCGACGCGGGCGCGGTCTTCTTGCATGTTCACTGCCAGCAGCACGAAGGGGCGCTGGCGCAGGGCCTGGTAGAGCGCTTCCATGGTAGGCATTTCGTGCACGCAGGGCGGGCACCAGGTGGCCCAGAAGTTGAGGAACACGACGCGGCCGCGCTGCGCCGCCAGGCGCCACCGCCGGCCCTGGGTGTCGGGGAGGTCGAAGTCGGCGGCGGCAGCCGGCGGCGACACAGGGGTCAGCCCGGCGGCGCGCAGCTGCGCCGCCAGCGGGTCGGCCAGGGCCAGGCGGCTGCCGAGCAGCAGCAGGGCCCCAAGGTAAAAGGGACGCATAGGGTCTCCTTGGCGTTTGCTTTGCTTGCCACAACAGCCGAGCCGCCCGGCCTATTCCCGCGTTGTCGGCAGCCCGGAGGCGTGGTATACTCGCCGCGGCGCACAAAGGCGCAGCGGTTGCCTGAACCAAATAAGGATCGCATCATGCGGGGTTGGGCTGTGGCCTGGGGGGTGGCAGCGTGGGGAATCCCGCAGGCCGCCTGGGCCTGTGCCGTGTGCTGGGGTGGGGACGATCCCCTGGCGCAGGGGCTGCGCGCGGGCATCGTCTTCTTGATGGCCATGCCGTTTGCGCTGGGCAGTGCCTTTGCCGGCATTCTCTTCGTTGCCCACCGCCGGGCTCGGCGCCAGCCGACGGCGCGGCACCAAGGCTAAGCGGTGCGAGGAAGATACGGGGTCCTGCTCCTCGGGCTGCTGCTGGCACAGCTGGCGGTTGCGGGTGAGCCGGGGCGGCTGGAAATTTATCTCACCGACCACCGCCAGGCTATCGATGACTTTGCGTCTCTTGTCGTCGAACTGGAGGCCCTCCGCGTCAAGCGCCGCGTGGGCTGGCGCTTTTGGCAGTCGGGGTGGGAAGAGCTGGTGCCGCAGCAGCGGCGGCTCGACCTGACCGCCTACACGGACGGCCGCCGCGCCCTGGTGTTTGCAGGCGCGGTGGCAGCCGGCACGTTTGACGCCCTGGAATTGCGGCTGGCAGGCCTCAAGGGAGTGCTGCGGCGCGGCGGCAAGCCGGTGGCGGTGACCGACCGCACCGGGCCCCTTGCCGTGACGTTCCGCGTGCGGCCGCAGCAGACGACGCGCTTGGTGCTCGACCTCGTGGTGCTCGACCTGAGCGACCACGGCCAGGGGTACGTGCTACAGGTGGCGGGCTACGCGCAGTACGAAAACGGGGTGCTGGTCGACAAGGTGCCTCCGGGCTAAGGGAGGGGCGCATGCGCCGGCCTCTCTTGCTTTTCCTTGCCAGCGGCCTCTTTGTAGGGCTGGCTGTACTGCTGGCCTGGCAGGGGTACCGGGCGGCGCGGCCGCGTGCCGGGGCCCTGCCGCTGGCGCCCTTGCAGGTCTACGGCGAAGTGCCGGCCTTTACCCTCACCGAGCGCAGCGGCCGCCGCGTGCGCCTGGCCGACCTGCGCGGCACCCTGTGGATTGCCAACTTCATTTATACCCGCTGCACCGACACCTGCCCGCTGCAGAGTGCCGAGATGGCCCGGCTGCAGCGCGAGCTGGCCGACCTGCCCGCGGTGCGGCTGGTCTCCATCAGCGTTGACCCCGCGCACGACACGCCCGCGGTGCTGGCGCGCTATGCGGCGCGCTTTGGCGCCGATGCGCAGCGCTGGCTCTTCTTGACTGGCGACGAGGCCGCCATCCGGCGCCTCGTGCAAGAAGGCTTTCGCCTCAGCGCCGTGCCGGCCGCGGCGCAAGAGGGAATCATCCTGCACAGCAGCCGCTTTGTGCTTGTCGACGCCCAGGGGCGCATTCGCGGCTACTACCGCAGCGACGACCCCGATGCCCTGCGGCGCCTGCGGCGTGACGTGCGCACCCTCTGGCAGCAGCATGCCCGGGCGTCCTGAGGGAGACCCTCTGCGCCGGCTGTGCGGCTGGGGGCTGCTGTCGCTTGGCCACACGGCTATAGCTCTCGCACCGGGCGCCCCGAGGGGGGTGAAGCAAGGGGCGGCGGCCCTTGCGGGCTACCGCGCCCTGCCGGCGCGGCGCCAGCGCCAGGCCAGCCAGCAAAGGGCCAGGCCAGCACCGGCAGCCCCCAGCAGCCCCCAGGGCTGGCGGCGCGGCTGCACCTCCAGGACAAAAGCCGCCTGTCCGGTGCCGGCAGCGCCCGAGACCGCGACGGTAACGTGCCACGCGCCGGGGACGGGCAGCGGCAGCGCGGCGTGAAACAGCAGGCGGTTGCCGCCGGCACCGGGCGCGGCCACGGCGGTCACCGGCGCCGCGCTGCCCTCCAGGGTGGCGGTCAGGCGCACCGCGGCGTCGAGCAGCGGCGCCCCGTCAGCCGGGCGCATGACGGCCACGCTCACGTCCTGCTCTCCCACCCGCGGCGTGGCCGGGTGCGTCCACACCGAGACGAGGTAGGGCCCGGCGGCCGCGCGCACCAGGCGCGGCGTGCCGCCGTTGCCCCAGGCGGTGGCGACAAGGATGCCCAGAGCCAGGGCAGTGGCCAGGCCGTCGCGCACGGCGTCAGCCCTCGACAATCTGGCGCTGGCGCACCTGCTGCTCCTCGTAGTCAAGCAGGCAGGCCAGCAGAATGAGGAAGGTGATGACGTACATCATGCCACCGGGGATCCACATGATCACCCCGCCGAGGATCTGATCACTGCGCGGCGTCAGGGCCCCACAGGCGCGGCACCGCCTCGTAGTAGGGGTACAGGACCCGTTCGGTGAGCGAGATCAGCGCCGCCAGCAGGGTATTTTGCAGCGCGGCAAGAAGGACGTAGACCAGGCGCAGGCCGTAGGCAATATGGCCGTGCAGACGCGGCGCCGGGTTGACAATAGGCCACCAGAAAAGGAGCGCCGTAGCAAAAAACGTCAGGTGCTCGGCGTCGTGCACCACCTCGAGGCGCAGCGCCGCCTGGTAGGCAGCGGGCAGGTGCCACAGCCACAGGGTGAGCACGTAGAGGGGCAGGGCCACCGGCATGTGCGTCAGGGTGCGCAGCAGCCGGCGCGTGAGCGCTTGCCGCGTCAGGAGCCGTCCCAGGCGGCGGCGGGCCGCGCGGGGCAGGCCCCAGAGCAGCACCGGCAGGGGGTTGGCAAGCAGCAGCAGGGGCGGGGCCACCATCACGAAGAGCTCGTGCTGGATCATGTGCATGAAGAAGAGAAAAGCGCCAAAAGTATCAATGGGCGACAGCAGCCCCAGGGCGAGCACGCCAAGGCCCGCCAGGTAAAAGGCCAGGCGCCCGCCGCTGGCGCTGCGCGCCTGCAGGCGCCGCAGGCGGCACCAGCCCGTGACGTACGTGCTGCCTAGCAGCCCTAGCACCAGCAGCACCTCGGGCCGCCAGCTCCAGGAAGCAAGAAACGCCCGCAACGTCGGGTCCATCGTTTTACGCCCGCAGGGCCAAAAGCGCCACCCCCCACCCGGGCAGCAGGGCCACGAGGCCGCTCAGCCACCAGAGCACAGGGGGCAGGGCGCGGCCGCGCCTTTGCAGGCGCCGCACCCCGGCGTCGCTAAGCACCACCCCCAGCAGGGCCACCCCCGAGGAGAAAAGCACCGGCGGCGGCAAGGGCTCGGTGAGGGGCGCGGTATTGAGAAGAGCAATAAACGCCAGCAGCCAGGCCGGAAACAGCGCCGCCAGGCCCAGCAGCCAGTAGCCCTGTGGCCGCCACCGCACGCCGCGCGCAGCCAGCACCGCCAGCCATATCCCGCTGCCGCCGCAGCCCAGCACCGCGCCGATCACCGACCAGGTCAGCACCCTGTCCTCCTTCTCCTGCAGTACTTTACCACGGCTTGCGCTGCCGTGCCCCTTGACCGCGGCATTTTGGGAAGGCAGGATAGCGGCAAGCCGTTCTTCCGCCAACCCGAGGCCCGCAGAGGAGCGCCCAAGATGGAGACACAGACCCTTCGCACCGCTTACCGCCAGGCCACAGCCTGCTTTGTCGACACCGTGGGCCGCGTGGCCCCGGCGCAGTGGGGGCAGCCGGCGCTGGGGGAGTGGAGCGTGCGCGACCTGGTCGGCCACGCCTCACGGGCCCTGGCCACCGTGGAGGCGTATCTGGAGCGCGGCGCGGCCGAGGTCGAAGTGGCCTCGACCGCCGAGTACTTCCTGCGCGCCCGAGCGACCCTGGCCGACCCGGCGGCGGTAGCGGCGCGCGGCCGCGAGGCCGGGCAGGCGCTGGGCGCCGCGCCGGCGGCGGCGGTGCAGGCGCTGGCCGAGCGGGTGCTGGCGCGGCTCGACGCCACCGCCGACACCGCCCTGGTGGGCACCCCCGTAGGCGGCATGCGCCTCCTGGACTACCTGCCCACGCGCGTGCTGGAGCTCACGGTGCACACCCTCGACTTGGCTGCCGCCCTGGGCCTCGAGCTCGCCCTGCCACCGGCGGCGGTGGCGGTGACCGGGGCCGTGCTGGTCGAGTTGGCCCAGCGCAGCGGCCAGGCCCCCTTGCTGCTGCAAGCCCTCACCGGCCGCCGCCCCCTGCCCCCGGGCTTTTCCCTCCTCGGCATGTAGTCCTCTGGAGGGCCACGGCCGGTGGCGCTTTGTTCTTGACAGCTGCCGCGAAGCGGCATATGCTGAAAGCAATGTGACACCGAGTCGCAAGAAGGAGCCGCTATGGCAGCGCGTCGGCGCCGCTCTCCGGTCTTTCGCCCGCAGGAAAAGGGGCTGCGCAAGGTTTTTGGCGAGCTGGAAGCGGCGGTCATGGAGTGGCTGTGGGCCCACGGCGCAGGCACGGTGGGCGACGTCTACCAGGCGCTGGCCGGGCAGCGCGAGCTGGCCTACACCACGGTGAAAACGGTGATGGAGCGACTGGCGGCCAAGGGCTACTTGCGCTGTGACAAGCGCCAGCGGGCCTACCTGTACACGCCGGTGCAGAGCCGCGAAGCGTTTCTGCGCCAGGTGGGGAAGGCGGTGGTGGGCGGGCTGCTGCGCGACTTCGGGGCGCCGCTGGCGGCGCACCTGCTCGAAGAGACGGTGCGCCAGTGCGACCTCGAGACCCTGGAGCGGTTGCAGGCCCTGATCGAGGCGCGGCGGGCCGCCCAGGAGCCTGGCCAATGACGGCCAGCGCTGCGCGCGCCCGGCAGGGGTTCTGGTCCCTGACGGGGGGCGGCGTGCTGCTGCTGGCCGGGGTGGGGGTGGCGTGGGCGCTGCGCCGCCCGCAGCCGCTGTCGATGCTCGAGCTCTGCTGGGCGATGATGCGCCGCCTGTGGGGGGAGCCGCCGCCGGCGGCGCTTTCCCTGGCAGACGTGCCCCTGCTGGTGGTGGCGGCCTCGAGCCTGTGGGCCACCGCGGTCTTGCTGTGGGCCTGGGGGCGGGGGCGCTGCCTGCTGCGCCGCAGCCAGCCTTATCGTCCCGGGGCGTGGCCGGCCCTGGACGCGGCGCTGTCCGGCCTACCCTGGCAGCCGCCGCAGCTGCGTCTGCTTGCCGTTCCTTCTCCTCTGGCCTGCACCCTGGGGCTGTGGCGGCCGCGGCTGCTGCTTTCCACCGGGCTGCTGCGGCAGCTGTCGGCTGCGGAAGTGCGGGCCATGCTGGGGCACGAGTGGGGCCACGTGCGCCACGGCGACGTGCTGCGGCTGGCGGTGCTGCGCTGGTGGCGCGCGGCGCTGTGGTTTCTGCCCGCGGTGCACGCCCTGGCGCAGGCCTGCCAGCGGGCCATCGAAGAAGCGGCCGACGACGCCGCGGTAGCGCTGACTGGGGCGCCGCTGGACCTTGCGGCGGCGCTGGTCAAGACGGCCAAGGCGCGGGCCGTGCCGGCCTGGTCGCCGGCCCTGGCGGGCGAAGCGGCGCTGCCGCAGCGCATCGAGCGGCTACTGGCCCCGGCCGCGACGCGGCCTCGCCGCGTGCGCTTCTGGCCGTGGGGGGTGAGCCTTGCCGTGGTGGCCGGCTTGCTGGCGCTGCTCTTTGTTCCCCACCCGCCGCCGGCCTGGGGGCAACCGATGCTTCTGTGTCCCATGCGCTGAGGCGCCATGGGGCAGGGAGGGAAGTCTGATGCGGCGCGGGTATTGGTTCTGGCTGGCGGCCGCTGGCCCGCCGCGGCCAGGCCCGCTAGGGGCGAGCCGCCTGGCGCAGGGCGGTGGCCGCGGCGCGAATCACGCCGCCGGCCGAGGCCAGGAAGAGGGTGGCGATGAGCAGGCCGATGACGAGGTCCGGCCAGAGCGTGCCGCTTAAGGCTACCCCGGCCGCAGCCAGCAGCACGCCGGCGTTGGCCAGCACGTCGTTGCGCGAGCAGAGCCATGCCGAGCGCAAGTTGAGGTCGTCCCCGCGGTGGCGCAGAAGCAAGGCGAAGCAGGCAAGGTTGGCGGCCAGGGCCAGCACGCCAAAGACGCCCATCAGCGGGGCGCGGGGCACGGTGCCGTGCAGGGCTTTGCTCACCGCCTCGCCCACCACCCCGAGGCCAAAGGCCGCCATGATCAGCCCTTTGCCCAGGGCGGCGCCGGCCCGCCAGGTCTCGCCGCGCCGCAGGGCGTAGAGGCTCAAGCCGTAGACCAGGGCGTCGCCCAGCATGTCGAGGGCGTCGGCCAGCAAGGCGGTGGAGTGGGCCAGCAGGCCGGCGGTGGTTTCGGCCAGGAACATGGCGCTGTTGATTGCCAGGACCAGCCACAGCACGCGCTGCTGGCGGGTGGCCAGGGCGGCGGGGGAACAGCAGGCGTCCATGCCGGCTCCTTATCGAGAAGGGGTGGTGGGGTCTCCCGGGGAGAGGAGTATACCCCACCTGCGGCAGAGGGCAAGGATGCGCGGCCGTCAGTGCCGGTGTGGCGCCTCTGGTGGGGTGCGCCGGGGGGCGGGCAGCGGCGGGCGGTAAATCGAGGTGGTGGCCGGGCTGCCCAGGCGCACGAGGATCTGGTCGCTCATCCACACCGCCTCGTTGACGCCGCGGTAAGCCGGCTGCGGCCCCAGCAGGACGGCCAGCATGTAAGTGTGGTGGCGCTGCCAGGCGGTGTCGCCCAGGTCGTCGTTGGCGAGCGGAAAACGAAACTCGTACTCGCGAGCCGGTCCCACGCCACGATGGCCGCTCTCGAGCAGGTTGCTTTTGGCATCCTGGACCAGGACGCCGGTGCTCATTCAGGTGTGCACGCCGGCGGTGCGGCGGGGGCCGGGGCGGCGCTGCTCGGGGAAAGTGGCCACGAAGGAGTCTGCGATCCCTTCGACGGTAAGCAGCTTGGCGTCGTTGAAGTCTCCGAGCATGCCGTGGTGGGGGAAGTCCTTGAACAGCACCGCCAGCCAGCGGTCCGTGTTGGCGCGCACCGCAAAGGCGATGGTGTCCCCCACGAGGTGGCTCCAGATTTCCACGGTAAAGGCTTCGGCGGGCTCGGCAACTGCCGGCTGTCCCGGGCCGCCTCAGCCGTAGGCGGTCAGCTGCCGCCGCGGGGTGCCGAGGGTGAGGGCGGTGTAGGCCGCCCCTGCCCACTCCTGCGGGTCGATCACGCCGTCGAGGCGCGGGGCAGGGCCGTCGCGCACCAGGAAGGGGCTGTCAAACTGCACGTAAGGCAGGCGCTGGCCGGCCAGGCTGGCCGGGTAGGCCTCGGGCGTAAAGGGCATGGCCACGGTGCCCGAGCCCAGGCCACAGCCCGGGCCGTAGACGTCCCCGGTGGTGGCGCTGACGTGCAGGTGGGCGTGGGTACTGACGTAAGACACGGGGCCGACGTGGACGCTGTAGGCCAGGTTGGGCACCTCGGCGTGGTACATGTAGACGAAGTCGCCGTGCTCGTAGACAAAGCCTTCAAACGCGAGGTGGGCGTCGCGCACACCGTAAGCCTGGGCCAGGTAGCGCCGGGCAATGGCCTCGGCCAGCGCCGACTCCACTTTTACGGCCGCTGCCGGCAGCAGGGCGTGGCCGGTGGCTTCCTCCAGATAAAAAGGGACCGGCGGCCCTGACACCTGGCGCACGCCGCTGGTCGGGAGCACGTCGGCAATAAACGCCGTGATGCCGCCGCAGGCCAGCGCCAGGGCAGGGCTTAATACCACTCCCAGGAGCCCGCTTGCATGCCTGAACATCGCGCTGCTCCTCTTGGCACGGAGTGCCTCTACGGGGGCGATAGTTTGCTACACCACGTAGCAATATAGGCGCCCTTGCGCCCGTTGTCAAGCCCGCAGCTGGTCCCTTGCTGGAAGCTGCCTGAAGGGGTATATTCTGCGACAGGAGTTCGCAGAACCAAGCGAAAGGAGAGATACGGTGGGGCCAAGGCGTGTGGGGTGGGTGGTGCTCCTGGCCGGCCTGTGGGGAGACGGCTGGGCGCAGCCGGTCGCCGCGGCGGCGCAGCTCGCCCTGGGGCAGCGCGTGTACGAGGGCAACTGCGCGGTGTGTCACGGCCTGCTCGGCGACGGCCGGGGCATGGCGGCGCACATGTTTCGCACCCAGCCCCGCGACTTTCGGCAGGGGGTCTTTAAGTTCCGCTCCACGCCTTCGGGCTCCTTGCCGCGCGACGAGGACCTGCTGCGGGTGCTGCAGCGCGGCGTGCGCGGCACCGCCATGGTACCCCAGACCCACCTGAGCGAGGCTGAGCAGCGCGCTGTCATCGCCTACCTCAAGACCTTCTCGCCGCGCTGGCGCGAGGAGAAGCCTGCGCCGCCCATTCCCATCCCGCCGCCCCCGCCGCTGACGCCGGCGCGGCTGGCTCAGGGCAAGGCGCTTTACGCCCAGGCGGGCTGCGACCAGTGCCACGGCCCCGAGGGGCGCGGCGACGGCCCCCAAGCCGAGACCCTCGAAGACGACTGGGGCTGGCCCATCCGCCCTGCCAACCTGCAGCGGCGGCCTTTCAAAGGCGGCTCCCGCCCTGCGGACCTCTACCGCACGCTGGCCACCGGCCTTGACGGCACGCCCATGCCGGCGCTTGCCGAGGCCCTCTCGCCAGAAGAACTCTGGGCCTTGGTTTACTATCTCGATTCCCTGGCCTCCCCGGCAGCGCGGGCCAACGAACAACGGTGGGTGGGCGAGGAAGCCCGCGGGGCGATGGTGGAGCGCATGCACCGCAGGATGGGTGGGGGCATGCCGATGCGCATGAGACGCCCATAACAAGAGGAGAAGACGCATGCCGATGAGTCGACGACACTTGCTGTGGTTCCTGGCTACCGGGGCCGGCACCGCCCTGGCCGCCGGCGCCGTGGTCTGGCAGGCCATGGCGCCGCCGCGGCGCACCGCCAGCGGCGACCGCCTGGAAACCGTGCCGGCGGGGCAGCTGCCCAGCTTTGCCCGCAGCCCGCAGGTGCAGGCGGTCTATCGCTTTGCCGCCGCCAACGGGGACCTCCTGCAGTACATTCCTTGCTACTGCGGCTGCGCGAGCTTTGGCCACCGCCACAACGGCGACTGCTACGTGGCGCGGCGCGTTGCCAACGGGCGCATCACTTTCACCAGCCACGGCGCCGCTTGAGGCATCTGCCAGGACATCACGCGTGACGTGATGGCCATGCACGCCCAAGGGCTGCCGCTGCCGCAGATCCGCGCCCGCATCGACGCCACCTACCGGCGCTTCGGCCCTCCCACGCCGACGCCGCTGCCGCCAGCGAGCGCTACATGAAGTAGCGGCGGTCGTTGAGGTCGGGGTAAAGCCCTGCCACCCACTCCCCGTAGCCGTTGAAGATCAGCGTGGGGCGCACCTCGTCGGTGCCCAGCATGCGCTCTTCGGCCTGCGACCAGCGCGGGTGCGCAAAGGCCGGATTGACGTTGGCCCAGAAGCCGTACTCGTGCGGCACCAGCGTCTCCCAGAACGTCTTGGGCCGCTCGCGGGTAAACTCGATGGCCACGATCGACTTGATGCTCTTGAAGCCGTACTTCCAGGGCACAATGAGGCGCAGGGGGGCGCCGTGCTGCTTGGGCAAGGGGTGGCCGTAGACGCCGGTCACCAGCAGCGTCAGCTCGTTCATCGCTTCGGCCATGGTCAGCCCTTCGACGTACGGCCACGGGTACCAGAAGCGCAGCTGGCCCAGGGCCACGGTGCGATCCAGAAACGTGGTGAACTTGACGTAGCGGGCGTCGCTCAGCGGCTCTACTTTTTTGACCAGAGCGGCAAAGGGAAAGCCCGTCCAGGGCACCGCCATGGCCCAGGCCTCGACGCAGCGGAAGCGGTAGAGGCGCTCCTCAAGGGGCATGGCACGAATCAACTCGTCGATGTCAAAGGTCTTGGGCTTGCGCACCAGCCCCTCCACGCGCACCTGCCAGGGGCGGATCTTGAGCCGCTGCGCCAGCCAGGCCACCGTCTTCATGGGGCCAAACTCGTAGAAGTTGTTGTACGAAGCCGCCACATTCTCGTCGGTCAGCGGGCGGTCAAGCGTAAAAGCGGGGTTGCGCGGCGCCGGGTAGAGGTCGCGGGTGGGGTCTTCGGGTTCGGCCGCCTGCACCGGGCCGCGCAGGCCGAGGAGGCCGCCGGCGATGGCTCCCAGGCTGCCGGCCAGGAAAGTGCGGCGCCGCATGAACACCGCCTCCGGCGTCGCCTCGCGTTCGGGAATCGCCCAGCCGGGCTTGCGCAGGTAGTGCATCCCTCCTCCCTCCCAAAAATGGGGTCAGAGAACATTTTCTTTCACTGTACCAGATCGGCACCGGGGCGTCAGCCTGCCGTGGCCAGTGCTGGTACACCAGCGCAAGTAAGCGGGGCCGCACGGCGCTGCACGGCTCGCGCTCCAGCTCGCCCACCAGCGCCTTGATGTGCCGCAGCGGCAGGGCCCAGCGCCCGCGCCCGGCGGATAAACAGCAGTCGGTGCACGTCGTGCCGCGTGTACTGCCGGTAGCCGGCGGCGCTGCGTGCCGGCGCCGGCAGCACTCCTACTTGCTCGTAGTAGCGAATGGCTTTGGACGCCACACCCGTGGCGCGAGCAAGGGCGCCAATAGTCAGGGGGCACTCCATCGTCTGCCTCCTTCGCCTTTTAGCATACGCCTTCCAGTTGCTGGAGGGTCAAGGGGGAACTGGCGGCGTCCGGCGAAGCTGGCAAAGGTCACCGTCAAAGAAAGGCCCTTGAGCTTGTTTGCCCGGTAGTACGTAAAAAATGTTCTCTGACCCCATTTTTTTCCTCTTTACTCCGTACCTAGGTACGGGGATTACAATGAGGGGCGGAGGGATTTGGGACCATGCACAAGGAGGGGTCGCATGCGTATACGGCGGTTTCTGCTTACCGTGTGCCTGGGCATGGCGTGGCTGGGGCAGGGAGCCCTGGCCCAGCAGATGCCCATGATGCCCCAGCCACCCGGCGCCACCCAGCCCATGGCCGCCATGGGCGCGGCGCCAGTACCTACGCCGGACCTGGTGATCACCGCGTTTGAAAAGCAGGTGGTGCTTCCCGACCGCGCCTTGCCTTTTACCCCCACGGGCATGGGGCAGCAGTTTTTTGCCAAGCTCATCGCCAAAGTGGACTTCGGCCGCGGCGTCTGGTTCTCCATCCGCAAGGCCCGCATTCCCCCCGGGGGCCACGTGGGCATCATGCGCACCACGGAGATCTGTTACATCGAGCGCGGCTTGGGCCTGCTCCTCGACGCCCAGGGCAAGACGGTGCAAGCCGTGCCGGCAGGCTCCTGGTTCACGGTGCCCACCAACTGGGCCCACACCCTCAAGAGCATCGGCGAGGAAGACCTGATCATGACGGTGATCCGCGTGGGTCCCAAGGAGATTCACTAACAAGGAGGTTCCTGATGGGCCGCTTTTCCGCGCAGGAGCTGGCGCCCCGGCAGGAGGAGGGCACCGCGGCGGCCTGCGCCGCGGGCAGCGCCAGAGTGCTGCTGAAGGTGGGCGGCATGTCCTGCTCTTTCTGCGTCGCCAGCATCACCAAAGCGCTGACGCAGCTCGACGGGGTCCGTGAGGCGCACGTGAACCTGGCCCACGAAGAGGCCCTGGTGGTCTACGACCCGGGGCGGGTGGGGCCGGCACAGCTGCGGGCCACGCTGCAAGCGTTGGGCTACACGGTGCGCGACGCCGACAAAGCCCGCACCTTTGAAGAAGAAGAGGCCGAGCTGCGGCGCGAGCGCCACAACCTGCTGCTGGCCGCCGGCTTTGCCGCCCTGGCGGTGAGCCCCATGCTGCTCATGTGGCTCGGGGCACTGCCGGCCGGCGCCTGGCCGCTGCTGCGCTGGCTCATGCCCACCCTGGCCCTGGCGACGGTCTTTGGCCCCGGCTGGTCGATCCTCACCATGGCCTGGGCCAGCCTGCGCCGCGGCATCCTCAACCAGCACGTGCTGCTCGAGCTGGGCGCCTTTGCCGGCCTCAGCGGCGGCTTTCTGGCCTATCTCGTTCCCACGTTCCCCCTCATGGACTTCTTCGCCGTGGCGGTCTTCGTCACCACCTACCATCTGCTTTCGGGCTACGTGTCGCTGCTGGTGCGCACCCGCAGCTCGCAGGCGGTGCGCCGGCTGCTGGCGCTGGTGCCACCCACGGCGCGCGTGCTGCGCGCGGGCCAGGAAGTGGAGGTGCCGGTGGCGGAGGTGCGCCCTGGAGAGCTGGTGCGCGTGCGGCCTGGCGAAGCGATTCCCGTAGACGGCGAGGTGGTGGAGGGCGCCTCGAGCGTGGATCAGAGCCTGGTCACCGGGGAGGCTATCCCCGAGGACAAGGGCCCCGGCGATGAAGTCATCGGCGGCGCCGTCAACCAGACCGGCACGCTGCTGGTGCGGGTGACCCGGGTGGGGGAGGAGAGCTTCCTGCAGCAGGTGGCGCGGCAGGTGGCCGAAGCCCGGGCCTTGAAACCGGGGCTGCTGGCCCTCGTCGACCGCATCCTGCAGGTCTACGTGCCGGCGGTGCTGGCTTGCGCCGGCCTCGCCGTCCTCGTCTGGACCCTGGGGGCCTGGCTGGTCACTGGTTCTCCGGCCTGGACGCGGGCGCTGTTTGCCGCGCTGGCGGTGCTGGTCATGGGCTACCCCTGCGCCCTGGGCATGGCCACGCCGCTGGCCATGATCCACGGCGGCGGCTTGGCCGCCGAGCGCGGCATCCTCATGCGCTCGGCCGCTGCCTTCCAGGTGCTGCGGGAGGTCAAGAAAGTGGTCTTCGACAAAACCGGCACCCTGACCCGCGGCCGGCCGGCGGTGGTGGCGGTGGTGCCCCTGACCGCAGAGGAAAGCGAGGTGCTGCGCCTGGCGGCAGCCGCCGAGCAGGCTTCCGAACACCCCCTGGCCAGGGCGGTGGTGGCGGCGGCGCAGGCGCGCCAGCTGGCGCTGCCGCCCCTGGAGGCCTTCCAGGCCCTCCCCGGCCAGGGGGTGGCGGCCACGGTGGCCGGACAGCGGGTGCTGGTGGGCAAGCCCCGCTTTCTTGCCGAGGCAGGCGTCGAGATGGCGCCAGCGCACCCGCCGCTCGCGGCCCTGCAAGAAGCGGGCCACACCGTGGTGGCGGTGGCTGCGGCGGGGCGGCTGCTGGGGCTGCTCGCCCTGGCCGACCCGCTCAAGGAGGACGCCCGTGAGGCGGTAGCCCGCCTGCGCGCGGCGGGCCTGGAGCCGGTGCTGCTCACCGGCGACAACGCCCGCACGGCGCGCGCCATTGCCGCGCAGCTGGGCATCGAGGACTACCGCGCCGAGGTGCTGCCCCAGGACAAGGCGCAGGCCATACGCGACTGGCAGCGCCAGGGCCAGCGCGTGCTCATGGTGGGCGACGGCATCAACGACGCCCCGGCCCTCATGCAGGCCGACGTGGGCATGGCCATCGGCGCCGGCACCGACATCGCCATCGAGGCCGCCGACGTGGTGCTCATCGGCGAGCGGCTGACGGCGGTGGTCGATGCCTACCACATCGGCAAGGTCTCTTATCGCAAAACGGTGCAGAACCTCTGCCTTGCTTTTGCTTTCAACGGCATCGGCGTGCCCCTGGCGATGACCGGCCTGCTGCACCCGGTGTGGGCCATGGTGGCCATGGTGGCCAGCGTCACCGCGGTGCTCACCAACTCCTTTGCCGGGCGGCTGCTGCCCAAAGCGCGGCAGCCGGTAACGCAGCTGACGCTGCGCGTTCCCAACCTGCACTGCGCCCGCTGCCTGGAGGCCATCCGCGAGGCGGTGGGCCAGCTTGCCGGGGTGGAAGCGGTGCACGGCGATGCCGCCGTGCAGACGGTAACGGTGACTTACCGTCAGGGCGTGGTGGCGCCGGAGGCCATCCGCCGCGCCCTGGCGGCGCGCGGCTTTCCGCCCCAGGAGGAATGAGCGCCCATGGACTCCCATCCCCTGCTGCGCAACCTGCTGGTGACCGCTCTGGTGGCCGGGCTGATGGCCGGCTTCGTGCTTGTCTACACGGCGCTAAAGCCGCCGCAGGCCCCGGGAAAGATGGCCGCGGCGGCGGCGCCTGCGGTGCCGCCGGTCAAGGGCTTTGCCGAAGGCGAAGCGATTTTCTTCCTGCACACCGAGGCCTCTGATCCCGAGGTGGCGCGGCTGCTCACCGAAATGATGCAGTCGCCGGTGCTGGTGGTGCCGGCGCTGGCCCAGGCTCCGGCTGCCCTGCTGGCCAACGTCTACGTCTTTACCAACGGCGTCAAAGGCGAGGGGCCGCTGGGCTTCCAGCCCGACGTGTTTGATCGCCCCCCGGGCACGGCGGGCTACAGCCCGCTGCGGGCGCTGCACCTGGTGACCTGGCAGGACCCGCAAGGCGCACGGGTGCTGAAGTCGGCGGCCGAGGTGGCGGCGGCGGCGGCGCGGGGGGAAGTGACCATCGAGCGGCCCGGGGTGGTGATCAACATGCCGCTGCTGACCTGGGCCCGGGCGGGCGGCGCTAGCCCGGCGTGCGGTCCCGCCTTGGCGGCGCCGCCTGCCGCCTCCCCTCCCTCAGCGTCTTCGATAAATCTCTCGCCGATGACCGATCGCATGAATCACGATGGTCTCTTCCTCCCAAAGTACCTCATAGATAACCCGGTAATCCCCCAGCCAGCCAGCTGAGGCGTTCAACGATGCGGCGTCCGGTTGGCTTATCTAAGCGCGCTAGATCACGAGACGCTGCCAGCAGAATACGAACACGGTACGTGCTCATAAGCCAAGGCGGTGAACCACTTCCTCAAGGGGCTCCCCGCGTTCACCCCTGGGCCACCGCTTCCTTTTGGCGCAGGAGCCTCTCGCGAACGGTCTTACGCATGGGTAACCCCTCGTCCGCATCACCGAGCAGCTCCAGGAGCTTCTCCTCGATGATGGTCTCTATTAGCTTGCGCAGCTCATCTTTCGTCATCTGCGCCACCGTATCCATGCCATCCTCCACGTAGAGCGCATACATCGCTGCCTAGCGATAAAGCGCCGCCTGCCGCTCTGCAAGGAATTAAGCCATCATTATTGCCAGCCACCTGCCCTCCCAGGACGATACCACAAGAAGACGGCCCAAGGCCAGGCCGCCTCGCCGCCCACCAGACAGGCGCCGGGGCAGGGGGGAGCAAGCCCCCCAGGCCGCGGCAAAACCCCTGCTTGACTCCGTACTTAGGTACGGGGTGTATCCTTTGGGCAGGTGCCTGGGAGGGGCGCCGTTCTGGCCGCCCCTGGGCTGGGGGAGAGGAGGGAGAGCAATGGCACGAGGGCTTTTCGAGGGTCTCTCCTTGGTACGGCCGAGCCGTCTTGCAAGGGACCTGGTGGTGCTGCTGCTGGTGGCCGTGTCGGGGGCGACGGCAGCGCCCCTCTTCGGCGTTTCACCCCGCACCCAGTTCTTCCTGGGGTCGGTGGTGCGCAGCTTTGGCCTCTTTGGCCGCAGCACCGACAGTGGCGTCACGCTGGAGGCCTGGGCAGCGCCGCTGGTGCTTTCCTACGCCCTGCAGACCGACATGACGCTGACGCTGGGGGTGCCCTTTTTGGTGAAGCGGCTGGAAACACCGGCGGGCGACCGGCAGCGCGAGGGGGTCGGGGATCTGAATCTGACCTGGAAGTACACCTTCCTCCGCCGCGATCGGCCCTTTGCGCGGGACCAGGCTGCTCTCCTGGTGGGACTGGAGCTCCCTACGGGAGCGCTCGACCGGGAGGCGCCGCCGCTGAGCCTGGGCTCGCGCTCCCTCGACGGCATCCTCGGCGCTGCCGTAGGACACACCACCCGCCACTTTAGTATCGAAGGGGGGCTGGTTTACAAGGCCAATACGGAAGCCAACGACTTCCGCTTTGGCAACACGCTCAGCTATGACCTCTACCTCGCCTACCAGGGGCCTATCCCAACTTCCCCACCCCGGGGCTCTCCCAGCTCAACTTTTCCGTGGAGCTCAACGGCCGCACGGCGGAGAAGAACGAGCGGGAGAGAAGAGAGATCCCGAGCACCGGCGGCACCGTCGTCTTTCTCTCCCCGGGGATCCAGTATATCGTCGGGCCGACCCTGCTCTTTGAGGCCGGGGTGCAGCTCCCCATCGTGCAGGACTTGCCGCCGGGCGCCCTCGCGCCCGACTTCAACGTCCTCTTCGGGCTGCGCTGGATCTTTGCCGGGGTGTAGCCGGTGGAAATGTTTCGCGCCCGGGAGGGCGTTGACAGGGTGGAAACAGCACTTACGACGCGAAGGAGGCAGACCATGAACAGGCGCATGCAGCAAGTCGCTCTCTTCATCGGGCTGGCGCTGGTGCTGGCCTTGCCGCCGCTGGCCCTGGCGCAGATCACCCGGGTGCAGATGGGCGTCGATGGCATGATTTGACCCGTCTGAGCTTATGGGGTCCAAAAGGCCCTCTCCCGCCTGGACGGCGTGGACAAAGTCAAAGTCAGCTTGCAAGAAGCCCGCGCAGACATCCAGCTCAAGGAGGGACAGCGCCTGGAGCCGCAGAAGCTGCGCCAGGCCGTGGTCGGTGCCGGGTTTACCCCCACCTGGATCCGCTTCGAGGGGGTGGGACAGCTCATCGTCCGCAACGGCGGCCTGGCCTTCAAGGTCCAGGGCACGGAGCAGCTCATCCCCCTGGCCAGCGATGAGAAGGCCAGGGCGCTGCAGCAGGCGGTGGCGCAGGAAGGCCGGCGGGTCTTTGTCGTGGGCCTGATCCCGAAGGGGCAGGAAACGGCGCGCGTCGAGCGGTTTGAAGTCCGCTAGCGCGAGCGGTCTGGAGGAGGCGCGCGTGTACACGCTGTTCGTCAAGCTGGCCCAGTTCCTCAACGGCCAGCAGGCCTTTTTTGCCGACTGGTTCTTCTGGACGCTGGCCATTTTCCGCCATCCCTTTGTCATGTGGCCTTTCCCCCTGATGACCTATGGGGCCTTTTTCGGCTCGGCCTTGCTCCAGGCCTTTGCCGCTCCGCGCTGGCGGGCTCGGCTGCTGGCTCGCACCGCTGCCCGCCGCACCGCCGCGTGGCCCGCCCTTGCGCTGGGCGTCACCGGCCCCCCCGACTGGCGGACCAACCTGGCGACGTTTGAGGCGCTGCTGCGGCGGGGGGTGCCTCCGGCTGCGGCCTTCACGTATCTCCTCTCCAGCTACAACCTGACGCTTTACTTCTTCGTCCTCATCACGGTGAACAACGGCCCGCAGCTCACCCTTGGCCACCTCATCGCCGTCTTGCTGATGATCGCCCTTGTCCGCCTGGGGCTACGCTGGGTTGTCCCCCAGGGGCCCTTGTGGGGCCAGGCGCCGGTCTTGCGGGCGGGTACCTCCCCGCAAGAGGCCCCGTCCCCGCCCGCGAGCTCGCCGGCTCGCCTGGCGTCCTGGCGCGCCTGGCTGGGTGCCGTGTGGGCCCTGGGGCGAGACGTCAAAGTGCTTTTTGTCCCGCTGCTGCTGGGGCTGCTCCTGGCCGGCTTCCTGGCCGCCTGGGGCCGCAGCGAGAGCTTTGTCGAGCTGCACCTGGGCGGCGGGGTGGCGGGGCAGCTCCTCAATGCCCTCATCGGCCCGCTCCTGGGCAGCGTGACTTTCATGGTGCCCGTGCTGAACATCTTCGTGGGGGCCTGGCTGTGGAAGACGGAGTTTCTGGCCTATGCCGGCCTGGTTGGCTTTTTCCTGGCCACCGTTT
>BPKO01000014.1 GCA_026005175.1 Candidatus Tectimicrobiota bacterium
TGCTCGACGTTGTCACCCCCCAGGGGGAAAAGCACCGCCAGGGTGCGGTCGAGATCCACTTCCACCCCACCGGCGTGGTAGAGCCCCTCACCGTCCATCTCGGCGCCGAGGCAGGGCCCCAGGCCACGGTGATCATCACCCCGCTGGCCGGGCACCTCAAGGTGGTCGAAGGGTATGTGGAACCAGAAACCGGCTAGCTCCGCCGCCCGCTACCCGGCAGCCGGCTTTACCCTGCTCGAAGTGCTGGTGGCGCTGGCCATCGTGGCCATCGCGCTGGTCATCGTGCTGCGCTTGCACTTGCTTTCCCTTGACGCCACCCTGCGGGCGCAGGACCTCACCACGGCGGTGCTTCTGGCCCAAGGCAAGCTGGCCAGCCTGGGCGCTTTTCCCGAGCCGGGAGAAGAAGACGGACAATTTGAAGAGCCCCAGCTGGCCCGCTACCGCTGGCACACGCAGGTGACCGCGCACACCCTGCCGGCCACGGAGACCGGCAGCGAGGTGGAAGTGCGGCGCATCGAAGTGACCGTGAGCTGGCGCGACGGCCGGCAGGAGCGCCACTACACGCTGCAGAGCTATGCGCTACGCTAAGGCGCGGTGGCGCAGCAGCGCCGGCTTCACCCTGGTGGAGCTGCTGCTCGCCTTGCTCATTTTTGGAACCATTGCCGGCGTGCTGTTTGCCTCCTTTGCCGCGGTGGGTCGACGGCGTCGAGCGTGGCCGCCAGAGCATCGACCTCTACCGGGTAGGCCGCACCGCCCTGCAGCGCATGGCCCAGGAACTGGCCGCGGCGGTGTGGTTTGCCGACGACCCGCGCACCGTGCTGCGCGGCGAAAACGGGGAGGTGGCCGGACAGGCGCGGGATCGGGTGCGCTTTGTCACCGCCCCCTACCGGCGCTTCTCCCTGGAGAGGCCCGAGGGCGAGCTGTGTGCCGTGGCCTATTTTATCGACACCGACGCCGCGGGCCGGCCGGCCCTGTGGCGCGCCGAGGACTGCACCCTGGCGGCCGAGCAGCCCGAAGAGGTGAGCAAAGTCGAGCTCACCGATGCCGCCCTCGGGCTTGACGTGACGTACTATGACGCCGAGGGCGAGTACGAGGCGTGGCCGCCACACGGCGCCGAAGAAGGGCCGCTGCCCTGCCGGGTGCGCCTGGCGCTGACCTTGCAGGGGAGACGGCAAGAGGGGCTCGTCTTCATCACCACGGTGGCGCTGCCGCTGCGGGAGAAGTGCGGTGAAGAGTAACCAGCGAGGGGCCCTGCTCTTGGCCACGCTGGGCAGCGAGCGCGGCGTGGCGCTGATCGTCACCCTTTTCGTCGTTGCCCTGGTGACCGTGCTGGTGGTGGACTACCACTTCGAGGCGGCGGTGGAGCTGGAGCTGGCAGCCAATTACGCGGCGGACGTGCAGGCGTATCACCTGGCTCTCGCCGGGGTGCAGGTGGCGCGGGTGCTCTTGCAGCAAGACGACGCCGCCGTCGACGGCCCGCACGACCTCTGGTACACGCTGGGGCAAGCGCCCGTTTGCTTGCCGCCAGAGCAGCTGCTGGCGATGGCCGAACAGGCTGAAACCGCGCTGCCGGCGGCAGAAGCAGAAAGCGGGGAGACAAGGTGCCTGCGCTTGCGTATCGGCGACGAAGCCGGCAAGCTGCCCCTTAACGCCCTGGTGCCGCCGCCTACCCCGGAGAACGCGCCTCCCAATGCCGACTGGCTGCGCATTTTCGAGGCCTTTTTCGCCAGCTTTGGCCTTGAGCCGGAAAAGCTCGAAGCCCTCCTTGACTGGCTCGACGCCGACGACGTCCCCCGCCTCGCTGGCGCCGAAAGCAGCTACTACGGCGGGCTGGAGCCCCCGTACGCGGCGCGCAACGGCCCCATGCACACCGCAGGAGAGCTGCGCCTGGTGCGCGGCTTCGACGCCGAAACGCTGGCCAAGCTCTTTCCGGGGCTGCCGCCGCAGGCGCTGGCCGACCTCGACTTGGACCGCAACGCCTATCTCACCCCCTACGGCGGGGCGGGCGAGGCCAAAGTGAACCTCAACACGGCCCTGCCCGAAGTGTTGCAGGCGCTGTTTGGCGGCTTGCTAGAAGGCATGGCCGCCGCCGACGAGCTGGTGCAAGAAGTGCTTGCACGACGCCAGGAAGCCTCGCTAGAGAGCCTTGGCGTCCTCGATCCCCTGCTTCCCGACGGCACGGTGCGCACCCGCCTGCGACAAGTGGCCGACGTAAAAGGTTCGTACTTTCGCGTCGAGGCCACTGGGGAAGTGGGGGCGATCCGCAAGCGCGTGGTGGCGGTGCTCAAACGGGAAGGCGGCGCCGTTTCCCTGGTCTTTCTGCGGGTGGAGTAAGGCGGTGCCCAAAGTCCGTCTCGTCTTGCGCGTGCTGGCCTGGGTGCTTTACGGCCTGGCGGTGGCGCTGGTCTACCTCTATCTGACCTTCCCTTACGACTTGCTGCGCCAGCGCCTGGCCGAGCGGGTGGCGGCCACCGGCTTCGAGCTGGCGGTGGGCCCCGCCTGCGTCCTGCCTTCCCGCCTGGCCTGCGGGCGCAGCAGGTGCGGCTGCGGCCGTCCCGGGAAGAAACGACCGCTCCGCTCTTGCACCTTGAGACTCTGGGACTTTACCCGCAGCTGCCTTCCCTGCTCCTTGGTCCGCTGCGCGCCGCGCTGGTCGGGGAGCTCTACGGGGGAACCCTGGCGGGCGAGGTGCAGCGCCGCTCCGCGGGGGAAGGGGGCTGGCAAGTCCACCTGCGGCTGTCTGATATCGACGTGGCGCGCTATCCGCTGCTGCAGGCCAACAGTCCCGTGCAGGTGCAGGGACGCCTGGCAGGGGAGGTGACGGCCACCCTCGACGAAAGCGGCCGCCCGCGCCACGGCACGCTTGCCTTTACGGTGCAGCCGGCGCGCTTCACCAAAGGCCAGCGGCTTGGCGTGCCGCTGCCCGAAGAGCTTGCCTGCACCACCCTGGAAGGGCAGCTGCGGGCCACCGCCGGGGTGCTGCACGTGCTCTTGCTCCGCTGCGAAGGCGACGACTTGCAGCTTGAGGCGCGGGGCACGGTGCGCTGGCGCCACCCGCTTGCCGCCAGTCAGCTCGACTTGCGCGTGCAAGTGCGCTCGCAGGCCACCTTCCGGCAGCACGTCGAACTGCTGGGGACGCTGGTGCGCCGGCGCCCCGATGCCCGAGGTGCCCTCTCTTTCCGGCTGCAAGGCACGCTGCAGCGGCCGCACCTGGGCGCCTAAAAGCGTTTTGTCCCCGGAGGCGGATCCGCTACAATATGGAGTACGCGACCTGCAAGTAGGAGGCGACCATGACGGGCAACGACATTCGCCGGGCCTTCCTCGACTTTTTTGCCCAGCGCGGCCACCGCGTGGTCAAGAGTTCGTCGCTGGTGCCCAAAGACGACCCCACGCTGCTGTTTACCAACGCCGGCATGGTGCAGTTCAAAGATGTCTTTTTGGGGCGCGAAAAGCGCGACTACACCCGGGCGGTGAGCGTGCAGAAGTGCCTGCGCGCCGGGGGCAAGCACAACGACTTGGAAAACGTCGGGCGCACGGCACGGCACCACACGTTTTTCGAGATGCTGGGCAACTTCTCCTTTGGCGATTACTTCAAAGAAGAGGCCATTGCCTTTGCCTGGGAGTTCCTCACCGGCCACCTCAAGCTGCCGGCCGAGCGGCTGTGGATCACCATTTACCAGGATGACGACGAGGCCTTTGACATCTGGCACCGCCACATCGGCGTGCCGGCCGAGCGCATCGTGCGCATGGGTGAAAAGGACAACTTCTGGTCTATGGGCGATACCGGCCCCTGCGGCCCCTGCTCGGAGATCGTCATCGACCAAGGGCCAGAGCTGGGTACCGGACCTGAAGACGTGCTGGGCGGCGAGGGAGACCGCTACCTGGAGCTGTGGAACCTGGTCTTCATGCAGTACAACCGCGAGGCCGATGGCACGCTGACGCCGCTGCCCCAGAAGAACATCGACACCGGCATGGGGCTGGAGCGTATCGCCGCCATCCTGCAAGGAGTGCACAGCAACTACGACACCGACCTCTTGCGGCCGCTCATTACGGCCGTGGAGGAGCTGGCGGAGAAGGCTTACGGCAGTGACCCGCGGGCCGACGTGTCGATGCGCGTCATTGCCGACCACCTCCGCGCCATCGTCTTTCTCATCAGCGACGGCGTGCTGCCGGAAAACACCGGCCGCGGCTACGTGCTGCGGCGCATCATCCGCCGCGCCGCCCGCCACGGCAAGCTGCTCGGCTTTGGCGAGCCCTTCCTCTACCGCCTCGTCGACGTGGTGGTGCGCGTGATGAGCCCGGCCTATCCGGAGCTGGAAAGCAGCCGCCAGTTCGTCACCAAGGTGCTGCTCAACGAGGAGGAGCGCTTCCAGCACGCCCTGCACCAGGGCCTGCGCGAGCTCGAGACCCTCATGGCGCAGCACGAGGCCGACGGCACGCGCCTCATTCGCGGCGAGGAGGCTTTCCGCCTCTACGATACCTTTGGCCTGCCGGTGGATTTGGCCGAGGAGGTGGCGCAAGAGGCCGGCCTGCGCCTCGACCGTGCCGGCTTCGAAGCCGTGCTTGAAGCGACGCGGCAGCGGGCCCGCGAGACCTGGCGCGGCTCGGGCGAGCGTCAGGTGGCCCCCGTGTACCTAGAGACGCTGGAGCGGGTGGGGCCGTCCACGTTTGTCGGCTACGAGTGCGACGAAGCGGAGAGTCCGCTACTGGCCATCCTCGTGGGCGGGCGCCCGGTGGCGGCAGCCGCGGCCGGTCAGGAAGTGGAGCTGGTGTTTGCCCGCACGCCGTTTTACGGCGAGGCCGGCGGCCAGGTGGGCGATACGGGGCGGGCCGTTGCGCCAGAGTACGGCGTCGAGGTGGAGATTCACGACACCCAGAAGCCCCTCGAAGAGCTCATCGTGCACCGCGGCGTGGTGCGTCGCGGCACGATCGAATGCGGCATGGTGCTGCGCCTGGTCATCGATCGCGAGCGGCGCGAGGCCATTCGCAAGAACCACACCGCCACCCACCTGCTGCATGCCGCCCTGCGCCAGATCTTGGGCGAACACGTGAAGCAGGCCGGCTCGCTGGTGGCGCCGGACCGCCTGCGCTTTGACTTCACGCACTTTACGCGCCTCACCGAGCGCGAACTCGAGCGCATCGAGCGCCTGGTCAACGAAGAGATCTGGGCCAACCTGCCGGTGCAGACGGCGCTTACCACCCTGGAAGAAGCCATCGCCAGCGGGGCGCTCGCCTTTTTTGGCGAGAAGTACGGCGAGGTGGTGCGTACCGTGGAGGTGCCCGGCTTTAGCAAGGAGCTGTGCGGTGGCACGCACGTGCGCGCCACGGGCGAAATCGGCTTTTTCACCATCGTGCACGAAAGCGGCATCGGTGCCGGGGTGCGCCGCATCGAGGCGCTGACCGGCCCTGGCGCCTTCCAGCACCACCGCGACGACGAGCGCATCCTGGGCGAGGTGCGCCAGCTGCTGCGGGCGCAGCCGCACGAGGAAGCGGAGAAGCTGCAGCGGCTTTTGGCGCAGCAGCGCGAGCTGGAGCGCCAGCTCGAAGCGCTGAAAATGCGCCTGGCCACCGCCCAGTCGCAGGACTACTTCCAGCGCGTGCAGGAAGTGGAAGGGATCAAAGTGCTGGCCCTGGTGCTCGACAACGTGGACCGCAAGGCGCTGCGCGCCTTTGTGGACACCGCCAAGCAGCGCCTGGGCTCTGGCGTGGTGGTGGTAGGCAGCGCCGAGGACGGCAAAGCGGCCATGGTGGCCGGGGTGACGCCAGACTTGACGCAGCGCATTTCGGCCGGCGAGCTGGTCGGACGCGTGGCGGCGCTGGCCGGGGGCAAAGGCGGCGGCCGTCCCGACATGGCCCAGGGGGGCGGCCCGGAGGCGGCCAAGCTCGCCGAAGTCATGGCCAAGGTGCCGCAGCTGGTGGCCGAACTTTTGCACGCGGGGAGCCAGCGCCCATGACGTGGACGCACCTCGACGCCCAGGGCCACGCCCGCATGGTGGACGTGGGCGACAAGCCGCCCACGGCGCGCGAAGCGGTGGCGCGCGGCTACGTTTACATGCAGCCGGCGACGCTGCAGGCCATCGTCGCGCAGCAGGTGGCCAAAGGCGACGTGCTGCAGGTGGCGCGCATCGCCGGCATCATGGCTGCCAAGCAGACCTCGGCTTTGATCCCCCTGTGCCATCCCCTGGAGCTGGCCAGCGTGCAGGTTGACCTCTGCCCCGAGCCCGAAGCCTCGCGGGTGCGCATCGAGGCACGGGTGCGCACCGTGGGCCGCACCGGCGTGGAAATGGAGGCCCTCACCGCGGTGGCCGTGGCCGCCCTGACCGTCTACGACATGTGCAAGAGCCTCGAGCGGGGCATGCGCTTGGCCGACATCGAGCTTGTGCACAAAAGCGGCGGTAAGAGCGGGGTTTATACGCACCCGGCGCATGCCGCGCCTGCCACGCCGCCCCCTGCGCCTTGACGTCCTTCCTCTCTTGTCCTGGAGCCCGCGGGCGGCCGCGATTTTTAACTTGCGTTGCGGGTGAGAAATGGGTACAACAGGCGCGACGTTTCGGGTGTGACTCAGACCGGGAGAAGGAAGAGGCATGGCGCTTAAGCGTCTTCCCATCGACTTTGCTGCCTTTGCCGAAGCGATGCGCAACCAGGGTCGCAACGAGTATGACTACTACCTGGATACGGCAACCGGGCGGGTGATGCGCATTTCCACCGAAGTGCTCGAGGCGCTCGAAGAAGGCCGCACCATTGCCGGTAGCCTCACGGCCTGGCAGCAGGAGCAGCTGCGCGAAGCCCGAGAAGTCATGGGCGACACCGTTGGCCGCTACCTCCTCATTCCCGAACGTCCCGCCTGGCGGGTGGAAGAGCTGATGGCCGATTTTGCCGACGGCGTGACCGACGCGGCGCTGCGCGAGAAGCTGCGCAGCGCCCTCGATGCCCGCGATGCCGCGCGGCGTTTCCGCGAGATCCTGGCCCAGTACCCCGAGGAGCAAAAACGCTGGCAGGCGCTGCAAGCGCAAAGCGACCAAGAGTACGCCACGGAATGGCTGAAAGAAGAGGGCATCGAGCCGCAGTGGACCACGCCGGCCCCGCGTGAGGCCAGTGCCTGAAGCGGCGCGTGCCGGCCACGCCGGCGGAGGGCGCATGGACCGCTTTGTCCTCGACACCAGCGTCTTTACCAACCCCGACGTCTATATGCAGTTTGGCGACGACTCGCAGCAAGCAGTGGCCGCTTTCGTCGACCTAGCCCTGCGCACCCAAGCGCAGTTCTACATGCCCACTGCCGTATACGAAGAGCTGCGCAAGATGAAAGACCTCAGTGGCTTGGCGGCGCATTTCGAGCTGGCAGTGCGCATCCGCTCGCCACGCCGCTTCAGCCTCATGATTCCCAGCAGCTTTCTCTACGAGTTCATCGAGGAAGTGCGCTACCGCATCGACCGTGGCCTGCGCATTGCCGAGGAGTGGACCAAGCGTGCCGGGGCGCGGGAGGCGCAGGACGTGGGCCAGCTCATCAGCAAGCTGCGCGAGCGCTACCGCGAAGGCATGCGCCGCGGCATCATCGACAGCAAAGAGGATGTCGATGTCTTGCTGCTTGCCTACGAGCTCGATGCCATTCTCGTGTCTGCCGACGAGGGGCTGCGCAAGTGGGCCGACAAGGTGGGCATCGACATCATCGATCCTAAAAACCTGCGCCAGATCCTCGAAGGGCTAGTCAAATACCATCCCGCCTCCTAGCAAGTGCCCGAGCATGCTGGTCTCTTTGGGCAGCACTTTGTCGAACTCGAGCACGTACCACGCCCCTTCGCGCGCCAGTCGCCGCTGGCGCACGTGCGGATGGCCCAGCAGCCGGCGCAGGGACTGGATAAACAGCTGGGCATTGGCCTCCTGGCGAAAGCGGCAGCGAAAGGTGCGAAAGACTTTGTGGTGCTGCCGGTACTGGGCCAGGGCCTGGCGCAGCCCGGCGATAAAGGCTTCCCCCAGCGCGGCGCAAAGCGCCGGCGAGTCGGCCAGCTCGGCTTCGTCGAGAAAAAGGACCAGCCGCAGGAGGCGCTGGGTGTAAAACTCCGGTGGCAGCTGCAGCAGGCTCATCGCCGTGACCTGGATGTCGTGGAGGCAGGCGTTGGCCGTAACGTACTTGGCGCGCTGATCGCGAGGCGAGTCTTCTTTGAGTACGATGCCTTCCCGCCCCTCGGCGTTGAGCCAGCGCAGCAGGGCCTTGAGCCGCTCCAGGTCCCGCAATTCGAAGCGGCCGTAGTGGGGCACGCTGGGCAGGCCGTAGGCCTGCTGCAGCGCCAGGCGCTCGCCGTGGGGCACGAAGTGGGGGTCGTTCTTGCGCATCATGTCAAAGACGAAGAGCTGCACGTCCTCGGTGACATACGGCGGGTGGCTCTCGTTGTAGGGGTTTTCGGGCCCGGCCACCTCGGCACACAGCACCAGGTCGGGATGCTCGGCAAAAATGCGCAGCGGCAGCAAGTCAGGCAGGCGGTCGGTGGTAAAAGGACAGAGGTAGCCCCGGCGGGTGAGCGCCAGCACCTGGCCGCGGTGCTGAAAGACGCGCACGTTGTAGCCGTCGACTTTTTCTTCAACCCAAAAAGGGGCACGGAACTGCTCGCGAATGCCGGCCTCCAGGCGCAGGATGCGGCCGATTTCGGGGTAACCCCAGATGACGTCGCCGTCAAAGACCGCCGTGCCGCGGGGAATGCCGTGGGTGCGGTGCGGAAAGCGAAGGTAGCGCCAGGAGCCCACGCATTCCGTGGTGGCGCGCTGCTCTTCAAGGGCCTGTAGGACCAGCTGGTTGGCGTCCATCGCCTGCGGCTCATCCCGCGTGCCGTCAGCGTCTCCCTAAGTCTAGTAACGCCTGCTGGGCACGTCAAACGAGGGAAATGGATTAACCGCGCCGCTTGGGGCCGACGTGCTCGATGCGGATGCGAATCAGCACCCGCTTTTCTTGCACCATGGCGCGGCGGTAGTCGTCCCAGTCGGGGTGCTCGCCGGCCAGGCGCCGGTAATAGTCGATAAGAGGCTCCATGGCCTCAGGCAGGGAGAGGACGGTGGCGGTGCCGTCGATTTGCAGCCAGGGGCCAAAGAAGCCGTCGGTAAACACGCACAGCGACACGCGCGGGTCGCGGCGGATGTTGCGCGTCTTGTACGCCGTTTCGCGGCTGCTGAGGATGACGTCGCCTGCGGCATCAACGCCAACGCTCACCGGGGAAAGCTGCGGCCGGCCGTCACGGCGCCGTGTGGCCAGGACGGCACGGTGGTGCTGCGCCAAAAACGCACGGGCCTCTTCGAGATCCATGGCGTAGGGCTCCATCCCTAGGCAATCTGGTAGCGGGCGATGGCTTTGGCGTCGAAAGCCAGTCCCAGGCCGGGTCGCGACGGCGCCACCAGCTGGCCGTCCTCCAGGGCCGGCGTTTCCTCAAACAGCCGCAGCGTCCAGGGCATGTACTCCACGGTCAGGCCGTTGGGAATGGCGGCCACGAGGTGCACGTGGATTTCCGGCAGCAGGTGGCTGACCACCGGCACGTTGAAGGCTTCGGCCATCCCCGCCACTTTCATCCACGAGGTAATGCCGCCCACGCGCAGCAAGTCGATCATCACGATGTCCGCGGCCCGCGCTTCCAGCAGGTGCCGGAAGGGCCGGATACCGTAATGGTACTCGCCGGTGGCAATGGGGGTGGTGAGGGCGTCGGCCACCCGGGCCAGTCCCTGGTAGTCGTCGTGTGCCACCACGTCTTCGAGCCAGAAGAGGCGATAGGGCTCGAGGCGCCGCCCGATGGTGATGGCCTGGTTGACGTCCCACAGCTGGTTGATGTCGCACATGAGGTCGATGTCCTCGCCGATGGCCTGGCGCAGCACCCGCACCCGCTCTTCTTCGCGGGCTGGGGTGGGTTCGGCCCCCAGCTGCATCTTCATTTGCCGGAAGCCCATGCTGACCAGCCGCGGTCCGGCTTCGACCAGGTAGTCCATGGGGAAAGGACGCATGAGGGCCCCACTGGCGTAAGTGGGCACGCGGTCGCGGTGGCCTCCAAGCAGCACGTACAACGGCTGCTCCAGGAACTTTCCCTTGAGATCCCACAAGGCGATGTCGACAGCCGCCAGCGCCAAGGTGGCAATGCCGCCAGGACCGGCGCTGCTGGCCGCCTGGCGCAGCCTGGCCCCGAGGGCTTCGACGCGCAGCGGGTCTTCGCCAATGACCAGCGCCGCCAGGGCGTCGACCGCCGCCCGCAGGGCAGCGGTCAACGGTCCCCCAAAGAAGGTCAGGCCAATGCCGGTTAGGCCCTGGTCGGTTTCCAGCTCCAGGGTGACAAACTCCCGCGTGGCATTGCCCACCGGGAGCCCCACCACCAAGGGATTGTCAGCCGGGGTTTGCAGCACGCGTGTCGTGGCCCGGGTGATTTTCATGCCGCCTCCCTCCTCGCGCGGAATCCTGCCGCCATCATAGCAAAGTGGCCAGGCAATGCCAGGCCAAAATCCCCCGCTTGGCCGCTCCCAGCACCTGTGGTACGCTTGCGCCTGCCCTGAAGCTCTCGTCGAGGCTGTCCCATGCGTCCATCCCCGCCTTTGGTGTTGCTGCTCATGGGTGTGGCAGGGGCCGGCAAGACCACCATCGGCCGCCTGCTGGCGCAGGAACTGGGCTGGCCCTTTGTCGACGGCGACGACCTGCATCCGCCTGCCAACGTCGACAAGATGCGCCGCGGCATTCCCCTCACCGATGCCGACCGCTGGCCGTGGCTGCAGGCCGTGCGGCGCTGCATCGAGGCGTACTTGGCCGAGGGGCAGAGCGCCGTTGTGGCTTGCTCGGCCCTCAAACAGGCCTATCGCGAGCTGCTGCAGCAGGGAGATGCGCGTGTGGTGCTGGTTTACTTACGGGGTGAGGAAGCGCTGCTGCGGCAGCGCCTGGCAGCGCGCCGCGGCCACTTCTTTGCGCCCCAGCTCCTGGCCAGCCAGCTGGCCGCCCTGGAGGCGCCACACGACGCCCTGGTGGTCGACGTGGCACTTCCGCCTCAGGAGATCGTGCGGACCATCCGCACCGCCCTGGGCCTGTAGGGGTTCTGCTACGGCGCCGTGCCTTGGCAGGCGGCGAGGAGGGCGTCCACCAGCCCGGCGATGGTGTACTCTGTGGCGACCGTATCCACGCGCAAGCCAAGCTCGCGGGCGGTGGCGGCGGTGATGGGCCCAATCGTTACCACCAGGGCGCGTGCGGCCAGGGAGCGGGCGCGCGCGGGGCCAAGCTGGCGAACGAAGTGGCGTACCGTGCTGCTGGCGGTAAAGGTGAGGACGTCCACACCGGCCTCAAGGGCGGCCAGGGCTTCAGGATCGGGGACGGCCGGAAGGGTGCGGTAGGCTGCCACTTCCACCACCTCGCCCCCGGCGGCCTGCAGGCGGGTGCGCAGCAGCGGCCGCGCCTGCGCCGCCCGCGGCAGCAAGAAGCGCTGTCCCCGCGGAGAAGGGATGGCCTCGAGCAAGGCCTCGGCCACGTAGCGCTCGGGCATGACGGCGACGTGCAGCCCCCGCGCTGCCAGGGCGGCCGCGGTGGCCGGGCCGATGGCGGCCAGGCGCACTTGGGATAGCGCCTGAGGGGACAAGCCTAGGGCCTGCAGGCGCTGGCAGACGTGAAGCACGCCATTGACGCTGGTGAACACCACCCAGTCAAACGTCGCCAGCTGGCGCAGGGCCGCGTCGAGCGCGGCATAGTTGTCCTCTGGAGGCACCAGGCAAAGGGTAGGGAAAAGAATCGGGACGGCACCCAGGGCGCGCAGGCGCTCTATTAGGTCCTGCGCCTGCTCCGGGGCGCGCGTCACCAGCACGCGCTTGCCCTGCAACGCCGCAGGGGAAAAGCCAACTGCCGCCGAAGGGGGACCGTTCATCGCTGCCGTCCTCTCGCAAAAGCTGCTGACTCCATGATAAACGGCCCGGCGGCGCCTGTCCAGCGGTGGCCAGGCCCAGGACATGACCGGCCTGCCACCGCGCTGGCGTGAGGGTTACTTTACCGCTTTGCCCGCCAGGGCAATGGCCTCCCCGGCAGCAATGACGGCGTCGGCGTGGCTGCCAGTGTCGTGCAGCTGCTGCGCCTCGGCACAGCCTTGCTTGGCCTGCGCCACCATCGCCTGGTCAGCTTGGGCGTTCTTTTCCAGCTTGGCGACCAGCGCGTTGCACTCGCTCACCAGGCGCGGGCAGTGATAGGCCAGAGCCGGCGCGGCAAACAGCGCAAGAGCCACCACCACGAGTAAGGCACGCAGGACATACCGCCGCATGGGTTTTCTCCTTGCTGAGGGCCCGCGACGCGGGCACGTTCTCCCCTGTCACTAGTAAGGAACGTCGCCGGCAGGCGATTGGATGCGTGGGTGTGGCACGGCGCCTTCAGAGGCGCTAGACTTTCGTCACCGTGAGCCCGGAAAGGAGAGGGTGGCGTATGGGTCGTGAGGAGCAAGTCCGTCCGCCGGTTGGCGATGTGGAAACCCCTGCGGCGCTTGAGCCGCTGGTGGCCCGCTTGCAGGAGCTGCTGCAGCAACTTGAAGCCCTGCAGCACGAACTAGGGCCGTACTTCGAGCGGCTGGCGGCCGTTGACTGGCAGGCGCTGGCGCGTGAAGGCAAGCTGGCCGGCATTCCCCGCTTGTCGATCGAGCGCACCCTGCTCGACGCCCGGCAAGTGCTGGCCAGTGGCCTGCGCGAGCTGGCCGAAGAGCTGCGCCTGGTGCGCGAGGGCTATCCCGGGGTGGGGCGCCAGCGCCTCGACGCTGCTGCGCGCCTGCGTTCGGTGATTCGCCGCTATGTTGACGCGCCTGCCGATATCCGCACCCGCCACCAGCGTCTGGTGGCCTGGGTGGCGCAGATCGACGAGGCCCTGCGCCAGCGTGGCGACACGCCCCTGTCGGCGCAGCTCGCCGCTGCAGAGCCTGACCGTCCTACCTCGTAAAGGAGCACGCCGATGCGTATTACCGACGTTGAGGTCCACGTCTATGCTTGGCCGCGACCCAAGCCGATCCGTAACGGCAAGTACACCTACACCACGGTGGTGTTCAACCTGGTGCACGTGCGCACCGACGAAGGGCTCACCGGCATTGGCTGGGGTGGGGCCACAGCGTCTACGCGCCCCGGGGAGGTGTTCCGCAGCCTGGTAGAGCACTTTAAAGTCGCCCTCATCGGTGCCGATCCCTTCACCTATCGCCGCCTTTGGGCCAACATGTGGCTGCCCAAAATCGTTGGCCGCCGCGGCCTCACCACGCAGGTGCTCAGCGCTATCGACATTGCCCTGTGGGACCTCATGGGAAAAGCGGTGGGCCAGCCGGTGGCCAAACTGCTTGGCGGCTACACCGATCGCATCCCGGCCTACATCGCCGGCGGCTACTATGAGGAGGGCAAAGGCCTGAAGGAGCTGGCACGCGAAATGGAAGAAAACCTGGCCCTGGGCGCCAAAGCGGTGAAAATGAAAATCGGGGGCGCTTCGATTGCCGAGGACGTGGAGCGGGTGCGCGTGGTCCGTGAGACCGTTGGCCCGCAAGTCAAGCTGCTGGTGGATGCCAATAACGCCTACAGCGTTCATGAGGCCATCGCCATTGCCCGCAAGCTTGAGCCCTACGACGTTTTCTGGTTCGAGGAGCCGGTTGCCCCCGACGATTACCGCGGCCATGCCCGAGTGGCGCGGGCAACGACCATCCCGGTGGCTACGGGGGAAAACGAGTACACCCGCTACGGGTTTCGCGACCTTATCGCCCACGAGGCGGCGGCCATCCTTAACCCCGACGCCCAGATCCTCGGCGGCATCACCGAATTCATGCAGGTGGCAGCCCTCGCGGCTGCGCACGACTTGCCCATTGCGCCGCACGGGGCGCAGGAAATTCACGTCCACCTGGTGACGGCAATTCCCAATGGATTGCTGCTAGAGGTGTATCGCGAGACCGTGGATCCGCTGCGCAGTCAGATCTTCACCGAGCCCTTGCGCCTGGACAAGAACGGCTACGTCCGCGTCCCCGACCGCCCTGGTCTGGGGGTAGAGCCCAACTACGAGCTGCTGCAGCGCTACCGGGTGGCATGAGGGAGACAACCCACAGGATACAAGCGCTATTTGCCTCGGTGCGCCAGGCTTGCGCGCCGTCGGTCTGGTCCCGCGGCGTAGAGCTCAGCCGCCACGGCGTGGTGGTGACCGCCGAGGGCGAGGAAGTGGTGTGCAGCGTCGCCGTGCGCCCCGGCGCGGCTTATGCCACGGTGACCCTGTGGCCAGAAGAAGTCGACTGGTCTTGTGCCTGCCACAGTACGGAGGAAGTATGCGTCCACGTGGCGGCGGCGGTGATTGCGCTGCGCCACCGCCAGGCCGCGCCGGCAGCGCCACCGGCGCGGCTGCGCTATCGTTTTTCCCGTACCCCGCAGGGACTCCGCTTTGCCCGCTTCTTGGTGCGTGGAGAGACGGAGCAGGTGCTGGAGACGTCTTTAGCGGCGCTGCTCGCCGGGCGGGTGGCCGGCCCTGCGGTGGTGGTGACGGCGGCCGACGAGGCGGTGGAGCGGCTCCTGCAAGGCTGGCGCCAGGGTCACGTGCCGCGCGAGCGATGGCCGGCGCTGCTGGCCGCCCTGGCGCCGTGCCCCGAAGTGTACCTGGACGAGATGCCCATTCGCACCACGGCGACTCCGGTGCTGCCGCGCCTCTGTCTCGTGGAGCGACACCACGGCTTTGCCCTCGTGCTGCAGCCTGACCCGCAGGTGACCGAGGTGTTTGCCAACGGCGCGGTGCTGTGCGGCACGACCCTGCGTCCACTGGGGGAGCCCCCCCTTACTGCGCGCGAGCGGGCTTTGCTGGCCCAAGGCTGGTTCTTTGCCCCGGAACAGGTGGCGGAGCTGGTCAACGAGGTACTGCCGTCGCTGCAGAAGCGCCTCACCGTAGAAGTACACACGGCCCGGCTGCCGCGCCACGCTGCCGTGCCACCGCGTCTGGTGCTGGAGCTACGCCGTGAAGGGGAGGCGCTCCTGGTCTGGCCGCTGCTCGTCTACGGCGAGCCGCCCCTGGCGCGCGTAGAGGAAGGGCGCCTCGTGCACCTAGGCGGAGACGTGCCCCGGCGCGACTTGCCGGCCGAGCGCGCCCTGGTCCAGCGGCTGCAGCGCCAGCTTGGCCTCCAAATCGGAGAGCTGGCACGTTTCACCGGCGAGGCGGCGGTGCACTTCGTGCAGCGCTTGCGCTTTTGGGAAGGAGAAATTCGCGGGGATGCCCACCAGGCGTTTGCGCTCACGCCGCCTTTGGTGCCGCGACTGCAGCTCGATCCTGCCGCCTTTGACCTCACCTTTGCTGTGCCCGGTACGGGGCAACGCGTTGAGGCCAGCACGGTGCTGCGTGCCTGGCAGGAGGGCAAGACCCTGCTCCCCTTGCCCGGCGGAGCCTGGGCGCCGCTGCCGGTAGACTGGCTGCAGCGCTTTGGCCCCCAAGTCGCCGACTTGCTGGCTGCTCGCACGGCCAGCGGGGCCCTGCCTTCCTGCCTGCTGCCCGACTTGGCCCGCCTCTGCGACGCCTTGCAGCAACCGCGGCCGCCGCAACTTAAGGCCTTGCAAGCGCTGCTTGAAGGGCAGGGGCGCCTGCCGGAGGTGCCCTTGCCGCCCGACTTGCGAGTCTCGCTGCGTCCCTACCAGCGTCTGGGGGTCAACTGGCTGGTGTGGCTGCGGCGCGCCGGCCTTGGGGCGCTGCTGGCCGACGACATGGGACTGGGCAAGACCCTGCAGGCCCTGTGTGCCATCGAGGGCCGCACGCTGGTGGTGATGCCCACCAGCGTGCTGTCGAGCTGGATCGACGAAATCGCCCGCTGCCGCCCTGGCCTGCGCTATGCCGTCTATCACGGCATGCCGCGCCGCCTCGACCCGGCGGCCGAGGTGGTCCTCACCACGTACGCCATCCTGCGGCGCGACATCGAGGTGCTGGCCGCCGAGCCCTGGGATACGGTGGTGCTTGACGAAGCCCAAACGATCAAAAACCCCGACAGCCAAATTGCGGCGGCGGCCTACCGCCTGCAAGCACGTTTCCGCTTGGCCTTGACGGGCACGCCGGTGGAGAATCGCCTCGAAGAGCTGTGGAGCCTCATGCAGTTCCTCAACCCCGGCCTGCTCGGCAGCCGGCAGGATTTTGCCCGCCGCTACGTCGGTCCTATTGCCGCCGGGCAGGCGGAAGTGGCGGCGCGCTTGCGGGCCCGCTTGCAGCCCTTCGTGCTGCGCCGGCGCAAGCAAGAAGTGGCCGCCGAGCTGCCGCCTCGCATCGAAGTGGTGCGCCGCTGCCAGCTGAGCGAGGCAGAACGCCGGGTGTATGCCGCCGTGCTGGCCGCCACACGGCAGGAGGTGGTGCAGCGTTTGCAGGAAGGCGGCAGCGTCCTTGCAGCCCTCGAAGCCCTGCTCCGCCTGCGCCAGGCCTGCTGCCACCCGGCGCTGGTGCCCGGGCAGCAAGCCACCACCTCGACCAAAGTAAGCGTGCTGGTGGAAGCGCTGGAGGCAGTGGTGGCGGGGAGAGCACAAGGCCCTGGTTTTCTCGCAGTGGACGACCTTGCTCGACCTCATCGAGCCCGAACTGCGCGCTGCCGGCCTTGCATACCTGCGCCTCGACGGTCGCACCCGGGACCGCGCGGCCGTGGTGCGGCGCTTTCAGGACGCCAGCGGGCCGCCGGTGCTGCTCGTTTCTCTACGTGCCGGCGGCTTTGGCCTCACGCTGACCGCCGCGGACCACGTCTTCTTGCTTGATCCCTGGTGGAATCCGGCCGTCGAGATGCAGGCGGCCGACCGTGCCCACCGCCTGGGCCAGCGACGGCCGGTGGTGGTCTACCGCCTGGTGGCCGCAGACACCGTGGAAGAGCGCATCCTCGCCCTGCAGGCACACAAGCGCGCTCTGAGTACCGCCGTCCTCTCCGAACGCGACGCAGCCCCTGCCCTGACGCGCGAGGACTTGCTGGCGCTGCTGGCATGACCCCAGGCGCCACACCTCAGGCGGTTTCGTCGTAGACGATTTTGATCACGTCGCGCTTGTTGATCTGGGCCACCAGCGAGCCGTTGCTGTAAATGCGCACGTTGTTGGGCCGCGAGTCGTCGACTCGGGTGATGTCTCTGTACACGCGCTGCTCGCCGTTGCGCAGGTGAAAGATAACCGTCTTTGCTTTGCTCATTCTGGCTCCTCCTTCACGGGCCCAACGCGAGGTCCTTCCGGACGCCCCCGTGCGGGGTGCCGGGTGCGGTCTGAAGGTGACAGAAGGTGGGAGCAACCCTATATTTGTACTGAACTTGTTTTTGGCCTTGCAACTGCGGCCAGGCGCCGCCCGGAGGGCGCAGGATGGACTTGTATCCGCTGACGTTTGTTCCCCTCTTCAAAGCGCGCGTCTGGGGTGGGCGCCGTCTGGCTTCCCTTTACGGCAAGCCTTTGCCTCCCGGGGTTCGGGTCGGTGAATCCTGGGAAATTGCCGACCGCCCCGGCGACGAGAGCGTGGTGGCCAACGGCCCTCTAGCGGGAAAATCGCTGCGCTGGCTCATGGTGCATGCCCCTGAGGCGCTGCTGGGCCGGGCACGGCCCCTACGCGGGCGCTTTCCGCTGCTCGTCAAGCTCCTCGATGCCCACGACCGCCTCTCGGTGCAGGTGCACCCGCCGGCGCCGGTGGCTGCCCGCCTCGGCGGCGAGCCCAAAACCGAGATGTGGTTCGTCACCCACGCCGAGCCCGGCGCCGAGCTCTTCGTGGGCTTGCGGCGCGGGGTAAGCCGCGAGCGTTTTGTTGCCGCGCTGGCCGCGGGAAAGGTGGCCGAGTGCCTGCACCGCGTCGAGGTGCGGGAAGGTGATGCCATGCTGGTGCCCAGCGGCCGCGTGCACGCCATTGGCGCCGGCAGCGTGCTCTTTGAGATTCAGGAAAACGCCGACACCACGTACCGCGTCTTCGACTGGAACCGCCTGGGCCTGGACGGCCGCCCCCGTGCGTTGCACATTGCGCAGTCCCTGGCCAGCATCGACTTTGACGACCACGAGCCGCCGCTGCTGCGCCAGGAACCCGGCAGCGCAGCAGCCGGCCGGCGCCTGCTCGCTGCGGCGCCCAGCTTTCGCGTTGAGTACTGGCCTTTTGTCGCCGGCGTCCCACAGGCCCTGGCGCTCGAGGCCTGCGTGGCCCTGCTCGCCGTGGTGCGCGGGGCGCTGCAGGTGGTGGCGCCCCACGGCGAAGTCACCCTCTCGGCCGGCACCTGCTGCCTGCTGCCGGCGTGCTGTGATCCCGTGCGCGTCGTGCCGCGCCGCGACGGCGCTTTTCTCCTCGCCCGCCCTGCCGTAGAAAGCGGCTCAAGCGAGGCTTTGCCCTAGCGCCCACACGTCGATACAGGTCAGGCTCACGTGGCCCTGCCGTACCACCTGGCTGTCGGTTTCGGCGCGGGGGGTCTTCACAGAGGCGCTCGATCTCGTGCTGGAAGCGGTCCCCGTAGCGCTTGAAGCAAGAGCCATACGTGGTGTGCCCTAGCCGCGCCGGCACCAGGCGCCAGTTGGGTGCTGCCTGCTCGGGCAAGTTGACGTTCCAGGTCACTGGGCGGTGCCAGAAGTCGTCGCGGCCCAGGAGGTGATCGAAAACGCGGGCGAGCAGGGTCTGCGTCTGGAGGCGCAGCCGCTCGCGTTCTTCCGGCGGGAAGCGGCGCTCGCGGCCCCACTGCTGAAAGGTGGCCGGGGAGAGCGACTGCGACAGGGCAATCGCCGGCACCCCGGCCAGGTTGGCCTCGAGACAGGCACCCACGGTGCCCGAGGAGAGCACGAAGCCCAGCCCGGCATTGATGCCGATGTTGATCCCCGAAACCACCAGGTCGGGCTTGCGGGGCGTCACGTGGTGCAGGCCGAGGTTGATGCAGTCGGCCGGCGTGCCGTCCACGCAGTAAGCTTCCACGTCTCCCAGCCGAATGGCTTCCATGTAGAGGTAGCCAAAGCGCGTAATCGCTTTGCCCGTCCAGCTTTGCTCCTCCATGGGCACGACGATGGTCAGCTGCGCCATAGGCCTCAGCTGGTCGATGAGGAAGTGGAACAGCGGCGAGGTGTGGCTGTCGTCGTTGGTGAGAAGGACGTGCATGGGGCCGGCGACTCCTCAGGCCTCGGGGGACGCCTCTGGGGTGAGCAGGGCCCCCGAAGCCAGCAGGCGGGCAATGGCCGCCTCGTCGTAGCCCAGCTCGCGGGCGATCTCCACGCTGTGTTCGCCAAAGCGCGGCGCGTGCCGGCGAATGGTGCCAGGGGACTTGGCAAACGTCACCGGCGAGCGCACCAGCACCGTTTCGCCTTCGCTCGGGTGGCGGTGGCGCTCGAAGAGGCCGACGGCCTTAAGGTGAGGGTCTTCCATGAGGTCTTCGAGGTTGATGATGGGCATGCAGGGAATCTCGGCAGCGTCGCAGAGGGCCACCCACTCGGCGGTGGTCTTTTGCGGGGTGACGCTGGCTACAAAGCCGTAGAGGTCGTCCACGCTGTCGATGCGGGCACGGTAGGTGGCAAAGCGCGGGTCGTCCATGAGCTCGGGCCGGCCCACCGCGGTAAAAAACTTGCGCCAGTGCGTGTCGCTGTAAGGCAAGATGCACACGTAGCCGTCCTTGGTGGGGAAGGGACGCCGTGCGGCGGTGATCACCCGCTGGTAGCCCATGGTGCCCACAGGCGGCACGTAGGCGCAGCCGTTGAGGTGTTCAACCAGGAGGAACGAGACCAGGGTTTCGAACATGGGCACTTCCACGAACTGCCCTTCTCCGGTGCGCAGCTTGTGGACCAGGGCCATGGCCACGGCCTGGCTGAGCATCAGCCCCACCAGCTTGTCGGCCAGCGCCGTGGGCACGTAGCGCGGCGTGCCGTCCTGGCGGGCAAACAGGCTGGCCAGGCCGGAGGCGGCCTGAATGGCGTCGTCGTATGCCGGCTTGGTCCCGTAAGGGCCCTGCTGGCCGAAGCCGTAAGCGCCGACGTAAATAATGTCGGGCTTGAGGGCCGCCACTGCGGCGTAGCCAAAGCCCAGGCGCTCGATGGCCTGCGGGCGCATGTTGTGCACGAAGACGTCTGCCGTACGGATGAGTCGCCGCAGCACTTCCTTGGCCGCTTCTTGCTTTAGATCAAGGGCGAGCGAGCGCTTGTTGCGGTTGACGTTGAGGTAAATGCCGCCCATACCGGGGCGGCGCACCGTGCCCATGTTGCGGGCGATGTCGCCGCTGGGGGGCGCTTCGACTTTGATCACGTCGGCCCCCAGATCGCCCAGGAGCTGCGTGCCGTAGGGGCCAAGCAAAACTGTGGTGACATCAATGATGCGGATCCCGTGCAGTGGACCTGGCAAGAGAAACCTCCTCGGTGCGGGTGACGGTTCGAAATTCGGCAGCAGATTGTACCATACTGGACGGCAAGCGGCGGGGCACTAGCGGCATGCGGGCAGCACCTCAGTGGCCAGGCGCTCTAGCACCGCCAACGGGTCGCTGCGGCGCCCCATGGCAAAGAAGAGGGCCAGGTGGTCGACGCCGGCCTGGGCGTAAGCACGGAGGTCTTCGATGAGCTGGGCAGCGCTGCCGTGCAGGGGCGGCCGCGGCGCCGGCAGGGGGGTATCGGTGAGGCGAAACGTGGCGCGGAGCGAGATATCCATCGTTGCAGGATCACGGCCGTGCCGGCGCATTTCTTCGTGCAGGCGCTGGCGCAGCGCCGCGATTTCCTCCGGGGAGGCTTCGACGGCGTGCCAGCCCTGGCCAAAGCGCGCCGCGCGGCGCAGCGCCGCCGGGCTGTGGCCGCCAATGAGCAGCGGGGGGTGAGGTTGCTGCACCGGCTTGGGATAGCAGCCCAGCGGCGGAAAGCGGACAAAACGTCCTTGGTAGCTGGGCTGCTCTTCGCGCCACAGGGCGATCATCGCTTCCAAGTACTCGTCGCTCAGGGCGCCGCGCTGGGCGTACGGGGCGCCCAGGGCTTCGAGTTCCTCGCGCATCCAGCCCACCCCCGTGCCTACCAGCAGCCGCCCGTTGCAGAGGCGATCCAGGGTGGCCAGCATCTTGGCGGTCACCACGGGATGGCGGTGCGGCAAGACCAGGACCGAAAGGCCGAGCTGCACCCGCTCGGTGCAGGCGGCCACGGTGGCAAGCAGGAGCAGGGGGTCGAGAAAGTCAGTCTGCGGCGGCATGGGGAACCTGCCCTCGGCGCTGCCCGGGTAGCGCGAGGCGATGTGGTAGGGAATCACCACGTGGTCGCTGACCCAGAGAGAGTCATAGCCCAGCGCTTCGGCCCGCTGGGCAAAGGCCAGCACCATGGCGCGGGTGCTGTGAGGGCCCATCTGCGGCAAGTGAATGCCCAGTTTCATCGTCTTCCTCCTTGCGCGGCGAACCGGTGCCTGGCCCTGTTGTAACACAGGCGGGACGTCAGGACAAACCGCGCGGGCGTCAGCCCTGGCCGGGCGCTACCACAGTTCAGGAGCCGGCAGCGCCCTGGCCGTCGACGCCGCACACACGACGAGGCGCTGCCCGGGGTGGATGATCGGGTTGGCGCCTTCGAGGCGGTTGAGCTCCTTGAGGGCCGCCACGCTGAGCCCGTAGCGGCGGGCAATCGCCAGCAGGGTGTCGCCGGCCACCACCGTGTACGTGCAGCCCTCTGCCAGGACCAGGCGCGCGCAGCAGGCGTCTGGCGTGGGGGGCGCGGCGAGCCGGATTTCCAGCTGGGGATGGTGCTGCACGCTGGCTGCCGGGATGCGGATGGGCACGTCGGCCGGCACGGGCTCTTTGAGGACGTGGGGGTTGAGGCGCTGCAAAGTGGCAAGCGGGACGCGGACCTGACGCGCCACGGCGGCCAGCGTGACCGGGTGCGGAAAGGTCATCTCTGCATAGGCCGGAGAGAGCGGAGGGGCATTGACGTCAAGCTGCAAGGTGTCGGCATGGGCCATGGCCACCCAGAGGGCCACCATCTTGACCAAGTACTTGCGGGTCTGCAAGGGGAGAAACCGCTTGCGGTAGAGGTGCCAGATGTTGCGGGTGCGCGCCCGCATGATGGCCTTGGTGAGGTTGTTCTCCCCGAAGTTGTATGCGGCCAGTACGTGCAGGGGCGAGGCGGCGCCGAAGATGTTTTGCAGCTCGCGCAGGTACTGCGCTGCGGCGTCGGTGGCCCGCAGAGGATCGAGGCGTTCGTCGACGCGGTCAGAGACCAGCAGGCCGTAAGCGCGGGCCGTGTCGGGCATGAGCTGCCAGAGCCCGGCAGCCCCGCTGCGCGGATGGGTGGCATCCGCTTGAAAGGCGCTTTCGGCCAGGGGAATATAGGCGTAGTAACGCGGCAGGCGGTACTGGCGCAGCATGTTGCGCACCAGCGGCAAGTAAGGCGCGGCCCGCTGCAGCATGGCCAAAAAGTCGCTGCGGTGAACGGCCGTGTAGGTATGAAGGGAAGCGGCAACTTGATGACGGAAGAAGGGAGGAACCGAGGCCGGGTCGAGGTCATAGCGGGGCAGCGCGGCGTCCACCAAGGCGACGTACGCCTCTGGCCCCGCCTCCGGCGGTGGCGCCGGGAGTGGTGCCGGCGGCTGCCCGGCCACGCGGGCCAGCGACACGGCCGGCCCTGGATGCCAAGGGGCCAACTGCAGCGCCAGTGCCCACCACTGAAGCAAAGCAAGCAGGGGAAGGAGGGCAAGCAGCGGCCAAAGGCGCCAGAGACGCCTTCGCACGGCAGCATGCCCTCTCTGCCTAGAGGCGTGACCTTCCATCGCCCATCCTCCGCCACGGCAACCGCAGTCGGCGCGCCCCGCTGCACCTTCTGCCTGCCACCCCAGGAGCCATCCTCCCTTTCTCAGCGTTCTCTTTTGTCTCAAAGAGAGATTACGTAAGAATCACCTTGGCTTTTCTTTCTCGGTCACCACAAATACAAGCCAGCGGTTGCGGTACTGCGCCGCACCGCCTTCTGCCCCAAGGGCAAACTTCACCCCTCAAAGGAGTTGTATTCATTGGCAGATACGGGTGTGATCGATGCCAGGTTACGACACGCCGCCGCGGCTGTCAAGCAAAAAATGCTTCCACCGTGGCGGGCGGCAAGTGGGCCGCCAGGGTGGCGATGACCTGTTCCAGGGTACGGCTGCGGTCCAGGGTTTCTGGCGTTTCTTCGGCCAGGGGGGTGGTGCTGACGAAGCGGTAGACCTCGGCAGCCCCCTGGTGCAGGAGGGGGGTGAGCCCCACCTCGGCAAAAGTGTGGGCGATTTCTTCCATCTCGCCGACCCAGCGGCGCGCTTTTGTGGGCATGGGCGGGATCTGGCGCTGCATGGCCCGGTAGCGCTCGGCCTGGCTGAGGGCGAATTCGTCCACCAGGGCTTCGTAGAGGCCCATCGCTTGGGCGGCCACCAGCAGGGCGGTGGCCAAGGCGGTAAAGCCCTTGGTGAGCGCCGCGTAGCACATCTTGAGCGCCGAAGCCTGGCCGATTTCTTCCCCCACCACCCGCACGTCGAGCCCGTACTGCCCCAGGGCGACCATGGCTTCGACGTCCGGCCCGGAGGCGTAAAACCGCGTCGTGCCGGCCTGGCGCGGGGGTGGGCCGATGATCGAGGCATCCACAAAGCGGCTGCCGGTGGCGGTGAGGCAGGTGGCAATCTCACGCACGGTGCGCGGCGACACAGCGTTGCAGTCCACATAGACCAGGGTGCGCCCTGTGACTTGCAGCGCCCGGGCCACCCGCTCGGCCACCGCACGGGCGGCAGCCGGCACAACGATGCTTAAGATGATCTCGGTGGTGCGTACCAGCTCTTCCTCGCTTGCCACTTCTTCGATCTGGGCGCGGCGTGCCAGCTGGCGGGTGCGCTCGCTGCGCCCGGCCAGGCAAGTGCGCACGCGCACGCCGTGGGCCTGGAGCACCTGGGCCACCACGTGCCCCATGTCGCCGGGGCTGAGCAGCCCCACGATGGGCGCGGCCATACTGTGTCCTCCCGTGTGGTGCGGGCAGAGGGCAGCAGTGCCCTCTGCCTGGCCTCGGCACGCTAGCTGCGCAGGTTCTTCGCCACAAAGTCCCAGTTCACGAGGTTCCAGAAGGCCCGCACGTAGTCTGGTCTGGCGTTGCGGTAGTCGATGTAGTAAGCGTGCTCCCAGACGTCAAGGGTCAACAGCGGCGTCTTGCCGTCGCGCAGCGGGTTGCCGGCGTTGGCGAGGTTTTCGATGGTGATGCGGCCGTCTTTGTCCTTGGCCAGCCAAGTCCAGCCTGAGCCAAAGAGGCTAATCGCCGCATTGGTAAAAGCCTCCTTGAAGGCCTCAAAGCTGCTGAAGGCCTGGTTGATAGCGGCCGCCACGTCTCCAGAGGGCACCCCGCCGCCACGCGGTGACATGCAGTGCCAGTAGAAGGTGTGGTTCCAGACCTGGGCGGCGTTGTTGAAGAGGGCGCCGTCGGCGGTGCGGATGAGCTCTTCGAGGGATTTGTTCGCTTCTGGCTTGCCTTCGGTCAAGCGATTGAGGTTGTTGACGTAAGCCTGGTGATGCTTGCCGTAGTGGTACTCGATGGTCTCTGCCGAAATATGGGGCTGCAGGGCATCCTTGGGATAGGGGAGCTCGGGCAGCGTAAACGCCATCGCTTGAGCCTCCATCGTTGCATAAATGTTATCGCTGGGGAAGCGCGCCCGGCGGGCACCTTCCCGTCCCTTACACGGCGTCTCTTCCGGATAGCTAGGATCTAGAATGGCAGAGGCCGCGGCGGTTGTCAATTGCCAACGGCCTTGGCTCGCCAGCCGCTTGGGTGCAGCGCGCCGGCATGGTAAGATCCCGGGGCGGTGAGCTGACCCCAGAGAAAAGGAGCGGCGGCATGGAAGAGAAGCCCATTGCCGGAGCCTATCGCCCGGCGATCATGGGAATGCACGGCATGGTCTCCTCAGGACACTACCTGGCGTCGCTGGCAGCGCAGCGCGTCCTTGCCCGCGGAGGCAACGCCATAGACGCCGGGGTGGCCGCCGGGCTGTGCCTAGGCGTGGTACACACCGACATGGTGAACTTTGCCGGCGTGGCCCCCATCATGCTTTACCTGGCGGCCGAAGGGCGCGTGGTGACCATCAGCGGCTTGGGGCGCTGGCCGCGTGCCGCCAGCGTGGCCTTCTTCCAGGAGCACTGCGGCGGCCGCATTCCCCTGGGCGTGCTGCGCTGCGTTACCCCGGCGGCGCCCGATGCCTGGCTTACGGCGCTGGAGCGCTACGGCACCCTGTCCCTGGCCGAGGTGATGGCGGAAGCGGTGGCGCTTGCCGAAGAGGGCTTCCCCATGCACCCGTTTATGGCCGCCAACTTGCGCGAGCACGCCGCGCAGCTGGCGCAGTGGCCCAGCAGCGCCGCGGTGTTTCTCCCTGGCGGACGCCCTCCGGCGCCGGGCGAGCGGTTTGTGCAGCGTGACCTGGCGCGCACCCTGCGGCGCCTGCTGGAAGCCGAGGCGCGCGCCAGCGGCCAGGGGCGCGAAGCCGGCATCCAGGCGGCGCGCGACGCCTTCTACCGCGGTGAGGTGGCGCGGGACATCGCGGCCTTTTTTCGGGCCGAAGGCGGCCTGCTTACGGAAGACGACTTGGCGGCGTTTCGCGTGCAGCTCGAAGAGCCGGTGCGGGTGGCGTTCCGCGACTACGAAATATATACCTGTGGCCCTTGGTGCCAGGGGCCGGTATTGGCGCAGGCCCTGGCGCTGCTGGCCAACGAGGACTTGGAGGGACTGGGTCACAACTCCCCGGCGTACATCCACCTGCTCACCGAGGCCCTGAAGCTGGCCTTTGCCGATCGCGAAGCCTACTACGGCGATCCGGAGTTCGTGGCGGTGCCGATGGCAGGCTTGCTCTCTCCGGAGTACGTGGCGGCACGCCGCCGTCTCATCCGCATGGAGCGCGCCTGGGACGGCATGCCGCCGGCGGGCGACCCCTGGCGGGGGGAGGCGTGGGCACCGTCGCCCGCTGGCGCGCCGGTGGCTGCGGCCCCGGCCGCCGAGGCCCTCGACACCAGCTACGTGTGCGTCGTCGACCGCGCCGGCAATGTCTTTTCTGCTACCCCAAGCGACACCTGCATGGGGGCGCCGGTGGTGCCGGGCACGGGACTGGTGGTGTCAACGCGCGGCTCGCAGTCCTGGGCAGTGCCCGGCCACCCCAGCGCCGTGGCGCCCTGGAAGCGGCCCCGCCTGACGCCCTGCCCAGCGATTGTCTTCAAGCGCGGCAAGCCCTTCATGCCCCTGGGCACGCCGGGCGGCGACGTGCAGTGCCAGGCCATGCTGCAGGTCTTCCTCAACCTCGCCGTCTTTGGCATGGACCCGCAGCAGGCCGTAGAAGCGCCGCGCTTTGCCACGTTTAGCTTTCCGGGCTCCTTTGAACCCCACCCTTACCTGCCCAACGAGCTGCGCCTGGAGCGCCGCCTGGCCCAGCGCGTGGGCGAAGCCCTGGCAGCCAAAGGCCACAAGGTGGTGCCGTGGCCCGACTGGACGTGGCGGGCCGGCGGGGTCTGCACCATCACCATCGATGCGGCCAGCGGGGTGCTGACGGCCGGGGCCGACCCGCGCCGCATGAGTTACGCCATCGGCTGGTAAAAGACCGGCATGGCCTCAGACCGCGGTGCGCCCGCCATCGACAGGAAAAATCGCCCCGGTGACCCAGGCGGACTCGTCCGAAGCCAGGTAGACGGCCAGGCCCACCACGTCCTGCGCCGTGCCCAGGCGGCCCAGGGGATGCTGGGCGACGATTTGCTGGTAGCGGGCGGGGTCTTGCAACAAGGCAGCGGTCATCGGCGTTTCCAGGGTGCTGGGGCAGATGGCGTTGACGCGCACGTTGTGGCGGGCATAAGTGGCGGCCATGGCGCGCGTCAGGGCCACCACGCCGCCTTTGCTGGCGTGGTAGGCGTGCCCGGCGTTAGGGCTGCCGATGAGCCCGGCGACCGAGGCGACGTTGATCACCGAGCCGCCGCCCGCCTGAATGAGGAGCGGAATGGCGTGCTTGGCGCAGAGAAAAACGCCTTTGAGGTTGACGTCGAGGATGCGGTTCCAGCCCTCGACGCTGAGCTGGGTGACCTCGCCGTCGAGCCCCTGCCCGATGATGCCGGCGTTGTTGTAAAGCACGTGCAGGGCCCCGTACTGCCGCAAGGCAGCCGCCACCAGGGCCTGCACGCTGGCTTCAGAAGCCACGTCGGCAGGGACGAAGCAGGCCTCACCGCCGCTTTCCCGCACCAGGTGCAGGGTCTGGTTGCCCCCCTCGGCGTCGATGTCGCTGATGACCACCCGGGCGCCTTCTTGGGCGAAGCGGATGGCCACGGCGCGCCCCTGGCCGCTGGCCCCGCCGGTGATCAGTGCCACTTTGCCACGCAGTCTGTCCGCCATGGTGCCCTCTCATCGCTTGCAGGTTGTCCAGAGGTCTTGGTGTGGCCTCGACCCTACGCCAGCCCCGCAGCGCTGTCAAGGCCTCTCCCAGGCCGTGCCGGAGCCCGGCCATGAGCCGACCGTCGCTGGCAGCGCGCCTGCCGTTTTTCTACGGCTGGGTAGTGGTGGCGGTGGCGTTTGTGACCATGGGCATCGGGGTCAACACGCGGACGGCGTTTTCGCTGCTTTTTCCGCCGCTTTTGGCCGAGTTTGGCTGGCCGCGCGGCGTCACGGCCGCGGCCTTTTCCCTGGGCTTTCTCGCCTCGACCCTCTACGCCCCCTTTCTGGGGCTGCTCATGGACCGCTGGGGGCCGCGGTGGGTGATCCCGCTGGGGGTGTGCCTGGTCAGCGCCGGCATGGTCTTGGCCACCCAGATACGCCACCCCTGGCAGCTCTACCTGAGCCTGGGGGTGCTGGTGGTGGGCGGAAGCGTCTTCCTGAGCTATATTGGCCACTCGCTGTTTTTGCCCAACTGGTTCGTGCGCCGGCGCGGCCTGGCCATCGGCATCGCCTTTTCCGGGGTGGGAGTGGGGTCGATGGTGCTTTTCCCCTGGCTGCAAGCGCTGATTGTCCGCCTGGGCTGGCGCCAGGCCTGCTGGACGCTGGCGGCGCTTTTGGTGGTGACCTTGCTGCCGCTCAATTTCTGCCTGCAGCGCCAGCGGCCGCAAGACCTGGGCCTGGCACCCGACGGCGATACCCCCGGGGAGCCGGTGGCGCCGGAGGCGGCGGCCAACGTCGTCGACCCGGCCTGGGCGGCGGTGGAGTGGACGCTCTGGCGGGCCATGCGCACGGCACGCTTCTGGTGGCTCTTCGTGGCGTTTTTTGCCAGCCTCTTTGCCTGGTACGCGGTGCAGGTGCACCAGACCAAGTACTTGCTCGAAGTCGGGTTTTCTGCCGAGCAGGCGGCGTATGCCCTGGGGCTGGTGGGCCTGACGGGGATCGCCGGGCAGATCGCCCTTGGCCACCTTTCGGACCGCCTTGGCCGCGAGTGGGCCTGGACGCTGAGCGGCTGTGGCTACGTGGCCTGCTACGGGCTGCTGCTGCTCATGCAGCGCACGCCGCTGCCGCTTTTCATGTACGCCATGGTGGCCGCCCAGGGCCTGCTGGGCTACGGCCTGGCTTCGGTTTACGGCGCCATTCCGGCCGAGCTGTTTCAGGGCAAGCACTACGGGACGATTTTTGGCACCCTGAGCCTGGCCTCCAGCCTCGGCGCCGCCGCTGGCCCCTGGGTGGCGGGTAGCGTGTACGACCGCACCGGCAGCTATACTCTAGCGTTCTGGCTGGCCATCGGCCTGAGCCTGCTCTCCATCGTGGCCGTGTGGCGGGCGGCGCCGCGCAAGGTGCGGGCGGTGGCCGGCCGTCTCCCCAAGCGCCCGCCGGTGCCGGAGGAAGGGTGAGGAGGATGAGCGTCGCGCAGGCCCGAGAGCGGTTTGCCCGCATGCCGTTTGCCGCCCACCTTGGCATTGGCAGCGCCGAGGTGGCGCCGCAGCGGGCAGTGGTGACGCTGCCGTACCGGCAGGAAAATGCCAACCCTGGCGGGGTGCTGCACGGCGGCGCCACGGCTTCGCTGCTCCACCTGGCCGGAGAGCTGGCGGTATGGAGCGACGTCGACCTGGCTGCCCCGCTCGTGCTTGGCCCCGTTGACGTAACCATCCAGTATCTCTCCCCAGTCCTGGGCGACGAGCTGGTGGCCACGGCCTGCGTGCTGCGGCGCGGCCGCGACTTTTTTTTCGTGGAGGTGACGGTGTGCACGCCGCAGCAGCGGCTGGTGAGCAAGGGCCTGCTGAGCTACCGGGCGGCTGACTACACGGGCCGGCCGCGGCGCCTGCTGTCGAGTCCCGAATATCTCGCCGCGCCCTCACCGGCCACGGCCACGCCCCTGCCGTGGCTTGACGGCCCCTACATGCGTAAGCTGCGCATGACCACCTTGCACCAGAGCCCGGGACGGGTGCGCCTGTGCCTGCCGTGCTGGACACCGCTTACCGGGGCCGGGGAGACCCTGCACGAAGGAGTGCTGGCCTCGCTGTGCGACACCGCTGGCACCATGGCGGCCTGGAGTCTGGTGCGGCCCCAGGGTGCCCGCGGCGCCACGGTGGGCATGCAGCTCAGCTATCCTGGCGTGCCGGCGCACGAAGCGGTGATCGCCGATGCCCGCGTGCAGTACCGCTCCGAGGAACTCTTTTTTGCCACGGTGCAGGCGTTTACGGCCACCTCGCGCCAGCCGGTGGCCCTGGGAAACGTGACGTACCGCCTCCTGGAGGCGCCTCCGTAGCGGTCCTTAGGCCTCCACCCAGGCGCGCTCGAGGTAGGGCGTGGTCCCCACGCGGGTAAGGGTGAGGTGCTGCCGGTACCGGCCGGCCGGGGTGGGCGCCTCGGCGGTATAGGTGCGAGTCTCTACCGGCAGCTCGACGGCGGCGGGGGTGGCAAGGGCCTCGTGCAGCACCCGGCCCTCGATGCCGGCCGGCAGGGGATAGCCGAGCAGGTGCAGCACCGTCGGCATGAGGTCAAAAGTGCCGCTGGGCAGCTCGCTGGCATAGCCCTCGCGAAAGGCCGGGCCGTAGGCGACGCAGAGGCTATGGAGCTCTTGAGGGCTCAATCCGCCGTGGGTGCTGCCGCCCAGGGGCAAATACGAGTCGTCGTAGCAGCCGCCGCGCACGCCGTGGGCATCGGGCGCCTCGTCGCTGCGCAGGACGTAGATGAGGTCGGCGGCGCGGGGGTGCTCGACGTTGACCAGGGCACGGGCAAAGGTGCCGGGCACCAGCCCCTCGACGGCGTTTTTGCCCGGGGTAAAAAGGGGACCGCACCAGGGCTGGGCGAGCAGCCAGGTGGCGACTTGGGGCAGCAGGCGGGGCTGGCGCACGTGGAGGGCGCCGCAGCACCAGGGCACCACGGCGATGTCGGCATCCTCGTAGCTGCCGTGGCGGGCGGCAAAGCCGGCGGCCGCCAGCGCGGCACGCACGTCGACTTTGTGGCGCACCGTGAGGTGGCCGTGGTCAGAGAGCACGATGAGGTTAACCGCTTCGCGCTGGGCGGGCTGCTGCAGCCAGTCCAGGAGGCGCCCGAGCTGGGTATCAACGGCGCGCAGGGCTTCCTCCGCGGCCGGCGAGCCAATGCCGCAGTAGTGGTAAGTGCGGTCGGGGTCGGAAAACCACAAGATGGTCACCCGCGGCCGGTGCACGGGGAAGACGTACTCGAGAAACACGGTGGTCAGGTAAGCCAGCCGCGCGGCGTCGGGGGTGCCGGCCGCCGGCGGCGGACCGAAGCGCTCGAGGATGGCGGTTGCTTCCTGTGGCGGGAAAGAAGGCGCCAGCCCGTGCGCCGAGAAGACAAGCCCGCCTTGGCGCTTGACGGTGTGGTGCATGAGCCGGTTCGAGCCGGTGGTGCCGGCGCTGAGGGCAGCCAGGATCTGGCCGTGGGCGGCGAGGATCTCGCCCAGGCTGGGCGTACAGAGCAGCCGGCCTCCAAAGTAAGCGTTGGCGGCTTCCACCACGTCGTACTTGCCCAAGTCGACGGCGCGGTCGGCAAACAGGCCGGGCACAAAAAGCGAGTTGTTCACCACGCCATGAGTGCCTGCCGTGGCCCCGGTGACCAGGCTGGCCACGTTCACTCGCGTGGCGGTGGGGAAAACGGCCCGGTGGTGGCGAAAGTGGACTCCTTGCTGCATCAGGCGCCAGAGGGTAGGCATGCGCTCTGGCGTCACCCTGTCGGGCCGCAGGCCGTCAAGACCGACGATGAGAACATGCGGCGAGGGCATGCTGGGGTATCCTTCTGCAAAATGGCCTCTGGCGTGCCGGGCGCGGCGGCGCCCGCTCGCGTCACCCGCCGGCGCCATGCATGATGGCAGAGAGGAGAAATAGCCGATGACCACGGTCCACGTCAACGGTCGCACGTATCGCCTGCCGCAGTGCCCTACGGTGCTGGTGTGCATTGACGGCAGTGCCCCCGAGTACTTCAGCGTGGGGTGGCAGCGTGGCCAGCTGCCCACCCTGCGGCGCTTTCGCGAGCAGGGCGTCTATGCCCTGGCCAAGGCGGTGGTGCCGACGTTTACCAACCCCAACAACCTTTCCATTGTTACCGGGGCGCCGCCGGCCGTCCACGGCATCAGCGGCAACTACTTCCTCGACCCGGCCACGGGACAAGAAGTGATGATGAACGAGCCGCACTTTCTGCGCGCCGAGACGATTCTGGCCGCCCTGTCGCGCTGCGGCGTGCGCGTGGCGGTGGTGACGGCCAAAGACAAGCTGCGCCGTCTGCTGGGGCACGGCCTGCAAGGGGGGATCTGCTTTTCGGCCGAAAAGGCGCACGCAGCCACCCTGGCCGAAAACGGCATCGAAGGCGTCAATGCCCTGGTGGGCTGGGAGACGCCGGAGGTGTACTCGAGCCAGCTCAGCGCCTTTGTCATGGAAGCGGGGCTACGCCTCTTGCAAACGCAGGCGCCCGACCTCCTCTACTTGTCGCTCACCGACTACGTGCAGCACAAGCATGCGCCCGGAGAGCCAGAGGCAGACCGCTTCTATGCCATGCTCGACGACTACTTTGCCGCTTTTGACCGCCTCGGCGCCGTGGTGGGCATCACCGCCGATCACGGCATGAACGACAAACACACCGCCACCGGCGAGCCCAACGTGCTCTACCTGAGTCCGCTGCTTGAGAGCTGGTTGGGCGCGGGCAAGGCGCGAGTGATCTTGCCGATCACCGATCCCTACGTGGTGCATCACGGCGCTCTGGGCTCTTTTGCTACGGTCTATCTGGCGCCAGACGTGGACGTCACGGCGGTGGTGGAGCGGCTGCGCCGCCTTGAGGCTGTCACTTACGTCGGCACCCGCGCCGAGGCCAGTCAGGGCCTTTGCTTTACCTGCCGATCGCATCGGTGACGTGGTGGTGATCAGCGACCGCCACACGGTGCTTGGCAAGGCGCCGGCCGACCACGACCTCAGCCTGCTTGCAGGCCGCCTGCGCTCGCACGGCGGCCTGGCCGAGCAAGAGGTCCCCTTCGTGCTCAACCGTCCCTTGCACGAGGCCTATCGCCACCGGCTGTCGGCGGAGCTGTGGAACTTTGACCTCTTTGACTTTGCCCTTAACGGGATTGTGCTTTAGTCACTTCGGTCGCCAGGCGGACGCCGGTGCCGTATAATGGAAGGGCAGGAGGAAGCCATGCCCTTTACCGATGAAGACTTCCAGGAGCTTATTCGGCTCATCGAAACGCACCCCGAGTGGCGTGCGGAGCTGCGCCGTCTTTTGCTCACCGACGAGCTCCTCGCCCTGCCGGGTCAACTGGCGGCGCTGCGCCAGGAGACGGAAGAGCGCTTCCAGCAGTTGCTGACAGCTCTAGAGCAGCTCGTGGCACAGATGACGTCTCTGGCGGAAGCGCAGCGAGAGACCGAGTCGCGCCTGGCGGCGCTGACGGCGCGGGTAGAGGCGCTGGCGGCGCGCCTGGAAGCGCTCGCAGCACGGGTCGAAGAGCTGGCGGAAGCGCAGCGAGAGACCGAGTCGCGCCTGGCGGCGCTAACGGCGCGGGTAGAGGCGCTGACAGAGCGGGTAGAGGCGCTGGCCGCGGCACAGCAGCAAACCGAGGCGCGTCTAGAGGCGCTGGCGGAAGCGCAGCGAGAGACCGAGTCGCGCCTGGCGGCGCTGACGGCGCGGGTAGAGACGCTGGCGGCGCGCCTAGATGCGCTGACAGAGCGGGTGGAAGAGCTGGCGGAAGCGCAGCGAGAGACCGAGTCGCGCCTGGCGGCGCTGACGGCGCGGGTAGAGGCGCTGACAGAGCGGGTAGAGGCGCTGGCCGCGGCACAGCAGCAAACCGAGGCGCGTCTAGAGGCGCTGGCGGAAGCGCAGCGAGAGACCGAGTCGCGCCTGGCGGCGCTGACGCGCACGGTCCAGGCGCTGGTGATCGATGTCGGCGAGCTCAAAGGCGACAGCCTGGAGCGCCGCTATCGCGAACGGGCAGGGGCGTACTTTGCCCGCCTGCTTCGCCGGCCGCGGCTTTTGCCCGAGGAGGAGCTCGAAGCGGTGCTGGAAACCGCCGTGGCACGTGGCCTGCTCAGCGAAGCCGAAGCCCACGACGTCACTTGGGCCGACTTGCTCGTGCGCGGCAGGCGCCGCGACGACGATGCCGAAGTGGTGCTGGTGGTGGAAGTGTCGTGGGGCGTTGGCCCTCACGACGTGGAACAGGCCGCCCAACGCGCTGCCCTGCTCAGCCGCGCTGGGTTGCCTGCCCTGCCCGTCGTTGCCGGCAAAACCATCACGCCGGAAGCCGCCCGCCTGGCGCAGGCACGCCAAGTGTGGCAGGTGCTCGACGGCCAGATGGTCGTGCCTCCTTCCGATTCGCCCTGATCCCCTTCAGGAATTAGCACAGGAACGAGCTCAGTCCCTCAGGTGTCGTAAGCGCCAAGGCTCTGCATGAAGCGGTGCTTGATGTAAGTGGGGCTCTTGGGCGGGCGTGCCGTGGCTTGCTGGTCGTCGACGCGCGCCACGATGATCCAGGGCCCCGGCGTGGCCATGGCCTGGAGAAAGGCCTGCTCAAAGGCTTCCTGCGTGTCTACGGCAACGACGCGCTCAAAGCCCGCCCCGCGGGCCAGCTGCGCCAGGTCGGCGCGAAAGGCGGTGTGCGTCGGCTGGCCGCCGGTGAGGGCGAACTGGCGGTTGTCCCAGATGACGTGGATGAGGTTCTGGGGGGCCCGCGCGGCTGCCGTGGTCAGGGCGTTGAGGTTCATGAGCAGTGCGCCGTCGCCGTCGAGCACGATGACTTTCTGCGCCGGGCGTGCCATGGCCAGCCCCAGCCCCATGGAGGCCGCCATGCCCATGGAGTTCCACATGTAAAAATTCTGCGGGCGATCCCCGGCGGCAAAGAGGTCGAACTTGGGATTGCCCAGCGAGGCAATAATGGGCTCGTCGTGTACTTGGGCAACGATGAAGCGCGTGGCGCGCAGGCGGTTGATCATCGCGGTTACCTCTCGTCTTTCCAGCCTGCCAGCTGGGTGGAAATGAGCACGGCAACGGGCTGTTCGGCGCTGTACGCCAGCTTCAAGGCGCCGGCGACCACCGTCGGTACTTCCGGGGCGTAACGCAGCACAAACGTGGGAATGTGCAGGGCGGCAAAGAGAGCCGGCAACGCCTGCCCCAGCGGCACCTGGGCGGCGTTGAATTCTCCGAGCTCTCCGCGCCAGCCAATGAACATGGGCAGCGGCACCTGGTAAGGGATGGCCAGCGAGGCCAAGGCGTTGAGGGCGTTGCCCACGCCGGCGGTGGGCATGAGCAGCGCGCCGCGCGCCCCGCCCATGTACTGGCCGGCGACCACCCCCACGCCTTCTTCCTCGCGCGCCAGGGGCAGAATGTCAAAAAAGGGATCCTGGCGCGCCAGGCGCAAGATCTGCTCGCCAATGGCGTCGGGGACGTAGCTGAGAAAGCGAATCCGATACGCTTTGAGCTGCGCAATGATGTGCTGGGGCCAAGCCGTCTCCATGGGCGTTGTCCTTACCCCTCTTCCAGCTCCAAAGCGGTGGTGATGGCAATGCAGCCTCGCAAAGTGCGGGCCACCGGGCAGTAGTCGGCGTGGATGCGGTGGGCGCGCTCTGCCGCCTCGCGCTGCGCCGGGTCGAGCTTGAGCCGGTAAGTGACGTGAATGCGGCGAATGACCAGGACGTTGCCGTCTTTTTCGATCTCCCCGCGGGCTTCGGCGCTCAGGCGCCCTTCCCCTGCTGCGATGCCGCGCGCTTCCAGCGCGCCTCCCAGAGTGCCGGTGAGTCAGCCGGCGGTGGCGGCCACCACGTAGTCAAGGGTGGTGGCGTGCGGCTCGTGTTCCTGCATGTTGACGCCATAGTGGGCAGCGACTTCCGAGTGCACGCTAAAAAGCACCGGCTGCGCTTCTTGCGGCAGATAGGCCCGTCGCAGCGGCCCCTTGACGCGCTCGATGCGCACCCGCGAGGTGTATACGACTTGCGAATCCATATCGTCTCCTCCATGACCCTGTAGGGCGAACCGGCTCTGCCTGCCGGTTGCGTGTCGTCAAGGCCTCAGTGTAGGCAGGAAGGGCAGGAGCGGTCAAGGCCGCCCCGCGCTAGAAGACCACCACCAGGGTGGGGCCAGCACCGCCAAAAATGCGATCGTCGAGGTCGTAGCTGGGTTGCAGCTGCAAGTAGGCACGCGGTGAAAAGCGGTAAGCCAGGGCCAAGCTCACTTTGGCTTCCAGGCCAAAGCCCAGCGCGTCGGTGCGGCGGTCGACCGCCTCCACCGGGCCCAGGAAGACCCCGGGCACAAGCGTAAACCCCTTCCACACCGGCATCGCCAGCTGGCCAAAGCCGATGACTTCGGTGCGCCGGCGGGTGAGGGACTGCGCCGGGGCCTGCGGGAAGCGCGTCGGCTCGTAGAAGTAGTGGACAAAAAGGCCGGTGTCGAGCAGGGTGCCCCCTGGCCACGCCTGCGTATAGACCAGCGTCAGTCGCAGCGCCGTGCGCTCCAGGCGGGCGCTTTCGGCTGCCCGGCTGCCGCTGAACTGCCGCACTTTGACGGCGTCTTCGCCGTAGAGGGCCAGACGAAGGCTGCGGGTCGGGTGGAAGTGATAGGCGACGCTGGCCCCGTAGGCCAGGCGGCGAAACGAGAAAAGCAGGGCCTCGCGCGGCTTTTCCAGCTCCAGAGGAAAGGTGCGAAAAAGGCGCAGGGTGAGGTGCCAGCGCGGCGCCAGCGCCAGAGTGGCCACCCCGCCCAAGCCAAAGGCTTGTTTCTCAAAGCGCGCTTCGGTGCGCGACTTCAAGTTGAGAAAGGCTTGGGGAAAGACAAACCCCAGGTCGAGGTCGAGCGGTCCCGCCGTCACCCGCAGGCCGCCGCCGGCGTCGATGTCTTCTTTGAAGCCGTTGAGCCGTGTAAAGCCATAAGCGGTCAAGGCTTGCGTCGTGCGGTAAGAAAGGCCCACGGCGTGCCGCAAGTAACGGCTGTCGTAGTCTTCCGCCTGCACGAAGCGGTAGTGCAGCGCCAGGCCGGGCAGCAGCGCCACCTCGAAGCGCGCCTCTTGGTCGAGGAAGAATTCGTCGCTGGTGACGCTGCCCATGGCCAGCCGGTAGCCCCGCGCCGCCGCCCCCCACAGCGCGTCCGAGGACGTCAGGTGGCGGGTCGAGAAGACGTTGAGGAAGTAGTCGTCGCGGTACCTGAAGTCTCGGTCTTCCACCTCGTCGCCGCGGAACGCCTCGCGCAGAAAGAAGTCAAGCGGGCCTGGCGTGCCGCTCAGGCCCAGGTAGCCCTCGGCGCTCCGGGCGAAAAGCAGCAGGATGACTGCCACGGCACGGCGGATGCAGCACCGCACTGGCAACTTCCTCTACAGTGGCTGCGGCCTGGCAGGATAGGGCTCCGGTGATTCCCCGCCGTGCGGCTCACCGCTTGCCGGCCAGCCACTCGCCGTCGGCCGGAAAGATCGTGGTGCAGTACTGGCGCACCGGCTCGGCGGCAAACCAGTCTTTTACCGTCTCCCGCCAGGTGAGGTAGTGCGGTGCCTGGCGGTGCGCCGCCAGGGCTGCTTCGTCGCGGTAGACCTCGTAGAGGTAAACGCGGTTGGGATCGCTCTGGTCTTGCAGGACGTCAAACCGCAGGCAGCCGGGTTCGTGGCTCACCGAGCCGCGCGCATCTTCGAGCAGGGCCTGAAGAAACGCCTCGCGAAACTCGGGCTTGATCTGGATGGTGACCAGCAGCGCCAGCATGAACTCCTCCTTGTGATCGGGGCCCTCAGGCCGAGGCCAGGGGAGAAAACCCCGTGACGTCAAGGTCAAAGCCGTACCCAAAGGGGGCAGCGTTCACCGAAGACACCGCAAGCCTTCCCGCCTCAAGGCGCAGCGTCGGCCAGCCCTGGGCGCTGCGCTGGTAGAGGTCAGGATGCGCAGCCAGCACCTGCGCCTGTACCGGCGGCGGCATCATCGACAGCCCGGCAAAGTAGTGGTGGCCGTTGCGCTCTACGCTGGCAATGCCCAGCAGAGCGCAGACCGCCAGGTCTTGAAGCAAGGACACCGGACCGATGGTGGTGAGATCCTCGCCGCTTAGAAGAAGCGGCGGTGCGGGCTGGCGGCGGCGCCGCCACGCCAGCAAGCAGGCATTGGCAATGCTCTTGCACACCCCTTTGCAGTTTTTGTGGCTGGTGCCGGCATAGCCCAGGCGCAGGGCGGTAGGCAGGCTGTCACAGGTGGCATCCGACTCGTCGATGATCACCGGCGGCCGTTGCGGCCAGGCGCGAAACGCCTCGGCCACCGCCGGCGCCAGGGCGACGTCGCGATGCAGGGGCTGCTCTACAAAGAGCAGGCGCGACAGCCAGGGGCGCAGGCGCGGCCGCGCTTGCAGCCGTTCCCAGAAAGCACGAAAGGCTTCTACCGAGGCAAACTGCTCGTTGCCGTCGAGGCTAAAGGCATAGTCAGGTGGGGCATGGGCCTCTAGCAGCGCCGCCAGGCGCTCCAGGCGCTCCAGGTCGGCGTCGGGGTCGCCGCTGACTTTGATTTTGAAGTGGCGCAGGCCGTACCGGGCAATACAGGCCAAGAGGCTCTGCGGCAGGCCGTCCTGGCAGCGCGCTGTCGGGGCGATCTCCGCGTCGGCAAGCGGGTCGGCCAGGCCCACCGTGTGGCGCAGCGTCAGCTGCGCCAGCGGGCGCGCCGGCAGCAGCTCGGCAGGGGAAAGCCCGGCCAGCTCGGGATGCACAGCCCCCAGGTCGAGGCCCAGGGCCCCCAGGCGCAGCAACGCCCACAGGGGCTGCTTGCGGGCGCGGCATACGGCGTCGAGCAGCGCGCGCTCCACCATGGAAACGCCAAACTGCACCAGCAGCGGCGGCAGTCCCTGCGCCGCGCCCCAGGCGCGCTGCGCCGCATCGAGCTGCTGCCAGAGGGCAAAGGCGCTCGGGCCACTTAGGCCCACGGCCGTGCGCAGCGCCTGGAAGAGCACCTGCTGCATCTGCGCCACTTCCGCCGCAAAGGGCTGGGCCGGGTCTTTGGTGAACCATTTTGGCGGCAGGTGATCGGCGGCCAGTCCAGTGCAGACCTGACCGTCCACTTCGGCCTCGAGGCGGAGAAAGACGTGGGGCAGGCAGGTCATGGTGGCAATGCCGTACCTAAAGGGCATGCGGGTGTGCACCTCGAGCCCGTAGAAGGCACCGCTGAGAATTCGCAGGCCCACCGCCCTCATTCCTGCTCCAGAAAAGCGCGCTCCAGGCGCTGGAAGCGCCGCCGCAGCGGCTCCAGCCCCTCGGGATGGGTAAGGACGTACAGCCGGTTGCGGCGGACGGCCTGCAGCACCCGCTCGGCGACTTCCTCCGGGGTGAGGGTGCGGCCGATGAGCGCCACCGGCTCGCCGCGCGGATGGCCCTCGGGGTTGCGCAGCGCCGCCGGCCGGTGGCGCTCGCTGTCGCGGATGCGCGTGGCCACCCCCATGGGGCAGAGCACCGTCACGCCAATGCCGTAAGGTTGCAGATCTTTGGCCAGGGTCTCCGAGAGGCCCACCACGGCGTACTTGGACGTGTTGTAGACGCCCAGCCCCTTGGAGGCAATCAGCCCGGCCATCGAGGCGGTGTTGACGATGTGGCCGCCTTGCCCGTGGGCGATCATGCCGGGCACAAAGGCGAGCAGGGCCGTGGATCACCCCCCACAGGTTGACGCCCAGCACCCACTGCCAGTCCTGGTAGGTGGCGGTCTCCAGCCCGCCCCACACCGACACCCCGGCGTTGTTGCACAGCAAGTGCACCGGGCCGTAGGCTTCCTGCACCCGCGCCGCCAGCGCCTGCACTTGCTCGAAAACCGCCACGTCGGTGCGCACCGCCAGTGCCTCGCCACCCTGCGTGGCAATGGCCTGCACCGTCTCCGCCATGCCCGCTTCGTCCACGTCGGCCACCACCACGCGGGCACCCTCGCGGGCAAAGACCAGGGCCATGGCGCGGCCAATGCCGCTGCCGCCCCCGGTGACCACCGCCACTCGCCCCTGCAAATGCTCCATCGCTTTCCTCCCGTGCCGTGTGTGCGGGCCATTGTAGCGCCAGCGGGCCAAAGGCACAAGTCTTGTCGCTTGATCTTTCCAGCCTCCTGGGCTATGAAGGGGAACCCACGGGGTGTCGCAGGGGAGGGAAGGCTATGGCCAATATGACCGACTACGAGCGCGAGCGGGCCACGTTCCGGCTCGAGGTTCCAGACACGTTTAATTTCGGCTACGACGTCGTCGACCGCTGGGCTGAAGACCCAGACAAGCTCGCCTTGCTGTGGGTCGACGCCCAAGGCCGCAGCGAGCGCTACACCTTTGCCGAGGTGCGGCGCGCTTCCGACCGCTTTGCCAGCGTCCTGGAAGGGCTGGGCATTGGCAAAGGCGACGGCGTGCTCGTCATCTTGCCGCGGCTGCCGCAGTGGTACGTGGTGCTGGTGGGGCTGATGAAGCGCGGCGCCATCCCGATGCCGGGTACGGTGCTGCTTACCCCCAAGGACATCGAGTACCGCCTCAACCTGGCCGCCGCCAAAGCGGTGGTGGTGGATGCCGCCACCGCCCCCAAAGTCGACGCCGTGCGTGACCGCTGCCCCACCTTGGCCCACGCCATTGTGGTGGGCGGGGCCGCGCCCGGGCTGGCTTGACTACGACACCGCCATGGCCAGCGCCAGCGAGACCTTTACTCCCGTGGTGACACGCAGCGACGACCCGGCCCTGGTGTATTTCACGTCCGGCACCACCGGGGGCCCCAAAATGGTGCTGCACACCCAGGCCTCGTACCCTTTTGCCCACTTCATCACCGGCAAGTACTGGCTGGACCTTGGTCCCGCTGACCTCATGTGGAACCTCTCCGACACCGGCTGGGCCAAAGCCGCCTACAGCAGTCTGTTTGGCCCCTGGCGCCTGGGGGCGGCGGTGTTCGTCCAGCAGGGAAGCGGCCGCTTCGACGCCCAGGAGACGCTGCGCCTGCTCGAGCAGTACCCGATCACCGTCTTCTGTGCGCCCCCCACCGCCTACCGCATGCTGGTTCTGGAAGACCTGCGGCGCTATCGCTTTGCCGCCTTGCGCCACTGCGTGGGGGCCGGCGAGCCTCTCAACCCGGAAGTGATCGAGGCCTGGAAAGCGGGCACCGGGCTGACCATTTACGACGGCTACGGGCAGACGGAGACGGTGATCCTGGTGGCCAATTATCCCTGCGTGCCGGTAAAGCCGGGGTCGATGGGCAAGCCGCTGCCTGGCTTTGAAGTGGCCGTGATCGACGCCGAGCGCGGCGTCGAGCTGCCCCCTGGCCAGGAAGGCGAGATCGCGGTGCGCGTCAAGCCGCAGCGCCCCGTGGGGCTGTTTCGCGAGTACTGGAAGAACCCCGAAGCTACCGCCAAGGCCTTCCGCGGCGACTGGTATCTTACCGGCGACCGCGGCGTGCGCGATGCCGAAGGCTACTTCTGGTTCGTCGGCCGCGCCGACGACGTGATCATCAGCGCCGGCTACCGCATCGGCCCCTTTGAGGTGGAAAGCGCCCTGCTTGAGCACGAGGCGGTGGCCGAGTCGGCGGTGGTGGCCAGCCCCGACGAGATGCGCGGCGCCATTGTCAAGGCGTTCGTGGTGCTGGCCCCGGGCTACCGCCCCTCGGAGGCCCTGGTGACAGCGCTGCAGGAGCACGTCAAGCGCCTCACCGCCCCTTACAAGTATCCGCGCGAAATCGAGTTCGTCGACGAGCTGCCCAAGACCATCAGCGGCAAGATCCGCCGCGTCGAGCTGCGCCAGCGCGAAATCGCCCGCAAGCAGCACGGCGGGCGCCAGGTGCGCGAGCTGTAAGCGCCGCTGCGTTGACGGCGGCAAGGCGCTGTGGCATCATGCCCGCGCGACGGATCCGCAAACACGGAGGAGATGGAAATGCAAATTACCGTCAACGGCATTCGTATGAACTACACCCTCGAAGGCCCGGAAACCGCCCCGGTGGTGACGCTGAGCCACTCCCTGGCCGCCAACCTCACCATGTGGGACCCGCAAGTGCCGGCCCTCACCTCGCGCTACCGCGTGCTGCGCTACGACACCCGCGGCCACGGCGGCACCGAGGCGCCTCCCGGGCCGTACACGCTCGAGCTGCTCGTCGAGGACGTGCGCGCCCTCTTGCAAGCGCTGGGGATTACCCGCACCCACTTCGTGGGCCTTTCCATGGGCGGCATGATCGGCCAGCTGCTGGCGCTGCAAAGCCCGCAGCTGCTGCAGAGCCTGGTGCTATGCGACACCACCAGCCGCGTGCCGCCCGAGGCCAAACCCACCTGGGAGGAGCGCATCCGCACTGCCCAGACGCAAGGCCTGGCACCGCTGGTGGAGCCCACCCTGGAGCGCTGGTTCACCGCCCCCTTCCGCCAGCAGCACCCGGAGGTGGTGGACAAGGTGCGGGCGATGATCCGCGCCACGCCGCCTGCCGGCTACATCGGCTGCTGCCACGCCATTGCCGCCCTCGACTTGACCGACCGCCTGCCTGCCATCACCGTGCCCACCCTGGTGATCGTGGGCGAAGAGGACCCAGGGACGCCGGTGGCGGCGTCGCAGGTTATTCACCAGCAGATCAAGGGCTCTGAGCTGGTGGTCCTCAAAGGGGCGGCCCACCTCTCCAACATGGAGCAGCCGCAGGCGTTTAACGAGGCGCTGCTGGCCTTTCTCGACCGGCACCGGCAGTAGGAGGAGGCGATGGAGGCTGACGAGCTGCACCAGCAGGTGGCGGAGCTGCGCGAGGCAGTGGTGGCGCTGCGGCGCGAGCTGCACCGCTGGCCCGAGCTCGGGTTTCAGGAAGAGAAAACGGCGGCGCGGGTGGCTGCCGAGCTGCGCCACCTCGGGCTGGACGTGCGCACCGGGGTGGGCAAGACAGGGGTGGTGGGCGTGCTGCGCGGCGCGCGGCCGGGAAAAACGGTGCTGCTGCGCGCCGACATGGACGCCCTGCCGCTGCAGGAGGCCACCGGCGCCCCGTATGCCTCGGAAAACCCTGGCGTCATGCACGCCTGCGGCCACGATGGCCACACCGCCATCTTGCTCACCGTGGCCCGGCTGCTGGCCGCGCGGCGCGAAGCCCTGCCGGGCACGGTGAAGTTCGTCTTCCAGCCCGCCGAGGAGCTGCCGCCAGGGGGCGCACAGGCGATGATCGCCGAGGGCGTCCTGGAAGACCCGCCTGTAGACGCCGCGTTTGCCCTGCACCTGTGGAACAGCCTGCCGGTGGGGCAAATCGGCGTCAGTGCCGGGCCGATCATGGCCAGCGCCGACCGCTTCCAGATCCGCATCAAAGGGGTGGGCAGCCACGGCGCTTACCCCCACTTGGGGGTGGATCCCATCGTGGTGGGCAGCCACCTGGTGAGCGCTTTGCAGACGCTGGTGAGCCGCGAGCTGCCGCCGCTCACCCCGGCGGTGGTGACGGTGGGCAAGTTCCATGCCGGCACCGCCTTTAACGTCATTCCCAGCGAGGCCGAGCTGGCAGGCACGGTGCGCACCGTGGACGCCGCCGTGCGCCAGGAGATGCCGGCGCGGCTCGAGCGGCTGGTGCGCGGCCTGGCCGCCGCCATGCGCGCCGAAAGCGAGGTGACTTACACGTTTGGCTACCCGGTGACGGTGAACGACGCCAAGATGGCCGCCCTGGCGGCGCAGGTGGCACGGCAGGTGGTGGGGGAGGCCAACGTGGTGGCGCCGCAGATGAGCATGGGCGCCGAAGACTTTGCGTACTTTCTTGAGGCGGTGCCGGGCTGCTACTTGCGGCTGGGCTCGGGCAACGCTGCCCGCGGCCTGGTGCAGCCCCACCACAGCGCCCTTTTTGACTTTGACGAAGCCGCCTTGCCCATCGGCGTGGAGGTGCTGGCGCGCCTGGCGCTGGCCTTCCTGCATCAGGAGACTTAGGGAGCATGACCCCTCCAGAGGAGCGTGAAGACGAAGCGGCCCTGGAAGCGCGCATCGCGGCGCTGGAAGCGGAGCTGCAGCGGCTCAAGGCACGGCGCCGGCGGCAGCAGCCGCTTGCCGGCATCCGCGTGCTTGACTTGTCGCGGTTTATTTTTGGCCCGTTCTGTACCCAGATGCTGGCCGACATGGGGGCCGAGGTGATCAAAGTGGAGCCCCTGAGTGGCGACCCGGCTCGCCGCGCCGGCTGGGTGGCGGTACACGGGGAAAGCGCCTCGTTTCTGGCGCGCAACCGCGGCAAGCGCAGCCTTGCCCTGGACTTGCGCCAGCCGGCCGCGCAGGAAATCGTGCGGCGGCTGGCGATGCGCAGCGACGTGCTGGTGCACAACTTCCGCCCCGGCGTCATGGAGCGCCTGGGGCTGGGCGCGGCACAGCTGCGCGCCGCTTGCCCGCAGCTCATTTACTGCGCCCTCAGCGGCTACGGGGCAAGCGGGCCGCGGGCCGACTGGCCGGGCCAGGACTTGCTGCTGCAGGCGCTGTCGGGCCTGGTGAGCCTTACCGGCTGGGAAGGCGGGCCGCCGGTGGCGGTAGGGACGTACGTGGTGGACGTCACGGGGGCGTTTGTGGCCGCCTACGGCATCCTCGCTGCCCTCTACGCGCGTGCCCAGTACGGCGTGGGGCAGGAGGTAGAGGTGTCGCTGCTCGACGCCGCCCTGGCGCTGCAGGCCATGGAGGCGGCAGTGTACTTAAACGGCGGCGTGGTGCCCGGCAAGAGCGGCAGCGGCCACTGGATGATGCCGCCGCCCTACGGTATTTTCCAGACCCGCGACGGGCAGCTGGCCCTCAACGCCCACTCGGACGACTGGTGGGCGCGCCTGTGCCGGGTGCCGGCCTTTGCCCACTTGGGACAGGACGCGCGCTTTGCCACGCGTCAGGCACGTGCTGCCCACCGCGAAGCCCTCAATGCCGAGGTGCAGCGCATCCTGGCCACCCGCTGCCGGGACGAATGGCTCGAAGAGCTGCGGCGCTACGACGTGCTGTGTGCCCCGGTGCTCAATTACGCCGAGGTCTTTGCTGACCCGCAGGTGCAGCACAACGGCATCGTTGTCGCCCAGCCCCATCCTGCCGGGGGCACGGTGCGGGTCATCGGCATCCCGGTCAAGCTGTCGCACACCCCGGGCGAGCCCGGTCCGGTGGCGCCGCCGCTTGGCGCCCATACGCGGCCGATTCTAAAGGAGCTGGGCTACGACGAGGCGCACATTGCTCGGCTGGCCCAGCAAGGCGTCATCGGCTTGCCCCCCGAGGACGGCGCCTCATGAGGCCTCGTGCCGCAGCCGGCAGCGTGCGCTACGATTAAAACAGTACCCCTCTTGGCACGGTCATAAGGAGACCGCCATGCCTGCGTTTCACTACCAGGAAATCTTCGAGCACGGGCCAGATACCACCCCGTATCGCCTGCTGACCACGGATTACGTCTCGACGACGAGGTTTGAGGGCCGCGAGATCCTCAAGGTGGCGCCAGAAGGGCTCACGCTGCTTGCCCGCCAGGCGTTTGACGACGTCGAGCACCTGCTGCGTCCCGGCCACTTGCAGCAGCTGCGCCGCATCCTTGAGGATCCCGAGGCTTCGGACAACGACCGCTTCGTGGCCCTCGAGCTGCTGCACAACGCCGTGATTGCCGCCGGCCGCGTGCTGCCGGGGTGCCAGGATACCGGCACGGCAATTGTGTTTGCCTACAAGGGCGAAAACGTCTTCACCGGCTGCAACGACGCCGAGGCGCTTTCACTTGGCATTTACCAGGCCTTTCAGGAGCGCAACCTGCGCTATTCGCAGCTGGCGCCGCTCGACATGTACACGGAAAAAAACACCGGCACCAACCTGCCGGCGCAGATCGAGATCTACGCCGAGCGGGGCAACACCTACCGCTTCCTTTTCATCGCCAAAGGCGGCGGCTCGGCCAACAAAACGTTCCTCTACCAGGAGACCAAGGCGCTGCTCAACCCCGAGTCCCTGCTTACGTTTGTCGCCGACAAGCTGCGCGCCCTGGGCACCGCCGCCTGCCCGCCCTACCACCTGGCGCTGGTCGTCGGCGGCATGTCGGCCGAGTTCACCCTCAAGACCGTCAAGCTGGCCAGCTGCCACTACCTGGACGATCTGCCCACCAGCGGCAACGAGTACGGCCGCGCTTTTCGTGACCTCGACCTGGAAGAGAAGATCTTCAAGCTCTGCACCGCCATCGGCATCGGCGCCCAGTTTGGCGGCAAGTACTTTGCCCACGACGTGCGCGTCATCCGCCTGCCTCGTCACGGCGCCTCGTGTCCCGTGGGCCTCGGCGTTTCCTGCTCGGCGCACCGCCAGATCCTGGGCAAGATCACCCGCGAGGGCATCTTTCTCGAGCAGCTGGAAACCGACCCGGCGCAGTACCTCCCCGAGGTGCGCGAGGACCAGCTGCGCGCCGGGACCGTCGCCATCGACTTGCGCCGGCCTATGGCCGAGATTCTTGCCGAGCTGCGCCGCTATCCGGTGGGAACGCGCCTGTCGCTTTCGGGGCCGATGATCGTGGCGCGCGACATCGCCCATGCCCGGCTCAAAGCCCAGCTCGAAGCCGGCGAAGACTTGCCCCCGTACTTCAAAGAGCACGTCATTTACTACGCCGGGCCAGCCAAAAAGCCCGCAGGCTATGCGTCCGGCTCTTTTGGCCCCACCACCGCCAGCCGCATGGATCCCTACGTCGAGCTTTTCCAGCGCCACGGCGGCAGCCTGGTGATGTTGGCCAAAGGCAACCGCTCGCCGCAGGTGCGCGAGGCCTGCAAGAAGTATGGCGGCTTCTACCTCGGCTCTATCGGCGGCCCGGCAGCACGCCTGGCTGAGCACAGTATCAAAAAAGTGGAGCTGGTGGATTACCCGGAGCTGGGCATGGAAGCCATCTGGCGCATCGAGGTGGAGGACTTCCCCGCCTTCATCGTCATCAACCACGAAGGCAAGGACTTTTACGCCGAGCTGCTGGCGCGGCGCCCCGAGGAGCTGGTGCAGCTGGTGTCGTAAGGGGCGGCAAGGGGCCCGTGTCTACCCTTGCCGCCGCCGACTCACGGATTGACCACCATGTGCCGGTGCCGCTGCCAGAAGTAAAGCGCCATGGCCGCTGCCGCCAGGAAGTTGCCGGCGAGCACGGCCCGCCACGGCAGGACCTGGGAAAGCGGCCAGGCAAAGACCGCTTCGGCGGCCAAAAAGCCGCTCTCGAAGACCACAAAGAGCAGCAACACGCCAAACCCCAGATTGGGGTTCTGCTCGGCCAGCTTGAGTAGATAAGCAGCGGCACCGCCCAAGGCGGCAAAGATCAGCCAGTGGACAAAGGTAAAACCTACCACCACGTCCAGGGACAGAGGCAAGTCCTGCAAGGCAGCGCCGTCGCGTAGCCCCTTGAGGACCACGTGTCCCAGGACGTTGGGCGTGTACAGGGGGCGCCCGCCAAGGGCGTCCAGGATCAGGAACCACAAGGCAATGGTCACAGCGCCAAGCGTGCCAGCGACCACCCCTTCCTGGTACCAGGTGGCTTGCCGGGCTTCCTGGCGTTCGGCAGGCGTCGTTGTCTGGGAACCGGTGTGCTGCACCATCGTTCTCTCCTCCTCTGACCACCTCTCAGGACAGGTGGAAACGGCCCTGGGTGCCCGCTTCATGCCGGTTCGTACGGCGCTCGTCGCTGTGTTATTCCTGGGATTGAGGCGCTGCTGGAGGCCGGAACACAACCCTGAGGGCGTGTCCCGGAAGCGCTGGCATCACGGGCACCGTCTGTACCGGCGACTGCTTCCGGTGCTCACGCTCACCAGTCTGCTGTGGGGATCGGCTGCGGCAACCACGATCTCTTCTAAAGATATACCCCCGCAGCCTCCCGCTGTCGAGGCGTTTACCGCCTACATGAACTTGCTGGGAGAGGGCCGCTTTGCCGAGGCCTACGCCTACCGCGCCGGCATCAGCCGCGAGGCCTTCCTGCAGCAGGCCCGCCGGGAGTGGGAAGACTACACGCGGCTGTTTGGCCAGGCCGGCTTGCGATTTTTGGGCTGGCGGGTGCGGGTGGTGGACTATACCGCCGATGTGGGCGGCAACTTGTACTTGCGCATGGTGCAGACGTTCCGGCTGCAGGCAGGCAAGCAGCTGCTGTTGCGCCATGCCGGCTTTCTCTGCCGCGTGACGCTGCAACATACCCGGATCGTGACCCTCGACATCATCCGCGGCCAGATCCTGGGCGAAGAAACCCGCCCCTGGCCGTCCCAGGAGGCCCCATGCGCGCGGTGCTCCACCGTCCCGAAGTGATAGCCCCTACCGGCATGGTGGCCACGCCGCACTACCTGGCCAGCGCCGCCGGCCTGCGCGTGCTGCGCGCCGGCGGCAATGCCATCGAGGCAGCGATTGCTGCTTCGGCAGTGTGCGCGGTGGTCTATCCCCACATGTGCGGTCTGGGCGGCGACAGCGTCTGGCTCCTCTACGACGCCCGCCAAAAGCAGGTGCGGGCTCTCAACGGCACGGGCTGGGCCGGGGAGCGCTGCACCCTGGCTTTCTACCAGCAGGCTACCGGCGGCGAGGCCATTCCCCCGCGCGGCTTCCTGGCGGCCAACACGGTGCCGGGTGCGGTGGACGCCTGGGAAAAGGCCTACACCTACGGACGCCGCCATTTTGCTGCCAGTCTGCCGTGGCCGGCGCTGTTCGAGGAGGCCATCGCCTACGCCGACGGCGGCTACCCGGTGACGGCCAGCCAGTTCCACTGGACCTGGCGCGACACCCAGGAGGCCGCCAATCCCCTGGGCAGCCTGCAGCGCTTTGCCGGCTTTCGCCAGACGTACTTAAAGCCCGACGGCACCCCGTACCGCGCCGGCGAGCGCCTGCGCCAGCCGGCGCTGGCGCGCACCCTGCGCACCCTGGCCGCTGCCGGGGCGCGGGTTTTCTACGAAGGGGAGCTGGCCGAGCGGCTGGTGCGCGATCTGGAGGCGCACGGCGGCGTCCTCACCCGCGACGACTTCCGCCACTACCATGCCACCTGGGTGGCGCCGCTGCGCAGCACCTACCGCGGCTACACCGTCTACGGCGTGCCGCCCAACACCCAGGGCCTGGCCACCCTGCTCTTGCTTAACCTGCTGGCCCACGTCGACGTGGCAGCGCTGGGCGAGGGCACGGCCGATTACTACCACCTCATGGTGGAAGCCACCAAGCTGGCCTTTGCCGACCGCGACCGCTGGGTGGCCGATCCGGCGTTTGCCGCTATTCCCCTTGCGACCCTGCTCGACCCGGCCTACGCCGGCCGGCGCCTACGCCAGCTCGACTGGCAGCGCGCCGCGCCGCCGCCTACTCCCGGCCCGGCGGCCGGCGACACGGTGGCCATCGTCAGCGCCGACGCCCAGGGCAACGGGGTGGCCATGCTGCAAAGCCTCTACTTCGACTTTGGCTCCGGCATCGTGGCCGGCGACACCGGCGTGCTGCTGCACAACCGCGGTAGCTTCTTCTCCCTCGACCCCCACCACCCCAACTGCCTGGCCCCGCGCAAGCGCCCCTTTCACACCCTCTGCCCCGGCCTGCTCTGCCGCGGCGACCGCCTCTTCCTGCTGCATGCCACCATGGGCGGTGAAGGACAGCCCCAGACGCAGGCGGCCCTGGTGACGCGCCTGGTGGATTTCGGGCTGCCGCTGCAGGCGGCCATCGAGGCGCCGCGCTGGCTCTACGGCCGCACCTGGGGGATGGCAACGCGTGACCTGTCTCTGGAGGCGCGGGTGCCGGAGGCGGTGGTGCAGGAATTGCAGCGGCGCGGCCATCCAGTGCGCGTGGTGGCCCCCTGGGACGAGTGCATGGGCCACGCCCAGGCGATCCTCATCGACCCGGCGACGGGCATGCGCCATGGCGGGGCCGACCCGCGCAGCGACGGCCTCGCCCTGGGGTACTGAGGCCTCAGGCCGGCGGCAAGGTGGCGGCCAGCAGCCGGCGCATGTGGGCCACGTGGGTGCCTTCCCAGTAAATGCGGCGGCAGTGCGGGCAAATCAGAAAACGCTGCTGCTGCTGCCGCACGTAAGAGGGCACCCGGGCTGCCACGTCCTGGCCCGGGGCCGCTTGGAGTTCCTCGTTGCAGCACAGGCAACGGCTGAAGAGCCGCTCCTGCCAGCCCAGGCCAAAGGCCTCGACTACCTGGCGCACTTGCGCCAGAGGGGCTTCGGCGTGCAGCAGCAAGTAGCGCTCGAGGCGCCACTGGCGGGGCAGGGCGCGGTCGCGGGTGAGGACCACCCGCCCTTCGGCGCGTGCCTGCTGCACCAGCTCGGCGTCGGCAATGTGGGCCCGGTACGCGGTGTCGTAGCCCAGCACGCGCAGCCAGCGCGCCAGGCGGCCAAGCATGGCGTCGGCGATAAACCGCGGCGGGGTGCTCTGCGTCATGGCCAAGCTCCCAGGTGCCCTGCTCAGCCGCTTCTGGGAAACTGGCCGGGCCGCCGCCCCGGACCAGGCGGGCCGGCAAAGGCCTGGGCAAGGTGCATCCACTGCCGCGCCAGCTCGCCCTGCACCTGCAAGGCGGTATCGGCGAGGTGGCGCCGCTGCGTCACCACCAGGCAGAAGTCCAGGGCCGGGCCGGTGATGCGCTGCGCTGCCGCTTCCGGACCCCAGCTCCACCGCGCCCCGGCAGGACTGGTAAGGACCACGTGCACCGGCTCTTCTGGGGGCTCGAGGCCGCGTACGCGGTAGCTGTAGGGGCGGGCCAGCACCCCGAGGTGGGCGATGTGGCGCAGGCGCTCGCTGGCCGGGCGCACGAGGCCAAGCGCATCGACGATGTCTTGCCCGTGCGCCCAGATCTCCATCAGGCGGGCGGTGGCAAAGGAGGCGGCGCTCATGGCCGGCCCAAACCAGGGAATGCGGGTGCGGGCGTCGAGGCGGCGCAGGACCGCCAGCAGGTCGGCAAAGCCGTGCTGCCACCAGGCCAGCAGCTCGGCGCCGCGCAGGCGGCGCCCCACTTCCAGCTGCTGCGCGAGGCGGGCGGCGCGCGCCTGGGTGGCCATCTCGGCGGTGAAGCGCGCCGGGTCGGTGACCGCCAGGATGGCCACGCGGTCGGTCCAGCCCAGGTGGCTGATCTGGTCGCGCACCTGCCAGCCTTCGGCCGGCGTCGGCCGCGCCCAGGCCGCCTCGTCGAGGCCCGCGAGCAAGCCAGCCAGCGCCTGCTGTTCTGCTGCCAAGTCGTCACAGAGGGGTTGCATGTCCACGGAAGGCGTCCTTCTGGGCAAGGGAGCCGCTTTTCCCCATTGTACCAGAAACGCCGCGCCCGCGGGCCTTGCCTTTGCCCAGCGGGCGTAGTATGGTGGCGTCCTAGACGCTGCGCAGAGGGAGGGGAAGATGGGCATCGTCACCCACATTCACCTGGCACCGGCAGCCGGAGCCCCCATGGTGGCGGTCGACGCTGCCGAGCTGGTCGTCGGAGAAGGCATCGAAGAACTCGTGGGCCGGCCGCTCCGCCATCTCCTGAGTGGCCGCGGCGGCGTGCGCTGCGAGGTGCTCGAGGGCGGCACGGTCCGCGTGGGCGATGCGGTGGTGCCGCTGGAGGAATAGGCCGTGGAACGGCGGGTGAGCTTTTACAGCGAGGGCCTGCGCCTGGCCGGCGTGCTGTTCGTCCCCGACGACTTGCCCCCCGGCCACAAGCGTCCCGGCATCGTTCTGTGCCAGGGCTTCAGCGGCATCAAAGACGCGCTGCTGCCCGACGTGGCGCGGCGCTTCGTGCAGGCAGGCTATGTGGCCCTGACCTTCGACTACCGCTATTTTGGGGAAAGCGAGGGCGAGCCGCGCTGGCGCCTCCTGCCCCAGGCCCAGGTGCAGGATATCCGCAATGCCATCACCTTCTTGCAGCAGCAGGAAGAAGTCGATGCGGCGGCCATCGGGCTTTACGGCACCAGCTTTGGCGGCGCCAACGTCAGCTACACGGCGGCAGTGGACGAGCGGGTGCGCTGCACGGTGAGCACCGTGGGCATCGGCAGCGGCGCGCGCTGGCTGCGCAGCCTGCGGCGGTACTGGGAGTGGCGCGAGCTGCTCAAGCGCCTGGAAGAGGACCGCCGCACGCGCGTGCGCACCGGCCGCTCGGCGTACGTGCACACCCTGGAGATCATGCTGCCCGATCCCCTGACGCAGCAGTTCTGGGACAAGACCACCCCCCGGGCGCTGGAGCTCTTCCCGCACATGGGAACGCAAGTAACCCTGGAGTCGGCCGAAGCGGTGATCGAGTTTGTGCCCGAGGCGGTGGTGGCACGCATTGCTCCCCGCCCCATCTTGTGGATCCATGCGGCCGAAGACACGCTGGTGCCCCCCGAGGAGTCGCAGCGAATGTACGCGCGGGCGCGGGAACCCAAAAAGCTGGTCCTGCTGCCCGGCCTCACCCACTGGGACATCTACCGCGGCGAGGGGCTGATTCAGGTGACCGACCATGCCCTGCAGTGGTACCGCCAGTGGCTTCCCGTGCCTTCGTACGCCGCCGATCGCCCTGCGTCCTGAGAAGAAGGAGAAGGCCGATGCAACTGGGAGAACACCGCTTTGCGGCCGGACCGGTTACCCTGGCACTGCAGTACCGCGCGCTGATGGCCGACCAGGGCGTATGCCTTCAGGTCGCCGGCCAGATTGATGGCCGGGAGCGCGAGCTGCTGCGCTTTGACTGCTTTGTCGAGCGTCCCCACTACCACTACGACCCCGAAGGCCGCAACGAGCGCTGGGAGCTCGACACCACCACCTGCGGCCATCCCCTGCGCTGGGCGCTGACGCAGCTGCGCACCCGCCTGCCGGCCATGCTGCACAAGGCCGGGTACGCGGCGCTGGCGCAGCAGCTGGACCTGGCGGCGCTGGCGCAGCGGCTGCCCGAAGTGGAGGCAGCGGCCTGGCAGCTGGCCCGCCGCGAACACCGCACGGTGATTCACAACCGCGGCGAGGTGGTGATCGAAGCCGGCAACATCCGCTTCGGCCTCGAGTTTCGCCAGCTGCGCAACGACCGCGGCGTGGCCATCCACGTCCTGGGTGACGTGGCCGGCCAGGAAATCGAGCTGCTGGCGTTTGACTGCTTCGAAGTCGGCCCCCACTACCACTACGGCCCGCGCAACCAGGACATCCGCATTTACTGGGATACCGCGGTGGTCCCCGATCCCCTGCGCTGGACGCTCGATCAGTTCAAAGCGGGCAAGCTGCGGGCAATGCTAACGCGCGCCGGCTATCCCACCCATGCCGCCTTGCTCGACGAGGAACTGGTGGTGGCCAAAGTCACGCAGGAAGTGGAGCCGCGCGCGCTGGCCTTGCGTGCCGCCCACGCCGCCTAGCGCCGCCTCAGCGAAAGGCCGGTGCCACCTCGGTGATAAAGCGGTCGAGCTGCTCGTAGCGCCAGGGCGGCACAAAAGTGGGGATGCACAGCATGTCCACGCCGGCCGCTTGCAGGCGGCCCAGGGTGTCCTGCACTTCGCCCACGCTGCCGGCGAGCACGGTGTCGCGGGCCTCGGCTTCGCTGCGTCCAAAGAGCCGCATCAGGCTCTGTACCAGGCGCTGGCGCGCTTCGGGCTGGTCGGTGAGGAGCAGGGGCATGTTGGCCGAGCGCTTGATGGTACGGGGGTCGCGTCCCACCGCGGCACAGTGGTCTTCGAGAATGCGGATCTTGCGGCGCAGGATCTCCGGGCCGCCCCAGACGTTCCAGTGATCGGCGTACTTGGCGGCAATGCGCAGGGTGCGGCGCTCGCCGCCCCCGCCAATGAGCAGCTCGGGGTGGGGCTGCTGCACGGGCTTGGGAAAGAGAGGGGCGTGGCGCAGCTGGTAGTACTTGCCCTGAAACGTCGCTTTGGGCTCGTGCCAGAGGGCGAGCAGCACCTGGCAGGCTTCTTCCAGGCGTTCGAGACGCTCGCGCACGGTGTAAAAGGGGATGCCGTAGGCCTCGTGTTCGTTTTGCTGCCAGGCGGCGCCCAGGCCGCAGATGAGCCGTCCCCCCGACATGATGTCGACGTTGGTGGCCATTTTGGCCAGCACCGCCGGGTGGCGGTAGGTGTTGCCGGCCACCAGGGTGCCGATGCGCAAGCGCTGCGTGCACAGGGCCAGTCCGGCCAGGGTCGTCCAGCACTCCAGCGTCGGCGTCACCGGGTCAGGGGTGTTGGGCATGAAGTGATCGGCCACAAAGGCTGCGTCCCACCCCGTGGCCTCGGCGTGGCGCCACAGGGCCTGGACCTGCTCCCAAGGGATGCCGGTCAGGCTGGTGAACAGGGCAAATTGCATGCGGGTGCTCCTCTGGCAGGGGATCAGCCCTGGGCCACCAGTATAGCATAGCCACCGGGGAGGCCGGGGGATTCTGCTTGACAGCCTGCGGCGGCTGTGCCAACTACTACAGCATCACAGAAGCAGCGTCAGGACCGGATGGAGGGAGGAAAGCCCCATGCAGGCAGAGTGGCTCTACCGCTTTTGGCAGCAGCAGGCAAGTGGGCGCCACGAAGGCGAGCCGGGCCAGGGCGAGGGCCTGTCGCGCCGGGACTTTGTCAAAGCCGGGCTGGTTACCGGCATGGCTGCCGGCATGGCCGCCGGGCACCTGGCGCGGGCGCCGCATGCGGCCGAAGCCGCGCCAGCCGAAGAAAACCCCATGGGCCGGCAGTGGTGGCCTTCGGAGTGGGGACCGGAGGACGAGGCAGGGGCCTCTAACCGCATCACCCCGGCCAAGGTGCTGGAGGCTGCCAGCCTCATCAAGCGCGGCCATATTTACCGCCTGGGCATGGTGCTCGAAGCGGGGATCCCTACCTTTGGGGCGCGCCACGTCTCTATCACCATTCCTGGAGGACCCACCGGCGGCCCCTTTGGCAAGCACCAGCTCATGTACAACGACGAGATGTTCAGCGGCGAGATCGGCCAGGTGGGCTCGCAGTTCGACGGCCTTGGCCACATCGGGGTGAAGATGGGCAACACGGTGCGCTACTACAACGGCTTCACCCAGGAGCAGGTGGGTGGGGCCTACGGGCTCAAGAAGCTCGGCGTGCACAACGTCAAGCCCTTCTTCACCCGCGGTATTCTCCTCGACGTGCTCTCCCTCAAGGGCGGCGAGCGCCTGCCCATCGGCTACGTCATCACCATGGACGACGTCATGCAGACGCTACGCCGCCAGGGCATCCGCGAGCCGGGCGAGGGCGACGTGGTGCTGTTTCGCACCGGCCACATCAAGCTATGGATGAAAGACAACGCCGAGTACAACCGCGGCTGCCCGGGGCCGAGCAAGACGGTGGCCGAGTGGCTGGCAGAGAAGAAAATCGCCTGTGTCGGCGCCGATACCTGGCCGGTGGAGGCAGTGCCCGGCGAGGATCCGGACCGGCCATTTATCTGCCACGTCATCTGGATCACCATGAACGGCATCTACATCATCGAAAACCAGTGGCTGGAGGACCTGGCCAAAGACCGGGTCTACGAGTTCGCCTGGTCGTTTAACCCCTTGCCGCTCAAAGGCGGCACCGGTTCGCCCGGCAACTCGGTGGCCATTGCCTAACGCCTGCCGGCCCACAGGAGGCAGTCCTGTGGCCCCGGTGTGGCCCAGCCTGGAGGAGTTCCATGGACGCCAGCACCCGCCGCCAGCGCCTGCGGCGCCTGCTGCACGGCGCGCAAACGGTGATTGTCCCCGCTGTCTTTGATGCGGTCTCGGCCCGCCTTGCAGAAATGGCCGGCTTTGAAGTGGCGCTGCTCTCCGGGTCGGTGACGGCGGCTACCCTGCACGCCGTTCCCGACTTGGTGCTGGTCACCCTGACGGAAGTGGCACAGGTGGCCAAGCGCGTGGTGGACGCCACTTCCCTGAGCCTGCTGGTGGATGCCGACCACGGCTTTGGCAACGCCCTCAACGTCATGCGCTGCGTGCGCGAGCTCGAGCGCGCCGGTGTTGCCGCCCTTACCCTGGAGGACACGGATCTGCCGCGTCCTTACGGCACGCGCGGCCCGACGGCCATTTCCATCCAGGAGATGTGCGGCAAGCTGCGCGCCGCGGTGGCGGCACGCCAGGACCCCGAGCTGGTCCTCATCGGCCGCACCGACACCCTGCGCTACCGGGGACTGGAGGAGGCACTGGCGCGCGCCAAGGCCTATGCCGAGACGGGCGTGGACGCCCTTTTCGTGGCGGGAGCGCAGCGCCGCGAGGAGCTGGAAGCCCTCCGCGCCGCCCTTCCCCTGCCGCTGATTGCCTCGGGTCTGCCGCAGCCCGAAGACGGCAAAAGCGGCCTGCAGGTCCTGCAAGACCTTGGCTACCCCCTCACGTTGCTGGCGGCGGTGCCGTTTCGCGTGGCGGTGCAGGCCATGCACGAAGCGCTCGCGTATCTCAAGGCGCACGGCGAGCCCGGTCCTTTTGCCGCGCGCATGGCTCCTGCCGCGCTGCTCGAGGAGGTGGTGCGTGCGGCGCAGTACGCGGCGTACCAGCAGCGTTTCTTGCAAGATGAGGCGGGGCTTTGACGCCGCCCCGGGCCCCGGGCTACAATCGGCCCGCGTTTCTTTCGTGAGCCTCTTAGAGAAAGGATGGCGCGATGATTTACGAGATCCGCACCTACACCCTCAAGCCCGGCACGGTGGCAGAGTTTGAGGCCCGCTTTGCCGAGGCGCTGCCGCACCGCCAGCGCTATTCCGAGCTGGCCGCCTTCTGGCATACCGAGATCGGCCCGCTCAACCAGGTGATTCACGTCTGGCCCTACGAGGACCTGCGGCACCGCGCCGAGGTGCGCGAGCGCGCCATGCAGGATCCCCACTGGCCGCCGCCGGTGCGGGAGTTCATCGTCGCCATGGAGTCGGAGATTTTCCTGCCGGCGCCCTTTTCGCCTCGCCTGGGCGGCGGCCAGAAGCTGGGCAACGTCTACGAGATGCGCATTTACCAGTACCAGCCCGGCACCATCCCCACGGTGATCGAGCGCTGGGCAGAGGCGCTGCCGGCGCGCCTGGAGCTTTCGCCCCTGGCGGCCTGCCTGTGGAGCGAGATCGGCGGCCTCAATCGCTGGGTACACATCTGGCCGTATGCCGATCTGGCCGAGCGCGCCCGCATCCGCGAACAAGCCACCAAGCTGCCCACCTGGCCCCCCAAGACGCGGGAGTTCCTGGTCAGCATGCAAAACAAGATCCTCATCCCGGCGGCATTCTCCCCCATGGCCTAAGCCGCAGGAGACGTGCATGGCGCGCAGCGAAGCCCTCACCTCCCTGATTGCCTGGCTGACCTCTCGCCCGCGGCCACCCCAGCCCACGGTAGCAGAACTGCGGCTTGGCTTTGACATCCTGGGAAGCAAGCTGCCCCCACCGCCCGAGGTCACAGTTGAGGCGGTCCAGGCGGGCGGCGTGCCGGCCGAGTGGGTCGGCGCCCCGGGTGGCGACCCCTCGCGCGTGATTCTTTACCTGCACGGCGGCGGGTACGTCCTGGGCTCGCCGGCCACCCACCGCGGTCTGGCCGGTCGCCTGGCCCTTGCCGCGGCGGCGCGGGTGCTGGTGATCGACTACCGCCTGGCGCCGGAGCACCCGTTTCCGGCCGCAGTAGAAGACGCCACCGCGGCGTACCGCTGGCTGCTGGCTTCTGGCTACGCGCCGCAGCGCCTGGTGATCGCCGGCGATTCTGCCGGTGGCGGCCTGACCGTGGCCACCCTGGTGGCGCTGCGCGACGCCGGGGACCCGCTGCCGGCGGCCGCGGTGTGCCTCTCGCCGTGGGTGGACCTGGAAGGCACCGGCGCCTCGATGACCATCAAAGCGGGCGAAGATCCCCTGGTGCAGCGCGAGCTGCTGCAGCAAATGGCGGCGTGGTACTTGGGCGGCGCCCCTCCCCGCACGCCGCTGGCAGCCCCGCTCTACGCCGAGCTCCACGGCTTGCCGCCCCTGCTGCTCCAAGTCGGCACCGCCGAAGTCCTCCTCGATGATGCCGTGCGCCTGGCTGCGCGGGCGCGGGACGCCGGGGTCGAGGTCACCCTGGAGCCCTGGGAGGACATGATCCACGTCTGGCAGCTCTTCGCCCCGCGGCTGCCCGAGGGACAGCAGGCCATCGAGCGCATCGGGGCCTTCGTGCGGGCGCACACGCCCTAGCGCTCGGCAGGGGAAGCAAACAGGCGCTCGAGGTAAGCGCGCACCGCAACCAGCGAGGGCAGCACCCGGTGGGCCAGGGCGGCGACCGCTGCCGTCGGGGGGACGAGGTCGGGGACCATGATCACCGCCATGCCGGCGGCGTGGGCTGCCTGCACGCCGGCTGCGGCGTCTTCGAGGACCAGGCACTGCTGCGGTGGCCGGCCCAGTTGCTGTGCCGCCCGCAGGAAGAGGTCGGGGGCAGGCTTGCCGCGTGGGACCTCGCTGCCGGTGACCACGGTGGCAAAGTAGGCATGCAGGCCGCTGCCGCGCAGCTTCTGCAAGGCAAAGTGCTGCTCAGAGGAGGTGGCCACCGCCCGGGCAATCCCTCTGGCTTCGAGAAAGGCAAGCAACTCGGCAGCGCCCGGCCGCAGGCGAAGGCCCTCGGTGGCGATGGCCTGCTGCATGTAGTCCCAGGCGCGGCGCTGCACGGCCCGCAGGGGAAAAGCAGGGCCGAAGGCCTGGCGCAGCAGCTGCTCGCTGTCGGCTTCGGTGCGCCCCACCAGCGTCAGGTAGAGTTCGTCGCTGAGGGTGTAGTGCCAGTCGGCAGCGGCGCGCTGCCACGCCCAGCGGGCCAGCCGCTCGGTGTCGAGCAGCAGGCCGTCGAGGTCACAGATGACAGCCGTAAAGGGCATGGGTGCCATGGCAGGCAAAGTGTAGCCTGTCCCGGCTCAGGTTGCGAGTCAAACCGGCCCCGGGACCGCAGGTTCGCCACAGGACCGCGGCGGTGGTATAGAGAAGGGGAACCCCAAAGAAGGAGGGAGAGATGGCCCAGTACCCTTATACCCACGGCCTGCATTCGCTGTCGCCGCGCGCCTATGCCTACTTGCAACCTGACGGCGGCTGGGGCTGGAGCAACAGCGGCCTCCTGGTCGGCAAGCGCGAGGCGCTGCTGGTGGACACCCTGTTCGACCTTGCCCTCACCCGCCGCATGCTCGACGCCATGCAGGGGGTGCTGCCCGGTCCCATCCGCCGGTTGGTCAACACCCACCACAACGGCGACCACTGCTACGGCAACGCCTTGCTTCCCGACGCCGAAGTCATCGCCCACCGCGCCTGCCGCGAGGAGCTGCTGCGGATCCCCCCGGGGGTGATCCTGCGCCTGCTCGAGGCGTTTGGCGACACCCCGGCCGGCCGCTACGTGCGCCACTGCTTCCAGGCGTTTGAGTTTCGCGACATCCCCCTGCGGCCGCCGACCACGGTGTTTGACGAAACCCTGACCCTTTACCTCGACGACGACCCCATCGAGCTGCGCTACCTGGGCCCGGCCCATACCCGGGGCGACATCATCGTGTACGCCCCGCGCGAGGGGGTGGTCTACGTGGGCGACCTCCTCTTCCACCAGTGCACGCCGATTATCTGGGAAGGCACCTGCGCCCAGTGGCTCAGCGCCCTCGACGCCATCCTGGCGCTCGACGTGGAGGTCATCGTGCCCGGCCACGGCCCGCTGGCCGACAAGGACGGCGTGCGGCAGCAGCGCGAGTACCTGTGCTACGTCTGGGAGCGGGCGCGCGAGCTCTACCAGCGTGGCGTGCCGGTGTCAGAGGCCATTCACCAGATCGAGCTGGGGCCCTACGCCGCCTGGGGCGAGGCCGAGCGGCTGGCCGCCAACGTGCTGCGCTTTTACCAGGAGTTTGCCGGCGCCGCGCACCAGGAAGTGGACTACCTCGAGGCGTTCCGCTACATGGCCGAGCTTTACTTCCGCCGCCACCCCTGAGCGCGGCGTTACGGCGCGTAAATCTGCGTCTGGGGCTTGAAGGCCAGCCAGGCAAAGGCAAAGTGGTCGCCGTGCAGCACCGGCGGCAGCTGCCGCCCGGCCAGGGGGCCGGCAAGGGCCTTGCCCATGACGTTCCAGGTGCTCCCCGTCTCGCGGTCAACGAAGTGAGGGCCCTGCGCGGCCAGCGTCAGGGAACGGCCGTCGATCTCGGGCACAAAGACGCCGGTGGCTCCCACGTCGCGCGAAGCGGCAATCTCGCTCCGGTCAAGGGCGGAGGCTGTCCCCGGGCTGTAGAGCACGACGAGGCGCTGCCCGCCCACCGTGTCGTAGACCACGCGCTGCTCGGCCAGGAGGCGATAGGGATAGGCCTTGTCCACGCCGCCCAGGGAGACGGCGACCACGCGCTCCATAGGGGGCAGGCGCCCGTCGAGGGGGCCGCGGAAGAGAAACGGCGTGCTGTCGATGTCGTCGTAGCCGTAGTACGGGTTGCGGCCGTAGTCGCGGTGAAAGCCGGTGTCGCGGGAGAGCACTTTCCCCTGGGGGTAGGTTTCTTTGAAGGCGGCGTAAGAGACGATGCTCGCCGGCAGCATGGCCAGCCGCTTGCCGGCCAGGGTGCCCACGATGGCCTCGCCGGTGAGCTGCTGCCACCAGGACTCGGTCTGGCGGTCCCACATGATGAGGTCGCTGTGGCGCAGGCGGCCGGTGGTGCCAAAGTCGAGCACCATGCCTTCGAGCCGCCGGTCAAAGGCAATGGCGCTGTTGCACAGCGGGCAGAACGTTACAGCCACCGGGTCGCCGCCAATCTGGTCGTTGACGATCTCGTGCCAGATGAGGATCTGCAGCGGGTAGGCTTTGGCCTCGCCACGGTGCGCGACCGCCACCACCGGCTCGCGGTCGCGCAGCCAGCCGTTGGCGGCTGCCGGGGTCACGAAGACCGGCTTGTCAATAGGCGGGATGCCGTCGCGCGGCGGGCCGCCGGAGATGATTTCTTCCAGGGGAACGGTGTGGCGGCTAAAATCGGTGCGCCAGGGGGCATCGGAAATGTCAAACGGCGGGCGTGCCGCAGCCGCCCATAGGGGGGCGGCCAGGAGCAGCCCGAGCAAGGGACTCATCGACACGGCCCAGGACATGGCCTTTCTCCTTCTGGCAAGGCACGGGGAGTTTACCAGGAAAAACGCCGCCGCCGGCGCGTTTCTTCCACAGGCAGGAGGGCAAGAGGATGATCGAGCTGGCATCGGCCCTGCACGCCACGCGCGTGCTGGCAGAGGCTCTGGAGCGGGGCTGCGAGCGCACCACCGCCCACTTGCGCCGTCTCACCGAAGGCGGCAGCGGCATCGACGCGTACCAGGTGCCGTGCGAGCGGCTGGCGTACCGGGCCACAGAATTGCAGGCCATCCGCGCCCTGCTGGCCTATGCCACGGCGCTGCGCGACCACGGCCAGGAGGCACAGCCCACGGCCTTGATGGCTCTGGCCTACGCGGCCGGCGTCTACCAGAAGTGGCTGGGCGAGGTGGGCGTCAGCCCCGACGAGGACGGCCTGTCCGAGGCGTTCGTGCAGGAGGTGGTAGAAGCGCCGGCCGTGCGGCAGGCGCTGCGCCTGGGCGGCAGCGAGGCGCTGCTGCGCCACCTGGGCCGGGAGGTGATGGCCACCGGTGGCGTCAACACCTGCTGGCTGGGCGACGAGCTGGCCGAGCTGACCCGCCAGTCGGTGCGCGACTTTGCCCAGCGCGAGGTAGAGCCCCTGGCCGAGGCAATCCACCGCCAAGACGCCCTGGTGCCCGATGCGCTCATTGCCAAGATGGGAGAGCTGGGCTATTTCGCCATGTCGATCCCCGAAGCGTACGGCGGCACGGGAATGGGCCTCCTGGTGATGATCCTCACCACCGAGGAGCTGTCGCGGGCCTCCCTGGGGGCGGCGGGCAGCCTGATCACCCGTCCGGAGATCGTCGCCCGCGCCTTGCTTGACGGCGGCACCGAGGCGCAGAAGCGGCGCTGGCTGCCGCGCATCGCCTCGGGCGAGCTCATGGTGGCCGTGTCGGTCACCGAGCCCGACGTGGGTTCGGACGTGGCGGCGCTTACCTGCCGGGCGCAGGCCGGAGAACTGGAGGGCCAGCCGGGCTACTTCATCAGCGGCACCAAGGCCTGGTGTACCTTTGCCGGCCGCGCCGAGCTCATCGGCCTGCTGGCGCGCACCGATCCCGACGTGCGCAAGGGAGCCCGCGGCCTGTCGCTTTTCATCGTCGAAAAGGAGCGCTGCTACGGGAAAGAATTCTGCCTCACCCAGCCCCATGGCGGCACCCTGCGGGGAACCGCCATTGCCACCCTGGGCTATCGCGGCATGCACTCCTTTACCCTCTACTACGACAACTACTTCGTGCCCGCGGCCAACCTGGTGGGCGAGGCACAGGGGTACAACCGCGGCTTTTACCTCCAGATGCGCGGCTTTGCCAGCGGGCGGCTGCAAACGGGCGGGCGCGCCGTGGGCCTGGCGCAGGCGGCGCTGGAAAAGACCACGGCGTACGTCAAGGGCCGCGTGCAGTTTGGCCGCCCGGTGAGCGATTACGGGCTTACCCAGTACAAGCTGGGGTGCATGGCCACCCAGCTGGCCGCGGCACGGCAGCTCACCTACCGCGCGGCGCGCGCCATGGAGCGCGACCCGGGCATGGGACTGGAAGCCGCCATGGCCAAGCTGCTGGCCTGCGACGTGGCGGTGGGGCTCACCCAGGAAGGCCAGCTGCTCCACGGCGGCTGGGGCTATGCCGAGGAGACGCCCATCGCGCGCTACGTGGTCGATGCCTTGGTCCTGCCCATCTTTGAGGGCGTCAAGCCCATCCTCGAGCTCAAAGTGATCGCCCGCCAGCTGCTACGCTAAAGGCCGCCTCAGGCCAGGGGCTGGTGCCCGCCGGGATGTGCTTCTTCCCGGTAGAGCCCCAGGCTGCGGATGAGCGGCGCATCGGTGAAAGAAATGAGCGCCGCTGCCTCGTGCGGCGAGGCGTTGGCGTGCTCGTGGTAGGCCCAGGAAGGAATGACGAAGACGTCGCCCGCTTCCCAGTCGTAGCGCCGGCCGTCGATAACCGAGTAGCCGCGGCCCTGCACCACCAGGTAGACGCTGCTGCTGGCGTGGCGGTGGGCCTGAGTTTGCACGCCCGGCCGCAGCAGCTGCGCCGTGCAGCCCATGGTGGGCAGCACCGGGCCGCCGGTGTGGGGGTTGGTGTATTCGAGCAGCAGGTCGTCGTAAGGGGAGGCGGCTTCCGCAGGCAGGGCGGCCAGGGCGGCGGCGGTGCGCTGCCACTTGTAGCTGAGCAGGGGCGAGGCCGGCCCGGTGTCCGGGGCGGGCGGGCGCAGCCCGGGCTGCTGGTAGAGCCGCAGCGACAGGTCGTCGGGCAGGCGGGCCTGCTGCTGCGCCTGCGTGGGGTGCTCGGTGAACACCACGTTCAGGGTTTGGATCAGCGGCAAGTCGAGGCCGTCGAGCCAGATGACCGGCTCGTTGCCGGGGTTGCCGTGATCGTGCCAGGACCAAGCCGGGGTGAGGATGAGGTCGCCGGGTTCCATGAAGCAGCGCTGGCCGTCCACGGTGGTATAGGCGCCCTTGCCTTCAACGATAATGCGCAGCGCGGCCGGTGAGTGGCGGTGGACGCGCGCCACTTCGCCAGGCAAAAGGAGCTGCATACCGGCAAAGAGGGTAGGGGTGATGGCGATTTGCCCCTCCAGGCCCGGATTGAGCAGCATGAGCACGCGGCGCTCGGCCTCGCGCGTGCTGACGAGCTCGCCGGCCCGCAGCAGCTGGGGGCGTAGCTCGGCATAGCGCCAAAGGTGCGGGCGGGCTTTGCCCTGCGGCGCCGGGGTCAGCAGCCGGTGGTACTCGGTCCACAGCGGCGCCAGGCTGAGCGGCTGCAAGGCCTGCACAAAGGCCTCGTACGCCATGCGGTGAGAAGCCGGTGGGTGCATGGGATGTCCTCCTGAAGCGCAGTCTACGTGTTGCATCATACACCTCCCGGCCTGCGGTCTCCAGGGACGACCCGAAGGCCATGCCCGGGCCTTTCTCGGCTTGCCTCTCGCTTCCCCAGCAGCGCTGCCAGTTGACTAAAGTTTTTTGGCCAACGCGTCGATAACGGGCTGCAGGGGCGGGTGGGCCAGGACTGGCCGTTGGCAGAGAGAGGGCAGCCATGTCGGAGTATCTCAAGATCCCCAAAAGAGAAAAAGTTGTCACCCTGTGGGTGCACCCAGAAGGGCGGGTGATCGGCTCGCTGTTTCTCAACCTGGTGAGCCGCAGCGGCGGCGCCGAGGATCCCAGCGAGATTCTCAACGAGCCGACGCCGTTTGTGGTGCTCAAACGCCACGGGCCAGAGGAGATCCGCTTTTACAACAAGGCGGCCATCGTGCGTGTCGAGTACGCCGAAGACGGAGACGAAGCGCTGCCAGACATCCCGGCTGTTCCCTGTTGCCTGTCCCTAACGGACGGCTCGCGCATCGAAGGCCTCCTTCGCCAGCCCATGCCGCCAGGCTACACGCGCCTCTACGACTACCTCAACTGCAACGACGGCCCCTTTCTCAAGGTGTACGTGGGTGAGGGCCAGGTGTGCCTGGTCAACCGCGCCTATATCGTGTGCGCCACCTCCCGGGAAGCGCGGTGGCCGCAGGCTGCGGTCCAGAGCCAGGCCTACGAAAGCTCCCGGGTCGGCCCATGAACCGCTTTGCCCGCCGCGCTCTTTCGCGCCAGGCTGCTCTCCCGGCCGCCCTGCGGCCTGACCGCGACCCGCGTGCAGCGTGAAGACGCATAACCATGGCGCACGTCCGCTACCGCGCGTTTCCTGGTGATCCCGAAGCGGCGCCTGCCCCTGCGCCGCGTCCGGCGCAAGCCGAAGCCCTGCGCCTGCTCACCGACATCGGCGTGGCGCTGTCGGCAGAGCGCGACCTCGACCGCCTCCTGGCGCGCATCCTCACCACCGCCCGCTACCTGGTGGCCGCCGATGCCGGCTCGCTGTACGTGCTCGAGCACGACGCGCAGGGCAGGCCGTACCTGCGCTTTGCCCTGGCGCAAAATGACAGCATCAAGGCCGCGTGGGAAAGTTTTACTTTGCCCCTGAGCCCCTCCAGCCTGGCCGGCGCCGTGGCCCTGCGCCGGGAAGTGGTGGCCATCGACGACGTCTACGCCCTGCTGCCGCAGAGCCCCTACCGCCACGACCGCAGCTTCGATTGCCGTACCGGCTACCGCACGCGCAGCCTGGTGGGCATTCCCCTGGTGACGCATGCCGGCGAGACGCTGGGCGTGCTGCAGCTCATCAACCGCAAGCCGGTGCCCGGCGTGCCCCTGACCGACCCGACCACGGCCAGCGAGGTCATCCCTTTTAGCGACGCCGACCTCGAGCTGCTCTGCGCCCTGGCCTCGCAGGCGGCGGTGAGCCTGGAAAACAGCCGCCTCTACAAGGATATCGAGCGGCTCTTCGACAGCTTCGTGCAGGCCTCGGTAAAGGCCATCGAGCGCCGCGACCCCACCACCTACGGCCACAGCTTCCGCGTGGCCGACGGCGCCCTCGCCCTGGCGCGGCGCGTCGAGCGCCTCAGTCGCGGCCGCTGGGCGGGCACGCGCTTTAGCGAAGCAGCCCTGCGCCAGCTGCGCTACGCCGCCCTGCTGCACGACTTTGGCAAAGTGGGGGTGCGCGAGCAGGTGCTCACCAAGCCGCGCCGCCTCTACGACAGCCAGCTGGAGGTGCTGCACTACCGCTTCCGCCTGGCCCGCGCCGCCCACCGCGCCCGGCAGCTGGAAGCCTGGCTCGCCGAGGCCCCTGGCCGACGCCGAGGGCTTCCGCCGGCGCTGGCCGGCCTTGCAGCAGCAGCTAGAAGCCGAAACGCGCCGCTTCGCTGCCCTCTGGGAGGCGGTGCAGCGCGCCAACCGCGAGGGCTGGGCGGCAACCCCAGAGGTGGCAGCCCCTGCTGAGCTCTGCGCGCAGACGCTCACCGACCTCGACGGCTGGCAGCAGCCACTGCTTACCGCCGCCGAAGCGCAGGCCCTTGCCATTGGCTATGGCACCCTGCTGCCTGAAGAGCGCGCCGAGATCGAGCGCCACGTCACCTACACGTACGAGTTTCTGCGCACCATTCCCTGGACGCGCGAGCTGGCGCAGGTGCCCGACTTTGCTTACGGGCACCACGAAAAGCTCGACGGCAGCGGCTACCCGCGCGGCCTGACGGCGGCGCAGATCCCGCTGGAAGTGCGCATGATCACCATCGCCGACATCTTCGACGCCCTGGTGGCCCGCGACCGGCCCTACAAGAAGGCCCTCTCCCTGGAGCGCGCCTTGGGCATCCTCGAGGAAGAGGCGCGCCAGGGCAAGCTCGACGCCGAGCTCGTCGAGCTCTGGATTGCCGGGCGGGGCCCTGGGAAGACATCGGTACCCACTGACGTCTCTCTTGCCCTTTGGGGACTCCGGGCCGGATGCGGTAGAGTTCCACAGAGGAGCAAGGGAGAAGGGCCATGGAGGCAGAAGCCAAGGCGTTGGTGTTGTGGGACGGCCAGTGCGGGTTTTGCCGCTGCTGTATGGCGTGGGTCGCGCGCCATGACCGCGAAGGGCGGCTGCGCGCCGTGCCGTTTCAGGAGGCGCCGTGGCCGCCTATGACCCCCGAGCTCTACGCCCGCTGCCAGCAGGCCCTGCACGTCTTGGACGCAGAGGGGCGCCTGTGGCGGGGTGGCGAAGCCTGCCTTTTCATTCTTGAGGCCCTGGGCTATCGCCGCCTGGCGGCCTGCCTGTGGCGGTGGCCGCTGCGCTGGCTGGTGGCTGCCGGCTATGCCGTGGTGGCACGCCACCGCCGTTTCTTTTCGCGCCTCCTTCGCTGCGCTCAGGCCCCTGCCTGAGCCCCTGCGGCACGCAGCGGCACCACCAGCACGGGGCACGGGGCGTGGCGCACCACCCGTTCGGTGACGCTGCCGATCAGGGCGTGCTGCAGGCCGGTGCGGCCGTGCGTGGCCATCACGATCAGATCGGCCGGCAGCGCGCGGGCGGTATCGACAATTTGCTGCCAGGGCACGCCGTGCACGAGGCGCGAGTGGGCCTCGATTCCGGCTTGCCGCACGCGCTGCAAGGCCGTCGCCAGGCCTTGCCGGGCGACCGCCTCCACCGCGCTCAGGTAGCCCGCCACGTCCACTTCTCCCGGCGCCGGCAGGTGGATGACGTGCAGGAGGGTCAGCCGTGCCTGCAGCGGCTCGGCCAGCTCGAGGGCGCAAGTCAGGGCCCGCTGCGCATGGTCGCTGAAGTCAAGCGGCACCAAGATCATCATAAGTAATGTCCTTCCCAAAATGGGGACAGGCTACTTTTTGCTTCCGAGAAAAAGCAGCCTGTCCCCATTTTTGACTTCGGGTTCGAGGTCGAGTTCGAGGAAGTCGTTGTGCCAGTTAAATGCCACGCACTGCACGATGCGCCACAGCAGCTCTTCGATTTGCCGCGGCGTGAAGTGCGCCTGCAGCTTGGCAAACAGCCGGTGCTTGAGGCGGTAGACGTGGCCGGGCGGCACCTGGTGCTGGGGCGCGTAAATGCCGGCCCACACCACGAAGTAAGCAAAGTCGATGACCAGGCTTTCGGCCCACGCTAAAGAACGGGCGGGGCGGAAAGTCGTGGGTCTCGGGCAGGGGCTCGAGGCGCAAGCCACGCAGGGGCCGCCAGCTGCTCGTCCGTGCAGCCGGCCGCAGCGGCCAACGGCGTGTGGTGGGAGACACAGTAAGCGCAGGAAGTGAGCGTCGACACCGTGACCACGGCAAGCTCGAAGTAGCGCGGCGGCACGGGGCTCTGCGCTTTGAGCTCGAGCAGCTCCCCCCAGATGTAGCGAAAAATGGTGGGCGAGTGGGCCATGGTGCCCCACAGGTTGCGAAATGCCGGCGCTTCGGCTTCACAGCGGTCCCACAGGGCCTGCAGCTCGGGCGGCAGCTGCTCGCGGCGAACCGGCGGTAACAAAGGCATACGCTTTCTCCTTCTTGCCAAAGGTGCGCTGGCACCGTAGCATACAGAAGACGGATCTGTCCAGGGAAAGGGGCTTGCCGGCAGAGGAGAGGGCGATGCACAACCGCGACACCCGCTATGCGCGGCAGTACCACGAAGCCACCAAGCACTCGCCGGCCAGCGTGTACGGCAGCCGCCACGTCCTGGACTGGGAGAACCAGCCCCTGCCGTACAAGCTCTACCCCGACCTGGCGCCGCTGCCCCTGCCTCAGGCGCTGCCCGCTTCCGGCGTGCCGGCGCTGCAGGCCCTCAGCACCCCCGTGGATTCCCAGCGCCCGGCACCCCTGCCCACGCTGCACGACCTGGCCTACGTGCTCTTTTACAGCGCCGGGGTGACGCGGCGCCGGCATATTCCCGGCTACGGCGAGGTGTGCTTTCGCGCCGCAGCGTGTACCGGCGCCCTGTACCACATCGAGCTCTACCTCGCGGTGGCCGACTTGCCGGCGCTGCCCGCCGGCGTTTACCATTTCAACCCCATCGACTTTGCCCTGCGCTGCCTGCGCCAGGGCGACTTCCGCCGCCTGCTCTTCGAGGCCAGCGGCTGCCACCCCCGCCTTGCAGCAGGCCCCGGTGGTGATTCTGGGTACCGACACCTTCTGGCGCAACGCCTGGAAGTATCGCGCGCGCGCTTACCGCCACAGCTTCTGGGACGCCGGAACCATCTTGGCCAACTTGCTGGCAGCGGCCACCGCCCGGCAGCAGCCGGCGCAGCTGCTGCTTGGCTTTGTCGATGCCACGGTCAACGCCCTGCTCGACCTTGAAGCGCGGCGCGAAGCGACGCTGTTTCTCGTGGCCCTGGGCAACGGCGTGCCGCTGCCGCCGCACACCCCGCCCCTGGCGCCGCTGCACCTGCGCGTGGCGCCGCTGTCGCGCCGCGAGGTGGAATACGCAGCCATTCACACCGCGCATGCCGCTTCGGCCCCTGACCACGCCGGAGGAGGTGGCCGCCTGGCGCCGCCCGCTGCCGCCAGCCCCTGCCCCGACTCCTGCCGGGCCGACGGTGGCGCTGCCGCCGCCGCTGTCCACCGAGGCGCCGCTGGAGGAGGTCATCCGGCGCCGCGGCTCGACGCGCCAGTTTGCCCCTCGCGCTCTGAGCCTGGCGCAGCTGGCCACCGCCCTCGAGCACGCCAGCGCCCCCATTGCCGCCGACGTCCTTGCGCCTCCTGCCGCACCGCTTACCACCCTGTACCTCATCGTCCACGCGGTCGACGGCCTGGCGCCGGGGGCGTACGTCTACCACCCGTCGCAGCGGTGCCTCGAAGGCCTGCGCCAGGGCAACTTTCGCCGCGAGGCAGGAAGGCTGGCCCTCGGGCAGCCGCTGGCCGCCGAGGGCCAGCGTCGATGTCTTTTTCCTTGCCGATCTCGAGCGCGTGCTGGCGCACTTTGGCAACCGCGGCTACCGCGCCGCCCAGCTCGAAGCGGGTCTGCGAGGCGGCCCGCCTCTACCTGGTTGCCTATGCCCTGGGGTTTGGCGCCACGGGGCTGACCTTTTTCGATGACGAGGTGAGCGCCTTTTTTTCGCCCCACGCCGCCGGGCAAAGCGTCATGTTCCTGGTGGCTCTGGGGTATGGGGCCAGGCGGCGCCCGGCCTGAAAGCGCGGGCGCTTAGCAGGGGTCGCCGCCGCTGCACCTGAAGACGCCGCCTGGGGTAACGAGGATCTGGTGGCCGACTTGGGAATCCGGCACCCCCTGCACCTTCAGGCGCAGCGAGTAGCCTTCTTCGACGCCGTCGCCGTCGCCATCAAAGCGGGTATACTGGAGCACGGTAAAGACGTGGTCTGCCGGCAAGTCGCCGCCGTGGGCATTGACTACGGCACGCAGCGTGGCATAGTCGGTAATCGCCGCCGAGGGCGGGTACTTGTTTTCGGCGTCGTTGGCGGCAAAGCCGGCCAGGCTGGCACGAATCGCTTCGGCCGTGCTCACCACTGCCGCAATCCGGCTGCGGTTGCGGTACGTCTGAAGCGTGGGCACGGCGATGGCGGTCAGCACGCCAAGAATGGCGACCACCACGAGCAGCTCCACCAGGCTGAAGCCGGCAGCGGATGAGGGGGTGCGTTGTGGCATGGACGGCGGCTCCCGTGGCTCCCTGACCTTCCCTGGCCAGACACGGATCTTATCGGTCGAGTTGGACCAAGAGGTGAGGGCGAAAAATCCCCCGCAGCGTGCGGGAGGCAAGTGAGGAGAGAGGACGTGGACTTTGGCTTTTCCCCGCAGGAAGAGGCCTTCCGGGAGGAAGTGCGCCAGTTTCTGCGCCGCCATCCCCCGGAGACGTTCCCCATAGACGGCATGGACGCCGGGTACGGCTCGGGCGCGCATTCACACGCCTTCTTGCGCCAACTGGCGGCGCAAGGGTGGTTGACGCTGACTTGGCCGCGTGCCTACGGCGGGCAGGCGCGGCCCCTCCTCTACAAGCTCATTCTCTTTGAAGAGCTCGCCGCGGCCGGGGCGCCCTTTGGCCCGCTGGCGGGTTGCGACCAGACGGCCGAAGCCATTATCCGCTACGGCTCGCCGCGCCTCAAGCAGGAGCTGCTACCCGCAGATTGCCCGCGGGGAAGCGACGTTCTGGCAGGGCTTCAGCGAGCCCAACGCCGGCTCGGACCTCCTTTCCTTGCAGACCACGGCGGTGCGCGACGGCGACACCTACGTACTCAACGGCCGCAAGATCTGGAGCAGCCACGCCGGCATTGCCACGCACGGGCTGGTGCTGGCCCGTACCAATCCGCAGGCCCCACGCCACAAGGGTCTGAGCATGTTCGTGGTGCCCAACACCACCCCGGGGCTGACGCTGCGCCCGATCCGCAACCTCACGGGGGAGGTTTACCACTACGAGGCCGTCCTCGAGCAGGTGCGAGTGCCTCGCGACTTGCTGCTGGGACAGGAA